>NZ_JAUSSF010000002.1 GCF_030812195.1 Chryseobacterium lathyri
ACTCAATCTTTACTTACTCCTGCGCTCCGTTTAACCGGACTGCAAAGATACAAAAAAAATCAAACCCCGCAACTTTTATTTCTAAAATATTGTTAAGCATTTTCTTCTATATCCGGTAAGCTCATTTTAAATAGTTATGCTTATCCAAAAGCTCTTCTGCGCTACTGTTATACTCTCGTTTTCAGTGGGGCAAAGATAACAACTTATTATCCCTAAAAACAAACCTATTTAACATAAAATTCATAATCCGTTTACAGTGGGGATAAATATCAATATACTGTTTTGATTGTTAATACATTATGCCTATAGCATAGTTATCAACAATGGTCGTTCGAGAAGGGTATTAAAGAATAATTTAGAAAAAACGTTTGATTAATATCTTATATATAGAGTATCCAATCAGGCATCCTACAGTATCTGCAACAATATCCAGAGATTCCATGGATCTGCCCAAACCCATTTCTTCCTGAAGGATTTCAGTAAGGAAGGCATATATAAGGATGATCTGAAAGAAATAGGAGAATTTAATTTTGGGAAATGCAGCAATGAAGCAGAAGCCCAGCATTGCAAATATGCTCACATGTAAAGCTTTATCGATACCGTTGAACATAAACCAGTATTCGTTATTCTCTTCACCCGGTTTGAGGAGCATATAAGTAAGAAATGCCCAATAAATGGGCAAAATCTTACTAAATATTTTTGAAACCTTATCCAATGATTGCCTGGTATTCTTCTGCAGTAAGCAGTTCTGAATGATCTGCACCATCAGCAATTTCTAATTTAATGATCCATCCGTTTCCATAAGGGTCTGTATTTAACAGCTCAGGCTGATCTTCCAACTCTGAATTAAATTCAATAACTTTTCCGGCAATAGGCAGGAATAAATCTGAAACAGTTTTTACTGCTTCTACACTTCCGAAAACAGCTGTTCCTTCAAGATCATCATCTACAGTATCTACATCTACGTATACAATATCGCCCAACTCTCCCTGTGCGAAGTCTGTAATACCAATTGTAGCAACATTGCCTTCAATCTTGATCCATTCGTGATCTTTAGTGTACTTTAATTCTGATGGTGTATTCATTTTAATTTTTATTTTGTACAAATGTATTCAAAATAATAAAAGCTTCAAAGGGGTAATGAATATCTTGATCAAATTTTGGAGTCAAAATAAAAAATCGCTACCGAAGCAGCGATTGAGTATGGTATAATTATTATTTTTTTATTCCTTTTAGCTCGTCCATTTCTTTCATGAGCTTATCGTTATTATCCTGAAGTTTTTTAAGCTGTTTATTTTGTTCAATGGTATAGAGGGTAAGCTCTTCGATTTTCTGAAGAAGTTTAATCTGAAACTCACCAATATTCACTCCTTCTTTTTCCATCTGTGCTGCTGATGCAATTTCAGGAAGGTGTTTTTTTTCTTTAATATGCTTTTCTACCTCATCTAATTCTGGCAGCTTATAATCTTCATCAAAAACAAAATCAGCTGTTGGCGTTAGGGTTACTTTTACTTCTTTTGCTTCAAATTTTCCTTGCAGAAGAGCATTACCATTCGGAGTAAATCTGGCTACTTCATTTTGGTTAAATCTTATTGCCAGTGCTTCTATAGGATAGCTACCACTTCTAACAATGCCTACATCAGCAGTATCATTATACCAAGTAAAACGAAGCATAGAATTCATTGTATTTACATTATTTGTAGTTTCTAAAAACTTAATAGTTTTTGGTTCCCCACCAAAATTCACGTCAAACTTAGCTTGAGGATCTACCGTTCCTATACCCACATTTCCATTATTTAATATCTGTAACCCTACCGCTAAAGATGTACTAAGTCTTATCCCACCATGCCAATATATAGCTAAACCGTCAGAACCTGCCACCGGATAATGACTTAGGTAATAATTATTAGGATCACCATTACCGTAGAGTTTGTTAAATGCAATATCTTGTGAAAACATTTCTCCAAATACAAAAAAACCAAAAAACAATATTATTTTTTTCATACAAAACTATTTGATTGTAAATATACCATAAAAACCAAGCTATTCCAAAAAACGTGAATTAAAACTAAAATCCCCTTCTTTTACAGAAAGGGATTTTTATTTTAGTAATTATGTGTTGATTTTTTTCTTAGAACCCGCCACCTGAGTCTCCAAATGTAAATGTTGCAGACAGACCAGCTCTAATGGTAGACAGCGGGAATGCCGTTGATATTTTGTATTTGGAAGTCATCTGCTCATAGAATACTCTCAGGTTCAGATTTTCAGAAACGTTATAATCTGCTGAAAGTTTTATATTCATGAGTTTCTGTCCTCCGGTGATCTGTGAATCATTCAATAGGATATTCATGATGGAAGTTTTGCTGTCTCTCAGTGAAATATCTCCTCTGATGTTCAGGTCACTTCCTTTTCCTCTGGATCCTCTTGTATTGGCCATACCAAGTCTGAAATTTTTAACGATATACCCAAGTCTTACTACATATTCCGTATTGGAATCTTCGGTAAGGGTATGGTTTACCAATCCTAATAGCATCATCCGGTTTCTGTTATACTGAAGTCCAAACTGCATATTGTTTCTCATAGTAACATCTATACCGATAAGCGGAGAGAAAGATTCCACATAGCCAACCTGCGAGAATGTAAACGGATTGATGTAATCATTATTGACATCGAATGCATTTCCACCGGAAAGCCTGTTAAAGTAATCAATACTTGACTGGATACCAGTTGCTGTATACGTTGCTGTATATCCGTGCAGGATGTCAAATTTAGAGAACTGACCATTAATGATCGGAATGTTTCTTAAACCAGAATAGGTGATCTTCCAGTTTGGAATCGGAAGCCCGGCTTTTTTAGCATTTCCCATCTGCTTAACGGATTTTCCTTCGACTGCCGCCCTGAATGCAGGAATCAATACATAGGCATTGGCAATGCTATAATGATCTGCAAAGCCATCACTATTCAGTACTTCTCCTAACCCCATCTGCTGGGAAAGTATCATCGCATTTTCCCTGATCGCCTGGTAAACGGCCTGGGTTTCTTTGAATGATGTTTTCAGAAGTACCACAGAGTTGGAATAGGTTACCTGATCATTGGCAAATGCATAATCATGGTTTGCTGTTCCAAGGTTATTCCGGTTATTAAATCCAGACTGAGAGAAGTTTCTGTTGTAGTTATGCAGTGCACTAAGATCAATCCTGAACTCGTTAATCGGAACGATCTGTAAATTGGCCCTTAATTCTTTTGTTGACATCTTCACATAAGGATCGGTCATATAAGGTGAATCACTTATCCACCCGTTTTCCAGCACAGTTCTTCTGATATCAGCCTGTGATCCGAAAAGGAATCCAATCGTAGGACCTCCCAATGTTTGGCCATATCCATACATGTTTGGTGCAGAAAGTAAACCTGGAAGTACCGTTCCGTTATTTTCAGAGTAATTAATATCTAACTGTTTGAACGATGTAAGTGCAAAAGCTGCGCTCTGCAGTATTGTCAGTTTATTTTTGAATTTATAGCTCTTATATCTGTATCTTTTCTTGTCCCATTGCTGTGTATACACATTATTCAATGAGTCAATTTCTTGTTTACGCTTCTGCAGTTTTGCAGAGATATTCTTAAAATACTTAAACTGCCCAAAGAACTTAGGAATATCTGCAGTAGCCGTAGCCTGGATCACATTTGTATTCTGACCTACGGAACCTAAACTTCCTTCCGGGCTTGAAAGGAGAGCGGTAGATCTTGCATTCCAGTTGTAGGTAAGCCCATACCCAAGTTCTGCATCAATAAAATCCAAATACGGGAGATACTGGAACGGCAGTTTGTAATTAACCTGTACTCTGTGATTGTACAATACCGGCCTACCTGCTCTGAATACATTTCCAAAGATGGATTTATCACTCATTCCATTCACATCTACATTATCATTAAGGGTTCTTGTTGCAGAATTGATCTCTAGTTTTAATGATTTTGTAAAGTTGAATCCTAAACCGTACTGCCACCCGAAGAAGAAGTTTCTGTTTTTAATCGCGGCAAAACTGTCACCTGTATTCCCGCTTAAGATCGCCTCTACATTTCTAAATTCAAGTTCATTATAATTTCTGTCTACTTCCGTTCTGAAAGATAATCTTGTAGGAATTGGATTGAAATTGAATTCTTTGATCCATCTCAGATATTTTGTGGATTTTGCCGTATCGCTGATCATTTTGTTGAAAGGCTTAATTACCCACGGTTTGAAGGTATAGTTGTAATCAACGTAACCTCTCAGATACTGTCTGTAGTTTCTTGAAGTATAAATATCTCTGTAATAATCGTCATTATAAACTGCAGTTACGGAAATGTTTTCAATATCGTAGAATTTAGGCTTCTTGTTTGGATTCATCCTTTCCTTATGCATATTGACAACACCAATACTTCTTTGCTGTGTGTAAGTTCTTGCTACTTTTTTAAGCTGCTCCTTGTTGGCAGCCTTGCTGAATTCCACATCGGTATCAAGAGGGTTATACTTCGGATCCTCGATAGTCTGTGAGTAGGAATAGTTTAAAGGAATTTTCATCCCGCTTTTTTCAGGAAGGAATTTATCTACGTTTACAGCAGTATTAATACTGAATGCAGACTGTGTAGACTGATTTCTTTCTGCCGGCTTTGAATCTATATTACCGAAACCTACAGATGTATAAGATGCACTCGTATTTACAGTAGCAAAATCTCCAAGGTTAAAGTTCAGACTTGCGTTACCTGCATATCCTCCATCATTTTCAATTTCGGAAAGACGAATCTCATTTACCCAAAGAATTCTGGTAATAGAGTTTGAACGACTTGTATTTCTTACCCCAATCATAATGGTGGTTATATTTCCTAAACTCGGGCGTCCCTTGATATAAATTCTTTTTGATTCATCTCCAAAGTTAGGGTCCATGATTCTGTCTACAATATTGGATGAATTCTTATCTCTTCGGATTTTGGCATCTACAAAATTCTGGATCTCCAAATCAACATTGTTTTCAACAGGCCAGATTTCAAAAGGGGTAGTTGCTGTCCTAGGTGTAAGCAACATTTGAGATTCATATTCATAATAGTTATCAGTAGCATCGCTTCCGAAACGGATAAAGAATTTGGATTCAGAATCAATACCCTGATATCTGTCTGTCGGGTCCTGAGCATGTACAAAAAGTTTTAGCTTTTTATATCTTCTCATATCCAGAGTGGTGTTTTTGAAAACTCCTCTTGCTTCTCCGGCAAGACCGTCTATCTTCATGTAAAGTGAAGCTTCATTCTGTCTCTGTGCTCCTGCATTCCCGCTCAACACCTGTCTGTCAATTCCCGGAGGCAATACATAAGGAGGTTGGTTCAGGGCATTCTCTTCAATATTTACACTTCCAACTTCGAAGTTATTATTTTGTGCTATACCTACACCTTCCTGTTGTGAAGATACTGTAGGACTGGCAATTTGATTCGGATATCTTCTCCAGTCCGATCTTACAAGATCCATTGTTCCGAATCTTAAAGTGGAAGTCTGTTCGAAACCGGCAAGCATTAATCTCGCAAATCTTACATTGTTCAGTACTGATGCGCTTCGCTCTCCTTCTGCTTCAGTTTCCGCATATTTCGAAACAGGAATTCTGAACAGGTACCATTTCACATCAGAAGACTGTCCGTTCTGGAAGGTAGCCTTCACCGTTTTTACATCTACGATATTGTTCTGTCCTAAGGCAAGACTTGGTTTATCCAGTTTTACAACATATTCATTATAGCTTTCCGTCTGGTCAAGGTTATAATCTTTGTTGATATCTTCTGCATCCGGAGTCTGTGAAGCCACTTCCAATGAATTAGCCTGGGAGTTTCCTTCAGGATTCCTGAAATATTTATATCTCTGAACAAGAGATGCTGCCTGATTGCCTGTAAATTTATCCGACATGAAGAATACGAAATCATCCACAGCAGGGTCAACTAAGTTGGTAACCGGGTTAACAAATGTATTTCCAAACCTCATAGATTCCTGGTCTGAGTTTAACCCATCATATCCTAAATCCTGAGCTCTTCTATCATCACCTTCGCTTGAAAATGCATAAAGAATTGGTGGCTGCTTCGGCTGTACTCCCCAATTGGAAGTTGTGGTAGTAGAAGGTGCTCCCGGAGTTGGCAGACCATTTTCATACTGCATTTTACCGTCTTTCAGGATATCTTCGGAAACGTTTCCTAACTGAAGTAAAAGTCTCGCCCTATCGCCTAAGACAGTTCCATCCGCATAAGGGTCCATCATCCAGAATTCAACATATTCTATATTTGAATTAACGAAATTGGAAACACTAATGGGTCTCATGATCCCTGCCCATCTGGAAGCCGCTGTTTCGGAGCCTGGATTGACATTGTACGGACCTTTTTCCTGAGGATAGTAAGAAATATCTAAAGTATTGGTGAACGTCTGTTCACCCGCAACAAAATCTCTGTTGTTATAAATTTCGGAATACTGAACTCTTCTGGATGCATGGTTGGAAACAGACTGTGCTGTAATTCCTGCCGGTGCTCTTCCTCCTACTCCCCAGAATCTCGGGTCAATATTATACCATGATAAAAGTCCTCTTCCGTAACCGCTTGTAACGGCATCATCACTAGGGGCTCCGTTAAATGGTGCCGCCAGGTTTTTCTCTGGTCTTGAAGCTAAGCTCCAGGCCGCCGGTTCTTTTAAGGATATTTTAGAAGTTGTCTGTTCGAAATCGTCTACATAAGATTGGTCATTCGTTCCTTTATTTAATCCAGGAAGAAGGTAAGCCCCTTCCATTTTAAAGTTCAGGTTTGACGGAGCTTCTGTATTTACAAATGGGATCTTATCTGTAAGCCTTGTAAGGAAAGGAACCTGATTGTTGTACATCATATTGATCCCGGCCATGGTATTATTAACAGCCTCCTGTCCGTAGTTTACTTTTTGGGTAAGCGGAGATTCGGAATAATTGACAACTGTTCCCCCTATTATAAAGTTCTCATTGAATCTTCTTTCAAGGTTTAATCCCAAGAACCTTTTTCTTTGGGTATTAAAGGTAAGCTGGTTTTCTAATGAGATATTGATAGCCTGTCCGGACTGTTTAACATTTTCATTGATGATCGTTACTGTTCCGAGCATATAATCCACAGTGTAGTCCACCCCTTCTGTCAGCTGAACACCATTTGCAGAAACTTTTACGGATCCCTGCGGAACGTTTACAGCGCCAAGAGAAATCCCCTGCCCCTGTGTTCCTTTGTATCGTCCTTCTATGGTATATCTCTGTGGTACATTTGAAGGGGTTATTTTTTGCTTATCATAAAGATCATGAAGTACATATTGAGGGTCATTCCCAACTAAACTTTGCATATAGTCTCCAAATGGCTGAACTTTAGTGAAAATTATTTTTCCTGTCTCTGACCTAATCGTAATCCCATTTACGTAGTCAAAAATACCATCTCCTAGCACACCATTGCTGGCTTGAATATCTCCGTTCATATTCAAACGATCCCAATTAAATAATTGCAATAAATTTTTATCCTGAACAGATGTACCCGGAAGATAGTTTACTTTACCACCCGTTTTTTGATCTCTGTAGAAAACATTAAGAATAAAACCATCCTGTGCTACCTGTCCTGCATCTAAAGAGTAGATGTTTTTCATCATCAGGTCCCACATCGGAGATTCTGTATTCACTTTGTTATTTACCCTAAGAACTTTGGTTACCAATACCGGACTTTCTTCTGAGAATTCCCCTACTTTATAGACTTTATTAGTACCATCTGTAAAGGAATAGGAAACGGCCAAAAGCTGATTATCATTCAGCTTCTGGTTCAGTGAAATATATCCTAATTGAGGCTGCAATGTATATTCATTGGCATTCAGCCTTCTTGCTTTTGTATTAAAAATAAATTGTTCTCCATTATCATAAGGCTGTGCACTTCCCGGGAACATCTGTCCTTGAAAGGTGGTCGCATAATTTTTACCGGCTTCTCTTGGTCCTATTGCCGCATTAATAGATGGGTATAATCCATTCTGAGAGTTGTCCGGCAGTCCTGAAACACCTTCTCCCAAATCTCTGATCCCGATAATACTTTTCTGATATGCCAGGTTACTGTTCCCCTGGTCAAGTACCCAGACTTCCAATCTGGTAATGTTTACTGTGGAATTGATCTGCGGATAATTGGCCAGTGCATTATCATAACGATCCAGGAAATAATGTCCCAGAAAGAAGTGTTGATTCTCTTCGTAGTCAATAGCATTAACTTTAAAGTTATTCATAACGCCACCACCCTGTACTACAATATTCCGGGCTTCCCCCTGTTGTTGGGAAAGAACTACTGTTCCATAGGTTTTTCCTAACTGGAATTCTGTTTTTACCCCGAATAATGACTGTGAACCACGGATAAGACTGGTAGAAAGCGGCATATTAACATTACCGAATTCTACTCTCTTAATGATTTTATCTTCTCCTCCTGCACTGGGTTTATCTACTTCACCAAGACCTTTGGTCTGAAGATCTTTCCAGTTTCCTTTTGCCTGCCATACAAGATTCATCCTGTTTTCGAATGCAAAACCACTCTGGGTATCATAATTGGCTTTCAACTGGAGATTTTCGCCTACTTTACCCAATAAGCCCAGCTGTATCCTCTGGTCTATATCAAAGGTAAAACTGGTCCTGTTCTGTGGCAGGATCAGTGGATTATCTATTTTTTGGTATAGCCCAGCAAAGTCCAAAGAGGCGTATCCTGAAGGAATGATCTCTATCTTATTACTCCCAAAAATAGTTTCAAACAGCCTGTTGTTGATCATCAAAGATGGAATGAGCCCTTTCTTACGGGCATCAGTTCTATCTCTTCTGTAAAGGAGGCTGTACTTATCGGATTTTTCCTTGTAGTATGCTTTTGACTGAGTTGCGAGCATAAATTCTTTATACTCTTCGGGAGACATCGCTGTAGGAGGGCCTGTAAATGTATTTCCAATTTTAGGATATACATAATACATACCTGTTTTTATGTCATAAAAGGCCTCATACCTTGTAGGATCGGCCAGTTGATAATCTTTCTTTATGATCGCAGTATCACGTACCTGTTGTGCCAAGGCACTTACTGACATACACAGGAACGACAGGAACAAAAATATTTTCAGATGCTTATTATTCGCCACCAAATGTTAAATGTTTTTTAAAATATGTTTTATCAGTTCTTCTACCGAGATCTCCGGATTCTGCTTCATCATCCTGTCCGCGATCTTCTCGCTCATTCGTTTCGGAATCCCTAAAACTTCTAATGCAGATAACGATTCTTCCTTAACTTTATTATCCACAAAAGAAGAAATATTTTCGTCTGCAATGCTGAATTTTTGGACTTTATCCTTTAAATCTACGATAATTCTTTCTGCAGTTTTAGTACCTATTCCTTTTGCTTTTTGAATCAGCACGCTGTTCTTGGAGAGAATGGCTGAAGCGATCTCTTCAAGGCTTAAAGTAGAAAGAAGTATAAGGGCAGAAACAGCACCTACTCCGTTAACACTTATTAACAGATTGAACATTTCTTTTTCTGAACGAGTGTTAAATCCAAAGAGAAGATGAGCATCTTCCCGTATGATCTGCTGAATAAATAAGAATGCCGGCTTATTCAGGGCCAGAGCCTGGGAGGTCATCAAACTGATACCTACATAGTAACCAACTCCTTGTACGTTGATCACTGCGTAAGTGGGCGTAAGTTCTTGAACACTGCCTTGTAAGGAAAATATCATTATTAATTTTTAAAACTCCCAAATATAGCAATTTAAACTAATTAATATTTTTATTTCATATACGAATGCCTTTGAATCGTTAAGGATATGTAATCTTATCTGATAATTCTATAGGATTATTATTTTTTTTAAGTGAAGATTGCAGCTTTTTAGTCATTTCTCTAAAATCCGGCTGAACATCATTCCCTTTCTCATCCTTAAATTTTGCTTTTACATTTCCTGATTTCATTTCTCTGTACGGATCATTATAGTAGTCTATAAAAATCTTTTTGAGGTTAGCTACAGAAATGTCAAGAGGCTTTGGAGTGATATTCTCCAGTTCCATTTTATAAAAACTTTTTTTAAGGGCTGTAAAAGAAAATTCATAGGAACCTGTAGCATCTTTCATATATACGATCAAACCTGGCAGGCCTTTAAAAATATATGGACCTTCCTGAATGGGTATCTCCTGAGTGAACCATGCCTCCCATTTTCTACCTTTGTAGTCTACAGTGGCTTTCTGGCAAGTGTAGCCATATTGTTCAGCAGTTTCTTTTTCTATTTTCCAGTTCAGTTTTACAGGCTCAGTGATTCTGTAAACGTCCCGAAGCAGAAAGTAGTATTTTGAGCCGGTATTCTGTTTGTTTTTTATGACATAAAAGTCATGATCTCCTACGGCAAATCCCTTAAACCCAGAAGCTCTGAGAGAATCCACCTCATATTGTTTTTCGGGATAAAACTTTGATTCTCCGTTTTGAACAAGCAGAACCATTTTCTTGGTAGCAACTTCTGTACTCAGGGAATCTTCTTTATAAATCATGTCATAATTTATTCTCATATCCTGAGAATATATATTTTGAATGACAAGGAAAAGTACAGTTGTTATCAATATTTTACAGCGCATCATTTTATTCTTTATTTTCAATAATCCCTTCTATGTGGTAATATAAATCTTCTTTCTCAAATTCATGGGGAAAGATATGCCCTTTTATAAAAACTGAAGGGGTAGCTATAATATTGTTTTGGATAAACCATTCATTAGAGGATGTGAATGCCGTATGGTGTTCGTCCATATTATATTCTCCAGTAATTGCCCACGGTTCAAGGTTTTTATTTTCAAACCAAAAATTCAGCGCTTTTAAAAACTCTTTTGTTCCGTGGAGCAGAAAAACCCTGTGCAATATATACAAAAAACGGTTTTTATCTTCCACGGGCTGTTTTTTGAAAAAGATATTTATTTTTATTTCTTCTTCATAAGCAAAAATAATTTTGTTCACCGTTTCACAGATGTCCTGACACATTTCACAGTAAAGGCTGGTGAAAATGGTCAGTTCCAAATCACTTTCCCTGTTTCCCAGGGTTATTACCGGCTCTGGCAATTCTATTTTCCCTTGTGCGTTTAAGGTATTAATAAAGACCTCGTGGTTCCGGGCCGTTCTATTTTTTCTTATAAGCTGGGTTTTAAGTTTTTCCTTTTGCTTTAAATAATTCCTGATCTGCCACCATAAAATTAAAATAACCAGGTAGAAACTACCATATAAAACGAGAGGAATAAAAGGGTCCAAATTCATATCACATCAGTAAAATAGAGGTTTGTAAAAGCAAAATAATGATGATTCCAATGCATAAAGGGCATACTTTTCTGATTTTGAACAGCTGATAAAAAAGAGAATATCCTATGACAGGAAGAATAATGATGAGCAATGTTTTCTGGATGGTAAAAAAAACATCTTCGCTCCCACTATTACAAAGGAACAGAAGACTTACGATGTTCGATAAAAAATAAACCAGACTAAAGTTTCCGAAGTGTGATACAAAACCTGTTGTGTTATCTTCCGAAAGTGAGCAGTCTGTATACGTTCCGGAGCAGACTTTATCTACCACCGGACTTTCGATGCCAAATACTTTTCTTAATGACACAACCGCCAGTAAAAAACCGCACAAGGATAAAAATAGGAAAATAAATGAATGTAAACTGATTTGAAAATAAGTATAAATCAGTACAGCCAGCACAAAAATCCCGGCTAGCAAAAATTTATATCTCCCACCTGCCTTTTTTTTAAGTACTGACTGGTGTTCATCAATCAAAACAACAATATTATTCCAGCTTGAAAGAAACTCTTTTTCACTCACTTTATATTTGCCATTGATCAAAAAATCTTTATTCGTTTTCTCAACAAAAGCAAGTTCCTGTTTGTTGCCCTCAACTGTTATGAAGGTCATGAAATCATCCGGAAGTTCATCTATTTCGGAGTTATCTATTTCTACTGCGAAGTTACAGACATAGTTAATGTTAAGTGTGCTCACTATGGAAAGCAGACTCGGAAATGCAGGATGGGAATTGATCTGGAATGAAAATTCTTTTCTGTCCAGGTGAATATTTTTCCTCTGAAGATATTTCAGAATGTTGGCTATGCTTTCAACCATATAGATTTCTTTTACAGATTCTTAAAAGCTGTCCGCGTTTTTCTCCCATAACTGACTGTTCAATCCAAAAAAGAGATTTCGAACTTCAAGGTGGAATTTTTTATTTGGGGGATCTTTTTCATCGGGATTGTTGAGATTAATAAACCTTATCACACCATTGCCAGTTTTTCTGTAAATATCCACAACATGAAATTTTCCCAAATCATAGGCATATAAAACTCCATTTCCCATATCAGCATCCGGATTTCTACCATAGGCCTGCTTCACCTCTTCCAATGATGCCCCTTCGTAGTAGAAACCAAGCAAATTGTTATAGATGCTCATTTTAGTATACATAAACATGAACTGCTCAGTGTAAGGTTTACTGAAATTCGCTTTAAGAGTCTGGTTAACATCTTTTGTTGTAAAGAAAACATACTTTTTATTAATAATATTCACCTGATAATCGGCAAAAGCCGTAAACTGCATATTTTCTTTGGCGAATTTCAGATCATAGACAGGATTCCTTTCTTCATTATTAACTGCCGGCGTATGTTTCAGAAAATAATAGTTCTTACAGCTCAGCATCATAAAGCTTAAAAAAATCAATCCTAACAATGTTTTTTTATTCATTTTCTATCTAGTTTAATTCTGCCTGAAAAGGATTATAATTACAGTTTACAGCATACCCGTGATCTGTTTTAAAAGGAATATAAACTGCTGTACAGCACAATCTGAATTCACAAATATTGCACGGGGCAATCTCCTCTTTTTTAATATTCCAGATTCCGGAAAGCTCCTGGACCGTTTTGTTTTTTATTTCTTCAAGTGAATCTGTAATATTTCCGTGGTTCAGCAGATCGTTTATATTAAATTTAATTCTCCCAAGTTCATCAACAAATACTGTTTTGTATAATGACAGGTTATAATTTCTTGCAATATTGTATGCTGAAGAATTTATAGCTACCGTGTTGATACTAAATTTAGGCAGAAACATTCCGGCATCATCTATTTTTATAGAAATTGTAGTCACTTCATTATTGCTTTCTATTTTTTCTTTAGGAGCATTGAATAAATATAAGGTCTTTAACCGATTGTTGCTGTATAGTTTTTTATTAATTTTCTGATGGGGAATTGAAAACGAAACATTCGTTACTCTTGAAAGTTCCAGAATATCCAGAATATGATGTATTTTTTCCATGCAATTCTGATCATTGATATGAAAATGCAGTCTTTTCACTCCCAGCGCAGTGATGTTTCTGATGATCGTATCCAGGTGTTCACTGATGAAATCGGACAGCATAATGGTCATAAACTGTATCGTTGAAGTATCTTCATTAATGCTTTTTTCCTCAAGTTCCGGAAAGAAAACAGTGTTTGAATAAAAGACAAATTCGTTCTTTTCCAAAAAAATCAGATATTGTTTAGCTATCTTATCGGATTCAAACTCTTCCAGGACAACGCTTAATTTTTTATTCTTTATATAATCTAAAAAATCGATCATTGTATTGGGAACCAGTTCAATTTCCTCTCTCTGAAGGTCATAGATAGCACCTCTTTCATGGCCTTTAACAGGGACACAACATGAAAATACATGGATATATTTTTCTTTATTATTCTGTAGATATGTTAATTCCATCTTTATATATTCTTAAACAATAAATTTCTGACTGATGAATAGTAGTGTCAACCATTCTGTACGGACGGTCTCTTTTTATTTTTTTGATATCCATAGGTTCTGTATGAGAAAAAATTACAGGAAGCAACTCTTTCTTTTTCTCGTATCCAATTTCTTGTATTAATGTTTTTTTCATGTATTCATTTTTTTTAAAGTACATGCCACTTCATAATGAAGGTTATAATTACATGGCAGCGCGGTCATTCTGAACTGGCCTGAGGGGTTTACTTCCAAAAAATAATATTCTCCGTCTGTTCCTTTTATGATATCCAGTGATCCTGTATCCAGGCCAAGATCTTTCATCAGGCGGCATATTTTTTCATCAATTTCTTCCGGCAAAGTATAAGGAATCATCCTGTTCGGCTTACTGTAATTGTAATGCCTGTAATCAACTCCCGTCTGTCTGTCTCTTTGGGAAAAAATGGCCATTGGATAGTTTTTTCCATTTAAATGAAAAATCCGGAGCTCATATTCTTTGTTAATTTTCTCCTGAAATAAGCTTGGGAAGAAATGATCATAGCGAGCCATGGTCTTAGGATTAACTTCTTTGGTCAGAAAAAAGAAAGTCTTTTCTCCTACGTCAATTACGGTCCCGTCTTTTATGGATTTGGTGATATAGGATTCATTCGGGTTTAGTGAATCCGTATGGTTAGTGATATGGGTTTGGGGAATTTTTAATCCTATTTTTTGAGAAGCGATAAGGGTGCTTATTTTACTTAAATTTTTAACTTTTAAATAATTATTAAGCCATTTTTTGTCTTTCAGAAAATCAAAAAAAAGATCTAATGTTGTGGTATATTCCAATTTCAGATACTCCAGCATCTCCACATTCGTTTCGCCTCTGAATTTTTTTTTAAATTTATCAAAAAAACCAAATTTCCTGTACCACACACATTGTATATCTGACAAATTTATCCTTCCAAAAAAAATATTTTCTACAAAGAGTTTGGGTTCCGGTGACAGTTCATAGTACATTTTTGTATTTCCATTGAATAAATCCAGATCATTTATTCTTATAAATTTTTCCCCAAGCATCGTCAGATGCTCCATTACGATATTAGTATCATCATCATTTGGGGTTGATAAAATCAGAATCATATTTTTTTTAGATTAATAGATAAAGGAAGACTCTTTATAGTATAAAGAGTCTTTAAATTTTTCCTTAAAAATCAGGTGACTAGTCACATCCGTCATTAGTACCACCTCCACCTTTGATCAGTGTAAGCGTTTCCAATACGTGTGGATCACTGTCTGTACCAGTTCCACCACATGGACCTGTAAGACCAATACCTGATTCTAATCCTTTTTGCCCGGCAAGAATGCTTTTCATGTTACCCAATTTTTTTCCTCTTAGGTTTTCTAATTTTTTCATAAGTTAAAATTTAGTTTATTTTTTGTCACTATTGACAGGTACAATATACAAACAAACAAATCACTCAATAAAGAAATAATATGCATTTTTCATGCAAATTCCTTGTAAATAATTCATAAAATCTGCAAATTTGTATAAAACATTAAGAATGAAGACACACGAAAGATTAAAAAAACTGAGAAAACAACTGGGTTTCTCTCAGGCGCAGATGGGAAAAATATTAGGCACAGATGCTTCAAATTATTCACGCAAAGAAAGAGGAGAAGTGAAAATTTATATTGATGAATGGGAAAAGCTAGCCAAGGCACTTGGAGTTTCATCTGGAGATCTCAGAGATCATGAAGTGAAACCATCCTTTCAATCCGGAAATTCTTCTTCAGATCATATGGACTACGCTAATATTCCCACTTTCATTCTGGAGACCCAAAAAAAATATATCGAAAAATTAGAGCAGGAAAACAGAGATCTCATAGAGGAGAATAATAAATTGAAAAATTCTGAAGCAAGTTAATCTCAGCCTCAGTCTGAAGTAAGATAACCAAACCAATTTATCATTAAAAAAACTACCACCGGAAAGAAGCTCAAAGAACAAGTATAGAAAAGGCCGTTTTTACAGTTGTAAAAACGGCCTTTTCTATTATATAACAGATGACTGTTTATTTCTTCTCTCTTCTCTGCGCATCAAGAACCGCCACAGTAGCTAAGTTTACAATCTCATCCACACTGGAACGCATCTGTAAAACATGTACCGGTTGCTTCAGTCCCATCAAGATTGGCCCGATCACCTGGGCTACTTTCATTCCTCTTATGATCTTGTAAGAAAGATTAGCACTTTCAAGATTCGGGAAAACAAAGGTATTGGCAGGTGTTGTTTCTAATTTTGAGAAGGGATAATCGCTTAAATGATCCGCGTTCATTGCAAAATCCGGCTGGATCTCACCATCAACAACCATTTTAGGGTATTTCTCATGAAGAATGCTTACTGCTTTCGCTACTTTTTTGGAAGTATCAGAAATTGCTGCAAAGTTTTCGAAACCAAGCATTGCAATTCTAGGCTCTATCGCAAAAGATTTAACTGTGATTTCTGCCATTTTAGCAATATTTACCAGATCCTCTGCAGTAGGATTCTGATTGATGGAGGTATCAGCGAAGAAAATAGGTTTCTTTTCTGAAAGGATCATCATCATTGCCGCTATTTTATCCACTCCTTTATCTTTTTCTATAACTTCTAAAACAGGGCGAAGCACTGAAGTATAGTTTTTAGAGAAGCCTATGATAAGACCGTCTGTATCTCCGTGTCTCAGCATTAACGGACCAAAATAATCTCTCTGACGTACATATCTCTTTGCTTTGTACTCGTTCATTCCTTTTCTCTGACGAAGTTTCCAAAGGGTTTCTCTGTATTTTTTCCTGTTTTCTTTCTGATCATCATCGCTTGGATCTATAATCGGGATATCCAGTGTGATTCCGAAACGTTCCATTTGCTCTTTGATGTATTTTTTATCTCCTAACAGACTCGGGAAAGCAATTCCTTCTTCATAAAGAATCTGCGCAGCTTTCAATACATTATATTCTTCAGCATTTCCTAAAGTGATTCTTTTCGGATTGGATTTTGCACGGCTCTGCATCATTCTTACCAGCTTCTCGTCTCTTCCCATTCTGTCCAGCAGCTGGTTTTCGTATTCTTCGAAGTCTTCGATGGTTTTTCGGGCAATTCCGCTTTCAATAGCTGCTTTTGCTACCGCACTGGATACTTTGGTAATTAATCTGTTATCAAATGGTTTTGGAATAAAGTATTCTCTTCCAAACTGCAGATTCTGAACATTATAGGCTAATATTACAGCTTCAGGTACAGGTTCTTTTGCAAGATCTGCGATAGCGTGTACGGCTGCCAGCTTCATTTCCTCATTAATTCCTTTCGCCTGAACGTCCAAAGCACCACGGAAAATATACGGGAATCCCAATACATTGTTCACCTGGTTAGGATAATCACTTCTACCTGTCGCCATGATCACATCTTTACGGGTTTCAAGCGCAAGATCGTAAGCAATTTCCGGATCCGGGTTTGCCAACGCAAAAACGATAGGATTCTCATTCATGCTGGAAAGCATTTCAGGAGTCATTACATTTCCTTTTGAAAGACCGATGAAAACATCTGAACCTTTTACAGCATCTTCAAGGGTTTCGATATCTGTGTGAGCAACAAAGTCAATTTTTTCAGGCGTAAGGTTCTCTCTTTTATGATTGATAACCCCTTTGCTGTCGCACATTAAAACATTTTCTCTTTTAAGACCTAGAGAAATATATAAGTTGGTACATGCAATGGCTGCCGCTCCGGCTCCGTTTACCACCATTCTCACTTCTCCGATATTTTTGTTAGCGATCTGAAGAGAATTGATCAATGCAGCAGCTGAAATAATTGCTGTACCATGCTGATCATCGTGCATTAAAGGAATATCCAGCTCTTCTTTCAATTTTTGCTCGATATAGAATGCTTCAGGAGCTTTAATATCTTCAAGGTTGATTCCTCCGAATGTAGGAGCAATTCCTTTGACAATCTGAATGAATTTTTCCGGATCCTTTTCATCAATTTCAATATCAAAAACGTTGATATCTGCAAAGATCTTGAACAAAAGTCCTTTTCCTTCCATTACCGGTTTTGAAGCTTCTGCTCCAATATCTCCAAGTCCTAATACAGCCGTTCCGTTGGAAATTACAGCTACCAGGTTTCCTTTACCTGTGTAGTCGTACACAGTTTCCGGTTTGTCATGGATCTCCATACAAGGAACTGCCACTCCCGGTGAATATGCCAATGATAAATCTCTCTGAGAAGAGTGAGGCTTCGAAGGAATAACTTCGATCTTTCCTTTAGGTTCGGCTTTATGATAATCTAACGCGGCCTGATTAAAGTTCTTTTCGTCGCGGTTGTTTTTACTTGACATAGAATTTTGTTTTTTATTAAAGTATATACTTAATATGGTAGTCTACTAAACTTTCGATAGGTTTCTGGACAACGTGCCCCACATTTAAATGAAGTTCTGCCGCAACAGAGCGGAGAATAGTTTCGTAATAATAAGCAATAGAGCCGATGAAATTGATCTCGGCTTCTTTTGATTCCTGGTATGGAATTACCTGGTATTCAAAGAAATTTTTCATTTCTTCGTACACCATATTTTTAAAGTAAGGATGATCCTTTCTATCGATTACAAATTTGTTGAAATCTGCCAGCCAGGCATTAGGTCTCGGGCTGTGATACATATTTTTCAGAGCATCTTCTATCTTCAGTCCGTAATTCTGCTCGAATTCTGTATGAAGATCTGCAGGCAGTTTTTTCATAAAGTATCTGCGTACAAGCTGTTTTCCGATAGCACTTCCGCTTCCTTCGTCTCCCATAAGAAAACCCAGTGAAGGGAGTTCTATTTTAAGATTTTGACCATCGAAATAGCAGGAATTTGACCCTGTACCTAAAATACATACCACAGCCGGCTTTCCGCTGTATGCGGCATAAGCTGCAGCCATAAGATCTTCTTTTACAACGATTTCGGCTTTGGTGAATATCTTTTTAAGCTCTTCTTCAATAGTTTCGCAGTTTTTTTTCACACCGCAACCTGAGCCATAGAAGAAAATTTTCGTTATGGAATTTTTTACTAATATAAGGCTGCTGTTCTTTTCTATTTCAGGAACAATAAGTTCTCTATTGATAAAATTGGGATTAAAGCCGATGGTTTCTGTTTTTAAAAACACTTTTTTGAAATCATCCAGTATGACCCAATCTGACTTGGTAGACCCACTATCAACAATAGCAACCATATTTTACATTTTAGTTTAAGGATGCTAAATTATGAATTTATCTTCAAATAGCGTTTAAAAACAGACTGGAAGCTTCTAATGTTTTATATCAGCTTTTTGGTTATTGAACTTGATGAGCCAATCTTCAATTTCATCTTCCAGATAGGAACTCTGAAGCATGATGGCATTAATGAAATCATCAGGCACGGGTTCATTGGTAGAGTTTTCAAGGTTCCACAATTCGTCTGCCATATTTTCATATTCTGAATACACTCTTTTGAAGCGGGAATTTTCTCTCTCAAGAGCTTCAATATTTTTTTGCTGAAGCTGGAATTTTCTGTATTTGTTTTGACTTTTCATACAAATATTATTATAATTTGGGTCGTAAAAATTATGGTAGTATGTGTTATAGCACACATTACAAGATAGAAAAAACCATCAACACAAGGAGTTGAAAATGAATTTATTATCAGGTTATAATTGCATCATTCTGAATACTAAATTTAGAAATTATTTTGGTTCAAAAAAATAATTTAACAACTTTTTTCATTGTTTAACATATGCTTATCACAATATTATCCGGCTCAAACTTTCAAATTCCTTTAGCTATCAATGTTGTTATTGTTTTTACATTAAAAAATAATTTTCCCATTCATTATTAATAATTACAACTAATGAAAGCCGGAAATTTAGTTTTTACAATTATCTAGTACAACATTGTCTAGAAAACCACACATGTCATTGAAATTCAATTAATTAAATAATTATTTTATTTTAAAATAATCTTTTATTCTTACATTATTGACATATAGTTATAAATTTGCACCTCATATCTATTGAATGAGAGACTTACTAATACGCCAGAAACAGGTTTTGTTCTTCATTATTGCTGGGGGGCTCAGTGCCATTGTAGAGATTGGAAGCTTCAAAGCATTCAGCACTTACCTTCCGCATGTTTTCGCCAGAGAAACCAATTTTCATGGCATTCATTATCCTTTAAGTAATATTTTCTCTACAAGCTGTGGGATCATCAGCAACTATTTCCTAAGTATCTGGTTTGTCTTTGAAAGGGGAAAGCATTCTAAAAGAAAAGAGTTTGCATACTTTATGGGCGTCTCCTTCATTTCAACTTTATTGAGCTTAGGCTTTTTCCAGATCTTTTACAGCTTTATATTTAAGGATAATATCAATTTAATTTTTTATACCTTAAGTCCTGAAATGATCAGTAAGATTGCAGCGATCCTCCTGGTTTCTATTCTTAATTATTCGGTGAAAAAGAAAGTAATTTTTAACGGTTAAGCAGTGACAAAAATTTTAAATTATCTATGGAGATTCTGGCTGCTGCTACTGGCGTTTGTTTTAACAGTCACATTGGGAATCCCTGTCTATATTCTATCCTTTAATAAAAAGCATTACAAATATGCTTACAAATTCATCCGTATCTGGTGTTTCGGAATGTTCTACGGCATGGGTTTGAGATATGATCTTACCAATCTTTCTGATCAGAAAAAAGACAAAAGTAAACAGTACGTTTTTATTTCGAACCATACATCCATTATGGACATTATGCTTACCTGCATCCTGATGCCTCATCATCCAATCTGTTTTGTGGGCAAAAAAGAACTGGTAAAGATCCCGATCTTCGGTACCATATATAAAAGGATATGCGTGATGGTTGACAGAGGCAGCCCAAGAAGCCGTGCAGATGTATACAGAAGATGTGCAGAAAAGATGGAAGAAGGAAACAGCATTGCCATATTCCCGGAAGGCGGTGTTCCGGACGATACTTCTATTATTCTTGATGAATTTAAAGATGGAGCATTCACTTTATCTTCCAAACATCACTCCCCCATTGCAGTGTATACTTTTGTAGGATTGAAGGAAATTTTCCCTTTCGACAGCGCAAAAGGCTATCCGGGAAAGGTAAAAATATATTTCAACGGAATCATGGAACCATCAGATTCTCCGAGAGATCTGAAAGCAGAAGCTTATAATGAGATAAAAAAAACATTGCTGGAACATTCTATTTAAAAGAAATAGTTATATTTGTTTGCGAAATTTTTAACAAACATGTCAAATTATTCTAAACAAACCAATTGGGGACAGTTTATTCCCTTGGTTACTGTGTTTTTTTTCTGGGGATTTGTTGCAGCAAGTAATGACATTCTCATACCAGTTTTCCAAAAAGCCTTTAAATTGACCCAAACTGAAAGTATGCTCGTACAGATCTGCTTTTATGTGGCTTACACCGTGGGTTCTTTAATTTATATGGCTGTTTCAAAAGGTTTGAAACAGGATCTTATTAATAAAATAGGTTACAAAAATGGCCTGATCTTGGGGCTTCTTATTTCTGCCTCAGGAACTTTACTATTTTATCCGGCCGCTAATCTGGCATCGTTTCCGTTAATGATCTCCGGTCTGTTCATTGTGGGATTAGGTTTCTCATTACAGCAGATTGTTGCCAATCCTCTCGCTATTGAAGTGGGCCCCACCGAAACAGGATCACAGAGACTGACAATGGCAGGAGGAATTAATAACCTGGGAACAACCATCGGACCGCTTATTGTATCATTTGCTATTTTTGGTGCAGCTTCTGCGGCCAACACGGAAGCAAGTATTGAAAGTGTAAAAATTCCTTATCTTCTGCTGGGAGTTGCATTCGTGCTGGTGGCAATCATGCTTAAATTCTCCTCTCTTCCGGCAATCACTCCTACCATTATAGAGGATACTGACGATGTTATTCCGGGAGATCACAAAACATCAGCCTTCCAATACCCTCAGCTGGTGATGGGTATGATCGCAATCTTTGTATATGTAGGAGTAGAAGTTTCTACAGCAAGTAATCTTCCTGCCTATATGGAAAAAAGTTTAGGTTTCGAAACCAAAGATGTAGCACCCTATATTTCATTATACTGGGCTTCATTAATGATTGGACGTTGGACAGGTGCTGTAGAGGCATTTGACCTGAGCGCCGGCTTCAAAAAGATCCTAAGATTCCTTGCCCCTTATCTTGCATTTGGTGTATTCTTATTAGTGAATGCAATTGCAAAGCATGACCTTTCTCCATTTTACGTGTATGGTGCTGTTATCATTGTAATGATCATCTGTGACATTATAAGCAAAGGAAATCCGGCAAGAATGCTTTTGATCTTCTCTGTAGCAGGTATAGCCGCCTTACTGATAGGGATGTTTACAACAGGAATGGTGTCCGTATATGCTTTTACCAGTGTAGGATTATTCTGCTCTACCCTATGGCCTTGTATTTTTGCTCTTGCGATCAATGGCCTTGGAAAGCACACCAACCAAGGTTCCGGCTACCTGATCATGATGATCATGGGTGGCGGTATTGTAAGCTTTATTCAGGGATATATTGCAGATAAAACCGATATCCAGTTCAGCTATATCGTAGGTGTTGCATGTTTTGCTTATCTTGCATTCTATGCAATCCGGGTAACGGGGATCTTAAAATCCCAGGGTATTGATCTGGATAAAATCTCTAAAGGCAGTGGTCACTAATACAACAAAAATAATATATAAAAAGAGATTTTGGGCAGGTGTTTTACTTGCCCAATTTCTTTTGTTCTATGGCTTCTCAAAGTCCGGAACAATGATCTATTTCTTTGAACGTTTTTTTGAATTTCAGAAAAAGGCACATCAAATACTTTTTAGCTGGATTCCCTTTTCTCTCGGGGATCTTATCTATATTATTGGGGGAGTTTTCTTTTTGTACTGTTTTATTTTGTGTTTTAAAAAGAAAAGCAGAAACAGGTCTATTTTGAAGCTTCTGGCCATGATTAATATCTTTTATTTCATCTACCAGATCTTTTGGGGAATGCTGTATTTTCAGACTCCTGTTATCAAGAAACTTTCCAGTCAGAAAGAGCCTGAAATCAGCAAAGCAAAGACATTGGCCTTATACTATCTGGAAAAATGCAAAGCTACCCGCCAATCTGTGCAGGAAGATAAAAACGGAGTATTCATTATTACAGATCTCACCTCCATTCAAACAGAAATTTTACATCAGCAGACACAGCTACCGAAATATATTTCAGATAAAAGTGTTCCAAAGATTAATGCTTTTAAGCCCAGTCTTTTTAAAAGCGTAATGAATTTCACCGGCATACTGGGTTATTACAATCCTTTTACGGCAGAGGCCCAGTATAATGCAGAGCTTCCCCACACATCTATCCCGTTCACATCTGCGCATGAAAGTTCTCACCAGCTTGGTTTTGCCAGAGAGCAGGAAGCCAATTTTATAGGATATCTGATTGGGATAAATTCTGAAAATACTGATCTGAGATACAGCACTGAATATTTTACGTTAAAAAGTCTTTTAAGATTTATTGTTGAAGAAGATCCTGAATTTGTAAAATCAGTCCTTAATCAATATTCCCCAGCCATGAAAAGAGACCGGAGGTATGAAAGAAGTTTTATTTTCAGGCATCAGGGCTGGTTGGATGATTTCTTTGGGTTTACGAATAACCTGTTCTTGAAAAGCAACCAGCAGGAAGGTGCGGTTACTTATTCTTACTTTATCGATCTCCTTTTGAACTACGAAAAGTAGTAAACAAAAAAAAGAATCGTATCAGGCGATACGATTCTAAAAACACAAATGATGAAAAAAAATTTATTACCTTGACTTGTTCCCTCATTCAAGGCGATGTAAAAGTACAACATATTTTATAAATACAAAAACATTTATATTGTTTTTTAAAACTTTAAGAAAACTTTATGATTTTTTAAGTTTTTTTGAGTTTAACATTGAAAATTAGAACTTTAACAAAACTTACATTTAGGCAGGCAATTGATATAAAAAGAATAATTAGCCTAATAAAAATCCATTAATTTAAACAATTGTTTGAGAATAAAATATTGGATTATTCCCGAATTTTCAATATCAAAAAATTAGAGTTATTTTCAAATAGCAGATCAAAAACAAATAAAAAAGGCATGTAATTCTAGCCCTAAAAAATATTCTTCACCGTAAGAATCCCGTAATTTTTATTACTTTAAAATTTATACCATAAAAATTACCATTTCATAGCAATCCGTTTAAAAATTAATCAAAATATTTATTCTTCCTCTTCTTTCTTCAGGTTAAAATATTTTACTTTAATCAATGATTTTTTTTCTGCCTGTTTTGAGTTTTGGTATTTTGCAAAGCCAAAATTACAAGATGACTTTAAATCATAAAACATCAAGCAGCTTCGTAAATCTCTTATGGATTTCATCATGCTCTAATAAAGAAGTAAAATCTGAATATGCGAAAATGAAGATCATAGATTAGTGTGGGAAGAAACTATTCCCAATTTTCAGAAGCTTACCAAAATACCAAGAAAGACTCTGTGGCTGTAATATTCTTAGATTGAATTACGAAATCTCTTTCAATTATCCTTAAATAAAAGAAAAAATATAACAATAATTACACAAAATCAAGTATTTAACAATGGTATATCACTAACAAAAGAAAAAAAACTTGTTTTTTTAAAACATCTACGTATTTTAGTTAAAAATATTACTATGATTTTCGACAAGCTAATTAACTATCTAAAACTTGATAAACAGGAGTTTTCTTTCCAGTTTAATTCCCATCCAAACTATCCTTCTGCATTGGCTTTTAGCGATACACTTAACTTTATGGGCGTAAAAAATGATGCTTATGAGCTTGATAAGGAATATTGGGACGAGCTGCCGGAAGAGTTTATCGCGATCGTAGATAACTCCTTTTCTTTGGTAAAGAAATCAGGGGCTAGTTATTCGGTTTATTCTGAAAAAGCCAAAACGCTTAATAAAGAAGAACTTCATAAGAAATCAACAGATTTCGTCCTGCTTTTTGAAAAAACTGAAAATGCAGAAAGTAAGGCGGCGTTTGATTTTAAACCTCTTTTGTATGCTGTTTTTGCTATCATTCTGGGCTACTCTTTTTTTACCCAAACAATATTCGAGGCTATTTTTAATGTTCTTTCTCTCGCAGGTGTCTATATTTCGCTGGAGATTTTCAACCAGAAATTTGGAAATACTTCTACAGTAATCGGAAGTATTTGTGGAGATACTTCTGCCAAAGAGGCTACAAACTCATGTGACAAGATCATTAAGCAGGATAAAACAAGTATTTTCGGTTTAAAATTCTCTGATTTTTCCCTGATTTATTTTACAGGACTTGCTGTATTGGGACTTTTCTTACCTGCAACAGCTTACATTGTGAAAGGGTTTACACTTGTTTCTGTACTGGCCATTGCCTATTCATTATACATCCAGGCTTTTGTGGAAAAGGCTTTCTGCAGGGTCTGCCTTCTTATTATTTCAATTCTTGTCGGGCAATTAGTCCTTAGCATTCTGTTTTTCCAGAGTATACCATTGAGTGTAGGAGCCCTTTTATTAACAGTTGTTCTGTGGATTCTTGTTTTCTCTGCTGTTTTATATTTCAGCAACATTCTTTCCCAAAAAGAAAGTCTTCAGAAATCAAATGCTAAAAATCTTAGATTTAAAAGAAACTATGAACTTTTCAAAAGCCAGCTTTTAGAAAATGAAAAAATAGAATTCCAGGATACTGAGACTTTCGTATTAGGAAATAAAGACTCTAAACTTCGTCTTTCCATTGTATCCAATCCCTACTGTGGCTTCTGTAAAGATGGCCATAAGATCATGGAAGGACTTCTTGAAAAATACCCGGATGACATTTCTGTACAGATTCGCTTCAACTATTCTCCGGAAAGAGCTGATGAAAAATACACCAAATTACTTTCATCTTTTAAACATATTTACCATAATAAACCTCAGAAAGAATTTTTAAAAGCTGTTGAAGAATGGTTCGAAACAAAGGACGAAAACAAAATCGTTTCTTTGTCCGGATCTTCTGCAACGGAGGATCTGACACCATTTATTGAAATGACTAAAGATAATAACAGCAACGGGCTGAACTTTACTCCTATTTTCATTCTTAACGGGCACCAGTTTCCGGATAAATATGACCGTGAAGATATTTGGTTTTTCGTTGATGAATTAATGGAGGACGAGGACTTTCAATAAGAAATCCTCCGGAATTGAAAAATTCACTATCTTAGGAAAAAATAAAAGCGGATTCTGAAAAGCTTTAAAGAGTAAGAAAAACAAAACTTAATAACACTATGAAAAATCTAAAGAAACTTTCAAGAGAAAACTTGAGAATACTTAGAGGAGGTATCACAGAGGAATGTGCCCGTATTCAATCCTCTGCCAGCTACTGTGTTTTTAAAACGCAGGGGCAGTGCTCAGCAGCTGATCAGGAAATGTTCATCTGTATCGATGCATGCAATAAGTGGTGCTATTATTAGCCAAGTGATTAATTAGTACAACAATGAATAAAGTAAAAATGTCGTCATACGTGGCGACATTTTATAATGAGTATAAATTTTGAAGAAATTTCCCTTTTATAAACAGCCGGATGCTAAAGACTGCGGACCAACCTGCCTTAGAATAGTAAGTAAATATTACGGCAGAAGTATCTCTTTGCAGCAGATCCGCACACTTTCTGAAACCACCCGTGAAGGAAGCAGCCTTTTAGGGCTTAGCGATGCATCAGAAAACTTAGGATTCCGTTCCCTTGGAGTCCAGATCGATTTTAATACCTTGGCAGAAGAAGTTCCGTTCCCATGTATTGTCCACTGGAATAAGAACCACTTCGTTGTTGTCTATAAAATTGATAAAAATAATAAAGTATATATTTCAGATCCGAGTTACGGACTGATTACCTATACCCGTGAAGAATTTATTAAATTATGGATCGGGGAAAATGCCAACGAAAATACAGAAGAAGGAATTGCCCTTATTCTTGAAACAACACCCGCATTTTTTCAAACAGAGTTTGACACTGCGGAAAGTAAAGCCAGTTTTTCTTTCCTTTCGAAATATCTGCTTAAATACAAGTCGCTTGTTATACAGCTTGCTGTAGGTCTTTTAGCCGGAAGTTTACTTTCACTTATTTTCCCGTTTCTCACCCAAAGTATTGTAGATGTCGGGATACAGAACCAGGATCTTAACTTCATTTATGTTGTTCTTCTTGCTCAGATTATGTTGTTCTTAGGAAGAATGGGTATTGAGGTAATCCGAAGCTGGATCCTCCTCCATCTTTCTGCAAGGATTAATATTTCGATTATTTCAGATTTCTTCATCAAGCTGATGAGGCTTCCGATAAGCTTTTTCGATACGAGAATGACGGGAGATATCATGCAGAGGATCAACGATCACCATAGAATAGAACAACTTTTGACAAGCTCCTCGTTGAATACTCTCTTTTCACTTGTCAATCTGATTATCTTCAGTATTGTCCTGTTGTTCTATGATTACAGACTTTTTATTGTTTATCTTGTAGGAGCAGCTTTATATATTGGATGGATCAGTTTCTTCCTTAATAAGAGAAAAGAGCTGGATTACAAAAGATTCTCTCAGGTTTCACAGGAGCAGAGTAAGGTAATTGAGCTGATCAACGGTATGCAGGAAATTAAAATGCATAATGCAGAAAAGCAAAAGCGTTGGGACTGGGAATTCTTACAGGTAAAATTATTTAAAATCAGAATAAAATCTCTATCCCTGGAACAATGGCAGTCTGTAGGAGGAAATTTTATCAACCAGATGAAAGATATTCTGGTAAGTTTCCTTTCTGCCAAATTGGTTCTGAGTGGTAATCTTACCCTGGGGATGATGCTTTCGGTACAGTATATTATTGGACAGCTGAACAGTCCTTTGCTGCAGCTTATTGATTTTATCAAGCAGACTCAGGATGCCAAGATCTCCTTGGAAAGATTAGGTGAGATTCATGATAAAGAAGATGAAGAAGACAAAAATGAACAGTATGCAGGTGAGATTCCACAGAAAGACATTGATGTCAGCAATATATCATTCAGGTACATTGGATCTGATGTTCCTGTATTTGAAGATCTCAGCCTTACCATTCCCTACCAAAAAACCACAGCTATTGTAGGCGCCAGCGGAAGCGGAAAGACCACTCTTCTGAAGCTTTTGATGAAATTTTACGAACCTAATTCGGGCGAAATCAAACTTGGAAACACTCAGTTAAGAAATATCTCTCCAAGATTCTGGCGAGATCATTGCGGGGTGGTAATGCAGGAAGGATATGTGTTCAATGATACTATCGCTAATAATATTGCGGTGGGAGAAGATTATGTTGACAAACAGAAACTGAGACGTGCCGTGGAAATTGCCAATATTAAAGATTTTATTGAAAGCCTTCCGTTAAGCTATAATACAAAGATTGGAAATGAAGGTGTAGGAGTGAGCGGTGGCCAGAAGCAAAGACTTTTCATTGCCAGAGCCGTTTATAAATCCCCGGAGTTTATCTTTTTCGATGAAGCTACCTCTGCTTTGGATGCCAATAATGAAAAAGTGATCATGGAGAATCTGGAACAGTTCTTTAAAGGTAAGACAGCAATTGTAATTGCCCATAGGTTATCAACAGTAAAACATGCCGACAAAATTATAGTTTTGGATAAAGGTAAAGTGGTAGAGGAAGGCAATCATGCTGAGTTGGTCTCCTTAAAAGGCGAATACTACAGGCTGGTGAAGAATCAGCTGGAATTAGGAAATTAAAAATACTCTCTCTGAAATCACAGGGAAAATTCTATCTTAGAAATATGAAAGAAGACATCTTAGACAATATTGAACTTCGTTCGGAAAGTGTTCAGGACATTCTCACCCAGCCCCCTCATTGGATGATACGCTGGGGAAACAGCATCATATTAATTATCCTCCTGCTTATCCTTGTGATGAGCTATATCATCAAGTATCCTGAATTTGTTTCTGCCCCCGTTATTGTTACATCACAAAATCCGCCTGAAAAAATAGAAGCCAGAACCAGCTCAAAAATTGAAAAGATCTTCATCAAGGATCATCAGGAAGTTAAGAAAAATGATGTATTAATGGTGATGCAGTCCACAGCAAATTATAAAGATGTTCTGGAACTGAAAAAGCTTGTGGATTCTATTGCTCCCAGTGAGCTCAACTCTTTTCCGATTGCGCAGACATCCAGGTTCAAACTCGGCGAATTGCAGGGTGATTACAATAGTTTTGCAAAGGCCTTTCAGGACGAGGAACTTTTCACCAGGCTTCAGCCTTATGCACCGGAAAACATTGCAGCCAACCAAAGTATCTCAGAATACAGAGGAAGAATTGCAACTTTAAAACAACAGAAAAGCCTGGAATTAGCTAAATATGAATTATCAAAGAAAAGCTATCAGAGATCTCAGGAACTTTTCAATCAGGGAGTGATCGCTTCCGTAGAACTTGAAAATGAAAAAATTAAATATCTTCAGGCCCAGCAGAATCTTGAAAATCTTAATATTTCCATCTCGCAAATGGATGAGGGAATTTCCAATCTGAATAAAACAAAAAGTGGTACAGCCATTAATACGGAAAAAGACAAAATTACATACTCTTCACAAACTTTACAGCTTTTTGAACAGCTTCGTAAATCTTTAAAGCAATGGGAACAAAATTATCTTGTTATCTCTTCCACAGATGGTATGGCCAGCTTTCAACAGTTTTTCGGGGAAAATCAATTCGTAAAAGTGGCAGAACCCATCCTTTCCATACTTCCTACAAATAAAGAAAAGCTGGTAGGAAGAATGTCCGTCCCTACTGTTAACTCAGGCAAGGTTATCACAGGCCAAAAAGTATTGATTAAACTTGATAATTATCGTTTCCAGGAATATGGTATTGTAGAAGGAAAGGTACAGAATATTTCGCTTATTCCTGATGATAAAGGAAACTATTATGTAGATATCACTCTTCCTAAAGGATTAAAAACAAGTTATAATAGAAACCTTACATTTGATAAAGAACTCAGAGGTAATGCAGAGATTGTAACCCAAGATTTGAGGCTTATTGAAAGATTTTTCTATCAAATCAGAAAACTATTGGGGTATCAAAGTTAAATACCTTATTAAGTATAAAGAAAACCACAGCTTATAGCTGCGGTTTTCTTTTTTTAGGACATTATATAAATTATGTCTATTCCAGATTAAGCTCTTAACAGCTACATAAAATTTAAATAATGGAAAACTTAATATGAACTGATTTGGGAGAATAAATCACTAAAAACTTATAGTACAAAGATTTTAATTCATCTTAAAAAGTATAATGGTGAATTCATTCAAAATAAAAAAGGGAAAGTAATGTGTATTACTTTCCCTTTTATTGTAGCGAAGACGGGAATTGAACCCGTGACCTCAGGGTTATGAATCCTGCGCTCTAACCAACTGAGCTACCTCGCCGTTTTGGTGGTGCAAATATAGAAAATATTTGTTTACCACCAAAATTATTTTAGCTTAAAATATTCCAAAACATTACCTACATGGTCTGGTTTATTGATTATCTTATTGTTAGCATCTAAAATAAAATAGGTAGGAGTTGCATGCACATTATAGGTATCCACATAACTGCTGTTCCATCCTCTTAATTCAGAATCATTAATCCAAGGAAATGCAGCAATTTTCTGGGTATAGGAATTTTTATCCGTATCTAAAGACAGCCCAATAATCTGTATATTTTTTGCTTTTAAATCATTGTATTTTGCAAGAAGCTGGGGTAACTCGCTTTCGCAATGAGAGCATGTAGATGACCAAAAAACAATTATTTTCTTATCAGCCTTTACATCATACAGTGATTTTGCAGATGTATTGGCCGGTGATTGGAATTTAATATTGGGAAATGCTGCCCCCATCTCAACATTAGCATTGGATTTTAAAGTTGTTGCCAACCTGTCTGTGATGGTGCATTTAAGGTTTTTTGCCAGCGTAAGATATTTGGTTTTGAACTCTGCCATATCATATGCATCAAAAATATCAATCAGCTCCGACAAAACAGTCTGTCCCCTTGGAGTTTCCACTTTTAAACGCTCTAAAAGCGTATCTACGGATCCAGTAACATTCGTATTGCCTCCTGAATTAAGATATGAAACCAAAACAGGCCTTAAAAGCGAAGAGGATTCAAGCATATCATTGGATTTATCCAGGAAGTTAACAATATCGTCCTGATTGATTTTTTTGGCCGGATCTGTAGAGTTAGACAGAAATTTATTATAGTTGGTATTATAATAAGAAATAAATGGATGCTGCGTTGGATCAATACTGTTACTCATTCCACCAAGTTTTTCTATCTCACTTTTTAATGCTTTTCCGAACTCAGTATTATCCTTATAATATTCTTTGATCTGTGCCAATGCGGGAAGGATAAGTTCTTTTTTCTGCGAACTTTCCTGTTGCTTACTCATCAGATCATTAGCTTCATCAAGATAAATAACATCTTTGAGCTTATTATTCTGAACATCCATTTTAATACTTACATTTTTATTTTCCGAAATAAAATTTACTGCATTATTTGAAGCCGGAAAATACACCTTCATCATTCCCATATAATGGTTGGGATATTTGAAGGTCCATATATTATTCTTGTTCTGTTCTTTGGTAACGATTATATCTTTTGAGCCGTTTAGCGTATATAGAATGGCATCTTGATCTTTAAATTCTGAAGGAGTCTGAACTGTAACAGTAAACTGGGCCTGCAGAGAAAATGCAGATAATACTGCAGATAATATATAAATCTTTTTCATAAAGTAAAAATAAAAAAACTCTCTGACTAATCAGAGAGTTTAATGGTATTTTAATAAAATTTTAGGCTTTTTGGCTCTTCAATTTTTTTGTATAATATATAATAAATGTAACTGCAACAATAGACAGCAGATAAACATACATATCGATAGGGGATGCTGCTCCCCCAGGTCCTACACCTCCGGTACCTCCTCCTCCTGGTGGGGGTGGTATTTCATCTTCTGCCTTGACCAATAGGGTTCCAAAAAAGAAAAGAGCTAGTACTAGTTTATTAATAGTTTTCATAATATTTATTTTAAGATTTTAGTGTTAACAGTTTCTCCTTTATCAGAAACAATTTTTACAACATAAGAATTTTTAATTGCTCCATTAAGTTCAATTACAAAATCCGTAGATGTATTAACTGCTTTTTTAGAGATAACCAGTTTACCGCTCATATCATAAACTTCAATATCTGCTTTTTTCCAGTTTGGATCAAATCTCACAATGTAGTTGGTAATTTCTGGATTGTATACCACCATCGTTCTTGAAGGTGCAGCTGTTTCTTTTGCGGCTAATACCACATTGCTTGGCTCACCATAATATAAATCATAAGATGCAACAGCATTAGGTGCGATACCGTCTTGTTTTGCAGGCTGTAGAGTACCGTTTGATGCTTTATAGTAGAAGCCGATACCTGCAGATAACACGTGAGTTCCGGCTGGAACCAACTCTCCGTTTTCTCTTATTTCAAATTTGTAAGACTTTACTTTCCCTGTATCATAATTTACAAGTTTAACATTCTTACCTTGGAAGTTGCTTTCATTGGCTTCATTAATGTATAACCAATATTGTGCAGTATAGTTTGTATCATAACCACCTGTCAAAGCTTCTTCAAATGTACCAATAATGTTACTTCCTGCCGTTGCCTGAACTGTAGTTGCTACAGAGGTCTGGTGACCTGTAACAGAATTAGGTGAAACTACATAATAAGTTCTTGCAACTTCTTTTCCTGTAGCATCTAAACCAATTACTCCAAGCTGTTTTACCGTACCATCGATGTTTTTTGCACCGTTTTTAGCAGCAGTAACACTGTAATCAGTAGCAGCTGCTCTTACAGTTGAATTAAATCTTCTAAGAGTATTAAAATCCAGTGTTTGGGAAGAATTATCTCTCAGTTTCAGAACAAAAGTCTGCATTGGTTTGATAATCATACCAACATCTCCAACAGGAACTCCACCTGGATTAGTATAAGTTTGAATCAATGCTCCTGTACTATAAGCATTCCCTTGCGAGCCTACAACTACAGTTCCCGGATCATATCGTACTCCCCAAATATTGGAAATGTTATTTCCGTCTGAGGTTCCACTATTTTCTAAATATCCTATTCTTGATAAATCAAGGTTAGTTAAGAAAGGATTTCCAAACTGGTAAATATTTTTACCATATGTAAGTGTCCAAGGGGCTATTGAAGTTTCAAACTGATCCTGCAGGTAAGTATTGTACCTTTCATTATATCCATTGATAGCAGTACCACCTGGGCCAAAATTAACATTCCCTGCATTCTGAAGAGTTGCAGCAGAGGCAAATGTTGCATAAGGTCTACCGTTAAGGGTATGCATAGCACTACTTACATCTAAATTGTTATTGTTAGATCCAAGCATGTAGTATGCAGAACCGTTACTGGTAGTAAGGGATAAGTTTGGATAGTGATCAGCTATAGCTGCAGTGTTGTTCCATTTTAAAATTTCATTTTGGCTTCTTCTTACAGTGCCAAATGTTTTACCCAATTCAGTGGATAAAGTACTCATGGTTTTACCAAAGAAAGGTAAACCAACTTGTTGGTAATAATTTCCAGTACCATTCTTTTTGGTTCTGAATTCCTTACTTACGATTCCAGTAATGTCAGTTTGGCTTAAACCATCAACATATAACTGTCCATAAGTAGACACGTCGTCAGTAGCGGTGGGAGTATTAAGTCTTAAAATAATATTTCCGCCATCGGTTTTATCTGTACCGGCAGCATTAATTGTTTTAAAAGCATCTCCAGATACACCTACGACCATAACGTTTCCATGTACATCCAAAAGGCCATTACCTCTTGTCTGCACACCTCCACCGCTATAAACCAGGGTACCTTCGCTTACATACATATTAGCATTAGTGTCAACATGACATAGTATCTGCGCCTGAACAGAGTAACTAATTGCTAAAAGACCTATAGCAAATAAACTTTTTCTCATTGTATAAATTATTTGTGTGTTAATACAATCTTCACCCGCAAAGGTAAGATTTTTTTTTAAAGAAAAAAAAATATTTTATTTATTAACAAAAATATTATCCTCCGTTAATATAATTTCTTTCTCTTCCCCTATTGAAAACATATAGTCTTCCAGTACCTTTTCAGTTGTTCCTCTTAAGCCTCTGGCTCCCAATCCTTTTTCGATAGTCTCTTCTACTATTCTTTCGACAGCACCGTCTGTAAACACTAAATTCGTGCCATCCATTTTGAAGAGCTCTACAAATTGATTAATGATAGAGTTTTTTGGCTCTTTCATGATTCTTACCATCGTCTCTTTATTCAGTTTATCCAGGTAAGTGATGATTGGAAATCTGCCTAGAAGTTCGGGAATTAATCCGAAAGAACGAAGATCAACTGCATTAATATTTGTTAATACATATTCCTCTTCATCTGTTTTATTTATTTTTTCAGAACTGAACCCTATAGCCTGTTTGTTCATTCTTCTTTCGATGATGTCCTTTATTCCGTCAAAAGCTCCTCCTGCAATAAAAAGAATGTTCTGAGTATTGACCTGGATATATTTCTGGTCTGGATGTTTTCTTCCTCCCTGAGGCGGAACGTTAACAATACTTCCTTCCAGAAGTTTCAGTAGACCCTGCTGTACCCCTTCTCCGGAAACATCTCTCGTAATGCTTGGATTGTCTGATTTTCTTGCAATTTTATCAATTTCGTCAATAAATACAATTCCTCTTTCTGCTTTTTCCACGTCGTAGTCAGCAACCATCAGAAGTCTTGAAAGGATACTTTCGACATCCTCTCCTACATAACCGGCTTCTGTAAGAATAGTAGCATCTACAATACAGAAAGGAACGTTAAGCTCTCTTGCAATGGTTTTTGCAAGAAGTGTTTTTCCTGTACCGGTTTCGCCTATCATGATGATATTTGATTTCTCCAGTTCTACTTCTCTGTTTTCGTCCTGCGCGTGAAGCAGTCTTTTATAATGGTTGTATACCGCGATCGAAAGCTGCTTTTTGGCCTGATCCTGTCCAATTACATATTGGTTAAGGAATTCTTTGATCTCTTTCGGTTTCTTGAGTTCGTCTATATTTGCTGCAGGAGAAGATCCTGTCTTAGAAACGCTGTCTTTTACAATAACATGCGCCTGTTCGATACAGTTTTCGCAGATAAAGCCACTCTGCCCGGAAATAAGCATCTGTACTTCATTTCTTTTTCTGCCGCAGAATGAACATTGGTTTGAATTCATACTATATAATATATGTTAAAGAAAATCGTAAAAAATTTCTTTTTTACGATTTTTATGCTTTTAAGAATTAATAATAGAGTGTTGGATCTCTATGTATTCTTCGTCTGTTAATTTCAATCTTTCATTTCTGAAGTTCATATCTTCCATCTTGTTTAACGGAATAAGATGAATGTGTGCGTGGGGAACTTCAAGTCCCACTACAGCTACTCCCACTCTTACGCAGGGAACTGCATTTTTGATTTTTTTGGCGACCTGCTGGGCAAATCCCCAAAGATTTTTATACTCTTCACTTTCCAGATCAAAGATCAGGTCAACTTCTTTTTTAGGAATTACCAGTGTATGTCCTTTCACCAAAGGCATTGCATCAAGGAAGGCTATAAAATTGTCATCCTCAGCAATTTTGTATGAGGGAATTTCACCGTTGATGATCTTTGTGAATATACTGCTCATATTTTTTAGAAGTTAAATGTTAGAAATTAGAATTTTATTCTGGGTATTGTTCAGATTATAGAGTGATGTCTAATACTTCAAAAGACAGTTTGTTTCCGTTCGGTAATGTAATATCTGCCGTTTCGCCTATCACTTTTCCAAGTAACCCTTTTGCAATAGGTGTATTCACAGAAATTCTTCCTGTCTTAAGGTCGCTTTCATTATCCGGTACCAATGTAAACACCTGCTCCTGATTCGTTGCATTGTTTTTCAGCTTTACTGTAGTAAGGATTGAAACCTTTGAAGTATCTAATTGACTTTCATCTATGATCTTGGAAGTTGCAATAATATCTTTCAGCTTGGAAATTCTCATTTCAAGCATTCCTTGAGCCTCTTTAGCTGCATCGTATTCAGCATTTTCAGATAAATCCCCTTTATCTCTTGCTTCTGCGATTTGCTGGGTAATTTTTGGTCTTTCTACAGTTTCTAACTGTTCCAGCTCAGCTTTCATTTTCTCTTGTCCCTCCTTTGTTACATAGCTTGCCATAATTTTCAAAATTTAGGTTTGGTATAAAAAAATAATCCGACATTTGCCGGACAATGTTTTACATGTTATAATCGTTTAACTTTACAAATATATAAAAATTTAAATTGAAATGAAAAAAACTTTTTCAATCCTATCTATTTTAATACTACTGATTTTCAGTAATTTAACCATAAACTCATGTGGAAGCAGAGAAGATACCATCAGCTGTTTCCCGAACAATCCTGTTAACGTAACCTTAAATCTGAATCTGCCCGCTTATAACAATCTTAACTATGATGGTGGCTGGATTTATGTGAACGAACAGCAGGCCGGAACAAGAGGGCTGATCTTGGTCCGGGTAGGAGATACTTTCAAAGCATACGATCGGAATGCCCCTCATATTTGTCCGGATGCGAATACCACCCTTGAAGTTAAAGATGATATCAGCATCCTGTGTCCTAAAGACAATACCCGCTGGATACTGAGAACAGGCCAGCCGGAGTCGGGAGCCGCAACTTCCCTGCCTCCTAAAACATATCCTTACAACTATGATCCTTCCACCAAAACTTTAAACATTTATTACTAGGAATGAAGATCGTTATACAAAGGGTTTCTGAGGCGCATGTAAAGATAGATGGGAAAATCGTTGGAGCAATTGGCAAAGGTTTATTGCTTTTGGTTGGAATTGACGAAAATGATGAAAAAGCGGATGCAGATTGGCTTGTCCAGAAGATCTTAAATCTAAGGATTTTTGGTGATGAAAATGACAAACTTAATCTTTCCGTGAAGGACATTTCGGGAGAAATCCTGTGTATCAGCCAGTTTACATTGATTGCAGATTACAAAAAAGGCAACCGCCCTTCTTTCATTAAAGCTGCAAAGCCGGATAAAGCAATTCCTCTTTTTGATTATTTCAAAGAAGAAATAGCCAATTCCGGATTGAAGACAGAAAGCGGAATTTTCGGAGCAGATATGAAAGTTTCCCTGATCAATGATGGACCTGTAACAATTGTCATGGATTCGATCACGAAAAACTAAACAGCAGATTACATCATAAATATCACTGAAGGACCAAGAAGAGTGGTTGAGAAATTCACTCAATTATACTATCAGCTAAATATTGTGATATATTAAAAATGTAAAGAATTTGACTTAATGGATATTGAAATGTTCATACAAATTGCATCTCAAATATTTTATCATGATCTCCGCTTATTATCATGAGCATATCTTCATCAATCAAAAAGGCACCGAAAAGATCATGGAAGTGCTAACAAAACTACCAGAATAACTCTTGCTTTAAGAATAAATACAGCAAAACTATTAAAAAAATAAAAGGCTATCTTTTCAGAAGCCTTTTATTTTAATCTGTTTGTACAAAAAAACTACTGTGCAGGAACGCTATTAAAATTAAGTGCTATTTTAAGCGTCATATCTGAGCTTGTCTGGTTTTTCAGCTCATATACTGTTCTTACCGTAAGGCCAGTACTTTTTACCACCTCATCCAGATATCCTGTATCATTAAGATCCAGATTTAGGCTGGAAGAATCTGTAGTTATATTGGAACGTGATGCTACAAGCTTTTCACCTGTTCCGTTGGAAGAAACATATACTTTCACAGTTTTAAGTGCGCTTAGGTTTCCGCCTGAAGGAGAAACCACAGAAATTTTTGCATCAGAAATTCTTACGTCTTTAATCTTCGCATTATTATTTCCTCCAAACCATGTCTGCACATTGGTGGCTGTAGCCGTAGATGAGACTTCTTTATCGGCAGGCACTCCCGTAGAAACCAAAACATTGGCTGTATAAGGGAATGTGTTCTGAACCAGTGACTGTACAGTTCCACAGCTTACTACTACTGCTGAAACTGCTGCTGTCATTAAAAATATATTTTTCATAATTTTAAACTTTTTTAGTATTGATATTGAGTTTGCAGAAATTATACCAAAATGGTCAATCTTACTCAACACTTACATTAAAACCTCCTTTTGTGTTTCCGGAAGCCATATTACTTTTGCCTATGATCAGCCATACTTCACCTTTGCCTTTGGTTTCATAGGTGATTTCTCTTCCGAAAGGCCCGTCATAATCTCCGTTTGGAAGTCTGATCTGGTTGAATCTGATATTAAAGTCTTTTTCATGGGTCGAAATTTTTGCTTTAATATTGGGTTTGTCATAATGGGTCAGTTTTAAAACCAGTTCCTGACCGTCTTTTGTGAATTCTTCTCCCAATGTGAAAGGGAGCTGAGATGCATCTGCCGTTCTTATGATCTGCCCCTCTTTTTCGCTCCTCATTACACCTTTTCGCAGTACTTCTTTGGTGACAGGAGCATTGTTAATGATTGAATCTTTCTTTCTAAGGGCAGCAGAATCTTCTTTATCCGTAGAATCCGGCATTTCTGTAACTATAGCAGAGTCCCTGTCCGGGGTTTCTGTTACAGCAGGTTCTTTTTTACATGAAATGATAATCAATGGAATTAACAATAAGGATTTTTTCATAATAATTACTCTTTTAATGTTTCAAAGTAAATGATCTTTGAAAGGAAAGGTTTGGATTTTTCTTGTTTAGCTTTTTCCAGTATTTTCTTTTTAAGCTGCAGGTCATTTTTTTCTTCCGCATACTTTAACAGCCCTCTTTCACTGAAGTTGATTTGTTCAAAGTGATAGTTTACTGCAAAATCTTTACGTTTCATATTCTGGGAAGTAATAATTCCGCCCCAGTTCACATAACTGCATGCTAAAATTGTTCCATAAAAATACCATATCATTGTATTGAAGAGGAATGCATTTCTTTTTTTCTTCTGAATTTTAATGAAAGTAAGGATTAGCCCGATGAGTGCCAACAGGAGAAAAGCAAATACGCCCAATCTTTTGTAAGTCAATCCATAACTGATAATATATTCATAGTTTTTCAAAGCAGCGGAAAACACAAGAATGGCATTCAGAATGATCCAGATCCTGGCCAGAAGCTTCATCAGCTTAGCTTTAGGGTCAAAATTAAAGCCAGATTTAAAATAGAACATGATCACCAATACGGCCATAATGATCGACATAATTACAGCATTGACCCTTTCATGGGTTTCTTCTGAAAGCTGAACCGGGGTTTTTGAAATTTCATAAAACTGCTCATAATTATATGTGATAATAAAAAATATGAGTAAAATATTCAGGCAAAAGAAGGAAATAACACCGCTGGTTCTCTCTGCATCCAGATCGAGAAAGGAATATGTTGATTTCTGCACCTTATCATTATCCGGAAAGTTATCATCCAGCAGGGAATTCTTTTTGTATATCAATCTTTCTACTGTATAGTTCCAGTAATTGAAAGCAATAAAAAAGCCTAAAACTGAAAGAGCCAGTACCTGCCATATATTTATATCCAGTTCATAATCTCTGAAAACAGCCGCAAAGTGATCACTTCCCACAGAATATATCCCGAAAAATATAGAGATAAACAATAGAGGAATAAGGATAAACGCCAAGGTTTTCTGCCATACACCGGAAATATTCTTTTTCGGTAGCCACGAGTCAAAGCTGAAAAACCGGAAAAGTGAGGTAAAGCTGTTGATGATAAATACAGGAACGAGGAAAAGTATTTTCAGTTTCCTGTTTTTTGAGCGATAGCCTAGTAACAGAAGGGAACTTACAACCGCCAGCAGGGACGGAAAGTCTCTGAACCATGCAAAAGCGAAACTTGACAGAATACTTGTAACGAAAAGTATCAGAAAAGTTCTGGTCCTGTTTCTCTCCGGAGTTTTGAACAGGGTCAGCAATGCGTAAACGATACCCAGAATACCGAGATTGAGCCCCATGTCCTGATCGTAAAAGACAATGACAAACAAAGCGGCTGTAAGAAATATATGATGATGTGTTTTCATGATGAAAAGATTTGATATTTAAGAATTGAATGGTTTAAAAATTTAAGCCAATGAGAAAGAATAAGATTTCAGGATATTAAGATGAACGAGGGTTAGGAAATATTTCTGGCTGGCTTAGAGAATTTATTTTTCATAGCCGTTCATTAATATAATACGGGTGTTTCTTTCTGCTGGATATAATCCTTCAGATGGTCGAAGTCCTGCCACAGCAGGCTTTCAAAATCCCAGTGATAAAATGGTCTCATGCTCTGCCCTTTTCTGTATGCTTTCATATATAGTTTCATGTATTCCGGAAGAATAAATGTTCCCAATACAACCGCTGCAAGGAGATGCGCATTGAGCTTACCGTTTCCAAGGAGAAGGTACTGCATGGCGATCTCGTCTTCAAATTGGGTTCCGCATCCGGTGATCAGGTGATGTACGTCATGGTTTTCCATTTTGGGAATCATAGAGAATCCATGCTTTTTATAGAATTCGCCCAGTTTTCTTCCGAGAGAATCTTCCTGAAATTTCAGCAGCTGTTCTTCATTGAACTGCCATTGTCTTTTTTTCTTTTTAAAATATTTTCTGTAAAGTTTCTGGGTTTTATCATAGACAAAAAGCAGAAATTGAACACGTACTTTTTTCATAAGATTTTATTATTAGATTATATTAAGTCCTATTACAGCATAGAGTATGGCTATGGGGATATTGATCATCATTATACCGATAGATTGATGACAAGTGTCAGACTTTGATGTATAAATAATTCCATAAACTAATAGTCCCAGAGCGACAAGAAGATTTAAAGCAGTTCCGAAAATAAGGAGAAGATAACCTCCTATAGCAAAGTCCACATGTTTTGTTATTAAGTAACCGAAAAGGCAAATATTTCCGAGCAGAAAGCATAATCCGAAAATGTATTTTCCAATGTTTATTATTTCATGATCTTTCATCGATATTGTATTTAGGCTTGAGCTAAAGTAAAAACAGTAATTTCCGGACGCACCATAAATCTTATCTGAAAAGAATGGCCAATGGCCCGGTTGATGTACAACATCCTTCCATCCTGAAGATCTATCTCTCCTGATACATATTTCTTATTTTCAACAGGAAGTACCGGTGTGATAACACCTGGAATCCTGCATTGTCCTCCATGAGTATGTCCGCTTAGAATCCAGCCCTGATATCCGTTCCATATATCTCTGTCGCAGGCATCGGGGTTATGACAGAGTATAAGATTGGCTTTTGAGGGATCATAATCATTCATTACTTCCTCCGGATGGAAATTAGGAGACCACAGATCTTCAAATCCTATAAAATTCAGTCCGTGGCTTTCTTCGCTGCTGTTTTTAAGCATATTGATTCCAAAATCCCGGAGAATTTGACAGATATTTTCTGAGCAAATAATATCATCCCAATTCTTTCCGTAGTCATGGTTTCCCAGTATTCCGAAGGTTGCCTGCTTTCCGTAGACCGCCTGCTTCATCACTTTTTTTAGGTCTTCCTGTTCTTCTGCAGTTCCATGGTTTACGAAATCTCCGGTGTAGACGACAAAATCCGGATTAAATTTTTGGGCTTTTTGAAAAGATTCGATCAGGAAATTCCAGTCGAAACGGTCTCCGACATGCAGATCTGATATCTGCATCAGGATTTTTCCTTCCAGGGATTTGGGCAGGTTCTTTACAGGTAACTTTCTTTGGACAAATTCTACCCAGAAAGGTTCTACCTGCCACGAATACAGAAAAGGAAATGCTCCCACTGCTGAAAGCTGAAAAAGCCGTTTGAGAAAATGCTTTCTAGTCATTACTTTTAGATTCAGTTACAATTAATTTCCGGCGAAAGGAGTTCCGAAAATGCCTACTGCCAATTCTGCCCAGACAAGCAACAGCACTATCAGAAGGGCTCCACTTAACAGGATTTTGTAAGTTTTGTTCTTGATGATCCGCTGAATCAAATCAATGATTAAAGCCGTTCCAAAAAGTAAAACAGCACCGATTATAAAATCTCCCGGTGACCAGTCAAATTCCTCAGAGAATATATTCCCCAATAGTGGAATGCCTAATAAAACCGCTGGTATAGCGTAAATAAGGATTGTTTTTTGTTTCTGTGTCATCATTTTTTTAATTTTAAATATATAAAGTACTTTGTATTTCAAAGTTAATTTTCAAAAAAATATAGCTTTATCTTCCCAATAATTTTTCAAGACCGTCCAAATGTTCGTTGAAAGCCTGCCTCCCGTTCTGTGTGACACGATAAGACGTTTTTGGCTTTTTGCCTACGAATTCTTTTTTCACTTCGATATATCCAGCTTTTTCCAAAGCATTGCTGTGGCTCGCCAAATTGCCGTCTGTGATATCTAAAAGCCCTTTCATTTCAGAAAAGTCAACCCAGTCGTTTACCATAAGAACGGACATTATACCCAATCTCACACGGCTTTCGAATTCTTTATTGAGTTGATTTATCTTTATCATAATAAGTCGCTAACTGCAGTTTTAGAGAAGCTATTTCCACAAAAGCTGCAAATTTAATCTTTATTTATATTTTTTATGCATGATCAAGCCATACACGATGTGTAAAATTCCAAAACCGATGGCCCAAAATACAAGCCCCCATCCTAAGAAGAAAAGAGAGATCAATCCCAAAACAATCTGGCAATAGCCTAAATATTTAATATCCGTTAAGGTATATCGTTCTGCACTGACCAGGGCAATTCCATAAAATATTAATGTCGCCGGGGCTATCCATACAAATAGATGATGGAAAAGAAGGGCTAGGCAAAATACGCCGCCAGTTACTAAAGGAACGGCAAAAGTTAATAGTAAACGTTTGGTTGTACTGTCCCAGATCTTCAGCCCTTTCTTTTTACTTTTATTGGCAGTGAAAATATATCCGCTGAGTATGGCTATCAGTAAAATCACAGTTCCTACAATTACCAGCTCTCTGACCAATGCGGGACCAAAAAAATTCCTGTCACCATCAAAGTAATCAATTCCTTCCCGCTGGAAAATAAAATAAACGTATCCTGCACCGATCAGCGCAGCTAAGCCGGCAAAAACACCGGACAGTCCGCTTAATGAAATAAATCTGGAAGACCGCTCCATCATGGAACGGATATGGGACAAGTCTTCGTGATAATTTTTCGAATCCATAAAAAGAACTTTGAATTACAAAGTTATAATTTATTTTGAATCTGCCAATTATTTTTTTACATTTTAATGAAAACATTTTCTCATCACATTAATACAATCCTTAGCTTAGATCTAAAAATGACAGGATAAGACTTGAGGTAGAGCTGAACGTTTATTCCCGTTATCGAATAGGTACAAAAGTAGCAGTAGAGTATTTAAAGTATAGAAAAATGGTTATTTCCATTCATGAACTTTGAACGGACCATCACAAAAAAACCGCTAAGATGATCAGCGGTTTAATATTATGATAAACAAAAATCTATTTTGCTCTCAGTCTTTCTTTTATGGATTCGATGTTTTTCTTAGCAGAATCTTCAAGAATTAAACTGGCGCTCATGTGGATTCTTGCCGGCATCAATTCATTGAAATGATCTGTCCCTTCCCAGGAAACTTTTTTGATCAAAGCTAATGCATCACTGCTTCTGGAAGCCAATGTCTGCATGAACTTCTCTAACTTGGAATCCATTTCTTGAATATTTCCGGATACAGAATGATAAATATTGTGCTGTTCTGCCCATTCTGCAGATCTGAAATCTGCATCAATAGCCATTGCAGAGAATTGTGATTTCCCGATTTTTCTTTCTACATAAGGCCCAATCACGAAAGGTCCGATTCCCAGATTAATTTCTGTAAGCGCTAAAGCTGCATCTTTGGTAGCAAAGCAGTAATCTGCCCCACAAGCAATTCCCACTCCTCCACCGGTTGTTTTTCCCTGAACTCTTACCACGACTATTTTTCCGCAGTTTCTCATCGCATTCAGAACTTTTGCAAACCCACCGAAAAATTTTGAAGATGCTTCCAGTTCTTCAATCGCTAAAAGCTCATCGAAACTTGCTCCTGCGCAGAACGCTTTTTCACCTTCACTTTTTATTAAAATAGCTTTTACTTCTTCTTTAGCTCCTTCATCCAGAATGGTCTGAGCCAATTTTTCCAAAATGGCACCTGGAAGCGAGTTGCTTTTTGGAGTTCCGAAGGTAATTTCGGCAATATTGCTTTTAATTTCTGATACTACGAATTCGTTCATTTTTTATTTTAATTGGATTAGTACAAAAATACTAAATACCGATCTTCCTGAGCAAATTATGGGACATAAATTACAGATTAAAGAGTCCCCATAGAATATTTATTTCTTTTGTCTCATAGTTCTCTATAGATGAGTAACTGCAGATCTCTATTACGTATAAATACGGACTCTGAAATTTGGTGTTTTCTACTCTAGTACTGCCTTCCTATATATTGTTCCTTTGGCTTATTAAAAACTAACGACCGCAGGCGGAATCCGAAAAGCCAAAAGAGAGTAGGAAAACTTAACAACTGAAAAAACTATTATCATGGAAGAGTACATGGGAATTGTAAAACTATTTGCTGGAAATTTTGCCCCTAGAGGCTGGATGTTCTGTGACGGGAGAATATTAAGTATTGCTCAAAACTCCGCATTATTTTCTTTATTGGGAACAACGTATGGAGGTGACGGAGTAACTACTTTCGCACTTCCTAACCTGATTGGGCGTATGGCTTTAGGAGCTGGAAATATGGGCTCCAGTAAGTCTTATCCTTTGGGAATAGTTGCCGGAACAGAGCAAAATACATTGCTTCAGCAAAACCTGCCGAGTATAGGAGCAGGATTTCAATTAAAGGTAGCTAATGCAAATGCAACAGTTCCTGCACCATCTGTTAATACATCAATTGCAATAACAGGAAACCAGATAGGAAGGGATTTTACCGCAATTCCTAGTTTTGTACAGGCTGATCCTGATACTGCTCTTAATGCAAGATCTATCTCTTACATCGGTCAGAATCTTCCGGTGAATAATATGCCGCCTTATTTAGGGCTTAATTACATTATTTGTGTAGAGGGAATTTATCCTCCACGTGATTAAAAAATCAACCTATTTAAAACCTAAATCATGAAAAGATCTATTTTTTTAACCATCTGTAGCCTGTTCATCTCACTATTTTCTTTTGGACAGACCAGTACAGAGCAATTTGAAACGGAATCTCACGGAAGTCCGAGCTTTACCGACAATGGGGTCATATTTAATGTTATCTCTCATGTAGGAACTTTTGATATTCAGGCTAACTATCCGGGTACAGGATGGAATGGAACATCTATTGACAACAGGTATATTGACAATTCCAACGATCCTGCATCACCACCGTCTTTCAGCATTAAAACCACATCGAATCTGTTCAAGGTAAACCGATTTTGGATGTATCTGTCTGCTCTTAATTTGGATTTGACGGTACAAGGAACGTTGACCGTTACAGGAAAACTAAGTGGAGTAACCAAATTTACCCAGACAAAAACTACAGGTTTTGCTACTTCCATGAACCCTACAAACGGATATACCCTTATTGATCTTACCAATTTAAACGGCCAGAATTACTCAAATATCATTATTGATGAGCTAAGAATTACGTTAGGCGGAAACTACAGATATGCAGGACTCGATGCTTTCAGCTGGGTAAAAGACACGAATATCGTATTAGCAACAAATGAAACTGTTTCTTCGCAAAAAGGAAGTATGAGCATTTATCCTAATCCTACCAGCGGACCGCTTTCTATTAAAACGGAAGACAATACACAGGCTGAAATTTACAGTCAGGACGGTAAACTGCTTAAAAATTTTGAGATGAAGAAAGGAACTAATCAGGCAGATATCTCAGAACTTCCGAATGGTGTTTATATTCTTAAAACTTCATCAGGATCTTCGAAGGTTATCAAAAAATAAAATTCAAGTTGTTTGTATCTCGGAAAGATTCTAATGCATAAATGAAAAAGTTCCCTGAATAATCAGGGAACTTTTATTTTTTCAAGGCTAAAATATATTTGTCAATATATATCTGCTTTTCTTTTGTTTTATATTGTTGGATATATCTAGGATGCTCAAGAACAGTCATTTTCCCGAATAACAGAGCCTCTTTATTCAATGCAGCAATAAATTCTGAATTCTTTTTACCGAGAACAAAGACTTCGGAAGTATCTACACCCAGGCTGATATGTTTCTTCAGAGAATCGATCATAAAATCTTTTACTGTTTGAAACAGTTTTTTATCATCATAATAATTTGCATTCAGCCAACCGGTTTTTGTTTTTCTTACAATAGCCAGCGGAAAGGGTGAATTGATATAAACATTCTGATAAAATTCTTCCGCCCCACCATATTCAGCGATCATATCGTACATAAAAACGGAAGAAACTTCGTGGGTACGGGCTGATTTCATTTTAATTCCGCAAACAGCTTCCAGCCTTTTGGTATCAGTGAACGGAACTCCCGTCACCCCTGCTCCATGCCGGCTGGGGTTGATCCCGATCATAAATTTCCTGGGGTTTCTGTCATTGTAGTATTTTTGATAAAACTTCTGCATGACCGTCATCGTTTCCGGGTTGTCCAGATACGGATTCATAGCTTCAAAACCTTCAGGAAGGTTTCCTGAGAACTGAAGATTTTTATTGAATTCTATGACTTTATCTGCGAAAGTTTTATTCATCCTCTTCGTTTTCATCATCAGATAATGCCAGTTCTATGTCAATAAACTGGATATACAATCCGCAAATTTCTCCTTTTTCATCGTACGCGAAATAGACAGGATAACCTCCATCCCCGAAACCGCTTGCAAACATTGGAATATGATATTCTGTATTAGGAATTTTCCAGTTGATCCAGTCTCCCAGCTTTCTTTGGTTTTGCGGATGTTCTTTGTAACTCTGTGCAAATTGTTCTGCAAAATAATCGTCGTAAATATTTTCTACATTCAAAGCGGTAAGGAATTTATCAAAATGAGGAATCACTTCTGCATCAGTAATACATGCCAGTCCTGCATCTACCATAAATCCGAAATAGTCTCCTTCAGTTAAATCTTCAAGATTTTCAATTCCGATCAGCGCTTCTCTGTACAGAACAGGTTTTTCTTTAGTGAATTCCACTTTTACCGCAGCGTAACGGTTACCCCATTCTTCTGACTTTACAACAGCAATTTTCACTGGAAAATCTCCTTTTGGAGCCTGTACGAAATAGGGTTTCTCACCTGCATTTAAAAAGACCAAAGGATCTCTTACGATTACTTTTCCGGACGGCAGGGAAACATTCCCAATCTCCATTACCTCCATTTTCTGCTGCAGAATTTCATCCGAAGTAAAATAGGTTTCCAAATCTACGGGGCATGTAAGTATATCTTTCACCTCTTCCCATTTTTGTATCCAGCTTTCGTTCATTGTTTTTATTTTTTGTGATCTGATTTAAAGTTTAAAAGTACCTGTTTATTTATTCACCGTCAAATTCATCTTCGCTTTTCAACCCTTTTATGAAAGTTTCAAAGTCTTTGGCCAGAAATATCTTTTTATAATCATCTTCCTGATCAATGTGAACCACTTCAGGCTCTCCATCTTTTCCGCAATTGGAATAATCCAGCATAACCATATCATGGCCTGCCGACGGACAGTCGCAGATATAAACACCTATAGCGGGATACCCCCATTCTTCAATCATAAACTGACTTCCAAGTTCTCCACAGATGGAATAGGTTTTCTCTCTTCCGATTCCCATAATTCCAGTAATAGCGATATGATCATCCGCCCAGGAATTCTCTTCTGATGCAGGAAAACAGGATTTCTCAACTAATCCACCGTTTTGCAGTCTCATCAGTTCAATATAAGAAGCAGGAAGTTTATAGCCTAACTCTTCTTCTACGGAAGCAATAAGCTCATCATCCGGAAAAGGCTCTATATAATCTCTTACGGAATAGCTGCTTTCGTTCCAGAAATTCGTAAAGTCAAAGTCTTTGAAAAATTGTAGTTCCATATTTTGTTTTAAATAAGTAAGATTTTGATTGTACTGTAAAAGTAATTATCATTTTTAACAAAAAAGTTTCTTCGGCTAAGATTTTTCATCTTTATCCAGATTTAAAACCCAGACAAGCCATATAAAAAAATCCCTTTCAGTAAAAACCAAAAGGGACTATCAATTTATATTTTATTTTAAGAATCAGCACATATATAACATGCTCTTGCAATATCCGGCCACCTTCCAGGGAGACAACAACTTCCCGGGGGGCAAGAATTAGGCAAACAAGCCCAATTTGGACCGGCACCTTTAACAGATCTCAATTCATTTCTTGAAAGTTTTTTTAAATTTTCCATAGTCATTAGTTTTTAATCTTTTTTCCTACTCTATATGCTTTTCGGATTTCGCCTATTAAAGTTACTAATTTTAATATAAACTTTTATATAACTATTCAATTTTCCAGACTATTATATCTTAATTAAGTCTTGAGAAATTCCCTCAAGCAGTAAAAAAAGTAGCAATTTATTGTTAAATTGCTACCTGTTATATTAATTACATTAAACCAATCCAAACTGTTCAAAGTGGTGCGTAAAATGCTTTTTGTGTATCAGCTCCCACATTTCTTTATTTAGTTTTCCGAATACATAGTTCATATGTTCTGCGTGCGGATTTTCTCTGTAATAAACTATAAATCTCTGTAAGTTGTCCAGGAATGACTGTTTCGCGGCATCCAGATTTTTATGCTTTAATTCCAGTAAGGTCTCATCTTCAGCCAGGAATGGTGCAGGGAAATCTTTCGGCATTTTTCTGTGGTTATAAAGGGAATCCTGCCATTTTTCCAACTGTTCTTCCGGTGTGAAACATTTGTCGGCTTCCGGTTCGCCTAAGCTTACAAGAATTCCGTGTTCCAGATGTTCGATCATTTGCTGAGGAGACATTTTGCCCCAGTTTATCGGTGTAGTCTCTGTTAATCCACCTAATATCTTCTGAACATTTTTCACATTTAAATCAATGAAAGGAGACTGCTTTGCCACCAATGTTAAGATAGTCGCTACACAAACGATCTCATCTCTCTGGTTAACCACTTCTACCAACCATTTTACAACGCCGGAAGGAATATTTCTTCCTTTTACGCCTCTGTTTATTTTTTCTTTTGCTGTTAAATAAACCGTGATGGTATCTCCTGCGTAAACAGGTTTAAAGAATGAGCAGTTTTCCAAACCGTAGTTTGCGATAACAGGTCCTTTTTTCCCTGAAACGAATAATCCTGCCGCCGCAGAAAGGATGAAATATCCGTGGGCCACTGTTTTATCAAAAATAGTTCCGGTTAAGCTTGTGGCATCGGTATGTGCATAGAAATGATCCCACGAAACATTGGAAAAATTAACGATATCTGCATCAGTAACCGTTCTTCCTGCCGTTTCCAATGAATCTCCTACTTCAACTTCTTCGAAATATTTCTGGAATGGATGCTTATCTGAGAATTTTTTCTCTGCACCCTGCTGATATACTTTTGTAATCGCCTTCAATACATCAGGAGAACCCTGGATCGCTGTTTTCTGAAGGAAGAAATGAAGGCCGTTCAGTCCGCCCATTTCCTCACCTCCTCCTGCTCTACCGGGACCACCGTGCATCAGTGTAGGCAACGGTGAACCGTGACCTGTACTTTCTTTGGCATTATCTCTGTTCAGAACAAAAATTCTACCGTGCTGGGAAGCCATTTTCCATGAAGTTTCTGCAATAAAGGTTTCGTCGTGGGAAATAATAGATCCTACTAGGCTTCCTTTTCCTCTTTTAGCAAGAGCAGCTGCTTCTTCCGCATCTTTGTAAGGCATTAACGTAGAAACCGGTCCGAACGCTTCTACATCGTGAGAGATGTTTTTCTCGAAAGGTTTATCGTTTAAGAACAGTTTCGGACTCATAAATGCTCCGTTATCATAATTTGCATCTACAAGTTCATGTCTTCCATCGTAAACCAGTTCTGTTTCCGATTTTAAAATATTTACTTTTCTCACCACCTCATCGTACTGCTGTTTTCCTACCAGTGATCCCATTCTGGTTTCTCTGCTTAACGGGTTTCCGATCTTGGTTTGGTCTAAAGCTTTAGATAAAGCATTCTGCACATCTCCGATGAGGTGCTCAGGTACAATGATTCTTCTGATTGCAGTACATTTCTGACCGGCTTTGGTAGTCATTTCATTGCGTACTTCCTTGATGAAAAGATCAAATTCCGGAGTTCCCGGTTTTGCATCCAGACCTAAAATTGAACAGTTCAGAGAATCTGCTTCCATATTGAAACGTACTGCATTTCCAGCGATGGAAGGCATAGATTTCAGTTTTCTTCCTGTATGGGCAGAACCAGTGAACAGTACAGAGTCTCCATCCTGAACATAATCCAGGATATTTCCCGGCTCACCGCAAACCAACTGAAGTGCACCTTCAGGGAGGACACCACTTTCTATCATATCCTGGAAAACCGCGTTTGTCAGATAGGAACCGTAAGGGGATGGCTTTACAATGGAAGGAACACCGGCCAATAATGATGTTGACAATTTCTCCAACATTCCCCAAACCGGAAAGTTATAAGCATTGATCTGTATAGAAATCCCTTCACTTGGTGTCAAAATGTGGGTTCCCAGAAAGGTTCCGTTAGCTGAAATTTTCTGAGTTTCACCATCTACCCAGAACGGAGTGTTCGGAAGCATTCTTTTTGCTAATCCGGAATAGGTAAAGAAAGTCCCGAAACCTCCTTCTATATCTACCCATGAATCTGCGTGGGTAGCTCCGGTTTTATATGATAATTCGTAATATTTTTTCTTTCTTTCCAAAAGGTAAAGAGCCACTTTTTTCAGCATCTCCCCTCTGTCATAGAATGTCATGGAAGAAAGGTTTTTGTAGCCTACTGTTCTTCCGTAGTCAAGAGCCTGCTCAAAATTAAGCCCTTCCGTATCTGAAACAGCGACCTGCTCGCCTGTAACGGCATTGTATAAAGGCACTCCGTTTCCGGTACCTTCTACCCATTCTCCGTAGATGTAATTTTTCAGTTTTTCCATATTATTTATAACTTTTTACCTGACTTTTATTTTTTAATAACGAGTTGCACTATTTTACTTCCTCCCATAAACAGCAAGAACAGAATAAGGGAAAAATCCAGAATCATGACTGCATCTACAAACAGAGTGTAGAGAAAGTCTTTCTGCTTTAATTCTCTGATCACAGCCTCTGATTCTACATGTTCCAATGCATCAGAAATGCCTACTGATTCCCATAATAGATAGAACCCCACATAATTGGCTCCAATAAGAGCAATTAAAAGGAAAATCCAATATTTCTTCAGAAGATCCATTATTTCTTTTTTTGAAGCTCAAGCGCTTCTTTCAATGTATATTTTTTATATTCAATACCTGTCATATCTTTAGCGTAATCCTCGATAGTTTTTCCAAATCCGGAATTCTTTCTCAGTTCATTGACCTGATCCGGATCTTTTATCGGCCATACAAATGACAGGGTTTCCGTTTTTCCGTCTTTTGTTGTAAAAATAGAACGGATCTGCGTTCCATAAATCTGTTCTTTGTTTTCGTACATCAGCTTTCTGTCCAGCATCATAGCATAGAGTCTGTACGGAATTTCTTTTTTATCGGATGCTTTTTTGACCAGAGGGAGATATTTTTCAATTTTAGGGGAATGCTGGATGACATACCATACGGCATTATTCTCAGGCTCGCCCACCATAGATTTTCCGGGATACCCGTATTTTTCAATGATCTTCTCAACTTTAGCAAGGTTTTTCTGATCCTGATCGTTCATCAATTTGATAAGTCCGCTGCCAACATCTTCCTGGGACAGATTTTTCTCTTTTATGATTTCCGCCTTTCTTTCGGGCTTAATATTGGGCTGCATCAACTCCCTGTAAATTTGGTCGTCATTATAGATCTGTGCAAGCTCTTTTTTGAGTTCGATATTGAGTGATTTTTCTTCAGTTTTCTGACCTGTTCCAAATTTCAAAACTTCATCCAAAGTATAATTTTTAAAAACAAAATTCTTTCCGTAAAGACGTTTGGCATAATTTTCCACCGTATTATCAAAACCGGCTTCTTTTCTACGTTTATTTACATTTTCAACATCTTTAATCGGCCAGATAATGGGCTCACTCTCTTTCTCTCCGTCATAAGCGGAAAACCCCTGAGTTCCATAGATCTGCTCTTTCTGATCATTCATTAATTGTCTGTCCAGCATCATGGCATACAATCTGAACGGAATTTCTTTATGATCAGCTGCCGTTTTAATTACCGGCATATATTGATTGATTTTTGGAGAATGCTGAATAACATACCATGCGGTTTCATTTTCCGGTTCTCCTACCAGAGATTTCCCGGGATACCCGTATTCTGCAATAATTTTTTCAACTTTTTCAATATTGATCTTATCCTGCTCATCCATTAATGACCATAATCTAGCCGTAATATCTTCCTTAGTAAGATTTTTTTCTTTCATGACCTTTTCCTTTTGCCCCTGTGAAGCATCCGGCTGCATCAGTTCACGATAGACTTGATCATCTTTTTGAATCGTGGCCAATTCATTTTTAAGCTTTACATTAATTTTTTTATCCTGATTTTTCTGAGCATTCATCAGAACTGAAAAGAAAATAACTAAAAATAAATATCTCATGGTTAGTGTTTTGATGATTTACTTTTTGGGCTCTTTATACGGGAATAATTTTACCAGCCCTTCATACAAACTTCTGTGAAGAATCGTTGCATGATTGTCTGTTTCCATCATTTTATATTCCACTGTCCAGTTCTTTTTACCTGCCTGCTTCAATACATCATAAAGAGACCCTGCGTCTTTTACCATCACCGGATGTTCGTCTTTTCCTACAGAAACGTAAACAAATTTCTTAGTATCCGGACTTTTGGAAAGCAATTGCGGAGCCTGTTTCAATAAGCTCTGGTCATCCCACCACAAACTCGGACTGATGATAAAATAATTATTAAACATTTCCGGCTTTTTGAAAAGGATTTCTGTAGCAAGAAGCCCACCCAGTGACTGTCCGAATACATATTTTTCTGTTGTTTTATACTGGCTTCCTATGTAAGGGAATAGTTCTTTATCCAGAAAATCAATGAACTTATCTGAATGCCCTGTTGTAGGATAATCCTGCTGTAAATCTTTCAGATCTGTATGAAAAGTAAAGTCCCTTTTTCTGTCGATGTTGGCGATTCCTACTACAATAGTTTCAGGCATTGCATACATTTGATTAAAGAACTGTACTAGTCCAGAAACGTGGATAAAGTCTTCATTTATAGAACCATCCAGAAGATAGATAACCGGATATGATTTTGTTTTATCAAAGCTGTTTGGCAGATAAATGTTTAAGGTTCTGTCTTCATTTAAGATATTAGATTTAAATGTTCTGACCTCTCCAATAGTCAAGGGTTTTACTTTCTCATTCTGGGCTAAAACCATGAATTGAAAAGCAAACAGCATAGTACAGACAATGAGAATTCTTTTGATCATATTCGTTTTCGTTTGTATCATCAAACCTTATAAGCTTTGATGGTTTTATTTTAAATCCGCCCAAATGCTGTAATCAACAGTTTTGGTAGCGGTTTGATCCACATATTCTGAGAACGGTTCACATGGAAGAATAGCTTCTTTTCCTTCTCTTGCCAATTGTTGGTAAAGCTTGGTTCCTTCCGTTTTCCAATGGATCATTTCATCGGAAACATCACGAATGATCTTGGCGGGACTTCCTACGATTAATTTCCTAGGCTCGCACCTGAAATTAGCCGGAACAAAAGCCAAAGCCCCAATGATGCATTCATCACCGATAACCGCTTTATCCATTACAACGGAATTCATGCCTACAAGACAGTTTTTACCGATATGTCCGGAATGGATAATCGCTCCATGTCCGATATGAGCAGATTCCTCAAGAATGGTTTCAATATTTGGGAAAACGTGAAGTGTACAGTTTTCCTGAACATTGGCTCCGTCTTTAATGATAATTTTTCCCCAGTCGCCGCGGATCACGGCATTGGGTCCGATATATACTTCTTCACCGATTTCCACATTTCCGATAATCACCGCCTGCGGATGGATATAGGCAGAGGGTTTTATGATGGGACGGATACCGTGGTATGAGTAGATGTTCATAATGTTTAATTATTTTAATTTAACAATGTATCAATCTAACAGTTTACCAATTGAAATGCTTCGACAGACTCAGAAGGAGGAATTGTTACACTGATACATTACTATATTGTTACATTGAAAAAAGTTATACTTTTTCAATGACCATTGCATAGCCCTGTCCGACACCGATACAAAGAGTACACAAAGCATATTTTTTATCTTGCTTCTGAAGTTCCATGGCAGCAGAACCAATGATTCTCGCCCCAGAAACTCCAAGCGGATGACCAATGGCAATGGCTCCTCCGTTTGGATTCACTCTGGAATCATCATCTTTTAAACCTAAGCTTCTGGTCACGGCTAAAGCCTGTGCTGCAAATGCTTCGTTCAGTTCAATGATGTCCATATCGTCCAGAGAAAGGTTTAATCTTTTTAATAATTTCTGAGTGGCTTCTACAGGTCCTATCCCCATAATCCTAGGCTCTACACCTGCTACGGCAGATCCCAAGATCTTAGCTTTTGGTTTTAAACCATATTTTTTTACGGCTTCTTCGCTTGCCAGTATAAGAGCTGCTGCTCCGTCATTCATTCCTGAGGCATTTCCTGCAGTTACGGTTCCTTCTTTTCTGAAAGCCGGACGAAGTTTTCCTAACCCTTCCATAGAAGATGTCGGTTTGATGAATTCATCCTGATCAAAAATTTTAGGCTCTCCTTTTTTCTGTTGAATTTCAACTTTTACAATTTCTTCTGCCAGTCTTCCGTTTTCCTGAGCTTTTGTCGCTTTCTGCTGAGACCATAGGGCAAATTTATCCTGATCTTCTCTGCTGATATTGTGCATATCCGCCAAGTTTTCAGCTGTTTCTCCCATTCCGTCTACCCCGTACAGTTCTTTCATTTTTGGGTTGACAAAGCGCCATCCGAAAGTGGTATCAAACATCTGGCTGTCTCTTCCGAAAGCAGTCCCTGGCTTAGACATTACATAAGGTGAACGCGTCATGTGCTCTACCCCACCTGCAATATAAATTTCACCTTCACCTGCAGCAATGGAACGGAAAGCATTAGCTACCGCCGACATTCCCGAAGCACAGAGCCTGTTTACCGTTTCACCTCCGATTTTATAAGGCAGCCCAGCCAATAAAAGGGCCATTCTGGCTACGTTACGATTATCTTCTCCGGCCTGGTTAGCACATCCGAAAATAACGTCTTCAATTTCTTCTACGGGAACTTCAGGGTTTCTTGCAATAACTTCTTTAATAACCACTGCCGCCAGATCATCAGCTCTTACTTCTGATAGTCCGCCCTGTAGTTTTGAGATTGGGGTTCTTACGTAATCTATGATGTATACGTTGTTCATAATGTTTTAATTTAACAATCTAATAATGTAGCAGTGTAACAATTATTGGTAAACTGGTATATTGTCAGATTAATCAAGGTTTGTTTTTATTTAAACTTGTACTTAATATTTTATAAATAATTTTTCCTAATTTTGGTTTCTTCCAATTCTTTGGCTGAAATTTTTATCTTATTGATAAAATCATTTTTACTGTGAGGGTTTTGCGCTTCAAATGCATTGGCTCCAATGCTTGTTCCACAACGTAATAATTGTTTAGCAATAACAAATTTCCTTTTTTCTTCTAACAATTCACAATATTCAATAATATCTAAGGAAAACTGAACCGTTTTCTGAATCAATGGATTATTCTCGAAATTTATCATTTGTGTTTAAAAATATTTTATTTCATCATTGTTAAATTGCTATACTGATACATTGTTACATTGAGCCTACAGCTCAGTTACTTTTTTTCCAATTTTGTAAACGGTTCCGACAAATTTTGCGATCAGTTCATTGTTTTGATTCGTGATCTTTATATCGTAAACAGCTGTTTTTCTGGTATCATTCACCAGAATGCTTTCTGCTCTGAAAACATCACCTTCTTTTCCGGCTTTGGTAAAATTGATGATGCAATTCAGGGCGACGGCCGCATCTCCTGTGCTGTTCGATGAAAATGCCAGTGCAGAATCTGCAAAAGCAAACGTAACGCCTCCATGAACGGTTTTCAACCCATTGATCATCTCTTTTTTGATGGGCATTTCTATTAAGCAATAGTTTTCTTTGACTTCGATCATTCTGATATTCATCCACTGGGAAAAACAATCCTGATCAAACATATAATCTGCAACTTGTCTCGGCGTCATTTCTTTTAATTTAACAGTGTATCAATGTAACAGTTTACCAATAGAAATTTTTCAGTAATCCCAGAATGTTCAAGGATTGTTACATTGTTAGATTTATATATTGTTACATTTTCCTCAATAAAGGGCTCTGTCTGTATCTTTCTTCCTGATATTCTTCATAAAGATTTTGCAGGGTTTCGGATATTTTTGAATAGCCGATTTCTTTTCCCCATGCCAATAATCCTTTTGGATAATTGACTCCTTTCTGCATCGCCAGCTCGATATCTTCATCGTTGGCAATTCCTAATCTTTTGGCTTCTATCGCTTCATTGATCAGCATTGAAATAATTCTTAAAAATATTTGCTGATACAATGCATCATCTTTTTGAGCAACCAGTTTTTCTGCACCTTCTGCATAGTCATAGAACCCTTTTCCTGTTTTTCTGCCGTGAAGCTTGGCCTCGGCCATTCTTTGCTGAAGCAGAGAAGGTTTGTACTTCGGGTCGTAGAAATAATCTTTGTAAACAGTTGTTGTTACTGCAAAATTCACATCAACACCGATTAAATCCATCAGTTCGAAAGGTCCCATTTTAAAGTTTCCAAGTGTTCTCATGGCTTCGTCTACCTGTTCCGGTGTTGCTATGTTTTCTTCAACAATCCTTAATCCTTCGCCATAGTAAGGGCGGGCGATTCTGTTGACGATAAATCCGGGAATATCTTTAGCAATCACAGGAGTTTTCCCCCATTCTTTCATGAGGTTATAGATTTTTTCCGGTAATGATTTTTCTGTTAATAAAGAAGGAATCACCTCAACCAAAGGCATCAATGGCGCCGGGTTGAAAAAGTGAATTCCGATGAAACGCTCAGGTTTCTTTAATTCTGCACCGAGAGAGGTGATGGAAATGGATGATGTGTTGGAACCGATAATACAGTCTTCGGAAACATAAGTTTCCAGCTCGGTAAATACTTTGGTCTTTATGTCTTTGTTTTCGATGATGGCTTCAATTACCAGATCGGAATCTTTCAGATCCTGTAAAGCTTCACCTTTAACGATATTATTTCTGATTTCTGTGGCTTTTTCCTGAGAAATTTTAGTTTTATCCACTAATTTCTGAAGTGTTTTCTCTAAGCCTGATAATGCCTTATCAATCTGCGGAGCATTGGCATCGAATAAAATGACTTTGCATCCCGCTGTTGCAGCTACCTGAGCAATTCCTACACCCATGGTTCCTGCTCCAATAATTCCTATATTCATTTTTATTTGTACAATGTATTATGTAAAAAGTATTCATGTAAAAGCAACAGAATAAAATACAATTCTCTTTAAATATAGATTTGCATTAAAATCATGAATACTTTTTACATGAATACATTAATACGAATCTATTTCCCTTTATAATCAGGTTTTCTTTTCTGTAAAAAGGCATTTACACCTTCAATGAAGTCTTCTGTCTGGGCAGCTTCCTGTTGTAAATCGCCTTCAAGCTCAAGTTGCTCTTTTAACGTGTTGTTGTAAGACTGGGCAAAGGCTTTTTTAGTTAATTTAATTGCAGCAGTCGGCATATTTGACATTTTCTCGAGGATCTCCATAGATTTCGGAGCAAATTCTTCTTCAGTGAAAACCTCAGCTACCAAACCATAAGCTTTAGATTCTTCAGCTGATAATCTTTTGCCTGTAAAGGCTAAATAATTGGCTAACTGCCTTCCTAATAATTTTGGCAAGAAATATGTTCCTCCCGTGTCAGGAATCAGTCCGATATTTGAAAATGCCTGAGCGAAATAGGATTTATCTACTGCTAAAACAAAATCACAGATCAGGGCCAGCATAGCACCTGCTCCTACTGCAGGACCATTTACCAATGCAACAACAGGTTTTTTACAACGCGTGATCTCTGTAACCAGAGGATTGTAGTAATCCACTACAATTTTTCTGATGATATCGTTATCGTGGTGTTCGTTGCCCTGTACGAAGGCATCATCCAGATTCTGACCGGAGCAGAAAGCTCTTCCTCTTCCTGAAATCGCCACACACCTTACTGTTGGGTCTTCGCTGCATTCTTTAACGAAATCTTTAAGATCTGATAAAGACGGCTTTGTAAGTGCGTTCATCGTTTCAGGCTGATTGAGGTAAGCAATTTTCAGTTTTCCGTCAAAATGCGTTTCAATATCAAGTTGTGTATACATGGTTTAAATTTAAATTAAATGATTAAAGAATTTGAAAAATTACACTGCTCTAATTTAACAATATAAAATAATGTGGCAATCGATCAAATGTAACAATCTAACAGTTTAACAATGCTGCAAATAAATCTAGCAATGTAGCAGTTTACCAATGTGACAATTCTTCTTACATTGGTAAACTGCTACATTAATTCATTGGTACATTAATTAGTGGCATTTAAAATAATCAAACGGTTCCAGACAGTCTAAGCATTGATAAGAAGCCTTACACAATGTAGATCCGAATCTGCTGATCTGTTTTGAATTCATAGAACCACAACGGGGACATTTTTTCGGTTTCCCGATGTGATGTTCGTCTGCTCCTTTTTCGGGAGGTGTGATTCCATATGCTCTAAGTTTTTCTCTCGCTTCATCCGTTAACCAGTCTGTTGTCCATATCGGAAACATTTTGGTTACCACTTTGGCATCCCAGCCGTTTTCCTTCATGATCTTCATGATATCTTCCTCAATCGTGAACATGGCAGGACAGGCAGAATAAGTAGGGGTAATGGTTACTTCGCAGGTATTCTCACCCGTAATTTTTGCCTCTCTTACAATACCTAATTCCACGACATTGATCACCGGAATTTCGGGATCGGGAACTAATTCTAATATTTTTAAAGGATCTTTCATTTTAAAAATGCACCAATTTATCAATCTAACAGTCTAGCAATTAATTGTTACATTGGTAAACTGCTACATTGTTACATTCAAATATTTACCACGTACACCCCGGATAAGCTCTCTGCATATACTGAAGCTCACAAAGGATAAATCCGAAGTATTCTGTATGATAACCTGTTCTTGATTTAGGCTGCATGAACGGATTTGCAGGATATTCCAATCCATATTCTGCAAAATCTTTTTCGGTGATGGCTACAAAGTCTTTATATAGTTCGTCTCCATCCGGAGCGATATTTAAAGCAATCAGATCATCTTCTCCTTCCACTTTTGCAAATAAACCTTTTGTGTATTCCCAGATATTTTCAATGGCTTTTATCAAGCGTTCACGGCTTTCTTCTGTCCCCTGAGCAAAGATTTTCATCCAGGAAGAAGCATGAGTGTAATGATATCTCACTTCTTTTAATGATTTCTGAGCCAATGCAGAAAGTTCTTCATCTGCAGAATTTGTCAATGCCTCATACATCAGTTTCTGATACACTGAGAAAACATATACTTTAAGAATCGTCTGCGCGTAGTCTTCATTAGGAAGTTCAACCCAATGTGCGTTTACATATTCGTGCTCGTATCTTAAGAAGGCCAAATCATCTTCGCTTTTACCGTTATCAATAACTCTTGATGCATACACATAAAAGTTATTGGCCTGGCCAAGTTCGTCTAAAGCAATATTTGTCAATGCAATATCTTCCTCCAGATAAGGACCTTCACCGCACCATGCAGACAGTCTTTGTCCCATAATGAAGCTGTCATCAGCAAACTTTAATAAATAATTATATAATGAATTCATTGTTTTATAGATTTCAGATTTCAGACATTAGATTTCAGATGAGACAGTAAGTCTGGTGTCTGATATCTAGCATCTTGAAGTCTATATTAATTACATATTTTTTACATCATTAGGAATATCGTAGAACGTTGGATGACGGTATAATTTGTCATCTGCCGGATCAAAGAAAGCTTCCTTGTCTACTCCTTCTGAAGTCACAATATATTTACTTGGAACTACCCAAACAGATGTTCCTTCTTTTCTTCTGGTGTACACGTCTCTTGCGTTCTGCAAAGCCATTTCTGCTGTGGGTGCCTGTACTACTCCCGCGTGTTTGTGAGATAATCCCGGTTTAGTCTGAATAAACACTTCCCACATATCTAAATTTGCCATAGTCAAATTATAAATTTAACAATGTGTCAATATAACAGTTTACCAATGAGATGCTTCGACAAGCTCAGCATAACAATGATTGTTACATTTTTACATTGGTATATTGTTACATTATTATATTACTTCTTTTTGTTGTTTCTCTGCAAAAGCTATTGCCGCTTCTTTTACCCAAGAATTCTCTCTTTGAGCTTTTCTTTTGGTTTCGATACGCTTCTTGTTGCAAGGTCCGTTTCCTTTTAAGATTTCCATGAATTCATCCCATGGAAGCTCTCCGAAATCATAATGCTGTCTTTCTTCATTCCATTTCAGGGCTTTATCCGGGACGGTTAATCCTAAAAATTCAGCCTGAGAAACAGTAACGTCGATAAATCTCTGACGAAGACTGTCGTTACTTTCTCTTTTTACTCTGTAATTCATAGAGATTTTAGAGTTAGGCGAGCTGTCGTCATTCGGACCAAACATCATTAAAGCCGGCCACCAGAAACGGTTTAACGAAGCCTGAGCCATTTCTTTCTGTTGTTTAGTTCCGCGGCAAAGTGCCATCAGAATCTCGTAACCCTGTCTTTGGTGAAAAGACTCTTCTTTACAGATTTTCACCATCGCTCTTGAATAAGGGCCGTAAGAATTCCCCATCAGCATCACCTGATTCATAATGGCTGCACCATCTACCAGCCAACCGATCGCACCGATATCAGCCCAGCTCAATGTAGGGTAGTTGAAAATACTTGAGTATTTCGCCTTACCTTCCAGCATATCTTCGTAAGTGGCATCTCTGTCCGCTCTGATGGTTCCGTTTCCTAAAGTTTCAGTTGCAGAATAAAGGTATAAACCGTGACCTGCTTCATCCTGAACTTTAGCTAAAAGAGCCATTTTTCGCCTCAATGAAGGCGCTCTTGAGATCCAGTTGGCTTCCGGCAGCATTCCGACAATCTCGGAATGGGCATGCTGTGAAATCTGACGAACCAATAGTTTTCTGTAATCATCGGGCATTACATCTTTTGGCTCTACTTTATTTTCTTCGTGAACGTATTGAACAAATTTTTCTAAGTCCATAATTTTCAATTTAGCAATGTATCTGTTTAATAATGTACTAATGATTGTTACACTGGTAAATTATTACATTGGTACATTAATTTTTACACATCATAATTAAGCATCACCACATTCGTTGTCGGGTGACATTGACACGTCAGAACATAGCCTCTGGCTACTTCATCTTCGGTAAGCGCGAAATTCTTCTCCATGAAAACTTCTCCTTCCAGAACCTGCGCTTTACACGTACAACAAACTCCGCCTTTACATGCAAAAGGTACCGGAAGATTGTCTTTCAATGCTTTATCTAAGATACTCTCTTTTTTAGAATTAAGATGGAACGAATATTCATCATCATCAATGATTACCGTGACCATACTTTCTATATTGGCAATAGCCTTGAATTCATCACTCATTTCCTCAGAATTTTCATCATCAGGAGCAGTGAAGTATTCGAATAAAACCTGAATGGCCGGTACTTTTTTATCTTTCTTCAAATAATCGGAAATCCCTTTGATCATTTCGGCAGGTCCGCAGATGAAATAAGTGGATTCTTTTACATCAATATCTGTATATCTTTCAAATAACTGCTCTAATTTCTCAGCAGAGATTCGTCCTTCGAATACAGGGTCTTCATGTTTTTCACGGCTTACCAGATAGATCACCTTCAGTCTTCCATTGAAACGCTCTACCAGTTTATCAATCTCAGCTCTTTTCATTACATGATTCATGCTTTTGTTGCTGTAGAAAAGATAGGCACAGCTGTTTGGTTCCTGATAAAGGCTTTCCTTAATATTGGATAAAACAGGACTGATACCGCTTCCTGCCGCTAAACCTACATAGGTTTTCACATTGGTAGGATGATAAGAAGTATTGAAACCACCCATTGGAGGCATTACTTCCAACACTTCATCCATATGAAGATGCTCATTGAAATATCCTGAAACCTTTCCGCCATCCAAAAGCTTTACCAGCACTTCCAGTGTATTGCTTTTTTCGCTTGGAGCGTTGCAGATAGAATAAGAACGTCTTTCTTCATTCCCGTTGATCATCATACGGAAATTAAGATACTGCCCCTGCTTGAACCTGAATTTATCCTTCAGCTCTTCAGGAACTTCTACTGCTACGTTTACCGCATCAGGAGTATCTTTCTGAACCTTTACCGTTTTAAGTTTATAAAATGAATTCATTATTTTTTTAGTATTCTATTAATTTTTCCACCTTCGCACTTTGGCAGGCTGTCCTGGGCATGAATCTTTACTTTTGTGGTAATTCCTACCCTCTTTTTTATTTCGTTTTCTATGTTTTTTCCAAAGCTGCCGACAAAATTAAAATAATCATCAGTATCAGCATATATTTTCTGAGCTTTTACCAGTTCATTATCAATTTCCACATCAATATCCAGTGCTACGCACATCTGCTCTTTTTCAATTGGGGTAAGATAATAGTTCGGAACCACTCCTTTTACGTGTGAAAATGCTTCTTCGATCTGGCTTGGATACACATTCACGCCTCTTACGATCAGCATATCGTCTGCTCTTCCTTTGATGGGTCTCATTTTCACCATGGTTCTTTTCGCATTCTCATCATAATACAAACTTGTGATATCATTCGTCCAGTAACGTAAAAGCGGCATTGCTTTTTTCGTTAAAGTGGTAATCACCAAAACGCCTTCTTCTCCAAACGGAACCGGCTGTTTCGTCAACGGATCTAAAATTTCAGGATAAAAATGATCTTCCCAGATGTAAGATCCTCCTTTTTCTTCAAAATCTTCCATGGATACTCCCGGGCCGATGATTTCACTTAATCCATAGATATTCGTTGCATGAAGACCCAGTCTTTCCTCGATATGACTTCTGATAATTTCCGTCCATGGCTCTGAACCTAAAACAGCATATTTCAAACTAATCTGATCTGCCGTAATTCCTCTGTTGGCAAATTCATCAGCAATAGTCAATGCATAAGACGGTGAGCAACAAATTACTTCTGGTTTAAAATCGATAATCAGATCAACCTGTCTGGCTGTCATTCCTCCCGAAATCGGAAGAACACTCATTCCTAATTTTTCTGCTCCGTAATGAAGTCCTAATCCACCGGTAAAAATTCCGTACCCGTAAGCATTGTGTAATTGCATTCCCGGTCTTGCACCCGCTGCATATAATGATCTGGCGACTACTTCACTGAAAAGGTCCACATCTTCTTTCGTGTAACCCACTACTGTAGGTTTCCCCGTAGTTCCGCTGGAACAGTGAATTCTCTGCAGCTCATTTTTGGGAACAGTAAAAAGTCCGAACGGGTAATTGTCCCTTAAATCCTGTTTATAAGTTATAGGAAGTTTCGTGATATCTTCAATCGATCTTATATCCTGTGGAGATATTCCTGATTCATTAAATTTCCCTCTATAAAATTCTGATCTCTCTCCAAGATAGCCGACCAAATCTGTCAACCGGTCAGACTGAAGCTGTCTCAACTGGTCAAGCTTTACATATTCAACTGAAAAATCCATATCCTACTAACTAACATTTGTTAGGTGTAAATTTAAAAATAATTTCTCTGCTGGCCAAATTTTTATGATTTTTGTCACATTTTGAATGATTCTAAATAATCAGTTCCTTTAAGTAAAAATATTATTTCTGATTACCTAGTAGCCCATACAGAAGCTTAGCTCTTATTTCATCGGTAATTTCAGAAGTAGATTCCGTATTTCTTTTGAACCAGAAATAAGAATTATTGAGTGTGTGCAGAATGAATCTTGTCGTAAAAGTCGGTGATTTCAGCTCCCAGTTTTCTGCTTTGTAAATTTCAGAGATTAACTGCTCTACTTCTTCCTGATATTTTTTCCTCAACTCTACAAATTCGGGAAGCCTTTCTTGAAGGTGTCTCCACTCATTGGAATAGATATGGGTAACATCCCGGTTTTGAAGAACGACGGATAAATGTTTATCCAAAAATAAATTGAGTTTATCTTTCGGGGCAATATCTGTATTTTTTACTTCCTGGAGTTCATCAAAAAATTCCTGTGCAATGCCAAAGCATATCCATTCAAGAATTTCTTCTTTTGAACGGATATGAGCATAGAGTGACGCTGCTTTTATATTAAGCTTTGTAGCCAGGTCTCTCACCGAGCTGCCCATATATCCTTTCTCTTTGAAAAGCTCTACTGCTACGTCTAAAATTTTCTTTTGTTTTTCTTTAAGCTCCATCTGGTAAAATGCAAAAGTAATTATTCTGAGATTAATACGTTAATTTAACACTATGATTTTAAACACAGAAGCGGGAGTTTTTTTTAACAACTCCACCACATCTGAGATTTGCTACCCTTCCAACGGAGGGGAATTTCAGGTTAAGTTTATAAAAAAAGCCTTTAAATACTAAAATTCCTCCTCCTTTCCATTTCCATTTTTTCCGGAACCTGACGGTTTTTCCATTATATCAAAGCAAACTTAAAGGAATCGGAAATTTTGTCAAGTTAATTTAACGTTAAAAATAGATAATCCGGAAATTTTGTCCATATTTTTTGTAAATTTAATAATTGAACAGTTTTTGCGGTAAGGTAATCGATTAAATGATTAAATAACTTGATGGCATTAAGAAACCGGGCCTTAAAATTTGGTTTCTTGGTGTCTTTTTAAAAACTCAACCAAAACAAATTATTACCAAAAACATAAAAAATATGAACTTAAACCAATATACTGTAAAATCGCAAGAAGCCATCCAGACAGCACAGCAGACTGCTATGGAATTTGGTAATCAGAGCATTGAACCGCAACATATACTTGAAGGTATTTTTCAGGTAGATGAAAACATATCACCTTTCTTATTAAAAAAATCTGAAGCAGACGCTGCTTTGGTAAGAGAACGTAACCGTGAGAGTATTGAGAAACTTCCAAAAGTTCAAGGTGGAAACATTTATCTTTCACAATCCGCCAACAAAGTTTTACTGGATGCCCCTAATATCGCAAAAAAAATGGGGGACGAATATGTCACAATAGAGCATCTGTGGCTTTCATTACTGGAAACCAGTTCTGAAGTATCCAAAATGCTTAAAGACATGGGTGTTACCAAAAGCCTGTTGGAAGGTGCTATTAAAGAACTAAGAAAAGGAAGCAAGGCTACTTCTGCCAGTTCAGAAGAAACTTACCAATCCTTAAATAAATATGCTAAAAACTTCAACGAATTAGCTGCGGAAGGAAAGCTGGACCCAGTAATCGGGCGTGACGAGGAGATCAGGAGAGTGCTTCAGATCCTTTCGAGAAGAACCAAAAATAATCCAATCCTTATCGGGGAACCGGGGGTAGGTAAAACAGCTATTGCTGAAGGAATCGCACACCGTATTATTTCAGGGGACATTCCTGAAAACCTGATGGACAAAACGCTATATTCACTGGATATGGGCGCCTTAATTGCCGGTGCTAAATACAAAGGAGAGTTTGAGGAGCGTCTTAAATCCGTAGTGAATGAAGTGATTAAATCTGAAGGACAGATCATTCTTTTCATTGATGAGATTCATACTCTGGTGGGAGCCGGAGGCGGTGAAGGAGCAATGGATGCAGCCAATATCCTGAAACCTGCTTTAGCAAGAGGAGAATTAAGAGCAATCGGTGCTACAACTTTAAATGAATATCAGAAGTATTTTGAGAAAGATAAAGCACTAGAAAGGCGTTTCCAGAAAGTGATGGTGGAAGAACCGGATACGGAATCTGCTATTTCTATTCTCCGTGGTATTAAAGATAAATATGAAGCACACCATAAAGTAAGGATCAAAGATGAGGCAATCATTGCTGCAGTGGAAATGTCTCAGAGATATATTTCAGATCGTTTTTTACCGGATAAAGCGATTGACCTTATCGATGAAGCTTCGGCTAAATTGAGAATGGAAATCAATTCAAAGCCTGAAGAACTGGATGTTTTAGACAGAAAATTAATGCAGCTGGAAATCGAGCTGGCCGCTATTTCAAGGGAGGGTAACCAAACAAAAATTGATCATTTAAAGGAAGATATTTCAAAAATTTCTGAGGAAAGAAATGAGATCAATGCCAAATGGCTGAAAGAAAAACAGAAATCTGAGGATTTAACACAGATTAAAAAAGATATTGAGTCTCTGAAGCTGGAAGCGGAAAAAGCTTCAAGAGCTGGAGATTATGCGAAGGTAGCAGAAATCCAGTATGGGAAAATCAAGGAAAAAGAAGATGCTCTGCAGAAACTTGAACTGGAAATGCAAAACCATCAGAATGAATTAATTAAAGAGGAAGTTACATCTGAGAACATTTCTGAAGTGATTGCAAAATGGACGGGAATTCCTGTTACCAAGCTTCTACAGTCTGAAAGAGAAAAGCTTCTGAATCTTGAAACTGAACTTCACCATCGTGTCGTAGGACAGGATGAAGCTATCGGGGCAGTGGCAGATGCCATCAGAAGAAACAGGGCAGGATTAAGTGATGATAAAAAGCCCATCGGATCCTTTTTATTTTTGGGGACTACGGGTGTCGGTAAAACTGAGCTAGCCAAAGCACTGGCAGAATTCCTGTTTGATGATGAAAATAATATGACAAGGATCGACATGAGTGAATACCAGGAAAGACACAGCGTTTCCAGACTGGTAGGTGCTCCTCCGGGATATGTAGGCTATGATGAAGGCGGACAGCTGACGGAGGCGGTAAGAAGAAGACCGTATTCCGTGGTTCTTCTGGATGAAATTGAAAAAGCACATCCAGATGTTTTCAATACATTGCTGCAAGTATTGGATGACGGACGTCTGACAGATAATAAAGGACGTGTGGTGAACTTTAAGAATTCGATCATTATTATGACTTCTAATTTAGGTTCACATCTGATCCAGGAGAATTTTGAAGATATTACGGAAGAAAACCAGGATGAGATCGTCGACAAGACAAAAGATGAAGTTTTTGACCTCTTGAAACAAACACTGCGTCCGGAATTCCTGAACAGAATAGATGAAGTGGTACTGTTCCAGCCTTTAAATAAAAAAGAAATCGGAAAAATTGTTCAGTACCAGCTGAGAGGCTTCAATGATATGCTAACCAAACGAAATATCATCATGACCGCTACGCAGGATGCAGTAGATTATCTGATGAATAAAGGATATGATCCTTCTTTCGGGGCAAGACCTTTAAAAAGGGTGATCCAGCAGGAAGTATTAAATAAATTATCCAGAGAGATCCTCGCAGGCAAAGTAAACGACGGAGACAGAATCACTTTAGATTATTTTGAAGAGACAGGTTTGGTTTTCAGACCGACAGATCAGTAAGTATTTTTTTTCATATATATTATTTTTGTAAGTAAGTGGTGCAGCCAAATCTGCATCACTTATTTTTTTATTCCTTTTTTATCAAAACTATGTGAAATATCAGTATATTTATGATTCAAAACAAATCACTAACTAAAACAAAATCAGTATGAAAAAGTTAAAAAGAAGTTCATTGAAAACTATTTTAGGGGGAAAAATTGATTGCCGTTGCAATATATTAATTTACCCTGACGGCTCCACCAGCGGAACATGTGCCACGGAAAGATGTTCACAGATCAACATCAATTGCGGACAGGCTGAATGCAGGCCTTCACTTATTGATTAACCCCTAAAGTGAATGGTATGAAAAAGTTAAAAAGAAATGATTTGAAGAGAATCAGTGGTGGCATATCGGCTAGTCTCACAGAATGCGACATTGATATGAACTGCCCTATAGGACTTTGTTGTTCAACAGGATATATCTGCAGGGATCCCAAACGATATCCTTGTATGTAGATTTAATCAGGCCGGAGATTTAACTCCGGCTTTTTTTTGCTTTTAACCATACTTAGTATTTTTCGAGTAATTTAAAAGATATAGTCTATCAATTCACTGTATTAATAAAACAATTAAAATTTTTCAATAAAATAAATAAATTAACGAATAATATAAACTATCAAAAAATATCATTTAAATAATAAAAAGTGTTAAATTTTTAAATAATAGTCAAACAATACATATTTTTTATACATTTGTCATACATTCAAACTACAAAAGATAATTTTATGAAAAAAACAGTATTAGGAGTATTGATTACTCTTTTTGTTTCGTGTGCTAATGAAACAGAAAATCTCAACACTGCAAATGCAAACACTGACCAACCCGCAATGGCGGATAAAGGAGCAATTTGTGGCTCTGATGTTGTGAGGCAAAAATTTCTTTCAGAAAACCCTGATGCCGCTCAGCGTATGTTTAAAATTGAAAACAGTACAGCTGAGTTTATTGAACAAAAAAAGATGGGGAAAGTTCTCGCCGACGGAAGTGTTGAAATTCCTGTAATCTTTAATGTACTTTACACCAATACAACTAATAATATATCAGATGCAAGAATTAATTCGCAGATTGATGTACTGAATACAGCATTCGCTTCAACGCACGCCGATGTTTCTAATATTCCGGCAGCATTTCAAACGCTGAACGCCGGAGATACAAAAATCAAATTCAGACTGGCACAAATCAATAGAAAGTCTACAACCAAATCCAGATGGGCTCCAGACGATAAAATGAAAAAAATAGCGACCGGAGGAGTAGATGCTACTGATCCTGCAAAATATTTAAACATCTGGGTGGTAGACTACATGCCTTACCAATCCGGATACGTATTAGGCTATGCAACTTTCCCTGAATCCGCAGGTCTTTGGAATGATGGTGTAGTAATGATGGATGAATATGTAGGTGCAGGAGGACCGATTGCCACCCACAACAAAGGAAGAGTAACGGTACACGAAGTAGGACATTACCTGAACTTAAGACACATCTGGGGTGATGCTAACTGTGGAAATGATTTCGCAGATGACACTCCACAGCAGATCACGCTTCACAGAGGAGTTCCTTCTTATCCTAAAATGGAAACATGTGGAGGGGTATCCCGCTCTGTAATGTTCATGAATTATATGGATTATTCTGATGAAACCACTTTATTCATGTTTACAAAAAACCAGAACGACAGAATGCAGGCATCCGTTTCAGCTAACGGACCAAGAGCCGGATTGAGAATATTATAGAACACAATCATTATAAATAATGAAGCCCCCAAATCAGTTGGGGGCTTTACTATTTTACAGCTTATACACAATCCGTAAAAACACGGAAAATAAACAGGAAAAAACACATCCGTTTACCTCAAAATTTTTACGAGATTTGCACTACTAACTAACATTCTCTTATAAAACTAACGTTATGAAAATAAAACCTACTTCAGAAACCGGAACACGCGAGACTGGTTCAGGTACAAACACCATTTCTTTGGAACTTGTTCGACAGCTAATAAGCAACTACAGAAACAATCAAATGCAGGCTGTTAACAAAGAATTGGGGATTACTGACTCTCATGCCATATGGTTTGACCTTCCTAAACTGAAAAAGTTTATAGCATGTATAGAAAGTGAAGCAACAAAAGCAAATCCTGATGTTTCTGAAGAGGATTTAGGGATCAGGTTCTATTATGCCTCCTATCCAAAAGCTGAAGACTGGGCCATGATGGAAAACCATCCTGTAGAAAAAGAATATGCAGAAAGACATACCTTAGTAATGGTCCCGACCTTGAAAAAAGCAGATGAAACTGGAGAAATGCTTAACTATGATTTCTGCCCATCAAATTCAGGATCAATATTGGCTATGGGCTCAAAAACCGGAAAGTCAGCTGGTGCTGAAACTCTTGCAGAAAATCACGGGACACTTTCACCACCACACGATACAAAAGTTGAACAATTCCCTTAATTCAATAATTTATTTTATCCCACAACAAACATGACTGATTTTCAGAAGATACTCCAGGAGTCTCTAATCTGGGTAGAAGGCCTTGCTGCCGTAATATCCATTATTTACTATAACCGTGGTAACACAGACAGATATTGGAAATATTTCTCTTTTTATCTTATTCTTATGTTTTTGTGCGAAGTAATGGGTAAATGGGGATATCTGCTTATAGACTATGACAAGCCGAAGTTTTTTAATTATTTTGTGATTCCTATTGAGTTTCTTTTCTTTTACTGGCTCTATGCCGCCAAATCACTGGGAAGGCCAAAACTTTTCTATACCTTATCCCTACTCTATTTACTGTCATTTTTACCAAGCGAAATCTTCTTTACCACGAAAAAAATAATTTTCTCTTTCAACTATACATTTGGATGTCTTATGTTAATGGTGTTGGTGATTATGGAGTATTATAAGCAGATTAACTCATCAGAAATTTTAAATTTCAGCAGAAATAAAATGTTCTATATCAATCTTGGAGTAACCTTATTCTATATTGGAACACTGCCCTTCTGGACATTTTTCAGTCTTCTGGCTAAGTATAAAGAATTGTGGGATATGTATTTTAATTATTTTCTCATAACGGGAATCACAATGTATCTTTTATTTTCAATTTCATTCATATGGGGAAAACGGAGCTCTTAATAACTATTATTTTATTCAACATCTTCTTTGTGTTGTTTGTGGCTGCTGTAATGGTATACATCAGAAAATATAAGCAGCGTAAAAAGGAATACCTGAATGAAATTGAAATAAAAAATGAAATCCACAAGCGAGAAATTTTAGCCACACAGCTTGAGATCCAGCAGGCTACCATGCAACAGATAGGACGTGAGCTTCATGATAATATCGGCCAGAAACTGACGCTGGTAAGCCTCTATACCCAACAGCTACTTTACGAAAACAGGGTTCCTGAAGTAAGTGAAAGAATTGACCAGGTTTCCCAGATCATCAACCAGTCGCTGCAGGATCTTAGAAGCCTTTCAAAAACACTGACAGACGATAATATAAACCAGAAGGAAATCGTAACTTTGATCCAGGAAGAGGTAGACAATACCAATACCTTCAAAAGATGCAATGTGAGTTTTGAACATAACTTTAAGCAGCTTGATCTTGGATTTGTCCACAAAAATGTACTCCTCAGGATCATACAGGAATTTATTCAAAACAGTATTAAACACGCAAACTGTAAAAATATTTTTATCAGCCTGAATACTTCCGAGGAGGCACTCTGGGAGCTTAATCTCAGGGATGATGGAATCGGATTCGACAGCACTAAGATAAAATCCAGCGGTATTGGCTTGACCAATATGAAAAACAGAGCAGCCATTATAGGTGCAGACTTCAGCCTTGAAAGCCAAGAGAATATCGGAACCACACTCAATATTATTTTAAAAAAACAGCCATGAAAAAAACAATAGTAATTGTTGATGACCACGTACTAATTGCCAAAGCACTGGAAGGGATTATTGATAATTTTAACGAATTTGAAGTAATCTATGTTTGTGAAAATGGCAAAGACCTGATTCAAAAGCTTGAAGATAACGGTAAAGTTCCAGACATCATTCTTCTGGATATCAGCATGCCAATTATGGACGGGTTCGAAACCGCTGCATGGCTCACTCAAAATCATCCGGAAATCAAAGTAATGGCCCTGAGCATGCAGGGTGATGACAACAGCGTGATTAAAATGATCAAAAACGGAGCAAAAGGATATTTATTAAAAAACACCCATCCTAAGGATCTGGAAACCGCATTAATAAAATTAAATTCTGACGGTTTTTTCTATCCGGAATGGGCTTCAAAGATTATATTTTCCAATCTTAACAAAGATAAGGAAACAGAAAGTACCGTAAGAATTTCAGATCGCGAAAGAGAATTCCTTAAATACACCGTCACCGAGCTGAGCTATAAGGAAATTGCAGACAGGATGTGTTGCAGCCCAAGAACAGTAGAAAGCTATCGCGACCAGCTATGCGATAAGTTAGACCTGAAAACCCGGGTTGGTCTGGCAGTTTTTGCCATTAAAAATGGTTTTGCAGGTTAATCAAAAAAAAGAAATAAAATTAAAAATATAAATCATTTTTAACAATTCAATAAATATTTTTAATTACAATAATTTCAACCGAAAAATATTTAAATACAAATCATAGAAATGATTAAAATTCAATTAAAATCACCGAAAACCAAACAATAAGCAACAACCATCGGTATTTAATAACAATTATTCAAACATGTGTGAATATTTTTTGCGTATTAATTTTTTATAATATAAATTTGGAACGCAAACCATTTACAATATATTATGAAAAAACTATTATTCGGAGCTCTCGTTCTGGGCTTCATGTCAGCTTGTAACAGTGATAATATTTCCAACCAAGAGGATATATCACAAGAGCCGGGAAATCTTTCAAGCTCTATAGCATCAAAAAGAGCCTGTCCTTCTGACATTATAAGGGAAAAGGCACTCAAAAGCGATCCAGCATTAAGAGCCAGATTTGAAGCTAATGAACTGCAATCTGAGAAATTTTCAAGGGACCTTACGATGGGTAAAGTGCTCGCAGATGGAACAGTTGAAATCCCTGTTGTCTTCAATGTGATCTACAATACTTCTACTCAAAATATTTCCGATGCAAGAATTGCAGAGCAAATAGCAGTTCTTAATGCAGATTACGGCGCTACCAATTCTGATATTACTCAAATACCATCAGCATTCCAGCCTTCTGCAGCCGGCGATGTAAAAATCCGCTTTAAACTAGTGGCAACCAACCGTAAGCAAAGTACAAAAACGGGATGGAGATCCGATCTGGAAGAAATGAAAAAATCAACTACCGGAGGTATTAATGCTACTGACCCTACCAAAAACATGAATATCTGGGTTGTCAATTCTATCCTTGATGAGAACAGCCAGCCAGGAACACTAGGATATGCCTATTACCCTGAATCTGCCGGTTTATGGTACGACGGACTTGTCATAGGGTACCAATATATAGGAAAAACAGGTGCCTCCGCCCCGTTTAATTTAGGCAGAACTGTTACCCACGAAGTAGGTCATTATCTAAACCTGCCTCACCTTTGGGGATCAACCAATACAGGCTGCCAAACAGATTACTCCAGTGATACTCCTACTTCTCCAGGTCCTAACTTCGGAACACCATCATATCCTTTAAACAGAATTTGTGGAGGAGTAAGCCGTTCTCAGATGTTTATGAATTATATGGATTATGTAGATGACAAAGCTATGTTTATGTTCTCTGCAAATCAAAAAACAAGAATGCAGGCAGTGGTGGCTACAGCTGGGCCAAGAGCCGGACTAAGACAATAGATATCTGATAAATTCAAATAAAATAGCCTGGATTAATTTTTAATTCAGGCTATTTGTTTTTATAATTAATTCTGCATGTTTCCTAAAAAATCAGATTCAAAAATATCAGAATGAAAACATTTTTTTTAAAAAAAGTTACTGATCAGGACCACCTCATCATATTTATTAATAGCGTAATAATAAATAAAATAATCTACTTAAAATCCATACAAAATAAAATTACGTTATACTTTTAAAAAAATAATTCAATTAATTTATAACTCTTAAAATTAACAATAAATCAAATTTACGTCAAATAACATATGAAATGCATAATATTTTAAACCAAATATTGATATATTTTTAATAAAATATTAAAAACATGTTGCATAATAATTTCAAATAATATAAATTCACCACCAGAAACTATAGAAAATAAGAGCTTATGAAAAAATTATTATTTGGAGCAATTGTATTAAGCTTCATGTCAGCTTGTAACAGCGACAATATGTCAAACCAAAATGAAAACCCTGCAAATGAAGAGGTTTCTTCAGCTGATATGTTCAAAAGGGGATGTGCATCTGAAGAAGTAAGACAGGAAGCATTAAAAAGCAATGCTCAACTTAGACAAAAGTTTGTAACATTAGAGGCGAATACAGAAAAATTCGCTAATGAATTAAAACTTGGAAAAGTTTTGGCAGATGGTACTGTAGAAATTCCGGTTGTTGTCAATGTATTATATAAAACCACTGCAGAAAATGTATCTGATGCCAGAATCGCAGAGCAAATCGAAGTTCTGAATGCAGACTTCACAGGAACAAACGCCGATGCCAGTAAAATCCCTGCTGAATTCCAGACTGTAAGCGCTGGTGACACGAAAGTAAAATTCAGATTGGTAAATACCATAAGAAAAGCTACAAGCAAGACAAGCTGGGCAACTAATGATGATATGAAGAAAGCCTCTAAGGGAGGAATTGATGCTACAAACCCATCCAATTACCTAAACATCTGGATTGTAGGTAAAATGACCAGCCAGGGAAGAACTATTCTTGGATACGCTACATTTCCTGAATCTGCAGGATTATGGAACGATGGTGTAGCCATTGCCGCTCCATACTTTGGAAAAACAGGAGCAGCTTCACCTTTTAACTTAGGAAGAACTGCAACACACGAAGTAGGACATTATTTAAATCTTAGACATATCTGGGGAGATGCAAGCTGTGGTAATGACCAGGTTACAGATACTCCTACACAGACTACTGCCAATTATGGAAAACCAACTTATCCATTATACAACACATGTAGCGGTGTTCAAAGATCTGTAATGTTCATGAACTATATGGATTATGTAGATGATGCTGCAATGTTTATGTTCTCAGCAGGACAGAAAGCAAGAGTTCAATCAGTAGTTGCTTCCACAGGGGCAAGATCTGGATTAAGACTTTACTAAAATTTAAATTAACTCATAGAAAAGCCTGAATTTCTATTCAGGCTTTTCTTTTTATAATGACTTTGTATTATTTTCGGGTGTATAATCCATAAACATATCTCCGTCCAGGGTCACCGATTTCACTTTCTTTTTAATAGGAATAGCAAGATCTGCCTGCTTCTGGTTCTTTTCCCATAAGGAAGGTGAAAAATGAAGCTTTTCAACAGATCCGTCTTCATAATTTAAAACGGCATCAAAAGGAATCACAAATCCGCCCACATTATCTACATTGACTGTAAGAAGATCGTTGAGCTGTGAAATATCAGTTATTTTCAGATCAATATAATTATTGGTATAGAACCAGTTTTGAAAGAACCAGTTCAGATTTTTTCCGGAACCTGTACTCATTGAATTAAAATAATCCCACGGTACCGGGTGCTTTCCATTCCAGTTGCTCATATAATGCAGAAGCGCTTTCTTGAACAGTTCATCTCCTAAATAATCTTTCAAGGCAAGATAAGACAAGGATGCTTTTACATAGGAATTGTTCCCATATCCTGCTCCGCTTACCTGCGTGCTCATTGTAATAATCGGCTGATCCTGCTCCGCAGAAGGGTCATTGATCCATTTTTTGACACGGAAATTTTTATAGAATTCTTTTGCTGGAGCTTCGCCGTTTTCATCAATACCGATCAGGTACTCAAGGGTAGTAGCCCAGCCTTCATCCATAAAAGCATAACGGGTTTCATTGATTCCCATATAAAAAGGGAAATAGGTATGAGCAATCTCGTGATCTGCGGTAAGCCTTGCATCTCGAAGATCATCAGGAATACTTGTATCATTAATCATCATTGGATATTCCATATCTGCATATCCTTGAATAGCAGTCATTACATTATAAGGATATTCCACTCCTGGCCATTTCTTTGAGAACCAGTCCAGATTATAGCGCATCCAGTCTACATACTGCTCAAAATCCTTCGCACCAGCTTTATATCCTGCCTGAACACTTGCCCTTTTTGTTTTTAGCTGGACACTTGCTCCGTCCCAAACATAATGGCTGCTTAAAGCAAAACAGAAATCCGTAATATGATTCGCTTTGAATTTCCACACATTCCATTTATTCTGCTTCGTCACTTTTCCGGCTTTCATTTCCTGCTCGGAAGCAATATGAATCACTTTATCGCTCTTCAGAGACGCTTTGTACCTTTTTAAATATTCCGGCTGAAGCACAGCATCAGGATTCAGAAAATCTCCGGTAGCCCATACTACAAAATTCTTGGGGGCAGAGATGGTAAAACTGTAATCATTAAAATCATTATAAAACTCCTGTCTATCCGAATGGGGAAGCATATCCCAACCATTATAATCATCATAAACAGAAATTCTCGGGAAAGAATAGGCTACATAAAAAGTCTCAGAATCTATCTGCCCCTCTCTTCCGCTCTGTACAGAAAGCGGATATTCCCATTCTATTTTCACATCAGCTTTTGCTCCGGCCTTAAGTGCTTTATTCAGCTTTATTCTTTCTACGGTTCCCCAGTCATCACTGTTTACTGTATATTTCTCACCATTTATAACCATCGATTTAATATAAAGACCTGAAGACAGAAAATCTTTGGATACAGAACCTGATCTCGGCGATTGTGGCTTATGAAGGTTATTTACAAATCTGATCGCCAGTTCGTGAAGTTCATCCGGGCTGTTATTGATGTATGTGATCGTTTCTTTTCCTGAAACCGTTTTGCTTCCTGCATCCACTTTTACCTCAACATTATAAATCCCTTTATTCTGCCAATAGTTTTTGCCCGGAGCACCGGAAATATCCCGGGTTCCTTTTTCATAGGCTTTCTTAATATTTCTAGGTATATACAGCTCCTGGGCAGCGATATGCTGCATTGAAACAGTCAATACCAGAGCATAAAGAAATCGTTTCATATCTCTAATTTTTAAAAATAAGTACCAAAATTAGGGAAAATGTCACACAGAAAAGGAATTTCTTTTATAATAATGTTTTATGGATATTAGTTTTATTTTTCAGAAAGGAAGACAGATGCATAAGTATAGAAAATACCATATTTCTCAAATTAATAAGTAGCCACCGCTTCCCAGTTCCCTATCACAGCCTATCCAGCTCCTCCGTTTTCTTAATCGTTTTAGCATTTTTCACAGCCTGATTCCCAAAATTGAATTTAATAGAAAAGGTAAATCCCTGTGTATCTCCATAATCCAGGAAATAATTGTCCTGATTGGCATATTTTGTACTTATTTTCTGCCCCATCGTCCTGAAAATATCATTAAAAATAAATGATGCTTCCAGTTTTTTACCGAAGAATTTACGGTTCATTACAAAATAAGCAGCCCATGCACTTGAGATCGTGAAAGTTCCCTGTATCCCCGGCGAGTAATATTTGTGACCTAATTCCATCTTCCAGTCATTGCCTTTATCCAAAGTAATATTTACAGAAACATTCGATACCCAGTTCCATACCTTATTTTTATACAGAAGATCATCAATTCCTTTGAAGTAATTTTCATTGTGCTCCAGATTTTCTGAAAGAATGAGCGTCCACCAGGGTTTGATCTGGAAGCTCTTATACAGGCTTGCCCCAAAAGCCTGTCCTTTTTCAATATTGGTAAAATAATAGATCAGATTGCTCGTACTGGGCTCCTGAAATGAAATTTCCATGGATGGATAGATTTCCTTCCGGTAGTACAGATCCAGATTCCAGCCTTTCCAGGAATAGGTAAGATTCAGATTATGAATAATCGTAGCCTTCAGTTTTGGATCTCCCTGATAATAAGAGAACAAATTGTAGTAAGATTTTGCGGGATTCAACCAGGAATAAGATGGTCTGCTGATCCTTTTCCCGTATGAAAAACCAAATTCATGCTTACTTTCCGTTGAATACTGGGCGTAAAAAGTCGGGAAAAGATTCCAGTACTTATTTTTGTTCCGTTCATAAGGCTCGGAAACCAGACCTTCCAGATCCGTCATTTCTGCACGGAGACCACCTTTAAAATTCCACTTCCCAAGATTGTAAGCCAATGATGAATAGGCTGCAAAATTATGTTCCTTATAGTCAAACATACTGCTTTTTTCGGGCCGGAGTTGCAGGGTTCCGTTTTCATTATCAGAAAAATCCAGTCTGCTTATTGTTTTGACAAAGCTGTACTTCATACCGGATTCGAACTCAAGTTTTTTATCTTTCCACTGATAATCGGCCTGTGTAGAATACAGCTGAACATCTGTTTTATTTTGGGTGAAAAAATTATCATCCCTTGGCGTCTCTCCTCTAAAATTCAGATGAGTCAGTACATCCTGATATTTATCCACGTTATTCCCGGTAAAGTAACTGATCCATGAAATGCTGCTCTTCTTATTAAGTTTTCTGTCTACCTGAAAACTCAGTGAATTATTGATCGTCCGGGATTGATGATCATTAATCGTTGTGTAGTCAGATTCAACAATATCCTGACTGTTGTAGATCAATGTAGGCACAACGTAAGTTCCAAAGGATTTCGGACTGAAGTACCCTGAGTAATTCAGACTCAGATTCGTCAGACTGTCAATTTCATATTCAGCATTGAAGTTAACTGTATTCTGCGCTTTGTTTTTATCCTTCCGGTTCATGGTACTTACCCACCTCGTCCAGCTTTCCTGGTAATTCACATAATCGGTTCCCTCACGGTAATACGTTCCAAAACCCCTGTAATAACTTCCCATCAGTGAAAGCTTATCTTTTTTGTAATACTGGGATACTCCCACAACTCCTTTTGCATATTGGGTCTGAACATATTTTGATGAAACAATTCCACGGTAGCCTTCAATTTTATTCTTCTTCATCACAATATTCAGAACTGCACTGCCGGACGCTTCATATTTTGCAGGCGGATTGGTGATTACTTCTACGGATTTTATTTCGTCTCCCTGTGTGTTTTCCAGTAAATTTTTGAGCTCATCCCCGGTCAGCATTATTTTTTTATCATTGATGGTCACCAGAATTCCCGTACCACCTTTGATGGCAAGAACATCATTATTTACCGTTACACCCGGCGTTTTCTTTAAGATCTCCCATGCATTGAGCGAAGAAATATTGCTGTTTTCCACATTGAACTCCAGACGGTCTACTTTCCTGGTGACTATCGGTTTCTGTTTGGTCATAACAACAGCGTCTATTTCCTGAGTCTCTTTCTTAAGAATGATTTTTAAAGGGTTTTTCTCCTTTTGCAGATCTATCATTTTTTCAAAAGGAATGTAATCTGTTTTTTTAGCCGTTATTTTTATAGAGTCAATGGAGATTCCTTCCAAGCTGAAATAACCATTTCCATCTGTGTTCAATGTTTTGATCAGTTCATTTTTTAAATTATAAACTTTGATCTCTACAGAAGATATTTTCTCACTTCCGGTATCTGTCACTGAACCTTTGATAATCTGTACCTGTGCAGACAGCAACATTGGAAAAAGCAGCAAAAGAAAAATTTTATACATAATTGATTCTGAAAAGCATGGATGTTATTTTGCTTGACAGTTCAAAATTCAGTATTTACAGAGAGAATTTCGGTTAATGGAAGGTTAATGGTGAGTTAATGCCGGCAAGGGAAAGACTAAAGTTTTATCTTTGTTTCAATGATATCCAAAAGTAAATATCTTATTGCCCTTTTCGCCGCGCTATTCCTGCTTCTGCTCGGAATACAGGCCTATTTTATGTACAAGACCTATCAGGTAAAGGAACGGGAGATCTATAGGATTGTGCATGAAAAAATCACCAACTACACAGATAATCTGGAAGATCTGGGCGGTATAAAAAATAAAACGGATGACTCTATTCAGAAAATACTGATCAATTATCACGACAAAAAGATCAGCAAGAAAGAGTTTCTGAAATATTTTAAAAAGAACAGAAAAGATAATGAAGCCTGCCTGAACAACTATGTGGACAACACTTTTAAAAAAGGAGGATATAAAATTGCAATAAAGATTGAGTATATTTCTATAGTTTATCTTCCTGACGGTTCACATCTCATCGACCGTCCACTGGTTCTTTATGAAACCACCAATAAAGTGACCAATCCGAGAATATCCAGTACGGGAACATGGGAAACCACTTCAACATCCTCTGCTAAAAACGGTAAGCCCGGCAGAAATGATTCCTTTCTCGTCAAAAGCAACACCGGATTTGAAATTTTAAATATCAAAAGTATCATATTTAAAGAGCTGGCTCTGCTTACGGTCTGCTGTATTGCTATTCTTGCAAGTGTTCTTTTGCTTTATATTTTCACGGTTAGAAATTTAGCCCGCCAGCAGAAACAGGTAGAAGTTCTCCACACGGTTGTGGATAATATCTCCCATGAATTCAAAACCCCGATCGCCACTTTAAAGATCGCTTCAAAAGCTTTAAAGAAGGAATGGAATCCTGATACCTTACCTTTGATTGACCGACAGATCAGCAGACTGGAAAACCTGATGCTTCAGCTTCACAAGGATGAAACGGCCGGAGAAGTTCTGTCTGTAAAGCCTGAAGACTGGAGCTTTTTTGTGCAAGACCTCGCCTTTACTTATCCTGAGACAAATTTTGAACTGATCAGCCAGGTTTCAGAAGAGCTTCCTTTTGATAAAAATCTCATGGAAACCCTCCTTAAAAATCTTGGTGAGAACAGTGTAAAGTATGGAGCTTCCCAAATAAAAATCAATATCAGCGACAGTTCTCAACATCTTAAAATAGAAGTCAGCGATAATGGCTGCGGTATTGAAAAAAAAGAACTCAATTCTATTTTTGAAAAATTCTATAGGATACAGTCAAATAATATTCATAATACCAAAGGATTAGGGCTCGGGCTTTATTTCGTTAAAAAGATCGTCTCCAAATACGATGGCAGCATAAACGTTTCCAGTCTTCCCAAAGCCGAAACCACTTTTAAAATATCCATTCCCTATGAAAACTAAGATCCTTTTGGCAGAAGACGACCCGGATTTCGGAATGATCCTGAAACAGTATCTTGAACTGGAGGGTTTTGAAGTGGCTTGGTTCCAGAACCCGGAAGATATAGTCAGTCTTTTAAATACCGATTTTCCGTTTCACATCGGCATTCTGGATATTATGATGCCCTCGATCGACGGTTTTTCCTTAGCAAAAATGATCTTAAAGGAGAAAAACAATTTCCCTTTACTTTTCCTCACCGCCAAAAACCAAAAAATAGACCGACTGATGGGTCTAAAAATAGGAGCTGATGATTATATTGCCAAGCCCTGCGATCCGGAAGAGCTGGTTTTAAGAATCAAAAACATTCTTAAAAGGACTCAGCCGGCTGTTTCACCACAAATAAAGATCGGAAGCTATTCTTTAGATACTGAAAAACTCCTGCTTTCCCATCCTGAAGAAAATGTCCGCCTTACAATCCGGGAACTCGAGCTTCTTTTGTATCTTCTGAAATACAACGGCACGATGATCAAAAGAGATGACATTCTGGATAATCTCTGGGAAACGAATGATTATTTTACAGGAAGAAGTCTTGATGTGTTTATCAGCCGGCTCCGCAAATATTTCATCTACGATCCCCAAATAAAAATCCAATCCCTGAGAGGCATTGGATTTGAAGTTGATTTCCCGGTGAGCTGATCCCGATTAATAAGAAAGTTCCGCCAATACCGGAAAGTGATCCGATGGATACAACAGATTTCCTCTTCTGTCGTTGATGTGTCTCTGGGATTTTATTTTGAACCCTTTTACGAAAATATAGTCGATTCTGTCTTTGGGAATTTCATTTACATTGAAAGCGGTAAATGTTCCTTTTGGTCCGTAAGGTTTTGTTTCGGAATGATAGAAGCTGTCATTCAAGTTCTGCGAAAGGATTTTTATCGGCTCCGAATCTTCTGTTAAATTAAAGTCACCACTTAAGGTTACCGGAAGATTTTTAGGATTCATCTCTATGATCTTTTTCAAAATAAGTTCGGAAGATTTCACTCTTGCCACATTTCCAATATGATCAAAGTGGAGATTCATTGCCAGGAATTCTTTTTTGGATTTTTTATCTTTAAAAAAAGCATAGGTACAGATTCTGTTCAGAGCAGCATCCCATCCTCTTGACGGTGTTTCCGGTGTTTCCGAAAGCCAGAATGTTCCGGATTTTATGACCTGAAGCCTTTCCGTATCATAGAAAATAGCTGAAAACTCTCCTTTTTCCTTCCCGTCATCTCTTCCTACTCCTACATAATCGTAGTTTTTAAGGCCAGCTTTGATATCTTTCATCTGCTCTGGAAGCGCTTCCTGAACTCCGAAATAATCAGGGTGATAATAATTCAACAGATCCACAGCATCCTGTTTTCTTTCCGTCCATGCATTTTCTTTATCTGATGTAACCTGCAGCCGGATATTGAAACTCATCACTTTAAGATCTTGCGAAAGCCCCATCGCAAAGAACAGCAGGGACACAATTGAAAATCTGAAATTCATAATCTATTTTTAAATTAGAATAACAAAAATAGAACATCTTTTTGAGAGGTCATGAAGATTTAGGGATACATTATTGTTAATTTATGGAGGGAAAGAGCGAGGACAGAAGTTAAAAGTGGTAATGAAATCCCCGATGAAGCATTTTACGCCTTTAATAGACTGATTCATTGGAATAAGTTATATTATTTCTGCGATAAATTATAAAAAAACCCGGAATCGTTACAAATCCGGGGCATTTTATAAAATTTTAATTAATTGGTCTTTTTTGCTTTAATCATCGCTTCAAGCGCATCCCACATTTCCTTTGGAATATCTTCAAGCATGTTGAATTCTCCGGCCCCCTGAAGCCATTCTCCTCCATCTATGGTAACAACTTCACCATTCATATAAGCTGAATAGTCTGAAACCAGATAAGCCGCAAGATTAGCAAGCTCCTGATGCTCTCCCACTCTTCTCAAAGGGACTTTTTTCCTCATATCGAATTTTTCCTGCAGATCTCCCGGAAGCAACCTGTCCCAGGCTCCTTTGGTAGGGAAAGGTCCCGGCGCAATCGCATTGAAGCGGATGCCATATTTTGCCCATTCTACCGCTAAAGATCTGGTCATGGCCAGAACTCCTGCCTTCGCACATGCTGAGGGCACTACATAAGCAGATCCAGTCCATGCATAGGTTGTTACAATATTTAAAACAGTTCCCGGGCTTTTAGAATCAATCCAGTGTTTTCCGATAGAAAGGGTACAGTTTTTTGTTCCTTTTAAAACAATATCCAAAATAGAGTCAAAAGCTGAATGTGTCAGCCTTTCGGTAGGTGAGATGAAATTCCCTGCCGCGTTGTTCAAGAGAATATCAATTCTTCCGAATTCTTTTAACGCAGCTTCTTTCATGGCTTCCACCTCATCCCAGTTTCTTACGTCACATGCAACACACAGAACTTTCCCTCCGGTTTCCTCTTCCAGTTCTTTTGCAGTTCCCTGTAACTTCTCCAGGTTACGGGAAGTGATCACCACTTTAGCTCCCAGTTCCAGAAAATATTTGGTCATTGCTTTTCCCAGACCGCTTCCGCCTCCTGTTACAATAGCTACTTTATCCTGTAGTGCACCTTCGCGCAACATTGGCTGTGTATATAAATTCATATGATTTTATTTTTTCCTAAAAATACTAAATATTGAATGGATGCCATTGAAAATAACGGGATAAATAATAATGTTATAAATAGTTATTCTCCTCCTATGCTTAAAAATCTTACAGCAAAACAACAGTAATTTATAAAATAAAAGATAAAAAACTAATTATAGATCAGGAAAATCATAAAAAACAACCCTGTAAAGAATTACAGGGTTGTTTTATAATGGCTGGTTGTACAAACTTTTATTATGAAACTACTCCTTTGAAAGAAAGTGTTTTCGGAGCTTTGTTATCGCTGGTTGTAACGTTCACTGTTTTCATAAATGCACCTTTGCTCGCTGCATTATAGCTTGCTTCCACAAATCCTTTTTTTCCGGGAAGGATCGGCGTTTTAGTGTAATCTGCTGTTGTGCATCCACATGACGGAGCTACATTCTCGATCACGATCGGCTTTGAAGATGTATTGGTAAATTCAAATCTGATAAGCTTCGGTTTTCCCTGAGGGATGGTTCCAACGTCTATCGATTCTGATTTCCATTTAATAGCATCAGCAATCATTTTTACGATTGAGTTGCTTTCAGCAGGAAATACATTGGCATAAAACGGAGAGAATGCCAAAACGGCTAAAAGTGCTGTGATTTTTAATTTTTTCATGAGTATAAATTTTAATAGTTACAAGATTAAAGGAACTGATTATTATCTTTTAATATAGCAAATGTAAAGCGGATTGGCCATACAACTTGTTAACCGCTGTCAAACATTTGTTAACGAGTTGTTAATGATCAAAGATTAATAGATATTTTTGGATAATATTGTTTCAGAAATGAAAATCAAGAAACTCAATATCATTATAACGCTCGGATTCATTGCTATTATCGGGATCCTGATAGCTCAGCTTCTCTGGGCCCGGCAGGCCTATAATCTCGAAGATAAGAAATTTAATCAAAAAGTAAACCTCGCTCTATTAGAAGTGGCAAAAAAACTGTCAGGGGGGAAAACATCTTTCACAGAAAATCCTGTACAGAATATTGCCAATGACTATTATGTAGTCAATACCAATAATGAATTTCATCCTGTAGTTCTGGAACATTATCTCAGAACAGAATTCACCCGTTTTCAGGTGAATACAGATTATGTATATGCTTTATATAATTGCCATAGTGATAAAATGGTTTATGGGAAGTACATGTCGAAAAATCAGGAAAGCCCCAGTGATAAGGTTATTAATTTCCCCAAACATAAAAACCTGATCTATTATTTTTCCATACGTTTTCCCGATAAAACAACCTATCTGGTAAGTTCATTGAGGTTTTGGTATTTACTTACCTTTGCCCTTATTATCATTCTCCTGGTATATGTTTATTCTATATATACTATTATTCAACAAAAAAAATTCTCGGAACTGCAGCGTGATTTCATCAATAACATGACCCATGAGTTCAAAACTCCGTTATCTTCCATACTTTTAGCTTCAGAATCGCTCAGCAAGCAGAATATTGTACAGGAAAACCCCAAACTGCAGACCTATACCTCCATCATTATCAATCAAAGCTACAAGCTCAATAACCATATTGAAAAAATACTGAATATTGCCAAAAATGATTCTTCCGGCCTGTCATTAAAACCCCAGAAAATAATACTGCTTCCTTTTATTCAGGAAATTGCCGACACCATACAGCAGAAGAACGAAAACGTCACCATCTATATAGAAATCGAAAACAGCCTCTCCATAATGGCAGATGAATTTCACTTTACGAATATCATTTACAACATTATCGATAACTCTATTAAGTATTGTGAGGTAAAACCTCAGGTTGTAATTTCAGCCCATAAAGATTCAAAAGGCTTATATTTAAAGTTTAAAGACAATGGAATAGGGATTCCTGCTAAAAATATCTCTGATATTTTTGAAAAGTTTTACAGGGTAAATACTAAAAAGACCGAGGATATCAATGGCTTTGGATTAGGCTTATTTTATGTAAAGAAAGTGGTCCGGCAGCATAACTGGAAAATTTCAGTTGAGAATAATACAGATATGGGAATTACCATAACGCTCTTTTTCCCATTTTAAATTAATGATATATAAGTATGGAGAAATCTAAAATTTTATATGCAGAAGATGATAAAACCATAGCTTTCCTCATCCAGGACAGCCTGGAAAGCTATTATGACATCAACTGTTATTCGGATGGAAGATCTGCACTTGATGCATTCAACAGCCAGAGCTTTGATATTTGCCTGCTAGATATTATGATGCCTGAAATCAACGGATTTGAAGTGGCACAGGAAATCCGCAATAAAAATTCTGAAATACCCATCATTTTCATTTCTGCAAAAGCTTTAAAAGAAGACCGGATTAAAGGGCTGAAAATTGGCGCTGATGATTATCTGGTAAAACCATTCAGCATAGAAGAATTAATTCTTAAAATTGAAGTTTTCCTGAAACGTACAAAGAAAACGGATGCCATCCAGCTAAAATACAAGGTAGGAAAATATGATTTTGACCCCCAAAACTATACCCTCCAGGACATGGAAAACAGCATTACCCTTACCCAAAGGGAATCTGAACTGCTTTTATACTTTATTCGCCACAAGAATATGGTGGTAAAAAGACAGGATATCCTGAAGGCAATCTGGGGAGATGATGACTATTTTATGGGACGAAGCCTGGATGTGTTTATTTCCAGACTGCGAAAAGTACTTACTGATGAGCAAAATATCCTGATCGAGAACCTGCATGGAATAGGATTCCGCTTTTCTGAAAAACACTAAATACGGAGTGAATCGCATCTAAAGCAAAGCAATAAATGATTATTCTTCAATTTTTAATTAATTTTACTTTTGAAAATATATTCATTCATGAAAAATACGGCAACTTTTGCAGTTATACTCCTTTTACTTCTCGGTCAATATTCGAAAGCCCAACAGTTTGAAAAGCTGATACAGTATGTAAACCCTTTGATCGGAACTGAAAAAATGGGACATACCTATCCCGGTGCTACCGTTCCTTTCGGAGCTGTACAGCTAAGTCCGGAAACTGATACGGTCTCATATGAACTCAATGGAAAATATAATGGTGAAGTATATAAATACTGCGCAGGATACCGTTATGAAGATAAAACGATTGTAGGCTTCAGTTCAACACATTTCAGCGGAACAGGACATTCCGACCTTGGAGATTTCCTGATTATGCCAACTGTCGGGAAACTGCAGCTGAATCCCGGAACAGCCTCCAATCCTGAAAATGGATACCGAAGCAGATTCTCCCATCAAAATGAAAAAGCTGAAGCCGGATATTACAAAGTGAAGCTGGATGATCACAATATCCTGGCAGAACTGACTGCTTCCACAAGAACCGGAGTTCACCGGTACACCTTCCCGAAATCTGATCAGGCACATATCATTTTAGATCTGACTGCAGGAATCTATAATTATGAGGGTAAAAATGTCTGGACATATGTACGCGTAGAAAACGACGGCACCGTAACAGGTTACCGCCAGACCAATGGCTGGGCAAGAACCAGAACAGTTTATTTTGCTATGAAATTTTCAAAACCCTTTCAGTCATATGGGCAGAAAAATTTTGATGAACCGCAGGTCTACAAAGGATTCTGGAGAAAATTTGACCAGAATAAAAACTTCCCAGAAATCGCCGGTAAAAATCTGAAAATGTATTTTGATTTTGATACTCAGGAAAACGAAGCCGTAGAAGTTAGGCTGGCCATTTCTCCGGTAAGTCAGGCCAATGCCCTGGAAAATCTTGAAAAAGAAACCGGAAATTTATCTTTTGATCAGATCAAAGCAAAAACTCAGGAAAGCTGGAATAAAGAGCTGAATAAAATCATCATCAAAGGTTCGGAAACAGAAAAGACCAATTTTTATACAGCGATGTATCATACTTTTATCAGTCCTACCACTTATATGGATATCAATGGGGAATATAAAGGTTTAGATCAGAATATTCACAAGGCAGAAGGTTTCACAAATTATACAACATTTTCAATCTGGGATACATACCGCGCCCTTCATCCTTTCTTTAACATCATCCAGCCCAAAAGGAATAATGATATGGTGAAATCCATGATGGCCCATTACGATCAGTTCTCCATGAAAATGCTTCCGATATGGTCACATTATGCCAATGATAACTGGTGTATGAGCGGATACCACAGTGTAAGTGTAGCAGCCGATGCTGTAATCAAAGGGAATTACAACGGTGATCCGAAAGAAATATTGGAAGCCTGTATTGCCACAGCCAATAAAAGAGATTATGAAGGCATCGGATACTATATAGATATGGGTTATATTCCGACTGAGAAAAACGGAACTTCAGTTTCCAACACCCTGGAATATGCTTATGATGACTGGGCAATTGCCCAGCTTGCAAAACATTTAGGTGAAACAGAAATTTATAACCAGTTCCTCAAACGTTCTGAAAACTGGAAAAATAACTTTGATCCGAAAGCCGGATTTATGCGTCCCCGACTTGCTGATGGGAGTTTCAAAAAAGATTTTGATGTACTGAGCACCCACGGACAGGGCTTCATTGAAGGAAATTCCTGGAATTACAGCTTTTTTGTTCCTCAGAATCCTGACGGTCTGATTCAGATGATGGGTGGAAAGAAAAAATTTGCCTCAAAACTGGATGAGCTTTTCACCATGCACCTTCCTGATGAATTTTTTGCTGATACAGAAGATATTACCCGCGAAGGAATTATCGGAGGCTATGTTCACGGGAACGAACCGGCACACCACGTTGCTTATTTTTATAATTGGGCAGGGCAGCCATGGAAAACCCAGGCTCAGATCCGCCGTATTTTAGAAATGCAGTACAAAGCAACACCTGATGGACTTGGTGGAAACGATGATGCGGGACAGATGAGCGCGTGGTACATTTTAAGCTCACTCGGATTTTATCCTGTAGCACCCGGTTCTGAAGATTATGCCATTGGAAGTCCGGCAGTGGACCATGCAGTTCTGAATTTGGAAAACGGGAAAACGTTTGAAATTGAAGCCGTTAGTCAGAGTCCGAAGAACGCGTATGTTGAAAAGATTCTTCTGAACGGTAAAGAGATTAAAAATTTTACGCTAAAACATTCTGAGCTCGTAGCTGGCGGAAAACTTACATTTTATATGAGTGCCAGAGCGAAAAAATAGTTTTTTTTCACTACAAAATTCACAAAAGATTTTAGCTGTTAAGTTAAATACATCAAAGGAAAAGCAATTAAGCTTAAAAAATATCTGACTGCAGATTCATCAGATCAGAATTCCTTCCCGTAGAAGGGTCGCGAAAATTCAGATAATTTTTGACGGGTAATTCCAGAGAGCATCTGGCTTATAAAAATAAAAGGGCAAATATGTTTATTTGCCCTTTTTATTATTTTGATCTTTATCTTACCCTTATTCTTCTACTTCAAAAAGAAGTCTTTCCCCTGATTTTTTTTCTGAAATAGTCCCGTTATCATAAACCAGATGGCCATTCACAAAAGTCTGGGTTACTTTGGAGTGCAAATTCATTCCTTCCAGCGGGCTCCATCCGCATTTGTAAAGAAGATTGTCTTTAGCTACAGTCCACTCTGCATCTAAATCAACCAAAACAAGATCCGCCTTATACCCTTCTCTTACAAAACCTCTTTTTTCAATTCTGAAAAGTATCGCAGGATTGTGACACATTTTTTCAACAATCTTTTCCAAAGAAATTTTTCCGAAGTAATGATTTTCCAGCATCACCGATAACGAATGCTGTACCAAGGGTGCACCGGAAGGGCATTTCGTATATGGATTCAGCTTTTCTTCGGCTGTGTGCGGTGCATGATCTGTAGCAATTACATCAATTCTGTCATCCAGAAGAGCTTCCCACAGTGCATCTTTGTCTTTCTGTGTTTTTACAGCAGGATTCCATTTGATCAGAGAACCTTTAGTTTCATAGTCTTCATTGGTAAACGTCAGATGATGAACACATACTTCAGCTGTAATTTTTTTATCTTTTAAAGGAATATCATTTCTGAACAGCTCCATTTCCTTTGCTGTTGAAAGATGGAATACATGAAGCCTTGCTCCTGTTTTTTCCGCTAATTCAATTGCTTTGGAAGAAGATTTATAACACGCTTCCTCACTTCTGATCAGATGATGAAATTTTACAGGAATATCCTCCCCATATTCATCAAGATATTTCTGGGTATTGGCTTTGATTGTCGCTTCATCTTCACAGTGGACAGCGATCAGCATTTTTGTGCTGCCAAAGATATTCTCCAGCGTTTCAGGATTGTCTACGAGCATATTTCCCGTGGATGAGCCTAAAAATAATTTAATCCCGGGAACATTTCTAGGATTTGTCTTTAAAACTTCCTCAAGATTATCGTTCGTTCCTCCCATCATAAACCCGTAGTTGGCATATGCTTTTTGAGAACCAATCTCGTATTTATCGGCCAGTAATTCCTGAGTAACTGCATTAGGAACCGTGTTAGGCTGATCGATAAAACTTGTAACCCCTCCTGCAATGGCAGATCTGGACTCAGTTTCAATATCTCCTTTATGTGTAAGTCCCGGATCTCTGAAATGCACCTGGTCGTCTATTACCCCCGGAAGAAGGTATTTCCCGGAGCCATCAATGATTTGATCCGCTTCTTCGGAAATATGGGTATCTATTTTAGAGATCAGGTCATTTTCTATTAAAATATCGCTTTCGAAGATCTTACCTTCGTTCACAATCTTTACACTTTTGATTAGGGTCTTCATTTTTTACTTTTATTGAAATTAGAGGTTAGATGTCAGAAAAATTTTAAGCCTAAAATTATATCGCTAATTTCTAACTTCTGATATCTGGCATCTACAAAAAACAAAATTAAGGTTTATGAATGAATTTTAATGTTGCTGATTATAAATCAATTTCTAAATATTTACATTTGCATAAAATTTTCGAGTTTGTATAAGAAGTTATTCGGCCAGACCGCCGTATATGGGCTTAGTTCAGTATTGGTCCGTATTTTCCCGTTCATCATTGCACCTATCGTGACAAAGGCTTTCGGGCCTGCTGCTTCATCACCCTTTGTGGACTGGTATTCCATTGCCGGAGTTATTACGGTACTCCTTACCCATGGTATGGAAACCTCATTTTTCCGGTTTGCCCAGGAAGAAAGCATTGACAAGAAAACATTGATTTCGACATGCTCGGTAAGCATTATCAGCATTGCTTTAATTTATCTTGGTTTAGGATATGTATTCCGGAATGAACTTGCAGTGGCTTTTGAAACTCCGGATCAGGTCAATTATCTGGTCATATTTTTATTCATTCTCTCTCTGGATGCCTTTTCTACAATTCCTTCGGCTATATTAAGGTTGCAGGGGAAAGCATTTAAATATATGTTTTCCAAAGTTGCCGGCTCTGTTGTTTACTTTCTATTGGTCATATTTTTCATCCAATGGCTTCCCAAACATCCGGAAGGAATTCTCGGTTTAAAATATGATCCTCAATTAGGGGTAGGTTATGTATTTATCGCCAATCTGGTACAGAGTATTATTACATTGCTGATTGTCGGAAAAGAGTTTTTCAGTTTCAGTATTTCCAAATTTGATTTTAAATTATGGAAAAGAATTATGAATTATTCATGGCCTGTAATGATTGCAGGACTGGCAGGAATCGTTAACCAGACTCTTGACAGACAATTTCTTAAATATCTGCTTCCTCCTGACGAAGCACGCCATCAGATTGGAGTATATGGTGCAGTTTATAAAATCGCAACCTTTATCACAGTTTTCCGGCAGGCCTATCAGCTCGGTATTGAACCTTATTTCTTTTCAAGTTTTAAGAATAAAGATTCACATAAAACCTATGCCGTATTGATGGATGTTTTTGTGATATGCAGCTGTATCATTTATATGGGACTGATGGTGAACCTTCAGTGGATCTCAGAAAAATACCTGAGCAACCCGCTTTATTATGAAGGTATTGAAATCATACCATTTGTGATGCTTGGCGCTTTATTTTTAGGGATCTACCTTAACCTTTCTATCTGGTATAAATTATCTGACCAGACCAGAGTCGGCTTATATATTTCAGTGATAGGTGCATGCATTACCGTTTTCATTAACTTCTTCTTTATTCCGGAATATGGATACTGGGCAAGTGCTATGGCTGCGCTGATCACCTTTATGTCTATGATGATTATTTCATATGTTTGGGGGCAGAAGCAATATCCTATTCATTATAATACAGGGAAAATTGCGCTCTATTTAATCTTTACTATTACCTGCTCACTCGTATCTTTCTATTTCTTCAGAACCAATTATATCGTGGGAAATTTATTTCTGCTTCTTTTTATTGCCCTTGTAGCCTATAAAGAAAAAGCTATTTTATCCAAAATACTAAAAAGGTCTTAGAATATGGCCTCTAATTTGATACTATTGATTTCTTAAAAAAATTAAACAGAAGATTGATAAAGATGATAATTATTACGATCAGCAATGATTTTAATTATTACCTTTAACTAATCAAAATAACAAATAAACATTGTCATATTATTTATGAAAATAATTGTTCCTATGGCTGGACGTGGTTCCAGATTACGTCCACATACACTGACAGTTCCAAAACCTCTTATCCCGATTGCTGGGAAACCTATTGTACAGAGACTGGTAGAAGATATTGCTAAAGTGGCAGGCGAAAAAATTGAAGAAGTAGCATTTATCATTGGAGATTTCGGGCCGGAGATTGAAAAATCCCTCCTTCAGATTGCCGAAAAACTGGGAGCAAAAGGCAGTATATATTACCAGAATGACCCGCTTGGAACAGCACACGCTATTAAATGTGCAGAAAACTCCATGCAGGGAGATGTAGTGATCGCTTTTGCAGATACACTTTTCCGTGCAGATTTCCAGCTGGACAAAAATTCTGATGGAGTAATCTGGGTAAAAAGCGTAGAAGATCCTTCTGCTTTCGGAGTGGTAAAGTTAGATAACTACGGTTTTATTACTGATTTTGTTGAAAAACCTCAAACTTTCGTTTCAGATCTTGCCATCATCGGTATTTATTACTTCAACAGTGCTGAAAAACTGATGGACGAAATCAATTATATTATGGATAATGATATAAAAAACGGCGGTGAATATCAGCTGACAACAGCACTGGAAAACCTTAGAGCAAAAGGAGCAAAATTCACTTTAGGAAAAGTGAATGACTGGATGGACTGCGGAAACAAAAATGCTACCGTAGAAACCAACAGCAAAATCCTTGAATACGAAAGAGAAGCAATGCTTGATTACCCGGCATCGGCAGTGATTGAAAATTCATTGATCATTCAGCCATGCTTCATCGGTGAAAATGTAAAGATTTCCAATTCTAAAATAGGTCCCGGGGTCTCATTAGGAAATAACACGGTTATTGTCAATTCCAATATTGAAAACTCTTTGATTCAGGAAAATACAAAAATCAATCACGGAAACCTTTCCAATTCAATGATCGGAAATTCTGCCCAGTATTTTGGAGTGTCCAGAGAAATTTCTTTAGGTGACTACTCAGTGCTGGATTTTTTATCCAGATAAAAACAGAAATAATTAATCTAAAATAAGATATAACCAAACCACATAGCATCTGTTGTGTGGTTTGGCGTTAATATTGCAGCGTATTTTTTTTAATTGCAAGACAAAATACATGAAAAACTGGATCCCAATACTTCTCCTGTTGCTTACCCTATCATCCTGTAAAACAAGGAATGCAGCTAAAAACAATGGCAGCAATCAGGATAGTACCGTCATAGCAGAAGACAATAGAAATCCCAAAGATGCCAATGAGCCGGTGAGAGACAAACTTACCTTCTACGAGCATGTGCTTATTCCACCAAAATTTGATCAGATCAAGATCAACAGTAAGGTGAATGTGGAAACCGGAAACTTTATCCCAACCCTTGATGCCGTCATCTATATTGAAAATGATAAAAAAGTATGGATGAATCTTCAGGCATTTTTATTTACTGTAGCAAGAGGAATTGCTACTCCTGAAGGAATCAAAGGACAGGACAAAACCAGCAAAACCTATATCGATTCAGATTTCGACTACTTAAATAACTTACTGAATGTCAATTTCATCGACTACAAATCACTGGAAAAAATATTGATGGGGAGAACCTTTGTGAAGATCAGTGATTCCCAGTTTACCCTGACCAAAAATATGCAGGGCTTTAAAATGGTTTCCAATACCAACCAGAAAATTGTCACAGACCAGAAAACCAGGGAATACAAAATTGAGCTTCAGTATGATACAAATTATGATCTGCTGAGTGTGAATTTGAAGGATGTTTTATCTCCTGATGAGCTCGAAATCTCTTACAGCAACTGGAATGAATACAATGGAATCCGCCTTCCAAAAAATGTTAAAATAATTATAAAAGGCTCAAAATCTAGCCAAATTTTACTGGAAAACACGAAATTTGATTTTTCGAGGATGGAAACAGCTTATTCTGTACCATCCAGTTATAAGAAAATTGAGATTAAATGATTAAAAAATTTAGCTTTTTAATAGGTATTCTACTGTTCGGCCTGCATCAGGGACAGCAGAACAAGGAACAGCTTCAGAAACAGAATGCCGATCTTAAAAAACAAATTGTACAGATAAATACAGATCTGGCGAAAACCAGAACTGAATCCAAACTTTCAGTAGCCTATCTTAATAATGTCAATAAAAAATTGACTTTAAGAGAAAAGGTGTATACCAACACTCAAAAAGAAAAAAGATTTATTGAAGATGAGATCTATCTTCGTCAGCTGGAAATCAACCGTCAAAATAAAGAATTGGCAGTTCTCAGAAAGAATTATGCTGAGGTTCTTGTCAATGCATACAAAAACAAAGGAGTACAGAACAAAGTAACCTTCATTCTTTCGTCCAAAAATTTGGGTGAAGCCATCAGAAGAGTTCAGTACTTAAAACAGTACGCTGACTATCAGGATAAAAAAGCGGCAGAGATCAGCAACGCAGCTGCCCAGATCAAAAAATCAATCGCACAGAAGCAGAACTCCGCAAGGGAAAAAGAAAATCTTTTGGCTAACCAGCAGAAAGACCTGGCAACCATTAATGCAGAAAGAGCGCAGAAAGAACAGCTGCTGGCAGATTTCAAGAAAAATGAAGCCAAGCTTACTGTAGAACTTAAGCAGAAGCAGGTTCAGTCTAAAGCCTTAGAAGGACAGATCAGAGCCATCATTGCAGAAGAAATCAGAATAGCAAAAGCAGAAGAAGAAGCCAGAAGAAAAGCGGAAGCAGAAAAAATCCGTATGGCTAAAATAATTGCGGAAAGAGAAAAAGCAAGAATTGAAGCAGAGGCAAAAGCCAGAGCTGAAGCACTAGAAAGAGAAAGAAAACTGGCAGAAATTGAAGCTAAAAAAGCCGCCGATTTGGCTGCTAAAAGAGCTGAAGAGGAGAAAAAACGCAATGAAGAGGCCGCAAGAGCAGAAGCCAGCGCAAAAGACGAGGCCAGAAGAGTAGCCGCGAAAAAAGCATCTGACGAAGCCAATGCAAGAGCTAAAGAAGCCACAAATAAGCTTGTTGCCGCAAGAGCTGCAGAAGCCGCACTGAATAAGAAAAAAGAAGAAGAGAAAAAGGCCGCTGAAACTAAAGCAATGACCAGCTATGGAGTGACTACACCAATCGGTAGCAGTTTTGCAGACAACAGAGGAAGACTGGGCTATCCTGCAGACAGAGCAGGACAGGTTACCCACCGATTCGGAAGACAGCCACACCCGGTTTTCAAAAATATTGTTGAGGAAAATACAGGTATTAAAATTTCTGTTCCATCTGGAACCCGTGCAAAATCTGTATATCCGGGATCCGTTTCCTCAGTATTGGCAAATAGTGACGGAACAAAAACTGTTATGGTAAAACACGGAACCTATTTTACGATCTATTCCAACTTAGGAAACGTAAGTGTATCCAAAGGACAGCAGGTTTCTTCCGGTACTCCGGTAGGTACGGTAGCTCAGGATTTTGATGGTTCTTATACCCTTGACTTCCAGGTATGGAACGGAAATACACCGGTTGATCCATTAGGTTGGATTTCATATTAAAAAAAGCGTAACTTTGCAAAAATCTTAAGAGATGAACACACTAACAATACTTGCCTTATCTTGGCAGCACATCCTTATCGTAGCTATACTTTTGGTATTGCTGTTTGGAGGAAAGAAAATTCCGGAATTAATGAGAGGAGTTGGTTCAGGAATCAAAGAATTTAAAGATGCGGTGAAGGAAGAAGACAAATCAGGTTCTGAAAGCAAAACCTCTTCTACCAACAATAATAATACTACCAGCAACTAAAATTCCTCAGCAATAATGAATTTCACTGAGACTGCATGGAAAGTCTTCAATCAGTCTATTGAAGATTATCACGTGTCCGATGACGTTAACGCTCTAATTAATAACCCTTTCGAAAAAGACAGTTTGGAACGGATTTTGTATGCAAAGAACTGGATTGATACCGTTCAATGGCATTTGGAAGATATTATTAGAGATGAAAATATTGATCCCGCTGAAGCTCTTCAATTGAAGAGAACAATAGATGCATCCAACCAGAAAAGAACAGACCTGGTAGAATTTATCGACAGCTGGTTCCTTACAAAGTTTGAAAATATAACTCCCAAACCTGATGCAAAAATCAATACAGAAACACCCGCTTGGGCTGTAGACAGATTATCAATTCTTGCATTAAAGGTTTATCATATGTCATTAGAGGCCAATAGGGAATCCGCTTCTGAAGAGCACCGTGCCAACTGCCAGGCTAAACTGGATGTACTGCTTACTCAGAAAGAAGACCTGTCAACTTCTATTAATCAGTTGCTTACTGATATTGAATGCGGTAATGTTAAGATGAAAGTATACAAACAAATGAAAATGTATAACGATGATAGTCTTAACCCGATCCTTTATCAAAAGGGGCAACAGAAATGAGAAAACTATTTTTTTTTGGAGTACTACTATTAATCATAACTTCCTGTGCGACGGAGAAGCTTAATCTTTCCCCGTTGTCAAATAATTTTTATAGCGAAACTAAAGGTTCTGATTCCGACAGAGGGGCAAAAAAAAGCTTTGATATCAATATCAAAGAAAATGTAAATGCTTCTGAAATTTCAAATCTGATTTCTACTTTTCCAAAGTTTAAGAATAACAGCTTGAATGATGAAGTGACAAGCTTGAAATACAGCCTTCAGAATTATTTATATGCCATTGATGCCAACAATTCGCCGGGAAAAAGCAGAGCCATTAAAAGCTTCGAAAAATCATACAAGAAAATTCAGAGACTCAGACAGCAACTTGACAAAGATGATGATGAAGTTCTTAACAGATATCTGGTTCGCTTAAAAACCAATATTTTTGTAATCGAAGATTCTTTAAAAGGAAATTAAAAACTAACCACTATTAATGATTAAAATTCAGGCAGAAGCCAATGTTCCTACTGAACACGGCTCTTTCCGAATGATCGCTTTCTCTGAAAACGAAAACGACTGGATGCCACACATGGCCATCGTAGCAGAAAATACAGATTTTTCAAAACCGGTGAACGTACGTTTCCATTCTGAATGCATTACCGGAGAAGTTTTCCATTCAAAAAAATGTGAATGCGGACAACAACTGGATGCCGCAATGAAATATACCCATGAGCACGGAGGGATTATTATTTACCTTCGTCAGGAAGGAAGAAATATCGGGATTATCAACAAACTCAAAGCTTATTCTTTACAGGAAAAAGGTCTTGACACAGTACAGGCCAATCTGGAACTGGGACTTCCCGCAGATGACAGGAACTTTGGCGTAGCTATCGAGATTCTTAATCTTTTGGATGTAAAAGATATTAATCTTCTGACCAACAACCCTGAAAAGGTAAAATATGTGGTCAACAGCAATATTAATCTCAACTCCAGGGTTCCATTACAGATTCCCGCCAATGAGATGAGTAAAGGTTATTTAAAGACAAAAAAAGACTTCTTTGGCCATCTTCTGGATGACAACGATAATTAAATAAAATAAAGCTTCAGAAATTTCTGAAGCTTTGTTTTTTAAGAATGTCTGCTGTTCTGTAGATTAATTCTATGGTTAAACAAAGGGACCGCCGCCTTGTAAGGTCATCCTTTTCATAACAATTTGTTATCCATTTAACACATCTCTAAATCCATATAAAATAAAAGCTCCGAGATTTCTCCCGGAGCTTTTTTAATAATTATAAAAAACTGAAAAGATATTCTTAATTAATTCACTTTGATAGTTTGCACCTTAGTGTCATCTAGGTTGTAATACTTAATTACCGCATTATAATCACTATAATCTACACTGGCATTTTTATTTTTAGCTCCACCTACCCCTGTAGCACTGGCAGGAACAAGTACAATTCTAAAAGTTTGGTTGTTTAAATATTCAGCAATCTCACCAGATGTAAGATCTGTTGGTAAATTAAAATTCTCATCATCAATTCTGATCTCTACATTTTGAGAATTAAAAACAAAATTATAATCAAATCCCCTGTTTGTTGGCTTGCCAGCTACATCTGGTATGTAAACAGATTTTGGAATTTGCTGCCAAAGATTGCCAGCAACTGATCTATAGACTAAAACAACATCTGTACTTGGAATATTAAGCCCTTGAGAAATAGTATAGTTACCATTACTTGAAAAAGTGCCTGTAATATCTTTCATTTGAGAAATTGTATCATAATCTACTGTTTGAACAACATCATCATCATCGTCACAACTATAAGCAGTAAAACCTACAGCACCCAGGAATAAAAAGAGAAGTATTTTTTTCATTTTAAAAAAGTTTAGTTATTATTTATAAAGCGTATTCAAATCATATACCAAAAATTGCAAAAACTTTGTTTTCATCATTTTTTTAATTGTATTTTTGTTCTTATTCAAAAGATCATGAAGAAATTGTTATATACTTCCCTCTTTATTTTTTCATTAATAAGCTTTACAGCCAAAGCTCAGTACCAGCCCAAAAACATTTCCGAAGAAGACCTGAAAAAGGCTCATCACTGGGTGAACAAAACTTACAGGTCACTTTCTCAGGATGAAAAGCTGGGCCAGCTGTTTATTGTAGCGCTTTACACAAATAAAGGTGAAGACTATATTAACCAGATCAGGAATATTGTGGTTAATGATAAGATCGGAGGATTAATCTTAATGCAGGATGATGCCGCCAGAGAAATCAACCTGGTTAATGAGTTCCAGCAGAAATCAAAAATTCCGATGATGATTGGCATGGATGCAGAATGGGGACTGTTTCAAAGAATTGCTACAGCCCATAAATTTCCCTGGGCCATGACCCTTGGGGCCGTTCAGGATAAGAGTCTTATTTATCAGATGTCCGCCAAAATCGCAGAAGACTGCCACAGAATGGGGATCAACTGGGATTTCGCACCGGTTGTTGATGTGAATACCAATCCGGATAACCCTATTATCGGAAACAGGAGCTTCGGCTCAGAGGTAGATAATGTAATCAGTTCTGCCTTGTCTTATTCCAACGGTCTTCAGGACAATACGATTCTTGCTGCCATCAAGCATTTTCCGGGACATGGTGACACCAGTACAGATTCTCATCTGGATTTACCTGTGGTTTCACATAGTTTAGAAAGATTAAATACTGTTGAACTGGCACCTTTTAAAGCTTTAATGGATAAAGGAATCGGTGGTGTAATGGTAGCTCACTTATATGTCCCGAGCCTTGAATCAGGAAAAGGAATTCCAGCTTCGGTTTCTAAAAATATTATTACTGGTGTTTTAAAAGAAAAACTGGGTTACAAAGGTTTAATCATTACTGATGCACTGAACATGGGTGCTGTAGCCAATAAATATAAGCCGGGTCAACTGGATGCCCTTGCTTTTAAAGCTGGAAATGATATTATGCTTTTCTCCCAGGGAGTTTCGGAAGGGAAAAAATTAATTCAGAAAGCAATTGAAAACGGTGAAATTCCACAATCAAGAGTGGAAGAAAGTGTAAAGAAAATTTTACTCACAAAATATTTCCTGGGCCTTAATACATACAGTCCAAAAAATCCTGAAAATATCAACAGTGATCTGAACAATGATTCTCATAAAACATTGGTGCAAAATCTTTATTCCAATGCATTGACTTTGCTAAAAGATGATCAACAATTGCTTCCTGTCACCGGAAAACAAATATATTACGTTCCTCTTGAAGAGGCTCCTTATCAGACTTTCGCCAATCAGCTCGGATCAAATGTCATGATCAAAAAAGCTAACGAGATCACTACAATCCCTGCAGGTTCTACAGTAATCGTAGGATTCCACAAGGATAATTCAACAGCATATAAACCCTATAAAATTTCAGCAGAATCTAAGAAAGTCCTTGCTGATCTTACCAAAAATCAAAAAGTTATTCTAAATGTTTTCGGAAGTGCTTATGCCTTAAAAGACATTGATATTACAAAAATATCCACAGTCTTGGTCTCTTATGAAAATAATGATGATTCAATGACTGCTGCAGCCAATGCTCTGAACGGAAAAACAAAAATATGGGGCAGGCTGCCTGTTCTGGTCAATGATCAGCTGAAAGCAGGCATGGGGATCGATCATACTCCTCTGAATACAACAGTTTCTACAACATCAAAACAACAATAATCTAATGAAAATAGGCATACTTTGCTATCCAACATACGGGGGAAGCGGAATCGTTGCAACAGAGCTGGGAATGTCCCTGGCCAATAAAGGCTATGAGGTTCACTTTATAAGTTCTGCACTCCCCGCAAGACTAGACATTACCAATCCGAACATTTTCTTTCACAGGGTGAATGTACAGACCTATCCGCTTTTCCAGTATCAGCCTTATGATATTGCATTAAGTTCCATGATTTACCGGGTCGTAAATCTTTATAAGCTTGATCTGCTACACGCTCATTATGCCATTCCATATGCTTACGCTGCGTTTACAGCCAAACAGATGCTGAAAGAGGATAATAATGACATTCCATTGGTAACTACGCTCCACGGAACAGATATTACTCTTGTAGGTCAGCACCCAAGTTATAAACACGCCGTAGAATTTTCCATCAATCAGTCAGACGCTATTACTTCAGTTTCTGAGAGTCTGAAAAAAGACACACTGCAGTTTTTCAATATCAAGAAAGAAATACAGGTTATTACCAACTTTATTGATAATTCTGAATTTGATGACTGCACGGAATGCCAGAGAACACAGTTTGCCAATCCTGATGAGAAAATTCTGATCCATGTTTCCAATCTTCGTCCTGTAAAACGTGTAGAGGAAGTATTGCAGATATTTAAGAGTGTTGAGAAAAAGGTAAAATCAAAACTGATCATCATCGGTGAAGGGCCGGATATGGAAAAAGTGAATCAGTTTCTGGAAGAAAATCCTGAGCTTATTTCAAAGATCCGTCTGTTAGGAAAAGTAAATAACCTGTATAAGATCCTCCAACTTTCTGATGTATTTTTACTTCCTTCTGAGCAGGAAAGTTTCGGTCTGGCAGCTCTTGAGGCTATGGCTGCTTATACTCCTGTAATCAGTTCTAATGCAGGCGGAATTCCTGAAGTAAATATTCAGGGGGAAACAGGATTCTTAGCTGAAATTGGAAATGTAGAAGCTATGAGCAATTATACCATCAAGCTGCTGAGCAATGATGAGCTTTTAGCCAAAATGAAAAAAAATGCGAAAGATCAGGCTATAAAATTCGATTTGAAAAACATTCTTCCTATATATGAAGAAATGTATAGAACGACTATAGAAAATTTCAAAAAAGAGCTGGCGAAAGTATAATATTTCTATTATATTTATCGTCACTATGACGGAAAAACTGCTTCAATATCTTTGGAACTATAAGGTTTTCAAACATTTCGACTTCAAGGATATTGAAGGGCATTCCGTTGAGATCATCAGCTTTGGAAAATGGAATACAAATGCAGGTCCGGATTTTCTCGACGCAAAAATTAAAACGAAAGATTTGATTATTGCCGGAAATATCGAGCTGCACGTCCGCACCTCCGACTGGGTTTTTCACAACCATTCCCAGGACCCTAACTATCAAAACATTATTCTTCACGTTGTTTACCAGAATGACACTGAGATCAATGACCTCATCTCTAAAAATGTGCCTACTTTGGAACTGAAAGATCATATTGATCAGGATATTCTCTGGAAATATGAAAAAATGATCAATGGGACTCAGTTTATTCCCTGTGAAAATATTTTTGATTCCACCAAAATTCCACTAACCTTTCACGAGACCAATATCCTTAAAAAGCTGGATGAAAAGTCTCAGGAACTGGAAAAAAGCTTAGAAAAGTACAGGAACAATTTTGAAGCAGTTCTTTTCCACAGTCTTGCCTACTCTTTCGGATTGAAAGTAAATGCTCATATGTTCAGGCAGATTGCCGAGTCCATAGATTTTGGTGTTATCAACAAAATCCGCCAGAATGAATTACAGCTGGAGGCCTTATTATTTGGTATTTCAGGATGGCTGGGCCACCCAAAAGATGAAAAAATGCTAATGTGGAAAAGGGAATTTGAATTCATACGAAAAAAATTCGGCATCCCGGATATGGTATTTCATCCGAAGTTTTTAAGACTGCGTCCGCCCAATTTCCCCACGATACGTCTTTCCCAGCTGGCAGATCTTTATTACAGGCATCAGAATCTGTTTTCAAAAATCATTAAAGCTGACAATATGAATAAGCTCTATGAAGTTTTTGCACCGGTAAAAGCTTCGGCTTATTGGGATTTTCATTTTAATTTCGGAACAGTTTCGAAATTCCAGCCTAAAACCTTAAGCAGGGATTTTATTGAACTGGTTATCTTAAATACCGTACTTCCTTTAAAATACACGTATCACAAATATCATAACGAGGAAACCGCCGATGAAATTCTGGAGATATACAGAAACATGACCGCTGAAAAAAATTCTATAACTTCCGGATGGAAGAAACTGGGACTGAAAGTTAAAAATGCACTGGAAAGCCAGAGCCTTATTTATCATCATAAAACCTCGTGCGAAGAAAAAAATTGCTTAAATTGCAGTATTGGATTTAAACTTTTAAAAGAATCTTCAAATGTTTGATAATATCCGCCATAAAATGGAGAGAGAATGGTTTGGTGTTCTTACAAGGACAGGCGCTAAACTGGGAATCCCTGTATCCAAATTAAGGGTCTTCTTCATCTATTCTACTTTTGCAACTGCCGGCTTTTTCTTTTTAATCTATCTGGGCCTGGCATTTACGCTTTGGATCAAAGATATTTTTATTACAAGAAGACCAAGCGTTTTTGATTTATAATTATGGAATTTTTACCGATAACTTCTGCCGAAGATTATAGAGTCCAGGACATCTATACATCTTACTCCAGCACATTCCCTGAAGACGAACAAAGGGATTGGAACCAATTTACCGCCTTATTTTCAAACCCTCACGTGAAAATAATTTCTGTGCTTCATGAGTCGCAGGCTATTGGGTATCTTATCATCTGGGAACTAAGTTCTTATGTTTTTGTAGAACATTTTGAAGTTTTTGAAGCATTCAGAAGCCAGAAACTGGGATCATATATTACCGGATATCTGTTTAAAAATTATCCCAGAATCATTTTGGAAATAGAACCCGATCATTTAGGAGATGATGCGAAAAGACGTTATTCCTTTTATCAGAAAAACGGGTTTGCACTGATTGACGAAATGTATGTACAGCCTAGCTATGGGGAAGGAAAAAAGCCTCTTGATCTTTGGTTGCTGGCCAATTATACTCCTGAAGATCTGAAGCGTGTAAAAGACGAAATTTATGACGTTGTATATCATTAAAATATAAAAAACCGCCGGAAAATTTCCGGCGGTTTATTTTTTGCTATTTTTATTTCCTCTGATTTCACAAATGAATAGTCTTAATTGACTTCGTATTCCAGTTTTATGGTAATATTAGCTTCTTTTTCTTTGGAGGAAGTATTGAATGTTCCGCCGTAAGAATAGTCTTCATTGGAATTCGGTTCTGTGATCTGGATCACCCCCATTGTGGCCTTTTTAAGATTTCCCAGACTGCTTCCTGAGTTTTCCGCAATTTTCTCTGCTCTTTCTTTGGCATCTTTGGTTGCGCTGGCGATCATTTCCTGTTTTACTGTTGCCAGTTTAGTGTAAAAATAAGATGGTGCCGAAGAAGTAAATTCAATACCGCGGTTAATGATCTCTGTAATGTTTCTGGAAAGATTCTCAATTTTCACAACCTCTTTGCTTTCAATAGAGACCTTCTGGGTAAGGTTGTAGCCTGAAAATTCACCCTGCACATAATTCCCGTTAGAATCATTATAGCTTCTGAACTGCTTTTGAATATCTACAGAAGAAAAAACAATCTCACCCTGTTTGATCCCCTTTGAAACAAGATAATCGTTGATCATCTTTCTGTCTATAGCCAGCTCATCATAAGCTGCCTTTAGATCAGAATTATTCTTGGAAAAACTTCCGGACCATGTGATCAGGTCGGAAGTAAACTGCTTGGTGCCCAATCCGGTTACAGAAATGGTATTTTCAGATTTATTTCTGTTTTTAATAGCATTTCCTAAAAAGGCAAGCCCAAGGACGAATCCCAGTGCTCCGACTGCTACCGCAATAATATTTTTATTCATAGAAATTGTGATTGATTAATTTAAATAACAGTACATCAATTTCTATTCCGAATTTTAAGAATTTCTTAACATTATTCCTGTATTTTATTCTGTTTCAATCTTTCGAGATAAACAGGCATGGTTTCTTCCATCCGCAACAATACTCCGGATAAGTTTTTTGCTTTCACATATGTGCGAACTTGAGGTTTGACCTCAAATGAATATTGTATAAACTCTGAAATTCTTTCCTCCGGAATACCTGCTTTCGTAAAGTATTCATTATCCACTCTATTCCGTACCCACGCAATATGTTCCTGCAAATCATCATACCTGTACTGCCTTTTCTGGCGCCTTGCTTTTCCACTTATCAGATCATAAGTTCCCTGTACATCCAGGCTCCCTAAAAGTATCGGAAGAAGTACCTGTTTCACTTCTGCCGGCTTTTCCCTCATTTTCCCAACAGGTTGGGGTAACCCTACTGCCTGTCGTACGATCTCACCTTTATCCGCTTTTGAGGCCATTCTGGAATCTGTCTCAAGGTCTCCAGTCGGTTTTTTAACTACCTTTACCTCTTCAATTTCTTTTGGGATAGGAATCAGAACAACCAAGAGCTGAGAACTGAATCCGTTGGCCGGAACTATGGCAGAAACCCTTCTGAAATCTGCTTTTACAAATCTCAGTTCATCATTTGGAGAAGCTTCAATAGAGAACTGGCCCATAGAATTGGAATAGGTTCTTTGCTCACTGGACATATTGATAATGGTCACTGAACTAAGGCTTTCACCACTATCATCGGTGATACGGCCCGTAACCGTCTGCTGTGAGAAGAAATTATTAAACGTGAACACAAGAAGAAACAAAACTGTTTTCCAGCCATGAATGCCTATATTTCCACCTAGAAAGTTCATGTTCCTGTTCCTTAAGATTAAATATTGCCCAACTTATGGGTTTTCTTATATTCTGCAAAGGCTACTTTTAATTCATACTCTACAATATCAGCCTTAAATTTTTTCCTGTATTTTTTCGCCATCATACGGGTATCATTGGCATAGATTAAAAAATGATCTATCTGCTCTTCATCCATACCGTATTTTCTCAGAAACTGCAAGTCTATTTCTTCCTTTACTCTTTTAAGGAAATCCTGTGTCTCCGTAAAATTGGCTTTTGTAATTTTAAGTTCTGTTGCTTTCTTGAAAAGTCCTACGGCAGCATCTAAGACCCCTAAAATACTGACCTGTCCGGTTTTATAATCCTGCCCTGTAAAGGTTTTTGAAACCGTATTATCCGGTAAAGGTGCATTCAAAGGACTTTTCATATACTCATCCAGCTCAGATCTTAAAGAAACTGCTTTTCTGGATTCATTAAGATGCCTGTTGTCCCTTTCCAGATTACCTGTGGGCTTATACGTGATATTTACTTCAGGAATTTCTATTTCAGTATTGTCAAGGCTTATCATTAAAGGAGAATTGAAATCTTCCTTTCTCATCTTTTTATCAAAACGGTAATATCCTTCTTTTACAAACCTAAGTTCATCATTTTCCGAAGCCTCTAATGTAAAATTCCCTGAAGCATCACTTAATGTACTTTTTTGGTTGGAAACATTGATAATTAAAACAGGATTTATATTTTTTTTGCTGTTATCTGTCACCATCCCCGTTACCTGCTGTTGGGCAAAAATTCCTGCCGAGATAAAAAACGGAATTCCGTAAAGGCTTTGTTTAAAATAAATTTTCATCTTCGTTTATCTTTGAGTCTGTGGAGCGCGGTAAGAAGAAATTCTTGTCAGTACAAAACGTTGGAACCTGTAGAGATCAGCATCGCTGCAGAAACCATATTTCAGAATGGTTTTCCTTTCAAAACCACCTGCCAGAACATAGCCGATAAAATGATCTATCTGAGATTTTTCAATTTTTAAATCCGTGAAGTATTCCTCACCAAGAGCTGTTTTCAGATAACTTCCGAGATCAATATCATCCCACTTGTTTTTCACTTTCCCAATAGAAAATCCCTGCCCTTTCGGCTGCACAAATTCTCCGGGTTTCGCTGCCAGTATTCTTGGATCTGATTTTTGAGAAATATATTTATCAATATCTTTTACAAGCTTTTCTACCTTTTTTGGTCTGTTAAGATTTTTTGCATCAATCTTAAGATCCCCGGTGATTCCCTGCTTGATTTCTACCTCAGGGATCAATATGGTGGCTCTTTCTAAGGTGATATTAATGGGAGATTCTATATTTTCCCTGGAAACTTTTTTAACGAGGCGTTCATAGCCTGGCTTTACAAAACGAAGTTCATCCCCTACCCTTCCGGAAATCATAAAATGGCCGTCCCGATTCGTAACCGTTCTTTCATCCGTCCTGATATTAATTACAATTACATCCGGAATTTCTGAATGATCTTCAGAAGTTACTTTTCCAAAAATATAATTTTGAGCATTGACATTAACGAAAAAAAGGATAGTAAAAAGAAAGAATAGTTTAAATTTCACGAATAGTTTTTTATAGAGCAAATCTAAAATTATTTTTAAATTAAATGATAAGTTTAACCACAGTTAACGTGTTTTGGGATTTCTTTTTGATTTTTGCTTGGCAAACTGTTAAATCGCCACTGTGAATTGTTAAAATTTCACTTAAAAATTAGCTAACTTGCAGTCTCAATTCTAAGTTCAGCAATGCAAAATTCTTATACAGTGATCAATGCTTCAGCCGGGTCAGGGAAAACATATGCCCTTGTCCAGAGGCTTTTGATGATCTGTCTCCGCTATCCCAACCAGCAGCAGTCGATCCGGAATATTCTCGCGCTTACCTTTACCAACAAAGCGGCCAATGAAATGAAGGAGAGAATTTTATCCTGGCTGGGAAATTTTTCTGCGGACAATTTTGCGGAAAACAGCGACCTGAAAAACATTCAGAAAGCATTTGAAGCTGATGGGCTGAAAATAACGATTGATGAGCTTCATTACCGCTCCAAAAAACTGCTGGATTATGTCCTTCACAATTATTCTACACTAAATATCGGAACGATTGACCGATTTAATTCAAGGCTGGTAAGAAGTTTTTCTTACGAATTGGGTTTAGCGAAAAATTTTAACCTTGAAATTGAAGCCGAACCGTTTCTGATTGAAGCCGTGGATAAAATGCTGGACCAAATCGGTGAGAATGAAAATATCTCCAATTCCTTCATGGATTATGTGGATTACAGCCTGGAAAACAATGAAAGGATCAATCTTAATAAAAACCTTTATGATTCTGCAAAGGAGTTTGTAAAAGATATTCACTATGAACATCTGAAAAGTAACAAAAGCTTTGATGACACGAATTACGAGAATATAAAAAATACACTCAGAAAGGAAATCGTTCTGAATAAAAAAAGGTCTGCTGAACTTGCTGCTCAATCTATTGAGCTGTTCCGGTCCAGAAATATCGACATCGAAGATTTTGCACAGGGAAAAAACGGGATCGGAGGATTTTTCACTAAGGTTCAGGATTTTTACCATCAGAAAAGACCGGGTTTTCCGTTTCCCACAACGCTTGAAGAATCTGTAGTTAACAATTACAGAAAGGGAGCTTCTTCGAAAGCCAAAAGTAAAGAATCTGAGATCTTTGAAATCCTGGACCAGCTTCTTGATAACAGAATGCAGCTGATTCTTTTATACATTGAAACTCAAAAGAAGGAAAAAATCCTGTCTGCGCTTCTTCCGTTAAAGGTGAATAAGGACATTCAGGATGAGTTAAAAAAAATTGAAGAAGAAAATGATCTTGTCCTGCTCTCAAAATTTAATATCCTGATCAATGAAAATCTTAAAAACGAGCCGTCAGCCTTTATTTATGAAAAGGTAGGTTCACAGTTTCAGCATTATTTCTTTGATGAATTCCAAGATACTTCGGAACTGCAGTGGCAGAATTTTGTTCCGTTACGCGATCACAGTGTTTCTACGGAAAATACTTCTTTTACGCTTGTAGGAGATCCCAAACAGAGTATTTACAGGTTCCGGGGCGGGGAAAGCAAACTAATGCTGGATATTATCAACAAAAAAGAATTTTCGCCAAAGGAAGCAGCTCTTCTTGTTTTAAAGGATAACTGGCGAAGTGCTAAAAATATTGTACAGTTCAATAATGAGCTGTACCGGTATCATTCGGAAGATCTGGAAGAGGAACACCGTAATATTTTCGGGGAAGATGCTGAACAAAACTCAAAATCCCAGATCGAGGGCCGTGTAAAAGTAAGTCTGATCGAAAATCTTACAAATGAGGATTTTTATAATGATACTTCGGAAAAAATGCGGAAGGATATTCAGGAAAGCCTGGATAATGGGTTTAAATTTTCTGATATTACGATCTTATGCCGTGGTAACTTTGATATTTTCAGCTATTCTCAAAAATTAGGAAATCTGAAAGTGAACTATCATGGGGAAGAAACGAATATTAAAACAATTTCCGACAAAGGTCTGACACTGGAGCTTTCCAATACTTTAAAGGCTGTTATTGAATTTCTTCGGTGGGAAATCAATCCGAAAAACAAGCCTAATCTGATCATGATGATGTATTACCTGAATGCTTTAGGAAGAATTCATATGGCAGATTTCACCTTGGAAATGAAAGAAATTCTGGATATAGAAACGCACGAAGAGGTACTTCAGTTCATCCAGAATACCTATTCCCTGAAATTGAAACAGGATAATTTTCCAAGATTCAATCTGTATAATTTTGTGGAATACTACATCAATGAATTTGCCGTAGAAAATAAAGAGACAGATTTTCTTCTGAATTTCCTTGAAATGCTTTTCAATTTCACACAAAATGCGGGTGCCAGCACAAAAGAATTTTTGAAATACTGGGATGAAGAAGCTTCTGCTTATACAATCCAGGCTTCGGAAAATATTGATGCTGTACAGATCATGACCATTCATAAATCAAAAGGACTGGAATTCCCTATTGTATTCATCCCGATGATGAATAAAAACCGGGACAGCGAGTTTACAAACTGGTTTGATACCAATAATGATGATGCATTAAAATCAGTCAACATTAATCAGTTCAGCAAAAATCTTGAAGTGTACGATGAAGAGATAGAGGCATTTAACAAGAAAAATTCTTATAAAAATCTTATTGACAGGTTATGTCTTCAGTATGTCGCGACTACCCGTCCTGTTGAACAGCTGTTTTTCTATCTTCAGAAAGCGAATAAAACATCCAATAATCTTGAGCTGCTTGAATTTTTCAATGCAAAAAATACGGAAGGATCTGATGAATTCGATTTGTATGAAGTACATCCTGAAATGCTGAAAAAACATTCTAAAGATAAAACATCATTATTTAAGACCAAAGATATTCAGAACCTTAAAAATATTAATGAAAACAGAGCGTCCATCAAGATCGCGACTCCTTCCAAAAATTATCAGGTACGGAATGAAAAGGTAAGGATCGGGCTTTTTGTTCATGAATTACTGTCAAAAATCAATACGGAGAGAGATACGGTAAAAGTTCTGGAAAGTTATGTTTTGGACGGACAAATTACCTTGGAAGAAAAAAATGAGATCCAGGAAACTTTAGTTCAGATCATCAGAAAATATTCTGAATTTTTTGATGAAAAATGGGAAGTGATTAATGAAAAAGATATCATGATTTCAGAAAGAGGTCAAAGCCATATTTTCAGACCCGACCGTATTCTGAAGGGAGAAGAAGGGTATATTATTGTTGACTTTAAAACGGGTGAAGAAACAGAAAAAAATGACCAACAAATTGAGAATTATAAACGTATTCTTGAAAGTCTGGGAAGAAAAGTGTTAAAGACTCAGCTGATTTATCTATAGAGGAATCTGTATTATCTTTTTCCACATTGTTTTCCACAACATAATGTTGATAACTTTAAAATTTCTCATCAACAAGCTGATTATCAAAATTATACCATAAAGCTTAAAGAACAGATTTATCAATAATCAGAACAAAATCTTACAGAGATGTTTGTGGATAACCTGATCATAAAAATGAAACCGCCCCGCCGTTCTTCGAACGGCGGGGCGGTTTCTACAGTATAATGTATTTAAGCTGTTGTCGCAGGCACAAAAACTCTCTGAGACAATTCCTGATCGAAAAGATAAAGTGCAGATGGATTATCACAAACCATTTTGATTTTTGTAACATACTGTGAAGCGCTGGCCTCTTCTTCTACCTGCTCATTGATGAACCACTGCATAAAAGATGTTGTTGCAAAATCACCCTCATCATTGGCATTTTTCACAATATTGAAAATACTTCTGGTTACTTTTTTCTCATGTTCCAATGCTTTTTCAAAAATATCAGTAGCATTTTCGAACTCATGCGGAGGTTTTGCAATTTCTCCGATGATGATCTCTCCGCCTACGTCATTTAAAAAATCAAACATTTTATCTGCATGCATCAATTCTTCTTTGCTCTGAACTCTGAAATAGTTTGCAATTCCATCAAGGTCTTTTCCTGAAAACCAGGCAGACATTGAAAGGTAATATTGTGCTGCATATTGTTCGTGAGCTATCTGTTCGTTAATTAACGTTGCAATTTTTTCGCTGATCATAAGTATAAATTTATAGTCAAAAATACGCAATAAAAGCCCGAAATCAAAAGTTTTAATGAAAATTAATACAAAAAGGGCGGGATAAAACCCGCCCTTCACACATTAAAAAATCAAAATTATGAATTGTTATTTTGCTTCCGGAGCAGCAGTATTCATAGTCTTTTTCATCATTTTTCTATCCTTCATTGCCACTCTTCTCTGCTCCATTTTTGCTTTTCTGTCAGCCTGCCATTTATCATATTGATCAGGTGTCAGGATTTTTTTCATATCAGCATCCATCTGAGCTCTTTTAGCTTTCATCTCTTCCATTTTAGCCTGTCTTACTTCTTTATTCTTGTCGAAGTCAGCTTTCATTTCAGACTTTCTTTTTTCATGAAGGCTTTTAATCTGTGCTACCTGAGACTCGTTCAGGTTAAGATCTTTTTGCATCTGATCAAGGTGTTCCTGATGCTTCTGCTCCATTTTTTGATGTTTCTCTGCTTTTCTGGCTTGTCTATCCTGTGGAGTTGTTGTTTGTGCCATTGCAAAGCTTCCTATTCCGATAAATGCTATTGCTAAAACTAATTTTTTCATCTTAAAAAATATTTAATTAATTGTTATACATCTTTTTGATTATCAGTTAAAAGATAAGTTAAACTGAAATATTCATAAAAAATGTTAAATTTTAACATTAAAACAATAAAAAAAGGACAGATCCTAAAACCTGTCCTTCACACCACTTAAATATAATATATGAAAATTATTATCTGTTACTTACCAATCTGTTTCTGAAACCACCTCCTCTGTTTTCACTGCCGTTGTTCTGTGATCTCGAAGGGGAACTTTCAGACCTGGAGCTTCCATTGTTTCCTCTAAATCCTCCACTGTTATTTTCTCTTTTTGGAGCTCTTTCTCTGTTTGCTTCATTATTTCCTCTGAAACCACCGTTACCACCATTATTTCCAAATCCACCGCGTGTTCCGTTATTTTCAGAATTCCCTCTGAATCCTCCGTTATTTCTTACTCCATTATTTTCATTACTGCGGAAACCGTTGTTATTATGATCAGCCTGCTTACGGAAGCCTCCGGAATTATTATCATCTCTGGACCCTCTGAATCCATCAGATCTGCTTGTTCTGATCACATTAAAAGTTGGATTATCCATTCTTCGGAATCTCGACCTGTCTACTCTGTACACATTGATATTTACATTCCTGTACCTCGGCATTACTGCATATCTTGGTGCATAATAAGTTCTTCTGTAATTCTGGAAGTAAACAATCGGGCTGGCTCCGCGGTAATAATTGTTTTGGAAAACAACAAATACTCTAGGGCCTAAAATTCTCTCCAATGCATAGAATCTGTCATAATACCATCTGTCCGGATTGTATCTGTAAAAATTATTCCATGTAGAAAAGTTTACATACAGGTTATTAAGACTTAAAATCTGATCAATCTGCCATCGGTTCAGCCTGTTATCTCTGAAAAATACATTCCAGTTGATATTTACAACACTGTTTCTGTAGTCATTATAATATGCCTGGTAATAATCGCTTGGATAATAATCCTGAGGATAGTTATAGTAATAATCGTCCGGGAAGTAGTTTCTGTCATCTTCATCATGATAATAGCCGTCTCCATTCTGGTAATATCCGTCATCTCCCCATCCATTATTTGGATACTGCTGGGCGGAAGACAACACTGCCAGTCCCAAGGCAAATCCCAAAAGTATTTTTTTCATTTCTATAGTCGTTAATTGGTTAGTATATAGCAGAATATCTCTATTCTATCTTTTGGATATAAATAAAAAAAAGAAGTTAAATCCTAAGATAAAACTTCTTTTAATTTATTTTTAACTAACTGATAATCAAATGTTAAATTTACAACCTTCCACTATCTTTTATCCAATAGGCTATTTTTTCATTAAACCTTTTCTTATCTTTTAAATCTTCCAGCTTTAAATGCATCCTGTAACGCCAGTAATGAGGGAAAACCGCTGGATTATTGATTCTTTCATTATCCATATTCAGGTTAGTTAACTCCGGGTCCGTGGCCAGAAACTCCTGGATTGGGAAAACAGCCAGCATTGCTTCAGTGTAAAGATGTTGTTTCATAATGATCTCAGCAAGATGGGAATCCATTTCTTCCGGAGCCTTCCCGTACTGAACCAGCTGTTGATTAAAATATTTTTGCGTCAATGCAGAATCTTCTTTCCACCATTGTCTCAGCGTTGAGCTATCATGTGAGGAAGCTGTTACTACATTCATATAATCAGCTTTTTTAGGATTGTAAAACGGAATATTGTCTGACGGCATTCGCTGTACTTTTAAAGCAATGATCGCCAACTCATCCATTACAACAGGTACACAGGCAGGAACCATTCCCAGGTCCTCACCACAGATCAGCATTTTCGTTGCGTTAAGAATAACCGGAAGCTTTTCCATTGCCTTTTCGTACCACAGGTGATCCTGTCTTCTGAAGAAATAATCATGGTACAGCTCATAAATCGCCTTCCTTTCCCATTCGGAAAGATAGGTATAGGAATCAGTATTATACACATTAAACCTTGGGTGATACACTGTTTCGCCATTCCGCTCTTCAGTAAGGAACAAAACATTGGCACATAAAGAGATAAGCTTTTCTTCTATAGAGCCTTGCGGATTCTTTTTGAAAAACTCTGCCAGCTTTCTCTGGGTATCAAATTCTTCTTTAAATGTATATGTTCCGTCATTATTGCTTTTAATAAATTCAAAAACTTTACTGCTTTCTTCCCCGAAATATTCCCACAAGATTCTTTCATTGATGAAAGGCTTACAATATCTGTTGAAATCAAAAGGAATATGCCTAGCTTTAAATTCATCCAGAACAATAGGAACAGCCGGATAAAAATATCCTAAAATTCCCTGTGTAGCGGAAACCGGCATCCTCCAAATCCTGAAAAAACCCAAGATATGATCAATTCTCATGGCATCGAAATACTGCTCGAGTGCTTTAAACCTGTTTTTCCACCAACGGTAATCATCTTCCTTCATCGCTTCCCAATTGTATGTCGGGAATTCCCAGTTCTGTCCCAGCTCCGTAAACTGGTCAGGTGGTGCTCCGGCCTGGAAATCCATTCCGAAAAGCTCGGGCTCGGTCCATGCTTCCACAGAATGCCTGTAAATACCGATCGGAAGATCTCCCTTTAAGGAAACCCCTAAGCTATGGATATAATCTACCGCATCTTTCAATTGTAAATGAAGTTGGTACTGCACCCAGGCATGAAGCATAGACGCATCATAATCTTTACTTTTTGTAGTGAAAAACTGTGAAATTTTTCCTGCGATATATTTTTTATGGGTTTTCCAGTCGTTGAAATTCGGTGTTTTATATTTATCCCTAAGCACACAGAAAGCGGCATAAGGAGTCAGCCAGTAATCATTATCTTTTATAAATTTTTTAAAGTTCCTGTCCTTATAGATTTTCTCTTTGTCTGCATTGAAAACTGCTTTTAAAAATTTCCATTTTCCTTGGATCATTTTCTCATAATCAATGAGTTCAAGAGCATTCAATACTTCTTTTTCAGACTGATATTCAGAAACTAATTCTTCCGGTAAATCAAAATCAAGATTTTCCAATGAAATATACTGCGGATGCAATGCATAAACAGAAACAGCTGCGTAAGGATAAGAATCTGTCCAGGAATAATTAGCAGTGGTATCATTAATTGGAAGGATCTGGATAATCCCCAGATTGGTTTCCTTCGTCCAGTCTGCCAGCTTTTTAAGGTCGGAAAATTCTCCGACTCCAAAACCGCTCTCACTTCTTAAAGAAAATACAGGAACTGCCACACCAGCATCATGATACATCTGGTAAGATTTGAATTTAAAGTAATGATTTGAAACAATCTGAAGCACATCTTTCAACTGATTGGCAACCGTAAATCTGTTTTCGCCAGTCTCAACGTCAATAATTTTTCCTTCTTTTTTGCTGTAGAGGCAATATTTAAACTGGATAAACTCGCTTTCAGGAATTTCAACAGATACTTCCCAGATTCCGAAATCTGTCTGCGTAAGACGGATCGCTTTATTATAATCCCAGCCTCCCAGAGAAGCCGTACTTCCGAAAAGAGCAATTTCCCAGTCCGGATTGTAAACAGGCGCTTCAATCCTGAATAAATGGGTATGCTTTTTTAAAACAGCTGCTTTTTCGGGAACAAACTGATTGAGCTTATTATAAAGGATTTTATTGTTTAAATAGTTCTCAGGGAAGTTCTTATTATTCCATTCATCAAAAATAATAAACTCTTTGTAGTTATGCGGGAAATTAAGATTGTGCAGCACAAATTCTTCTCTAAGAATATTGCTCTTTTCATCTGTCAGCTGATATTTATATGAAATTGATTTTGAAAAATAATCTACTTCACATTTCCAAATGCCGTTTTCTGCATAAAACAGGGTATGAGTCTGAACAGCAGCACTTTCCTCATCCACAATCAGGAGCTGTAGATTCTGTCCGGCCTTTGCATTATACCCTACATTAAAGTATAGCTTCATCTATATTTTTTTATAAAAATACATTTTAATATCGAAAAATAAAACTTATGAAGATCAAATAATCATTAAAAAACCTTTCCAAAATACTTGAAAAGGCTTGTATTTATTAGAGTTAAAGAAATTTGCAACAATAATGTAAGCTATTACTCTGTAACAATAATTTTTTTATTTAATATCACTTTACCGGATTGGTCTGTAATGCTTACAATATAAGCTCCATTGATTAAATTCTTGAAATAAATCTGCTGATTGAGTGAACCTTCTTTTACAGACAGATTCTGTTCCATCACATTTTTCCCGGAAATATCAAAAACACTAAGCTTTAGATTTCCTTTTACAGCTTTATCATTTACATTAACATTGATAAAATGTTCATCTACTCTGGTTGGGTAGATGTCAATATTAGCCAGTGCATTTACTGAAGAAGTTCTGTCATTGGCAAAATATCTGCTTGCAAGATCATAAATATGAGGTTTTTCTCCTCCCGGAAGAGCTCTTGCTTGTAGCGTCAACAGGTCTACTTCATATAAAGCATCTCCTTTAGCGCTTGCAATAATCACTTTTCCTTTAGCATTAACAGCAGATCCGTTCACAGAATAATTTTCAGGAATACCGGAGATCCTACCCAAAAATTTTGCCTTCAATTCTTTTGCAGCTACCTTAAAAACATTTCCTGAAGCTGAAAAAACATAAAAATTATTTTCAGCATCTGCAATCATATCTCCTCCGAAACCTGTTTCAATAGCTGTAAATGAATTCTTTCCATTGGAAGTATCATCTTTAATAATCCCAAGGTCACTGACAGTGTACTGACTTCCTTTTCTGCTAATCTGCAGCAGCTGCGTACCGGCGTTATTAAGGGCATAAATGTGTCCATCATATCCTGTGGTCATCCTTGTTATGTGGGAATTGATATCGCAGGAAGTTACTTTTGCCACAGTATTTTCTACCAGAGTAATTTCTTTAGTCTTTGCATTCAAAACATAAATATTGGAAGAAAACATAGGCATATACACCAGATTATTATTGGATGGATCATAAGCCAAAGCCGCCATGGTAACTGCCTGAGAATGGCTGTAGGAATTCTTATCTTCAGATACAATACTTTTCCTGTCCTGAGAAAATACTTTTGCTGCAGTATCCGCTGAAAATAACTTTTCTCCTGAAACACCGCTTACCGCATCCATGGCACGGAAATCATTAAAAACAATGCTGGAAGTATCTTTTCCGGCAATAGCAAAAAAGTCCTGCTGTGCCTGGACATTAGCACCAAGCACAAGCAAGAAAAGAGGGAATAAATGTTTTTTCATACAATGTAGAATTTAGATTCGTGATTATTTTAGTATAACTAAGTTACACAATTTACAAATTGAATCACAAAAAAATAATACTATTTACATAACATTTATAATCATTTAATCAAAATGTTGGTGTTTTGATAAATGGATATTTTTTTTAAACCGCAAAGACTGATCATTAAGCTGTATTAATCAAAGGAGCAAAGATTGCCAGCTTCGCCGATGTAAATAGGCCAATAATTTAAAATCTTCGGGAGAATTGAATTATTAGCAAGTTAATCGTAAAAGTAGATTGGCCTGTACCTCATCAAAAAAAAGAACTCCCGCTGATCACACGGATTACAACAGATTTTATCTGCGGAATCCACGTCACCAGCGGGAGCTATACTTATGTATTTTGGATTAATTCAGAACGTAAGTTGTTCCGTCTCTTCCGTCTTTTAATTCGATGCCTTCGGCAAGCAGCTTATCTCTGATCTGGTCTGAAAGGTCAAAGTTTTTTGATTTTCTTGCCTGATTTCTCAGTTCTATTAAGACTTTTAGGGTCTGATCAAGCTTCTCATTATTATTCTCTTCAATACTTTGAAGTCCTAAGACATCAAATATAAATGCATGTAAGGTCAACTTTAAATCTTCAAGATCTTCAGCTGATATTGTCTCTTTAGCATCGTTTAAAGCAAAAATATACTTTACAGCTTCAAATAAATGAGCAATCAGGATAGGAGAATTGAAATCATCATTTAAAGCATCATAACATTTATTCTTCCATTCCTTAAGATTGAATTCTGATTGTTTGTCATCATCTGGAGTGACAGAGCCTAAAACTTTAACAGCCTCCATTAACCTGATGAAACCTTTTTCACTGGCAATCATCGCATCATTGGAAATATCCAGTACACTTCTGTAATGTGCCTGTAAAAAGCAGAAGCGCACGATGGACGGATGGAAAGGTTTTTCAAAGAAATCATTTTCTCCTGTAACCAACTGCATCGGAAGGATATAATTCCCTGTAGATTTACTCATACGCTGGGAATTCATTGTCAGCATATTGGCATGCATCCAATAATTAACCGGAGCTGTATCATTGCAAGCTTTTCCCTGTGCAATTTCACATTCATGGTGTGGAAATTTCAAATCCATTCCACCGCCATGGATATCAAATTTTTCGCCTAAATATTTCGTGCTCATGGCAGTACATTCAAGGTGCCATCCCGGGAAACCTTCGCCCCAGGGAGAATTCCATCTCATGATGTGTGCAGGCGATGCTTTTTTCCATAGTGCAAAATCCTGAGGGTTTTTCTTTTCACCCTGTCCGTCAAGATCACGGGTATTGGCAAAAAGCTCTTCGATATTGCGTTTTGAAAGCTCACCGTAGTTCAAACCTCTTTTATTGTATTCCAGAACATCAAAATATACGGAGCCATTACTTTCATAGGCAAAGCCTCTTTCAATAAGCTTCTGCGTTAATTCAATCTGTTCTACAATGTGACCTGTAGCTGTAGGCTCAATATTGGGAGGAAGCAGGTTGAACATTTCCAGCACTTTGTGAAAATCGACCGTATATTTCTGTACGATCTCCATAGGTTCCAGCTTTTCAAGACGGGTCTGTTTCACGAATCTGTCGTTATCTACGTTCCCGTCGTCTGTAAGGTGGCCTGCGTCTGTAATATTTCTTACATACCTTACTTTATACCCCAAATGCATCAGGGTACGGTATATAAAATCAAAGGAAAGAAATGTTCTTACGTTTCCTAAATGCACATTGCTGTACACCGTGGGTCCGCAGACATACATGCCGATGTTGCCTTCTAAAATTGGTTTAAATATTTCTTTTTCTCCTGTAAGGGAGTTATATAGTTTTAATTGCATTTTTTTAAATTAAAAGATTCAATGATTAAAGGATTTAAAAATTAGTTAAAATAATTCTGTTCACAACAAATAATTGTCGTGAGGAAAATTTTATTTGAAACTTTTTTAAATATTACCATTATTAAATTGCTTTTAAGTGATATTGCAGATGATCAATATAATCCTGAACAATGTACTCCAACGTGAAGGTCTGAGGAACTGTTTTTGTAGTATCACAGGTTCTTTTCAGGGTTTCATCAGGAATATTTTCCACAGTATGAACGATCTGAAAATTTAAGGATTTCCAAAGAACAATTAATTCCGAAACCGGAATATTCTGATAATTCTGTGCTTTTACCCAAAAATCCTGATCGTATACAATATTATCATTTTCCTTATACTGTGTCACTACAAATCTTCTGATGTTGGTCAGGGCACTATCACAAAGATGGCCTAAAATTTCTTTTCTGGACCACTTTTCCGGTGAAATTTTATAGGACCATTCTTCCTCAGAAATTGTTTCGAATCTCTGAAGTTCGGCATTAACAATATTTTTTAGAATCTGATAGTTCATATTTTTATTAATAATCTAATTTGGCATGACTTCCAACGTAATGAAGGAATTCCTGCCTGGTGATAGGATTGGTTCTGAAAATGCCGCTTAATTCCGCCGTAATGGTAGAACTTGCCGTATCTTTTATTCCTCTGCAGTTGACACATAAATGTTTTGCATCGATAATACATGCCACATCTTTGGTTCCCAGCGCTTCTTTCAAAGCATCTACGATCTGCATCGTCAATCTTTCCTGAACTTGTGGCCTTTTTGCATAATAATCCACAATTCTGTTGATCTTGGAAAGACCAATCACCTCACCATTTGAAATATAGGCAACATGTGCTCTTCCGATGATCGGCAGAAAGTGGTGTTCGCAGAAAGAATATACAGTAATATCCTTTTCCACCAGCATTTGGCGGTATTTATATTTATTGGAGAAGGTGGAAATTCCCGGTTTGTTTTCAGGAAGAAGCCCTCCAAAAATTTCATTGACATACATTTTGGCAACACGCCCAGGTGAATCCTTTAAAGAATCATCCGTCATATCCATCCCCAGTGTTTCCATAATTTCACCGAAAAGTTCGGTAATTTTTTCTATTTTTTCCTGTGGCGATTTATCAAATGCATCTTTCCTAATAGGCGTATGTTCTTTTCCTGTGAAAATATCATCGTCGTTATCGGTAAAATCAACCATTTTTATTTAATTTGCAACAAAAATACGGATAAAATCTGTTCATCAATTTCATTTTGAACGAAAAACATTATCCTTTCTCAACTTAGCCCTATGATTATTGTCGAAGAAGTACAGAATGAAAACCAGAAAAAGAAATTTTTAGAATTTCCTGCCCAACTTTACCGGCACGACAAAAACTATATCAGACCCAGAAATCAGGACATCGAAGAAATTTTTGATCCCGAAAAGAATAAATCTTTTCAAAATGGGGAATGTGCCAGATTCTTATTTAAAAACACAGAGAATGAAACGGTAGGGAAAGTAGCCGTTTTCATCTCCGGTCTTTATCAGCAGAAACAGCCTACGGGAGGAATGGGGTTTTTCGACTGTATTAATGATCAGGGAACAGCAGATTTTATTTTTGACCACTGCAAAAACTGGCTTCGCGAAAGAGGTATGGAAGCTATGGACGGCCCGATCAATTTTGGGGAACGGGACAAGTTCTGGGGGCTTCTGATAGAGGGCTTCACTGATCCACTTTTTGGAATGAATTACAATTTCCCCTATTATAAAGAACTGTTTGAAAATTATGGCTTCAAAATATATTTTGAACAGCTCTGTTTTTCGAGACCGATTTTCGCAGAAGTTTCAAGAATTTTTACGCTGATGCATACCAAGCACAGCAGAAATCCGGCCATATCCGCAAGGCCCATGAAAAAAAATGACCTTCCCAAATTTGCGAAAGATTTTACAGAAATCTATAATCAGGCATGGGCCTCCCACGGCGAAGGCAAGCAGCTGGAAGAAGCAAAGGTCCTCAAAATGTTCAAAACCATGAAGCCGATTATTAATGAGCATATTTCCTGGTTTGTGTATGAAAATGAAAAGCCGATTGCGATGTGGATGAATCTTCCGGATGTGAACCAATGGTTCAAATATTTAAACGGTAAATTCGGAATTGTGGAAAAACTTAAATTTTTGTGGATAAAGCAGTTCAAAAAGAATGAAAAAATGGTGGGGCTGGTATTCGGTGTTGTTCCGGAATGGCAGAAAAAAGGTATCGATGGGTATATGATCTGGGAAGGAACGCAGCATCTGAGAAAACATACGGATTTTAAAACGACGGAGCTCCAGTGGATCGGAGATTTTAATCCTAAAATGATAAAAATAGCGGAAAGTCTGGATACTACAGTCACCAGAAAACTGGCTACGTACCGGTATTTATTTGACCGCGAAAAAGAGTTTGAAAGACATCCTATCCTTTAAATAAAAAACCCTGCTGTGAACAGCAGGGCCCCTTTCATTTTGAACTCTATTAGAATAGCTCTCCGGCTACTTTTTTAATATTATCGCTTTTCCCCATGGAGTAAAAGTGCAGCACGGGCACTCCAAAATCCAGTAATTCTTTGCATTGGGCAATAGCCCACTCTACCCCGATCTGTTTTACCGCTTCATTATTTTTAGCATTTTCCACTTCATTGATCAGCTCTTCAGGAAGATCTATTTTGAAGACCTGCGGCAGGATCTTCAGATGCTTTTTGGTGGCAATAGGTTTAATACCCGGAATAATAGGAACGGTAATTCCCATTTCTCTGGCTTTCGTTACAAATTCAATAAATCTCTTGTTATCAAAAAACATTTGCGTAACGATATAATCTGCTCCGGCATCCACTTTTTCTTTCAGCCACTTCAGGTCATAATTCATGGAGGGTGCTTCCATATGTTTTTCCGGATAACCGGCTACTCCTATGCAGAATTTGTTAAGTTCATCACAGGCTTTTTCATCATTGTGAAGATATTTCCCTCTTCCCAGATCATTAATCTGATGGACGAGATCCATAGCACTGGCATGACCGCCGGGTGTTGGCTCAAAGTACTGATGTCCTTTCATAGCATCACCTCTCAAAGCCATAATATTGTCTATTCCCAGGTACATACAGTCAACCAGAAGATATTCGGTTTCTTCTTTGGTGAAACCTCCGCAAAGGAGATGGGGAACGGTATCTACATTATATTTATGCTGGATGGCGGCACAAATCCCTAAGGTTCCGGGACGCATTCTGGTGATCCGGCGCTCCATCAGCCCATTTCCTTTATCAATGTAAATATATTCTTCCCTGGAAGTGGTTACATCTATAAAAGGGGGCTTAAACTCCATAAGCGGATCTATATTGGTGTACAGATCTTCAATTCCGATCCCTTTTTGGGGCGGAACAACTTCTAAGGAGAATAAGGTCTTGCCATTTGCGTTTTTAATATGTTCAGTGATCTTCATTTTATAGTTTAGTTATTTTTTTAGCTTTAAAGTGCCTGTTGATATTTTATTAATCCGCTAAATTGGGTGACAACCACTTTCTTGCTTCCTGAAGACTACAGCCTCTTCTCTCTGCATAATCTTTTAGCTGGTCTTCTGTGATTTTCCCAAGGCCGAAATATTTGGCATGCGGACTTCCGAAATAATACCCGGAAACGGATGCCGTCGGGAACATCGCCAGACTTTCGGTAAGGAAAACCCCGGTGTTCTCTTCTACTTTTAAAAGATCCCAGATGGTCTTCTTTTCCAGGTGATCCGGACATGCGGGATATCCCGGAGCCGGACGGATTCCTTTATATTTTTCTGCGATGAGCTCTTCATTGCTTAATGTTTCCTGGTTGGCATAGCCCCAATATTCTGTTCTTACTTTTTTATGTAAAAATTCGGCAAAGGCTTCTGCAAATCTGTCAGCTAAGGCTTTTACCATAATGGCATTATAATCATCATTGGCTTTTTCATATTCTTCTGCCAGCTCGTCTGTACCGAAGCCTGTGGTGACACAGAAAGCACCTACATAATCTGTTTTACCGGAAGCCTGTGGCGCAATAAAGTCACTTAATGCTAAATATTCTTTTCCTTTTGAACGCTGAGCCTGTTGTCTTAAGGTTAAGAATCTGGCTTGCTCTTCATTATTTTCGTTAAAGAGTAAAATATCATCTGTTTCATTGGAGTTGGCTTTAAAAATTCCGAAGATGGCTTTTGCTTTCAGTAGTTTTTCATCAAGAATTCTTTTTAAAATGACCTGGGCATCTTTAAAGAGTTCTTTAGCCTGAGCTCCTACCACCTCATCTTCTAAAATATTCGGGTATTTCCCGTGAAGGTCCCAGCTTCTGAAGAATGGCGACCAGTCAACAAACGGAAGCAGTTCATTCAGGTCCTGATCTTCTATTACGGTTACACCTAAATTATTCGGTGTAAAGATCTCTTCATTTTCCCAGTCGATGCTGAAATGGCTTTTCCTTGCTTCTTCAATGGAAACATAGTCTTTATCGATCTGCCTGTTCAGAAACTTCTCGCGGAAATCAGAATATTCATCTTTCAGGTCTGAAACGTAATCTTTGTTTCTGTCTCCTAATAAGGAGCTCACTACATTTACTGCTCTGGAAGCATCATTAACGTGAACAACTGCATTTTTATATTTTAAATCGATTTTCACAGCGGTATGGGCTTTCGAAGTGGTTGCCCCTCCAATCAACAGGGGGAAATTAAGATTCTGTCTTTCCAATTCAGAGGCGATGTATACCATTTCATCAAGACTTGGTGTGATCAATCCGCTTAATCCGATAACATCAACTTTCTGTTCGATAGCCGTCTGAATAATTTTCTCTGCAGGCACCATAACTCCAAGGTCCACAATTTCATAATTGTTACAGCCCAATACCACACTCACAATATTTTTTCCTATATCATGAACATCACCTTTTACCGTTGCCATCAGGATTTTTCCGTTGGCCGGTCTTGTGCCGTCTTTTTCGGCTTCAATAAAAGGCTGGAGATAAGCCACCGCTCTTTTCATTACCCTTGCGGATTTTACCACCTGCGGCAGGAACATTTTTCCGCTCCCAAACAGGTCTCCTACAACGCCCATTCCGGTCATAAGGTTAATTTCAATAACATGCAGCGGTTTTGCAGCCTGCTTTCTGGCTTCTTCCACATCTTCTTCGATAAACCGGTCAATTCCTTTTACCAAAGCATGGGTAATTCTATCCTGTAAAGGCCTTGTCCGCCATTCGAGATCTTCAACGATTTCTTTTTTGACGGATTTATTTTTTTCGGAATATTCCAGAAGTCTTTCTGTAGCATCCTCTCTTTTATCAAGGATCACATCTTCTACAAGCTCCAGAAGTTCTTTATTAATCTCATCGTATACTTCCAGCATAGAGGGGTTCACAATTCCGATATTCATCCCAGCCTGAATGGCATGGTAAAGGAATACAGAGTGCATGGCTTCTCTTACGGTATCATTTCCACGGAACGAAAACGAAACATTACTTACACCACCACTTACGGAGGCATAAGGAAGATTTTTTCTTACCCATCTTGTGGCTTCAATGAAATCAATAGCGTTTCTTCTGTGCTCCTCCATTCCTGTGGCTACAGGGAAAATATTCAGGTCAAAAATAATATCTTCAGCAGGGAAGCCGATTTGATTAACTAAAATATCGTAGGAACGTTTTGATATTTCGGTTCTGCGTTCAAAATTGTCTGCCTGACCTGTTTCGTCAAATGCCATTACAATTACTGCCGCACCGTATCTTTTGACCGCTTTGGCCTGTTTGATAAATTCTTCTTCACCTCCTTTCAGACTGATGGAATTGACGACACACTTGCCCTGTGCCACCTGAAGCCCGGCTTCCAGAATCTCCCATTTGGAAGAATCTATCATGATGGGAATTCTTGAGATATCCGGTTCTGAAGCAATTAAATTCAGAAATTTGATCATGGAAGCTTTTCCATCGATCAATCCGTCATCAAAATTGACATCAAGGATCTGTGCCCCACCTTCTACCTGATGGCGAGCAATATCGAGCGCTTCGGAGAATTTCTCCTCTTTGATCAGTCTTAAAAATTTTTTGGAGCCGGCAACATTGGTTCTCTCACCAACATTGATGAAATTACTTTCCGGCGTTATAATAAGAGGCTCAAGGCCTGACAATCTTAAATATTTCATTAATTTTTATTCTTCTAAAATATAATAGGCATTGTTTGCATTCTGCCGCAGCAGGTCTACATGCTTGCCTAAAGCAGTAAAAATTGGAAATCTTTTATAGGCTAAGTTGTGTTCTTTTGCAAATTTTTCGATCTCTTCTGTGATCTCGTTATAGTACATATAGCTGTAATTCGGGAAAAGATGATGGGCAACATGGAAATTAAAATTCCCTAAAACATTTCTCACCAGCCAGTTATTTTCTTTTAAATCATTGGTCACCTCAAACTGATGACGCAGCCAGCTGAACGGAAGCCCGTTTTTTGTGTCCAATTTTGGAAAAGCATTGTCAGGAAGCGGATGTAAAGGCAATAATACAAACAGTGCAAAAATGCTTGCAGCAATTACCTGAAGTCCCCAGGCTCCCAAAGCCAAACCTATGGATACTTTAAAGAATAAAACAGGAACCGCAATCTGATAAAAGAAATACAACAGTTTGTACACCACCATTTTTATTTTTTCAACCAAAGGAATCGAACCCTGGGTCTTTAAAATAACTCTTTCTTTATCAAAAAAATCCCTGAAGTCCCTGATAAACATCCAATTAAACAGATAAAGAGGATATACCATGAAGAAAAATCGGTGTTGATATTTCTGAATCCCCTTAGCCTTAACCCACGGAATAATTAAAAGCAGGCCACTCTGCTCTATATCCGTATCCCATCCGTCCACATTAGGGTAGGCATGATGGCTGGCAATATGCCTTTTTTTCCAGATGTATGAATTGGCCCCCACAAAGTCAAAAATATGCAGCACAAGCGCATTCAGTCTTTTACTTTTATAGATATTATTGTGGGCTGCTTCATGGATCAGGTTTAAATAAATCAGTACCAAAAAAATTCCCATCAAAACAAAGCTTCCAACATATATCCAGGATTTGTCCGCATTAAATAAAGCAAAGAAATACAGCGCAAAATAGACCAAAGGCAGGATAACCGCTTTGATCTGAATATAAACATCTCTGTTTTCGGGAATTTGTTCTAAACGCTGATTCACTTTCTTTCTTAGTTCATTAAAAAGTCTTATATCCTCTGAATTTTTCAAATAACTAGGCTTTTCCATAATGTTAAATTTTGTGACTTATTTAAAGATAACATTTATAATCAAGCACTTACCCCATATTTTAATTAAAAAAATCTATTAAATCAGACAAATTTTTTCAATTTTCTTGGAGCATATTCTGCTACCAGATCTGCAATGGCTCTAATATGATCAGGGGTTGTACCACAGCATCCGCCTATGATATTGATCAGTCCCTTCTCTACATATTCTTTGATCTGTCTTGCCATATCCTCCGGTGTTTCATCATATTTTCCAAAAGCATTGGGAAGTCCGGCATTCGGATAAGCTGAAACATAGAATTCCGAATTATGGGCTAATGTTTCCAGATACGGCGTCAGCTGATCAGCACCCAATGCACAGTTGAAACCTACACTTAATAAGTTTAGATGTGACACTGAGATCAGGAATGCTTCTGCCGTCTGCCCGCTCAATGTTCTTCCTGAAGCATCAGTGATTGTTCCGGAAACCATGATCGGGATTTTTATATTCCTTTCTTCCTGAATTTCATCAATAGCAAACAAAGCGGCTTTTGCATTCAGTGTATCGAAGATGGTTTCTACCAGAAGAATGTCTGAACCTCCGTCCAGCAAAGCTTCGCACTGCTGTTTGTAGGCTATTCTTAATTCATCAAAAGTGATAGCTCTGTACCCCGGGTCATTTACGTCGGGACTTAAGCTTGCCGTTCTGTTTGTCGGTCCTATGGAACCGGCAACAAATCTGGGCTTATCCGGGTTCCTAGCCGTAAATTCATCACATACTTTTCTGGCAATTTTGGCTGACTCGTAGTTCAGTTCATACACCAGATCTTCCATATGATAATCTGCCATGGCAATAGTGGTTCCCGAGAATGTATTGGTTTCTATAATGTCTGCTCCGGCTTCCAGATATTTTTTATGAACTTCCTCAATCGCCTGGGGCTGAGTGAGGGAAAGCAAGTCGTTATTTCCTTTTACCGGATGTTCCCAGTCTTTGAAACGTTCTCCACGATAATCCTCTTCTTCAAACTTGTAACGCTGAAGCATGGTTCCCATAGCTCCATCCAGAATTAAAATTCTTTCGGATATTGATTTGTATAGTTGTTCTGAGTTTTTCATTTTTTAAATTTTGGCTAAAGCCGTTTTATATACCTCATTAAACGGGCTAAAGCCCATTCCTATTGAATTAATCTAAAGCCTGTTTTAAATCTGCTATGATGTCATCTACATGTTCCAGGCCTACCGAACAGCGTACCAGCCCTGCAGTAATACCTACTTCATTTCTTTCCTCGTCGGTCAGTTTTGAATGGGTAGTTGATGCAGGATGGGTTACAATTGTTCTTGTATCTCCTAAATTGGCAGAAAGTGAGCACAGTTTTATTTTATCCAGAAAGTTTCGTCCTCCTTCTATTCCTCCTTTAATTTCAAAAGCTACAATATTCCCGCCCAGTTTCATCTGTTTTTTAGCAATTTCATAACTTGGATGAGATTTCAGGAAAGGATATTTTACAAGTTCTACATTAGGATGGCCTTCTAAAAATTCAGCTACTTTTAAAGCATTTTCACAATGCTTTTCAACACGGATAGCTAATGTTTCAAGACTTTTTGATAATACCCAAGCGTTAAAAGGCGACATTGCTGGTCCTGTATTTCTTGCAAAAAGATAAATCTCCCTGATCAGATCGGCTTTTCCTACAGCTACTCCACCCAATACTCTTCCCTGCCCGTCAATAAGTTTCGTCGCAGAATGTACAACAACATCTGCACCGTATTTAATAGGCTGCTGCAGATATGGTGTTGCAAAACAATTATCTACAATGAAGATCAGGTTGTGCTTCTTCGCAATCTGTCCGAAAAACTCAAGATCCAGAATTTCAATAGCAGGATTCGTAGGCGTTTCCAGGTACAGGATCTTTGTATTGGGCTTAATATACTGCTCTACATTTTCCGCGTCTCCGGCTTTAAAATAAGTGGTTTCAATATTCCATTTCGGGAAATATTTTGTAAACAAGGTATGTGTAGATCCGAACACCGACTGGCAGCTGACGATATGGTCGCCGGCATTCAATAAAGCAGCGAATGTAGAGTAAATGGCAGCCATTCCCGTTGCAAATGCATATCCAGCTTCTGCACCTTCCATTATTGCGATCTTATCGGTGAATTCTGTCACGTTCGGGTTTGAAAAACGGCTGTATAAGTTTTTAGGTTTTTCTTCAGCAAAGCTTGCTCTCATATCTTCTGCATCCTGAAATATAAAACTGGATGTAAGATATAATGGTGTTGTATGTTCATCAAACTGGGTTCTTTCAGTCTGGGTTCTTATCGCTGATGTTTCAAAATTCTCCATATAGTTTTAAAATGTAGCAATGTATCAGTTTAACAATGTAACAATAAGATCATTGGTAAATTAGTACATTGTTAAATTGTTATATTAAATTATTATTTCGTTTCACTTACTCTTAAAATATCTCCAAAAACTCCTCTTGCCGTTACCTGAGCTCCGGCTCCGGCTCCCATGATCACAATTGGGTTTTCACCGTAACTTTCCGTATAGATCTCGAAAATAGAGTCTGAGCCTTTCAACTGCCCTAATGCAGAGGTACCGAGTACAGAAACCAATTTCACATCGAGCTGTCCTTTGTCTTTCTGAAGGTCACCATGAAGATCACCCACATAACGAAGCACATTTCCTGGCTCCTGTCCTTCTTTGATTTTCTGGTATTCTTCATCCAGCTCATCCAGCCTTGAGATAAACTCGTTTTTATTTACGGACAGAAGATTTTCTGGAATTAAATTCTGGATGCTGATATCCTGAAATTCATTGATCAGGTCTAATTCTCTGGCCAGAATCAGAAGTTTCCTTGCCACATCGTTTCCGGAAAGGTCTTCACGCGGATCAGGTTCTGTATATCCTTTTTCCATTGCCTCTCCAATAATGGTTGAGAATTTATCATTTCTTACAGAGAAATTATTAAAGATATAACTCAATGATCCGGAGAATACCCCTTTGATTCTGGTAATATTTTCTCCTGAAAGGTGTAGCAGTTTAATAGTGTCAATCAATGGAAGACCTGCTCCTACGTTGGTTTCATAGAGATAACGTCTGTTGTTTTTACTCAACGTATACCTTAGTTTACGGTATTCTTCTATGGGAAGCGTATTGAATATTTTATTGGATGAGACCAGATCAAAACCGTTTTCAGCCAGTGCATGGTAATTTTTCACAAAATCCTTGCTAGCGGTATTATCCACCACGATCAGGTTTTCCAGCTGATTTTCTTTTGAAAAGTTGATCAATTCTTCTACATTTGAAGGATGTTCTGCTGTTAAAATCTCATCATTCCAGTCTTCATTAAAGCCTTTTTTATTGAAAGCTATTTTTCTTGAATTGGCTACTGCCACTACTTTAAGATCTATCTTTTTACGTCTTCTGATTTCTTCAGACGACTGTAAAACCTGCTCTATTAATGTTTTTCCTACATTTCCGTGACCAATGATCGCCAGGTGAACAGTTTTAGGTTTTTTAAAGATTTCGGATTCAATGATATTCTTTGTTTTTTCATCCTGGGAAGAGGTAACGACAATATTAACCCTGTTTTCTCCTGCAACCTGGTTGAGAAGAAGTGGAAAGACATTGTTTCTGGCCAGCTCTGCAAGAACTTTATTGAAATCTTCCGCTACAAATCCTAGTACGGAAACATTATTGATGCTGTAGATCTGCGAAACCTTTCCTGATTTTCTTTCCGCTTCAAATTCATCGATCAGGCAAGTCACTGCTTTTTCTGCATCGGCTTCATTTACCAGAATGGAGATGCCGTTTTCAATGGCCTGTTGGGAGATTACTCCTACACTGATGCGCGCCAAAGTAAGCGCCTTAAAAATTCTTCCGTCGATCCCTATTTCACCCAGGAAATCTTCTCCTTCAAATTTGATGATTGATCTGTTTTTTAAAAATTTTATTTCGTTAGCATTTCTCATTCTACAAAATATTTTTTATGATAGTATTTAATTGTTCGTATTCCATTAGGAAGGCATCATGCCCGTGAATTGACTGTATTTCATGATAGAAAACCTCTTTCTTTTTCTCTTTCAGCTGTTCAAAGCACATTCGGATTTCCGAAGCAGGGAAAAACAAATCTGTATCCACTGCGATAAGGTGCATCCGGGCACCGATTTTTTCTAACTGTTCTTCTTCGGTGTTGATATTCATCAGCAGATGATTCATCAATTTATAAGATTTCAAACTAAATCTTTCGTTTAATGAATTTCCGTGATAAACCAGCCAGTCTTCTGACTCTAGCCGTTGATTTTTATGATCGTATCTGTTTTGAAATCTGTCATTTAAGGATTGAGGTGTCCTGTAACACAGCATCGCATGGATTCTTGCTTTCTGCAGGGGTTCATCATTTCCGTTCAGCAAAAATTTCTGAATCAGGCATTGTGCGTGAAGCCAGTCGTGGGTTCTAAAATCACAGGCAATGGGAATAAAAATCTCCGCCAGCTCTGGTTGCTTGGCAAGCATTTCCCATGCAATTCCTCCTCCGAGAGAACCTCCGATAATGGCGTATAAGTTTTTGATATGTAAAGCTTCGAGGCCTTTCAGAAATATTTCAGCAATATCTGATGGCGTGAAGTCTTCGTATTCATCAATTAAAAAATGATCATATCCGTTTCCGGGAATATTGAAACACAGAACTGTATATTTATCCGTATCAATAACCTGATTTTCACCGATCAGCTTTTTCCACCATCCTTTTTCTCCGGAAACATTTGAATTTCCGGTTAAGGCATGATTTACCAATATAACGGGTGCTGTAAACAGGTCTTTCCCGAAGATCTGATAAGTCAACGGGATATTGTATTCCTTTTGGGAATGGGTACGATACGAAAGATTAATATAGTTTAGTTCTGTTTTCAATTCTATTATTTTAATACAATTGAAAATGCCACAGGAAATGGCTGAAAAGAACTTCAGTAAGTTATCTGTCCAAAATAAATTGGTAGAACGTAGCACCTTCTCTGCTTGCGCAAAGGGTTGCTAAGGTTTCATAGGGTCTAATCCCTCAACCTTTCTTGATAACATTTTCAATATTTGAATGAACGCTCTGCAAAGATAAGTCTTTTCTTTTAAATTTTAAAAGAAAAAATATTTAATATTAAAAAACACTGTAATAATAAGCATTTCAAGGCTATGTTAATAATTCTTCAGGTGAAAGGAATTGGAATTATTTTTCAAAAAAACTAACTTCGTATTGAAAAAGTGATGAAATATGACTGTTGAAAAAGAAAGATTACAAGATGCTAAGTGGAAAAACTGGGGTCCCTATGTTAGCAACCGGCAATGGGGAAATGTGCGTGAAGACTACAGCCCGAACGGGAATGCCTGGCATTACGCCAACCATAATAATGCAGAAAGTTATGCCTACCGGTGGGGTGAAGAAGGCATCGCAGGAATCTCTGATGTGAAACAACTTTTCTGTTTTGCCTTTTCCTTCTGGAATAAAAAAGATAAAATTGTAAAAGAACGTTTTTTTGGGTTAAGCAACCCTCAGGGTAACCACGGAGAAGATATCAAAGAAATTTTTTATTACTTAGATAATACACCTACCCACAGCTATATGAAAATGGTGTACAAATATCCTATCAATACATTTCCTTATGATGATCTTGTTGATGAAAACGGCAGGCGAAGCAAAAAGGAACCTGAATATGAAATATTTGATACAGGAATTTTTAATGATGATGAATATTTCGATATTTTCATTGAATACTGTAAGGCAGACCACAACGATATTCTTGCAAGGATAACCGTTCATAACAGAAGCCGACAGGAGGCTCCCATCGTTATAGCTCCGACTGCCTGGTTCCGAAACAACTGGAAATGGGGCTACAATACCTATAAGGGTCAAATGAATGCTTCATATGACGGATGCATTGATATTCATCATGACAGCATCTCGATTAGAAAGTTCTATTCAAGAAATCTGGCTGCTAAAAATGCATTCTGTGAAAATGAAACGAATACTCCCAAATTATATGGAGCACCTTATCCGGGAAACACCTACTTTAAAGACGGAATAAATGATCACATTATCTATGGAAGCAATACGATAAATCCCGAAAAGAGAGGTACCAAAGCATCTTTTATCATTGATGAGATGATTGGGGCAGGACAATCTAAAACTTTTGATTTCAGATTGTGCCCTGATGAGACAGACGAACCTTTTGACAAGTTTGACGAAATTTTCAGTACAAGAACTGCCGAAGCCGATGAGTTTTACAATGATATCCAGAGTGAAACAACAAACGAAGACGAAAGGAATGTCCAGCGACAAGCTTTTGCAGGACTTCTCTGGAATAAACAGTTCTATCACTACAATGTTGGAAAATGGCTGAAAGGTGACCCTAATCATGAGGCTCCCAGAAATTTCAATGAGTATGTAAGAAATACAGAATGGAACCATCTTCACAATAAGGACATTATTTCTATGCCTGATAAATGGGAGTATCCATGGTATGCAACGTGGGATCTGGCATTTCACTGCGTTCCTTTTTCTATTATTGACGGTGAATTTGCAAAAGGACAACTTCTGCTTTTAACAAAGGAATGGTATATGCATCCCAATGGCCAGCTCCCTGCCTATGAATGGAACCTGAGCGACGTAAATCCACCGGTTCATGCATGGTCCTGCTTCCGGGTTTTCAAAATTGATGAAAAACAGAATGGGAAACCGGATCTTTTATTTCTTGAAAAAGTTTTCCAGAAACTCCTTCTGAACTTTACATGGTGGGTAAACAGAAAGGATAAAAGCGGTAACAATATTTTTGGGGGCGGTTTCCTTGGTCTGGATAATATCGGGGCTTTTGACCGTAATATGGAACTGAAGGATGGGCAACACCTCGAACAGGCCGACGGAACAAGCTGGATGGCGATGTATGCTCTTAATATGATGCGGATTGCCATGGAACTTGCACAGTACTATCAGGTTTATGAAGATATGGCGATCAAGTTTTTCGAACATTATCTGTATATCGCAGAAGCAATGGAAAATCTGGGTGACGGTAAAGAGGGCTTATGGAATGAAGAGGATGGATTTTTCTATGATGTACTGCAGCTCGGTAACGGAGACAGTGTTTCATTGAAATTAAGAAGCATTGTAGGATTGATCCCAATGTTTGCCGTGGAAATTGTAGACCATAAATTATTAGAGAAAATGCCTAATTTCCAGGCAAGAATGGATTGGGTATTAAAAAACAAACCGGAGCTCACGAAGCTGGTTTCCCACTGGGATGAGGAAGGACAAGGAAGAAAGCATCTGATGAGCATTTTACGTAAAAACAGACTGACAAAGGTTTTAAAAAGAATGCTTGATGAGAATGAATTTTTAAGTTCTTACGGGATCCGTGCTATGTCGAAGGTGTACGAGGAAAATCCGTTTGTGTTTTCAGTTCACGGTACGGAAAATGTAGTCTACTATACTCCTGCAGAAAGCGACAGCAGGATGTTCGGGGGGAACAGCAACTGGAGAGGACCTATCTGGTTCCCTATTAATTTCCTGATTGTAGAAAGTTTACAGCGTTTTCATTTTTACTATGGAAACAGCTTAAAGGTGGAATTCCCTACCGGAAGTGGCGAGAAAAAAAACCTGGATGAAGTGGCACAAAATATCAGCAAAAGATTATGTTCGCTGTTTTTAAAAGATGAAGATGGTCAGAGACCTTTCAACGGAGGAAATGCCAAATTTAATTATGATGAGCATTTTAAGGATTATATTACATTCTTTGAATACTTTCACGGAGATAATGGCCGGGGTGTAGGAGCTTCCCATCAGACTGGATGGACGGCAACGGTTGCAAAGCTAATGAAACCAAGAATGACCATATAAAATGTGGCGGCCGGCCCATCTGGGCCGGCCGCTTTATAATCAATTAAAAAATATCAAACTTTCTCTCCGTTCACCAAAACTTCATACCCGATTTCTACATTAGGTTCTAAAGTTTTTGATACGGAACAGTACTTCTCAAAAGACAGCTGGGCTGCTTTCAATGCTTTTTTAGGATCAATATTTCCTTCCAGAAGGAATTTCACTTTGATAGCCTTAAATGGCTTTGCATCTTCTACAGGAACCCTTTCTCCTTCTACTTCTGCCTGGAAACCTGTGATTTCCTGACGCTGTTTTTTCAGGATAGCCACTACATCTATTCCACTGCATCCGGCTACGGCCATGAGTACGCTTTCCATAGGAGAAACGCCTTTAGCTCCCGGCTGTGAGGTATTGTCCAAAAGGATGGAATTCCCCTGGGAATTGGTACATTCAAATAAAAAGTCGTCGTTGAGTCTGTTGAGTGTTATTTTCATTTTTAAATTTTATTGTAAGATTTCAACTTCATTCAGAATGACTGAAGCCTTTAGATTTATTATTAAAGCAAAATTATAAAATTCCTCTCGCTTTTATCTCCAAATATTTATTGATAACGTCAATATTCAAGTTTTCAGGCAAGGTATACACCGTATAGATTCCATACTTCCTAAGTTCCTGAATGATCAGTTTCTTTTCAAACTCAAATTTTTCAGCAATGATCTCATCATAAATTTCCTGCATACTTTCAGAGTTTTTATGGATAAGGGTCTGTAATTCTGAATTTTTAAAAAATACGACAACCAGCAGATGATTTTTTGCAATACCACGGAGGTATTTCAGTTGCCGGTTTAATCCGTCAAGAGTTTCAAAATTGGTAAAAAGCAAAATAAGGCTTCTCTGGTTCAGAGAATATTTTACATCCTGGTACAAACGGTTAAAATCACTTTCAAAAAAGTCAGTTTTAATATTGTACAGAGCTTCTGAGATCTTTTTTAGCTGTCCGGATTTGTTTTCAGCTGCGATTTTATTTTCAGTCTTTTTTGAGAAGGTCATCATTCCTGCCCGATCGCCTTTCTTGAGGATAATATGGGAAAGAGCCATAGCTGCATTGATAGAGTAATCTAGCAGACTCAACCCGTTGAAAGGCATTTTCATCGTCCTTCCTTTATCAATCAGAATAAAGATACGCTGTGATTTTTCATCCTGAAACTGATTGACCATCAGTCGGTTCGTTTTAGAGGTAGCTTTCCAGTTAATAGTTCTGATATCATCTCCGGGAACATATTCTTTGATCTGCTCAAACTCCATGGTATGCCCCAGTTTTCTTATTTTTTTGATTCCACCCAGCATAAATTCACTTTGGAGTGCCATCAGTTCATATTTTCTGAGATGAATAAAAGACGGATAGGCAGGCAGCATAGCATCTTTCTGAAAATTAAACCTTCTGGCCACAAAGCCTAATGGTGAAGAAGCATATATATTCAGGTTTCCGAAACTGTATTCTCCTCTTTCTTTGGGCTCCAAACTATACTGGAAGTAGGTGTTTTTACCTGATTCAATATTTTTTGTAATTAAAAAATCTCTTTTCTGGAACTGAAACGGAATTTCATCAATGATCTTCGTACTGATCTTAAAGCTGTAATTATTTTTAATATCGATTTTCACAAAATTCTCATCTCCATTGGACAGTTTTTCCGGCAGTATTCTTTGAGCAAGCACTGCGTTCTTTTGATTAAATAATAAAAGATAATCTACCATTACTGCAAGAAAACACAACAGCAACAGTATGTGAGCAGCCCACATCAGGACCGGGAAGAAAAAAGCAAGGACATACAGTATCCCCACTCCGATGAGCGAAAAGAAAAATCGTGTATTGATGTATAGGTTTTTCATATTTTAAGGATTAGGGGATTAGCTGCGATAAATAATTACCTGTTTGACCTAATCCCTACCATCTATCTCGGAATCTCTATTCCCTCTAAGATCTGGCGTATAATTTCATCTGCCGTAAGACCTTCCATCTCTCTTTCCGGAGAAACAATCACCCTGTGTCTTAATACGGCATAGCTTGCTTCTTTGATATCTTCAGGTGTTACAAAGTCTCTTCCCCTAAGCGCTGCGAAAGATTTGGAAGCCGTAAGCAGGGCCAATGAAGCTCTCGGAGAAGCACCCAGATACAGGAACTGGTTCTCTCTTGTATTAACTATAATTTTGGCAATATATTCCATGAGCTGAGATTCCACTATGATCTCTTTTACCAGATGCTGGTAACTCTTCAGCTGTTCTGCACTAATAACGCGGTTTACACCCTCTGTTTTATCCTCTTTTTTGCTTTCGTGCTGGTTTCTGATGATGGCGATCTCCTGTTCCAGATTAGGATATCCTACATTAATTTTGAACAGGAAACGGTCCAGCTGTGCTTCAGGGAGCCTGTACGTTCCTTCATGTTCTATAGGGTTCTGGGTAGCTACTACCAGGAATGGCTCATCCATAATGTAGCGGGTTCCGTCCATGGTGATCTGTCTTTCTTCCATTACTTCGAACAATGCTGCCTGTGTTTTTGCAGGCGATCTGTTGATCTCATCAATTAATATAAAGCTAGAAAAGATAGGTCCTTTTTTAAACTCAAATTCAGAGTTTTTCACACTGAAAACAGAGGTTCCCAGAATATCAGAAGGCATAAGATCCGGTGTAAACTGGATTCTGCTGAAACCTACATCAATAGTTTTTGCCAGAAGCTTGGCTGTAATGGTTTTTGCCACTCCCGGAACACCTTCAATCAATACGTGTCCGTTGGATAAAAGGGCTGCAATAAGATGCTCAACCATACTTTCTTGTCCTACAATAACTTTGGCTATTTCAGCTTTTACTTTATCTAAACTGGCACGCAGCTCAATCATATCAATCCTCGATTGAAACTTGTCTTCGTTTTTATTTAAATTTATAGAACTTTGATTCTCTAAATTCTGGTTTTCAAAATTTTCCATAATTATATTTTTTCAATATAACAATGTGACAGTTTAGCAATAAATCACCGATATTTCTGCTTATCCTACTCTATTGTTACATTACTAGATTATATATTTTATTTGAGTATTTCATCAAGAAGTTTATTCATTCTCACAAGGTCTTCTTTCATGACACTTGCATAAGGATCCTGTCCTTTTCTCACCAAAGCTATAGCTTCATCAATCATTTCGGTTGGTTTCCCTGTTTTCAAATGGAGTTTTTTGACAAATTCCGCATCCAGATTCTGGGTATCGATCAACAGGTCCATTCTTATTTTATTCAGGAAATACTGCGCTTTTTTAGCCATCATATCATGAAAATTTCCTTCCTGAAGATAAAGATTTCCAATGCTTTTCACAAAATCTACAGAAGTATTTCTCAGCGGCTCCAAAACAGGGATTATCCGCTGTTTTCTTTTTGCATTAAAGAAAATAAACAGTACAAGTCCGCCTAAAAACACCCACCAGGCATACTTCAATGCGGGATTGGACAGGACAAATCTCATAAAGAAACGTGATACCTTGGTATCATTTTCTACAAACCAAACGGTTTCCCTATCCTTAAGGTACGAAAAAACATCCTGCGTATATTTTAAGCTTCCGGACTTCAACAGGTAATAATTCGTCAGGAAAAGCGGTTCACAATGTACATAGATGGTCCCTTTTCCAAAGCTGGTTTTAATAAAATTCGCCTGGTCCGAATTGTTTCTTTCCACTGTTTTACCCAGCACTTCCACTTTTGGTTTGATGTATGAAAATCCTCTACCAGACGGAAATTTATCTAATTTAATAAAATCATTCTGGTATTCTTTATCCGTAAGCTTCAGGACATTTTCCTCTTCAAAAGAAATATCTGAGCTATGATAGCCAATACTGTCTGAAATATCTTTGGGGACCCGGCTCACCAGAATCATTGCGTCTGAACCATTTGACACCTGGTCCAGGATTTTTTTCCAGGATTCTTTATCCAGATCTTTTTCTATAACAAGAATGTTGTGTATGCCTTTCTTTCCCTGGCTATAATAGTCGTAAGGTGTCTGTTCTGTTTTTTTCAGATTATTTTTAAACAGATCTTTGGCTTCATTATTAAAAACAAACAGTCCGAACGGAGATTTTTCGTTGATATTAAAGTTCTTACGCCAGTTTATTGTTTCTTTTTTATTGACTTCAAGCAACGCCAGAATAAGCATCACAATGATGAATATCACAGCATATATTTTGAAGGTTTTTTTCATGGTTAATGGTTTAAATTACGGTTTAAATGCCTGGTATTGGTCTTTAAATTTCACATAAGCCTGCTCATCAATGGGAAACTCTCCGTACCAAACATAGTCAAAAATATAGGACAGCCTGGAAAATTCATTTTTCAGATGCTCTGCTTTAAGCTCCATCACATAATCCTTATTGGTTTTTTCAGGATTCCAGCTGATCTGTTTTTTGTCACTCAGCTTTTTCAGAATAAATAGAAACTGATATCGAACCGACGAACGGTAATCCCCTTCCCGTTCAAATTTCAGAATGCTTTCAGGAAAATTGATCTCGTGGATATTTTCATGAAGCTCTTCTGCCTTGATTTCCGTTTTTTTATTTTTCTTGCTGAAGAAAAGGTTGCCATCTTTCCCCATCAGATATTTAATGATAAAATACAGAAGAAACCCTACCAGAATAATCGCAAAGAGACGAATAAGAATGGTGGTTATTTTTGCAGAATTGGTAAAAACAGTTTCGCCAAAAATGCTTTGCAGGATCTTATCTATTCTCCTCATTAGTTTCTGGAAGAAAGATTCTTTCGGCTTCGAAACCGAATAATCAAATTCATTTCCTTTATATCTTGACTGAAGATTTTCTTTAAATGTCTTTGGATAGACTGTATTTTCCGAAACCGGTTTTCTGATCAATACAGAATCTGCACGGAGCATGTTTCTGTAATGCCCGGTTCCCAGAGAGTCTACCATATACTCTTCTACTGTTGCAGGCTCATCATCATCCTGTGCACGAACAGGACAAATGAAGAAAAAAAGCAGCAGAAAAAAAAGAAACTTATTCATTAATACCGATGGTTTCTATTTCTTCAAGTTCGGCTTTCTGATGAAGATCCGTCCTGCTGTCATAATACATCAGGCCTGCATTGATATACATCAGGTTGGAAAGTAATAATGAAGCCAGCATTGAAATTCCATAAAACACAAAAAATATGATGCCTGCTACTCCTGTGAAGGGATTTTCTTCAAAATTTCCATTTGGAGTGGATGTCAGAAGTGACCCGTAAACAAAGAACATGGGAACAAACGTAAATACAGAAGTAATCATATACATAATAATGAACATGATAATGGATGCTCCCCAATATTTCCAGTATGGGGATTTTTCGTTCCCATTAGGATAGGAAAACTGGGATCTTATGGAATAGCTCAAACTTTCTATAAAGCCTCTTTTTGTATTAAAATAATCATACATCAGAAATGCAGAGACATTGAATGCTGTAGGATAAACAAGCAGCATGAGAAAAAAGCCAATGATAATCAGCATCAATACATAAGAAAACCCTATCAGGATCATCATTATGGGAAGTACAATAAACAGCATCCCTATACACATTTTAGCAATTCTTCCGGCATTTCTTTTAAAATCACCCAGTATCTCATCTGTCTTTATTTTTTGGGCTCCTTCGGTTATTCTTTTCAAGTAGAAAACAGGATACAGATAATTGACGATTCCCAAAAGGACAAAGAGTACAAAAACCAGTATTCCGGTAACGATCAGCATTCCTGCATTTTCTGAAAAATACCTTTCAAAATAGTAACTTTCTCCACTGATATTGGAACCGACAAGCTGTCCGAAGATTTCTCTAAAGCCAAAAATCACTACAGCAACTGTTAGTATTAACAGCAGCCCGTTGATCAGGATATAGTTTTTGAAATAGTTTTTTCCGTATAATTTGAAAAAATTAAAGCTGTCACTGATGAAAGCGCCAAATTCTCTTTTTTTATAAAACTGCATCATGGTTGTGATTATTAATTTTTTTATAAACCACTGAAGGATAAACAAAGTAGTAAAATCCTATAATGGCAAGTGAACTGATTATTATGGCTAAATTTACCACCAGCGGCATTTTCAAAGCATGTCTGGTGACATAGCCTTCGATAATTCCCGCACAAATGGTAAACGGAATGGTACTGAGGAAGATTTTAAAAGAATCCTTAAACCCTTTTTTAAAGGAATTGAATCTTGAAAATGTTTTCGGAAACAGGATACTCGCCCCCAGAATCAGACCGCACATGGCTTCTACAACCATTGCAAAGATCTCGAAAACGCCGTGAAGCCAAATTCCTCTTGCACTGTCTTTCAAAGCACCGTAATCATAGAAAAAATATTGAAAGGACCCCAGCATAACACTGTTGGAAAGCAGTGCAAACAGTGTCCCTACTCCCCCCATAATCCCATAAATATATAATTTCGCGCCTACTCCAATATTATTGAAAATAATCCCGATTGTACTTCCCCATGTAGAACCACTCTGGTAGACTCCTACCGCATTACCTTTTTTAATGTTTTCTATGGTTTCATTAACATAGTCTTCTCCAAGAATGATATTCGCAAAGTCTTTATCATATGCTCCGGAAAGCACTCCAATTGAGGTAAACAGAGTGAAAAACAGAAAAGCATACATAAGATATCTTCTGTATTGGTGTACCAGCAAGGGAACTTCTGTCCTGAAGAAATAGATCAACCTGTTTTCTTCTACTCTTTTGGTTTTATAGATCTTCTGGTATATCTGCGAAGACAAATGATTCAGATATACTGTCGTATTGCTTTTAGGATAATAGGTCTGTGCAAATGAAAGATCATTGATCAGGTTGATATACAGCGAAGACAGGTCATCAGGATTTTTTTTTATTTTCCCTTGAATAACCTGTTCAATTCCCAACCATTTTTCTTTATTTTGTTTAATGAAATAAACTTCTCTCATAATTGTAAGGCTAAAATAATAAAAATTATGTCTCAAATTGCGATAAATACCTCACAAAATGTAAATATTAACTTTAATATTGCTAGTGTTGGAGAAAGAATGCTTGCCTTCATTATCGATCTTTTGATAAAGGTTGCTTATGCCGTCATTGTATTTTATCTTTTCTTCAATATTTTTGATCTTGGGTATTTATTGGCAGGGCTAGATCAATGGTCTGTCATGGCAGTTTATATTGTTCTTACATTTCCTGTTTATATTTATCCCGTTGTTTTAGAAAGCCTGATGGAAGGACAGACTCCCGGGAAAAAGCTAATGAAAATCCGGGTAGTAAAAATAGATGGTTACCAAGCGAGTTTTGGTGATTATCTGATCCGTTGGGTTTTCAGACTGATTGACACTTCAGCAGTCGGTGTTGTAGGCCTGATCTCCATGATTGTCTCTAAAAATAATCAGCGCCTGGGCGATATCGCTTCCGGTACTGCGGTGATATCTTTAAAAAATAATATCAATATTTCCCATACCATCTTAGAAAATATTCATGAAGACTATGTCCCGTCATTCCCTCAGGTCATTGCATTAAGCGATAATGATATGCGGATCATCAAAGATAATTACACCAAAGCTCTGAAAGTAGACGACCGTCAAATCATCAGCCGGCTTTCTGATAAGATCAAAAGCATTTTAAAATTGGAAATAGATCCCAGGAAGATGACGGAAAGGCAGTTTATCAATATAGTGATTAAGGATTATAATTACTATACGGGAAAGGATAATTGATGATGAAGATGTCAATGGCCAATTTTGCTTTGCAAGTGAATGATCAATTTTATCTTATTCCGAAAACATTCTTCCAAATTTTATCGAATTAAAAATTAACTGTGAAGCAAATTCACTATTGACAATTCACCATTAACAATTATCCGGCGGTGCAATTTTTGTATCTTTAAAACAAAGATTTGAATTATGAAATTTGAAAACAACAAATCAGGAAACGGCGGTGTTCTAACACTGAACAATGATATAAAAGAAGTCGGAAGACTTACGTATACTATTTTCCCGGAAGAAAGTAAATTTATTATTTCTTTCGTACTGGTTCACCCGGAATTTGAAGGCCGTGGAATGGGAAAATATCTGGTTGAGAAAGCTATAAAATTTGCCAGAGAGAACAACTGGAAAGTTTATCCTCACTGCTCTTATGCAAGGGCTGTGATGACAAGAATGAATGATGTAGAAGATGTTTTTCTAAAGAATTAAAACTTCATTGACCAGAATCTCCTCAATATCATCTGGATAATCTACTTTTAAGTGATGGTCTGAAGCCACCCATTCCATAATTTCCTGGAGGTTTAGCACTTTAGAGTTTGGGATTCCCATAAGATTTAAAGCACTGGCATTACATTCCTGTTCGTATTGGTTATGAATAGGAATTACAAACAGTTTTTTATCCAGGAAAAGTGCTTCTGCCGGAGTTTCAAAACCTGCATTACATAAGATACCATCACAGCTTTCAAAGTATTTCAGATACTGAACCTCGTCAATAGGGAAAATTTCAACGTTTTTAACTTTAACCTGTACCTTGCTGTACTTAGAAAATACTTTCCACTGTACAGGAATCTGTTTTAAAACCTTGATGATATTCTCATCTGCAAAGCTGGGAAGATAAACCAGATAATATCCTTTTTTATCCGGATTGAGATTTCGGATTTTATGCCTGATTACCGGTTTTTTTATCTGAGGATGGTAATTTTCAAAATGAAAGCCGATCTTTCTTTCACTGGGAACATAATATTTCAGGATCAGCTCCCCCAAAAAATCTTTCTTTTCTGGTTTTGGCGTTTCAGGAAAACTCATGGAAGCCTGATGGCTCAGCTCAATCATTGGGAGCTTCTTCAGCTTACTGGCCCAACCGGTCAGAGGCTCATAATCATTAATGATCAGATCATATTGTGAAAGATCCAGCTCCCGGATTGTTTTTATGGCTTCAAGAAATTTATTTTCAGTAAACGTTTTGCGATAGGATAAACCGCCTGTTTTGTTATAAAGAAGAGAAATACCCTTATGTTGAAAATTAATGTCAAAATCAGCCTTTAACTGTGACTGGTGACCACTGATCAATGTATCAACTGAAGCATATTTTTTGAGGATAGGAATAATCTCCTGTGCTCTGGCAACATGTCCGTTTCCTGTCCCTTGAAATGCATACAGTACTTTCATTTAAGAAAAATTAGTTACTATTTTCAGAAGCTCAGAGCTGTCCATATCCTGGATTTCTTCTACTTCATCATCTTTAAGTGAATCTTTATGGTCGTCATAATAAAATATTTTCCATTCTTTATCATGGTATTCTAATGCCGACAGGTTTTCGATCCAGTCTCCGGAATTAAGATAAGTACACGATCCTTTTTTAGTAATGACTTCACGGATCTGAGGCTGGTGGATATGCCCGCAGATTACATAATCATACTGATTGTCAATAGCCAGTTCGGAAGCAGTCAATTCAAAGTCGCCAATATATTTAACTGCTTTTTTTACATTGTTTTTGATCTTCTTGGAAAATGAATATTTCTCTCTGCCCATTTTCTCTAAAAACCAATTGATAATATTATTGATGACAATCAGGAGGTCATAGCCTTTTCCGCCAAGCTTCGCAATCCATTTGGAATGCTGAACGGAAGCATCAAAAACATCTCCATGAAATATCCAGGTTTTCTTTTGATTAATATCAAGACATATTTTATTGCAAACCTTCAGTTTTCCCAATTCGAAATCCGTAAACTTACGGAACATCTCATCGTGATTGCCTGTAATATAGTAGACCTGAGTATTTTTAGTGGCCAATGAAAGGATCTTTTTGATCACTTTCAAGTGAGGTTTAGGGAAGTAAGACTTTTTAAACTGCCAGATATCAATGATATCACCATTCAAAACTAACGTTTTAGGCTGAATAGAATTGAGATACCGCAACAGTTCTTTAGCCTTACATCCATAAGTTCCCAAATGAACATCCGATATAACAACTAACTCAACATTTCTTTTCATAGTTTTATACAAAGAAACTAATTGAAAGTTAACTGTATATGAATGCTATATTATTTTTTATAGTGAGCTCATCAGCTCATCTGTGATTTCCATATTGTGATAAACGTTCTGCACATCATCATCATCTTCGAAGCGCTCAAGCATTTTCATATTGGCTTTGAACTGCTCTTCATTTACTTCTTTGGTATTGTTCGGGATCCTCTGAAGTTCTGCGCTTTTTGCTTCAATTCCCAATTCGTCTAATTTATGTGACAATGAACCAAAGTCTTCAAAAGCTGTGGTAATCATTACTTCATCCTCATCTTTTTCCACATCTTCAGCACCCCCGTCAATCATTTCCATTTCAAAATCGTCCCAATCCATTTTGACCTGAGATAAATCCAGGCTGAAAATTCCTTTTCTGTCGAAGATAAAAGCTAATTCACCATTCTTACCAAGGTTACCATCAAACTTATTGAAAATTGCTCTTACATTGGCAACGGTTCTTGTTGTATTGTTGGTTGTACATTCAACAAAGAAAGCGACACCGCCCTGCCCGTATCCTTCATAAGTAACCTCTTCGTAGTTTTCTGCATCAGCACCACTTGCTTTTTTGATAGCTCTTTCTACGTTGTCTTTGGGCATATTTGCACCCTTGGCATTCTGGATACATCTTCTTAAAGCAGGGTTAGCTTCAGGATCTGTTCCTCCAGCTTTTACTGCCAGCGCGATATCTTTACCAATCTTAGAGAAAGTTTTGGCCATTTTATCCCATCTGGCCATTTTAGAAGCTTTTCTATATTCAAATGCTCTTCCCATTTTAATTTTTAAATTTTCAACAAAATTAACTAAAAGTCAACAAAAAAAAAATACCCCCAAAAAATTGGAGGTATTTATTATTTAGAAAAATTAATTATTTTTTCTTTTTAACTACTTTTTTCTTAGCTGTAGATTTTTTAGTAGCTTTTTTCACTGGAGCATCTTCGTAATCTTTCTTAGAGATTGCATTCCACTCGTTAGCATCTTCAACAGCAGTTACAACAACTTTTCTGTCAGCTTGTCTTTCAGCATCAGAAGCTTTTTCAGAAACTGTAGCTTTAGTTTCACCAACTCCGATTGACTTAAGAGAGTTAGCATCAACACCTCTAGCTTCTAAAGCAGAAACTACAGAAGCAGCTCTTTGTCTAGAAAGTTTCAAGTTGTATTCAGCAGCACCTTTAGCATCAGTTTGACCTTCAACTAAATAGTTACCTCCATCAGTTTTGATGATTTTAGCAGCATTGTCTAGTTTTGCACTAGATTCTGGTCTGATAGTCGCTTTATTGAAATCAAAGAAGATACCTTTAAGTGCTTCTGTTGTTTCAATAGCAGTTTGTTTCTTAGGCTTAGGACATCCGTTGTATTCTGGAAGACCTGGAACTGTAGGACAAGCGTCATCTTTATCTAAGATTCCGTCACCGTCTGTATCTGGCCAAGGACAACCGTTGTTTTCAGCAGGACCTGCTACTGTAGGACAAGCATCATCTTTGTCGATAACACCGTCACCATCTGTATCTGGCCAAGGACAACCGTTGTTTTCAACTGGACCAGCTACTTCTGGACATTGATCGTCTTTATCTGGAACTCCGTCACCGTCAGTATCAGGACATCCTTGGAATTCTGGTAAACCAGGAGTATCTGGACAAAGGTCATCTTTATCTAGGATACCATCCTTATCTCTGTCTCTGTTACCGAATCTGAATAAGATCGATGCAGAAGCTTGCCAGAAGTTACCCACCGTAGATTTATCACCTGGAGTTGATACGTAATCTCCCTGAACACCAAGACCGAAGTTCTTAGTTACCCAGAAGTTAGCACCAGCACCTGTAGAAAGTGTAAAGTGGTTAGCTTTTCCGTTTTCGTTACCACCGTCTCCGTTAGAAACAGATTCACCTTTGTAATCGTTTCTTGGGAAAGTAAGAGCAGTATAATCATGTCTCAGGTAGTTAGCACCAACTCTCAAATATGGATCGAACCAAGATTCTTCATTCCATAGAAGACCAGCTGCTTTAGCCTGGAAACCAAGACCTGTCATTAGGAAAAATTCTTTTCCCATGTTAAATCTCTTATTATCTACATTACCTACAGAAGTCTGCCAGTCGATAACTAAACCTTTACCGATGTTTCTAGCAACTGTTAATTTAGATAATGGAGGTGTAATAGAGAAGTTGTTCATATTGAACATCGTCTTCGTTAAATTATTAGCAGAGAACGTATTACTGAATTCTGTCTGTACTGCCTTATGGTTTTCCGCATGAGCACCAACTCCGATCAACCACGGATTATTGGTAGTCTGCGCAAAGACAGTAGAGGCAACAGTAAGCGCCAATGCTGAAATTCCTAATTTTAGATTTTTCATAGAATTAAATGATTAAATAATTGATAATGCAAAATAAATATAATTTTTCTTTATATACAAAGTTTTTTGAATGATTTTTAACTTTTCTTTAATATTCTGTCCAGGTTACGTTTATTTTCTCTATCTTTTATCGCCTCCCTTTTATCAAAGAGTTTTTTCCCTCTACCAAGCGCAATAAGCACCTTTGCTTTACCCTTGTCTGTGATATATAATTTAAGAGGTATAATTGTGTTACCGGCATCCTTTAACTTTTTTTCAAGTTTCTGCAATTCTTTTTTGTGCAACAGCAATTTCCGTTCCCTTTTTGTTTTGTGATTGTAAAAAGTTCCCAATTTATACTCATCAATCATCATATTAATAATGTATAATTCCCCATCAATAAACTGACAGAAGGATTCTGTAATAGATGCTTTGGATGAGCGTAAAGATTTTATTTCTGTACCCGTCAGAACCATCCCTGCTTCAAATTCTTCAAGGATTTCATATTCAAAACGGGCTCTTCTGTTTAATATATTTACTGTTTTTTCGATCTTCATTGTAAAAAATTCGTGATTATACTATTTGGGTTACGTTCAATCTTCATTAAACCGCCCCTTTGGGACTTCGCTCTTATTTATTTTGTTAATGAAATATAGAAAAAATACCTCATATTTAAAAACTTGACTATTACATTATTACGAAATACCCAAATTCTTTTCGTAATTTTGCGCCAAATTTACAAAACTATATGTTAACAGTATCTAACTTATCTTTACAATTCGGGAAAAGAGTTCTTTTTGACGAGGTAAATATTATGTTTACCAAAGGAAACTGCTACGGGATTATCGGAGCAAACGGTGCGGGGAAATCTACATTCCTTAAAATATTAACAGGAAAGCAGGATCCTACTACAGGGCATGTATCTTTGGAGCCGGGGAAAAGAATGTCAGTTTTGGAGCAGGATCACTTTGCTTATGATCAGTTTACCGTTCTTGAGGCTGTTTTAAGAGGAAATAAGAAATTATACGAAATAAAAGAAGAGATGGATTCTTTATATGCTAAAGAAGACTTTTCTGATGAAGACGGGATCAAAGCAGGTGAGCTTGGTGTGATCTATGATGAAATGGGCGGATGGACTGCAGAATCTGATGCTCAGACGATGCTTTCAAATGTTGGGATTAAAGATGAAATGCACTGGCAGATGATGAGTGAACTTGAGAACAAGGACAAGGTAAAGGTTCTTTTGGCTCAGGCTCTTTTTGGAAATCCTGATGTACTGATCCTGGATGAACCTACGAATGACCTTGACATTGATACGATTTCCTGGTTGGAAGATTTCCTTGCTGACTATGAGAACACAGTAATTGTTGTTTCTCACGACCGTCACTTCCTGGATACGGTTTGTACACACATCGGAGATTTAGACTATGCAAAACTTAACCTTTATACAGGTAACTATACTTTCTGGTATCAGGCTTCTCAGCTAGCAACAAGACAGAGAGCTCAGGCTAATAAAAAAGCAGAGGAAAAGAAGAAAGAACTTCAGGACTTCATCGCAAGATTCAGCTCTAACGTTGCAAAAGCAAAACAGGCTACAGCCAGAAAGAAAATGATCGACAAGCTGAATATTGACGATATCAAACCTTCTTCAAGAAGATATCCTGCCATTATTTTCGAAATGGAAAGAGAGGCTGGAGATCAGATCCTGGATGTAAAAGGACTTGAGAAAACAAAAGACGGAGAACTGTTATTCTCAAACATCGATTTAAATCTTAAGAAAGGTGATAAAGTGGCTGTGTTGTCTAAAAACTCTTTAGCCATCACAGAATTTTTTGAGATTCTAGCAGGAAACGTTCAGGCAGATAAAGGAACAGTAGCTTGGGGAGTTACCACGAACCAATCTCATATGCCTTTAGATAACACCAATTTCTTTCAGGAAGATTTAAGCCTGGTTGATTGGTTGAGACAATTTACCAAAAACGATGAAGAGCGTCATGAGGAATTTGTAAGAGGATTCCTGGGAAGAATGCTTTTCTCTGGTGATGAAGCTTTAAAATCCTGTAAAGTACTTTCAGGAGGTGAAAAAATGAGATGTATGTTCAGCAGAATGATGCTTCAGAAAGCCAATGTTCTATTATTGGATGAACCGACTAACCACCTTGACCTTGAAAGTATCACGACTTTGAACAACTCATTGTCTAACTTCAAAGGAAATCTTTTATTAGCATCTCATGACCACGAAATGCTTCAGACAGTCTGTAACAGAATCATTGAACTGACTCCATCAGGAATCATTGACAGAGAAATGACTTACGATGAATATCTTGCAGACAAAAAAGTAAAGGAAATCAGAGAAAAAATGTATTCTTAATTTTTCAGAACACATTAAAAAATCTGTAATAAAGAAATTCCTCAAAGATAACTTTGAGGAATTTTTATTTTAAATGAAGATTGAATTATTTGGTAAGTTTCGTTTTAGGAATAGCAATTGTTCCCGGATCTTTCCATAAACCGTCCTTCTCTGCTCTCTTCTTAATCGCCTGTGCTCTTTTTTCACTGTCAGGGTGGGAATTGAACATTTTCTCAAAACCTGTCTGAGTACTTCCTTCTGAAAGTAAAGCCAGCTTTTTGAATGCAGAATATGCTCCTACTACATTGTAATTATTGGCTTTCATAAAATCATAAGAGTAAGTATCTGCCTGAGACTCTTGTTTTTTGCTGTGTGAAGCATCTAAGAAATCATTGGCCATCTTTCCTACCTGACTTTCATTTAATGCCGCCACGGTTCCTGATGCAGATGATGCCGCATCTAATGCTGCTGCCTTCATGTAAGCAGATTTAATAGCATCTTTGGTATCCTGGTTTTTTACATGTCCGATCTCATGTCCTATTACTGCTAATAATTCATCATCCGTCATAATATCCATTAATGAAGAAAATACACGAACACTTCCGTCTGCACATGCAAAAGCATTGATATCCTTAACTTTATAAACTTTATAGTTCAAAGTAAGGCCGTCCTGGGATTTGTGTTTTCCGAAAAGCTTATTAAGTCTTACTGTATAAGGATCTTTAGGTCCTGCAACCGGATTATTCTTGTCCATCCAGTCAACCGATTCTTTTGACAGTTTCACAGCATCTTCATTGGTAAAAGTAAGGGCTTTTGCTCCCTTCGAAACAACGCCTGCAGCTTTTCCAAGATTAATTTTCTGTGCCGATACAGCATTCATAGTGCCTAAGAATAAAAGGCAGAAGGTAATTTTTTTCATGTTTATTTTAATTTGGACCGCGAAGATAGATAATTTTTTCAACAATCAGTAAGCTAACTTCAACCTTAATCATTTCAAAATGCTATTTTTTTTCCTTATTTTTGTGAAATGAGTCAGAAATGGATTTACAAGCCCGAACCCGATGAGGAAGTTGTGGACAGATTAAGTTCGTCACTTGGTTTTGGTACTTTTGAATCTAAACTCCTCGTTCTGAGAGGAATTGACAATTATCAAAAGGCCAGAGAATTTTTCAAACCAAACCTCAACGATATACACAGCCCGTTTTTAATGGCGGATATGCAGAAAGCCGTAGAACGCATCGCAACTGCAATTGAAAACGGTGAAAAAATATTGGTTTATGGAGATTACGATGTAGACGGAACTACGGCTGTTGCTTTGATGTACCTTTACCTCAGCAAAATTGTTGAGAAAAAATATTTAGACTATTATATCCCTGACAGAAATTCTGAAGGATACGGAATTTCCACCGAAGGTATTGATTTTGCCAAAGAGAACGGTTTCTCCCTGATTATTGCTTTAGATTGCGGTATCAAAGCATCCGACATGGTAAAATATGCACAGGATAAGGGTATTGATTTTATTATCTGTGACCATCACCTTCCCGGTGAAGAGATCCCTAACGCAGTGGCTGTTCTGGATCCGAAAAGAAATGACTGCAGATACCCTTTTAAAGAACTTTCAGGATGTGGTGTTGGCTTTAAGCTTTGCCAGGGACTGAATACCATCTATAAAATTCCTGAAGCTGAATTGTTTGAGCTGACCGATCTTCTGGCTATTTCCATAGCAGCGGATATTGTCTCAATGACCGGAGAAAACAGGGTTTTAGCCAAAATGGGATTAAAAGTTCTTAGAAAAACAAGAAATCTCGGATTAAGATTATTAATTCCTGAAGATAAACTTTCTCATTTTGAAATTTCAAATATTGTTTTTGAAATTGCGCCCAAAATTAATGCTGCAGGAAGAATTTCCCAGGGGAAAGCAGCGGTAGAGCTCATGGTTTCTGATAACCTGAAACATGCCAACCAGATCGTCAGCGATATTATGAATCTTAATGACGAAAGGCGTGAGCTTGATATGAACTCCACGCTTTCTGCTTTAAACCAAATTGTTGAATCCCAGCAGCAAACGAAATATTCTACTATTGTTTATCATCCTGAATGGAATAAAGGTGTGATTGGTATTGTTGCCTCAAGACTTATTGAAACTTATTACAAACCAACTCTGGTATTCACTGACGGCAATAATGGTGAAATGGTGGCTTCTGCAAGGTCGGTTTCTGATTTTGACGTTCATGAAGCACTTGATATGTGCTCTGAATATTTCCTGAAGTTTGGCGGGCATCATGCCGCTGCAGGACTTTCCATGGAAAAGGATAAATTTGAGGCCTTCAAAATAAAATTTGAGAAAATAGTCTCGGAAAAGATTCAGGAACACCAGCAGGAACCTTCTATCACGATAGATTCTGAAATCAAAGTGGATGAGATCAACAGGGAATTCATTAATTTCCATAGGAAGCTCGCCCCATTCGGTCCTCATAATATGAAGCCTATTCTTACACTGACCGACCAAAAGCTGTCCGGTTATGTAAAAACAATGGGAAAAGACAACAATCACCTGAAGTTTTATATCAAGCAGGAATCTACCGGCAGAAATATAGAATGTGTAGGTTTTAAACTTGGGCAGTATGTGGAAGATTTTAAAAATAAAAATTTTGATCTTGCTTTTACCTTAGAAGAAAACCACTGGAAAGGAAATGTAACGCATTATTTGAATATAAAGGATGTAAAGTTCAGGGATTAGTCAATGCTGCTACCTGTTACCTATCATCTGCTACCTACAATCAATGAAAAAAATCGGTTTATTTTTCGGCTCTTTTAATCCGATCCATATCGGACATTTAATTCTGGCTAATTATATCCTGGAAAATTCTGACATGGATGAGCTGTGGTTTGTCGTAAGTCCGCAGAACCCTTTTAAAGATAAAAAATCTCTGCTGAAAGATCACAACAGGCTGGATATGGTACAACTTGCCGTAAAAAGTTATCCTAAAATGAGAGCTTCGAATGTGGAGTTTTCACTTCCTAAGCCCAGCTATACTATTGATACCCTTACCTATCTTCATGAAAAGTATCCTGATTATTCTTTCAGCCTGATTATGGGTGAAGATAACCTGGACAGTCTTCATAAATGGAAAAACGCTGATATATTGATCAAAAATCATCACATTATTGTTTATCCACGGGTTTTTGAAGGCGAAAAGAAAGATTCTGAATATCTTCAGCATGAAAATATTTCTGTCATTAAAGCTCCGGTTATTGAACTTTCCGCCACGGAGATCAGGAATATGATCAAGGGAGGAAAAAATGTTCGCCCAATGCTTCCGCCGGAAGTTTTTGAATATTTGGACGGAAGCAGTTTTTATAAGTAATTTTGTAAATAAGAAATTGGAAGCTAGACTTTAGAAGTTAGCAGGATACAAATACAATAAGTTCTCAGCTTTTTACACTTACAATATGGAATTCATCGAAAAGTTTTTCTCAAAATATCCTCAGGAAAAAGTCATTAAATGGTTTAAGCAAATCTGTTTGGCTGAAGCTGTTTCGTGGTTTTTCCTATTCACAGCAATGACCTGGATACGCATTGATCCGGAAGGCATTTTTCCTATTGTATATATCAGCACTATCGGCAGCATTCACGGATTATTTTTTACACTTTACCTCATCTTTCTACCTGCTATAAGAAAAATATACACCTGGGATGATGAAGACAGCGTCTTCGCTTTAATTGCCGCGTTTTTCCCTTTTGCTACCATCTGGATAGACAAAAAACTGGCCCGATTCGACCGGGAATAATATTATTTTTTATAAATTTTTCTGTTTTGCTGTAACAAAATTCTTGTTACAGTTGTCTTATTGTGTAGAAACTCAAAAGTATTTTAATTTAAAATTAAAATTTTTAACCCTGTAAATCAGCATGTTAAATTCAAGTTAAAAATATTTTAAGTACTTTGTATTGCATGATACTGTTTTTATTATATATCTTTGCTATGTTAAATAATAACAGATACAAGCTATTAAACCACAAAAAATAATGACCATGAAAACTCATATTCTAATTGCCGCCTTATTTTTCAGCGGACTGGCAGCTGCCCAGCAATCAAAAGATACCCTGAAAGTAAAAAACATTGAAGCTGTCAATATCAAGAAGCAGGTTTTCAAAAAACAAAGTGACCGTTTCATATATGACGTAGCTTCTTCTCCTATTGCAAAGGGAACCAATACGTTCAATCTTTTGAAACAGACTCCGATGATCTCAAGCATTGACGGAAAATCTCTTAAGATCATGGGGAAATCTGATGTAGTGATCTACATCAACAATAAAAAATCCAATATGGACGCTGAGGCCCTGATTGAGATGCTGAAGGGAACTCCATCTGAAGATATCCAGAAAATTGAAGTGATCACAACACCGGGAAGTGAATTCCAGGTAGAGTCCAATGAAGGAGTGATCAATATTGTGATGAAAAAGAAGAAAAATGACGGCTACAACGGAACCCTGAAAATGAATAATGAACAGGCTTACTACAATAATCCTTCTGCCGGTGCTTCATTCAATTTCAGAAAAAACAAATGGTCAGTGAATTCAAATTTCAATACGGGAAGCTGGACAGACCGCGAAAGATATACATTATCCAACGGAGATTCTACTTTCAGAAATGAGTCTTTTGGCTATAATGACGATCCAAACAAAAATGTGGGTGGAAGCGTGAATATTGATTATGAGATCAATAAAAATCACAGTTTAGGATTTACCTACAACATGAGATATAATAAGAGTTTCAATTCAATTCTTGATGTAACGAACTGGCAGAACGGCGCACTTGTCAACAGAACCGTCAACAATGAGAATGCACAGACCAGAAATCATTCTTTCAATCTGAATTATGAAATAAAAACGGATTCTATCGGAAGTAAGCTTACCTCTAATGTTTCATATTTATGGTTCAACAGGGATAAAATGAGTACCAATGAAAGTTTTCCTCTAAATAATGATAAGGATAACAAATATAGCGCACTACAGCAGTCGGTCCCTCAGATTATTAATAATTATGCCGCGAACATCGACTATCTGAAAAAAACAGCTAAAGGCAGTACATGGCTGATGGGAGTAAGCTACAACCATACCAATACGGATAATGACACCAGACAGGATGATATTGAAAACGGAGTGATCATCAATAATGTGAATCAGACTAATCACTTTATTTATAAGGAAAGAATCCTGGGTGCCTATCTTACGTATGAAAGAAAGCTAAGCGAGAAATTGTCCGGAAAAGTAGGAACCCGTTATGAAATGACCAGGAGTAGCGGCGAGATTCTTGGTAAAACAAGTTTCGACAGAAACTATAACAACCTTCTTCCCTATCTTAATTTAAATTATGCCATTAACTCAGATCATAATCTTACCTATAGTTTTTCAAGCAGAATCAGAAGACCCAGATTCTGGGAACTGAATCCTTCAAGAACGTATTTCACGCCTAATAACTATACACAGAATAACCCTTTCATACTGGCTTCTAAGTTTTACAACCAGGAACTCAGCTATATGTACAAGAATGCATTTTTTGCCAACCTCAGCTTCAATTATGTAAAAGATGCTTCAAACCAAATACCACTGCAGGGAACTGTAACCGGGCCGGAACAAGATGAAAATGGAAACACAGTAATTGTTACAAGAAGGTTTTTAAGATATATAAGAACGAACTATGGGGATAACAAACAGTTTGGACTGACCTTAGGAATGAACAAATCCTGGTTTCAGGACATCTGGACAACCAATTATTCTGTGAACCTGGGATATAATATCTATAAAGGCTCGGTAACGGAAGATCCTACCTCGGTTCCGGTTGCAGGCCAGACAGAAGTTGTTGAACCTTATGTAATCAGTTTCAAAAACTTCAATGTATCAGGTAATATCAATAATACTGTGCGTCTTTCATCGAATAAAGACTGGTTCTTGGGAGTTAATTATTACTACGGCAGTAAAGTTAAAATTGAAAGCGGAACATTAGGCGTAAGACAGAGCTTTGATGTGAGCTTAAAGAAAATTATGGGTAACTGGACTTTTGTAGCGGAAGTGTATGATGTATTTAACCAAAACTATAACAGCATACAGGGAATACAGCCTAACGGAAGCTATAATAACGTTGTCAATTTTGAATATCCGAGAATTCTGAATATCGGGGTAACCTACAACTTCGGAAATCAGAAACTGAAAAAGGCAAGAGAAATGAAATCGGCCAACGATGCTATAAAGTCAAGAACTTAAGTTTTATAAAAAATTACAATCACCACAACCACTCTGTATCACAACAGCATTTAAATAGAAGAATCATGAAAAAGATCATTATACTGGCAGCAGCTATATCAGGAAGCGTAATTTTTGCGCAGGAAAAAAAATCCGACACGGTAAAAACGAAATCTATAGAAGGCATTACGCTTACAAAACAGGTTTTTAAGAAACAAAGCGACCGTTTTGTGTATGATGTTGCAGCATCTCCGGTTGCCAAAGGAAATACCACTTTTGATCTGTTGAAGCAGACTCCGCTTCTGTCCTCAACGGATGATAAAACATTAAAGATCGCAGGAAAAAACAATGCCCTGATCTATATCAACGGTAGAAAAACGAATATGGATGCTGAATCTCTGGCTCAGTTCCTGAAAAATACACCCGCAGAAAATATCCAGAAAATAGAAGTGATTACTGTTCCGGGCAGTGAGTTTCAGGTGGAATCTTCAGATGGGATCATCAATATTGTTTTGAAGAAGAAGATGAGCGATGGCACCAATGGTAACATACGGATGTCCAATACTCAAAATAAATACAATGCGAGCCAGGCAAGTTTTTCTGTCAACTACCGTAAGGATAAACTGGGAATCAGCGGTAACCTGAACGGTGGGGAAAATATTTCACCCCAAACCTATATTCTAAGAAACGGAACGGACCGGATGAAAAATGAATCGGTAGGAGATATTGATGATCCGAACAAAAACATCGGCGGTTATTTAAATATTGATTATCAGCTTAATGACAACAACAATTTAGCATTATCATGGAACTCCTGGGCCAACAGAAGCTATAATTCAACGATTGACCTGTTTAATACGCTGATTCAGCCGAATGATAAGGGTATAATCGAAACCTCATATACCAGAACAAAAAACAGAGAAGATGCCCGAAATTATAATAACTCAGTTAACTTAAACTATGAATTAAAGCTTGATTCCCTGGGAAGTAAGCTGAATGTAAATGCAGCCTATCTCATTTACAAAAGATTTCAGTTTTCAAAAAACAATACGATGCTTCCCGGCATAACCAATTGGGAAGATTTTTCAAGAACGAGAAAAACAATTGTTCAGGATATCCCACAGATCATTAATAATTTTTCAGGAACTGTTGATTATATCCAGAAATTGAAAAACGACTTCACATTTTCTGCCGGAGGGAATTTTAATAAAACAAAAACTGATAACGATACAAAGAACCTTACCTACGATTATACTTACAAAGCTAACGGAGAACTGGACAAAATAGAAACAACTCCAGAGCTTAATCACTTTATCTACGATGAAAATATTTACGGTCTTTATTTAACCTTTGAAAAAAAGTTCTCGGATAAATTTTCCGGAAAGGTAGGAGCAAGATATGAGATCACCAACAGTTTAGGTACTGCGGACAGCCCGACTAATCCTGTGGAAGCTCAAAGGCATCAGACTATTAAAAGAAATTATAATAACTTTTTACCCTATTTAAGCTTCAATTATGCCATTAATGATAAAAACAATATCTCCTATTCATTCTCAAGCAGAATGAGAAGACCAAGCTTCTGGGAGCTTAATCCGGTAAGAAATTATATCACAGAATATAATTATACACAGAACAATCCTTTTGTAAAGGCATCCTCCACTTACAACCAGGAACTGACGTATATGTATAAAAATTCATATTTCCTGATTCTGAATCACTCCTATTTCAAAGACCAGATTACCCAGGTTCCTTTGCAGGGATATACCAAAACAGCTGATGGCAAAGTGAGCGAACAGAGTGTATTGCGCTACATCAGAACCAATTTTGGGGACAAGCAGGAGATGTCTGCGATGGTCGGAATTCAAAAGACTTTCTTCAAGCAGTATTTAACATTGAATTTCAATGCAGGAATTCAGCACAATATCAACAATGGCTCTCTGGCTGAAGATCCTACAACAGGTGAAACGTTTGTAGATAAGGACGGAAAGGCACTGGTGTATACTAATAACGTAAAATCGACAAGTTTGGTTATTACCAGTAATAACACACTTCGTCTGGATAAAAAGAAAACCTGGTTTCTGGGTGTTAACTATTTCTTTATCGACAAACAGCAAATCGAGCTGGGAATGCTGAAAAACCTGATGAGCCTGGATCTGAGCATCAAGAAAAACTGGAACGATTGGACTTTTGCGTTGAACCTTAATGATGTATTAAGAACAAATATTTTGGAAATTGAAGACGATCAATCCAACGGGAATTATAACTACATCAGAAATGATCAGTACAGAAGAAGCATGACGGTGAGCCTTACCTACAATTTCGGAAATCAGAAAGTGAAAAAAGTAAGAGACATCGAGGGAGCATCAGATGCTATTAAGAGCAGAACAAAATAAAAACATCATTCTTCATATTCAATTATTTTTGTGGTAAGACCCGTCGGAAATTCCGGCGGGTTTTCTATCTTTAACATTATGGATAAAAATAGTTTTATAAGCATTCTGTGCTTTCTTTCAATTTGCCTTCTTTGGACCGGCTGCAAAGAAAAAACAATGACTTTGGCTAAAGACATTATTTTTGAAAAAGAAGAAAACATCCGGTATGGAGATGATCCTGAACAAAAATTAGATCTTTATACTCCTAAAAACAGAGACTCAATAAAAGGTGTCTTTATTATTATTCATGGAGGAGGCTGGCGAAGCGGAGATAAATCACAACTCACGTTCTTTACCCTTTCTATGATGCAAAAGTTTCCTGATTATGCCTTTGCCAATATGAATTACAGATTGGCAGATAATGATTCCTTTATTCTTCCTGATCAAACAAAAGACATTGATCATGTTTTAGATTTATTAGTTAAAAAATCTGTGGAAATGAAGTTCACGCCTGAATTTATTTTGCTTGGAAATAGCGCAGGTGCCCATTTATCAATGTTATACGGATATAATAGGATTTTCGACCATAAGCATAGAACAAAAATCAAAGCCATTGTAAATATTGTAGGACCTGCTGATTTAAACAATGCTGATTTCAAAAATTATTCTGACTATTCTTTTATCAAAAAGCATATGATCGATTCATCAAAACCAACTCCAACAGATATTACTCATCTGGATATTCCGAATCCTATTTTCTGGATTAATGGAACATCCCCACCTACTATCTCTTTTTATGGAAACAGGGATCAGGTTATTCCTTTATCTCAAAAGAGAAGATTGGATTCTGCTTTGATTCAAAATAAAGTAAAGCATGAAACCTATGAATTCAATGGTGGACATCTGGACTGGGACAAAGCTCCGAATGATGAATTCCTGATCGATAAAATTGCCTTTTTTCTTAAACAAACTGATAAAAAATAAACGCTTTGAAAATTTCAAAGCGTTTTAATTTTTATTCTGATTTTACAGCTTCTGTTCTTTCCGAAATTCCATTCGAATTGAAGGCTTCGATCTGGAAATAGTAGGAGTCAGTCCGGTCGGCTCCGGTAAAGAAATATTCATTCTTTCCATATACCATAATGCTTCCGTATAATTTATCCGGAGATTTCCCCCAATAAATCACATATCCGTCTGCATCCTGGTTCTGCTGCCATTTCATCCAGATGCTTCTTCTTTCACCGTATTTTTTAGGGTCAGCTCTTAAAGGAACAAATCCTTCCACTTTTTTGGGTCTTTCGCCCTCTCCTTTTCCGAAGACTCTGAAACCGCTTAGAGCAAATTTCCCGGTAGGCATTTTCAGGTTTTCCATTTTCAGAAACCTTGCCTTAACAGGTTTTTCCAGCTCTATATAATCGTGGGGAACATCTTTGGTGTTTTTACTTTTATCTACGACAACATTCCACTTCCTTCCGTCATTCGAGCCGTAGATTTTATATTGATGCATTTTGCCCAATGTTTTCCCTAAAAACTCAACATCCTGATCTGCGTAATTGATCTGAATCGCATTAATTGTGGAAACTTCGCCAAGATCTGTCTGAAACCATTCTCCGGAATTGCCTGTTTTCGCACTCCAATAGGTCTTGATATCTTCATCTACCGCTAAATTTGATTGATAACCTCCTAAGGTAGAAGAAACCTGGACAGGCTTGTTATAATTCAGCAGCATCCAGCCTGCGAAAAGACCTTTTGAAAAATCTTTACCCTGGGCATATTGTGGGAGATAGGTTGGGTAATCTCCGTAAGCCGTATTGGTATACATTACATCATCCTTATCAAATCCTGCCGGCCAGATCCCCAGTCGTCTTTCAAAATTATTCTTGGTGGAAATAAAGATCGTTGAAACATGCCACCAGTTTTTATAATTGTCTTCAAAAGTGGCTCCGTGCCCTGCTCCTCTTGCAAAGCCCCCGGGTTTATAAGAAAAAGGATTGTGCTGTTGGTACTCAAAGCCTTCCAGAGGATTTTTGCTGACATAAACTCCATCAGAATATCCGCTGAATTCGGTAGCCGGAGCTCCGTACTGCATATAATATTTTCCGTTGTGTTTCGTCATCCATGCACCTTCTACAAACGGCTGAAGGAAAACATTGTCATTATATTCACCAAACCTTTCCCAACCGTGATCTTCAGGCTTCAGCTTTATAATAGGTTTTACAAAGCCTTCAGACTGCAGGTTTTTAACCTTCACTTCAGTTCCCAGTAGCGGCCATTCGTTGCTGGATCCCCAGTAGAGATACAATTTATTTTTGTCCTCGTCATAATGGAATGCAGGATCCCAAGCCCCAACTTTTAATGTATCCACAGCAATTTTCCAGTCGTCTTTGGTAGGATTGGTACTTTTCCAGATCGGGAAATCCTGTTCCCAGGTAGATCCGTAAACATATAAAGTATCTTTCATTTTCCAAACAGCGGGCGCGTTCAAATCGTGGATATATTTGTTATCTCTCAGGAATTTTCTTTTTACAAATTTCCAGTCCAACATATCGTCGCTGTACCAGTATCCTTCCTGATTGGTAGAAAAGAGGAATAATTTTTCTTTAAAATTAACAATCACCGGATCGGCGGTAGCCCGGTGTTTTCCCTGTTTTGAGAAAGCTTCGAACGGCGTATAGCCATAATCAATGTTAATCGGGTTACAGAATGTTTTCTGCTGGGCACCAACGAATATTCCCAACAGAACAGCGAATGATAAAAAGTACTGCTGTATCTTCATAATTTTTTGCTTAAAGGACAAATTTAGGTAACTTTTTTTGGTTTCCTCCAAATAAAACCGTCAAGGAGATAATGAGAAAGCTGAGGAACAACCAGTATGGGAACTAAAAACTGAAGGATATTTTCCGAAACATGGAGATCCAACGAAAAATGTTCATTCCAGACCAGCACTTCCCACAAAAATTCTTCAAAGAATGCAAATCCCAAGATCACTCCAATAAATAGAAATATTCCAAGGGCTGACTTAAAAACAGAAAGCCTGTCCAGCTGATGGTTTTCTTTCTGCCGGATCTCCCGGATGTATACCAGTGCAATGTATGGAATCCCATGCGAAATGACGTTCAGAAAAGTAAAGACCAGATCATTGTTGAAATAGACGATTCCAAAGTACCATGAAAGATAGGTTCCCGCTATCAGAGCGATTTTCGGAATATTGAAATTTTCAGTTTTAAAGACTTCAAAAACCGTTTTTAAAATCCAGGCAACCAATATGACAACGTAAATTATAGTAATGGGTCCGGTATAATCCGGCAGATTTTTAAGCCAGTCAAATTCATTTTCTACAAACCACGTAAAAGCACGCGGGGTCTTAAACCAATACAGCATAGGATAAACTGTAGCAGAATAAACAGTGACCTCATCAATCCTTTTTCTCCAGTTATTAGGTTCAAAACGGGCATAAATCCTCATAAAACCGTACTGTTGACGGATAAAATGAAAAACAGCTGCCAGCGCAAGGCCTGACCAGAACACCAGGCTGCCGAACTGGAACAGGGCCACCCCCAAAACCCAACTCAGGATAGGAATTCCCCAATACAGAAGTTTCCTCTTCTGCACTTCTCCCTTTACGAAATAGGTTTTGAATAAAGTGGAATACACATGCGCTACATCTACAAAAACAATAAGAAAAAGCCATGTGTAAAAGGAATGATTGTTTTCAAGCCCTTGAATCTGTTTCTGAAAAAGAAAAATAACGAGCAGGATCAGGAAAGGCGGAGATAAAATAAACCACCAGTCTGTTTTTGCATTATGTATCCAAGGCTGTTTCATATCATCTGCTGTGCTGTTCTTAGTCCCTGATAAAAAGCTTCTTCAAAAATAGAAATTCCTGAAAGATCTGTATGGGCAAAGAAAATTTTCCCGTCAATGGGTTCTTTTGCTCTTTGGGTTTCTTCACCAAAAATCTGGTCGGGAACCGGAGCTATCATAGCATGTCCTATTTTATGAAAATCCATTTCTAAAATAAAATCTTCTATTAGCGGATGTGCCTTCTTTAAATCATCTAAAACTAAAGTTTTAAGCTCACTTTCCTTCATGGAATACAGCTTACGTCTTGCTTTTTTACAGTCGTTGCTGGAAAAACTCCTGTAATAGGTGATCACTTTCTCTCCAATGACCTGCTCAACGTTCTGATGCTGATCAAAAATATAACCCAGTCCGGCAGAACCGTAGATGACATTATCCCAAGCCAGTTCCTCATCACCTCCAAACTCATTCTTTAACGTAATAGTGGTCAGGAGCCAGGGAACATAATTAAATGATGATGCTTTTTTACTGCTAAAAATTCTCTCGGCAACAAACTGAGGACCTGTAAACAGAACTTTTTCAGCAGTGATTTTAACTGTCTTTCTGGTAAGGTTATCGAAACTTAAAACCTCAACTTTATCATTTATATTAACTTCAAAAACCAAATGACCGGACTTATGTTTTCCGTTCGTAAATTTTGAGAGATGTTTGGCCAGCCTTGCATTTCCCTCCGGCCATGTAAAGACCTGATCTTTATATTTTTGGCTCCAGTTATTTTTTCTTCCTGCAAAATAATGGATTCCTGCCCAGGCAGAAACAAAATCAATTCCTAATCCATAATCGTCTCTGCAGGAATAATCCAGCAGCCACAGCAATTCTTCCGATGTATAATGATGTTCTTTCAGCCAGTCTTTAAAAATGACCTTTTCTAGCTCTACAGCATCATTTTCTGTGCTTGAATCATGGACAGGAATAGTAAACCAATATTTTCCATGAGCATCTTTTTTCTGGCGGAAATCATCAATTGCTTTAAAGAAACGGTCAAATTCTTTCAGAACTTCTGCATCAGTTCCTTTCTGCGGAACAATATCATTCTGCCATACATTTTTATAAAACAGTCTTTCCTGCTGTGGAAAAGTCATCTGGTATTCATCCAGTACAGGTTCTCCGTTTTCGTCATCCCCCTGATAGATTCCACAGTCCCGTAAAAATTCAATGAGTTCAGTATTTTCTTTATTGGGAAGGGGCATGTAATGCGCACCCAGAGGAAACTTTGAAAATTGATTCTGTCCGTTTGAAGAATTTCCGCCCAACCTGTTCTCCATTTCAAGCAAAAGGTAATCATTTTGATTATTCTGGCTTAAAAACCGGCATGCAGAAAGCCCGGAGATTCCGCCTCCGACAATGAGATATTTTGTATGGATTTTTTCTGAAAATTTTGGAAAATCTTTGGCCCACAGTTTGTGTCCGAGGATATGATTGGTTCCGGTAATTTTAAGCATCAGAGACCTTGCTTTCTTTCCGCAGTACTGCAGAAAAGGAAGCATAAGACTGCCCAGAAAAACCGTTGTAAGAAAATCTTTCCTACTGTACTTTCCCCCACTCTTCATCGAAATAACGGACTAATATCTGGTTATCCAGACGGTTAACTTCTACATCATTCACTTTCATGTCTTTGCTAAAATAAGAAAGTTGGGAAAAATTATAATCGTAATATTTTAAATTGGGAATCTTTCTGTAGATCCTATTGTTTACAGGTTCAAATGAAGCCATTGAAAACCCCCATTCTCCGAATGACGGTACGTAGGTATGATATGCTGAAGTAAAAGGAAATATCTGACTGATCGTTTTTTCTATACACCAGAAAGATTTCGGAGCAAAATAGGGAGATGTGGTCTGGACAACAATTTTGGTGTCGGAACCGGCCAGTCTTTCCAGTTCTTTGTAAAACTGCAATGAATAGAGTTTTCCTAAACTGTAATTGGAAGGATCAGGAAAATCAATAATGATCACATTGAACTTCTGTCTGTTCTCTTTGACCCAGACGTACGCATCTTTGTTGATGATTTTGACCTTGGGATCAGATAAAGAACTATGGTTTAAGGTACGCATGGTTCCATTGGTTTTGAAGAAATCGGTCATTTCTCCGTCTAGGTCAACAAGGGTAATATTTTTTACTTCTTTATATTTCAGTACTTCACGTGCAGCAAAACCATCACCACCACCTAAAATCAGGATATTCTCAATATTTTTTGCCATAGACATCGCCGGATGCACCACCGCTTCATGATAACGGTATTCATCTGTGGAGGAAAACTGAAGGTTATTATTCAGATACAGCCGGAATTCATGGTTATTTCTCGTGAGAACAATTCTCTGGTAGGGCGAGCTTTTGGTATAGACCACATTTTCACCGTAGAGTTTTTCTTCTGAATACGACAAAATCTTATCTGAAAAGATAAAAAGGGCAAGAAGAAATGTAAAAGCCCCAATGGATTTTATCTTTAAAGAAAGCGGTTTTGAAAGTTCTTTTTTAATATAAAAACATAAGAATATGGCGATAGAAACATTAATCAATCCAAAAAACAAAGGTGTTTTTACAATTCCCAGGTTCGGAATAAGCACGAGAGGAAACAGTATTGAGGCCAGTAATGCACCAATATAATCAAAGGCAAAAACATTTGAGACTAAGTCTTTAAACCCTATTCTGTCTTTTAGGATATTCATCAAGAGCGGAATTTCCACTCCGACCAGACATCCGGTAAAGAAAACAAAAAGGTAAAGCACTGCCTCAAAATGGGCCAGGGTATTAAACAGGATAAATAAAACAACTGAACTTACCCCACCGACAATTCCCACAAGGATTTCAATCTCTACAAATTTATCGATGAGATTTCCTTTGATAAATTTAGCAAAATATGACCCTACCCCCATTGAAAAGAGATAAACGCCAATGATGAAAGAAAACTGTTTGACAGAATCTCCCAAAAGATAACTTGCCAATGCCCCTGCCACCAGCTCATAGATGAGCCCGCACGTTGCAATGACAAAAACCGAGAACATTAAAAGCAGCTCAAGAGGAATCCTCTTCTTATCCATGAATCGCGGCGCTTATGATCATTGAAATTCCTATGATAAATGCTCCGAAAACAATCGCTAACGCTACATTTTTATTTTGTGAGATCTCATGCCATGTTTTTTCAGGGGTCAGCTTTTCGATAATGAAATAGCAAACCAAAAGAATGGCTATTCCTAAAATTGAATATAACACAGAGTTGAATATCGGCAGTAGATTAATGTTATCCATAGTTTATATTTTTTATTTGTGGTAGTATCTGTAAAATCCTCTTCCTGAAGAGTGATTTCTGGTGGTTCCGTCCCGGTAGGTTTCTGTTTTGGCACAGTCGCAGAACTTATTTCCTGTAAAAGTAAGATAAACGAACCAGCTCAGAAAAAAGCCCCCGATAAGTAACAGCATCCAATTGGTTCTGATGTAGTGGGTTATTTTGTCCATGGCTTAATGGGTAGGATAAGGTGAATTAGAACTGTTTTTCCATTTATTGAGTTCAAAAATGCGTCTTCCCACAAAGCTGACTGCTATGAAGGTTAGTGACAAAATGATTACAATAGCAAAATTCCAGAATGATACCGGTTGCCATGCTGCCTTGATCTTTACAAAGCTGTTTCTTTCATATTTTTCCGGGTAGCCGGTTTCCAGGCTCATATTGGTAAGGACAGAGTCCAGCTTTTTAATTTCCAGCGGTTTTTCTGCCAGATTACCCATCATGCTGATTTCATTTTTAAGTTTTTCCTGCTCGTAATAAACTGCGACGTTTTTATCTTTGTTATTCCGCATATAGAAATTTCCCAAGTCATTTTTAATCACTGAAAAATCTCCATTCTGTAGCTGATAGCCTGATTTGAAAGGATCTGCAGCACCTCCTTCTTTTTCTGCAGAAATCAGGAAATGATAGTTTCCGGGTGCTACACCGCAAAAATTAAATTCTTCGCTTTGGCTTCCTTCGCTCCAGCTTTCTCCATCTTCATAGCCGGAATATCTTTCTATGTCTTTAGAGGTATAAGCTATTTCATTGGTCTTTTCATTAACAAGGCTTACGCCTACATTTGCCCAGGAATTGTCTACTTCAGAGTAGGCATTCACTTCTAACGGAGCGGAAGCTCCTGAAAGGTTGAAACTTTTGCTTACCAGCTCTTTTTCATTTAAATCAGCAAATTTGATTTCCTGTTCAAAAAGTGTCTGATTGGTTCTTGACATCACCACATACAGCTGGATCAGACAGATCAGCAAAGCTGAAACTCCGATAATGTTGATCCCTTGCCTTATATTAAAGAAAAAAGGCTCTACAATTCCTATCCCTGAATAATCGGGAAGTTCTTTTAAGCCGAAAGCTTTTTTGATGGTGTATTTTGAGATATGATTTCCCTTAAAGAACTGTACTGAATTTCCACATTCTTCTCGTGAAATCATCTCAGTGCCGTTTACGTATTCTTTATATTTGGCAAGTTTAAAATCTATTTTATCTTCAAAAAAACCAGCTGCGGAATGAATACTGCAGGGCGTGGTTTCGTACCATCTATACTTCCGGCCGTCAGCAGTTTCTGCATAATGCTTGAAGTCTTTAAATGCAGAGTCCAACTGGTGGAGAAGTACCCAATGTCCGTCACTTTCGCTTAAGTATACATTATTTCTGGAAGAATTTTTCAGAGTATATTCCCGCCAGAAAATATTTTCGCCATATTTTTTAACAACAATATTAATAACATAGTACTCTGTCCCATAGATTTCCCCCCTCTGTCCAACTTCCAGCACTACATTTTCTATGGGCTTTTTAATGATTTTCCGGGAAGCATTTTTTTCTATTCCGATAAGGGAAGAACATGAGCTGCAGATGTATTCTTCAACAGAAAAATCTATTGCCATCTCATTATTTTTTTCGCAAACGGGACAAACGTAATACATTTTTTAACGGTGAATTTTGTGTTTTTGAATGACATCAGCATTGAAATACTGAACAATTTCATCTGCGATCTGCTCTACTTTCTGGGTATTATCCTGGGTATAGTTGCACAGAAAAACATCAAATGTAAGCTGTTTAAACTCCGGCCAGGTATGGATACAGAGGTGGGATTCCTTAAGGCATACAGCAGCAGTGAAGCTCTGGTTCTCAAAGACATGCTCTGTAATTCCAACAATTTCCACTTCTTTGGTTTCTAAAATGGATTCTGTATATTTCAAAAAGCGGCTGCAGTCTAATAACAAATCTTCTGACTGTGTTTCCAAAGTCAGAAGAATGTGCAGACCTTTGCTTGATAGTGGTTTCAATTATTTTTTTTCGTAAATATATTATTTTTTCGGAAGGAAAACCTCAGCAAGCATACATCTTGCACTTCCTCCTCCATTTACTTCAATGGTATTCAGATCTGAATAAATGATCTCACAGTATTTTTCTATGGCAGCCACCTGTTCAGGTGTTAATGACTGATAAGCAGTCTGGCTCATCACCAAAAACTTCTGGCCGTCTTTGTTCTGAACCTGAAGCATGTTGCCGGCAAACTGCTGCATTTGCTCTTCTGAAATTTCTACGATCTCTTTTCCTGAATTTTTGATAGTTTCTATCACCTTTTCTCTTTCCAGTTCGTCATCGATACAGTCAAGGCAGATCACCACAAATTTATCAGCCACACACATCATGACATTGGTATGATAAATTGGAAGCCTTTCCGCACCTACAGTCTGGTAAGAATGGAAAACAATGGGTGTAAATCCATACTTATCACAAAATTCTCTGAACAAATTTTCGTCAAGTCTCAGAGAAACTGAACCGTAAGCGATTTTATTATCGTGATCAAAGATCATGCTTCCCGTTCCTTCCAGAAAGTGTCCCTGAGTTTCAGGAAACGACCAGTCGTCAATTTCGGTAACTTCAAACCCCTGATTTTTGATGCTTTCAATAATATCCTCTCTTCTTTCCACCCTTCTGTTTGAAGCGAACATCGGGTATAGAACCACTTTTCCATCCTTATGGAAGCTTACCCAGTTATTCGGGAAAATAGAATCCGGAGTATGAGGATCCAGTGTATCTTTTATAGTGATCACATTCACCCCTTTGCTTCTCAGTTTTCCAACAAAAGTGTTGAATTCAGCCAAAGCTTTAGCCTGAATATCAGAACCTTTCTGTTCAACCTGAAAGTAATTATTTTCTGCCGTTTCCGCATTGTAACCGAATGCAATCGGTTCTATCATTAATACTGTATCTGTCGTTTGCATTGTTTTTAAATTTAAAAAATTAAAAGATTAAAGGATTCAGAGTCAATAAATCATCTAATCTTCATATCATCTACTCTCTCACTAGTGGCATTGTAGAACACCTCAAGAGGCCTCCCATTTTAGAAATTTCCCTGTAAGGAATTTCTTCCACGGTCATTCCCCACTCATTTCTCAGGTGATTGTTCATTCTTGTAAATGTTTTATCTGATACAATGACTTCGGGAGAAATGGAGAAAATATTCGGGAACATTTCAAACATTTCCTCATCGTTAAGGTGGAAACAGTTTTCTTCCCCAAAGATATCGATGATCAGGCGGTAATCACTTTCATCCACGAATCCGTTTTTATAGATGAGACATTTATCCTTTCCTACCGGATTGAATGTGCAGTCCAAATGTAAGATCCCTTCAAACGGAATTTTATCATTTTTCTTCAATTCAAGATCAATGATTCTTTTCTTCGGAAAATATTCTTTTAGAATTTCAATAGCATATTCGTTGGTTCTTGCTGTTTTATAATTTCTGTAATCTTCGCTGAAACATGTTCCTATAAAAAGAAAATCATCCCATACAATGACATCACCTCCTTCAATGTGCGCTGTTTCCGGAAGATTGATGATCTTTCTCCATGCTACTTTTTCAAAAACTTTCTTATAGGCATCCTGCTCATCAGCTCTGTCAGCGATCACGTTTGAGATGATCATTTTATCGTCAATCACAAAAGCTACATCTCTTGCGAAAACCTGGTTATAATCTTTGATAATGCTTGGGCGAAGTACTTCTACATCATATTTCTTCAATACTGCTTCAAAAGCGTTCATTTCTTTAATAATATCCTCTTCTTTAGGATATATATTGTGTTCGATAGAGTAATATGACTTTGCGTCATAACTCTCCTCTAGCGTGGGAACTGCTCCCATTGAATTAGGCTGTCCTAGAACAACTGATTTCAGCCTGCCCGTTTCGTTTTTAATGTTTAGTTTCATAAAGATTTATGCAATACTACAAATATAAGTAAAGGTCTTTATCTGGAAAACTTTTGATTTGTTTTATGCATCAAATTTGATTTTAATATTGCTTATCTTCAGCCTTATGCTTCATATTCCGAGATAAAATTTTATACCTGCCCGAATAATCCTTTTACATTTCCGTCGTCATTTAATCTACAACTAACTATTTTTCATCTACATAAGAAATAAAAAACAGTACATTTTATAAAATAAATTCATATCTTAGTGATATAATTTCAATTGAATTATAAATTAAAATTTAACTATTAACATCAAAAAATCAAAATCATGAACAAGAAAAATTCTGTGCTGAAAAATGCACAAAAATTAGGAAGAAACGAGCAGAAACTAATCACAGGAGGAGGGATAAACAGACCCAGATACTGCTGCGAATGGGACGAAAACGGAAACTGTACCATCTGGACGTGCGGTAACTGTGTTTGTCCATAATTAAATAATAATAAACCTGCTTTTAACAAGCAGGTTTTCTTTTTATCTTGCCCTGTTTTCTTCTTCTGTTTTCTGAATTTCTTTGGCCTGATACTTTGAACTTCCGAAGCTATATCCTATAGAAAGGATCAGGCGGCTGGTATCCCACCAATGTGTAAAACGGTTGTCCATAATCTGTTTATGCCTGAATTCCAAACGCTGGTCGTAGGAATCAAAAATATTGTTATAGCTGATTTTTGTATTCAATGTATTATCAAACCATGACTTCTGCACAGACAGATCTACCGTATACCTTGGTTTTATGATATACAGACTGTTTCCGGTTTTGGATTCATAGCTTGCAAAGAGATTAACGGTATATCCTTTAGGCAAAGTGAAAACTTGATTTACTCGTATTTCATAATTATACACCTTCAAAGCAAATACCTCGCCCAGATAAGGTCTGAACTCATCGTTATAGTATCCGGCGACCTGGCTGGTAATACTCCACCATTTTGTCAGTTTCACAGGAAAACTGGTTTCTATGGAAGCAAATTTCCGGTATGGAAGATTAGTTCCAAGATATTCCAGTACATTGGTTTTAGGATTGTAAAGCGGATAGCGGGTCATTACATCTTTTTCTTTACCTGCTATAAAACTGGTCACCCAATTCTTATAACGATACGTAAGCTTGATCTGGCTGGTGAAAGAAGGCTGAAGATAAGGATTTCCTATCCAGTAATTCAGCGGGCTGAAATAAACCCGGAACGGATTGAGCTGGGAAAACACAGGCCGCGTTATCTTTCTGCTGTACGAAAGTGATAATTCATTAGATTTATTGAACGTATATGCTGTACTGAAAGACGGCAGCCATTCGAGATAATTTCTTGAAACCACAGAATCTTTGGTAACAGCATCCGAAATACTCTCCGTATTCTCAAATCTCAGTCCTGCGTTCACCTGGAGCTTTCCAAATTTCTGCCTGTACGAAACATAACCAGCCCATATTTTCTCTTTGTAAGAAAACATATTGCTACGTTCTGGATCAAAGATAAAACGGTCATTTAAAGACAGCGTATCGTAGCGTATATTATTATGAGTATTGGAACGGCTGTATTTCATTCCGGCCTCGATGTCTGCATTTCCTATCTTTTGGGAAATATCAATTTGTGCGGTCAGGATATTAATTTTATTAAGCAGGTCGGATTTCCAGTAGGACAAAAGCTGAGAGGTAGGTTTATCTTTATTGATAAAATCATCCTTCTGACTATTTCTGACGGAAAGATAATTACCTAAAAGATTCATTTTAAAACCTTTGTTTTGAAACGAATAATCTGCAGTTACTCCATAATTTTCCTGGGAATAATCTGTAGGGTTTTCACTTTCAGTGTTAAAGATCAGCTGTGCCCCTTCTTTATTGGTGGTATACAGTGAACCTGAACGGATCCGGTCGCTGGTTCTGAAATTACTTCTTACATTGATGCCTGCCCTGTTTTTATTATTGATCCTGAAATCCGCACCAGCCTGAATACTGTACACCATTCCTTCATCTTCCTGGTAGGTATTGGTTCGCATGACATTGGTATTGGCAAGTTTCTGTAATGCGTTATAGCGGTAAGTGGAAATGCCGTTATTATAGCCGGCCTGCAGACTGTAGGCTGTCTTTGCTGTGTTATAAGAAAGGTTTAAAGAGTTTTCCCTGTAGCTGAACTTATTGACATAGGTATTTCCATTATAATTTCCTTTCCAGCCGAGGTTTCCGTTTCTTTTCAGTCTGATATCGATGATTCCTTTAAATTCTGCATCATATTTTGAGGAAGGATTGGCATTCACTTCAACAGATTCTACCATTTCCGGCGGTAATGCACGGAGATAAGCCTGCAGTTCCTGGCTGCTCATGGTGACAGGTTTGCCGTCAATAAACACAGCAGGAGTAATTCTTCCGCCAATAAAAATGCCGCCTTCCTGATCTATGGACACACCCGGTGTCTTTTTTAAAACCTCAAAAAGATTCGCGGAGGTCTTAAAATCTTTATTTCCGGAAACGCTCATTACAATATTCCCTTCATTGAGCCTGATACTTCTGGGCACTGCGCGGATCACTACTTCTGAGATATTTTCAGCTACGGGTTTCAGCTCAATCAAAGAAAGATCTTCACCTTTATCAAATTCTTTCGTTTCATATTCCTTTTTCCGAATCACAAAGTAAGAATCAGCAATTATATTATTCAGATGAAAAATACCTAGGGAATCCGTCTGAACTTTTTGAAGAACGCTTTTGTCTGATTTGTTTAGCAGAGATACTTCAGCCTGAAAAACAGCTCTTTTCGTCTCTGAATCCAAAACCTTTCCATGTATTGTTTCCTGAGCTTTTCCGAAACAGGAAAGAAATAGGAGAAGCAGGAAAATCCATAATCTGATATTCATAAATTTTAATTTTATGAAATCAAAAGTAGCAGGCTATTGATAAAAAAAGGTTTTGAAGTTTAAATTTAGCAGTACGAAATTATAATTCTGAACTCTGAAACCTGGCTTCAGAAGGGATTTGTGACTGCTTGTACAAAAGCGGTGTCGTATTTTTAATTTTTTTGAATGTGGAAAAGAAAGTAGACTTGGAATTAAACCCCACTTCATAACCGATCTCTTCGATCTTGAGGAAGGAGCCACTTTCTATTTTCTGACAGGCTTCGCTGATCCTGTATTCATTGATGTACGTTGAAAAGCTTTTACCGAGATTATCATTCAGCAATTGGGAAAGCTGATGGGCAGACATGTTCATCTTTGCTGCCAGATCGCTTAATTTCAGGTTTGGATTTTTGTATAATTCTTCGGAATTCATCAGCCGCTCGAGTTTTGAAACAAAACTGTCTGCAAGTTCTTCTGAAATCTTTTTATTGGTATATTTAGGAAGCTCTTTTACAGAATCTTCATCATTCTTTTTACTGAAGAGAATTAAAAAATTGGCATACAGCACAAATGAGAATACAAGACTCCCGCCTGCACAGTATACCTGTACCCAGCCTGTAGAAATTAACTGGTACGCCAGGAAAATGATCACATTGCTTATAAGTACCGGAAGGATAAACTTGTTAGGATTTCTCGCCGTCTGTTTTGAAAAAATATAATACTGATACACGGCAAGCAAAACAAATACTGACCACACTGTATAAATAAAGGTCCCGAAATATTTGTCCCAGGTAACCGGAAAGAACAAATACAGTAACCCAACTGTCCCAAGAACTAACGTTAACACACCGAAAGATGTTCTGCTTTGTTTTAAATCAAATGCTTCTCTCTGGAATGATGCTCTGATGTAATAATATAAAGCCGGCCCTGTAAAAAATAGCGCTGACATACCCAGGTGTGGAATGATCCGTGGCCAGTCCGGGTAGAAATAGATACAGACCGAAATCCCAACCCTGATGCTTAAAGTCAATAAAATCAAGCCTAAAAAGAAATCCGGAATGTATTTGAGCTTTTTAACAAACAGAAGATAGATCCCGAGCAGCAACCCATTAAAGGCTCCTACCGCACTGAAAAAAAATAACATCTGCTGTCCGAAGGTCATTGTAGCTGCTTTTATTTTTGATACATAGGCTATAAATGGTTTACCGATCTATAAAACAGACCTTAGCCTAAACTTATTGAAAGTGATCAACTTATGGACGTAAATTTAATAAAATTATCGATTCCAATTCTATAAAAAAATAGAACCTACTAAAATAAAAAATCCCAAAGCTTGCTTTGGGATTTTGTTTATGATAAAAACAGGGATTATCTGTTTGTAATATCGATATAGTCTCTTTTTTGAGCACCCTGGTAAACCTGTCTTGGTCTTCCGATAGGATCTCCTTTCATTCTCATTTCTTTCCACTGAGAAATCCATCCCGGAAGTCTTCCCAATGCAAACATTACGGTGAACATTTCTGTAGGAATTCCTAATGCTCTGTAGATAATACCTGAATAGAAGTCTACGTTTGGATATAGTTTTCTTTCTACGAAGTATTCGTCTTCAAGGGCTACTTTTTCTAACTGCATGGCAATATCAAGAGCTTTATCCTGGATACCCAATGCGCTAAGGATATCATCAGCTGCTTTTTTAATGATCTTCGCTCTTGGGTCAAAGTTTTTGTACACTCTGTGTCCAAAGCCCATCAGACGGAAGCTGTCATTTTTATCTTTAGCTTTTGCTACCCACTTATTAACATCTCCTCCATCTTTTTCGATCAGCTCAAGCATTTCGATCACTGCCTGGTTAGCACCTCCGTGAAGAGGTCCCCAAAGAGCAGAAACACCGGCAGAAATAGAAGCAAAAAGACCTGTATGAGCTGAACCAACCATTCTTACTGTAGAAGTAGAACAGTTTTGTTCGTGGTCAGCATGAAGGATTAATAATTTATCAAGAGCGTCTACAATAACTGGATTTACTTCAAATTCCTCATTTGGTAATCTGAATGCCATTTTGTAGAAGTTTTCAACATAGTTCAGGCTGTTGTCTCCGTGGTTAAGCGGAAGGCCCTGAGTTTTTCTGTAAGTCCATGCGCAAAGGTGAGAGAATTTAGCAATCATTAATTCTGCAGCATGATCCATTTCTTCTTTAGAGTTTACGTTAACTGCTTTTGGATTGAAAGCGGTCAAAGCGGAAGTTAAAGAAGATAAAACTCCCATAGGATGAGCAGAACGAGGAAAAGCATCGATGATTTTTTTCATCTCCTCTGCTATAAAATTATATTTTTTGATGTTGTTATTGAAAGAACCGAATTGCTCCTGAGTAGGTAATTCACCGTTTAATAAAAGGTACATTACTTCTGTAAAGTTAGATTTCTCAGCAATCTGCTCGATTGGATACCCTCTGTAGAATAATTCTCCTTTATCTCCGTCTAAGTAAGTGATGTCGCTAAGGGTAGCTCCGGTATTTTTGTATCCTAAATCCAGAGTGATTAAACCTGTCTGGTCTCTTAGTTTTGAAATATCAATCCCTCTGTCTCCGATAGTACTATCCACGATTGGATATTCATATGAATTACCGTCGTAATTCAATATTACTTTGTTGTCTGACATTTATTTATTTTTTTTAAATATACTACTTATTACAAAATACGGCAAACAAAAAATATCGCTTGCCGTTATTTATAAATTCAATTATCTTTTGATTTTAAATGCGTCTAAACCAGGGAAAAATGCAGTATCACCCAATGCTTCTTCAATTCTTAAAAGCTGGTTATACTTCGCCATTCTGTCTGATCTTGAAGCAGATCCTGTTTTGATCTGTCCGCAGTTCATGGCAACTGCCAAATCAGCAATTGTAGAATCTTCAGTTTCACCAGATCTGTGAGACATTACTGAAGTAAATTTATTATTCTGAGCCATTTGTACAGCATCCATTGTTTCAGAAAGAGAACCGATCTGGTTTACTTTTACAAGGATTGAGTTGGCAATACCTTCTTTTACACCTCTTGATAATCTTTCTACGTTGGTTACGAATAGATCATCCCCCACAAGCTGTACTCTGTCACCGATTTTATCGGTAAGCATTTTCCAACCATCCCAGTCATTTTCCTGCATTCCGTCTTCGATGGAGATAATAGGGTATTTAGCAGCTAATTCAGCAAGGTAAGAAACCTGCTCACTGCTTGAGAACTGAGCGGCATCCGGAGTCTGGAATTTTCTGTAGTCGTAAATTCCGTCTTTATAAAATTCTGAAGCGGCACAGTCAAGGGCCAACATGATGTCATCACCCGGCTTATAGCCTGCTTTTTCAATAGCCTGAAGCAAGGTATCCAATGCATCTTCAGTTCCTTTGAAAGTAGGTGCAAAACCTCCTTCGTCCCCTACTGCCGTAGAAAGGCCCCTTGAATGAAGAATAGATTTCAGGTTATGGAAAATTTCAGTTCCTTTTCTCAAAGCGTGAGAGAAAGAATCTGCTTTTACCGGCATCACCATAAACTCCTGGAATGCGATAGGAGCATCAGAGTGTGATCCTCCATTGATCACGTTCATCATAGGAACAGGAAGGGTGTTGGCATTAACACCGCCGACATATTTGTATAAAGGTATTCTTAGTTCAGCAGCAGCAGCTCTGGCTACGGCTAAAGAAACGCCTAATATTGCATTAGCACCAAGGTTTCCTTTGTTTGGAGTTCCATCAAGATCAATCATAATCTGATCAATAAAGTTTTGCTCAAAAACAGGCTGACCGATCAAGTTTTCTGCAATTACTTCTTTTACATTTTCAACAGCTTTCAGGACTCCTTTACCCATATAATCTGAACCACCGTCACGTAATTCCACTGCTTCATGTTCACCTGTAGATGCTCCTGAAGGTACGGCAGCACGCCCCATGGCCCCGCTTTCTGTAAATACATCTACTTCAATGGTAGGATTACCTCTGGAATCCAAAATTTGTCTCGCTTCTATGAAAGAAATTGCACTCATATTGTTTAGTTTTAAACCATCCGCAAAAGCTTCAAGTTGTTTATTATTAAAATTATACTTGATCACAAATTTAATGAAAAAACTAACCTGATGAAAAAAGTGGGCTTTAATATTTGGTAATAATTCAAAAATTCTCCAGTGCTTTTTATAACACCGGAAAATTATCGTTTAATTCTCCGTTTAAATAACATTTCACATTGTTTATATTAAAAAAACAGGATTTCCAAAAAAACTGTATTGGTATTGAATGTATGGAGCTTATATTGTAATCTTAAAAATAATTTGAGTTCCCGGACTTTCTTTTAGAATTTGACATTCCCCTTTTTGCTCCTGCATTCTTCTCTTCATATTCCGCAGGCCATTTCCTTCGGCATGCTCATCTTGAATTCCAACTCCGTTATCAGAGATTTTCATTATGAATTCTTTATCTTTTTGAACAAAGGAAAGTTTCAGCTGATTGGACTGACTGTGCTTATAAGCATTATTCAGAGCTTCTTTTAAGCATAAAAACATATTCCGCCTCAGTTCTGTGGAAATTGGCGTTCCTGATATAATATCTTCACTTTCTGATGAAAGTTTAATTTTTGTTCTTTTCAGAAAGTTACTGGTATATTGTATGGCATAGTCTATGAAGCTTCCCAAAGTATCATTTCCTGAGTTCAGGCTCCAGAGCATTTCGCGCATGGAAAGATTCATTTCTTCGGAAGTTTTCAGCAGCTCATCGATATCATTCTGCAGATCTCCGTCTTCTGCTTTCTGCTTCAGGAATTCTGCCTGAAGCTTTAATGCTGAAATCCCAGCTCCGAGATCGTCATGCATATCGTGGGAAATACGTTCCCGCTCCTGTTCTATGGATTTTTGCTTTTCAAGTTCCTTTTGAAGAAGCTGATTTTGATGTTCTGCCAGCTGGAGCTGTTTTTCTTTTAAATATATAAGCTGTTTTCTATTGTACATTAACACTACAAAAATGATAAAAGCTACAAACAACACTACGATAAGAAGGGCTATAAGAAAAATCAATTTTATTTCCTGAGGTAATGTATTCATACTTTTTTACTTAGAAGACCTTTAAAAAACAAAATATAAGAGATAACTGTTGCCACCTGAAAAATATATTTTAGAGTGTATAAAAAATTCTCATCCTCATTTTGTATCCAATACATAGGCATCATTCTGAACAAATAAAAAACTGACCAAAACAATAATGAACAGCTTATCCAGAATAAGCTTCTTTCTAGTATTGATTCTGTATCTTTCTGAAATGCAATTTTGTTATAGAACCAGTTTAAGGAAATAAATATAGAGTATATGCAGAAAACAAGTCCTGTATATATAGAATATGAAGTATTACAAATATATATGTAGTATACAGCTAATATTAAGGCAATACCTGTTATAGCTATTAAAAAATTCTTGTAAACAATTTCCTTAATAAAAAGAAGACAAAAAAATAGTATACTAAAGATATCAAGAAAATTATACACTCTTTGCCAGTGATGATAATATACTGCAAATATCTCTACAGCTATCGTAATAAAGAAATACAGGAAATAAAAATGCCTCCACAGTCTTTTTTGAACTATGGAAACAATAAAATTTGCAACTATTGCAATATAATATGCTATGTCTAGAATGGTCATCTAACATCCTGGAGGGCAGAGACCGTTTCTGTCATAAGCGCCTAAACCCGATATCGGAATAAATTTAGCTCCTTGATAATATCCTAATATCATTATGAAAGTCAGTCTGTGCTTATAGTTCGTCTGAATGACTGTTCCGTCTTCAAGAACTACCTCAAATATATCGTCAGAAATGTGTATTGCAGGATGAAAAGAGACAACAAGATTCGGATATTTAGGTTTTAATCTTTCAAGCTCAGCATAAAAAGTATCAAATAAGATAAATCTTTCAGTATTTGATGTTATTGAGTTATATTGTTGAATGCGCCTATCTAATATTGATTTAAGTCCGTCATTGTAAGTCTTCTTGTAATCATCAAATTCATCTTTTATAATTTCCTCTTTCTTTAATTTATTATCTAAAATATAATACTTATTTTCTTTTTCATCTACATATAAAAAAACTAATCCTTTTCTATCTGCACCTAAAAAAATTTTCAGTTTATTATTCGTTTTAAATAAGTCAGTAGCTACTTCATAGGATATATGCAGTATTTCTTTATAAATTTCAGCAATCTCGTTTGACTTACTAAATGCATTGGTCATGTCCATAGCCATTCCGGCATCTATTTCATGACCAGTACTTTGTTCCCGGATTTTATAATTATTCCAATTTATTTCTTCTTTCTCTATAAACCCATGAGAATCTAATCTGGAAATTTCGTCATCACAAAAAGATTGTATTTCATTTAATTTATCAATGTTGATAATTCCATAATCTACAAGTTGGTGGATTCTTCCTAACAAGTTTAATAAATCCTGATTTTCATTCATACTTTCTTAGTTTTTAAAATGGTTAAATTTATTTATTGCTTCTACTTTATTGCTCACGTGCAACTTTCTGTAGATATTTCCTACATGTTTTTTTACAGTGTCTATACTGATGAATTTTCTGTCGGCAATTTCTTTGTAAAGGAGACCTTGTGAAAGAAGTTCGAGAATTTCTTTTTCTCGCTCGGTGAGATCATCAAAATCTTTAAGTTCAGGAAGCTTTTTTTCGAAGTGACTTAAGACTCTTCGGGCAATTGACAGGCTCATAGGAGCTCCGCCATTATATACATCACGGATGGAAGAAAGAATCTTGTCCATGCTTTCTCCTTTGATGAGATATCCCATAGCTCCGGCTTTTAATGAATTAAAAATCTTTTCGTCATCTTCGAAGCTGGTACACATAATAAACTGGGTCTCCGGCATTTTTTTTCTTAGCTTTTCAATGATTTCAATCCCTAGCATATCCTGCAGCTGGATATCCATCATGACTACATCCGGAAAAGCATCAGTGAGATTTTTTAAGGCAGTGTTTCCATCAAAGAACTGCGCAACTACTTTCATGTCATCCTGGTAATTGATAACTTTCTTCAACGCATTGTTGTAGTTCTTTTCGTCTTCTACTATGGCGATAGAAATGCTCATTTTTTTTGTTTAAGGCAAATTTCGCAAGAAAACAAGACGGAATCAATTACACTTTTGTGTAATTTAGTGACTTGAGTTCAGGGTTATTGGTTTGTTTTTTGTTTCTATTAATTTACTTAAATTTCTGTTACAAATAGAAAACAATTAATATCCCATACATTAAAAAATAAATATCATGAGAAAAAGCCTTTTAATCGCGATTTCTACTGTCACATTTTTATTAAGCAGCTGCAAAAAAAGTGAAAGCGGAAACAAAAGTGTAATCAAAACTGACAGTTCAGAAACTATGATCACTGACAATAACGGAAAAATTGATTCTGTAACCCAAAATTCCTCAACCATTGAAGTGAACGGCCAGAAAATAGAAAAAACAGATTTCGTTTATAAAGCCACAGACGGAACGTTAGTAAAAGTAGTATTCAAAAATGATCCTAAGGAAAGTAACGTTGCCATCACCAGCAATAAAAAAACGTTTACATTACCTAAAACAGAAACAAAAGACGGCGAAACCATCTACAAAAAAGATGATATGACTGCCAGGGTAAAAGGTGATAGTCTTCATCTGGAACAGGGAAATAATGTGATTGAGCTGAAAAGAACGAAAATTTAAATCGGGATAAATTTCAGGATCCGGGTTTGAAAGGTAAGGATGAACGATCAATCGTTAATTTTAAATTCATTGTTCATTTGTAAAGTAAAATTGATTTTCGCTGTATAAATCCTACAAATAAAAAAGCCATCCAGAATCTGGATGGCTTTTCATTTATATCTGAATGAATATTACTCTTCAGTTTTCTCTTCTGCAGAGTCAGCTGCTTCAGCCTTAGGCTCTTCAACTTTCTCTTCTGCTTTTGGAGCTTCAGCTACTACAGCTTCAGCTTTTTTTGCAGTTGCAGATCTTCTGCTTCTTCTTGTAGCTTTTTTCTCCTCAGCATTAGGATTGTAAAGTTCGTTGAAATCAACCAGCTCGATAAGAGCCATGTCAGCAGCATCACCTGGTCTGAAACCTGTTTTGATGATTCTTGTATAACCACCGTTTCTTTCAGCGATTTTAGGAGCTACTGATCTGAAAAGTTCAGTAACTGCTTCTTTACTTTGAAGATATGAAAAAACAATTCTTCTATTGTGTGTAGTATCTTCTTTTGCCTTTGTTAATAGAGGTTCAACATATACTCTTAAAGCTTTCGCTTTAGCTACAGTAGTGTTGATTCTTTTATGCTCAATTAGAGAACAAGCCATATTAGAAAGTAAAGCACTTCTATGAGAAGCTGTTCTTCCTAAGTGATTGAATTTTTTACCGTGTCTCATTATTAATTATTTATCAGCGTCTAACTTATATTTTGCAACGTCGAAACCGAAGTTAAGACCTTTTGAATGCACTAATTCTTCTAGTTCTGTCAAAGATTTTTTACCAAAATTTCTGAATTTCATCAAATCAGACTTACTGTAAGAAACAAGCTCTCCAAGAGTTTCTACTTCAGCTGCTTTCAGACAGTTAAGGGCTCTTACAGAAAGATCCATATCTGCTAATTTAGACTTAAGTAATTGTCTTGTGTGAAGTGTTTCTTCATCATATTGGATAGATGCTTTCACAGCTTCTGTTTCAAGAGTGATTCTCTCATCAGAGAACAACATGAAGTGATAAATTAATATCTTAGAAGCTTCAGTTAAAGCATTTTGAGGACTGATGGAACCATCAGTTTCTATATCTAATACAAGTTTTTCGTAGTCTGTTTTTTGCTCTACACGATAATTTTCAATGCTGTATTGTACTTTCTTAATTGGTGTGAAAATAGAGTCAATAGCAATAGTACCTACCGGTGCATTGTTTGACTTATTCTGTTCTGAAGGAACATACCCTCTTCCTTTTTCAATATTGAAAGTAATTTCGAAAGTTACATCACTGTTTAGGTTGCAGATCAAAAGATCCGGGTTCAGCACCTCAAATCCGTTGATAGACTTCCCTAAATCACCAGCAGTAATAATAGTTTGACCTGAAACTTTAGCAATTACCTGCTCGTTGGCCTGGCCTTCTGCTGAAGCTTTTAATCTCACCTGCTTAAGGTTAAGAATAATTTCGGTAACGTCTTCGATTACTCCTGGAATAGTTGAAAATTCGTGCTCTACACCTTCTATTTTGATAGATGAAATAGCATATCCTTCCAGAGAAGAAAGCAACACTCTTCTCAAAGCATTACCGATAGTAAGCCCGAAACCTGGTTCTAATGGTCTGAATTCGAATTGACCTTTAAATTCATCAGAGTTAAGTAAAATTACTTTATCGGGTTTTATGAATTGTAAAATTGCCATATTATTGGGTTGAGCAAAAATTTGATTAAAAAATTATTTAGAGTAAAGTTCGACGATAAGCTGTTCCTTGATGTCCTCCGGAATCTGGATTCTTTCAGGAGCAGAAACGAAAGTACCTTCTTTCTTCTCATCGTTGAATTGTAACCACTCATAATTAGCTTTAGAAGCTAATGAATCAGTAACAACCTCAAGAGATTTAGATTTCTCTCTTACAGCGATCACATCACCTGCTTTTACTAAATAAGAAGGGATGTTAAGGATCTCACCATTCACAGTGATGTGTCTGTGAGAAGTTAACTGTCTAGCAGCAGATCTTGTTTTAGCAAAACCTAATCTGAATACTACGTTATCCAATCTTGATTCACAAAGCTGTAATAGAACTTCACCTGTTACACCTTTACTTCTGTGTGCTTTTTCAAATAAGTTAGCAAACTGCTTTTCTAAAATACCGTAAGTATATTTAGCTTTTTGCTTTTCAGCTAGCTGAACTGCATATTCAGATTTTTTAGCACCTCTTCTTTTGTTAGGACCGTGTTGTCCTGGCGGTTGGTTTTTTCTTCTTTCGAAGTTTTTGTCATCTCCGTAGATTGCAGCACCAAACTTTCTAGCAATCTTAGTTTTAGGTCCAATATATCTTGCCATAATGGGTAAATTCTAAAAATTAAACTCTTCTTCTTTTCGGTGGTCTACATCCATTGTGCGGCATAGGAGTCACATCAATGATTTCGCTAACTTCAATACCTGAATTGTGGATTGTTCTGATTGCAGATTCTCTACCTGCACCAGGACCTTTCACATACACCTTTACTCTTCTTAATCCAGCTTCGTGAGCAACATTAGAGCAATTTTCAGCTGCCATTTGAGCAGCAAATGGAGTATTCTTTTTAGAACCTCTGAAACCCATTTTACCGGCAGAAGCCCAAGAGATAACTTCTCCGCTTTTATTTGTTAAAGAAATGATGATGTTATTGAAAGAAGCCTGAATGTGCGCTTCACCAATAGCTTCAACTTTTACTTTTCTTTTTTTAACTACTTTAGTTTGTTTTGCCATAATTCCTAACGATTATTTACTTGCCTTTTTCTTGTTAGCAACAGTTTTTCTCTTTCCTTTACGGGTTCTAGAGTTGTTTTTCGTTCTCTGGCCTCTTAAAGGTAGTCCTAGTCTGTGACGTATTCCTCGTTGGCATCCTATGTCCATCAATCTCTTGATGTTCAATTGCACTTCAGATCTTAATTCTCCTTCTACTTTTACGTTTTCAGAGATATATGTTCTGATTGCAGCCAATTCATCGTCATTCCATTCGTTGACTTTCTTGTCTTCGCTGATACCGGCAGCTTTAAGGATTTCGGAAGAAGTACTTCTTCCAACTCCGTAGATGTAAGTTAAACCGATAACACCTCTTTTGTTTTTTGGTAAATCAATACCTGCAATTCTCGCCATAATTTAATGTTAGCCTTGTCTTTGTTTAAATTTTGGGTTCTTCTTGTTGATTACGAATAGTACACCTTTTCTGCGTACAATCTTGCAATCAGCGCTTCTTTTTTTAATTGATGCTCTAACTTTCATTTGAAATATTTATTTTTTTTACTGACAAATGGAATCTTACGATTTCATTTTGATAGTATTTATTTTTCAACAAGAGCCAAATGGAACATACATTCCATTTGGCGTTTGTATTAATATCTAAATGTGATTCTCCCTTTCGATAAATCATAGGGAGACATTTCTAGTTTTACCTTGTCTCCAGGTAAAAGTTTAATATAATGCATTCTCATTTTACCAGAGATATGAGCAATAAGTATATGCCCATTCTCAAGCTCTACACGGAACTGAGCGTTCGAAAGTGCTTCCGTGATAACGCCGTCTTGTTCAATATGTTTTTGTTTCGCCATAAATTAATATCCAGTCGTTCTTGATAATTTAGACTGCATTAAGCCATCATAGTGATGGTTCAGCAGATATGTATTAATCTGTTGAACTGTATCTAAAATAACTCCAACCATAATCAATAGTGATGTTCCCCCGAAAAATAGGGCGAACGCATCTGTCTGAACAAAGCTTCCATGCACTATTGCTGGAAGGACTGCAAAGATAGATAAAAATATTGCACCTGGCAAGGTAATTTTTGATAAAATATCATCTAAATAATCAGCTGTTTCTTTACCGGGTCTTACTTTCGGTACTAAACCTCCATTTCTCTTCAAATCATCAGCCATTTGGTTTACCGGAATCGTAATTGCAGTATAGAAGAATGAGAAGATAATAATTAATAGCGCAAACAATACGTTGTACTGCCAGCTAAAAACATTCTTGAAACCTGCAAGAAAAGTATTGGACTCATCGAATTTGGTTAATAATCCTGGTACGAACATCAATGCCTGAGCAAAGATAATCGGCATTACACCAGCAGCATTTACTTTCAATGGGATCCACTGTCTTGCTCCCTGCATAAGATTTCTGTTTACACCTCCTCTTGCTTGAGCTCTGCTTACATACTGAATTGGAATTTTTCTGACAGCAACAGATAATACTACTGCTAAAAGAACTACCAGCATCCAGAATATTACTTCTATAAGGATCATGATAGATCCCATTCCTCCTTTTCCGTTCTGCACGGCCATTTCCTGTACGAATGCTTCAGGTAATCTGGATAGGATTCCCACCATAATAAGGATGGAAATACCGTTTCCGATACCTTTGTCGGTAATTTTCTCACCTAACCACATTGCGAATACTGAACCGGCAACCAAAATAACAATACTTGGTAACCAGAACATGATAGAATTTGGCTCTACATAATATGCAGAAGAGAACTGAGCATACGGTAAGAATAATTGTGTAATAGACGTTAAATAAGAAGGGGCCTGTACAAGACAAACACCAATCGTTAACCATCTAGTAATTTGATTCAATGTATTTCTACCAGACTCTCCATCCTTCTGAAGTTTCTGAAGATAAGGAATAGCCATTCCCATCAACTGAACAATAATAGAAGCAGAAATATAAGGCATAATTCCCAACGCCATTACGGAAGCGTGGCTGAAAGCTCCCCCCGTAAACGACGAAAGCAAGCCAAGGAGACCTGCTCCTTGCTTGTTACCGCCTTGATTTTTATAATGCTCTAAGAGATCTCCCACTTCTGCAAGGTTAATTGCGGGAAGCGAGATATAAGATGCGAATCTATACACAAGGATAATACCTAACGTAAAGAGAATTTTATCTCTTAATTCCTTTAGGCTCCAAATATTTTTAAGGGTTTGTATAAATTCTTTCATTAGTAAGTATTATAAGGTAATTGCTTTTCCACCTGCTTTAGCAATAAGCTCTTCAGCAGATTTAGTGAACTTGTCAGCAGAGATTGAAACCGCAGATTTCAATTCTCCTCTACCCATAATTTTCACTAATTCGTTTTTAGAAACTAAACCGTTTTCTACTAAAACTTCTTTCGTGATATCTCCAGTGATGGATTTGTTCTCGATTAAAATTTGGATAGTATCAAGGTTTACTCCTCTAAACTCTTTTCTGTTTACGTTTTTGAAACCGAATTTAGGTAATCTCCTTTGTAAAGGCATCTGTCCACCTTCGAAACCGATTTTCTGAGAATAACCAGCTCTAGCTTTCTGACCTTTATGACCTTTCGTAGCAGTACCTCCTTTTCCTGTACCCTGACCTCTACCAATTCTTTTTGAATTGAAAGTAGATCCTGCAGCAGGTTTTATGTTATTTAAATTCATTTTAATTTCTTTTGTTAAAAATTATTTTTGAACTTCAAGTAAATGACTAACTGCAGCTATCATTCCTAAGATAGAAGGAGTAGCTTCGTGTTCTACAACTTGGTGAAGTTTCTTAAATCCTAATGCTTCAAGCGTTCTCTTTTGGGTTTTTGTTCTTCCAATAGCGCTTCTTACTTGCTTTACTTTGATTGTTGCCATTGTTCTAATATTAACCGTTAAACACTTTACTTAGAGAAACTCCTCTCATTCTAGCAATCTCTTCAGGTCTTCTGATATCCAATAACGCTTTGAAAGTAGCTTTCACCACGTTGTGAGGGTTAGAAGATCCTTTAGATTTTGAAAGGATATCGTGAATACCAGCAGACTCAAGCACTGCTCTTACCGCACCACCGGCGATAAGTCCTGTACCGTGAGAAGCAGGTCTTAAGAAGATATCAGCACCACCATATCTGGCAGTAGTCTGGTGAGGAATCGTGTGGTTCATTACAGGAACTTTCACAAGGTTTTTCTTAGCATCTTCAACAGCTTTAGCAATTGCAGAAGCTACTTCTTTAGATTTTCCAAGACCGTGACCGATTACTCCATCTTCGTTTCCTACTACAACAATAGCAGAAAATCCGAAAGCTCTACCTCCTTTGGTTACTTTTGTTACTCTGTTAACAGCTACGAGACGATCTTTTAATTCTAATCCTCCCGGTTTTACTCTTTCTATATTATCTAGTCCTAACATATTTTCCGAAATTTTTATGATTAGAATTTAAGTCCTCCTTCTCTCGCTCCATCAGCAAGAGCTTTCACTCTTCCATGATAAACGAAACCGTTTCTGTCAAATACAATACTTTCAATTCCTGCAGCGATCGCTTTGGCAGCGATAGCTTTACCAACAGCAGCAGAAACTTCAGTCTTAGTACCATTAGCGTCAACACCTTTCTCTCTTGAAGAAGCGGAAACTAAAGTTGTACCATTTTTATCATCGATTAACTGAGCGTAAATTTCCTTATTACTTTTATATACAGATAATCTTGGCAATTCAGAAGATCCAGAGATTTTCCCTCTTACTCTTCTTTTGATTCTTATTCTTTTTTCTAATTTACTTAATGCCATAATACTTATAATTTATTAAGCAGATTTACCAGCTTTACGTCTAACAATTTCTCCAAGGAATCTTACACCTTTTCCTTTGTAAGGCTCAGGCTTTCTGAAAGAACGGATCTTTGCAGCTACCATTCCTAGAAGTTGGTTGTCATGAGACGCTAAAGTAATAATTGGGTTTTTACCTTTTTCAGTCAATGTATCTACTTTTACTTCGTTTGGAAGTTCTAATACGATACCGTGAGAGAATCCTAAAGCTAACTCAAGTTTTTGACCTGTGTGTGAAGCTCTGTATCCTACCCCTACTAGTTCTAGTTTCTTTTCGAAACCTTTTTCAACACCAACAATCATGTTGTTGATCAACGCTCTGTATAGACCGTGAAGTGCTTTGTGTTGTTTAGACTCAGATGGTCTGTTCACATTAAGTTCACCATCTTTCTGTTCTAAAGTAATTCCTGCTGTAAGCTCCTGAGAAAGTTCTCCTTTAGGACCTTTAACTGTTACAACACCGTTATTTTCAGTGACAGTAACTCCAGCTGGAATTGTTATAATTGCTTTACCAATTCTTGACATTTTCCTCTGATTAAAAATTAATAAACATAGCAGATTACTTCACCGCCTACTTTTTCTTCTCTAGCCTTCTTGTCAGTCATTACTCCTTTAGAAGTAGAGATAACAGCTATACCCAAACCGTTCAGTACTCTTGGAAGTTCGGTAGAACCTTTGTACTGTCTTAAACCTGGTCTAGAAGCTCTCTGAATAGATTTAATAGCCGGTTTGTTAGTTTGCTTGTCATACTTTAAAGCGATTTTGATCACTCCTTGAACAGCGCTATCTTCAAACTTGTAGTTTAAGATATACCCTTGATCAAATAAGATCTTAGTAATCTCCTTTTTGATTTTCGATGCAGGAATTTCCACCACTTTGTGGCCTGCGCTTTGTGCGTTCCTTACTCTTGTTAGGAAATCTGAAATTGGATCTGTTACCATTTTTCTATTTTAAAATTATTGGTTAAAGACAATCAGTATTGAAAAGACTTGAAGATTAAAATATCAGACTTCAGAAAATCTTGGGTCTGATATTTTTATTCTTTAGTATCCAGACAACTTAATTGTCCCGATTAATTAGTAATTATTACCAACTGGCTTTTCTTACTCCCGGGATAAGACCGTTGTTTGCCATTTCTCTGAAAGTTACTCTGGAAATACCGAACGTTCTCATGTATCCTCTAGGTCTACCTGTTAGTTTACATCTGTTGTGTAATCTTACAGGAGAAGCATTTTTAGGTAATTTCTGAAGTCCTTCATAATCACCAGCTTCTTTTAAAGCTTTTCTTTTGTCAGCGTATTTAGCAACTAGTGCTTCTCTTTTGCGCTCACGCGCTTTCATTGATTCTTTAGCCATTTCTTAGTTCTTTTTAAATGGTAAACCGAAGTGAGTTAATAAAGCTTTCGCTTCTTTATCTGTTTTCGCAGTTGTTACGAAAGTGATGTCCATCCCTTGGATTTTTTTCACTTTGTCAATTACGATTTCAGGGAAGATAATCTGCTCAGTAATACCTAAGTTATAATTACCTCTACCATCGAACCCGTCTGCCTTGATACCAGAGAAATCTCTGATACGTGGTAAAGCAGAAGAAGTAAGTCTGTCTAAGAATTCATACATTTTATGAGCTCTCAATGTTACCTTAGCACCTACAGGCATACCTTTTCTCAATTTGAAAGCCGCTTCGTCTTTCTTAGAGATAGTACCTACTGCTTTCTGGCCAGTAATCATTGTTAATTCTTCTACAGCATAATCAATGATTTTCTTGTCTGCAGTTGCATCACCTAATCCTTGAGATAGGATGATTTTTTCCAATCTAGGTACCTGCATTACAGATTTGTACCCAAATTCTTCCATCATTGCAGGAACAATTTTCTCTCTGTATATATTTTTGGGTCTTGCTATAAATTCCATGTGTTAATTCAAATTATAAAGTTTCACCCGTTTTTCTATCGATTCTTACTTTCTTATCTCCGTCGATTTTATAACCGATTTTGATAGCTTTTCCGTCTTTACCAACTAGAGCTACGTTTGAGATATGGATAGAAGCTTCCTTTTCAGTAATTCCACCTTGAGGGTTAGAAGCTGAAGGCTTAACGTGTTTTTTAACGATGTTAAGTCCTGCAACGATTACTCTTGGGTCTTTTCCTTCTTTTTTGATCACTTCAATAACTTCACCAGTCTTACCTTTGATATCTTTCTTACCTGTAGTAATGATGACGTTATCTCCTCTTTTTATTTTTAACTTTGACATTTTTCTTTTAAAAATTTTTAAAATTAAAGTACTTCAGGAGCTAATGAAATGATTTTCATATATTCTTTGTCTCTCAACTCACGAGCAACAGGTCCGAAAACACGTGTTCCTCTCATTTCTCCTGCTGCGTTTAGTAATACACAAGCATTGTCTTCGAATTTGATGTATGAACCATCTTTTCTTCTAACTGCTTTTTTAGTTCTTACTACTACAGCTTTAGATACCTGACCTTTTTTAGCGTTTCCTGATGGTGTAGAATCCTTGATAGTAACAACGATTTTATCACCAACTGAAGCATATCTTCTTCTGGTTCCTCCCAGAACTCTGATAACTAGTACTTCTTTTGCACCTGTGTTATCAGCAACTTTTAATCTTGATTCTGTTTGTAACATTATTACTTAGCTTTTTCAATGATTCTTACTAATCTCCATCTCTTGCTCTTGCTCAAAGGTCTAGTTTCCTGGATCAGAACTGTATCACCTTCTGTGCATTCGTTGTTTTCGTCGTGTGCAGTATATTTTTTCGTTTTTAATACGAATTTACCGTACATCGGGTGTTTCACTCTCGTAGTCTCACTTACAACAATGGTCTTTTCCATTTTATTGCTGGAAACTATTCCGATTCTTTCTTTTCTTAAGTTTCTTTCCATAATGTATGAAAATCTTATTGTTGTTTAGTGGTTAACTCAGTGTTTAGTCTAGCGATCGATCTTCTCAAATCTCTGATTTGAATCGGGTTTTCAATTGGACTGATCTTGTGAGCCAATTTCAGTTTTGAATATTGAGTTTTCAATTCAGCAAGTTTTGCTTGAATATCACCCGCGCTTAAATTTTTAATATCAGCTTGTTTCATTGTATCAAAGATTATAGAGGTTTAACAAAATCGTTAGCAACTACGAATTTAGTAACTACCGGTAATTTCTGAGCAGCAAGTCTTAAAGCTTCCTTAGCGATTTCGTAAGATACTCCTCCGATTTCGAACATAATTTTACCTGGTTTTACTACAGCTACCCAATATTCCACGGCACCTTTACCTTTACCCATACGTACTTCAGCTGGTTTTTTAGTAATTGGCTTATCCGGGAAGATTTTGATCCATAGCTGACCTTCTCTCTTCATATATCTAGTCGCAGCGATACGAGCAGCTTCGATTTGTCTTGCAGTGATCCAAGCACCTTCTATAGCTTTGATTCCAAAAGTTCCGTAAGCCAGTTGATTACCTCTTTGAGCAATCCCCTTCATCTTCATCTTGTGAACTCTACGGAATTTGGTTCTTTTTGGTTGTAACATAATTTCTAAATTTTAGATTTTAGATTTTAGATTTTAGATTTTTTATATTTTAAAAAAGTAACGGTAATTTAAAATTCAAAATTTCTAACCTAAAATTTTTAATTATTATTGTTATTATTGTTATTTTTTCTAGGTCTTCTGTTGTCTCTGTCTCCTCTGTTTCCGCCTCCTGAAGGACCTCCTTTTTTCTGTTGTCCCACTAGTGGAGAAAGATCTCTTTTACCGTAAACCTCTCCTTTCATGATCCAAACTTTCACGCCTAATCTACCGTAAGTAGTGTGAGCTTCAGCCCAGTGATAATCGATATCAGCTCTGAAAGTAGACAAAGGAATTCTTCCGTCTTTGAAAGATTCGCTTCTTGCCATTTCAGCACCGTTCAATCTACCAGAGATTTGAACTTTGATACCTTCAGCACCCATTCTCATTGTACTAGCCATTGCCATTTTAACAGCTCTTCTGTAAGAAATTCTGTTTTCGATCTGCTTAGAGATGCTGTCTGCCACTAATACTGCGTCAAGTTCAGGTCTTTTGATTTCGAAAATGTTGATTTGAATATCCTTACCTGTAAGTTTCTTCAATTCTTCTTTCAATTTATCAACTTCCTGACCTCCTTTACCGATGATAAGTCCCGGTCTAGCAGTAGTGATCGTCACTGTTACTAATTTCAGTGTTCTTTCAATATAAATTTTTGAAATACCACCTTTAGATAATCTAGCCTCAAGGTATCTTCTGATTTTGTAGTCTTCCGCGATTCTGTCTCCATAATCGTTTCCGCCAAACCAGTTAGAATCCCATCCTCTGATGATACCTAATCTGTTACCAATTGGATTTGTCTTCTGTCCCATACCTTGATTAATTTTCTTTATTACCTAAGATTAATGTAACGTGGTTAGATCTTTTTCTGATTCTATACCCTCTACCTTGCGGAGCTGGTCTTAGTCTCTTCAATTGTCTTGCACTATCCACGAAGATTTCTTTAATGATAAGGTTTGCTTCTTCAATATCAGCACCTTCATTTTTAGTCTGCCAGTTTGCCATAGCAGAAAGAAGTAATTTCTCTAATTTGTTAGAGGCTTCTTTTTTAGAATATTTTAGGATATAAAGAGCTTTATCTACCTGCTCTCCTCTAATGATATCAGCAACTAATCTCATTTTTCTTGGAGATGATGGGCAGTCATTTAATGAAGCTTTTACAACGTCTTTGTTAGCTTCTTTTCTTGCGATTGAACTATCTTGTTTTCTTGATCCCATGATTATCTGCTTCCTTTATTTTTGTTACCACCATGACCTCTGAAAGATCTTGTTGGAGAAAATTCGCCTAACTTGTGACCTACCATGTTTTCTGTAACATAAACAGGGATAAACGATTTCCCGTTGTGTACTGCAATAGTTTGTCCTACGAAGTCCGGAGAGATCATCGATGCTCTAGACCAAGTTTTAATAACTGTCTTCTTACCAGACTCTATGTTTGTCTGAACCTTCTTATCTAAAGTATGATGAATGAATGGTCCTTTTTTAAGTGATCTTGCCATAATTATTTTCTTTTAGATATGATATGACGGTTAGACGCTTTGTTTTTCTTTCTGGTTTTGTAACCTTTAGCCGGCATACCGTTTCTAGATCTTGGGTGACCTCCAGAAGAACGTCCTTCACCACCTCCCATTGGGTGATCTACAGGGTTCATTACTACCGGTCTAGTTCTAGGTCTTCTACCTAACCATCTGCTTCTACCAGCCTTACCTGAAACAGTTAACTGATGATCAGAGTTAGAAACAGATCCAATCATTGCATAACATTCAGTAAGGATCATTCTGGATTCTCCTGAAGGCAATTTGATGATTGCATATTTTCCGTCTCTTGAAGTTAATTGAGCTGAAGAACCAGCACTTCTTGCTAAAATAGCACCTTGTCCAGGCTTCATTTCAACACAAGAAATTACAGTACCCAATGGAATGTTTTTCAATTTCATTGCGTTACCTACATTCGGTTCTACGCTTTCTCCTGAAACTACTTTCTGATCTACTTTGATACCGTTTGGAGCGATGATATATCTCTTCTCTCCATCTGCGTACTCTAATAAAGCGATAAATGCAGTTCTGTTTGGATCATATTCTACAGTTTTTACCGTTGCTTCAACATCATGCTTGTTTCTTTTGAAGTCGATAATTCTGTATTTCTTTTTGTGTCCACCTCCGGTGTAACGCATGGTCATTTTACCAGTTTGGTTACGTCCACCTGACTTACTAATACCAACTGTTAGAGATTTCTCTGGTTTGTTGGTAGTAATTTCCTCAAAATTGTTTACAATTCTGAATCTCTGTCCTGGGGTGATAGGTTTTAATTTTCTAACAGACATTACTATTATTTATAATTAATAATTAATTTACAGCAAAAATATCGATAACTTCACCTTCAACAAGCTTGATTACCGCCTTTTTCAATTTGTTTGTCTTTCCTACTTGAAGACCTTTTTTAGTGTATTTTGAAGAAACCTTCGGAGCATAAATCATTGTGTTAACGTCTGCTACTTTTACACCGTAAGCTGCTTCAACAGCTTTTTTAATCTGGATCTTATTAGCCTTAGGATCTACTAAGAAAGAATAAGAACCTCTTAAATCTGTAAGGTAATTAGCCTTTTCTGAGATAACTGGTTTAATAATAAGTGACATGATTTATTTCTTTAAATTTTCCTGGAATTTTTCAACTGCACCTTCTAAGAATACGATCTCACCTGCATTCATCAAGTCATATGAACTAATTTCGTTGAAGTTCATTACTTTAGTTTTAGGTAAGTTTCTTGAAGATAAATACACATTCTTGTTAGCTTCAGGAAGAACAAATAGAGATTTCTTATCGTTCAATGCCAATGCATTTAGGATAGTGATGAAATCTTTAGTTTTAGGAGCGTTTAAGCTCATATCCTCCATTACTCTGATGCTGTTGTCTCTCATTTTCTGAGATAAAACAGATTTTTTAGCTAATCTCTTAAGAGCTTTGTTCAATTTGAATCTGTAGTCTCTAGGTTTTGGTCCGAATACTCTACCTCCACCTCTGAAAGTTGGAGATTTGATATCACCATATCTAGCAGAACCAGATCCTTTTTGCTTCTTAAGCTTTTTAGTAGAAGCAGTAATTTCGCTTCTTTCTTTTGATTTATGAGTCCCTTGTCTCTGTGCTGCAAGGTACTGTTTAACTTCTAAGTAAACCGCGTGCTGATTTGGCTCAATTCCGAATACTGATTCGTCTAGAGTTACTTTTCTTCCGGTCTCTTTTCCTGATGTATTTAATACTACTAGTTCCATTTTCTGATAATTACATAAGAATTTTTAGCTCCCGGAACAGCACCTTTTACTACTAAAAGATTTTGTTCTTGATCCACTTTTAATACTTGAAGGTTTTGTACAGTTACCTGCTTACCTCCCATTCTACCCGCCATTCTCATTCCTTTGAATACTCTTGAAGGATCCGATCCAGCACCGATAGAACCTGGAGCTCTAAGTCTGTTGTGCTGACCATGAGTAGCTTGCATTACACCTCCAAAGCCATGTCTTTTAACAACACCCTGGAAACCTTTACCTTTTGAAGTTCCTGTTACGTCAACATACTCTCCTTCAGAGAATAAATCAACTTTTACTTCTTCTCCTACTTTTACCTCGTCTACGAATTCTCTGTAGAATTCTACCAACTTAGCTTTTGGAGCAGAACCAGCCTTTTTGAAATGGCCAGCTAACGCTTTACCTACGTTCTTTTCACTCTTGTCATCGAAACCTAACTGAACTGACTTGTAGCCGTCCTTTTCTATGGTTCTGACCTGTAAAACCGAGCATGGACCAGCCTGAATAACTGTACAAGGAATATTCTTTCCTTCTTCGTTAAACAAAGACGTCATACCGATTTTTTTACCAATAATACCTGACATTGTTTATATTAAATAAAATTTATCTTTCTAGTTTCCACATTTTTAGGAGGTCTGAAGCAATTTCTACTTTTGATATAGGCATACTACGCCCCTAAAATGGAGTGTGCAAATTTATGAATATTTTTAGAACTGACAAATATTTTAAGTAAAATATTTTGATTTTTAATCAATTAGGTGATTTTGAAAAAACCGGATGGAAATTTTCAGAGAATTATTTTGGTTTTAAAAAATAAAATAAGGAAAAAGCCTATTTTATAATAACCGAAACCCCTATTTCTTCTAGTGCTGCCTTATCTTCGGCACAGATGCCACTATCCGTAATCAGATAATCAACTTTATCCAGAGGAGCAATCTTTCCAAATCCTTTTTTATTCAGCTTTGAAGAATCACCAAGAATGACTACTTTTTCGGAGCACTCTATCATAAGCTGATTCAAATGAGCTTCCGCAGCATTGGATGTACTGATTCCGAAATTAATATCAATACCATCTACGCCCAGAAAAAGCTTATTACAGGAAAACTGCTTAAGAATGCCTTCAGAAATGGAACCTACTATGGAGGTAGAGCTCTTTCGGACTTCACCACCCAATTGTATAATATTAATATTAGGATTATTGCACAGTTCAATAGCCACCCTTAAGGAAGAGGTCAAAACCGTAAGAGGACCAAAGTTCATCAACATTCTTGCAAGATAATGCATCGTAGTCCCCGAAGCCAGAATAATACAGTCATTCTCTTGAATTAACTGCAAGGCTGCCTTAGCAATGTTCTGCTTGGCTTCTACATTGATGTTTTCTTTTTCATCTACATTCCTTTCGTAGGCATATCGTACATGTTTGCTTGCCCCTCCGTGGTTTCGGAAAAGCAATCCTAGGCTTTCGAGATAATTCAGATCCTTTCGGACCGTAACTGACGAAACATTGAACTTCTCACACAGATCCTGTACAAGAACATACCCTTTTTCATCCAGTTCCTTTAATATATCATCGTGCCTTGGTATCAACTTTTCCATTCTGATTCTTTCATCAAAAATACCATTTTTTTTCGAGACCAATAAAATTTCATTTATTTTCTTTTTAGTTTCATTTTTAATTTATACATTTGAAAACGAAACATAAACGAAACATTTATGAAACGAAACGAAGAAATTAATAAATTATCCAGTGTTCAGGAATGGGACTTCATCATCATCGGAGGTGGAGCCAGTGGTCTGGGCTCAGCATTGGATGCAACCAGCAGAGGATTTAAAACCCTGCTCCTTGAGTCGCACGATTTTGCCAAAGCAACATCCAGCCGAAGCACCAAACTGGTACACGGCGGCGTAAGATATCTTGCACAGGGAGATGTAGGACTTGTAAAAGAAGCCCTGAAAGAAAGAGGACTACTTGCCCAAAATGCAGCACACGTAGTCAAAAACCAGTCATTTATTATTCCTAACTACACTTGGTGGGGAGGTATTTATTATAAAATAGGATTGTCTATCTATGATTTCCTTGCAGGAAAGCTAAGTCTTGGAAAAACAAAATACATCAGCAAAGCCAGAACCATCGAAAAGCTACCAACTATTGAACAGCATAACCTGGCAAGCGGTGTGGTATATCAGGACGGACAGTTTGATGATGCAAGATTAGCAATCAATTTAACCCAGACTCTTATTGAAAAAGGAGGAAGCGCCGTTAATTATATGAAAGTAACCGGTCTTCTGAAAAATGATTCCGGAAAAGTAAACGGAGTTAAAGCGGAAGACCAGTTTTCAAACCAGCAATATGAGCTTCGTGCGAAAGCGGTCATTAATGCCACAGGGGTCTTTACGAATGACATTCTGAATATGAACAATCCTAAGCACGGTAAATTTGTCGTTCCGAGCCAGGGTATTCATTTGGTATTGGATAAATCTTTCCTGAAAAGTGATGATGCAATTATGATCCCTAAAACATCAGACGGCAGGGTCCTTTTTGTGGTCCCATGGCATGACAGAGCATTAGTGGGAACTACAGATACACTTCTGGAAAGCCCGAGTTTTGAGCCGCACGCTTTAGAATCAGAAATTAATTTCGTTTTAAATACAGCCAGACAATACTTAGCAAAGAAACCGACCAGAGAAGATGTAAAATCGATGTTCGCCGGATTAAGACCTCTTGCCGCTCCAAAAGAAGGAGGTAAAAGTACAAAAGAAGTCTCCCGGAGCCACAAAGTCATTGCTTCAGATACAGGACTGGTTTCCATCATCGGCGGAAAATGGACCACTTACCGTAAAATGGCGGAAGACACTATTGATAAAGCTGTAGAAATCCTTCATTTACACGGAGGGCCTTCCCAAACGGAAAACATGTCTATTCATGGTAATATGAAAGCGGAACTGGTTGACAGAACCAGCCACCTTTATGTGTACGGCTCAGATATTCCAGCCATAAAATCATTGCAGAACAGCGACCCTCAATATTCCCAAAAGATCCATCCTGAGCATGCTTTTACTATTGCAGAAGCCGTTTGGGCCATAAGATATGAAATGGCAGAAACTATTGAAGATATTCTCGCCAGAAGGGTCCGTCTTTTATTTTTAGATGCAAGAGCCGCGATTGACAGTGCACATACTATTGCACAGCTTATTGCCAAAGAAAAAGGACATTCCCAGGAATGGGCTAATGAACAGGAAAAAGAATTTATTGAATTAGCAAAAGGATACTTATTAACGCCTTATTCTCCCAAAACTATTACTCATAATTAAAACTTTGCAGTATGAAGGAAAAATTGATTCTCGCTTTAGACCAGGGTACAACTTCATCTAGAGCCATCTTATTCAATCACAACGGAGCTATAGAATATATCTCCCAGAAAAATTTTGAACAGATCTACCCTACTCCGGGATGGGTAGAACATGATCCCAACGAGATATGGTCGTCCCAGATATCCGTTGCCGCAGAAATTATTGCCAAAGCAGGCATTTCCGGATTAGAAGTAGCTGCCATCGGGATTACCAACCAACGTGAAACGACTGTTGTTTGGGACAAAGAAACAGGTGAACCTATCTATAATGCTATTGTCTGGCAGGACAGAAGGACCTCCAAATACTGTGACGAATTAAAAGAGCAGGGACATGCTGAAGTCATCAAAGAAAAAACCGGCCTTGTCCTGGATGCTTACTTTTCAGCAACCAAATTGAAATGGATTCTGGACAATGTAGAAGGAGCAAGAGAAAAAGCGGCAGAAGGGAAATTATGTTTTGGAACGGTTGACACATGGCTGGTATGGAAACTTACCCGTGGAAAAATGTTCATCACCGATGTTTCCAATGCCAGCAGAACAATGCTTCTGAATATTCATACTTTAGAATGGGATCAGGACCTTCTCGATTTATTTGATATTCCAAGATCTGTTCTTCCTGAAGTAAAACAGAGCAGTGAGATCTACGGAGAAACTGCAACCACTTTATTTTCTACAAAAATCCCGATTGCAGGAATTGCGGGGGATCAGCAGGCCGCTTTATTCGGACAGATGTGCATCACTCCCGGAATGGTAAAGAATACCTACGGAACAGGATGCTTCTTATTAATGAATACAGGCACAGAGGCTGTTTCTTCTAAAAACAACCTGTTAACAACTGTTGCCTGGAAAATCAATGGAGAAGTAAATTATGCACTGGAAGGAAGTGTATTCGTAGGCGGTGCAGCCATACAGTGGCTGAGAGACGGCCTTAAGCTCATCCATTCATCAGAAGAAGTGAACGATCTGGCAGCCAGTGTTGAAGATAACGGGGGAGTTTACTTCGTTCCTGCACTTACCGGATTGGGAGCACCATATTGGGACCAGTATGCAAGAGGAACTATTGTGGGGGTAACCCGCGGAACGACTAACGGACATATTGCAAGGGCAACTTTGGAAGGAATAGCATTCCAGGTATATGATATTGTAAAATCTATGGAGGCAGACTCAGGAAGACCGAGCCTTGAACTTAGAGTAGACGGAGGCGCTTCTGCAAGCGATCTTCTGATGCAAATACAGTCTGACCTTTTCGGCTTTAAGATTACAAGACCAAAAACACTTGAAACAACGGCTTTAGGAGCGGCCTATCTGGCAGGTTTAGCGGTAGGTTACTGGAAAGACATCAACGAGATACAGTCCCAATGGGTTGTGGATGAGCATTTCCATCCTAAAGTGGACAAAGAAAAAGCAGATAATATGATTCACTTCTGGAACAAAGCTATAAAGCGTTCCCAAAGCTGGATCGAAGATTAATCCTTAATATAAAAAACTACTCATGACCCCATTTACAGCAGAACTTGTAGGAACAATGCTTCTTATATTATTAGGCAACGGCGTTGTAGCCAATGTTGTCTTAAAGGATACTAAAGGAAATAATTCAGGATGGATCGTCATTACGACAGCCTGGGCACTGGCAGTTTTTGTGGGCGTTACCGTTGCAGGACCTGCAAGCGGTGCCCATCTGAACCCGGCCGTAACAATAGGGCTAGCTGTTGCAGGAAAATTCTCCTGGGACCTGGTTCCGTCTTATATTGCAGCACAGATGCTTGGCGGAATGCTTGGCGCTTTCCTTGTTTGGCTTTTTAACAAAGATCACTTCGCTATTACCGAAGATGAGGGTGCTAAGCTGGCATGTTTCAGTACCGGGCCGGCCATCAGGAATACTTTTTCAAATCTCATCAGTGAGGTTATCGGAACTTTTGTACTGGTATTTGTCATCTTTCATTTTTCAGACCCCAGTATTTCTCTGAATGCAGATCCAAGCGCTAAAGTAGGACTCGGTTCTGTAGGAGCACTTCCTGTTACCTTGCTGGTTTGGGCCATAGGCTTGTCGTTAGGCGGAACAACCGGTTATGCCATCAATCCTGCAAGAGATTTAGCGCCAAGGATTATGCATGCTGTACTTCCCGTAAAAGGCAGCAGTGACTGGGGATATGCCTGGATTCCGGTTGCAGGTCCCATCCTGGGCGCCGTTATCGCAGCCGTTCTTTTTGGAATAATACATTAAAAATACCCGATGAAAATTTTAAAAATTGCATGCCTGATTATTTTAGGCACAGGAAAACTCTTCTCTCAAGAGAACGAAGAAGCAATCAAAAGCAACAGGCTGGATTTTACTGCCAATATTCAAAACAACCATTTGTGGAGAGGATTGATTATTACAGACAAACCTGTTGTGATGGGAAATCTCTCTTATGCCTTAGATTCAGAAAAAAAATGGAAGATTGGTATTTGGGGTGCCTCGGCATTAGCTGATGATAAAGACGGTACTCATTACAAGGAGATCAATTATTACATCCAATACTCACATAACCGTTTTTATATTGGATTGTGGGATTTGTATAATTCCAGAAACATTAATACTGCTGTAGCTGCAGACGACATTTTCAGTTACTCACAGAGAAGAACTGCCCACATCATTGACCTTAGAACCAATTATACTTTCGGACCTTCATTCCCACTGAATATTGAAGCGGACATTATGCTGTACGGAGGAGCCAATGCGGGCGAAGTGGTTCTAGAATCAGATGGAAACTATAAAAAGAATAAATACTCTACCTACATTCAGGCGAGCTATCCGGTCATCGCCGGAGAGAAGGTAAATCTGGATGCTTTTGTTGGTGCCGGGTTTGCCCTCAACGACAAGCATTTCCTTTATGGCAATGGCAAAAATAGTTTTGATGTTGTTAATGTAGGAGTAAAAGCAGGCAAGACCATTAAAATTACGGAACATTACAGTCTTCCGGTTTCTATGATGGCTATGTGGAATCCTTCCAATAAATATGCAAGAATACAACTGGCAGCCACTGTTTTCTAATTTGAGTTTTAACTTCATTATAAAGGCCATTCCTATTTGGAGTGGCTTTTTTTATATTGATGAAAAATTAAACTAAAAAAATCAAAGGCTTTTGGTACATTTAAACACTTAAGGACACTTTAGTTTAAAAGTCTTATTATATTGAAAACAGTCAGAGCTCATAAGTAGAAATCTTAGATTTTCACAGAACTTAAGTGTACTTTATATGTACAATGTATGTAGCTTTAGCTAAGTGTTAAAAAAAACTTCATAACTACCTCCACCAAGCAATCACCGGGTTTTTACGGTTTCATTTTTGCTTAAATATTTTTACTTTTGAAAAAAAATATATGAAAAAGATTTTCAGCTTAGTGATCTTATGCATCAGCATTTTATCTTTCGCGCAGACAAAAGCACCATTTGTAGGCTACAGAAGTTTTAATATCATTGAAGGGTTCAGCGGATCGGGAACGCCCACTTATTATCTGGATGTAAAGAAAAACGGAGATGTCTATTTCGGATTTGTTCAGGTCAATCAGGCGGATGGAACTGAAACCACGGAAGAAGTCAATGCCGGAAAATACAATCCAAAGGTAATGAAGGTAGATTTCAAAACATACGGGGAAAACTTCTATGTGAAATTTGATAAGGATAATATCTACCTGACAGACCAAGACGGAAACATTAAGAAATCTGAAGACTGCTGCTCCAGCATGGAAAGCAGAACACAGGATATCTGCACCTGCGAAAGCAAACTGTATAAGCGATGAAAGCATTAAAGGCACTGTTTGTCCTTCTTCTCATTGTATCATGTAGTGGGAAAAAGAACCATCCTTATACTTTTTATTACTGGAAGACCCATCTTAAGCTTGATCAGGAAGAGAAAAGAGTTTTGGACAAGGCTTCGGTTCCTTATATATACACCCGTTTTTTTGACATTGACAAAGCCCGTGGAAAATTCATGCCGGTGGCTGTAGTCACCAAAGACAATAGTTTTCGGACAGATAAACAAATCGTGTCGACTGTTTTTATCACAAATCAATCCATGTATCATATCTCGGCAGAAGAAATCAGGTTTCTGGCAAAAAACATTCATGATCTGATTCAGAAAAAAGCCAAAGAATATGATTTAAAAATTAATAATGAAATTCAGATCGACTGTGACTGGACAGCCGGAACCAGGAATGATTATTTTAAATTTTTAAAAGAGCTGAAAAGAATTTCCGGAAAAGAAATCACCTGTACACTGCGCCTTCATCAGGTAAAAGATAAAAGCCAGACCGGAGTTCCACCGGTAGAAAAAGTATATCTGATGTGCTACTCTACTTCCTCCCCGCTTGAAAACTCCAATAAGAATTCTATTCTGGATGTGACGGTTTTAAAAAGCTATCTTTCCAAGCTGGAAGATTATCCTGTTAAAAAAATTGAAGTCGCGCTGCCGATCTACTCCTGGGGAATCGTTACCAATCACCTTGAAAAGCATAAATTAATTAATGCCTTATCCAGAAAAGATCTTGAAAACCCTGCATTTAAAAAGATATCGGATCATGAAGTTGAAATCATCAAAGACGGTTTCTATTTCGGAAGCTTCCTAAATAAAGGATTTAGGATAAAGGTTGAAGAAATATCAGATGATCAGCTGCAGGATGTCACCCGTTTTCTGGAGAAAAAAATACATGATTTTAATATAATTTATTATCAATTAGATAGTAAATTTGTAAGTAACAGGGGTTTTTAAATTTTATGCCCTGCTGTTGAGCAGATCATGAAGAGTTAAATCCTGTTGAAACTGAGTTACAAAAATAAAAACACCCATCAACTATATGAAAAAGTATATTCTTTCGCTGGCGGTCCTATCGCTTTTCTATACGAAATCTGATGCCTGCGCGTGGTCAGACCCCGATTATGAATACTTTAACCTTTTTACACAAAGCATCATTAAGGATAAATCTTATTTGCCTTTCCTGCTTACTTATTCCAATAGGTTTTACGGAGACTATAAGGGCAACCCGATTCCTGATGACAATATTGAAACATGGAAAAAGTTTTTCAATAACCAGCTGAACTACTCAGAAACAGAAAATCTGGTATACAAGATCAGCATGAACGACCTTAATGCTTTGAAAAACGGAACACCAACCAATCCGTTGCTGCAGAAACTGGGTACAGGATTCTATCAAAAGTATAAAGAAGGTATCGATTATTTAATTGAAGCCAAGTATCTGGAACCATATATGAGCATCAATTATGTTGAAAGTCCGGACTCATTTTACAGTAATGGCCCTTCAAAGGAGCAAAATGCCACTTCTATTGATTATGCTAAAACAGTCAACGCACTCACTTCTTTATACAATGCGACAAGAAATCCGGAGATCAAGCAGCGTTACGGATATCAGCTGGTGCGTTTCAACCATTATACACGAAATTATGATGCCGCATTGGAGGCTTTCAAAACTTATATAGAACCGATCAAGCAGAAAGGCACCGTATATTTTATGGCCCTTGACCAGCTTGCCGGTGCTCAGAGAGGAAAGGAAATGAACGCTGATGCGAACTGGAACTTCTTCCAGGTTTTCATGAACAGCAAAGACCGCAAGGAATCTGCCTTCATTTCAATGAAACTTTCGGATACCGCTTCTTTCAGTAACATTATGAAAAGAGCAGGTACGAGCGATGAAAAGAATATGGCTTATTTTCTGTTGGGCTATGAGGGCTTCACAGACCCCATTCCTCTTATGGAAAAAATGTATGAGATTAATCCGGATTCCGAGATCCTGAAAGTAATGGCCGTGAGAAGCATCAATGAGCTGGAAAGAAGCTATCTTCCGATTTATTACTATACCTCCGATACTTCAGACAATGTCTATATACAAAAGGGAAATACAGATGATCACAACGAAACTTCCACAAATACAAAAGCTAAACCTGCAGAAGTAAAAAAAGAAGAGAAACTTTCATTTTGGCAAAAGATAGTAAGGTTCTTCAAAAATCTTTTTGGAGGATCAAAATCTGGTAGTGCAAACGGAGATAAAAATGATCAGAGTGATGATGAGCTACTGAACAATCCGGACAGGATTCCTTTCTATACTAAATCCGGCTACGGCTATGATGAAAAAACAAAAGATTACCTGAATGAGCTGGAAAAATTCACGGAGAAAACCAAGAAAGTATCCAAGGATGAATACTGGCAGATTGCAGATGCTTATCTTAAGTTTTTGAAGAAAGATTACAAAGGAAGTTCTGAGATTCTGGAGGATATCAAAACAGCAAATCCCGAATATCTTGAAGAAATAAAAAGAATGAAGGTCCTTAATGATATCGTTTCGCATCCTAAGATCGATTCGGAATTCGAAGACCACCTGATGAAAGACTACGCTGAATATTTTGTAAAAAAAGAAGCAAAGAAAGACAGCACAGCTGTTGCAGACTACGATTATTATGGGGAAACCCCGTCTACAGCAGATTTCCTTAAAGATGTTCTTGCCAACCGCTATTTCCTGCAGGGGGAAGACGGAAAATCGTTCCTGATGAATAATAAGCTTTCGGATCTTCAGTATAACCCGAATTCCAGTCTCGTAAAAAGTGTTGAAGATTTTTATAAAAAACCGAATAAAACGCAGTTTGAACAGCAGATCATTGCCAAGAATATGGATAACGTAGGAAATATTGATGCTTTCTTCAGCATGATCTACGGCGACAGAGCCATGAAACTGGCAGATTTTGAAAAGGCTAAATCTTATTATGAAAAAGCCCAGGGATTTGCAGGAATTCCAAGGATGAATTACGACTGGACGGATAAAGGTGAAAAAATCACTCCGAAGCAGTATGCAGCCGGCGAATATAACGGATTCAGAGACATTTCGAATCTTGTTTTCGGTCACAATGTATGGGAAAGTTTCGGCAGTCCTGAAACTGAAAGTATGGAAGCCGAAGATTATTCTGCGTTTCCTTTCATTAAAGCCAGCATGAATAAACTGGAACTTGCAGATGCACTGATCCAGCTTAAAAAGATAGGTAACGGGACAGATGAAAAGGCCGCAAAAGCGAACCAGCTTATCGGAAACCTACTGTACAATACTTCCAGCTTAGGATATTACCGCCAGCTTTTTGTGATGGATATCGACAACACCAACGGCGGAAAGTACGATTTCTGGAATACGGACAGAAAGAATCCTTATAAGTATTATTATAAGAATTTCCTTTATACCACCTATGTGGAACCGGATAATTTTGATCTCGCAATCAATTATTACCAAAAGACCCTGAAGCTGTCAAAAGACAAGGAACAAAGAGCGAGAGCCCTTTTCCAGATGGCTAGTGCAGAACAAGGAAAGTATTATCAGTATGAGGCAAAAAATGCTGTGAATATCAGCTATTCGGATCCTCAGTATTCTGAAAAAGAGCAGGCACACCAGACTGAGCTAGATAATATCAGGAACCAGAAATACAGAACATATTTTGCGCAGCTGAAGTCCCAGTATGCAGATTCGGAAACCATGAAAGGACTTGCAGGAAGCTGCAGCTATTTCGGATATTTCCTGAAAAGATAATTTTTTAATTTACAGAAAAGAAAAGGAATCAATCATAATGATTCCTTTTTTTCTTGCTGTTTCTGAAGCCATTCTGCATGTTTATGTTTAAAGAATTCATACTTGTAATCCTGGTTTCTGTGAGCTGCATCTATAGAATGTGAGGTGTGGATATCCGCATCCTTTTTCGCAAACTTGGCAAGTTCCTCATAATAGCAGTGAAGCTGGTCAAGCTCATTCTCTGTCAGATCTTCAATATCTACAATTCTGTTGCTGGCTTTTTCGTGAGCAGCAATAAGCTCATTCAGTTTGATCTGTATTGCCTTTGAATCTTTGTTCTGAGCTTTCTGAATTAAAAAGACCATTAAGAAAGTAATAATGGTAGTTCCGGTATTAATGACCAGCTGCCATGTTTCAGAATAATCAAAAACAGGTCCTGAAGCCGCCCATACTACAACGACAAGTACAGCTCCGATAAATGCATATGAACTTCCTGTAAATTTGGTTGCCCAGTCCGAAAACTTCTCAAAGAGATTATTGTTCTTATGGCTCATGATATCAATTCTTTTAAATAATAAATTTATAGAATTAACTTGAATCGGAAGTAATAAAATCGGAAAACGGAGAAAAGAGAAAAAAACAAGATCCCAATGGTGTTAAAATCAAAAACATTAAGACAGAAGGACTGCTTTAATATTTTCTATTTAAAATTTGATATGAATGAATGTTTATTATTTTCCCGGATTATCTCTACAAGGAGCACAATGATGGAAAGATGAATTTTAATGACCTGAACGTAGAAGCATACGATTTTATATTCAGTTCTTTCAAATAAAAAATCCGTCCCTAAAAAGGAACGGATTCTATAATCATTGCAAAGTATGCAATTATCACACTTTAATTTCAACGTCTACACCGCTTGGTAACTCTAATTTCATTAGAGCATCAACAGTTTTAGAAGAAGAAGAGTAGATATCCATCAGTCTCTTGTGAGCTGATAATTGGAATTGTTCTCTAGCTTTCTTGTTTACGTGTGGAGATCTCAACACCGTGAAGATTCTCTTATTTGTTGGCAATGGAATTGGTCCGTTTACAACAGCACCAGTAGCCTTTACCGTTTTTACGATTTTCTCAGCAGACTTGTCTACCAAGTTGTAATCGTAAGATTTTAGTTTTATTCTGATTCTTTGTGACATTTCTTTAGTTTAAAAAATTAACCTTTTGCTTTAGCAATGATTTCTTCAGCAACGTTTTGTGGAGTAGCCTGGTATTTCTCTAATTCCATAGAAGAAGTAGCTCTTCCTGATGAAAGTGTTCTTAGAGTGGTTACATATCCAAACATTTCAGAAAGTGGAACAGAACCTTTGATTACAACAGCTCCGTTTTTCTCTTCCTGACCACTGATGGTACCTCTTCTCTTGTTAAGGTCACCAATGATATTACCCATATATTCTTCCGGAGTTACAACCTCCAGTTTCATAATAGGCTCCATAATTACTGGCTTAGCAGCACGTCCCGCTTCTTTAAATCCTAATTTAGCAGCCATTTCAAAAGAAAGTGCATCAGAATCCACTGCGTGGAAAGATCCGTCTTTAAGAACTACTTTAATACCTTCAACTTCGAAACCAGCCAAAGGACCGTTTTTCATTGCAGCTTTAAAGCCTTTTTCAATTGCAGGAACAAATTCTCTAGGAACGTTACCACCTTTGATCTCGTTAATAAATTCTAAACCTATTTTACCTTCGTCAGCTGGTCCTAATTCAAATACGATATCAGCAAATTTACCTTTACCACCAGATTGTTTTTTGTAAACTTCTCTGTGCTGAGCAACTTTTGTAAGATTTTCTTTGTATTCTACCTGTGGCTGACCTTGGTTCACTTCTACTTTGAACTCTCTTCTCATACGATCTACGATGATATCAAGGTGAAGCTCACCCATACCAGAGATAATCGTTTGTCCTGAAGCCTCATCTGTTCTAACCGTAAATGTTGGATCTTCTTCAGCTAATTTAGCTAGAGCGTTACCCATTTTATCCTGGTCAGCTTTAGTTTTAGGCTCAACAGCGATACCAATTACCGGATCAGGGAAAACCATCGATTCAAGAACGATTGGGTTTTTCTCGTCACACATTGTATCACCTGTTTTGATAGATTTGAAACCTACCGCTGCACCAATATCTCCTGCTTCAATATATTCTACAGGATTTTGCTTGTTAGCGTGCATCTGATAGATTCTTGAGATTCTTTCTTTATCTCCTGAACGGGTGTTCAAGATATAAGAACCTGCATCCAGTCTTCCAGAGTATGCTCTGAAGAATGCCAATCTTCCCACGAACGGGTCAGTAGCAATCTTAAATGCTAAAGCCGAGAACGGCTCGTTTACGTCTGGTTTTCTTGTAATCTCAGCGTCAGTTCTAGGGTCAGTACCTTTGATATCATCTTTATCCAATGGTGAAGGCAAGTATTTACATACTGCATCCAACATAAACTGTACTCCTTTATTTTTGAATGAAGAACCACAAGTCATTGGGATAATCGATAAATCGATAGTAGCTTTTCTTAGAGCTTCGTTGATTTCGTCTTCAGAGATTGAATCCGGATCTTCGAAGAATTTCTCCATCAAAGTCTCATCGTAGTCAGCTACAGCTTCTACTAATTTCTCTCTGTATTCAAGAACTTCATCTTTCATGTCTTCCGGAATTGGAACTACCTCGAAAGTAGCACCTTGTCCAGCTTCATCCCAGATGATCGCTCTGTTTTTAATTAAGTCTACAACACCTTTGAAATCTTCTTCAGCACCGATTGGTAAAACGATTGGAACTGCATTAGATCCTAACATTTCTTTTACTTGTTTTACAACGTTCAAGAAGTCAGCACCCTGTCTGTCCATTTTGTTTACGAATCCCATTCTCGCTACTTTGTAATTGTCAGCAAGTCTCCAGTTTGTTTCAGACTGAGGCTCTACTCCATCTACTGCAGAGAATAAGAATACCAATCCATCCAATACTCTCAAAGATCTGTTTACTTCTACAGTGAAGTCAACGTGTCCCGGTGTATCGATGATGTTGAAGTGGTAAGGTTTAGTTTCAGCTACAGGCTTTCCTTGATCAGTTGGAAAGTTCCAAGAACAAGTAGTTGCAGCAGAAGTAATGGTAATACCTCTTTCTGCTTCCTGCTCCATCCAGTCCATTGTAGAAGCACCATCGTGAACTTCACCAATTTTGTGGTTTACCCCTGTATAGAATAAAATCCTTTCTGTAGTGGTAGTTTTACCAGCATCAATGTGTGCGGCAATACCAATATTTCTTGTAAATTTAAGATCTCTACTCATTTCTAATTAGAATTTAAAGTGTGAGAAAGCCTTGTTAGCTTCCGCCATTTTGTGAGTATCAGATTTCTTTTTGTAAGCAGCACCTTCTTCTCTAGAAGCAGCTACCACTTCATTAGCCAATTTCAAAGCCATAGACTTATCATTTCTAGCTTTTGAATATTTGATTAACCATTTCATTGCCATAGAAATTTTTCTATCAGCTCTGATTGGCATAGGGATTTGGAAGTTAGCTCCACCTACTCTTCTAGAACGTACTTCTACGTGAGGCATTACATTAGTAAGTGCATCTTTCCAGATTTCAAGTGCAGTTTTTTCGTTATCTCCTTTTTTAGTTTCTACGATATCTAATGCATCATAGAAAATTTTGAATGCGATTGACTTCTTACCGTCAAGCATTAGGTTATTTACGAATCTAGTTACCAATTGATCATTAAACTTCGGATCTGGTAACAACGGTCTTTTTTTCGCTTTTGTCTTTCTCATTGCTTTTGTACCTTATTTAATGATTATTTTTTCTTTCCTTTTGCTGGTGCAGCAGCTGCCTGACCTGGCTTAGGTCTCTTAGCTCCATACTTCGATCTTCTCTGTGTTCTTCCATTTACACCTGCAGTGTCTAAAGCACCTCTTACGATGTGGTAACGTACTCCCGGTAGGTCTTTCACCCTTCCGCCTCTTACCAATACTATCGAGTGCTCTTGAAGATTATGTCCTTCGCCCGGGATGTAGGCGTTGACTTCTTTCCCGTTAGAAAGTCTTACCCTTGCTACTTTTCTAAGTGCAGAGTTAGGTTTCTTAGGAGTGGTAGTATATACTCTCGTACATACACCTCGTCTTTGTGGACAAGAATCAAGGGCAGCCGATTTGCTCTTCTTGGCAAGCGTGGCTCTTCCTTTTCTTACTAATTGTTGAATAGTAGGCATTTAATTGCTTTTTATTTTAGGGTGCAAAAATAGGAATATTTTTTTAATCTACAAAAACTTATATGAAAATTAAAATCAAACACTTACACGAAAAAGGAGTCGCCTCTGAACAACCCAATAACAGACTGTTGATTTACATTGAGAAATATGAAATTAGAAGAGAGGTCTTATCTTACAGGCTATATATTAATAATTGTAAAATTATTCTGTTATTTTTACGGCAACATTTTTATTCCAGTCAAATTTTTTCACATTCTGCTTCAAAGAATTATGGATATTGGGGTTTATAGAATAAATGGACACTTTAGTATCTCCAAGCACTGCATTCAGCCCTTCAATTTCCAGTATTGCAACTTTTTCCCAACTTTTAGGAACATACCCATCCAGCCAGCTTTCATATATAATAGCCAATTGGTAATCATTCTGTATAGAATACTGTGTCAAAAAATTTTCGAACTCCTTATCTGTTTCATTTTTTTTAACCTTAAAAGGAATTACTTCTGCTGACCCTAATCCCGCAGTATCCAGCAAATGAATATCTGTAAAGTAACATATGGCACCAATATCATTGGCAACTACTTTAGAACTTTTATAGTATTTTTTCAGAAATCTTGCCGTCTGAATCTGCTGTTCGTAGATATTCCGACTTCCGTATATAATCAGTAGATGTACAAGGCCTATTTTAAGAACTAGCACCATACCTGTAAATAATACAAAAAGTACGGCACTTCTATTTTGTTTTAATAAATAAGCTCTGCTCACAAAAATAGTTTTCAGCCTGGGTATAATAATCATAGCAAAAGCTGCCAGCAAATAGGCCTCGTAACGGTAAAAGTTGGTGAACTGACCAAAAGCACCCTGAACAAATAAGTTGATGACCAATACAATTAGCAGAAAGTTATGAACAACTATTTCTCTAAAGCTTAATTTATTTTTATAATCTTTAAAAATTAAGAGGACAGCTGTACAAAGCGGAAACAGTCCCGCTAAATAAAAATAAGGCTTCAATATTATTTTATACAAAAATATATTTTTAATCTGCACAACATAATGTCCAGAGAAATCTAGTTTCGTTCCCTTTACCATCACAGAATTAGGAAAGAAATATCCGGTTTTCTGATAGGTGAAACAACCAAATATCAAAATAGGAATAAAACCGAACAATAGTACAATGACACTCTGTTTACCTTTTCTCAGCAAAAGAAAAACAAAAGCAAGTGCAAGGAAATAGAACATACTTTCAAACCTTATCAGCCCCAATAAAGCAATGGTAATATAAAACCAGCCGGAATAAGGAGATTTTTCAAAATCAGTAGCTCTCCACTTTTCAAAGCAATAAACATTAATGGTTATCAACACTACCTGAAGCCCATGTTCCATGCCCGAAAAAATAAGCAAATGAACGGAAGCAAAAAGAAGAGTAAAAATCCCTGCGAAAACAATTGACTTATTTTCTTTAAACAAGTCCGAATAATATTTGTTGAGAAAGTAAACTATCAGAAAACCACAGCCCAGATTAAAAATCAATGGAAACAGTTGGTAATTTCCAAAACAATAGATAAGTCCCGCTAAAATAAACGTAAAAAGAGGGGACGAAGAAGAAGATGAAAAAGAATATTCTGTAACGCCCCAGACCCCATGAAGCGCAAAATTCTTAGCCATTGCCAGATGAATATATGCATCATCTAATATATAGGTGAAATTATTCTCCGTTTCAGAAAGCATGAGTAGGATATATATAAAACACATCCCAAAAAATACCGCTGCTATTGTTAGTAAACTTTTCATTTACCTGCAATATTAGTACTTCCAAACTATTTTTAAAAATTTTCATATAGTTATCTTCTATTGAGATTGAAAGCTTTTCGGCATAATATTTTCTAAATTTGTTAACATAAAAAATAAACATATGAAAAATGCAAGCATTATCGGCCTGAAAGAAGCTGACTGTAAGAACATTTCAGAAAAATTAAATAATCTTTTAGCCAATTATTCAATATTTTATCAAAATACAAGAGGTTCACACTGGAATATAAAGGGAGAGCAGTTCTTTACCCTCCATCCTAAGTTCGAGGAACTGTACAACAGTCTTGTATTAAAAATCGATGAGATCGCAGAAAGAATCCTTACATTAGGCGCCACCCCTGCCCATAACTATTCAGACTATTTAAAAGTAGCAACCATTAAAGAAAGCAAAGAAGTAACGGATGCCACTAAAAGTGTTGAGCTTATTTTAAATTCTTTCAAAGTAGTAATCGATCTACAGAGAGAGCTTCTGGAGATCACAGATGCTGCAGGAGATGAAGGAACCAATTCCCAGATGAGCGACTACATTACTGAACAAGAAAAAGAAGTATGGATGTACAATTCCTATTTAGGGAAGTAACCTACAAAAATCACCTGATTAATAAAAAAATCGTCTTACATTTAGGCGATTTTTATTTTAAATGACTATATTTGCGTTAAAATTACACATATTATGCACGACGTTCGATTAAACTCTATACTGGATAACGATTTCTATAAAATAACGATGCAAAATGCAGTGGTAAAGCTATTTCCAAGCTCCATTGTAAAATATGAATTCATCAACAGGGGCAAACATCAATTTCCGGCAGGTTTTGATGCAGCTTTAAAGGAAGCCGTCAACAAAATGGCAGAATTAAAACTTACCAAGGACGAAAAAAAATTCATGGCAAGAACCTGTCCTTATATAGACCTTCCCTATCTGGATTTTTTAGAAGGCTATCATTACGATCCGTCTGAAGTAAAGATACACCAGGAAGGCAGTGAGCTTTCCGTAACTGTTGAGGGGCTTTGGTACAGAACTATCCTTTGGGAAGTTCCCCTTCTTGCTTTGATCAGTGAACTTCATTACGAAATGAATCATATGGAAAGAGATTCCAATGAGATCGTTATGAACAGAACACTGGAAAAAGCGGCTTCGCTGGCGAGATTAGGTGTAAATTTCGCAGAATTCGGAACCAGAAGAAGACATTCTTATAAAGTACAGAATCTGGTAATGGAAGCTTTAACGCATAGTAAAGAATCAACTTTTATCGGGAGCTCCAATGTTCATTTTGCCATGAAATATGGCGTAAAACCTATTGGTACCCACGCACACGAATGGTTTATGTTTCACGCTGCTGAATACGGATTCAAAATGGCCAATGAGCTGGCTCTGGAGCACTGGGTAGATGTTTACAGAGGCGATCTTGGAGTTGCACTTTCAGATACCTATACTACCGATGTTTTCTTCCAGCAGTTCGATAAGAAATTTGCCAAACTGTTTGACGGTGTGCGCCATGACAGTGGTGATCCATTGGAATTTGCAGATAAAACAATAGCCCACTACACCAATAACGGGATTAATCCTTTATTTAAATATATCATTTTCTCTGATGCCTTGAACCTTGAAAAAGTAGAAGAAATTACCAATTACTGCAAAGGAAAGATCGGCGTATCATTCGGGATCGGGACCAATCTTACCAACGATGTCGGTTTAAAACCAATGAATATCGTCATGAAACTGATCGGAGTACAGGCACCGAATAAGGAATGGATTGCCACAGTAAAGCTTTCCGACGAGCACGGAAAATATACCGGTGACCCTAAAATGATTGAGCTCGCTAAGGAATTTTTAAGAATAAAAGATTAAATTTAAATATCTGATGTCTGACATCAGATATTTAAATACTTACTTTATAATGCAATTACTATGAAATTAAAAATTTATTTATCCCTCACTCTTTTAGTGGCAACTTTATCTTTTGCCCAAGAAAAGAAAGCAGAAAAACCAAAATTCAACCAGGAGCTGGCAACATCTCTCGGCGCTGATAAATACGGAATGAAGCCTTACACGATCGTGATGCTCACTAAAGGCAATACAAAAGTTGATGATAAAGCCCAAATGGGAGAGCTAATGAAAGGCCATATGGCAAACATCGGGAAGCTGGCTGATGAAGGAAAAATTGTGGTGGCCGGTCCTTTCCTGGAACAAAACAAAGAAAATTACCGCGGCATGTTTATCTTCAACACAAAATCCAAAGAGGAAGCTGAACAATGGGTAAAAACTGACCCTGCCGTACGGGCCGGGATCTTCGGGTATGAAATCTTCCCTTGGTATGGATCTGCTGCATTGCCTTTGTATTTAAAACATCATGGAGAAATATCTAAGGAAAATCCATAGAAATGGGATTTTACAGTAATTTTTCAGAAAAAGACCTGATCGAATCTTATACCAATCAAATAGATTACCAAGGTAAGGCTGATCAAGAAATTTTAGAAGAAATTTTAAGCAGGAGTTCTTTGGATGATTTCCTTTTTAAAATTAAAACTCAAAAATTATTGCTGGATGAGCAAAATAGAATTATCAGAGAAATTCATGGACATTACATGAGTAAATTATCAAAACAGGAATGTTTATCGTTATTAAGCTCTGATTTATTATCTGATAAAACCATTAGAATCCTTGTAGATATAAAATACAAACAGATTCATCAGAATGTTGAGAATTTAAAAGTTGATTCAGATACTTTGATGTACAGCTTTATCGGAACTATAGTAGCCTCGGTCGTCAGTACCATTATTATTCTGACCATTTTATACAAATTTACATTTTTATCAGTTTTCAATTTCGGTTTACTTATACCTGCTTACATTATTAATTATTGGATCATAAGATTATTTACAGGAAAAACACGTGATAATTTGGCAGTATTCATTGCTTCATTTATAGCGACTGTACTTAACTGTGTGTATTTTGTTCTCTTTATTTAACAACTGTAACACCTATTAAAACATTAGCAAAAAAAATTAAACAAATCAATATATAACTCCATAGTGATTTATTTTTTTCATTATCTTAGAGGTTCATTTCCAGATTTATAGAAATAAAAACCATCAAAAAATTAATTCCATGAAAAAAATGAACGTATCAAAAATTTCAAGAAAAGAATTGAAAAATGTATTTGGGGGAACTTTGTATCCTGCCTTGGAATGTTACTCCGACAGAGAATGCAGCCGCTATGGTGAAGCAATGATTATGTGTCCCGACGGAACCTCTTCCATGACGGGACATATTTGCATGGGAGGTAAATGCATGCTGGCTACAGGATTCTGTGAACCTCTTGTCATTGGGCCTATCAATCCCGGACCAGTACCCGTTCCGTAAATACCCAAATAATTTATAGTGAGTCTTCCGGGCTCACTTTTTTATCATACTTAATAAGCAGAACCATTATATCTCCCAAAATGAAAAGGAACCTTAGCATCTTGTTTTTATTGTATCTAAGCATTTTTTGTGCAGCTCAAAATAAAAAGTATCCTGAAATTATTAATTCAGGGTATAAGGGAAAAATACGTTCAATTACAATCAAAATATATAGTGATTCAATAAAAGATAAATCTGCTGATTCTTTAATCTCTGTGAAAACCCGTTATTATAATGAAGACGGAAATGCTACAAAAGAATCATATCAAAGTGATAAAAACCAGCAAGTAACTGAGTATGAATTTAAAAACGGGTTAAGAACAGGATATTCCCTCAGCAGACATGGAGAAGTCAGGCTCAGAGCGAAAATTATTCAGCAAAAGGGCGGATATATTATTAACCTCTATGATTTACAAAACAGGCAGGTATCAAAAGATAAATATAAGTATAATGAGCTTCTAAGAATAAAAAGCAATGAACGCATGATTTATGATAATCGGAACGGCCAACTTAAAAGCCATTCATTTGTCGGTTACTATTACAGCGAAGAAGGATTTATTTCAGGATATGATGTGAAAGATTTATTGACTGCCCAAACCGTCACTTACAGATTTCAGATATCTCATAAAGACGATCACAAAAATCCGGACAAATTAATTCTATTAAAAAATAACCGCCCCTTTCAAAGTCATTCAATAGATATTGAGTATTATAAATAAATCTCCATGCTTGTCATTCTATAAAATTTTGATGGTTTCCCATAAAAGAAATCAATTTTTCTTTTTGTAATTTTGAAACATGGAGATGACATATTTAATTATTGGATTTATTGCCGGCGGAATTCTGGGAGCCGTTATTTTGTATTTCGCACTAAAATCGTCTATGGTTTCAAGAAATTCTTATGACGATCTGAATAATCTGCATATCAAAAACAATTCTGATCTGGAAAATCTTAATCTGAAAGTCCAGGAACTGAGCCAAAATATCAGTAAAGAAAAAGAACTGAACCAACAGCAGACCGATCTCTTAAATGATTTGAAAAATGAATATGCAAAAATTTCGGCAGAACATGCTTCTTTAAATTCTCAGTTTTTAGAACAAAAACAACTCAACTCAAAACAAACCTCCCAAATAGAGAATCTTATCTCTGAGAAGCAACATATTTTTGCTAAAAACTCTGAACTTACTGCTAAAAACGACAGCCTACAGCAATCTCTTGATAACCAAAAGGAAGAAATCATTAAGATTCAGGAAGAATCAAAGCTGCAGTTTGAAAACCTTGCCAATAAAATTTTAGAGGAAAAAACAGAAAAGTTTACGACTTTAAATCAAAATAATTTAAAAAATATTCTTGAACCTTTCCAGGAAAAAATCACCGACCTTAAAAACAGGGTAAACGAAGCTTATGAAAAGGAAAACAAGGAGCGTTTCTCTCTGGCAGAAAAGGTAAAAGAGCTTGCTGAACTGAATCAGCAGATATCAGAAGACGCAAAAAAGCTGACAAGAGCTTTAAAAGGGGAAAGCAAAACCCAGGGGAACTGGGGCGAAATGATCCTTGAAAGCATCCTTGAAAAATCCGGACTTGTAAAAGGAAGGGAATATTTCCTCGAACATGAGCTTCGTGATGAAGACAACAAAGCCCTGTTCTCTGAATTTTCGGGAAAGAAAATGCGGCCTGATGCTGTTATAAAATACCCGGATGAAAGAAATGTGATTATTGATTCCAAAGTATCTCTTACTGCCTTCACAGAATTGGTAGATGAGAATGACCAGGATATTTATGCGATGAAGCTTAACCAACATTTGGGGTCTATCAAAAATCATATTCTTCAGCTAAGCCAAAAAGCTTATGATGATTATGGAAAATCTTTGGATTTTGTCATGATGTTTATCCCGAGTGAACCGGCTTATATTGCTGCCATGCAGGCGGACCAGAACCTTTGGAACTTTGCTTACGAAAGAAGGATCCTTCTGCTTAACCCAAGCAACCTGATCACTTCTCTGAAACTTATTGCCGATCTATGGAAGCGTGAGTATCAGAACAGGAACTCTATGGAGATCGCCGATCGCGGGGCAAAACTATACGATAAGTTTGTAGGTTTTGTGGAAAACCTGGAGAAAGTCGGGAAAAATCTTGATCAGGCTAAAAATGTATATAACGATGCTTACAAGCAGCTGTCTACAGGAAATGACAACCTTGTCATCCAGACGCAGAAACTGAAATCCTTAGGAATCAAAAATAAGAAAGACCTGCCGCAAAGCCTTATTGATAATGGTAACTTTCTGGAAACAGAAAACTGATGACATACGCTGTCCAAAGTTTTCCCCAAAAGCCGTGAATGCCAATTGCTCAGTAACTTTAAAAATTAAATTCCAAAGATTGATTATATGTTTTCCTTTGCAGCATATTCTTATCCAAAGTCTGAATCTTATAAAGAGATTCTGCTTTCATCGATTGCTGCCGGCCTTTTAACCTATCTGTTCCTGATTGTTTTTCAACCTTTTGGAACAGAAAACTTCCGGCATCAGTATAAATATCTGTTGCTTTTCCCTTATTCCGTTATCTTCGGATCTGTTTTTTTTGCTGCAAACCTTAGTATTATTCATTTCAGAAACTGGAACATCGGTTCCGAATTACTGAAGGTGGCAGGTATTCTTTTTTCAGCCTCTATCCTATCCTATTTTTACAATTCTCTGTTTATAAGTCATGTTACGCTGAGCTTCGGCAACTATCTTTATATGTTTCTGTATTGCCTGGCGTTGGGAATCCCTATTTCTACTATTTATATATTGTCGAGGTATATCTACTTGAAAAAAACTCACGAAAAAACAGCTAACGAGATCTCCCGGCAGCTGGCTGATCATGATAATCCAATCGTTGCCACATTCAATAAAATCTTGAATATATCTGCAAATAATATGGATTTGCAGATTCATGAAGAGAACTTCATCTGTGCACAGTCTATGGAAAACTACTGTTCCATATATTTTTTGGAAAACGGTCAGGTGAGAAAACTTGTGGTCAGGATAAGCCTCTTAAATCTTTTGGAACAGGTTCAGACAGATTCTATAAAAAAATGCCACCGTTCCTATATTGTTAATTTGAATCAGGTTAAAAATCTTAAAGGAAATGCACAGGGCTATAGACTTTTCCTTTCTGAGATTGATTTTGAGATCCCCGTTTCAAGAAGTTTTATTTCTTTGATTATTCCAAAATTAAGATCTTCAAAAATCTGATATTTGTTGCTCGTCACATTCTTTTGTCATTCATCACTTTCATTTGACCAGCCTTATTGTAATCTTCATTTTTGTTCAAAATTATAAATAATGAACAAAACTATTTCTTTCTTCTTCTTTTTCATTCTGGGATTTTCTGTCTACTATTTTGTTGATCTCTTTTATTTTAAAAGTATTCAAAGCTTTGTTAAGCAATTATCCGGGAGTAAAGCTGTCGCCCATATTTCAGCATACTGTATCACAATGCTCCCCCTTGTTATTACTTTAAAAATCCTATTTCCGGAGAAAAATATTACCAACCTTTTTTCAATCAACAAACCTGTTCTGAAAGGTCTTTCCATAGCTTTTATGGGCACGCTTCCTATGCTTGCCGGCTATTTTACGTATTTTAAGCTGGTACAAAGTATTAATTTTCAATCGCTCTTCATTAACAGCATTTCATCTCCATTTTTTGAAGAACTTATTTTCAGGGCGTTCCTCATAGGGATTCTATACAGATTTACCCGGATGGGATTTATTACTTCTGCTTTATTCGGATCATTATTGTTTGCTCAGGTGCATTTATACCAGGGCAGCAGCTTCGCAGAGCTTACTGAAATATTTCTCATTACCTTTTTAGGTTCAGTGTTTTTTTCATGGGCTTATTTTGAAACTGATTTCAATCTTTGGACAGCAATCTCCCTTCATCTTTTCATGAATCTGTACTGGGAGATATTTAATGTTTCGGACAATGTTTCAGGCAATATGTATGGAAATTTATTTAAAGTTTTATCCATTTTACTTATTACAGCCTTAGTTATCTATAATAAACGCAGGAATAAAATACCGTTTCAAATTACCGGAAAAAACCTTTTCATCAAAACCAAGGAGATGTAATCACAAATTTTGCATAATTTTGCAGCATGTTGATAGAAAGTTTTCAAAACGATAAAATAAAAAATGTCACCAAACTTTTGGCAGACAACAGGTTCCGTAAAAAATCAAAAGTTTTTGTAGTTGAAGGACAACAGGAAAATGAAAGAGCTTTACAGTATGATTTCGAATCTACCGAATTTTTTATCTGCGAAAACATCTTTAAAGGAAAACTTCCCGAAGGTAAAATCTATTTTGTAAGTGAAAAAGTATACGAAAAAATAGCCTATAGAGGGAGCTCTGAAGGAATTATTGGAATTTATAAAACTAAAGAAAATCTCCTGTCATCATTTATTCCCAAAGAAAATTCTACCATCATTATTGTAGAAGGTGTAGAAAAGCCCGGTAACCTTGGTGCTATCCTCCGAAGCTGCGAGGCTTTCGGAATTGATGCCCTGATCGTTGCAGAAGGAAAAGCTGATTTTTACAACCCTAATGTGATACGCTCAAGTGTCGGTTGCCTCTTCGGAATGGAAGTTTATGATGCTGAAAATGAAGAAACCCTTGAATTTCTACAGAAAAATAATTTCAATATTTATATCACCCTTATGGATGAGACCGCTGAAGATCTTTATAAAAGAGATTTCAGACAGCGTTCTGCCGTTTTATTCGGAACGGAACATTCCGGATTAAGTGAGTTCTGGATTGGAAAAGGAAAAAATACGCTGATTCCTATGGCGGGAAGTATTGATTCTTTGAATCTGAGCAATGCAGTAGCTATTACCTGCTATGAGTCTTTAAGACAAAAGAAGGGATAAGAATGTAGACTTTTCCATCACTCGATGAGATGCCCAGGTAAGGTTATGGTTTTTTAAAGCATAAAAAAACCGTCTCACTGTGTGAAACGGTTCTTTTATTGTTAAGCTTATGCTAGAATTATTTCTTAGCAGCGTCTTTAACTTCTTTTGCAGCATCTTTTGCAGCACCTTTAGCAGCATCAGCAGCACCTTTAGCAGCGTCAGCAGCAGCTTCAGTTGTAGCTTTAGCAGCATCAGCACCAGCAGCAGTTGTAGCAGCAGCAGCATCTTTAGTAGCATCAACAGCAACGTTAGCAGCTGAATCAATTACTTTAGCAGCAGAATCAGAAACTACAGCAGCAGAATCAGCTACGTTAGCAGCAGCAGAATCAGTTGCTCCTTCAGTAGAAGTAGCTTCAGTTTTTTTACAAGCAACTAGAGAGATTGCAGCGATAGCAGCTACGAATAATGACTTTTTCATAATAAATTAAATTTAATTTTGTTAATATTGTTTTTATAAATTTTCTTCTGTTCTGTTATTTGAACAAGACAAAGGTAGAGCAGATACAAAAGTTGTTTATGAAAAATAATTGTAATACATTTGTAAAATTGTTTTACAAAAAAACAATACTGATAATCAACAATTTAATTATTTTATAAAAATTGACAGATTTAGATCTATTGCACTTTGAACAGCTAAAAAAAGACGTTCAGACAGAATATTTAAAAAAATCCACCCCTTCCCATGATGAAATTTCAAAATGGAAGGGGATAGATATTATATATTTTCAGGAAGACCTTCGAAAAAAAGCGAAAGGTAACATCAGTGAAAAATCATTTTACACCTATTTTAAAACTTCGCCGGTTACCAAATTACCCAGAATCGATATGCTCAATTTATTGAGTATTTATGCAGGATATGAATCATGGTACGATTTCAAGAAACAACATCTTTTTGCAGGAGAATTGCTGCAGGAAAATGAAGATCTTGAACAAGAAGAAATTCATGAATTAGAAAAAACGGTTTCTTCGGCTCCTGAATTACCAAAAACTGAAATTCAACTTCAAAAAATAGAATATCAGCCACAGGAAAACACCGATTTACAAAAATCAAATACTGACAATCAGTCAATTACAAAAAATCCAACGACTATCACTCCAACAGAAATACAACCTCCTGTTGTGAGGAAAAATTTTCTCAAAAAAAACGCCTGGGCTATCGTTACCTCTGTTTTAGTTGCGATTACTGGAGTTCTTGGATTTAAAGACCAGATATTTTCGAAAACCTATAAATATTGCTTTACCGATAAAGACCGTGGTGTTTCTGTAATTAATACTCTAGAAATAAGAGTGATTAAAGAAAATGAATCTCCGCTTCTTTATAAATTAAAGCCGGGTGAATGTTTTTATTATTCAACCAAAGACAAAAATATTAAAATGCAGATCAGTGCTCCTTTCTATGAGTACCTGGAAGTCAACAGGAACCTTGAAAATGCTCCCGATGAGGAAATGATCGAACTTAAACCTGATGACTACAAGATGGCAGCTTATTACTTCTCAATTAAAGATGTAAAAGGAGGTAATCCGGAAGAGCAGGTAGCCCTGATTAAACAGAAGAGAAACCAACTGGAAAACCTGATCAGCAACAGTGCGGTTATTTATCAGGTGTACGACAATAAAACGTATGGTATAGAAAGGCTTGACAAGCAAAAATACATTACGCTGGTAACTACGCCTACCACATCTCTAAAAAATCTTAATGTTATAGAGATGAAAAAGGACAGTAAAGGAAAAATAATATCTATTAAATTTAAAATCGCATCCACAGATGAAGAAAATAAATAAATTTTTAATCTTCGCAGTACTTTTTTTGGCATTTATTTCCTGTAATAATAAAAAGACGGAAGTAAGTGATCTGGATAAATTAAGAAACAGCACCAACATAAAAAGCTATCCTGCCGTACAGATGGACAGTATGCAGGCCATTAATTCCATCACCAAACAAAAAGTGCAGGAACTTCTTGACCTTTCAACCCTTTACCTTTCCGGAAACAGAAATACAGAGATTGACACGGTAATCTTTTCACAAATGGAAAGCTACTTCCATAAACCAGATTCTTTAACGTTCAAAAAGCTGTTAAAAGAGCTGGACAGCCTTAAAGTAAAATCGGTAAAGGTAAATAGCCTGAATGTTTATAAAGAGTTCTATAAAAAGGATACGCTGGATTATGCTAAATTCAATCTGGAATATTTTGATTCAAAAAATAAATCCCTGGGAACTTTTGAGAAAAACGCCCAGTATATTTTGCTTTCTACCCCAATGATTAAAAAAGAATTTAAATTTTATTTCTTAGATTTTTACTCTGACCCGTTAAAGAAAGACAGCACATCAGTAGGTGTCACCAAATAGTCCAGCGGAACATCGTTTTCCCAGACATCATCGATATTTTCATCGGGGTTAAAGTAATTAACTCCGATTTTTTTTGTCTCAGGAGGAATTATTTCAAAAAAAGCATCGTAAAATCCTTTTCCGTAGCCTACTCTATTTCCTTTTTTATCACAATACAGTAAAGGCGTGATAACATAATTAAAATCTAAAAAACCAGAATCTTCATTAGAAACAGGCTCTGAAATACCCCAATTATTCGTTTCAAATTTCGTATCATTAAAAATTTCTACGGAAATTAATTTTGTATCAACAATTTTAGGCACAAAAACTTTGACATTCCGGCTTAAAAAATAGCTAATGAATATTTGAGTATCAATTTCCTTAAACCTTTCGATCGGAATGAAAATGTGGACTTTCTGACCTGGGACAGGTTTAAAATAGTCAACGAAATTTTCAAAAATCTTTTCAGATAACAAGAAAGCCCTATCAGTTGACAAGGCTTTTCTTAGTTGCATATATTTTTTTCTAAGTTCTGCTTTTAACATCTGATCAGGCGTTTTAAAGCTTAAAGAATTTTATAAATTTTATCTGATAAACGAACTCTGAAAGGAAGTTCAAAAGTGATCTGATCTCCTGTTTTTGCTGTTTCACAAGGTCCTCCGTTTGCAAAAAGTTCAGTAATGGTCAATTCCTGCTCGCCGGTGGTAGGGCCTGAAATCAATACTTTATCACCTACTGAAAGTTCTTTGTTTTCAATTAAAAACTGTCCGATTTTTGATTTTGTATAATAATGTTCTGCTTTACCGACCAATACTTTTTTGACCGCTATTTTTTGACGAATATTTTTTGTTTCTGCTTTTGCTAAAGGCTTATTAGGCAGATCGCCGGAATTTTTAAATTTCAACGCATCAGATTTTCCTTTTCTAAAGACTTTATTTCCAACCTGCAATCCTTTTCTTAATTTCAACTGTTCTTCTAAGGGTAAATGTATGGTTTCCAAACACTCTGTAGAACAGCAGTTTTCCATCACAGCTTTACATTCGTCACATTGAATAAATAATAAATGACAGGCATCGTTAGCACAGTTCGTATGGTTGTCGCAAGGTTTTCCACATTGGTGGCACTGGGCAATAATATCATCTGTAATTCTTTCACCTAAACGGTGGTCAAATACAAAGTTTTTTCCAATAAATTTACTTTTTATTCCTTCTTCCTTGATCTGGCGGGTATATTCAATAATGCCTCCTTCTAATTGAAAAACATTTTTAAAACCCTGATGTTTGAAATAGGCACTGGCTTTTTCACAACGGATTCCTCCTGTACAGTACATTAACAGGTTTTTATCTTCTTTAAAATCCTGTAACTGTTCGTTGATAATTGGTAGACTTTCTCTGAAATTTTCCACGTCAGGAGTAATAGCACCTTCAAAGTGACCTATTTCACTTTCGTAATGATTCCTAAAATCCACTACAATGGTATTTGGATCTTCAAGTAAATTATTAAATTCCTGAGCTTTTAAATGAATCCCTTTATTGGTAACATCAAAAGTATCATCGTTCAAACCATCAGCGACAATTTTATGCCTTACTTTTATGGTCAGTTTTAAAAAAGAATAATCATCCTGCTCAACCGCTACATTTAAACGGATCCCTTTCATAAAGTCGTAAGCCTCCAGTGTATTGCGAAAAGCCTCAAACTGATCCGCAGGAACACTCATCTGAGCATTAATACCTTCGTGGGCAACATAGATACGGCCAAGGGCATCAAGCGCATTCCAGGCTATAAATAATTCGTCGCGAAATTTTTGGGGATCTTCAATTTTGGCATACGCATAGAAAGACAACGTAAGGCGTTCCTTACCAGCTTCATCAATAAGTTGAGCTCTTTCTTCTGCGCTTAAGGTGTTATACAGTTGCATGCTATAAACGTTTTAAGTGAGAAAAATATTTTTGCAAATATAATCATTTTTCAATTGAATAGATTGGCGCGTATGGAGTACAGTAATGAAAAAAATCCGGAATTAATCAATGAAGAACTTTTGGATTAATTATTGTACCTTAAACATAAAATTTCATTTTTCTCTGTAGCTTACTAAACGTGACATTTTTTCTTTAATAATTTTTTAAGTTTTGTTAATGCACCTTTTAAAATTATGACATAATGTATAAAATGACACAATAGCCGTTAAATTTTAGTTAAAATTGAAACATAGCATGTTAATTGCTTACTCATTTAGCATTAAATTTGTTTGCGAGAAAACAAAAATCAATAAATAAAAAAAGAAAGATATACAATGAAGAGTACTTTAAAAAAACTATTACCATTTGCAGTAGTGGGAGTTGTCTCAGGAGCTACTACCGTTGGGACACTACAATATTTCGGTCAGCATTCAGATAACGGTGACCAGTCTTACTTCACAGCAGCAGCCCCTAATGCCTCATTTGTAGGGATGAATACCGGAGCTGTAGGCGATGATTTTGTAAAGGCTTCAAAAACTACAGTTCCGGCTGTTGTTACCATCAAAAATTACCAGAGCAGATCAACAAGCAGGGCTTCAGAGCAGGATCTGTTTGACTTTTTCTTCGGAGATCCTTTCGGAGGAAGAGGCCAGCAGAGACAGAAGCAGCAGGTTCCGGACAATATGCCATCAGGAATGGGGTCCGGGGTGATCATTTCCCCAGACGGGTATATCATATCCAACAATCACGTTGTTGCTGGAGCAAATAAACTGGAAGTTGTTTTAAGTAACAAGAAATCTTACATTGCTACTCTCGTAGGAACAGACCCAAACACAGACATTTCTTTACTTAAGATTGAAGAAAAAGGCCTTCCTTATTTAAATTTTGCAAATTCAGACAATATCGAAGTCGGACAATGGGTACTTGCAGTAGGAAACCCACTTGGATTAAATTCTACAGTAACAGCTGGTATTGTTTCTGCTAAAGGTAGAGGAATTGGTATCCTGGGAAGTCAGGGCAAAGCTGCCAATCCTATTGAAAGCTTTATCCAAACTGATGCAGCGATTAACCCGGGTAACTCAGGAGGAGCACTGGTTAATGTAAATGGTGATTTAATCGGGATTAACTCTGCAATCCAATCTACCACAGGATACTATCAGGGATACGGATTTGCTGTTCCGGCTAATTTGGCAAGAAAAATTGTTGAAGATATCAAGAAATTCGGAATTGTACAGAGAGGATTCTTAGGTGTTTCGTCATTAGACCTTTCTAATGATCAGCAGGTAACGGCATACAATAAGCAGTTTAAAACTGATATCAAAGCAGGTTCTGGGGTATACGTAACCGGATTTGGAGATAACAGCGGCGCAGAAGATGCAGGTCTGAAAAAAGGTGACGTCATTACTAAAATAGATGCTTATGATATCACAGATTTCGCAGATCTTTCCATGTCTATCGGAAGCAAACGCCCTGGTGATAAAGTTCAGGTGACTTATTTAAGAAACGGTAAGATAAACACCACTACAGTAACGCTGAAAGATCAGAAAGGAGGAACTTCCACAAGAACCAAAGCTGATTTGAGTGTCACTGAAAAAATAGGAGCTGATTTTGATCCGCTTAATGAAAGATTCAAAACAGAATATGGATTAAACAGTGGCGTTGTTGCTAAAAACGTAAGTGAGGGAAGCGAGATGGCCAAAATCGGAATCGTGGACAATTATATCATTATAGAGATCAACGGTAAGCCTGTCAATTCACAGAAAGACGTAGAAAAGATCCTGGATAAATACCAGGGCAATGTGCAGGTGAAATTTGTGGATGACTACGGAAGAATCTATACCAAAGGATTCAAGATGCCTTAAACACAAGACAATAGTCTTTTTATATCAACAAAAACGCTGCAGATTTGCAGCGTTTTTTATTTGGTTTTGTTCATTTTATCAGCGATCTTCTTTTTCTTATTCCGTTCATAAATAATCTCTACAATCTTTCCCCCAATCCACGAAAACGGGAAAAATGTAAGGAAAATAGAGATCTTATAAAATGTAGGATGGTATGGAAATACAATAACATCCAGCATGGCTATGAACAGCATAATAAAACCAATAAGAATAGCATACGCCACCTTGGCATACTTTACAATAAGTGCAGTAGCAACCCCTCCTATCGTTGTTCCCAGCCCTGAAATAAACAGCAGAAATCCGAAAAACGCATTATCGCCTCTCATGCTGTAAAGAAATCTCTGCCAATGCTCAAAAGGGGCAAAAGCTTCGAAAGTGATCCATTGCGGAAAAACCCTTATACCAAGAGTAATAATAAGCCCGGCTATTCCAAGGCCTACAAGAACCGCAATTGTATTTCTTATAAAATTCATTAATCCTGATGTGCAATCATAGAAATTTCAATATCAACATTCTTAGGCAGGCAAGAAACCTGTACAGTTTCACGAGCCGGATAGCTTTCTGCGTCAAGATATGAAGCATAAATGTCATTCATTACTGCAAAATCGTCCATACTTTTAAGGAAGATGGTAGCCTTCACTACATTTTTAAAAGTCATTCCCGCTTCAGTAAGAATTGCCTCAAGGTTTTTCATTACCTGATGCGTTTCCTTCTCAATTCCCTCTACCAGTTTACCAGTTGCAGGATCTACAGGGATCTGTCCGGAAATATATAAAACTCCGTTTGCCATATTAGCTTGTGAGTAAGGACCGATTGCTGCAGGTGCATTAACTGTGTTGATTATTTGTTTCATATATGGATATTTATTTTTTCAAAGGTCATCATGTAATCACCATCTCGTGTATTCGTTTGCCAACAAATTTCGTTAACAGTGATTAGAATTTATTTTGGTTGCAAATATAAAATTATATTTACAATTGTCAATCTGATATTAGAAAGGTGCATCAGGCTGCGTAAAACTTCTGTCTTTGTACTTTAATGCATCGCTTAAGATATTAGCTTTGATACCGATAAAGAAGTCGTATACCTTATACTGGCCGAAAGGAACCCAGTTGAAGTTAATTGTGAAACTTCGCTGATCTCTGGTAAACCCGATTCTTGTATAAGCAAGATCTTTCGTCACAAGATCAAAGTGTGTACTTCCGTTGATATTCCAGTACGGAGTAAGCTTGATGCTGCCGTCCAGACCTACAGAAGCAATCTTGGTACCAAGCGCCGACAGTCCTTTTGAATAAGCATAGTTGGCATTGATATTCAAAGTCCATGCCTGGTCGAAATGAGCATAATTATCATCATCAAAATAATAATTTTCATTTCTGACTTCACCTTTTGCCGGATATTTTTTAGCATAATCCGTTTTTTCACCAAAGAGCTCACTACTTAAAGGATATGATAACTGCACGTTGAAACCCTGTACGCTGAAATGTCCAAACTGTTCCGTTCTTACTCCCTGCGTTGCACCCGGAGCAAAGACAATCTTATAAGGATCCAGTGAAAGACTGGTATTTACATTTAATTTATTATTGAAGAAAGAAGACTGCCCGTTGATGCTGAATACAGACCATGGATGATCTTTCGCTGCAAAATTGTAATTTCCGGAAAGGTTAAGGGATTCAAAGATTTTTACTTTCTTTACACCGGTAGAATCAGTTTTAGACTTTACTTTCATTTCAATATTGTTTCCAATATTAAAACCTAAGGCTCCTACCACTCCACTTGACGGGCTTCCTACAATTCCTTTTTCAAAAATAGAATAAGGGGTCAAAGCTCCTTCTGCATTGTAATAGTTTTTATAATATCCGAAACCGGGACTCGAGAAATCCGGTGAATAAGTAAAGCTAAGACTTGGTGTCATCATATGTCTTACTGCTTCTACAGCAGAACCTTTTTTAAATTTCAGCATTCCATAAAGAGTGGTCTGAAGACTGGCAGATGAAGAGAACGTGGAATATCCGGCAATATTTTTCTGTATTTCATCCACATCCGCATTCTTTACAGGATCATAATATTTTTTAAGTGTTTTCGTCGTTAAAGCGTTATCAATGTTCGCACTTAAGCTGAACGTAAAATATTTCGCTACCGTTGTGTTGGTTCCTAATGCAATATTGTTTTTCAGTCCCGTCTGCATCTTATCCCACATTGCTTTTGTAAACAGCTCATTTTCCTGTGTATTTACAAAGTTGGTCAGGTTAAAACCTGTGTTTACTGTAATATTTTCAAGAAGTCCCTGTCTCACTCCTGTTTTCGAACCAAACAGATAAAACTGATTGATCGCCACATTCATCTGAGGGAGACGAAGATCTGCTAACCCGGTCGCAAAGTTTTGAGAATATGATGCTGTCCCGGTGATGGTTGCAGGCAGCTTTAAAAATCTTTTTGTGACTGTTACCGCTGAACTCTGCTGTGTATTCAGGACGTTCTGGTTGAAAATATAGTTGTTATTAAGCGGATTGTTGTAAAACTTGGTACTTACAATATCCACAGAAGCACTGAAAGTCAGGAAAGGATTCGCCTTTGTGTCCTGAGTGTGTGTCCATGCGATTCTGTACGTGCTGTTCCTGGTATAATCATCCAAACCTTTAATTCCTCTCACCATGGTCCCTACATCCGCTGTAAAAGTTCCGGAATACCGGTATTTCTTCAGATAATTCATCTGTGGTCTTAAGTTCCAGCTTCCTTTGGTGTAGATATCAGCAAGCACTTTAAGGTCAAAATGCTCCCCTATCGGCTGGTAATACCCCAATCCGTTAAGGAAAAAGCCTACATCTTCCCTTTCTCCAAAACTTGGAATCAGGATGCCGGCTGCCCTTTTGTCTGAAAACGGAAGAATGGCAAACGGAAGAATAAGAGGTGTTGGCACCCTTTCTATATACATCTGTATAGGACCTGTAACAATCTGTGATTTATTTTTAGTTTTGATCAGCTTGATGTTGGATGCCCGCATAAAGTAATCCGAGGCTGTATCTTTTTTCTTGATATAATATTCATCCGTTGTATAATCTGCATTTCTCATGGCAAAAACAGAATCATTATATTTTTTGGTTTTCTGTGCTGTGATCACCCCCTCGCTTTCTTCTGTTCTTGCATTAAAAGCAATGGCTTGCTTGGTTTTGGTATTGTAGCTGAACTCATTGGTCTCATACTTCTTACCAGCCTGAGTGGTAATTACAGGTTCTATGATCTTCCCTAAAGAATCCTGTTTTCCTCGTGCATAGATCAGGTTTTTGTTATCATCAATAGAGATATAATCTGCATCGATCTGCATGTCCTGGTATTTTACCTGGGCATTTTTATTCAGAAATGTCATCTTTTTCGGGACATCTCTACGCTGATCATCTGCCTTTGTATGAAGAACATCATCTAAAGCTTCTTTTTTTACAACAATGGTATCCTTTTTGGAAATAGTATCATTAACCACATTTTTAGGCAATTTTTCAGGGGTTTTCTGTGCTAAAAAATTGTTAAAAATTAGGATAATTAAAATTTGTAATATATTTTTGAGGACGGTTTTGGCCAATTTTATTCTTTAATTAAGGCTCAAAATTAGTATAATTTTTAAAACTGTAAGATGTACAAACAAAAATTTAAAATAATTTTATCATTTCTCCTCCTTCTTTCCGGTATTTTAATTTTTTCACAAAAGAAATTTACGATCGTTTTAGATGCTGGTCATGGGGGAAGCGATCATGGTGCGAACAGGACTTATGCGGATATCGGAAGGGTTGCAGAAAAAGACGTTACACTTGCCGTTACTCTAAAGATTGGAGCAATGTTGGAAAAAAACAGAGACTTCAAAGTTATATACACCCGTAAATTCGACGAATACCCTTCCCTTTCAGACAGAACCAACCTGGCCAACAGAAGTAAAGCTGATCTTTTTGTCTCGATCCACTGTAATTCTTCACAGAGACCTACAGCCTACGGAACTGAAACTTATGTGCAGGGACCTAACCAGAATGATGAAAACCTGGAGGTTGCAAAAAGAGAGAACGATGTGATCTTTCTTGATGAAAAAGACAGACAAACCTTCGGATCTTACAACCCAAGTTCCCCGGAATCTCTTATTGCCCTGAAACTTCAGCAAAATAAATACCTTGAGTCAAGCTTGCTGCTTGGCGGACTGGTGGAAGGTAATTTTGTAAATAAGGATAAAAGATTTTCAAGAGGTGTTTTCCAGAAAAACCTTCACGTCCTGCGTATGAATGCAATGCCTTCTGTATTGATAGAAACCGGTTTCATCAACCACCCAGAAGAAAGCCACTATTTGGCTTCTGAAAAGGGACAGAACGAAATTTCTGAAAGTATCTATAACGCGATCATCGATTATAAAAAAGCAATTGACAGAAAAACAGGTGGATCTTCTATTGCTACCAGAAAACCGGAACCTGAAAAGCCTGCCGAAACTCCTTTAAAAAATGATTTCAGAATTTTACTGTTGAGCTCCCCGGTTAAATACAATGACGGAGATCCTGCTTTAAAGGGCTTAAATTATATTCTCCCTATCAAAGACAATGGGCAATACAAATATTACTATGGAGTTACTAATATGGCTTCGATAAAAGATATCAACCTCAAAACGGCCAAGGATGCGGGATTCAGAAATGCTTATGCAGTAGGATTTATGCCTAATCAAAAACTTCTGACGGGCTATTATACCATTGAGGTTTATACAGGCGATAAACTGAATGGCAATTCGTTTATTCTCCAGACATTGAAAGATGTGGAGAGAAATAAAGACAATGGAGTGTTTTACTACACTTATGGTAAAGTATTTACTTTAGAGGATGCTGTAAAGCTCCAAAAAGACCTTGAATCCAAGGGAATCAAGAATACTATTATTCAAAAAGTTTTTAAATAACGTAAAAAATAATTTTGAAGTTAAAAAGTTAATCATTACTTTTGCAACCTCAAAATTTGGCCTATTCGTCTAGTGGTTAGGACTCAAGATTTTCATTCTTGCAACAGGGGTTCGATTCCCCTATAGGCTACCAAATTTGATATCATGCCGGATTTAAAAATACAGGAAGCAAAACTTCTTTTTAAGAAAATCCACTCTAACCCAAAAAGTTATGATTTACAAATCAATGAAGAGGGGATTACAGGCAGGGATGATAAGATAAGTTTCAGACTTTACAGGACAGGAGAAAGGGTTGCCTTTGAAGTAACAATTGACGGACTTTCCTTTACCAATACCACTGGAGAATGGAACAATGCGATGATCATGCTAAGCAGTACGATCAAGAAAATAGAACGAGAACAAGAGAATTTAAAAATAGAACAAGCAATAGATAAACTAAGAAAATACCTGTCAGAAGAAAATTGAAAAATTTTAAAAAATAATTTGGCAGATTAAAAAAAAGTTTATAGTTTTGCACTCACATTTGAACGATATGGCAAATCATAAATCAGCATTAAAAAGAATCAGACAAAACGAAGTTAGAAAAGTTCGTAACAGATATTATCACAAGACTGCTAGAACTGCTCTTAAAGTCTTAAGAAATGAAGAGAACAAAGCTGCTGCTACAGAGCAACTGCCAAAAGTTATTGCTTTATTGGATAAATTAGCTAAGAGAAATATTATCCACAAAAACAAAGCGGCTAACTTGAAAAGCAAATTAACAAAACACGTTAATAAATTAGCGTAAAAGTATAGTTGGCCCGTTCGTCTATCGGTTAGGACCTCAGATTTTCATTCTGGTAAGAGGGGTTCGATTCCCCTACGGGCTACAAATTTAATCACTACTAACCGGGTGGTTAATAAGAGTTGAAACTTATAAAAACAAAAAATCTAACCCACTAATTTATTAGTGCTAGATAGATGGCCCGTTCGTCTATCGGTTAGGACCTCAGATTTTCATTCTGGTAAGAGGGGTTCGATTCCCCTACGGGCTACTTAAAGAGAGATTCTTAATACTAGGATCTCTCTTTTTATGTTTTAAAATATTTTGCAAACCACCTTATTATCAAAAAACTCATCCTTTGACAATAAAATAGTACAGGCTTATGTATTTTTTAACTACCTTTGTATTCATCAGATGATAAGATGTATATGCAAATTCAAAGGAAAACATTAGCTCAGGAAGTCGCAGAAAGGTTAATACAAGGGATTACCAATGAAGAATATGCAGTAGGTGATAAACTTCCTATTGAACCGGAATTGATGAAAATATATGGTGTAGGACGATCGAGCATCCGTGAAGCAATAAAAATTTTATCGATAAAAGGAGTCCTGAATGTACAGCAAGGTGTGGGTACATTTGTTATTTCGAAGAATATTCAAGAATCACTGGAAGCTCGGATCAATAACGCTGAATTCAATGAAGTATATGAGGTACGTTCTCTATTAGATTCAAAAATAGCAGCAAGAGCAGCAGTTCACCGCAGTGAAAAGGAATTAAAGACTATTAAAATGTATCTGGATCTTAGAGAGAAGTTTGCAGAAGAAAATCAGGCTTTGGAATGCTATCAGGCTGATATCAACTTTCACATATCTATTGCTGAAGCATGTGGCAATAACCTTTTGAAAGAAATTTACAAAATCGCCAGTAAACATATCCTCAGTACTTTTGAAAGCAGTCATAATAACAATACAGACTCTTTTAAGTTTTCTCAAAAAATACATACGGATCTCTATAGCTGTATTGAAAATAAAGATCCTGAAAATGCAGCTCATATTGCACAGCTCATCGTCGACAGGGTATATTAAAAATATTTTTTTAACAAAATTCATCAGATGACATGATGAATTGAAACTTATAATTCATGAAAAATCTACAGACCCAGACAATTGATACTAATAAAATTGTTTATCCGATCTTATTTATGATCAGCTTTTCTCACTTTTTAAATGACCTGATACAATCTACTATTCCATCATTATACCCTATTCTAAAAGGTGAATTTAGCTTATCATTTGCACAGATTGGTATCATTACATTGGTGTTTCAGCTTACGGCATCTATATTACAGCCGTTTGTGGGGATTTATACAGATAAAAAGCCCAATCCAAGATCTTTAGCTGTAGGAATGGGATTATCAATGGCCGGATTGTTACTTTTGGCGGCAGCCCATCAATATTATATGATCCTTGTTTCAGTCGCTTTAATAGGGATGGGATCTTCAATTTTTCATCCTGAGGCTTCCAGAGTTGCGCAATTGGCTTCGGGCGGACAAAAAGGACTTGCTCAATCCATCTTTCAGGTAGGAGGAAATTCAGGAAGTGCTATTGGCCCTCTATTGGTTGCTTTAATTGTACTTCCTTTAGGACAAGGGTACGTCAGCCTTTTTGCCATTGCCGCTTTTATAGGAATTATAGTATTATGGAGGATCGGGAATTGGTATGCAGAACGATTGTCTCTGAAAAAAACGACTCAGCATTCCAGTAATATTATAGCCGTAGAACTATCCCGCAAAAAAGTTATATTTTCTATTACAGTTCTGCTGGCACTGGTATTTTCTAAATATATTTATTTAGCATCAATGACTAATTATTTTACGTTCTTTCTTATTGATAAATTTCATATCTCTGTAAAAGATTCTCAGCTATATTTGTTTATGTTCCTTGCGGCGGTTGCTATCGGAACAATTTTAGGAGGAAGGCTGGGTGATAAATACGGAAGAAAGAAAATCATATGGGTTTCCATACTTGGGGCAGCTCCTTTCACTCTTTGTCTTCCGTATCTTCCCTTATTATGGACCGTGGTATTTGCTGTTTTAATCGGCCTAATTATCGCTTCAGCATTTTCTGCTATTTTAGTATATGCTACTGACCTTTTGCCCAATAAAATTGGATTGGTAGCAGGATTGTTTTTTGGTTTTATGTTTGGGATGGGCGGAATTGGTTCTGCGGTATTGGGTGCTTTAGCAGATGATACCAGCATTGAATATGTATTTAAAATCTGTGCATTCCTACCTCTTATGGGTATAATAACCGCTTTTCTGCCTAATATTAAAGGTCGGAAAAAATAAATTCTTTGAAAGTAAACTACATTATTTTAAATATTACAAAAATATTTTTTAATTCACATTAAATAGAAATAATATTGCTCATATACACTTTTATGCTTAAATTTGGATTAAACGTTAACCAAAAAACTCTATAGCATGAAATCTATTCTATTTTCAAAGAATCGCCTTTTTCAGGCCGCACTATTTTTAACCTTTTTATTCCAATCCGGCCATACGCAGGCGCAAAACAGGATCTATGCCCATGATCAGCTCTCCAATGTGTATGGAGTATGCCTGGGCTGTGCCGTACAGAATCCTTTAAATGCCCTTGGAGACAACGAAGACAACTATTCTACCATGGTTATGGGTACGGTTTTACTGGGAGGCGTTGAACAGACCCTGAGATTCCCTGAAGTGAGGCTCAACACTAAATTGGTTATCGGTATCGGTACTAATAACATTCCTCTGACTGTTCAGCTCTTAAGCGGCGTATATATAGAAACACTAAGCGGAACAACAGCCAATAACGACAGTCAAATGGTAACCGGGAACTTGCTGAAGCTTTCAGACAATCCTGCCAGAGCAACTATTGAATTTGTTCCTGTCAGCTCATATGACGCAGTTAAAATAAGACTGAGTGGTGGTGTACTGAGTCTGGGTGGCGGATTCAGAGTGTATTATGCATACCAGGATCCTCTGGCCACCATTATGGCTTACAGCAAAGCCGGACAGATTACTCTGGATGGTACTGTGCCATTAGAAGGGTCTGAAGTTATCCTAAGAAATACTTCCGGGAAAGAAGTACACCGGTCTACCCTTCGCTCCAAAACCTTTGAATTGTCTTCTCCACAGCCTGAAGGAATCTATATTCTGACCATAGAGACGAAAGACAAGAAGACTTATTCGCGTAAGATCAGAATCAATAATTAAATAATAAGACATAAAAGAGATTTGGGCAGGCTAAAAGCCTGCCCAAATCTCTTTTACTACTGTTTTAAAACTAAAAACCCGGCGGCCCAAGTGGGCCGCCGGGTTCATTGAAATATATAGACTGTGATGGTTATTTTTTGATCAGCTTTTGCTGGTATACTGCTTTATCGGTTACAGCCTTTAGAATATATACTCCGTTTGGAAGCATGCTTACATTAATCTGACCGTTGTTAACTTGTGTATTCACCAGTTTTCCCGAAGCATCATAAACAGAAACCTCTAGGATTTTCTCCTGAGTTTTGATAATCAAAATATCTGTTACCGGATTCGGATAAATACTAAATTCAATTTTCTTCACTTCTGTCGTAGCCAAAGTAGAAGTTGTACTGTTGACAGTAAGCACTTTTTCTACTACTTTTCCATTTGAATTAAAACTGATCTTAATATCCGCCGTTCCTGGAGCAACCGGAGTTAGAACCAATTCGTCATTAGCATTAATCACTGCAGAAACTGCGGCAGGATTTGAGTTTGACTTAATTGATTTTACAATAGCAGCTGAAAGATTATCTTCATCAGAAACAATCGTTTTCAGGTCAATTACAGATGTATTGTTTACATTAACCTGTGACGGGAGAGTACTGCTTATAGCAGGAAGTGTATTGTCAGGGAATACTGCCATAGCCGGGAACCAATAATAGTCATTAAGTGTCTTTGTATTGGTAATGGCTCCGTTAACATTAATAGTATGGATCCAGTTTTTCTGGTAATGCGCGCCAAAACCACTTTCAGTGGTATTCAGAATCAATTCATCAGTGGTTGGATTCACACGAAGCCCAGCTCCATAAGGTATCTGTTTATAAGTACCTGTCTGACCGGGAATCGTTGCAAAATTTTCATTGAATGTCTTTGTCGTAACATCAAACTTTACAATCTGTGTTCCTGAAACGAAACTGTTAACTGAATTGATCCAGTATAAAACATTCTGCTTACTGCTCGCTGAAAAGCTTCCTGCGTTCCATGCCCCCCAAGATCCTAAATACTTAGTGGTAGGAATAGTATATGAAGTGGTAACAAAAGTAGTGGGATGAATATTCACCACTTTCTGATCCTGGATCGCCCAGATACTTCCGTCTTTCGCCTGAACAATAGAATGGAAAGATCCCGGGATCGTATGGATCAGGGTATCCGTTGCAGGGTCAATGACTAAAATCCCTGCAGACTGCTTCACGGCAAATACATATTTAGAAGAACGGATCATGTTTCCGATCTGACCTGCATATTGCCCTCCACCGCCTGTCCCGGCTATTGCGCTTCCAACTTGCAAATTGGCAATATCAAATACATAAACTCCGTTAGATGCTCCGATGTATCCTTTATTTTCGTTTACCCCAACAAATGATCTTCCGTCACCGCCTCCGATATTGTTAAATCCTGCAATTTTCTGCATTGTATGTGCATTGGCTACCACAAGCCTTCCTCCTGGAGTATACTGAGTATCACCACCGTCTGCAGCCTGTTTTGAGATAAAATAGAATTTATCTCCGTAGATTGTTCCGTATTGCGTTGTAGCGCCAAAGGCTTGGTTATTATTCGCATTGCTGTAGACACGGTAATTGACCTGCCCATTATTGTCAATGAAATTCACAGAACCGTTGGTATGTCCAAACCATTCTTCATTCACTATAAAGAAGCCGTCAGTAAAATTGGTAGAAGCAACAGAAGCAGCATAAGCAGATACCGGCGTCAACGTTGAAGAAATAGGAAAATAAGCCAGCCCAGGATTAAAATTCCATACATCCCATGATCCGTTCTGAAGCACACGGGACGAAGCACCTACCCCTGAATATCCGAAATCAGCATCCGCAGGATCTTTTACCCAATAGGACCAGTAGCTGTTGTACCATCCCGATCCCCAATGATCCCCGGCATCTGCAGCAGTAAAATCATCGAAATCATACGCACCTGTATTTACAATACCATTTACAGGGTAAAGAGGATAGGTTGTATTCCCGTTTTTATAAAGTGCATTGGTATTTTGTCCGTTAAGGTCAAAACCCATTCCTCCGATGGCTGTCCCGAATTGTGTTCCCGGATAAAACAATGTGAAAAATCTGTGATCAGCCTTTGCAATGGCTTTCATCATATCTTCTCCGGTAGCGCTTCCGTTCCATCTGAATCCCCATACCAAAGCATCAGGGTTTTTGCTGTCATTCCACTGTACCACGAAAGCGGCTTGATTTGTACCGCTACCTACCCAATACTGAATATCAGAAAAACTAATATTCGTGGTTACTGTAGCATTCAGCTGAGCACTGCCTGCCCCCTGAATGTCATTTCTAGGTACACCCTGTACTTTTATCTGTGCATTCGTAAAGAACGCCAACAGAAACAGTACGGTAAAAAGGTAAAACTTTTTCATTTTTAAATTATTATATGTATTAAATTCTATAGTCTATAATTATTAATTAAGATGCAGATCATAGGCCCCTGCTACTTCTGTGGATACTTCCCCGAGCCATCCGGCCTCCTGATTGATTCCCGTATAGACCTTAATAAAATCTATACCCGGGAGTTTTACATACTTCCCGTTTTTATCTACTGCCCAGGAAATGTCTATGTTTGAAGCTTCATCATTATTCGGAGCATTGTCTGCATACCCGTACTCATAAGATGTTCCTACCCAATATGCCCCCGTTCCGCTCTGGTCGTAAAAATTATCCTTAAGTCTGGTTCCAGCCAAGCTGTAAGAGGCATTCGTAAGCCATAAAGGATAATAGCTTTGGGTATGGAAGGTATTTTTAGTTTTAAATCCTGAATTCCCATTAATATCCTGCCATTTGATGTACTCCACATCAGTCTGCCAAAACTCACTTCCCGGAACGGGGGACTTATTTTCATTGGGTTTGAAATATGTTATACTGTAATTTTTAATGGTTGAATTTTTAAAATATTCACTGCCGGCAATTTCGTACCATTCATCTTCATCGGGTTTGCCATTTTTATTTTTGTCATAGCCAACCATTATAATTCCGGGTTCACAAGATCCCGATCTGGTTGTGCTGGCATTATTTCCCCAAAATGCATTGCCCAAAACTTTGAAATCCTTTCCCTCAAGATTGGGAACTGTATGATCAAAGCCGAAAGCAACATAGCCTCCAAAGCCACCAAGCGTGATCATGGCAGAATTTCCGCCTATCAGTGATTCCTTTGCTCTCTGGAGCATATCTGCTTCTGTATTTCCGGTAACATATTCCGGGACCTCATTCGTAAACTGGCCAACAGCAGGACGGAACTCAAAAACATCTGAAATGTATTTGCTGTAAGGGGTAAGTTCTTTATTGACAATGATCGTTGACTTATAGGTCTTCACCGCTCCTTTTACCTCTACTTTCAAGGTCAAAGGATACGTTTTTACAAGAGGACTTACAAAATCCAGCTGCGGATGGTCTGAAATAATGGAATCGCCGATACTCCAGGTCAGCTTCCCTTCAATTTTGGGATCTATGTTCAAGAGCTTAAGTCTGTCTATGGTATAGGATTCTTTAAGAGCTTCCGCAGGAAAAGTCACTTCCTCCAATACTTCTTCCCTGTCATTTTTACAGGCTGCCGTTCCCAAAAGAACAGAAGATAGAAGCATGGTCTTTAAAATATGTTTAGTTTTTCTTTCCATTTTTTATCTGATTATTTATATAAAAAAGCAAAATGAGCAGGGATATTCCCGCCTTCTGTTTTCCACTTGAATTTTCCGCCCTTATCGAAACAGTATACATATCCGGTAGTCACGTAGTTTTTCGCATCCGTTAAATAGATATCTTCCGTATAAGGATTTACTGCAATTCCGTAAGGAGCTTTGATCTCATCCACATACTGCTGGTCAATAATTTTATTAGCAATAATCTGTTCCGTCTTTACATCGATAATCCCAAAGGTCTTGACATAGGTATGCGTATTGTAATTAAATTCATTTCCATAATAGTACAGCTTGTCATTCACAATCGTCATTCCGCTGACAGCGACGTGAAAGTTTTTTTTCACTGTTCCGGTAGTGGCATCTACAAGGAAAAGGCTGGATGGAATGTTGTAGTAATCCCCTCTGGAGCTCACATATAAATCTCCGTAATTGTCTTTTTTAATACGATGAAGATTAATAGCTACGTCAATTTTCTTGGTTTGAGTAAAGCTATTCAGATCAATGACGGAAACAGTTTTGTCATAATCCGGGAACCTATATCCCCCGGAATTGGCCACAAAAAGCTGATCGCCCATAATTTCTATTTCTTCCGGCTGATACCCTACTACAACCTGTCTTTCGATGCTCAGTGATGTCGTATCAATTTCAACTACTTTTCCCGGTGGAGAGTTCGGATTCAGTTCAACAGGACCTGCGTAGCTGCTGGCATAAACTTTATTGCCTTTAAATGCCAGATAACGGCAGTTCTGCAGCTGTATGGTTTTGATCCGTTTGGCTGTTTTCGCTTCCAGTACTTCAATTTTATTGGAAACATTCACCACCACATACATTTTGTTCCCGTAAATCATGATATGATTTCCTACATCGCCCAGCTCTTTTACCACAGAAGGATTGGTTTCTCCGTAAATATTTTTGCGGTACGTTCCTGTAGCATAATCGAAATAATCGAGCGTACATTTATTGCTCCCCATATTTCCTTCGTTCAGAAGATAAAAACCTTTAATAGGCAGATCTTCCCCGGTACTTACCTCTTTTGTCTCCGAAGGGACCACATTGTCATCTGTCCGGCACGAGAACAGAAATAAAAGAGTAAAAGCCAGCAGGCAAAAGTTTAGTTTTTTCATAAGGTAAAGCTTACAATAAGTTTAAAGTTTCTTCCGGGCATCGGATAGTTCCTTACCACGTCATAGTATTGATTAAGGACGTTATTGACCTCAAAACCGGCTTTAATCTGATGAGAATGCCAGTTGAATTTTTTCTGAACGGATAAATCATGCGTGTACCATGGCTGAAGATAATTGGCTTTGATATTATTCAGCTGGGCATCATAACGCTCTCCCGTGTACATAAAACTGTAATTGAAACTCCAGTCTTTATAGTCTGTCATCATGGTAAAAGTCGCGGTATGCCATGGCACATAGGAGATCTGGTCTCCGTAATAGTCGTCACTTTTATCAGTATAGTCTCCGGCACGCTGATAGGTATAGCTTACCAAAGGTTTCAGTTTCACTTTATGAATGTCAAATTCAGCCTGAACATTCACGTCTGCCCCGATGATTTTTACTTCTCCCAAATTCACCATCATCCACCTGAAGAGATTGGTGGTAGGAACAGCGATAATTTTGTTTTCTACTTCATTATAATAGCCATCCACTTTCACATAGATTCCTTTAAAAACTTTATGATCATAGAGTTTCTGGTAGGTAAAACCTGCATCGTACTGATTCGTGTATTCGGGTTTCAACATGATATTCCCGATCATAGTGTAATACAGATCATTGAAAGTAGGCATTCTGAACACTCTTTTGTAGAAAGCCCTTACGGTAAGATCTTTGGATTCAAAGGGTTGATAACTAAGAAAAGCAGAAGGTGTCCATTCGGTTTTATCGGGAGACTTTGCATTCATTTTCACTTCTTCATGCACAAAAGTTCCCAGAATGCTTCCTAAAAATTTGAACCGGTTCCACTGATAGGTCGTAGCAAAAGAAACGAGCGAAGTATATCGGGTAGGATATGAAAAATCCCTCAGGCTGGCATCCAGATTATTATACTGAAAGTCAAAGCTTGCACTTATATCCCAGTTCTGATTAACAGAATACATATTGGAATTCGAAAAATAGAGTTCTCTCTGAACATAAGAATTATCTATCGGAAGAACGGTTGTAGCTACATTTACTGTATCTAAAAACCGGGTGTAGTCATAAGCAAATTTAGCTTTGAACTGCGTTTCGAATTTTGGAAACAGCTTTTTACGGAAACTGGCCTGAACAAAATAGTTTTCATCCAGCATCTGCTGCCCCTTAGGCTTGAAATTATTGTTAACAATGGCCGTAGGAACTCCACGATCGGAAATATAGCCATAACCGCGTACGCTCCAGCTTCCATCATTAATGGTCCCATTTAAAGCAGTTTCAAAACGTTTCGCACGGATATAGGAATCATATCTTCTGGCAATGGTATCATTGGCAACAGATCCGTCAGAATTTTTCTTTTCGTATTTAAATTTATACAAGCCGTCACTCTGCACAAATTCCGAGCTGAAACTTGCCGAAACTCTGTCTGAAAGCTTCTGCTCCAGACGGAAGGAAGGGTTAAACAAACTGATAGAGCCTAATTTCAGCTTCAGCATTAAGTTGGTCTTCTGATTTCCTTTAAAAACAGGTGTTTTAGGCTGAAGGTAAATCGACCCGGAAGATCCGAAATCCTTTGCCGGCTGAAAAATTTCACTTTTCTGCCCGTTATATAAAGAAATGGCTTCAAGATCATCCAGTGAAAACTTTCCGAGATCCACGATTCCGTTCTGAACATTTCCCAGCTGGATACCGTCATAGAAAACACCTACATGCTGGCTTCCCATACTCCGGATATTTACCGTTTTCAGACCGCCCATCCCGCCATAGTCTTTGATCTGAACTCCTGAAAAATACCGTAAAGCATCAGCCACCGACTGACTGTTCAGCCTTTCAAGCTGTTCCCCGGAAAGTACCTGTGCGGGAAGAATTTCTTTAAAATCTTTTTTGTAAAGCTGGATAGGAAGAATGGTTTTCTCCCTGATGGTGTCTCCGGATTGTGAGAATATAAGTTGAGATGCTGCCACAAATAATATGATAACACCTTTTTTAAACTGTGAAGCAGTACATTTTCTGACCATTAGCTCATTGAGAATAATGCTGACGCTAATGGATATAAGATAGCAAAGATAAAGCGCAGCTGTTACTGCACAGAATCATTGTTGTCCTAAGCTTTATTCCACGAAAGCATCAAACGTTTATCTTCTGGCAGGTCTTCTGACTTACTCCGTTTTTGAAATCCTTCCCATTAAAAAACAGTGGATATACTCTTCAAAAACTTTGATGTGGAGCTTACAGCAGCGGGTCTGTCCCGGATTTTCACCGGATTCCCTTTTAAGTGCTTTTTACAGCGCACCAGATTGCGGCAAAGATAGAAAATAATTAATATATGCAATACAAGACATAATAAATTAATTCTCAGCACTATGAAAAACAACAGATAGATTAAGAAAATGTATTAAAAACCGATGGCTGCGAAAATCGCAGCCACCAAGATTTCGGTCACCATAAGATTAAATTCCAAAATTGATAAATACACTGAATCTGGATTTCGCTTCAATGTCGCCGCCCGCAAGATTGGAATAGGCAGGCAGCATGACTTCACCTCCTAAACTGAACTTTTTATACGAAGCCTCGAACCCGAGTTTTCCATATAAAGCACTTCCGGCTGTTTTAGGCAATACCTCGTCAAACTGTTTGTTTTTATCATAGACTTCACCCTGAACTCCGGCTTTGGCAGAGAAAATGGTCTTTCCGTTTTCTGCAAGCTGATAAAACCCTGTTGCAGCATAATTCCACTGGTTCCCGAAACGGTAATTCTTTTTATTTTCGGTTTTTACGGTATAATCTGTATTAATCAGTACAGCCAGCTTATTCTTTTGAAACTTATAGTTCAAAGCGGCCTGATAATCCCAGCTTCCCGTTCCCAGTTGAAAACTTGGATTGACGCCGGAAGCTCCTTTTTCATCAAATTTCCCCAAAGGAATCTTCACACCCAAACCTCCGTTAAGCTGATGAAAATTATCCTTGGAACTGATGATCCGGTAAATTCCCATCAGGTTCACGTCTCCGATTCCATCGATTTTAATATCGCCCTGCATTGTTCTCTTCTCATGAAAATGAAATGGCAGGCTGGCGTATACACTCAGATTTTGTGTCAATGGAATTTTACCCCAAACCTGCAGGGTATTGAAGTACTGGTCCTGCGTGAGGTCTTTCACAAAAAGGTTTTCTTTGGCTTTATAATGCTGGGCAAAATATTTGATCCCGACAAACTGCGGATTCAGCAAAGACTCAAAACCGGAAGATCCGTTTCCTGCTGCACAACCGCACGCATCACAGTCATCCAGTACAATTCTGCTAACATCATCTGCAATGTAAATACTGTCGTTAATTGTTTCAGCATGGCATGCAAATGATAGTGCCAAGCTGAGGATAAAGATTATTTTATTCATGTTCATCATGATCACTCTGCAAATTTTGGATTAGAAATAAAGTTTTTATCAGATAAGGTTTTCAAAAAGGCGATAATCAGCTGCTTTTCTTGAGTGTTCATCGCTATTCCGACATGTCCGTTTTGTTTCAGCTGTGAATCAAGATTGGGGTTATCCTCCACATTATCTGAATAGAAATTAAGGACTGCTTCCAGTGTGTAAAATCTCCCATCATGCATATAAGGTGCGGTATGTTCTACATTTCTCAGGCTAGGCACACGGAATTTCATCCAGTCATTCTGATCAAGGGTCACGCGATGACGCCCCGCATCTTTGAACTGGGTATTGTAATACATTCCTGTATTCCTGAAACTCTCATCGGTAAATAATTCTCCACTGTGGCAGGAAGCACATTTCTGATCAAAAAGAGCTAATCCCTGAGATTCCTCGGAAGTGAAGTTTTCTTTTTCCTGTTTAACCCTGTCATATTTCGAATCTGCGGAAATCATGCTTACCATAAACTGCGACAGAGCCTTCAATATCCTTTCACCAGTTATATTTTCATCACCATAAGCTGCCATGAAGAGTTTTTTATACCTCTGATCATTCTTTAATTTAGAGATCACCTCGGGCATGGAACTGTCCATTTCATTGGCATCCGTGATCGGTATGATCGGCTGTTCGTTCAGATTATGGATCACACCGTCCCACATGTATCTTTTCAGGAATGCCATGTTTTGAATGGATGGTGCATTACGGATTCCTATTCTGTCGTCCACTCCATGGCTCACGGTATGGCCATGGTGCGTAAAAGCATTTTCCTGAATATGGCAGAAACCACATGATATGGTGTTATTTCGGGAAAGCCTGCCCTCATAAAATAAATTTCTTCCCAGCTCTACTCCGTTTTTTGTCACCGGATTACCGGATGCATCAAAAGTCATTTCAGGAAAGTACGATGGGAACCGTAAAGAATAAGCCTCATCTTTTTCCAATGGCTGCATTACCTCATCTGAACAGGAAGAACAGCTCAGAAAAGTAATGACCAGCAGCATTGTTTTTAATAAAATCCTAATCATTGTGAACGTGATCTACTTTAAACATCGCAGTAAGGTTATCCGTAACATCCACCAAATGCTGGCTTGAGCCCATCATCATATTGTTTTCTGTAGTAAGGGAAAGCGTTTTGCTGCCACTTAGAAACTGATTAAGATCTGCAAGAATGTGGATGGAAGGTCTTATCTGAGCCGTTACTCTGGCGGTTGTCGGAAGATTCAACGTAATTTCCCGGTAAAGATCCGGAGTATTATTAGCCGTTACATTCCCCATGTTTCCCGTGTGATTCATGAATTGCGTATCTGCTGCACTGCCCCCGTACTTCCCTTCCAGTTTTATAAAGACATAACCGGCTGCCCATGACCACGACATTCCTTTCTGTTTGGCTTTCGTCCAGAATTCTGCCTGCCCGTTTTGCCCCAACAGATAAGCCTTCTGACTGATTCCAAGTCCAAATCTTACTTTCTTGTAATTGTTTTTCGGAATTCCGTTCAGATCGAGATAAACAACTCCTGCAACGGCATCTGCCTGATCTACAATGAAAGCGCCTTTATCAGGATTATTTTCATTGTATTTAAATTCATTTCCGCTTTCGTCAATCAGTGTGATATTGCTGATGACATATTTTAAAGCGGAGAAATTATGTTTCTGTCCGGAAGCAGAAGTCTGTACAGTTTGATTCAGCACAATATTCCCCAGATTATTGAATCCGTTTTCAAATTTTATCTGAAGATTTCCGGTTGAAGTGTCCTGCGAATCGGTATCATCGCTGTTTCGGCATGATGATAAAGTGAGCACATTAAAGACAATAAAGAATAATGATAAAAATTTATAAATTTTCATGTTGATTTTTTAAGTTGAATTTTATGAATAGAAATGTTTTTGAATGGGTGATCATTCATTTATTTAACTACAAAAGGCACAAAAGTTTTTTGACACTTCAGTTATTTAAAGTGTATGGAAAAACTATATAAAAGAACACTGAATTTCAGCGAACCTTATATACGTTCTGTAGTTTTGTAATGATTAAAATTGAACTTAAAAAACCGGTGGTTTGAAAATAGATCTGAGAAACAGAAAAGAATAGGCTGTTTCATAGAGAAAATTGAAATTTGCAGAAAGGAATTTTTCTACATTTTGAACAGAAGTAATTTCAGGAAGTGTACAGATATCAAGAATTTTCTGTCCAGAATTTTTAGTTTTGTTTAAAGGCGAAGAATCAGAGTTATTCGTCTTTGCAAGTTCTTTGCTCAAGTAACATTTTCCATTACAGTGAAGCTCCGGTTTGCTTTTATTGATACAGAGGACAGTGGAAATGTAATCATAATTTACAGCATATTCCATCAGTGGGATCAGAGGCCTGAACACCATATATAAAGTGAGGGATATGCTGCAAATTAAGTTCATTTGTTATTTCTTGCTTAGGGCTTCATCATATCTTTTGCTTACCTCTTTCCAGTTCAGCACATTCCAGATTGCAGTAAGATAATCCGCTCTTTTGTTCTGGTATTTCAGATAATAAGCATGTTCCCAAACATCAATTCCTAGAATCGGAGTTCCTTTTTCTTCCACGACATCCATCAAAGGATTATCCTGGTTTGCCGTAGAAGAAACGAATAACTTTCCATTTTTATCCACCGAAAGCCATGCCCATCCTGAACCGAAACGGTCTGCACCTGCTTTACTGATCTTTTCTTTGAATGCATCCATGCTTCCGAAAGTTTCCGTAATTGCTTTAGCTAGTTTTTCAGAAGGCTGTGTGTTTTTTACAGGTGTAAGAACGGTCCAGAAAAGTTCGTGGTTGTAATGTCCTCCTGCATTGTTTCTTACTGCCGGCGTAAGTTTAGAAACTCCCGAAAGGATTTGGAAAAGCGTTTGTTTTTCCTGTGGTGTTCCGGCAATCGCTTTATTCAAATTGGCAACATAAGCTGCAGCATGCTTTGAATAATGAATTTCCATTGTCTGTGCATCTACCGAACCTTCCAGTGCATTGTATGCATACGGAAGCGGCGTCTGCTTAAACTGCGCAAAAGCGAACTGTGCAGCAAATACGGCACTTAAAGCTGCTATTTTCAAAATCTTCATAAACGTTTTGTTTTTATGGTTTAACAATATTTTTATTACTTATAAAAGGGAAGAGGCACGATGGAAATCATTTCTGTCTGAAGATGGCTATACTTCATCTATACTTTTTCATCTTATCTTTTTAACCATCTGCATCCATGAATTCATTAATCATTAACTTTCAGCTTCATTCTTCCATCTTCCTTCCCTAAACTTTATTTCAATAATTTCTTAATATCCTCGATCAATATTTCCCGGTCAGGATGATATTTCCCCGTAAGTTTCGGAGTTTTTCCTTCCGGATCTTCATAATTCAGTCCGGAGTAATACAGGATGGGCATTTTATCTTTATTGTATCTGCAACGGATATTCCCCTCTTTATCCACTAAGGCGATCATTCCGCTGTGGTTAAGGCTTTCGCTGTCGTCTTCCTTATCTCCCACGTAGATATTGAGCTGGTCTGCCAGTTTTCCGATATAATCTCTGTTTCCGGTAAGAAAATGCCAGTCCGGAGATTTGGCTCCTACACTTTTAGCATGTTCTTTCAATGCTGCAGGTGTATCATTTTCCGGATCTATACTTATTGAAATGATCCCGAATTCAGGACTGTTCACCTCATCTTCAATAAATCTCATATTACGGTTCATTACAGGACAAATCGTAGGACATCTGCTAAAGAAGAACTCTACCAGATAGACTTTACCCAGCATATCTTTATTGGTGATTTTTTTATTATTCTGGTCGGTGAGCTCAAAATCTGGAACCTTCATTACGGTATATAGGTTCTTCTTGAAATATCCCATTCCTACCCCTATTCCCAGAAACAGCAGGGCAAAAATCGCGATCGGAATAATCACCTTTCTCTTTGCTCCGGTCTTGGTCTTATTATTTTTGGGCATATTTCTCAGGATTTTTTTTGAATTCGTCCTTACAGTAACTACTGCAAAAACCGTACGTTTTATTTTTATAGACTGCTGTATCTTTCATATCATCTTCCGTTTTCATGTGGCAGATGGGATCTTCTGCATTGACAAATTTTACTTTCTTAGCCGTCGATTTTGAAGGGGTAGCGCTCTTCTTATGCTTTACTTTAGGGGTTTCCTGGGCACATGCAAATAATGAAACTGACAATAATGCAGTTAAAATAATTTTTGATTTCATTTTAATTGTAAATTGAAATTAATAGTATGATGAATGTGTAAATTAATTTTTAACACAGAGATAATCATCGTTTTTACTATTTATTGCTTTTAAAACAATATCAAACCATAAAAACGAAGTTACTTTGATAAAAAAACTAAAAGAATAGTTGAAATTAAGCTAAAGGAGGATGGAATATCCTTGAAAAATATTCCGAAGTTTGATCCACAGCATAATGTGAATGTATGGCCGCATCTTCAGCATCAAACTCTTTCTGTCCTAAAAATGAAAGGGTATCGTGGGAAACAAAAACATCCAGAACGGATATTTTAATGACCTGGGAATTATTGGACTGCTTTTCTGTTTTCGCCAGTTCTTTGCTGACGTAGCACTTCCCTTTACACGTTGACTGAGGAATATTTCTGTTCTCACAGAGATTTTTCACAATATAATCATAGTTCACAGCATAGTTTACCAATGGCAAAACAGGGCGTAATGCAATGGTAAAAATGATGAATATGGAAATAAAAAATCTCAATGATCAGTTCTGTTCTACAAATATACTACTCAAATTGGGTTTATGTATTATTTATGATGAATGTCATTGATTATTTTTGGTGGGGAGGGTTTCGGGTTACGGGGTTTTGAGTTATTCTTTCTCTCGCGGATTGTGGTGATTTTGCAGATTCTTTTTTGTGTATGAAAAACCCTTATAGATTTTGGAAATCTATAAGGGTTTGGGTGTTTTTATTTTTAAACGGATGATGTCGTGTTTTTTATCGCAAAGGCGCAAAGAATATTACAAAAGGATGCTTGAAGGCGCAAGGATTTTATCTCTGATAAAATTTTATACCGCTAATAATGGGTCGCTTCATCCTAGAAGCTATTGTTTGGCACCTGCTACCTGCAACCCTGCAACCTACTCCCTAATTAAACTTCATCCTCTGAATCCTCACTGCATTTAATATCGCCAGCATCGCTACTCCCACATCAGCAAACACAGCTTCCCACATTGTGGCTAAACCTCCGGCTCCAAGGGCTAAGACAACTGCTTTTACCGCGAAGGCTAAAACAATATTCTGCCATACAATCTTCTTGGTTTGCTTACCTATATTGATGGCCATTGGGATTTTGCTCGGTTTATCATCCTGGATAACGACATCTGCGGTTTCAATCGTGGCATCGCTTCCGAGTCCTCCCATGGCAATTCCTACATCGCTGAGCGCAACAACAGGAGCATCATTCACACCATCACCAACAAAGGCTACGGTTTGATTTTTTGCTTTAATCTCTTTTACTTTATTCACTTTGTCTTCCGGTAAGAGATCTCCAAATGCATTGTCGATACCGAGCTGGTCTGCCACATATTTGACAACGGTACTTTTATCACCACTGAGCATGGTGGCTTTTATGCCCATTCTATGCAGGCTGTCAACAGTTTCTTGGGCATCACTTTTTATACTGTCTGCAATGGTAATGTAGCCTGCAAACTTTTTATCATAAGCTATGGCAATAAGTGTGTACACAATATTGGCATGGCTGGTATCGTAGCTGATATTGAATTTATCCATCAGCTTAAAATTACCTACCAGCAATTCTTTTCCATTGACTGACGCTTTTAAGCCATGCCCTGCAATTTCTTCCACATTCTCCAGTGGGATAGAATGGTCGATTTCGCCAGCATAGTTGTGGATCGCTGTAGCTACAGGGTGTGTACTTTTACTTTCCAGTACATTGACCAGTTTAAGGATCTCATCTTTATTGAGTTCTGGCTGAATGCTTGCTTTCTGTACTTTGAATACGCCTTCCGTCATGGTCCCGGTTTTATCCATCACTACATTCTGGATTTCTGCGATACTGTCTAAGAAATTACTTCCTTTAAATAAGATTCCGTTTCTGCTTGCCGCTCCGATTCCGCCGAAATATCCCAGCGGAATGGAGATCACCAATGCACACGGACATGAGATTACAAGAAAGATCAAGGCTCTGTACAGCCACTCTCTGAACTGATAGTCATCCACAAATAAATATGGCAGAAGGCAGATTCCTATGGCAAGAAATACGACAATCGGTGTGTATACTTTTGCAAATTTTCTGATGAATAATTCGGTCGGTGCTTTCTGCGCGGTCGCGTTTTGAACCAGTTCCAGAATTTTACTCAGCTTGCTGTCTTCGTAGGCGGTATTCACTTTTACAAGAGCAATGCTGTTCATATTGATCATCCCGGCCAGTACAGCTTCACCTTTTGTTTTTGTATCCGGTTTACTTTCACCTGTGAGCGCTGCGGTATTGAATGAAGCTGATTCAGACATCAGTTCACCGTCAAGAGCCAGTTTTTCTCCGGGCTTCAACTGGATAATATCTCCTATTTTGGCTTCTTTGGCTTTAATGGTCTTTGGCTGGCTGGCTTCAATGATCGTTACCTCATCAGGACGCTGATCCAGCAAGGCTTTGATGTTTCCTTTGGCTCTTGAAACGGCCATTCCCTGGAATACTTCCCCTACGGAATAGAAAAGCATTACAGCAACACCTTCGGGATATTCCCCGATTGCAAATGCTCCTACTGTGGCAATTCCCATCAGGAAAAATTCAGAAAAGACATCTCCGTGAACAATACTCTCGTAGGCTTCCTTTAAGACGGGAAATCCTACAGGAATATAGGCCACCAGATACCAGGCCAAACGCACCCAGCCTGTAAACCATTCTGTTTTTATATAATTGTCCAATGCTATTCCTATCAGCAACAGCAGGAAAGAGATGATGGCAGGAAGAAACATCTGAAAAGGTGTTTTGTCTCCTGTATCGTGAGAGTGATCATGCCCATCCCCTTCGGAGTGATTGTGTGTATGCTGTTCTTTATTTTTTGGTTTTGTACTGCAACATTCTTCCATAAATACTATTTTGATGTAAAATTAAGGTTATCCTCAATGCAATACTATTGCAAACTTTCAAGACAGTTCTCACAAATTCCTTTGGCAAAAAGTCTTATTTCATCGATTCTGAAATTGGCCTGAACATTTTGAGGAAATGAAATATCTTCTCTGCAGGTCGTCTGCTTGCATATTTTGCAGTAAAAATGCAGATGCCAGTCTTTGTGGGTTTTCTCATCGCAGCCGTCATCACATAATTTATATTTTGTAGTGGTATTTTCCTGTATGCTGTGAACAATTCCTTTTTCTTCAAACGTTTTCAGTGTCCGGTAAATAGTGGTCCTGTCTGCATTATCGAAATGATTTTCGACTTCAGAAAGTGACAGTGCAGCTTCCTGCGTGCTCAAAAAATCATACACCAGAATTCGCATGCTGGTGGGCTTGGTGTTTTTATCAATGAGTTTGGTTTCTATATCTTTTTTCATTTCTACGATTAATTTTTATAGATGTACTTTCTTTTCCTTAATAGCAAGACATAAATCAGATTCTTTTTATGACGGCTGGCCGGTAAACCTGTCTGTGTTTTTGTTTCTTCCATGTTTTTCTGAAATTTTAGTTAATCACATTTCGTAATACAAAGAATTATCTTTTTTGGCAGGAACGCTCTGCTCTCCTATCATCTGTTTAATATTTATTTCGATGGTTTGTGCCAATGAGGTCACAGGCGTATCTACAGGTCCATTTTCAAAAGGATCCTGCATGATAATGGATGTTTTCTCGATCGCAAGAAACATGACCGGAATAAGGAACGTAATGATAATTTCAACAGCTAACTGTGCATCATCCAGTCCAAAAGGAAGGATGGCAGCAAAAACATAGATTAAGGTATGCAGCAAAATACTGTAAGACCTTGGAAAAACTGTATTCTTCAGCCTTTCACATTTTCCCATACTGTCGCAGAGCCTGGTGATGATATCATTCAGCTGCATCTGCTGAAAGTCTGTTAAACCTTTCGAAGAAGCAATATCTCTGAGCTGCTGGGAATGTGCATCCAGAAGTGCATTCGGAATATTGGCAGCTTTGATCTGATGTTTATCCAGATAGTTCTGAACTCTGTCTGAAAAAGGCTGTCTTCTCAAAGATTCGCCAAGTGCATAGGTCCAGATGATCTGTCTTTCTGCAAATTCTTTTATGATCTTATCTTCTCCTGCCGGGAAAAACTGAATGATCAACCTCATCAGCGTTCTTGAATCATTCACTATGGCACCCCAGACTGTTCTGGCTTCCCACCATCTTTCGTAGGATTGGGAAGTCCGGAACGCCAGCAGCAATGACACAGCCGTTCCTAAAAGAGCCGGAATATTAAGGGGAAGTGAAATTTTCCGGAACCATGGGAGAAGGTCTAATAATCCTATGGACACAGCAAATATTCCCATATACAGGATCTGGGATTTTATTTCACGGATGAAATACCAGATGGATATTTTCTTGTTTAGCAGCATAACTGAATGATGTATTAGAATGTTTCTTATATTCTGACCCCTGAAAATGTACCGTAAACACCTCTAATTTAGGCATAAAAATCGGTAGTTCTTCCGGCCTGTTTCTATAAATCGATTATCATTTCATTATTTTAATGCTCATGTCCGCCGGAATTGGAAAGTTTAGCATTAACAAAAAAGGCTCCCTTCACTACAATTCTCGCATCAGCAGGAATTCCTTTAACGGGCGTAATTGCTGTATAGCCCATATCTGATGTACCCTTTATCACTTCTACTTTTTCAAAATTCAAGGTTTTTTGATGTTGTGCAGGTTTTTCTTTTTCTTCTTTGTGATCATCTCCGGATTCTTTTTCATGTTCCTCCGGTTTTTTATCTGTACGGATGAAAACATAGTATTTTCCGTCTGCTTCCACGATGGCTTCATTAGGAACGGCTGGAGTTGTATTTTTATCAAGACTTACAATTCCGGTGATATTCATCCCATCGATGAGGCCTGCTTTATTTCCGGTTACTGTGCCATGTACAGAAACGGTTTTGCTTTCGTTTTCGAAAGAAGATCCTACACTGTAAACCACGGCATCATATTCGGTTTCAGGATTATTGGTCAGCTTGAAATGCACAATCTGCCCTACTTTCATTTTAGGAAGATCTTTTTCAAAGACCTGCAGGTCAAGATGGATAGAATTGTTATCAATGATCTCTGCCACAGGTGACGAAACATCTACATAGCTTCCGATTTGTGCCGAAATACTGCTCACCGTTCCACTGATAGGTGCTGTAATGAACAACCCGGATCTCATATTACCATTGTTCACTTTTCCCGGGCTTATTCCCATCATCTGAAGCTGCCTCAGAAGGGAAGCTTTTTTCGTTCTCAGGGTTTTAAGCTCGGCATCTGAACTCTGCAGGTTTTTCTTTGCGCCTGCGTCATTGTCAAAAAGCTCACGCTGTCTTCTGTATTCCTGCTCTGCATAGGTTATTCTGCTGTTCGTTGTCAGATATTCTTCCTGTAACCGGATAAATTCAGGATTGGCGATGGTTGCGATTACCTGTCCCTTTTTTACGATGCTTCCTACCTGTACATTCAGGGTTTTGATCACTCCGCCGTACAGAGAGGTGATGGTAGCTTTATTATTGTTGGGAACTCTCAGAAGACCATTCGCTTTGACGGTGGAAGTAAGTTCCTTCATTTCTATGGGACCTAACGATATTCCGACCGATTTGATCTGGTCTTCCGTTAATGAAGCAATAGTCTGCGGCGCTTCTTCATGGCCGACTTCAGTTTTCCCTTCTGATTTTTCAGCCGATGTTTCTTTTTTTCCACAGCTTAAAAGTAAAAGTGCCGTGACGGTCAGAAATATGATATTGTGTTTTATTTTCATGTTATTTATTGATGATTGAATTAATGGTAACTACAGATTGATTGACCTGCTGAATGGATTCTAAATATTTCAGCTGAATATTGGTGGCCGTCTGCAATGCAAAAAGATATTCTACGTAAGAGATCTCTCCTGTTTTGTAGCCTAGCTGGGCTGCTTTCACAATTTTTTCAGCATTCGGAATGGCCTGACTTACATAATATTCATACTGCTGTATATCCTGCTGATACTGTCCGAAAGCGTTTTCAAGCTGTGCAGAAAGTTGTTTCTGCTGCATCTTTGCATTGGTTTCAGCGGCCAGCTTTTCATATTCCAGAGATTGCATTCTGGCTTTTGTTGCCCCAAACGTCAAAGGAATAGCAACACCTACAGAGAACGAATTGAAACGGTCGCCTGCATTATAGAATTTCTCCTGCCCGTTTTTGGTATGGAAGCCTATCAGCGACTGGCTCGTCAGACCAAGACTGAATTCAGGAAGTCCCTGGGATTTTTCCACATTTTTATTCTTTTCAGCAATTTCCATTTCATGATAAAAAGCTTTAACCGTAGGATTATTGGCTACAGATGAACTGTCCAGGATGTTTTCTGTTCTCAAAGGTTCGTAATCGATTTTAAAGGGAACTTCAACATCTTCTGAAGTATTCAATAATGTCTTTAAATTTTTATAAGCATTATTTAAATACACTTCATTCTGTTTCAGCAGCAGGCTGATCTCTCCTTTTTGGGTTTCTGCGGTGTTAATTTCAATTTTCTTGATATCTCCCGCTTTAAATCTTACCGTTGCAATCCTGATAAAATCCTGATAAAGGCTGTCAAGATCTTTCAGTTTGAATTTATTATACTGAAGATATTCGATCTGATAATAATATGTTCTCACCTGTTTGGTCAGTTCATTCGCCGAAACCTCTTTCTCGATCTGCCGACTTTTTATATTTTCAGTGATCAATTCTCTCCTTGCTTTGAACAGTGTGGGAAAAGGAATACTCTGCGAAATGGCAAATGACTGGTCGAATTTCGGACTGTTGTATTGCCCCAGCTGTGCTTCAAAATTTAATTTGGGAAGCTCTTTTGCCGTTCCTTTCAAAGCTTCGGCAGATTTTATATTCAGATCTTTTGATTTTAAAACCAAATTGTTTTCGGCAGCCATTTCTACTGCCTGATCTACTGAAATTGGTCTGGTCTGTGCGTTGAATGTCTGCCCGAACATCAGAAACCCAAGTACAATAACTGTAGTGATTGGCTTCATTCTATTCATCTTTGGAATCTTTGAATTAAAAATAATATAGAGCATCGGCAGAACAAATAAGGTAAGGAATGTAGCAGTAACCAATCCTCCGATGACTACGGTTGCCAAAGGTTTCTGTACCTCAGCTCCGGCTCCTGTAGAAATCGCCATCGGCAGAAACCCCAATGAAGCTACTGTTGCAGTCATCAGAACAGGTCTTAGTCTGGCTTTTGTTCCTTCATATACTCTTTTCAGCACATCCGTTTCGCCCTCTTTTTCCAGTTGGTTAAAAGTTCCGATCAGAACAATTCCGTTAAGCACTGCGACTCCGAAAAGGGCAATAAACCCGATTCCGGCACTGATACTGAAAGGCATATCTCTTAAAAGAAGGGCAAATACACCTCCGATAGCACTCATCGGAATCGCTGTAAAGATCAATGCGGCCTGCTTAAATGAGTGGAAAGTGAAATAAAGTAACATAAAGATCAGAAATAAAGAAACCGGAACTGCGATCATCAGACGCTTACTGGCTTCCTGGAGGTTTTCAAACTGTCCGCCATACGTAAAATAATATCCGGAAGGCAACTTGATCTGCTGATCCAGCCTGGCCTGAATATCTTTCACCACGCTTTGTACATCGCGGTCTTTTACATTGAAACCAATAACGATCCTTCTTTTCCCTTCTTCACGGCTGATCTGTGCAGGCCCCAGTTTATAGCTGACATTGGCTACCTGGGAAAGGGGAATCTGTGCTCCGGTTCCTGTCGCGATCATTAAATTATTCACATCATCGATATTCGTCCTGTGAAGACTGTCGAGACGAACCACAAGATCAAAACGTCTTTCATTTTCAAAAACCTGCCCGGCTGCTTTTCCGGCAAAGGCTGTACTTACAGCATTGTTTACGTCTTCTATATTTAATCCATAATTGGCCATTCTCGTTCTGTCGTATTCTACGTTGATCTGGGGAAGTCCATTTATCCTTTCAATTTGCGGAGGCGTTGCGCCGTCAACGGTCTGGATGATCTTTCCTACTTTATCTGCATAAATAGACAGTGAATCCAGGTTTTCACCAAAAATCTTAACGGCAACATCCTGCCTGATCCCCGTCATCAGCTCATTGAAACGCATCTGAATCGGCTGGTTCTTTTCAAAGAACACACCGGGAATGGTTTCTAATTTCTCACTGATCTCATCGGCGAGTTCTGTATATGATTTTTTTGATTTCCATTCTTTTTGTGGTTTTAAAACAACAATCAGGTCAGTGGCTTCCGGAGGCATCGGATCGGTAGGAACCTCAGCAGAACCGGTTTTTCCAACGACCATTTTCACCTCATCAAACTGTTTGATAATTCTTGAAGCCTGCATGGAGGTTTCGATACTCTGGCTGAGTGAACTTCCCTGCGGAAGGATGCAGTGAAATGCATAATCTCCTTCCTGAAGCTGCGGAATAAATTCGCCACCCATATTTTTGAAAATAAAAGCGCTGATGACAAATATGAAAACCGTGGCTGAAACAATGATGTATTTTACCTTTATCGCTTTATGAAGCATCGGCTGATAGATTTTCTGCAGGAAATTCATCATCTTATCTGAAAAGGTTTCTTTATGCGAAATCTTTTTGGACAAAAACAGGGCGCTCATCATTGGAATATAGGTCAGTGAAAGGATCAAGGCTCCTAAAATGGCAAATCCTACTGTTTTAGCCATCGGGGTGAACATTTTCCCTTCTACTCCGGCCAATGTAAGAATCGGAATATAAACGATTAGGATAATGATCTCTCCGAAAGCAGCACTGCTTCTGATCTTGGATGCGGAAAGGAAAACTTCCTCATCCATTTCGTTCTGAGTAAGATTCCGCACAGATTTCCTTACACCTAAGTGATGTAAAGTGGCTTCCACAATAATTACTGCACCGTCTACAATCAATCCGAAATCTATGGCTCCAAGGCTCATTAAATTGGCACTGACTCCAAAAACATTCATCATCCCCAAAGCAAAAAGAAGGGATAATGGAATGGCTGAAGCTACAATAAGTCCTGCTCTAAGGTTTCCAAGGAAAACCACCAGGACGAAAATAACGATCAGAGCACCTTCTATCAGGTTTTTTTCTACCGTATTGATCGCTCTTCCTACAAGGTCTGTTCTATCCAGGAAAGGCTCTATGACCACGTCATCGGGAAGGGATTTCTGAATAGTTGGGATTTTAGCTTTAATACGGCTGACAACATCGTTACTGTTCGCTCCTTTCAGCATCATAACAACGCCACCTACCGCATCTACCTTTCCGTTGTAGGTTAATGCTCCATAACGCACAGCACTTCCAAAACGTACATCTGCAACATCTTTTATAAAAATCGGAACGCTTCCTGTTTCATTTTTAACGGAAATATTTTTAATGTCTTCCAATGAGGTTACAAAGCCTATTCCACGGATAAAATAGGCATTCGGTTTTTTGTCTATGTAAGCTCCACCGGTATTTTGGTTATTTTTTTCCAAGGCGGTAAAGATGTCGGAAATGCTTACGCCCATTGCTTTAAGCCGGTCAGGATTTACCCCTACTTCATATTGTTTCAATTCTCCTCCGAAACTGTTGATTTCAGCAACACCGGGAGTTCCGTTCAGCTGCCTGCGGACGATCCAGTCCTGCATGGTGCGGAGTTCTTTGGCGGAATATTTCTTTTCGCTGCCTTTTTTCGGGTGAAGAATGTACTGATATACTTCCCCGAGGCCGGTACTTACAGGAGCAAGCTCGGGAGTTCCCACTCCTTCGGGGATTTCTTCAACGGCCAGCTTCAACTGTTCATTGATCAGCTGCCTGGCAAAATAAACGTCTACATTTTCTTTGAACACCACCGTGATCACGGAAAGCCCGAATCTTGAAATACTTCTGGTTTCCTGGATATCCGGAACATTGGCAATACTCTGCTCTATGGGAAAGGTAACAAGCTGTTCTACTTCCTGTCCTGCCAATGTAGGACATGCTGTGATGATCTGCACCTGATTGTTGGTTATATCAGGTACCGCATCTATGGGCAGTTTTGTAGCACTCCACACTCCCCAGATAATGAGAAGCAGGGTCATGATACCCACAATCACCTTGTTTTTGATACTGAATTTTATGATTTTATCTAACACGATCTGTATTTAATTTTTTATTGGTAATAACTGCATACGGCGATATGCCGTTGCAAAAATATCACGAAGACCTCTGCAATGGTATTGCAAAGTTCAAGAGATAGAAAGCGTAACTTCCTATTAATCAATAAAAATTAAATCTTAGGAGGCTGCCAGATATGGTCATACATCTGGTAAGCGAAATTGTTTTTCTGGAAAAGAATTTTCTTTGAAAAGTAAGCCTGAACATGGCTCTGAATTTCAAGCAAAGGATCCATTTTGAAAGAAGACACCGTCATCTGGCAGCAGCTGCAAGTACACAGCGGTGAACAAATATCACCTTTGTCCTTTGAGTGAGATTCCTGAATATTAAATGACAGTTTAACTTCTGAAGGCTCTGCAGGACGGTGCACATCTTCGCATGGCATCAGTGATAATGCCATGAAATAGAATGCAAGTATCCATCTTAACAGGTTCATATGGACAAAGGTAAAGTTTTTTTCTAAATGGAAGACTGTAGTATCTAATTTTACTTCTTAAAGAACACCACATCTTCCAAATCAACACAAATCACTGATAAACAATAATTTAAAACATAAAAATCGGCATTTTTTTAGCTTTTCCTACTTAATATTTTTTTGAATTAAAAGGAATTTTAACTAAAAATATTATGCTTTTTAAAATTCAGCACTATATAATTCCCATTTTAATGATTTCTATCATTATTATCTGTTTTTCATGCAGATATTCTTTACTTTTGCAAAAAAAACACAACTTGCTAACTTAAAAAAGTAACAGCCTTTCACCCACTTACCTAGTGAATATTACACTACCATTAAAAAAAACATTTATACACTTACAGAAACTATGAAACAGTCTTTATTCTTCATTTTAAGCCTCTCGGCTTCTTCTCTATTTGCACAGAGTTGGAATACAACAGGTAATTCGGGAACCAATTCTTCCAATAACTTCGTCGGAACAACTGATAATCAACCATTAATTTTAAAATCTAATAATAATGCCGGATTTCGATTACTTCCTGCTGGAAATGCCAGAATTGGATTAAATGATATTGATGTAACCTCTCCTGCAGATTTAAGAGTCTATAATAGTGAAAGTACTCTTGTTGAAATCGCTAATTCACTAGGAAGGTTTCAGATTGCAAAAGCAGGATGCGATGGCTGTTATGGGGAAAAAGCAGGAGATACTGTTCTCAGAAACTTAGGGAAAACCCATAATATTATACTTTCACTTCCCAATAATAATAATGATGGAACATCCTATATTGGAATCAACGATGGTACTCGTGGCACTTGGGTAAAATTTTTCAATAATGGAATTGCAAGATATGACGGTAAAATTGTGGCTAAAGAAGTCGAAGTAAAAGCAAATGTCTGGGCAGATTATGTATTTGAAAAAGACTATAAACTAAACTCTTTGGAAGAGGTGGAAAAACACATTCAGGAAAATGGTCATCTCCCCAATATCCCTTCAGCAGAAAAGGTTTTACAAGACGGTATTAATGTAGCAGAAATGAATGCTAAACTCCTTGAAAAAATTGAAGAACTAACCCTGTACTCTATTGAGCAGAATAAAAAGTTAAAGATTCAATCTGAAAAGGTAGAAAAGATGGAAAAACAATTGGAAAAATTTCTTTCTGAAAAAAAATAAACACTCATGAAAAAAAAATTACTTTCTTTCTCCTCCCTAATGATAGGATTTTTAGGGTTTTCCCAAACTGAGGTCTATTTCAAATATGACGAAGCCGGAAATCAAAGATACAGAGGTCCTGATATTGCAGGAAAAACAGCTCCTGCTGAAACAGCAAAACAAGAGTCTACACTAGCTGCCCTGCAACAACAAGAAGTTTCTGTCATGGATGAAAAAACTTTCCTGAAACAGATAAGACTATATCCTGTACCCGTTAATGATGTTCTTACTATCGACTGGACTGAAAAAGCAGACGATCTTATAGAATCCGTTTCGTTATATCAGCACAGTACGGTACACTGGAAATTCCAACAACAGAATATCCCGGCATTGAACCGTCAACTGAAGATTAACATGACAGGTTATGACTGGGGCGTCTATATTCTACGTTTCACCCTTAAAGACGGAAGAGTGTTTAGCCGAAACGTTACAAAACGATAAGCAATTTATCTGATTCGTCATCTATCAATTTATTAACACAAAGAAAAAGAATATGAAAATTTTCTATTCATTCATAATATCCTGTCTCTCAATATTAGGGTATTCACAAACTATACTATACCAAGCTGAAAGTACCTCGCGAACTGTTCAGGATCCACAGACCGTAGTGCTTGCACAGGGGTTTCACGCAACATCAAATATATCCAATCCTTTTGTTGCTAAGATAGGTCCTGGTACGGAAAATCCTGGAGGTGGGCCTGCTGATTCTGGAGCTGGTTCGAGTAATCCAACCGGAACAACAGAAACAACAGATAATAGATTCCATGACACTAAAGGAAATATTGAAGTAAACGGAGCTGGGCAACTACAATTTACGTTACCAATTGCTCTACCTCCGGGAGTAAAAAGTGTTGCTCCACAAATTAATCTTGTTTATACCAGTGGCTCAGGTAATGGAATTGCTGGGTATGGATGGAATTTATCCGGAATTACTGCAATCTCAAGGATTGGCAAAAATATTGACAAAGATGGTGAGATTAAAGGAATTCAATTAGATTACTCCGATTATTACAGCTTTAACGGACAAAGGTTAATTCTAAAATCCGGAGAATATGGTAAGGATGGTGCGGAATATGTTACTGAAAAATATTCTAATATTAAAATTAAATCCTTAGGTACAGTCACAGGACAGCTATGGCAGGGGCCTGAATATTGGGAATTGACTTTTGAAGATGGGTCTCAAGCTTGGTATGGAGCATTATCATCGGGAGATAGCATTGCAAGAACACCATTGGAATACAATATTGTGAAATGGAAAGATGCACAAGGAAATTATATTTCGTATAATTATTCACAGACTGCTTCTACTAATGTGGCTGTTATATCCAATATAGAATGGGGGGGAAATGAAGGAACAGGCAAGCCCCATTTTAATAAAATTGAGTTGAACTACTTTAATGAAAGAACTTTAAATGAAATCAATTACTTAAGTGGAATTAGGTTTGTACAAAATAAACAGCTAAAGGAAATTGTTGTAAAAACTAATGGCAATCAATTTAAAAGATATGCTGTGGAATATACTAATAATGGATCCAGTTATCAATTTGCAAATAAAATAACAGAATATAATTCTAGTGACCAAGCTGCTAACCCTGTTACAATAGATTACGAGCCATATCAACCAGGTAATGAAGAAACTACTAAAGAAAACAATATCGCTACTAATAATACAAAAAAGTATGGCGATTTTGATATGGATGGTATTACTGATTATCTTGAATTTATACCTAATCCCGGCAGCTCTCCATCTGGGCCGGTAGGATCTATACATTTTAGAAATTCGGTTTACAAAGACTCACCTGTTATTCCAATGCAATATGAACTTTCAAGATTCACTGCAGAAGAATTTGCAAAAGCTACGGCTGTAACCTTTAAAAAAGATGGCTATGTAAAAAATAAGGTAGGTATAGTAATACCGCATAAAGTTACAACTTCAGACCCTGATAAACCAAATTATGAATTATTGATATATTCTGCCGATACTTCTGATTTTAAATTTAAACTGGAATACTCAAAAATAATTCCTTACTCCATCTATAGTCCGGGTGGTGAGCTGAGTGGCGGGTCTGAATGTACTGCATCGATGCCTCTCAATGTAAGCTATTTGGAGAGTTATGACTATGACGGAGATGGTATTTCAGAGCTGCTGATAGGGTTTAACAAAAGGAACAGATGTACGAGTGCACCTTATCCCGATCAAGCCTCTAATATTGAAAATAATGACATATCAGAACCGACCGATTCACAGCTAACTCTTCTGCAGCCTCAAATTAATTCCTCAAATGTAGAGTATGGAGATGATATTCTTTCAGGCTCGGAATTAGACGATACTCAAATTAACATTGTACCACCCGGTGGCGGAACAATAGATCTTTTCACATACTACTCATCATTTTTGATAGATATTGATGAAAATACCGATATTAATAATAGTATCTATAAATATGATGAAGGAGTAAATATAAATAATTCATCGGATAATAATAAAAATAACCGTTTTGCTGATTTAAATGGAGATGGTATACAGGATATCATTCAGGTAAAACCTAATGGAACCATTACTGAAACTTATAATTTCAGTAAACAACCTAATGGAAGTTTTGTGAAAGTGAACATTGGAAGCTTTTCAGGGCAAATACTTGCAGGCATTTCCTCAGGAGCTTTATATGGAGATTTCAATGGAGATGGTAAAACAGATATCCTAGTCCCTCAGGCTAATAAATCTTATAACTGGAATTTATATATTTCTGATGGTAAAAAGTTTAATCAATCCACGATAAATAATTTCATTTATTATAGCTCCGGAGGTGAAGTATTGATGGAAAGCAGCCATAATGTATGGGAAGCAGGTGGAGGCTGTTCATATTCGGAAAGCAGGTATTTTCAATACAATGTTGCAGATCTGGATGCAGACGGCAAATCAGATATTGTTGTTAGCTACGTATTTATTAATAATCATGAATGGAGTGCACATCACGATGAGGAGAAAACTGTTTTGCGAACCTTTGTTTATTCAGTTAACAAAACCACAACAGACAATTACGCAAATTTTGCTAAGAAATTTTTATCAAGCGCAGGTGGAGATTATAATGTGAGTTTATTAGATTCACCTATCCAAACAAACGGAGATTTACAATTTTACAGAGTAAGAGATTGGAGAAGGGAATATGCTGAAAAAGTAATTCCTTTCGGAACTCTGAGTTTAAACCGAACTAATCAGCAGATCATATCTATTGGCAGACCTGATGATTGTTCGGGAGTAATTGGCTGTGCTTATAATTATGTTACTCAATATAATTATTCCTATGTTCCTACTTTAGCAAGAGCTAAATTTATTAAACAAGGTGGTATTACAACAGAAGTTTCTTACCAGGAACTTAATTCTATAGCTGATACTAATTTTTACAAACCTATCAAAAAGGAATTATTTCCTTATTTTGAACTAGAACAAATTCCTTTATCAGTAGCTGTATCAAGCCTTAAACAAACCATTCCCAATGGAACATTAATTCAGGATTTCAGGTATAGAGGTTTTATAAGCCATTTTACAGGTAAAGGGATGCTTGGTTTCAGGCAGTCTGCCCATTCTTCATGGTATTCTGTAGGACTTGAAAATACTAAAATATGGTCTGGAGTAGAAATGGATCCCCTACAAGATGGGGCTCCTGTAAAAGAATGGTCAATTAGAACCAATAATGAAAATCTAATTTTCCCTTCAGATATTTCTGAAAATAATACCCAATTATTAAGTTTCAAATCTACCATTTATCACGCTGATAAACTCTTGAATGGCCAGGTGATAAGTACTGTTACAGATGCAGACAGATCAAAAGTCGTTACAGCATTTCTCACTACAAGTACAAAAACAAAAGACTTTTTAACTGGAATTCTTACAACAGGAAGTATTACTTACGGAAATTATTATCTTCCGTCTCAAAGTATATCCAATGTCAATAATGGATATGCTATAACTACGTCTAATTTTGAATATATTCACAATCCTTCGGGAGCAGGTCCGGATTATTATATTGGTCGTCCAATGACGAAAATAGATGCTATACAAGTTTATGGAGATACAAAGTCGGCAAAAGAAGAATATACTTATGAAAACAATCTTTTAAAAACACTAAAAACCTGGAACAGGGATAATACCGGCTACTTACAGGAAACTTATAACTATGATGGTTTTGGGAATATTACACAGAAAACCATTAGTAACAGTATAGATTCTCAGACACAAACAACAACAGCACAATATGATCCAAAAGGAAGATTTGTTGTAAAGAAAACTGATAATTTAGGATTAGAAACGAATATTGAATATAATGATTGGGGGCAGATTAAAAAACAAACCGATCCTTTAGGCAATACTTTAATCAATACCTATGATAATTGGGGTAAGCTGTCAACTTCTAAGACTAATCTAGCGGGAACAACTACATATACATACGAAAAAGACAGTCAATCCAATATCATCGTTACCCAATATGATTCCGATGGTAAGGTTTCTAAAAAATTCACCAACAAATTAGGTCAGGACTACAAAACTTCTATCAAAGGATTTGGCCAGGGCCAGTACATATCCAAAGAGATTCAATATGATGTTCTGGGAAGAAAACTGAAAGAATCAGAGCCTTATTTTGAAGGACAAAGCGCTAATCAATGGAATACAATTACATACGATGATAGTTTTTTCCCCGCTAAAATGACTACAACTTCATTTAATGGCAAGAAAATGGAAACTACTGTTTCAGGAAATACCACTACTATTAAAGAAGTAAACCTTGCAGATTATGGCAGAACGACCTCAAAAACAACCGACGCTTTAGGAAATGTAATTTCTACAACCGATAAAGGAGGAACAATTCAGTTCACGTACAATGCTGCAGGAGAGCAAATCAAAGCCCAATATGCAGAAAATATTGTAACCACAAAATATGATTCTTGGGGGAGAAAATCAGAATTCAATGATCCTTCCAATGGAATCTATAAATATGAGTACGATGGTTTTGGACAACCTAAAAAGATTATCAGTCCGAAAGGAACAAAAGAATATATTTATAATAATTTAGGACAACTTATCACACAAAATGAAATTTCAACTGCAGACGGCGGACAAGCAACTAATAAAACAATTTCTTACTCTTATGATAATAAAGGAAGGATAGTTTCAAAAGGTGGTACTTCTAAAGGAAAAATATATAGTTCAAATGTATCCTATGACCCACAAGGAAGATTAACATCTTCATCAGAAAGCAGCAACGGAAAATTCTTTATTGAAAAAGGTATTACTTATGATGATAAAGGAAGGGTGATTTCTTATGAAAAGGAATTATATTCTTCGGGAGTTCTTACTAAAGTTCAGGTAGAAAATGTATATAGTACGTGGAACGGAGAACTTTATCAGGTAAAAGACAAAGTAACAGGTAAAAGCCTGTGGGAGCTGCAAGGAACCAATGTCAAAGGTCAGGTATTATCAGCAAAGCTTGGTGCATCGAATATTACTAATTTATATGATGATACTACAGGTTTTCTAAAAGAAATTAAACATCTGTCTCCTTCGCAGCAGAGTATTTTAAATATTCAATATACTTTCAATGCTGTAAAAAATGAATTGAATCTTAGAAAAACATTAGGGGATTTCAATATTATTGAATCATTTAATTATGATGATAATAATAGATTAGTTAGCTGGACAAATCCTAAAACGGGACAGCTTTCGCAAAATACTTATGACGTTAAAGGTAGGATCATGGAGAATGACCAGGTGGGAACCATGAAGTATGAGAACTCTGCGAAGATTTACCAACCGACCGGAATGACCCTGAATGCTGCAGGAACTCAGAATTATAACAATGATCTGATCCAAAGTATTGTCTATAACGAAAACAATGACCCTGTATTCATAGACGGGATGAAAGGGGATGTAGCTTTCCAATACGGCTTAACCAGCATGAGGCAAAGGGTAACATATGGAGGTAATTTCAGTATTGATGGAGATGGTAAATTCACAAAATTTTATAATGAAGATGGAAGCTTTGAAGTCGTAAAAGATAACACAACGGGAAAGGAAAAGCACGTCCTTTATATTGGAGGAAATCCTTATGAAAGTAATATTATTTATCTTAAGAATTACGATGAAACAGCTGGTTCTTATAAATTCTTGCATAAAGATTATATAGGAAGTATCTTAGCTATCAGTGATGAAGCAGGAAACAAATTAGAGCAGAGACACTTTGATGCATGGGGTAATTTCACTCATTTACAGATTGGAAGCGGAGCCATAATTACGGATAAAAATATTATTGATAACACTTCGTTATTAGTAAACAGAGGCTATACCAGCCATGAACATTTTGCTGAAGTAGGAATTATCCACATGAATGGTAGATTATATGATCCGCTGTTGAGAAGATTCTTAAATGCTGATGAAAACATTCAAGATCCTACCAATACCCAAAACTATAATAAATATGGGTATGTGATGAATAATCCTCTGATGTTTAATGACCCTACAGGGGAATTTTTAGGGATACCTGAACTTATATCGGCAATGATCATTGCTACTATAGTGACAGGATTCAGTTATACGGTTATGACATCAATTAGTGGACAGAATTGGGATTTAGGACAGTTTTTGAAAGCTAATTTATTTGCTGCTGCTTCAGCCGTTGTTACGTATGGTATTGGAAGCGTATTTGTCTCCTCTGCCGGTACTGCTACAGAAATTGCGAAGGAACTGGGCAAGTTCGGAACTATTATTGTACAGGGAACTGCACATGCTTTGGCACAAGGAGTATTATCTTTAGTGCAGGGACAGGGCTTTGGCAGTGCTTTTGCCTCAGGATTTTTAGGAAGCATGGGTGCTTCAGCTTTCACTGAAGCAGCAGGTAAGTTTGCAAGCAGTGCTACAGGAACAGTATTATCAGGAGCTGTTTTAGGAGGTGTAGGTTCTGAGCTAACCGGAGGAAACTTTTGGCAAGGTGCTTTGATTGGAGGGGCTGTTGCTGGATTTAACCATGCTTTCCATACAATGGATGGAGGGCCTGGTAATGGTAAAATAAAAAAAGGATCTTCTTCAAAAAAGATTGAGGGAGATAAAAATATTTGGTTTGGTGATGAAAATCCAAACTTGTTAAAACAAGCTGTAAATGATAATTATCTACCAGATAATACAGTCAGGGTTTATGCTCATTCAAGTGGTAGCTTCATAGTCGGACCAAATGGTGAACATATCTATACTGCTGAACAACTCGATCAGGTTTTAACTGGTCGCAGTAGAGCTTGGGAAAATTTTAAAAAAAATGGAGGAAAATTAATATTAGATATTAAAGCTTGTAATGCTGGTCATGACAACAAAGGATTCGCTACACGTATATCAAGTAGCCCTATTTTTAAAAATGTTGTTATAATTGCACCTAGTGATTACTATATGTCAGATGGAATTAAATCATGGATAAATCGAGGTGGGCAATATAATATCATATTGAATGGAAAATTAGTTAGAGGTAAATACAGTAATCATCCTATACCTTAAAAATTAAAATTATGAAAACGATATCTTTTAAGAAAATTATAATACCATTTTTATTTTCACTGCTAATCTGCTGTTCAAAAGAAAAACAGCAAAAAAAATCTGAAAATGTTACAATAGAAAAATTCAAAAAAGAAATTCTAATGAATGGCAATGTTAATGCATATAACAAATTAAGTATATATTATCTGAAATCAACATTTCATAATGAACTTTTACCTTACTCAATTCTGATGGCAGATAAATATAATCACGGAGATGCCTGTCATGATATATTTGTACAATTAATCGGTTTAAAGCAGGCACCAAAATCTCAACAATATGATATCTCCATTTTTAATAAATTAAATGAGGGAGAAAAGAAGTATGTCTTATTTTATCTGAAAAAAGGAGCTAAATTAAAAAACATAAATTGTATAGTAGTTTTAAAAGAACTAGGCTATTCTGACAATTAATACTTCCGATAGTCTTAGAATTTTTTTTATTGGAACTATTCTCTTTTTTAAAACAAAAAGCTTAAACATTAATTTTTAATATTTCTCAATTCCTGCAACATGTGTTGCAGGAATTTTTATTGTATTTCGAGGTCAAAGCTAAATAAACTACAAATTCGGATTATTCTCAATCTCCTTCTGCGGAATACTGAACAGATAATACTTACTGTTCGGGGCAAAAGCAGTCTGATCAGGGAAATTAAAGACAGAGTGTCCTCTTCCATTCACCGTTTTTACCGTTCCGTCCGGAGTGGTAATCTGTATTTTTATCGGCTGGCCGTTGGCATCTACATAAGGCTTTCTAACTACAGTTCCCTGTGTTCTGATGATATCTGAAAGAGAGAATCCCTCCCCGAAAAGTTCTTTTCTTCTTTCGATCAGTATTTCTTTTACTACATCATTCTGGGCAAGAGATCCACTGTAAGGATTGGCATTTCTCGCTGTTTTTAATTCGTTTAAAACAGTAACTGCATTGGTAATATTTCCATTCCTGGCTTCTGCCTCGGCTTCGATCAGGCACATTTCTGCCGCTCTCATCAATACAATATCTGCAATAAGACCAGTTTTAAATTTAAACTTGGAATATCTCAACAGACCTTCCCTGCCCGGGAGACCATCCCACTGAAACAGCTGGGATCTGATATCATTGGTATCAAATAAATCTTTGAAAAATGGATCTGCCATAAAACTATAGTAATAACTTCCTGAAGAAGAAACATCAAGATAATGGAAAGCATAGCTCGCTCCTGATTGCTCCTGAGTTTGCCCATGTCCCCATATCCATTCTCCGTTGCTGATGTCATTGAAACCTTCCTTGTATTTTTCCGGAGTCATCAACGGATAACCTGCTCTGGCTATTTTTGCTGCTGCTGCTGCCTTACTCCATTCTCCGGTATTCAGGTAGGTTCTTGCTAAAAGTCCGTTCACCACAGCTTTGTTGATCTTATCTTTATTATTTCTGGTATAATTAGCCAGCAAATTATCTGCTTCCGTAAGGTCGCTTTTAATCAAAGTATAAATTTCTTCCAGGCTTGCTTTTTTCTTTGGAACAGAACTGATTGTGGATGGCTCCGTATAAATCGGGGCTGTAAGAGCTGTTTTATCTTTAAGATAGCTGAACTGGTAAAAGCTGGCCAGATTCAGATAACAGAAAGCACGCAATGCTTTAGCCTGCCCTTTTACCTGGTCTTTTTTCGCCTGGCTTCCTTCTGTCTGGTCAATACGGGTGATCACATTATTCATATTATTTATGGTTGAATATAATGTAGACCATATAAACTGAGGCCTTGAAATCGTATTGTTGACCATTTCCGTAAAGGCATATGCAGATGGAAAACCATATTTATTGGTAAGAATTGCCGCATCACTTCCCATAGCATCACTCGTTCTCAAAACGGTTGAATACCCGATATTGGCATAGGTTGGTCCGTCATCATTAAATTTCGCCCAGGCTCCATTGATCACAGTTTCTGCACTTTCTGCTGTTTTGAAAACCTCTGCACCGTTAGCCTGATCCGTAGGAGCTGTTTCCAGTTCATTCTCACAGCTTGTCAGCGACCATACTGCGATCAGGGCAAAAGATATATATTTTAATTTTTTCATTGTTTCAATTTTAAAGAGTTAAAGAGTTGCCTGAAGACCGAAAGTTATTGTTCTCATGGCAGGGTATCTGTAATAAGTGGTCCCGTCTAATGCCTGTTCCGGATCCATTCCTTTATGTTTGTAGAAAGTCAGAAGGTTTTCTGCCTGAACATAAATTCTAAACTTTTTCAGACCCAGCTTTTCAAAATAATCCGAAGGAAGTGTATAACCGAGGCTTACATTTTTGAGCCTTGCATACGTTCCGGAATATAAAAACCTTGAAGAAGTTGAGTTCCAGTTATTCGTTGTAGTGCTTAAAGCCGGAACATCCGTGTTCGGGTTTTCCGGTGTCCATCTGTTCAGCATTTCTGCACTCCAGGCACGTCCGCCGGAGCTTCCGTTAGACATCAATGAGGTATAATCCGTATCAAGGATCTTTCCTCCGATGCTGAATGTCAACAATCCCGAGAAATCAAAGTTTTTATAGGCAACACTTGTGGTAACTCCTCCCGTTACCTTAGGCAGTGCAGATCCCTGTACTGTTTTGGTAGCTTTTGCATACTCTGAAGTCGTTCCGTCCACTGTATTTCCATTCGCATCCTGATAAATATATCTCCACAAAGGTTTTCCATTGGAAGGATCAACACCTATCCATTCAGGAATAAAGAAATCATAGATTGAACCGCCTACTTCCAGACGTTTTGTTCCTGTTATTACAGATCCTTTAGGAAGCTTTGTGATCTTATTGCTTAAAGTACTCAGGTTGACATCCACATTCCATTGGAAATTATCATTTTTGATGGGAGTTGTAAACAATGAGAACTCAAAACCTGTATTCTGTATCGTCCCGACATTGAACGGAAAATCACTGATTCCAAGGGATGGGGCAACCGGCATATTAAACAGAAGATCCTGGCTTTTTCGTTTAAAATATTCTACGTTACCTTTCACCCTGTTATTAAGAATGGCAAACTCAAGACCTACATTTAAATTAAGATTGGTTTCCCATTTCACATCATTGGTCTGTACTTTTTCAAGAACAGTTCCCGGCTCGCCAAGATTATTATAGAATTTATATAATTCCTGGTACGCATAATAAAGTGAAGATCCGTTAGGTCTCCTTAATTTATCATTGCCCTGACCACCATAACTTGCACGGAATGTAAGCTGATTAAAGACATTTAAATCTTTAATGAAATCTTCATTTGAAACTTTCCATGAACCTCCTACTGACCAGAATTTTCCCCATCGGTTATCTGCAAAGAACCTTGAAGATCCGTCCGCCCTTCCCGATACTGATAAAAAGTAAGTATTGTTAAAATCATATTCCGCTCTACCCAGGAAACTCAACAATGAAAATTTGTCACTGTTTCCACTGAAGCTTCCCAATAAAGCAGCTGCATCAGGCTCATAATAGTAAGGAAGAGAAAACTGGCTTCTGGAACCGGATATCGTTTGGTAATCATATTTATAAAATTCCTGTCCTCCCAAAACATTCAGATGATGCTTCCCGAATTTTTTGTCAAAAGTCAGAATATTACTTGTGGTATACGAAAGTGTCCTGCTGTTTGACCTCGTTACAGAACCACCGATCTCACTTCCTTCTCCGATAAGAGGATTAGAATAGTAATGACCGTTATAATTCACAAGATCAACTGAAAAGCTGGTTTTAAACTTCAGTTCCGGAAGGAAAGTAAAATCTAAAAATCCTTTTCCTGAGAAGTTGTCTTCTTTATTCTCGTTCTTATCCAGGGGAAGTGTTGCCGCAGCATTTTGATTCTGCAATGCGCTTGTAGGCCTGTATTTTCCAAAATCATAAATTCTGTTTCCTCCAGCATCCAGCACATAGCTTCCGTCGGCATTTCTTTCGTAATATGGATAAAAAGATGGAATTACCCTTGCTGCATTGATGATATTGTCGGCTCTCGAATCTGAAGATGGCGGCGCATTCTGGATACTGTTGGTATAACTTAAATTCACACCTGCATTCAGCCATTTTTTAACTTCGGAATTGATCTTCAATCTGGTCGCAAATTTCTGAAATCCGGACTCTATGGCAATTCCTTTATCATCAAGATACCCTAATGAAAAGAAATAATTGCTTTTTTCGCTGCCTCCGCTGATATCAAAATCTACCTGGCTTCTGGAAGCTGTTCTCTGAAGGATGTCTCTCCAGTCATCATTCCATAAAGCTTTTGCTCCCGGGAGAAGCTTTCCGTCTGCTCCTACAGGATTTGGAAATCCGGTTCCATAAGGATTTATTCCCAGAGCATTCACAAGATTGTTGCTTGCCATTTGTCCGGCCTGTTCAGAAGATATCTGCCCGGATTTGTATCCGTTTCTCAACGCTTCCCAATACAACTGGAAATATTCATCGGTGCTTACCTGCTTATAATCTTTTACAGCTCTGCTGGAAAACCCCTGGCTGATATTAAAATTTACTCTCGATTCTCCTTTTTTACCGGATTTCGTTGTAATGATGATGATCCCGTTAGCTCCTCTTGAACCGTATAATGAACTGGCTGTAGCATCTTTCAGAACACTGATGGATTCTATATCATTCGGGCTGATGGAATTGATATTCCCGTCAAAAGGAATTCCATCCACTACATAAAGAGGGTCACTGGAGGCACTAATAGAACCTACTCCCCTGATTCTTACAGAAGCCGTTGAGCCCGGCTGCCCGGAAGCACTTACCGCCTGAACACCAGGAACCTGACCTTCCAGTGCTTTTGTAATATTGGTAACCGGCCTGTTATTGATCTTATCGCTGGAGATCGTGGCTACTGAACCGGTATAACTTGTCCTTTTTGCTTTACCATAAGCAATTACGACCACTTCATCGATTTCCTTTTCATTAATTGTATCTTTTTTCGGTTTTGCTTCCTGTGCATTGACACTGATAATTCCTAAAAAAAATACAGCAACAGTGGGAACCAAAATTTTAGAGTTAATTAAATTTTTACTAATCATAATCAATTTTATTTATCACATATTAAAAATTAACCCTTTGCAGAAAAGTCAGCAAAGGGCATCGATAAATACGATTAACCAAACGCTTATTTTTCCTTTAAAGGCTGAATGTAACACCTTGCACAGAGGCAGGTTGTTAAGATTTCATAGGGTCAGTTCCCTCCATCTTTCTTTATAAGCCGATCGAAATATGAGTGCAAATCTAAAAACAATTAGTCTACAAAACAAGTAGACTTTAAAATTTATTATGAAATATTTTCAAAAATTAACTTAAAAATTAATCAAAACCCGCGATAGCAAACAGTTATACAATTACGGAATAATCAAACATGACAAATATCATTAAACATAATGTAATTTTCGAAAACTGTAAAAAAAAGTTCGAAAATAGAACTAAACTATTTAAATTTATAGAATGAAAGTTTTAATTGTAAATGGCCCCAATCTGAATCTTTTGGGCACAAGAGAACCTGAGATCTACGGCAGCACTTCCATGGAATCCTGCCTGGAAAAACTGAGATCTGAATTTACATCTTATGAACTGGACTATTACCAGTCCAATATTGAAGGGGAGATCATCAACAGACTACAGGAAGATGATTTTGATGCCTTGGTGATCAATCCCGGTGCGTATACCCACTATTCTTATGCTATTGCAGACTGTTTAAAAAACATACGAAAACCGAAGATAGAAGTTCATATCAGTAACATCTATAAAAGAGAAGAATTCCGGCAGAAATCTGTAACAGCAGCCAATACGGACGCGGTATTATCAGGTTTTGGAATGGATGGGTACAGGTTGGCGGTTTTAAGCTTGAAATGATAAGCTGAAACATTTGAAATATATAATAAAGCCTCATCGATGATGAGGCTTTTATTTCTTATATTAGATAGTCTGCTGCTGAAGCTGAGGTCCTGAAGAAACTAATTTCTTCCCTTCTTCAGTATTGCAATACTGCTCAAAGTTTTTAATATACCTTGCAGCAAGGTCTCTTGCTTTTTCTTCCCATTCTGAAGCATTACTGTATGTTTCTCTTGGATCTAAAATTCCTTCGGAAACATTCGGAAGCTCTGTAGGAATTTCAAGGTTCATGATCGGGACCCGATTTTTAGGAGCATTTTCGATAGAACCGTCAATGATTGCATCGATGATCGCTCTTGTATCTTTCAAAGAAATTCTCTTTCCTGTTCCGTTCCAGCCGGTATTTACTAAATAGGCTTTAGCACCGTGCTCTTTCATTTTTCCGATCAGTGTTTTAGAATACATCGTCGGATGAAGGGTAAGGAATGCCTCTCCAAATGCAGGAGAGAAAGATGGTTCAGGTTCAGTGATTCCTCTTTCTGTACCAGCCAGTTTGGATGTATATCCGCAAAGGAAGTGGTATTGTGCCTGGTTTTCATCTAAGATAGAAACCGGAGGCAATACTCCGAATGCATCAGCAGAAAGGTAAACAATCTTCTTAGCATGCCCTGCTTTAGAAGGAAGAACAATCTTGTTGATATGGTAAATTGGGTAAGATACTCTTGTATTTTCAGTGATAGATCCGTCTGTATAATCAGCAATTCCGTTATTTACCACTACATTTTCAAGAAGCGCATCTCTTTTGATCGCTCTGAAAATATCCGGTTCTTTTTCTGCTGAAAGGTCAATTACTTTGGCATAACATCCTCCTTCATAGTTGAATACACCATTATTATCCCAACCGTGCTCATCGTCACCGATCAGGAATCTTTTAGGATCTGCAGATAAAGTTGTTTTTCCAGTTCCGGAAAGACCAAAGAAAAGAGCTACATCACCATCCTCGCCTACGTTGGCAGAACAGTGCATAGAAGCCATTCCTTTCAATGGAAGGTAATAGTTCATCATAGCAAACATCCCTTTCTTCATTTCACCTCCATACCAGGTACCTCCGATGATCTGTAGTTTTTCAGTAAGATTGAACATGATGAAGTTCTCAGAATTCAGTCCCTGAGCTTCCCAGTTCGGATTGGTTGTTTTAGAACCGTTGATCACTGTGAAATCCGGCTCTCCGAAGTTTTCAAGCTCATAGTGAGACGGACGGATAAACATATTAGTAACGAAATGCGCCTGCCACGCTACTTCAACGATAAACCTTACTTTTAATCTGGTATCTGTATTGGTACCACAAAAAGCATCAACAACATAGATTTTTTTAGCTTCAGAAAGCTGGTTCAGCACTAATCCTTTACAAGAATCAAAATTTTCCGCTGTAGTAGGAAGGTTTACTTTCCCATCCCAGAAAATTGTGTCTCTCGTAACATCATCCTGAACTATATATCTGTCTTTAGGTGAACGACCTGTGAAAATTCCGGTTTTTACTGATACTGCACCAGATTCCGTAAGCTCAGCTTTCTCAAAGCCTTGATTTTCAGGAGCTATCTCAGCCTGATATAACTCTTCGTAAGACGGGTTATAGACGACTTCATAATTCCCTTTAATCCCTAATTTTTCTAAATCCTGGATGATTTTAGCGTGTTTCATTTTACTTATATTTTCTATTTCTTTATTGGGCTCAACAAAATTAATATTAATTATTTGTTAAAGGTGGTTTAAATATAATGATATAAGTCAGAATGACAAATAAAAAAACGGGATTGTAAATTGCTGATTATAAATTAATTATATCAGACCATTCAAAAACAGTATTAAAACCTTTTCCCCAAAAATAGTCCTCATAGCCGTGAAATTTGGCACTCATCACAAAATCTCCGCCCCACGCTCCCAAACTTTTAACAAAAACAGGACAGTCTGCAAAAAATTTCCCTTTAACTGTGGGAATTTCAAGGAATTTTGAAATTTTTTGTTCATGAATCATCATCAATTGGGAAAAATTTTCCAATTCGCTGCATAACAAAACTTTCTTTGTGATATCCGAAAATTCATCAATGAGGATTTGTGACTTTTGTTTCGACTTGTAAAAACTGATACCTTCCCGGCTATCCTGTTTCTGATTCAGATGGATAAAAATCAGTTCATTTTTAAACAGTGGATTGAAATCTACTTTCTCATAACTGATTTGAGGTTTGTTTCTGAAAAGAATAGCAGATTTTTCTTTTGCAACCGCAATATCATAGCCACTTCCTCCCAGACTGATGCTGTTGAGATGAAAAGGGTCAATATCCGCCCACTCCGCAAGGTTGTTCATCAAAGTAGAACTGCTGCCCAGACCGTAATCTGCAGGAAACTGAAGATTCGTCCTAAGATGGTAAGTAAAATTGGTTTTTAATTTGGTTTTAGAAAGCTGCTGAACATTTTTAAGGGTTTTCAGAATAAATTCAGCACTTGAAGGAATATTGGTTTCGAGGATCTGCCAGTTCTTATAATCAATGACAGCTTTCAGCCATAACTTGTTCTGATGATGGGCTTCCCAAAAGATCAGGGATTTTTCATCGTCTTTTTCATCAAAAAAAAACTCTTGTCCAAGCTTGGTAGGTACTGCCAGGACAAGAGCTCCGTCTATTGCGAAATATTCTGAAGTAAGCATAAGCTTTCCCGGTGAAAATATTCCGCCCATATTTTTTTAATTAGATTGCAGAAGCAACATCTACAGAGCCATCAATTTTCTTGATCAATCCCTGAAGAGTTTTTCCAGGACCAACTTCTACAAAATTCGAGGCACCGTCTTTGATCATATTCTGAACAGACTGTGTCCATTTTACAGGGCCTGTAAGCTGAGCGATCAGGTTTTGTTTGATTTCCTCAGGATTGGTCACTGCTGTAGTTGTGATATTCTGGTATACCGGAATAGTTGCTTTTCTGAATTTTGTTTTTTCAATCGCGTCTGCCAGTCTTTCCTGTGCAGGCTTCATCAATGGAGAGTGGAATGCTCCGTTTACAGGAAGCAACAATGCTCTTTTTGCTCCTGCTTCTTTAAGCTTTACACAGGCTTCTTCTACAGCAGACGTTTCTCCTGAAATTACCAATTGTCCGGGACAGTTGTAATTGGCAGGTACTACAATACCGCTGATCTGCGCACAAATCTCTTCAACTTTAGCATCTTCAAGACCTAAAATTGCAGCCATTGAGCTTGGATTGGCATCACAGGCTTCCTGCATTGCCTTTGCTCTTTCAAATACTAATTTCAGGCCGTCATCAAAGGACAAAACTCCATTGGCGACTAAGGCTGAAAATTCTCCTAAAGAATGCCCTGCAACCATTTCGGCTCCAAGACCGTTCACTGCTTTTAAAGCAGCTACTGAATGTATAAAGATAGAAGGTTGGGTAACCTCTGTTTTCTTAAGATCTTCATCCGTACCATTGAACATCAAGGTAAGAATATCGAAACCTAAAATTTCATTGGCAGATTCCATTAAGTCCTTTATGTCTTTTCTAGAATCGTACAATTCTTTTCCCATTCCTACGAACTGAGAACCCTGCCCAGGAAATACAAGTGCTTTCATGTATTGATTTAAATATTATGCAAATATAAAGATAATGTTAAAAATATTCCTTTAAAAAGGCATAAATCAGTTAAGGAACTAATCTAATCACTCGGTATCCGGTGTTTACATAAGCCCCATTTGCTTTAGATTTTACAAACTCAAACTTGGTAGCAAGCTGAGTCTGAACTTTATTCATCTGTTTAAAGATCTCTCCTTTTTTATTTTCTCTCGTCAGCATGTCATTCACGACATCAAAACCTACGATTGCATATTTAGGAGGTGTTTTACAGTATTTGCTTTTATAAGCAGCTAAGATTTCTTTCTCAAAATTGCCTTCTGCATTGATCTTCCTGTCCATCAGATACACAAGGTTTGCCTGGCTTAGCTCATCAACTTTTTTCTCAAAAACCGGCGAATAGTACATACTGAATGCTTTCACTCCCTGCACTTCTTTGGAAAGAGCAATTGTTTTATTGGCAAAAGCTTCTCCGGCAGCATCATTATCACTGGCAAGAATTGCAATAACCGGAGCAGATTGCCCTGTCATCATATTCTGATCCAGCTGAATTTCTGCAGGAGAGTTCACTACAATGATATTTGGATTTTTAACCGCTTTTTCAAGACCTCCTTTAATGTAGTTTGCAATTTCTTTTTTACTGTCAGCCACTACATATATTTTCTGATCTGAATATACAGCTTTTACCTCTTCAACGATCTTGTCAGCATAAGTCTGGTCATTGGTCTCAACGATGATCAGGTTATTATAATTATATAGTTCCGGAGAGTTGGCAAAAGGTGCTACAACCGGAATTTTCTGGTTTTTAGTAAAATCGAGAACATCAATTACGTTAGATTTAAAGAATGGGCCGATAATAAGGTCTGTATTATCCGGATTGATCTGGGCCATTGAATTTTTAAATGAGGCTTCGTTTCCTGAATCCACAATTTTGACATCAAGCTTCTGCCCGCCTCTTGCATTTCTTTCAATTGCCAGTTTAGCCCCGGTAAGGAAATCCAGCGCCATTGATCTGTATTGGGTTTCGTTGGTACTGTATCCGAAAGGAAGCATTAAAACAACGCTCAATGCATCTCCACTTTTCTTTACATAAGCAGGATCCTGTTTCTTAATCTTTAAGACCATTCCTGCTTTCAATCCTTTTGAAAGATCTGGATTTAACGCGATCAGCTCATCGATTGAAACCCCGAATTTATTAATAATAGAGAATACTGTATCTCCCTGCTGAACGGTATAGGTAACGTAATCATCAGCTCCTGCAGTTATAGTTCCTGCCGGAGATTTTTCATTTCCTGAATCTATTTTTGTCTTTGGATTTACGGGTTCGGAAACCACAGCTACATCCGTATTTGATTTTTTTACGTTGATGGTTTCACCCGGCTTAAGGCCTTTTTCTTCTAATCCTGGATTTAAAGCAAAAAGCTCCTGCTGGCTGATTCCAAATTGTTTTGTAATTCTGTAATAATTATCTTTTGACTGGATTACATACGCTTCTCCTTCTGCAGGTGTTACCACTGCTGCAGATGCCTCTGTATGAGTTTCTGTAGATTTGGCAACTATAGATGCCGGAACTGCCTGCTGTTCTCCGCCATATTTTTTGATGCTTTCGAGAGGTAAAATGATCTCATCCCCTATTTTCATATGGGTATCGAGTTCAGGGTTCAGTTTTCTCAGGTCTGTTTCAGAGATACGATACTGCTTTGTAATTCCGTAAATGGTCTGTTTAGGCTGAAGAATAATTTTTCCAACCTGCGTATTTAAATGGCTAGGTTTTGCCTTTTCTGCGACTACAGGCTTGGAAGCCGCAACAGTATGTTTTTCGGCTTTCACCGTAACCACATCTCCTATTGCTAGCTTACCGTTTTTGAATTTTGGGTTCAGCTTTAACAGTTCATCTACAGTAATCCCGTATTTTTTTGCAATATTATAAGGATTATCTCCTTTTACAACGGTGTGCGAGTTTTGGGCAGATGCTCCCAAAACCATACATAAACTGGACAAAATAAAAAACCTCTTTATCATACTCGATAATTATAATTTACAAAAATACTTCTTTAAAATTAAATGGCAACAATTATTAATTTGGATTCTTGAACCACCATTTCTTCCCAACAATTTTCAAGCCATGTATAACCATAATCTGAAAAGAATACGCTAAAGTTATAGACTCTTTCCTGCCAGGTTTTTGAAGGATGTACATCTAAAAACAAATTCTCCAGTCTCTCGAGTAATTCGCTCTGTTTTATTTTTTCTGCATGCAACAGGCGTTTTTTCATTCTTAGGAATGATTTCAGCTGTCTCACTTCTTCTGCTTTCACCATATTTCCGAAAGAGCGCTCTGTAGTTTCTGCTGCAGATTTCAGTTCGGAGAAGCTTTTCTTTAGAAGTATTTCTTTTTCTTCAAGCAACGATAATACACGGCTATCTTTTAGAATTTTCTGATTGGTAACTGCTGTGAAGCTTCCAAAGAAATCTTGAATATTAAGACCCAGCTTCTCAATTTTGCCAACCGTTTTTTCTTTAATGAAAAGCATTGAGTTCCTTGGAATCAAAACAGGAAAAGGAATATTGACAGATTTAAAATAATCTTTTAACTCCAGCCAATACATAATCTCCGCATTCCCTCCGATGTATGCCAAGTTGGGAAGCACTTTCTCCTGATAAACGGGACGCATTAATGCATTCGGGCTGAATTTTTCGGGATGGTTTTCAAGCTCCTGAAGTATTTCTTCCTGGGTAAATGTTTTATCTGTATCTACTGCAATATATTTTTCACCGTCAAAATCGATCCTGTCTCTTGTTTCAGAAAGATAAAAAAGATTGATATCACGCGGATTGACCTGTACTTTTCCATATTTTCCTGTCAGAAAATCCACTTTTTCTTTTGAGTTTTTCTGTAAACTGAAATTCAGAAGCTCATCTTTAAAAATATCTTTGATCTGGTTTTTGAGTTCTCTGGAATCACCATCAATAATCAGCAGGCCAAATTCAGAAAAAAGCCTGTTTACTAAAATTTTAATGGCTTCCGTCAATGTATTTCCGGGTTTATACGCTTCTTTCATCATCAAAATCAGCTCTGTTCCGAATACGGAATCTTTAAATTCTTTTTCAAACTCAGAAATAAAGAATGTATCGCTGATCGTAATCCTGCCTACCGGTCCGCCAGATTTCTCGTTGATTTCATAATAATTGTTTTCTGTTTTGAAATGGTTGATCTCTGCAAAATCATGATCTTCCGATGCCATCCAGTATATGGGAACAAAATTAAAATCCGGAAATTTTTCTTTCAGATAGGCACATGTTTTAATAGTCTGTAAAATTTTATAGACGAAGAAAACAGGTCCGGAAAACAGATTTAGCTGATGCCCGGTAGTTACAGTAAATGTATTGGGTGTCTTCAGGTTTTCCAGATTTTCTTTCTGTTTCGATGAAAGGGTAAGCTCTGAAAGTTGTTTTTCTAATACATGGGTTAAGATTTGCCTTTGGTCCTGTGTAAAAGAATTCTGTTTGAGATGAAGCTGATCTTTAAAGTGATCTAAAGAAAAGGTATTTTTTTCAAAACCTTCAATTTTCTGATTCAGGAAATCTTTTATCAACTGAGGTATGCTTTCTATATCATTAAATGATATCTTATTTATTGTTTTCAACGCTGTTTTGTTTTTAGTTGAACAAATACCACACAATACCAATGTTTAATCTGAAATCATAAACCGGATAGTGTGGAAATGCGTATGCTTTATTGTTGGAAATTACGGTTCCTATCTGCTGGCCTTCTACGTAAAAGAACATTTTTTTAACCTTCATATTAATATAAAGGTCTACCATTGGCTGTCCTCCAATAGAGAACGAATCTGCATTAGGCAAAATATATTCGTTTAAAATCGGGAAGTAATCTCTTGAGGCAAATTTTGAGAAATAATACACTTTCAAACCTGCCTGAATTTCTGCTGCTTTTTTAAATGCCTGACTTTGGAAAAAGAAGTTGGCTCTTCCTATAAAGCTTGGCATCGGAAGCAGCTCTTTATTCGTCAGTGCATTCTGGAAATGCAGTCTTGTATTAAGATGGAATTTTCCATAACTGAATGTGGCATCTCCCCCGATCTGGGAAATGTTCAATGAATTGCTGCTCTGCGCCGGTGCTCCATCAGCATTGAAATAAGTGTAATTATCTATTCTGAAATAGTTGGCGAAAATTTCTGTTTTGAACCATTTTAGATTAACACTTCCTCCTATCTCTGTTACCGTCTGGTTTTTGGCGTCTGCAAGATAATAATTGTATTTGTTGTAAACGGAAGTATTTAAAAGGTAGTTAAATGATGGGTAAGCGCTCTGGAAGTTTACTTTTGCATTCACAAAATAATCTTTTACAGGCTCAAATTTTATGTTATTGGCTGTTCTAAGATAGCTCCCAAATTGGCTTCCGTTGGAAAATTCTAAAAAAGATTTCAGTTGGAACTTATCCCAAAGTTTTACCTGAAGATTTCCAACCGCTCCAATTCTATTTTCTTTAAATTCACCGGGAAGAGCTATACCATTTACTGTAGCAATATCTCTCACTCCAAATTTCAGCATCTGATACCGTACTCCACCATCAAGCTTAAATTTTTCATTATCAAAAACAAGACTCACAGTATTGCTGAAGTTATCCGAATATTTTTTTGTAGTAAGTGGAAAACCATTAGTCAATTCTGAAACGTTATCATACCAGTAGGGTTCCACTGCTCCCTGATTGTAAAAATATTTATTACCCTGATGAGACAAAGTATGTCTTATGCTGAATGGAATTTTTTCTGAATTGAAAGGTGTAAACTGATGGCTCAGAAAATATCTTCTGTATGAATACTGAGAACTTGACGAAGCCAGATTAACCTGGGCATTCTGTCTGTTTTTATAGTTGCTGTCACCACTCTGAAAAAGATCATCTTCTGTAATTCCACCGCTTTCCTGGTTGTTTACATTCTGGTGAAGATAATGGGCAAACAATTCATAATTCCCACTCTTGGAAACGTAATGTCCCGAAAATAAAGTATTGTTATTGGAAGCTAATGAATTTCTATAAAATCCCTGGGAGCGAAGCCCCATATATTCAAGGGCAAAATTAAATCTCTTCCCAATATTCTGGGTATAAGTAGATTTTAATGCAGCTCCATTCTTCATTGCAGTATGATAGATGAAGGCGGCCGTAGGTGTTTTTACATCGTAATATTTTACATCATCAGCACCGATGATCATGTATGCTTTGTTGGAAGGAAGTAAAGACAGGTTCTGCTCCGGATTCACTTCATAAATCAAAGGATTGAATCCTGCGCCTATATTAGCAACCTGAGCCCTCCCAAAGTTGTCCGTATTATTGTACTGCGAAAAAATATGGGTCTTGTCAAAAGTCAGCACAGTATCAAAAATCTTCTTTTCAGAAAACTGGGTCTGATACAGATAATCATTAATAGTAGGTTTAAAAATTTTCAGGGAATCTTTTTTCCCGGTATCTATGACAAGGGTATCTTCTTCTTTTTGCGGCCTTTTGATATCTGTCTTATTGACTACCTGGGCTTGGGCTACAAAACCGAAGAAGGTTATTATAAAGAGGATGTACTTCATTTTCTGCTATTGTACAGCAAAAATACATGTTTTTTTTATAATTATTATTTATTAATAAAGTCAACTAATTTTACAAGATCTTTTTCCTTATTAAAATTAATTTTATTGGTTTTAACAAAATTAGATAACTCTTTTTTGTCTAGGGATAACTGTTCTGCAAGTTCATCAGTACTTTTTGGCGCTTTATAAAATTGGCTTCCAATTGAAATTAAATATAGATCTTTTTCTTTTGCAAAATAGTCGTTAGCATCCTTGCCATAAGCATTAGGGCTTTTTTCACCAGCAATAAGCTCAACCTTCTCTCTCTTAAACAATCCATATTTAGCATCTTTTTTGTTTAATAGTACAAGATACCCAAATTTTTTATTGCCTAAATAGGTGTAATCTTTTACGATGTAGGTTTTATTTAATGTAGGAAAATGAATAACCAATCCTTCTACCTTATTCACAAAGTAATTTTCATTATCTTTTGCAAACTCCATTTCATCCTCATAAGCATTGTATCTAAGATCCTGAATATTGTTTGAATATCCCTCAATTGAGACTTTTTCAAATTTCTTACCATTTGTATATGGATCACCATCTATTTTATATTCACCACTTTTGCTCCTTTTACCAAGAGTAAAAATTTTATCACCAGACATAAAAACGTTATCATTTCCTGCCTGCGCAAAAGCAGTTGAGAAAATAGAAAACACAGCTAAAGTTAAAAGTATCTTTGTCATATCACTTTAAAGATTTATGTAAAGATAATAAATTCTTCTTTTGTATTTTAACAAAAAAACCGCCAATGGCGGTTTTTTTGTTAAGAATAAAATTATTGATAAATTCTAATTATCATAACCTGGATTAGATTGTACTGCTCCAACATTAGTTTCTGATAAAGGAATTGGGAAAGCATTCAATAATGGACTTGTACTAGCGTTTGCTGGTCTAGGAACAGCATCACCCCATCTTCTAAGATCCCATTGTCTTAAACCTTCACCAAGAAGCTCTCTTGTTCTTTCTTTTTTCAGTTCTACCATATCAACACTTGCCGCTGCAGGTAGATTCCTACTAAGTTGTATCTCATTGAAATACTCCAATGCCTTAGTAGCACTACCACCATTAAGCTCAGCTTCAACACCATCTAATAAAACTTCTTCATAACGAAGCATTTTGATATTGTCTGCCCCTGAAGCATTTAAATATTTACCTTTTACTCCATTAGAATTAGATAAATAATTTGTAGCTCCTGTAGTAATAAGAGATCTTCTAACATCTGCAACAGAGTATAATGCTACAGTAGCTGGTCTTACAACAAGATTACGATATCCACCATTGCTTAATTTGTGTCTATAAGAAGCCGTACCAAGAGCTGATGCGTTCCCTACAGCTAATTCAAATATTGAATTAGAAGCTGAACCATTCATTGCAAAAGTAAAAGAAGACTGAAGATTGGCAGCGCCAACTACTTCATACTCGTTAGAATCAACAATATCATTTACCAATTGTCTCACCTTAGCATAATCACCTTTATAAAGATAGAATCTAGCCATTAAGCCTTTAACAGCTGAAAGCGATAGCTCAGTTCTATTAGAAGATCCTAAATCCCAACCAGCATGATCCTCCATTAACTGTTCTGCTTTAGCAAAATCAGCAGCAATTTGTGCTTCAGTTTCTGCAATAGTACTCCTTGGCTGTTTAGCTAAAGGATCATATTTAAGTGGCAAAACGATACCTAAATTCGTTGATGATCCAGTATATTTCTGCCCATATAGACGAAGTAAATCAAAGAAGCCTAGAGCTCTAATTGCATAAGCCTGTCCTTGTAAGAAACCTGCGTAATCTTTATCATCTTGGTTAAATGAGCTAAAATCTGTATTAATTACAACATTAGCTAAACCAACCGTTTTATAAATATGATTCCAAGTATCTTTTGCATAAGCATCAGCGGATGTCTGTGTATAGTTCATCACGTTTACATAGTAACCACTAGCTCCATTACTAAGCATTTCATCAGATCGCACTTCACCATAAGCTAAGAAATCACATCCATAGTAGTACTGGCTTCTCATAGCAGCATACCCACCTCTTACAAAAGACTCTACTTCCTGAACAGATTTTAAAGGAGCCTGCTCTACTTCCTGATAGAATTCTCTATCAACAAAATCATCACTACAAGAGACATTTAAAGTCAAAAGTCCAATAGATAATAATGCTACTTTTAATATTTTATTTTTCATTTTTTCTTTTTTTTAAAAACTTAAATTAACACCAAATAAGAATGACTTCAATACTGGCAAACTTAGATCTGTATAACCTGATATATTTGTTTCAGGATCAAATTTAAGATTCTTATCGAATCTGTATGTATATGCATTATTAGCCATTACATATACTTGCAATGAACCAAATCCAGATCCATTAAGGAAATCACTGCTAAATGTATAACCTAATCTAGCATTACTTAGACGAATATAATCTGAATCATATAAGAATCTCGTTGAAGCACTATTTGATAACTTATTCCCTCCAATAATTGGTTTTGGATTAGAAGCACCAGTATTAGTTGGCGTCCAATAATCTCCCATCACATCACCATATCCTGGATAGTTAACTGAATACTGCCCGTCTGAATATAAGTAATTAGACCAGTTATCATAAATCTTACCTCCGAATCCATAAGTGAATTGTAGATCAAGTGAAAATCCTTTATAAGAAAGACTGGTATTAGCACCTCCAAAAACATTACTTAGGAAAGATCCTTGTACAGCTTGTTTAGCTAAGTTATAGTTATTAGTTGTTTCTCCGTCTACACCATTAATATACCAAAGTGGATCTCCATTGCTAGGATCTACTCCAGCCCATTTTCTCAAATAGAATGTTCTCACTCCTTCACCTACTCTAACTGTTGTTGTGGATGTATTAACATCCGAACCATACAATTCAGTAACTTCATTATCTAGAGTAGATAAGTTAGCCCCAATTGACCAGTTAAATTGATCTCTATCTCCTTTAAAGATATCTCCATTTACAGAGAATTCGAAACCTTTATTTACTAGTGTTCCAATATTATCAACATAATAAGCATTTCTAGGGTCAGCAGGATTATTAACACCTTGTGCTGCAGATAATGGAATATTATATATAAGATCTTTGGTCTTCTTATTATAGTATTCTGCAGAAACCGTCAATCTATTCTTGAAGAATCCCATATCAATTCCAACATTGAAAGGGTTTACAGTTTCCCAAGACAAATTAGGGTTAAAAACTCTATTCATAGTTGCTGCTGCAAAATCATTATAGTTAGTTGTATAAGAATAAGTAGCATATGGATTAGCAGTTACCTGATTCCCTAGTTTACCGTAAGATGCTCTAAATTTCAGCATAGAGATAGCATCAATATTTTTAATCGTTTCAAAACGAGCTAAGTCTAATCCAACCCCTACAGACCAGAAATTACCAGCCTTTTTACCTGGAGTAAACTGGGAAAGAATATCACGTCTGTAAGACGCATCTAATAAAATTAACTTATCATAATCATAGTGACCAGTAGCTGCATAACCATAACGAGATGTTACATCTCTGTCACCAGCATAACCAAATGGCACAACAAAATTCGTAAGAGTTTCAAGAGTTGGAGTACCAACTGTAATCCCCGTAGCTGTCAGATATTTATTATCTCTTTTATATGCTTCCTGAATTAATGATGCTCCAAAATTATGACGATCAAGTCTATAAGTAAAATCTAAGATATTTTGTATATTAAAGTTAAAATATCTATTTACACTTGTTTGTTGGTATCCTCCATAAGCTTGTCCATCTCCATGTATTGGGTTCCAATAGGTATCCTCTTCTAAGTTAATATATTCTGGAGAGAAAACAAATCTATATGTAAGATTTTTTAATATTTTATATTCAGCATTTAAGTTCGCAAAAGCTCTGAAGTTTCCTCCACGTACATAGTTCATCTCTTGAAGAGCTGCCGAATTGAAATTATTATTACTTAATCTACCTCCATTCCCATAATTCCAGCTTCCGTCCGGATTTGTCACAGCATCTGTTGGTCTATTAAAGTATTGAGTAAGGATAGGGTTTGAAAATGCACCCGCATCACTGAGTGTACTGATCTTCCCATATGAAAATTGGAAATCTGTACTTATTTTCAGTTTATCAGTAGCCTGATATCCTATTTTAGTAGTGAATGCTAGTCTATCAAAATAAGATCCTTTAACAACACTTTCCTGGTTATAATAATTTATTGATGAATAATATGTAAACTTTTCATTTCCTCCAGAAACATTAAAGTCTATATTTTGCTGATAGCCTAACTTCTGAGTTGCTTTCTGCCAATCAGTATTATTTGTAGATTGAAAAACATCCGCAGCATTAGCTCCCACAGCTCCATTTGCAATTTGTTCTGCAGTATAATTTACATTATCTCGGTTTGAATACGCCTGAAGCAAATATGTTTGCCAGTCAGAAGTAGAGAAAGAAGCATGAGGTTTTACTGCTCTATCATTAAAACCACTATTGAAGCCAAAATTAAATCTAGCCTTTCCTTTTTTACCCGATTTTGTTGTAATTACAATAACTCCAGCTCCAGCATCAGCACCATATACTGCTGTAGAAACAGCATCCTTTAACACAGTAACATTTTCGATATCATCTGGATTCAATCCTGCCAAAGCATTTGCTGTAGTGGTTTGTCTTGACAAGTCACCAGAGGAAATTCTAACACCATCAACAATGTAAATAGGTGAAGAAACACCATTAATTGATGAAATACCACGAACACGAACATTGGTCATACCTCCAGGCTGACCAGAAGCACTTCCCGTCTGTACCCCTGCAACTCTACCCTGTAGCATTTTATCTACAGAAGCTACCGGAACATCTGCAATCGCTTTTGCGGTCATAGTACTGACTGACCCAGTCATTTCTTGTATTGTTTTCTTCTGTCCGAATCCAACCATTACTACTTCGTCAATCTGCGTAGTAGCTGTGTCCTTTTTCGTTGTTTGTGCAAAAGCCACCTGTCCTAAGAAAAACAGAGCTCCAGCACTTAATACACGTAGTTTAACATTCATATTAACAAATTTTAATATATTTAATTCGCAAATATGTTAATAAATATTAACACTCGCAAGTACACTTACAGTGTTATTAACGACTGTTAGTTAATTAGTTCTACTCATAATCTTTGAAATAATATGGATTAAACAATAATATTCAGCATTATTTATATAAAATATTTTTTTTTTACTCATGTTATTTTTTTTAACAAATTATTACCAATATAAAAAATATTATTTAGAATTAATATAAATTACATTTTTAAAAAAGTATCCTAAAAATAAACCATTTTCACAAAGAAATTAACTGTTAACCAACTGCAATATAGCAGTTAGCAAGAAAAGATAAATAGCATATCAACTTTTGTCTTTGTGAATCAATTTCCTTTGTGAGTATTTCAAGCAATGCATTGCAATCTTCTGTTTTCCTTTATTTATTTTATAAAAAGAAATCAAGATCAGAATTTTTATCAAGAAATGATTCTTTAAGATCTTTTAAGTTTAAAAATGCATCAGTACTTTAATTTCTGAATTATAGAAAATAATCAGGTTTTAAATTAGAAAATTTAGTTGATACACTTTAATAATATGTATTTTCTGTAATTTTACCTTTAGAAAACTTTACCGTTTCTTTCTTACGATTGGTAAAATTATTTTTCTGAGGAAGATTGAAGATAATAACTATCATTAATTAATCTTATTGATATTATTTCTATTAAAATATTCGACTCCTTCCTTGGGTACTTTGAAATATTCTTCATCTTTTTTCAGAATAATTTCATCATTATAAATATTGTATCTCAAAAGAAATGTACCTTTTCACCCTTAATAGTGCAAGGCGAAAATTCTTTATCTAAAAATGGCGATCCTTCATATTCATTGTCAGTAAGCCCACTTATACCTATTTTATTAACAGCTTGTGGCACCAATTTGTCATAGTTGAGTATATTTTAAGGCTATATTTTTAATTTGGGAAAACAAAAAAAAACCACTTTTTTCAAAGTGGTTTTACATTTATAATTTAAAAACTATTTATTTCAGTTTCTTCTTAACAGCTACTTCTTCGTAAACTTCAAGAATATCTCCAACTTCAATATCGTTATAACCTTTCAGGTTCAATCCACACTCGTAACCTTTGGTTACTTCTCTTACATCATCTTTGAAACGCTTCAAGCTTTCCAGCTCTCCGTCAAATTTAACGATACCATCTCTAAGTACTCTTACTTTAGACTGTCTGGTTACTTTACCTGAAAGAACCATACATCCTGCAATGGTACCTACTTTAGAAATTTTGAATACTTCTCTGATTTCAACATTACCGATTACCTGTTCTTTGATTTCAGGAGAAAGCATACCTTCCATCGCTTCTTTAACCTCATCAATGGCAGCATAAATTACTGAATATGTTCTGATCTCTATTTCCTCCTTATCAGCCAATTCTTTAGCATTAGCACCGGCTCTAACATTAAATCCGATAATAATTGCGTCAGAAGCGGTTGCTAAGTTAACATCAGATTCAGTAATCTGTCCAACACCTTTATGAAGAATATTTACATTGATCTCTGCTGTAGATAATCTCTGCAATTGATCAGATAATGCTTCTACAGAACCATCAACGTCACCTTTAAGGATAATATTCAATTCTTTGAACTCACCTAATGCAATTCTTCTTCCAAGTTCTTCAAGTGTAGTATGCTTCTTAGTTCTTATTGAAAGTTCTCTTTGCAACTGCTCTCTCTTATTGGCGATTGTTTTAGCTTCGCTTTCATCTGAATATACCTTAAACTTATCACCAGCTGTTGGTGCCCCATCAAGGCCTAAGATCGTAACAGGGATTGAAGGGCCGGCTTCTTTAAGGTTTCTGCCTCTTTCATCAAGCATAGCTTTTACCTTACCGTGGTTTTTACCTGCCACTACATAATCTCCAACTTTTAAGGTTCCGGTCTGCACTAACATTGTAGCAACATATCCTCTTCCTTTATCTAATGAAGCTTCAATAACAACTCCCTGAGCTGCTCTATCAGGATTAGCCTTCAGATCAAGCATTTCTGCCTGAAGCAATACTTTTTCCAAAAGAACATCCATATTGTTACCGAACTTCGCAGAAATCTCCTGCGCCTGAACATTTCCACCCCATTCCTCTACAAGGATATTCATCCCGGAAAGCTGCTGACGGATATTGTCAGGGTTAGCATTTGGTCTGTCCACTTTGTTTAAAGCAATGATCATTGGTACTCCTGCAGCCTGTGCGTGAGAAATTGCTTCTCTCGTTTGAGGCATCACATCATCATCGGCAGCAATTACAATAATTGCAATATCGGTAATCTGAGCACCTCTGGCTCTCATCGCGGTAAATGCCTCGTGACCCGGTGTATCTAAGAATGTAATTCTTTGTCCGTTTTCTAATTTTACGTTGTATGCTCCAATGTGCTGGGTAATACCTCCTGACTCACCAGCGATAACATTGGTTTTTCTGATGTAGTCAAGTAAAGACGTTTTACCGTGGTCAACGTGCCCCATTACCGTTACGATTGGTGCTCTTGGGGAAAGATCCTCCTCAGTATCCATATCCTCTTCAGATTCTATCTCTTCAAGGTCAGCATCTGAGAATTCTATTTTATATCCAAATTCATCTGCAACTAACAATAAAGTGTCAGCTTCAAGTCTTTGGTTCATTGTTACCATTACACCTAAAGAGAAACAAGCAGAAATAACTTCTGTTGGAGAAACATTCATTAAACTCGCCAGTTCACCTACTGTGATGAATTCCGTAACTTTTAATGATCTGTCTTGAGCATCAATTTCTTGCTGACGTTCATCCTGCTCTCTACGGTAGGTTCTTTTATCTTTTCTGTGTTTAGCAGATTTAGATTTACCTCCTTTATTGGTTAGTTTTTCAAGAGTTTCCTTGATTTGGTTTTTAACCTGCTCGTCGGTAAGCTCAACAGGCATAGTTCTCTGCCCCGGTCTGTTGTTGTTTCCGCCCGGACCTTTTTTGAATCCGCCTCCCTGACCTGGTGGGCGGCTTCCTTGGTTATTTCCGAAACGGTTTCCTCCCTGACCTCCTTGTCCTGGTGGACGGTTACCTCCTGGTCCACCTTGTCCTGGTGGGCGGTTTCCTCCGGGACCTCCCTGGCCTTGAGGACGGTTACCCTGACCTCCTTGGTTACCTTGGTTATTGGTATTATTTCCTGAGTTTTGGTTATTCCCTTGTCCCTGTTGATTTGGTCCTCCGGGCTTTTCAATTCTCTTTCTTTTCTTTTTAGCGCCTGAACCAGGTTTTGGTGCAAACTGCGTCAAGTCGATCTTTTCACCAACAATCTTAGGACCGTCAAGTTTCTGATAAACAGTTTCTATTTTCTGAGGTTCCTGAGATTCAGGCTCAGCTGGTTTTTGAGGTTCTGCCTTCTTTTCAGCAACAGGCTCAGGCTGTTTTGGAGTTTCTTTCACAGGTTCTGCCGGTTTTTCCTCTTCTTTTTTCTCCTCCATTTTGGGTTTATCTTTTTTTACAGGTCTATTTCTGGATTCTATTTGGGACAGATCAATTTTATCCAGAACTTTGAATTCCTGTTTTTCAGGAGCTGCTTTAATTTCCGGTTCAGCCACAACTTCTTCTTTCTTTTCTTCAACCGGCGTTGTTACAGGTGCTGATGCTGCAGGCACTTCTTCAACTTCAGGAGCTTTAGATTCCAGATCTATTTTACCTAAAATTTTAGTTTCCGGTTTGTTTGCTTTAGCTCTTATTACTTCAGGGGTTTTCTTTTCTTCAATTTCCAGTTTTTCTTCCGGAACTTTAGTGATCACCACCTCATGGGAAGCCTTTCTCTGTTCGCCGTCTTTGGCAAACTCAGCCTCCAATGCAGAATATGCCGCTTCTTCTAATTGAGCGTTAGGATTGTTTTCAACCTCGAAATCCTTTGACTGTAAAAACTCTACTAATCTGGACATCGAAATATTGAATTCCTTAACCGCTTTATTTAATCTTATTTTTGGCATCTATATTATTTACTATTTTTTTAATTCTTAAAATTAAAGTATTTCTTTTTTACTGTTTATTAAAATTCATTAAAATCTTAATCTTCAAATTCTTCTCTTAGAATACGTTTTACATCTTCGATGGTTTCTTCTTCAAGATCTACCATATTTAAAAGACTTTCGGTATCCTTATCCAGTACTGATTTCGCAGTAGTAAGACCTACTTTCTTAAATTCATCCAAAATCCACTGCTCAATATCGTCATTAAATTCTCTCAAATCAACATCGTCATCCTCGCTGGATTCTCTATAAACATCTATTTCATATCCGGATAACCAAGAAGCCAGTCTGATATTCTGTCCTTGTTTTCCGATTACTTTGGAAATCTCTTCAACCGGAGTATAAACTAACGCATAGTTTGCATCCTCGTTGATGTCAATCTTGTTGATAGTAACATTCCCTAAAGCTCTTTTCACCATAATTTCAGGGTTTTTAGACCACTGAATCACATCGATGTTTTCATTTCTCAACTCTCTTACAACCCCATGAATTCTGGATCCTTTCACTCCCACACAAGCTCCTACAGGATCTATTCTGTCATCATAAGCATCTACTGCAATCTTCGCCTTCTCACCAGGAATCCTTACTACTTTCTTAAGCATGATCGTTCCATCCTGGATTTCAGGAATTTCCAGCTCTAGTAATTTCTCTAGAAATTTAGGTGCAGTTCTGGAAATAATAATCTGGGGTTTTGACCCTTTAAAATCTACTGTTTCAACAATAGCTCTGATATTTTCGCCTTTTTTAAAAAAGTCGGACGGGATCTGGTTTTCTTTTGGCAGAATAAATTCATTCTCCTCATCATCCAATAAGATCACATGTTTGTGACGGATGTGGTGGATCTCTCCAATAACAATCTCCCCAATTTTATCTCTGAACTGCTCATAAAGCATTGCATTATTATGTTCCTGAAGTTTTGTAGCCAGGATCTGCTTTAAGGTAAGAATATTTCTTCTACCCAGCTGGGCAACAGGAATTTCCATTGTAAAATCTTCGCCAACTTCAAAAGTAGGATCAATCTTCTTAGCTTCAGAAAGTTCGATTTCCAGATCGTCATCTTCAGACATTTCGTCCTCTACAATCGTTTTATTTAAAAATATCTGAAAATCTCCTTTATCAGGGTTCACAATTACATCAAAATGATCATCTGAATCAAATCTCTTTCTCAAAAGGGTCTTCAGTGAATCTTCAATAATTGCCATAAGATCAATCTTACTGATCCCTTTTTCGTCTTTAAAATCACCAAAGGATTCAATCAACGCTATATTATCCATCTATTTTTTTTTCTTTTAAAATTTAATTATTACTAACGCTTTTTTTATCTCAGAGTAAGGAATTTCTTTTTCCTCCTCCACATCCACTTTCCCTTTTCCGACATCTTTCGGTTTCCGGTAGCGTAAAATAAGTGTAATCTTTTCATCATCCACTTTTGCCAGCTCACCTTCAATTTTGGAAGAATCATTCAGCAATACTTCTATTTCTCTTCCGAAATTTTTCCGGAACTGTCTCGGAGCGGAAAGCGGCTCACTTAGTCCTGCAGACATCACCTGAAGGCTAAAATCATGCTCTTCACGGTCCATATTAAACTCTATAGCACGGCTTGCATCAAGACAGTCCTGAAGCGTCACCCCATTATCACCATCCAAGATCACAGTAATATCATCTCCTGCAGAAAATTTCAGATCAACAAGAAATAAATCCTTTCTGGTCTCAAGGAATTCATTCAATAATTCTTCAATTCTTTTTCTAAACTCCATACATTAATTATCTTGATTTACCAGTACGAAAAAAGGCTTTCTTCCGAAGCCTTCCCATTTTTTCCCGTAAATCCACTGCAAATATACGCATTTTTTCTAAAAAAGCAAAATCTACTTAATTATCAAGTAAATACCTTAAAATTTTTGATTAAGGTAAATTAAACAGGCAGGTGAAAGTATTTTTATTATTTTTGTCTGAAATTAAAAACATACATTTTGAATATAACAATTGTAGGAACAGGTTATGTAGGGCTGGTTACAGGTACTACCCTGGCAGAACTTGGCAATTCAGTATACTGTGTTGATATTGATGAAAAGAAAGTAGAAGGTATGAAAAACGGCATTGTTCCCATCTATGAGCCGAACCTTGAAGAGATGTTTCTGAGAAACATTCAATCTGAAAGATTATTTTTCACCACCAATCTTAAAGAAGCTTTAGACAAAAGTGAAGTCATATACCTGGCGCTACCGACACCGCCAGGAGAAGACGGCTCTGCAGATCTTTCATATGTTATCCAGGTTGCCAATAATATCGGAGAAATGATGACGGCATATAAAGTCATCGTGAACAAAAGTACTGTTCCCGTAGGAACGGCAGACAAAGTAAGAGAAGTAATTGCTTCCAGAACAGACATCCCTTTTGATGTGGTTTCCAACCCGGAATTCTTAAGGGAAGGCTTTGCCGTAGAAGATTCCATGAACCCTTCGAGAGTAGTGGTAGGAGCAAGTTCTGAAAAGGCAAAATCTATTATGGCTAAGATTTACCAGCCATTCACGAATACAGGAATTCCGATCATCTTTATGGATGAGAAATCATCGGAGCTTACAAAATATGCAGCCAATTCATTCCTTGCCGTAAAAATCACTTTCATGAATGAAATTGCCAATTACTGTGAGAAAGTAGGTGCAGATGTGGATAAAGTAAGACTTGGGATGGGAAGTGATGACAGAATCGGGCACCGGTTTTTATTTCCAGGTATCGGATACGGCGGAAGCTGTTTCCCTAAAGATGTGAAAGCTCTTATAAAGTCCGGAATACAGGAAGATTTCAACTTCCAAATCCTTGAGGCCACTGAAAAAGTAAATACTGCACAAAAGGTTATCCTGGTTTCAGAAATTGAAAAATACTTCGGAGGAAATATCAGGGGAAAGAAAATTGCAATGTGGGGTTTAGCATTTAAAGCCAACACAGACGACATCCGTGAGGCGTCTTCTTTGGACAATATTGCTCTTTTATTGGAAAAAGGCGCAGAAATTGCCGCGTATGATGCAGTAGCAGAAAATAATGTACAGAAACTTCTTGGTGACAAAATATACTATGCAAAAGGAATGTATGATGCCCTTGAAGGTGCAGATGCTTTATTTATTGCTACAGAATGGCCTGAGTTTAAAAATCCTAACTTTGAGCTGATGGCTAAGAAAATGAAAAATAAAGTCATTTTTGACGGAAGAAATATGTATCCGCTGGAAATTCCCGAACAGAATGGGTTTCATTACAAGAGTATCGGAAGAAAGACCATAGAAAATAAATAAATGAAAAATATAATCATTACCGGAGGAGCCGGATTTATAGGTTCTCACGTTGTAAGGGAGTTTGTAAAAAATAATCCGGACACAACAATTATTAATCTGGACGCCCTTACTTACGCTGGAAATTTAGAAAACCTGAAGGATATTGAAAATGAGCCTAATTACGTTTTCGAAAAGGCAGACATTACAAAACCTGAAGAATTAAGAAAAGTATTCGAAAAATATAACCCGGATGCAGTAGTGCATTTGGCGGCAGAAAGTCATGTAGACAGAAGTATTACAGATCCGATGGCATTTATTAATACCAATGTGAACGGCACAGCCAACCTTCTTAATCTATGTAAGGAATTCTGGACCTTAAATCCGGACCACACGCATGGAAGATTTCCTGATGGAAAAAGAAACAATTTATTTTATCATGTTTCTACGGATGAAGTATACGGAAGTCTTGGCGAAACAGGTTTCTTTTTGGAAACTACCGCTTATGACCCGCAATCTCCATATTCAGCTTCAAAAGCAGCTTCTGATCACTTGGTAAGAGCGTATGGAAACACTTACGGAATGCCGTTCATCATATCAAACTGTTCAAACAATTACGGACCGAATCATTTCCCTGAAAAACTAATTCCTCTGTGTATTTCAAATATTATTAATGAAAGACCATTACCAATTTACGGTGACGGGAAATATACAAGAGACTGGTTATTTGTGATTGATCACGCAAAAGGTATTCATCAAATCTTTAATGAAGCCAAAACCGGCGAGACTTACAATATTGGAGGGTTCAATGAATGGCAGAATATAGACCTGGTGAAAGAACTGATCAAGCAAATGGATTTCAAATTAGGAAAACCAGAGGGCCATTCTGAAAAATTAATCACTTTTGTAAAAGACAGACCGGGGCATGATAAGCGTTATGCTATTGATGCTACTAAACTTAATAAAGATTTAGGATGGAAACCATCCGTGACTTTTGAGGAAGGCCTTTCAAAAACTATCGACTGGTATCTGGAAAATAAAGAGTGGCTGGAAAATGTAACAAGTGGTGACTATCAGAAATACTACGAAAATCAGTATAATTAACAAAAGATGAAAGGCATTATACTAGCCGGAGGATCCGGAACAAGACTTTACCCTCTTACCATAGCCGTAAGCAAGCAACTGATGCCTGTTTATGATAAACCCATGATCTATTACCCTCTCTCAACTTTGCTATTGGCTGGGATTAAGGATATTTTGATTATTACAACTCCTCATGACCAGGCAGGATTTATCAAACTTTTAGGCGATGGGTCTCAGATCGGTTGTAATATAGAGTATGTTGTACAGCCAAGCCCGGACGGACTGGCACAAGCCTTTATTTTAGGTGATACATTCATAGGCAGTGATCCTGTTGCATTGGTTTTAGGAGACAATATTTTCTATGGCTCTGAAATGGGTACTTTGCTGAAGAACAAAACCAATCCGGATGGTGGAGTGGTTTTTGCCTACCACGTTTCAGATCCCGAAAGATATGGTGTTGTGGAATTTGATGATAATTTTAAAGCCGTTTCCATTGAGGAAAAGCCTTCAAACCCAAAATCAAATTATGCAGTTCCCGGGTTATATTTTTATGATAACGAGGTGGTGGAGATCGCAAAAAACATTCAGCCTTCTTCAAGAGGAGAACTTGAAATTACTGATGTCAACAATGTTTATTTAAGTAAAGGAAAACTTGAAGTAGGCGTTTTGGACAGGGGTACTGCATGGCTTGACACCGGAACTTTTGACTCCCTGAATGACGCTTCTGAATTTGTAAGTGTTATTGAAAAAAGACAGGGCTTCAAAATAGGCTGTATTGAAGAAATTGCGTTCCGTAATAAATTCATCAACGAAGAAAAGCTGCTGGAGACTGCTGAAAAATACGGTAAAAGCGGCTATGGTGAATACCTGAAGCAGCTCGTCCGAAAATAAAATTATCATATTTTGGATTTTAACAACTATTGGCCTTATAGCCGATAGTTGTTTAATATAGTATGTATCATATTCTCTCTAATTCGAAACCCCTATTTCATGCAATTTTTATACGGAGGTATATAATAATAACAGGCTGTACTCCGATAGTAATTTTATAATTAACTTTGAGGGCTTAAAGAATTATTTATAAACATTAATGGAATACAATAAACCGCAAATCATTATATTCAATAAAATAGGATCATCAGATCTAGGCTATATTACCATAGCGGAGACGCAGAAAAATGTTCCTTTTGAGATAAAACGTGTCTACTGGACGTATTATACGCCTCATGATGTAACGAGAGGAGGACATGCTCATAAAGCACTGCAGCAGTTTATATTTGCTGTTTCAGGAACCATTATCTTTAATACAGAGGACAAAGATGGCCATAAGGAAACTTTTACTTTAGATCATCCTACAAAAGGTCTATACATTCCCAATCTGGTATGGCGAGACATTCAGTTTTCCCATAATGCAGTATTGTTGTGTCTGGCTTCAGAAGAATACAATGAGGAAGATTATTTCAGAGATTATGAAGAATTTAAAAGGACAACAGACAAAAGTAAAAAAATATAACAGATAATATCATGAAATCCAATAATAGTGAAAATTCTAATAAGTAGGAATGTCAGAATAGGAGACAGTACCGCTATACTAGAAGCCACAGCATTATGTATGCAGGTTCTATTTTGGGAAGCATTTTATACAAACCAAAGGATACATACCAAAACTTAAACCAAGAAATTCAGGTCAGTTTCATTACCCTAGGCCTTATAATTTCTCAAGAAATGTGTCTTGGGAAAATGAGGGTTGAAATTGAAATTAAAAAACGGTTACGAAAATGATTAACTTTTTAGATTTAAAAAAAATAAACCTTAAATATCAGGAGGAAATTGAGAGTAAACTTTTAAGTGTTTTTCGCAGCGGCTGGTATTTGCTGGGAAGCGAACTTAAAAATTTCGAGGCCAATCTTGCTTCATATATAGGCTCAGAATATGCTTTAGGAGTAGCCAACGGATTGGATGCACTGCGTCTTATCTTCCGCGCCTATATTGAATTGGGCATTATGGAGGCAGGTGATGAAGTTCTTGTTCCGGCCAACACTTATATCGCTTCAGTTCTGGCTTTATCAGATAACGGACTTATTCCCGTATTTATAGAACCAGATGCCAATACGTATAATATTGATATTTCAAAAATCGAAGAAAAAATAACACCAAAAACAAAAGCCATCCTGATTGTTCACCTTCAGGGAAGAATTGTTTTTTCCGAAGAGCTCAAAAACATAGCATCAAAGCATAATCTAAAGATTGTGGAAGATAATGCACAGGCGATCGGTGCAGAATGGAAAGGTATTAAATCAGGAAACCTGGGTGATGCTGCCGGCTTCAGTTTTTATCCCGGAAAAAATCTTGGAGCTTTAGGTGATGCAGGAGCTGTAACCACGAATAATAAAGAAGTATTTGATGCCATACGCGCCATAGCCAACTACGGTTCAAACCAGAAATATGTTAACATTTATAAGGGATTAAATTCCAGGCTGGACGAAATTCAGGCTGCTGTTTTGGACGTGAAGCTGAAATACATAGACCACGAAAATGATACCCGAAGAGAAATCGCTAAAAGATTCATCTCTGAGATCAACAACCCCAAGATCATCCTTCCTGAAAACCCGGCCGACGAAAATGAGCATGTCTGGCATGTTTTTGTGATCAGAACAGAAAAAAGAGATGAGCTTCAAACCTATTTAACAGGAAAAGGCATCAATACTATTATCCACTATCCTATCCCACCTCACAAACAGGAAGCATACAAAGAGTACAACCACCTTTCGTTCCCGATTACAGAGAAAATGCATCATGAGGTATTGAGTCTTCCCATTTCTTCTGTTTTGGAAGAGGAAGAGATCCAGGATATTATCAAAGCTGTTAATGAGTTTTAAATTAAAGAAATAATACTGTAAACAGCTTCAAAATCTATTTTAGACAACAAAGTTTCACCGTGAATATTCCAAACAATTTGTCAACAAATAAGATTCTTATTATAAATTTCAATAACTATTGGCTTTATGGCTAATAGTTATTTGTTCATAATCACAAATATTAATATATTAGTTGTTGTTTTATATTTTATATGAACAATTATTCACTAATTAAAAAAGTTAAATAAGAATTAAATACTTTAAATTTGCAAAAACTTACACAAATGAATGAACCACAGCAGAAGTGGACAGAAATGATTGACTCCGATCATTCTCTATTTGACCTGAAATTAAAAGAGGTCTGGAGATATAAAGATCTGGTCTATATGTTTGTAAAAAGAGATTTTGTTTCCAGCTTTAAACAAACTGTATTAGGCCCGGTCTGGTTTTTTATCAACCCTATTCTCACTACGATTGTATATCTTGTCGTTTTCGGAAGAATAGCTAAGCTTCCAACAGACGGGCCTCCCCTCTTATTTTACCTTGCAGGGGTTACCCTTTGGAATTATTTTTCCACCTCCCTTATCGCAACGTCTAATACATTTGCAGGGAATGCCGGTATTTTCGGAAAAGTTTATTTTCCAAGGCTTGTAACTCCCTTATCAGTAGTAATATCCAATTTGATGCGGTTTGGAGTACAATTCCTTTTATTTATCCTGGCCTGGGCATATTACCTCTCCAAAGGGGAAGTTCATCCTAACATCTGGGTTCTTGCTACTCCGTTTCTAATACTTCTTATGGCTCTTTTTGCATTAGGGGTTGGAATGATTTTTTCCTCACTTACTACCAAATACAAAGACCTCAGTATGTTATTGGGATTCGGAATAAGCCTGTATATGTACGCAACTCCGGTTATTTACCCGGTATCCGCACTACAGGGTGTTTTCAGAAAACTGGCTTACTATAATCCGTTGACAGGCGTTTTTGAATGTTTTAAATATGCATGGATCGGTACCGGAGATTTTTCACCTGCAATGCTGGGAATCAGCTCAGTGATCATTCTGATTCTTCTGATGATAGGTGTTGTCGTTTTCAATAAGGTTGAAAAGACTTTCATGGATACCGTTTAGGAACCACAATCTTTTATTAATTTTAAATTCCAATTAAACTATGCTGGCTTTAAAAGCAGAAAATATATCAAAACAATACCGTCTCGGACAAGTGGGAACAGGTACGCTTTCTCACGATCTGAACAGGTTTTGGCACAAAGTAAGAGGCAAGGAAGATCCATATTTAAAAATCGGGGAAGCCAATGACAGATCAATTAAGGGAGATTCTGAATACGTATGGTCACTCCGTGACATCGATTTTGAAATCGAGCAAGGAAGTGCTGTAGGCATCATCGGCCGAAACGGAGCAGGAAAATCTACCCTACTCAAAATTTTAAGTAAAGTAACCAAACCCACCACAGGGAAAATCCACACCAATGGCAGAATTGCTTCCTTACTGGAAGTAGGTACGGGTTTTCACCCTGAAATGACAGGGCGCGAAAACATATTCCTCAACGGCGCTATTCTGGGAATGACCAGAAAAGAGATTACAAGGAAATTTGATGAGATTGTTGCTTTCTCAGGAGTGGAAAGATACATAGATACCCCGGTAAAAAGATATTCTTCGGGGATGTATGTTCGTCTTGCATTCGCAGTTGCTGCTCACCTTGAATCTGAGATCCTGATCGTGGATGAAGTACTGGCTGTAGGAGATGCTGATTTTCAGAAAAAATGTATCGGAAAAATGGGTGATGTTACCAAAGGGGAAGGACGAACCATTTTATTTGTAAGCCATAATATGGCTGCCGTAAAACAATTATGTACTTCAGGCATTCTTCTAAAAAATGGCCAGGTTGCAGACCAGGGAGGCATGAATAGAGTTCTGGAAAATTATATCATCCATGAACTATCCCCTAATTCTGAATTCAAATACATTGAAGATTTAAGTAAAAAGGCTCAGATTCATAATGTTAAAATTTTCAATAACAAGAATATTGAAACAATGGAATTCAGCCATACCGATGATATCAACATCAATATAGACTATGTCAACAGAAGTGTTGATAAGGGAGTCCGCGTTAATATTGCCATTTTAGACAAGTTTGAAAATGTGATCTTCATTACAAGGAAAACCATTGATGATATGCATGAAAACAGCCTGTCGATCCAAATTGAAGGTAATAAGCTTATTCCCAACACCTATATACTTTCCGTGGCACTAGATACTCCCGGAGTTGAACTTTATGATTATATAAAGGGGGGCATCCAGATCAGTATCATTGAAACAGGTCATGAAAACTTTCTTACAGGAGATACAGATAATGGGATTATTCACCCTCCTGTAATATGGATGTAAGTAATTATGAAAAAGATATTAGTTTTATCTACAGGGGATATAAACGGCGCCTATGAAGCCATGTACAAAGTGGCTCATATTTTTAAAAATATGGGACATGAAGTAGTGATGTGTGTAAAGAATAAAACGAAAACCGATGATTTTATAAAGCCTTATACGCATGTACAGCTTTCTCCTGTTAACAAAAACCTATCTTTAGCAGAAAGGGCAATACGGAAAATAAAAGCAAAATTGATACAGCCTCAGGTTACAGTTAAAAAAACATTAACAACAGACAGTAAGTATTCTTTTTTAAGCAAAGATGAAATTACAGAGAATATCAATGTAGACAGCCTGCTAAAGTCAGTAGGCTTTATCCCGGATTATATTTTTACCGGTATGACCATTGATTTTCTAAATAGTACCGATCTTTTCAATATTCAACAAGCCACACAAGCCAAAATATACAATATCACAGTGGATATGAATCATTTCACAGGAGGATGTCATTTTTCCTGGGGATGCAAGGGCTATATGAACACTTGTGATGACTGTCCGGCAATTCCCGATGAATCTCAGAAACCGGTTGCAAAGGATAATTTGGAAAGAAAGTATCAGAACGCTCAAAAAGCTGGATTTCAAATCATTGCAGGATCAGGATTAACTCTGGAACAGGCAAAAAAATCAAAAATATACAGGAATCAGAAAACAATCTATAACATCAACAGCTTAATAGATACGACCCTGCTTAATGATCAGAATAAAAGTATTGCAAAAAAGATTTTTTCTTTAGAAGAAGATCATTTCTATATCCTCACCGGAGCACAGAATATGGAGGATCCGCGGAAAGGGTTTAAATATCTCATTGAAGCTTTAGAACTGCTGGATCAGCAACTTCCTGAGGATGTAAAAAATAAAATAAACCTTCTGGTTGTTTCCAACAGTATAAATAAAGAGTTTGACAGGGTTACTTTTAAAAAGCAAAAGATAGATTATATCAAAGATTACAGACTGCTGTCCTTATTATATCAGGCCACTGACGTTTTTGTGAATTCTTCTATTGAGGATTCCGGCCCGATGATGGTTTCAGAGGCTTTAGCCTGCGGAACTCCTGTTGTAGGCTTTGACACAGGAGTACTAACCAATATGGTCATAGACGACTACAACGGATACAAAATTCCTATGAAAGACAGCCACCTGCTGGCAGAAGGAATTAAAAAAATATTTGAGCTGGATAAAAACCAATATGCAGTGTTCTCAAAAAATGCTGTACAGCAGGTTCAGGAATTTTCATCATATGAATATGCAGAAGAAATTTTTACCAAAATTTTAGAACAGGATGATCAAAAAACTTTATAATAAAAAAATTTCCGGGCTAGGGCTTTCCGTTTTCAGAATTGCCTACACATTGGTATTATTATGTGAAGTCGTTCAGCTCAATTATTTCAAGCACCTCATCTTTGATAAGATTCCGTTTATAAGACCTGCTGAGATTGACTTTGGAATTCCTATAAAAATATGGATGATTGCCATTATTTTTGTAATGTTCGGTCTTTTTACAAGACTGGCAACTATCATTAATTATTTAATGACCATTATTCTGCTGGGAACCATAAATACTTATGAGTACCATATGTTTTATGCCTATCTTGGAATGAATTTTCTCCTAATGTTCCTGCCTATATCCAGAAATCTCTCTCTGGACCGCCTTCTGCTGAAATATAAATATTCCAATACCAGATTCCAGTACAATCCCCCTGAAGAAGTCAGTGTTTTATCTTACTTCATTCCTGTTTTTGTTGGGATGGCTTTTGTATATTTTGATTCCATATTTTATAAATTTACATCAGCATACTGGACAGTAGGATTGGGCATGTGGTATCCCAGCAGCATCCCTTTTACCAACTATATTTCTATACCTACTATACTGGATCAGAAATACCTGATGCTTTTCCTGGGATATTTAACCATGGGCTTTGAATTGGTTTTCATTTTTACTTTTTTCAGAAAGAAATGGAGAATACCTCTTCTCATCATCGGTTTAGGGTTGCATTTAGGCATATTGATTTGCTACCCCATTCCCTGGTTCGGCTTAGGAATGTGTGCCATTTACCTTTTGATGGTTCCCGTTTCCTGGTGGGAAAAACTATTTAAGAGCTCTAAAAAACCAGCAAAACTTACCTTTTATTATGACGGAGAATGTCCTTTGTGTAATCGCACTAAGATTACGATACAACATTTTGATCTCGCAAAAAGGATTGATTTCAAAACGGTACAGTATTATGCAGAACAAGATGAATTATTAAAGAAGATTCCCACAGACGAGCTTCTGGACGACATCCATTCTGTTCGAAACGGAAAAATTTATAAAGGGCTGGATACATATATCCAGGTTTTCAATGCCATTACTTACTTAAAACCGTTAAGCTGGATCTTACGAGTCCCCGGCATTTACCACTCTGGAAAAGCAGTCTATCAATATATAGCCCAAAACAGGGATACAGAACGCTGTACGGAAGACAACTGCGGTTATACACCGCCTGAGGTCCCGCCAGATGAAGATAAACTAAAAATCCTTCAGAATTATACTCTTCAGGATCTCAAAATCTCTCTCATCAAAGCAGGCCTGTGTATCGTCATACTGCTGCAGGCCGTTGTATCTTACAATTCAATACAGAAAAAAGGAGGATTTGAAGACACTTCGCTGGGAAAAAAAATGAGCCAGATCTCGGATGCAGTAGAAAAGCCATCGAAAACTTACCTGGGAATTACCCACCATGCTGTTTTCATGGATTATCACTTTAGTGAATACAACCATATTGTTGCTGTTGTGTATGCTGATAAAACAGGCCGTGAAGTATGGCTCCCCATTATAGATAAGGATGGTACCGCCGGAAACTATCTCCATGGTCCAACATGGATCAAGTGGTCCTTCCGTACTACAGATAATGTTATCAACCAGGAGAATCTAAAAAGAGGCATCAGAGATTTTACAGCATTTTGGGCCAAGATGAATGGAGTAAATCTTAAAGACGCCAAATTTATAATCAAAGTAAAGAAAATTGACACTCCGTCCTATCATTGGGAAAAAGGCTTCTTAAAAAAGCAGATGGAAAAACCATGGGTGGATGCAGGCATTGTAACCTGGCTTGATAAAAAATATTCTATAGATATTAAGGAAATTGAAACTTTATAAGACTTGGTAGAAGGAAGATATCCCCTTCAATTTTAAAAATTACAAAAGATGAAAAAAATTGCAATATTAGGAGCCAGCTACTTACAGCTTCCGCTTGTTCAAAAGGCAAAGGAGAACGGGTTGGAGGTCCATTGTTTTGCCTGGGACGATGGCAGAGCAGTTTGTAAAGATATTGCTGATCACTTCTATGATATTTCTGTTTTAGAGAAAGAAATTATTCTTAAAGAATGTGAAAAAATAGGAATACATGGCATTCTTACTATAGCTACAGACATCTGCATTCCTACTATAGCCTACGTAGCCAGCAATTTGGGATTGGCAGGAAACAGCATTGAATGTTCATTGCTGACCACCAATAAATCCTTAATGAGAAAATGCTTCGGGGAAAATCGTATAGAATCTCCTCAATCTATTACAGTTTCTGAATTTAATATAAAAGACTTCGCATCATTTACTTATCCGTTAATCATAAAACCATCCGACAGATCGGGAAGTTTAGGTGTGATAAAAGCTAGCTCTGCAGAAGAATGCAAAAAAGCGGTAGAACATGCAGTACAAGTTTCTTTTTCAAAAACCTGCGTAGTAGAAGAGTTCATCAAAGGGAAAGAAGTAAGTGTAGAAACAATTAGCTACCAAGGTAAGCATCTTATTATTACCATAACAGATAAAGAAATTACAGAAGAACCTTATTTTGTAGAGTTGGCACATCATCAGCCAAGTGCTTTTTCTGAAGAAATTAAAAATAAAATCCATGAGATCAGCTATCATATTCTGGCCGCTACAAAGGTTGAAAATGGAGCATCCCATATAGAACTTATGATTACTGACGAGGGGAAAGTCTATCCTATAGAAATAGGAAGCAGAATGGGAGGTGATTTTATTGGTTCCGATCTTGTCCAGCTCTCTACTGGATTTGATTATTTGCAGGCCGTTCTAGATATAGCGCTAAACCAGTATATTTTACCCGAAAATGTGCAATCCATAGCTTATTCCGGTGTTTACTTTTTATCGGAGGAAACGGAATTTCTTCTTCCTGTTATCAGGGGTGATAAAGAAGAAAGTTATATTGTCAAAAAAGAAATTTTATCCGGCAGTCTTAAACCGGCTCATTCAAGTAACGACAGATCTGGCTATTTAATTTACAGGTCTGATCATAGAATAGTTTTAGAATGAGAAAATTGATATAATTTACTATACGGAGTATCAATATAAAACCTATAAAAACATCATGAAACGAATTGCCATCATAGGATCCGGACATTTAGGGCAGCAAATTGCCCATCATATTCACCATGACTCCAGCGATAAGGTGGTGGCTTTCTTTGATGAATTTCAACCGGTAAATACCATTATTGGCCAAACTCCTGTTATCGGAGGAAACAATGATGTGATTACAAAATATCAGCAAAATGAATTTGATGCAGTTCTAATAGCTATTGGCTATAAACATCTTGAGACAAAAAAAGAAATGTTTCAGAACCTTGATGGGAAAGTTCCGTTTTATACTTTTGTCCATTCTTCCTGTTACAGGGATCCCTCTGCATTTATAGGTCAGGGAGCAGTATTATATCCCGGCTGCGTTATTGACCAGAATGTAAGAATTGAAGATAATGTATTGATGAATATTTCCTGCACCGTTGCACATGATTCCATTATAGGAAAACACTCTTTTTTATCTCCATCTGTTGCCATTGCAGGTTTTGTAAACATACAAGAACAGTGTATTATAGGTATTAATTCCACAATAATAGATAATATTACAATAGCTGCCAAAACACAGATCGGTGGCGGAGGTGTTGTTATCAAAGATATTGATACATCAGGACTCTATGTAGGGAATCCTGTAAAATTTATACGATAAACACATGAATAAATGAATACAAAAAAACACATTTTCTTTGGTGGATTAAATGAATTAAGGGCAATTGCAGCTTTCGCTGTCATTCTACATCACATGGAATTATTCAAATGCCGGGATAAGTTAAGTTCCTTATTTGATTCAAAATATATAGTCTATTTCATCGAACATTTAGGTAAAAACGGTGTCTATCTGTTCTTTGTACTTAGCGGTTTTCTAATCACCTATCTATTATTATCTGAAAAAAATAAAAACAATCACATAAACTTTCAAAAGTTTTATCTGAGAAGAATATTCAGAATATGGCCTTTATACTATATTATTTTTCTTATATCTTTTATTTTAATCCCCTTTTTAGCCAATTCTTTTGCGCTATTTTCGAATACTTTCTCTTATTATAATTTAGTTATTAGCTTATCAGAGTATGACTTAAATACTATATTGCTATATGCTTTATTCCTCCCTAATGTGGCTTTACACGAAGGAAAAGTAATTGTAGGAGCATCCCAGTCCTGGTCTGTAGGAGTAGAAGAGCAGTTTTATATAGTTTGGCCCCTTATCATTTCTTTTTTTACTCGAAAACTTCTAATTATTGTTTTTGGGGCTATCTTGATCACCTTTATGATGATCAATTTTAAGTTTTATAATACTGTATTTAACACAATAATCACGATCATTCCATTTGAATATATGGCGATTGGATCGATGGGAGGCTATTTTTATTCAGAATATTCTGAGATTATAACAAAATATACAAAAAGTAGATTTATCTATATAGCAGTCCTGTTGCTGGTAGGATTCTTAATTACGGTTCCTGTTTTCAAACCGTATATTCAGAATCTTTTTTTAGGATTTGTATTTCTATTGTTGATTCTGGTCAGCATCAATCAATCCAACCCGGCTCCCCTCAGGAATAAATATTTTTCCTTCTTAGGGAATATCTCATATGGCATTTATATGTACCATCCTTTTGTCATGTTTTTATTATTCCCTGTCTTTTATAAAATATTAGCATTTTATAATAATATATTTGTATTCAATTTAGGGATATATATTTGTGTTCCAGTTTTAACAGTTGCTATTAGCCACTTGTCTTTCAGATATGTTGAAAAAAGATTTATAAAAATTAAAGATTCAAAATTTAAAGCACTATGATCCCATTTAATAAACCATTTATAGTAGGAAACGAACTTAAATATATTGAAGAAGCAGTAAAAAGCGGTAAAATTTCCGGAGATGGAATTTTCACAAAAAAATGCCACACCTTTTTTGAAGAAAAATTTGGCTTTCAAAAAGCGCTGCTTACCACCTCATGTACTGATGCACTGGAAATGGCCGCTATTTTATGTGATATCCAGCCCGGAGATGAAGTGATTGTTCCAAGTTATACCTTCGTTTCATCTGCCAATGCTTTCGTTTTGCGGGGTGCCAAAATAGTTTTTGTGGATTCATATCCTGACAACCCCAATATAGACCCGGCAGAAATAGAAAAGCATATTACGGAAAAAACAAAAGTAATCGTCCCTGTACATTATGCAGGTGTTGCCTGTGACATGGAAAAGATTATGGCTCTGGCAAAAAAGCATAACCTGTTTGTAGTAGAAGACGCTGCACAGGCCATCGACAGCTATTACACTTTTTCTGACGGCACCAAAAAGGCATTAGGTTCCATTGGAGATTTCGCTGCCTTCTCGTTTCATGAAACCAAGAATATCATCTGCGGAGAAGGAGGAATGCTGGTGATCAACAATCCTGAGTATAATGTACGTGCTGAAATCATCCGTGAAAAAGGAACTAACAGAAGCGCTTTTTTCAGAGGTGAAGTCAATAAATATGGCTGGGTAGATCTTGGATCATCCTTTCTCCCGTCAGAAATACTTTCTGCATTTTTATATGCGCAGCTTGAAAATCTGGGAACCATCCAGGAAAAAAGGATCAGAATCTGGAAAGAATATTACAACAGCCTGTTAACGTTACAGGAAAAAGGATGTATTACCCTGCCGGACATACCGGCTTTTGCAACCAATAATGCACATATGTTCTATATCATCTGCAGAAACTATGAAGAAAGATCAAACCTCATCCAGTTCTTAAAGACAAAAGAAATTCACCCTGTATTCCATTATTTGAGCCTGAACAAAAGCGATTTCTTTTTAAAAGATAACTCCCCTATTGACATTCCCAACTCAGATCATTTTACAGACTGTCTGCTGAGACTTCCGTTCTATTATGAGCTTGAAGAAGCAGAACAAAAGAATATCAACAGCCTGATTCATGAATATTATTCATTACTGGAAAAGTAAACCTGAAAAATATGAGCTTTATAAAAAAACATATTATTAAATTTTTATTCGGAATTTTACATTCTGAAGCTTATAAAAAATATAAACAGCAACAGAATAACAGTTGGGCAAAAACCAATTTCAAAGTTTTCGGAAAGCAGTCAGCCCTCCCCGAAACATTTTGGATCAAAAACCCCCAATACATAAGCATAGGCGATAACTTCAGCTCATTATTCAATTTGAGGCTTGAGGCCTGGGATAATTTCTACGGAAAATCTTTTCAGCCGGAAATTCATATTGGAAACAATGTGAATTTTAATTCTGATGTTCATATCGGAGCTATTGATAAGATCAGCATTGGTAATAATGTCCTTATGGCCAGCAGAATATATATATCGGATCATAACCATGGAAACATAAGTGCTGAGGATCTGGGCATAGTTCCCGCCGAAAGACCACTTTCTTCCAAAGGTCCGGTAATTATTGAAGATAATGTATGGATCGGAGAAGGAGTTTGTATACTACCCGGAGTCACTATTGGTGAAAACTCAATTATAGGAGCTAACTCTGTTGTAAATAAAAGCTTTCCAAAGAACTCTGTTATTGCAGGAATACCTGCTAAACTGATAAAAACACTAGAAAAATAATTTATGAAACAAATAAAAACGCTTGCATTCTACCTTCCTCAGTACCATCCTATTCCTGAAAATGATGAATGGTGGGGAAAAGGATTTACGGAGTGGACTAATGTAGGAAAGGCGAAACCTTTATTTGAAGGGCATGAACAGCCTATCTGCCCCGCAGACCTGGGATATTATGATCTGCGTGTTCCCGAAGTGAGAGAACAGCAGGCCCAGATGGCACGCGATTATGGAGTGCATGGCTTTATTTATTACCATTACTGGTTCGGAAACGGAGTACAGCTGCTTGAGCGTATTGCTAAAGAAGTGCTGGAATCCGGAAAACCAGACTTCCCGTTCTGTTTCTGCTGGGCCAACGAAACCTGGTCGGGAATCTGGCATGGCTTAAAAGATAAAGTGCTGGCTGAACAAATATATTCTGATGAAGACTTAGAGGCTCATTTTAAATATCTGCTGCCGTTTTTTAAGGATCCCCGATATATTAAAGTAGATAATAAACCGGTACTGATAGTTTATGACCCAATCCACATTCAGGAAAAAGCTCCGGAATATCTTGAGAAATTTACGAGTCTGGCAAAAGAAAACGGTTTTGATGGTCTCTATTTAATTGCCAGTAATAAAACAGAGGACAGCCATGGTTATCAGAAATTAGGATATCAGGCTAAAATATCGAATGCCTTTATGAGAGCATGGCGGCCACATATGAATAAAAAGCCTTATATCTCAGCAAAAGAATATTATACCAATAGAATTAAAGGCATTCTTGGATTTAAAACAACTGATTTTAAAAAACCTGTCGATATTCAAAATGCGCCGGATGTGGTCAACGATCTTCATTTTGATGAAACAGATGTTGATACTTTCCCATGTGTCCTTCCCAATTGGGACAATACCCCCAGAAGTGGTACCCGCGGGATTATTTTAGGAAACAACAGCCCTGAGCTTTTTGAAAAGCAAATTGAAAAAGCATCAGCTTTCCTGAAGGATAAAAACTATCCTGAGAAATTTTTAGTGGTAAAATCCTGGAATGAGTGGGCAGAAGGAAATATTCTTGAACCGGACCGCAAACACGGATTTGGTTATCTGGAAGCCCTTAAAAAAGGATTATCAAAAGGAGAATAAGGATGAGTAAAATAAGTATTTTAATCGCCAACTATAATAACGGACATTTTTTTAAAGAATGTTTTGATAGTTTGGTTGCTCAAACATTTACGGATTGGGAAGCTGTTATTTTAGATGATGCTTCAAAAGATAATTCCCTTGAGCTTATCCGGGATATCGTAAAAAATGACCCGCGTTTTAAAATCCATATCAATGAGGCTAATAGGGGTGTAGGTTACACAAAAAGAAAACTTATTGAGCTGGGCAATTCTGAGATCTGTGGTTTTCTGGATCCTGACGATGCTTTAAGCAGCAATGCACTGGAGATAGTATTCAAAACACATTCAGAAAATCCTGAGGTGGGACTCGTGTATTCCAACTTCACATTTTGCGATGAGCAGCTGAATAAAATCAGAGTTCATAAAGGGACTCAAGTTACCGGTCTGGATGAAAAATATTTTAATTTTCATGCAGAGATCTCTCATTTTGCAACATTTAAAAAATCCATCTACAATAAAACGTCAGGCATTGATATTTACTTAAAAATGGCTGAAGACAAGGACTGGTATATGAAAATGTGTGAGGTAGCTCCGGTAAAATACATAGATGAAGATCTGTACCTGTACAGGGTACATGGTGGTGGAATATCCAACAAAAGTGAAGATCAGGCAGCATACTGGCACTGGGTGGCACTTATAAAAATGGCAGAGCGAAGAAATATTAATATTGAAGATTTGTTTTTGGAAAATTATGTACTAATGAGAAAGCATAGTAACGAAGTTACCCATAACACGAATCTGAAAAAACAAATCAAAAATTCCCGATGGGTAAAATTGGGAAATGCGCTCGGTTTGTGCAAATTTTATAAATATCTGTGATGAATAATACAGCAATCTCCGTAATCGTTCCCTGCTACAATCAGGCCTCCTATCTCGATGAGTGTCTGCAGTCCTTAATGGATCAGACCTTCACAGACTGGGAGTGTATTATTGTGAATGACGGCTCCACTGACAACACAGAAGAAATTGCCAAAAGATGGATAGAAAAAGACAGCCGTTTTCAATATATAAGCAAAGAAAACGGAGGGATTTCCTCTGCCCGGAATGCAGGACTAAAACTGGCTTCAGGAGAATATATACAGTTTCTGGATTCTGATGATACATTACATTGCGAAAAGTTTGCAAAAAGCCTTTCCGACGGAAAAAAATATCCACTGATCATAAGTCAGTTTACAATTTACAAAAACAAAACACACTACCCTGGCTATAATCATATTGAAAAGGATTTTGCAACATTTGAAGGAATTGTATTTGGATGGAATCTTAAATTCACCATACCTATACATTGTGCTTTAATTTCCGGAAAGCTGCTTGAGGGGTTTATGTTTGATCCCAATTTAAGCATTAATGAAGACTGGCTGATGTGGATCTACATCACCAAAAACAATCCTGAAGTACTTCTGATCAATGAACCGCTGGCCCATTACCGCAAGGAAGACAATAAAACAAGTTTATCTTCCGATCCCTATAAAGTACTTCGTCAGAGAACAACGGTTCTTCCTATTCTGAAGAAATTATATGGCGATGACCTGCATGACAGGCTTGCCTACCACATGATTGAAAACTACACCATTCAGCTGTCACAATTGAAAACTGAATTCAATAAAATGAAGGGAGGCAGAGTGATAGCCGGATATCTGGCCTTTAAAAAATATTACTACAATCTTTTTCAGAAAAAATAACTGATCGATCAATCAATGACAGCATCCGTAGCCCTTTGCACCTATAATGGTGAAAAATATATAGCAGAACAGCTGGAAAGTATTCTCAGCCAGATAAGGCCTGTGTCTGAAATTATTGTTTGTGATGATAATTCTACTGATGAAACCTTTAAGATACTTTCTGACTATGCAGCACGTTATCCGGATATCATAAGGATTCACCGGAATACAGAAAATACGGGATATGTTCAGAACTTTGAAAAGGCAATGAGCCTATGCACCGGAGATCTTGTATTTTTATGCGATCAGGATGACCGGTGGAATAAGGATAAAACAGCTATTGTCACCCAAATCTTCGAAAAGCACCCTCATATTGATATCATATCTCATAATATTAAACTTTTTGGAGAAGAGATAAACAGTGCTGAAGAAATTACTTACTGGGATCTGGATTCTATAAATCCGGACCATTTTACACAGCCACAGGACATTGTAAAAAGAATTTTATTTAAAGGAAATATATTCCCCGGAATGAGCACGGCCATCCGGAGTACTTTTCTGAAAGAGAACCTTCCTTTAAAAAAAATTAATTCTACCATTATCCATGATTATGAACTGCTCCTGATTGCGTCCAGTAAAGATTCGGTGTGGATGGAGAAAAGAATTTTGGGAGAATACCGTATACATCCCAAACAAAGTATAGGATACAAAACATTTGCTCATTTTAATACTCCTGAAAAGGAAATTTTATCCCGTGATTCACTCTTTGCCATATTCAAAAGATTCCCGTTTGTAAAGGATGCAATCCAAAAGCTCAACCTTAATGTAGAACTTGAAAAAGATTATAAAACATACTGTATTCAGCAATATAAAAATTATATCAAAAGCATTCCCCTTTTGAAAAGCTGGATCACCAGATTAAAAATGAAATACTATTTTCATATATTTGATTACCTTAAATAAGTTGTTGGTAATTCTTATACATGAAAATCTTTCCACTTAACACAATTTGAAAAAAAAGATAACGTATGATTATAGGCAACGGACTTATTGCTAACTCATTAAGAAATATCGATTCAGAGGATAACCTGTTCTTTGCTTCCGGTGTTTCAAATTCCCTCGAAACCAAAAATTCTGAATTTGAAAGAGAATTCAGCCTTCTGAAAAATACCTTAGAAAAATATGACAGTAAATTTATATATTTTTCAACAGTAAGCGTAAATGACCAGTCGAAACAAGACAGTCTTTATATTTTGCATAAGCTTAAAATGGAAAACTATATTAAAGATAATTCCAAAAATCATCTTATTCTCCGGGTGGGAAACATTGTGGGAAAAGGAGGAAATCCAAATACATTGTTTAACTATTTAAGAACCCAGATTATCAATGATCATAAATTCAACGTTCATAGCCACGCCAGAAGACTATTGATTGATATGGATGATATTCATAGATTTTTAGCGGAAATCTGCCCTTCTTTAAAAAACAAAACCATCAATTATGCTTTCCCTTATTATTATAATTTACAGGAAATCATAGAAGCAATTGAAAAAAAAGTAAACAAAAAAGCCATTTACGATAAAGTAAACGAAGGAGACTTTTATCAGGTTTCATTTGAGGACAGCGTTAATCGTTTTTTCTCCGACATCAACCCTGATGATTATATAAAATCTTTGGTCGAAAAGTATATATAAAGCTACAAAAGATGAAGATCTATTTTATTATTGTCACATACAATGCCATGAAATGGGCAGAAAGATGTTTTACAAGCTTACGGAATTCCCACATTCCTGTAAAGTCAATAGTTATTGATAATGGCTCTACCGACGGAACCCAGGAGTATGTTAAAACCCAATTTCCTGAGGTAGACTTTATACAGTCTGCCGAAAATTCCGGTTTTGGAAAAGCCAATAACCAGGGAATAGAGAAAGCTTATAAAGAAGGTGCTGATTTTGTATACCTTATGAACCAGGATGCCTGGATTTTCCCTGACAGTGTAGAGCAATTATTAGAAGTTTATAAAAATTATCCGAACCAGGAGCAAATTGGTATTTTAAGTCCTATGCACATGGATGGAAGCGGGAAAAGATTTGATCTTCACTTTGAGAACTATATTGCTCAGGATTGTAAGAATAACAGACTTCTTTCTGATGTTTTTCTTGGAGAAGTAAAACCTTTTTATGAAATAAAGTTCGTGAACGCTGCCCATTGGTTCATTCCCAGAAATGTTCTTGAAAAAGTAGGCGGTTTTAATCCTTATTTCTTTCATGGTGCTGAAGATTATGATTATATCAACAGAGTTACCTATTTTGGGTTAAAAGTCATCGTTTGTCCGAAAAGTAAAGTCGTGCACGATGCCAAAGTACAGTCTTTCCAGGAAGAGGAAAAGAAAGACCCTGCAGAAGTATTGGCCAGAAAAAGGCTTTCTATGCAGATGCAGAGAGAAACAAGATATATGAATCCCAATTTCGATTACAATATCAGCCGGGAGAAAAAAGCTTTTATCACATCTCTTATGAAACATGGTATCCAGAGAAATACCAGCGAATACAAATTTTATTTGGGACAGTATAAATTCTTTTCAAAAAGGTTCGATGAAATTGAAGCCTACCGGAAATTATCTATGAGTGGTAATCACCCCTATTTAAATATTTAAGACATTTAAAATGGAAAAATTACCTGTAAGCATCTGCATTCTCTCCTGGAAAAGCGCCGCAAATCTCAAAAACACATTAAGATCATACAAAAAATATGGCCTTTTGGATATGGTTGATGATATCACGATTTTATTCCAGGAAGTAAGTAATGATGACAAAAAAATAGCAGAAAAATATAACATTAAATATATAGGTTTAAAAGAAAATGTAGGAATCGGAAAAGGCATGAAAATGCTTGCTGAAAATGCATCTACCCAAAACATCCTTTTCCTGGAACATGACTGGGAACTGATTGAAGATAAAAACACCTTGTTTTCTCAGCTTAAAGGAGGCCTGGACCTGCTGAATAGCGGATTTGATGTGGTACGCTACCGAAGCAGAAAAAATCCCGGTTACCCTCTGATATCCATCAGAAATAAAGGCAAAGAACTGGATTATTATGATGACTGGCACGAATGTACGTCCCCTCACCTGCTGGAATCTCTTCACTGGCTGGATCCTGCAGCAGAATTTCCCGATAAAATACAGAAACAGGGAAACTTTTTTGTAACCACATCGCGGTGGGCTAACTGGACGAACAATCCTTATCTGGTTAAAAAGAGTTTCCTGCTTGAAAAAATTCTTCCTTTCTCAGGAGAATCCGTTTCCCTTGAAAGAAATATTGCTTCCTGGTGGGTAAAACAGGATTTTAAGATAGCACAGGGTGAAGGTCTTTTCACCCATAAGGATCTTGTTAAATATCCAAAGAAAAGCCTGCTCCGAAAAATACTTAGTAAATTGAAAAATAAATTAAAATAAAGACGAATGAAAATCCTTTTCCATGAGAATGAACTTAATTACAGAGGGACTTCCATCGCATTATATGATTATGCCGATTTCAATGAAAGATATCTGGGAAACGAATCTATCATCGTATACAATAAAACACTGCCTACCAACCATCCGCTTGGAATTGGAAAATTTGAAAAGAGGTTTCAGGTATTTGACTATTCAGATTTCAAAGAGGTAGATACCATTATAAAAAACAACAATATTGATTTGTTTTACGCCATTAAAAATGGTTTCTATGACAATATAGAGACAAAGGAATGTAAAACAGTAGTCCACAGCGTTTTTAAGTATTTTGAGCCTCACGGGGACATCTATGCCTATGTATCAGAGTGGCTTAGCGAAGAAATGACCCAGGGTAAATCCCCATTTGTTCCTCATATGGTTAATTTTGAAAACGAAACTCATGAAGATCTGAGAACTGAACTGAGTATTCCTAAAAATGCCAGAGTATTCGGGTACTATGGAGGCGGGCAAAGCTTTAATATTGATTTTGTTCAGAAAATTGTGGAAAAGATCGCATCTAAGTACAGGGACATTTATTTTATCTTCATGGGAGTTGATACTTTCGTGAAAAAAAAATGGTGGAAATCTGTCCCGTCGAATATTAAATTTTTACCTCCAAGCTCAGATGTTCTGATGAAGCTAAAATTCATCAACACATGTAACGCATTACTTCACGGCCGTGAAAGAGGTGAAACATTCGGAATTACAGTTGCAGAATTTGCCCTCAAAGGAAAACCTGTCATTACTTTTGCAGATTCTCCTGAAAGAGCACATATCAATCATTTGAGAGATCAGGCATATTATTATAAAAACACAAAGGAACTTAAAGATATTCTTTTAGATTCAGATTTAAGTTTATCTGCTAAAGAATTATATGAGAAATTCTTACCCAATCCTGTAATGGACAAGTTTAAGCAGGTTTTTATTGATTAAAAAGAAACATAAATAAAAATGAAAAAAATTTTAAAACTGGACTTTAATGATAATCGAATATTTGGCCTTGATCTTCTGAGGATGTTTGCCATTATGTTTGTTGTATTTAGCCACAGTGCTTCTATTCTGCCCTCCAAAATATATTACTTTCTTGATCTTTTTTATTTTGATGGGGTATGCATTTTTTTTGTTTTAAGTGGTTTTTTAATTGGTAATATTATTATCAGGTCTGTTGAAAAAAATGGGTTTAGCAGAGCTGAACTTTTTACATTCTGGATTAGAAGATGGTTTCGTACTCTACCCAACTATTATCTTTTTTTAATAATTCTGGGTATTTTATATAAAATCTTTGTTAATGGATTTCCTTTACGGGCTATAGTTCCTTTTTTGTTCTTTTCTCAAAATCTTGTAAAAGCAAACGATACTTTCTTTGGAGAATCGTGGAGCCTAAGTGTAGAAGAATGGTTTTATCTCACCATCCCATTAATTCTTTTTTTATTTGTAAACTCTTTTAAAATTAAATTTAAGAAAGCCTTACTTATTGTTTCTATTTTTTTATTATTGTTCTCCACTGTACTAAGATATTATATGTATACCAACGATGATTTATCTTTAATGGGGGATTATCGCCGCGTGGTAGTTATGAGAATAGATAATCTTATGTATGGAGTAATTGGAGCTTATATAAGCTATTATTATAAAACACTGTGGAGTAAAGTAAAATATGTTTCCCTCGCTATAGGTATCATTTTACTGCTGATCTGGAAATATTATTCGTCTATATATACTTCAATTCAAACTTTTTATTATGTGAATATTTTTTATCCTCTTTTTTGCATTGCTATTTTATGTTTATTACCTGTATTAAGCCAATACAAGCTGAAAAAATATAATGTTGTAGCAACCGCTATTACTTATATAAGTCTCATTTCTTATTCATTATACTTAATTCATTATTCTTTAGTAAAAAAACTGCTAATCGATAATATATTTTATTCAACGTTCGAAGGTGAAGATATACCCGCAATTGTATTAAAAAATATATTTTATTGGTCGGTATCAATTATTGGGGCTTTGCTTATTTATAAATATTTTGAGATACCAACAATGAAACTTAGAGATAAGGTTAAGTTTCAATAATTATATGTTTACTGATAAGGTATACTAAGTTGGAAAAGATCACAATATGAAATCAAAAATCATTAATTACATTACTAGTATTATATTTCTTATATATTATTTCATTAGTATACAGAATACCTATCTTCAGATTGTAACGTATAAAAACGGCTGGTATCTGGGCGAATGGATCATTAATTACCAGGACGGCGGCTTTAAAAGAAGAGGCCTGTTCGGTGCTTTATTTATATTTTTAAATGAGATCACTCATATTAACATAGAATATCTGGTCTTCTCATTTGTATTTTTAATCTACACCATATTTTTCTCTTTACTGATCAAACTGTTTTGGAAAACTAAAAATAGTTTGATCACAATAGCAGTCCTGCTCCTTCCTTCGGCATTGGGTATGCTTTTAAAAGATCCTACCATTGCGGCGAAGAAAGATATCTTTTTCATGCTGTTGTATCTTATATACTTCATGGCACTGAAATCAAAAATCATTGTTAATGATCTTGTAATCGCTTTTTTCATTATAATTTCTATCTTAAATCATGAAGCTTCTTTCTTTTATTTGCCATTTGTAGCATTCACTTATTTTATCAAAAATGAGGGTTCTGCGATTAGTAAAATTAAGAAAATTTTCATTTTTCAGATACTTCCTGCTGTCATCACTATGGCTGTTCTTTACAAGTTCGGAATGGATATAAGAACGGATAACTCCGTTTTATTTTTAAAAGAACATGGTCTTCAGCTCGGACAGTTGGGAATCTACGAGTATGATCCCAATTTTGATGTTCTGAATTTTTACAATGAACATATTTATGGCTACCAGACCTACACCATTAGTATGTTCATCAGCATACTCACTTTTGGAATATATTATAAATTTAATGAGCTTAAAATTAATTTTGCATTCATTATAGTACAGATTCTTTTTTTAATACCTTTATTTTATATAGCATACGATTGGGGAAGATGGATCAATATTCTTTTCACTTTATTAACAATATATATTGCCGGTGAAAAAACAATGGCAGGCAATACCAAAAAAGATATAACAGCTCTTATATTAATTGCATTTAATGCTCTATGGAGTATGATGGTCCTGCATCAAGGGTTCGTAACTTTCCCTGCTCTTGACTCCTTTATAAAACGAGCATTTTATTTTATCTTTTATAAAATTCAGAAAATACTTTTTATAGCTTTAAAAATTTAATAATTAAAAACATAAGCAATAAATCAAGTTTTTCTTTAACCCGATGAATATGGATAGAATTAATGGAATTGTTTTGAAGCAAATTTCCAAAATAAGAAGTAATTTTCTAAATCTGTTGTAAATTTGCCTATCCGAAAATAAAATTAATGATGAAAAATAATATATTATGTGCGGAATAGCCGGAATTATAACCAATAACGCCCGAAATTACCAGAATGAAATTCAAGGTATGACGGATGCCATCGCATACCGCGGTCCGGATTCTTCGCACCATGAATTTTATGACAATGCGGCTTTAGGCCATCGCAGACTCTCTATTATAGACTTGTCCGAAAACGGAAAACAGCCTATGTTTTCCAGTACAAACAAGGAATGCATTGTCCTGAACGGGGAAATTTACGGTTACTCTGAAATAAAAGATCAGTATTCCGATTACCCTTACCGTGGCAGCTCGGATACAGAAGTAATCCTTGCCATGTATCAGAAAAAAGGGAAAAGCCTGATTCATGACCTTCCCGGTATGTTCGCATTCGCAATCTGGGATGAAGAAAAGCAGGAGCTGTTCTGCGCTCGTGACCGTTTCGGGGAAAAACCTTTTTATTATACCATTGGGAAAAACGGTGAATTTATCTTTGCTTCTGAAATTAAAGCTATTCTGGCATCAGGATTAATAAAGCCTGAAATTGACCAGGCACAGATCGCCTACTATTTGAAAAACGGATACATTCACCCTCACAAAACGATTTATAAAAACATTTTCAATCTTAAGCCTGCCCATACTTTAGTATTTAAAAATGGAAAAGCAGAGACCAAGCCTTACTGGACCATTCCTGCTGAAACATCAACGCTGAGTATGGATGAAAGCATTGAAAAATTTAAGCACCTTTTGGATACCGCTATAAAGAAACAATTAGTAGCCGATGTTCCCGTAGGCTCTTTTCTTTCAGGCGGTCTGGATTCCAGTACCATTGTTGCCGTTGCTTCAAAGTATAAAGAGAATATAAAAACACTGGTTTACGGCTATGAAAGCGGTGACCTGAACGAAATGCCTTATGCACAGGCCATTGCGGACAAATACAAAACAGATCATCATATTCTTTTAGATAAGAAACAGAAGATTTCAGAAACACTGCAGGAAGTATATTCATACATGGATGAACCGCTGATGGATTCCTCCCTGCTTCCTACTCATCTTATTTTTAAAGAAGCTTCCAAAGATCTGAAAGTAATCCTTTCAGGGGATGTAGGCGATGAGCTGTTTGGAGGCTACACTTTTTACAAATACAACATAGACCTTTCCCAAAAAGGCTTTTATCCGGAATATCTTTCAAAGATGATCCTTTTGGCCGGTAAATTCAGGGATGTTGGTTCCGAAAGACGTGTCAGAGCAGAGTATAAGGATACCATAGACTATCATCAGAATAAGGTCCGGAATTATTTCTCCGTTGCTGAAATCAGAAAGCTGGGGATTACCGATGAAATTCCGGGACAGGATTTCAGCTTTAAGCCGACAAATGAGGATTATAACGATCTCATGCGTATCGACCTGGAAAAATATGTTCCCGGCAATATGCTTCTTAAAGGGGACAGAACTTCCATGTATAATTCGGTAGAAGTAAGAATCCCTTTCCTGGATATTGATTTTGCTGAATTCTGTATTCAGATGCCCTGGCAGTATAAGGTAAATTCAACAGAAGATAAAATTATACTGAGAAAAGCCTACTCACAGGCATGGACAGAAGAAATTGCAGTCCGTAAAAAGAACGGCTTCGGAGCTTCTGTAACTGAATGGTTCAAAGAACCGGACCTTCAGAATTTAAGTAAAGAACTGCTTGAAAATAAAGACAGCTATATATTTAAGTTTTTGGATTTTAATGAAGTACAGAAAAAGCTTAACAGGCATCACCAGCATTGGAGCCTGCTGATCCTTGCACTTTGGTTTCAGAACAATAAAAATCATTTACAGTAACCATGAGAATAGGACTGGCGGAAAATGGCTATCCCATTAAAAGAAATATTCTGAATAAAGTTCCGGAGTGTGAATATGTTTTTTTAAGAAAGAACAATAATCTTTTTCATTCACTGGCTACTGTAAAAAAAATCCTGTTCAGAAAGAAAACAGACATTGAGGGAAAGTATTTCTTTTATCAGAGACCTAAGATTGATATCCTTCATCTTTATAATGATATCAATTATTCTTCCCAGAAATGGGTTGCCTCTTTTGAGACCCTTGTTCCCAGGTTTCCTGAAACCAAAAATGACCATCAGAAAACGGAACCTCAACATATCCGTAATAAAAAAACAGAAAATGCATTCAGGGAAATTGGCAAAAAAAATTGTCTGGGAATTATTTCAATTTCGCAGGCCTCTGCCAATATCCAGCTTGAACTTTTAAAAAATTATCCTGAATTTCAGGAAAGCATACAGCCCAAACTTTCAGTTATCCACCCATCCCAGGAAATTATTCCAAGAGATGCCCAAGAGATTTACAAAAACACGGGAATTTTCAACCTTATTTTTGTCGGAACACAATTTCACCTGAAAGGAGGTGCTGAAATGATAGAGGTTCTAAAAAAATTAAGGCAGAAGTACAATTTCAAACTTAACATTGTTTCTTCTTTTAAAACAGATAATTACGTAACCAGGGTTACTGAAAAAGAAGTGCAGGAAACCAGAGAAATGCTGAAAAAGGAAGAATGGATTGAGATTTTTGAAAATATTCCCAATGAAAAAGTCATAGAGCTGATCAAACAATCCCACATCGGCCTGCTGCCTACCTGGTCGGATACTTATGGATTTTCAGTGTTGGAAATGCAGGCAGCAGGTGTTCCTGTAATTACTACAGATATCCGTGCCTTGCCAGAGATTAATAATGAAAGCTGTGGCTGGCTTATCCATCTTCCCCAGAACCGCTTAAAGCAGGCTCTCTATTTTACGGCTGAGCAACGGGAAGATCTTAAAAAGACACTCAAAGTACAGCTGGAAAATATTCTGGAAGATATTTTTACAAATCCTGAGCAGCTACCGGAAAAGTCCAAAAAATCTTTGGAAAGGATCAGAAAAGACCACGATCCGGTTATGGTTAGTGAAAAATTAAAAGCAATATACAGTAAAGCATGAATATCTCTGTAATTATACCGGTTTACAATGCATCCGGATTTCTGGGAAAAGCTGTAGATTCTGCTTTGCAGTTTGGTGAAGAAAGAATCTTTTGAACTTATTTCAAAATATAAAATATTACATTCTGGTTTTCAATACATTAAAACACAAAACTTACTTAAAATAAGATATAAATTTACATATACACACTGATGAAACTCAATAATCTACAAATCATAAGAGGTATTTCGGCATTACTCGTCTGCTGTTTCCATTTTCGTGGATGCATCAATTTCGAAAATATACAGCTAGGTGACATTTTATTCGGCAAAGGAAATATTGGTGTTCCTGTTTTCTTTGTAATCAGCGGGTTTATCATGACTTTTACAACCCGGAAATTAGATTTAAGCACTAATATTTCAAAGGAGATAACCCTATTTTATAAGAGAAGAATAATAAGAATAGTTCCACTTTATTATTTGCTGACCTTTATATGGATGGCCATTGGCGGAAGCTTTCTTTTATATTTCGATCCCGGCACAGTTTCAAGGCTTATTTATTCTGTTTTGTTTCTTCCTCAAAACAATACTTTTCCGGTGCTGTATGTTGGCTGGTCTCTTAATTTTGAAATGTTTTTTTATCTTGTATTTGGTGTTTCCCTGTTATTTAAAAAGAAAAGATATTACTTCATTATTGCATTTTTTATCTTTACTTATGTATTAGGGCTTTTATTTACCTTCAAAAACGCCTATTTACTTATGGTTACCAATTTTTCAAATTTGTTTTTTGTTTTAGGGATCATATTCGCCCTTTTACTGGATAGGGTATCAATTCCTAAAAACAAAGCAATTTTGATCTCCGTTATTGGTATTGTATCTTTTGTAGTATATCTTTTTACTCCTGCCATTAATAATCACTTCCTGAAATTACTGGTTGTAGCATTATTTGTACTTTCTTTCCTACTGTTTGATTATACTTTACGTTTAAAAGGAAACCGGTTTTTAGTATTTCTGGGAGATATATCTTATTCTTTATATCTTGTTCATCCTTTCGTAGAACTTTATTTTAGAAAATTTAAAGTAGATGGTTATTTTAATATACCTTATTTTATATTCAAAATCATCATTGCTATTGTTGTTGCTGCATTTTTCTATTATTTGGTAGAGAAAAAGATAACTAAATATTTAAAGTTAAAATTAAACGCATAGTCTGATCCAATGAAAATCTCTGTCATAGTTCCCGTTTATAATGCTGAAAAATACATTACACAGGCTGTAATGTCAGCTCTGCAGTTTGAAGAAGTATATGAAATTATTTTAATTGAAGATAGGTCACCAGATAACGCTTTACAGATTTGCCAGGAATTAGCAGATAAATATGATAAGGTAAAATTATATCAGCATCCCGACAAAGGAAATCACGGAGCCGGAGCTTCCAGAAATTTAGGGTTAGAAAAAGCAACCGGGGATTTTATAGCATTTTTAGATGCTGATGATCATTATCTTCCCAATCGTTTTGATGCAGAGAAAGAGATTTTTAAAGATGTAAAAATTGAAGGTGTTTTTGGAGCTATTGGCGTAGAATACTTAACTGAAAAGGGCAGAAAGGAATTTCAGGATAAGTTTAAGAACATCTCTTTAACCACGGTTAATTTCCCTGCTGAAGGCGAAGAAGTCCTGAAAGGCGTACTGGGCTTAACATCCAGGGTTTTTGGAACATTCTTTCACCTGAATGCACTTACCCTGAGAAAATCTTCTCTGGTAAAGAATAATCTTCGCTTCAACGAAAATCTTCGTGTACATCAGGATTCCGATTTTATTACCAAGCTGGCTTATCATTTCTATCTAAAATCAGGCATTATAGATAAAGCTGTTGCAGTAAGAGGGGTTCATGACGACAACAGAATTACCAAGATCATAAGATATTCTCCCCAGTATAATCAAAGGCAATACCTTTTATGGAAATCTTTATATGAATGGGCAGATGCCAATCCGTTGCCGTCAGACTGTAAGAAAAAAATCTATCTGACCTACAAATCTTTTGATTTATCTTTAAAGACAGGATTAAATAAATATTTTTGTACCTTTTTAGAGGTCATTAAAAATCCTCACATATTAAAAACACAATACCGTTTTACGTATCTCAACCGATAAGAATGAAAATATCCGTAATTATTCCCGTTTATAATGCTGAAGAGTACGTCTCACAGGCCGTAGAATCAGCTCTTCAGTTCGAAGAAGTATATGAAGTTGTCTTAATCGAAGATAAGTCTCCGGATAATGCACTGGAGGTTTGTCAGAAATTAACCGGAAAGCATGACAGGGTGAAGCTTTATCAACATCCCGACAAAGGAAATCACGGTGCCGGAGCTTCCAGGAATCTGGGAATAGAGAAGGCAACCGGAGATTTTATCGCATTTTTGGATGCGGATGATTATTATTTACCCAACAGATTCGATGCCGAAAAGCAACTTTTCAAAAATCCTGAAGTAGAAGGCGTTTATGGGGCAATAGGCGTAAAATATTATTCGGAAAGAGCCAGAGAGCAATACTATCCTATCTATAAAGACAAATTGGACACTGTATATAAAAAAACCAATCCTGAAGATGTTTATCTGGGACTGATCAATTTACGCGGTGCTTTCGGGCTTATTCACCTGGATACTTTAACCCTGAGAAAATCATCCCTTTCTAAAATGGACCGTTTTTTTGAAACTTCTCTGCGTTTACATCAGGATTCAGAGATCGTAATAAGATTCGCACATTATCTTCAGCTCTATACAGGCATTAATGATGAAGCGATTGCCTTAAGGGGGGTACACGAGAACAACAGGATCACACAAGTAGACTCAGGGAAAATAAACCCAGCCAAAACGCGTGTCTTGCTTTGGAGAGAATTAAACAAATGGGCAGAAAACGAGAAGACCGTTCCCGAAAACGTAAAACTGCACATCAAAAGAATGCTTCGCAGTTTCGAGATTGCCGTAGCTCCTCCAGTTAAAAAATGGGGAATGATCGCTAAATACCTGATTACAGATTATCCAAGCATCCGTTCCGGGTTATTCAATATTAATTTCAGGAAGAATTTATTTTAATTTCGGAATATCAGGATTTGCAATTTATAGCTTCTGTACTTTTTTGATGGAATCTGCAATTTGTTTTGTCAGAATCTTACCGGATTCTTTATACAAATGGTTTCCGTCTGTAAAGGTATAGCTCTTTACCAAGGGGCAGAAGTCGAAATAAGAAGCATGGTTTCTTTGGGCAATTTCCTTCATCAGCTGGTTGAAATGCGGGGCATACTTCTGTTCAATCTCATTGACTTTAACACCTCCGGGAATTCGCACCAAATATACTTTACCGTGTTGGTTAAGGAATTGTATGGTTTCTTCAAAATATTTAAGCCTTACAGGAGAAATCTCTTGGCTTGTCGCCATTACATCCCTATAAAAAGTTACCTTTTCCATTTCTCTTTCGGCCACTTTTTCCGGTGATACATCTACTGTCACTTCAAGCCAGCCATTATCGTGCAAGAACGTATTTGATTTGCCCTGTGCCGCACGATCCCGGTATATAAGGAACCAACTTTTATGATAATTTTTTATCAGGTATTCATAATTCGGGTTTAAATTATAAAACCACATATTATTGAGAGCAGAATGTTCTTCCGGAAAGCTTTTGGAATTCTTTGCATTTGAAACGTTCCACGGGTCTACCGTAAGAATAAAAATACCGTTCTTGGTATTCGGTTTAATTTTTCTTTTTAAACCTTTTAAATAAATCTCTCCATATGGAGAATAAGTAATATTCAGGGAAAAATTATCAAACACATGGCCGGGAAAGTTCTTTTCAAGGGTATCGGGAATTATAGCCTGAGCACCTCTGGAGTCTCCCATGATTATATTATCCCCCTGACGGACAAACTGGAGATAATTATCATCCGTATTACCATCACCATAACTTCCCAAAAATAGAAAAACAGTGATTAACCCGATAATATATAATGATATTTTAAATAAAAATTTTTTCATATGAGCTTAAAACTGGAAATAAATAAATTCATTATTCTCAAAATTAGCATAACGGAGGATAAAATATAGAATAACTAAATATACTATTCTTCGTAACCACGGATTAAATCTTTTGATTTGCAGCCCATGATCCGTTGTTCTGTTGATCCATTCTATGCCCAGCATGAAAATAATTAATACAGGTAATATGGGTCTGATATGGGTAGGAAAGGAAAATAAACTTTTACTGAAAATTTTCCCTATGTAATCTACTGCCATCGAAATGCTCTCCGATCGGAAAAAGATCCATGCGAAGCACGTCAGTGCAAACGTCATCAATATACTGGCAAATTCCCTGAACGTAGGAAACACTTTCCCTTTCGCCACAATCTCCATATACGATCTGTTTTTATCGCTCAGCATCAATGGAAGAAAAAACAGCGCATTCAGGCCTCCCCATACGATAAATGTCCAGTTTGCCCCATGCCAGAAACCACTTACCAGAAAAATAATAAACGTGTTCCTGACCTTCATCCACAGTCCCCCTTTACTTCCTCCTAAAGGTATATATAAATAATCCCTGAACCACGACGACAGTGATATGTGCCATCTTCGCCAAAACTCGGCAATATCTCTCGAAAAATAGGGAAATGAAAAATTCTTTAACAATTCTATGCCTAACATCCTCGATACCCCCAACGCTATATCAGAATATCCGGAAAAATCACAGTATATCTGAAAAGCAAAGAGAACAGAGCCTATAACCAGATCGCTTGCACTTTCCGCATGATAATTACTGAATATCTCATTCACCAGAGGTGCACAATTATCCGCTATCACTATCTTTTTGAAAAACCCCCAAAGTATCTGCCGAAGCCCATCCACCGACTGCTCGTAATTAAACTTCCGCTTACGTTGCAGCTGAGGCAACAAATGAGTTGCTCTTTCAATGGGTCCTGCGACCAGTAATGGAAAATAGCTTACGAATAGTGCATATTCAACATAATTCCGCTCTGCCTTGATTCTTTTCTTATATACATCTATTACATATGAAAGCCCATGGAACGTATAAAAGGATATCCCAACCGGAAGCACAATATTCAGCACCCACATATTGACCCCTAATCCTAATGTGTTTAATAGATCAGCAAAATTTTCAATGAAAAAATTATAGTATTTGAAAAATCCTAAAAAACCAAGATTAATCCCGATACTGATGGTCAGCCAAATTGTAGATGCCCGTTTGGTCTTGCTATTCTCAATCTGGATACCCGAAAAATAATCCAGCCCTATCGAAAAAAACAACAGCAGCAAAAAGCGCCAGTCCCAACATGCATAAAAATAAAAACTCGCCAGCAACAGCAATACATTCTGATAGAAATAACGTTTACCGAATACGAACCAATACAGAACATACACTATCGGTAAAAATATCAAAAAACCTAGCGAATTAAAAAGCATAGAGGAGGGATATATAACTTTTAATTAAATCTGTCTGTTCCGTTTTGTTCTTTTTAAAGGCTTTCCGGAGTCCCGGATCCTTAGTGTAGATACATGCAGTACATGTCTTTAGAACATTCGCATTTTTTTTCATTGTGTTTGTTTGCTGCAAAAATAAAGATTTTATCTGATATTTAACTTTTTAAGATAATTTCGGAGCGGTTTTTCAATAAATTGATAAAAGAACATCGAGATTATAATAAGAACAGCCAGATAAATCCAGAAAACACTGTTAATATTAAGTTTATAATTTTGCCATTTCAGGAGTTCCCTCAGGATATACAAAACAGGAATATGGGTAATATAGACTGCATAGCTTACTTCTCCCAAGTATTCCAGCGGTTTCAGGGCAAGAATTTTTGTCACCAGCCCGTTATTCCATGAGATCAAAAGAATAAGCGGAATGAAAAGCAATGCCATAAGCCCGTTATGATAAAAAAGCGGAACAAAGATCAGCGACAGCATAACAGCAGCAAAGACCAGTATAACAGGAATATCGTAATTTCTCTGCTTAAAATTGCTTACAAAAAACAGCCCGGCAAGATTTCCTACTAAAAATTCGCTTACATGCATCAGCGGGAAATAATAAAGCAGCTCATGACTTTCCGTATGCGGCCCTTTATAAGATGGTGAAGCTTCATAAAGATGGGAAAATACCTGTGTAATAATCCATAGCACAATACCTATCACCCAAATACTTTTATTTTTTTTCGAATAAAAATAATTATAAAGCACCGGGAAAATCAGATAAAACAGAAATTCCACGGAAATAGACCATCCCGGAAAATTTAAAATCATGGCCTTACCCGGAATCCAGCTCTGCAGCCCGCACAGATATAAAAAAACATTGATAATACTGAAATTTGAATATCTGGTGACCAAATAGAGCAGCAGCCCTACTACATATAGCGGATAGATTCTTGCAAACCTGTTTTTATAATACTCAATATATTCTATTTTCTCTTTTTTATGATACGCTACGATCATGATAAAGCCTGAAAGAATAAAAAAGTAGCTCACCCCAACGTTGGCCTTTAAAAAGATATGTGAAATATAATCTGTCTTATAAACAAACATATCTTTATTGAAATGAGAAATAACTATAGCTATAGCTGCAAGGAATCTGGTAAAGGTAATCTGGCTTATCTTCATTCACAAGAACTGTTCAACAGTATAATAGTTTAAGAACAAAAAAACATTTAGAAAATCTTTAAAACCTTTTCTCCGCCGTCATAAAAATATACGGAGCATTACAATGCATTCTTCTTTAAAAAGCTATTTAACAAAAACGCCGATATATTTCCCCTCATATTCCACTACCGTCGTTTCTATGCTGTTTTTTTCACAGAAATCCTGATAAGCAGAATTATCTCCAATATCATCGCTGATAAAAACGCCTCCTTTTTTCAGATGTTTATACAGTTCATCATAGGCCCACATTCTCCCATTGTAACTTTTGTCAGAATCATAATGCAGAACATCAAAAACTGGATTTTCAGCAAAAATCTTTGGCAGTGATTCTTTATCTGCAAAACGGAATAATTTCCAATTGCTTTTAAGATTTTGAGGAACTATACAACCTACATACTGATCTCCATCCTGCGCAAGATAAGGCATATCTGAACTGTACAACGTTCCGTCCCTTTTTGTAAGAGACAAGAGTGAGGCCAGTGATGACCACCCATATGCTACACCTGTTTCCACCACATGCTTTGCATTGGCAAATTCGCACGCATAATAGATCAGCTCTAAAGCTCCGGCACCTCCCATTTTTACAGGACATTCTTTTTCCCGTTGTTCTGCAGTTTTTAAAAATTCTGCATAATCCGTACGGAAAGTGCCTGTTTCAAGACCGAATAGTTTTAAAACAGCTTCCTCCTGGGAGATTGCTTTTCCTGCAGCCCAGGAATTTGTTTTTTCCTTACCTTTAAAGGCATTCCCTCTGTTGACGGTATTTTTAATAATTTTCCTACCCAGCTCAGGGTAAAGATCAGGTCTTTTAAGGTAACCTATAAATGTTTTGAGAACTCTTGTTATTTCACTCACTGTGTTAAATTTAAGACACAAAAATAGAGATTTTTCTGTTATTTTTAGGATATAGTTATCTTTGTAAAAATTTATTAACACAAATTGAATGAAATTTTCTGTTCTAATCGCCAATTATAATAACGGCAAATTCTTTAAAGACTGCTACGATTCTATTCTGGCTCAGGAGTATACGAATTGGGAAGTAGTCATTATCGATGACCGCTCAACCGATGATTCGGTAGAGGTTATCAAAAAAATTATTGGCAATGATGATCGATTTGTAATCTATGAGAATGATTCGAACTGCGGCGTCGGGGTCACAAAGGCCAAACTTATTGAAGATGCTACCGGAGATATTTGCGGATATCTTGATCCGGATGACATCATCAGACCGAAAGCACTGAAAAGCGCGGTTGAGATTTTAAAAAATAAAAAAGATGTGGTTCTTACTTATTCCAGACTGGCAAAATGTGATCAGGATCTGAATGTTTTAAGTGAATTCAAATCTGCCAGACAGGTTCCGAACGGACAGAAAACGTTCTTTAATTTCCCAATCCAGATTGCGCCTTTTGTTGCTTTCCGGAGAGATGTTTATTTAAAAGGGAAAAAAATCAATCCCGAACTTAAAATAGCAGAAGACCAAGACCTTTACTTTAAAATGTATGAAGCAGGAAAAGTACATTTTATCAATCAGACTGATTATTTGTACAGAGCTCATGCAGGAGGAATTTCTCAGAACGACAATAAGGCAAAATCTTACAGTTATTATGCCCGGTCCATCTGGGAGGCCATGCAAAGAAGAAATTTAAAGTATATTAACGGAAAGCCTGTTCCGCAAAGCTATGATGATCCACAGGAAATCTTCGATCTTCTGCAATATCAGAATGAAATACCTTTCCGTATCAAGAAAAAAATAACAATTCTTTTACAAAAATTTTTCGGTTAATGTCAGATAACAAAAAAATACATGTTCTTTTCAGACACCGTTCCATGGAAATGGGTGGTGTAGAAAAAGTAATTCTCAGCATCCTCAATAATCTTAATCCTGAAAAATTTGATATAACAGTATGTCTGAATCTGAATCAGGGTGAATTAAGGGATGAATTCCCGAAACACGTTAAAAAAATATATTTTACCGATGGAAAGGAAGATTTCTCTAAAAATCCATTGATCCATAAATTGCAGCTGATTCGCAGAAGGCTGAAGCTTTCACGCGCTTTAAAAAATCATAAAATCTCCGACCATCTTTTAGGAAATAAAAAATTCGATATCGAAATCGCCCCTACCTACTCAGCGTTTTCATCCGTCATCAAATCAAGTAATAAAGCTTCAAAGAAAGTTGGATGGTTTCATTCCGAAATCAATGTGCCTACTTTGCAGCCGCTGGTTCCTGATATTCTTGAAAATTTTCCACAGTTTGACCACATGATTTACTGTTCGCAGAAAATCAAGGATCTGATGCACAAACATTATCCGGAACTGAAATATCCTGAAGAAAGTGTAGTGATCAACGCCATTCCTATCGATGAAATTAAAAGAAAAGCGCAGGAAAAGATAGAAACTCTCCCTGAAGGACCCGTTTTTGTCTCGGTAGGACGCCTTCACAACAGAAAAGGATACCATAAACTGATCGATGCCCACAAAAGGTTAATTGATGAAGGTTTTCACCACAGCATAATCGTTGTAGGCAGCGGTGAAGAAATGAAAAATCTTACCGAACAGATCCGTGTAAATAATGTTCAGGATACTTTTATTCTGAGCGGCAACAGGATGAACCCTTATCCCTATGTAAAAAATGCGGATTATTTTATTCTGCCTTCCGAATCCGAAGCATGGCCATTAGTAATCGCCGAAGCCCTGATCCTTCAGAAGCCTATCATTGCTACCGATACGGGAGATGTAGGTGTTATGATCAAAGACAAGGAAACTGGGTACCTCATCAATTACGAAACGGATGAGATGTATGCCGCCATGAAGACCTTTCTAACGGATCCGGAGCTTATTGCCAGGATCAGTAAAAATCTGGAAACCATTGAGGGCCAGTTTGACAATCAGAAAATTTTTGATGCGGTAGAAGGGATTTTTGAAGATCTTTACCAGAAAAGTTAGTGGGCGGAATATCCTCCGTCTACTACAAGATTCGACCCCGTAATCCATTTTGAGGCATCTGAAAGCAGGAAAATGCAGGCATTGGCCACATCTTCGGGCTGCCCTATTCCCAGCGGATGTTTTTTAAGGATCTCTTCAGCAGCGTTTTCCCCAATGTTCTCAAACATTTTTTCCAGTATGGGGGTATTGACCATAGCCGGGCTTACGCTGTTTACCCTTACTCCACTTCTTGAAAGTTCCATAGCCAGAGAGCGTGCGCCGGAAACTACAGCGCCTTTACTTGCTGAATAAGCAGCTTTCCCGATTTCGCCAACCATTCCTGCGACTGAGGAAATAAAGACAAAACTGGAAGTTTCGTTTTTGTATTTTTTAAGGGATAAAATTTTGGCAATTTCAAACCCCGAGATCACATTGACAGCAAAAATATCTGCATAGAGCTGGGGAGTATGTTTTTTCAGCGGCAGCGTTTTTTCTATTCCCGCGCAGTGGATGAACCCTGAGACTTTACCTAAGACTGATACTTTTTCAGCGATCAGGTCTTCAAGATTTTCAGCACTGGTGATATCTGCAATAATGGTTTCAGATTTGGTATCCGGAGCAAGCATAGATACTGTCTTTTGCAGCTCTTCTTCATTTCTGGCAATAAGGATAAGATGTGCCCCACCCCTGCTACATTCTACAGAACAGCTTCTCCCGATACCGGAAGAAGCGCCTGTAATAAGAATTACTTTGTCTTTTAAAGAAAACGGATTCATTAATCTTCAAAGTTTTCTTTACCAATAACATTCATCAGGTCAGAAACGGTTTCTATATCTTTAAAATGCTTTGTGTCAATTTTCTTATCGAAATTCTCATCAACAAATGCAATGACGGAAAGCAGACTGATAGAATCATAGCTTTCCAACTGTTTCAGGTTGGTTTCAATTGTTAGTGTTTCGTCTTCTTCTAATTCTTCTTGTAATTTCTCTAAAAAAACGGATGTCTTCATATATTTTTATTTTACAACATTATGTTACTATTTAAATTTCCATCACGGTCGCTCCCCAGGAATATCCTACTCCGAAACCGGCCATCAATATCCGGTCTCCTTCCTTCAGTATTCCTTTATCCATCATATTTTTCAGGGCGATAGGAATGGTTGCAGAAACTGTATTTCCTGTGTTTTCCATGTCAATATAAAACTTTTCTGCCGGTATTTTGGTTTTTTTTCTTAAATAATTCAGCATAAAAGAATTGGCCTGGTGAAAAACAAAATGATCGATATCTTCCATCGTCAGTCCGTTTGTTTCCAAAGTTTCTTTTACCAGCCCCGGAATATTTTCAATGGTAAAATTAAAAATTTCGGGCCCGTTCATGTAAAGATTTTCAGGATCAAAATCATTTTCAGGATTGAGTTCAAAATCTGTTTTGAAAGCTCCTTTCTTTACAATAAGATTTTCGGCACCACTCCCGTCTGTACCAAGGCAGAACTGGTAGCTTTTAGCCTTCTCATCCTTCTCTACAATCACTGATGCAGATGCATCCCCGAATATGCTTCGGTTGGCCTTATCTTTTGGGTTGATATGCTTCGTATAGGTTTCTGATGTGATCAATAAAATACTTTTCGCAATACCGGCTGCTACTAATCCTTTAGCAAAAGCCAGTCCATAAACGAATCCGGAACAGCCAAGATTAAAATCCATTGCTCCTATATTTCTTCTGAGGCCAAGTCTGTCCTGAAGGATACAGGCGGTAGTGGGAAGAAAATAATCGGGGCTTTGGGTACAGAAAAGAATAAAATCTACTTTATTTCTGTCATAATTTTCGAAGATTTTTTCGGAAGATTTTACAGCAAGCTCCAATACGGTCTCGCTGTCTGAGGAAATATGTCGTTGTCTGATGCCTACTTTCTCATGAATTCTATCAGAGCTCCATTCAGGAAACTCTTTCTCAAGATCCTCATTTGTAAGAACCTGCTCTGGTAAATAATATTCTATTTTGGAAACTTTTATCATATAAATTCTTTTTCTTTGCAAAAGTAAAAAACAAATTCACAATAATGATGTTCATATTCAGAATCGTATTAAAAATACATTCCATCTATCATGCTTTTCTCAACAAAGCCAGCCTTGAGGTGGCAAAGTACCGCGGCATGAAGGTCGGGAAAAATTTCAATATGCCTGACAAAATTTATTTTGGAACAGAACCTTACCTGATTGAAATCGGAAATGATGTCAATATTGCTGCCGGAGTAAGATTTGTCAATCACGGAGGTACCACTACCCTCCTTAGAAAACTTCCCGGTTATGAAGATGCAAGGATCTTCGGAAGAATAAAAATCGGCAATAACAGCACAATTGGAATTAATTGTGTCATCACTCATGATGTACAGATCGGAAACAATTGTATTCTGGGAGCCAATTCTGTTTTGTCACAGTCGATGCCTGACAATACCGTTTTTATTGGCAATCCCGCACAGTTTCTGTGTACAATTGAAGATTATGGTGATATTGTTTTAAAAAGCAGCCCCGAATATCCTAGGGAACTGGAAAAAGACAGAAAAAAACTGGATGAATATATTAAGGCCAACCTCCCGTATAAATTCAAAAAGGCCAGAAGAATAAAATAAGACACAAACACACAGATAACTCCGAAAATTTCATGCATTATACTACCAGATCAAACCTGGTGGTGTAGTCAAGGTGTTCTACCCTCACCTCAAGGCCTACAAGATAGGGCTACGACACAGAAGTCCTTTTTCTATACATCCTAAAAAAAATACTCTATTGATTCTTCGAAAAATAAGTATTCCGGATTTGTAATCTCAACCAAAAAGTCTCTAAGTATACATATTGTATGATTTGATTCGAATAAGGTTAAACATGTGTCATATCTATGTCATACCTGATTTTTCCCGTAAAAAAAATAAATAAAATAAGTTTGCTTCAAAATTCAAGAAGAGAGTAATTCACTCTGCAAAATTATTAAATAGATCATTTTCTAATGATTACTTGTTTTATGAATGGATAAGGTCAATCTATCTCCCTTATAAATTCAAAAAACCCGGGAAATAAACACAAATACACAAATGACTGGAAAAATTTTATTTGTATACTACCAGAATATTAAACCTGGTGGTGTAGCTAAGGTGCTCTGTAATCTCACCTCAGAGCTCATAGAGCAGAACTACGATATCGAAATCCTTTTTCTGATGGCTCCCCACAAGGATTTTTACCCTGTACATCCTAAGATAAAAAAACATTACATTGATTCTTTTGCAAATAAATATTCAAGATTTGCAACTTCCATTTATAAGAAGTACAATAAATTACCCAAAATATACAATATCCATGCGTATTTATATGATATGGGTTCTTATAAGGTTTTAAATGAGTGGATTCAGAAAAATCATCATAATTACGACACTATTGTCTCCTGCTGGTATAAAATTTCCTCAATGTTTTCTTTAGACAGGGAAATCAGTAAAAAAACAATTGCCTGGGAACATATGAGTTATAAATCCGGAGGCTTATTCTGGAATAAGGGTTTAAGACGCTATTATAAAAATTTAAGAACAGTTGTAAGTACCAATATCCCCGGTGAAAGACATTATAAAAAAATTAATGAAAATTCACTAACTATTTATAATCTTATGGATAATGAAGTTGAAAATCAAAGTTATATTCAGCCCGATCAAAAGAAAAACATCATTTCTGTAGTTGCCAGACTTGACCCGGAAAAAAACATAAGTGCATTCATTGATATCATTTCTAAAACGAATCTGCCGGAAGACTGGAAAGTAGTTATTATAGGAAGTGGCAGAGATGAAAAATGTATCCGTCAGGAAGTGATTAATAAAAATCTGACCTCAAAAATTGAGCTTTTAGGAAACAAAAGTATGGAAGATGTTTATCAGCTTCTTATTTATTCCAAAATCAATTGCCTGACTTCTACTGCAGAAGCTTTGCCTACTATATTGATACAGGCCATGTTCTTTTCAAATACCTTGGTTGCGTATGACTGTAATTATGGTCCTTCTGATATTATCAATAAAGAAAACGGATTTTTAATTCCCCTTCATGCTGAAAAAAAATTCATAACGGAACTTGAAAATCTCGTACACAATGACAATAAATTAAACGCCTTGATGAAATCTTCATACAAAGAAACACACAAATGGAAGAAAGAAAAGATAGTACAACAGTGGAAACAGATTCTTTAGAATTATCCATTGTAATCCCTGTTTACAATACACCTCTAACTTATGTAAAAGAATGTCTGGAAAGTATTGATCGGGCTCAAATAGAATATTCTTACGAAATTATAATTGTGAACGACGGATCTACAGATTATGAATTAATGAATTTTCTGAAAGAATATAAAAATCCATACACAATTATTATTCATGAAGAGAATTCCGGCGTTTCAGCCAGCAGAAATATAGGTTTGAAACAGGCAAAAGGTGATTTTTTATTGTGCCTGGATTCAGATGACAAGCTATTACCGGCAATCAATGATGCCATTACCTATCTGACTAATAATAAAAAATACGATATTATATATTGTGATCTTCAATTTTTCGGAGATACTGATTTTTTATATAAAAAATGTGAATTTTCTAAATTTCAGCTCATGTATGTTACCAATATGCTCACGCTCTCTTCTACATTATTCCGTAAAAAATTAGTTTCTAAAGTATTATTTAATGAGACTCTTTCTTATTCGGAGGACAGAGATTTCTTTTCAAGGGCAGCGAGCCTGGGCTTCCAGTTCAAGCATTTTAAAAAACCTTTTTGCCTATACAGAAGGGTTTTCAACAATCAATCCCTTTCACAAAAGAATATCGGCATGAAGCATGAAGTTGAATCGTTGATAAAATCCCAATTCAACGCCCATGTAGAAATTACGCCTGAAGAAGTTAACAAATATGTCATCAATAATTTCACTGCTCACAAAAAACATATTATTAAACTCCTATTAATAATATTTTTTCCATCTTTATTCAGTTATTTTGTATCCAGAAAATTTTACAAAAATAATATTGTAATCGACTAGTAGTTTATGTCACAAAAAAAGAAAATTCTTATTCGTATTGGTTCTCTCCGGCATGGCGGTGCAGAAAAAGTTCTCATCAACTTTCTCAAAAATCTTCCTGAAGATAAATATGAAATAGACCTGCTGATCAATCTTTACACAGGAATGTATATCAAGGAGGTTCCGTCGTGGGTCAACCTGCAATATCTCCTTAAAGGTGAAATGATTACCACCAACAGACCTCATGAAATCCCTGTAAAAGCATTCAGGGTACTTTATCAGAAACTATTTCTTTGGTTTCCTGCTCTTCTTTACGGGTTTATTCTAAAAAATAAAAAGTATGACATAGAAATAGCAGCTATTCACGGAATGTACAGAGAACTTCTTTCCAGTCCTCAAAAAGATTCAAAAAAAATTATCTGGATACAGAATGATATTTTTAACCTGAAAGAATATACCCCGGATGTGATCAGACAACTTTTCCGGTTTGACAGGATACTGGTGATTTCTAACAAGCTGAAAGAGGAAATGCAGAAGGCTTCACAAAATGAAAAGGAAAAACAGGCAGTTATTAAAATTTACAACCCGATAGATAAAGATGATACTTTAAATAAAGCGAATACAGCAATCGATGACTATCCTTTTTCCAACACCATTCCCACTTTTATTACCATTGGAACCGTGTATCCTCAGAAGGGCTACGACAGACTTCTTGATGTACATAAAAAACTGATTGATGAGGGATTGAAACATCAGATTATTATTATTGGTGATGGTTTTGATTTTGAGAACATTCAGACAAAACTTAACCAACTGGGCCTTCAGGAAACCGTAAAAATGCTGGGCTTCAGAAGTAATCCTTATCCTTATCTAAAAAAAGCAGATTTCTATATAATGTCTTCAAGACATGAAGGTTTCCCTACTATTATCGCGGAAGCTCTAATCTTGAATAAACCAATTGTATCTACAGATGTTTCCGGGATAAAAGATCTTCTTCAGGAAGGAAAATTAGGTATCATTATTCCAAATTCAGAGGATGGAATTTATGAAGGGATGAAGAAACTTTTGACCAGCCAGGAGCTTCCAGCTCATTATGAGAAAGAAATTGCAATGACTGATCTGCCCTTTGTACTGCATAAATCTGTAGCGCATCTTCAGGAAATCATTGATGAATTATAAAAAACTTAAAATGGGTTATACTGTCATACAAAAGGATTTTTACAGGGAAAGCGGAAAATGGCTCTCTTCATTTGAAATATGGAAAAAATGTATCAATCCGAATCTGCATTTTATTTATGTTTTGAGAAAAGCTCAGGAGTACAATAAAAGCCCTTTTTTAGGGATATTCTGGAAATTTATCCTCAGACATTATCAGATAAAATATGGCTATCAAATCTACCCGGAAACCGAGATAGGGGAAGGTTTTTATTTAGGTCACTGGGGAAGTTTAGTGATCAACCCTAAAGCTAAAATCGGGAAAAACTGTAATATGGCACAAGGCGTAACGATCGGCCAACAAAACCGGGGAAAACTTCAGGGTTTCCCTACAATTTGTGATGAAGTATGGATAGGTGCCAATGCTGTAATTGTAGGTGGAATTACCATTGGAAACAATGTTTTAATTGCACCCAATTCGTATGTGAACTTTGATGTTCCTGCCAATTCCGTTGTGGTTGGAAATCCCGGAAAAATTTATCCAACAGAAAATGCTACAGAAGCTTACATCAACAATAAAATATAAAAATAATTGCTATAAATTTATAAATTGATGTAACATTTTTCTAAAAAAAATAATTCCTCTATTGTGGGGAAATATTTTTTTAGCGACTTTTGTTAAAAGTTTTTAAAAAATTTAAAGCAATTTTAAATTTTTAAACTCTTTTCTAAAAAACACAACATAACTTTAAAGCACAATAACATGGAAAAAAATTCACTTTCTAAACATGACGCAATGTTCTATATTGCTTTACCATTATTCCTGAAACCTTCACGAATCTGATTTAAATCCCAAACACGGTCTTCATAGGAAACAATAAATATTTTTTATGGCGGAATTCCAGCCCTTATGAAACAGGTTGGGATTGGGAACATTCAATTAATATCTGTTGATAGGCATCTTACAGAATCCAACATCCTATTTTGTACAAAAACACTTTTAATTTTTATACGTATGAAAAAAAAATCGACTTTAAAGATTTTTGCTGCAGTACTTTGTATTGCATCACCTCATGCATTATCGGGAACAATACCCATCCCGAAACTAAATGAGGCCCACAAGGGGTTCAGATTTAAAACGCCAATACCTCCGGCTGTTTATGATCTGGACCCTCTTATCGTCGTTTCACAAAATGTGAACGAAAAAGGGCTTGTCGTAATGAGCGGCCAGTTTTCCAAGCCTTTTACGGACAGTAATATTCTCCTCTCCATCAAGTATCAGAATGCTCAGGGAGAATGGGTTGTAGCATGGTGTAAGACCCTGTACTCTTACAACCAGTATAACGAAAATCTAAAAGCAACATTTGAATTACCTGCTTCGGCCAATGTCAATTACAATTTAAAAGTTGAATTAAGCTCTGATACAAGTAATTTCACCAGTGTAGTGTGGAATAAGACTGTAGATCATTACAAACAGGGAGATTATACCATTGGTAATTGTGAACTGGACGAAAATGAGTATACCATGCTTTTAACCCCTAAAAAGGAAGGTACAATTACTACAGATGCCAATGGAAAAGCTACAGGAATTAAAGACAGGGTAACCTCAGCTCATTCCTGGAACAAGCTGAGTAATGTTTTAATGGATAACAAGAAGAATAATGTATTTTTCTCGCCAAACAATCCATCAGATATCATTACGGAATCTAACGGCGCTAAAGCTCTGAAACTTGTAAATACAGGAACTATAACCGATACACTTGGCTCTACTCCGGAATTCATTTACAATGAAGCTACAGGACACCCAATACCGTATTTATACAGTTATGACGACCCTGTATACATGTTTGCAGGTAAATTTTCAGCCAATGGATTTTTCATAAAATTCAGTCAGTGGCCGGGAGAGCCTGATGGTCCAGGATATTTTAATTTCAAAAATCCGACTGAGGTAGAAAGCCGGTATTTCAATCTCTATAACAGAACATGGAAGAACTTATCTGAGTTTATTCCCGATCAGGAACCGGTAGTTATTGTATCCAGCATTGCAACAGGTTTAAGAATATATAAAAGTGATGGAACTTATATTGACCTAACTCCGGATAGTACGAGTAATTATGGAGATCCGTATTTTGGATATACCAATTATGTAGCAAGAAGAGGTCCTGGTTCTGAAAACTTAATTATTTCCGATACCCCAGAAATGACCCTTTACGGTGTAGGAGCACTGAGAAATGATGTTACAACATCATATCAGACGAAAAGAACATTACTGGATATTGAAAGAGAAATTTCTAAGTTTATTAAATATACAGGTGTTTTTGGAAATACACCCGCTTATAAAAATGATGCCTCAGAATGTTCTGTAAACTGCTTTTCCATCAATCCGGGAGCACTGCCAACTACTGTGGCAGACTGGACTAAAGCTCCCAACAGCTATATTTTTACAGGAAAAGATAAAGATGGAAACAATGTAGACGGATTGTATATCCCTGTTAAAAAGGCATATACAATGTGGAGAAACGGGGGCGATTTCATGAAAGATGATACTGGAAATTATACTGGTATACCACAGAATGGAGTGGCCACTGCAGGCTTGTACTGGGAAGATGAACCGGGATTGGTAAAATCTGTAACACTTGAAGGCTCGGGTGAAAATGCGAGAATCAAAGTGATGGTGAATAAATCAAAAGAAGGAAATGCTTCTATATCATATAAAGTAAACGGAGAAATTTACTGGACATGGCATTTATGGGCAACCGATGACCCAAGAACGAACGGCAGTACCTACCACCATGGTTTTGAAAAAGATAAAAATGGAAATGTAGTGACAGATTGGAAATGGATGGATAGAAACCTTGGAGCCACCAATGCAAATTTTGTCGGAAATGACTGGCATAAATCTGCAGGTCTGCAGTACCAATGGGGTAGAAAAGATCCTTTTCCTGCATTTGGTCTTAAAGACTTAAGCTTATATTCTATCAGTGGTGAGGTTAATTTAGCGTATAATGACCCTGCTTTTCAATCTAAATTTGTAAAAATAAGAGGAAATAAATATGCTGCTCAACGTAATACAGGTACAGATACACCAAATGGTAATATCAGATTTTCTATAAAAAATCCGATCAGCTTTATTGCCACTCCACTTTATGTTGCTAAAAATGATGAACCATTATTAAATGATGGTGAAGACTTTTTAAAACAAAACAGTAGTGGCGTATGGCAGCCAGTTGGCATAACAACCTGGTTTTCGAAACAAAAATACAAGCAGTATACCCCTCCGTATCGTGAAAATATAGTAGCATGGGATTTATGGGGAGATACACGTCAGGGTAACTACTCAGATATAGATGACTCTGCTGTTGGAGAAGCAAGTAGCCGATATGCATTAAAATCTCCATACGATCCATGTCCTTGTAACTGGAGAGTACCATCCAATTATTTTTCCGGAGGAAGAAATTCCGGAACTCCGATGCCGGATGAAAACAGGTACAGCCCATGGGGGAAACACACAGGAAATGCAACTGATGTTCAGTTTAAGCCTGATGCTTTAAATGCTGATTTTCCGGGGATAAAAGTATATCCTCAGTTTGGATTTGATTTTTCAGGTGTTGCAGGAATGAATTTAGGCAAGTTCCCTATCAATGGAAATTATGAACTATATCCTAATACAACAAGTGCTTTAAAATATGGAACAGGCTGGGTAACTCCGATCATGGAATTCCAGGATCAAAGTGCAGACGGAGGTTTATTAACCTCTACCTTTATGACCGCATCAGAAATGATCAATGGAGTACGTTACCCTTCATATGGTGCCGCTGGCTTGATTTTAATTTCAGATCCATTAAGCGCTTCCTTTCCTAGACCGGGTTGGCATAGATTCTCCAACGGTATATATAATAGCGCCGGAGGTGTTCGTTGTATATACGATCCTAATAATTCTTTTATGTCAAAAGAATTTGAAACAGATTTTGTATCTGCTTCCAATGAGCTTTATTCTCTTGAAACATTAAAGTCCTGGACTAAACTGCCAAACAGTTATGTAGAATATACCAATTCTGCTTTGGTGACTCCTAATCCGAACGGGAATACAATAAATCCTAATAAAGACAATGACAGGATTATTGAAATCCCGCTAAAGAAAGCATATGCTATGCACAAACTACATTTAAGCACAGATTTCTCTTTCCCGACAGAGAATGCAAAATCTTCATCTGTAGTTTGGACCAGCAATACAAACCTAATCCAAAAAATGGAGATTGTAGACGGTTCGTTGGATAATGCAATACTTAAGATCACACTCAATCAAAATCAAATTGGTAATGCTGTTGTTGCCCTTCATGCAGGTACCGGAACTTGGTCAAATAATAAACATAATGATCCTGTATTGTGGAGTTGGCATATCTGGGCTCCAAAGTCAGTCATCACAACATATGAATTTGATCCTGAGAATGCAGGTAATGGTGGAGTTATACCTGCCAATGAGCAATTTGTAGACCCAATGACCAGTGCGGGAGTTCCTATGAAAACCACATTTATGGATAGAGATCTCGGAGCTAAAGAAAAGTTAGTGAATGAACACATTTTTGAGCCCTCTGGTTCCGTATTTGCATCAGGTCTGGCAGCTCCGGCTACAGGTAGTTTCCCAACAGGAAATCCTACTGTACTGGCTAGATTAGCTCAAATTAGTGAAAGCGGTGGTTTACACTATCAATGGGGTAGAAAAGATCCATTGCCTGTGTTTTACAATCCGGGGTGGTCTTATTACTATTATGGAACCAAACCTTACGCTACATACAATGTATTCAGACAAAATAATCCTGCTAATCCTGTTACTGGAGCAATACCATATACAGCTAATGTTCCTGAACCAGAATATTTAAGTTCTTATTCTCAAGCTTACCCTGCATATTCAGCTGCAGCTAATGTATCTGCATCTGATTCAAAAGCAGATAAAATGAAGAAAGTATTAAAATATTCTGTTAATAATCCTCTTAATTATTTATATCAGTCGGATACTGCAAAACTGGATTGGGTATCCGATGAAAATGGCAACATGCCTGAAAGATGGGGACATGCGACAGAAAAATCACCTTATGACCCTTGCCCTGCAGGCTGGAGAGTGGTTGACCTTCATAGTGTTTCCACAGGAACTATTCTGGGTAATTTTATTTCAAAAGGAAATACGCCTTGGTTCTATAATGCAAAATTCAATAACAATGTCTATGGTATAGATCCGGGGCAAATAGCTGCAGTAGTAAAATATGAAAATTATGACCCAGCTAAATATAATTATATTGGTGGTACTCTATATGCATATTTTTCAGGAAGAGGAGCCGTTGCTTATGGGTATACATTAAATAAGCCAGAATACAATATAGGTTTATTCCCTAACATTGGGATCAGAGGTTTTAACGGGGGTAATACTATGGATGCTTCTATTCTTCCGTATGCTGAAGGATCAGGTTTAAAGACTTTCCAATATTCAGGTGTATGGACCTCCGCTCATCAAGGAAGTAGTGGAAGCTCTTTAGGAATGTTATTTAAACAAACTGCCAATGCTAATACAGGGCTATATTATTTAACTCCAACATTTGGCTTCCGTCAACAAGCTGCCTTATCCTGCCGCTGTTCAGAAATTAAGTATGATGCCAATGGAAACGAAATTGGAAGATATGAGCCGTTTGCCATTCCGGTTCCTCAGAACGCATTAGCGAAAGCAACCAACATTCTTGCAAAAACTGTGATCGAAGAAAAAGTAGCTCAGAATAAACTTGAGTTCTTCCCTAACCCGGTAAAGAATCTGTTGTATATCAAAGGAAATGATAAATCCAAAGATTACTATTACCAGATTTATAACCTTTCCGGCCAACTGGTAAAGTCAGGTAAATTTGAAAATGAGCAGACTGACCTTTCATCTTTAATATCCGGAGCTTATTTAGTAAGAATCAATAATTCTGAAACAATAGTGAAAATTATTAAGGAATAACATACAAAAAGGTAAAATTTGAACCGTCTCAATTGATATTGAGGCGGTTTTTTAGTAGAATTAAGAATATTTTAATCTTTAATTTTAGCTTTATCATTTATAGTTTGTAATTTTACCCAAGCTTTTGTTGAAGTCTGTCTAACAAATCTCATCAAAAACATAGTTTTAAATGCTATGCAACATCCCATTTAAACATGATTTTAAGCATATTTTAATATTAAATTTTGTTAAAAGTAGCTGCCTTTTCGGCAAAAATTATATTTTTGCATGATTATTGATTTAATCTATTAGATTCGAAAATAATTTAAACGAAATAAATAATTATAAACCTTTTTAATTTTAAAATTATGTCACAATCGTATGAAGTTATTTTCGAAAACAACAGAAAGTGGGTAGAGTCTAAAATTTCACAAGACCCGGAATTCTTTCATAAGCTTGCAAAAACTCAGAATCCTGATTATCTGTATATCGGATGTTCAGACAGCAGAGCCACAGCGGAAGAGATCATGGGTGCAAAACCTGGAGAAATTTTTGTCCACAGAAACATTGCTAATGTTGTAAATACTTTAGATATGAGTTCCACAGCGGTAATTCAATATGCTGTAGAACATCTTAAAGTAAAGCACATTATCGTCTGCGGACATTACAACTGCGGCGGCGTAAAAGCAGCGATGACTCCTCAGGATCTGGGATTATTAAATCCTTGGTTAAGAAACATCCGCGACGTTTACAGATTGCACCAGGCTGAATTAGACGCTATCGAAGATGAAGGAAAACGTTATGACAGGCTTGTAGAACTGAATGTTCAGGAGCAGTGTATCAACGTGATTAAAATGGCCTGTGTACAGGAAAGGTACATCATAGATGAGTATCCTGTTGTACATGGCTGGGTATTTGACCTTAGAACAGGTAAGATCATTGATTTGGAAATTGATTTTGAGAAAATTCTGAAAGACATCCAAAAAATCTACAACCTTACAAGTTCTGACTGGGTAATGAGCAGAAAAACAAACTAGTTTTTCTAAAAATGAATGTAAGATGAAATTCTGGAGTATTATTGTATTGACCTTCTTCCTAAACTTCACAGCACTGCCTGGCATTGCTGCTGTCGCAGGCTGGGATATAGCAAGGACCAATGTAACAATCAATGAAGAAGAACCACATTCTAACCCATCATCTTTTATTGTTTACGAAAAGACGCTTCCGAAAACTTTGGATGTATTTGATTACGTGAAGTTTTCTGAGCCTGACCTTAAGGGCGTGTCTTTTGAGCTCATAGATGATTCCTTTCATCTGTCGCCCTTGCTCACCATATTTTCTCCGCCTCCCGAAGCTTAATTTTTAAGTATTATTAGATCCTTATAGTATTCATATCAAAGCTGATATCGGATACGTGTGCTTTAAAATTAAATTTCCAATCTTTTATAATTGATTATCTGAAGATAGATCAATTGGTTATAGTATTTTTCAAAAACATCATGAAAAAAACATCATTTATAGGAGGAATCAAGGAGAATTTCCCTTCCGGACTCGTTGTATTCTTAGTCGCGCTTCCATTATGTCTCGGAATCGCTTTAGCATCAGGGGCACCACCTTTGTCAGGGGTAATTGCCGGTATTGTAGGAGGATTAGTCGTAGGCTTCCTCAGTAATTCAAATATATCAGTGTCCGGTCCTGCAGCTGGTCTTACAGCTATTGTATTAACCGCTATTACAGATTTGGGCGCTTTCGAACTTTTCCTTTGTGCAGGAATCATTGCCGGACTTATCCAGCTAATCCTGGGTTTCATCAAAGCCGGAAGTATATCCAATTATTTCCCGAATAATGTCATTGAAGGAATGCTTGCCGCTATCGGGATCATCATTATTTTGAAACAAATCCCTCATGCGATGGGCTTCGATAATGATTACGAAGGGCACGAATCCATTTTTGATAATGGTCTTAATTTCGGATACTTTACAGAATTATTCGGAGCCATACATATAGGAGCTATCGTGGTAACACTGGTTTCCGTAGGTATCCTTATTGCATGGGACAAAATTCCAGCTTTAAAAAGAATGAAAATGCTTCCTGGAGCATTGGTAGCAGTAGTGGCAGGAATACTCCTGAATGAAGCATTCAAACTGTCCGGCAGCTCTTTAGCGATCAGTACTCAACATCTGGTTTCACTACCAGTTCCTCAGTCTTTGAATGACTTCAAAAATCTTGTTACAATGCCTGATTTTAATGGATTCACCAATCCTAAGGTATGGATAGTAGGGGCAACCATTGCCATTGTTGCTTCTATTGAAACCCTGCTTTGTATTGAAGCGTCAGACAGATTAGACAGGCAGAGAAGAATTACTGATACCAATCTTGAGCTTAAAGCACAGGGAATTGGAAATTTAATAAGCTCATTTATCGGAGGGCTGCCAATGACATCTGTCGTGGTAAGAAGTTCTGCCAATGCTAACGCCGGCGCCACTTCAAAACTTTCCGCTATGATCCACGGTGTGCTTTTATTGGTATGCGTGCTTACTATTCCGTTCATACTGAACTTAATACCGCTTGCCACGCTTGCTGCAGTATTGATCCTGGTAGGATATAAACTGGCAAAGCCTGCAACATTCAAGCATTTCTGGCATTTGGGCAAATTCCAGTTCATCCCGTTTGTAGCCACCGTTGTAGCTGTTGTGGCAACCGATCTTCTTAAAGGGGTTGGAATCGGTTTAGCTATTTCCGTATTTTATATCCTTCAGGGGAATATGAAACGTGCTTATTACCTGAGCAGAGAAAAGCTGAATGATGCTGATGAAATAAACATCAAGCTTGCTGAAGAAGTTTCTTTCCTGAATAAGGCAGCCATTAAAAAAACATTAAAAAATATCAAGTCCAATTCTACCGTGACCATTGATGCAAGAGGAACTTCATATATTGCCACAGATGTACTGGAGATGATCCAGGATTTCGCCAATATCCGGGCCAAAGAAGAAGATATTAATGTGGAACTTTTAGGCTTCAAAACTTCATACAAAGATTATGAAACAGATGAAGATTCCCACATCCTGATCACACACAGAAGAGCTATGTAAGCTCATTAAAGTAATTTTTAATTATACAAAGAATAAATCAATCATATGAAAGCACATACATACGAAACCCAATCTACCATTAATCCTGAAAAAGCATTAGATTTTTTAAAAGACGGAAACCAAAGATTTGTGAATAACCTAAAAGCAAACAGAGATCTTTTAGAGCAAGTCAATGCAACGCGTGAAGGTCAGTGGCCTTTTGCAGTAGTTTTAAGCTGTATAGACAGCCGTACTTCTGCAGAGCTTATCTTCGATCAGGGATTAGGAGATATTTTCAGTATCAGAATTGCCGGTAATTTTATTAATCAAGATATTTTAGGTTCAATGGAATTTGGCTGTAACGTTGCAGGTTCCAAGCTTGTCGTGGTTTTAGGACACACTAAATGCGGTGCATTAAAAGGTGGTTTGGACGCAGCACAAATCCAAGGAATGGGAATGGATAATCTAAACCACTTAATCAATCATTTCGATCCGATCATCAATGAAATCATTGAAGAAGGCGAGGAACGTTCATCAAAAAACGGTGCGCTTTTGGAAAGGCTAAACCAGCAAAACGTAAAAAATGCCATCGAAGATATCCGTACCCAAAGTTCAACACTTAAAAAGCTTGAAGACGAAGGTAAAATCAAAATAGTTGGAGCCAATTATGATGTAGAAACCGGAGTTGTAACCTGGCTTTAAGAGATAAAAACCTGTACTTTTTATTATACATAGATAAAAGATCATGTTATAGTTAGATTGGGAATTGATTTTTAAAGTACAATAAAAGACCATCGGAAATTCCGATGGTCTTTATTTTTTGGAAATAGCTTAAAAATTACTATGCTTTCAAACTATTAAGGGTTGACATTCTATTTATTTCCCGTTGAATGCTGACATTGTATTATTGATACCGGCAAACACAAAGGACAGGCTGGCTTTAGAAAATTTTTCAATTCTTTCGCCCAGCCTTTCAGATTCTTCTTGATTCCAGGTTCCCAATACATAATCTACCTGGCGGCCTTCAGAAAAGTCTGCAGAAATCCCGAATCTCAGCCTTGCATAATTTTGGGTATTGAGCGTTTCATTAATGCTTTTCAGGCCATTGTGTCCTGCATCAGAGCCTTTCATTTTCATTCTTAAAGTCCCAAACGGAAGGGCAAGATCATCTGTAATAATCAGCACGTTTTCCAATGGAATATTTTCTTTCTGCATCCAAAATTTCACCGCATTTCCCGAAAGGTTCATATAGGTATCGGGCTTCAGTATAAGCACCTTTCTTCCTTTGTACTTTCCTTCTGCCATCCATCCAAAATTGGTTGTGTTAAATGAAGCTTCCAGTGTTTCAGCTATTTTTTCAGCTACTTTGAATCCTATATTGTGGCGTGTATTTTCGTATTCAGGGCCTTTATTTCCAAGCCCGACTATTAAATATTTCATTCAGAAATTTTTTGCAAAATTAAGGGATAAAAAATAAAAAGCCCAATCTTACAAAAGATTGGGCCTGTATATTTTAAAGATTCTTTTAAAAAGGCTTATAAATGTAGTTTACACCAAATCCTTTCGTCATATAAGTCTGTCGGTCATAGTTGTAGTTGGTTGTCCAGTTAATCGGAGACGGGATAGGAGGAATAAGATCTGTTACCGACACTTTTTTAGGATTGTTCGGAGATAAGATATGACTTTCCTTATCATTAATCTCAGTTGATAAAAGTCTTGAAATTTTGTATGCTGAAGGAAGCAGTGTAAATGGACTGATCTCAGTATCGTAATTTACAAAGTCATAGGCAAATCTGGTAATAGGTCTTCCAAATACCCCTCCAGCCATAGGGCCATAATTTCTTACCACTCTGGATACATTATCACCTAAATAAGTATATCCTGTTTTAGAATAACTGATAAACGCAAATGGTGTTCCGGAAACATCAGGACCATTTCTCATGATAATAGAATCCAGCTTTGCTGTAGAGGCATTATATTTTAAATCGTAAAGGGCTTTTGTTTTTCTTAAAAGCGTTTGTGGTCCAGGATTAGTTGCCGGCGGCACAGGTGGAGGTCTTCTGAAAACAGAACGGTTTTCAGAAATAGTTACCAGTTTATTATTGGGTCCGTAAGTAAATAGCTGGCTGTAAGAAACACTGTCTTTATCAAGCTTTCCGTTTCCGTCCAGATCCAAAAATCCGTTAAAGTTAATTTGGCTTACTTTGTCACCGCTGTATGCAATATTTATGATTGAAGCACTGTCTGTGATTACTTTCGTTACCAAAAGCCCACTGTAGTGATATTCTGCTAATGTATCCTTATCTGTAATTTCTCTGTATAGTGCTCTTGGACCAATCAGTCCTCCCGTTTCATTCAGGTCCAATAAAGGATCCCCGTCTTCGTCTAACATGTCTTTACAGGAATGTATAGATGAAAGTCCTGCTATTAATAAAATAAAGTAGAAAAGCTGTTTCATTTCCAGGTAATTGTTTATTTTTTGACAAATATAACTTTTTTTTGAACAAAAGTTATGTTTTTATTTATATTCTAATAAAACCGATAATCAATTGGGCTTTACAGAGTTCTGTAAGTATATTTAAGAAGCTGATCCTTATCCGAAACAGGATAATTGTAGGCATCATACAAATAGGTCATTGGTGTATTTATTGCCGGTGCGGGAGACGGCGGCATCACATATACCGATGTTGGGTTGTTCGGCGAAATTCTATAAAAGTTCTCCGGGCGTACCAAGCTCCAGGCAGTAAAGAATGTTTTAGAAAGCGTAGAGAACGGATTAACCTTAGAGTCATAGTTCTGGTAGCTGTAAACGGTCATTTTTGCAGTAGCCATATTAGGTGCTCCGGTTGATGTAAGTGTTCCTTTGGCACATTCGGCCTTGAAAATATTATCTCCCATATAGGTAAAAGTGCTCTCCGTAAATAAGCTATACGCTGTATTTCCCGCTACTTTTCTCTTTTCCAGGATTTTCACAAGCTTCTTGCCGGTGGCATCATAAGTGAATATATAATCACTTACAAAAGAGTCTATTGCAGTAGCAGCTGTACCAGTACACGTTGCACTGTAAACATTGCCCTTGCTATCTTCACTTACGCTAAAATCATACGTCATACTTCCGGCCAGGCTTCCAAGGAATTTTATTTTCCCAATTTTATTATTGATATAGGTTACGGTACCTGTATAATAATTACTGGTATTTCCATCTCTAAGCATTCCTTTCTGAAAAGCAGTACCATTGACTGTATATTCTTCCTGAATAGTGCCATTTAACGTAATTTTTTCCAGAACTCTGGCTGGAGGAGTCGGGTTCCCGTTGTTGCCTCCATTATTGGCACTGGGCTCGAATTGGTCTGAAGAAGAATTGTCACATGAAACCATAAGTCCGAAAAATACCCCGGCAATGATTTTAAAAAGATAGTTTTTTCCCATGAAAAAATATTTTAGTGAGTTGACAAATATAATTCATTTTTTTGACGAAAACATTCACTTATTCAACAAATTCATAACAATCTACATCTTTTTACAATAAAAAACCTAAAGACATTATGTTTTTAGGTTTTTTATTGCTGATATATCATAGAATTAATAAGGCTGCAGAACAGATGTCGTCAGAACAGACTGAGACATTTCATTATTCAGATAATCTGTGTTGACCGCCCTTCCTATCCCCAATGTTCCTGAATTGAGGTTTCTTTTCGTACAGGCCACTTTCACGGCGTAATTGTTCTTAGGAGTAAGATTCGTAAGTGTTGCATTAAGATTGAATACCTTATAACTTCCTTCCGAGCCTATTAAAACATCAGTTCTAACTGCTCTAAGCGTATTATCCACAAAGATGCCGCATGCAAAACCTGAAGAGGCATTCGAATTTCCCGTTTTCTGGGCTGTAGTCTGAAAAGTAAAAGCAACTTTATTGACAGCATTGGTAATGGAAAAAGTATCGGCAGTTCCCGGAAGAACCGTCCACGCAGAAGTAAGTGCCGCCCCTTCTGTATATGGTGCGGTGGCTCCGTTAGGGCTAGAAAAACTTGCTCCGGTCTGGTCTGCAACAGTATTCAATGAAAATACAGACATACTTCCCTGCCCATCGGCAATTTTTATACTTTTCCAATCATTCACATTCAGTTCTGAATTGTTATGAAAAATAGTTCCCGCAGATCCGGCCGATCCTCTCAGCAGATTCGTCCCACCGGTTCTGATTTCTCTTCTAACATTTAAATCACCGTTTACATCCAGCATGTTAGCAGGATTTGAAGTATTTATTCCCACCTGCGCAGATGCCCACACCGCAAAAAATAAAGACTTTATGATAATAATTTTTTTCATGCCTGGATTAATTTATAATTGGATTAAATATTTGAGGAATTTCATACACATCAACTTTCAGAGAAGACTGAGTAATAAAACTGTTAATGTTGGTATCTGCATTTATTCCTATAGCCAACACAACATCGCTTGCTGTTCTGTAAGATCCAAGCCTAGAGCAGGCTACACTTACGTCATGCTGTCCTTTGGAAAGATTAGTTACTATCCCAATCTGATTGTGTGTAATAAAAGTACTTGCTGCACTGCTTGCCTTTAAATTTCTCTGTCTAAGGTTCACCAATTTATTATCTACAAAAATACCACATGCATAATCTATGGAAATATCAGGTGTTCCGTTTACAGGAAGATTAGCTTGCACCACAGTTTCAAACTGAAAATAAGTTTTGCTTTCCGTACTGAATACACTGATAGGCTGCGACAGACCTGCTATTTTCTTAAATCCGGGAAGGCTTGAGATGTCTGCCCCTTTAGTAAAAGCTGTATTTTTTGCAGTAATACTGGATTGTTCACTATTGGTAAATTTCACTCCCGTTTTGTCTGAAAAGGAGTTATTGAAGATAAGATAAAATTTATTCGGCTCATATTCCGGAATACGCAGTGACTTCCAGATCGGTGGATAGCCTTCCCCCTGAGAAACAAGAATCTGATCATTATTGCCTTGGGACAAAGTATTATCTGTAACATTAAGAACAACGATTTTACTTCTTAGATTGATATCACCATTGACATCAAGTTGCGATTTTGGAGAATCCGTTTTGATTCCCACTTGCGCAGAGAGAGACAGTCCTGTCATAAAAAACAGGATCGAAATAATATTTTTCATCAATTAATTGCTTTTATAAGTTACGTATTCAATCACATCGATCTTCATCACAGACTCAAGGGTAAATGCATTGGAAGCCGTATTGGTATCGGATACATTACGCCCGACTGTAAATTGTGAGTTTAAATTTGAGGAATTGATCTTTCTACACGCCACCTCAAGCTTATGTGTACCTACCGGAACATTCTGCTCTGTATAATTAAGGGTAAAAATATAATCCTGAATACCCAGTTTCTCCGTATTGTTGTTCGAAACAATCTTATCCGGACGTACTGCCACCAATTTCCCGTTTCTGAAAACCCCGCAGGTAAAAGTGACAGACTGGGAAGTTGTTGCAGACGGAGCCTTCATTTCAACACCTGTTTGAAACTGGTAAGTAAGCCTGTTTCTCCCATTTTTAATAATAAAATTGTTCTCAAGTCCGGTAATTTTTGACCACCTCCCTTTTGATGTGTCGACAATATCATCTCCCACATTATTCTTATAAACATTGTCTGCTGCAACACCACTTGAAAGTGCTGTAATGCCCGTCTGATCTGATGACAGGTACGAATTGATCAATTTGTACTGCCCTTCCTCCATAAAGGAAACATTCAACGATTTCCATACAGGAGGCAAACCTTCTCCCTGCGAGACCAAAACCTGACCGTTCAGTCCTGCATTTCCAACTTGGGCGGATGTACCGCCTACTCTAAGTTCTTTTCTTAAGGTGGTTTTCCCGTTGACATCGAGAGTAGATTTAGGAGCAATCGTCCCAATTCCCACCTGCGCGTTCACACAAAGCGATAAAAGCCCGGCTGCGCAACAATAAATAATTCTTTTCATAATAAGGGCTGCAAAGGTATGAATTTTTAATCATAAAAAACCACCCACAACCCCGTAAACCCGTACTAATAAAGCGATTATGCTGTAGAATTTAATGTATAAAAAAGTAGAATTATTACTACAAGCCAGACTTTTTTCATCCGTTTGATTGGGGCTGTGTTAGCCAAACCCAATGCCAGCCGATGGTACAGAATTATTTTTTCTCATCCTATTGTGACTTCAAATGCTTCTGAATCCGAATGATAACTCACTTTTCTTGTGTAAAAATCATGTTTTTTTTCAATAAAAAAAGACCTTAAAAAGTAAATTTTTAGGTCTTCTTATTTTTTTGATTATTAAAATGAGGAAATTTCCTCTTAATCATGTCCGATAATCGTTTTCAAAAGCACATTAACTTCATCCACATTTTTCACTTTCTCCTTTCTCATCATCAGCAGATTGCCATCTTTACCGATTTTCTCTTTAAGCTGAGCCTCTGTCGGATTTTGAGTTAAATAGCTGATGATATGCTTGAACCCGTCTGTCTGGTAAAACTTATCCTGGGGATTTGCAGGAAAATATCCTAAGAATACACCATTTTTCATAACGATCTTTTCAAATCCTATGTCTGCAGCAAGCCATTTCAAGGCAACACTCTTCAATAAATTCACTGCTTCTTTCGGCAAAGCTCCGAAACGGTCAATCAGTTCAAGCTCAAATTTATAGAGGTCTTTTTCATTATTAATCTCTGCAAGTTTCTGATACAGCAATAATCTTTCTTCGGTATTGGAGATATAGAAATCCGGAAGCATTAGCTCCAAATCAGTATCAATATTGACATCTTTTACAGATTTAAACAGTTTCTGTCTGTCTTCCTCATTGTCGAACAGGTTTTCAAAATCCGCATCATCCTTTAATTCTTCCAACGCTTCCTGCATCAACTTCTGATAGGTCTCAAAGCCCATTTCATTAATAAATCCGCTCTGTTCCGCCCCAAGGAGATCTCCCGCTCCACGGATCTCAAGATCCTTCATTGCAATTTGGAAACCGCTCCCAAGATCTGAGAACTGCTCAATAGCCTCAAGACGTTTTCTGGCATCAGAGGTTATCATATCATAAGGAGGCGTGATCAAATAGCAGAAGGCTTTTCTGTTGCTCCGCCCTACCCTTCCCCTCATCTGGTGAAGATCCGCCATCCCGAACCTTTGGGCATCATTGATGAATATGGTATTCGCATTAGGAACATCCACTCCACTTTCGACAATTGTTGTAGAAACAAGGACATCGTATTTCCCTTCCATGAAATCAAGCACATTCTTTTCCAGCTGCTTACCTTCCATCTGTCCGTGTCCTGTAATAACTCTTGCATCCGGGACCAGCCTCTGGATAAGCCCGGCAATATCTTTAAGGTTCTCAATCCTGTTATTGATAAAATAGACCTGTCCGTCTCTCTGAATCTCATAAGAAACAGCATCCCTGATGATTTCCTCATTGAATCCTACAAGCTGCGTATCCACAGGCTGCCTGTTGGGCGGTGGTGTTTTGATCACCGAAAGATCTCTTGCCGCCATCAGGGAGAACTGGAGTGTTCTCGGGATGGGAGTGGCAGTAAGGGTAAGGGTATCTACATTACTTTTTAATGTTTTCAGCTTATCTTTCACTGAAACCCCGAATTTATGCTCTTCATCAATGATCAGCAGTCCAAGATCTTTGAATTTAACGGAACTGCTCACCAGCTGATGGGTTCCAATGATGATGTCTACTTTTCCATTTTTAAGACCGGCTAAAGCTTCTGCTTTCTGTTTCGCAGTTCTGAATCTGTTGATATACGAAACATTTACCGGAAAATCTTTTAGTCTTTCTTTAAAACTTCTGTAATGCTGAAACGCCAGAATAGTAGTAGGAACCAGTACAGCGACCTGCTTTCCATCAGTCGCAGCTTTGAATGCAGCACGGATCGCTACTTCAGTTTTTCCGAAACCTACATCACCACAAACCAGCCTGTCCATTACTGTATCAGCCTCCATATCCCGTTTCACGTCAATGGTTGCTTTTTCCTGATCCGGAGTATCTTCGTAAATAAAACTGGCTTCCAGCTCATTCTGCAGATAAGAATCGGGAGTATAGGAAAATCCTTTTGCTGTTTTTCTTTCAGCATATAATCTTATAAGGTCAAAAGCAATTTGCTTTACTTTTGCTTTTGTTTTCTGTTTTAATGATTTCCAGGCCGGGGATCCCAGTTTACTCAGTACAATTTCTTTTCCGTCCGGACCGTTATATTTTGAAATTTTATGCAGGGAGTGAATACTTACATATAATAAGTCTCCATTTTTGTAAGTCAGCTTAAAGCATTCCTGTATTTTCCCATCATTATTTACTTTGACAAGCCCCATGAATTTCCCGATTCCGTGGTCGATGTGGGCAATATAATCGCCTATCTTCAGAGACATCAGATCTTTAAGTGTAAGCTGTTCTGATTTTGCAAAGGTATTTTTTGCTTTATATCTTTGGTAACGGTCGAAGATCTGGTGGTCCGTATATACCAACAACTTATGTTCATTGTCTACAAAACCTTCGTGCAGTTCAGATTTGAAACTTTTAAAAGGAAGTTCATGTTCAAGCTCTTCAAATATAGATTCCAGCCTTTCTTTCTGCTTTTCTGTAGAAAAAGAGATCCAGGTATCAAAACCTTCGCCCTGCTTTTCTTCAATATCTTCTATCAGCAGTTCGAAATTTTTGTGAAAGGAAGGTTGAGGAACCTGCTCAACTTTTATTTCTGTGATTTCTTTAAGTCCTTCAATAGGAATTCCGGCAAAATCAATTGTTTTAAATTTCTTAAAATCAAACAGGAAATCCTGATCTGAAATAAAGAGTTCCTGCGGGGTCCTATGCGCAATATCCTTACTTAAAGTATCATATTTTTCCAGTGCTTTCTCGTAGAAAGTCCTGATCTTCTGCATTCCGACAGCGCCGTTTCTGGAAACCACAAAGCTTTCTTTAGGCAGCAGCTCCAGCAGCGAAACCCTGGTTCCGGTTACTAAAAAATTCATATTGGAAACCAGTTGAAAGTCTTTTACCTTATCTATGGAAAGCTGCGTTTCTATATCAAAGGTTTTAATATTTTCCACTTCATTTCCAAAGAAGGTAAGACGGTAAGGCTTTTCGTAGGAATACGAAAATACATCAACGATCCCTCCTCTTACCGAAAACTCTCCCGGCTCAGAAACAAAATCTGCCTGCTGAAAATTATAATGATTCAACAGCTCATCCACAAAATCAAAATCCAGCTGATCACCTACTTTTATATGATGTGAGATTGCCTTAAAGTCTTCTTTTTTCAAAACCTTTTCGGACAAAGCCCCTGCATAAACCACAATAACTTTAGGGGCTTTCCCAGAGTTGATCTTATTCAAAACCTCTGTCCGGAGCACAAGATTTGCATTCTGTGTTTTTTCAACCTGATACGGCTCAAGATGAGTTGCCGGAAAGTACAGAACCTTGTCCTTTCCAAGCAGGTCTTCCATTTCAGTATTGGCATATAATGCATCTTCTTTGTCATCTACCAGATAAAGAATGGTCTTCTTCTGAGTTAGAAAAAGCTCGGCAACAAAAATAGAAACCGAAGATCCTGCACTTCCTTTCACGGAAATATGCTGGCTTTTTTCTAGCTGGGTAAAGATTTCTTTTCCAAATTCTTTCTGAAGCAAGTCGGGAAGAAATTTTTCGTGAATAGGTTTTAGCTGCATAAATAGTTAATGATATAAACGCCAAAAGCGATTTCGGGAGTGTTCCGAAACCGTTTGCTTATAACAAAGATAAGGATATTTTTTTCTTTCCCCGGAAATCAAAAGTTACTAAAACCCTAATCAAAATAATACAATCACTATTTAAGTCTTAATTTTTTACCAATTTATCTAATTAAAAGTTAAAAATACACTGATATTCCGGCATGGCATAGTGTTTGGAAATTTTACCTTATCAAACTTTTTAAAGAAATAAAATTATGAAAAAAGCAATCAGAATCTTAGGAATTTTTATGCTGGTCTTTGTTGCCACATTATCTTTTGCATCATGTAGTGATGATGATGATCCGGTAAACAACGATTTCTTCGCAGGAACATATAAGGGAAGCATTTCTTATAATGACGGGTCTACCAACAACAGTACAGATAACGGAAGTGTATTTGTAACCAAGATCGCGAGCGGGACGAAATATAATTTCGCATTTTCGAACGGTATCCCGGATCTTAACGGAGTAGAATTTCAACAGCAGGGAGACCATACTCTTGTAATGGTTGGTTCCACTGCTACATCTTATATTAGAATTGACAATAATGAGTTGAAAATTCTATACATCAAGGACGGGAAAACCTGGACTGCCAACTGTACACGTTAAACCAACTATTCATATTACATGAAAGCCTGCTTCAAAATGAAGCAGGCTTTTGTTTTAAAAGCTGTTATTGCTGTTATTAAGTTTTTTTTAAGCAGTAATAAACTTTAGTTAAGGTTTGAAATACAGGATTTTCAGCCTGCTTTTTGTATATCTTTACTCAAGAAAAACAACCGTACACCTATGAAAAAATTATTAACAGCAATGTCCCTGGCTCTAGGACTAGGCTTTGCAACCGCTCAGCAGACTGCTCCGGCAGCACCTGCAGCCCCTCATCATCAGACAGCAAAAACAGTAAAGGCTCCTGAAGCTAAAACCACAAAACCTACGGCCAAAATGAAAAAGGACGGAACCCCGGACAAGAGGTATAAGGAAAACCAAAAACTTAAAAAAGACGGCACTCCAGATAAGAGGTACAAAGAAAACAAGTAAACTTTAACATATAGTTGTTATTTTCATAATCAAATTTCGAAGAACCGGTGAAATTCATTCGCCGGTTTTTTTGTGGCATATATGAATGAAAAAATGATTTCATATTCTATACTTATTTATAAATTTGGAGCATGTTAAATTTCTTCAAGAAAAATGCGGCACTTGTCTGGGCAAAAAAACATGTCCAGAAAACCGAAGAATTCAAAAAAAACTCAGTAAAAAATCAGGAAGCCCTTTTGCTGTCTTTAGTGAAAACGGCACAGAAAACACTTTTCGGAAGGGAACATGATTTTGAAAACATTCAGTCCATCAAAGAATTCCAGGACAGAGTTCCTGTTGCTGATTATGAAGATCTGAAACCCTATATCGAGAGGATAAAAAAAGGACAGGCCAATATTCTTTGGACAGAAACTCCTGAATATTTTGCAAAAACCTCAGGCACCACTTCCGGATCGAAGTATATTCCTATCTCCAAAGAAGGAATGCCGTTTCAGATTGCTGGTGCACAGAGCGCACTGTTCCATTATATTGCCCAGAAAAACAATGCTGATTTTGTGAACGGAAAAATGATCTTTTTACAGGGAAGCCCTGAGATGGAGGAAGTTTTCGGAATAAAAACGGGACGGCTTTCCGGAATTGTAGCCCATCATATCCCAGCCTATCTTCAAAAGAACCGCCTTCCGAGCTGGAACACAAATATTATGGAGGATTGGGAAGCGAAGGTAGATAAAATTATTGAAGAAACGGAGCACGAAAATATGACGTTAATCTCCGGAATTCCGCCATGGCTGATTATGTATTTCGAGAAGCTTACTGAAAAGCACGGTAAAAAAATCAAACAGCTTTTCCCCAACCTACAGCTTCTTGTTACAGGAGGTGTTAACTACGAGCCATACCGTGATAAAATGAATGAACTGCTTGGCGGGAAAGTAGATATTATCCAGACGTTTCCTGCATCTGAAGGTTTTTTTGCTTTTCAGGATGATTACACCAAGGAAGGATTACTTCTTTTAACGAATCATGGAATTTTTTATGAATTTATTCCTCTGGAAGAGTATGGTAAACCTGAAGCGCGAAGATTAACATTAAAAGATATAGAGCTCAACAAGGATTATGCCCTGATCCTCACTACAAATTCAGGATTATGGGCTTATTCAATAGGTGATGTTGTAAGATTTATCGACAAAGATCCGTATAAAATCCTGGTGAGTGGCAGAACGAAACATTTCACATCTGCTTTTGGAGAGCATGTAATTGCTTTTGAGGTAGAGGAAGCAATGAAAGCTACTTTGGAAAAGCATACGGCCCAGATCACAGAATTCCACCTTGCCCCGCAGGTAAATCCTACGGAAGGCCTTCCGTATCATGAATGGCTGGTAGAATTTGAAAAGGAACCGGAAAATTTAGAATTGTTCAGGAATGAGCTGGACCGCCAGCTTCGGGCGAGAAACACTTACTATGATGATCTTATTACCGGAAATATCCTTCAGCCGCTGCATATTACTCCACTGAAAAGGAGTGCTTTCCATGAATATGCAAAATCGCAGGGTAAACTAGGCGGCCAGAATAAAACACCAAGGCTTGCCAATGACAGAAAAATTGCAGATCTATTGGAAATTTACAAACTTTAGAGATATTTTTTCAATTCCAAAAACATATATTCGAAAAAAATTATAAATTTGAAAAAATAAATAATAATAATGAAAGCATCTGTACTTTTAAAATCATCTTTACTAACATCCTTATTTGTAATTTCATCCTGCGCTACGACAAAGTACAGCGAGGATATTTCAAAAAACAATTATTCTAATCTTCAGGCTGGAAAAGTGTACGTTGTTACCATGAAAGATGGTTCTGCCAAACAGAAAATGCTATTCCGAAACATAGATGGTGACAACCTTATAGGAACTGCAGGCAAAAAGGACAGTACAGAGGTAATTATCCCAAAATCTAATGTAGCAGCTGTAAAAGACAGATCTAAGGCAAGGGTAACAGCTGGTGCTACCGTAATTGGCGCAGCAGGTGTTGCAGCTATTGTAATCAGCGCTTTGAGAGCAGACTAATAGATTTTATCTTTCGGGACCTATTTGATTTATCATTCGAAAAACAGTATATAAGTAGCCTTAAATAAATATTTAGGGCTATTTTTGTGCATGATTTCCTTTACACCGTTAAAAACATTGCAAAATGTTGAATTCAGGAATCTTCTTACGGGAAGATTTTTTATTGTTTTAGCCTTCAGAATGCTCGCTACTTTATTGGGATGGTGGGTGTACCAGTTAACAAAAGATCCTTTTTCAATAGGCCTGATCGGGCTTTCGGAAGTAATTCCTGCGGTAAGCTGTGCGTTATATGCCGGCCATGTCATTGACATGAATGAAAAGAAGAGACTGCTCCTGATCTGCAATTATGCCTATATTTTCCTGATCGGGCTTCTGCTGATCCCTGCTTTCTTCAATGTAGAGCTGCATTTTAACGGGCATGAAATCACTTATTTTATATATGGTGTTATATTTTTCACAGGAATTGCAAGAGCTTTTATCGGACCCATTGTTCCTTCAATGATTCCTAAAATAGTCCAGAAAGAAAATCTTCCGAATGCGGTAACCCTGAACCAGGCCACATTTTTGATCTCTTCTGTATGTGGACATGCAGCTGGTGGACTTCTTATCGGGTTTTTCGGTGTAAAATGGACGCTGATCGTTATTATCTCTTTAATATTTATCGCCTCCCTGTTCTTCTGGCAGCTGAAACAGCAGCATTCTGAATATAAAAAGGAGAATGTAAATGTAGTGGAAAGCATGCGTGAGGGGATTTCCTATATTTTTAGGACGAAAGAAATTTTAGGGGCACTATGTCTTGATATGTTTGCCGTTCTTTTCGGAGGAGCCGTCGCTATGATCCCGGTATTTGCCACTGACATTTTAGATGCGGGAGCAGAAGGCTTTGGTCTTCTGAATGCTGCTTCAGATATAGGTTCTATGTGTATCATTACTCTTCTGGCGATTATTCCGTTGAGAAAAAACCAGGGGAAAATCCTCCTTGCCGTTGTTGCCGGGTTCGGACTTTGCATCATTGGCTTTGGCTTATCCAAGCTTTACTGGCTTTCTTTTTTATTCCTTGTAATGAGCGGAATGCTTGACGGAATTTCAGTGGTAATCAGAGGAACCATTGTACAGCTGAAAACCCCTGACAACATCAGAGGACGTGTATTGAGTGTCAATTCTATATTTATTATGTCCAGTAATGAGATGGGGCAGTTTGAAAGCGGGCTGATGGCAAAATTACTTGGGGTAGTGCGGTCTGTGGTCTTCGGAGGAACTATGACAGTACTGGTCGCTCTTCTTGTAGCGAGTACAAATCCCAAGCTGAGAAAAATGAATTATTAAACAATAATATGTTGATTCTATTAAATATATCACAAAAACTTTAATTTAACTTTAATAATTTTTTATATTTGTCTTTTTTAAATCCCCCTTTATGAAAAAAGCATTACTTGTTTTTCTAATCATCTGTTCACGCATATTATATGCCCAGTCGGATTGCATTAGTGCAATATCTATCTGTGGAAATTCAGATATTTCTTATACTCCTTCGGGACCGGGAAATGTCCTGGAAGGCATTGGTCCCAATTCCTGCCTGAATGATGTTGACAACGAACACTTTTCTGTATGGTATTCGTTTACGGCAGCTACTTCCGGAACGTTAGCGTTTGTCATTAATCCTAATGTTGATACCGATGATTATGACTTTGCAGTTTACGGCCCTACCACTAATGGCTGTACTTCCTTAAATAATAACAATATTTTTGTAACACCGTTAAGGTGCAACTACAATGGCACAGGTTCCTCACAGGGAAATACCGGCTTATTGCTCACGATACCTCCGCCTCCACCTCCAAATACCAATGGAAATGCTGGAAACCAGGCTGAATGGAGCCCACATATGGTAGTACAGGCCGGCGAAACGTATTATCTTGTTGTAGACAACTTCAGAAGTTCTCCGGACGGGTTCTCACTTACATGGACAGGAACTGCGAGTTTAAGCTCTGCGTTCAATGATCCTAGTCTGGCTCCGTTTCCGTTTGTTACTCCGGGACTTCCTGCTGCCAATCCCGCAGATCCGAATGAGGTAACGGTATGTTCACTTGCCACTGCATTCAATTTCACGACATTGAGCACAGCAATTATCAATGGCAACAGCCCGAATTTTAAAGTATCTTACCATAAAAATACAAATGATGCGATTACAGGAGGAAACCCTGTTACTACAGAGGTTGTAAACCTTACATCAGTTTACTACTACAGGATTGTCTACCAAGATCCTGCGAATCCAACAAACCCTATGAATGGTTGTTTCATTACAGGAAAATTCAAATTCAGAGACGGCGGATTTACTTTAAACAATGCCACGCTTACAAGCTGCAGCAATAACGGTTCCGGAACAGCAATGTTTGATCTTACCACTGCTACTATAGGAGCCGGACCCACTCATACGCTTCAGTATTACCCTACAATGTTCGACCTGAACGCAGGAACGAATGAGATCACAAGTCCTGCTATTTATCAGTTTGTTTCAGCTGAAGGAAAAATCTTTGTGAAAGCAACCAATGAATTTGGATGTACGGCAACAGCAGAAATCACCCTGAAGTTCCATCCTCTGGTAGCAGTCACTGACGCCTCTTTAAGATCATGTTTCCTTGAAACAAATCCTTCACTGGGAACATTCAATCTGAGTACTGCCACAGTAACCGCTGTAGTAGGAGCCACTAAAAAATACTATCCTTCTCTAACGGATGCGGTAAACGGAACAAATGAAATTTTAAGTTTCTTAGCCTATACTGCTCCAGCCGGGGTAATCTATGTGAAAGTATTTAATGCACAAGGGTGTTATTCTATTGCGAAAGTCACATTAACTGTACTTTCTCCTGTTTATTCGAATGTACTTCAGGATAAAATTATCTGTGTTGAAGACAAGACAACACTGGACGCAGGTCCTGGATTCAACGGTTACGAGTGGAGTACGGGAGCAACTACACAGGCTATCAATAATGTAGGTGTAGGAACATATTGGGTTAAATTAAAAACCGGCGACTGTATCACATTACAGGCTGTAAAAGTATACGCTTCTGAACAGCCGGTTGTTTCAAGCATTGATATTTCCAATAGTACCATAACTGTGAATGTTATTGCCGGAGCTCCTGAATACAAATATTCTATGGATAACATCAACTGGCAGGACTCTAACGTCTTCACCAATGTTTCAAGAGGAGACCATACAGTATATGTAAAAGATGCTTACGACTGTGAACCTATTGAGATAACAGTTGTTGTACCTAACCTTATTAATGTAATCACTCCAAACGGAGATGGCGTAAATGATGTGATAGATTATTCAGCATTATCTGGTAAAAACGGACTTATATTCAGCATCTTTGACAGATACGGAACCAAGATTCACCAGGCTGATAAATCCAACGGATATAAGTGGGATGGGACAGTTTCCGGCAAAAGAATTCCTACAGGAACATACTGGTACTCTGTAACGTGGAACGAAAATGATAAAAAGAATACGCCATTCAAATTCTCCGGATGGGTAATGGTAAAAAATAGAGAATAATCTCCTGTTAAAACAAAAACCGCTCTACGGGGCGGTTTTTTCAACATAAATGCTGATAACTTTATTTTACTCAAATCTTGTTCACAAAAATCATTTTAAACATGAAAAAAACATTACTTCTTTTAATTTTATTTATAGCACAGGTATTTTATGCACAGTCCGATTGTGTGACAGCCATTCCGCTCTGCGGAAATTCGGACATTTTCTACACTCCCGACGGAGATGGGAATATTGAGGAGAATCTATCTGCAAGCGGATGCTTAGGCAGAGATGAAAATTACTCCGTATGGTATACTTTTACAATAGCAACATCCGGCACACTGTCATTTACTATCGATCCTAACGTTAACACGGATGATTACGATTTTGCAGTATATGGCCCCACCACCAATGGATGCGCCTCTTTAAATACTAATGGTACTTTTGTAACGCCACTCCGATGTAACTATGCAGGCAGGGTTCCTAATGGAGACACCGGACTCAGCCTGACCATAGCGCCTCCCGGAGCTCCCAATGGAACCGGAACTGCAGGAAACCAGGGAGAGTGGAGTCCTTACATGGACGTAATAGCCGGACAAACCTACTATCTTATTGTAGATAACTTCGAAAGCTCTGATGACGGATTCAAACTGGTTTGGGGTGGTACTGCTACCTTGAGCTCTGCATTTAACAATCCCAGCCTGGCTCCTAATCCATTTATCCCACCAGGCATTCCGGGAGCTGCTCCAACCGATCCTACAACAATTATGGTATGTGGGCTTCCTTCGCAGTTTAACTTTAACACGCTTACTGCCGGAATTATTAATGGTAACAATCCTAACTTCCAGGTTACCTACCATGACAATACCAACGATGTGGTAACAGGAGATGACCCTCTTACCATCGCAACGGTAAATGCAACAACCGATTATTACTACAGAATCCGATATCTGGACCCAGACGATCCTAACAATGTTGTCAACAAATGCTTTATAAGCGGGAAGTTCAAATTTGTAGATGCCAGCATCACAGCGAAAAATGCAACTATTTTCGCATGTAATAACAATGGTGAAGGTACCGGGAAATTTGACCTGACAACGGCAGACGTATTTACCGGCACCGTTACGAAAAAATATTATCCTACACTTGCTGATCTAACCGCTGACACCAATGAAATAACTAATCCTACCGATTATATTTCCCCAGAAAAAATCGTATATGTTAAAGTAATTTCTGCCTTTGGATGTACAGCAACAGCAGCAATTACATTATCATTCCATCCTGTAGTTGTATTAAGAGATGCATTACTAGAAGAGTGTTATATTGAAAATGATATCATGCAGGCTAGATTTGACCTGACAACAGCTGATGTAGGCGCTGTAGCAGGACAGACAAAAAAATTCTATAAGACATTAAACGACGCTAAAGCCGAAACCAATCCTATTGCCGATGCGACCACTTATCTTACAACAAGCACTGAAGTGTATGTAAGAGTTACCAATGCCAATCAGTGTTATGCTATTGCCAAAATTACGCTAAAAGTTCTTCCGCCTGTAAAATCTGCTGTACTGAAAGATAAAACGATCTGTGCTGAAGCAAAAACAACATTGGATGCAGGACCTGGATTCGACGGATATGAATGGAGCACCGGCGATACCACACAATCTATCAATAATGCAGGAATAGGAATTTATTGGGTAAAACTGAAAACAGGAAAATGCTTCACGCTTCAGACTGTAACGATCTTCGCCTCTTCGCAGCCGGTAATCTCAAGTGTAGATATCAGCAACAATACCATCACAGTGAACGCTTCAGGTGGAACCCCTCCTTATATGTATTCAATAGATGGTACCAACTGGCAGTCGACCAACACGTTCAGTGGACTTCCTAGAGGGGATAATAAGATATTTTTAAAGGATTCTTACGACTGTAACCCTGTTCAGATCACCATCACTGTACCAAACCTGATCAATGCGATCACTCCGAACGGTGATAAGATCAATGATGAAATCGACTACTCTGCCCTATCTTATAAGAAAAACCTTGTTTTCATCGTATATGACAGATATGGAAACAAGCTTTACGAAGCTAATAAGATGAGAGATTATAAATGGGACGGGACAGCTTCCGGCAAGAAAATCCCTACAGGTACTTATTGGTATACCATCTCATGGAACGAAAACGACAAGAACAATACTGAAACGAAATATTCAGGATGGATACTGTTGAAGAATAAAGAATAAGCTTATTCTTAGTAATAAAGAAAAGACTGTCAATTGTGGCAGTCTTTTTTTGTTTCATATTTATTAGTCCAGCCATCCATTTCATCACTTGAAAATAAAAAAATCATTAATCATTTTCATTTCGGTGAATAGTACTTATTGAAATTTTTCTATTTTTGATCCCCGCTTTTTACTAACATTCATTTATGTTCTGCCGATATAGGTTACGACAGGATTGCTGATAACTTGTTAGTTACTATTTTTTAATTATTTTTTTTAAATAAACTATCTTTGCATTATGGCGCAGAAAGAAACATTATCATCCCTTACACACGGAAATTTTGCAAGAGAACTGTCTATTGCGGATGGAAAAATGCCACCCAATGCTGTAGATTTTGAAAGACTGGTTATAGGAACTTTTTTAATAGATAAAAAAGGTCTTGATCATTCTATTGACCTTCTTACTCCCGAAGTATTTTATGATCCCAGACATCAGGTTATTTTTGCTGCGATTTTAAAGCTTTACGAGGGTAATCATCCTGTAGATCTTATGACGATTATCCAGGAGTTAAAAAAAGAAGATAAATTAAGCCAGGCAGGAGGAGACCATTATATCATTGATCTTACCATGGGAGTAAGCTCTTCTGCCCATATTGAATATCATGTCCGTGTTATTCTGGAAAAATATATTTTAAGAAGCCTGATTAATGTTTCTGCCAACGTGATTGATTCATCATATAAAGAATCCACGGATGTATTCGAACTTTTGGATAAGGCTGAGCAATCTTTCTTTGAGATTACCAACGGTACGATCAAAAAAGGATTTGACACTGCCAATTCATTGGTAAAGCAGGCAATTGACACTATTAAATCGTTGAAAGATAAAGAAGGACTTTCAGGAGTTCCTTCAGGATTCAGGGATATTGACAAAGAAACGGGAGGCTGGCAGAATTCCGACCTCATCATTATTGCAGCCCGTCCCGCAATGGGTAAAACAGCGTTTCTTCTGTCGATGGCCAGAAATATTGCCGTAGGCCACAAGATCCCCATGGTGCTTTTCTCTCTGGAGATGGCATCTGTACAGCTCATCACCAGAATGATTGCTTCGGAAACTAAAATTTCTTCCGAAAAACTAAGAAAAGGAACTTTAGATGATGAAGAATGGCAGAGACTGTTCTCCAATGTATCCGAACTGGAAAATGCACCGCTTTTTATTGACGAAACCCCTTCTCTATCTATATTCGACTTCCGTGCAAAATGCCGAAGACTGGTAATGCAGCATGGCGTAAGACTGATCATGGTGGATTACCTTCAGCTGATGACTGCAGGAGGCGGAGGAAAAGGAGTAGGAAACCGTGAACAGGAAATCTCCATGATCTCACGTTCATTAAAAGCCATTGCCAAAGAGCTTAATGTGCCTGTTATTGCACTTTCGCAGTTATCGAGAAGTGTAGAAGCCCGTCCCGGAAAAAGACCTCAGCTTTCTGACCTGAGGGAATCCGGAGCAATTGAGCAGGATGCGGATATTGTATCCTTTATTTTCAGACCTGAATATTATAAAATTGCCGTTTGGGACAACGATGAAGAAGGCCAGGAAACTCCAACGGAGAACCAGGCTGAACTGATCATCGCAAAACACAGAAATGGTGCTACAGCCGATGTAAGATTATCATTCTTGAAACATTTTGCAAAATTCGGGGATATTGAAGCAGCATTAGACGGTGGTATGGGAGGTTATCCTTCTAATTTCGGATCTAACGAGCCCAACGGTTTTGATAAAATAAGAACTACTATTCAACCTGGAGCTGCATTTGACTTGCCGGATAGTTCAAAACTTTCAGGATCCTCAATGAATGATCTTGATGACGATGACGATTTCCCATTCTAGAGCCAATGATACTATTTTAAATTAATAACAGTTGGTATTATTCAGCTTAGCTTTTAGCAAATACCAGTTTATATAGACTTAACTTTTGAGAATAGAAATATACACCGACGGTGCATGCAGCGGAAACCCCGGAAAAGGAGGCTACGGAATCCTTATGCGTGTTCCTGAAAAAAATTATCAGAAAACATTTTCGAAAGGTTTCAGAAAAACCACCAATAACAGAATGGAGCTCCTTGCGGTTATTTCTGCCATGGAGAAACTAAAGTCTTCGGAGAACGATATCCACATTTATACAGACAGCAAATATGTAGCTGATGCTGTGAATCAAAAGTGGATCGCGGGATGGATCAAAAGAGGATGGAAAAATGTAAAAAATCCTGATCTCTGGAAGAGATTCATTGAAATGTACAACAAGCACACACCAAAAATGCATTGGGTAAAAGGTCATGCGGGACACTTTGAAAACGAGCTTTGTGATAAACTGGCCGTAGCCGCCGCAAATTCATCCGATCTGGAAATCGACACTTATTTTGAAGGCTTGGAAAGCAATTCTCTTTTTTAATAAATCTAAATTACCATCCATATCATTAATTATTCCTTATCCATCTTATCATTTATTGACAAATCATTATCATTTTCAGTAAAATTAACATTAAATACACATTAATCGATTGGGATTTAATATATTTACAGTGTCTAAATAAGTAATCCCTCTTCAATGAAAAAATTTTTACTGTCTTATATTTTACTCATTTCGTTTTTTTTATCTGGAAGCCTGTCTTCTCAAACGTACCAGTTAACAGGAAATCCTGTAAATACCACCGGATGGAGTATGGTCTCGCCGACACAGGTACTGGGCGATTTCGTTCAGCTTACTCCGGATACCAATAACCAGTCCGGGTCTATCAGGCTGAATGACCAGATCAACTTAAAATACTGTGATAAATGGAGGGTGGAATTCGATTTCAGGATGGATTCTAACCAAACTTCCAACGGTGACGGAATTGCATTTTGGTACTTGGCGAACCCACCTGTAGCCAGCGTGCTAGGTTCCGGTCTTGGAGTTTCCCAAAACGCGGTTGGATTTATTGTAGGTTTTGACACTTACAATAACACAACCACAGCTACAATGAGCAAGATACATGTTGCTTATGGACAGGTTGCCAATACAACAGATAACAACAATGTAGAATTCTTCAATGTGCCGGGAAGTTCTTTTCACTCACCCGACCTGAATACCACTCAGCCTTTCCAGGGAACAACTTATAAACATGTTGAAGTAACGGCCCAGGTAGATCCGGCTGTTCCTACCAACTGGATTGTAAAAATCACACTTGACGGTACGACAATCTGCAACCAGTCTTTTGCCCCTTCGGGTACGGCAGCAGCTATGACTGTCGGATATTTCGGATTTTCGGCTTCTACAGGAGGGGCAAGATCAAGACATTCCATTAAAAATGTAAAAATCTACACTGATAAAGTCCCTATTTTACAAAGTACAGCGACACAGTCTTTCTGCCCGAATCCGACAACAGGATTTGCCTCTGTAAATTTAACAACTTTCAATTCTCAATTCGTAAGTAATCCTTCCAATTATACATTCACATATCTGCAGGGCTCAACACCAATTGCAAATCCTACCAATTTCCAATTCAACGCAAATACTACGGTTACCGTGATTGTAAAGGACAATGCAGGAATATTATGTGATAATCCAGACGGGAAAATACAGCTGGTACTGGCTCCGCTTACCCTTACCGACAAAACATTAACGGCGTGTAATAACAATAAAATTGGAACAGGATTATTCAACCTCAATACTGCAGATGTCACAAATGTACTTGGCGCCACTAAAAAGTATTATAAAACACTGAATGATCTGAACGCCGGAACCAACGAAATCACGAATCCCAACTCTTATACTTCCGCACCCGGAATAGTTTATGTAAAAGTAACCACGCCGCAGGGATGTACCGGTACGGCAAAAATTACCCTGACATTCTACCCGGAAACCCCAGTAAACGAGGCAACACTTCAGTCCTGCTTTCTACAGGATAATATTACGAATGCTATATTTGATCTTACTTCTGCCAATGTAACAACACTGACCAGCGGTTTTATAAAGAAATATTATTTAAGTGTGGCAGATGCTTTAAACGGAACCAATGAGATCGTAAATCCTTCTCAATATATGTCAGTGAGCACCGCAATCTATATTAAGGTAACAGACTCTAATGCATGTTTTGCTATAGCAAAAGTTAATCTTGTTGTACTTCCACCAGTGAAATCTACCGTTTTAAAAGATAAAATCATCTGTATTGACGGAAGAACAGATCTGGATGCAGGTCCCGGCTTTGACGGATATGAGTGGATTACAGGCGCAACCACTCCTTCTATACAGGGAGTAGGTGTCGGTCTTTATTGGGTAAAGCTAAAGACAGGAGACTGTATTACCCTACAGACCGTGAAGGTTATTGCTTCAGCCAACCCTGTTATCTCAAGTATTGATATCAATAATACAACGGTAACTGTGAATGTTTCTGGAGGCACTCCGCCATACAAATATTCTTTAAATGGGATAGATTGGCAGGATTCGAATACGTTTACAGGACTGCACAGAGGAGAAGTAAGAATTTTTGTCAAAGACTTTTATAACTGTTCACCTGTTGAAGTTCAGATCACTGTTCCCAATCTGATCAATGCGATCACACCAAACGGAGATAACGTTAATGACTTTATTGATTATTCTGCACTGGCATATAAGAAAAACCTTGTTTTTATAGTATATGACAGATATGGCAATAAACTTTATGAAGCTGATAAAATGAGAAACTTTAAATGGGACGGGACTGCTTTTGGCAAAAAAATCCTGACAGGAACTTATTGGTATTCTATCTCATGGAATGAAAACGACAAGAATAATACTGCTACAAAATATTCCGGCTGGGTATTACTAAAAAACAGAGAGTAACTTCTCCTTAAAAAATCACTCCATTTTTGGAGTGATTTTTTAAATAATACCAATTAAAGAAAAAGAACAATAAATTTTTTATTTAACAATGAAAAAACCGCATCAGTTTCAACAATTACCATTAATTATTAAAAATAAGTCTCAAATTGACAATTTAAACTAAACAATTGACAATTATTCATTATACAACATGAATCAAAATAAATATATTTATATCGATAACCACAAAACTTTCGTTTCATGAAAAAAAAACTACTCATTTATTATTTAACTCTCTTATTTGGTTTCTCAGGGCAGCTGTTTTCCCAAACTTATCAGCTTACCGGAAACCCGGTCAACACTACAGGCTGGGACCTTGTTTCCAATGCAGCTGTTGACACAGATTTTATCAGGCTTACAACTGATAATGGAAACCTGTATGGCGCTATAAAACTGGCTACCCCTATCACATTAAGTTATTGCGACAAATGGAAAGTGGAATTTGACTTTAGAATTGACGGAAACGGAACTACACAGTTCGGTAGAGGAGACGGATTTACCTTCTGGTATCTTGCCAATCCGCCGACAGGATTCGTATCCGGTGGCGGGCTCGGAATTCCTGGAAATGCTTCCGGACTGATGGTAGGATTTGATATTTTCAACAATACCACGGAAGGACAGATGAGTAAAGTACACGTTCTTTACGGCACCAACAACACAGCCGGAAACAATATTGAATATAATACAACACCCGGCAGTACGTTTCACTCTCCTGACCTCAACCCTACCCAGCCATTTGTAGGCCCAACCTACAGGCACGTAGAGGTAAACGGCGAAACAGACCTTACCAATCCTACGAACTGGATCATTAAAATAAAAATTGACGGAGTCCTTATTGCAGACCAATCATTCGCTCCTTCAGGTGCTGCTATCGGTATGTCACAGGGTTACTTTGGGTTTTCGGCAGCTACGGGAGGCGCCAGTGCAAGACATTCCATCAAAAATGTAAAAGTCTTCGTAGACAAAGTTCCAATCCTAAATGCTACAGTAACTCCATTTGTATGTACCAATCCTGCAACTGGTAACGGGACTGTGGATCTTACATCTTTCAATGCTCAGTTTGTCAATAATCCTGGAAATTATATATTCACTTATTATATTTTAGGAAGTTCAACGCCTATTGCCAATCCTTCAAACTTTTTGTATTCAGGCGCCACCACAATTAAGGTCGTTATTAAAGACCCAAGCTCTACACTCTGTGACAATGGAGACGGAGTCATACAGCTGAATCCGACCCCGTTTGCAGCAACAGATGCTTCTCTTACAGGATGTAATAACAACAATGCCGGCACTGCGACATTCGACCTTACTACAGCTGCTTTAACAACGGTACCCGGCTGTACGATGGAATTCTACAATACAATGGCTGACCTGAATGCAGGGATCAACCAGATTCCTAATCCAACAGCTTACGCATCAGGAGCAGCCATATTATTTGCAAAAGTGACAACGCCTCAGGGATGTGTGAGTGTGGCAAAAGTTACCCTGAATCTTAACCCGGTTGTTGTAGTTACTGATACATCATTAAGATCATGTTTTCTTGAAACCAATCCTTCGCTGGGCACATTCAATTTAAGCAATGCTCCGGTAACAGTATTGACGGGAGCAATAAAAAAATACTATCCATCCCTTGCAGATGCTGAAAACGGAACGAATGAAATTTTAAATTTCCTAGCCTACACCGCTCCATCCGGAGTAATCTATGTTAAAGTATTCAATGCACAGGGATGCTATTCAATCGCAAAAGTAACCCTGACCGTACTTGCTCCTGTTCCATCGAGTGTATTACGAGACAAGATCATCTGTATTGAAGACAAAACCACACTGGATGCAGGGCCAGGGTTCAATGGTTATGAATGGAGCACAGGTGCAACAACACAGGCTATAAATAATGTTGGCGTGGGAACTTACTGGGTAAAATTAAAGACCGGAGACTGTATTACGCTACAGACGGTAAAAGTATATGCTTCAGAGCAACCCGTGGTTACCAGTATTGATATTTCAGGAAGCACTGTAACAGTCTTTGTTAACGGAGGAACCCCACCTTACCAATATTCAATGGATAATATACAGTGGCAGGATTCTAATATATTCACCAATGTGGCAAGGGGTGATACCAAAATCTATGTGAAGGACAGCTATGATTGCGAACCTATTCAGATCGACATTACGGTTCCTAATCTTATCAACGTGATCACTCCAAACGGAGACGGAATAAACGATGCTATTGATTATTCAGCGCTTTCCAATAAAAAGAACCTGGAAATCGGAATCTTCGACCGATATGGATACAAGCTCTTCCAGGCCGACAAATCTAACAGATATGTCTGGGATGGCACCACCAACGGAAGTAAAAAAGTTCCTACCGGAAATTACTGGTATTCTATCACCTGGAATGAAAACAACAGCAAGAACACTCCAATTAAATTCTCAGGTTGGATTATGGTAAAAAACAGAGAATAAATTAAAATTAATTATTTTTCAATAGCAGGATCACTCCAAATTTGGGGTGATCTTTTTTCACTTTCACAAAAGAGATATTTCATTATAAACGCACTTTATTCGCATTCTATTCTTAAATTTGTCTCATGAATTATTTGGAAGCTTTAAGCAGAAGATATTCTGTGAAGAAATTTAATCATGCGATTATCCCTCAAGATACCCTACACAATATTCTTGAGTCGGGAAAGCTGTCTGCCAGTTCGCTTGGGCTTCAACCCTACAAAGTACTGGTAGTGGAAAGCCAGGAAATGAAACAGAAATTAATTCCGGCTTTCTATAACCCTTCCCAGATTTCTACCTGTTCGCACCTTATAATAATTATTTCTAAGAGAACTATTGAAGAAAGCTATATTCATGGTTATTTTAATCATATTTCCGAGGTAAGGGAAACTCCTGTTGAGAAACTAGACCTGTTCAGAAAAAGCATTAATCAGCATATCACCCAAAAAACACAGGATGAAATTTTCAACTGGGCAGAAAAGCAGTCTTATATAGTACTGGCCAATCTGATGTATGCCGCCGCCATTGAAAATATTGATTCCTGCCCTATGGAAGGCTTCCGGCAGGAGTTGATAGAAGAGATTCTAAACATCAATCCTGAGACAGAAAAAGTAACCGTAACTCTGGCTTTAGGTTACCGTTCTGAGGAAGATCATTTTCAACACATGAAAAAAGTAAGAAAACCAAACGAAAAATTGTTTAAATTTATTTAATATTTAAACGATCGTACCTAAAGCAAGCATATGATAAAAGCGGATGTATTAGTAATTGGTTCCGGCATCTCGGGACTTTCCTATGCCATTAAAGTTTCTGAACAGCTCCCTGATGCCAAGATCATCATCGTAACAAAATCCGACGAAGACGAAAGCAATACTAAATATGCACAGGGCGGGCTGGCTGTAGTCACCGATTTTAAAAATGATAATTTCGAAAAGCATATTGAAGATACCATGCGTGCCGGAGACGGGGAAAACAAACGCGAGGTCGTAGAAATGGTCGTAAGGGAAGCTCCTACAAGATTCAACGAAATTGTAGAATGGGGCGCCAATTTCGATATGAAAAACGGAGAATTTGCTTTGGGAAGAGAAGGCGGCCACACTGAAAACAGAATCGTCCACCATAAAGATATTACCGGATTCGAGATTGAAAGAGCTCTTTTAGCAACAGCCAACAGCAGCCCGAATATCGAAATCCTTGATCATCACTATGTTATTGATATTATTACCCAACACCATGTTCCGGGAAAAGAAGTAAGTGAAGGTGATATCAACTGCTATGGCGCCTATATTCTTGATGAAAAATCAAAAAAAATCAAAAAGATCACTTCAAAAATAACATTGGTTGCCACAGGTGGTGCAGGACATGTTTATAAGAACACAACAAATCCTACTATTGCTACAGGAGACGGAATTGCTTTCGTAGCCCGTGCAAAAGGTAAGGTTTCCAATATGCAGTACTACCAGTTCCATCCAACAGCGCTGTACAGCAAGATCAACGGAATGCTTTTCCTTATTTCTGAAGCAGTCCGGGGAGATGGTGCAAAATTGAGGACTAAAAAGGGCGAAAAATTCATGCATAAATATGATGAGCGCGAAGAATTAGCCTCCAGAGATATTGTAGCCAGAGCCATTGATAATGAAATGAAGATTTCCGGTGATGAATATGCCGGTCTTGACTGCATGGATATGGATCATGAAAGATTCCTAGAACATTTCCCAAATATTTATAAAAAATGTAAAGAAGAAGGAATTGATCCCTTCATCCAACTGATCCCTATAGTACCGGCATGCCATTATCTGATGGGCGGCATTGAAGTCGACAGGGATGGCCAGTCCTCTATCCGGAATCTTTTTGCAGTGGGAGAATGTACCAATTCAGGATTGCATGGTGCCAATAGGCTGGCGTCAAACTCTTTATTGGAAGGCTTGGTTTTCGGACATAATGCCGCTATAAAAACGGTTACCCTCCTCAATGAGAATAATTTTAATTTTGATGATCTTAAAGCCGTTCCGGAATGGAATGAGGAAGGTATGAAGATCATGGATGAAATGGTTATCATAAGCTACCTCAGAAAACAGCTTCAGGAAATGATGAGTGATCTGGTAGGTATTGTTAGAAGTAACAGACGCTTGAATATGGCCCTGCAGAAACATCAGGAAATTGCAGCAGCTGTGGACGAGATTTACCACTATTCCATTCTTTCACCGCAGTTATCTGAATTAAGAAATTTAACAACCGTTGCCCACCTTATCATTACCCAATCTATGGAAATGACCGAAAATAAAGGCGCATTTTACAATAAAGACTTAGCTTAAAACATATATAATGAAAAGACCAGCTTACGCTACAGATAAAGTATTAAAAACATTCATCAAAAATGCCCTGGAAGAAGATATTCAGGATGGTGACCACTCTACTCTCTCCACCATTCCTAAGAACCTGGAGCAGAGTGCCAAACTTTTGGTAAAGCAGGACTGTATTTTAGCAGGTGTTGAGCTGGCCGAAATTATTTTTAAGACTTTTGATAAAGATTTAAAAGTTGAAATCTTCATTAAAGATGGAGAAGCAGCTAAAGTGGGAGACATTGCTTTAATGGTAAACGGAAGCGCAAGATCAATCCTCTCAACAGAAAGGCTTGTTTTAAATTGTATGCAGAGAATGAGCGGAATTGCAACCCTCACTCACGACTGGGATTCCCGATTGGTAGGAACTAAAACAAAGCTTTTAGACACCCGAAAAACAACTCCTAATTTCAGAGTATGTGAAAAATGGGCCGTTGCTATAGGCGGCGGAACCAATCACAGGTATGGTTTATATGATATGATCATGTTGAAAGATAACCACATAGACTATAATGGAAGTATTACGAATGCCGTAAAAATGGCAAAAGATTATGTTAAGAGTACAAAGAAAAAACTAAAGATCGAGGTTGAGACAAGAAACTTGGAAGAAGTAAAAGAAGCCATCAAAGCAAAAGTGGACAGAATCATGCTCGACAATATGAATGTCCCTATGATGAAGCAGGCAGTAGAAATGATCAACGGCTCTTGTGAGTCTGAAGCTTCAGGTGGAATTACCCGTGATATGTTAAAAGAAATTGCTTCTACCGGAGTCACTTATATCTCCGCTGGAGCCCTTACCCACTCGGCCGAAAATATAGATCTGAGTCTCAAAGCCGTGAAATAGCGTTATATTTTTAATAAAAAGAGCCCCTGTTTGTTAAAAACTCAATAATATGATTTTTTTCATATAAAAATTCAATTTTTATTTATAAAACTGAAAATCAACAAGTTAAATCTTATTAAGATTAAGTAAAAATTAACATACAGTTAATATTAGTTAATTTTTATTTCGCGAATTTTGCAGAAAATTAAATCTAACTATTACTAACGATTATGAAATTAATCAACAAATCGATACTGACTGTAGCTATCACTCTATCTACAGCTAGTGTTTATTACGCTCAACAAGTTCAGGATACTGTAACAAAGTCCAAAGACATTGATGAGGTAATTTTAAGAGGTGTTACTGATATCGCTAAAGATAGAAAAACGCCGGTAGCAGTTTCTACAATTAAAGCTGCACAGATTCTTGAAAGACAAGGAAACCAAGAGCTTGTTGAATTACTAAACACAACACCGTCTGTATATGCTACAAAAGGTGGTGGTGGATTTGGAGATTCTCAAATCACTATGCGTGGGTTTGAATCAAGAAACATCGCTGTAATGGTAAATGGTATGCCAGTTAACGATATGGAGGGTGGTACTGTGTATATGTCTAACTGGACAGGTTTGTCCGATGTAACCAGTACAATGCAGGTACAAAGAGGTCTTGGTTCGTCTAAATTGGCTATTGCTTCTGTTGGGGGTACAATGAACTTTCTTACTCGTTCTGCTGACATGAAACGAGGCGGAATTGTGAGATTAGGTGTTGGTAATAATGATTTCTTAAAAACATCTTTTGCATATAATACGGGTAAATCTGACAAAGGTTGGTCCACTTCATTCTTAATGAGCAGACAAGCGGGTAGCACATATATTCAAAATACAGATTATGAATCATATGCTTACTATTTTGCTTTAGGATGGGAGCCAAACAAAAAACACAATTTCCAATTTACCATTACAGGATCTCCTCAGTGGCACAACCAGAGAACTTACTCTCCTTTCATTAAAGATTATATAACATATAACCCTGACCATGATAATACTCCTGACAGAACATATAACTCTGACTGGGGCTATTATACTAATGCAGAAGGAAAATCAGTTTCACTTGCAAACAGAGCAAATTATTACTCAAAACCCGTAATGATGTTGAACTGGGACTGGACAATGAACGAAAAATCCAAACTAAGCACTGTTCTATATATGTCCAATGGTAGAGGTGGTGGAACAGGAGATCTGGGAAGCTTCTGGAATGGAAAGTTCAATAGTAATGGAAGTCCTACTACAAATAACATCAACTCTTATAGAAGAACAGACGGAACTTATGATTATGACAAAATTTTCGCATTAAACAACGGTTTAGTAGCTGGCACTCCTTATACTGTTACTAATCCTGCTAATGGAAGACAATATCAAGTAAGAGATGGTATCATCAGAAGATCAAGTATCAATTCTCATAACTGGTATGGAATCTTGGCTAACTTCCAGCATAAACTTAATGATAATTGGAATTTCTCCATCGGTACAGATGACAGATACTATTATGGTTATCACTATCAGGTAGTTTCTGACTTTTACGGAGCAAAGGGATATCAAGAAACTTTAAACAGCAATGTAGCGCCTTACAATGTTACAAAAGCATATGATTATCAGAAACTTGCCTGGAACCCGTTTGGAGGAAAAACAGCTCCTTTAAATGAGCAGATCGGATACAGTAATGATGGTGAAGTTATTTGGTATAGTGCATTTGGCCAGGTTGAGTATACTAAAGATAAATTATCTGCATTCCTTCAAGGTTCGGTTTCTAACCAAGGATATCAAAGAATCGATAACTTTATTAAGGATGGGGTAACTAAACAGCAAGGACAAATTGTTAATACCAAAACTGGATTCAAAAATCTTTTTGGATATAACATTAAAGGAGGTGCTAACTACAATATTGATGATCATAACAATGTGTTTGCAAATGTTGGTTATTACAGCAAACAGCCGTTCATGAATTCGGTTTACCCAAGCAACTTCCAGGTTTTAAATCCTAGTTTAACTAATGAGAAAATTTTCTCAGCTGAAATAGGATATGGTTTCAGATCTCCAAAATTCAGTGCTAATGTTAACCTATACAGAACCGAATGGAAAGACAGATGGTTAAGAAGAACAAACCAAACATTTACATTGGCTGACAATACAACAACTACAGGTTATGCTGAAATCAGCGGTATCACTGAAATCCACCAAGGAGTTGAGTTTGATGCTGTTTACAGACCAACAAATTTCTTAGAATTTCAAGGAATGTTCTCTTGGGGTGATTACTACTATAAAGGAAATGCAACAGGATCAGCATTTGATGACAATAATAACCCTCTTGCATTATCTGGAACATCAACTTCAACAACGCTTTATCTTGATAAAGTAAAAGTAGGAGGAACAAGCAACAACAGTATTCCTCAAATGACAGCCTCACTTGGAGCTACTGTTAAGCCAGTAAAAGACCTTAGCATTTTTGGAACATGGAGATATGTGGGAAAAGTTTATTCATCTATTGATATTGCTACTTTCTCTAACCAAGCAGCACAAGACAGAGGAGTATTACAATTACCTGACTTTAATCTATTTGACTTAGGTATTTCATACAAAATTAGATTAAAAGATGCTTCTCAGTATTTCACAATCGGAGCAAATGTTTACAATTTGTTTGACACATTCTACATTTCTGATGCGTCAACAAACGTATTTGGATCTGACGCTCCGTCAAGATTGGCTGATGGTACAAACAATACAGCTAAAAAAACTTATGAAGAATTAGGGTATATGTACAAAGGTGTTGCAACTGACAACCGTGTACTTTTCGGATTCGGAAGAACATGGGCAGCAACATTGTCATTCAACTTCTAATAACATCACAATATTAGATTTTATAAATATCTATCCCGGCTTTTCGCCGGGATTTTTGCTATATTTGTGTACAAAAAATTGAATATGGATTTTTACAAGATTTTGCTTAATGCACACAAAGGATTTGGGTACCTTGAACTTCTTTTGGTCTCGTTATTTATTATTGCCCTTTTAGCCACAATGTTTGGTTTCAGTGGTAAGGTGAACAAATTTTTAAAGAAGACTACTCTCTTTACGATGATTTTCTTCCATGTTCAGTTTTTAATAGGGATCATCATGCTGGTAATTAATTTTACAAAAGGATTGGATATGGGATCAGTCATGAAAAATGCTGACTTAAGATTCCAGTATGTAGAACACCCGTTTTCTATGCTTATCGCAGCAGTACTGATGACTATCATCAACAAAAAAGTGAAGTCTAATGACACTATTTCCCTTGGAATTGTGATCATGGGTCTTATCGCTGCAGGTTTATTTGCATTTGCATTCCCTTGGACAAGAGTCTTTGGGGCTTAAAACATAAAATAATAAGTTATCAATGATGAGTTAACTTTGTAATAGTTTAACCTTAAATTTTAATTAAATCAATGAAAGTAGCTGTAGTCGGTTCAACAGGAATGGTTGGACAAGTTATGCTGAAAGTTTTGGAGGAGAGAAACTTCCCTGTAACAGAATTAATTCCGGTCGCATCCGAAAGATCTGTAGGTAAGAAGGTGAAGTATAAACAGGAAGAATTTACCATCGTAAGCATGAAAGACGCTATAGCTGCCAAACCGGATATTGCCATTTTCTCTGCCGGAGGAGATACTTCTCTTGAATTCGCACCACTGTTTGCTGAAGCTGGCACCACTGTGATTGACAATTCTTCAGCATGGAGAATGGATCCTACTAAAAAACTGGTTGTTCCGGAGATCAATGCCAATGTTCTGACCAAAGAAGACAAGATCATTGCCAATCCCAACTGCTCTACCATTCAGCTAGTAATGGTCCTGGGGCCATTGAATAAAAAATATGACCTGAAAAGAGTGGTTGTTTCTACATACCAGTCTGTAACAGGAACAGGAAAAGCAGCTGTGGATCAGCTCAATGCTGAAATTAACGGTGATGACAGCATTGCAAAAGTATATCCTTATCAGATCTTCAAAAATGCACTTCCTCACTGTGACGTATTCAGTGACGATGACTACACGAAAGAAGAGATTAAATTAATGAAAGAACCTAAGAAAATTTTAGGTGATGATACGTTCAATCTTACCGCAACTGCCGTGAGAGTTCCTGTTCAGGGAGGACACTCAGAAAGTGTAAATATTGAATTTGAAAACGAGTTTGACCTTGATGAAGTAAGGAAGATCTTATCCGAAACACCAGGTGTAGTGGTAATGGACAACGTGAAAAACAACGAATATCCAATGCCGCTGTACTCCGAAGGAAAAGACGAAGTTTTCGTCGGCAGGATAAGACGGGATCTTTCACAGCCCAAAACGCTGAATCTCTGGATCGTAGCAGACAATCTGCGAAAAGGAGCCGCAACGAACGCTGTACAGATTGCAGAATACTTAGCAGCCAACAACTTAGTTTAAACTAACAAAATAAAAAAGAGTCTCAGAATTGAGATTCTTTTTTTTATCAAACTATGGAAAATAAAAAAACCATTACCCGCAAAGACAAAATAGGATTCCAAAGGCTGATAGCCGCTTTCGGAGTGATCTTATTCATAGGAAAGATCGTTGCCTGGAAACTTACCAATTCTGATGCTGTTTTTTCCGATGCCATGGAAAGCATTGTAAATGTGATCAGTGCATTTATGGGGCTCTATTCCCTTCATCTTGCTGCAAAGCCTAAGGACGAGGACCACCCTTACGGCCACGGAAAAGTGGAATTTGTGACATCCGGCATTGAAGGGGCTTTAATAGCAATTGCGGGTATCATGATCATCTATGAAGGCGTCAACAGCCTCATCATAGGAAAAACCCTGAACAAAATAGATCTGGGAATCTGGATTATCGCAGCAACTGCCATTGTCAATTACCTGCTGGGATACATCTCCATTAAAAAAGGGCAGGCAGAAAACTCCCTAGTTCTTGTTTCGTCCGGAAAACATCTTCAGTCTGATACCATCACAACATTAGGTGTTGTCATAAGTTTAATTATCGTTTACTTCACTAAGATTTACTGGCTGGATTCGGTTGTTGCCCTCATTTTTGGGCTTTACATTATCTATGTCGGATATAAGATTGTCAGGAAATCTCTGAGCGGTATTATGGATGAACAGGACCCTGATCTCCTGAATCAGATTATCAGGGTACTCGAAGAAAACAGACGGATAGAATGGATAGACGTCCACAATATGAAAATCCAGCAGTTCGGTGCCAATCTCCATATTGACGCTCATATTACTCTACCTTGGTACTACAGCCTTCGGGAAGCCCACAATGAAATGGAAAAAATGATTCTCGTTTTAGCTAAAAATACCAAAAGAAGTGTAGAATTCAACTTTCATATGGACGACTGTAAAACGGTGTCATGCCCTGTATGTCAAATCAAAAACTGCCCTGTCCGCGAAAAAGATTTTGTAAAAAGAGTAGAATGGACCCCGGAAAATGTCACCAGTATAGACAAACATACTATAGATTAATTCCCACTTGACGGCCTCTTCATTAGCTGTTTTCTGTAATAAAACATCGGAACAATCAAAAGCAAAGCCAGCGGCTGGATCACAAACCTTCTCATGTAAAAGGAAAAAAGATATCCTATCTCAAACCTATCATGGATACAGTAAAGATAAATCGGGAAAGTAATCGTAAAGATAATGGTAATCAGTAATGCTCCCTGCGCCGTCCATTGACGGTTTTTAAAAAGACATTGAATGATCAGACATGAAAGAGCAAGATTAAGCATAAACCTAAAAAAATGTCCTGCAATTAATTTGCCCCATTCAAACCGGGGAAATGCAATGTTTTTAATTGCTTCATGAAAATACTCAAGAAAAGGATCATAGAAAATCTTGTCTTCAAGCATCCGTACGCTTATAAGACCACAGATTCCTGCTATCACTAAAAGCCAGTTAAGAATTTTCATTTTTTAAAGCAAAGAATTTGATCCACACCAGCCAAAGAACCACTACAGTTCCGTAAATTACTGCCGGAAAAATAAAATCATGGAATATTTTTCCATATTCCTGATGATCTACCATAACGATATTCAGTCCCACAATTCGCAGAAGATTCATCACGTAAAGCAAAACAAGCCCCGCCAAAGCAAAAATATAAGTTTTAGCACCTTTATAAAATGCAAAAACAAAGGCTATAAACAAGATCATAACGGAAACAGCATTACACCCTTCCACCATTCTTGTCACATAATTTTTCTTTACATAAAACCAAACCTGCTCATTTTTCACATCATCATAAAGCAATGTAGGAAACCCTACAGCCTTTTGAATGGAAGCAACCTGATCTGCAATTATCCGGGAAAAAGGATCTAATCCGCTTTCTTTACCATTATTCAGGTAAAACTGGTACCCCAAAAGCAGCACCAGATAGATGACGATGAACCTCAGTAAAATGTTTAAAACCGGTTTAAAATCCTTTAACATACTGCAAAGATAGAAATTACACTTAAACTTATGCTAAGAAATGTTTCATTTAGACTTCAGATATCAGGTATCAGATGTTAAATTGCAACCCTCAACTCCTAAACCAAGACCAACCCTATCTTCAAAACTCTAATACTCTCAAACTCTACACTCAAAAGCATCAAACTCCCATTAAATTAGTATATTTGTTCCATATTATGACTTCCGAAAACGCAAAACGATTTTTTGAAAAATATCTGGGTGAATCATCTTCTGAGTTCGTTGCACTGGCTCAAAGCGGGTCTGCGAGAATGAATTTCCTGGCCAAAGCTGACACCAGAAAATATATTGTTACCAGCAATGAAAATATCCCGGAAAATGAAAGCTTTCTCTATTATTCTGAAATCTTTTCAGAACTTGGCCTCAATACCCCTGATATTTTCGCTGTTTCAGATGACAGGAAGATCTACATACAGGAATTTCTCGGAGAACAGACTCTTTCAGAGATCATTACAGAAGAAGGACTTTCCGGTCACGTAAGAATACTGGTAAAGCAAACATTAGAAAAGCTTTTCCAGCTTCAGATCCGGACTCAGGGAAAAATTGATTTCTCAAAAACTTTTGAATACGAAAGGTATGACGAACTTCCCGTAATCCATGATCTGTACTATTTTAAAAATTTTGTGGCTGATGTTCTGGAACTCGAGTATCGTAAATCTGCCTTATTGAAAGAATTTAAACAGATTGCTGCACTGATTGAGAACCTTAAGCCTAAAGGAATTATGATCCGTGATTTTCAGGCAAGAAATATCATGGTTAATGAAAATCGTAAAGTTTCGTTCATCGATTACCAGTCAGCTATGGAAGGGCCATTAATGTATGATGTAATCTCTTTCCTTTTCCAGGCCAAAGCTGATTTCCCGGAAGACTTTAAAAATGAAATGCTTGATTATTATATCGGACAGTTTAAAAATGAAGAAGTCAGAATTGAACTAAAAAATTCGGTAAAGCCAATCCAGATGATGAGATTTCTTCAGGTACTTGGAGCTTATGGATTCAGAGGGCTGATTCAAAGGAAGCAACATTTTATAGCCAGCCTCGAAAAAGGGATTCAAAATATCACACAGCTTGCTGAATCCTGGGAACAGATGCAGGATTACCCGGAACTGAAGAAAGTGATAGAACAGCTGTCTTTGGGAGAATCAAAATTAAAAATTAATGCAATTTTAAATCATTAAGCAATCTTAATGGTTCAAATAAAAAAATAAAAAGAATGCTACACATCGACATACACAGTTTTTCCTACAAAAAAGGAGGAATTCCCAAGGACAATTCAGGAAATGGCGGAGGCTTTACTTTCGACTGCAGAGGAATTTTGAATCCCGGAAGAATTGAGGAGTACAAAATCCAGACAGGAAATGATATCGGGGTTCAGGAGTACCTTGAAACGAAAACCGAAATGCCGAAGTTTCTGGAATTGGTAAAATCCATTATTTCAATCAATATCGATAATTATCTGGAAAGAGGTTTTGAAGACCTTCAGATCAATTTCGGATGTACTGGCGGACAGCACAGATCTGTGTATTCTGCAATCAAGATTGCTGAATTCATCAAGGAAAAATATCCTGAGGGAGTAGAAATAAGCCTTCACCATGACGAACAGCACCACCTGAATGTGGGTAACGGGTAATAAGCAATAGGTAATATTATTTTTACTTATCAATTAGACCCCTGAATTATTCATTATTTATTACTCATTATTCTATACTATATGAAAGCTTTAATTTTCGCTGCAGGAAAAGGCACAAGGCTAAAACCTTTTACGGATCAACATCCAAAAGCACTGGCTTCGGTAAACGGCATACCGCTTTTGGAAAGAAATATCAATTATCTTAAAGGCTTTGGAATAAAAGATTTTGTCATCAATATCCATCATTTTGGAAATCAGATTGTTGAATTTTTAAATAAAAACAATAATTTCGGATGCAACATTGAAATCTCAGATGAGACGGACGAGTTGCTGGAAACGGGTGGCGGCTTGATTTTTGCTAGAAGATTCCTCGATCACGGGGAAGATTTTCTAATCATGAACGCTGATATTTTAACGGATATCAATATTGATGCACTCGTTGAATACCATAAAAATATAAAAGATTTCGCTACTTTAGCGGTTTCTGATAGAGACAGTTCCAGAAAGCTGCTTTTCAATGATGATATGGTTTTGAGAGGCTGGCTTAATGTACAGTCGGGGGAACAGAGGCTTGCGGAATTCAACAAAGGCTTTAAGGCTCTTGCCTTCAGTGGTGTTCACTGTATCAACCCTGCTATCTTTGAAAAAATAAAGAGAACCGGCAAGTTTTCTGTTATGGAGGAGTATCTTGACCTGATGCAGACTGAACATATCCATGGATTTGTACATGACAGTATTCTGATAGATGTGGGAAGACCGGAATCTGTAATAGAAGCCGAAAAACATTTTAAATAATTTGCAATGGAAATGGATGGAACCAGGGATGAAAGCTTAGTAAATCCTGCGCTTGATATTAACGAAACAAAACTTCACAACAGCCTCAGACAAAAAACCTGGGACGAAACCATCACCAAAGACAGCTGGATGGTTTTCAAAGTAATGGCTGAATTTGTGGACGGGTATGAAAAACTGGCCAAGATAGGACCATGCGTTTCCATATTTGGCTCTGCAAGATTGAAACCTGAGAGCAGGTATTACGAAATGGCTGTTGAAATTGCTGAAAAGATTACAAAATTGGGCTTTGGAATCATTACCGGAGGCGGACCGGGGATCATGGAGGCTGGCAACAAAGGTGCATTTAATGCTCAGGGAAGATCCATCGGGCTTAATATTGATTTGCCTTTTGAACAGCATTTCAATCCGTACATTAACAAATCCTATTCTATGAACTTCGATTACTTCTTTGTAAGAAAGGTAATGTTTGTGAAATATTCTCAGGGATTCGTAGTAATGCCGGGAGGTTTCGGAACCCTGGACGAGCTTACGGAAGCAATGACCCTGATTCAGACCAATAAAATAGGTAAGTTCCCGATTGTTCTGGTAGGAAGTGAATTCTGGAGCGGATTACTGGATTGGTTCAGAGCAACACTGTTAAAAGAAGGAATGATTGCCGAAGATGATTTAGACTTATATCGAGTGGTAGACACGGCTGACGAGGCTGTTGCACACATCAAGGCATTCTATGATAAATATTCTGTGAATGTAAATTTTTAATTGGCATATTATTTGTGACCTATAATTAGCAAGTATGATTGTAAATCTATTAATTAAGATGAAAAAACTTTTATATATATCAGGAATTTTAACATTTTTTGTGTTAATGAGTTTTATGTATGTAGACTTTTTCTCTTCAATGACCAAAGTTGATTATATAGATGGAAGCAAAACATTGAAGTTTACCACAAAAATGAATACCAACCATATTTCTGATGCTATTAAAATCAATCCTAGTACAGCAGGATTTGAAGCAGAAGTAAAAAAATATGTAAATAATAATTTTGATGTGTTCGTCAATGGCTCTCCAAAAACTATAACCTTCACCGGAAGTCAGGTAAGCGGAGAAACTGTATGGGTATATTTTGAGACCGGTAGTGTTTCCGATATCAATACCTTAAAGATTAAAAACACCATTCTTTTAAGTGCTTTTCCTAAGCAGGTCAACATTGTTAGTGTTGCTTACAAAGGAAGCCAGAAAGTAATGAACTTCCAGCGAGGCAAGGAAGTGAACGAGGTTGCTTTCTAAAAGCAGAATAATTTTAAAATATAAACCACTGCTGATGCAGTGGTTTTTGTTTTTAATTTTTCATATAATTCAATCTAAAAAACTTCATACATATTTTTCAATCATATTCCAGCCGTTCTTATCATATTTAAAAGGAATACCGATTAACACCGGATCCAATTTCGGATAGATTTTTACTGTATAGGTGACTCTGTAATACCATATTTTCGAACATAATAAATCCATTTTTAATATCACTGAGTGAAAAGCAACAAGGGATCTTGTTTTTTTTAATTCTCCGTTTGAGTTCACTCTTATAATACATCAAAACATATAAAAAGGCCGTCTCCTAAAAAGACGGCCTGTATTTAAAATATCAGATTTTAATTATTGAACCTGAATATTATCTAACTGAATAGTAGTCGTAACACCAGGTGATGCTCCGGTATATTCGAACAGGATAAATCCATTACCCGTTAATCCGGCAGGTAAAGTATAAGTTCCCGCAGGAGTTAATGTACCGTAACCAGTAACAGGGGTTTGTGGAATTGTAAATTCAGATGTAATATCTGTTTTAGTTGCTGCTGTAATATCTCCAAGCGGAGTATAATTGGTTGTATAGTATACTTTTAAAGCATTCCCGTTCCAGAATCCGACGTTTACATCAAACTTCAAAGTATTGGCTGCTGTAAAATCAACAGGTACCGCAAAATATGTTAAATAATTTCCAGACCCTGAATTAGCACCCAGCTGAATATACTTATTATTGCTGAAAGACTTTAACTGCCAGTATCTGTTTCCTAATACCGCATCATTTACATATTTAGGATACACTTCAAGATTAGTAGGAGTTAGTGAATAGCTCTCAAAATTTTCAAGGAAAGAACCTGAATAAGCGATCTCTGTACCTCCTTTAGGCGGCGTTGAATCTACTCTTGTTCCACTGAAATTAATGTCAGATAAGCTTCTGATCAGCATTTGCCATGTTGTATTGTATCTGCTTACTACAAAAGTAATGGTTCCGCTTCCTTTTGGTACCAGCTCTCCCCCACTCTTGAAGAATCCTGAGTTTCTGATCACTGCAGTACCTCCCAATTTATCCTCAATATTTCTGTCTGTATCCAAACCTTGACCTCCTGCATCATAATCAAGATATTTTTTCTGAACCGGGAAAATCTCACTCATGCTGAACTGTACATCAGATACTGTTACTAAAGTATTGATCAGATTAGCCTGCTTTGCATCATTCAATGAATTAAGCTTTGTCGGAATAATCGTCTGAATATCCAAACCATTGCCATTACATACTCCGGAAACATATCTTCCTACAAGAGCCTGAGGAATTCTGCCAATAGCGAAATTCGGATCTTCAGAGCCAAGCTTAATTGATCCTCTGTCAAGTCCTAAACGTAACCCTTTCGCATTAATTCTTATATGCGCCCCTACTGGGAAGTCTGCAAAATTACTTGCTTTATCCACTTCGATCTGAAGACCTACAGTAGGGTTTACCGTTTTATCCTGGAAAGAGATTGTTTTATAGAAATTCCCCTGAGCATCAGAAGAAACGATATAACCGTCGAAGATCTGATCTGTGGTAATCAGTTTATATCCTGTAGCAGGAGCCTGAGCTGCAAAATCAGCCATTGAAATGGTAGGCGCTTCGAATTTATTTGAACAAACGATCGGAGGGGTCTCCCAATCATCATTCTTTACACAAGAAGACACTGCAGACAGTACACCTACTGCAACAAATGCCGTTTTGAAAAAGTTAGTGAAATTATTCATTGTTATTTTTTTATTTTTATTAGAATCTGAATTGTAAGTTAACGAAGTACGAACGTCCCTGGGTATACCAGTATTTCGGTCCGAAAGAAGATTTTGGGCTATAGTAATCATATGCGAAATCCATAGCTTTTGTTTCTCTTGTCTGTTCGAAACCTCCTGTGATGAATCTTCTGTTATTCAGGATATTATTCACAGAAGCTGTCAATAATATATAATACTTCCCGATCATGAATGACTTCCCTGCATTAGCATTTAAGAAAAATGCAGAAGGAAGCTCAACCGGTTTCAGCATATCACGTACATCAGTCTCAGTAAGACCTAAATAAGGAGTGCTTGAATATGGGTTCTGAATGAAGTTATTCGTTCTTAAAGCCGGAGCAGGATCAAGATAATTATTATCAAAATAGTTCCAGTTCGCTCCTACCCACCAGTATTTCGGATTGTTATACCGGAAACCTAATGAGAAAGCTCTCTGAGGAGTGCCTCCCTGCTTATAATCTTTCAGATATGCTTTTCCGAAAGACGTCACGCTGCTTCCTGATGCATCAGAAACCAAATAAACTTCCGGATTATTTCTGTACGTATACTGGCCTAAGCTTGCAAGACCCTGTAAAGATAAGGTAGGAATAACTTTTAGGTCAACACCTAATTCCACTCCCATATTTCTTTTCTCAAGATTGGACATCACCTGGGTTACGAATGCACTCTGTACCTGAGAAACAGATCCGTCAGGATTGGTGCTGCTCATCTGAATTCCATCTGCAAAGAATCGCTGTACATTGGTTTCGTTCTCAGTATCTACAATATATCCTGATGCTCTTAATTTAAGGAAAGGAGTGTTGATCACATAGCTTAAATCATTGGCCGTGTACACTGTACTTCTGATATTAGGATTAACAAGTGCATTGATTCTAGGGTTGATAAACAAATCTTCCAGGAATGGGGCCTGATTGTACATCGCTCCGTTGTACACTAAGAAATTACGCCCGTTGATACGATAGACAACCTGTCCTTTCAGACCGAAGTTCCAGAAATTGTAATCTTTACTTTTCCCGTAAGAATTTTCATATAAATAATGCTTGAAAAGACCTTCTCTGTTCGAAGTGGAATATCCGGCCAAAGCAGAAACAAATACATCGAAATTGCCTGTGGAGAATTTCAGTCCCGGATTTACTTTTGCTTCCTGTCTTCTCAGGATATAGTTATACGTCATACGATCTCCCTCTCTCAGCTGAACATTAGGATCCAAAGTATTATAGAATCCTGTAGAACCAGGCTTGGCAGATTCTTTAAACGGATCCACACCAATGGCATAATCTCCACCTAAAAGGTCTTTCATTTCACGGTAAAGCTCAGATTTGTAATTCTGATAAGAAACGTTCATGATGAACTTCATCCGGTCATTAAAGTTGTATGTATAATGTGTGCCTGCGTTGAAAATCTTATCATCGCTTACATCATCTACAAGATATATCTTGGAACGTTTCCCTGACAATCCGTACAGACGAGCCATTTCAGCCTGGTCTGTAACATCGTTCTTTTGGTTGTTGGCATAAATCTGCCCCCAGTTGATCTGAGTAACATTAGGATCTCCGTTCTGCCAGTTAGATAGGCTTGTATTATAGGCATCCCAAAGTGTATTATACTGCATGGGATCAGTTTCAGTGTTATTAACGGAGTTATAAATAATACTGTTAATATAATAACTTGGTAAGTTTCTGTAGTATGTAGGTGACGGATTGGTAACCCCATTCCAGTCTAAACGTGAGCCTTTATCTTTTCCAAACTGGTAAGATGCGGTCGTCCAAAGGCTGGAGTTTTTGTTGATCTTCCAGAAATCCTGAACCTGGAAAAGCGGCTGAAATCCTCTTCTCACTCTTTCGCTTCTTTTTTCTCCATCCTGCCATCCCCAGTAAGAGTTATAGTGTACGCCTCTGTAGTCATAAACTTCCTGCGTACTCGGGCTAGCTGTAGATCTTCTGTATGGTGCACCGATAAAGTTGAAAGTCATTGTATGGCTGTCACTGAATTTCTTTTCTACCCCTAAGTAAGCTCCATAGGCATCATAGAAAGTTCCTTCCTGAATTCCTTCTTCAGCCCATCTTCTGGCACCCATTACGGTAAACGCCCATCCTTTGCTGTTCATTCCTGAGGTATATCGTAAAGATGTTCTGTTTCTGTAGTTTCTGTTAGTCAGGGATTGTGTAAACTGGAATCCTTTTCTATACTCACTGGCTTTTGTATTCTTGTAAACAACAGAGCTGTTTCCACCAAAAGCGTATTCAGACGGGGAATGGTTAGATGCGATCTCCGGATACCTCGTGATCTCATTCAGTCCACCCCAATTGCTGAAGTCAACATTACCATTATCAGATTTTACCATTGAGACACCGTTCAGCATAGATTCTCCAGTTCTTCCGTCAATTCCTCTTGGACGGAACCAGTAAAATCCTAGATCAAACGCAGCAATCCTGCTGAAAATATCCTGAGAAGATTGTAATAACCCTACTGTAGAAGCCTGTCCGCTGCTGTTACTGTCGTCATCATCATTGTCTATAATCGCTAATCCCTGATCTGCGCTTGTAAGTGCAGAATATAGAGTTATAACCCCTAGATCCTTTCTTTTCTCATTGGCTACGTCAAACTCCATCATTTTGGTTTCGAAGTTTGGTTTCGTAATCATAATTTGATAATGGCCCGGCTGCAGGTCTACAAACTGGAAGTATCCAATTTTGTCAGCCGTTACATCATTTTCGCTCCCTTTAAGATCTACTTCTGCCCGTTCAACAGGCTTTCCTTCAGCATCCTTAAGATACGCAAACACAGTAGTCTGCGCAAAATAGAATGAAGCAGGAAGTAAAGTAAATAAAGAGACTAATGATAATTTTTTAATCATGAGTATATTATTTTTTTTAATACTTTTCTTCTTAATTCTCAACAGTTTAAAAGTTGGGGGCACAAATTTAATCAAAATTTGGAATCTCTAACTTTTTTAACAATATTTTTTCTTAACATTGCAACCTTTTAAGATTCATTATATAAGAGAATTGTTTTATCTTGTTTTAAATTTACAAATATTTAAATGGAGTGAATTAAAAAAGGTAAATTTGTCTTTTAAATAATTTTAATACTCTAGAGGATGAAGAGATTGATGAGTTTTATGGCTGTTATTTGTTCAATAATGGCTTTTACACAACAGGGAAAACTTAGGAAAGTGGCTACTGTTGGCTTTTTGAATGTTGAAAACCTTTGGGATACCATCCGTTCTGCGGATTATATTGATGGTACAAAAGATATCCGTAATCCGGCTTTCCACAGAAGCATTCCAATGGATTCCATTAAGTTTTTAGAAGCAGAGAAACATGACGGTCCCTGGAGCGACGGCGCTTTAGTGGGTAAAAAAGCAGTAAGATATCAAAGCGGATCTGACGAATTCACACCAAGCAGCGGTAAAAATTATAACACCAAAATTTACAAAGCCAAGCTTGCCAATGAAGCAAAAGTGATTTCCGAAATGGGTGCCCAGTACACCAAAACAGCACCTGCAGTAGTAGGACTTATTGAGGTTGAAAACAGACAGGTCATTGAAGACCTGGTAAAGCAGCCTGTTCTTGCTAAATACGACTATGGAATCATTCATTATAATTCTTATGACTACAGAGGAATTGATGTGGCTTTGATTTATCAGAAAAGAAGATTTACTCCAACCAATTCATTGAAAAAAGAATTAAAAGTTTTCGGTGATGATGGTAAAAGAGAATATACAAGAGATATTTTGGTGGTAACAGGTTTCCTTGATAATGAAAAAGTTGCATTTTTCATGAACCACTGGCCATCAAGAAGAGGCGGTGAAGCCGTTTCATTACCTAAGAGAAATGCTGCCGCCGCTTTACTAAAACAACAGATGGACAGCATAAGAGCAGCAGATCCTTCCACTAAACTTTTTGCAATGGGTGACTTTAATGATGACCCTGTAAGCGCCAGTTTAAAGAATTATTTAAAGGCAGTTCCAAGCCCTAAAGATCTGAGTGAAACCACACCCTATCTTAATTTAATGTACCCTTTATATAAGAAAGGTATCGCTTCGCTGGCTTACCAGGACGCTCCTAACCTTTTTGACCAGATTATTGTTTCTAAAAATTTAGTATCTGATCAGGTAACAAAAGAATACTCTGTATATAAAGCAGAGATCTTTGCCCCGCCTTATTTAGTTAATAAAGAAGGAAATTATAAAGGTTATCCTTTCAGGTCCTGGAACGGAGACCAGTTTACAGGAGGATACAGTGATCACTTCCCGGCATTTGTTATTCTTCAGAAAGAACCATAAAAAATTAACTTAGGCACTCATTTTGAGTGCTTATTTCTTATATCAATGTTTTTATTATGAAAAATCTTATTATACTGCTTTTCTTCGCAAGTATTCCTTTCAGCTGCTTTTCCCAGAACAGTCCCCAGAAAGGTGAAGAAAAATCAGAAATGAAGCCTTCTAAGAATGAAGACGGAGAGTGGGAACTTACTGTGATTGACACCCAGTTCGATTATTTTCTGAATGCAGTGGCAAAACCGATAAGCCAGTATTCAGAGTCTTATCTGAAAACAAAAAACACATTCCTGGTGAGTGAATGGAATTCTTACTACAACTCAGGAAAATACAGGAATATTATAGAGTCAGGCATAGATTACGATCCAAAAGAAAGCTACGGAATAAAATTCGAGTATAAGCTGTATCAGGTATTTGCTTATGTCAGCTGGAAATACGGACTAAGGATGAACGGACTTTCCGGAAGCGATGCCGTTAGATAAAATAAATATTAATTTTTATACATTTGATCTACAATAAAAAAGGTTCAGAATTTCTTCTGAACCTTTTATTTTTATAATAGCTGAAAATTATTTGTTGAATAATTCTTCCACCTTATCCCAGTTCACAACATCAAAGAATGCTGAAACATAATCAGGTCTTCTGTTTTGGTAGTTTAAATAATAAGCATGCTCCCAAACATCCAACCCAAGAACCGGAGTTCCTTTCACGTCTGCAACAGGCATTAATGGGTTATCCTGGTTTGGAGTAGAAGAAACAGATACGGATCCGTCTGCATTTTTAATCAGCCAAGCCCACCCTGAACCGAATCTTGTTTTAGCGGCATCAGAAAAATCAGTTTTGAATTTTTCAAGACCTCCATAATTTTCAATGGCTGCCTTTACATTTCCTACAGGTTCCTTGCTTCCGCCCGGAGTTAAAATTTCCCAGAATAAAGAGTGGTTAAAGTGTCCTCCTCCATTATTTCTTACTGTTGGCTTGTCAGTTCCTGTCTGGCAGATCTCTTCGATCGTTTTTCCAGCCAATTCAGTTCCTTCAATAGCTTTATTTAAATTGTCAATATATGCCTGGTGATGTTTTGTATGGTGGATCTCCATAGTTCTTGCATCAATAGTAGGCTCCAATGCATCGTATGCATATCCTAATTTAGGTAATTCAAATGACATAATTTTTATTTTTAATGTTATATCCAAATTTAGCCAATATTTAAGCTATTATCAAAAACTGGGGATTACTTTAATAAATCTTTAACATTGATATATTGATTTAGAATGAATTAATTTTCATACGGGAAGAAAGAAACTGGAAAATAAGTGGTATTGTAGTCCAAAATCATCCCAATCTCTTTATGTAACCTCTCAAACAATCCAACCTCAATAAAAAAGCACGGAGATCAGCTGATCTCCGTGCCTTATTAACAATTAAATTAATCTATTTATTCATAGACATCAGGAATTCTTCGTTATTTAAAGTTCCTCTGATGTTTTTATTTACAAATTCCATTGCTTCTACAGGATTCATTTCAGAAAGATATTTTCTGAAAATCCACATTCTCTGTGAAGTCACTTCATCTAAAAGAAGATCATCTCTACGGGTGCTTGAAGATACAAGATCGATTGCAGGATAAATTCTTCTGTTGGCGATTTTTCTGTCCAGCTGAAGTTCCATGTTACCCGTTCCTTTAAATTCTTCAAAGATCACTTCATCCATTTTAGAACCGGTATCGATAAGTGCGGTAGCAATAATGGTTAATGAACCTCCTCCTTCAATTTTTCTCGCCGCCCCGAAAAATCTTTTCGGCTTGTGAAGCGCATTAGCATCCACACCACCCGATAAAACTTTACCTGATGCCGGCGTAACCGTATTATAAGCTCTTGCCAATCTCGTAATTGAATCCAGTAAAATCACTACATCATGCCCGCATTCAACCATTCTCTGGGCTTTTGCTAAAACAAGATTTGCCACTTTTACGTGCTTATCTGCTGCTTCATCAAATGTAGAGGCAATAACTTCTGCATTTACGCTTCTTTCCATATCGGTAACTTCTTCAGGACGTTCGTCAATCAGAAGGACCATCATGTATACTTCAGGATGATTGGCTGCAATAGAGTTAGCAATATCTTTAAGCAACATCGTTTTACCTGTTTTAGGCTGGGCAACAATCATCGCTCTCTGTCCTTTTCCGATAGGTGCAAAAAGATCCACAATTCTTGTTGAAAGTGTAGATCCATTTCCAGTAAGGTTGAATTTCTCTTCAGGAAAAAGCGGAGTTAAATATTCAAAGGCAACACGGTCTTTGATGAACGCAAGATCACGTCCGTTCACTTCCGTAGGTTTTAATAATGAAAAATATTTTTCACCTTCTTTCGGAAGTCTTACAATTCCTTTAACGGTATCTCCGGTTTTTAAACCAAAATTTCTGATCTGCGCTGTAGACACATACACGTCATCAGGAGAAGAAATATAGCTGAAATCAGATGAACGAAGGAATCCGTAGTTATCCGGAAGGATTTCCAAAACCCCTTCAATGCTTACCATCCCATCAAAACTGAATTCTTTTCTCTGTTCAGAATGATGTTCCTCATTTCTGTCAGCATGTTGTCTTTGCTGATTTTGATTTGGATTCTGATTCTGGTGTTGATTTGGATTTTGATTTTGACCCTGATTTTGGCTTTGGTGTTGATTAGGGTTCTTATTTTGGTTTCCGCTGTTTTGCGGATTGTTGTGCCCTTTTTGCTGGGATCTGGCCTGAGGTTGGGAAGTAGCAGGCTTTTCTTCGGATGGAGCAGATTCCTGAGGTTCTGCATTTTTAGGCGTTTCTGCTCTTTCTTGGGAAGCTTCTGTATTGCTTGTGTTGGCAGTCACTCTTTTTCTTTTTTTTCTAGCCTGTGCCGAATTATTTTCTTCGGGAGCAGAAACTGTTTCAGCTTTAGGCTCTTCCTGCTTTATTTCTTCAGCAGCCGGCACCTTTTCTTCTACTTTCTCTCCAGCTTTAGGGCTTTCTTCAGTGGGTGCTTCTGCTTTGGGTTTGGCAGGTTGTCTTTTAGGCGCTGCTTTTTTTACAGGTGCCTTTGCAGGTTTATCTGCCGGTTTTTCTTCAGTATCCATACTGGTTTCTGTGGCGTTGAAATAATCTTTTGCAACTTTAGGGTTAGAAGCCTGAAAGTCAAGAACGGCAAAGATCTTATCATTATCATTGCTGTTTCTAGCAACTTTAACGCCTAAATCTTTTAAGATTTTAGTCAGTTCCGTTACGGATTTTGACCTTAACGTTTCTATGTTAAACATACTTAATGTAAAAATGTAATTAATTGTGAGTAAGAAAAGTAAGTCCGGTGACTTTTGTTTTCAAGTACATATGTATAATGCAAATCTACACTTATTTTTGAATTGTGCAAAATTTATGTTATTTTTGCCAGGTATTTAATAATCAATGTTACAGAGAATACAGACTATATGGACTCTTTTGGCTGTTTTGGCCGCAGTTTTCCTTTTCATTACGGGGCAGGATGTTGACGTTTTTGGCAACATTCCGGTGATTGACATAAGCTGTATTGCCCTTGTTTTGGCAGGAGCATTGAGTATTTTCAGTTTTAAAAACAGGAAAAGACAAATTTTGCTGAATACATTCAGCATCATTATAAACGTTTTGTTGATTGGTGTATTGGCGTACTGGTTACTAAACTTATCCGGAGGAATTCAGATTCCTGAGAAGGGTATTGAGCCGGTTTTCCCATTGATCGCGATAATATGTCTGCTTATTGCAAATGTATTTATCCGCAGAGATGAGAGGCTCGTAAAATCTGTAGACCGACTTCGATAGCCTTACAACGATTTTTTGAGTGAGAACAGTTCCGAAAGGAGCTGTTTTTTTGTGTTATAATCTGAGCAATGCATTTTTTTGCTCCATCAATTTTAAACTACTAAGGTTAATAAGCTTTAAAGGTTATTCAGGTACAAATATTCTGAAAAATTAAATGATTTTCTTAATTTCGCTTAACATCATAAAGTTTCTTAATCGTTCAGATGCATATTAATTTATACCATTTCATGCAACATTTCCGTTAAGACTACGACTGATCTTATTAAATTGTATCAAAAAAATGAAAAAACTAACCTACCTTGCCCTGTCCTTATTCTCAGTATTTACTTTGGCTCAGGAAGTTTCAAAAGAAAAAGTAACCACAATACTTGCGACCTTGGCATCAGATGAAATGAAAGGCCGTGAGATTGGAACGCCGGAAAATGATAAGGCTGCAGAATATATTGCAAAACTTTTTAAAGAGAACAATCTTGAATACTGTACCGGAAATTCTTACCTGATCCCCTTCGACTATGAAGGAAAAAAGGCCTATAATGTATGTGGCATCAAAAAAGGAAAAACAGATAAATACTTGGGATTCTCCGGCCACTTCGATCACATAGGGACAAGTGACAAAACCGGTGACAATATTTATAACGGTGCAGACGATGATGCAAGCGGAATTACAACTTTAGCCGGTATCGCCGATTATTTCAAGAATAAAAACCCTGAATTCTCAATGGTTTTCATGGCCTTCAATGGTGAGGAAAAAGGTATGCTGGGCTCAAGAGCTATTTCCACAGATGCCGGTTTGGATAAGGTATATAATAATATGACGGCACTTTTCAATTTTGAAATGGTGGCTACAGAATCCCAGTTCGGAAAGAATGCTCTTTTTATGACAGGCGATGAGTTTTCTGATTTTGATGAACTTTTTAATAAGTACGCCGCAAACGGATTAAAAATCAATTCAGATCCCTATGCTGCACAAAAATTATTCTACAGATCAGACAATGTGAGTTTTGTAAAGAAAAAGATCATTGCCCACTCATTTTCTACCGTGGATATGACCAAAGCGTCCCACTACCATAATGAAAGTGATGATGTAAACGTTGTAGATTTTGATAATTTAACAACCATCATCAATAACGTTGGAAAAACTTTGGAAAAACTGACACCACAGAATTTTGCCCCGAAATATAACGACAAGGTAAAATTTTAAATAATAAATAACAAAAACAAAACCGCCGGACTGGCGGTTTTTTCATGCCCCGAACCCTTCTGATCCCTAAAAATTAAACACCCGTTTGTAACAAAACATATCTAATTGAAACATATTAATTAAAGTAAAACAGGATTAAGAACGTCTTTTCCTTTAATTTTACGTAATTTTGCTATCCAATTTTTCTTGAATGAAACCATTACAAAGAATACTTTATTTCGCGAAACCGCATCAAAAATACCTTTTTGGAAGTATGTTTTTCAATATACTGTACTCCTTACTCAATATCTTATCTGTAGGAACTATGCTTCCTATTTTGGGACTGATGTTCGGTACGATTGAAAGACAGGGAAAAGAACCGGTATGGAGTGGGGCCTTCGGCGATTATTTCAATTATATAAAGGATACAGCTTATTATTTTGTACAGACACAGATTGATCAACATGGTGCTGTTTACGTACTTGCTGTTCTGTGTGCAATTACAGGAGTTTCATTTTTACTGAGGAATATTTTCAGGTATATAGGTGCTTTCCTTTTGGTGAATTACCGTGTGGGTATTACCAAAGATCTTCGTACTGCGATGTACAATAAATTTCTGCAGCTTCCGGTTTCTTTCTTTACAGAACAGAGAAAGGGGGACATGATGTCCAGGATTTCCAATGATATCGGGGGTGTAGAAGGTGGAATTATGGGGGTATTAGTGGATATCATCAATGCGCCGTTTATGATCATCTCCTCATTGATCGCATTATTTTTACTGTCTCCTCAGCTGACCCTGTTTTCACTGGTTGTTTTCCCGGTTATGGGATTGCTGATCTCATGGACCGGAAAAAGCTTAAAAAAACAGGCTCATTATGCCCAGGCTGAGCTAGGAAACCTATTTTCACTGGTAGACGAAACTTTAAAATCGTCTAAAGTGATCAAGATCTTCAATGCGGATAAGATCCTTAAGAACAGATTCAACGAAACAACAACCAACTGGCAGAAATTTGCCATAGATATGAGCCGAAGAAGAGAACTGGCTTCTCCTATGAGTGAATTTCTTGGTTCTATTACCATTCTTATCATTACCTGGTATGCCGGAACTCAAATTTTAGAAGAGCAGACTATGAAACCACAGGCTTTCCTGGTCTTCATCGGAATGTTCTTCCAGATTTTGGATCCTGCCAAAAAACTTTCCAGTGCAATTTCTTCCATCCAGGGAGGAATGGCAAGTTTGGAAAGAGTAGCTGAAGTTCTTGATTATGATTTAAAGGTAGAGGAAATTGCAGAGCCTGTTTCAATCTCTACTCTTAACAATCAAATTGAATTCAAAAACATTGGATTCTATTATGATAAAGACAATGTTATCCTTAAAAATTTCTCACTGATCATTCCGAAAGGAAAAACCATAGCCCTTGTAGGACAGAGCGGAAGCGGAAAAACAACGATCGCCAACCTTCTGGCCAGATTCTATGATGTGAATGAGGGTGAAATTTTAATTGACGGAACTGACATTAAACATTTAAAATTAAAAGAATACCGTCAGCTTCTGGGAATGGTAACTCAGGAGTCTGTATTGTTCAATGATTCGGTTTATAATAATATCCTAATGGGTAAACCTGATGCCACCAAAGAAGAGGTAGTAGAGGCTGCAAAAATTGCCAATGCTGATGCCTTCATTTCGAATCTTCCTGATGGGTATGATGCCAATATCGGGGATGACGGGAATAAACTTTCCGGTGGCCAGAAACAGAGGGTGTCTATTGCCAGAGCCGTATTGAAAAATCCGCCGGTGATGATCCTGGACGAAGCTACTTCTGCCCTGGATACAGAATCGGAAAGATTTGTTCAGGATGCTTTGGATAAAATGATGGAAAACAGAACATCCCTGGTTATTGCCCACAGACTTTCAACAATTCAAAAAGCAGACTGGATCGTAGTGATGGAGAAAGGAATTGTAGTGGAACAGGGAACACATCACGATCTTATTGCTAAAAAAGGAATGTACCACAAGCTGGTGGAGCTTCAAAATTTTGACTAAGCGTTTATTGAATTAAATTCACTTAAATGAATCCTATACAAGAGTATTTCTACAGAATTAAAGAACCTGAAAGAAGTACTCTTTTGTTTTTACGCAAAAAGATCCTGGAATCCGACCCGGAAAATATAACAGAAACATTAAGTTTCGGGCTTCCATTCTTTAAATACAAAAAGAAAATGCTGTGTTATCTTTATTACAGCAAAAAGTATAAGCAGCATTATGTAAGTTTCTATCACGGGGACAGACTAGATCATCCCTTGCTGATTCAGGATGGCAGAAAGAAGTTTAAAATCCTTTTGATTGACATGGAAGAAGATTTACCTGTTTCTTTTATTATGAATGTCATTGATGATATAAAACAGTACCTGTGACCAGCCAATACAGAAACTAAGCTCAACAAAATACAGCTGAAAATTCTTTTGATTTAACGAAATGCAAAGTTATTTAAATCAATCTGGTATAATCAAAATAGGATTACATAACATCACGCATGAGTAGAAAAACTCAGGATACCAGGCTTATATTTTAAGTATAAAGTTGTTGATGTTAATATCAGAGGGGATATCCAATTTTTTTCGGATCCGATATTTTCTGCTTTCAATCGCTCTCACACTGCTATTGGTACATGAAGCAATTTTTTTAGTGTCAAAATTCAGTCTCATTAATGCACAGATATGGATTTCGGAACTAATAAGACCTGAGTTGATATTTAAAAGGCTAGGCAGAAAATCCGGAAAATAAATCTGAAATTTTTCAATAAAGAGAGGTGAATCTACTTCTGCCAGCTCTAAAATTTCGGCAATATTGTCTTCAGTAAGATTATTGTTAATGATCTGCTGTTTCATCAATTCATTATTGACCTTAAGCAGGTCTTCGATGGTTGAATCTTTAATCTCCGTTTCCTTCATTAAACCGTTAATGAGTTTATCTTTCTGGTATATAAAGAACGCATCTATGAGAAATTTCGTAAAGCAAAAAATGATATTAAGCAATCGTATTATCTTAAAGTCTGCCTCCTTTATATATTTGCTTCTTGGTAAAAAATTCAATTCAAAATATAAACAGCCGACAAAGTTTAGAGCAATAATGATTACAATAAACAATATAAGATAATAATCTTCTTTGTAATTGAAATAAAAAGGCAATGCAAATAAAAGCGAAAAATAGAAATATTCAACACCTGCATTCCTAGAAGTATATATATAGAAAAAACTTATTATGAATGTAAGAGCTATAAAAACAATTATTATTGTTGCTTCTAAAACTCTTCTGAATTTACTGATTTTTCCTATAAAAAATATTAAAAATAACCAGAAAAAAGTAATACAGATAAGAAATGTAGATCTCCAGCCATCTCCAAATAAAAATACCGAATAAAATAAAAACAGTAAAAAAAGAAATAAAAGATAACGATTGATCAGCTTTACATAGTTATGGTCTAAATAATTATCATATACTTCATTTTCACTGTTAATTAGTTTAGAAATCTTGCTTATCATATTCCAAAACGTTTAAAATGTGACTGTATTACAAAATACATAGTAAAGATAATTTTCCAACAGATTGATTACAAACTTATATTTTAAAAATACGCTTCCACTTGGAAAGAGTATTCCGGCTCATTCGGAAATAGTTCGCCGTTTGCGTGTTATTAAGTTTGTTTTTTTTCTGATATTCAAGGATATTGAGAATTGACCTTTCGTCATAGGAGCGAAGTTTTTGGTTTTTACTTTCCATTAAAAGCTCTTGCTCACCAAAAATCATTCTGTTTAATGCTATAATATCTATAACAGTATTAATCGTTTCAATTTTTTGCATGATCTTGGAATTATCCAATTTATCAGGGAATTTCTCCTCAATAATATCAATATATATTTTTTTATAATCCGGTCCCGTATCTTTCATGCTTTTTTAATCCACTTGGAAAGAGTGGTTTTAGGTATTTTGTATTTCAGGACCACCTCATTCATTGTCATCTTTTTGCTGACAATCTTTTCTATTATAAAACTCTTCACTTCCTCAGTATATATGTTTTTTCTAAAAGCCGGCAAGTTATCTTTTGGCCTAGAAATATCATACCTCTTACTGGGAGGCGCATAAAGAATCAAATGCCCGCTATACACTCTAAAAAAATCATACTCCAGTAACTTGCTCCATCTTAACAATAAAAAGGTATCAATACTGCTTTCCCGATACATACTTTCAATCTCGACCTCACTGCATTTCATAAACTTCTCAATTCTGCCAACAGGCATCTCAACTTCACCAACCCGTTTATGTATAAGCTTTCCAATATGTATACTTTTTAAATTCATCCTTCATTGGTTTTTATTATTGATTGAAAATATTAACTATTGCTGTCGCGGATACAAAATTATCTACAACCCACTTAGTCCCCTCATAATAACCTACTCAATATTACGCATGAGTAGTAAAACTCATACACAAAGAGATTATGGAGGAATCAGAATAATTTCAAACTGTCAGCTTCATACAAAAAACAAAAAAGGAGAAAACTTAATTTCTCCTTTTTTTATATTTTGATTTTATTCTGTATTAATCTTTCATTTTGGCGATCACATCAATACCTCCTTTCGTAATATCTCCGATCTTGCAGATGATTTCAGTGTCTAAAGGCAGAAATACGTCCATTCTCGACCCAAATTTGATAAACCCGAACTCATGCCCCGCTTTTGCCTGATCGCCCTCATTACAGTAGAAAACAATCCTTCTGGCTACATATCCGGCAATCTGTCTGAATACAACCTGATGATTTGTTTCTGTTTCTACAGCTACCGTTGTTCTTTCATTCTCTGTAGATGACTTTTCGTGCCATGCTACAAGATATTTTCCGGGATGGTATTTCTTATAAATCACTTTTCCTGAAACCGGATATCGGCAGATGTGAACATTCAGCGGTGACATGAATATGGAAACCTGAATGGCCTTTCCTTTAATAAATTCAGTCTCATCCACCTCTTTGATCATAACCACTTTTCCATCTACCGGAGCAATCACGTTTTCTCTGTGCTCAAGTATATCACGATCCGGAACTCTGAAAAACCAAAATACTAAACTGTAAACAACCAATAATGGCATAATGATGAGCAACGACCATATTTTAAGAAAATAAATAGCTAATACACTTATGATGATAAACAGTATCGTTGCTACGGTAATCGTCCCTTTTGATTCCTTATGTAATTTCATGAGATTAAATAAATTTTTCTAAAATAAAGTACAAATATACGACAGGAACGCAGATTAAAAAACTGTCCAGTCTGTCCAGCACTCCTCCATGCCCAGGAATGATGTTTCCGCTGTCTTTCACCCCGAAATTTCTCTTAAGCTGGCTTTCTACAAGATCACCCAACGGAGCAAATGCAGCAACAAGGAAACCTACCACCATCCAGTTTCCACGAAGTTCGGGCTGGTAATGCTCTACAAAGTAAGATAAAACCAACGTCAGGACAACCCCTCCTCCATATCCTTCCCAGGTTTTCTTTGGGGAGATTTTAGGGGCCATTTTATGTTTTCCGAAAAACTTTCCGGTAAGATATGCAAAAGTATCACTGCTCCAAATGAGGATAAATAGGAAAAGGACCTCCAGTGAAAATGTCCCTTCAAAGCTGGAAAACTTGGGCAGACCTAATGCAAAGCTGAAAGGCAATGCCACATAGATTACCGTGAATATCAGTTTTCCGCTGTCATAATATAATTCGTTGGGATATTTGAATAATGTAACCACCGCAATAGCAATCAGAGAAATAGCCAGTATTTCGTTCAGCCTGAAATCAAAAAAGAAGTCGTGATGGAAATATCTTTTGGAAAAAACATAGTAAATAAAAATCACTAGCGGGAGTACGATCCATTTTTCATAACCTTTCCCAAACTTCATGATTTTAACGCATTCCCAGGTACCTACCAGCAGCAAAAGAGTAATCAGACCATGATACAGATATTCCTGTCTGATAAGGTCCGGATGGATTTTGTTGATCAGCTGGGCACCCAGCGGTGTAGTGCAAAGAATGATAACGGCAACGTAAACAAGTCCGGAAATGGTTCTTTGAATAAGGTTTTTGTCCAAAATGTAAAATTTATAAGTTGATGCTTAATCTTCAAGCAGCAATAAAAACAGTTTTGTATTCGTATTGGAAGAAGTATCCAAGCTTGACTGACCTCCGCTGATGGAAGTAAGATTCTTGATATTCCCGTTCCTTTTTATTTTTCCCATTGCATCATTAAGGTTATTTACGATCTGTGATACATTAGCCATGATAATGATTTTTCCCGGAAGTCTTGAAGAATGGTAATGCAGAATATTGTTGTGCGAAAGCATAATCCTGCCATCATAGGCAATAAGATATTCGCAGGTAATGAAGGCAGCATCATTAGAGTGCTCCATTTCAGAAGTATAGGGTATTTTTACCACGTTCAAAAAGTTCTGAAGCTCTTTGTCCCAGCAGAAAACATTGTTAATTCCCTCTATTTTCACAATCTGGTTTAAAGTCTGTAGAGCTTCCGCTTCATCTGCACAGTAATTAAAAAAACCTCCTGAATGCGTAAATAATTGCGCAAACTTATAGTCAAGATCCGCATTTTTCAGCGAATCCCCGAGCTTCTCCAGACTCTGTTTTTCTTCTTCCTCAGGCTGGTTGGTAAGTTTGCTTACAATCCTCTTGAATAAATTCAACTTAATCTATTTTTAGTCAACTTTATACAAAAATAGAAAATAAATTACAATAGATTCTAAAAATAGTCCTTAAATATGAAAAAACCTGACAATTCTAAGAATGCCAGGTTTTTTTTAATATGTTTTGGAAATATTTTAAAGCTGAGTCGGGCTTTCCGGGGCCTGAATTTCACCTTCTTCATTCTTATCCTGAATCATCTGCTCATCGGTTTCTTTCACAGTAGAAATCGTGCTTGTAACAGGTCTTTCTGTTAACTCAGGATCCCATGCTCTTTTACCGAATATATCTTCAAGATCTTCGCGGAAGATCACTTCTTTTTCTAAAAGCTTATTCGCCAAAGCATCAAGCTTATCTTTATTCTCAGTAAGAATTCTTACTGCTCTTTCATATTGATTTTCAATGATCGATTTGATCTCTGCATCAATTTTCGTAGCAGTCTCTTCAGAATAAGGTTTCCCAAAAGAATATTCAGACTGGCCTGAGCTGTCATAGTAAGAAATATTCCCAATATTAGGGCTTAGACCGTAAACAGTAACCATAGCCTGCGTTCTTTTTGTTACTGATTCAAGATCAGACAATGCACCTGTCGAAATATTATTGAAAATAACCTGCTCTGCTGCTCTGCCTCCCAAAGTTGCACACAATTCGTCCAGCATTTGCTCTGTAGTCGTCAGCTGTCTTTCTTCCGGAAGATACCAGGCTGCGCCTAAAGAACGTCCTCTTGGGACAATCGTTACCTTTAAAAGCGGTGCTGCATGCTCTACCAACCATGAGATCGTAGCATGGCCTGCTTCATGATAAGCCACCCTTCTTTTTTCAGACGGTTTGATAGCCATGTTTTTCTTCTCAAGACCTCCGATGATCCTGTCTACAGCATCAAGGAAATCCTGTTTTGTAACGGAAGTATGACTGTTTCTCGCTGCAATCAACGCTGCTTCGTTACATACATTCGCAATATCCGCACCACTGAATCCAGGGGTTTGTTTTGCAAGGAAATCTCTGTCAACAGTATCGTCCAGCTTGATTTTTTTCAAGTGAACATCAAATATCTCTCTTCTTTCGTGTAATTCCGGAAGATCTACGTAGATCGAACGGTCAAAACGTCCGGCTCTCATCAGGGCTTTATCTAAAATATCCGCTCTGTTGGTAGCAGCCATCACGATAACGTTAACGTCTGTTCCAAAACCGTCCATTTCTGTAAGAAGCTGGTTCAGGGTATTTTCTCTTTCGTCATTTCCTCCTGAGAAATTATTTTTTCCTCTTGCACGTCCAATCGCATCAATCTCATCAATAAAGATGATGGCGGGAGATTTAGCTTTTGCCTGAGCAAAAAGGTCTCTAACTCTTGAAGCTCCTACTCCAACGAACATTTCTACGAAATCTGAACCTGAAAGGGAAAAGAATGGTACTTTAGCTTCACCTGCAACAGCTTTTGCCAATAATGTTTTACCAGTTCCCGGAGGGCCTACCAGAAGTACACCTTTAGGAATTTTACCTCCCAGCTTTGTATATTTTTCGGAATTCTTCAGGAAATCTACCACTTCCTGTACTTCTTCTTTAGCTCCTTCAAGACCTGCAACATCTTTAAATGTCACCTGGATTCTTTCTTTTTCGTCAAAAAGTTTCGCTTTAGATTTTCCTATTGAAAAGATCTGTCCGCCAGGACCTCCACCTCCACCCATCTTTCTGAAAAGAAGGAAGTAGAAAAGGCCTAAGATCGCAATCCATATCAATGCGGAAACCAAGATATCCATGAACGGGTTTTTGCCTGCTCCGTAATCTTTTGTGGTTTTGATATTAGCATCTGCGGCTTTTATCTGATCAAATTTTTGAAGGAAAAGCTGAAGGTCTCCATATTTTACGGAGAAATCTGCTTTTGGGGCCATCTCGAATGCAGAAAGAGGATTGTTTTGGTTGGCCGTTTTACTGGCCATTGCTGTCTTTGCTGCTTTTGTCAGGAAAACATCAGCTTTCTCTGTGTCTTTGTATATGATAACGTTTTGGACCTTTCCTGCCTGCATTTCCCTAAAGAAAGCATCCTCATCAATAGATTTTGCACTGTCGCCTCCTAAAAAATTGGAACCGAAAAATAACAAAAGAGCCACGATTGCAATTGGAAAAAACCAGTTGAATCCTTTATTGTTCATTTATACTTTTTAAAATTTAAAATTCATATTCTATTTTGGTAATTGCCGCATCTCCCCAAAGTTCTTCAATATCGTAATATTCACGTACTTCTTTCTGGAAAATGTGCACTACCACTGTTACGTAATCTACCAAAACCCACATTGAGTTTTCGGTACCCTCTACATGCCAGGGTCTATCTTTAAGATCGTTTCTTACTTTTTTCTCAACACTTCCTGCCAATGCAGAAACCTGTGTATTGGAGTTTCCGCTACAAATTATAAAAGTTTCTGCGACAGAATTTTCAATTTTTGAAAGATCAAAAATCATTATATCTTCTCCTTTTACATCCTGGATGGCTTCAACAATTTTATCTATTAGCGCCTGCTTTTCTGCTGTTTTATTCATTAAAATATCTATAATCTGCAAATTTATTGTTTTTCTTTTACTTTAGCCTTATTTTTAGCCCTTTAAAGTCTTAAAGTTTTCTTAAATGGGTCAATTATTTTATTTAAAAGAGTGTTCTTCTACTAATGACGAAATATCTCAGTTTTTACTTTACGGAAATTCAGATTTTACGGCTTTATATACATTCAACCAAACCAAAGGCCGCGGACAATACGGAAACTCATGGGCGGCAGCGGCCGGAAAAAATGTTGCGTATACACTGGCTGTTAAGGCTCAGAGCTTTCTGCTCTCAGATTTTATATTCAATTACTATACCGCAGTTGTTATCCGGGATTTCCTTGCCAATTTGACTGATAATGACGTTAAAATAAAGTGGCCGAATGATATTATCCTTAAAAATAAAAAAATCGTCGGAATTTTAATTGAAAAGAAAAAAATTAACCAAAACAATTATTTTATCATTGGGGCAGGCTTCAATGTTCTGCAGGATCAATTTGATGAAATATCGCATGCAGGATCGCTTCTGACGCAGACAGGACAGCTTTATGATCTTGATGATTTCGTATCAACGCTTCACGAATATCTGTCAGAAAAACTGAAAAACATTCCAACTGAACGGGAAATCATTGATCAATTCAACCGGAATTTATACCGTAAAGATGAGATCTCGGTCTTCGAGATTGAAAAAGAGAGACAAAATGGCATTATCCTGAATGCTGATGAAAAGGGAGAGATCTGGATAGAACTTGAAAAAGACGGATTAAAATCTTTCTACCATAAAGAGATTAAACTTCTTTACTGATTAGCTCTTTTCAGATACAAGTATAGGGTAAGCGGAAAAAATACCATATTGGGAAGCCACATGGCCACGGCCGGCGAAAGGCTTCTGTTCTCTGAAACTACTTTTAAGGCTTCAAAAGAGAAAACGAAAACAAACGCCAGAGAAATCCCTATCGCCAGGTTGACGCCAAGGCCTCCTCTTTTTTTCTGAGACGCCAGTGAAAGTGCCAGGAATGTTAAAATAATAATAGCAACCGGCATTGAGGTTCTCTGATGAAACTCATTAAGATAAGAATTCAGGTTGCTGTTTCCCCTTTCTTTTTCCCTGTCGATGAATTTGATAAGTTCAGGGGTGGTTTTATTCTGACCAAGCAATTCGTTCGGGAAAAGCTCTTCAGGGGAATGCCCGTATTTTTTCCTCATTTCAATCCCGTTACCCAGCTTTTCAGTATTGTCTTTATTGACGGTTTTTTCCAGGTAGTTAGTAATGATAAACTGTTTTTTAGCTTTGTCCCAATATACTTCTGACCCCTTCAGCTCATAGATCATCTTTCTGTTTTTATCAAATTTCTGATAAACAAAGCCTGAACCTCTGGTTTCCCTTTTATTCCAGGAATTCACGAAGATGTATTCTGATTTACTGAACTGGGCAGATGCCGGGCCTGTCCCCAGGATCTTTTCTTTGTTGGCGGCATTGTAGGTATAGGCTTCCAGCTCATTTTTCTTGATATTAGCCCACGGAAGCACCATATGATTCACCACAAGCGATATCAAGGCAATAAAAAGGGAAGTATACAGGTAAGGTTTCGCAAATCTGTGGAAACTGGCCCCACTACTGATTACAGCAACAATTTCAGTATTATTTGCCATTCTGGATGTGAAATAAATCACGGAAATAAACACAAGGATAGCCAGGAAGGTTACGACAAGGTTAATGATCCAGAACGGGTAAAAGTGAATCAGGAAATACATTACATCCAGCTTGGGATCTAATGCTTTTGCATTTTCTATTCTTGGAATTTTCTGCTGTACATCGATGACCAATACAACTATAGACAACAATATCAGCATGAAACTGAACGTTCCAAGGTATTTTTTAATGATATATCTGTCTATAATTTTGATCATGATGTTTCTGTTTTAAAGTCTCTGTCTAAGAACCGGCACTACAGATTTTTTCCATTCATAGAAATCACCTGCCACAATATGCTCTCTCGCCACTTTTACAAGGTCCAAATAAAACGCCAGATTATGTACGGACGCGATCTGTTTTGCAAGATATTCTTTTGACACAAATAAATGGCGCAGATATGCTTTTGAATATTCTCTGTCTACATAATTCGTTCCAAATTCATCCAGAGGAGAAAAGTCACGCTTCCATTTTTCATTTTTAAGATTCATTACACCTTGCCATGTGAAAAGCATTGCATTTCTGGCATTTCTGGTAGGCATTACGCAATCCATCATATCGATACCCAAGCCGATAGATTCAAGGATATTCCACGGAGTTCCTACTCCCATAAGGTATCTTGGTTTATCTTTTGGAAGAATATCCGTTACTTCATCCGTAATTCTGTACATTTCTTCTTCCGGTTCTCCTACAGAAAGTCCTCCGATTGCATTTCCCTCTGCTCCTGCCTCGGAGATAACTTCAGCCGATATTTTTCTAAGATCTGAATAGGTAGATCCCTGAACAATTGGGAAAAGTCTTTGTTTGTAGCCGTACATTTCTTTATTCTGCTCGGTCCACTCAATACATCTTTTCAGCCAACGGTGTGTAAGCTCCATGGATGTTTTGGCCTGATTGTATTCGCAAGGATAAGGTGTACACTCATCAAAAGCCATGAAGATATCTGCTCCGATCTGTCTCTGGATCTCCATAGATTTTTCCGGGGTGAACATATGATAACTTCCGTCGATATGAGATTTGAACTTCACGCCTTCTTCAGACATTTTTCTGCTTTTGGAAAGCGAAAATACCTGAAAACCTCCTGAGTCGGTAAGGATTGGCAGGTCCCAGTTCATAAATTTATGCAGTCCTCCTGCTTCCTGCATGATATCCATTGTAGGACGGAGATACAGGTGGTAGGTGTTACCCAGTATAATCTGGGCTTTAATGTCTTCTTTTAATTCTCTCTGGTGAACTGTTTTCACACTTGCTACAGTTCCTACAGGCATAAAGATAGGCGTCTGGATCTTCCCGTGGTCTGTAGTGATCTCTCCTGCTCTTGCTTTTCCTTCAGAGGTTTTTTCTATATTAAAAAATTTCATTCGTATATTCTTTTAATTCACTGCCATTAATGGTCCTGCTTTGGTGGCAGAAACATTTCCGCATCATAATTACCTGTTTAAAACGGGCGTGTTTCCACTGTTCTTCAACTTGTCTTGTATGTATTTATCCGCTTTCGGGTCTTTTTTCAATACTATTTTCTGTGCTTCTTCCGCAATATCTTTCATTTTGTCTCTAACGACATAATATTTAAAGCTTTCTACAAAATCATCAGATTTTACCTGGTGTGTTTTAAGGACAAACCTTGTTCCTGCTTCTAAGTTTTTGTTCTGATAAATAATGACCGCCTGATCCGTAATAGCAAGGTCGGCCAGGATCTCAGCCATCTTTTCAGGCTCGATCAGGTTTTTAGGCTTGTCGATATAGTCGCTGCATGAGAACATGAACAGCATAACGAAAATGAAGACCAGCTTTCTCATAATCTGTTGATTATTGATTTCCATTTTAAATTTAAAACTCCAAATACAGCTTCATGAATAATGCCACCGTTCATTTTGCTTTCTCCTAAAATTCTGTTTGTAAATATAATAGGAACTTCTACAATTTTAAAACCTTTTTTAAAAGCTCTGAACTTCATTTCAATCTGAAAGCCGTATCCTTTAAGCTTCACATTATTCAGACCTATTTCTTCGAGAACTTTTCTGGAAAAACAGACAAAGCCTGCTGTGGTATCATGAATAGGAAGCCCTAAAATAAACCTTACGTATTTGGACGCAAAATAGGAAAGCAGAACACGCCCCATTGGCCAATTCACCACGTTTACTCCTTTTGAATAGCGTGATCCTATTGCCATATCTGCATTTACGCAGGCTTCAAAAAGTTTAGGCAGATCATTTGGATTATGTGAAAAATCGGCATCCATTTCAAAAATGTAGTCATATTTGTTTTCGATAGCCCATCTAAATCCGTGGATATATGCTTTCCCCAAACCGTCTTTCACATGCCTTACCGACATATGGAGATGGTGTGGAAATCTTTTCTGAATTTCCCTTACTATCTCAGCCGTTCCATCCGGAGAAGAATCATCCACTACCAGAATATGAAAATCGTCCTCCAATGCAAAAACCGCGGAAATAATATTTTCAATATTTTCCTTTTCGTTATAAGTAGGGATAATGACGAGTTTTTTCATTTCAGTTTGCAAAGATAGTTTATTTAACCTTTTTATTTTATACAAAATAATCTATAATTTTGCAAAAAACATTCCTTTGCTGTTATCACAAAACTTTATAAACCACGTAAGAATACCTGAGAACAATGACTGGGTAATCTTTATCTTAATAGGATGCATATTCCTGTATGTTTTCATGATGAATATCATAGAAAGGGACGCCAGCCTGAAAGACTTTCTGCTTCAGAAATATTTTGATGCCAGCAACAACCTCCCGAGCTGGATCATTACTTCCTGCGTAACGGCACTTACTTTATCTGCTTTACTTTCCCAATATATCCCCATAGTTCCAAAATACATTAATGATCTGCAGCTTTTCGGATATCAGCTTAATAAATTTGGGTATACATTGCTGGCGGTCGTATTTTTTTACACCTCGAAATCCGCATTGGGCTTTTTATTTTACCAAAGCATAGGTGATGGTAGAAAATGGACTATTTTTTATTTTACCTCCACAAAATTCTACTTCATCCTTTCATTTTTACTAATAATTTTATGTGTAACCCACTATTATTTCCCAATAGACAGAAATAAAATATTTTCGTATTACTTCTACTTCTTTGCATTTGTCACTGTTTTCAAGATTTTCTTCTATTTGTTTCACAAAAACAATATTCTTCCCGAAAAATGGTATTATAAATTTTTGTATATTTGCACCCTCCAAATCGCACCTTTATTGTTGCTTTGGAAGTTGTTATTTTTTTAATAAAAGTCAATGATGAGAATAAAGTCTATATTGGTTTCTCAACCAGCGCCTAGTGAGTCTTCTCCATATCTGGATATAGCAAAGAAGGAAAAAATAAAGATTGATTTCCGTCCTTTCATCCACGTCGAAGGAGTTGACAACAAAGAACTAAGAACTCAGAAGATAGATCTGACGCAGTTTACCGGGATTATTTTCACCAGCAAAAATGCGATAGACCATTACTTCAGACTTGCCGAAGAATTGCGTTTTGCAGTTCCGGATACGATGAGATATATCTGCCAGTCTGAGGCAATTGCCAACTATCTTCAGAAACATATCGTTTATAGAAAGAGAAAGATCAGCTTTGGGGAGAAAAACTTCTCAGATCTTCTTCCTCTGTTTAAAAAATTCCCTACTGAAAAATACCTTCTCCCGTCTTCAGACGTCTTAAGCCCGGATATCGTAAAAACGATGGAAACGGCTAATGTGGACTGGACAAGAGCAATCATGTACAGAACAGTTTGCAGCGATCTTACGGATATCAATGCCAAAGATTACGACATGCTGATCTTTTTCAGCCCGCAGGGAATCAAATCTCTTCAGCAGAATTTCCCGGATTTCAAGCAGGAAGAAACAAAGATCGGTGTTTTCGGAAACACTACTTTAGCAGCAGCGGAAGAAGCTGGCTTAAAGGTAGATCTTATGGCTCCTACAAAGGAAACTCCGTCTATGACAATGGCACTTGAAAAGTATATTAAAGCTCTTCATAAATAGACTTTAATACCCAATATAAAACAGCCGTCTTTTCAATACAGAAAAGATGGTTTTTTTTTAACTAAATTTGAACAAGAATTAATATTGAATGAAATGTCCTATGAACCATCTCAAAACAAGAGAAATTTAGGGCATTACACCAGGCCAAATAAATTTAAAATATTTAAATGAAAGCTCCACAGGCAAAAAAAATAGAAAAAATACTAGAAATACACGGCGACAGAAGAATTGACAATTACTTCTGGCTTAATGAAAGAGAAAATCCTGAAGTTATACAATATCTTGAAGAGGAAAATGCCTATGAAGAGTTCATGATGAAAGATACCGAGGCTTTCCAGGAAGAGCTTTTCGAAGAAATGAAAGCCCGCTATAAAAAAGACGACGAGTCTCTCCCTTATTTCTTTAACGGATACTGGTATATTGTACGCTATGAAGAAGGAAAAGAATATCCTATTTTCTGCAGGAAACCCAAAAGCCTGGACAATGCAGAAGAAATCATCGTTGACGTTAATGTTTTAGCAGAAGGCGAAACCTATTTTGAAGTGGGCAGTATAGCTGTTTCTCCAAATAATGAACTGGTTTCTTTTTCATCAGACAATGTAAGCCGCAGGATTTATACCATTAACTTTAAAAATCTTGTAACGGGAGAAATTTTCCCGGACCAGATTCTGAATACAACAGGAAAAGCCGTCTGGGCAAATGATAATGAGCATGTTTTCTATATCAGAAAAGATGAAAGTTTACGGGCTTTCCAGGTGTACAGACATAAGCTTGGTACTGATGCCTCGGAAGATGTTTTGATTTTTCATGAAGAGGATGATACTTTTGATGTAAATGTCTTCAAGACAAAATCAATGCAATATATTTTTATTGCCAGCTCCAGCACGATTTCTGATGAGCACAGATTTATTCCTTCTGACAATGTTTTTGCAGAATGGAAAATCATCCAACCCAGAATAGATGATCTGGAATATTCGGTAGAGCATTTTGAAGATGAATTTTATATCATCACTAATGCAGATGACGCAACCAATTTTAAAATCGTAAAAACGAAAATTGACAACTGTGGAATGGAGAACTGGATCGATGTTATTCCGCACCGTCCTGAGGTTCTGCTGGAAGGGTTTGAAATTTTCAGAGATTATCTGGTTCTGGAAGAAAGAGAAGAAGGACTTCTTCAGATCAAAATCATTGATGAAAAAAACCAGGAATCTTATTATCTCCCTTTTTCTGATCCAACCTATACGACCTACATCGGGATCAATATGGAGTTTGATACTGAGGTTCTCCGTTATGGCTACACGTCACTGACACAACCAAGCTCAACCTATGAGTATAATATGAAGGAGAAGACCACTCAGCTCCTGAAACAGCAGGAAGTTCTTGGCGGAAAATTTGTTCCTGAAAATTATATTTCAGAAAGAATCTGGGCAGAATCAAGAGATGGAGAAACAAGAATTCCTATCTCACTGGTTTATCATAAAGACACTCAAAAGTCTGCAAATACGCCCTTACTGTTATATGGCTACGGAAGTTACGGACATACAGTGGATGCAAGCTTCTCCAATGTAAGACTTTCTATTTTAGACAGAGGATTCATTTATGCCATTGCTCATATCCGCGGTGGAGAATATCTGGGCAGAGAATGGTATGAAGACGGTAAAATGCTTTTCAAGAAAAATACATTCTTCGATTTCATTGATGCCGGAAAGCATTTAATTAAGGAAAACTATACATCATCAAACCATATGTATGCAATGGGCGGAAGCGCAGGTGGTCTTCTGGTAGGAGCCGTTGTGAATTATGAACCTAAGCTTTTTAACGGAATTGTAGCACAGGTTCCGTTTGTAGATGTGGTGACAACAATGCTGGATGAAACTATTCCACTGACAACCGGAGAATATGATGAATGGGGGAATCCGAATGACAAGCAATATTATGAGTACATGAAGGAATATTCGCCTTACGATAATGTTGAAGCAAAAGATTATCCTCATATGCTGATCACAACAGGTCTTCACGATTCCCAGGTACAGTATTGGGAACCGGCAAAATGGACTGCAAAACTAAGAGAACTGAAAACAGATGATCATCTTTTATTGTTCAAAACCGACATGAGCTCAGGCCACGGCGGAGCGAGCGGAAGATTTGAATCATTGAAGGAAGATGCTCTGGAATATGCGTTCTTGCTGAAAATAGATGATAATAGATAAAAAATGATTGATAATGAATGCAGACAACAATTACAATCAAGTATTTTCAAAAAGAACTAAATCTTTGACGATTACTATTATTAATGAGCTGTCTGAGATTCCTTATTCAGATAAGATATCAAATATCAGAAAACAGATTTTCAGATCAGCATCATCAACAGCCAGTAATTACAGAGCAATGTGCAGGGGCCGCTCTCTAAAAGAAAAATATTCTAAAATATGTATTGTTGTAGAAGAAGCTGATGAGACATTATTTTGGCGGGAACTCATTGATGAACTAAATTTGCTTGAAACAGAAAAAATAAATAGTCTCCTTAGAGAGGCTGATGAAATCGTAAAGTCAACATCGTCATATAAAAAGAAATTAGGCGAAGACTTAAAACGCTCTAATAATCAATTATAAATTATCATTTACCAATTATATGAATGAATCAGAATACTGGAAAAAAATAGAACAGTTTTTTATAGACAATTTTGATACTGAAAAAAATCCTCCGATTGAAACACTTTTATTTCTGATCGGCCTGCAGGAATTAGGAAGCGGACAGCAGAAATATACCAAAGAGGACAAAGTAAACCTGATCCATATTGCAGTGTGCAGACTTCTGGAACCTTTTGGTTACTATAAGTTTACCCATTATGAAGATGGATGGCCGCAATATGATAAACTGGAAGAACTTCCGGAATTAAAACCAAATGAACAGTCTCTTCTGATGAAAAAAGCAATTATACAGTACTTCCAGGAAGAGGAGCTGATTTGATGTTCCGATATGGCATTTTGCAATGATGCATGATACGATACATATATATAAATTAAAAAGACGAGCTAAGCTCGTCTTTTTGCTTACAAAAGAGCCAAAAGATAAAAAATGCATTCTGGCCTTTTAAAAATTTTTACATTATTTGAGGATTTCTTCAAGTTGGGTCAGTCCCATTTTAAATCCTTCCTCAAACCCCATTTCCAGCTGTTGCTTCATAGCTTCAGAAGCTGGAAAATGAATATTGATGGTCACTTTTGTACCTTCCTCTATCCCTGTAAACCCAATCAGCCATTTTGCCTGTGCAAAATCTCCATTAATGTTCCCTTTTTCATCACAAAAAGCATCTACCCCATCAAAACTTCTATGTTCTGTGATTTCACCGTATGTCAGCTGACCATACATTTTTTCACCTTCGGGTCCTACCATTGCATAGCGCCAGATTCCGCCTTCTTTAAAATCCTGTTTTACAGTTTCACATTTCCAGGGCTTCGGTGCCCACCATTGATCCAATAATTCGGATTTGGTAAAATAGTCCCACACTTTTGAAACATCAGCATCATATATTTTCATGACATACACGCTGTTTGAATCAAAATCTTTGTTAAAAATGATATTAGATTCCATAAATAATTATTTTTATTAAAGCTACTTATTTATCCATTTATAGGACTTTTCATATGACAAGTTATTTCAAATTCATAAATAATTGTTAAAAAACTCCCTTTTAAGAGAAATTAAACAATTTTTTGGCTCGTTTTTTGTTTATCAAGTCTTAAAATAATTAATTTTAACATTCATTTTTTTTCAATATATAAAATTCAATAATGAATAATAAATTCATCCCAATAATTTCGGTGTTTATGACAATCTCACTGATTGTTTTTGTCACGCTCCAATTTTATTGGCTGAAAGGTTATTACGGTGCTCTGGAGCAGGAATTTTCCAATAAAGTATACGCTGCTTTAGAAAACACTTCAAAAAATATTGAAGAAATTGAAGCTGACAAATACCTGAACCAGGATTATACTAATCTAAGAAACAATATCCTTGCCAGCAAAGATCAGCCTTCCTTAACAACCATTCAGCAGGTAGAAGATTCCGGTACACAGCGCCAGATCATCTATTCCAAAAACATCATATCAAAAACACAGCTTCCTATCTCTCAGAAAGGTGATTCAGTAAATCTGACCACTCTGTATACTGACGATGCAACTTATAAAATAAAGAAAGATACCACCAACCGTGAGCTTCTTACCACAGACCTCAACAATGATATTGAAAATGGGGATTATGCGATAAAAGAATTCGTAAAAGTGGTAGGCACCAATCTGCCCATCGATAAAAGAGTGGATCCCAGAGTTCTTGATTCAGTAATCGCTAAAGAACTGAAAGTAAAGGGCATCACTGCAAAATTCGGGTATGGGGTAATTGATAAGAACAACAAACTTACAAGTGTTGTCAATAAGGTTTATAAAGAGAAAAAAGACAGCAATACCTATATCTATCCTTTATTTACAGATAAGAAAGACCGGACTTTATACAGTCTGGCTTTAGTGTTTCCTAAAAAAGAATATTCTCTGGCAATGAACAACTGGCCTATGCTTCTGGGAACCTTCCTCTCGTTACTTACTATTCTCGGAATCTATATTATTTCAATCAATTATATGATGAGACAGAAGAAGCTGGCGGAAGTAAAAACAGACTTCATCAATAATATGTCCCATGAGTTCAAAACACCTCTGGCAACGATTTCTGTAGCCACAGACTCCTTAGCCAATGATAAGATTGCTACCAATCCAGATAAAGTAAAATACTATTCTGAACTGATCAAGCAGGAAAATCTAAGGATGAAAAAGCAGGTGGAAAATGTCCTGAATATGTCCAAGCTTGAAAGAAACGAGGTAGAGCTATTCTTAAAGGAAACCAATGTGCGGGAACTGATCAAAAGAACAACGGAATCTTTTAATCTTATTGTGAAGCAGAGAAACGGTTCTTTGACACAGGAATTTAATGCAACGAACTATATTTTTAAAATAGACGAATTCCACATCTCAAATATGCTGGTGAATTTGCTGGACAATGCCAACAAATATTCACCGGAAGCGCCAGAGATTAAAGTAAAAACAAGTAACGAAGGAAACTGGTATGTCATAGAAATTTCCGATAAGGGAATGGGAATGGAGACTCAGAATAAAACCAAGATCTTTGAAAAATTCTTTAGAGAAGAAACCGGAAATATCCACAATGTAAAAGGACAGGGGCTGGGACTTTCTTACGTAAAGAAAATTGCAGAACTGCACAAAGGACAGATACTTGTGGACTCCCACAAAGACAAAGGAAGTACGTTTACGATAAAGCTCCCGATGAGCTAGGAAAGATAAATAATGATGGATAAGTGAGCATTCATCAATCATAAAATAGAAACCAAATAACAAATATAGAAGATAGAGTGAGAACGTTCATTCTTAATTTTTAATCATTAATTTTAATTATTAAAATCATGAGCAACAGAATATTATTAGTAGAAGACGATCAGAGTTTCGGAGCAGTGCTGAAGGATTATTTGACGATCAATAACTTTGAGGTAACCCTTGCTACAGACGGAGAGCAAGGTTTGAAAGAATTTACAGAAAATGAATTTGACATCTGTATATTTGACGTAATGATGCCTAAAAAAGACGGGTTTTCATTAGCTGAAGACGTAAAAAAAATCGATAAAAACACCCCTATCATCTTCCTTACAGCAAGAAATATGAGAGAAGATATCCTGAAAGGATACCAACTGGGGGCGGACGACTATATTACAAAGCCGTTTGATACGGAACTTCTTTTATATAAGATCAAAGCGATCCTGCAGAGAAGCTCTACTTTAGAAAATGAAGAGCAGGAGCAGTTCAAGATCAGTAACATTTTCTTCGACTCTATGCTGAGACAGTTGAAAGTTGGTGATAAAGAATATAAACTTTCTCCAAAAGAAAATGAGCTGTTAAAACTTCTCTGTATCCACAGAAACGATTTCATGCCGAGAGATCTGGCTTTGAGAAAGATCTGGAAAAAGGAAAATTACTTTACAGCAAGAAGTATGGACGTCTATATCGCCAAGCTTCGTAAGCTGTTAAAAGACGACGAAGGATTGGAAATCATCAACGTTCACGGAGAAGGATTTAGGCTTTTAGTTAAAAATTAGGCTTAAAAACATATTATAAATATAAAATTAGCAAAACAATTAAAAATGTTTTGCTAATTTTGTTTCATACGATTGGATATGAAAAATACATTTTTAGGCATAATTGCCATTTCCTTATTAGCTGTTTCATGCAATAAAGACGAAAAGCCTACTTATTTAAAAGAAGAAGCAGGTGTTCAACAGCCTGCTGTGGCAGTTAACTCAGCTCCCCAAACTTCCCTGATAGATCAGGCAGGTGTACAGTCCAATCCAAATCCGGCTTCTATTAGTGCAGCTCCGGGAATTAAAAACCCTCCGCATGGACAGCCGGGTCACAGATGTGATATTCCGGTGGGACAGCCTCTTAATGTAAGCCCAACAGCTATACAGACTGCTCCGGGACAAAACCCCAACAATGCCATTAAAATAGATGCCAATTCTGTGTCACAAGGAAAAGTCTCGGTCAGCAATAGCGGAAGTCAGGTCAAAACTCCTCCGGGCATGAACCCTCCCCACGGACAGCCTGGCCACAGATGTGATATTCCGGTAGGACAGCCCCTGAACAGCAAACCGGCACCAACACCAGCCCCACAACCAGTTCAAAGCGCAGCGCAGAATGTCCCGGGACCTGTAACAGCCGCTCCGCCAACAGGTGAAAAACCCAAATTGAATCCTGCCCATGGAGAGCCCTGGCACAATTGTGCATTAAAAGTTGGTGATCCTTTATCTTAATTTTGTATTTTTGCAGAGATGAAGCTGTTTCACATTCTTGCAGTCATTTTTTGTTTAGGAATTTTTTTAGTTCCTAAAGACAGCTTTTACTCTCAATCGATGCAAGATACCTGCTGTAAAGCCAAGTCTGAGCAGAGCGACGACTGCTGCAAAAATCACACTTCAGAAGATAGTAAGGACAACACAACAAAATCTTCATGTAATGACGATTGCTGTTCAACGTGCGTTGCATGCTATACTTATATAGAAACTCCGTTTTCAAAGAATTTACATTTTGAGCTGTCTTATTACAAAGCGAATAAGAATCCACAGTTCCAATATTCACCCCCTCATTTATCAGACCGTTTAAAAGAGATCTGGCAACCTCCTAAACTAGGTTAATTATCCAACTGATCGTCCGTTAAATATTTTAATGGACAGTTTTTAATTAATCTAAATTTTAAAACAAATGAAATTATATATTTCCAAGTTTATTCTTGGGCTATTGATCCTGTCTGTACAATTTATATCAGCACAAAACCTTTTAAAAAGCCAGTTTAAAGTCAAAGGAAACTGCGAAATGTGCCAATCAAGAATAGAAGAAGCAGCCAAAAAAGCAGGTGCTAAATCCGCTGTTTACTCCATTGATCTGCAGATTTTAACCCTGGAAACAGACCGCAAAGTTTCCACAGACGAAATTTTAAAGAAAGTTGCCGATGCAGGCCATGACAATGAAAAGTTCAAATCACCCGATGATACTTATAAAGGTCTTCCGGGGTGCTGTCATTACGAAAGGGATCTTCAGCCTTCTCCTACAGAAGCTCAAGAGCATCACACTAAAAAAGAAAATGAGTTTTATGTAAAAGGAAATTGCGGCTCATGCAAATCCAGAATCGAGAAAGCCGCAAAAACAGCTGGTGCCGATTCCGCAGAATGGAGCGCAGAAAAGCAGACAGTCATTTTAAATTTTGACCCTTCGAAAACATCATCAGATAAGGTTTTAAAAGCTATTGCCGATGCCGGTCATGACAATGAAAAATACAAGACATCTGATGCTGTTTACAAGAACCTTCCGGGATGTTGCCTGTACGACAGAGATATTCCTTTTGGAGATGCCAATCCAAAGGTGCATTTCGAGGAAGAGGCAAAACATGATGACCACAAAGATCATGAACCTGCTCCTACTGAAAGCCATGAGCAGCCCGGGAAAAATATTGAAGGCGTTACCATTACCGGTTCAAAAGCAGCGACTGCATTAAGCAAAAAGGAAGCAGGCCTTGTTTTTAATATTGATAAGAAAGAATTATTGAAAGCAGCTTGCTGTAACCTCTCCGAAAGCTTTGAAACCAATGCAACCGTAGATGTTTCATTCAGCAATGCCGTTACGGGAACCAAACAGCTGAAAATGCTCGGCCTGGATCAAAAATACACAAGTTTAACGAAGGAACTTCTTCCGGAGATCAGAGGATTAGCCTCGGCTTATGGGCTGAATTTCATTCCCGGTCGATGGATCGAAAGCATTCAGCTGACAAAAGGCGGCAGTACAGTAACAAACGGTTACGAAAGTATCACAGGGCAGATTAATACTGAACTTCTGAAAAATGCCAAGGAACCAGAAACTTCTTTGAATATTTTCGCTGATTTTAACGGAAGAGCTGAAGCCAATATCACCAGTGTCTCTCCTATCAATGAAAAATGGTCACAGACATTCTTATTGCACGGAAACGGAACTTTCGGAGATACGGATATGAATGATGATACTTTCTTGGACAGACCGAAAGGAACGCAGATCAATGCAGCCTATCTCCTTAATTATAACGACTTGGAAAAGTCAGGATTCGGGTCTCATTTCGGAATCAATTTTATCCGGGATGAGAGAACAGCCGGACAGGTAGGCTTCGATAAGAAACTGGGGCAGGATAAACAGCCTGCTTACGGTGTAGGCATTGATATTTCAAGATTCCAGGTTTGGAATAAAACAGGATATGTTTTTAAAGGAAAACCTTACCAGAGCTTAGGCTGGATGAACCAGTATGTGTACCATCAGCAGGACAGCTTTTTCGGACTGAGAAATTATGCCGGAAAGCAGCATACTTATTATTCAAATTTAATCTTTGAAAGCATTATCGGGAATACGAATCATAAGTATAAGGCCGGAGCGAGCTTTTTGTATGACGGATATGAGGAAACTTATCTAAAGGACGATATGAAAAGAAATGAAATCGTTCCCGGAATTTTTGCAGAATATACGCTGACAGGATTAAAATATACTTTGGTAGCAGGAGCCCGGGCAGATTTTCATAATCTTGCAGGAACTCAGTTTACCCCAAGAATTAATTTTAAATATGATTTTACACCTCAGACGATCTTAAGACTTTCTGCCGGAAGAGGATTCAGAACAGCTAATGTTTTTGCGGAAAACCAACAGTATTTTGCATCAAACAGAAATATTCAGATTTTGCAGAATGGCGGAAATATTTATGGATTGAGACCTGAAATTGCATGGAACTACGGAGCCAGCTTACAGCAGGAGTTCAAGCTTTTTGGAAGGAAGTCTTCCATCGTGGCAGATTTTTTCAGGACCGATTTCCAGGATCAGGTGCTTGTTGATCTTGACCGTTCCCCGCAACAGCTTACTTTTTATAATTTAGAAGGAAAATCTTTTGCAAATTCTTTCCAGACGCAGTGGGATTTTACACCTTTCAAAAACTTTGACGTAAGACTTGCTTATAAATATTACGATGTTCAGGCAGATTATATTGATGGTAGAAGAACAGTTCCTTTTATGGCCAAACACAGAGGTTTTGTGAATCTTGCCTATGCAACGAATAAAAATAATAAAGGCGGATTCTGGAGTTTTGATACGACCCTGAATTGGGTAGGAAAACAGAGGCTTCCCAATACATTAAGCAACCCTGCTGAATTCCAATTGCCTGTATATTCTGATTCTTACGCTGTTTTGAATGCACAGATCTCAAGGAATTTCAATAAAAAGATCAGAGCTTATTTAGGGGGAGAAAACCTTACGTCTTATTACCAGAAAAATGCAATTGTTGATTTCAGAAATCCTTTTGGAAATTATTTTGATGGCGGGATGGTGTATGCTCCTATCATGAAAGCTAATTTTTATGTAGGACTGGATGTGACTTTCTAAATGTTCTTAACATTGAAGAGTGTAAAGAATCAACAGGTTGATTAATAAATCTTATCAACTAACAACTATAAATAGACTGTTTCAGAACAGTCTATTTTTTTATTAAGTGAAACCGAGTTCGGGATAGGGATTAAATAAACGCAATGATAAACAAAGCTTTAAAAAAGCATTTAACAAAATCTCTTCTATAGATAAACATCTATAATTTATCGATATATATCGATGCTTTTTATAGGGAATTTTATTTTAGAAAGCTGTTACTTTGTACCAGTAAAATTAGCCAATGGGAAATTTTACAAGAAACAAAAATGATGAAACAAAATATTGATGTACAGATAACCTCAAGAACTTTTTGAAAACTTAAAAACACAAATAAAAGAAATTAACTTGGTTGAGAGGTTATTTGATACAAATAAAAAAGACTGTTTTTAAAACAGTCTTTTTTTAATTTTGCAAATATTATCTTCCAAAATCATCCTGTACTCTTACAATATCGTCTTCATCCGAAGGATTGGAAGCATCAGTATGCTGCCATATTTCCGCTACTACACCCCAACCGGATAAACCTATCAGCCTGTGTCTTTCACCCTGCTGAAGCTTGATCTGATCTTTTGGATGATATTCTTTCAGTTCACCTTCTTCATTGGTGGTGCTGGTTTTGATCCCAACCGTTCCTTCGACTACCTGCCATATCTCTGCTCTGCGGTGATGGTATTGCCAGCTTAGACGGGCATTGGGAGCAACAAGAAGAATTTTAGGACTCAGTTTTCCTCCTATTTTTAGACTTTCTACATTAATTCCGTCAAAATACTGATTTGCAAAATCCTGTGCCTGATTTTCATCAATTACAAAAAAACCGCCCCAAGGTCTTGTACTGTCTTTTGCGGCAATGTTGAAACCCTGGGTTTCCAGAATTTTTGCTACTTTATCGAATATTTCTGTTTTCTCTGCACTCATAATTTATTCCTGTTCTAAAATTATTTTTCAAATATAAAGTTTGTTAATCATTATTCCTTTGACATTGAATAAGGAAAGTCTTTTTCTTGTGAGCCTCTTTCTTTATTCGGCTTATTATCCATCTGAAATTCCAACATTGCTCCGTTCATCAGTTCTTTGTGGCTGAGCCAGTTTTTCGAATAAGACCTAAAGTTTACGTTTAATGATTTAACATATAGATTTTCAGCACTATTTTCCGGTGCTGCTATTACAATTTTCTTACCGTTTTCTAAATGGATCACAGCTTCTTTAAAAAGCGGCGCCCCTAAAACATACTGGTCTGTGGCTGGCGTTACCGGATAAAATCCTAAGGCTGAGAACACATACCACGCAGAAGTCTGCCCGTTATCTTCATCACCGCAATAGCCGTCCGGTGTTGCATAGTATAGTTTATCCATCACCTGTCTCGTCCAGTACTGTGTTTTGTATGGCGCTCCGGCATAGTTGTATAAATAGATCATATGCTGGATCGGCTGGTTTCCGTGGGCATACTGTCCCATATTCATGATCTGCATTTCACGGATTTCATGGATGACACTTCCATAATAACTGGCGTCAAAGACTGGCGGAAGAGAGAAAACCTCATCCAGTTTAGCTTCAAATTTCTCTTTACCTCCCATCAATTTAGACAAACCGTCAATATCCTGGAACACTGACCATGTATAATGCCAGCTGTTTCCTTCTGTAAAGGCATCGCCCCATTTGAAGGGATTGAATGGAGACTGAAATTTTCCGTCTTTATTTTTTCCGCGCATCAGTCCGGATTCAGGATCGAAAACGTTTTTGTAGTTGTAGGATCTTTTTTTATAAATATCAATTTCAGAAGCAGGTTTTCCCAGTGCTTTTCCTAACTGGTAAATTGCAAAATCATCGTAGGCATATTCCAGGGTTCTGGCAGCATTTTCATTGATCTTTACATCGTAGGGAACGTATCCTAAAGTATTGTAATACTGCACTCCTCTACGGCCTACAGCATCGATCGGGCCTTCATTATTGGCTCCATGTTTCACTGCCTGCCAAAGGGTTTCCACATCATACCCGCGAAGTCCTTTGATGTAAGCATCAGCAACAACTGAAGCGGAATTGTTTCCTATCATAATATCGGAATATCCCGGGCTGCTCCACTCCGGGAGAAATCCTCCTTCCTTAAAAGTATTGACTAAGCCTTCCTGCATTTCAACATTGATGCTTGGGTAGACCAGGTTCAGAAAAGGATACAGGGCACGGAAAGTATCCCAAAAACCTGTTCCTGCGAACATTTTTCCATCCAGTATTTTTCCGTTGTAAGGACTCCAGTGCTTTACTTTGTTGTCGGCATCGATCTCGTATAATTTCTGAGGGAAGAACAATGTTCTGTAAAGAGAGGAATAGAATGTTCGGATCTGCTGATCTGTTCCGCCTTTCACTTCAATTCTGCCTAAAGTTTTATTCCAGATATTCTTAGCATCTGTTTTTACCTGCTCAAAATTTCTGCTTCCAATTTCTCTCTTCAGATTCAGTTCTGCTTGTTCGAAACTGATGAATGAGGAAGCTGTTCTTGCGTAAACACTTTCTTTATTTTTTAATTTAAATCCAACAATTGCCCCGGCATGTTCGCTTGTAATTTCTAACTGATTCTTTACAAACATGCTGTCTTTCCAGGTAGTCGTTAAATCAAAATCTTTATCAAACTGAATGACAAAGTAGTTTTTGAAATTATTATATTTTCCTCTGGAATATTTTGTGGTATACCCTAGGATTTTTCTTTCTTTAGGGAGAATTTTGACGTAGGAACCTTTGTTTAATGCATCAATTACGACATAAGCACTGTCTGTTTTTGGGAAATCAAATTTGAAAAAAGCTGCTCTTTCCGTTGGGGTAAGTTCTGTCGTCACATTAATATCTGCCAGATAAACGCTGTAGCTGTAAGGCTTAGCATTCTCAGCTTTATGGCTGAACCAGCTTGCCCGTTCTTCCTCCTTAAATTTTAGTTTACCGACTCCCGGCATGATGGCAAAAGCACCATAATCATTCATCCATGGAGATGGCTGATGGGTCTGCTTGAATCCTTTTATCTTGTCTGCATCATAGGTATAAGCCCATCCGTCACCCATTTTTCCGGTTTGCGGAGTCCAGAGATTCATTCCCCATGGCAAGCCTATGGCGGGATAGGTATTCCCATTGGATAAAGACGGTTTGGACTGTGTACCCATCAAAGGATTCACATAATCTGCAGGAAATATTTCCTGGCTAAACGCAAAGACATTTAATAGAATAAAAAAAGTTGAAAATAGAGACTTCATGATATCGTTTTATTAATTATCTGTTGCTTTTCTTCAAAGCATAACCTGCAGCACCGAGAATGGCCGCATCTTCAAAAATAGCGGAAATTTTAATAGGAAGGTTGATTTTATGCTCTTCCAGATGTTGATTTAACCTGTTTTTAAAGTAAGGATAAATTTTTGCGATGTTTCCACCTATGACCAAAACTTCAGGATCATATTTTCTGACATACTTCACAATGAATTCCGCAAATGAATCTGCATAATCATCAAATATTTTGGTCTGAATATCTTCAGGCTTATCCAATAAGTCTTTGGTTCCGGATATTTCCCCTCCTGTTAAAACTTTATAATATTTTACAAACCAACGCGTTGCAAGATAATCTTCACAGATAGACTCTTTGAAAGGTGCATCCCACAGATCTTCATCCGTTGCTTCTTTTCCGTTGTAAAAAGCGGTTCCCAGTCCTGTTCCTAAGGTCACTCCAAAGATTCTGCTGTACTCTTGTACACCCCCTCCAAAAACTTCTCCTTCAAGAAAGGCTCCTGCATCATTTACAAAATGAATCTGATCAGGGGAAACGGAGAGCCTTTCAGCCAATTCTTTTTTAATATTGACCTGATAGATATCGATAAATTTTCCCTGCTGCATCAGCGAAATTCCGTTTTCATAATCAAAAGGACCGGGCATGGCTATACCGATCAAAAGGTCTTTTTTAACCAAATCAACAGCTACTTTTTCAATGGCTGAAATCCAGGCAGAAAAAATAACCTCCTTTTGTCCAAAAGAATCCACATGTTCTCTTACATAGGTAGAAGTAATGATTTTACGTTTTTCAGGATCAACCTGTGCCATGGTTATGTGCGAGCCTCCAATGTCTATTCCTACTATATTCTGCATCATACTATTTCTTTATTTTTCTCTGTAATAATTCTTTTCCTTAAAAGAGGACAGACAGGAAAGTATTTATACTCCCCGCCTGCCCATCCTAAAATCCCCTAATTTTATTTCTACTTTTTATACGTCCACGAGGATTAAGCTTTTATTCTATGATCACTTTTCCAGAAGATTTAACCTTACTGTCTTTTGAATGTATTATATAGGTATAGGTTCCTGCGGATAAATTCTGACTGCTGATCACCATATCATTTCTATCAATTTTTTTGTTTGTTATTAATTTTCCTGCCATATCATATAACGTAATTTCACCGGCTGATTTGTCTTTAATGGTAAAATGAATATCATTTCCTTTTTTAACCGGGTTTGGATATGCATAATTCCTGTGATTTTTTTCAGAAGAAATATCTTTTGTTGATAATGTAGTGCAGGCTACATCTGTTCTCCAGTTGGTATTGGACATTGCGATCAGAGTTGCAAAGTGCGTGTTGGCTGTAGCATCCAGAGCACCGTTTCCACTGCCTTCATTCATTTTCCAGTTGGCTTCAAGGTTGGAAGAATTGGCTGGAACATTGCAGTTATTTGCAAGGATTTCCGCGGGTGTTAATGCTCTTTTCCAAACTCTGAATTCATCCAGGAATCCATTAAGAGTACGGGCATTTTCATAATTCCTGCCCAGGTAAAGAATGCCATTGGCTGTGAAATTCCCTGAAGCAGCTGCACTGGCATCAAGAACACCGTTGATGTAGATTTTCATAGTCGAACCGTCATAAGTCGCTGCGATATGATTCCATGTATTGGTGGTCAGCCCTGTAACACTGTTAAGCTTTACCTGAGCAGATCCGAAACTTAAGATAAATTGCAGCTTATTATTAGCAAGGTTTCCATCTCCAAATCTTAGGATTGCGGAATTACTATCTCCAACTTCGATTCCAATTACTGATGAGATATAGGGAAAATTGGGTTTGAAAGCATTTACTTTTACCCAGCCTTCAAATGTCACTGCGTTTCCGCTAAGATTAAATTGCCCTGCATTCAGATATTGAGTGCTTCCATTGAACGAAAGTGATCTTGCACCAGGGCTCTGCACAGGAGCAAATCCACTGTTGAATGTTGACTCTCCCGAATATACACTGGTGGCTGTTCCACCACATACGGCCTGTACTTTCCATACATAATTCGTATTCTCCGTTAATCCCGGTAAGGTATAAGAGTTTGTGGAAATATTCTGAACATCAGTCCAGGTTGTTGCTACAGCTGTTTTATATTGTAAATTATAGGATGAGGCACTTGCTACCGCATCCCATGATATTTTAGTGGTTGTTCCCAAAAAGCTTTCAGACTTCATGCCGGACGGCGTTCCACATGTACTTCCGGAATTAAAACGGGGAGCAAACAGATAGGTGCTTTTTATGGTTGCTGAACAGTTCGACTGTATTCTCCAGTCATAATCCGTATTCAGGGTCAGGTTATTAACCATAATATTGTTTCCGGAATAATTGCTCGCAATGTTTGTCCAGGTGGTTGAATTGGCAGGCTTATAATCAATATTATACGTCTGGGAGGCATTCCCTGTCCAGTTCAATTTAGCTGAAGTTCCTGTGGTATTGGTTGCTTCAAGTCCTAAAGGCGGATTACATGCATCTCCCTGAGTCCAGGAATAAAGCGGGCCGCTAAGGAGTGTATTTTCATTATAAAGAATATTTGATCCTGTACTCAGATAGCTGGCATTGTTAGCTCCATTAAGATCGTACCACATAAATACTCCATAACCATCATTGATCGTATTGGTAGCAAGAGTGGAAAGTGTAGCGGCAGAAGTGGATTGAGGATTACTGTTCTGTATCCAGGTAGCTGCAGCTGAAAGTTTAGTATTGTTAAGTGGCGGCACTACGGGAGCACTATACGTCCCATAATACGGATTCCAGCTGTAATTGATATAATTTCCGGCTGCATCGCCGTTGTAACTTTGTCTTGATGTTGCCGGACCTAAATAATAAAAGGTGATCAGCTTATCCGGCATTGCGGCCTTTAATTCCTGCAAAAGCATTACAAAAGAGCTGCTGTTGGGCTGCCCGGTCCCGTTGTTGCCATATCCTGCATATTCATCATCAAGATCAATACCGTCCAGACCATAGGTATAAACAGTGTGGGCAAGCTGCCGTGCGAAATCTCTAGCAGCCTCACGATTCGGAAAATTTGAAATTCCGGCTCCCTGGTGATTTCCTAAAATATCCAGCAACACCTTAATGCCTTTTTGCTGTAAAGGTCTTACATAAGTGTTCACATCATTCAACACTTTGGTAACATTATTATTGTTGGAAATGTAAGCTCTGCTTTTAGAAACATCATAATTAATATTAGCAGCAAAAATAATCGCCACATCAAAAAGCTGTCTGTTAGTATTCTGAAGGGTATAAGATCCTACATTCAGCATATTGTTGTTATTCACCTCTACATAGCAAATTCCCAGAGGATTAAGCTGCTGCGCATGAAGCATAGATGTCACCTGGGTGACCAATGCTATCAAAGCAGTAAAAATGGAGTTTTTTTTCATATAATTTTAATTTTTGTGGTTGGTAAAATCATTGGGCCTAAGCCCAATGACTGTTTTTATTTATTTTACAATTAATTTTTCTGTCTGTTTTAAACCTCCGTTCTGAGATTCAAACTGAATGATATAGGTACCCATCGAAAGCTTGGAGAAATCGTACTGATGATCTCCGGCCTGCAATGTTTTTGTTTCTACAATAATTCCATTAAAATTATAAACCGATAATTTTCCTCTGTTATATTCTTCAGGAACAGAAACACTAAGCGGGGAAGATGTACTTACAGGATTTGGATACATTTTGATCTGCTTTTTAGCCGTTACCTGCTCCAGATCTATTGCCTTTTGATTTTTTGCCGCAACTTGAGTTCCTGCAGGACATGGGACATCTGTTCCCCAGTTGGAAGCATCCACACCCGTCAATGTTAATGTAACTCCGTTTCCTGAACTGTCCTGAACAGATGAACCGCTGCCTTCATTGAATTTCCAATAGGCTGCAAGGGAAGTTGCCGGAAGGGTCACATTACACATATTCTGGCTGATCTCTGTCTGGCTTAATGCTCTTTTCCAGACTCTAACCTCATCTACTTTACCGTTGAAATTTCTGGATGTACTGTATAAATACCCTACATTGAAAGCTCCGCTGGAAGAAACGCTTCCTGTCTGGGATTTAGTCGCATCAAGAGTCCCATTGATATAGATTTTCATTGCAGAGCCATCATAAGTTGCAGCAACGTGGTACCATGTATTGGCATTTAATGCTGTAGTGGCAGTCAGTTTTTGCTGTACATTATTGATGCTTACCACAAACTGAAGCTTGTTATTGGCAATATTGGCATCTCCCAAACGCAGGAAAGCTGAATTACTGTCGCTTACTTCCGTACCCATAACTGATGAAATATAAGGAGAGGCTGATTTAAAAGATGATGGCTTTATCCACCCTTCCAATGATAATGCCGATCCGCTTAAAGTAAGATTTCCGGCTGCACCGGACTCACTGCTTCCGTCCAGGGAAAGAGCAGTAGAACCTGAAGGAGCCGTTCCTGTTCCGCTGTTAAATCTCGGAGCAAAAATATAGGTGCTTTTTACGCTGCAGTTCGTTCTGATTCTCCAGTCATATTCAGTATTGACGGTTAACCCTGATATTGTTACTGAAGTAGCAGAAACAGCCGTTGCAGCATTGGTCCAGGTGGCAGAAGAAGCCAGTTTATAATCTACATCATACGTATTGGTTCCCACTGCTGACCAGTTCAGCTTTGCACTCGTTCCGGTAAGGTTGCTGGTAAATAACCCGATAGGAGCATCGCAATTTGTTCCCTGCGTCCACGACTGTAAAGGAGTACTTAAAACCGTCTGTTCCCCATATAGGGTCTGTGTTCCGGCTGAAAGCTGTGATGTTTCATTGGTTCCGTGAAGGTCATACCACATAAATACTCCGTATCCTCCATTTTTAGTCTGGGTAGCCAGGCTGGTGGTAGTAGAATTGGAAGTATTTCCCAGCCATACAGCTGCCGGAGAGATCTGTGCATTGGTAAGAGGCGGAACATTGGGTGCAGAGAAAGTTCCGTACATCGCGTTCCAGCTGTGGTTGACATAATCTCCTACCCTAAGCCCGTTCCAGGAAAGCCTTGAAGCTGCAGGGCCATAATAATAAAAGGTGATCATTTTATTCGGCAGTAAAGCCTTCAATTCCTGTACAAGCATTACAAAAGAACTGGCGTTGGGCTGGCCGGTTCCGTTTTGACCATAGTCTGAATATTCATCATCAAAGTCGATTCCGTCAAGACCGTAAGTGTTCACAGTATGGGCAAGCTGCTGGGCAAAGTCTCTGGCTGCTTCACGGGTTGGAAAATTACAGAGACCCGCTCCCTGATGGTTTCCTAAAATGGTTAATACCACTTTCATTCCTTTCGCCTGAAGCGGCTTTATGTAGGTATCTGCATTGGTCAGTACTTTCGTAACGTTATTGTTACAATACAGGTAAGGTCTGCTTCTGGCTGTATCGTAATTGATATTCGCTGCAAAAATATTGACAACATTAAACAAATATTTACCCGATGTCTGCAACTTATACGATCCGGCATTCAGGATATTATTGTTGTTTACTTCCACATAGCATATTCCCGTAGGGCTAAGCTGCTGTGCATACAGCACAGGGATTGCATGAATGATCATTAAGATCAATGTAGTAAGGGCTTTTTTCATAATGTTTTTTTTAAGTTATTTGATGTATTTATATGTACTCATCTCTCCGGAAAAGGAGGAAAAATGATCAATTACGGACAGAAAATTTCATAAGGCTCTCCCTCAATGAATTCTCTGTAAAACACTGCAACTAAAAAAACGGGAATAAAAGTTATGCTGGCGCCTGCTGCAAATATCAATTCTAAGTCAGTAAATCCTGATTCTCGTTAAAGGTCTTCCATAACAGTTCACCGAATAATGTATTCGCCCATGCAAACCATTCTCTTGTAAATTTCTTGTCATTATCCTTATGGAAGGATTCATGCATAAAGCCAGTCCCTCCATGGGTTTTCTGTAACGTTTCTATGCACCATCTGATCTCTTTTCTGTCTTTGGTGGTAAGGGCTTTCATAATAATGCTCATCGGCCAGATCATATCAAGACCGATATGCGGACCACCGATTCCTTCTGCCAGTTTTCCTTTGAAAAAGAACGGGTTGTCTTTTGACCACACATAATTTCTGGTATTTATATAAACCGGATCATCAGCTTTTACGGCATCCAGGTAAGGAAGCCCTAGAAGGCTTGGACAGTTGGCGTCATCCATTAAATTGTAGCTGCCAAATCCATTGGTTTCAAAGGCATAGATCTTTCCGTATTCAGGATGATCATAGATTCCATATTTCTTGATGGCTGCCTCTACCTCATCGGCAAGGCTGTTTAACTGCTGAGCCAATGCTGTTTCATTTTTGATATTTGAAACCATTTCTGCAGCCTGGCGTAAACTTACTACAGCAAATAAATTGGAAGGAATGAGGAAAGCATAGATGGTAGCATCATCACTTGGCCGAAACATAGAATTGATCAATCCTACGGGGTTTGTCGGATAACCGTAGCCACCCATCGGAATTCCGTCTGTAGCCCAGGCTGTGGTACGCTCGAATTTATATGGGCCCAGGTCTGTTTTTCTCTGTTGCTCTACGAAAGTCTGTAAGGTCAGTTTGATTCCCTGCAGCCAATTGTTATCAAATGGTTTTGTATCTCCTGTGGTTTTCCAGAAATGGTAAGCCAGACGGATAGGATAGCAAAGTGAATCTATCTCCCATTTTCTTTCGTGAGTCCCCGGTTTCATATCTGTATGATCGTATTCTTTCCACTTGCTTATTTTATTGTTATCGTTATAAAAAGCATTGGCATAAGGATCTTTCAGGATGAATTCTGTCTGTTTGTGAATAACTCCGGAAATGAGTTTATGAAGTTTTTCGTCTTTTTTTGAGAACTGCAGGTAAGGGAAAACCTGTGCAGAGCTGTCACGAAGCCACATGGCATCAATATCTCCTGTAATAACGTATGTGTCCGGAGTCCCATTGATTTCTTTATAAAAAACAGTAGTATCTAAAGTATTGGGAAAGCAGTTTTCAAAAAGCCATGACAGCTCTTTGTTTTTCACTTTCTTTTTAAAAGCTGCAATAGCACTTTCTACCGCCTCACTGGTAAATTGTCTTTTATCTTTTGGAACGCGGACCACAGGAAAATCTTCCATGCTTAGCGTTTTTGCGAAAACATTTTGAGTAAACAGTAATCCTGCTCCGGCAATTGCGCTTGTCTTTATAAACTTTCTCCTTTCCATTATACTTTTTGTTTCGTTATTTTTTAGTGATCTATTTTACAGGCTTGCTTCCCATTACAAATTTCAGTTCTCCTCCATTCATAATATCACTGTGGTTAATTTCCCAGCTTTTGAATTCTTTTCCGTTCAGGAACATTTTCTGAACGTACATGTTTTTATCCGAAATCTTATCAGCTATTACTGTGAAGGTTTTTCCATTTTCCAGTTTTAAAGACACCTTCGGAAACTGTGGCGCCCCAATGGCGTAGACAGGTTTTCCGGGAGTCACCGGATAAAATCCTAATGAAGAGAAAATATACCATGCAGACATCTGACCGCAGTCTTCATTATTAACAATACCATCCGGTTTTGCTGCATACATATTATCGCGGATGAATTTGACCATTTTCTGGGTTTTGTAAGGAGCTCCTGCGTAATTGTACAGGTAAGGAACATGATGTCCCGGCTCATCACCAAATCCCAGAGAACCGATGAATCCGGAAATATCTACATGCTGCTCGCCGATCATTTTAAGTTCTTCTGTAAAAGTTTTATCCAGTTTTTCTTCAAAACCTTTTTTTCCGCCATATAAATTCATCATTTCATCGATCTGATGAGGCACGAAAAAATCATACGCCCATATGTTTCCGGAAACCCAGTGCAGCTGTAATTTTTTCCAATCGTTTAAAACAAAATCAGGTAGGAATTCTCCGTTTTTCTGTTTTGGCCAGAAATGGTTATTTTCTTTATTGAATGTATTAAGGAAACTCATAGAACGTTTTTTATACACTTCCGCTTCTTCTTTTTTACCTAATTTTTCGGCAAGCTGCTGAATACACCAGTCGTCATATGCATATTCCAGCGTTGCAGAAACTGAAGCACCGTTTTCGGATGGCGTGTACCCTAATTTGATATAATCGTTAAGACCGCCGCCGCCATCGCTGCTGCTCATTTTGTCCGTTAAGGAAGCATCTTTCATTGCTGCAAATGCTTTCTCCTGATCGATTCCCGGTACCCCTTTGGAAATGGCATCCCAGATTACCGATACACTGTGATAGCCGAGCATACAGAAGTTATCGTACCCACACAACTCCCAGATTGGCATATGGTCTTTTCGATCCGTATACCTGCTGATCAGCGAGTTGGCAAATTCTTTTGTATGTTTCTGATCCATAATGGTCAGCAAAGGATGTGTAGCTCTGAAGCCGTCCCAATAGGAATAGGTACTGTAATTGGTAAACCATTTGGTATTCATGTTTTCCTGAGCGGCAACATAATCTCCGTTGGTATCCATATAGAGATTAGGCGCGATGAAGGTATGATATACTCCGGTGTAGAAGATTTTTCTCTGGTCATCCGTACCGCCGGTCACCTGAAATCTGTTAATGAGATCCCTCCATGTTGTTTGAGCGGTTTCTTTGGCTTTAGCAAAATCTACATTCTTTGCTTCGGCATCAAAGTTTTCCTGTGCACCTTCCGTACTTACAGGAGATATAGAAACTTTTACTTCAATGCTTTCATTCTCCTGAGTGGAAAACCTTACAAAAGCTTTGGCATCTTTGGCAAGAGCGATTTTCTCGTTCTCTTTTATTTTCCCTTCTGAATAGGTTCCATAGGATTTAAAAGGTTTTGAAAACTCCATGACAAAATAAGCAAAACGTTTTCCGCCCCAACCATTGCTGTAGCAGTATCCTTTGATTTTATTGTTTCCTTCTATACTTACAAGCGTATGATAAATATTTCCGAAGATCTTATTGGTAGGATCTATGATAATATTTGACTCTTCGCTCTTTGGAAAAGTGTATTTATGAAAGCCTACTCTTGGAGAAGCCGTCAATTCAGCCTTAATTCCATAGCTGTCTAGCATCACTGAATAATATCCCGGTGATGCAGTTTCTTTTTCATGACTGAATGTAGAACGGTAGCCCGTTTCCGGTTTTTCTTCTGAGCCGGGAAGCATTTTTATTTTCCCGGTCGTGGGCATCACTAAGATATCTCCAAGATCCGCCCAACCTGTTCCGCTGAGATGATTATGACTGAAACCCATGATGGTTTTACTGCTGTAGTGGTATCCTGAGCACCAGTCCCAATCTCCGCTTTTGGTATTCTGATCCGGACTGAGCTGGATCATCCCAAACGGTGTAGTTGCCCCTGGAAAAGTATGACCATGCCCTCCAGTTCCAATAAACGGGTCCACCCATGAAAGAACGTCATCCTTCCGCTGCTGGGCATTTCCGGCATGAGAAAACAGGATCATTGATAAAAATATAAGCAGTTCTTTTTTCATAATCATAATAGGGAAATCTTAAAAATTTCTCAAGATAGGAGTTTATTTAACAATATAAAAACCATAGCAATGATTTCAACAAGCGGAAAAACAAAGGCAAGCGGCATTTTTTTCAGATTTTAATCAGTTTAAAGCGAATTCTTTTTCATAAAATCAATAATTTCTGAAATGTATCCAAACGCAATGGCCACAACAGTATCCGCTGCACCATAATATACAGTTACCTTATCTCCTTCTGAAAGGGCAGCACACGGGAAAACCACATTAGGAATATCCCCTGTGAGCTCGTACAGTTCTGCAGGAGCCAGTAAATAAGGTTTCGTTCTGTACAATACTTTCGATGGGTCTTCAAGATCCAGCAGTGAAGCTCCCATAGAATAACGGAACCCTCTGCAGGTATTGATCACTCCGTGATAAAAAAGGAGCCATCCTTCTTCTGTTTTAATCGGGACAGGACCTGCTCCAATTTTTGTACACTGCCACGCACTGTCTTCAAACGGTGCCACCTTCATTACACAGCGGTGTTCACCCCAGTATTTCATATCCGGACTGTAACTGATGTATATATCTCCAAAAGGGGTATGACCGTTATCACTCGGTCTGCTCAGCATGGCATATTTACCATTGATCTTTTCAGGAAAAAGAACTCCGTTCCTGTTAAAAGGCAGGAATGCATTTTCACACTGAAAGAATTCTTTAAAATCAAAAGTATAGGCAATTCCTATTGTGGGACCATGATATCCGTTGCACCATGTGATCCAGTAGCGGTCTTCTATAAAGGCAACACGAGGATCGTATTTATAGTCAGATTCTATCATTTCAGTATTTCCGGCTTTCATATCAATAGGATCATGGTTGATTTCCCAATTGATCCCGTCTTTACTGAAACCTGCAAAAATATTCATCTGCACGGCTTTGTTATCGCAACGGAAAACTCCTGCGAACCCATCTTCAAAAGGAACCACTGCACTGTTAAAAATGCTGTTGGATGTAGGTATTGCATATCTGCTGATGATCGGATTTGCAGAGTAACGCCACATGATATCACGGCTGTCTTCCGGACGATCCTGCCAAGGGATCTTTGCTGGTTGAAATGTCATAAAGTATTTTTACTTTTATTTATGTATTTAATAAATGATTTAGTGTTCTTTTAATTTTTCAGGATAGGAGAACGGAACCAGAAGTGTTACTATAAAAGCCGGTATGGTGGCTATCAGGACCCAGATGAAAAACATTTTGTATCCTATCCAATCGCTGATCATCCCGCTGAACATTCCGGGAATCATTACCCCCAGATTCATAATACCGGTTGCAAAAGCATAATGGGCTGTTTTATGTTCGCCGGGTGCGATCTGCTGCATGATATAGAGCATAAGCCCTACAAACCCGAATCCGTAGCCAAAATATTCTACGACCACCGCAACGCCTACCGGAAGCAATTCTGTTGGCTGGAAATATGCCAATAATGCATATACTACGAATGGAATGTTAAAAGCAGAACACAGCCAGATCAAAGATCTTTTCAGCCCTCGGGCAGCAATAAAATATCCAGCCAGGACAGATCCCAGAATAAATGCAGCCGACCCGTATGTACCATATATAAGCCCTATATCCGATGTTGATAATCCAAGACCTCCTGAGGTTCTCGGTGCTTTGAAAAACAAGGGGGCAATCTTTATGGCAAATCCTTCTGCAAAACGATACAGGATAATGAACAGTACCGCCCACATGATATTCTTCTTTTTGAAGAAAGAGGTGATCACGTCCAATAGCTCTTTACGGATATTTCCTGCTTTTCTGGTCTCTTTTTCATGTTTATTTTCTTTCGGTAAAACAGTATAATGATACAAAGCCAGTGCAAGAAACAGAAGGCCATAAATTCCCATAATGATCATCCAGGCATTGACAACTCCTTTGGTTTTCTCTAAAACTCCTGCAAAATATACCAGCACTCCACTGCTGATGATTTTGGCCAGATTATAAAAAGCACCCTGCCATCCGATATATTTTGCCTGCTCTTTGTTCGTCAAAAAATTAATATAGGTCCCGTCGGCAGCTATGTCATGTGTTGCTCCGCAGAATGCAACGACCGCAAAAAGAGCAATGCTGTATTTAAAAAAATCAGGCATTGGTAAACTTAATGCAATCAAAGCGAACAGAATTCCTATGGCAAACTGAGTTGCTACAACAAAGAATTTTTTTGTTTTATAGATCTCAAGAAAAGGGCTCCAAAGAGGTTTTAATGTCCAGGAAAACATAATCAGAGCTGTCCAGAATGTAATCTTAGAATCTGAAATCCCCATGTCTTTGTACATAATCCCTGAGACCGCATTAATGGTTACAAAGGGAATTCCCATTGCAAAGTATAATGTTGATATCCAGAAAATCGGTTTTACCGAACGGATTTCTGAGCTGTTGTTTCCCATGTTCAAACTAAAATAGTAAAGAAAAGAGAGCCTCTCAAAAGCATCATTCCGAATTGAAACGAAACTAAAATTGAAGAATCTTTAAAACAAGTGTTTATCCGATATTTCTCCTGCCGAAATGAAAAAATTAAATTTAACCTTTGAGACGGCCTCTTTATCTTTATAATTGATCTGCTTAAAATTATTACTTTTTATCCCACCACAATTTGGTTCCTCCTGTATCGGGACCTCCAAGATACTGCAGGGCCTGAGCATAATTCAGGGTATTGTTTCTGTATTTGGTCGGGATAGGAACCCTTCTGATCATAGCATCAGTGCTGATGGTTCCCTGACTATCATTGAGAACATTTTTGAAAATAACAGGATAACCAGTTCTTCTCTGTTCTGCCCAAGCTTCAGAGCCATCAGGATAAATAGCGATCCATTTCTGGGTCATAATTCTTTCTAGTTTTCTTTCAAAAGAATCTTCTTCATTCCATTTAATGGTAATTGTGCTTAGCATCGGGCTTCCTGCAAGAATACTATTTGATGCATTTTTAGGATCAATATAGGGAGCTTCCTTAGAAATGGCATCTGCTACATAAGTTGCATATGATGCGCTTTTTCCCCATTCAGCAAATGACATTTCGATGCCTTTGTTGTAATTTGTTCCCGCATCTCCTGCCCCGGCATACCCTCTGATGGCAGCTTCCGCTTTCAGGAACCATATTTCCGCAGCAGTAAATACTTTATTTTTACCATTGCTATTGGAAAAATAATCTCCATTAGCAGATGCTGCGATAGGCTGGGAGAAGTCTCCATATCTGTCTTTACTGCCTCCCATATCCACTCCTTGTCTTATTCCTATATATTGTCCGGCTACACTAGGATCGGTAGCAGGTTTAGCATAGGCAGATCTTCTTGGATCATTAAAGCCGTTCATAAATGCCATTAATGGTGCCCCAATTTTACAATCGCCCCACGAATAAATAATATCGCTGAGAGGAGAAGCTCCTCCATAGTTAATCAGTGCATTTGCAGAATTGTCATCAATAAACCCCGCCGGAGATGCTAAAGCCTGTTCTGCGTACAATTTTGATTTGGCAGGATCGGCATAACTCATTCTCATTGCAAATCTTAATTTTAAGGAATTGGCAAGTTTTGCCCAATTAGCCAGGTTACCGCCATATATAAGATCCGATTTAGTAATAACCGCCTTATCTTCAACACCCGGAGTCTGCTGCAGGTCTGAAATAGCAGTAGTAAGGTCTGCAATGAAATTGTTATAAGCTTCCTGCTGTGAATCGAAATCTGTAATTCCCGTTGAAGGGTTAGGGGTTTCAAATTTACTGTAAATGATAGGCCCATGTGCATCCGAGACTTTACTTGCAGAGATTACTTTAAGAATTTTTGCAAGAGCAAGAGATGCCCTAAAATTGATACCCGGATAGTTTTCTTTGATCACAGTGTTGATTGTCTTTGATTTGTCAAAAACATCTTCCAGCTGCGTCATCATAATTCTTTCGTTCCACCCATCCATAATGAAATAAGTGGTATTGTTTCTTCCTCCATTATAGGGGGTAGCTGTACTGAATAAGCCACTAAACATGTCCGCATTAAGGTTGGTCTGCAACTGATAGATCCAGTTGGTAGAACTTTGCTGGTTTCTCTGCATCAATTTCAGGGGATTTACAATCTGCGTGAAATCGGCATTGAAATTTTCAGGACCTCCAATGTATTCCTGGTTATATTTATCAAATTCGCCCGTGCAGCTTAAAGCGGAAAATAGCATACATGCACTGAGTGATATGGTTTTAATATGAGATATTTTCATTTTGTTAAAATTAGAAGTTAGCTTTTAATGATAGACCAACTGATCTGGTAATCGGCATTCCAAACATATCAATACCTACACCTCCAGGATTAACTCCTGATACTTGTTCCGGGTCAAACGGAGCGTCTTTATATAAGAAGAACAGGTTGCTTCCGATTAAACTTATTGTTGCATTTTCCATATATTTTGAATGTACACCAAACGTGTATGAAATGGAAGCCTGTCTCAAACGCACGGCTGTCGCTTTATACATGTATGGTTCATCAATGGATCCTGATACTTTTGAATAGTATTTTTCAGCATCAGTCAATCCTGTATAAGGAGTGCCATTTTCATAAACTGCATTTGGAATGGATACTCCTCCAATATCACGGGCATCCGCACTGGCCTTGCTTACCCCATACTGGTCATTTTTAGCCTGAGTGTAGCCTAATACTTTTCCACCAAACTTCCCGTCAATAAGGAAACTGATTCCTAACTTTCCAATATTGAACGAGTTGTTGAAGCCAAGGATAAATTTAGGGTTCGGATTCCCGAGATATTGCACCTGGTTTTCATCTCTTAACGGAACGCCTTCAGCATCCACAATAATTCTTCCCTGTCCGTCTCTCTTGAATACTGATCCGTAGATATCTCCAAATGAACCACCCACTTTTAACCTGTTGTATCCTCCTCCTGTAAGCACAAAGGTCTTATCGGCAGGGATCTGTAATCTGGATGGGAAGAGTTCTTTAATGGTATTTTTATTGGCGGAAGCATTTACTGTAGTTGTCCAGTCAAATTTGCTTCCCGCAAATACTTTATAAGATAAGCTGGATTCAAATCCTACATTCTGAATTTTTCCGGCATTAACATCAAATCTTCCGGTTCCAAATCCTAAGTTGGAAGATATTTCCACCGCCTGTAAAAGCTGGTTGGATACTACCGAATTATAATAAGTGAAATCAAAGCTTAAACGGTTATTAAAAAGTTTAAGCTCTGTTCCTGCTTCAAAAGTTTTGTTAAGTTCCGGTTTAGCAAAAAGTTCAGAAAACTCAGGCTTGGTAACCGGTGATGAATTAGGAGTAATCATAGTACCTGCATTTACCTGGTAACGGTAAATATTAGGAGCAGTTAGGTTGGAATACAGTCCGTTTCCAACTTCTGCATAGGAAGCTCTCACTTTCCAGAAATTGATGGATTCTGAAATATTAAAGATTTCTGATAAGATTGCATTTAAACCAATAGATTCATAATCAAAAGAAATCCTGCCAGTTCCTGACAGCGTTGAATCCCAGTCATTTCTAAATGTAAGATCCAGATATAAGAATTTTTTGTATCCTAAATTGGCACTTGCAAACACGGACTGGGTCTGTTTTTTCGTTCTATATATTACGTAGCTTACTCCATTCCCATTCTGTCCCGGCCATTGTAAATTATTCAATTCAAACAAGTTAGGAATCACCAGAAGGTTATTCTCTATGCTGCTTGAAGTATATCTTTGTGTATTTATACTTCCACCTACCGTAAAATCCAAAGAAATATCATCAGTAATTTTCGGGCTTCCGATTAATAATGCGTCTCCGTAAGTAGATGTGCTTTCAATAACATCTTTGTAAAGCTTACCATTATCATTCCCTCCCAACAAGACAGGCAAGGAATACACTGCTACATTACGCTGGCTGTCTGAGGTGGTATAATTGTAATTTCCTCTTACCCTGGCCGATAACCAAGGGTTGATCTGATAGCTCAATGTCGCTGCACTGTAAAGGTTTTTATTCTTTGTTGTTACAGGGTTTTTATAAAGAATCCAATAAGGGTTTTGAGATTCTACGCTAAAGCTTCCGTCTGGCTTTATGGCCCACCAGTTCTGTGCAGGAAGCAGTCTGCTGTTATTTTGATAAGTGTAGTTCGAGCCACTGAACTGATCGAAATCAACACCTCTCGGTAACCAATACAGATTTACAAGCGGAGAGTAATACGATCCTGGGGTCAGCCTGTTCTTACTGTTTTGTAAAGATCCCATGAAGTTGGCATCAAGGGTCAGCTTATCATCAAGGAATTTACTTGAGTTCCTGAAATTAATATTATACTGATCAAATACTGATGTAGGAATAATTCCTTTATTTGTTGTATTTCCTATAGAGAAAAAGTTATTGGACTTTTCATTTCCTGATTGAAATGAAAGATTGTTGACCCATGTAGTTCCGGTCTGTAAGAAATCTTTGAGATAATCTTTTGAAGCTCCTTTTGCTCCCCAACTCTGCTGAGAACCGGTTTGTCCTGCCGCATGGTCGTAAGGAATGCTCTGCAGATAACTGTACTGTAGTTCTGGAAGGCTATAAGCCTGATCAAGAGTTAAACTTGTTGTATAAGATAATTTACTTCTACCTGTCTTTCCTTTTTTCGTCACAATCAAAACAGCACCGTTACCTCCCGCAGCCCCATACAATGCCGCAGCTGAAGCGCCTTTAAGGAAGTTGATACTTTCAATATCCTCGGGATTGATTGTACTCAATACATCTCCCGTATCCGGCATCGAAGCAAAAAAGTCCACATTCGGTCCCTTTGTATTGTTAATAATAGGAATCCCGTCAATCACATATAACGGCTGGCTGTTTCTTGTAGATTTATCCCCTCTCATCACCACTCTCACGGATCCTCCTACACCACCATTGGTTTTATTAATCTGCACATTGGACACCTTTCCGTTGATTGAATTCAAAAGGTTGGGTGTTTTTACTTCTGTAAGCTCATCCCCTCCAATTTGCTGGCTGGAGTACGTTAAGGATCGTACCTGCCTTTTTATCCCCAAAGAAGTAACAACCACCTCTTCAATTTTGGTTGTTTTAGCAGTATCTGCCTTTTTAGTATCCTGTGCGTAGGCAGATAAAGAAATAGCTAATAAAACCGGTATAACAGTTTTTCTCATAAGGTTAGTTTTATTAAGATTTATTTGAGAATCAACCACATTGCTTTAAATATTGTTTAGATTTTAAAACAGGATTTATCTTCACTTTTCTGCAACATTACATCCCGTTTACATCAAATAATTAAAGTTTTGTTAAGATTTAATTCATATTAGCAAATCTAAATTTTGTTGGCAGCCAGATATAATGCTATTTTATCATAAAACGATATTATTTTTTCAGTCATTTTACAGACACCGGATTTACTCGTTGATTTACAGTACACTAAATTAATTTTCAGCATATGAATTTTAATAATCATATAATGCTTTTTTAACATTTTTTGATTAAAATACACCTATATCCATTAAAAATCCGGATAGAAACTATCCGGATATCTTGATTACAAAAGGTATTTGCTTAATTTAAAAGACTACTCGATTTTTTTCACTCCTTTAAAAAGTTCTTTAAATTCTGTTGGTGTTGTTTTTTTTATGGATTTGAAAACCTTATTAAAGTTGGCTATATTATTAAAGCCAGCTTCAAAAGCAGTCTCAAAAACAGTCAGATTCTTCTCCATTAGCCATCTTGCAGCATAGCTGATCCTGATTTCATTCAGATAATTTACAAACGTTTTACCTGTTCTTTTCTTGATGAACCTATTGAATGTTACACTACTCATATTGATAAGCGATGCAGCGTCATGAAGCGTTATTTTACTTTCAAAGTTTTTATGTACAAAATCATGAACGATCTTCATTTTATCGTTATCCGCAAAGGTTTCAAGCTCTATACTGTAAGAGGATAAAAGTGTTTTGTCCTCGGCAATAGCCAATTCATTAAGAATTTTCATGATCTCGATAAAAGATTCAAAACTGTTCATTTTGGATAAATTGAGAAAAGAGTCCTTCAGCTTTTCAGCTGTTTCCTGGGAAAATAAAATTCCCCGGATCGAATCCTTCATCAGGTTACTGATGGGCTTCAGAATATTTTTATCCATCATGGACTGGTTAAAAAAATCCTGGTTGAACTGTACTGTTATTTCATGCGTCTTCCGGTTTTTGCACTTATGATTAGCCCAGCAGTGCGGAAGATTCGGACCCACCAACACGAGTTCGATATCGCCGATTTCTCCTGTGTGATCACCAATCATCCGGCGGTATCCCTTTCCTTTGCTGATAAAATTGATCTCGATCTCCGGATGATAATGATAAGGAAAATCAAAAGATGCCTTTATCCGGTCAAACACAAGAAAACTGTCCTCAGGAGATAATGGAGTTATTTCTCTTAAAATATTTTCTAACTTACTCATCTAATCTTTGAAGAAAATTAATGTTATCATTCAATACGGTATTTTTTACAAATTTGATAAAAAACCAATCAACTAATATATAATTTTTATTTTTTTCTTTACTTTTAATTAAAAAAATGAAATTAAATTTTGAAATAGTACCTATTATAAAGTTTTAAAAATTACTTGTCAGGAAAAAAGTACAATATTTAAGGCTTTTTATCCATTGAATCCGGCTTGCAACTACTCTATCTTTGTATCATCAAAATAACAACAACATATTAAAAACAACAAAAAACAAACATTATGAGACGTAACGCAACAGCCGTTTGGAACGGCAACATCAAAGAAGGTAAAGGACACTTAACTACTCAAAGCACAACTTTAAACGAGACACAGTATTCTTTCAACAGCCGTTTCGCGGACGGAGTAGGAACCAATCCTGAAGAATTATTGGCTGCAGCCCACGCAGGATGCTTTACGATGAAACTGAGCGCCGAGCTTTCCCAGGCTGGTTTTACTCCTGAAGAATTAAAAACAACCTCTGTGATCACCCTTGATCCAAGCATTGGGAAAATCACAAAATCTGAACTGACTTTAACGGCAAAGGTTCCGGGACTTTCAGAAGAAGAATTCCAGAAATATGCTAAAATAGCTGAGGAAGGATGCCCGGTAAGCGCAGCTTTCAATTTTGAAATTACCTTGAATGCTACTTTAGCTTAATAATAAAAATTCTTATTTGAACCATTAAAATTTTTAAGCAGTGAAGGAGAATTAAGAGAATATCAAATAGCTTTTAAAGGACAATGTCTTTTATCCGCACGGATTCTTAATTATTCTTCACTGCTTAAAAATCTTGATGGTTTATTTTCCTGCATATTATACAGTTTTTTTGCTTAATATCTTTACGGTAAAGAAAGGTCAGAAGATTTTAAAGACTTAACTTATATGCTCTTCTTTATATCATAATTTTAAACCTTAAGTGTCCCGAAACTTTTGGCTTTGGTGGCAAAACAGGCTATAAAATATACCAATCGGTATATTTTGTGTATATTTGCAGTATACTAAATACTTAAAATGTCAAAAGCAGAAAAGACCAAACAGTTTATTATTGAGAAAACAGCTTCTTTGTTCAATACCAAGGGTTATATGTCTACATCTTTATCTGACATTACGGAAGCTACAGGCCTTACCAAAGGAAGCATTTACGGAAACTTTGATAATAAGGATCAGGTTGCGCTTGAAGTTTATAAATACAACTCCAGTCTACTGTCCAAAAGTATGGCAAGATCCTTAGGAGATGAATTTCCAACTCCGATTGATAAATTAAATGCTTTTGTTAATTTTTATCGTAAAAACTGGAAAGCAGTCTTTAAAAACGGGGGCTGTCCCCTGATGAATGCAGCCACCGAAGCCGATGATACTTTTCCCAGCCTGAAGCAACAGGTTACCCAATCATTTGAAGGCTGGATCAAAAAAATAACGGCCGTCATTGCCGAAGGACAGAAAACCGGAGAAATACATCCGGATATCAATGCTTATGAATACGGATCGCTCTTTATTATGCTCATAGAGGGCGGGATTCTTCTTTCCAAAACAACAGAAGATGAAAAATACTTAAACCTGGCATTAGACAGAATATTATTCATGATCGATAAAGAGCTAAAAATACTTCCATCATAAAACTTTTCAATATGGAAACAAAAAAAGTGGCCATTGTAGGATACAGCAGAATTCCCTTTGCCAGAATTAACACAGCCTATGCAGACCTGGATAATCAGGAGCTTCTGGAAGCGGCGCTTAATGGACTCATCAACAAATACCGTTTGCAGGGGAAACTCCTTGGTGAAGTAGCGGGAGGTGCTGTTATCAAACACATTTCAGAAAGTAACCTCATCAGAGAAACCGTGATGAATACTGCGCTTGATCCTGCTACTCCGGCATGTGATCTTCAGCAGGCCTGCGATACAGGAATTGAAGCAGCTGTATACATTGGAAATAAAATTGCATTGGGACAGATCGAAAGCGGTATTGCCTGCGGTGTTGAAGCAATGAGTAACATTCCGTTTGAATCAGCACCGAGATTAAGAAAAGCACTGTTGAAAGCCAATAAAGAAAAATCAGTATTTGGAAAACTAAAACAGCTGCTAACTCCAAAACTGAAAGACTGGATGCCGATTCCCTACAAAGGACAGGAACCCAAAACTGGTCTGGTGATGGGCGGACATACGGAAATCACAGCTAAATATTACAAAATTTCCCGCGAAGAACAGGATGAACTAGCGTTTAAAAGCCACAGAAACATGGCCAAAGCTTATGATGAGGGATTTTTTCACGATATGATTATTCCCGCATTCGGATTAGAAAAGGACAATAACCTCCGCAGGGACACCAGCCTTGAAAAACTCTCTCAGCTGAAGCCTGCTTTTGATAAAGAGAACGGAACTCTTACAGCCGGAAATTCAACTCCTTTTACAGACGGAGCTTCTGCAGTGCTTCTGGCCAGTGAAGAATGGGCTAATGCCAATGGTCTTCCAATTTTAGCCTATATTACTTTTTCAGAAGTAGCAGGAATAGAATATGTTGAAAACAAACAGAATCTTCTCCTTGCTCCAGTTTTTGCCGCAGAAAGAATGCTTAAAAAAGCAGGAATGAGTCTGGAAGACTTCGATTATTATGAAATTCATGAGGCTTTTGCCGCACAGGTCCTTGCCACCATTAAGATATGGGAAAATGATGATCTGGCTAAAAAATTCGGACTGGAAAAAGCATTGGGGAAAATAGACAGGGATAAGCTGAATGTAAAAGGCGGAAGCCTCGCAGCAGCTCATCCTTTTGCAGCTACAGGCGGAAGAATTATCGGTACCTTAGCAAAACTACTTCATGAAAAGGGAAACGGAAAAGGCTTTATCTCTATTTGTGCCGCACGCGGACAGGGTGTAACTATGATTTTAGAAAAGTAAAATATGGACAGATTAGCACAACTGCAGCAATTCATCGGAAAGGAATTTGACCAATCGCCTTCACCGTTTATGAAATGGCTCAATCCTATTGTAGTTTCTGCAGAAGAAGGACATCTCGAATTCAAATATACCGTGAGACAGGAATGGCTTAATCCGATCGGCAATCTTCATGGCGGAGTAACAGCAGCCATCATTGACGATATTATTGGAGCCACAATGTTCTCCCTGAATGAAAATTCTTTTATCACTACCATCAATAATGTGATCGATTATTTTTCAACTGCAAAAGAAAATGATAATATTGTAGCCGAAACGAAAATTATAAAAAGAGGCAGGCAGTTTGTCAATGCGCAATGCGAAATATGGAATGCAGACAAAACAAGACTGATTGCCAGGGGAACCTCTAATCTATTCAAAATTAATAACTAGGTATGAAAAGAGTTGTCATTACAGGACTGGGCGCAGTGACGCCTTTGGGGAACAATGTCGAAGATTTTTGGCAAAACAGTATTAACGGAGTCAGTGGAGCGGGTTTAATTACCCATTTTGATTCAGAAAAATTTAAAGTACACTTCGCCTGTGAGGTGAAAAATTTTGATCCGAAAGTTCATCTGACCCACAACGAAATAAAAAGAAGCGACTTATTTTCACAATATGCAATGTATGCTTCCACCGAGGCAATCCAGGATTCAGGGCTTGAACTGGAAAAAATGGATCCTTTCGACACAGGTGTTATCTGGGGAACCGGTCAGGGCGGCATGATCACATTTGAAACAGAGGTCATGAATTATGCAGAGGGAGACGGAACACCGAAATTCAATCCTTTCTTTGTTCCTAAATTTATCGCCAATATGGCTTCGGGAATGATCTCCATGAAATTCGGGCTGAAGGGAATCAATTATACCACTATTTCAGCCTGTGCAACAGGAAATACCGCATTAATGGATGCGTTCAACTATATCCGTCTTGGAAAAGCAAAAGTAATCATCAGTGGAGGTTCTGAAGCGGCTGTCACACCTGCTTCTATAGGCGGGTTTTCAATTATGAAAGCGATGTCTACCAGAAATGATGATTTCGCCACAGCAAGCCGCCCTTATGATGCAGACAGAGATGGTTTTGTGATGGGTGAAGGTGCCGGCGCTCTGATCCTTGAGGAATATGAGCACGCCAAAGCAAGAGGAGCTAAAATTTATGCCGAGCTGGCTGGAGCTGCTATGACCGCCGACGCTTATCATATGACTGCACCCCATCCGGAGGGAATCAGTGCAATTAAAGCCATGCAGCTGGCAATGAAAGAAGCAGGGGCCAATATTGAAGATCTTGATTACCTTAATCCTCACGCTACCTCTACTCCTCTTGGAGATCTGGTGGAACTGAAAGCAATCAGTAAATTATTCGGAAGAAATAAGAATCTTGATATCAGTGCCACAAAGTCTATGACAGGACATTTATTGGGTGCTGCCGGTGCCGCGGAAGCAATCCTTTCCATCAAAGCTGTGGAAAAAGGAATTATTCCTCCTACCATCAATCTGCATCATATTGATGAAAATATCCCGAAAGACGTGAATATCGTTTTTGGAGAAGCTAAAGAAAAGGAGATCAATTTTGCATTAAGTAATGCCTTTGGTTTTGGAGGGCACAATGCAACTCTGGTTTTCAAGAAATTCAAATAAATCATATAAAAAAAGCAGTCTGGTTGACTGCTTTTTTATTTTATCAATTAATTTTAAGAAATTTTGAACCCGTTTTCTACTTGGCATCAGCAATAAAATAGTCTTCTGCATGATCAGCAATCGGAATATAAAGCCTCTCCCATTTTTCACTTTCTATCATCTCCCAGCTGTGGCCTTCTCCCTTAGTATCTTCGGCCAGAAGGATAATTCCGGGTTCAATAAGAAATGTAGAGCCGTTGCTTACTTTGAACTTTATTTTCCCTTTTAATGTTACTACATACTGCCTTCTTGGAGCCGGATGAGTTGCTTTCTGCCACTCTTCAACTATAGTGCTTATCCAAAAAGTGGTAATATTCATCGGCTTTAAAGTCGGAATTTTCCCTTTTTCGAAGGTACTTGTTCCATCAGGGTTATTCATCAGCCTGAAAGCAGAAATAAATTCTGAAGCATTCTCCATTCTCAGATGATTATGACTTTAACCATTCTGACGAGGAAAGGTAATTCTGATCGGGATAATAGATGAAAAGACAGTTCCGTCCTTTTATGGTATTAATGATCGGCTGTGTTAATGATCTTGGTACTGCCGGACATCCCCAGCTTCTTCCGATTCTTTTGTGCATGGAGGCAAATTCATCGCTTACATAATCTGCTCCGTGCATCACGATAGCCCTTCTGTAGGCAGCATCATTAAAACCTTTATCCATTCCAAGCAATTTCAAAGAATATCCGTTGTCTCCCTGATAAGTGGCATCCGTGATATAAAACCCTAAGCTGGTCTGCAGCGAACTTTCCGTATTAGAAAAATTCGTCGCAAATTCTTCGCCTGTATTTTTTCCGTGTGCTACCAGTGAATTGAACAGTACCTTTTTCTCATTGGTATCAATTACCCAAAGTCTCTTTGTATTCGAAGACATAGAAAAATCGCAGATAGTCAATAAATGCGAGTCCTGATTCAGCAATCCTGCTTTTTTTAAATTTTCAAAACCTGTTAATGCTTTTGCGAAAACTTCATAATTAAGTTCATGTTCAGGTTCAAATGGAATTGATTTGTACAATTCTTCTGATGAAGATGCTGTACCAGCGGTCTTCTCAGTTTTCGTGTCTGCTACTTTTTCAATTTTTGCTGTATTGACATTCTCATTCTTTACTGCCTTTCCCGGCGAAAGATAGAATGAAGTCGTGACCATATAAACCAGGCCTAATACACTATAAATTCCTTTCATTCAATAATATTAAATTCCAAATTAGTGAGGCAAAATTATAAAAACATAATTACCAGACACTTATAAGTCCACAAAGTTTAACTGAATTTAAGAAACTTTAACGTCCTGATTTTGTGAATTAAAGCCTTTATTTTTGCTAATCTGCAACAAATTCCAGGCTTACGGAATTCATACAATAACGCAATCCTGTAGGTTTCGGGCCATCATCAAAAACATGTCCAAGATGGGAGTCACACCGTTTGCAAAGCACTTCTACCCTTTCCATTCCATATGCCGTGTCTCTCTTGTAATAAACACCTTCTTTATCTGCCTCGAAAAAGCTTGGCCACCCGCAGCTGCTCGCAAATTTTGACGTAGAACGGAAGAGATGATTGCCGCAGACTGCACAATAATAATCTCCAATTTCATCAAATTCATTATACTTTCCGGTAAATGCTCTTTCCGTAGCTGCCTCTCTGGCGATGGCATATAAGTCTGGGGCAAGGATTTTTTTCCATTCATCATTAGAAATATCAAGTTTTGAAGTGTCGGTTCTGGAATAGTATGGATTGTTTTTTGCTTCTTTATTTTCCATAGGAAGTGTTTTAATAAACTTAGGTTTCTGCGGACATGCCTGCAAAAAGGTTAATAATTATGATAAAAACTAAAAATTTCATTGTAAATTTTAGTCCTGAATTTCATACGGGTTTAAGATGATGGTTTCATTACCAAATTTAGTAAATTTGAGAATATGAATGACGAAGCGAAAAGAAAACAGCTGAGAAAATATAAAATGTTTGCCACCGGATTATTTATCCTGATGGCCGTTATTTTTATCGCCACTACCCTACTTCAGAAGTCGAATCCATCTCATTGGCTTGGCTACGTAAGGGCTTTTTCCGAGGCTGCAATGGTTGGGGCCTTGGCAGACTGGTTCGCTGTGACTGCTCTTTTCAGGCATCCGCTTGGGCTTCCTATTCCGCATACGAACCTTATTGAAAACAGTAAACAGAGGCTGGGTGATAATCTCGGCAGCTTTGTGGTGAGCAATTTCCTTTCACCTCAGAATATCCGCCCTTATATTCAGAAGCTTAAAATTTCGAATTTCGTTGGGGAATGGCTTGGAAAAGAAAAAAGCCAGGAGATCCTCATCCGGAATATTTCTGATATTGTTCTGGATATTCTCAATAAACTTGATGATACTTCTGTGAGCCAGTTTATCAGCAAAAAAGTATCTGAAATGACGGATGATGTCAAGCTTAATAAAGTAGTGGGCAACGGTATCAGCTACATTCTTGAAAAAAATGACCATCAGAGAATTGTTACCAATCTTTCCAAACAAATCAAAGATTATATCATCGAAAATGATGAAATGATCAAAGACCGCGTACAGAAAGGGAGTTATTCATTCATTCCTTCTTTTGTTGATAATAAAATTGCAGATAAAATTTCCAGTGGACTTTCGGATTTTTTCAGGGAAATAGAAGAAGATCCTGACCATGAAATCCGAAATCTGATTACCCGGAAGATCCATGATTTTTCTACCGACCTGAAGGAAGATCCGAAATGGGATGATGAATTTAAAACCATCAAAAATGGCCTTCTGAAAAATGATAAACTTGATGAATACTCTAATGATATCTGGATTTCCATTAAGAAAACTTTGATGAAGGAATTACAGGATGAGCAATCTTCCCTAAAAAATTACCTTACGAAAAACCTTAATGAGTTTTCTGAAAATTTAAAAACGGATGAAAATCTTCAGAATAAAATAGATCATTGGGTAAGGGTGACGGCATATAAATATATCCTTAAAAACACCCATCAGTTTGGGAACCTCATCAGCTCCACCGTAGGAAACTGGCAGGGCAAAGAATTAAGCGAAAAAATGGAACTGGAAGTGGGAAAAGACCTGCAGTTTATCCGGGTGAACGGAACGCTCGTTGGAGGACTGGTCGGGCTGATTATCTACACCATCGCCAATTTCTTTCTCTAAAATTATTCAATCAACCATGAAAAAACTATTAATCACTTTGTTTATTCCCCTTTTTACCCTCTGTTTATGCCAGAAAGTTGAATTAAGGGCAGTAACGGATTCCTCACAGGTTTTCAAAGGGGAGATCGCAGGAATGCCCGTTACCATGCAGCTTTATTTTGCCGGAATTGCAGATTGCAGCCTGTATCAGTATTTTGTAGACGGATGGTATTATTACGATAAATATCAGAAAAAAATACCTCTGACCGGTATTTACGATTACGGAAAACTTTCTTTATATAATTTTGGAAGCAAGCAAAAGCAAAATTCAAAAGTATTTAAAGATCAGATTACTTCACCCCAAAAAGTGGAGAAAGCTAATGAAATAGCAGAAACTCTTTCTCCCCAAGAGTATATTGTCTTTGAGCAGGATAACCCTAAAGAAAACTCAATCTCGGGTAATTTTTATTTGAATAAAAAAGCTCAACCTGCCAAGTTATTTACAGGCAATGATATGATCTACCGTTATAATAATTACCTGACATTACCCAATAACAAAAAGATCAATACATTTGATTTCATTAATAAACATGGAGGAAACCGGCTCATTTCGTATGCTTCCGGAGAAAACGGAAACCGGATCCTTCTGTATTTTGAGCATTCATCCAACCTTAACGCATGTGGGAGATGCGGGGCCAGTGAAGGTGAAAAAGGCTACAGAATTTTGTACTTTACCAAAGACTGGAATTATAAAAACTATGAAGAATTCCTTACTGAAAGCTGTATGGAAAATATTTATGATACCACCGAGACAAAATCCCAGGACCGGAAAATCTTAAAATATAAAATCAATAAATCTTCATCTTCTCCTGCCTATACCTTTACCGTTGACATTAAAAATGCATCAATTGCAAAGTCAAAATAAAAAAGAGAACATTAAGCTCTCTTTCTTTTTATCTTGGAAGCCTGCTGGCTCTTTTTAACAGTTCTTTATTGATCTCATTGATCAGTTCCGGGCCTTCGTAGATAAATCCGGTGTATAACTGGATCAGTGTGGCTCCTGCATCCAGCTTCTCGATAGCATCTTTTGCACTATGGATTCCTCCTACCCCAATTATTGGGAAAGCTCTGTTGCTTTTATCGGAAAGGTATTTGATCATTTTTGTACTTCTTTCACGGATAGGTTTTCCACTCAATCCGCCATTTCCTATCTGTTTCAAAACTTCAGGAGAGGTTTTCAGACCTTCCCGGTTGACAGAGGTATTGGAAACAATCACACCGTCAATTTTTGTCTCTGCAATCAGCTCTACAATTTCATCTAGCTGATTGTTATTAAGATCCGGAGCAATTTTCAGCAATATGGGTTTCTGTACAGATTTTGACTGATTGATTTTCTTTACTTCAGTAATCAGCTCACGCAGATATTCCACATCTTCCAGCTTGGCATGGCTTCCCACATTCGGGCAGCTCACATTCAGTACAAAATAATCAACATGAGGGTGAAGACCTTCAAAACAGTCCAGGTAATCCTGGGTATAATTTTCCGGGGTGGTATTGGTATTTTTTCCAATGTTTCCTCCGATGATTATTTTCCCCTTGTTGGATTTCAGTTTTTCGATCGCTGCTTCAAGACCATCATTATTAAACCCCATCCTGTTGATAATTCCCCCGTCTTCAATTAAACGGAATAATCTCTTCTTAGGATTTCCTGCCTGAGCTTTTGGCGTTACGGTCCCTATTTCTACAAATCCGAAACCAAGATCTCCCAATTCATTAAACAGAACAGCATTTTTATCAAAACCGGCAGCCAATCCTACAGGATTTTTAAATTTCAATCCGAAAACTTCTCTTTCCAGACGCTTGTCTTCAATAGGTTTGGGTAAAAATAGTTTGGTAAGAAATCCAAAATTTTTAAGCATTGAAAATGTAAAATGATGAACTTCCTCGGGGTCAAATTTGAAGAGAATGGGTCTGATGATACTTTTGTACATTGAAAAAAAGTTTTACAAAAATACTCAATTTAAAATTAATGTTCGGTTAACCTATAATATTTTATCAAAATATTTTATAAGTATTATCTATAAACATAATCATCTGCAAAATCAGAGAGATGTTTTTTAACGCAAAGGTTTAACCAACAAATTAATTAAAATCTTAAGAATACGCACTCAAATCGAAATTCAAAATATATCCTACTTTTTTGAACTCTTCATCTATAGTGGCATTTAGTGTAATTCTTTCGTTAGAAACAGGATGATTAAAAATCAATTGATAAGCGTGAAGCGTCATTTTATTGATGTCAAATGTTTGAAGCCACAACTTATTCTGTTTATTGCAACCATGTTTCCGACAACCTAAAATCGGATGCAAAATATGTTTAAAGTGTTTTCTCAACTGATGAAATCGTCCCGTTTCAGGAATAGCTTCTACCAGACAATATCTGGAAGTTTGATGTTTTAAAAAAGGTAAATTGATTTCTGAAGTCTGTAAACGACGATAATAAGTGATTGCATTCTGCCTGACTTCATTTTCATTAATCAAATCATAATCGATAGTTTCTTCTTCTTTCGTCCATCCACGAAGAATGGCTATGTATTTTTTTTCGACTTCCCGCGATGCAAACTGATCGCTCATCATTCTCAATGTTTCTTTATCTAAAGTGAACAGCAAAACACCTGAAGTTTTTCGGTCTAATCGATGTACAGGAAACACTTTTTGTCCAATCTGTTTCTTCAACTCCTGAATGGCATAAGTATCGGCTTCTCCTGCATAAAAAGATTTATGAACCAGTAATCCGCTGGGTTTGTTGATGGCAATAATATGCTCGTCGCGATAAAGAATTTCTAACATGGGACAAAAGTAGAAATTTCCGGATGATTTTAGCCCTGATTGAGCGGCATGTTTGAGCTCATTTTTTTGGATTTGGTGCGGCGGCTCCGCCGCCGCACCAAATCCAAAAAAATAGTGAGTAGAAAAAGCAGGTTCCTGGCTTCTAATTTTCTACATAATAAAAACTTCCATCTTCCCGCTCCCATCTTCCTACATTTTCACTATTTTTGCACATCAGACGTAAAAAAAATTATGGCAAAGCAAGAAGATGTTTTCAAGAAAGTGATTTCTCACGCTAAAGAATATGGTTTTATTTTTCCTTCCAGTGAGATCTATGACGGTTTATCCGCTGTGTATGATTATGGACAGAACGGTGCCGAATTAAAAAACAATATCAAACAATATTGGTGGAAAGCTATGGTACAGCTTAACGAAAATATTGTCGGCATTGATTCGGCGATCCTTATGCATCCTACCACATGGAAGGCATCAGGCCACGTAGACGCTTTCAACGATCCACTGATTGACAATAAAGATTCTAAAAAACGTTTCAGAGCAGATGTTCTGGTAGAAGACTACTGCGCAAAAATTGAAGATAAAGAGAATAAAGAAATTGAAAAAGCGGCCAAAAGATTCGGTGAATCTTTTGACAAGGCTCAATTTGAAGCTACAAATCCAAAAATTTTGGAATACAGGGCAAAGAGAGAGGCCATTCTTTCCCGATTGGCAAAATCTCTGGAAAATGAAGATCTTGCTGACGTAAAAGCTTTAATTGAAGAGCTTGAGATTGCTGATCCTGATACCGGTTCTAAAAACTGGACAGAAGTAAGACAATTCAACCTGATGTTCGGAACGAAATTAGGAGCTTCTGCAGACAGCGCGATGGATCTTTATCTGAGACCGGAAACAGCTCAGGGTATCTTTGTTAACTTTTTAAATGTTCAGAAAACTTCACGTCATAAGCTTCCTTTCGGTATTGCTCAAATCGGTAAGGCATTCAGAAATGAAATTGTTGCAAGACAGTTTATCTTCAGAATGCGTGAGTTCGAACAGATGGAAATGCAGTTTTTTGTAGCTCCGGGAACTGAACTGGAGTTCTATGAAACCTGGAAGCAAAAACGCCTGAACTGGCACTTAGCTCTTGGATTAGGTAATGAAAATTACAGATTCCATGATCACGAAAAACTGGCGCATTATGCCAATGCTGCAGCTGATATTGAATTCAACTTCCCATTTGGATTTAAGGAATTGGAAGGGATTCACTCGAGAACGGATTTCGATTTGAAAGCTCATGAGGAATTTTCAGGAAGAAAGCTTCAGTTCTTCGATCCTGAAAGAAACGAAAACTATGTCCCTTACGTTGTGGAAACTTCTGTTGGTTTAGACAGATTATTCCTTTCCATCTTCTCACACTGTCTGAGAGACGAGGTATTGGAAGACGGTTCAGAAAGAACAGTTCTATCTTTACCTCCGGCTTTAGCACCAATTAAAGCAGCAATTCTTCCGCTAATGAAAAAAGACGGTCTTGCTGAATACGCAGAAAAGGTTTTCAATGATCTGAAATATGATTTCAACTTATTCTACGAAGAAAAGGATGCCATCGGAAAACGTTACAGAAGACAGGATGCCATCGGTACTCCTTACTGTATCACCATCGATCACGACTCTTTAACAGACCATACGGTTACAATAAGAGACAGGGACACAATGAAGCAGGAAAGAGTACCTGTTTCAGAATTAAGAAGAATTATCGACGAGAAAACAAATTTCAGAAATTTACTTTCTAAAATATAAACTAAAAGGCCCCAGGATTGGGGCTTTTTTATTCTTTATAGGCGCCTGTGCTATTTGTTAAATACTGAATATTTTTTAAACACCCGTAGATCTAACAGAAAGTTCAGATTCTTTTTTGCTTTCTAATTTCAATAAAGAAAATGAAACTTGTCCGGTGTATGTCTTAATTTATTATTTTTGGAAAAATAATAATTATGAAAAAAATATATTTTCTGCTCTTCGGATTATTCCAGACGTTATCCTATTCCCAGACCCAAGACCTTACAGCACTTGCAGCCGGCGATCATGTAGGCATGAATGCACTGTTCGATGATAAAGATAATCTTTACGGTTATGTTTCTCTTTACTCTTACGGAAAAGCAGGCGATAAGACTAAGAAATTCGAATATGTAATCCTTGATAAAAACCTTAACCCTGTTGCCAACAAAGAGTTTGAAGGAGATATTACAGCCGGTTCTTATCTCGGCTATGTTGATTTTAAGGGGCAGATCATTTTAAAACCTTCCATGATGGATTATTCCCTGGTAAAAAGCAGGGAGGTCTTCACACCGGTTTCTATGGTGATAGATCCGAAAACCAATACCATTAAAAGAAAAGTTTATTACGATTATTTAGAGGACGGTACATTCAAGGAGATTAATGAACCTAAAAACTGGAAAGCACAGCGCAAGGAAAACCGTGAAGAGAAAAAGGAAAAGGGCTATAATTATGTTTCCGCTGTAGGAGAAGTAAAGGAAGGAGGTTATTTTGCTATAGAATACAAAGACTACGGAAAATATGTGAACAATAACAGCATCATTAAATTTGATGACAACAAAAAGGAACTCTGGAGGTATAAATACAATACCGATGGGAACAAAAAGGTATTTTCCACCTTATCCGTACTGGAAAGAGATGAGAATTATATGTACTGCATCATGAAAAAGGAGGATGATGATAAAAAATCTTTCAGTCTTGTTGCCATCGATATGAAAACAGGAAAAGAAGCCGCCAATAAGCCTATCACAGGGCTTTCTGATACGACGATTGACTTCATCGACAGTTTTTCTCTGGGCTATGGCAGCCTTGACAATGATAAAACATTTGACGACAAGATTGTTTTACTGGGAAGAAATTTTTCCAAATATGATTTTATAGGCTACGCCAGAATGATGGTAAATAAATCTGATTTTACCGTAGATACGAAAGAGATCAATTTCAAGCCGGACTTTGCATCATTCCTTCCGAAGATCAATGCGAACGGCATGGTAGAAAGCGGCTATATGCTTCAGACCAAGGATATGTATTTTATGAACGACGGAAGCGTTGGTATCCTTACCGAAAAATACAAACCTGCCGGCCAGTACAATGCGCCTAAAACTACAGATCTCGTTTATATTTACACGGATAAAGATTTCAAGATCAAAAATGTAAAAGTTTTTGAAAAAGAAAAAACGAAGTGGGTGAACAGCGATTATCTTTTCTCCCAATACCTCAACGGAGGAAAAGATGTTGTCTTCTTTTACCGTGACTATCAGAAAGATGAAGTTACCAGACAGAAAAAATGGAATCTTTTCATCAACACGGTTATTGACGGAAAGTTCCAACAGGAAATCATTCCTATTTCTGAAAAAGACAATTACGCCGTTACGCCATACGTTGGAAAAGAAGGTTATATTCTTCTCAGAGAGTATAATGAAAAGGAAAAATTCAACAAGATCCGCTTGGAAAAGCTGAACTATTAAAAAAAATAAGAATCCTGATGATGCATCAGGATTCTTTTATTTGGTAGCTGTTCTGGTAAAAATCTGCTATATTTTTAATGTCATCAAGGCTCAGATTCCACATAAAGCTAAGGAACTGCTGGTAACTTTCGCTTTGGTTTTTAGGTTCTATCCTGTCCAGATAACGGTTGAGATTATAATTTTTTCGGGCTTCATATATTTTAGAAAAGCATTTTCCCAGCCAGCCTTTATAATATTTTTCCTCTTCCCCATCCTGCAGAAACTGCATGGATACATAGATCCCCAACCCGTAATCTTCAGAGTGAAAATAATTGGGAAGGATTTCCATTCTCGCCATTTTCTTTAGTGCTGTAAAAGTCTCAGAAGCTTTTTCCGGTCCTGCGGATACTTTCAGCTCTGTAAATATTTTTTTGAGCTTCTCGATTCTTCTGGACATTTCGGGGTGTGATGCCAGGGAATCTTTATCCAGCTTTTCTTTGTAAAAATTATAATTGTACAGTGAGAAATCCTCTTTTTTCATCCACTTTTCGTTGAAAGCCTGCTTGGGAAGATCAAAAAGCTTTTTATACGTATCCACTTTTAATTCACGCGGAGAGATCGTATCAAAATCCTGCAGGCGCTGAAGTGCATTGACAAATTCAGCTTTCTTAAAATCACTGCTCTTAAAGATCACATAACCCAGCGAATCTGCCTTCATTTCCTGCTTTCTTCTTTCGACTCCTTTTTTATAAGCACGGTTTTTAAGGATGTCAAAGGCTTTCTGGTTTTGGCTCTGACTGCGTTTTACCGTTGTTTCTTTCAGATTCTGCACAGTTGTTTTATCCAGCTGATCCTGCTCAATAATGTTTAAGAATGTTTTAAGCGAATGTTCGTCTATTTTATGCCCTAATTCGTGGGTAATCACTGCTGCGATCTGGTCTTCGCTGTTCAGCCAGTTGTATAAACCCATATTGATCACGAAAGTACCGTCTGCAAGACAGTAAGCATTGGGAGTGTTATCTCTTGCCACTAAAATTTTCAGGTCCTGGGGAATATTCGGATTGTTTTTTTTGAGGCGCTGGATCAGGCTTTTTATTTCAGTTTCAAATTCAGACTTGAAAATAAAATCTTTGTTTTTTACCTGCTTCTCAAAATCAGTTCCGAATTCCTTGTAAATTTTAGATAATTCTGAACCTGTCTTCCCGGAATACTGTGATCTTAATTTTTTAATAAAAACCTCGTTATTTCCGGCAAAGCCTTTTAAAAATTCTTTTCTCTGCAAATAGTCTGCGGTGTCGATCATTTTATAGGTCTGGGCAGCTCCCATCACTGAAAAAATGAAAAACACGAATACAATAAGTTTTCTGGTCATATTTTTCATCATTAATCGCAAAAATAGTTTATTTACTGTTTCTTTCTCATTTTCTTATCAAAATTATTTTAAATTTGTTTGAGACTGATATTCATAACCATATGAAGGCATTAAAATATGTAATAGGCGGAGCAGCTGTAGGGGTAGCCGCAGTTTATCTTTTAGGATACGATTATTTGTTCAGCGGAATTTCCAAAACGTATCTCAAAGGAAAATCAAGCGCTCATATCGACGACGGGAAGCTCTTCCCCGGAAACCTCATCGCTACTGACGAGCCGGAATTATGGACTGAAGATACTGAATACAACCATCAGGAACTGCCTGACAATATAATTGAAAATTTAAAGCACTCCAAAACAGCCGCTTTTGTTGTTATAAAAAATGGAAAGATCCTTCATGAACAGTATTGGGACGGCTATAACCAGCTTTCACAGACCAATTCTTTCTCTATGGCAAAGGCTGTTACGGTTATGCTGCTAGGAAAAGCTTTGGAAGAAGGCATCATTAAAAGTATTGATGAAAAACTCTCTGACTTTTATCCAGAATTTAAAGAAAAACAATTCGGAAGTGATGTCACCCTTAAAAATTTAGCCCGGATGGAAGCAGGACTCGACTGGGATGAAGACTATAATAATCCTTTTCTACCGAATGCAAAAGCCTATTATGGCAAAAATCTTATTAAAGCTGTATTTTCAAGAAAGTTTAAAGAAGAACCCGGTACCGGATTTGAATACCAGAGCGGCTCTACCCAGCTCCTCGGATTTGCTTTGAAAAAAGCCCTGAACCAGACTTTAGCAAGCTATTTATCAGAAAAATTCTGGATCCCGATGGGAATGGAACAGAATGCCTCATGGAGTACGGACCATTACGGGATGGAAAAAACATACTGCTGCATCCACTCCAATGCAAGAGATTATGCAAAACTGGGACAGCTGTTTTTGGATAACGGCAAAGTGGGTGAAAAACAGATCCTCAATCCGGATTTTATTGAGCAGATGAGAACACCTACGGAAAAATCTGAAAAGATCTATGGAATGGGCCTCTGGGTCAATCATGACAATCCCATTAAACATTATTACTTTCTTGGGTTGCAGGGACAATATATCATTATGGTTCCCGAACACAATATGGTCATTGTAAGAACCGGAAGCTACAGCAATAATCCTAAAAATGACAGGGGAAGACCGGATCAGGTAAGATTCCTTGTCAACGAAACCGTATCATTATTCCAATAAACTATGGAAAAACACAACATAAAAGTCGATGAATATATTGAGGAATCTCCGGATTTTGCAATACCTATCTTAAATTATCTTCGTGAGACCATCCATGAAGTCTGTCCTGATGTGGAAGAAGCTATTAAATGGAAGTTCCCAACCTTCATGTATAAAGGAAAGATTCTTTGCTCAATCACTTCTTTCAAGCAATATTGCAGCCTGGGATTCTGGCTGCATCAGGAAATGAAAACTTTAAAGGAAATTGAAACAACAGCCAAAGAAAGTTCAATGTTCAGTTTAGGCAAACTCACCAAAATGGAAGATCTCCCTCCAAAGCTTCAGCTGAAAAAAGCAATTCAGGAGGCCATGGAACTTACAGATATGGGAGTTACCATGAAAAGAGCTGCTCCTGCAAAAACAGAAACTGCAATTCCTGACTATTTTGAGAAGGTTTTGAAGCAAAATAAAAAAGCTTTAAAAATTTTTGAAGAGAAATCCCCTTCATTCAGAAAAGAATATATCAACTGGATTGCTGAAGCTAAAACGGAATCGACCAGAAATAAAAGAATGGAACAGTCTTTGGAATGGATAGCTGAAGGAAAATCCAGAAACTGGAAATACGAAAAAAAGTAAACACAATAAATGGGGAAAAAAATTACACTCTTTCTCTTTCTTATATTTTCAAATTCTATATTCTCTCAACATTTTGATTTTGAGAGACAGTATGGATATGCGCGATCCCTGGCTTCTAAAAACCCGGACAGCTCGGAAATTGTCCTGAATATCATCATCGATTCTGCTCAGAGAAAAAACCAGCCTCATTATATCGCTAAAGCTTATTATCTGAAATCATTCAACAGCTATTTAAGATCAGATGCAAAAGGAAGTCTTGATTTTGCGGAAAAAGCCCTGAAAATCTCCACAGAGAACAGTTATGCCCCGGGAAAGGCGCTTGCCTACAGGATGCAGGGAACCCAGTATGCGAAGCTTGGACTGTTAAAAGAAGCTTCACAAAGCCTGAATAAAGGTTTGTCTGAAATAAAAAACGAAAATACGGATGAAGGTCATGAGCTGAAGGGAATGATCTACAATTCTTTTTTGATCCTTTTTAATCAGAATGAATATCAAAAAAAAGAATCTTATTCTAAAAATGCCATCCGAGAATATCAGCAGATCAGAAACATTCCGAGAAGGAACGAACTCTTGGTTTCGGCATATACTAATCTGGGTTACAACCTGTCAGAAGTTAAAAAATTTGACGAGGCCCAGTCTTTTTTTGCGAAGGCTCTTGCCCTGATTGGGAGTGACAATTATTATCTGAGATCCAATATTCTTCATGATATAGGATTCTCGTATCTACAGCAGAATAAACAGGACAGTGCTGTTCTATATTTTCAAAAGGCCTTAAAAATAGCCGGCCAATATGGTTTTACAGAAAAGAAAATAGAAATTACAAAAAACCTTGAGGAAGCCTACACAAAATTGAAGGACCCTGAAAATGTTCAGAAATATAAATTAGAAAACCTTGAATTAAAAGACAGTGTTGCTTACAATCAGAAAATGGCCATCAATAAAACCCTTACCCAAAAGGAAGAGAATTTTGACAGCCAACTGATTAAAAGCCATAGTCTCTCAAAAGGCCTGATTGTAGCCTGTATCATGCTGCTTCTCCTTTTGGGAGCGGTTATTTTTAATATGATCAGCCTCAAAAAAAAACACAAAAAAACTGTCACCCAAATTTATCAGCAGGGAATTACTCCCATTGCGTATGAAGAAGACCTTCATGAAGCTGAAGATCAATCGGGAAACAGCATTCCGGCTGATATAAAAATTTCACCTGAAGCAGAGGAACACATTTTAGCAGGCTTAAAGGCCTTCGAAGAGAACTTTGACTTTAACAACAAAAACATTTCACGCTACAACGTATCTCATACCTTGAATGTGAACACAAAATATCTCTCTGCAGTTATCAGAAAGCATAAAAATTTCAATTTTAATCAATATATCAATCATCTGAGGATCAATTACATTGTTGGTAAGCTAAAAGAGGATCCTCAATACCGTAAGTACAAGATCAACCATCTCGCAGAAATTGCAGGATACTCCTCTCACAGTGCTTTTTCCCTTGAATTCAAGAAGATAACCGGAATACACCCTTCTGCATTCATCAAAGCTCTGGAAGGAATATCGTAATTACTGCTCCGCTATGGTCAGGTTATTATAGCCCCCGGTATTATTCAGTGAGAAACCGGCTGTATTTAAGCCATTTAAATTGAACCAGATATAAGGCATCAAACGCTGTCCTGTAGTCATATAAAAAGAAGCTGTACAGTTACTTCCTGCATCGATATTTCCGTTGCTGTTTGAAGACATGGTATTCACGCATTTTACAGTATTTACAATATTGGCAGGGAGTACTCCTGCTGTGTTATCATACAGTTGCCAGATCGCTTCTATCTGAATCGGGTTCAAAGGATCTGCTGTATAATTAATGGCAAGAGGAGCCAGATCTGTAGTAAAAGAAGCGACATAAACTCCGTTCCGGGGTGCTGTAAAAATTCCTGTAGAAGCATTAAAACTGCTTCCGGAGTTACTTTCAAAAGCTTTCGTCCAGCCTACAAGATAATTGCTCGCACGGTTCTGCAGTCCTGTAGTGGTAGCTGCAGCAGGGGAAGCCAGCTTTACCGTATTGTCCGTTTTTGCAGCGATAACAATGACCTTATTGGCTGCCGGCTGAGCGGTAAGCAAAGGAAGCCACTGGTTCCCGTTGGAATATTCCATTCCGGTATTGTAGCGAACTGCGCCTTCGTCTGCCGCTGCCGCTGTAAGTGAAGACGTTCCAAAACCGATTGCTCCGTCCCCTGAATTTCTGGCATCTACTTTTACAGCCGGAATGTGTGTCCCCGCTCCTATTCTTCCAGTATTCGTAATCAAAACATCATTAGCCTGCTGAGCAGGTGTAAATGAAGATCCTGACACGGGATTATCCTTTTGCCCATCGGTATGAAGGATCCCTGCTGGATTCGGTGTATTAACCCCAACCTGTGAAAGTGCAAAATTGAAGCTTAATGCTAAAATTATTATTAAATATCTTTTTTTCATCATTCCTGTTTTTATAATCCGAAAATACTTAGAGAAGTCAGTGAACCATCTGTATCTAATGTTTTTGCAGTTCCTAAAGCCTGGTTGAGGCTTACCGTGATATTGTCTCCCTTGTTAAGGTTAAAAATCCCGGAACAGTTTCCCGCGACACGGTTGGAAAGGGAATTGGTCCCGGGATAGCTTCCTACACATTTGAAAACTTTATTGGTTGCTGAAGAGGTGGAATTCGTCTGAATAAGGGTTTCATAGCGTGAATCATTGGCAATAGTGCCTGAAGTCAGTGAAAATGTGAAAGAGACAATATATACCCCGGCTTTGGAAGCGGTAAAAACTCCCGTTCCTGAATTAAAACTGCCGTTAACATCTGTCTTTTTTGTCCAGTTAGTGACAGCTACCTGTGTTCCGCTGGTGAAACTCTGTGCCGAAGAATTTTCAGCATCTACGAAATCACTGGTGACTTTATGTGCCAACGTGACCCATGAAGCTCCATTGGAGTAGCTTAGATCCTGTGTTCCGGAATTGTACCTCATCGCCCCTGCTTTTGCTGCAGAAGCGGTCTGTGATGTTCCGCCAATACCTAAAGCATTCAGGCGTTCACCGGATCTTAAATCCAATCTTACTTTAGGTGATTTTGTTCCGGCACCCATATTTCCTGAAGAAGTAACGACTACATCATCATAATAGCTGGCCGGAACTGCCAAAGCCGTATTTTTCTGACCGTCTATATGAAGTATTGCTTCGGGAGCAGACATATTGATTCCTATCTGTGCTTTAATAAATAGGCTTCCACCTATCATTAAAGCAATTGCTAATCTTTTTTTCATATCAAGTGTGTTATTGTTCTACAATGGAAAGATTTACAAAACCATATTCATTACTGGCCGGAGTGGTATCTGTCCGCAGGCTTAAGCTTCCGTTATAAACTGACTGGTAAATATGTGGCTGGAAGGTATCACCTTTATTGAGCTGTACTCCGGCAACACATGAACCTGCAACCTGTGCCTGCTTTGAAGTATTCGAAAAAGATTTTACACATTTTTTAACGACAGTACTTCCGTTCACCACATATCTTGCTTCGGAAAAATATCCTGAAACAATAGGGATTCTTACAAAATCATATGTAAAAGAAATTAAGTAAACACCGGTTCTTGGCGCTGTGAAAATACCCGTTCCGGGAGTGAAATTAGCAGTAGGGTCAGAAATTTCTGTCCATGCAGAGATTCCTGTAGAAACCTGATAAGGAACTTTAACCGCAAAATTGGCAGCCTGAAGATTAGCAACTACAACAGCCTTTGTAGGCGAAGAAATAAGATCCTGCCATACAATTCCATCCGAATACTGCATTTTTCCACCACTCAGCGGATTATACCTCATCGCTCCTGAACCTGCCACAGATGCTGTCTGGGTAGTCTCGCCTATTCCGATAGAGTTATCTGTATTATTAGCGGACCGTGCGTCTATTTTTACCGCAGGAGCAAGAGTTCCCACTCCTATTTCTCCGTTGGCAGTGAACACCACATCATTAGCTGCCTGGGCAGAAGTTGGGGTTCCGGAGGCTGGATTATCTTTGGCACCATCGGTATGCAGTACGGCTTGAGGACTTGATGTATTAATACCAACTTGAGCACTGGTAAAACTCATCAAAAAACATCCTCCAGCCACTACACTTTTCATCAATGTGTTTGTTTTTTTCATGTAATTTGTGGTTTTTAGAATGTGAAAATTCTTCTGCAAAGATAGATTGAAGTGAATCACCTGTACAATACACGGATTGGGCAATAAAGCCTAACCCTTTGATAATATTGGTATTACAAATATTTAAACAATATCAAAATTCGGAATTTTAATAAATACTGATGTCAAAATTCAAAAAAGCGTGCATTTTTTTTAACCGGAAAGTATATTTATCAGAAATTTTTTAACATTAATGAAACCTGAAATTGGCCTCAGGGAGTGTATTCTTTTTTAAGAATGCTTCGTATTCCGGAGAAAGTCTCGCCCGCCCGAATGTGTTTTCTCCGCTCATGCTTCCGAGACGCACTTTATCTTTCCCGAATTTTTTATTCATGGCATCCATTGCTCTCATAACGGGAAGATGCTGGTTTTGGGTATCTTCTTCAAAAAGGCTGATCAGCCTTTCATTCTCAGGAACAAAATCATTGACAATAACTCCTGCTCTTTTGTAATGATACCCTTCTCTGTAAATAGCCTCAAAAAGTTCGTTCACCACTCGTCCTATCAGGATAGAGGAATTGGTAGGGTTAGGAAGGATCTGCGTCATTGCATTTTTATATTCGGGAAGGTCTTTTCTGAAACGATTGGTCTGGACAATAACGGTAACCATCCGGCAGCATGTATTTTGCTTACGGAGTTTTTCGGAGCAATACATCCCAAAAGTCTCTACACGTTCCCGGACTTCTTCTTTCTTGGTAAGCATTTCCATAAAGCTTCGGGTAACTGCAATTGACTTTTTAGGAGATGGGCTGTCTAATTCCAGCTGACGGATTCCTTTCAGCTCATTGATCATCCTTATACCATGGATCCCCATGATTTTCCTAACCCACATTTCGGGTTTCTGAAGGAGATCCCAGGCTTTATAAACCCCGCTGTCATTCATTTTTGCCGCAAGTTTCCGTCCTATTCCCCAGACATCACCTATATTGAGCCATTTTAGGGCCTTTGCAATTTTTTCGGGGGTATCGAGGGTATAAACTCCGTCAAATTGATCCGGAAATTCTTTTACAATCCTGTTGGCTACTTTACACAGCGTTTTAGTGGGGGCAATTCCTATGCTTACAGGAATATTTTCCTGTTTCCAGATTTCATTTTTGATCTTAAGGCAATAATCGCGGATATCTATATACTTAAAGCCTGAAAGTTCTAAAAACAGCTCATCGATGCTATAAACTTCATATTCCAGGACATATGATTTTGAAATCTCAATAACGCGTTGACTTTTGTAGTTATAGAGCTCAAATTTTGCAGAGAAGCTTTTTACATCATGTTGTTTGAAAAGGTCTTTATATTTGAAGGCAGGAGCGGCCATGGGAATTCCGAGGTCTTTAGCTTCTTTACTTCTGGACACCACACATCCGTCATTGTTGGAAAGCACCACAACAGCTTTCCCCTCAAGAGACGGGTCCAGAGTTCTCTCGCAGGAAACAAAAAAGTTGTTGCAATCTACTAAAGCATACATGACAGGGTACTGGTAATTTTAATGCAAAATTACATTTTAAAAAATAATTATTTTGTTTTATCTTAAAATTAACATCATATTTAACGCACTGAATATGATCTAGTTAATTCATTTCAAATACGTCAAGTTTTGTCGCATTAGCATTATAATTTGTACGCCCTTAATTCAGCTGTTGTTAGATTATTTTAAGTGTTCTTTCCCAGATCGATCTGATATAAATGCTGACGGATGATCTCTTCATTAATGGATAATATCTTTATTGAATTCTGAAAAATACGGTCTCTGGTTTTCGAGCATTTTCAACAAAATAATTTTGCATTGAACTTAAATTTAGTGGGTAGCAAAAACTCCTTGATCATTGAGTCTGTGAATTAAATTTTTGAAATACCATATATCGTTAGGGTATAAAGTTGAATGAAAATTTTTTATATTTAAAATACATTTTTATTTAATATTTTAATTAAACACGCCAAGTTCCGTCGCCTTTAACTTATACTTTTGTTTCATAGAATAAATAATAATGAATCATGGATAAAGTAACATCAGAACGAATCAATAAGCTTCACCCTTCTGTAAGGGATGAAGTAAAGCAGATCATAAAAGAATGCGATGAAGCCCTTACCGGAAGAGCTAAAGTAAGAATTACCCAAGGCCTGAGATCTTTTGAAGAGCAGGAAAAACTGTACGCCATCGGAAGGGTTACGTCCGGGAAAAAAGTAACCAATGCCAAAGCCGGTCAGAGCATCCACAATTACGGACTTGCTGTTGACATCTGCTTGATGATCGACGGTAAAGTTGCAAGCTGGGACACCGTGAAAGATTGGGATAACGACAGAGTAGCAGACTGGTACGAATGTGTGAAAATTTTTGCAAGGCACGGCTGGGACTGGGGTGGAAACTGGAAAACCTTCAAGGACCTTCCCCACTTCGAAAAAAAGAATATCAGGACTAAAAAAGGACTTGTAAAAACGAGCTGGCGAATATTATCCAAGATGCCAAAAGATAAGCAAAATTATATTCTGTTTTAACTCTCTATTATTTGAAAATAATTATAATACGACAAGTTCTGTCGCTTCCCCGGCCTACCTTTGTTTTATAAGAAAATGTTAGTTAACTGAGATTTCAAATACTAAAACCAGCATCTGTTTTTAAAGGCAGAAAGTTGGTTTTAGTTGTCTCAGGACCTTAATTTTTCTTTAAAAACCAACAAAACATCACATGAAAAAGACAACCATTCTTTCTTTGGACGGGGGCGGAATAAGAGGTATTATCACCTGTATTATTCTCCGCTACATAGAAGAGCAGCTTCAGTATCATGATAATCCGGGTGCCAAACTCGGTGACTATTTTGATCTGGTTGCGGGAAGCAGCACAGGAGGACTGATCGCTTCTATTATTCTATGTCCCGATGAACACCGGAAGGCAAAATATTCTATCCAGAAAGGGCTAGAATTATATGCTGAAAAGGGAGGCGACATCTTTCAGGTTTCTTTTTGGGAAAAGCTGGTCAATCCGTTTGGCCTGCTTAATGAAAAAATTTCTCAGGATGCACTTGAAAAAAATCTGAATGACTTTTTTGGAACTTTAGAACTTAAAGAATTTATAAAACCATGTTTAATAACCAGTTATGATATTGAAAACAGAAGAGCAAAACTTTTTAATTCCTGGGAGGCTAATCTGAGTACGGATAACTTTTATGTAAAAGATATCTGCAGGGCGACAGCAGCTGCTCCTACTTATTTCAGTCCGGTACAGATCAAATCGATGTACGGGCAGATCTTCAGCTTGATTGATGGTGGCATGTTTGCCAATAATCCTGCTCTTTGCGCTTATGCAGAAGCCAGAAAAATTCCTTTTGCAGAAGTATTGAAGAATCATCAGAAGGCCAATCATCCCGGTGTAAATGATATGATTATTGTTTCTATCGGAACCGGTATTGAGGCCAGGCCTTATTCTTTCAGAAAACTTCAAAAGTCAGGAAAAATAGGCTGGGTAAATCCGATTATTGATATATTAATGTCCGCCAATGCTGAAACTGTAGATTATCAGCTTTGCCAGATGTTCCAGACTTTAGGCCAGCGAAACCAGAAAAATTATTACCGCCTGAATCCTTCTCTAAAAAATGCATCTCCAGCTATGGATAATGTCAGAAGATCAAATATTGAAAATCTTATTCAGGCAGGGCTGAGCTATATTGATGATAACAGGGAAGTTCTGAACCAGATTGTACAGAAGCTGATCAAAAATAAAATATAAGCTATTTACCTTATAAAAGACCCATATAAGCTAAAGAGCTAATATTTAAAAAATGTAAAAAGTTTTTAAAACACGTCAAGTTTTGTCGTCTTCTCCCACTACTTTTGGAGTATAAACAAAGACATAAAAAAAACAATCATAAAATTTTAAAAAGCCTTTGAATTCAACATTTATCGATGCTGGACAGCCAGAAATATGCTCACAACATAACCTCAACCTTAAAACACAAAACATGCAAACACCAGATCACAATCCAGACACCCTTTTCGATACAGATCTCTATACTATTGAATGGAGCGACATCGAGCATGCTGAGATGGACTATGAAAACTATCTCAATGACATTGAAAGCTTTTTCAGGGAAGACTTTGAAGATGCTATTCCTGAAGAAAATATATACTAAATAATTTCTAACACGACAAGTTCTGACGCTGTCCGGAATTATCTTTGAAACACCATATCAAGACACCTGTACAGTACCCTATAATCATTCAAATACACCTTTGAATCTATCATTCACAAAATGCTGGACAGCCAGAACTATGTCTAAAAATCTATAAAAAATATGAAAACATAATAATAAAGTGGAAACTGTCAATAACCACTAAAAAATTAAGACTAAAAATCCTGAAGAGATTCTACTAAAAGGCTCTTCCAATCAACCTATTAATTAATCAACAAAATCACACAATTTATTATGAAGACAAAAGAAGAATTAAGGCTTTTATTTGAAAACGGAGACAAGCCGGTACAGGAAGACTTCTGGGCTTTGCTGGACTCTTACTGGCATAAGGACGAAAAAATCATTCAAGATTCTATTGAAAGTATTGAAAAGGTGGTTCCATTTTTTGCCGAAGCCGGATTACTTGGCTCAGCAGTAGCAGTTACTATTCCTGCCGATACAAAAAAAATCCTTCCATCAGCCTTTGTTTATACAGGAATGTCATACCAAATCATAAAAGTACTTTTCAATGAAGGACTTGAAGAAATAGGAGAATCTGCATTTTTAGGGCAAAATATTAAAAGCATCAGAACTCCATTAACATTAAAAACCATTAAGGATCAAGCCTTTACTAGCCAAGGAAATATTATTAATGGTCCAGATTCCTTAGAAGAAATTATTCTCAATGATGGCTTAACTACTATTGGAGCTGCTGCATTTAACTGCCCCAGAGCAACCATTATTTCAGACTTATACATTCCCAGCACAGTAACATCTGTCGGGCAAAATGCATTTGCCATTCCTTCGCTAAAAACAGTTTCAGCTCCGTCTGGTCTAGATCTAAGTAATGCAGGAATTCCATCAACAGCAACAATCACTTATAGATAAAATATCATGAAAACAAAAGAAGAACTAAGGTCCCTATTCGAAAACGGAGACAAGCCGGTACAGGAAGATTTCTGGGCTTTGCTGGACTCTTACTGGCATAAGGACGAAAAAATAGACATGACTAAGATCGCAGGTCTGGAAAACGGGCTGCCACGCTGGAATGATTTTCATGCGGAGATAGATGAAAACGGAAATGCCACATTAGCACCTCTCCGGGTCATGAGTATATTTATAAAGCAAGGTACTTTGCACATTCCTGCACAATTTGCGATAGCAAGCGGAATATCAAATTTATTTCTTGTCGACAGTGTTATAACTATCGGCGTGGAGGCTTTCAGCAGTAATCAACTAAAATCCTTAACCATTCCAGAAAGTGTTACCACAATCAATGACCGTGCTTTTTCATCTAATCTACTGGAAACAATAACAATTCCAGCGAATGTAAAAGAAATTAAAGAGTATGCTTTTGCCTACAACAAGCTTAGCTCAATATACATTGTGGCCGGGGTTTCAAAGATCGGACCTAATGCCTTCAATTATAATCCGGGTGTAAACACGGTCATACTTGACAGCAATACACAGTACTACTCTAATTCATTTGATCCTAATACGAGGGTCATTGGTGGAACTCTTATCAGCGAATCTTAAATACATCAACAAATGAAAACAAAACAAGAACTAAAACAATATTTCGAGAACGGGGATATTCCTATCCAGGAACAGTTCTGGGAATGGCAGGAATCTTACTGGCATAAGGATGAGAAAATTCCGACAGATAGATTAGAATATGATTTTTCTCAAAAGGCAGATGCAGATGCTTCCAATATAAGCCCGCAAAATGCCCAGCTTTGGAAAGATAAAATAGAAACTCAAACATCAATTCAGAATCCGGAATTGAATGGAAATATTTTAACGGTATTTTATACAGGAGAAAATAGTATTCAACAAAGTAAAACGGTAGATCTGAGCAGCCTGATAACCAATAATATCCGTATTGAGCATGCAGAATACGATGCTTCTCAAAATATCATTACAATTACTCAGAGTGACGGATCTTCGTTTCCTATCAATCTTTCAGAATTTAGTATTGTTCCAACTACAAATGTAGACGGAAGTGTTTCTCTGGTCCAGGAAGGTACCGAAAAAGTAAAAATACATAAAGTTGCCGTTTCCGGAAGTTACAACGATTTAGCAGATAAACCGTCTTTTACAAATACTGATACCTTACAGAATGTTGTTGATCGCAGCAATACAACAACAAAACCGCTTGTATTCAATGCTGATCAGGGAAGAGCAGGTGAATTGGGCTTTAACAAAAATACATATTCACATTATTGGGGGAATATCAACGATGCCCATACAGGAGCCTACGGTTTAGGGATTGGCTATAATACATTATCAAAATTAACCACAGGTTCAAATAATGTCGCACTTGGTTCTTATGCTTTAAACGAAGTAACCATAGGAAGATGGAATACAGCAACTGGTATTTCAAGTGGAGCCAAACTTACAACTGGAAATTTCAATGCCTTTTTTGGAACTCAGGCAGGAACCGAAACAACAACCGGAACCGGAAATACTTATATTGGAGATGAGGCAGGAAATAAAAATATAACAGGAACTAATAATACCGCTCTTGGTATTGGAGCAGCTTACTCTTTAACGAATGGAGTTCAAAACACTTTTTTAGGTGCTTTTTCCGGAACAAACCATGGAAAAGTAACCGGCTCCGGAGCATGGGGATATAATACGTTTGTAGGTTATAATGCAGCATCAACTACTCATGCAATGGGAGTTTGGGGCGATAATAATGTCGTGATTGGGTGTAATGCTCCATTGGGAGGTTCTACATCGAATAAGCTGGTTATTGACTCTTATACGACGCCTCAAAGGCATGACATGGTAACACCTTTCATCTATGGTGATTTCGCTGCAAGAATTTTGAATTTTGATGCTGTAATTACAGCTAGAAGAACACCTCTGGCCGATAATACGTATTCGAAAGTAGCGGTAATGAACGCCAATAACACTATTGGTTATAAAAACCTTTCCGATTTCCAGAATTACCTTCCAATTTCAGGAACAGAAGTAAATAAACCCGTTTCAGGACACATCCAGTTTGAGCACGCTAACGGAGAGGAGTATGAAACCCTTCTTTATAAAACAAATACTATCGATGGAAATCAAAACCAGGTAGGTTTTTTCCCAAGTGGTGTGATGATTACTTCAAGCAGTTTGGATTATGCCTTACAATCAAAAGTAGATGTCAGCAAAGAATATGGTGTCCTGGCGGCAGCTTATGGTGCAAAGATGTCTTTAAGTACAACAGGAGCTTCTTTAATGAATTTTTCCGGTCCTGAAGGAAAAGGAATTCTTGTTGGGAACAATCCTGATGAGCCGGTTTTAGTGGAACATCAGGCAACAGCTCCCAGAGGTTTAAGCTCTAAAACTTATTTTGGAGACAATGCTCAAAAAAATGATTACATCCAGAAACAATATGCAGACAAGCAGCATTCTTATACCATCAAAGAAGAATTAACAGGCGGAACATGGATCAATAGTAAGCCGGTTTACAAAAAAACCTTGTTTGTAGACCAGGTCCCGAGAACCGGCGAGATAGATATCACAGCTGAATTCCCTGATATTGAAACCATTGTCTCAAATCAGATGTTTACAGAATGGTATGCTCTGGATGCTGTATTCGCAGGTAACCAATGGAGAACAAAAGCCTATATCACTGTAGAAAGAGGAATGGTTAGAATTGAACTGACAGGTGATCCGGACTATGATTTTTCTGTCATTGACTCATTTACCCTGACCCTCGAATACACAAAAAAATAAATCATTAAAACAAAATATTAAAATGTCAACAAACAATACACCAGCAAAGACCGCATTTACTGTAGGAGAATCCTTAATAGGAGAAGGTATTATTAACTATAAAGCAGCAGAAGGTATGAACCCAACAAATAATGTATCACAGACTCTTTTCAGATTTGTGAGTTTAAGAAATCCACAATTAACGGAAACAAAAGACAAAAATTTAGGATTTATCCACAGACCAAAAGGCGTCACCGGTATTTTTGATACTGCGGTTGCCGGAAGACCTGCCAAAGCTACCAAGTTTGGAGAAATGAAAAGGGCGGCAAGCGGATTCAGCAATCTGGGATTTGAATCAGAAAAGAAAATTGAGGAAGGAGCATTCAGAGACCTTCTTATTATCGGACGAAAACTTTCTAAAAAAGAAACATTAAGCAGCAATGACCTGCCTTATGTTACCGATTATTACAAAACCCTTATTAATGCTGATAAAGAGCTTAATGCTGAAGGAATCCAAACATTTTCCCTTCTTTGGAATAATTTCATCTATCTGATCGTTACCCAGGGAGATTTTTATATTAAAGAAGCGATCAGCCATATTCTGATGGCCATTCAGCTTGGTTTTGCTAACAATCAGGATCTTACTGACCAGGAAATCATCAAGGTAAATGGTGAAAAACCATTAGAAAAAGCAATGAATGGAAAAGTAATTTTGCCAACATCATTATTTTCAGAGGATTACTTGGAAACATCTTCTTCAGCTTCGCCTACAGTATCTGAAGCTTCCGCTCCGGCTCTCGGTGCAAAAACCCTTCAAAGACTGGAATCTGAAGCAAGAACATCGCTGACAGCCAGCAAAGCGATCCACCGAAAAGAAGGTCTGGACAAGCTAAACACCGAATTGGAAAAACTTCAGAAAAAGTATCACAAAGCCCGTTATCAGGCATACCAAGACGGCTATGCAAGATACATGGACGAAAACAGGGAACGTATAGATCTCTATGACAGAAAGCTGGCCGAAGTGGAAAGTAAGATTACTCCCGAAACTCCGGAAGAAGAAAAAGAACGTCTGTATAACAGCTTAAAGGAATATGAAGTTCCGTCTTTTGTATTTTCATATAGAAATGAAATCGACTTAGAAGATTTGCAGGCAAAACTTTCTCCGGAATCTTTCGACCTTTTTGTTGAGCTTTTCTCAGAATTTGATGCAGAGAAAGTATCTAATGTTCCAGCCACAGAAAGAGTCCAGCTTCTCTCTGACAATACATTAATGATTGGTGATCAGACCATTATCCTTGATGATGAAATACAAACCTATTCCGATGCTTTACTTGTTATAAAAAACAATATTTCTTCATCAATGGAAACCGTTCTGCAAAACAGCCCTCTTCTCGAGCAGCAGTATGCAAATATCGGTGGAGCTTCAGTTCCCCTTATTCAGAATACTTCCAGAACTCCTATGGCATATAGTTTATATGCACACAACTCCTTCAGGTTGTCCGGCAGTAGAGGATTTGTTAATTTTTCTTTTGAAGTTGAAGATGTTTCGTGGAGCGTTGCCAATGCCAAGATCATTGCCACCACAGACGCTGCCGGAACCTTTGAAGAAAACTACAGCAATCTTCAGGTCATTGATAATAAAATCACGTTACCAACATGTTTAATAGATAAGTTCCGAAACAGTTTTAGCTTCAGAATAGAAATTATTTTTGATAACGGAAGTCAGGCATACGGAGATATTGCTATACAATATCCAAAAGAAGACCTGAACCTCACCGGCATGCTGACCCTAAAACGTGCTGTAGTTGAAAATCCTGGTGAACCAGAACCTGTGATCATCCAGAAACGCAAAAATTTCGGGATCAAAAGACTCGGGGTTGCTGATTATCTGAAAGTAGTCCAAAGTCTTCATGCTTATGTTCCTGGAGAAGTTTCAAATATTGAAAACGTCATGGCCAGCGAATTGAGACATAAGTCTTCTGTTGCCAGGGATTATTCTGAAATCACAGATACCACATCCAAATCTGAAGAAACCGAGAAAATTTCCGACACGTCAAAAACCTCCAGAACAGATATGCAGACTGAGGTTGCCAAAGAAATTGACAAGCAGCAAAGTATTACTGCCTATACAAGATTCAGCTACGGAAATGACAAAGCCATGAAGTTTGAAATTGGAGCAGACTATGCCAATAATACAGCACAGCACGACAGCACAAGACAAGCCATGATGAAATCTCAGGAGATCACGGAAAGAGCAATGGAAAGAGTTCTTACCAAAATTTCGGAAGAAAGGGTACAGAAAATCATCAAAGAATACACGGAAACCAATGTCCATGAATTTGACAACAGAGGAAAAGCTCTTACAACCAATCTACCGCCACAGCACATTACAGGCGTTTACAGATGGGTAGATAAAAAGATGAAAAACCAGATCTACAATTACGGTAAACGTACCATGTTTGAATTTATGGTTCCTGAACCTTCAAGATTGCACCGTCTGGCTCTTACTGTTGCCAAAGCTCAGGTGCTTACTGCTCCCGTAGATCCTAGAAAGGCTCCTGAACCGTGGTATATGCCAGATCCAAAGTCTGCAACGATAGTACAGATCCAGCATTGGGCACAGATTTACGGAGTAAATTTAGAAGCTTTTCCAGAGGCTACCAAACAAATTATCCATAGTGCCGCGAGCGTTCCTCAAACCAATGATGATTTTGGAGTAGATTATTCACAGTTTACGATTCCGGATAACTATGCCGGGAAAAGTGCAAGCTTTAGCTGCAGATCATCCAGAAACAGAGGCGGCGGATGGTCAGGAGCCCGTTATTCCGAGGTAGTGTGCTCCAATCTAAAAGGAGACATGATTGGCCGTTCTGAGTATGGTGATATTAATTTTGACGAAGGAGCATCAGGCCTCAATGTAACCGGTAATGTTTCTTTCCAAGTGAAAGGACATAACGTAAGAAATTACAACATAAAAGTAACGGTAAATTGTGAGCTAAGTGATGCATACATCAACAACTGGAAAACAGAAAGTTTCAATGCCATTATTAAAGCCTATGAAGAAGCTTATGCAAAATTCCAGGAGGAGCAGGCAAGATTAGATGCCGAGCAGAAAGAAAAAGAAGCACAGGCTAAAGAAAGACAGGATCATTTCTACCGTTATATGGAGCATGATGTCTTAAAGCACAACTGTATTGCATACCTGCTGCAGGATTACCTTAGCACATTAGGGCAGGCAACAACAAACGGAGCCGATGATAAGACAACCATGGATAACTTCCAGGTATATCTGAATGAAAACCTGGATAAATATACTGCCCTTGCCAAGTTTATGGAACAGGCATTTGAATGGGAAATCATGGATTATACCTTCTATCCGTACTATTGGGCTAACCGTAAGAGCTGGCAGGAATTCTATTTGAGTGAAAGTCTGGATCCTTTATTCAGAAGCTTCCTACAGGCAGGGATGGCAAGAATTATCGTTACCGTAAAACCAGGTTTTGAAAACGCCGTACAGTTCTTCCTGGAAACAGGCTTAATCTGGAATGGTGGTGAAGTTCCGGTAATCGGAGACCCAATGTACATGAGTATTGTGGACGAAATGAGACAGCCAACTGGAGAACCTCAGGGTAAATATTGGATTACCAGATTGCCTACAACACTTACTATTCTTCAGGATAAGTCTACAGGACTTCCAGTGGATCAGCCGTTGCCGATTTTCCCGGAAACTGATCCGAAAAACTGTGAGAATCCTTCTGAACTGGAATTTGAAACGAATTTTGAACATAGGGATATTCAGTTATCACATGGAGAAAAGGAAACAAGCACCTTGGATTAAATAAATTAATGAAATGGTGGCATATAGCCGCCATTTCTTTTTAACAATTAACACTTATAAAAATGAAACCAATAAAAGCATTAGTAAGTAATGATATACCTTCATTAAAGATGCCTAAAATTACCAAAATAAGTGGCTTAGGGCTTTCTCCTGAAAACAAACACAGCCAGTTAGATGGTGAAGGGGCTACCTATTTTCACAAGTTTTTACCGTATGGAGATATCAATAAATTGGTTGATGAATATAATGACTCAAAAATTTTAAAAGATCATAGCGATGCTGATTTATTAATATTCTATTTACTTGGAAGTAAAAATGAATTATATATTACTATTACTGGCAGGTCTAAAGAATATGATAAATTATTAGGTTCCCAACAAGTTTTCAAATATAAAGGTTTTAAAGATAACATAACATTTAAAGAATATGTAATAAGTAATATCATTAATGACAGGCAACCGGGGTTCTCTTTTACCCACGATGAAATCTCAAATGCCATTGATGATGCTATAGCAGATTATAAATTTATTACAAGTGAACAAAATAGCAAGCAGGAATCAAAATTTGCCATACCAAGCCAAATTTTGAAAAATAAAGTAAATTTAAAAGAACAAGGGGTAATAAGGGCGTTACAGGAAGTGAACAGAACTATTGCCAAAATGAGAGCAGAAGAAAAACATGCCTATAATGAATGGATCATATCTAAAGCAGATCCATACAACTATTTTTGGGTTCACCTCAATAACAATAAGGACATTTCCCTGAAAGACTTACAACAACTCATTACGCAACTTAAGAATTATAAAAAGAATATAGGCGAGCTGAAAGATGGAAGAATTACAAGTATTGCAGATATGAACTCCTTTGTTGAAAAAAATCTTACAGCAGGAGGAAGTATGTTCAAATGGTTTATTGATACTCCTTTTTTCAGTTTAGACTCGGAACAGAGAAAAAAATACATTGAAATGTATTGTGTAAAGGAAGAATTCTTTCCAAGATTTAATATTTCAACAGGTTTTAATGATGGAGATATTGTAGCCGCTTTATTTAAAACCTGTTCCAATAAACAGGATCTCTTCAACATCATCATATGTCTGGAACAAGAGGGAAAACTTTTTCATTTGCTCAATAACCTAAGATTTAAAGCATTTTCCGAAGTATGTTCTATTATTAGCAGTGTCTATATGACTTATGTCAAAAAAGGAGAAATGGATAAAAAATATGCAGAAGCATTGGAATTCGGAAGACAGATCCTATTTGACAATAAAACTTTTGGAAATCATAATATAGAGGAATTTGATACTGTCCACAACAAACTGAAATTTACCACAGATCTGAATCTCTTTATAAAAATCGGTAAAGGGACTATTGCAGCTCCTTTTCTGTCTAATATGAATGCTGATGACTTACAGAAATCTATTTCGTGCAACCCCTTAGATATTATAAGCCTTACCCCAGTGGAAGATATCGAGATATATGAACTAAAAGCAGGTGAAATATACGCTGTTCCAGCTTGTTTTGTTTATTTTCTATATAACGAGGAAACATGGAAAACAAATATACTTGCTGCACAGGTTATTGTTCAAATAGCATTCTGTCTTATTGGTGTAGGAGAAATAATGGCTGCCGTAGAAGCAGGAAGTACTATTGGAATTGCCTACTCGGCTACTGGAGTTGCGATAGATGCAAGTTTTGGAGCTACTTTGATTCCGGAATTTGGAAAAGATCATCCTGTAATTACAAAATACATACATTATGCAATGTGGGCACGTTTAGTATCCGATTTCATTAATGTAAAAGGATTGTCACAGGAGCTCAGAACCTCTATTAGTGCGAAGAAAATTACTTTTGAACCTTATGAAGCAACAATAGATGGAGTAAAATTTATTAAGGGAATACGAAAAACCTATAAACCGCTTTCCATTGGAGCACTTGGCATTATACTTCCAGAATTTATTTTGGGACTTTATGCAGTACAAGGTGGAAGAAAACTTTTATTTTATTTACAAGGAATAAAGGAATCGATAACAGATGTCACTATTTTCTTTAAAGGAGCAGAGATTTTTTCCGGAAGTAAATCTTCAGCAAAAGAGTTTATGGAAAACGCCATAGTAGTATATAAAAGCGAAGGGCAAGCTGCTATGGAAAATTTCTTTTTTGCCAAAATAGCTTCTGAAGAGACCAGGCTTTTACACTCTCAAACTGGAGAAACCTATGTAGGGAAGCTTCTTAAAAAACCAAAAAATAATAGAGAATATTATTCCTATGAACTTCATGAGCTAAATTCTAAATTACATTATAAAAAAAGCTGGACCGTAAAGGAAAAAGATGTTATGGATAAATTTGAGTGTAAAGTTTATATTGTAAAAGAGAACGGAAAAAATTATTACACTGGAGATTTTATGGTTGCACCTAACTTGAATACCACCCTTCAAGCTAACAAAACAGAGCTAACAGATGTGAGTTTAGGAAAAACCATGTATGATGATGGTTTTGTAACTTTACAAAAAGATTTAAGAAAAGAATTTGATGGAATTTATGGATTGTATGTAAAAAATGATTCATATATTGCTTATGGTGGAGAATCTGTAAATTTAACCCGTTTTAAAAAAGCAATGTTGGGAAAATCTATTACAGAAGCCAACATTATAGAAGCAGTAAAACAAATTACTCCCTATAAATGGGCTAAAGAAAAAGGTTTTGATAAAATTGAACTGAAGACTACCATGCAAGAATTTGATGGACTTTTTGGAGACATTAACAAATTAAAAGAACTTAAAGTAATTTATCATAAATAATATAAATATTATGCCACAGGAAAAAGTAGATAAAATAATAATTTCAGTAGAAGATATAAAAAAAGTGGGATTATACAATACTGATGGTACTTCAATAGGAATTGGTGTACGTATTCAAGATTACCAAGAAAATCCTGAATGGAATGAATTTGATTATGAAAAAGAAGTTTTTGAAGAATTGTTAGGAGAAGATTTCGGGAAGAAAGATTTTTATTACGAATCTAAAACATGGGAATTTATTGTAGATGCAGTGGAAAAGAAAATAAGAGAAGTACTAAAAACAATAAAAAAAGTACCAGAAGAACATCAGCAAAATCCTCTTGCTTACATTAGAGCGTATAAAGAAGAACATTATGATCCTGATAATGATTGGAATCTTAAATATGAAGATGTAGAGAATTTTCTAGGAGAGTTTTATCATCATAATATAAGGAAACATAGAAGAGATCTTAAATTATATTACTTTCAATTGTTTTATAACAACTTAAAAAATAATTATGAAGAAGGATACCCTTTGTATATTTCAGTTGCTACTGTAGAAGGTCAGAAAAAACAGATTTGAAACACAGATAGCAAAAAAAGGCTGGGTGGATAGAAAAGGAAAAGAATATTTTGATCAATAATCAATAAGCCACAGTATTTCTGTGGCTTATTATTTTTCTAAAAACTTTCTACAAAAAAATAAAACACGACACGTTTTGTCGCATTAACCCTATATATTTGTCTTATAAAATTTTACCATGAAACGCAGCAGTGCTGCCCTATAAAATACAGACGAATGAAAAAAGATTTTTATCTGACAAGATATGCCTTAATTATCAAAAGATTAGAAAGTTCTCCGGCTACCTATTCCCAGCTGGAGGACTATCTTTTAAACTCTTTCGAATTCCAGGATGCGGGGATCAAGAGTTACTCGATCCGTACGCTGCAGAGGGATATCCGTGAGATTTCTGATCTTTTTAACCTTTCCATTCACAACAAAAAGAAAGGGGATAACAGGTATTATATTGAGAGCCGCCCGATCATGGAAGTGGATGAATACAACCAAAAATTACTGGAATCCTTCCAGGTAAGCAACGCCTTGAATCTTCATCCGGACTTTTCAGATTTTATCTTTTTTGAAAGCAGAAAGCCTACAGGGATAGAACATTTTTATGATCTTTTCTTTGCGATCCGTAATAAAAGAGTCGTTAGTTTTGAACATTACAACTACAAAAATAAAGTCATGACTTCACGGAAAGTACATCCGCTGGCTTTAAAAGAATCCAAGGACAGATGGTACCTCATCGCGATTGACACTAAAGATAAAACCTTAAAATCATTCGGGTTGGACAGAGTCAATTATCTGGATGTAAGCGACAGCAAATTTCGTGAAAAGTATAACTACAATTTCAGGGAACATTTCAAAAATGCTTTCGGGGTGATGAATCTTGCAGAACAAAACCCTCAGAAGATCATTATGAAGTGCAGCAGACATCAGGGAGAGTATATCAGAAGTTTTCCGCTTCACCAGTCTCAGAAAGAAACGAAAGAAACACCAGAGGAGATCTATTTTGAGTTCTTCCTCCACCCTACCTATGATTTTATGCAGGAGATTCTTTCCTATGGTAAAGAAGTCACAGTTCTGGAACCGAAAGGTTTAGTTGATGATATCCGGACCCATCTTCAGGAATCCCTGAACCGCTATCTTGAAAGCTGATATCAAAGGATAAAAAGTTCCTATTTTTTAAGTATATTTACATAAATATACTCTTTTGAAAGCTTTATTCCTTTACCTATTCTCCCTTACTTTTTCTTTTTGTTTTTCGCAGCAGAAAGAGGAATTCCGGCAGGTTAAAAACTATTATAACCACCACAGGAATATGCTGAATACTGAGTTTAAAAAGAAGTTTGACACAGAGCCTGATTCTTTCAAAAAAGCCAATATAAAACTCGATTTTATGCTTTTCATGAAAAAGATGGACAGCATTGAAAATGTCGCCATGATAGGAGCTTTGTTAAAAGTAAGAAACCTGGAAGATCTGCAGTCCCTGAAGAGCCCCAAAGATATATCGAAAAACATCACTGAGAAATCTGCTGTTTTTGAAAAATCTGCTGACTATCCCGGCGGATTCAATACATTGAGACAGGAAGTTTCAAATCTTTTTTATACAGGAGGTGTCTACACTGAAACGAAAACAGTAAAAACAAATGTGGTTTTTATTGTTGAAAAAGACGGAAGCATCAGTAATGTACACGCACAGGGGGATAATTTCACCTTTAACAGACAGGCTGAAATTGCACTGTATTCCGTTTCAGAGAAATTTTCTCCGGCAATTAGCAAAGGCGATCCGGTAAGATATTATCTCAGGCTTCCTTTAACCTTAACTATTGAAGAATAAAATGTTTACCGACGAATATTACATGAAAATGGCCCTACAGGAAGCAGAAGCCGCTCTGGAAAAAGATGAGGTTCCCATCGGATGTATCATCGTTTCCAATAACCGGATTATTGCAAGAGCTCACAATCTTACTGAAACATTAAATGATGTAACTGCCCATGCCGAAATGCAGGCCATCACTTCCGCCGCTAATTTCCTTGGAGGCAAATATCTGATCAACTGTACGCTTTATGTAACTTTGGAACCGTGTGTCATGTGTTCCGGAGCCTTAGCCTGGTCACAGATCTCTAAAGTCGTAATTGGAGCCAGAGATGAGCAGAGGGGATTTATCAACAAACATCTTTCTTTGCATCCAAAAACAGAAATGGTAACCGGAGTAATGGAAAATGAATGTTCAACTATCGTTAAAGAATTTTTTAAAAACAAAAGATAGGCAGATGCTTACAGTAAAGAGAGAACAGGTTATTTGCGGAAGTATTTTAGAATTCTAATACAATTCCACAAAAGGTCAAATCATTACTTGTTTTTTAAAGCAGAATACATCATCACATCAAAATATTCACCCTCTTTTTTGAGATGCTGCTTTAACAGAGCTTCTTTTTCCATCCCTATTTTTTCCATGATTCTTCCGGATGCAGGATTATGTAGAAAATAAGTAGCATAGATTTTATTGAACTGAAGTACCTTAAACCCAAAATCAATTAAAGCTATAGCAGCTTCCGTAACGTAGCCTTGGTTCCAGAAAGGCCTTCCCATCCAGTAGCCAAGCTCAGCTTTGTCATCATCTCTGTCATGAAGACCAATAGCTCCTATAATCTGTTCCTCTTTATTTCGGACAGCAAAAGTATATCCTGTATTGTTTTCAAAGGATTCTCGGGACATTTTCACCCAAAGACCGGCATGCTCTTCGGTATAAGGATAAGGAATATTGGAGGTAAGATCTGAGAAAATTTTATCCTGTAAATATTCAGTCACGAAAGGAATATCTTCTTCTTCCAGCTGTGAAAGAATCAGCCTTTCTGTTTCTATTCTGGGAAATTCTTTTAATTTTCTCATACCATAGTTTTAACTTATTAAATCTTTTATCTCTATAAATCTTTTCCTAAAAAATAAAGTCCTTTCAGGGTATGGAGCCTGTCCATTACATGAATTTTTTCCGTCAGAGGTTTATAAACATGGGAAACACCACCTGTTGCCACCACAAAACAGTCATCATTCACCTCATCATTGATGCGATCTATAAAACCTTCTACCATTCCCAGAAACCCATATACCATACCGCTTTGCATACAGGTTACCGTATCCAGACCCAATACTGATTTAGGTTTTTTCAGCTCAATATCAGGAAGCTGGGCGGTTTGGCTGATCAATGAATTTAAAGAGGTTACAATTCCGGGAGCAATAATCACTCCCAGTGTCTCTCCGGTTTCCGTTACACAGCTTGCTGTAAGAGCCGTTCCAAAATCAATGATGATCTTCTTCCGGTTTGGGTAAAGATTATGGGCGGCCACAAGATTGGCATAAATATCGGTTCCCATCTGTTTGGATTTTGCCTGAACTCCAGAAGGGGTAGACCTGTCTACAATCACAGGTTGAAGACCATGGATCTTTTTAATCGCCGAACTCATCACTTTGGTAAGCTGTGGTACTACGGACCCTATGATGACTTTACTGATATCTTCTGGCTCTACTTTATAGGTCTGATAAAGCATGAGGATCTGTACATACAGCTCATCTACCGTTCTGTACGGCTTAGTGTTGATCACCCATGAAATATCACAGTTGTCTCCATTGAAAAGTCCGAATCTGATGTTGCTGTTCCCTACGTTGATTACGATTGAATTCATTTATTTTTTAAGCTAGTCTGGGTTAAAAAACGGTTGTAAAAATAAGCCTTTATCCTCAAAAATAAGCAATATCTATATTATTTAATCTGAGAAAATGCCTAAAGACAATTGCGTTTTTATCACAAAGACAAACAAGTAGATTTCTGACATGCATAATAAGGAAAACCTGAGCCTGAGATTTAGAAGATTGAAAACATTTAATTACCTTTAAGACTGAAAATATTTTTATCCTGATTCCATGAAGAAACTGATCCTAACCATATTCTTTTGTATTGGCCTGAATACGTTTGCCCAAAACGGAAACCAGGTAAAAGATATATTCCTGAAAATAAAGCAGGAATCAAAGATCGACCGCAACGACCAAGCTGTTTATGATATTCTGGATGAATTTTATACTAAAAGCCTGCAGGCAGAAAATGATGAAATGACACCGGAAACGGTTCAAAGAATTGAGAAACTAGCTTCCAATCCCGACACGAAAAACCTTCACATCCTGTTGCTGTTCCTGATGTATCAGCAGCATCTCAGCCGGACTTCTATGGCTGGAAAAACACCTGACACTGAATTTCAGACCGAAGCCATGAAACTATTGGAAAATGAAACCAAAGATATCTATGGAAAAGTGCCTGTAATTATCTATATCTATAAGGCTGAGGCACTGGACGGGGCAGGAAAGAAGGAAGACGCCAAAGCTGCTGTAGACCAGGGATTAAAAGAATACCCTGATTCAGTTCCTTTAAAAGTATACAGCTATCTTAATACGAAAGATGAGGTTTTAAGAAATGATCTTGTGAAAAATCATCCTAATCACTGGATGGTCCTGCAATTTAGGATAAAATAACGGAATGATAGATTTCAGACATCTAACCTCACAATATTGGCTTCCATAGTTATGTAATTGTGAACCGTGAATTTTTGCTTCGCAAGTAAATGGTCAATTTTCAAGATTTGTACTAAAATCCAGGATGCTAAGAACGCTTAAAAATTTTTCATGCAAAAAAAATCCCACAGAATTTTCTGTGGGATTATCTTTTATATTACATGATTTACTGTTTTACTTCTACAATATTATCATTCATATTTACGTCTGCTATTCTCTGGCTTAAATCTATTCCTAGGACAGATAATTGGGCTTTCGGATAGGGAATTGTCAGCGTATATTCTTTCTGAGTCCAGGGCCAGTAAGGCATGGTTTTAAAGTCGCCGTAAATATCTTTCTCCTTCCATGTATGTGTCATATTTAAAGGGATCTGATAGGTAACGATCTTTTTATCCACCGTCACTACATTGAAATCAACCGGCATCGGAACCTGTCCATTATTCACTAAAGTAATGGTGGTAGATTTTGCATCGTACTTCACATCTTTAATTCCGTAATCAATGGTTTTTGTGGTATTGATCCAATAATTGTGGAACCATTTCAGATCCATCCCTGAAACTTTCTGTGCAATATGCAGAAAATCCCTATCAGATGGGTGTTTCATGTGCCATTGGTCATAATATTGTTTTAAAGTTTCTGCAAGCTTTTGCTCACCCATGATGTAACCTAGCTGTACAAGGTATAATTCCCCTTTCACATAGGAAGCATACGTGTAAGAAGTTCCATTATCATGGTGATCTCCCAGCCATACAGCGGGTTCTTCAATTCCTTTTTTAATGAAATTTCTGTATGCATTGACAGTATTGGCAAAAGGATTCGGCAGTTCTTCCGGAAACAGCTGATACATGACGTAGCCTTCTGCATAGCTGGTAAATCCTTCATCCATCCACGGACGTACGGATTCATTAGTGGCCAGCATCTGTTGATACCATGAGTGCGCACCTTCATGAGCCATCAATCCCATTAAACCTTTAATATCTTTGGCTTCACCTAGAATCATGGTACACATCCCGTATTCCATACCACCATCTCCGCCCTGGATAAATGCATAGGTTGGATATACATACTTTCCGAAATGGCTGTTCATCAGCTGGAAATATTTGGTCACATAAGGCTGGGCTTCTTCCCACACTTTTGTTCTCTCATTCTGCTGATACACTAAAAACACTTTTGGCCCTTCCGGAACGTCAAAACTCTTTACAACATAATCTCTGTCTGCACTCCATGCAAAATCCAGCATATTTTTTGCAGTCCATCTCCATGTTGCTTTTTTATCTTTTTCGGCTTTGATTTTTGCATTGGTGTCATAGCCTTTAACTTCTGCCGGGTTCTCAAGAATCCCTCCTGCTCCAACTACATAATCTTTGTTGATCTTGATGGTTACGTCAAAATCTGAGAATGGTGCATGAAACTCTCTTCCGATATAGTCAAAGGTTGCCCAGCCATCATAATCGTATTCTGCAATTTTAGGATACCATTGGGTCATCGTCATATCAACTCCTTCCCTGTTGTTTCTTCCGCTTCTTCTGATCTGCTGAGGAATTACAGCGTCCCAGTTCATGGTAAAGGTTGTCTTAGAATTAGGTTGAATAGGTTCCGCCAGATATACCTTCATAATGGTTTCCTGGATTTCAAATTTCACCTCTTTTCCGTTTTGTTTGATCCAATGGATATTCTGGGCACCTTCCTGATCTTTCGGAATAGAAGCCAGCCTTGAAATACCATCCTTTTGCAATCTTGAGTCTCCATTTTTACCCTGGCCCGCAACTCTTTGGTCCATCATTGAATTAGGCTTAAAAGCATTCCAGTACAGATGAAAATACACTACATTCAGCTCATCCGGTGAGTTATTGGTGTATTCTAACGTCTGGTTTCCCTGGTAAGTAAATTTTTCAGCATTAACGTCAATCTCCATCTTATACTTCGCAGCCTGCTGATAATAAGCTCCCTGCTGAGCCTGAAATTGTGAAATGATAAACGCAAAAAGGATTGCAGCCGATTTTCTCATTTAAAATTTATTTTTTTTTAAAGGTAAGTAATTTATGTAAACCCTTCAAATATAGAGCTGTTTTAGGGCTTTTTGATCTGCTATGGATTTAGATGTTTTTTTATTCTGATGGTTAAGTTTGCCTGCGCATATCTTATAGATGATGCAAATTTTTTTTAACCACAAATGGCACAAATAAAACACAATTTTAAACACTAACATTCATGAATTAGCGGCATTTGTGCTTCAAGATAAAATCAATATTATGAATGGGTCAGCATCTTCCTAATTAAAGTGATCTGCCCCAAATGATAGTAAGCATGCTCTATCATCCCATCTATATTTCTCCTGTAGGTTCCGTATTTTTCATCTACGAAAACTTCATCCAGCTTGTTGTCAGGGATTTGCTCAATCAATAATGCAAACTTTTCTGAATCTGTCCATAGCCTGTTTAATAAATCTCTCCACTGTTCCTCAGACTCAATGGGCGGAAGATCAAAGCTGAATTTGTCTTTTATTTCGAGTTCACCACCTTCCAGCACATTCACAATTCCGGCTATATAATAATGGATATGAAAAGCAAGCATAGCGATTGTGTTTAAAGATCCTATTTTTGTGACCGCCTGTTTCCAGGTAACGTCCTTAAGCTGATCTTTAAAATTGGTATTGGCGATCCAAAGCCCGTCAAGCAAGACTTCCCTGAACCTTTTGGCTAATTGTGAAGCTGAACTCATTATTTAAAATTTTGTTATTTCTAAAGATAATTATTTTATTTTTTTTACCTCTGGTAGATTTTTTGAATTTTCCAGGATGATTATACATATACCTCCTATGAGCCTTGTTAAGGTTTTAAACCTTTCATTCGTTTCATCAGTGAAAAACATTTTTGTCATTTGTGTTTCAAAAACAAAAAACCTCAAATGCAAAACATCTGAGGCTTCAATATGATTTAAAATCAAATTATTTTTTAGCAGGAATTTCTTTTTTTCCGCTTTGTAAGATCTTTTCAAGGATTCTTAAAGTGATCAGATAGGTAGGCTTTACCCCTGTAAGGCCTAAGCCTCCTGAAGAAAGTGTGCTTCCGGTTTCCAAAGGATTATCCGATGCATAGTACGCATAACATACGAACAGATCCGGGACAATATGATGCCTGATCTTAGAAGCTACCTGAATGGCTTTCTGATAATGTGCACCTTCCATTTCAAGACCGATCGCCTTCCATGAAGTGTTCATAAAATAAGAAAGAATATCCCTGTTCTGAAGTGAGGTTCCTAAAACGGTAATCATCGGTCCTTCAAACGCTTTCAGTTCATCATCTTTAAAATCATCTAGTTTTAAAGCATTTTCAAAAGGATAGTTATCTGCCGTTCCTTCAAAGATGTGGGAAGTAGGAATCATGATGTCCCCTTTTCCTCCGGCAAGAATACCTGCTTTACCCATAATGGAAACAGATTTCACTTTCATCATATACACTTCTCCTTTGTGCTCGAAAGGTCTCAATAATTCGTCCATTACCTCAAAGGCCTGTTCACCGAAAGCATAGTCGAAAACCATGATCACATCATCTCCGCCATATTTTATACCACTGAACGGAGTGTTTTTAAGATCTGTCTTGCTTAAATCAATGATCTGAACATCTATATTACTTCCGCTCTTATCATTAATATAAATCAATCCTTCTTCCAAAGCATATTTGGAAACTTTGTCGCGAAGTTCTTTTTTATCAGAAATCTCTCCGTAAAGTTTATAGTCTACTTCTTTGTTGTCTTTTTTCTTTAAGGCATCATTTCCGTACAGCATATTTTTTACCGAGTGCATATTGGCTGAAATAATGTGAAGCGGACGCATATGAAGATTGTTTTCAAACAAAACTTCTTTCACTTTGTTGGCCCATTTTTCACCAAAATAGTGATGCCCCACTCTTTCCTTTAATATGGCACTGAAATGAATCTCTCTTTCTCTCGTCTGTTTTGCATCTTCCAGGCTTACTTTTCCTAAGTTGTAGATGATTTTGAATAAACGGTCTGGATTCTCATCATCCCCAAAAGCATTGTAAGCATTCAGCGTTTCTTCAAAAGTTCTTCCTATTAATGAAGACAGATGAATAAGAGCAACCTCTTTTTCTTTTCTACTGAATTTCTTTTCGCCTTTTACTACTTCTTCGATAATTTTAAAAGCACGTGTCGGTTTCCAGTTTTCATCCTGAATGAAAGCCAGATTTCTCACTTTATCCGCTTCTATAAATAAGAATGTTAAGTGGGTAAGAATATCGTAAATCTCAGAACGCCCCAAAAGAACTTCAATATTCATCTGGTGCTCATCTATCCTGTAACAGTTTCTTCTTCTTTTTTTAGGTACAATTGGTTCGAAACTTCCTTTATCAAAACCTTCATCTGATGTAAGATGAATAAAAGCACATTCTTCAATTCCCTCCGGAAGTCTGTCTAAAACGTACATCAAACCATCCAATTCCATTTTGTTAGGAATATTCATGGTACCATATATCTCTGGATTGATAGTCTTTAACAAACTTCTGATACTTTCTCCAGAAACACCGGCAGGTTTAAAAAAACCTCTGTAAAAGAGGTGTCTCATAGAAATATACAATCTTTCAATTGCTTCCGTTGTTTCTCTAGCTCTAGAATTTGTCATAAAATAAATTTCACACAAATATACAAAATCTTCGCTCAACTTATTTTAAGTATCTTTTAACAAGCAGTTTAAATTTGTATCTTTAAAACTGTAAAAAGTGTGTCATAAAATGTATTATGATGCTTATTACAGGGCTAAATATTCCTTTCACCAGCCAATCACCCCTATTAAAAATAGTTAAACCATCGTTTGATTTTAATGAATTTTATAAATACCCCTAAAAAATACAGGGGTAAAATATTTTCAATTCATTTTTTTTGTAAATTTGCCCCACAAAATACAACCTTAATATGTCAACTTTAAGATTCAAAGCGTTAGAAACTTTACCATTTAAGGACTTCAGAAGAGATAATTCTGTTGAGGTTCCCGGAAAATTGTCAGAATTATTCTGCCAGAATGTTTTCTCAGAAGAAACCATGAGAGAATATTTGACCAAAGAAGCATTCCAGTCTATTATGGATGCTATTAAAAAAGGAACAAAGATCCAGAGACACATTGCAGACCAGGTAGCCGTAGCTATGAAAGACTGGGCAATGAGCAAAGGAGCCACTCACTACACCCACTGGTTTCAGCCTTTGACAGGAACTACTGCAGAAAAGCACGATTCTTTTTTCACTCCAATTGAAGGAGGAAGAGCTATCGAAAGATTCAGCGGAAACTTATTGATACAGCAGGAGCCGGATGCTTCTTCTTTTCCGAACGGAGGGATCAGAAATACTTTCGAAGCAAGAGGTTATACAGCATGGGATCCTACTTCTCCTGCATTCATCATGGGAACTACTTTATGTATTCCTTCTATCTTCATTTCTTATACAGGAGAAACTTTAGATTATAAAGCACCTCTTTTAAGAGCTTTGAATGCTGTAGATGAGGCCGCAACCAACGTAATGCAGTATTTTGATAAAAACGTAACAAAAGTAACTCCTACTTTAGGGTGGGAGCAGGAATATTTCTTAGTTGATTCCGCATTATACCAATCCCGTCCGGACCTTGTTTTAACAGGTAAAACTTTATTAGGACACTCTCCTGCTAAAGGGCAGCAATTGGACGACCACTATTTCGGTTCCATCCCTACAAGGGTAATGAACTTCATGAAAGAGCTGGAGATCGAATGTATGAAACTGGGAATCCCTGTAACAACAAGACATAACGAGGTTGCTCCTAACCAGTTTGAACTTGCGCCAATGTTTGAAGAAGTAAACGTTGCCGTAGACCACAACTCTCTGTTGATGGATATCATGGCAAGAATTGCTCACAAACACCATTTCCATATCTTATTCCATGAAAAACCATTTGCAGGAGTAAACGGAAGCGGAAAGCACAACAACTGGTCTTTAGCAACTGATACAGGCGAAAACCTGTTAAGCCCGGGAAAAAACCCTAAGAAAAACTTACAGTTCTTAACATTCTTCGTAAACACGATTAAAGCGGTATATGAATATGCTGACCTTTTGAGAGCAAGTATCGCATCTGCAAGTAACGACCACAGATTAGGTGCTAACGAAGCTCCACCGGCAATTATTTCCGTATTCATCGGAAGCCAATTGTTCAGAGTATTGGAAGAGCTTGAAAAAGTAACGGAAGGAAAGCTTTCTCCGGACGAAAAAACAGACCTTAAACTGAATGTCGTTGGAAAAATTCCTGAAATTCTTTTAGATAACACGGACAGAAACAGAACTTCTCCATTTGCATTTACAGGAAATAAATTCGAAATCAGAGCGGTAGGATCTTCTGCGAACTGTGCAGAGTCTATGACGGTAATGAATACCATTGCTGCTAAACAACTTATCGATTTCAAAAAAGAAGTTGATGCCCTTATCGAAACCGGACTGAAGAAAGACGAAGCCATCTTTAATGTATTAAGAGAATACATCAAGCAGTGTAAGAGCATTATGTTTGAAGGTGACGGATATTCTGACGACTGGGCGAAAGAAGCTAAAAAGAGAGGTTTAAATAACTTAAAAACTACTCCTGAAGCGCTTAAGCAGGAAATGGATAAAAAATTCGTTGCCCTTTATGAAGAGATCGGAGTATTCACTCACAGAGAGGTTGAGGCAAGAAACGAAATTAAATTAGAAAAATATTCTACTGTCATTGATATTGAAGCAAGAGTTTTAAGTGATATCGCAAGAAATCACATCATTCCTTCAGCTTTAAATTATCAGAACAGACTGATCGAGAACGTAAAAGGTCTTAAAGAAATATTCGGAGATAAAGAATTCAAAACATTGGCAAAAGAGCAAATGAGCTTAATTACCAATATCTCTGAAAATGTTTCCAAGATCAAATTGGGCGTTGAAGATCTTATTAAAGCAAGAGAAGCAGCGAAAGCTGTATCAAATAGTCAGAAGCAGGCAGAAACATACTGCAGCAAAGTAATCCCATTATTCGATGTGATCAGAGAGGCTTCTGATGATCTTGAAATGATGGTGGATGATGAACTTTGGCCAATGACTAAATATAGAGAAATGTTATTCACAAAATAACATCTGTAAAGTTCCATATTAGTTAAATTCCCCGGTTTTCCGGGGAGTTTTTTTGTTTTATTAACAGGAGTGAAAAGTAGAGTTTTAAATCCCAATCTCCGATTAATAAAGGAAAAGCTATTTATTATGTTAAAGAATCTTAATAAAAAAAACCGCAGACTCACGAAAAATAGGCGGTTGCGGTTTGTTTTTCTTTAACATACTTAAATAATATGTTAAAATGTGTTAAATAAAGAACCTGACAATAATCATATCAGGGGTCTTTTGCTCGGAATCTCTACTTTTGTAATGCTTTGTGAAAATAAATATTCCTTTTAACACGGATAATCAAATATATATGAAGAAAAGAGTTTTGTTTTATTTAGTTGCTTTAGTGTCTACAGTTTCTGTTCAATCTTGCGCTACAAATTATGTAGTTTCACAACCAGCAACTTACGCTAAAGAATACAAAACAGATGCCAAACTAGCTTCTATTGATAACAAGAAAATGGAGCAGGATAAGCAAAGACTTATTGATTCCTTCCTGGCGGAAAAGGCGGCATCTATCGCAAATGCGAAAAAAGCTATTAAGAATTCTGAGATTGCAAAAGCAGTCAAATACAATAAAACCATCGACAATATCCTTACAGAAGCTGAAACATACCTTGGAACTCCATACAGATACGGAGGAATGACCAGAAGAGGTATTGATTGTTCAGCTTTCGTTCTTTCTGTATTCGGAGCAGCAGCAGGGCTTAGCTTACCAAGAGTAGCGGCTTCTCAGGCTCAGGAGGGAGAAAGTATTGATAAAAGTGAGCTTCAGAAAGGAGACCTGATCTTCTTTTCACACGGAAGAAGAATCTCTCACGTAGGTATCGTAGAAAGTGTAACTGAAGAAGGTGAAATCAAATTCATCCACGCAGCCACTTCTAAAGGGGTAATGATCTCATCGCTGAATGATTCTTACTGGGGACCGAAATTCAGGTTTGCCAAAAGAGTGATCAACGAGAACGGAGAAGCTTATAACAATTTGGCATCTTCTACTCCATCCGCAGCGACAAGTTTTTAATTTTAAATAATTGATTTAAATAATGAAGCCATCAGAATCTGATGGCTTTTTTATTTGTTTCATTAATATTTTACTGATTGTTGGCTGAGGTTCTTGAAACCAACATGTTTTAACTACCCCGTCTTTTTGCTCTGCAAAAATCCACCCCTTCGAAGAAGGGGAATGATGGAAGACAGAAAGAGAATGATAGGTTTTATAATTAAATATGAGGTTTATTCTTATTTTTCTTTCTCCGTTTAATCTCTTTCTATTTCAATATCCAGTTTGTATAAGAGTCCGTGAACTTCCGAAAGTGAAAATTTAGCCTTTTTCAGCCGATTTAAGGTAGGATCTATGGAATAATTGAAGGAAGTCCTGAAATCTGCTTTTTCAAGGTTGGTATTGTCGAAAATGGCTCCGGACAGGTCACAGTTTTTAAATACTGAATTGGACACGTCACATTCAGCAAAATCGGTTTCAATTAACCTGGAATTTTTAAATACCGTTTTTTTAATTGAGGTTTTGTAGAATACAGCATTATTCAGTAAGCATTCATCAAATGTAAATGAAAGTCCGAAATCGTTGCAATCATTAAACTGCAGCCCTAACATTTTACATTCTTTGAAAGCAGTGTCCCGAAAAGAAGTTTTCACCAGTTTTGCCATGCTTAAATTACATCCGGTAAATTCACAGTCTGCAAAGCTGAAGCCGGAAAGATCTGCATATTCAAAGCTGCAGTTCCTGAAGGTACAGTTTTCGTATTCACCTTTTTCCAAAGGCTGTTCATTAAAATTTATGCTTTGATAATTTTGATCCAGAATATATGCTTGCATCAGGTCTGTCTTTATGCTAAGGTTTTGTCCTGTTATTTAAGATATCGTTCTATAACTTATACCAGACTGTTCTTATCTGAATAATTCAGTTTAAAGAAGATAAAAGTCATCATAGAAAAGGCAAGCAATGAGCTTCCTCCATAGCTGAAGTAAGGAAGCGGAATACCTACGGTCGGGAAAAGCCCCATTACCATCCCTAAATTGATCGTAAAGTGCATCATCAGGATGGAAGCAAAGCAATATCCGAACACCCGGTTAAAGGTAGATTTCTGACGTTCTGCAAGATAATAGATCCGCCCGATGTAGATCATATAGCATAAAACCAATACCGCACTTCCTACAAACCCCCATTCTTCGCCTACTGTGCAGAAAATATAATCAGTTTCCTGCTCAGGAACAAATTTTCCCTGTGTTACTGATCCTTCGCGGTATCCTTTTCCTAAAAGCCCACCGGATCCTATAGCTGTTTTTGAATATAATAAATTGTATCCGGAAGTATCTCGGAATGCTTTTTCTCCTTTGTAAAGCACCTCAATTCTTTCTCTCTGGTGCTTTGGGAGTTTTTCCAGAATATAGGGTGACCCGAATGCCAGTCCGCACAACAACAGGATTGAGCCCGCAATTCCTGAAATGGAAATCACATCCCAGGACATTCTGTGATAATTCATCGCAATTAAAATCCCGGCAATTACAACTACCGTCAATGCTATATAAACAGGAGGTATGGCAAGAGAGACCAAAAAGACTCCGGCGAAAACAAATCCTACACCAAATAGAAGACCACTCAGACCTTCCCGGTATAAGGCAATAAAGAAAGCAATGAACACAAGCATGGAGCCCACGTCCGGAATCGCCAGAACGACTACTGCCGGAATCCCGATAATAGACAAAACCGTCCAAAGCGATTTTTTAACTTTCAAATTGAAATCCGGTCCGGAGACATAGTTCGCAAGCATTAGAGCTGTCCCTATTTTTGCAAATTCCACCGGCTGCATGGTAAAGCTTCCAAATTTATACCAGTTTTTCTGACCAAGGATCTCTTTTCCAAACGGGAAAAGCCCAATGAGAAGTAAAACACCACCAATGTAAATAATGGCAGACATATTCTCAAAGAACTTGCTTCTTCCTACGAATATAATAAGCCCTACAAATAAGGATATACAGAAGAAGATCAGCTGTTTTTCCCCTAATTTCTGGTCAACACTGTATATGTTTGCAATCGCAAAAATGCAAAGCAGGAAATACAGCCCGAGACCTAGTTTATCTATTCCTTCTGCCCACTTCATCGCTTTACGTTTTTAGGATTGTTCTTTGTTTCTTCTTCTATTTTCTTCTTCAGTTTTGCTTTCTGCTCTTTGATAAAATTCAGGCTGTCCTGTTGCCTTTTCAGCTTAACAGAATCTGCTTTAGGATCTTTGTATAATCCTTTACGTTTCAGATCTGCAACCCACTGTCTTTTATACTCAGGCATAAAGCTGGCGCTGGTCATTTTCTTGTAAAGGTGTTCTCTCTTAAGATCTCCGGTTATGTATTTTTCAGCGATCACGGTACAGGCAGGACCTGCCCACGTTGCACCAAACCCGGCATGCTCCATTACTGCCGCTACTACAATTCTAGGTTTGTCTGCAGGAGCAATCAATACAAAAATAGAGTTGTCCTTACCCTGAGGAACCTGTGCAGTACCCGTTTTTGCAAGCTGGGTAAAATCATTGGACTTCAAGCTTCTTGCAGTACCTCTCAATACTACGGCCTCCATTCCTTTCAGTACAGGCTCGAAATGCTTGGGATCTACAAGGGTTTTATGTTTTGTTTTGAATCTTGGATCAGGATTCGGCTTACCATCAATAGATTTAACGATATGTGGCGTGTAAAACCAACCTTTATTGGCAATGGCAGCAACATAATTCGCCAATTGAAGAGGGGTTACCAAAACATCCCCCTGTCCCATTCCATTAAAAATGGAACCGTTCATGGTATAGTCAGGGCTCCAGTTTTTCTTTCCGCTTCTTTTTTCGTAAAATTTACCGGAAGGGATTCTTCCCGGAGAACCTACGGCAATGTCATTGTTCAGGTATTCTCCTACCCCAAAGCTGCTCATGATTTTTTTCCATTCATCAACCCCCTTGGAAGGATCGCCCGGATATTTATTCATGATAGCAATAAACGCATGGGAGAAATAGCAGTTACTGGAAACCTGGATAGAAGGAATAAGTGGATCAGCTCCACCGTGTCCTTTAATTCTCAAACCTTTATAATAAAAGCCGCCTCCGCAAGGGAAAACCGTATTTTCGTCCATTACTCCCATTTGCATTCCCGCCAGGGCAGTTAGCAGCTTAAAGGTGGAACCCGGAGGATAGGCCGCCTGAACAGATCTGTCAAATGTTGGCTTGTTTTCGTATAAAGTATCTTTTGATAATGCGTAAAGATTTTTTGATTTATAAGGTCCTGTAAATAAATTCGGGTCAATATCCGGGCCGGTCGCCATGGTTAGAATCTCGCCATTATTCGGGTCAATTGCTACAATTGCCCCATGTTTTCCAACCAGCATTTCTTCAGCTATTCTTTGCAGGTCGTAGTCAATGGTTAAGGTAATATCTTTTCCGGTAACCACATCTTTGTCCAGCGCCCCGTTTTTATATGATCCAATATTCCGGAGTTTAATATCCTTCTGAATATATTTCATCCCTTTTATCCCTCGAAGATCTTTCTCATAAGATTTCTCAACTCCTGTTTTTCCGATAAAATCACCGGGAAGATAATATGTGGAATCTTTTTTAATTTCTCTTTCGTTCACTTCACTGGTATATCCTAAAAGGTTTCCGGAAGTGGCCACTTCGTACTGACGCTGAGGTCTTGAAACAATACTGAAAGCCGGATATTTGAAAATAATTTCCTGTACTCTGGCAATATCTTCCCTGCTGAGGTCCTTCAGAAAGGTCATAGGAGTCAGCTTTGAATAATATTTCTCTTTTTTAATAATATTGATTCTTTTAATAAAATCCGCTTTACTGATCTGCATCAGGTTACAGAACCCAAGGGTGTCAAAATCCGGTTTCATTAAGGCTTGTGTAAAGGAAATTTCGTAGGCAGGCTGGTTTCCTACAAGGATTTTTCCGTTTCTGTCAAAAACAACACCTCTCTGCGGGATAACGTATTCAATTTTAATAGATGTATTGGCTGCATTTAAGGCATAGCGGTCTGTAAACAGCTGCAAATAAGCAAGCCTCGCCACAAAAATAAGGGCGATAACTACAAGAGCAGAAAAGATTTTTAAATAACGTGTGTTCAAACTTTTTGTTTGATTTTAAATATTAATGCATAAACCACTATAAATATAAAGGAAATTATACTTGTGATCACTACATTAAGTAATATTTCAAAAAAACGGCTAAATTTAAAAAATTCTATATACTGCACTAAAAGCTGATGCAGAAAGATACTTGAAAACAGAAACAGCAAAAACTGGCCCCATTGAAGGGATTGAAAAGAGAAGAAATCTGTGGAAGTATCTGTGGAAGTTCTGAAGATCAATGTTCTGAAATAAGCGATCAGCGTTGTCGCAAAAGCATTGATTCCCCACGAGTAGAGAAACGCGTCTACAGAAAGTCCTATTAAAAAGCTTAAAGCTAAAAACTGATATTTATTTCTGAAAAAAGGATAAAACATGACGAACACTGGATAAAGAACCGGTGTGTACTTTCCAAAAATCGTGATCCTGTTCAGTACAAAAATCTGTAACGCAACCAGGAAGATCATGATCAATATATCGGTAAATAGAGTCCTGCTAATCATTTTCTTTTTTTATTACGGCCTGTAATGTATCCTGAATTTTCTGTACCTCAGCTTTTTTAAGGTTCTTCACAACAAATACTTTGCTTAAAGCACCCATTTTTTCACTTAGTTCTACTGAGATATCCCAGAAACCTGTTTTATTGTCTACAGAATATCCTGCAATGGTACCAATCATTACTCCTTTAGGAAAAATAGCTGATTTTCCGTCTGTAACAACGGTATCGCCAACTTTTAAAGCAACATATTTAGGAATGTCTGCAAGATGCATCACCCTGGAATTATCGCCATTCCACGTTAAAGTTCCGAAATATCCTGAATTTTTCAACGAAGCGTTGATTCTGATCCTGTTAACACTCAGAACAGACTGAACCAAAGCATAGCTGTCTGTAGAGTTGATGACAATTCCGGCAATCCCTCTAGGAGCCATAACGCCCATTTGAGGAAAGACACCATCTCTTCGGCCCCGGTTAATTGTAAAATAATTATTTCTTCTGTTGATACTGTTAAAGACGATCTCGCCATCTACAAAAGTATAGATCTGGCCGCCCCCTAATGTATCGTGCACTTTTCTGAATACAGGATTTTTTGCGCCTTCTTTACCATAAAGCTGAGTCATCAGAGCTTTGTTCTGGGCGACAAGACCTTCATTGATCTGTTTCAGCTTTAGATATGAAACTCCTTCATCAATATACCCTGAAATCCATGAATTCAGCGCAGCCGACTGGCCAGCTACCCATGATTTCTGCATGGCATTTTTAGAGAATATCAGAACCAGAGCAACAATCTGCAGGAATATAAAGAAGACAAAAAGGGCGTTCTTCGAAAATAGTCTCAGCAAAAATCCCATTCAGATATATAGTCGTAAAAGGTTAAAATTATTTAATTAAGAAATTGAATTTATCCATATTCTTAAGGGCAATACCGGTTCCGCGAACTACAGCCCTCAACGGATCTTCTGCAACAAATACAGGAAGACCGGTCTTCTTGTGCAATCTGTCCGCAAGACCTCTCAATAAAGCACCTCCTCCGGCTAGATAGATACCTGTTTTATAGATATCAGCAGCCAATTCCGGCGGAGTAAGAGAAAGCGTTTCCATTACAGCATCTTCAATTCTGATGATAGATTTATCCAATGCACGTGCAATTTCCTTATATCCTACCATGATCTCTTTTGGCTTCCCTGTAATAAGGTCTCTACCCTGTACCGGGATATCTTCAATATCCACATCAAGATCTTCCACTGCAGAACCTACTTCAATTTTGATTCTTTCAGCTGTTCTTTCTCCGATGTAAAGGTTATGATGGGTTCTAAGATAGTAAGCAATATCATTTGTAAATACGTCACCTGCAATTTTTACAGATTTATCACACACGATACCTCCTAAAGCTACAACTGCAATTTCTGTAGTACCGCCTCCTATATCAATGATCATATTTCCTTCTGGCTTCTGTACATCAATTCCAACTCCTATTGCCGCAGCCATTGGTTCGTAGATCAGTCTTACTTCTTTTGCATTCACTTTTTGGGCAGAATCTCTTACCGCTCTCTTTTCAACTTCAGTAATACCGGAAGGGATACAGATAACGATTCTTAGTGCCGGCTGAATAAATCTGCCTTTAATTCCGGGAATCTTTTTAATAAATTCCTTAATCATGTGTTCAGAAGCATGGAAATCTGCAATAACACCATCTTTCAATGGACGGATCGTCTTGATATCCTCATGAGTTTTACCCTGCATATGCTTAGCCTGCTCACCTACGGCAATCGGTCTACCCGTAGAACGTTCAATTGCAACAATTGACGGTTGATCTATAACAATTTTATTATTATGGATGATAAGGGTATTGGCAGTACCAAGGTCTATCGCAATTTCCTGCGTAAACATATCGAATATACTCATGTTTTTCTTCTGATTTTAAGTTTACAAAGATATGAATTTAACACTACTAAAGAAATTTAACATGAATATAATTTGGTTAAAATTTTATTAAAATTCACAATTGTTTACTAACTTTTGATTTAATCATTTACGGAGCCTGATTTAAACTAAAATTGACAGGCTGAAAGACCGAAGTCGAGAGATGGGCCATTTCATTCAAAGTAACAAAAAGACGACTCCAAAAAAGTGATAAATTGCTGATTATAAAATATTTTCTACGTTACAGAGACATTTCAGAACCTAATTTTTTTCCTGTTCGCCCTTTGCCCTCCTTCCCTGTCACCATAGTTTTTCACGATAATTATCATATACATTATCAGAGGGTGGTTAATTAAAAAATCCGTAAATTTGCGACTGCTTATGTTACAGTATTCCAATATTCATCAGACATCAAATTTTGCTGTACTTTCCATTAGCTATGAAAAGGCTGATGTGGAAACGAGAGGAAAGTTTGCATTTTTTGATGATAACATCAAGAATTTTGTCGCCAGGGTCCACAATATGGATTTGGGGGATGCATTTGTAGTTTCTACATGTAACAGAACCGAGATCTATACCACTTCCCCGAATTATCTCCTGGTAGCAGAGGAATACTGCAAAACAATCGGGGTAAACCTTACAGATTTTCTTCAGTTTGCCAATATTCTCACCAAAGAAGAGGCCCTTATCCATCTTTTCAGGGTGGCAGCCGGGCTGGAAAGTCAAATTATCGGAGATTTTGAGATCATCGGACAAATCAAAAAAGCATACAGCCGTTTTAAAAAAGAAAGACAGAATTCCAATCCATACCTGGAAAGAGCAATCAATGCAGCGATCCAGATTTCGAAAAGAATTAAAAATGAGACAGGAATTTCAAACGGAGCCGCCTCTGTGTCTTATGCTGCTGTTCATTATATTTTAAACAGCCAGAAGAAAATTACAGAAAAGAATATCCTTCTTTTGGGTGTGGGTGAAATCGGTCAGAATACAGTTGAAAACCTGGTTAAACATGTCTACCAGCCAAAAATTAAAATTGCGAACAGAACCCAGGAGAAAGCTGAAAAAATTTCCCAGAAATACAGTATACCTCATGTTGATTATTCTGATTTTGACAGGGAATTAAAAAACACTGACATTCTTATTGTTGCCACAGGAGCCAAACATCCTATCATCAACAAATCTCATTTCCCGAACGGAAAAGAAACTCTGGTGATCGACCTCTCTATTCCTCACAACGTTGAAAAAAACGTTACTGAGAATGCAAATGTAACCCTGATTGATGTAGATGAACTTTCAAAACAGATTCAGGAAACGATTCAACAGCGGGAAAAAGAGATTCCAAAAGCTGAAAAAATCATCAAAGAACTGATGAAAGAGTTTCTGGAATGGGAAAAAAAGAGAAAGCTGGCACCCAATATTCACCATTTCAAAGCCGTTCTGAAGAATATGGAACGCAATGAAATGCATAATTTTTATAAAAAGAATAAATACATAAACATCACGGACATGGAGCTTTCTGATAAAATGATCCAGAAAATCACCAACCGTTTTGCAAAATTTATCATCGATAATCCTCTAAAAGCCGAAGAAATTAGTAAATTAATGCACGAAATATTAGTTGAACAACCAAACAACGAATTCAATGAAAAGCATTAGAATCGGAACAAGAAATTCCGCACTTGCACTTTGGCAGGCAAGAGAGGTTGCCAGGAACCTTCAGAACCGTAATTATTTAACGGAAATTGTTCCTATTATATCTTCCGGCGACAAGAACTTAAATCAACCGCTTTATTCTTTAGGAATCACCGGGGTTTTCACAAGAGACCTTGATGTTGCCCTATTGAATGACGAAATTGATATTGCCGTACACTCTTTAAAGGATGTCCCTACGCAACTGCCTCAAAATATTGAGATCGTTGCTTACCTGGAAAGAGATTTCCCTCAGGATGTCTTAATAAGAAAGGAATCTGCGCGAAATAAGGAATTCCATGAACTGAAGCTAGCCACAAGCAGCTTAAGAAGAAGAGCATTCTGGTTAAAAAATTATCCTCATGCTGAGTTTTCTGATATCCGCGGGAATATTCAGACCCGTCTTCAGAAACTGGAAGAAGGAGATTTTGATGCTACCATTCTGTCCCTGGCAGGAATCAAGAGAATGAAAATGGATATTGATTATGAAATGCTACCTTTAATGATCCCAGCTGCTTCACAGGGAGTCATTGCTGTTGCCGGACATTCTGATAAAACAGAGATCAATGAAATCCTGAGCCAGATCAACCACAAGAAAACCCAGATCTGTGTAGAGATCGAAAGAAATTTCCTGAGCACCCTGGAAGGCGGTTGCACGGCCCCAATCGGAGCTTTTGCAGAAATGATCGAAAACCAGATCCGTTTCAAAGCTGCTCTTTGCTCTCTTGATGGCAAGAACTGTATTGCTACTGATGAGAACTTTGAATATAATGACACTGAAAATTTTGGGAAAAAGTTCGCCAAGATCGTTCTTGAAAACGGCGGAAAAGAACTGATGACCGAAATTAAAAATTCGTATTAAGAATTTTCAAGTAAACCTTACCTTTATTTTCATAGCTGCAGAACAATGAAAAAATCCTTTTTTTTATTCGTATTCCTATTTTGTGTATTTGTTTCAAATGCCCAGAATAAATTTGGGCTTCAATTGTCCAACTCTGCTTTGACGCTAATAGACAGCTCCGTTAAATACGATCCCACCTATTTTGTGCTCAAATATCCCAACGGCGATGTCCCTGCAGACAAAGGAGTATGCACCGATGTTATTATAAGAGCCTATAGAAAACTTGGTATTGATCTGCAAAAAGAAGTACACGAGGACATGGCAAAGAACTTTTCAAAGTATCCGAAAATCTGGGGGCTAAAAAAGCCTGACACGAATATTGATCACAGAAGGGTTCCCAATCTTGCCGTCTTTTTTTCTAAATTTGGAAAAGTAAAATCTACTGAAACCAACCCTGCGCTTTATGTTCCGGGAGATATTGTAACGTGGATTTTACCGAGAAACCTGACGCACATCGGAATTGTTGTCAATAAAAAATCGGCCGACGGAAAAAGATTCCTGATTGTGCATAACATAGGAGGGGGGCAGGTTTTGGAAGACTGTCTCTTTAAATATACCATCACAGGACATTATCAATACCCAAAATAAACTGCTTCATGAAAAATCTTATTTATGCTTTATTGGTATTGTTATCATGTTGTACGAAAGCTCAAACCAACGAGCTTAAAATCGTCAGTAAGCCTATCGATTATTCTCAGGAGAGAGTCCGTTTAAGTTTAGAGTATCTTAAAGATCATCATAATATTGTACAAAACTCACCAACGATTTCGCCTAAAATAATTGTTCTGCATTATACCGCAGGCGGAACTGTTGAAACGAATTATAAATATTTCAATAAGACTCATCTGGAAGCAGCCAGAAATGTTTTAAAGAAACAAAGCACTTTAAATGTCTCTTCACAGTTTATTGTAGACCGGGATGGTACCATCTACCAGCTTATGGAGCCCAATATGTTTGCAAGACATACCATTGGCCTTAATTACTGTGCAATCGGTATTGAAAACATAGGAAGCAGGAACCAGCCTCTTACGGAAAAGCAGGCTTCAGCCAATGCTCAGCTGATTAGATATTTAACAAAAAAGTACAATATAGAATATCTTATAGGCCATTCAGAATATGGTGTGTTCAGAGGTTCTAAACTTTGGAAAGAAACGGATCCGAATTATTTCACTATAAAAGATGATCCGGGGAAAGATTTTATGAAAAAAGTAAGATTGCTAGTAACTGATTTACATTTAAAAGACAAGCCTTAATGAAAATTCTGTTTACCAAAACCATAGATGCCACATTACTATCCAACGAATTAGGATCGGATATCCTGGCTGAATGTATTGAGGTAATCAGGACAGAACCTATAAAAACAGCTGCATTTGATTTAAAAAATTACTCACTGATCTTCACAAGTGTGAACGGGGTAAGCTCATTTTTCAACAATCAATTTAAGCCCAACGAGGATTTTACAGCAAAAAACTACAATAAAATATACTGCGTCGGAGAAAAAACGAAGCGGGAACTGAGGAAATACGGCTTCGGAACGTTTAAAGTTCTTAAAAACGCCGAAACCCTTTCAAGATTTATCATTGGAAACTGCCAGCACGAACAATTCCTTCACTTCTGCGGCAATCTTGCCATTGATGTACTGGATAAGGATCTTCCTTTGCAGAATATCAGCTACAGAAAGGTCACGATTTACAAAACGGAAGAGATCTACCCTTCCGTACCTGAAAAATATCATGCTGCAGTTTTTTTTAGTCCAAGCGGAGTTCGTAGTTTTGCAAAACTCAACTCTTTAGAAGGAATGAAGATTTTTTCCATTGGGGAAACTACCTCAGGTGAGCTTAGAAAGCACACTACAGAAGAGATCTTCACATCAGAAGAAAACAATCTGGCTTCCATTTTTGAATTGATAAAAAAGGAACTTTAAACAGCCACACGCCTGGCTGGTAAAAATAATGAGTGCCGGCAACGGCCGTATTAGTTTAAATAAATTATGATTAAAAACGACTTATATTTAAAAGCACTCCGCGGAGAAACTGTAGAAAGACCGCCGGTATGGATGATGAGACAGGCCGGAAGATATCTGCCGGAATTCATTGCTCTCCGGGATAAATATGACTTCTTCACAAGATGTCAGACTCCTGAGCTGGCTGCTGAGATCACGATACAGCCGATCAAAAGATTTCCGTTGGATGCTGCGATCCTGTTTTCTGACATTCTGGTGGTTCCTCAGGCTATGGGAATTGATTTCAAAATGAAGGAATCAGTTGGCCCCTGGCTGGATAATCCTATCAGAACAGCGGAACAGGTTCAGAATATTGAAGTCCCTGATGTAAATGATACATTGGGTTATGTTTTTGATGCGATTGAGCTGACTCTTCAGAAGTTGGATAATGAAATTCCGCTGATCGGTTTTGCAGGCTCTCCCTGGACAATCCTGTGCTACTGTGTGGAAGGAAAAGGAAGCAAGGCGTTTGACATTGCAAAATCATTCTGTTTCCAGCAGCCGGAAGCGGCTCATTTACTGCTTCAGAAGATCACGGATACTACTATTGCCTATTTGAAAAGAAAAGTTGAAAAAGGAGTTTCTGCTGTTCAGGTTTTTGATTCATGGGGAGGTATGCTTTCTCCTACAGATTATCAGGAATTCTCATGGCAGTATATCAATCAGATCGTTGAAGCATTAAGCCCTCTTACCCATGTCGTGGTATTTGGAAAAGGATGCTGGTTTGCCCTTGAGGATATGACGATGTCAAAAGCATCAGCTTTGGGCGTTGACTGGACGATTACTCCGGAATTTGCAAGAACACTAACGAATCATACGATGACGCTTCAGGGAAATTTTGATCCTGCGAGATTACATTCTACACCTGAAACGATCAGGAAAATGGTAACTGAGATGATCAACCGATTTGGAAAAGACAGATATATTGCGAATCTCGGACACGGGATTTTACCGAATATTCCTGTAGAAAATGCAGAGGCTTTCATCAGAGCTGTTGTGGACTGGAAACCTAATATTTAAGATTTATTCATAAAAATAAAAAGCCCTTTCAGTTGTTTGAAAGGGCTTTTATAGTTTTAACTGAGCATTTTCTGAGCTTTCTTAACGCCCTCCACAAGTTTATCAATTTCTTCAAAAGTATTGTAAACAGCAAAACTGGCCCTTACGGTTCCGGCTATATTGAAGAAGCTCATAATAGGCTGTGTACAGTGATGTCCTGTTCTTACTGCAATCCCCATTTTATCCAGGATCATTCCTACATCGGAAGATATTCCCACGCCTTCCAGATTAAAGGAAACCACCCCTGTTCTATTGGCTTTTTCTCCATAAATCTTTATATTTTCCAGTTCCAGGAGTTTTCTCTGGGCATATTCCAATAAAGCATTTTCATGATTCTGAATATTTTGCCTGCCTGTTTTTTCAATAAAATCAACAGCAGCGCCCAACGCAATATTTCCTCCTACATTTGGAGTTCCTGCTTCATACTTAAAAGGAAGCCCGGCATATGTAGTTCCATCGAAAGAGCATGTTGCGATCATCTCCCCTCCTCCGTGAAATGGCGGAAGCTCTTCCAGGATTTCCTGTTTTCCGTAAAGGATACCGGTTCCCATTGGTGCATACATCTTATGCCCTGAAAATACGAAGAAATCACAATCCATCTTCTGTACATCGATTTCAAAGTGAGGAGCAGACTGCGCCCCGTCGATCACAATATAAGCCTCTGAATTTTTTCTTGTTTTAGCGATGATTTCTTCTATCGGATTTACAATTCCCAAAGCATTGGAAACCTGATTTACAGAAACAACCTTTGTTTTTTCACTTAAAAACTCATCTAAATAATTTAATTGAAGAATTCCGTTTTCATCAATCGGGATCACTCTGAGCTTTGCCCCGGTTCTTTCACAAAGCAGCTGCCATGGAACAATATTGGAATGGTGTTCCAGGTAAGAAATGATAATCTCATCATCTTTTTTAAGCTTCTGTGTCAGAATATAGGCGATGAGGTTCAGACCTTCTGTTGTTCCTTTTGTAAAAATGACTTCAAAATCATGTTTAGCATTGATGAATTTTTGGATCTTCCTTCTCGAAAGTTCCATTTCTTCAGTAGCTAACTGGCTTAACGTATGAATTCCTCTGTGAACATTTGCATTAAGCTCTGTATAATAGTCATTCCAGACCTTTAAAACAGAGTCCGGTTTCTGGGATGTTGCTGCATTATCTAAGTAAACCAAAGGCTTACCATTCACTTCGCGGTTTAATATAGTAAACTGACTTCTTATTTCCTGAATGTCAAACATTTATAAAAATTTTAAATTAGATTGCTCTTATTTAGAACACTTCAAATTTACGGCTTTTTTTCTGAAAGGATGTATTGGATTGAGAACTGATACTTGTCAGGCAATAGAAAGATTCGATGGACAGAATAGCCGACAGGTAATTACCTGCTCCTTATCACAAAATAAAAAAAACCTGTCAAAGATTGACAGGTTTTTTTATTGTTTATTGAATAAGCAAATATTATTCTGCTGCAGTTTCTTCTGCTGCCGGAGCTGCACCTTCTTCAGCTACAACCTCTTCCTCTTCATCATCTTCTACTACTGCACCTCCTTTCATTGCATTTCTAGACATCTTAACAGCTACTACAACTGCATTGTCAGGATGTACGAAAGAATATCCTTCAGTTTTGATACCTCCAACATAAATCTTGTTACCGATTTTTAAAGGAGTAACATCTACAACTACCTCGTCAGGTAAGTTTGCAGGGATAGCTTTCACTTTTAATTTTCTGAAAGACTGACGCAAAACACCACCAGCCACAACACCTTTAGAACGTCCGGTAATTCTTACAGGAACTTCCATAACCACTGGCTTATCAGCAGATAACTGATAGAAGTCTACGTGTAAAATTTTGTCCGTAATTGGGTGGAACTGAATATCCTGAAGAACAGCTGGAATTGTTTTTCCGTCTAGTTCAATAGATACCGTGTGTGCTTCAGGAGTGTATACTAAACCTTTGAAAGCTTTCTCTTCAGCAGAGAAGTTTAAAGGCGCTTCACCTCCATAAACAACACAAGGAACTAATTCAGCATCACGTAAAGCTTTTGTAGACTTTTTGCCCACGCTTTCTCTTTTTGTACCTTGAATTGTAATAGATTTCATTTATAAAAATTTTAAAAAATTGTTCTGTTTAATTTTGCAATCCGCTAAAAATCAATTAAATAATAAACTTACTGCTAATTGATTGGTGCTCATGAACCATCTTCATAACGTCTGCAAATAATGGGGCGCAAGATAGCACTTTTATTTTAGTTGACAAATTATTTTTAACAGGAATTGAGTCAGTTACAATAACTTCCAACAATTTAGAGTTTTCAATATTTTCGTAAGCCTTTCCGGAAAGTACTCCGTGAGTAGCCATCGCTCTTACTGACTTTGCTCCTTTTTCCATTAAGATATCCGCTGCTTTACAAAGTGTACCTGCAGTATCGATCATATCATCAATAAGGATCACATTTTTACCTTCCACATCACCGATAAGGAACATTTCTTCTACAACATTTGCTTTTTTTCTTTCTTTATAAGCAATCACTACTTCGGCACTCAGGTGACCTGCATAGTTTTTAGCCCTTTTCGCACCTCCCATATCCGGTGAAGCAATAGTAAGGTTATCCAGATTTAAAGCTCTGATATAATCTACGAAAATACTTGAAGCATACAGGTGATCTACCGGAATTTCAAAGAATCCCTGAATCTGGTCTGCATGAAGATCCATGGTCATTATTCTTGTTGCTCCCGCAGCTGTTAATAAATTAGCAACCAGTTTTGCACCTATCGGAGCTCTTGGCTTGTCTTTTCTGTCCTGTCTTGCAAGTCCGAAATAAGGAATTACAACAGTAATGCTTTTAGCGGAAGCTCTTTTCGCTGCATCAATCATCAATAGTAGTTCTAAAAGATTGTCTGCAGGCGGGAAGGTAGATCCGATTAGGAAAACTCGTCCTCCTCTTACTGACTCATCCAAAACGGGCTCGAATTCCCCGTCGCTGAACTCCTGAAAGTTGATTTTCCCTAACTCTTTCCCATAATATTGGGCAATGTTTTCTGCCAAGTCCTTACTGGTTCTTGTACAAAATAGATAACTTAACTGATCTGCCATTTTTACTTTTTAAAGATTTTGCAAATTTAAAAAAAAACCACAAGAATTGCTCTTGTGGTTTCTAAGTTTTTATTTTCCTGTATTATTACGGGAATTTTACTCCTGAATATTTATTAGGATCTACCTGCGGTAGCGTAGATTTATACTTTGTGTTAATAGATTTGATAAACTCGTTGGCAATAACTGCATAACCTCTTCCTGTAAGGTGAACACCATCAAGGGAGAAAGCTCCGCCGGTCACGAATTTGGCAGTATATCTTACCCCATCATAAATAATCCCTGACTTTCCATTAAGCTCAACCATTTTAGCATTCCCATCTACAAAAGCCAATCCATAAGAATCAGCAAGTGATTTTATAGAATTATTATAGGCATCAACTGCCGTTTTAACATAAGAAGCTTCTGTTTTTGTTAATACATGCTGATTTTGCAGTGGATAAGAAATTCCGTAAACATTTGCTGGTGCTGGTGCGCCAGGTGCAGCTGTTCCAATTAGAGAACTTGTTGTAAGAAGGATATAATCTTCTGATGTCGCCTGTCTTGCCTGTCCAAATATTTGTCCAAATGCAGTTGCTGTAGGCAATCCTAAAGCAGGAGTCAAAGCAGCAGTAAGCTGTGCGGACAGATCTGTAAGAGCAACATCTTTTATCAAAACAGGATTAGAGGAAGTGGAAGAAAGTAAATTAATTCTATCTCCTGCTCCGAAAGCTGTAAGTGCCTGCTTCAACGGTCCATATAAATTTGTGTTAAGAGTAGCCAAATTTGCTCCTAAAGTTGTTGGTGTTAAAGGATTATATGGAACTGTCGTAAAAAAAGGAATGGATGTAACATAAGGAATATTTGCAATAACTCCTTTTGTTGTCCCTACACTTTTAAGGCCATCCAATACCCCTTTAATAGATCCTGCTACAAGATTAGGATCAGAAATATCATTTGATTTATAAGTTAGCGGATTTACGTTGCCACTCTGAACTGTTGCCGGGGTATAAGTAGTAACTCCTCCCACAGTTTGAGAATTCGTTCCTCCATTGGTCGCATAAGACAAGACATCATTATTTCCAATCCAAAGAGAGAAGAATGTAGGTTTCTGGGCCATTGCATCCTGTAAAACTGAAGTTGTTGCAGAAGTGGCAAATCTCACAAAATATGGATTGGCAGCTCCTAGAGCAAGGTTCGCAGCGCTCCCGTAACCAGGTGCAACCAGATGGAAAGATTTCGCCCCAGGAACCCCCATATTGTGGTAAGGCCCACCGGCAGTCACATTGTCTAATGCTGCTGCAGGGCTACTTGCCACCGGCCCCAAACTTCCGCTTGCAGTCACCTGAAGGGTTAATTTTCCAGGAAAGCCCGGAAGTCCAATAAATCCACCTACATCATTGGGCATTAAAGGCTGTTTAAATGCTCCGCCGCCCGCAAGCTTCATTTGCATAGCAATAATGCTTGGGTATGATTCATTCTGTCCGCTGCTATAAAGAGCTCCATCTCTGTAACCTGACGTCAACGAGTTTCCCAAAGAAACGTAATTGGAAAAGTTCGCCTCCCCGCTTGTCACCTGGATATCTTTTACATCAGTATCAAAGTCATTCTCACAGCTTGTTGTAAAAAGGAGTGCGGAAACGGCAAGTGTTGATATTATAATTTTTTTCATAGTTTTTCAATTAAAAAGGGTTGTACGATAAACCTAAACCAAAGTAAAATGCTTTAGCTTTTGCCTGTCCATTAAATCCGAGAGAAGCATTTCTTACATCTCTGGCCTGGGGAAGGGCATATCCTCCTGCTATATCAACTCCAAACTGCTTTAGTTTAAAGCCAACACCTCCGGTAATTACATACGTATTAAATGATGGTGTTTCCGGGATGAAGTTTTCGTCGGTGTATGGCGATTCATCATAGTAAGCACCTAAACGGCCAAAAATCATATCCGTGAATGCATACTGTGTACCCAATCTGAATGTTTTCGAGTTTCTAAAGTTTTTAGGAGACACAAGAACCGTAGGATCTGGCTGATTCCCCACCGGAGCAGTAGCAAAATCCAGCGTCAGCTTGCTGTATCTTTCCCATCCGTGATAGTTAAAGTCTGCTGAAATCAACCATTTCGGTGTCACTTTATATGTTAAACCAATTGTATATTCTTCTACTAAAGGAAGTGTTGCTGTAAATTTATCCTGTCCCGTACTCGGGTCCAGTCCTAATAATGGATAAATAGATGCTGAAGGGAACTTGAATGTTGCCGTTCCTTTTTTAGCTTTCATATCTATAGGTGAGCGGTAAGCAATACTGATGTCTAATTTAGGATCAGGTCTGAAATAGAACCCGAATCCATAGCCACTTCCACTTGCTTTTTCGTCTTTAATATTTAATTCACCGCCAAACTGTGTTACAGCCTTATCCCAGTCTACTTTGCCTTTTGCATAAATATAGCTCGCTCCGAATGATACCCAAGGCGCCAGCTTCACAGAAACCATAGGTTGAAAATAGAAGCTCTTAAGCTCCAGCTTCTGCACCAATTCTCTACCTTCCCAGTCTCCCGGCCATTCGATTGTACTTCCGAAAGGTGTTGTAAAACTGAAACCAACAGATAAATTCTCTATCGGTCTATAAGCAACCGCAGCATATAACGGAGTACCAATAGGATTATCTGTTTCTGTACTCTGCAAAGTATTCAAGTTTTGAAAAGTAACTTTATTACTTGCACCGAACCCTCCTGCTACTATGCTCAGTTTGGAAGGAATAAATGACATCCCCGCTGGGTTAAAGAATGCCACACTTGCATCTTCGGCATGAGCACTAGTATGCGCCATTGCCAATTGTTTCACTCCCTGCAGAGATACCCTGAAGCCTCCTGCATAAGATAAAACACCCGCCAATAAAGCAGTTGATACTAATATTTTTTTCATAGACTGTTATTATATAACCCAAATATAAAATTATTTTGAATACGCCTGTTAATATTTCTTAATATTTTAAACAATACACCAAAAGAAAATTATGTTTAAAATAACACTTTAAAAATATATCAACATAAACACATATACTCTAGCAACTTATCGCCTTTTGAAGCATGCTATATTTTTCACGTTTAATATTAAACAACTGCGATATTGAATATTTAAGTATTTTAGAATTGCATAAAGATAAATTTACATAAATTTGCAAGATTATAAAAAATAGTTATATGAGTTGTGGATGCAAAACATCCGGCGATTCTGCCCATTCTTGCGGACCAAAAAAAACCGCGAATGGCTGTGAAAGTGTAAATACCTGTGGTAATAGTTATAAATTAAGTGTTTTCGACTGGCTTTCTGACATCAACAATCCCGCATCGAACAGGTGTGATCTTGTGGAAGTTAGATTTAAAAATGACAGAAAATCATTTTATAAAAATGTAAACAATATTCCTTTACATATAGGTAGCGTAGTAACAGTAGAATCGAGTCCCGGACACGATGTAGGCGTTGTAAGCCTCACCGGAGAATTAGTAAAGATTCAGATGAAAAAGAAAAAATTTCCTGAAGAATCTATACTTAAAATATACAGACAGGCTAACCAAAAAGACCTTGAGGTCTGGCAGGAAGCTAGAAAAAAAGAAGACAGCGTAAAGCTTGAAGCGAGAAAAATTGCGCATAGAATAGGTCTTGAAATGAAGGTAACGGATGTGGAATACCAAGGCGACGCCTCTAAGATCACCTTCTATTACACAGCTGATAACCGGGTGGATTTCAGACAGCTGATCAAGGAATACGCCGGTGCTTTCAGAACAAAGATCGATATGAAACAGATCGGGTTCAGACAAGAAGCTGCAAAAGTTGGAGGTATTGGATCATGCGGAAGAGAACTTTGCTGTTCAACATGGCTTACGGATTTCAGATCTGTTAATACGAATGTAGCAAGATACCAACAACTAAGTATTAATCCTCAAAAGCTTGCTGGACAGTGTGGTAAACTGAAATGCTGCCTGAATTATGAATTAGACAGCTACCTTGATGCATTAAGCAACTTTCCTTCTTCTTCAACTACTTTGGACACAGAAAAAGGAAGAGCATTCTGTATTAAAATAGACGTTTTCAAAAAGAAAATGTGGTTTGCTTACGTAGACAGTTCTATGGCATGGTATGACTTTGATATTGACCTTGTTAAGAAGCTAATCGCTAAAAATAAGAGAGGCGAAAAAATCCTTCCTTTAGAAGATCTTAAACAGCCTGACACTCCTGTTCATACCATCGACCTGATCCAGGAAAACAACATGGACAGATTCGAAAAAAAGAGCAGAGGCAACAACAGAAGCAAAAACCAAAACAGACCGAATAACAGCGGGCAAAACCAGGGAGGACAGCAGGGACAAGGCCAAGGACCAAAGAAAAACAGGCCGGAAAGAGCTGAAAGGCCCGAGCGACCTGACAGATCAGAAAGTTCTAATGCCAATGCTGGAAATCAGCCAAGACAACAACCTAAGCCGCAGCCAAAAGCACAAGCGGAAAAAACGGATGCCGCTTCTGGCCCTGAAAAAAAACAGCAGAACCCAAACAAGAAAAATTTTAAAAAGAAATATCCTCCAAAAAAAGATAAAAATGCGTAAAATTTTAGGATTATTACCTCTTATCCTTTTCTTTAGCTGTAACTCCTCCTCAGAAGGAGAGTATGTCATTATGAATTCCGTTAATAACAAATGGAATAAGAAAAGTGAGCAAAAATTTAATCTTGAAGTTTCAGATCCGCAGAATCCTAAAAATATTATATTTGTTGTAAGAAATAACAATACATATCCTTACAGCAACATAAGATTTATTGTCAATTTCACCAATATCCAGAACAAAAAGAAGGAAACAGATACCCTGAATTATGTACTGGCAAAACCAAACGGAGAATGGCTTGGTACAGGTTTTGGTGATACGAAGGAAGCATTATTTCAGTATAAAATGAACTATAAGTTTCCGGGAAAGGGAAAATATGAAATCAGCCTGATCCAGGCCATGAGAAATGACAACCTTCCGGGAATTGAAGACGTTGGAGTAAAAGTAGAAACGGCTAAACCGTAACCATAAATGGAAGACAACAGACAAAATGCAGGAAACAAGGGAAAAACCTTCCCACTTCCTCCCAAAAAAAAGAAAGATACCTCTTGGAAAAGATGGGTTAGATTCGTTTGGATTGGACTCATTGCAGTAGTTTTAGGTATTTCAGGACTTTTCTTTGCTGTTTCCCAGGGATTTCTTGGAGAAATGCCGGATGTAAAGGAACTTGAAAACCCTGATATCTATGTCGCTTCTGAAATCATTTCATCGGACGGTGTTTTACTCGGGAAATTTGAAAAAGAAAAAACGCAGCCTATTACCTATAAACAGCTACCTCCCTATCTTATCTATGCTTTACAGGCAAAAGAAGATGAGCGTTTTAAAGAGCATTCGGGAATTGATTTAAAATCCATTTTGAGAGCTGTGAGATATGGTGGAGACAGAGGTGGAGGTTCTACAATCACGCAGCAGCTGGCTAAACTACTATTTACCAAAGAACCATCTAAAAACCCTATCAAAAGGGTTATACAGAAATTAAAGGAATGGTCTGTTGCCGTAAGTCTTGAAAAGCGATATACTAAGGAAGAGATTATCACATTATATTTCAATAAGTTCGATTTTACATATAATGCGAACGGTATTGAGATGGCCTCCAAAATTTATTTTAACAAAACAACCTCCCAGCTTACCCTTCCGGAAGCAGCAGTTTTCGTAGCCATGTTAGAGGCGCCTATCGCCAATAACCCTATGAGAAACCCTGAGCGTGCAAAACGCAGAAGAGACGTTGTTTTACAGCAAATGTTTGAAACAGGTTATATAGATCAGACAACCTATGATAAGGCAGTTAGTACACCTGTTGAGGTAGATTATCATCCAATCAAAAATATTAATGATGATTACTCTGCGTATTATAAATTTTATTTAAGAAAGGAAATCGATAAATATCTTGAAGGCTATGAAAAAGAAACCGGCAAGAAACTTAATCTTTACAAGGACGGCTTAAAAATATATGTAACCCTTGATTCAAAAATGCAAAAATATGCAGAACAAGCAATTAAGGAACACTTAACAGACCTTCAAAAAAGATTTGATGCCGAGCAAAGAGGCAGAAAAAACAGACCCTTTTACTATTTGACAGACAAGCAGGTAACCAGTGTAATGACCCAGGCAATGAAAAGAACCGGCCGTTACAAGCAACTGAAAGCTGCCGGAGTTTCTGAAGATTCTATCTTACTGGAATTCCATAAGCCAATCAAAACTTCCCGCTTTACATGGGCTGGTGAAGAAGAAGTTGAAATGTCCCCTTGGGACTCTATCAGATACCACAAACAGGTTGCGCAGGCAGGCTTAATGTCTATGGTTCCGGGAAGTGGAGAGATCAAAGCATGGGTAGGTGGTATAGACTGGCAGCATTTCCAGTATGACCACATCAAACAGGGGAAAAGACAGGTAGGATCTACCTTTAAGCCTTTCGTATATGCTACAGCAATCATGAAGCTTGGTATGACACCTTGTTCAGCAGTTTCTAACGCCTCTTACAGCCATAACGGATGGAATGTTCCGGGAAGAGGAGGAATGCTGACGTTAAAAGACGGTCTGGCACACTCTCAAAACCCGATTGCTGCAAGACTTATTGAAATGACCGGTGTAGATGCCGTTATCCAGACCGCAAGAGATCTTGGGGTTACAGAAGACATTCCCAGAAACAATACCATTGCTTTAGGTTCATCGGATATTACAATTTATGAAATGCTTGGCGCCTACAGTACTTTCGCCAATTATGGAAACTACAATAAGCCGGAAATGATTTGGAGAATTGAAGATGCCAACGGAAGAGTGATCAAAGAAGTAAATGTAGAGCCGAAAGAGGTAATGAACCCAATGTATGCCTATACCATGATAGAACTGATGAAAGGTGTTGCACAATACGGTACCGCTTCAGGAGAATTGGGAAGAAGAGGAATATCAAAAGGTGTGGAAATTGCTGCTAAAACAGGTACTACACAGAACAACTCTGACGGTTGGTTTATGGGAATCACTCCGAAACTGGCAACAGGAGCATGGGTAGGATGGGAAGACAGAGCAACCCACTTCTTCGGAACAGGAGAAGGTCAGGGTGCAAAAATGGCATTACCTATCTGGGCAATTTTCATGAAGAAAGTGTGGGCAGACAAATCCCTGGGAATTACTCCTGATGATAAGTTCACCAGACCATCAGACTGGAAAGACGGATGCTCTAATTTAAAAGGCCTCGGTGAAGGATATGGAGATGACGGAGGGCTTCAGACCATTGATGAGATCAAAAATCCAAGACCGGTAGACCCTGCGCCTAAAAACAATACAGAAAAGAAAGAAGAAAATATCAATGATAATCTTCACTCCACCGATGAGGTAGATTTCAATAAATAAATTCTCTTTTAGAAATATACAAGACCTTTCAATAATCTGGAAGGTCTTTTCTTTTATAATTAATACCTTTGACCTATGAATACTGAACAGATCAAACAGCCTTTTACCGATATATTTCCTGGAGACCTTTCCAACAACCCAATTCAGAGAAATACTCCGAAAGTTTTATTCGCAACAGTAAAACCGGCAGGTTTTGACAGACCAGAATTGATTGCTTTTAATGAAGTTTTATCCGAAGAGATCGGACTGGGAAAATATGAAGAAAAAGATCTGGATTTTCTGGCAGGAAACAATCTTCCTGAAAATGTAAAAACATACGCAACGGCTTATGCAGGACATCAGTTTGGAAACTGGGCCGGGCAGCTTGGAGACGGAAGGGCAATACTTGCCGGAGAGATCATCAATAAAGATGGAAAGAAAACAGAAATCCAATGGAAGGGCGCTGGGGCAACTCCATATTCAAGGCATGCAGACGGGAGAGCAGTGCTGAGGTCTTCCGTACGTGAATATCTGATGAGTGAAGCAATGCACCATCTTGGAGTTCCTACCACCAGAGCTTTAAGCCTTGCCTTTACCGGTGAAGATGTGGTAAGAGATATGATGTATAACGGAAACCCTCAGCTGGAAAAAGGGGCTGTCGTGATCAGAACTGCAGAAAGCTTTCTTCGTTTCGGACATTTTGAACTGCTCTCCGCACAAAGAGAGTATAATACCCTGCAGGATCTGGCAGATTTCACTATTGAAAATTATTATCCGGAAATCACAACAGACGGAATTCAGAAATATAAAGACTTTTTTGAAAAAATATGCATCAGAACAGCAGATCTTATGACCGAATGGTTCAGGGTAGGATTTGTACATGGTGTCATGAATACCGATAATATGTCTGTTTTAGGCCTGACCATAGATTATGGACCTTATTCGATGATGGATGAATATGATCTGAATTTTACCCCGAATACAACTGATCTTCCGGGAAGGAGATATGCTTTTGGAAAACAAGGTCAGATCTCCCAGTGGAACCTTTGGCAGCTGGCCAATGCCCTTCACCCGCTGATCAAAGATGAAAAGTTCTTAGAAGATACTTTAAACCACTATGGAAGCTATTTCTGGGAAGCCCATGATAAAATGCTCTGCAGAAAATTCGGATTCGATGAACTTAGAGAAGGCGATGAAGATTTTTTCACCAACTGGCAGGGACTGATGCAGGAATTTCACCTTGATTACACGCTATTTTTTAATCAGCTGGAAAAATTTAATACCAATAGTGATATTAAATCTCTTTTTGAAGATATTTCCTATTCTTTTTTGAATGACGACAAAATCAAAAAGTTGGAAGATTTTACAAAAAAATATGAAGCAAGACTATTATCCAATACGATTTCAAGAGAAGAGTCATTATCACTGATGAGACAGTCAAATCCGAAATTCACACTGAGAAATTATCTTCTTTATCAGTGCATCGAAGAGATTAATACCGGAAAAACAGAAATGCTCGGAAAACTCACCCGTGCCTTAGAAAATCCTTATGAAGAATTGTATCCTGAATTTTCTGTAAAAAGGCCTGCAGCCTATGATGACACCAGTGGATGTTCTACACTTTCTTGCAGCTCTTGACAGATAAAGCAAAAATTTCATTCACTTTTATTGAATTTTTTATATCATATTGTTAATTTTTACTAATTTTATCAAAAATTAATATTATGAAAAAATTTCTACTATCTCTAAGCTTAATGCTTACCGGAGCCGCTACTCAAGCACAAACAGTATTATTAAATGAAAATTTTGATTCTTACACAGATTTTGTAATTACGGGATTTGGTAACTGGCAAACATTAGATCTAGACCAACTTAACACTTATACAGGGGGAACAGACGATCCATTATGGAATAATGCTGGTGCCCCTATGGCATTTCAAATTTTCAACCCTACTGCTGCTGCTGTAACCAATGCAACATCAGGAACGGAGGTAAGAAATTTTGATCCTCACAGTGGTCAAAAATATGCTGCTTGCTGGGCAGGTGTTCCTGATGTCGCTGTTGCTAACAATGACTGGCTTATATCTCCTTCGGTAACATTAGGAGCCGCTTCTAATTCACTTTCATTATGGGTAAAATCAATGTCTAACTCGTATGGACTTGAGAAGTATAAAATTGGTGTATATGTTGGCTCAGGTACCCCTACATCTTCTGCAAATTTCACTATTATTTCAGGTGCTACCTCATTATTAGCCCCTTACCCAAACTGGGAACAAAAAACATATTCTTTAGATGCCTATGCAGGGCAAACAGTTCGTATTGGCATTCAGTGCGTTTCTTCTGATACTTATATGTTTATGGTTGATGATGTAAAAATCACAACTGGAACTCTTTCAACAGATGAAATAGGAACAAAAGCAAAAATAACAAACATCTATCCTAACCCAACAAAAGGAGAGATCAATATTAAAACTGATAAAAAGATCAAATCTTCAAAAGTTTTAGATCTTTCCGGAAAATCAGTATTGAAATCAACATCTGAAAAAGTAGACATCTCCTCTCTTTCAAAAGGAGCCTATTTGCTTCAGATTGAATTTGCAGATGGAACAACTACGACAGAAAAAGTAATTAAAGAATAATTACTTTCCCTATAATCTTTAAAGCTCACCGGACATGGTGAGCTTTTTTATTTTATTTTTGCAAAAAACTGACACGTGTCTTTTATTAAAACAAAACTCATCAACCTATTAAAACAGGTCTTTCCATCTTCCCACACAGAATTGGCAGTATTCATGTTCTTCCTGCTTTGTTATGGAATACTGGGCACCTATATCGCACTTCATTACAGGATCATTTTTGACAACAGAATTCCCTGGGATGCCTATTTCAGCTTTGATAACAAAGCGATTGTAATGACAGGCGGAAGCTTCGAAAGACATCCTTTGGCCTATTATTTTTTCAATTGGGTCCGGGAGTTTTCTCTTTTTGTTTCGGGTGGAAAAATGGATGCTACATTCAGGCTTACCCTGGCATGGCTGAGTAATATCGCCATAAGTTTATGCATTGTTCAGATTTTCAAGTATCTGAAGAACATCATCAGGCTTCCGCTAATGATTGCCTTATTTCTTATTTTGTTTTTTGGAATTTTTTCCACCAGTATTATTCTTTCTTTCACTCCGGAGAATTTCACTTATACTCTGCTGTTGCTGTGTATTTACAATTATTATGCAGCCGTAAAACTCAGGAAAGAAGAAAAGATTCCCGGATCTGCTTTAACGCTTGCCGGAATTACCATCGGAGGTCTTACCATCACCAATCTGGCTAAAGTTTTTATTCCCGTTTTATTTGAAAAGGATGTTTTCAGAAGCTGGAAAAAATTCGGAAACACAGTTTTTCGTGTTATACTTGCCACAGCCTGTTTTGTATTTCTTTACTTACTCCGGATTGATTTTAAATATGAAAATATTTTCTCAAAAACCAACCAGCAGTATGAAAAGTTCTCCAATGTAGAATCCATTCCGGATTGGGATATGATGCTTTCTTATTTTTTCGGGGGCAGTATTCTGCTTCCCAGTTTCATGACTACGGACAAACATAATATGAAAGGATTTAATTTCAAAGGCCTTTTAATGGAGTCCTATTCATCACCGGTTTGTTACGCCTTTGTTATGATATTATTAAGCCTTATTTTGTGGAGTTATTTTAAAAATTTCAGGAATAAGCTGGTGCAGATCATAGCTATTTCATTCCTGTTTGATATTGTCATTCACTGCATTATGCGATTTGGGCTTCATACTTCTTACATCTACGGAGGACACTTTGTTTTTGTTTATCCGCTGCTTTTGGGATGGCTTTTTTACGCTTATAGATCAAAGCCAAAAACCTTATCATTTTTAATGGTGACAATGGTTATTCTGTTTGTTTTTCTACTGACTAATAATCTGTTCAGAATGTCCGACTTCTTCCAGTTTTTAAATACTTATTACCAATAAAAAAAGCTGAGAAAATTCTCAGCTTTAGTTTGTTTATGCTATTCTCGCTATCTCGCTTCAGAACAGAAAATCCTGTACTGTACAGCGATCGCTGATTTGAAGTATTCTCTTATTTTTGACAGATCTGAAGCTGCACTTTGTTTCGTAAAATAACTTCCTGCCAGAATCTTATAATTCGGTCTTAAAGAAGCATCTGTTTCCACTTTCAGGTTCGGGAATCTTTTTCTGAAATAAGATTTCACCTCGTTGGCCTCTTCATTACTTTTTACTGTTGTGATCTGGATCTTAAATCCTAAAATCCTCGGATTCTTACGACAGATTTCCGCATTACTCAATTCCCTGCTTGGAACATAGATCTTTGGAGGCTTGGGACTCGTCACAATTCCACTGTCCGTATTATTTTCCCTCACCGAAGGACCACCTGCAGCTCTTGAACATTTGTCTTCAATACCTCCCAAAGCAGTACTTACTTTGGAATCCATAGTCATAATTAGCTCCGTTCCCGCCAGCGTATCTTTCTGAACAACCTGTTGGGCTTCAACACTATAAAACCCAAATAAAGATAATATTGAAAATATTTTGATTAAATTTCTCATTTAAACTTGTTTCTGCAAATCTATTAAAATTAAAAAATTATACCAAACAACACTATTTAGAATCAATACAAATTAAACGTAAATGATATTTTCCCTTTTCCATATACCGTTAAATTCCTGTTAAAAATATTATTTTTGCGGAATTGATTGGTTCAATATTTTACTAACATAAGATAATTTAAATGATTAGTTGGAGAAAGCATTATAAACAAACGTTGATCGCGATAGGCTTATTGCTATCAACCAGTGCTTCAATTTACGGGCAAGACGGCGATCCTAAAAACGGCGAAAAACTTTTCAAAGCGAATTGTACTGCATGTCACGCGCTGGACAAACAAGTAATAGGGCCTCCTTTGAAAGGGGTTGTAGAACGAGTAAAGACAGAAGGTGGTGTAGACAAAGATTGGCTTCATAAGTGGATCAAAGACAATAAAGCTCTTAGAGCTTCTGGAGATAAATACGCCAATGAGATTTTTGAAAAGTATAACAAGACTGAAATGTTACAGTTTCCTAATCTTACAGAGAAGGATATTGACGATATTTTAGAGTATACAACTAATCCTCCGGCTCCCGAGCCAGCTAAAACTGACGACAAGGCAACTGCAACAGACGGAGCAGCTGCAGCGCCGGCAGACAAAACAACAACAAGCGTTGTTATCATTTCGCTTATTGCAATAGCAGCTTTATTAGTTTGGATCTTAATTAAACTGAGACAATTGGTTAAATTAGGTCAGTCTGAAGACTTAGCTGGACTTAACGAAACAAGAGTTAAATCTTTCAGCGAAATCTATGAGAAATACCATTACATCGGTAAAGGAGTATTGGCAATCCTTGCCCTTCTGGCCGCTTATGGAGTTTGGAACTGGATCATGTGGATCGGGGTTTACAAAGGATATAAGCCAGAGCAGCCTATTTACTTCTCTCACAAAATTCACGCTGGAGAGCAAAAGATTGACTGTCAGTTATGTCACTCCAGTGCCAAATACGGAAAAGTATCTGAAATTCCTTCCATGAACGTTTGTATGAACTGTCACAGAACAATTTCTGAGTATAACGCAGAGCATTACATGGAGCCAGGAAAAGATAAAGCATTCTACGACGGTGAGATCCAGAAGATCTATGCTGCAACAGGCTGGGATCCTGCAAAACAGCAGTACACTGGAAAAACACAGCCGGTTGAATGGACCAGAATCCACAACATGCCAGACTTCGTGTACTTCAACCACTCTCAGCACGTAGTAGCAGGTGAGCAGGCAATCATTAATTCTTTCAACAAAAAGAATCCAAACAACAAAATTGATGTTGTATGTAAAGCTTGTCACGGAAAAATTGATACAATGAATGTTGTTCAGATGGCTAATGACTTCACTATGGGATGGTGTATCGAGTGCCACAGAACTACTGAGGTTGATATGAACAACGGTTATAATAAAGAATACTTCAAGAATCTACATGACAAGTTGAAAAAACAATATCCTCAGGATGGCGGTAAGATCACTGTAGATGCAATTGGAGGTCTTGAGTGTGGTAAATGTCATTATTAATAACTAAAAAATTAGAAGTATAAATGGCTTCAAACAAAATACAATTTAGAAGTATTCATGAACTTAAAGATCCGGCTTTGAACAATAAGCTGGCTCAGAAAGAGTTTCAGGAAGAAATTCCGGTAGAAGATTTCCTTGGAGATGCTGAACAGAACGGATCCAGTACTTCAAGAAGAGATTTCTTAAAAATATTAGGATTCTCTACAGCAGCCGTAACATTGGCTGCCTGTGAAGCTCCGGTGATCAAAACGATTCCTTATGTGGTAAAACCACACGATATTATTCCGGGGGTTCCGAATTATTACGCTTCAACTTATTTTGACGGATTCGACTTCGCCAGCGTTTTAGTAAAGACCCGTGAAGGAAGACCTATCAAAATAGATCCGAACCCGGCAGCAGGAGATTTAGGAAAAACTAACGCAAGAGCTCAGGCAAGTGTACTTTCTCTTTATGATAACGATAAAGTAAAGCAGCCTAAACTGGACGGTAAAGATGAAACTTTCGATAAAGTAGACAGTTTTGTACTGAAAGGGCTGGCAGATGCTAATGCAGCAGGTAAAAAGATCGTGCTTTTGTCACACTCTTTCCCTTCCCCTACTTTCAAAAAGTTATTTGCTGAGTTCAAAGCTAAATATCCGACTGCTGAACTTGTAACTTATGATGCTTATCCTCACTCTGCAGCTTTAGATGCAGCTCAGGAAGTATTCGGACAGAGAGCATTGCCGGTATATGATCTTAAAGGTTCTGAGCTGGTTGTTTCTTTCCAGGCGGATTTCTTAGGAGATTATAATGCTTCAAGCTTAGAAACATCTTACGCAGCAGCAAGAAAGCCTGGACCAAACATGTTGAGACACATTCAGGTGGAATCCAACATGTCATTGACTGGTGCTAACGCTGACTCAAGATACAGATTAAAGCCAAGTGCTGTAAACAAAACATTAGTTGAAGTTTACAATGCAATCGTAGGTGGAGGTACTTCAGACAAGACTGCTACTGAAATAGCAAACGAACTTAAAGCAAAAGGCAGCAAAGCTGTTGTTTTAGCAGACGGTTCTAAAGGAGCACAGGTTTTAGCACACTTAATCAACCAAAAATTAGGTTCAGTTGCTTTCACTGGTAAAGCTAACTTCCTGAAAGAATTTGATAAAGCAAGATATCAGGAATTCTTAGGATGGGTAAATGCAGGTCAGGTTGGCGTATTGATCGCTAACAATGTAGACCCAATCTACTCTCATCCAAAAGGAGAAGATTTCAAAAAATCCTTGGCTAAAGTTGCTTGTGTAGTAGCGGTAGCTGATAAGAAAAATGAAATGTACAAAGCAGCGAAAGCTGTAATCCCGGTAGCTAACTGGCTGGAGTCTTGGGGTGATATTGAGCCTCAGACCGGAGTATATTCATTGATGCAGCCAACGATCCAGAAGATCTACAAATCAAGACAGATTGAAGAATCCTTATTGGTTTGGAAAAACGGAAAGAACAATGCTGCCAATAATTATTATGATTATCTGAAAGCCAGCTCTGCTTCTATTTTAGGATCTACTTCTTTCAACAAAGCTTTATATAACGGTATCACTACTTCAAATAATGCAACTGCATTATCTTACGCCGGAGGAAATGCTGCCCAGGCTATTGCTGAACTAGGAAACTTCAAAGCTTCTGAATTAGAATTAGTATTATACACCAAGCCTTCAATGGGAGACGGTACTCAGGCTAACAACCCTTGGCTTCAGGAATTGCCGGATCCTATCACAAGAATGTCTTGGGATAACTATTTGACTATTTCTCCTAAAGATGCAGAAAAATTCGCGATTGAAAATGATCTTAATGCAAGAATGCAGCTGGACGGTTCTATCGTAAATCTTACTGTAAACGGAGTAACAATAAAAGATGTTCCTGTATTCATTCAGCCAGGACAGGCAGAAGGATCTGTAGGTCTTGCGCTTGGATATGGTAAGAAAAACTCAGGAACTACTGCTGATACAGGTGTAAACGCTTATCCATTATTTGACGGTTCTAACTTAACTGTTTCAGGAGTTAAAATCGAAAAAACAGGAGAAGACCACGAATTTGCAGGTATCCAGCTTCAGAATACATTGATGGGACGTTATGAAATCGCTAAAGAAGTTCCTTTGGCAGAATTCTTAACCGTAGCATTTGATGATGAGCACAAAGGATGGAACAAGCCTTTGGAATATCACACGATCAGTGGAGCTCTTCCAGCTAGAAAAATTGACCTTTGGGATGCTTTCGATGATACGGACGGACCTCACTTCAACTTATCAATCGACTTGAACTCTTGTACTGGTTGTGGAGCATGTATCATTGCTTGTCAGGCAGAAAACAACGTTCCTGTAGTAGGTAAAGAAGAGATCAGAATGTCCAGAGATATGTATTGGTTAAGAATTGACCGTTACTATTCTTCAAGACAGAAAGTAGAAGTATACGAAGGATTGAAAGAAGGAATGGCAGTACCTGAATTGTATGGTACGGCATTCGGAGACGGAGGTGCACTAAACCACCCTGCAGACAATCCGGATGTGATCTTCCAGCCGGTAATGTGTCAGCACTGTAACCACGCTCCTTGTGAAACAGTATGTCCGGTAGCGGCTACTTCACATGGTAAGCAAGGTCAGAACCATATGGCTTACAACAGATGTATCGGTACAAGATATTGTGCTAACAACTGTCCTTATAAAGTGAGACGTTTCAACTGGTTTACTTATAACCTGAATGACAAGTTCGATTTCAACATGAATAACGATCTTGGAAGAATGGTACTTAACCCGGATGTGGTGGTAAGAACGAGAGGGGTAATGGAGAAATGTTCAATGTGTATCCAGGAAACTCAAGCTACAATCCTAGCTGCTAAGAGAGATAACAGAAAAGTAACAGACAGTGAATTCAAAAATTCTTGTGCTTGTGCTGCTGCTTGTTCTACCGGAGCAATGACGTTTGGAGACATGAATGACAAAGAATCTGAAGTGAGAGAATTATATTCCAGCAACAGAAGATATTATTTACTAGAGGAGATCGGCACAAAACCAAACGTGTTCTATCACACTAAAGTAAGAAACAGAGTAGAAAAATAAAGTTTAAATAATAAATAGGTAAAAAATGTCAGGACATTACGAAGCTCCGATAAGGGAACCTCTAATTATTGGTCACAAAACTTATCACGATATCACAGAAGATATTGCACGACCTATCGAAGAAAGAGCAGGTAAATTATGGTGGGTATCACTATATGCAGCCTTAGTTCTATTCATCTACGGATTTGGCTGTATCGCTTATACTATCGGAACAGGTATTGGAGCATGGGGGCTTAACAGAACTATTAACTGGGGTTGGGATATTACCAACTTCGTATGGTGGGTAGGTATCGGTCACGCCGGGACCCTAATCTCCGCAGTATTATTATTATTTAGACAGCGTTGGAGAATGTCTGTAAACAGATCTGCAGAGGCAATGACGATCTTTGCAGTAGTACAGGCGGCAATCTTCCCTGTAATCCATATGGGTAGAGTTTGGGTAGGATATTGGGTATTCCCTTTACCTAACCAGTTTGGTTCTCTTTGGGGGAACTTTAACTCTCCTCTACTTTGGGACGTATTTGCCATCTCAACGTATTTCTCAGTATCAACTGTATTCTGGTTCATGGGACTAATCCCTGACTTTGCAATGATCAGAGATAGAGCTAAAACTCCTTGGACTAGAAAAATCTATACATTCCTGGCATTCGGATGGGGTGGTAAAGCAAAACACTGGCAGAGATTCGAAGAGCTTTCTTTGGTTCTTGCAGGTTTAGCAACTCCACTTGTATTCTCCGTACACACCACGGTATCTTTTGACTTCGCAACTTCGGTTATTAAAGGATGGCACTCTACAATTTACCCTCCTTACTTCGTTGCCGGTGCAATCTTCTCAGGATTCGCAATGGTACAGACCTTATTGCTGGTTGCCAGAAAAGTATGTCACCTTGAAGAATACATCACAATGTATCATATCGAAATTATGAACATCGTAATTATCTTAACAGGGGGTATGGTAACTGTGGCGTATGCTACCGAATATTTCATCGGATGGTACTCAGGATCAAGATTCGAAGACTTTACATACCTTTCTCCGGGTGCTGCTGTAGGACCTTACTGGTGGGCATTCTGGGCATTGATATCTTGTAACTTAATTATTCCTGCGCTATTCTGGTTCAAGAGAATAAGAACAAATATTATTGCAACATTTATTATTGCATTGATCATCAACATCGGTATGTGGTTCGAGCGTTTTGACATCATCGTTATCAACCTTTCCAGAGATTACTTACCAGGATCTTGGACTATGTTTAAACCAACGATCATTGATGTGGGTGTATACTTAGGAACAATCGGATTCTTCTCTGTATTATTCTTACTATACGCAAGAACGTTCCCTGTAATTGCACAGGCTGAATTAAAATCGATTCTGAAAATTTCAGGTGAAACTTATAAAGCAAAAGAAGGAGATGAGCACCACTAAAATTGTATACGGACTTTATGCTGACGACGACGATTTGATGAACGGCGTTAAAGCATTCAACGATAAAGGAATTGCGATAAACGAAGTTTATACTCCATTCCCGGTTCACGGACTTGATAAAGCTTTAGGGTTAAAGAAAACCAGAATCTCTGATGCTGCATTCTTCTACGCTCTTTACGGGGTCACCATTGGTGCTACTGTAACATGGTATGTAATGAATCATGACTGGCCTCAGAATATTGGTGGTAAACCTGCTTTTGACTGGGCACACAACATGCCCGCATTCGTAGTTCCAATGTTTGAATTAATGGTATTCTGTGCTGCTCACATGATGTCATTAACTTTCTTAGTAAGAAATAAAATGTATCCGGGAGCTCCGGCTCAGAACCCAGATCCAAGAACTACTGATGATAAATTCATGATGGAATTTGTAACTGATGACGTAGAGTCTGTAAAGCAGTTGCTGATTGAAACCGGGGTTGAAGAAATAACTGTTAAAGATGCTTAAAATGAAAAAGAATGTATTAAAAATTACAGCTGTTTTAGGTTTAACAACGGTTTTACTTAATTCTTGCGGACCAAAAGAAAATACACCATTGGTATATTTTCCTGATATGTACTTTCCTGTAGCTTACGATCCATTGATGAAAGCTCAGGATGCCTACTCAGATCATGAAAATGAAATTCCTGCTTTCGTTAAAAATAGTTTTGCAACAGGTCTTGCTCCCGTAGAAGGATCAGTTGCTCAAAATAAAGATGGAATCTTTGAAGAAGGCTTACTTCCTAAAAATGCAGATCAATACAATGCAGGATATGATGCTTCCAAGAATCTGACAGTATCCCCTCTTAACCCGGCTAATGCTGCTAAAGATATTGAAAGAGGAAAAATGCTGTTTGATCGTACTTGCGCAACATGCCACGGAACTGGAGGTGATGGACAAGGACCAATTGTACAAAGCGGAGCTTTCTCTGGTGTACCCAACTATGCTGACAGAGAACTTACTGTAGGATCTGTTCATTATGTATTAACTAACGGTAGAAATGCAATGGGATCTTATGCTGGCCAGCTTAACCCTGGTGACAGATGGAGAGTAGCAATGTATGTGATGAATGCCTTCAAAAAAGGAGCAGCAGCACCCGCAGCAGCTACAACGGCTACAGCTACACCAGCTGCCGAAACAACAGAGACTACTACCGCAACTAAAAAATAAGAAAAGAAATGTATAGTTTTTCACCAAAATTAAAATCAACTTCTATAATCCTTCTTGTTGTAGGTTTAGTTCTATTTGCTATCGGCTTCTTCATGAATAAAGGAATGACTACTGAGAGAATAGAGCATATGATGGAAGCGGTTCATTCTGCTGGCCATACTGCCCCTACACACTCAAGTGAAATGGTAGGACCTCAGGATCATGCTTCTCACTTAGAACATGCAGAGCTTCAGGTTCACAACCAGCCTCTGGCATCGCTGCATTTTGTAGCTGTCTTTTTCTTTGGAGTTAGTTGTGCTGTATTGTTCTTCTATTGTATTCAGCATGCTGCACACGCAGGTTGGCCTATTATTATTACAAGAGTAATGGAAGCTATTGCTTCTTATATCCCATATGGTGGTGCCATTCTGGTTATTATGATGATATTGAATATCACTCACAATGGCCACTTATTCCACTGGATGGATCCTGAATTGACAGATCCTAATTCTGCACATTTCGATGTGATCCTTTTCGAAAAGAAAAGATTCTTAAACATTCCTTTCTATGCTATCAGAACGATCATTTATGTAGTAGGTGCTTCTTTCTTTGCATGGAAACTTAAAGCCCAGTCTAAGAAAGTAGATGAAACTAAATCTAAAGTAGATTATCAGATGCTTTACAGATGGGCTGTAGGATACATTGCCTTCTTCGGATTTGCTTCTGCTGCTTGGGCTTGGGACTGGTTAATGTCTATTGACCCTCACTGGTATTCTACAATGTATATCTGGTATTCAATGGTAAGCTGCCTTTCAAGTGGAATCGCTGTGATCATCCTTCTAAGTGTTTATCTGAAGAAAAACGGGTTCTTACCTCAGTTCAATGACAACCACTTACACGATTTAGGAGTATTCCTTTTCGCTACAAGTATGCTTTGGACGTATACCTGGTTTGCTCAGTTCATGCTTTACTGGTATGCGAACGTTCCGGAAGAAGTTAACTACTTCTTTGGAAGATTCCAACACTACGGACCTACATTCTTACCAATGCTGATCATCAATTTCTTATTGCCTTTATTGGTATTAGTAAGCAGCAGCATCAAGAGAAACTACAAAGTAGTAACAACAATGGCTGTAGTGGTTATTTTAGGTCACCTTTTAGATTACTTCAACATGGTAATGCCGGGAACGGTTGGACCTTACTGGAAAAATCCTGAAGTATTCCTATTAATAGCGGGAGCTGTTCTATTCGTAGCAGGATTATTTATGTTTACTGTATTAAGCGCTTTATCTAAATTAAAGTTGATCCCTACAGGAAACCCATTCTTACACGAATCTGAAATTTATGAGTATCCTTTCTAAGGATTTGTAACAGAAATAAAATAAAAAAGACTGATTGTAATGATCAGTCTTTTTTTTATGCCATATATGTGAATATTTAAACTGTTCAGGCAACCATTTTGAATTTTGGATGTCTTCATAATAAAGCTGATAAATTATTTCATCAAAACCAAACTAAAACGGAATATCATTATGAAACGAAACTATCTGATCTCTACCCTGTTCATTTTCCTGTTTAGCCTCATTCAGGCACAAACCATAACTTTCGTGTCAGAGCAAACGAATAAACCACTTCCTAAAGTTTCAGTCTTTGGGAAAGACGGAAGTATCCTTGCTTTTTCTGATATTGACGGAAAAATTGATAAACAGGCAATATCCCCTGCTCAGGAAAAGTTCCAACTGGTTTACAATAACTTCCCTGTTGCCCTTCTCTCCTATTCAGAGCTCAGTCAGGAGGTCATTAAAATCAATGATCAGGTCCAGGAAATAGAAACCGTAGTCATTAAGAATACAAAGCCAGCAAAATATATTGTTATCAAAGGAAATTTCAATGCCTACGTAACAGTGAACAATAAGCTCAACAGCTACGCAGATGGAGTCGTAACTTATGTTTTCGATAACAAAACCAAAAAACTAAAAAGTACAAATGTTGAGCAATATAGAGTCTTCAGGTTAGAAGTTAAAAATGAAAAGAAAGAAACCTCAACATGGGATTACGGCAGCTCCTTACAGCTCCCGAAGCTCAAAAATGTAGGAAATCCCGAAGAATACAAGACCAAAAGAAATACCATCAAAGAACTAAAAGGCGACCGCAAAGATCAGATTGAAGTAACAGGAGCCGCTCTTCAGGAAAAAGAGTTTTCCATGTTCGGATTCAGATTTTATGATATCCGGACGATACTCAATATGTCTTTTGAAAAAGGGTCAGAAAAAAGCCTGAAAGATTTCCTTGAATACAATGAGGTAGCTTTTGTAAAACTTAAACACAAAAGCGAACCGAATTACAACCAGATCATTCTTTACAATAACTTTTATCCATCAGAACTTAATTTCAGTAACAATGATGATATAGAAAAAGTAAAATTCAATAAGGATAACAGCAATTACAAAACTCAATACTGGCAAGAATCTTCTTTTCCCAATATGCAGAATATTTTCAGCTCCTTTTTCAAAGATGATCTGAAAGAGCAGCCGAATAAGAAATAGGAACTCAGAAAGACAACCGCCATTAAACAGTTCAGCAAAAAGCGCCGGCGCCTATTTATGCATTCGGATCTTAGAAATCGCTTATTTATATTTTTGTTTTTGTAATTTAGTAAACCGTCGCTGTTTTACACGGTAGTAAGTAATTGAAAGTTCCGGCTTTTCATTCCACTACTTAGTAAGTTGTTCGGACTTTAGTGAAATTTATAAACATTACACCTTACAAACATGAACATTGTAGATTTTTTTGAATCAAAGAACTTATTGAATGACATTGAGGCGAAAGAATTGGCAAAATGTATCCGTAGAAAAGAAATTCCTAAGAAAGAATTAATTCTGAGCATTGAAAATACTTCCAAACAGCTCTATTTTATTGAACAGGGCATAGCACGAGTATTTTATAATAAAAAAGAGAAAGACGTAACTTTATATTTTTTGCAGGAAAATATGATAGGGCTTCCCATTGAGAGCATTTTTTATCATAATACCTGTAAGTTCGGAATTGAGGCATTGTCGGAAACAAAGGTTGCAGTAATTGACTACGAACAGTGGATCAATATTATCAGTAATAATCCATCCATGCAGGAATTCATTTATCGTGGAATGATTGACTATATCAAAAAATCAAATGACCGGATTTACAACCTTAAATTTCAAACACCAAAAGAAAGATATGAAGCCTTTCTGCTCGAAATGCCCGATTATCTTTCAGATGTTCCATTGGGAAATATCGCCTCTTATCTGGGAATGACGCAAGAGACATTAAGTAGATTGAGAAATAAAAAATAACCCGCTTTTGATTTCAATCAAAAATCTCCTGTAAAAGTCATTATAAATTTACCCAAAAATAAATTCATAATGATCAAGGTACACATATTACATTGCGGGCAGGTAAGAGTAGATAGCTCACTCCCTTTTCACGAAAACAGCATTAATCCTTTAGCCTATACAGGATTATTTAGAAGCAAAAAACATCAGGTTTGGCTTCCTGTTTCAGTTTATTTAATAGAACACCCAAAAGGTCTTGTTCTAATAGATACAGGATGGAATTCTGATGTTAGAAGCCATCAGAAAGAGCATCTCGGATTTCTGCAATATTCTGTAAGCAGAGCTTTGTTACCGGATGGCGATGCTATAAACGAGCAATTAGAAAAATTAGGGTATAAAACCTCCGATATTGATTATTTAGTACTAAGCCATATGCACGCTGACCATGTAAGTGGTATAAAGCTGGTAAAAGATGCTAAAAAGATTCTGGTAAGTGATTTAGAATGGAAAGAAACCCAGGATAGATCAATGCGATATGTAAAAAGCATGTGGAAGGGCATTGATTTTGAATTATTTAGCTTTAACAAGACAGGAATAGGGCCGGAAGGGTTGTCTTACGATTTGTTTGATGACGGAACAGTAGTATTTGTTTCTACACCAGGTCATACAATGGGACTTGCATCGACTATAATAAAAAATAAAGAAAATTTTGTACTCTTAGCCAGTGACGTAGGTTATGCAAAAAAATCGTGGGAACAGATGATTTTACCCGGTGTTCAGGTAGATAAGCATAGAGTAGCAAACTCATTAAAGTGGGTTAAAAGTGAAAGTGAAAAACCAACTTGTATAGAAGCCATTGCCAATCATGATCCTGAAATGAAGCCTCATGTTATAGAGCTATAGAAATTCCAAAAAAATATTTTTCAGAAAGACAAGAGTCAATGATTATTGAAAGTTCTCATTATCATTTAATTTAATGCCATCCAATAATTTTAAACCACATAAAATCAGCTCCGGTGATTCGGGTATTTCACCATTCCCTTCTTAAATACTTCAATGATCAATTACTTTTTTTCACTAAAAACATAAAAGAAAAATAAAAACTCACTATTAATAAAGGTTTTATTAAATTTGCAATAAACAAAATAAAATGAAAAAGTTTTCTTTTCTACTTGTTCTCAGTCTGTTGCTATTTACAGCATGCAGGAAGGATCATGTAGATGCTACGAATACTAAAACGCTGCAGTCAAGTATCAATGATATGACTTCAAGCCTTTCAACAATTAAACAGATTAAATTCAATGAAGCGCTTTATATTCTGAAGACGTTCGGTGTAGAGGCAGACGGTGATGTGGAAGAACTTAAAGCTCTTGGAAAGCTTATCGACGGAAAAAAGGTGCCTGAAATCCTTACACTGGCCGATGAAGTTGCACAGAAAAACGGAATCGAATGGGCCAGTACCTCCCCACCTTCTCTTGGAGAAATGAATATCTTCGGGGATGATAAAGCTAAAGAAACCGATGCAAATGATGTAAAGGCAAGCTCACTAAGCATTATCACCAGACCAACCGGCGATGACGGATCCGGAGCTCCTATAGCCATTCAGATCGTACCGAGACTTGTAGATGGTTCAGGAAACCCTGTTTCATTTACCGGGGCGGGACTGGAAGCTACTTTGGAAGTATTCAGTAATGGGGTAAAACTTTCTACAGCAAAAAACCTGATGCAGGATAATAATTTTAAGGGATTCAATTTAAAATTCTCTTCAATTCCTGCAGCAAAAGTGGTAGACAATAAAATAGATATTACCGTTTCAGTAAAAACTACGGCCAAGACATTCAAAATGTCTAAGATAGGACTCGATGTCAATCCGTCAGCCTTAAAAGTTCCTGCTGTACCTAAAAATGATTCAACGGCCGTGACACAGGATCCTAACGCTGTAATCGATCCAAATAATCCTACAGCTACAACACCTGCGGATCCAAACGCTCCTACCACAGCACCAACTGCTCCTAAACAGCCGGCAGCAGATCCTAAAAGCACAGTAAGTAAGTTCTTAAGCAGTGTAAGCTCTCAAAACCTTAAGGCAGCCTATGAAACTTCAAGCAACCCTAATTGGGGAAGCTACGAATCATTCTCCAATCCTACTTCAGGCTTTGGATCTGTAAAAAATGTAAGTGTAAAAAATATTACCACCAATGCTGCCAATTCTGGCGGCGCCAGTGTAAACGCAACATATGACGTAACAGATAAGAACGGAAAAACAACTTCTTTAAAGGTAACTTTCGGACTTAAAAATGTAAATGGAGACTGGAAAATTTCCAGCTATAAAATAAACCCTTAATGGCTTCACAAGAACTGATCAAAAGACTCGAACAAACCATTGAAAACATTCCTGATTTTCCCATCCCGGGAATTCAATTCAAGGATATTTCACCTATTTTCCTGGATCCGAAGCTTTATGAGGATGTCATCACAGAACTCGCCGCTTTCAGTAAAGGAAAAATAGATGCCGTATGCGGAATAGAAAGTCGTGGTTATCTCTTCGGAATTGCCATAGCCGTTGCTTTGGAAGTTCCTTTCATTTTAATCAGAAAAGCAGGAAAGCTTCCCCCACCGGTCGCTTCAGAAAAATATGATCTTGAATACGGAAGTGCTATCATTGAAACCCGTGAAGGACAGATCAAAAAAGGCCAGAGGATCCTGATCCATGATGACCTTCTGGCAACCGGCGGAACTACAGAGGCAGCCGCCAAACTTGTGGAAAAGCAAGGGGCAACCGTTTCGCAATTCAGTTTTCTTATTGGTCTGAAAAATTTGGAGGGTCATGAAAAACTGAAAAAATTCAATGCTGAAATCTATAACATTTTAGAATTTTAATCCAAGGAATATGAAAAAGGACAACTCCGGCCAGCATGACAACAGTTAATGGACTTTAAAAATATAATATTAATATGTCACGTACACCAGAGTCGGAGCGTTTTTACCATTCATATTTGACAATCCACAACATTTTCACAATAATACTTCAAAGTATTTTGTAAATCATTCAGAAACAATTAAATTTGCATTTCAATTTTTAAGAATTTATGGCAAAATTGGGAAAGAATGCTCCAAATGAGCAAGAAGGTAAAGAAACAGTTGAGTTCTTTAAAGACCTTGACAGAGAGGCTTTAAACACTGAGAGATTCCTTGAGAAATATTCAAAGCAAATAGGTATTGTATTTGGGGTATTGGTTTTGGGTGTTTTAGGGTTCTTTGCTTACAAACAGTTTGTAGTAGCTCCTAAGAACGTTGAAGCTGTAAAAAGCTTCCTTGCTGCTCAGAAAAAACAAACAGAGGGTAAGGATAAAGAAGCTTTAGGCGGAAAATCTGCAGCCAACCCGGGTTTTGTAGGGACATATAATGAATATTCAAACACGAAGATTGGTGAACTTTCTGCTTACAATGCAGGTTTATTAAAATTCAAAGAAGGAAAATTTCAGGAAGCCTATGATCTTTTAGACAAATTTTCATCCGACAACAAAACTTTAATGGCTTTGAAATTCGGTGCTATGGCAGATGCAAAATCAGGTCTTAATAAAAATGACGAAGCTCTTTCCTTATTGGACAAAGCATCAACTGCTTCAGACGATCCTTACACCACTTACTATTTCACAAGAAAAGCAGGTATTGTGGCATTAGGATTAAAGAAAAATGCAGAAGCTAAAAAATATTTCTCTGCAATTGACGAGAAATATCAGGACTATGATAACGGAATGTCTGATTCTTATATTGAAATGACTAAATACTTTTAAAAAATGGCAACAGTTAATCTTTCCGATTACAAGCCACTTCATATAACAAATGCCGAAGATTTTTCTATCGGCATTGTTTTTTCTGAGTGGAATGATTTTATAACGTACAATCTTCGTGATGCAGCCCTTGAAATCCTTGAAAAAGAAGGGGTAAAACCAGAAAACATTAAGCTTTTCCCGGTTCCGGGCGCATTTGAGCTGAACTACGCCAGCATGCAGCTGTGCAAAGAAAGAAAATACGACGCAGTAATTGCTATCGGATGTGTGATCCGAGGCGAAACCCCCCACTTTGACTTTGTCTGCTCTGCAGTAGCACAAGGTATTAAAGACTGTAATATCCTAACGGATACTCCTACTATTTTCTGCGTATTGACGGATGACACTAAAGAACAGTCTATTGCCAGAAGCGGCGGAGATTTAGGAAATAAAGGTGTAGAAGCAGCCGTAACCGCACTTAGAATGATTGATTTCAAAAAAAGCATGTCAGACAAAAAAGGGAATATCGGCTTCGGACATTCTTAATCTTAATACATTTTAACAACATACAGGGCTATTTTTTTAATAGTCCTTTTTTATTTTTATAATGTTTTTTCCTCTTCTACTACTCGTTTGCGCAATTATGGAATAAATTAATTATTTATTAATAATTCATAAAAATTATAAGAAATATCAGATTTCTGCTTTTTTTCATTAAAAGTTGCAGACAAAAACTATCTTTGCGCGAATTAACTCAGACTTATTGTACATGTTTCAAAGGAAAATAAAACCATTCCTATATTTAGGGATTTTCTATCTGATCATTTCATTGATACTACGGATCATTTTTCTACTCCACCCTATTACAACCGTAAGCTTTGGTTTTCTTGAAATTACTAAAGTCATATGTATTGGCCTGTTGAACGACATTTTTGTTTTCACATTAGCAAGCACATTATTAGCTGCTTACTTTTTATTCCTGTCCAATTCAAAATATAAAAAACCGTATGGGTATATTAATTTTGGAATCCTAGTCTTGTTTTTCTTATACATTCTACTCATTCCAAATAATATTTTCGATCAGTATGGTGGATCTGTTACAGAAGTGGTCCTTGCTTTTGTAGGAGTCAAAATTATTTTCTTTGGTTTGATGCTTTTTCTTCCTTCAAAAAGGATAAAGATTCGTAATATATTATATTTTATTGCCCTGTTGCTTTATGTTCTTCTCATCATCTTTAATGCAGTAAGTGAATATTTCTTCTATAATGAATTCGGGGTACGTTATAATTTTATCGCTGTAGATTATTTGATATATACTAATGAGGTTATCGGGAACATCATAGAAAGCTATCCTGTCATCCCCTTGTTTTTGGCTATTCTAATTGCCACTTTAGCAGTGACATGGTTCATTTATAAGAAAACGAAAGACGAACTTTTAGAGCTTCCAAATTTTAAACAGAAAATGATATTGCTGGGAACGTTTACTGTTCTTGGCAGCATCAGCCTTTTTGGAGTAACTTCATGTATGCAAATCAGATCAAACAATGTTTTTGCTGATGAAATCGAAAATAACGGACTTCCAAAATTCTATTGGGCCTTTACCCATAATGAGCTGGATTATTTACAGTTTTACCCGCAGATAAGTCAGCAGAAAGCTGAAAAGAACTTTTTGAGCCTGTATGCCGAACCGTCATTATCAAGAAATGTGACTTCAGAACAGCCGGAACTTAAGAAAAATGTAGTCCTGATCTCTATTGAAAGCTTATCAGCAGATTTCATGAAACATTATGGAGGCACTTTAAAGATTACTCCTTTCCTGGATAGCCTGGCAGATCGTTCTATAATGTTCACCAATCTTTATGCTACAGGAAACAGAACTGTAAGGGGGCTTGAAGCTTTAACACTATGCATCCCTCCTACTGCAGGTGAAAGTGTCATCAAAAGAGATGATAACAAAAATAAATTCACAACGGGAAGTGTATTCAAATCTAAAGGATATGATGTAAAATTTCTGTATGGAGGATACAGCTATTTCGATAATATGCAGGACTTTTTTGCCGGAAACGGTTATGATATTGTCGACAGAAACAATTTTAAACCCGAAGAGATCACCTTTGCCAATGTTTGGGGCGTTGCCGATGAAGATATGGCTAAAAAAGCAATCCAAACCATGAATGCTGAAGCCAAATCTGGAAAGCCGTTTTTCAATCATTGGATGACCGTTTCCAATCACAGGCCTTTTACCTATCCGGACGGGAGGATTGACATTCCGGGAACGGCAAAATCCCGCGACGGAGGCGTAAAATACACTGATTATGCACTTAGGAAATTCTTTGAAATGGCTAAAAAACAGGACTGGTATAAAAATACGGTTTTCGTAATCATTGCCGACCACTGCGCGTCCAGTGCGGGCAAAACAGAACTTCCAATGGACAAATACAGAATTCCGGCAATGATTTTTTCAGAAGGCTTCATACAGCCTCAAAAGTTTGACAAGCTGATGTCTCAGATAGATATAATGCCAACTCTTTTCGGATTGTTGAATTTCAATTATACATCTAAATTTCTTGGCCAGGATGTCTTCAAAAAAGAATTCCAGCCTAAAGCTTATATCGCAACTTACCAGGATCTTGGTCTGGTAAAAGACGGATACCTTACAATCATTTCACCTATTAAAAAGATAAAACAATATTCTTTACAGCTGGAATCCAGCAGTCTTGCTCCTGAATTCAGACTTTATTATCATGAAAAGCTGATGAAACATCCTGATCAGAAACTGGTCAATGATGCTGTTTCTGCCTACCAGTCCACTTCATTCTGGCTTAAAGAAAAGAAACTTAACCGATAAGGTGAGGAACAAAACGACTCTGATTATTGGTGATCAGATGAACACTTTCTCTGATCCCAATACCAGCAGGCTCCTGTCCTATCACCCAGCTGCCAATCACCGGATAATTACCCTGAAAATTGGGGAGATCAAATAACTGCTGGTAAATAAAACCATCTTTGCCATATACTCCATCGTTCTCCTCAACCGGGATATTATTTTTATATAGGATTACATTTGCCCCTTCTCTGGAATAGATGGGCTTTTTAGCAAAATCTTTAAGATGTCTAGGTTCAAAATAAGACTCCAGCAGATTAGGATGATTAGGATACATTTCCCAAAGGATCGGAAGAAGAGCTTTGGAAGAAAGTAAAATTTTCCATGCCGGCTCAATCCATTGGGATCTGAAACCGTTTTTCACGAGTTTTTCTCCAAAACCGTCTGCAAGAATCCACTCATAAGGATAAAGCTTGAAAATATATTCCATGATTGACCGGTCACCGGCCACGAATTCTGAAATATCTTCAGCCCAGCCAATATCCTGAACCGGAATAAATTCCGTATCAAATCCTGCCTGAGAAGCACAGTCACGCATATATTCCACATTGGTGACATCTTCAATATTGGTAAGGGATGCAAAATAAATATGATGCGGGTTCATGTAATTTTTAAGATGCTTCCAATAACCTACCAATTTTTCATGTATGGAGTTAAATTGATCTTTATATGGAAACAACTCTTGGAGCCAATACCATTGTATTACTGAACCTTCGTATAGTGATGTCGGGGTATCAGCATTAAATTCAAGTAATTTTAAATTTTTGCCATCAAATCCAAAATCGAATCTTCCGTAAATAGAAGGGTGGTCTTCTTCCCAGCTTGTAATGATATAATTCCGGAACCACTCAGGAATATTGAACTTTTTCCAAAGGTTTTTAGCTATAATATGATCTACAGCTTCCAGGCACATCTGCCAGAGTTCTGCAGTGGCGTTTTCTATTGTATTAATTTCCTCCGGACTGAACTGGTAATAATGACTTTCATCCCAATAAAGACCATCCAGGGAATGATAGCCAAAACCTAAGTTCTCTAGTTTATGCTGCCAGTTTTTTCTGAACTGTGACTGAATTCTTTCCATAATTTATGATGAGGCACTGAAGCCACTTTTCCCCAATTGCCCTCTTATTACATTTCCTTTGTAATTATTTCTGCCGATATTAGATTTTGTGCTTATCGCATCACTGTAATAGCCAGCTTTTTGATAAGATCCGTAGCTATAAGCCCCATAAGGTCTGAATGCATGATAAAGAAGGACTCCTGCCAAAAAACCATGACTCCTCGTATAAGAGGCTGTAGTATCAGACCTCATATATACTTTCTTTTCTTTTTGATCTTTAGGCTTTTCCTGGGAGCAGGCAGCCAATACTCCTGTTACGAAAAGTAATTTTATAGAACTGGACTTTTTCATTATTGAACCGTTATAAAAAATTCATAATCTTTTTTCGTTTTGGCAATATGGTCATTGCCGTCACGGTCTTCTCCGCCAACAAGGGTATCCCCCAAACCAGGAATAGTATCTTTTTTAACGATCTCTTTAAAAAGCTTTTTATCTTTCCAGATCTTATGTTTAGTGATAAGAATATCTGCAGTATCCAGATGCTCAACAGAAAGTACCGTTTCAATAGAGCCACTCTTATCTACACTATTTACTTCATCTTCTTTTTCTTTTTTACAAGCTGTAAATGCCATGATCCCAACTGATAGCAGGCAAAGTTTAATTTTTTTCACGTGGGCTGTAATTTTTCACAAAAGTAGTAATTTGGTAATGATATTATTTTAAATTTACAGGACAAAAATTTTTATTATGAAATGGACAGACGATAGAAGCGACAACGTAGACGATAGACGAGGATCTGGTGGTGGAGGCGGTGGAGCTATTGTAGGAGGTGGTTTGGGGACCCTGATCATTGCTGCAATTATATTCTTTTTGGGTGGAGACCCATCATCTTTACTTTCTTCAGGAGGAGGTCATTCTTCTCCTACCGAACAGAGAGAATTAACTGCCAGTGAGCTTAAGATTCGTGAATTTGTAGAAATGGTTACTGCTGAAAATGAACAGACCTGGACCAAAATTTTTGCTGAAAACGGCATGCAATATCAACCTGCCGTAGTTGTCTTATTTGAAAGTACAACGCAATCCGGCTGCGGAACAGCTCAAGCTGCCATGGGACCTTTTTACTGTCCCGCGGATCAAAAGGTTTATATGGATATGAGCTTTTTTAAAGAGCTTCAACAACAATTTGGTGCACAGGTTACTGAATTTTCCATTGCTTATGTAATGGCTCACGAAATGGGTCACCATGTGCAGACTCTTTTAGGAACTACTCAGAAAGTAGATGCCTTAAGGAGAAGCGGAAGGTATTCTGAAGCAGATATGAACAGAGTTTCCGTAGCAACAGAATTACAGGCAGATTTCTATGCGGGTGTTTGGGCTAAGCAGACAGACAGCAGAGAACATATCTTAGAGCCGGGTGATATTCAGTCTGCAATAGAAGCAGCTGAAGCTGTAGGTGATGATAATATTCAAAAAAGATCTCAGGGTTATGTCAACCAGGAAAGCTTTACCCATGGATCATCCGCGCAACGTAAAGAATGGTTTATGAAAGGATACAACACTGGAGACATTAAACAGGGAGATACTTTCAACCAGCTTTTAAAATAATTTGGTGTTAAAAAAACTTTTCTTAGATTGGTGGAAAATGAAACATACACCATGACACTCGTATAATGTCGAAGATAGAAGATCCGGAGCTTCAGCTTTGTGGATTCAGAAACTAGAAACATTTGCTCACAATTTTATATATTGCCTTCACCATTTATAATAAAAATGAAAAATAAAAGCTTCAACATTATTATTGCACTCTTTTTCTGTATTCATATTCCAGCGGCCGAATATTCTAGTATTCAAAAAAGTGATGCCCCTTTTTTGAATATGAAGAAAATTGCTACAAATGATTATAGCAAAAAGAGAATGAAATATTATCATTTTGGCACGCTCCCACTGTCTGAAAATAACAAAGCATTACTTGCGAAAAATAATATCCGTATTATTAATAAAAATTGTGTGGCTATACCGGAATTAATGTATTACAATAAGATAATTTTGGAAAAAACACATATTAAATTAATCCCCTGAAGAAATTCTCCAGGGGTTATTTTTTTATTGCAGTTCAATTGGGTTGCTGTTTTTCTTGGCTTCCTCTTTCACTCTTTCTTCCATTCTTTTCCTCATCTCCGCGGGGTTCTGATTTCCGCCCCTGCCACCACCGGGCTGCGGTGGTGCTGGAAAGCCTCCGCCACCACTCTGCATGAATGCCATTGGATCTGTTTTAAATTTTTCCTGCTGCTTTACATATTCCGCTCTTTTTACTTTCAAAGTATTTCCAAACTGGTTGAGCGTTACAATTTCAGCAATTTTATAATTCTTCATTAAATCAAAAGAATAATCCCCTTTATCATCCTCTACCTTCACGATCAGTCCAGGAAGTCCTCCAAACTTATATGGTCCATCCTGATAAGGAAGATCTGTAGTAAACCAGGCTGTCCATGTTCTTCCGGCAAAATCCGCTGTTGCTTTCTGAACTTTATATTCTCCAATTTTCGTTGTTTCAGAAGACATTTTCCAGTTCAGAGGACGGTCTTCTTCATAAGTGTAAATATCTCTGCCTATCCTGTCCTTAAAGTAGGTTTTTTGATTGGCCTTATCTTTTTCTACAGAATAATTGATATTGGTTCTCACTCCTTCCATTTGCTCTCTGCTTACGGAACCTCTACCTCTTCCACCTTGGAATGCTTTCTGCAGGATAGAATCTCTCTTATATCTGTTTTCAGAATAAAAAAGAGACTTTTCAGCGGAAATATCTAAATATGCATTTTCAGTTTTAATATCATTTTTATTTTCCGCATCCGGTTTCATGGTAACCTGATAAACAAACCGGTTGGCCTGTGCAGAAATATGCTGCATTAACAGCGCTAAAACAATGATGCCGATTTTTTTCATTATAGAATAAATTTATTGTTTGGATTTCAAAAGGTTAACAAAGTTAAGCCATCAATAATAAAAATCGATAAAATAAAATTCCGGATTTTTATTTCCTAATTATTGTACGTATTTTTGCATAATTAAATCATTCTAAATAAATACAATGATAAAAGTATCAGATCAAGCAAAAGCAAAAGCCATTCAGCTGATGACAGAAGATGGCTTCAACGCTGCTGAGGATTATATAAGAGTAGGGGTAAAAAGTGGAGGATGCTCTGGTTTAGAATATGTTTTAGGTTTCGATAATAAAAAAACAGATGCAGATCAGGTTTTTGAAGATAATGAAATCAAAATTGTTGTAGATAAAAAATCTATCCTCTATTTAGCGGGAACAACTCTTGAATACTCAGGAGGATTAAACGGAAAGGGGTTTGTTTTTAACAATCCTAATGCATCCAGAACGTGTGGTTGTGGAGAGAGTTTTTCTTTATAGAAAAGATATTAGATCCAGATACCAGACCTGTTCTGAGATCTGAGCCTAATATCTGAAATCAAAAAAAACAATGAGTAAATATACTGAAGACGATTTAAGAGTCGATCTAGAAAATAAAAAATATGAATTCGGGTGGGAAACGAAGATAGATTATGAAGAGTTTCCAATCGGTTTAAATGAAGATATCGTCCGTGCTATCTCCGCGAAAAAAGAGGAGCCTGAATGGATGACAGAATGGCGTTTGGAGTCTTTCAGAATTTGGCTGAAAATGGCAGAACCTACCTGGGCAAACATTAAATATGAAAAACCTGATTTTCAGGCTATCAAATATTATGCTGCCCCGAAAGCAAAACCTGAATTGGAGAGCTTAGATGAGGTTGATCCTGAATTGTTGGCCACTTTTGCAAAATTAGGAATCAATATCGAAGAACAAAAAAGACTTTCAGGAGTTGCTGTAGATATCGTAATAGATTCAGTTTCTGTGAAAACCACGTTCCAGGATACCTTAATGGAAAAAGGAATTATTTTCTGTTCTATTTCAGAGGCTATTAAAAATCATCCTGATTTAGTAAGAAAATATCTTGGAAAAGTAGTTCCGAGAGGAGATAATTTTTATTCAGCACTGAATTCCGCAGTATTCTCTGATGGAAGTTTCTGTTATATTCCAAAAGGCGTAAGATGCCCGATGGAGCTTTCCACTTATTTCCGTATCAACCAGGCAGGAACAGGACAATTCGAAAGAACGCTTGTAATCGCTGATGAAGGAAGTTATGTTTCTTACCTTGAAGGCTGTACAGCTCCATCAAGAGATGAAAATCAGCTTCACGCAGCTGTTGTGGAACTTATCGCAATGGATAATGCAGAAATTAAATACTCTACTGTTCAAAACTGGTATCCGGGAAATGAAGAAGGAAAAGGAGGAGTATTCAATTTTGTAACGAAAAGAGGACTTTGCGAGAAAAATGCAAAAATCTCATGGACGCAGGTTGAAACAGGATCTGCCGTAACATGGAAATATCCGTCTTGTATATTGAAGGGAGATAACTCTATTGGTGAGTTCTACTCTATTGCGGTGACCAACAATCACCAATACGCAGATACCGGAACAAAAATGATCCATATTGGGAAAAATACCAAGTCTACAATTATTTCAAAAGGTATTTCTGCAGGAAAATCTCAGAACTCATACAGAGGACTGGTAAAAGTAATGCCTTCTGCAAAAGGAGCAAGAAACTTCTCCCAGTGCGATTCCCTGTTGATGGGTAATGAATGCGGTGCGCATACCTTTCCTTATATCGAAATCAAAGATCCTACCGCCCAACTGGAGCATGAAGCTACCACTTCAAAAATTGGAGAAGATCAGATCTTCTACTGTAACCAGAGAGGGATTGATACGGAAAGAGCTATTGCTCTGATTGTAAATGGCTTCAGTAAAGAAGTATTGAATAAACTTCCAATGGAATTTGCCATTGAAGCTCAGAAATTATTAGAGATCTCTCTTGAAGGTTCTGTTGGATAATTTGAGGATGAAAACTACAGAAAATTTAATTTTAAGAAGACCTGAAAATGATGATTTTGAAAGGTTTTTTGAAATTAACAGCGATCCGCAGACCAATCTGTATAACCCAAGTGGACCAATGAATGCTGCAAAAGCAGAAAGTACATTCAGAAGAATACAGGAACAGTGGGATCAATATGATTTTGGAAGCTGGGCCATTATAGCAAAAGAAAACAAGAGCATTATCGGCTTTGGAGGCTTGAGCTATAAAATGTATGGAGAAGAGGAAAAACTAAATCTTGGATATCGCTTTGCTGTGGAAGCATGGGGAAAAGGATATGCAACAGAGTTCACAAAGAAAGCTATAGACTTTGGATTTACCGATATTGGTAAAGAAGAGATATTTGGAATTGTTCGTCCTGACAATATAGCTTCTGTTAAAGTTTTGGAAAAGGCAGGTATGATGCGTATGGGAGCGCTTAATGATGTTCCTGGTCAGCCTGAAAGTTTAGTATATAGAATTCAAAAATAATTTGTTTAGCAAATAAAAATGTTAGAAATAAAAAACTTGCACGCCAAAATTGAAGATGGCGCAGAAATTTTAAAAGGTATTAATCTTGAAATAAAACCGGGAGAAGTTCATGCGATCATGGGACCTAACGGAGCTGGAAAATCTACTCTTTCTTCTGTCATTGCAGGAAAAGAAGATTATGAAGTAACGGAAGGAGAAATTCTTTTTCAGGGAGAAAACATCAGCGAAGATGCTCCTGAAGACAGAGCGCATAAAGGGATCTTCCTTTCTTTCCAGTATCCAGTGGAAATTCCGGGGGTATCTGTAACCAACTTCATTAAAGCTGCTTTAAACGAAACAAGAAAAGCAAACGGACTGGATGAAATGCCGGCAAAAGAAATGCTTGCTCTTATCCGTGAAAAATCTGAGCAATTAGGCATCAAAAAAGATTTCCTTTCAAGATCACTGAACGAAGGTTTCTCCGGAGGTGAAAAGAAAAGAAACGAGATCTTCCAGATGATGATGCTTAATCCTAAATTGGCGATCCTTGATGAGACTGATTCAGGATTAGATATTGATGCTTTAAGAATCGTTGCAGACGGTGTCAATCACTTTAAAAATGAAGGAAATGCAGTTCTTCTGATTACTCACTATCAGAGATTGCTTAACTATATCCAGCCTGACTTTGTTCACGTTCTTGCCAATGGAAAAATCATCAAAACCGGTGATAAATCCCTTGCTTTAGAGCTTGAAGAAAAAGGCTACGACTGGCTTCTTAACTAAGAAGAAACTCTTTTCAGCAGGGATTTTATCAATCCTTTCTGAACATGCGGAAAAACCGCAGTAAATATTATTATTTTTAAATATATAAAATAAGGTGTGATGGCCGAAATATCAGTAATGGCTTTATACGATCAGATTATTGACAATCACGGTGAATTTTTGGAGAGCCTTCGTCACAGATTTCTGGATGGAGATAGACAAACTGCTCTTCAGAATTTCGAAAACTTAGGTTTTCCGACAAAAAAAGACGAAGAATATAAGTATACCAGCATAAAAGAGATCACAGAGAAAAACTACAATTTTTTCCCTAAGGAAAGTCATAATATTACCAAAGAACAGCTGGATCAGCTGCATCTGGGAGAAGAAAATTTTGACTGGATCGTTTTTGTGAACGGTAAGCTTCATAAAGAGCTTTCAAAAGTTTCTATAGAAAATGTAGAATTCCTTTCATTCAACTATGCTTTGAATGATGAAAAACATAAAGAAGTATTTGACAAGTATTTCAATACCATTGCTTCTAAAGACACAGCTTTCACGAACTTAAATCTTGCTTATTGCAAATACGGTTTCTTCTTGAAGGTTCCTAAAAATGTAGTGATCGAAAAACCGATCCATATTTTCTATATTTCTCAGAATCAGGAAGAAAATACATTCTATAATACAAGAAATTTATTGATTGTAGAAGAAGGAGCAAAAGTAGAGGTGATAGAAAGTCACCATAATTTCGACAGTACTTATGTACTGACAAATTCTGTAACGGAGATCTTTACTTCTCCTAATGCAAAAGCAGACTGGCACAAGCTTCAGAATGACAACAATACGTCGTATCTTATCGACAGCACTTTTGCAAGACAGGAAAAAGACAGCTTAACGACTGTAAACACCTTCTCTTTCGGAGGAAAACTGGTAAGAAACAATCTGGATTTCATTCATAACGGAAGCAATATCAATTCGTTTATGAACGGAATCACCATCATTGGAAAAGATCAGCTGGTAGATCACCATACAGCAGTTCACCATAATTTCCCGAACTGTGAAAGTTACCAGAACTACAAAGGTATTTTCGATGGAAATGCACATGGTGTTTTCAACGGAAAGGTTTTTGTAGATAAGATTGCCCAGAAAACCAACGCTTATCAGCAAAACAACAATGTATTGCTAAGTGAAGGAGCTACTATTGATACCAAGCCTCAATTAGAGATCTTTGCTGATGATGTGAAATGCTCTCACGGCTGTACAGTAGGCCAGCTTAATGAAGATGCGCTGTTTTATTTAAGAGCCAGAGGAATCTCCAAGAAAGAAGCTCAGGCATTGCTTTTATATGCTTTTGCCAATGATGCAATGCAGAACATTGACATTGAACCGCTTAAAGAAAAAATATCAAAACTTTTAGCTGAAAAGCTTCAGGTTGATATAGAATTTTAGACTTATATAAATTGATACCCAAAAAAGCACTTCGGACTGAAGTGCTTTTTTATTTTTATATACTGTCTGAAGTTATTTCAACCAGGACTGATTATCTTTTTTATCAGAGCGTTTTTTCCCGTTATCTATATTATACGCAAATCCTACTCCCAAAGTCTGTTTAAGCTGTGTTTTTTGGATTTGGTTGTGATCATATAACAGATCCAGCGTAATATTCGTTGAAATAAACTTGTTGATCTTCATATTAAGGATTCCGCTGTATCCAAGGACCAGATGATCAGGATGGTCAAGATAGTTTGAAAATACCGATGCAGTATTGGTCAGGTTAATATTCTCCATGATCTTGATCTTATAGATAGCCGTACCAAGGAAACCGAACTGGAACAGTGAAACGTCGCCGTCATTTTTAAGGCCATAGGTCCCTGCGGTCTGAAGGTCTTCATCCAGAACAAACGTCCACCTGGCATTGGCCGGACGAAGCGTCATTGTAAAATTGTCATTGGGACGATACGTTACACCGGCACCGATATTCAGGTATCCCGGAGCCATAAAATTGGAGATCTTTTTAGCATCAGGATTATTTCCATCCTCATAGCCTCCGGCAAACTGGGTCTGAAGACCAATCCCGCCTGAAAGATACCAGTTCTTGACAAACTCACGCCCATAATTAGTTGACAGGTTGATCACATCCTGTGTCTTTCTTGTTCCGATGCCTTTTGTATTATTCTGTCCGTAACCCAGAATGATGATATTTTCCCAGAGATCTTTACCTTTTTCATAAGTAAGGTTATAATTGACTCCGGCAAGCCATCCTACATTGTTGGCTCCTCCGCCAACCCAATTGGAGAACGCAGCCTGGTTGAGCATTAATGTATTCTGCCCCTGGATAGACCATGCTTTTATGGTATCTGCTGTAGCAGCATCAGTTTTGACCTCCTGAGCCATTGCGCTGATTCCAAAAGAAATGGAAGCGGCCAATAAAAGTTTTTTCATAAGTAAGGATTTTCGTTACAAAAATATACATATAATTTTTGTTAAAAAACTAATCACTCGCAATTGAAATATTAAATTGGTATTTAATGCATTAAAAGACTGCGAAATACATCTTGAAAACAGTCAAAGTGAACTTATCCCTACTTAAAATCACTATATACTATTGTAAAAAGACACCCCATACTGAAGTGCTTTGTTATTAAACTGAAATTATAATCTATTTTTTAAACCACCACTGGCTGTCTTTACGGTCTGAACGTTTTACCCCGTTATTCAAAGTATAGGCAAATCCTATCCCCAGAGTTTGTTTCAGCTGCGTTTTCTGGATCTGATTATGATCATACAGGAGGTCTACTGTAACATTGGATGATATAAACTTATTGACTTTAAAGTTTAAAACAGCCCCGTAAGCAAGAACCAATCTTTCCGGATGATCAAGGTAATTGGAGAATACAGAAGCTGTATTCGTTATATGAACATTCTCCATCAGTTTTACTTTGTATAAAGCTGTGCCCAGAAAACCGAACTGCAAAAGTGAAGTATCTCCGTCATTTTTCAAACCGTAGCTTCCTGCGAACTGCAAGTCCTTATCCAGCACGAAAGTCCATCTGGCATTGATAGGACGCATGGTTACCGTAAGATTGTCATTAGGCCTGTATGTGATACCCATACCGAGGTTCAGATAACCGGGAGCCATAAAATTGGAGATTTTTTTAGCTGCCGGATTATTTCCATCTTCATATCCCTTGTAAAATTGTGACTGTAATCCTGCCCCAGCAGAAAAATACCAGCTTTTGGAGAATTTTCGCCCATAATTTGTGGAAATATTCATTACATCCTGTGTTTTCCGTACGCCAAGTCCTTTAGTATCATTCTGCCCATAATCCAGGGCAATAATATTTTCCCACAGATCCTTGTCTTTTTCATAGGTAAGGTTGTAATTCACTCCGGCAAGCCATCCTACATTGTTGGCACCTCCGCCCACCCAGTTTGAAAAAGCAGCCTGATTGATCATCAGAGTATTTTTACCTAATACCGACCAGTATTTTACCGTATCCACGACTACTGAATCTTTTTTCAATTCTTCTTGTGCACTTGCATAAATCCCCATAGAAAAGGAAAGAATCAATAAAAACTTCTTCATTATTTTACATGATTTTCATTACAAAAATATTAATATAATTTTTTTTAAGCGATATTAGCCTATAAAAAGCTTTAAACAGATTAAAATCTCTTCAACATCCAAAAACAGGCCAGTTTAATACATTCAATGTCAAAATATTAGGTCCTGCATTTAAAAATTGAAACCTTTTGTCTCAAAATAAACACCTCACTTTTAAATACATCGACAAATTTTCCGAAATTTATCGTTGGCTTTTGATTTGACGTAACCTCGACATGTTTAAAAATATAATTTCCAAAAGAGCTGTTATTATCCCTTTGCTGATGCTTTCGGCCATGTGGTTCGGCTACTTTCTGCAGATGCAGGGCTTTTTTCAAAGCTGTTTTGGGGCCATTATACCTCTATTACCGGAAGGCTTACTGGGAGTCATCACCTCCCCTCTTCTACATGGAAATATTGATCATATCATAAGCAATTCTATCCCGGTAGCTGTTCTTCTGTTTCTTTTATATCAGTTCTATCCGTTAGTCGCCAATAAAGTCTTTATTATCGGCTGGCTGGCAACAGGGATGCTGGTCTGGCTGCTGCCTCCGATAGATATCCTCACCGGCGACTATATGTATACCTGCACCATTGGAGCCAGCGGAGTGGTGTATGTTCTTGCCTTCTTTCTGTTCTTCAGCGGAGTTTTCAAATGGAACATGAAGCTTCTCACCATATCGCTGCTTGTTGTTTTGTATTACGGCAGCCTGGTTTGGGGCATGTTTCCAGAAGAGTTATTTTACAATCTTCAGGAACCAAGCAAAATATCATGGCAGGCCCATCTTTCAGGAGCGGTTGTGGGAAGCATCATCGCTTTTGCCTTTAAAAATGTGGGCGACAGGAAAAAGAAATACATCTGGGAATTCCCGAACTATTACAGCGAAAAAGATGATAAGCTGTGGCAGGAGTACAAGGAAAATCACCCGGAGGATTTTCTGGAACTGCCTTATAAAAAAAGAGACGATATCTGGGATCATTTGGATGAATTAAGAAAAAAATAAAACTTATTTCATTACATTTGAAAAAAAACACACATGATCACTGAAGAACATCTCTATGCAATCGCGCTGCGCGAATGCAGCCTGATCGGAGATATTAACTTTCAAAAACTTATCCGGACATTTGGAAGTGCTGAAGAAGCCTGGAAGAAAGCAAAAAAGGAATTCAGCAAAAAAGATGGTATAGGAAAGAAAACTGTAGCAAATATCGGAAATGAAGAATATCTAAAATTCGCAGAAACCGAGATTAAATTCTGCGAAAAGAACAATATCCGTATCAGGCTACGACATCTTAAAGAGCTTCCTTACCTGCTCTGTGAATGCGAAGATGCTCCCGCAATTCTCTATCAAAAAGGAAATTTTGACGATTCCCTACAGAAGATCAGCATTGTAGGAACACGGAATATGACTTCTTACGGCAAACAATTCATCGGGGACTTCTTCGAAACCTCACAGTCTTCTAAATACATATCTGTCAGCGGATTAGCTCTTGGCGTTGACAAAGAGGTTCACGAGCAGTCTATTCAGTTTAAAATTCCTACCATGGCAGTTCTCGCTCACGGTTTCCATACGCTGTATCCTTCCAAAAACAAAAAACTGTCTGAAAAAATCCTGCAGGAAGGCGGTAGTTTGATAACAGAATTTAATTCATCCCGAAAGCCGGACCGTGAAAATTTCATTCAAAGAAACAGAATCATAGCCGGAATTTCTCCTTCAACGATAGTGGTAGAAACAGGTTTTGGAGGAGGTTCAATAAGTACCGCATCCTTTGCCAACGACTATAACCGTGAAGTTTTCGCCCTTCCGGGAAAGATAACGGATCCATACAGCCAGGGATGTAATAAGCTGATTTTCCAGAATAAAGCAGCTGCCATTTCTACGGTTAAGGATCTTATAGATTCAATTGGGCTCAGTCATTCAAAAGAGAAAGTAGCGGAACTGTTTCCATACAGCGAAACAGAAATACAGCTTACTGACACTCAGAAAACCGTATACCAGTCGATAAAAGCCCATCCTCAGGTATCTCTGGATGATCTCGCCCAGATGATTTCGGTTCCTTCTTATAAAATTCTTCCTATAATTTTAGAATTAGAGCTTTTAGGGAAACTAAAATCGTTTTCCGGGAGGCAATTCATGGCAATTTGAGAATTAACGATTTCTTAATATTGCATTATTTGAGACTTAACTTTTAATATTTAATAAAATTTGATCGCAAATTATCAATTTAATAATATTTCGAAACATTATTATTTAATTTTAAATAATGTTGAAATACAGTGTTGTGAATCTTGAAAAAAAAATTAAATTTGTTGACAATAATATTCAACCCTAATATATGGAACAATATAATATTGACCAGAAAATCCAGGAGTTTATTGCCAAGATTGAAGCAAAAAATCCTAATGAACCAGAATTTTTACAAGCCGTAAAAGAAGTAGCTGTGACTGTAATTCCGTTTATTATGACCAAGAAGGAATATACAGGAATGAAGCTTTTAGAAAGAATGGCTGAAGCTGAAAGAATCATTATCTTCAGAGTTCCATGGGTTGATGATAAAGGAGAGATCCAGGTCAACAGAGGTTTCAGAATTCAGATGAACTCTGCGATCGGACCATACAAGGGAGGAATCCGTTTCCATCCTACTGTAAACCTTTCAGTTCTTAAATTTTTAGCCTTCGAACAGGTATTTAAGAATTCATTGACTACCCTTCCAATGGGAGGAGGTAAAGGAGGTTCAGATTTCGATCCACAAGGAAAATCTGATATGGAAGTAATGCGTTTCTGCCAGGCTTTCATGACTGAATTATGCAAGCATATTGGTCCTGAAACAGATGTACCTGCAGGAGATATTGGTGTAGGAGCAAGAGAGATTGGATATCTTTTCGGACAATACAAAAAAATAAGAAACGAATTTACCGGAGTACTTACAGGAAAAGGTCTTGCTTATGGAGGTTCACTTATCCGTCCAGAAGCTACAGGCTACGGTGTAGTATACTTCGCAGAGCAAATGCTTAAAACGATCAACGAGACTTTCAAGGATAAAACTGTAAGCGTATCAGGTTTTGGAAATGTAGCCTGGGGAGTAATCAAAAAGGCAACTGAGCTTGGTGCTAAAGTAGTAACAATTTCTGGGCCGGATGGTTATATCTATGATAAAGACGGTATCAGCGGAGAAAAAATCGATTATTTATTAGAACTTAGATCTTCAGGAAACAACAGAGCTGAAGATTATGCTAAAAAATATCCTTCTGCTGAATTCCACGCCGGAAAACGTCCTTGGGAAGTGAAATGTGATGTAGCATTCCCTTCTGCAACCCAAAACGAACTGGATCTTGAAGATGCTAAAGTTTTGGTAGAAAACGGATGTCTTTGTGTTACTGAAGCAGCAAATATGCCTTCTACTTTAGACGCCATCAACTATTTCCTGGATAATAAAATATTGTTCTCACCTGGTAAGGCTTCCAACGCCGGAGGTGTTGCCACTTCAGGTCTTGAGATGACGCAGAACTCTATCCGTCTTAACTGGACTTCTGAAGAGGTTGATGCAAGACTGAAGGAGATCATGATCGGGATTCATAAAGCTTGCAGAGACTACGGAAAAGACGAAGATGGCTACGTAAACTATGTGAAAGGTGCAAATATTGCAGGATTCGTAAAAGTTGCGGAAGCAATGCTGGCTCAAGGAGTGGTATAAAAATAAACAAAGGTTGGGAAATTCCCAGCCTTTTTTGATATAGCCTGTTCCCGGGATAATGGGAAAAAAGTAAAAAGTGAAAGGAGAAAGCGCAGTATTTATACTGTGCTTTTTTATTTTTACAGGATGAAAACACCTTCAAAAATATAAACGATATTCTTTTGTTTCCTGATGAAATTCAACAAAAACTTATAGAATTGAGAGAAACCATTCATAGTACAAGTCAAAGCCCATGAGATAAATCAGAAAATCCTGAGACATTCATCTCAGGATTCCCCTTCTGTATGTACCATTTATTAATTTTTCTTTTTCATTTTTCTGTCACCTTTTACAGCATCTCTATTTTTCGAATTGGTGGTATCGGTTTTTGCCTTATCCCAGCCGTTGTTGCTGTTAGTATTATCCATATTATTGTTGTTATTCATAGTACTGTTGTCATTCCTCATATCCCGATTGCTCTTGGTGGTATCGGATCTCATGGTGTCTCTTTTCTGTGGGGTTACTTGTGCCGAAACAGCTACTGTTCCTACTAATAATGCTGTTGCTAAAATTAACTTTTTCATAATATTAATAATTTAAATGATATTATGTTAAATACAATTTTTATACTAAAATATTCTATAAGTTACTGTTTTAACGTGATTTATAATTTCTTAAGACAATTTAAATTATAAACCTCTCAGAATAAAAAATCCTGAGATAAATATCTCAGGATTCCCTTTCTACTTTGCTCAATATTTACTACTTAGATGACTTTGCTTTTTTCTTAGCTCTTCTTTCTTCTTTTGTTGTCTCTGCAGGCTTTGTAGCATCTGTTGCGGCCTCTGTATTCACTGTTGCCGTAGCATCAGTTGAAGCAGGAGTTGCCGCTGCATCTACCGTAGCAGTCGCTGTGGTATTTTGTGTTTGAGTGCTGGTGTCTGTAGTAGTGCTCGGCTGTGTATTCTGCTGTTGAGTCTGAGTGGTCTGGTTATTAGACGTATCGGCCGGCTTTTGTTGTGTCTGTGTCTGTGCCTGTGCCGATACTGCGATTACGCCGACTAAAGTAAACGCTGCAGTTAAAACTAACTTTTTCATAATGTAATATTTTAAATGGTTGTTTAACTTAAACGACACTCTTTTTACTAAATTATGTGTAATTATCTTATTTAACGTACTTTATAATTATTTAAGATTTTTTAAATGAAGGCTTATTTTGGAATATTCTTCATCATTCTCTCCACGAATTCAAATGCAGCGGGGCATATAACGGTGTTTTTCAGCATTAAACTGTTGATCTGGTAGATCTTTTTACGGTCTGTATGCGGATATTCGCGGCAGGCCTTAGGCCTTACTTCATAGATGGAGCAGGTATTGTCATTATTTAGAAAAAAGCATGGAAGGCTCTGAAGTACCTTGTCATTATCTTCATCCACTCTTAAAAACCTGGCTTCAAAATCAGCCTGTTTCATTCGCAGATGTTTTGAAATACGCTCAATATCTTTTTCGGTATATAAAGGTCCTGTTGTTTTACAGCAATTGGCACACTGCAGGCAATCAACTTCTTCAAAAACTTCCTCATGGGTCTCCTGAACGATATAATCGAGGTTTTTGGGCGGTTTCTTTTTCAATCCGTCTAGAAATTTCTTATGTTCTTTCTGCTTTTGTAAAGCCTGCTTTTTGTAAAGGTCTAAATTCATTTATTTATATCTCCTGCAAAGAAGGGAGATCTGCTTTTTGATATTCATTAATTTTATCCAGGTCTAATATGGTTGTCTGATCATTATTATCCGGATAATACATTGGAGCAAACTTAGCCCCGTAAACAATTTCCGCCGATACATAGGAAGACCTCTGAACTACCGTATTGGAAAAGACTTCATCAAATGCCCGGACCTGAACGATGATTTCAATATCCGTATTTTTAAAATCATCTTCGGAAAAGCCATAAAACGGTGAATCTTCCTTTATTTCATGAACTACCGTCCAGTTCAGCGCCAGGGTGTTGATCTTACTCAGATGAGTTTTTAAAGAATAAAAATTACTTTTTGGAACCCCATTCTCGATCACTTCAATAGCCGTTGAAACAATAACATCCGCATCCGTCAAAGCATTGTTTTTATAAGGAGCCAGCCTGAACATTAAAGCTCTTGATTCCTTAAACGGGGCAATAACTGCTATATCTGAAAACCGAAGGTAAGCTCTGGGTCTTGAAAATCTTCCGTAAAAAAGTCCGGTTGCAATGGCAAAGGTAAGCAATCCCAGAAACGCCTCAAAGGTAGCCACCAAGCTCGCCATGAAGCCTACAGGTGCAATTCTTCCGTAGCCTACTGTGGTAAAGGTTTGCGAGCTGAAGAAAAACACATCAATGAACTCGTTCATAGGATCACTTTTATCAATTCCGGTAAGATGTTCTACTCCAATGAGATAGTAAACCAGTGCAAATACCAGATTAATCAGGATATAAGCAACCACCAGGTAAGATAAGAAGCGGAAAGTAGACAGGTTCAGCATGGTGTGGTACCAGCTCAGCCTATTAAATACATTCACGCCTCTTCGCTTTACATTCGGAAGCCCATCCTTATTAATGAACCTCCCGGATGCATTGCTGCCAAAACCGCTGTTTTCGGTTTTTTTCTGACGGATCTTCTGTCTGAAACCTCTTGCCATTGTTATGATATTTATTTATTCGCTAAATGTAAATACACTAATTTGTTTTTATCAATTTTGCCTTTTTACGATGCAAAGATAAATTATTGTTTTCATGAAATTTATCAAGCTGCCAATTGAATTTTTAATTTGATTTTGCAGTACATTTGAAGCATGAAAAAATTGGAATCAAGAGAGGATATTGAGCATCTTGTTAATTCATTTTACACGAAAGTCGTTAAAGATGAGACGATTGGCTTTTTCTTTAATGATGTGGCCAAAGTAAACTGGGACAAGCATCTTCCGAAAATGTATTCGTTCTGGGAGTCTATTCTTTTTGGACAGATGAGCTATAAAGGAAATCCTATGGGTGTTCATTTTCCTATCAATGAAATTCAGGCTATGGAACAGAAACACTTTGACCAGTGGTTAAAGCTTTGGAGAGAAACCATTGAGGAAAATTTTGCCGGAGAAAATGCTGATACAGCCATTTATAAATCCGAAAACATTGCCAGGCTGATGGCTTTTAAAATGGAGCTGGCAAGGAGGCTGTGAGACGGATTTGAGAGTTTGATGAGGATTGATTATGGGACAATAACCGTAAAAATGTAGGCTGCAAGATTCACTAATAAAACGGTACCGTATAAGACATTGGTTTTTCCACGGCTTAAGGAAAGCATTACAATAAATACGGATAATGACAGCAGAATAATATCTTTTTTGTCAAGACCTAAAACCAACGGGATATCATAGACTATACAAACGGTAGACACTGCCGGAATCGTTAAACCAATGCTTGCCAAAGCAGATCCCAATGCCAGGTTTAAGCTGGACTGTATCTGATTACTTCTTGCAGCACGGATGGCAGCCACCCCTTCAGGAAGAAGTACAACCCCAGCAATAATTACTCCTACCAAAGATTTTGGAGCACCGATACTCTGCACCATTCCTTCAATGGTTCCGGAAAGCCCTTTGGCCATCAATACAACAATAATCAGACATACTACCAGAAAACCGAAGCTTATGAATGTCTTTTTCAACGAGGGAATGTAATGTTCTTCCGGATGCTCATCAGGAACGATAAAATAGCTTCTGTGACGCACGGTCTGAACCATCAGGAAAACTCCATAGATCACAAGACAGGCAATAGAGATAAAGATAAGTTGCGCTTCGTTATAGAAAGGTCCATTGACACTTGAGGTAAAATTGGGAAGCACAAGGGTAAGAACAAGAATTGAAACAATGCTTACCAGATAGGTTGTAGCAGAAGTCCTTGCAAAGAACTGTTCATGATATTTTACACCGCCTATAAGGATACAAATCCCCAAAATTCCGTTAAGAATGATCATTACGGCAGCAAAAACGGTATCTCTGGCCAGCGTGATCGCCTGATCTCCGCCGGCCACCATCAGTGAAATGATGAGCGCAACTTCAATAATAGTGATACAGAGGGCAAGAATAATAGTCCCGAAAGGCTCCCCTACTTTATGAGCCACCACTTCTGCATGATGTACTGCGGATAAAACACTTCCGGTGAGCAGGATGCCTGCAATAATATCATATAAAATTCCGGTTCCCATTAGTCCAGAGAAGTAATACCCTACAGCCAGGACAGGGAAAATATACGTATAATGTAAAAGTTCTTTTAATCTCATAAAGCGTCTACAAAATACAAAAAATCTATGAAATTTGAAATATCAAAAGAAAATATTAATAATATTTTAATGGATCCACAGGTTAAAATCCAGAAAATCCGTCAGCATATGAAACAAAAGACCAATGGCCACAATTCTGATATTTCCTTTAAAGAAGAGCAGCAAAAAATACACCGCAATGGCATAATAGGAGTGTAAAAGGTGAAAACCTATACTATTTCTTGAGGGATCGAAAACAGGACTGGCAAAAATATGGTCCAGATCTACGAGCATGGTAGCCAGCATAATGAGATAAGCTTTTTTCCAGTTTTTACGAAAAAAAACAAGGGCTATGAAAACCGGAAAAACCAGATGTAAAAAATAGTGTGTGAATGTTTTAAGGAATGCAATTTCAGATAAAGTCATTAATACTCAGTCAGTTTTTTAGGATTATGGAATCTTACCATCTTAAAATCAATGGCAGTTCTCCTTTCTTCGCTTTTATTTTCACCCAATAGTCTTGTGCTTTATTCCCGTAAAATATAAACTCTATATCGGAAAGCAGCTTTTTCTCTGCCGGTGATAAAATACTTAATGAAGAGATCAGCAGCGGGCTGTTTCTGATGAAGATATAGTTTTCTTTGATCTTTGGGGATAATACAATCGGTTTTCTGGTAGATTTTATGATAAATCCGCTATTATTTCTCTCTATATTATTCGGCTGAAAAGGAATTGCTGTGAATTGATTCTGGGCATTGATCCATTTCTTATGCTGAAAATATTCCCACGTCCTTCCAGTAGCTGCACTCTGAAGATCAATTACATAGTTGGGCTGAATAATTTTCTGAAAGGTTTTTTTCTCAATCTCATTAAAATTATCATCATAACCGTAGCTGATGATCGTGTCATTCACCTGTTCAAGATTTGCGGTCGCTTTTAAATACCCGATCTGAGCTGAGTCTGCAAGTTTTTCATCAAAAAAACGGGCGTATTTTTTCACATTACGGGCATCCAGCTCAACCTCTAAAAATCGGTTTTTCTTCTGAATATCAGCTACAATGGAAGCTAGAGATCCTGTTTCTGACGTATTTTTTATTTCAATTTCATCTGCTTTCAACTCAATTGAAAAATTCTGAATTTTCTGTCCGGAAATGAAAGAGATACTTCCTAAAGAATTATCGATAAACTCATCTGCAGTCAGCATGTTTTTTCCGGGAGACTGAAAAAGGAGTTTATTAATAATATGATCAAAAGCCTGATAAGAAGTTCCTATAATCCCGTTTCCACCTTCTATTTTGACGAAAATCTGATCTTTCCGGAATATGTTTTTTCCTTTGCTTGCAAACTGACAACTCTTTAAATAAGCTGAGAATTGTTGCGGGTCTTTTAGTTCAACCACGCAGTACCATTCTGAAAATTTAGTGTCTTTGAGGTGGAATATCTGTAAAAAATCCGGAGTTTTGATTCCTGAATCTTTTAATGAAATCGTTTTTTTATCTTTTGCTTTATTTTCTGTCCATTTTGAGGGATGGGCAATGAAGCTTAAAATATATTGTCCCGTTAATTTTTTCACATCGATCAAAACAACGGCATCTGCATTTTCAGGAACAAACTTTAATGCTTTGTTTTTATAGAAAAATACAAAATAGAACGCAGCTGCGAGCAGAAGGGTTAACGGGACAATAATTTTTTTCTTGTTCATTTACAGTATTTGAGTCTTCTTTTCCTCTTCATTAATTTTATAAATCTCATCAAACAGGTCAAAGAAATACATTAAGCTGTTTTCAGAAGAATTTTTAATGTTGTAGTCTATTTCTGTTTCTACGCTTTCTCCTTTCACCTCTGTTTTATAATACATTTCACCCACATTTTTTCTGATAAAATCCAGAGATTTTCTTTCGGAAGGTGTTTTAAATTCTTTTTCCAAACCGATTAAAAGCTTCTGAATATCCAGCCTTCCGGATAATGGATATTTAGATGAATCTTTCGCCCATTGTTTAGAAACATCAGACTGACTTTGAGGGTTGATATTGTCTGTAGAACTAGTCAGGTAAACAACACCGTCTTTTACTGTCATATACAGCTGATCCATATATCCACCCCCTTTTTCATCCTTAAATGAATAAAAGTTTCCGGTTTTTGAGAATTTCTTAGACAAATGCTTGTTAGTAGCCATTACATTGAAAACACGGTTCCAATAGCCTTCATTTTCTGTTGCAAAAGCAAACGTGAAATTAGGAACAGCTACATCTTTGGTTTTCTTTACTTCTTTTTCGTTGTAGTCATCATCATATTCGTAGTCTGTGTAATCTACCTTTTTGGATTTTAATTCATTCAGAACAAATATCCCGTTTCCTGGAGCTATTTTGGTGATGGCTTCTTCATCCAGAACAATTTTCATGGTCTCCATTATCAGTTCCATTTCTTTTTTATATTCACTATCTCCCGTCTCCTTAAGAAGGTCGTACATCAAATCGAAAGTTTTAGCTCCGTTGACATTCATTACATAGTAACCAATACTTTTTTCGTTGATCAGCGCTGCCAATTTCTTGTTTTTCTTACCTTTATAAACGGATGAAATGGTCTTCTGGATTTCCGGATTCTTATGCTGATAGTTGTTGACCAGCTTTACTTTATCCTTATCAAAATATAAATTGTAGTATGAACTTGATTCGTATGCATTTTTTAAAAACTGTCCAAATTCAAAACGCTTCATCATTTTTCCATAGATGCCATCATTGACCATTTTCCCGTAATCCGTATAAACATAAGCATCTGAATCAGGATCTCTGAAGGTGAGCATGGCTTTCGGAACCTCAATTTCTAAATTTGAGCTGAAGTATTGGTCAAAACGGTCTTCTGCAAGTTTTTTCACTATTTTGAAATTTTCAATACGTACAGAATCCAGTTCTTTCTGGTATGCTGTATCTGCTTCAGTCTCTGTATATTCCTCCTCTTTTGGGTACACTTCTTCACCTTCAGAATGCTGGGTATCTACATTTTCCTTCGGATATTTGTGATTCTTTTCCAGATACTTGATATCTTTCTGAATTCTGGTAATTTCCTTGTTGCTTTCCCTGATGTTATCCTTTAAATATTTGATTTGTTCCTTCAGGCTTATTATTTCTTCCTTATAGTCGAAAGGTATTTCAGGTTCTATGGCATAAGCGCTGTCCGCAGTAGCAACAGCAACACTGTCAGCAACAGTTGCCACACTGTCTATAACAACTTCCGACCAGGTGTCTTTATAGGGCTTGGTATAGTTTACCATACTCAGAACAGCACGGTCATTATTCCACGCAACAAAGATATTATCATCTATATCCACATAAGAATAATCCTTTTTCTTTGAAACTTCCAATCCTTTTTTCTTGGTAGCATTGATGAATTCCTGGAACTTTTCTTTATTATCTACAATAAAATGAGTCGTATAGGTCTGTATCGAGTCATTAAAACTCGCATAATGATATTGGGTAGCATCATATTTAATTCCCGTTTTGGAATAATCATTCCACGAAGATTTTTCTTTACTTTTCTTGTTCTTGCTTAATTCATGCAATAAAGGATTCAGCTTTTGCCAGTTGATTTTTTGGTTCAGCTGTTTCCCGTTGATCTCCATATAAAATATAGCATCGCTGGGAAGTTTCATGCTTTTCTGTGCAAAAACAAGCATAAAACCAAAAAGTATGAAAGTAATTATCTGTGTTTTTAATAATAGAGATTTCATGGTTGAGTTTTATATTTATTGAAATAATATAGTGTTTTGTAATTGTTTCTTTTGAAAAATAAGGTCTAAAATATCCGCTTCCAGTTTTACTGCTTTTTTATTCGGAGCCAATAGATACGTGCTGTTGGTCTGAGATTTTACGGTATTTTCAAACTGCATTACAGAGGTATATCTGGCATTATTGAAGATCTCCTTATCTGCCTTCCCCATTTTGTCGTAATCCGCTTTGAAGGTATTGACTTTATTTCTGGTCAATAATTTTTTCTGAAGATTCTGACTGTAAATTTGTGTGGGAACCATTTTTCCAAGGATATTTTTGGCTTTCAGCTGCTCCAGCCCGGCATTGATATTTTCAATCTTTTTAAAATTACAGCTCAGTTTGATGATATAATTATCAAAATCCATTGAGGTTTTTACATTACTGATTCCCGGAGTTGCTTTAAAAATTCTGGCCGCTTCATTAATTTTATTTTCAATTTCACCCTTTTTAGGAACTTTTTTCCCGTTAATCGTCTCCATTTTAGAAATGGAAGCCAACCTTGTTTTACTTTTACTGGCATTTAGAATAATCGTATATTCTCCCGTTCCGTCAGCCTTGACATTCACTTTATCCAAAATATCAAAACAGCTGGTCAGCAATAATAAAGGAAAAAGCAGTAAAAAAAGCTTCAGAAAATTTTTCATAATTGAGTTTTAAAAACACAAAACTACTTAATTCCGTTTGAAAATACTTTATGGACTCTGTTATTTCACTGAAAACAGCCATTTTTTCAAATTCTGCCTTTCAGATAATCCTGTCTCACTTCCTCATCCAACTTTTCAATGGCATATCTCAGACAGGTTCTCGGCATTTCCTGATAATGCTTATTCAGAAAGCTGATGAGCTCTGTTTCATTTTTCTGCCCCATTTCCCTAAGCAGCCATCCGTTGGCTTTATGCATCAGGTCATGGGTATGTTTAAGGTTTTTAGTCACGAATTCTTTCGTCAGCTCAAAAGATCCTTTTTTCACATAATGCATCGTACCAACCACAGCAATTCTCTTGTGCCACATTTCTTCAGAATCCGAAAGATTCCTCAAAAGTTCTTCCTTTCCGTTTTCGAAAGCATATCTTCCTAAAATCTTGTAACAGCTTGAATCTACCAGATCCCAATTATTAACATGCGGAAGATGATCCAGATAAAACTGTATGATTTCTTCTTTCACGGCCTTATCCTTTGTTTTTTCAAATTTAGAGATGAGTATGAATAGTGCGGTAAGCCTATGTTCGTGATATTTTGAAGACAGCAAAACACTAAGATCCTGCAGGCTTATCTTTGAATAATATTCTTTAGCAACCGATCTCTGATCCGGAACTTTCACGCCTAAAAACAAGTCTCCTTCTCCATATTCTCCTTTTCCTGTTTTGAAGAACTTCGGGAAGAATTCAGCTTTTTCGGGGATGGACAGTACTGCCAGTGCCTCTTCTATTTCTTTGATTACTCCTTTCATCTGAAACCTCCTACAAGTTTTACAAATATTTTCTTAGATCCCATAGAATAAACAGTAAGCATACTTCCGTCCGGCAAAAACTTCATATTCTGTTTAAAATCTGCAGATGTTCCATAACCACGCAAATTATCAATCTGAGAAATAACATCTCCAGGCCAGATTACACAGATAGGAGAATCTTCTGAAGCTCCGCTTCCACTTTTGCCAATAGTATTTACTACAGCATTGTACTGAAATACAGCCAGATCTTCCTTGCTCTTATCATCTAAAGATCTGTAGATATTTGACATATTTTTCAGTATCGATTTATTCAACGGATCTTTTGCATAGGCAGCCTCAGCCTTAGCTAAGATTTTCTCAGCTTTGCTTTTTGACGGTTTTTTTTCCGCAACTTTCCAAATTTCTTTGTAATCATCATTATAATTTGAGATTTCATCACCGGAACCCATAAAACGGCTTCCGTAATAAAGAAAATTCATTTGCTGCTGGGTAAGATTTTCCGGGTTCTTTTTGAAGACCTCCAGATAATTATTATATTCCTGAGGATTCTCTGTGACATTCTTTTTAATTTCCTCAACATTAATTTGAGAAAAATACAATCCAAAGCTCAGAATAAAAATAATCTGAAATAATTTATTCATATTAATTTGTGTTGTGTTTTTATTTATAATTAAGCATGTTCATCTGCCACAATACTTTCCTGCGCTTCCTCTTCTTTTGCAATGGCTTTCGGATTGGCTACTTTTGCAATAGTAAGTCCCTGAACGATAATTGAGAATACGACAACACAGTAAGTGATACTTAAGATGATCTCACTGTATTCGCTTTTTGGAATAGACATGGCCAATGCGATAGAAACTCCGCCACGGATTCCTCCCCAGACGAGAACTTTTACTGTTTGCGGACTAAATCTTGTTCGCAGAGACATAAATTTCGTGGGTATCCAGATCGAAATGAAACGGGCAATTAAAACGACTGCAATCGCCAGTAAACCAGGAATCATAAAGAACCTTAAATCTTTGATCATCAACAGTTCAAAACCGATAAACAGGAATAGCACGGCATTAAGAATTTCGTCGATCAGTTCCCAGAATTTGATGAGGTAATCCTGGGTAATGGATTTCATTTTGAACCTTACATTAAAATTACCCATGAATAAACCTGCAGCAACCATCGTTAACGGTCCGGAAATATGCATCTGTCTTGCAACAAGATACCCTCCCATTACTACGGAAAGTGTTACCAGAACAGAAATAATATAGTCATCTACCTCTCGCATCAGCCTGGAAGTGATCCATCCCAGGAAAACACCCAGCAGAATTCCGCCGCCGGCTTCTTTCATCAGAAGCAATCCGATACTTTCAACACCCAGATCTACTTCTTTCCCGATGGCAAGCTGTAAAACCACTGTAAATACCACTACGGCCATACCGTCATTGAAAAGAGACTCCCCAGCCACTTTGGTTTCCAGTGATTTAGAAACATTGGCCTGTTTCAGAATACTTAAAACAGCTACCGGATCGGTAGGGGAAATAAGCGCTCCAAAAAGCAGACAGAAGATAAACGGAAGCTGAATTCCTAAAAAAGGCAACAGATAAAACATCCCGAATCCTACCACAAATGTAGAAATAACCACTCCGGCCGTAGAAAATATCAACACCGGCCTGAACTGCTCCTTAAGATCATTGATATTGATGTGGATACCTCCCGCAAAGAGAAGGAAATTAAGCATTGCCCCCATCAGAACTTCTGTAAAGTCTATACTGTTCATTAACTTATTAAGATGCCCAAAAGTTCTCGGAAGCACTGTTTCTCCAAACATCACCAGAAAAATAGAAACCACGATGGCAATTACCATAATCCCAATGGTACTGGGAAGTTTCAGAAATCTGTAATTGAGATATGCAAAAATTGATGCCAATACTATTAAGGCTGAAAATGAATAATATAATTCCACTAAAGTGTGTTTTTTAATTAATTTATAAGTCTAAATAAAGTATTTTTATATATAGTTTATGCCCGTCTTTCTCCCAGATATCAAACATCCCGTCTTTGGCAGGCTGTGATCCTCTCACATAATCTTTCCCGATATTCAGGATATTCAGCAGGATGTATTCATCCCCCACAGAATTGACTAAATAGGCTGTTTTTTCAGAGCTTCCGTTTCCGGAATTCTTTATTCCTCCAGTAAGCAGACGGAACTGATTCAGATGATGCATGAAATTATTTCCTTCTTTCCGGGAATCATAAGCCCTCAGAAGAACTAGAAGTATATCCAGATTGGTAGGATCTTTACCATAGAGAACTTTGCCGAGCCTGATGCATTCTTCGAAATCATTCCGTTTAAAAGCATCCGTTAGATTCTTGAAGCTGTCGTCAACCGCTGAAATTTTATCATCCCTGAAATTCCTGCCGTAGTAAAGATACTGAGCTTCAATACTGTCCAGGGATTTAGGATATCCTTTGTATTTAAAAATCAGCTTCTCATAATTGTAGGGAGAATCCGGATTTTTAAGGTTTTTCTCAATGTTTTTCAAATCAATCTTTGACTTCTGGCTGAAACCGAAAACCGAAAGAAAAACCAATAGTAGAAAAAAGTGATATTTCATTAATCGTTGTTTTCTTCTTCCTCATCATTATCGAAATATTCGAAAAGGAAATCATTGTAAGGGAATCTGGAGATATGTATCTTCATTACCTCATCATAGATCATTTTCTTCATTTCCGGGAAATTTTCTTTCGTTAGAGCTGAAATGAATACAGTCGGATATTTAGATTTAGCCATCCATGTTTTTTTCCACTCTTCCAGAGAAACATTCTTTTTTGTAGACGGTGTAAGATCATCGTCATCCTTTTTATCATAGCTGAAATCATCAATTTTATTAAAAACCATGATCATCGGTTTCTGATGGGCATTGATCTCCATTAGCGTCTGATTAACAGATTCTACCTGATCTTCAAAGCTTTCATGGGAAATATCTACCACATGAATAAGCAGATCTGCTTCACGTACCTCATCCAGCGTAGATTTAAAAGATTCTACAAGCTGTGTCGGAAGCTTTCTGATAAAGCCTACCGTATCAGTAAGCAGAAACGGTAAATTGCCAATAACTACTTTTCTTACTGTTGTGTCTAAGGTGGCAAACAATTTATTTTCTGCAAAAACCTCAGATTTGGAAAGTGCGTTCATCAGCGTAGATTTTCCAACGTTGGTATATCCTACCAAGGCAGCACGCACCACCTTTCCACGGTTATTACGCTGGGTAGCCATCTGTCTGTCGATGGTTTTAAGTTTGTCTTTTAACAGGGAAATCCTGTCGCGGATGATACGGCGGTCAGTTTCAATCTCTGTTTCCCCGGGACCTCTCATCCCGATTCCCCCTTTCTGGCGTTCAAGGTGGGTCCACATTCTCGTCAAACGTGGTAAAAGATATTGATATTGTGCCAATTCCACCTGAGTTCTTGCATAGGAAGTTTGTGCTCTCTGTGCGAAAATATCAAGGATAAGGTTGGTTCTGTCAAGAATTTTCACCTCTATTTCCCTTTCGAGATTTTTAAGCTGGGAAGGAGACAGTTCATCATCGAAAATAATGGTTCCGATCTCGTTTTCCTTTACGTATTCCTTTATTTCCTGTGCTTTTCCGCTTCCAATAAACGTTTTGGAATCAGGCTGAGTTAATTTTTGAGTAAAACGTTTTTGAACCGTTGCACCTGCTGTGAAGGCTAAAAACTCAAGTTCATCCATATATTCCGTAAGCTTGTCTTCATCCTGATTTTGGGTAATAACCCCCACCAAAACTGCTCTTTCGTAATTATGTTGTTTCTTATCTAGCATTAATTTCTGTCTATGTTTGTGATTTTCACAAGATACCAATTTTCAGGAAAAAAAACAAAATCATTTTTTAATTTTCCTTATTTTTTAATGTTAATTTAAGTTTACAATATCATTCATTTGTAAAAAATCAATACCTTTATAACGCTGATTTGTAATTAATTAAAATTACAAATATTGTAAAAACTAACACCAAGATCATGAATTCCCGTATTAAATGTATGATTATTGATGATGATGAACTGGACAGGCTGGTTCTTCAGCATCATATCAGGCAGTACGATAATATAGAGATTGTGGCGTCTTTTAATTCGGCGGAAAAGGCAGTTCCCTACCTTGAATTTCCAATCGACCTGCTGATTTGTGAAACTACACTTAGCGGAATGAGCGGACTAGAATTCAGGAAACTGGCTTATAAGATTCCGGCCTGCATCTTCGTAAGTTCCCATCCGGAACTGGCTGCAGAAGCCTTTGAAATTGAAGCCCTGGATTTTGTCACAAAACCCCTTAAGGCAGAACGCTTCCAGCATTCTATAGAGAAAGTCTTCCATTTTTTTGAAATGAAAAAAAAATGCGAATGCTTCGATGCCCTTCTCGGAGAAAATTGTATTAAAATAAAAGAAAACGGTAACATTTCTCAGATCAGGCTTACCGATATCCTTTATCTTGAAGCATTAAAAGACTATACCCGGCTTGTTACGCATGAAAAGAAGCACTGTGTTCTAGATTCCCTGGGAAACCTCCTTCATAAAAGCTTTTTCAATTCTTTCATAAGAATCCATCGCAGCTATGCCGTACCCCGTCATTTCATCCGTGGAAAAAACAGCCATGAGATAGAGCTGATCCACCAGATCAGGCTTCCCATTGGCAGAACTTACAAAGAAAACCTGTCCTTCCTCAACCCTTAACAGCTGAGTACCAACATTTTTATCATAAAATGCCGTTGGTCGATTTTTTTTACCGTTAGTCTATTTTCCTTCAATCCGGTTGCGATATGTGGTAATTTAGTGTTCACAAATTTTCTTTTGAAAACTGAGATAACCAATTAATAACCACAAAAATATTTTACATGAAAAGAACATCTATTCACTGCTTCTTTCTCATTCTGTTCACCTTTTCCGTCAGTATCCTGAACGCTCAATCGGCAGTTCTGGCCACGGGAACAAATGCATCAGGAGGCAACGGCTCGGTTTCTTACAGTGTCGGCCAGACGGCTTATCTGTACAAGGGAGCAAATTCCCAAGTATTGGAAGGCGTACAGCAGGCCTACGAGATTACGACACTTTCTGCCAACGAAACCACAACAAAGCAAGAAGGCATTCTACTCTATCCGAATCCAACCAGAGATTATCTGTATATAGATTTTTCTTCTGTTTCATATAAAGGATCGGAATACCAGCTGTTCGACGCTCAGGGCAAACTGATCAAAAAGGACGTGATCTTACAGTCAAAGTCCGAACTTAATCTTTCCTCTCTCCCTTCAGCGGTTTATATTATCAGAATCAATCAGAATGGAGAAAATTTAAAAACCTTTAAAGTCATCAAAAAATAACGCCATGAAAAAAATATTACTATCTCTGGGGATCATGCTTGGTCTCTTTCTCGGACATGCTCAGGCACCGGAAAAAATGAGCTATCAGGCCGTGATGAGAAACGGATCCGGCCAACTATTGGTCAATCAAAATATCGCTGTAAAAGTAAGTATACTGACAGGCTCTCTCATTGGGCCACTAGTCTATTCTGAAAGACTTACAGGAAGTACAAATGCCAACGGACTCATCAGCCTGGAAATAGGAACCGGAACCGTTCTTTCAGGAACTTTTTCTACTATAGACTGGCCAACGGGAAACTATTATCTAAAAACTGAAACCGATCCGGCCGGAGGTACCAACTATACAATAGCAGGAACAAGCCAGCTATTAAGCGTACCTTATGCCATGTATGCCAAATCGGCTGGCGGAACAGGCGGAAGCTTTACTATTCCTTATACCAATACAGTGAATCATGCCTCTAACCTTTTTACACTGATCAATGACGGTGACGGAGCTTCTCTGGAAGGAGTGAATAATACCACCACCTCCAACATTGCTGCCGTGCGGGGAATTGTAAACAATGTAGCGGCAGGTGGATTTTCCAGCGGTGTCCGCGGTATCAATAACGCAACCGGCGGATTGGGTGTAGGAGTCTATGGAAGCCAGAACGGAAGCGGATGGGGAGTTTACGGTGTTACACCTAACGGATTAGGAGTCTATGGAAATGCAAGCGCAAACGGAACCGGAGTATACGCAAACAGTAATACAGGAACCGGACTTACAGCAACCAGTAATAACGGAATTCCTGCAAGTATATCAATATTCAACAATGCCAATAATAACAATGCCCTCAATGTTTCCAGTGTCGGAAACGGAACGGTAGTGAATGTAACCACTACCGGAAACGGAGCCGGAGTACGCAGTTCTACAGCTGCTGGATTTGCATTGCACGGCATTACGAGTGCACAGACCTCTGCAGGTATAGTAGGTGATAATAATGGAGCTGGTGAAGCGGTGGTCGGCAGAACAACCAGTGATATTGCCGGGGCAGTAGTAGGCCGTAATGACGGTGGAGGTTATGGGGTAAGAGGTTTTGTTGCAACCAATACAACCGGAACGGCTGTCGGGGTTTTAGGACAGGTAGGATTAAACAACAGTAAAGGACGTGCAGGACGCTTTGAAAATTTTAATGCCACCAACGAAATCAATAATGTATTTGAGGTAGAAACCAACGGTAATGGAAACATTCCGGATAATACCCAGGGTAATGCAGCTTCTTTCTTAGTTGATAATACGAACAGTGTAGGGGCAGCGGTAAGAGGTGAAGTAAATACTATTTTCGGAAACTTTGGTGCCGCAGCTATTTTTGGAATTTCGTCCGGAACAGGAGGTCGTGCAGGATTATTCTATGCATCAAATCCTGCTGGAAACGGAGCTTCATTAATTGCTTTAACTGATGGAAACGGAAACGCCATCACCGCCAATGCAGGTAAAGACGGAAATGGTGTTGAAACCAATATTGATGGAGCAGGAAATGCTTTGTATGCATGGGTACCTACTTTTTCAGAAGGACGTGCAGGAAGGTTTGAGATTTTCAATGAAGACAATGAAAACGAAGTAATATCTGTAAAAACAGTTGGTAACGGTATTGCGGGAAACTTCAAAGTGGATCGTACTACCGGTACATCACCTGCTGTAAAAGGTGAAGTGAATTCTATATTTGCCAACTTTGGGACTGCAGGTGTATATGGACTTTCATCAGGCACCGGAGGATACGCAGGTTTATTTTATTCTTCAAATGCCAGCGGTAATGGTCCGGCTGTACTTGCTCTTACAGAAGGCAGCGGAAATGGTATTACTGCAAATGCCGGTGGCACCGGAGATGGTATAGAAGCCTCATGTGATGGAAATGGCAATGCAGTTTCAGGCTTTATCCCTAATTTCGGGACTGGTAAAGCAGGAAGGTTCGCCAACTTCAATAATGCCAATGCCCAGCCGGTAGTTCATGTAACAACCACCGGTACTGGTTCTACCCTGCTTGTTAACCATCAGGGACCATCAGGCAATATTTCAGTATACCAGAGTGCTTCAGTGAACGTAGCCCGTATCAACAAAGCAGGAAGAGGATTTTTCAACGGCGGAACTCAAAGCAGCGGAGCAGACGTTGCAGAAGTCTTTGATGTTGAAGGAAATATTTCTGAATATGAAACCGGGGATATTCTTGTGATCTCCACAAATTCGGATCGAACTGTAGAAAGATCTTCGAAACCCTATTCTACTCTTGTAGCGGGAGTATATGCTACCCAACCGGGAGTATTGCTTACTGAAGAACATATAGATGCTGATATTTCCGGTAAAGTTCCCATGGGAGTTATCGGTGTTATCCCTACCAAGGTATGCCTGGAAGGCGGTAAAATTAAAAGGGGAGATCTTTTGGTCACCTCATCAAAACCGGGAACTGCCATGAAAGCGAATCCTAAAAAAGTGAAAATAGGACAGGTGATTGGTAAAGCACTTCAGGACTATGACCAAAACTCAACCGGTAAAATTAAAGTATTGGTAAATATTAAATAAGCTATCATGAAATCACTATATATCATTACATTTTTGGCATTAAGCGTATCTGTTTATGCCCAAGAAAATAAGAAAGCTCTTGAATCTGAAGATCAGTCCCAGGTCGTGAAACAGCTCAGAGAACAGGAAGCCCAGCTGGTAAAAACAGCTCAGGAAAATGCTCCTAAAAAGCAAAACGTAACCACATTGGCTTCAGAACAGGGTCTTGAAGTAAAAAAACAAGACGCAAAAGCTCAGTCTTCCAATTCAAATAATACCTCGGGAAAATTATTGCCCAATACGGCAACTTTAGAAGAAATAAAAGCTTCTATTCCCAACAGGCAGGTATCCCGTACCAGTACAGCGAATTCTAGGAACACAAATAGCAATGTCATAGGTCTGCCCAATACAGCAACCTTAGAAGAAATAAAAAAAACAATTCCAAAAAACTGATAATCATAACCAGATTTCAAGCAAAAAGTCCGCTCAGTGCGGACTTTTATATTTTCATATTCGATGATTTATTTAGAATCTTCAAAATTCAGGTTTCCTTTTGTAAAAACAGTATTCTTAATCCCAATCTGCAGCTACAAATTTCATAGAATTTCCATTGTCATCTGATAAAGTCAGAAAATGCCCTTCTATGGAATAATCAGTCATTTTATCGAATTTCTGGATAAAAGCGTTTTCCAATTCCATATTCTGGCAGGCCTTCAGTGTGCTTCCCACTCCTGAGATCTTTACTTTTCCGTTGGCTTTAAATTCGGAAGTGAAAAACATACCGTTGCACCCCATATTGGCACTTCCTTTTATTTTCCCTTTCTCCAGGGCACCTGTTAGATTGATTTCCGCTCTGTTTTTAATCAATTCTTCTTTGGAAAATTTATCAAAAGAAACGAGCATCCATTGTCTTTGAAGACTTGGATTTTTTTCCGGGACCGAAGAGCAGCTACCTACAACTCCTAAAAGCAAAATGGCAAAAAATGATAAGAGTATTTTTTTCATGGGGATTATCCTTCCATTTTCATACCATTCCGGGGCAGAATATCGTAAAAATTAGTAAATTAGCGACACAAAAATTATTTTATAAAATGAAAAGACTATTTCTACTGTTCACTTTCTTATTGGGCTTTGCTCAGATGAGGGCGGATGAGGGGATGTGGCTGTTAATGCTCATCAAAAGACTTAACGGGGTCGACATGCAAAAAGAAGGACTGCATTTGACACCTGAAGAAATTTATTCAGTAAACAATTCAAGCTTAAAGGATGCTATCGTGAGTTTCGGAGGTTTTTGTACCGGAGAAATTGTTTCTGACAAAGGACTTATTTTCACGAACCACCACTGCGGTTACGGTGCTGTAGCTGCCGCTTCTACTCCGGAAAAAGATTATCTGAAAAACGGATTCTGGGCTATGAAGCAGAAGGATGAATTTAATGCAAAAGATCTTTATGTAAGGTTTTTAGTTAGAATGGATGATGCTACGCAAAGAATCACTTCCAAGCTAAACAACAATATGACCGGAGCAGAGAGAAAGGCAGTTATTGATGCTGAAACAAAAGCAATCCAGACTGAAAACTCTGAAAACGGAAAATACACAGTAGTCGTAAAAGATTTCTTCAATGGGAATGAATTTTACTATTTTGTATATCAGGATTATAAAGATATCAGATTGGTAGGTGCACCACCTTCATCATTAGGTAAATTCGGAGGTGATACAGATAACTGGGAATGGCCGAGACATACTGCTGACTTCACGGTATTCAGAGTGTATGGGGATGCAGCGGGTAACCCTGCAGAATATGCAGCAGGTAATGTTCCATTGAAGCCTAAGCACTTCCTTCCGGTTTCTCTTAAAGGGATCAAGCCTGGAGATTTCTCTATGATCTTAGGATATCCTGGAAGAACAAACCGTTACCTTACGTCTTACGGAATCCAGCAGATGGTAAACAAAGACTATCCGGCTTGGGTGGAAGCGTCCAAACTGGCTATGGATGTTATGAAAAAGTATATGGACAAGGATAAAGCGACTCAGCTTAACTATGCGTCTCAATATGCTTCTGTAGCCAATTACTGGAAAAACAGACAGGGAACTATCGACGCAGTAGATAAAAACGGAACGATCTCTGACAAACAAAAGATTGAGGATACTTACAGAAAATGGTCTGCATTACCAGGAAACGCAGAATATGATGGTATTTTAGAAGATATTGGAGCTTATTACAAGCAGGTTTCTGACAGAAATGTTGAAAGAAATTATGCTTCGCAGTTCTCAAGAAATGCAAAATATATCACTCTTGCTTTACAGGTAGGTTCTGTTCTAAAGGCATATGCTGCTCAGGATATGCAAGGAAGATTAGCTATGAAAGCTAAAACTGAAACTGCAATTAAAGAAGCTTATGAAAACTTCAATCCTTCTCTGGAAGGAGAAATGCTGGCTTCTATGGCAGGTCTTTACCAGTCAAGAGTAACGAATAAAGAAGTGGCATCTGCTACTATTCTAGGACTAGATTCCAAAACGCTTTCTAACGTTGCCTATTCTTCAATTTTTGCCAATAAGACTTCCGCTACAAACTTCGTATTAAACCCAGATGCATTGAAGCTTGATGCTGATCCTCTTTGGAAAATTGCCAACGGAATTGTTGCTGACCAGAAAATGAGCATGGAGAAGTATTCTAAAGTTGATGATAACTTCAACAAGAACAACCGTCTATTCTTAGCTGGATTAATGAAGGCTATGCCTGAGAAAAAATTCTATCCGGATGCTAACTCTACGATGAGATTAACTTACGGAACGGTAGATAAACTTCCTGTTAGAAATGACAGAAACTATTTTGGAGTTACTGACAACTATTATACTGATATGACCGGTCTTGTAGGAAAATATAAGAAAGGTGATGAGGAATTTGATCTTCCTCAAAGAGTGATCGATCTTTATAACCTTAAGGATTTCGGACAGTATGCTGATGCTGCAGGATATATGCCTGTAAACTTCCTTTCTAACAATGACATTACAGGTGGTAACTCCGGTTCCCCGGTAATTGACGGAGACGGAAACCTTATCGGTATTGCATTCGATGGAAACAGTGAAGCATTAAGCGGTGATATTGTATTTGAACAGGACTGGCAGAAAACCATCAACGTAGATGTACGTTTTGTTCTTTGGACAATCGACAAATATGCAGGGGCAAGAAGACTGATCGACGAATTGAAGCTTGTAAGAGGAGAAAATACACCTCCTGATACAAAAACTAAAAATTCAGGAACTACTCAGATGCCTAAGAAAGCAAAAAAGGTAAAATAATCTTTTCTGATAAATTTTTAAAACCGTGAATGTACGTTCACGGTTTTTTTATTTTTGAACTATAAATCTTGATGATGAAACAAGGAATAGAATTTACCGGAATTATACAACAGAATGGAGATATGAACGCCGCTTTTGTAGAGTTTCCTTTTTCTGCAGAAGAACTGTTCGGCAAAAAAGGACAGGTCAAAATTAAAGCAACATTTGATGGCAAGGTCGAATACCGTGGAAGCCTTGCTAAAATGAAATCTGACTGCCATATTTTAGGTTTGACCCAGGAAATCCGAAAACAGTTGGGGAAAACATTTGGTGATGAGGTTGTTGTAAGCCTTATTGAAGACAAAGAGGAAAGAACTGTTGAAATTGCTGATGATATTGCTGTTGTTTTTAAAGAAAACTCTGTAGCCAAATCCCAGTTTGACAAAATGAGCTATACCCACAGAAAAGAATATATCCGGTGGATCGAGGAAGCGAAGAAGCCTGAAACCAGGGAAAACAGAAAGATCAAGATGATTGAAATGATTTTGGAGGGCAAGAAAGGGACATAAAAGAGTCCAGGATTTTTCCTGAACTCCTTATTTTATTTTAAATTAATTGGTCTTATATAGAGAAAATTATCTATATCATCTATTCTTCTTTATGCAAACGGAGGATTCATACTGTTAACAATATTGGACGGCAATCCTGAAACACCGGCATATTTTACATTATTAACCAAAGTTACGCTGTCAGCTGAAGGAAATGTATAACTTCCGGTAAAAACACAGTTTTGAAATAGAGCATGGCTCAGTTTGTCAATGCTTCCTCCTCTCCACACTACATCTTTAAACTGGATGTTGCAGTCAGCATATGATGCATAGGTATAATCAGTATTAAAATCATTGATATCTCCCCCGTCCATAATAAGTGTTGCAAGATTCGCTCCACTAAATACGACCCTTCCATATCCGAAACAATCAGTTAAATATATATTTGCACGGCGAATATAATCAGTCTTATCCATAGAATTTAAATATACACTTGTAGTAGCAAGTGCATTGGTCACAAGTCTGCCGCTAATTTCTATATTTGTACCATGTTCTAACTGCTTAACACCATCCTTAACAATTTGTACTGCAGTATACTTAGTTGTAGGTTTCGCATTTAGAATCGTATCTGTAATTCTCAAATTCTTAAGATTGATATACTCCCTGTTTAAAACACCTAAGAAAAAGCTGTAGACCACATCTGCATCTGTATTAATAATTGGATTGATAATATTAAGGCTTTCTGGCAAAGTAGGCTTAATGGTGTAATTGGGCAGCATTGGTTCCCCTACATTTCCGCCCGGACTGGTATATGAGAACATATAAATATCTCTTATCCCGGGCTCACCACTAAAATTTTTAGTGTTAAAAACAGGGTTATTTATATTCACAATTCCACCCAAGCTGGGAGTATCCAACCTGATTCCAAAAAATATGATGGCACTTCCATTCACTACCGGAGAATTTAGGGTAATATCGTTCCCGGCAAATTGAAATGCAGCAGATCCCGTTCCTGTTTTTATGATAGTTTCATTGGCTGTAAATCTGTCTGTCCAATGATCATCTATCCCGTCCTCCCAAACGCCTCTGTTAATGGTAACGTCTACACTGTTTCTACCGGTATATCCGTGTCTACACTCCACCACATTTCCATCATTAATAATAACGCCTATCGAGTAATAATTTGCAATACCATACCCCTCTCCATCTTTTCTAAATCCTTTTATAAAAGGGTTATTGATAATAATATCAGCACATGTATTCACTTCCAGAGCTACAGCTCCTACATTATTAATTTTATTAAAAATTTGTGGGTTGTTAAGAGTGACATTATCTCTACTAACTAATAAATATGTATTAACATTTAGATTTCCAGCTGTTTCAATACTTAGGTTGTCTATAGAAATAGGCTCTTCTAAGATATACTTCTTAACATTCAACACACTAGAGTTATTAGAATCTTGTTTGTAAGAACAAACTAAAGGAGTAGTCAACTTACCGTCAGCACTTCTAATAAACTCTCTCTTTTTATAGTTAGTTTCAGAAGGAGTACCATCACGATCAATTAAAATCTCTTCAGAATCAAAATATAAGTTCGCAACACCTGTATTAATAAAGCCTACATCAAGACTCCCACGTTTCATTTTACTCGTAATCCATGTGCTTATATCTACTGCCTCACCAGGAAATCTTCGGGCAATCGTTATGATTACATCACCGTTCTCATTTATAAGAATAAATTTTCCTTCACATCTTCCGCTTGTTTTAATCTCAAAAGGCTTTTTTACAACTACTTTAAATGCACCTGGAATAACCCAAAACAGATTATTAGCATTAACATAATTAAAATAAGAGAGAATAAACGGCGTATCATTATACATTCCATTTCCTTTCACACCAAAATACCTGATGTCTAAGTCATAAGTAAAATTATGTTTTAGTTTTATCCCTCCTGTTTCAATAATGCTTCCTCCATCATCTGTACCAGATGTAGATAAATGATAAATAATTGGGCTTGGAGTATCTCTCTGTTCATAATAACCTAAAAGGCTGACTCCTTTATAAATACCGTTTTGAAGATCAGTTATTTCGACAGTTGACATATTTCTCATCTCTGCCATTGTGTTTTTTACAATAAATGGAAAACTCATAAAATTATTTTTTTGTTGTTAATTTTAAGACGAAGATTTATCTCTTTTTCGTTCTTAAACAAATATCGTCCGGCGTAGCGACAAAACTCGACGTATTTAATTCAAAAAGCCGGAAAATAAATTTTCCGGCCTTATACTCACTGATTGAAATTATGACGTTGGAATTCCCAGATACTTCAAATACGCATCCAGCATCTGCTTATCAAATTGCGGCTCCTCAATACCAGATCCTTCCAGGAACTGGATGACATTGGAACAATCCCAGACATAAGTATTCTGATACAACTCTACTGTTGACAGACCTTCATGCATATTATCTTTAAAAAGGCTGGTCAGCGGATAGAGCCTGTTTTTACTGTCATCTTCCCACTGCTTTCTCCATTCTTTATAAGGAAGACCTTCAAGGGTAAGCGGATAATATTTCTTCAACAGAGCAAAGAAATTTTCCAGGGTAAGGTTGGTTTCCGGTCTTGCAATCAGGTTGAATTTTTTACCAACCGCATCTTTATTTTTCGTGATATGAGCCATAGATCTGGTCATATAATCTACTGTGATCAGTCCTTCCCTTAATTCAGTGAGTAAGGGATAAGATTTAAATTCAACACAGTTTTTCACAAGACCTGACCACCACTGGTAAGGAGCACTGGCGCCTGTTTCACTGTGGCACATAGCATAACCTAGACGATAAGTAATTAACGGAAGCCCTTCTTTAGCAGCAAGATCAGCCACAGCTTCCATAACCCATTTACTTCGTACGTATCCAATGTCTTTACTTACGGACATCAGGTTCTGGGCAATATCATCATTTTCCAGCATCACGGTTTTTCCGGTGAAAACATGCCCCCAACTGTAAACAGAAATGGTAGATAACAGGGCAAGGCATTTAGTTCTTTCGGCACCGGCAAGCTTTATAATTTCCCTTAATCCTTCTACATTCGGTGCTTTCATATAAGAATAGGGTTCTATAAAATTAACAGAGCTGCCAGAGTGGTAAATAAGGTCAAGCATTGCAGCAAGGTTTTTGAATCTCTCTTCGGAAAGGCCTAATAATGGAAGGGATAAATCTCCTATTACCGGAATGATTCTCGGCTTTTGCTCTTCTTTTCTATCAATATGGTATTGTTTATAGCAACGGTCTATTTTCTCTACAGCATGAAATTCGTCCTGAGCTCTTACGAGACAGTAAATATCTGCAGATGTGGTTTCTAAAAGCTCCTGAAGCAAATGGATACCTACAAATCCGGTCACTCCTGTCAGAAATATATTTTTAGGATTTTCCAATTGTTTTGGATCGAAACCTCCCGCAAAAACGGTTCCAGGGGCCAGATAGACATCTTGCTGAAGCGCTACATAAGGCTCTACATCTTCTTCCGGAATTAACTCGCTGGCTTCTTTGGCTCTGGTGATCAACTCACCGGCAAGCTGTTTGAGAACCGGAAACTGGTAAATATCCCTCATATAGACCTTAGTATCAAATCTTGAATTCAGAGCAGTGGCAACTATAGCGACAAGAAGAGAGTTTCCACCGATATCAAAGAAATTATCCGTAATATTGATCACCGGACGTTCGAGTTCTTCAGCCCAAATATCTGCTATAATTCTTTCGGTTTCATTGGTAGGAGGTTCTGTAGAAATCAGTTCTTTTGCCTCTTTGTCTGCAAGTTCCCCTAGCAAGTGCGTGTCTGTTTTCCCATTGCTTGTCAGTGGTATTTTATCAATATTGATGATCTGGGCCGGAATCATATAGCCGGGCAGCTCTTCTTTCAGCTGTTGTCTTACCCATGCGGTATCTGCTTGTTCATCGGTCTTTACCATGATAAAGGCTACAATATATTTATTACTTCCATGGTCTTTTGTAATGACTGCGGCTTCCTGTATTCCTTCCAAACGGGAAAGACAGCGTTCAATTTCACCTAATTCCACCCGGAAGCCTCTAATTTTCACCTGATTGTCTATTCTTCCTAAAAATTCAATATCTCCATCAGGTTTCCATCGGGCAAGATCACCGGTACGGTAGAGCTTTTCGTTTTCCCTGAAAGGGCTGTTAATGAATTTTGAAGCTGTGAGTTCTTCATTATTAAGATAACCTTTAGCTAAAAGATTCCCTCCTATATGCAGCTCTCCCACAGCCCCTACCGGTAACAGTTCACTGTTTTCTCCTAAAATGTAAGCCTGCGCATTGGCTATTGGCCTTCCGATTGAAGAAATATATTGCCCATTCACATCTCTAACTTTTTTGAAGGTGGCAAAAACCGTACATTCAGTAGGGCCGTAATAATCGATTAGCTCATAGCTTAATTCGCTGGTAATTAAAGGCTTAATCTTTTCTCCCCCTGTAAAAAGGTATTTAAGTTCAAGATTATTATACTTTCTGGTTTCTTCAACAACGGAAGGAGCAAGAACAGAAGGGGTAAATCCATGTGTAATCCGGTTTTTACGGTAAAAATTTACAAGTTCTGAAGCTTCTACTCTATCTTCATTGGCTGCTATATACATTACGGCACCGGCAATAAGCGCCGACCATGTTTCCCATACAGAGATGTCAAATGCCAACCCGGCAACAAGGGTAAGGTGTGATGTGTCATCAACATGAAAATACTGGTTGTGCCATGTAACCAGATGCTGAATGCTGTGGTGGGAAACCATGACACCTTTAGGATTTCCCGTGGAACCGGATGTATAGATCGTATAGGCTAACGCATCCTGAGATATAGTAATATCCGGTAATTCTGCAGATAAATGAGCCAGGGTTTCTGCATTATCCAGATAAAAAATTTCAGTGTGAATTCCCCCTGTCAGTGAATTTCCCCGCTGTGTGTCGGTAATAAGTATTCCGGCTGAGGTATCGGTAAGGATATATTCTACACGTTTTACAGGATAAGTAGGGTCTATTGGCACATAAGCTGCTCCTGTCTTCAAAATACCCAGAATGGCAACTACCCACTCGAGCGAACGGTCCAGCCATACAGGAACAAACATTCCTTCTTTTACTCCTTTTTCTAACAGCACATTAGCAAGCTGGCTGCTTTTCCGATCGAGCTCGCAGTAACTGATCCTGCTGTCTTGATAAACAGCAGCCAGGCTTTCGGGATGAAGGAGTGCTTGTTTTTTGAAAAGGGAAACCAATGTTTCTTCTTTGTGATAATCCCAATTTGTTTTATTAAAATCGTTGAGAAGTCTTTCTCTGTCTTCAAGGGATAAAAGAACCGGTACACCAGCGGGCTGCCCCGATGGCGTTGGTAGTGTATTTGGCATATTAGTTTTTGTTTTTTGGTGGTGATAATAGGGTCAAATGATCTGCTTTTCGGCAGTCTTTAGATATATTTAAACATATCTAATACAGGCTAAACAGCTTAGAATATCGTAGATTCTATGCTATAATCATTCAAATCAGAATGCTTAAGTACTGTTCATGGATTTTTCTTTCATATTGTAATATTTTTAAAAATATGGCAATCAAATTTAACATAATATTTAAAACGAGCATTACATATTGAAATATTTTCCCAAAAAAGAGAATTAAGTTCATGCTATTATTAGCCTTTATAGTTAAAGGGAACAGCAAAATCACAGATTTAATCAAGACAGCAGGGCATTCCTTTACTCTTAAAAGAAATTATCTGATAATTTAGAATTTTGCGAGATCTGTACCGGACTTCTGCAATTACACATTCCAAAATTCTCGGTCTAAACTTCTGTATTGTATGGCTTCCGAAATATGATGGGATAGTATATTTTCAACTCCTTCCAGATCAGCTGCAGTTCTGGCCACTTTCAGGATACGGTCATATGCCCTTGCTGAAAGATTCAGCTTTTCCATAGCAAGCTTAATGAGATGCAAAGAAGCTTCATCCAGGCTGCAAAATGCTTCAATTTCCTTAGGACCAATCTGTGCATTGTAACTGATATTGAGATTTTTATAGCGTTCATTTTGAATATTGCGTGCCTTGAGTACCCGTTCCCGGATATCTGAGCTTTTCTCGCCTTTCCTTTTTTCTGCCAGCTGTTCAAATTCAACTTTCTGCACTTCTATATGAATATCGATCCTGTCTAATAAGGGCCCGGAAAGCTTATTCATATACCGCTGCATTTCATAAACGGATGAGGTATTGCCCGGATCGTCCGGAAAAAAACCACTGGGACTTGGATTCATAGAGGCTACCAGCATGAAGCTGGCAGGATAGTTTATAGTAAATCTGGCCCTGGAAATCGTTACTTCCCTGTCTTCAAGAGGCTGTCTCATGACTTCTAAAACTGTTCTTTTAAACTCGGGCATCTCATCAAGAAACAAGACACCATTGTGAGCAAGTGAGATTTCCCCAGGCTGGGGATAGCTTCCGCCACCCACCAATGCAACATCCGAAATGGTATGATGTGGCGACCTAAAAGGTCTTACGGTCATGAGAGAAGTTTCCGCTCCCATTTTACCGGCTACCGAATGTATTTTTGTTGTTTCTAAAGCTTCTTTGAGAGTTAATGGAGGAAGTATGCCCGGTACTCTTTTGGCAAGCATTGTCTTTCCACTTCCTGGAGGACCGATGAGGATAATATTGTGTCCACCGGCAGCAGCTATTTCCATCGCTCTTTTTGCTGTTTCCTGACCTTTAACTTCAGAAAAATCAAATGGAAAATCGTTCATTTTTTCCTGAAATTCTTTTCTGGTATCTAGAATAACTCTTTCGATAGGCTTTCCCTCATTAAAAAAATCAATTACTTCTTTGATATTTTCTACTCCATACACCTCCAGATTATCTACAATTGCAGCTTCACGGGTATTTTGAACAGGAAGTATAATTCCTTTAAAACCTTCTTCCCGTGCCTGAATTGCTATAGGCAATACTCCTTTTATGGGCTGAAGACTCCCATCAAGGGAAAGCTCACCCATAATAACATAGTCATGGATATTTTTGGCAAGAATCTGATCTGACGCGGCAAGAATTCCTATCGCAATGGAGAGGTCGTAAGCAGCACCTTCTTTCCTAAGATCTGCAGGTGCCATATTAATCGTAATTTTCTTACCGGGAATTTTGTATCCTACATTCTTCAGAGCAGCGGAAATTCTGTAACTGCTTTCTTTGATGGCATTATCGGGAAGCCCAACGAGATGATACCCTACTCCTCCTGTGTCTACATTTACTTCAATAGTAATGGTTTGCGCAGCTACTCCGAAGATTGCACTTCCATAAATTTTAACTAACATGATTGGTGTTTTTTGTAAAAATAGGTTATTTTTTAATCCAAATTTTAATTGAAGTTTACAAAAATCAAAAGAACCCATTTTTTTAGTTTTGGCAAAAATAAAATTTTAAACCACCTAACAGATATCAATAAATGTTAGCATAAAAAAGCCGGTGATCCCTGAATTACATTCAGTTCTTACCGGCTTTTGGGTTTATGTTATTAAATTATAAAAAAATGAATTTATCATCGGATATCCTGTATGGTAACCGTAGGGTTTGATATAATCTGATCCGGTCCGAAATTACTGTCGTTATGAGAATGTAATGTTCTGAATGTACAGTAATTCATTTGTGGTGATTCTGCAATAATTCCGACTGGTAGCATCACAAGGCCCTGATTGTTCGTTAATATATTGTTCTCACAAATAATTTCGCTGGCTTCACCCTCTATAACAATATGTCCATATTGAGTATTGTTATCTGCCAGTCCTATATTATTGGTTTTATTTGTAGTGACTGTTGCTCTCTTAATATCTCTAATTTTTATTCCATTAGTTCCACTTCTTAAAATACTGTTGCCTTCTATGGTAAGGAAAGAATGTCCCAACAGATCTACGCTACTTTGCAGAACTGACTTCAGTGTATTGGCTTTAATGATAACATTTTCTTTCTTACTATCCGTATGATCATCTAAAATACACGTTTTAAGGGTTTCAATATAATTTCCTTCCAGCGTTATATTATCGCCTGCTTTTCTAATTCTGACTCCATCTCCACTTCCTACCATTTCCAAATCGCTAATTTTCACATTGTGTACTTTGTATAAATCTACAAGCGGGTAATCAAATGCATTTTCTATCCTTCCGTTTCTTATTTTAACACCGTTTGTCCCTTCTATCAAGATCTGTGAAGCATGGTTTCCCGAAGACGCCAAATTATGGATATTAATATTAAGGATCGTATGCGAATAGGAATCTCCTTCTGTTTTACAAGCAAGACCGTCTCTGATGTTATTTCTGGTTGTCAAATTTAATATGTTTACATCTCTGATTGACGACAAAGAATCCGGAGTGGTAATTAAAACTCCATAGCCTTCATTTCGATCGCAGGTGCAGTTAACAATATTCACATTTCTAACATGGTTTTCAGAGTTAGGTTCAATATCTATTCCTGACTCCGGAGTTGTTCCAACGGTATTATTAAACTGGCTGTTCAATATATTGATCCCATCACCACGGATAATTGATGCTCCCTGACGGCGATTGTCAACACATTTAACATCAACTATATTTCCGTTGTAAGCATCATTTACATAGATTCCGTCTCCCCAGCATTCTGATATTTCAACATCCTGGATATGGAAATTTTCTGCATTCAATACACTGATTCCAAATCCCCATTCACCGAGATCTGTATTATGAACGACTTCATAGGTTACTGAGCCGTCAAGTACGGTGACCTGAGTATTCTCATTATAACTAGGATTGCAGTTAGACGGCACCAATTTAGGAGTGGTAGATTCACATTTTATATACAGTGGAGCCGCTGGTTTTTCTCCACCGCTTGTTCCCGCACTGATTACTTTCAGAGGACAGTTGTTTACGTATACATATTCTCCCACCTGATAGGATTGGTAAGCGCGCCACATTTTATAATAGCTCCCATCTGGTGCTTTAAAGCTGTATTTATTTCCCTTAACTTTTCCTCCGGTCAGTTTTGTATTTACCGTCTGTGCAAAGGATATCAGTTCATAGCCATTCGTACTTCCCGGCATTGCTTCCACTGTTCCATCCAGAAAATAATTTGTATTACTTTGAAGCTGAATTTTTGCCGCACTATCAACGTTTATTCTATTGATTCCAGTAATGGTGACATTCTTTACATTCATGTTGTAAAGTCTAACCAGAACTTTATTTATTTCAACAGTTTCATCGTTTGTGCCATCCCCCTTTATTCCACAGTAAGTAAGGCTGATACTATCTCCAAAACTAAGTTTCAGTTGATATTGGCTGTTATTTACGAGGTTAATAATACTAAAGCCATCATCCTGTGCGATAGTTTCCGATAAATAATAGATCACCGGCCTATCATAGGGAGTTCCCGGATAGTATCCCATAAGCTCTATATATTCTGGCTTCCCTGTCGCTAATGAGGCCATTAATGATGATATTTCTGCAATACTTAGATTACGAAGCTCATCCATTGAGTTTTTTACTATTGCCATAATTCTTTTTTTTAAATTAACTGTTTTAACTGATCTCTTGTATTTTATTACTTTCCAAAAATACATGGCAACAACGACAAAACATGGCGTTTTATAAATTGATTATATCTGTAAATCTGCTTCGCAGATAAATTAAAAAAGACAAGCCGATACAGACCATCTCCGTACCGGCTTATCATGATTAAAAAAAACTAACTAAGGATTGATCGTATGCTGTTATTTCTTTATGAATTTATTCTTATAGGTACTTCCCTGCGAGTCTTTGGAAAGAATAATATAGTTTCCGGGTACGAGCCTGCTCACATCAATAGCCTCATTAAAACGGTGGTCATTTTTCTGAAGAACTATTTTTCCTGACATATCAATAATGGAAATTTCTTTATAGATCTTGTCAGACTCTTTTCCAATATAAAGAAATTGGGCTGTAGGATTTGGGTATATTTCCAGGTTGCTTTCCTTACGTTTTGTTTCATCTGTTCCCAGACTGCAGAATTCCCAGTTGCCAAAATTCAACTTTACAAAATTTCCTGTCCCTAAAAATTCACACTGATCCGGGCAATACTCTGTACAGGCATAAAAACCATATTCTCCGGATTCTGTTGCGATATAGGTATCTCCAGTTGCACCATTTATGACACAGGGATCTCCATTGGAAGGCGGCGCGCTGCTTGGGATGCATTTATACCATACATGGCTGCCATAGAGATCTGGAAAGACATCATCAAATTTTACGGATCCCCCGGCACAGATATTATATTCTCCGAGTCCTACCTGGGAAAAAGTTCCGGGTGTAAACGTGCTGAGCATCGAAGGGAGCCCATAGACAAATCCGTCTGCCATAATAGCTGGGCTTTCTGCCACACAGTCTCCTTGTGTAACTGCTACTTTAAAATAATAAAGCTGGTCATCATTACCATTGATCGTCAATGTTTGTGAAACTGCCCCGGGGATTGGTGTCCAAGGATTGGTATTAGGCGTTTGCCAGGTCCATTGCTGTTTATACCACTGGTAGCTTCCGAATGTTTGAGTAGAAAGTGTCTCTGTTTCAGTATTGCAGAACAGAATTTTATCCGGGAACTTTACGCCCAGTCTTGGGCTTGTGATGGTTGGGTTACACTGTGCTTTTATATTCAGAATGGTCATGAACAGAAAAGCCAAAAAAATCAGTTTTGGTTTCATATTTAAATATTTAATGGTTTGATTTATTAGTCTTATTCAATGGTATCAGTCCAGTAACAGCCTGATCCCGAACTTCATATTAAAGTTTAATGGTTTTTCTTTGTAAATGGTATTAAGCTGGCTGTCGTTTTTAAAGTGATATCCTATTCCTGGCTCTGCATATATCCCGATCTTATCAATAATTTTCACCTGCAGCCCTACTGCCGAATTCACTGAAAACTGTACAGGTTTCACATCAAGCCGTTCGTCCTGCTCGTCCTGTACCTCATCATTTACTATATATTTTGTCTTAAGTTTTCCTGCTACAGCTTTTTCGGCAAGCACTCCACCGGTAATATACCCTGTAAAACGTCCTTTTTGAATGACATTATAATTTACCTGCACCGGAATACCTATATAATGAATGCTCTGATCCCCTTTTATATAATTCGAATTGCTTCCGGAGTGCAGTTCAGAGGTAAGTTTTGTGTAATTGATACCCGTTCCTATTCCCCATTTTTTCCCCAGGTTATAGTACACGGAAACACCAAATGTAACAGGGATCTTATGCCTTATTCTTGCTTCAACTTCTTTGCTTTGGTTAGCCAGCAGAACATCTGTAAGCGGATCGGGCTCTGTACCGGAGATCCAGAAATCACTAAAAGCCATCGGGCTTCCGCTCATGGAGGTGTATCCCGGGAACTTCTGTTCAGAAGAGTTTGAGGAAACATTTCCTGTAAGCATGCTCAGCATCCATTTTTTTGGCTGACGACCTAGAATTTTAGGTTTATCGGTTCCGGCATACTTTTCCGGAAGTTTATTTTCGTCATTGTCAAAAATTTCTCTGTCATCCTGTTTGTTTTTCAATTCCGGATTCTCACTAAATGAAGGAGATATATTGTAAAGAGGCCATTCTTTTTTTGCCAATGGCATTAAATTATTTTGCTTTTCCACAAGCAAGGGTATTTCCTTATCAATGGTTCCAGTAAACATATTTTCTAAAGTAGTACTCATATGAATTTTGCCGGGCAATATATTTCCCTCGCCACTATATTTTTCACCTACTTTGGTGTTGCCCTGCTCATTCGCACTCGTCTTTACTGATTCTATGATTTTTTTACCTTCTTTTTTAATTTTATGAGCATTTTCAGAGTTTGCTGCTATCTTAGGTTCTGTTTCTGCATTCATTTCCAGTAAAATCTTTCCGGTAAAGAACAGCATGGCAATAGCGGCAGCCATTCCAGCAATACGGTAGAACAGAGTGTTTCTTTTGGTTACAGAAATAGTTTTACTTTCTTTTTTATCATCAGCTTCAAGCATCATCCCTCCGGCAATTGTATTTTTTTCTTCTCCGGAAAAAAGTTCATCTTTAATATCTTCCCACAGCCTATCCGGAACATCCTCTTCGTGGTCTTCCATTTTCCTGTGCAGATCATTGAGCCACCGATTATTCATATTGTGCTTTTTTTGACATTTTAAATTCTTTAATTTTCTGGATCAGCAGTCCTTTTGCCCTGTGAAACTGTGAGGCGGAAGAATTTTCTGCGATTCCCAAAAGCCCGGCAATTTCTTTATGGCTTTTTTTCTCAAATACAAACAGATTAAAAACAGTCCTGTATCCATCCGGAAGTGAACGTATCATTTTCATAATGGCTGCCTGGGGAATTTCCTCGAGGTCAGGTTCCTCATCATTGGGAATGTCCGGAAATTCTGTAAAATCATCATTTGTTGTTATGCCGGAATGCTGTTTTATATGCTTTAAAGCTTCGTTTACGGTGATCCGGATCATCCATGCTTTCAATGAACCGCTTCCTCTGTATTCAAATGTTGCTATGGAGCGGAACATTTGGATAAAGCTGTTCTGAAGAACGTCATGAACATCGTCCTTTCCTGAAAGATAACGGGAACAGACCCCGGCAAGGTTTCCGGAATAGTTTCCGAAAAGTTCTTTCCAGGCAGCTTCTTCCTTCGTGAGAAGGCGTCTTATCAAAATCTGCTCCTTGTTTTCTTCCATGTACGACTAAGGTCCGGTTTTAGCACCGATTAAAATTTTAAAGCAAAAATAGACCGCATCCGGCAAACCACAATCTATTGTTTATATTATCTATCAATTAGTTTTTATACAGTACGGGAAATTGTAGTTAATCGCCTCGAAAGGATTCAATTCCGTTCCATTTACCGTTATTTTTTCTGCTGCCAAAGCAAATCTCATTGTATGATCCAGTCCTACAAAGTATCCTTTCTGCTTTGCCGCGATTGTTACGACCGTTTTTTTGGTCACTCCGTCTACCGGGATCTGAAGTTCAAGCTCTTTAGGTGCAAAAGTAAGCTCTACCCAGTTCTTATCAGCATTTAATACCGTTGTATAATTCAGGTTATATTTCACTTTTCCCATCGCTGCTATGGCACTCTGTGTTTTTACCGGATCTTTTACTACCGCCATTACGATTTCTTTTAAAGGAAATTCCGGAAATGTGAGTGTATCTTTTTTTATTTTAAAGTCAACAACTTTTTCCGATCTAAACTCTCCCTGCATGGTGATGAGTCTTCCTTTATAATTCCCGTTAATATCTTCCAGCTTTACGGGTGGTACTTCTATCCTGTCCTCGTTCATGCACGAGAACAGGGAGAAGATGATTGATAAAATTAAAACGGTGGTAATAATCTTAAGTACTATTGAATTCTTCATTTCATTATTTTTTTACATTAAACATTAATTGTATTGAGTACTCATCTATAAAATCTGTTTTTTGGGAAATCTTGCATGGGATTTTGAAAAAAGAATGAAATTATATTGTAAAGTACTGGTTTACTGTGAATAAAATTTAGAAATTTATTTTTTGGAAATAAAAAACCAGCGTGGGTTTCACGCTGGTTTGGGTATGTCGAGAGTTGTTATTATGACTTTTCCTAATATGTAGAGCATCTCTACTAGCTTCTTACTATCAATTCGGTTACAGGTTCAATTAAAAAATCACTTTAAATTTGTTAATAAAAGCTTCAGCCTAAGATATTGTTATTATTTTCTATTTAGAACATCAAGCAAGATCACTAAAAACCAACCCTTTATAATCTTCTAACTCTCTACCTTCATCTATTTCCACGACTAGCGGATAATAATTTTCAACCGACGGGTTTATATGTCCTACAGATTTAACAATGAAAGATATTTTTCTTTCATTATTGGTGAACTTTTTATTGATAAGAGTGCTCTCTTCTTCATCAATTATTTGAACATCTAAAATATTTTTTTGATTTGGCTTAAACTTATTAATAATAAAATAATTTAAAACTTTAATTTTCATAACCTAATAATTTTAATTCGTTATTAAAAAATTCTAATCTTTCTTCGATTAATTTTATTTCTTCTTCCGGTAAATTCCATTTTTTTGTATTTTCAAGCAATTCTTCGGCAGCCTCTTTCTCCATAAGATTTTCAGCAACTTTATTTCCATATTTATTTGCCCATTCATCATATAAGCCGCTTTTAAATTGTTGAGCATGAATCAGTTCTTCATACACTGCTGAAGTAGTTGCTTTTGGACCTAGCATAATTAAATCATCACCTAAAGTTATAGCCTCTATTTCAACACCTAAAGTTCTTTCTCTTCCTGCAATGTATTCAAAGGATTCTTCATCAAATCTCATTTCCCCACCTAATTCAGTAAACTCTTTTTGAAGTTTTGAAAGAAGTTTTCGATCAATAGGGTCTCCCTTAATTGTTGAGAATAATTCTTTACGTTGTTTTTTTCTCTGGAGAGATGTTTTTTTTCTATCAAGCCTTTCCTGTCTTCTCCTATTCTTATCCTTCACCCTTCTCTCCGCAGGAGTCAAAGCATGATCCGCAACTTCATCTCCAAAGCCAAAAACCTCATCTAAAATTTTCTTCAATTTAGCAAAAATTTCTTTTGAACCTTTTTTAAATTCACGAAGAATCATACTGATAAACTCCATAATCCTTGTCATAAAATTTCCTGCCTGCGTAATTGCTTTCGAGATCTTTTCCAAAGGATTCAGGATAAAGCTTTCTACTGTTCTGGCTAACTTTGCCACGGCTGCTGCACCACCAGTGAGGAGGGTTTCAACAATAAGATCTATGATAATTCCAATGATATAACCATAATAATAGGCAGCTTTTTCTAAGGTAAGCTGAGACACTTTTGTATCAACCCATTTCACAAGACGGATAACAGTTCTTATCTGAAGTGTGAGACACTGCTTAAAAAAGTCTGCATAATCAAACTTGATGATTCCCTCCATCAGGTCTTCCATCAGTTCCAGAAACATCTCACCATATTCCACTTTACGGTCATTTACTTTATCCATTGCAGCCACAGCTTTGAAAATAAAACCGACGATGGAAAAAATCCCGGCAACAATATCAATCAGACTGTTGTAAATCCCACAGAGAAAAGCATTGGCTATCTGGTGACTTTTATAAATGATATGCTGCATTCCCGTAATAGGATCAATAAGAAATTGCTCAATTTTATCTATCTGGCTGAAAAACAAGTTTAAAGACTGTTTTATTTTTTTAAAGATAAAAGCCGGAAAAAAATGCTCTGCATTGCTCAAAAGATGATTAAAATCTGTCTTAACTCCATTTATCCTTTCAAATAGGGTTTTAACAATTTTAGAATTGATCTTCTTTTGGCCTTCCAAATTTTCGTATGGATTGCCGGAGCCCTCATGTTCATAAAACTTTTTAAGCTCTTCATAAAGTGTAGCAGGGATAAAAGCAGGATCGTAGTCTCCTTCTTTCACATATGGATTCCAGCCACTTTCTGAAATTCTCAGCTTAGTAATGTTATCTGCGATACCTTCAATAAAAAAGCTTGCAGCCCCTTCTAATATTTCCTGCTTAAAAAAGGTAAATATTTGTCCTACACTGGCATCTTTCAGGCTCAGAAACCAGCTGATAAAACTAACTTTGTTTCTATATATCCCATTTTTTATAAGATCTTCAAGTGCCTTTGGAGGAACGCTGACTTCATGTTTTCTTGTAAAAGTAAGTATATCATCAAATAATTCTTCTTTGTTCTTCGTAAGATCTGCTCCTGCCACAACACGCATTACCGTACTGTAATTATATTCGTCATCAATTTCCAGAAAAAGGATCAGCTGTTTACTGCTTGGCAGCGCTTCCATATAACGCTGAAGAAGGAATGCCCCGTTTTTACTTGCAAAAAGAACAACATCAATCCCTCCGATCATTTGACTAAACCTGCTTTTGTACACCACTACTTCCTCTATATTTCCGCCAAATACCGGCTCATCTGAATAAATTTGAAAGTCATTGCCTTCCAATGAGGGTTTACCATTATAATACGTATTGGCAATCTGCTTTGCTGTAAGCTGTTTAAGCTCGGGAGGCGAAATAAGACCTGAAGAAGAGCTGGGAAATTTTGGGTCCTCGTTTTTAAAGAAGGAATTCTTAGGACTCCCTAATAAAGGATTGTTTAATATTTCTAAACTCATTTTGTGTTTTTTTAAGTGTTTAAAAAGGCAGAGCATTACGCCCTGCCATTATTACTACTTCTTAGGAAAGCTTATCCAGCAGTTCTTTGTGGGTTTTCACAAATTCATCCAGGTAAGAAGCCAGAAGCTCAGTAAAGCCAACCTTACTGTTCTTCAGCAGCCAGAGCATATACTGATAACTGGGAATTTTAACCTTGTCGGTAACCATGTCATCTGTAGGTTCAGCCAAAGGCTGCTCAATTGGTTCGCCGTAATTATCACGGAGATAGCTCCATGTTTCCTGATAGACCACCCACTCCGGGGCAGGAAGAGATATATTGATCTCCTCACCGGTTTCCTTGTCTTTCAGAACCTGTTCATAGTTGAAACAGATAAACTGCTGTTTGGATTTGGCATCAATATCCAGAACACGAATACTCCTATTGAATTGCGGAAGTTTCGGATGTTCAGGTAATGGTAATTCTGCAAGATTTAATTCAACGTTTTCGATGTCATTGATTAAAGTCTGTATTTGGGTCGTTATTTTTAATTGTTCGTTCATAATTTTAAAATTTGTATGCTGAAATAATTTGTAAGTTTAAAAATCGGGCATTGTATAGAGAACTTCCTATCGTATCATAACATGTTCTGATCGCTTTCAGCTTTATCGGACTGTTATCGATATTCACATTGCTTATTGAACTTATTGAACCACTGTTGGTATAAAGTACCGTTGTCAATATATTTTCTGACTTCTGAAAGATCATTCTCTGTGCATTTGAATAACTTGCCCCAGGAATTGTTTGTCCTAAAAGATTTTTAAAAGAATTTCTCTGAACAGCGGCTCCGGAAATGAGTGTATTGGCCAAAGAGTTTAATGTATCTGTACATAATCCTCCGAAACTATCAAACACTGCGGGATCATTGTCAAAAAATACAGCCACTTCAATAACGAAGTTATCCATCATAGTACAGATTTGTGAGCTCAGTCCGGTGGTTACCACTGTACCGGTATTCGGGAAGTTTATTGAATTTCCCCCTGAATCTTTCAACGTTGCGTCCGTAGAAAACAAAGTATTATTAGAAATAATATTATCATTGATGTTTCCACCATAATTCAATACATTCCAGGTAACACCACTTAGGTCGATATTGTCTAAAGAACTTGCAACTTTAAAAGTAACTCCCGAAATATATGTTGCAACACCATTCCATAATTTTATTTTATATGTTCCAGCCGGAATGTTAGAAAAATTAAAATAAAACGTAAGATTCTGACCTGTAGTATTGTTTATATTAACCTGTGAATTAGGAACCGTAGCGATATGAGCACCGTTTATATCACATATCGTCACAGAAAATGAAGCCGGATTAAAATTCAGATTAGCACCGATAAGAGAGACATACTTATTGTTGTTTGCATTATCTACAACAATAGGGTTAATTAGAAAAACACTCATCGTAGCAGTGGTCCATCCACCATTCATGACTGTTTTCCAGGTTGTTTTCTCGCTTTCTGTTAACTGATTAGGCAGGCTTATAAATGCCCCTTTCCCGTTTGATTTTCCCAGCCTGCCAGATGCATTTTGAGCTAATAACATATTAAAAGTCGTATCACTCGAAACATCGGCTAATCCGGTTACTGAATAATAAAGCCCTGATGTATTCAATGTCCAGTTGGCACCGAGTGTCAATCCGGCACCGGGTACCGTTGTCAGAGGGGAATTGGCAACGTTTCTTCCTAAATCCCCGGCAGGTAATTTTGCCGTATTTCCATTAGCATCCAGGCCTACAATTTGTGTAAAGTCCTGTGTGCTTCCGTCAATCAATGGAATATTGAGTTTATGATCCAGCTCTTCATTTATATTTTGATTGAACTGCGCTTGGGTTAAAAATCCTTCTGAGACCAGATCAGGATTAGAAATTTTGACAATGTCATCACTAAGGTTTTGTGCAGCAGAATCAGCTGCCGGAGTTTTCATGTCTCCGTTTTCATCGATGGCATAGTCTGTATAAGTAGCTGCACCGGGTGCAGCTACTTGGTAAATGACATTTGTTTCTCTTTCTCCCTGCGGAGGCAATACATTTACCCTAATAATTTTTCCTATATTAGACATATTGTTGTTTTTTGGTTAATTGTGATTAATTAATTTGCGCGGCCCAATCTCCAGAAATCACTGGCTCAGAAGATGTCCCTGATTCCTGAACACCCAGAAGATTTGTATTGGTTTCAAAATTGAACTTATCCTCCGTAATCACTTCTGAAGGAACTTCAAAATCATCCGGATTCTCCGTACTGAACGGCAATGCATGTTTTACTTTCAGTCCTATACTTTCTGCCTGAAGGATATTCAGAGAAGTAGGAAGTCTCGTGATCCATGCTTTCCCTTGTTTTAAACCTTTAGGTTCTTTCATTTCATCGGCAATTGATAAGTAAAGTTCATCTCCAATAACAGGGACTTCCCCTCCATTCCAGATTTTTCCGGTTGCCAGATAGAACTGTACAACTTCTTCAAATCCCGGACGGACTGTTACCACCACTCTTGCCATCCCGCTCTGCATAAAGGACCTGAACAATGGGTCGGTATCCTCAGACTGGTAGAGATTCAGCCAGTTTTGCCTGTTTCCCCAGTAATAAGGATATAGATTGTAAGAAAGATTTTCCCACTCAAAAGCCTGTTCCATAAATTTCACAAAAGCCGTATACTTATCCAGACTGCTGTTTAAAACTGTTTCATAATTGCTGAAAGAAGAACCACTGGTCAATCCTTCCAGACCATATCCATGCGTAGACCCTGAGGCTCTGTCTGCCATGTAAGAAATACAGTTTTTACGTAAAATTGTATTTTCAATCTGGCGGTAGAACATCGGATTGGCTCCTTTAATCTCTACAGCTTTACTCTTTTCTTCAGCAAGCTTATTATTGTACTCCACCGACGCATCTTCATAAGCATCCATAATTGCCTTAAATACTTTCTGATACCATGCATCTTTAGCTTCCTGTGTTAACTGAAGATCTACAACACAATTTGCTGTTCCGGAGAAAATCTCATAAAAAGTAGCGGAGACAGGAACCGTCTTTGAATAAGGTTTAGCGAAAGTTTTTCTTGGATAAAATTTTAGCTGAGACCAGAATCCATGATGATAGAAGTCCTGATCTCCTACCATGATACACATCGCAGACTCACTACTGTCACCAGCCGCACTATACCCCGCTACACAGCTTACCGCCACATAATTGTCCGGAATCTGAATTTCATCTTTAACAGCAACATTCTGGATCGCACTGTTTTCATTAGCAAACTGCCCGCTTAAGGATTTTCCTATGCTGTAATTCTCGATAGGTTTTTCAGGCACTTCTACGTTATATTTTGATACCCAGTATTTTAAAACAGAGTCCACAATAAGATCTCCGTAATTTTTCATCGGCATTACGGCTGATGTTCTTGGATCTTCCGGCTTGATCAGATCGATCTGATCAGGGGCTTTCTGAGAAACCATTCCTAATAAGTGCAGTTTGGCAGGTTCAGGAACCATAAACTCGAACATCATACGTTTACCATAGTTGTAGATCTGATTTTTCATCAGTTTATCTACCCATCGGTAAACCCCCACTACATTTTTGTCCCCTTTTCTGTTGTCAAATCCATGAGAGTTGTTTTCTTCGAATTCATCAATGATCTTTTCGATTCTTTCTTCATGAACTTTTGTTACGATTCTGTCCATGGCTCTTGCTGTAATATCCTGAGCCTGGGTAACAGCCTGTCTTGTACTTTCGTCTTTTGAGCGGTGATTGGCATAATTTGCACCTACATTCATTGAGAACATTTTGCCTCCATAACTTGCATTCGCAAAACCTGCAAAATCATTAGATTCCTGTAAGATCTTGGAAACTTCAGACTGCATTTCAAAACGGTTGGCTGTCGTGGTATCAGAAAGCTGTTCTCTTTCTGTATCAGAAGATGAGGTTGCAGTATTTTCGCTCCTTCTTAGCTTCCTGGTAGATTTTTCACGGTATTCTCTTGCCATAACATTCTCAATATGAGCAACTTCTCCCTCTACATAAGCATGGGTGCTCTGCTCAACTTTTAAATAGTCAGCAATGCCGATCTGCTTAAAGCCGAAACCCGAAGGAATAAAGTTCTGTTCCTCATCAATAATAACAGGAGGATTTTCAGTTCCTTCAATCTCAAGTTCAAACTTAGAAGAAATACAGTTTTTTATAGTAATTCCCGGTGTTTTAAATTTAGCGATCTGCCCATTTGTAAAATACAGCTCGATATAAAAAGATGCACCTTCAAATTCTGAGAAATCGGCTCCCTGTCCTAAAAGATTATTTAAGAAGATTGTATTTCCATTTCTGGATTTTACAAAATCATTTCCCGTTTTGGTTCCAACATTGGATACTAGCTCATGATACACTCCAGAAACATCCCAGGAAGCATCCGGAACATTTAAGGCCAGATCAAGGCCGTAGAATCTATATAAGTCTTTTGGGCACAACTGATAGGTAAAAGGTACAGCCGCTGCTCTTGCCATTGGAACAATAATTCCTCCGATACTTGTATAGACTTCGGTATTGGTCTCCGTATTTTCTGCAATAACTCTGTTGGTCTTTTCTGTTACTTCCGTGATCAAAGAATTGATCTCTGAGAATGTATTTCTCCCTTCTAACAATTTATGAAGATCGGAGATTTCTTCTGCTGCCAATCCTTCTTTATCAGGTGTATTTTGAAATTCATAGCCTAAAATATCCAATAAAGTATCCAAATTTTCAGGTTTTAATGCGGTTGCCAGATATTCAGCCTCAATTTCAGGACGGAATTGAAAGTCTATTTTAGGCAATACCGGCTCAGGAACTTTGGGAATCTGCTGGCAGGGATCTTTCGGATCATAAATTTCTCCCGGTGCTCTTACAGGACAGTATTTCTCTCTGTTTGCTGCTACATCATCATTATATTTTTCAATAATAGGCGCAATTCTTAACTGATGCTCTTCATACCGGATTTCGTATTCTTTTTGGTACTCATCCCTGTACTGCTTCTCCAAAAAAGAAAAATTCTTTGCAAGGCTTTCGTATCTTCCAAGTTTTACTTTTTCTTTGGAAACAAGCTGCTGTTTTTTCATTTCCTCGGCAGGAAGGGTTTCTGTAAATTCACCCACCGCCAACTTTGAAAGAGCTTGAGGTCCTGAAACAGCTTCATCCAGCATTAGTTCTTTAGGAAGAACAACTTTAGCATTCAATAAAAGCTTAAATTCTTCTTCATTGGAAACAGAGAAAACATGTTTTAACAGAAGAAACTGCATAGCAAGTTCTTTTATATAAAAATCTTTTTGTAAGGCTACCTGATAGATTAGATTATTCCAAAGATCTACCAGCTCGGGAACAGCATAAATCTGCCCGTCATATATTTCAGCTCTTTTTGCTGTAAATTCCTCATACGTACACGTTCCTTTATTCCTGGCCAGCCAAACAGAAAATTGGTGATCCAAAGGATAAGCACTTTTAAATCTTTCAAGACTATTTATACTATTAGGATCGGACGAAATACATTTCGGATCATTTGCAAAAGCAGCCGCGCACTCAAGAAGCTTTCTATGTTTTGAACCTGAAGCCGCCACTACCGGCCTGTAAAATGTGTCGTCATCTTTTAATTGCTGGGGAACTAGAATAAATCTTTTATCCTGTTCATTTTCATCTGACAGCTGTGGGCTTCTTAAGCTTACAAACCTAAAAAGGGTCTGCGTTGGTGTGTTTTCTGCCGGCAGTTCGGCAGGAATATTTTCAATGTTGTTCATTTTGTGATTTTGATGATTGTATATTAATGATAGATTGCAAGTCATTTTTATGACTTCCCATTTTAGCCTTATTTTTTAAGGTGGTTTCCAGCGAAGATATCCACCTTAATTTTTAATATCGATTTTCATTTGTGTGTTTTTTCTTGAAGCAAATATCAGAGCCGGAAGCGACAGAACTTGACGTGTTGAAAAATAAGTTTTGAAATTTCTGCAATTAAATTTCACATCTCACTGAACATATTGAAACACAAGAACATCTATTCTGATACCCGCAGGATTGTCTCATTTTATAGCAGTTCAAACTGTCCTTCCATTGGAATTTAGAAACTAAGTATTTAGTTATTAGGATTGAAAGCAGAAAAGATAAGTATGAGCCCTTTAGAATACCAAAAATATTTATACTCAACGAAAAGCAATCTTGAATTCGTTTCAAAATATTAAAAAACAAGATATTTTTTAATCCTTGCTTTTAGAAGTTTTAAAATATCAGATATGAAAGTCTAAAAAGAAAACATTTAGAAGCTATGATCAAATAAAAACCTATATCTCCCTGAAATTCAAAACAAAATGTCGTAAATTTATTATTCATAAAAACAGTGTTTTCCCCCTTTTATAGAGTTGAGCAGTTACCTAATTTTGTTTTATAAAATTAAAAACCATAAAAATGAAAACTCCTTTTTTATTCAAAAATCTAAGCGCGCTTCTTGCTGTGCTTATTTTAAGTTTTTGTATGCTAAGCTGCACACGCTGCTCCGAACCTCCCAAAGAACCCGTGAGTGACAGCTATAAAAAAAAACTGATCAGCTATCGTGAAGGCCGGATACTTTATGATGAATATTCCAGGACCAACAATGCAATCCTTACAAAATACAGGAACGGAGAACCGGATTCACGCTGGTACTGGTTTTCTGTAGAAGATATGGAAGGTTATCTTAAATATGTAAAAGAAACCGCTAAAAAACAACATCTGAAAAATCCGGGAATCAGAATTTATATGGGAAAATACCCCCAGAATCATCCTAAAAGCAAAATGGCAAAACCGGAATACGCCGGCTACCAGACCATCTTCTTAGTTCCTACTGCTCAGAATCTGAAAAGAGACACCACAGGAACAATGTCCAGAGCCATGAGATCCACAGATGAAAATATAAATGTAAGGGAGATGGAAGTTCTGAATATGACCAATCTGGCTCCTCCGCCTAAAGTGTCCACCGCAGATATGCCGTAAAAAATAAAGCCATGAACTGGAATATAGAAATAGGAAAGCAAATATCTATGATACTGTCTCTCATAGTAATAGCTCTGATGATTTTCAAATACAGGAGAATCAGAAAAGAGAATTTGTTTTTTATGGCAGGATATATATTGTTTTCACTGATTGATATTTTTTGCTATTTCTATTTTAAATCTACTAACCGGTCTACTGAAATTTTTTTTGTGATAGGCTTTTTAATGATTGTGTTTTTCCTGTATCTGCTGTATTATTTTCAATTACTGTATTGGCCCATTTTAAAAAAATTGCAGTTAATCCTTTTGATCCTTTTTGTGGCCAATATTGTTCTGATGTTTTATACAGAGGACGATCTGCTGCATCATTTTTCTTTTAATATGCTGTATACCGATATCCTTTTATTATTATTTTCTATTATTTTATTTTTATACCAGACCTTTAATTCTGATAAAATACTGGAAATCAATAATTATTTACCTTTTTGGATTTCAGTCTCTTTACTGATTCTTTTTATCGGGAGTATTCCGATCCTGTATTTCAGGACTACCGTTTCAGAGCATATCTATTTTTTTATTTTATTTATGCTGAACCTTATCAGTAACGGAATACTCATGCTGGGATTGATTTGGAACAGACAAGACACACTAGATAAGACCTTAAAGTATGGAAGAAAATAATTTGGTCATTACCTTTACCATTACCTTACTTATTGTCGTTTTGATGATGATCTTCATCTATGTGGTCTTTATCAAAAAGAAAACGACCCTTCTGATTGAGCAGAAAGAAAAAGATATGCGTTTTGAAAAAGAACTGGCAACCTCACAGGTCGAAATAAAGGAACAGACGCTGAATTACATCGGGCAGGAGTTGCATGATGATGTGGGCCAAAAGCTCTCTGTGGTCCGTTTGAGACAAAATCAGCTCATTTCCAAACTGAAAAATGCAGAAAAAGAAGAACTGAGCGAGCTGAGTGAATTACTGGGTGAATGTATACAGGATATCAGAAACCTGTCTAAAACCTTGATTACTGAGCAGATTATTCACTTCGGATTGACAGAATCCATAGAAAGAGAAGTAAAAAGAATACAGAAATTAAAATTATTAAAGATAGAATTCATCACCCAGAAACAGGATATTGATATTTCGCCCAAACATGGCCTGATCCTTTTCCGGATCATTCAGGAAAGTATCAATAATATTTTAAAGCATTCCAGGGCTAAAAATGTATCTATCCGGCTGAAAGACGATCATAAAGCCTTACAAATCCACATTTCCGATAACGGAAAAGGCTTTAATACCTCTAAGATACAGGACGGTTCGGGACTGAAGAATATGGAGCTGAGAGCCAAGCTGATCCATGCAGAATTTTCCATACTGTCGGAAATTGATAAAGGAACACAGACTTCAATAATTTATTACAAACACTTCATATGAAAACTATCCCCATCGCTATCGTTGATGACCATACATTAATGTCCAAGGCATTGGAAAATATGATCATGGAAAACCCACAATACAGCGTGATCATGAACCATCCCAATGGCGAGGATTTTATTACCGCCATAGAAAAAGCTTCAGAACTACCTGCTGTAGTACTGATGGATATTAATATGCCTTATAAAAATGGTATAGAAACTACAGAATGGTTAACCGAACATCATCCTGACATAAAAGTGATAGCCTTGACCATGGAAGATGATGAAAAAGTACTTATCAAAATGCTGAAGGCAGGAGCAAAAGGATACCTGCTGAAAGATATGCAGCCGGCCATCCTTTTTCAGGCGATAGATACTGTATTTGACAAAGGCAGTTTTTATACTGATTTCGTCGCCCAGAAATTGTTAAAGGTAAAAACAGAAGACATTAAAAACGCGTCTCTCCTTTCCGAATTAAAAGGCAGGGAAAAAGAATTTATAAAATGGGCCTGCAGTGAACTTACCTATAAAGAAATAGCCGACAAAATGTTTCTCAGTCCAAAAACTATTGATGGCTACAGGGATTCTGTTTTCACAAAATTAGAAATAAAAAACAGGGTTGGTCTTGTTCTATTTGCCTTAAAACATGACTTGTGTTAATGTGGCTTTTCACATAAATATTTATAAATCAATACTTTTAATTCCAAATATTGCCCCGGTAGATTCGAAATTTACCGGGTTTCTTATTTTTAGTCCTCTGATCTCCTTAATTTCAGAAAAGGTGTTTTTCCTCCTACAGAATTAGGTATTTCCCTCTGTTCTCGTTGTGTTGAATGACGGAATTTTGTCCTGTAAAACTAATCCATGAAGGCAGAACCCGAAAAGCCGGAACATAGTAGGGAAAATTTTAAAAACTAATAAAATGAAAAAAGCACTAGTAATAGGAATCAATGACTATGCACCCATAGGATCAGGCGGACCGGATTTGAACGGCTGTGTGAACGATGCCCGAGACATGGCAAACACGTTGGTGATTTGCGGATTTAATCCGGCAAAGATTAAAATCCTCACCAACCAGAACGCCATAAGAGCTAATATACTGAATTATCTGAAAGCATTGGTCAACAGCAGTGTAAAAGGAGATTCACTTGTCTTTTATTATTCTGGACACGGAACCAGAGTGGCCAATATCGGGACAGATCTGGAAATAGACGGATTGGATGAAGCGATTTGCCCACACGATTATGCAAGCGCAGGCGTCATCCGGGATGATGATTTCAAAGCTGTTCTCAGTAAACTGAAAGCAGGTGTTAGCCTGGAAGTGATTTTCGACTGCTGTCATTCTGGAACGGGAACCAGAAAAATGGAGCTCGGACTGGATTTAGAGCTTTCCTATGAAGCACCCCGCTTCATTCCACCTATGCTGGAAGATGAATTTTATATGACCTACGCCAGTGAAATGCCGTCCTCTAAAAGTTCTAAAAAAGCAACCTCCATGACCAAAGCATTGGTTCCCGTTGCAGGAATGAATCATACTTTATGGGCTGCATCCAAAGACAACCAGGTATCCATGGAAGGAAATATGAGCGGACAGATAAGGGGATATTTCACCTATCATTTCTGTAAAATATTACGTGCAACCAATGGCAATATTGTCAGAAAAACACTTGATAAACAGATCGCTATTGCTTTAGCTGCGATGGGAGCAGCCCAGATCAATCAGACAGAAAGCATGACAGCAGAATTTTCTCAAAAAATATTTTCATAAATCAAATCACTGGCGGAATCCGAAAAGCCATCCAAAGAGTAGGAAAAAACTGATTAAAAACTAATAATCATGTCTAAAACTGACAATAACAAACCAATGACAGCGGAAGAAGTATCAAGACTTAAAACCGTTAAAGCAAAATCAGCTGAAAAACTGGCGAATGCCGAAAAACTAACCACCCAGGGACCCGCCATGGAAATCATTGACGGAAGGTCTTTTCCAAAAGGAATGAAATCGATAGGAATGCCTGCCGGAGAAAAAGCAGCAGAAGGAACAGTGCTGGAAACCGATCACTTTTACCCTACCCATTCAGATTTTGAATACCAGCCTAAACTGGAAGCCAAAAAGGACCGTAAACCAAAATTCATTGACAGAGAATCTTTCTTATCCGCAGAAGGGGTAAAAACTATATTCGGTCCCGATCAGAGAAAAGTATATAATTCTACAGCTTATCCGTGGCGATGTGTGGGGAGAGTAGAAAGCGCATTAGGTTCAGGAAGCGGAGTAATGATCGGTCCGAGACATCTTCTGACCTGTGCCCACATTGTGGACTGGCAGCCTAATAACACCACAGGCTGGTTAAAATTCACTCCTATGTATTATAACGGAAGTGCTCCTTACGGAAGCGCCTGGGGTGCATTAACGTATTATAAGTACAAAGTAGCCGGACCTACAATCGATTCCACAGAGATTCAATATGATTATGTTGTGATTGTTCTCGACAGACGTATTGGAGACAATATAGGATGGCTGGGTGCTAAATCATACTCCGATTCATGGGATGGTGGTGCCTACTGGACTCACGCAGGTTATCCCGGCGATTTAACAGGGACTCAGAGACCAACCTATCAGACCGGTATTGCATTGGACGGAGACTTCTGGAGTGCCGATGATAATGAAAGCATGGGGCACAAAGCAGATATCTGGCCGGGACAGAGCGGCGGCCCGTTCTGGGGATACTGGGATGGAGCTCCTTATGCTGTAGCGACACAAAGTGCCCATAATTCAAGTGAAAACTTTGCAAGTGGTGGCTCTGACCTTGTAAATCTCGTGATAAGAGCCCGAAATGAGCATCCATAACCAATTTATTATCCTAAGTGAAGAGCCTGCCCAAAGTCAGGCTCTTTTCTGTTTTGTTTGATTTTTGAAGTTTAAAAGACTTGACAAAAAATTGAGAGGAAAAAATATTTCACAAATTCTTTTTTATCTCAAAGAATTTACTGTCTGGGCTGTAAAGACAAAACCAATTTTGGAAATATACACAAAGCCAAGGTCCAATATGAAAGGCTTACTTCAATTATAAATAAATATTTTAATACATTTGTTTAAAACATATTCTGAATGAATTTCGAGCAGATCAATTTGCATCTTGAGGCTTATAAAGAGCACGACCAGATCCTGGATGCCGCCAAGTTTTTAATCCATTCCTTCGACCTGGAGCATGAAAATTTTGCAGGCTTTGGGTTCCGGGAAGAGCTCTCTCCCACTTCTATGCTTTTGACCGCAGAAGGAATACTGGGAGGGCCCCAGACCGTAATGATCCCAAAAAATTTATTTGATTTTGAACTGAACCTCGTGCTGAATATGGTCGCCCATGAGATGCTCCATGTACGGCAGAAAGCTCCCGGACAGGTCATCGAAGATAAAAATGAACGGGAATTTCAGGCCTATTATGAAATGCTTTTCCATAAAGTCTTTCCACAGATCCCGGAAGTCTCGGATCATTATAAAAAATTCTTTGGAGGCCAGGCACTTGAATATTATAGAAGAATGGGCGAAGGATCGGAACTGCAGCAGAAATATGAAGCAGAAAAAGCAGAAGTAGAACACTTAATCAATTCATTATCATGAACATAAAGCCGGAAATATCCTGGACAGACTTTGAAAAAATAGACATACGATGCGGAACGATAATTTCTGTTTCCGATTTTGAGAAGGCAAGAAATCCTTCTTACCAATTGGAAATTGATTTTGGTGATTTGGGAATCAGAAGATCAGCAGCACAAATTACTGCTTTTTACCGGAAGGAAGATTTAATCGGAAAGCAGATCTTAGCTGTCGTAAACTTCCCCAAAAAACAGATTGCAAATTTTTTCAGCGAATGCTTAGTGTTGGGGGTTTACGGGGAAGACAAAAAGGAAGTGACATTGCTGACAACCTCACTTCCCACTAAAAATGGTTTTCAAGTAGGTTAAATTTATTGATGTAATGTTTTTATTCCCAGATTGGTAATCTGTCCAAAGGTGACAGAAACATTACTTGTGCTTTCATCTATATATCCGCTACTGTTGCTTGCGTCATAAGAGACTGTATAAGTGCCCTGAGACAGGCCGGAAAACATAAAAAATCCATCATTGTTTGGTATTGCCGTTGCAATGGTATCTGAGGCAACAATTGCATGCACTACCGCATCTGCTGCCTGTGGCTGTACATAACCTTTTATCTGGCCATTTGTTAATTCAGAAAAAGTTCTTATCACCGGCTTCAGAATATATGATCCGTTTCCGGAGGTCACGATAGATCTTCCGGCATCAAAATCGATCCATACCGTATACGCCCCGTTGGCTTCTAACGTCTGATGCCAGTTAAATTTAAGACCGCTCTGTTCAGCAGAAGGGGTTTGCAATGGATGTGTTACCCCATTAACAACCAAAGTATTATTAGAGCCTAACACCATTCTCATCTGAGAAATATTTCCTGCCGGCAGCACTGCCTGTCCTAAAACAACATCCGTCCCATTTTTAAAATTAAGAAGATTATAAACTCCCGGATTTGGAAAATTGAGTGGAGTCCACTGGCCATTGCTGTTGATTTCAATTCTCTGAATATCTATATTAACAGCATCATACGCAGCGGGGCCATCTGTAAGCCTCACATTCACTGTAGCAGTATCACTTCCTTCGGAATCATTACACGAAGCTAGAAAAAGTATACATATACCGCTTCCTATCATTAATAATTTTTTCATAAAATAGTATTTTGTCTGTTCTGTAAAAACGTTTTTGATAATTATTTTATTATGTCATATATTTCAGTCCTAAAAACAAGAGAATGATACAGCACATCCCCCTGGAAAAAATTTTATTCCTCGATATTGAAACGGTTCCCGGAGCACCATCCTGGGACGGGTTATCTGAAACAGAGCAGATGCTTTGGGAAAAGAAAACAAAATTTCAGAGAAAAGAAGACGTTAGTGCAGCGGAGTTCTATGACCGTGCCGGCATTATGGCGGAGTTCGGAAAGATCATCTGCATTACAATCGGAATGGTCGAAAAAAATGAAACCTTAAAAATTAAAAGCTTTTCGGGTCACGATGAGAAAAAGCTGCTTCAGGAATTCGGAGAAATCTTTAACAGCCCGAGACTGAATAATGTGATCCTCTGTGCCCACAACGGAAAAGAATTTGATTTTCCCTGGATTGCAAGAAGGTATCTGATTAATGGAATCCAGCCTCCAATTCCTTTCCAGATGTTTGGAAAAAAGCCCTGGGAAATTCCACATATTGACACGCTGGAGCTTTGGAAATTCGGAGATTATAAGAGTTTTGTTTCCTTAGAACTGCTGGCTCATGTGTTCGGAATCCCTACTCCCAAAGATGATATAGACGGTTCAATGGTTTCATCAATCTATTACATAGAAAAAGACTTGCAGCGAATTGTTGACTATTGTGAAAAAGATGTCTTAACTTTGGCAAATGTTTTCCGGCGGATGCGTCAGGAAGATTTGTTGAAAAGGAATATCAATCTAGATTAAAAAATGAAATTTACAGACGATCAAATTGCTGACATTGGTGAGGAAATCATCAGCGTCTTAAAATCCGTATACGACCCGGAAATTCCGGTAGATATTTACGAATTAGGACTGATATATGATGTACAGATCTCCGAGGATGGCGATGTAAAAATTATAATGACCCTTACTACCCCGAACTGTCCAGTTGCAGAAAGCCTGCCTCAGGAAGTAAAAGACAAGGTAGGAGAAGTGGAAGGTGTGAAAAGCGTAGATTTAGAGCTTACTTTTGAACCAAGCTGGAATAAGGATATGATGAGTGAAGAGGCGAAGTTTGAATTGGGAATGCTTTAGAACTGCCCATGAAATAAATTAGGCTGTCAGTATTGGCAGCCTTTTATTTTTTAATTAAACTTTTAAGATTAATAAGCTATCAAATTTCTTTTGCAATCTCTTTTCCTTCTCTCCTGCTCCATTCGCTCCATGAGCCTACATAGAGATCAGGGATCGGGAAACCGGCATAGCTCAAAGCTAAGATAGTATGACAGGCCGTAACTCCGGATCCACAATGGATGATCAGAGACTGGGGTTTATCTTTTAAAAGTTCTGTATATTTTTCTTTTAAAACTTCAGGTTTCAGGAAGTATCCATTCTCATCGAGGTTTTCAGAAAAAGGAATATTGACTGCTCCGGGAATATGTCCGGCCACCAGGTCAATAGGTTCCGATTCTCCTTTATAACGGTAAGCATCCCGTACATCTACAACTGTTGAAGAATGGTTTATCAGCTCATTTTCAACGTCTTCCAAATCTATAACCGGAAGAAGCCAACCTTCTTTTTGAATCACAGAAGTTTTTTCAAAAGCTTCTTCACCGGATGAAAACTCTAATTCTTCTTTTTCGGCAGACTGTATTCCTCCATCCAGAACCTGTACATTTTGTAATCCAAAAGATCTCAGCATCCACCAGGCTCTTGCCGCTGCATTGGCTCCGTTTTTATCATCGTAAATAACAATGTGAGAATCTTCTGATATTCCGAGATTTGAAAGGACCTCAGCAAACTTCTTAATACCGGGAAGCGGATGTCTGCCTCCAAAGGCAGCATCTTGACCAATCTCAGCGAGATCTTTATCCAGATCTATAAAACGGGCTCCTTTGATATGTTTCTCAAGATAAGTTTGATATGCTTCTTTTCCTACTCTGGCATCAAGAATGATGAGGTTTTCTGATGGAATATTTTTTAGGCTTAATGATGATATTATTGGAGACATTTCCTGTGATTTTGGCGTTAATTTAAAAATGAAAAATATCCTTCGCTTTATTATATGAGCTTTCAAAATTCAGCAGATTCAGTTTATGCTCTACTTTTTCAACGCTCATAAAATTAATCACCTGTTCGGTAGGCATATTTCCTACCAGATCATCTTTAGCCATAGGGCAGCCGCCGATTCCTTTGATCGCACTGTCGAATCTTCTGCAGCCTTTATCATAAGCCGCTTTCAGCTTTGTATATGAATCTTCATAACGGTTATGAAAATGTCCTCCGAAATTGATCTCAGGATATTTAGACGGAATTTTTTCAAATAAAAGAGCAATGGTTTCAGGAGTGGCAACTCCTGTCGTGTCCGAAAGCAAAACATCTTTAATCCCAATTTCTGAAAATCTTTTGGCCCAGAAATCTACATCTTCCCATTTCCACATTTCTCCGTAAGGGTTTCCAAAGGCCATAGAGAAATAGATATTCAGCTGCTTGCTTTCGCTTTTAACAAGCTCAAGCATCCTGATGATCTCACTAAAAGCCTCTTCTTGGTTTTTGTTGGTATTCCTGTGCTGAAATGTTTCCGAAATAGAGAACGGAAAGCCTAAAATATCTACATTCTGATGTTTTAATGCTTTTTCAGCGCCTCTATAATTCCCGATGATCGCAGAAACTTTTGTATTGGATAAGGATTTATCAATATTTTCAGCCACCTCATCGGAATCAGCCATCTGTGGAATTGCTTTCGGGGAAACAAAGCTCAGACAGTCCAACACATCAAAGCCAACCTCCATCAGAGAGTTGATATAATCTATTTTTTTGCTGGTAGGGATAAATTCTCCCCAACCCTGCATGGCATCTCTAGGACATTCAGTAAGAAACATTTTTACTTTTTGATTTTCTCAAATATAATAAAACTAAACAAGTTTGTATATGAGACATACAAATCTAACATTATTTTGATTTTCAAAGATTTATATTCAATTTAAAATTTCGATAACTGATATGTAACACCGGATAATCCAGACCAGACGTGAAAACCTTTGTGTATCTCCAATATTCTGAGCTAGGTTAATGATTTTACAATCGTAATCAGGCTCATTACAATCACTACCACACCTACTACTGCAAACATTTTTTTGGCAGGAAGACGTGAGGCAAACATTGCTGAAAAAGGAGCTGTAAAAACACCTCCCAGAAGAAGACCAAGCACAATATTCCAATGATGGATCCCGATGGTAAAAATAAAAGTTAAAGCACTGACTACAGTCAGTAAGAATTTAGCCATAGTTGAACTCCCCACTACATACCGTGGCGTTCTCCCCTCTTTAATCAGGGTTCCGGTTACAAGCGGCCCCCAGCCTCCCCCGGCAAAAGAATCAATAAAACCTCCTGCCAATCCCAATATTCTGAGATTCGTCCTCTTTTTCTGCCTGTTATTCCCTGATTTTTTATTTTTCCTTTTAAAAGCATTTCTAAGGATATTGATTCCCAAATACAGTGTGTAGCAGGCAATGACCGGCTTCACAATATGAGCATAGTGTTCCCCGAAATGAGACAACGCAAAAGCTCCGATAAAGGCACCTACTGCTGCTACAGGAAATAAAACCAAGACCATTTTTTTATTGACATTCCTTAATTTATAGTGACTGATGCTTCCTGCTGCCGATGTAAATGATTCTGCCGAATGAATACTTGCACTCACTACCGGAGGCGGAACATTCAGAAGCAAAAGGATCGTTGTACAGATCACTCCATATCCCATGCCCATAGATCCGGCAACAATTTCTGCCAGAAATCCAGTGAGCAGCATCCAGTAAAAAATATGCCCGTCTTTACTAAGAAAACTCTGGATATCCCCAGACAGGTTAAACTGGTAAATAATCAGTGCCAATACACCAATAAGTGTCAGAACACCTATGATTCCCAGATAAATATTGGCTCTTCTCTGTACTGTTTTGGTGATGTTGATTAGTTTTTCCATCTCCAGTTTTCTTTCAGGCTGATCTTTTTTTTCACCCAGATATTGCGTTGTAAGCCTATTCAGCTCTTTTACCTTGTATGAAAAATCTCCTTTTAACTGGTTACGGATGCTTTGCATATTGTTTAAAAGATCATCCATTTCTTCATCGGGAATTGTTTCCGTTAAAATCTCGCGCAACCGTTTGGCTACCGTTGGAGATTTTCCGTTGGTAGAAACTGCAATTTTAAGATTTCCTTTTCTTACAATGGAACCCAGATAGAAATCACACAGATCCGGCTTATCGGCAATGTTCACCAGTGTATTATTTTGATGAGCCCTGTCACGGATCTGCTCGGCGACAAAAATATCATTAACCGCCACAATCGCAAGATCGGCACTGTTAAAATCATTATCCGTAAAAGACCTCTCGTGCAGGGTGAGGTTGGGATAGTTTTTTTTTAATTCTTTAACCTGATCACTTATTTCAAGGGCTACCAGCTTAATGCGCGCTCCCGGAGAATTGATAAGAATAGATTCCAGTTTTTCCAAAGCAACATTGCCACCGCCAATGATAAGCAGTGATAATTCCTCCAGTTTTAAGAATATTGGATATAAAAAGTTACTCATCTTATTTAAAGTTTTAGGTCATAGGTAAATGCAACATAATATAGACCTCCAATCTCAGGTCCTGCGGCATACTGAAAATAGCGGCGGTTAAGTAGATTCGTCGCACCTATTTTAACGCTAGCTTTTATTTCAGGAATTCTCCAGGTTGCCTGTGCATCAAGGGTATAATAGGCAGGAATGTTTCCTGAAGCTAAAGGGCTCTCCCATAAAAACCCGTCCTGCCATCTTGCGGCAATTGTAAATCCTATATTTTTGATGATCTCTCTATTTCCGACACTTAAATTGACCGCCCATTTAGGGGTATTGAAAGCCGTAATAAAAAGGTCTGAAGTATTGGTTGAAACCAGGTCATTATACGAAACGTTGACGTTCACATTATAATTTTTCACCAGATTATAACGGATTCCCAAAGACGTTCCAAGGCTTTTGTATTGACTGTTGCTATTGGTGTACACTCTGTACCGGTCCTGCTTACTTCGGTCAAGCATCGCTAAAACCGCATTATTACTGCCTATATTTTCATTTTTAGGCACCGCCACTTCTACCTGTCCCAGAAAACCCTCATAGATATTATAATAAAAGTCCCAGTCGATGATCAGCCTGCTGTTGAATAAGGCTGATTTATAGCCTATTTCAAAAGACGTTACCTTTTCAGGCTGTAATTTAGGAAGGTTGGCCGCGGACAGCAGGTTTCTGTTTTTCAATGCAGCCTGGTTCTGACTGAGTCCTCCATCCACATCTTTATTGACAGCGGAAATAAATTGGTCAATAGAAGCCAGCGTATATGAATTTTCAAGATAGCCTAACCCCTCATTGGCTTTCGAAAGCCCACCCACTCTTCTTACATTTCCGTTGTTAACGAATGAAAGAGCTTCAAACAGAGATGGAAAACGGTATCCATTTTGTGCAGAGACCCGGAAATTATGTTGATTAACAGGAGAATACACCACGCTTACCCTTGGATTTAATTTGGTTTCAAACTCAGGATTTCGGTCTGCGCGAAGAGCCAGATTCACTTTTAGCTTATCGTCGAAAAAAAGCTTGGTAAGCTGGGCAAATGCTCCATATTTCTGGTAAATGACATTGTTCCCGAAAGTTCCGTCAGGTAAAGGAATATTCCGTTCGCTGACCGGCCTGTCGAAATCGACAAAGTTATTTCCGTCAGGTGTAATGCTGTAAAGGCGGTAATCTGCTCCTGCAAGAAGGCTGAAAATCTTTACAAATCGAGTGAAATCATAGGTAATTTCGCCCTGATAAAAACGGGATTTCTGTTCAAGCTTTGCCCCTCCTGTAGCAGGTGCTCCTGCAATTCCGGAATTGGCTGAATCCCAGTTATTAATCCCGATAATTGTATTTTTCAACTGTTCAAAAGCTGCAGTCCCTGGAATCGCTCTGTTTTTATCAGCTTCCTGTCTTGCCAAAATAAAAGCATCATTCAGATTGATTCCTGAATTAAGCCTGTCCTGCAAAGCGGCCTGAAAGATGTTTTTCCATTTGGTGTTGGAAAGATTGGTAAGGTCCAGATTATCAGCCAAAGGTTTAAGATTATAAGAGTCTCCGGTATTCTCTATAGACATATAGGCCCTGAATGTCAATTCTTTACCTGTCAATTCTACTTTATGATTCTGAACGGTTGCATTCTGCAGGCGGATCTTATTTCCTCTCTGAAAAGTACCATCGAGCAATCCGTACCGGTAAACGTAAGAGGTTCTCCACTGATCTCCAAAACGGTAGTATAATCCGGCATCAAATTTTACATTTTTCACTTCGGGGCTTACCAGATCTTTTTCATCATATCCTGTCCTTGATATGCTAAAAGTGGTTGGTTTTCCATTGTAATTTACATTTACTGATGTTCGGTTGTTTCTTTCGTCTCCATATTTGTTCCAAAGATCTTCAGCCGGGTTGTTGGCCAGGGAAAAGTTTGGATTGGCAGTAATCATTGAATTGGGGTTCTGGTCTGTACGGTTGTCTGAAATCCAGTCAACGCCGCTGAAATAGGAAGCATTGATCTTTACGGCAAAACTCTTGTTAATAACTTTTGCAATTCTGACTGCACTTTCTCCCAAGGTAGCTGTTCTATGATTCACATTATCCACATGGTTCACACCACCCCTGAAATAAAGGCTGACCCCTTCTGAGGTAAATGGATCTTTTGTCTGGAGGCTCGCCAATCCGTTCACAGCATTCATGCCATACAAAGCAGAAGCAGCTCCGGGAGTAATTTCCATGGACTGGATATCCAGTTCTGTAGGTCCTATTGCATTTCCCAACGGAACTCCGAGTGTGGCAGACTGCACATCCACCCCGTCTACCAGCTGCATGAATCTGAAATTATTGGGAGAATTGAACCCTCTGGAATTGGGAACTTTTAAAGTAAGGCTTGAGGTTAAAAGCTGCAACCCCTTCACATTTTCCAATGTCTCGTAGAATGAGGCCGCCGGGCTCTCCCGGATGGTTTTTATATCAATTTTTTCAATGGCAATCGGCGATCTCAGTATTTTTTCAGGAACACGTGAAGCGGAAATCACCACTTCATTGATGATGGTGTTCTGAGGGTTCAATTCTACTGCAATTTTACTGGACAATGACAATATTTCAGTCGTCTGGCTGGCAAATCCTTCTTTGGCAATAACAATTCTGAAGGGTATTTTCACCCTCGTTCTCAGCTGAAAGTTTCCATCCTGATCGGTTATTGCTGTATCCTGAGTATGTTCTACCAGGATGTTTGCTCCGGCAATTCCTTTTTGGGTGTCTGTATGTCTAATTATTCCGCTTACTTCAATAAGCTGCTGCGCCTGTACAAAGCCGGTGAAGGAAAGGGTAAACAGTATAAGATGGATTTTTTGTTTAAAATATGGATGGTGTATGGATTTCACTTGTTTTTAATTTTAGGGTTGAAAAATGATTTATGCATGGTCAATTAATGAACAGCAAAAACACATTCGAAGCCCTAAAAGATGTTGATAATATTTCCCGGGTTCTTTATGCCGGTAAAGGAGGTTTGTCATATTTTTTTATTTTATGGTTTGTAAATAGCGGTGGGAGAAATCACCGAAAGTCTCTTCTTCATTTCTCTGTTCTGAATAGATTCCGAAAAGCTGGTCAAGGGTTTCTATGATCTCTTCTTCGCCAATGTTTTCCCTGAATTTTGTATTCAGGCGCATTCCGAGCCTGTCACCACCGATATGAAGGTTATATTTGCCATACGCTGTCCCTACAAATCCAATTTCAGCATTGGGCGATCTTCCGCAGCCATTAGGACAGCCGGTCATTCTGATGGTAATATCTTCATTCTGAAGCCCGTATTTTTCAAGAACAGGTTCTATCTTAGTGACTAAAGAAGGCAAATAGCGCTGAGCTTCTGCCAAAGCCAATGAACAGGTATTCAATGCTACACACGCTACCGAGTTTTTACGCAGGGCACTGGATTCATCAGTATAAGTGGATATTCCTGATTCTTTAAGCAGGGATTCAATTTCAGCTTTATCTTCTTCGAGAATATCAGAAAGGATGAGGTTTTGATTGCAGGTAAAACGGAAATTAGCCTTTCCTGTTTCAGCAATTTTCAATAACCCTGATTTTAAAGGATATTCCTCTGTATCAAGCACGCGTCCGTGTTCTACGAATAAAGTATAAAACCATTTTCCTTCATGGTTCTTTACCCAGCCATAGCGGTCTTTTCTCTGCTCAAACTTAAATTCCCGGACTGGTTCAAAATTGAAACCGCACCTTTTTTCTACTTCAGTTCTATATCCATCAATGCCAAGCTTGTCTATTGTATATTTTAATCTGGATAATTTCCTGTCACTTCTGTTCCCGAAGTCACGCTGTACCGTGATAATTTCATACACCGCCTTTAATACTTTCTCTTCTGTATCTACAAAGCCAAGAAGAGATGCCAGGCGGGCATAGGTCGCTTCATTTCCATGTGTGGCACCCAATCCTCCACCAGCAGCAATATTATAGCCTGCAATTTTATCATTTTCAATAATGGCAATCAGTGCGATATCATTAATAAAAACATCTACATCGTTATTGGGAGGAACGGCAATTCCAATTTTCAGCTTTCTGGGCAGATATCTGTCCTGGTATAAAGGGTCTTCCTCAGCTTTTCTGTCAACAACCAATTCGTCATCGATCCACAGATCGTAATAGGATTTTGTTTTGGGCAGGCACATTTCGCTTATTTTTGCTGCCAATTCATAGGCTTCCTGATGCAAAGGCGATTCGGAAGGATTTGAGGTACAGGTTACGTTTCTGTTCACATCCCCGCAGGCCGCGATAGAATCCAGATGCCGGAGATTGAAGCTCTGAATGGTAGGTTTTACATGAGATTTTAAAATCCCGTGCAGCTGAATGGTCTGGCGTGTGGTTATTTTAATGACCCCAGTGGAATGTTCTCCTGCAATTTCATTAAGCCCACTCCATTGTTCAGGGGTTAGAAAACCTCCCGGAAGCCTGAGTCGTATCATATAGGAGTACAGCCATTCCAGTTTTTTCTTTATTCTTTCTTCGCGTCTGTCCCTGTCATCCTGCTGATACATTCCGTGAAATTTGATGAGGGTTTGATCATCTTCTCTGATGGCTCCTGTGAAATCATCCAAAAGGCTTTCCTTTAAGGTTCCCCTAAGTCCGTTACTGCTGGTTTTGATCCTTTCCACAGGGGAAAGGTTATTTTTATCTGTCATATTTTATCCATTTACAATTTAGTACACATCTTTTACATATCTGCCGCTGAGTTCTAAGTCTTCAAGGTAGGCATAAGCTTCTTCCAGGCTGTGCTTTCCTTTATCCTGCAGAATGTCCAGAATGGTTTTTTCAACATCTTTACTCATGGGATCCCTGGTTCCGCAGATATAGAGGGACGCTCCGCTTTCCAGCCAGTGATATACTTCCTGTGCTTTTTGCTTCAGCCTGTGCTGAACGTATATTTTTTCGGAAGTGTCTCTGGAAAAGGCCAGATCGAGATGATTTAGAGTCCCTGTTTTCAGAAAGTCTTGGATTTCGGACTGATAAAGAAAATCTGAAACAAAAGTCCGGTCTCCGAAAAAGAGCCAGTTTCTTCCTTCTGCTCCAATGGCATCGCGCTCGTACAGAAAAGACCTGAAAGGGGCAATTCCAGTTCCGGGACCAATCATAATGATATCTTTATCTGGCTTGGGAAGTCTGAAATGTTTGGCTTCCTGAATATAAAATTCAAGGTTTTCTCCTTCCTTAAATTCAGCAAGGAAACTGCTGCAGAGCCCGTTCTGCTTTTTATCATTAATAAAAAATTCAGACTTCGCCACGGTGATGTGAATTTCGGTATCTCCATGAGCTTCAAGGGATGAAGAAATGGAATATAAACGTGGTGACTGGCCTGTTAAAACAGGAATAAGCTGTTCAAATTCATCGGCATTTTTCACCGGATAAATTCGCAGCAAGTCAAGAAGACTTAATCTTACTTCAGGAATATGATGTCCGGTGATCTGTGCATATTGAGCGACTGTATTTTTAAGCAGATAGCTGATATTAAGGTGTTTGTAGAGAAGTTCTTCTGCACTGTCCGTAATTTTTGCTGTTTTGATCTGTTTCTGAGGGTCGATCCCGGTAAGGCTAATGATCTCATCCACTTCATGTTTCGGGTTGAAGGCGATAACTCCCAATGCATCACCCGGGCTGTAGATTAAAGGTTCTTCTGTTTCTATTTCAATGTGATAGGTTTCTTTATCAGACCCTACATCATTTAAATTGATGATTGTCGAAATTTTTCCATGGTATTTTTTTCTTCCGGTTGATATTTTGGGACCAACCGTACTTTTCTGGCTGCTTTCTTTCGTTTTATCAGCAATATCCAGAATATGTTCGGCCCAGGCATGAGCTTCTTCTTCGTAATCAATATCACATTTTTTTAAAGGAAGAATACGCTGTGCTCCCAGTATTTCAAAACGGGAATCGATGTCCTCACCAGTTTTGCAGAACAGAGGGTAACTGCTGTCGCCCAAAGCCAGAACTCCAAACTTTAAATTACTGATATCCAAATCGTTTTCATGAAGGTAATCGTAAAACTTCTTCGCAAGAATAGGCGGCTCCCCTTCTCCCTGGGTGCTGATGATGATAAAGAAAAGGTCTTCTTTGGCAAGGTCTTTCGGCTTATACTGGGAAAGGTCCGCCAGCTTTACCTGAATACCTTTTTTCTTGATGATTCCCGCAAGTTCTACAGCCAGCTTTTTGCTGTTACCTGTTTCAGTACCATAGGCCAGGGTAATTTTCTTTGCAGAAACCGTTTCGGGATGAGCAGCAAGAGGAAGTATCTCCTGTATTGCAGCAGAAGAGCCTGCAAGACCCGCCAGAAAGCCGCTGGCCCAGATAGCTTCATCTCTTGAAAAACCTCCGGATATTTCTTTAAGGGCTTTTAATTTAGTTTCAGACAGCATATTCGAATAGGTTTTGATTGTTTGACACCAAAGTTCCGTTAGTTACAGATTTAAAGTAAATCCCTTCCTGTATAGGTGTTTTCAGCCAGGAAAAATCCAGGTGCAGGTTCACCACTTTACCGATAATAACCAGTGATGGGGATACAAAGTCTTTATTTGCAAAGTTTGTATGAAAATCTTCTAGGGATGAGGTGTATACTTTCTGATAAGGTGTGGTAGCCTGTTCAATGACCGCAATCTTTTTATCACCTGTTTTTCCCAATGCTAAAAATTTATCTACCAACCCATTCAGGTTTCCTTTAGACATATAAAAAACAAGGGTATCTTCTGATGTTCCAAGTTCTTCCCAGTATTCATCACTGAGAATTTCTGTTTTATAATAGGTTAGAAAACGGACTGATGTGGCATAACCTCTAGCAGTTAAAGGTATCCCAGCATAAGCTGCTGCACCTGAAGCCGCTGTAATACCCGGTATAATTTCAAATGAAATATGATGTTCTTTGAGCGCCTTCAGTTCGTCCAGAACATTGGAAAAGAAAGATATATCTCCTCCTTTAAGCCTTACCACGATCTTTCCTTGAGAGGCATAGTCAACGATTAATGTATTGATCCGGGACTGCGGTGTAGAGGCATTTTTACTGCATTCTTTTCCGACATAAATAATTTCGGTTTTTTTATTGGCGTAACGGGCTAATATTTCCGGGCTTACAAGACGGTCACATAGGATAACGTCAGCTACAGCAATGGCTTTTACAGCTTTTACCGTGATGAGATCAGGGTCGCCGGGTCCTGCACCTACAAGGAAAACTTGTGGTGAATTATTATTTTGTTTCATTTTTAATCTTTTTATTAGAGGCTCTTAGAACAGTCCTTCGATGGACAGATATCTTTCGCCCGTATCATAGTTTACCGTTAGAATGGTAGATCCTTCAGGAATTTCAGGCAGCTTTTTTGCTACTGCTGCTAAAGCTGCTCCTGTGGAAATCCCAACGAAAAGGCCTTCTTTTTTAGCGGCATTTTTTGTGTATTCAAAAGCTTCATCTTTAGTGATCTGAACAATTTCATCTAAGATAGCGGTATCAAGTATGGAAGGAATAAATCCGGCACCCAAACCCTGCAGCGGATGCGGAGCGGGAGCACCTCCACTGAGTACGGGGGACAGTTCGGGCTCAACAGCAATTACTTTGATATTGGGAAACTTCTGCTTAAGTACCTGTGCAATTCCGGTGATATGTCCTCCGGTTCCGACTCCGGTGATAAGGTAGTCTAATCCCTCCGGAAAGTCTTTGAGGATTTCCTGGGCGGTGGTTTCAACGTGTACTTTAACATTAGCCGGATTGTCGAACTGTCTCGGGATCCATGAATTCGGGGTTTCTTTTGCTAATTCCTCCGCTTTTTCAATGGCTCCTTTCATTCCTTTTTCTCTGGGGGTCAGAACAAATTCTGCTCCGTATGATTCCATAATTTTACGGCGTTCCAAACTCATGCTTTCCGGCATCACGAGAATCAGCTTATAATTTTTTACAGCGGCTACCAGGGCAAGCCCAATTCCTGTATTCCCGCTTGTAGGTTCTATGATAACACTGTCTTTATTCAAAAGTCCTTTAGATTCGGCATCTTCAATCATGGATAGAGCTATTCTGTCTTTGATGCTTCCGCCAGGATTAGCTTTTTCCATCTTGATCCAGACTTCATGCCCGGCATCAAAAAGTTTATTAATTTTTACGACCGGGGTATTTCCGATGGTTTCTAGTGTGTTTTGGAACTTCATACCTATTCAATTTTATGTTATTTTTGCTGTTTATATCACAAATGTTAAAGATTCAGGAAGAGGTCCGTTATCTTTTATTTTTATTTCACTTTTATTATAGACTAAGGAATTGGAAGGTACATTTTGGGTGACCCACACATTTCCTCCGATGACGCTGTCTCTTCCGATGGTTGTATCTCCTCCTAAAATGGTCGCTCCTGAGTAAATGATCACATGGTCTTCAATATTGGGATGCCTTTTCTCATTGGCTTTATCTTTTGAAACATTTAACGCTCCGAGCGTTACTCCCTGATACAGTTTCACATGATTCCCTATTACTGTGGTTTCCCCGATCACGATCCCGGTTCCGTGGTCAATAAAGAAATGGTCACCAATGACCGCACCGGGATGAATGTCTATTCCCGTCCTGCTGTGCGCATATTCTGAGATTACACGCGGCAGCGTTTTTACTTTTTGAATCCAAAGCTGATGCGAAATTCTATAGACATAGGTCGCAAAAAACCCGGGATAAGAAAGAAGTATCTCTTCCAAAGACTCTGTTGCAGGATCAAATTCCAGGATAGATTCAGCATCAAGAATCAACTTGTCATAAATAACAGGCACGGCCAGAAAAAAAGTATGGGTCTGCTGTTCGGCGGAAACCTCATCGGCCGCTGTACTTCCCATTAAGTCCAAAAGAAGCTTACTCAGTTCCTGAAATTCATACTGGAGCTGACCGCCTGTGTTGATCTGTTTTGGAAGAAACAGGACATTATACAGCTCTGTAACAAAATTTTCCATTTTGTTCTGATCAAAGAACCGGGTGGAACTGATCTGCTTTTTTTCAAGAATCTTCTTAATAAAATGATCTGGTATCTTCATTTTTTACTGAATTATACAGGCCGCAACAGTGGCATTGGATGTCTCATCTACGAGAATAGCGGATCCCGTTTTTTTATTGCTTATAAAATCATCAAATACTAAAGGCTGTGCTGTCCGTATCGTTACTTTGGCAATTTCATTGAGCTTTATATCCTCTTCAGCCGTTTCTTTTTCCAGTGTATTGACATTGATCTTATAATCGACCTGTTTTACTACGGCTTTTAACTGTCTGCTGTGATGCTGCAATAAATATTTATTGCCCGGCTGCATGGTCTTATGATCAAGCCAGCACAGTAGTACTTCTATTTCTTTTTCAACATTGGGAAGGTCTTCTGCCGAAGTAAAGAAATCTCCTCTACTCACATCTATATCATCTTTGATCTGGATGACAACAGACTGTCCTTCAAATGCTTCCTGCACCTCAGCTCCATTAACTTCTATTGCAGAAATTTCTGTGATAATCCCTGCCGGAAGTATGGCTATTTTATGGCCTTTCTGAAAACTGCCGCTTACGATCTGCCCGGCATAACCGCGGTAATCATGTAATTCTTCGGTCTGCGGGCGGATGACATACTGCACCTGAAAACGGCTGCCGCTGTTCTGCTCCTGATCAAGCTGTACTTCTTCCAGATATTCAAGAAGAGAGCTTCCTTTATACCAGTCTGTAACAGGAGATAAAGAAACAATGTTATCCCCTTTTAGCGCAGAAATGGGGAAATAGGTAACATCATTCAAACCTAATCCTTCTGCAATCTTAGAATATTCAGCTTTTATGGTTTCAAAAACATCTTCTGAATAATCGACCATATCCATTTTATTAATGGCAACAGCTACTTTTTTCAGCTTAAGTAATGAGGCAATAATGGAATGTCTCCTCGTCTGCTCAATAACTCCTTTACGGGCATCGATAAGGATGACCATAAGATCTGAATTAGAAGCCCCGGTAATCATGTTTCGGGTGTACTGAACATGACCCGGAGCATCTGCAATAATAAATTTTCTTTTTGATGTCGAAAAATATCGGTAAGCGACATCAATGGTAATTCCCTGTTCTCTTTCTGCACGGAGCCCATCCGTTAAAAGAGCAAGGTCTACCCCATCATCGTTTTTGTTTTTAGAGTGTTTTTCAAGTACTTCCAGCTGATCCTGTAAAATACTCTTGCTATCGTAAAGCAGTCTACCAATGAGGGTACTTTTACCGTCATCTACGCTTCCTGCTGTTATTAATCTTAATATATCCACGTTTTTTTATTTATAAGTGATAAATGATGATTGATAAATGATGAGTAATGAGTCATTGGTAATAAGTAATAGTAAGCTTTTGATTTATTGCTTATTACTCATTGCTCATTACCTATTAGAAATAGCCTCCTTTTTTTCTATCTTCCATGGCTGCTTCGGTAACGCGATCGTCAATCCTGGTCTCTCCTCTTTCCGAAATTCTGGTGGCCACAATTTCTTCAATCACCCTGTCAACGGTAGCCGCTTCAGATTCTACGGCTGCGGTGCAAGTCATATCGCCTACGGTGCGGTAACGGATCCTTTTTGTTGTTACGATGTCACTTTCCTCCAGTACGGCAAACTCAGAATTAGCAATCCACTGCCCATTAAGGTCTACGACTTCTCTTTCGTGAGAAAAGTAAATGGATGGCAGATCTATATGCTCTCTGCGGATATAGTTCCAGACGTCAAGTTCTGTCCAGTTGCTTATCGGGAAAACCCTTACATTTTCACCTTTATGGATTTTACCATTGAAAATATTCCACAGCTCTGGTCTTTGAAGTTTCGGGTCCCACTGTCCGAATTCGTCTCTTACAGAAAATATTCTTTCTTTAGCCCGGGCCTTTTCTTCATCTCTCCTTGCTCCGCCGATGCATGCATCAAATTCAAATTCTTCAATTACGTCAAGCAGTGTAAAAGTCTGAAGCCAGTTACGGCTCGGAAACTTCCCTTTTGGTTCTGTCAGTTTTCTTTTCTGAATGGTATCTTCCACTTTCCGTACAACCAGATCCACATTCAGTTCTTCGGCCAGCTGATCTCTGAAGCTTAACACTTCCGGAAAATTGTGTCCGGTGTCGACATGTACAAATGTAAAAGGGATCTTTCCGTGAGGAAATGCTTTTGCTGCCAGATGGGCCAGAACAATACTGTCTTTTCCACCACTGAACAGTAAAGCCGGACGTTCAAACTGTCCTGCCACCTCCCTCAGGATGTAAATGGACTCGGACTCTAACTGATCTAAATAATTTAATTGATATAATGACATAGTATATTTTTTATTGATGAACATGTAAGCCGCATTCTTTCTTATCTGCATCCTCCCACCACCAACGGCCGGCTCTGAAATCTTCTCCTTCTTTAATGGCTCTGGTGCAGGGCTCGCATCCGATGCTTACAAATCCTTTTTTATGGAGGTAATTATAAGGCAGCTGATGGGTCTGAACATATTCTGCCACCTGCTGTGTAGTCCAGTGAAGAATGGGATGAAATTTAATGATCTGATGATCCGGATCCCATTCCAGCTGCGGCATCTGCCCTCTGCCTGCGGAGTGTTCTGAACGCAATCCCGTTATCCAGACTTTGTATCCCTGAAGAGCTTTTTTCAGAGGCTGCACCTTTCTGATATTACAGCATTCTTTTCTTTTTTCCACAGACTGATAAAAGGAATCCGGCCCGTTTTCCGAGACGAATTTCTGCAACGCTTCCGGATCCGGATAATATGCTTTGATGTTCTTTTTGAAAAAAGCCCTGGATGAGGTCCAGGTTTCATAGGTCTGTTCAAAAAGTCTTCCCGTATCGAGCGTGAAAATATCAATATCAAGGTTTTTTATCAGGTGGTTCACAACCTGATCTTCATAACTGAAGCTGGTAGAAAATATAACTTCTCCTGGAAATTTTTCTGCCAGAATCTGCAAAAAATCGGCATTTAAAACACCTGTAGAGGCATTTTCAAGTAGGTTATTAAATTCTATTTTCAGAGTATTTTCCATGTTGAATTGAAATTAACTTCTGCAAATATATATAAATCCTATTTATCCTACCAAATTAGTAGGATATAAAAATTAAAAAAAATTTCAGCTGTTTTTTATAAAGGAAGTAAGGGTAGCTTCCATCATGCTTTTCCTGGTTTTTTCTCTGACAATGATCAGTTCATTTCTAAGATAGCATGTCGCCTCATCAACACAATCGTCACAAGGCTCATAGAAATTCAATGAAATACAGGGAGTTAACGCAATCGGACCTTCAAAAATACGGTAGATATCTGCCAGTGAGATGTCATCAGGCGACTTCAGGAGATAATAACCGCCTGTTGTTCCCTGCTTACTGTTGACCAGTTTAGCCCTTTTCAGCTCAAGAAGAATCTGTTCTAAAAATTTTTTGGAAATATTCTCATCCTGTGCAATAATAGCAGTCGACAAAAACCCCTGATTGTAGTTTCTTGCCAATCTGACCATTGCTTTCAAAGCATATTTGCAACGTTTGGACATCATAATTGATGCAAGTTATAACAATTTATTTGATTATCGAAATCACGATCTGGAATTGAAAAACGGAAGCTCTTTTACGGGTTGAAATATGCCAGAAAGATGGTCTAAATTTTAGATTTGAAAAATTTACATTGTATATTTGTTGGAAATTTATGATCGATGAGTATAATAGAATTCAACCCATTGTGGAAAGAGAAATTGCTGAACCGTTTTCTCGCTTATGTAAAGATATATTCAACCAGTGATGCGGAAAGCGAAGCAACCCCTTCTACTCCACGCCAGTGGGACATTGCAAACTATATTGCTGAAGAACTGAAAACGATCGGTCTGGCAGATGTTTCCATTGATGACAACGGTTATATTATGGGCTATGTTCCTTCTAATTTAGAGAATAACGACAGGCCGACAATCGGGTTTATCTCACATTATGACACTTCTCCGGATTTCAGCGGGGAAAATGTAAAGCCTCAGATTTGGGAAAACTATGACGGTGGTGATCTCCTTTTAAATGAAACTACCGGATTCACTCTGTCTTCTTCAAAATTCGAAAGCTTAAAAAAATATATCGGGCAGACGCTTATTACTACGGACGGAAATACGCTTTTAGGTGCTGATGATAAAGCGGGCTGTGCAGAAATTGTAACGGCCGCTGAATATCTTATTGCACACCCAGAAATCAAGCACGGAAGAATTGCTGTAGGTTTCACTCCTGATGAAGAGATCGGAAGAGGTGCCCATAAATTTGACGTGGCTAAATTCGGTGCAGAATGGGCCTATACCATGGATGGGAGCGAAGTGGGAGAATTGGAATATGAAAACTTCAATGCTGCAGGGGCTGTGGTAAAAATCCACGGATTGAGCGTTCACCCGGGGTATGCTTACGGAAAAATGGTGAATGCGGGTCTTTTAGCCGCTGAATTTGTCCAGATGCTTCCTGCGAATGAAACTCCGGCTACAACCAGAGGTTTTGAAGGATTTTATCATTTAATGGATATTACAGCTGATATTTCTGAAGCTAAGCTTCAATATATCATCCGTGATCATGATGAGGAAAAATATGAAGCCAGAAAAAAATTCATGGAGGAAAAAGTAGCTGAATTCAATCAGAAATATGGTGAAGGAACTGCTGAAGTGGAAATAAAAGAGCAATACAGAAACATGAAGCAGCAGTTTGAAGGAAAAATGCACATCATAGACCTTGCTGCAAAAGCTATGAAAGAAGCGAATATTGAGCCTAAAATAAAGGCAATCCGAGGAGGAACAGACGGAGCTCAGCTATCTTATATGGGGCTTCCATGTCCAAATATTTTCGCAGGAGGAATGAACTTCCACGGGCCTTACGAATACGTTGCCCTGGAGAGTATGGAGAAAGCAGTTGAGGTGATCATTAATATTGTAAAAGCTTAATAGATAATGAAAAGACTCTTAGCATTAGTATTCATCATATCTTTTGTCTTCAGCCAGGCACAGATCTCTGAATTTGATAAAGCCGATTCCCGCTATGAAAGAAAGAAAAAGGCTCTGTACAAAAAATACCCTAAGCCTAATGATTTAAAAACTAAGCAAGAGTGGCTTCTTACTGAGGAGAAAATAACGGCATACAAAAATGCTTTAGAGAAAATCTCTGAGGAAGAAAAGAAAACGATAAAGGATGTTCCGCCCCCTATAGCTCCCAAGATTACTAAAGAAGCTGAATATGCAACGGGAAAGGCTTCGTTTCAAAAGCTTTTAAACGAAGCTGTAGACCTCAGCTTCCTGAATTTTGCAGTTAATCCTTATAAAATAACTTTAAAGTTCACCCTGGACTCTAAAGGGAATGTATATCATGTGAAAGTGAAGGGCAATAATGAAGATGTAAATGCATTTATAGAAGCAGGTGTTCACCGTATTAAGGATAAGGGCAAATGGAAGCCCGCAGAATCGAACGGGCGGCCGGTACTTTCTGTAGTCAGTCTTCCTTTACAATTAAATTTCAGTAAATAATACTCAGACCCGTTGTATAGACAGCGGGTTTGTTATTTCATACCATTTAAAATAAGTTTAACCTCTATTATTTCTCTTATTGATGAAAAATAAATATTTTTTTTGACTATATTTACCTACACATCAAACTTTTAACCTTAAAAATCAATTATTATGAGAAAAATGAAAAAACTTATGAGAAAGGATCTGTCGACGATTCTCGGTTCCGGAATAAGCGGATGCCACATGAATGGTGATTCTGCGTATTGCTGGACAGACTGTGAATGTACCTTCGGAAAAGCCTGTGAGATGGATGATGACGGAAACCCGGGAAGATGTATTGCCGTAGGTGGAGGAAATCCAGGCGGAGGCGGTACAGGCGGATGTATACCCCCAACTATTTGTGAAGAAGAGCCATTTTAACGGACATTCATCGGAAGGTAGATCTTCCGATTTTTTTTTATTCTTTTTCAAATAAAAACAGAGTCTTATCCAAGCATCTCTGCCGTTCATCAAATAAAATTTCATTGCCTCCTACATAGTTGTTGTTTTGCATCAAATTATTACAGCAATTTATGAAACAACAAATTTTAGCATTCAGCTCACTTTTATTATGCATCACCTGTTCGGTTGAAACCAAAGCACAGCAAACTCCAGCTTTCCATATTGGAATAAAAGGTGGAGCAACCTACACAAAAACATCAACGGAGTCTTCTGCATTGGAGGGAAAATATGGCTTTGGATATCAGGGAGGAATTATGACAAGAATGGATATTGGAAGCCTCTATGTGCAGGGGGAAGCTTTATTCAACAAAAGAAAGACTTCTTACAATTCCAAAGACGGAAGCTCTCCAAAACTGACCTGGAACTCTATTGATCTCCCGATAGTAATTGGTTATAAATTTGTAAATACTAAGGATTTTAATGTAAGAGCATTTGCCGGAGGCGTCTATAGCTATGCTTTCAAAAACAATCTTTCAACATCCAAATCATTGAAGGAAGGTTTTAAAAGCTTTGATAAATCAAACATCGGAATTACTGGAGGTATTGGGATAGATTATAAAAACTTTACAGCGGACCTCAGGTACGAAACAGGACTTACAAGCATCAGTAAGGAGTTTAAATCTAAGCCCAACGGCTTTAGTCTCGGGATAGGCTATTTCTTATTCTAAAAACTTAAATTATCTTTACTTATTAGAAACTGTGCCCCTGCAGTTTCTAATTTTTTATAACTCTACTTTATTTCTCCATGACTAAACCATTTATTTTAAGAGAATATATTTTTATTATCATTTTCTGGCTTGTATTTGCCGCCGCAGTATATATTAATTTACAGGCTACTTCTGATAAGGTTTCATCCATCTATCAGACTATTGCCCTGGTAGTTACCTCATTTTTTCTGACTCATTTTCTTACGACAAAACTTCTTCCGAAAGCCTTACGGTCAAAAAAAATGAAGCTATTTCTAATCCATGTCACAGGATCCGTTCTTTTATTAAGCTTTATTTATTCCCTGATCTTTACATATATTGAGATCAATTCAAAAAACCAACTTCCTGATCATTTTATTGATCATCTTCCTTTTTTATGGCAGGGATTCTATCTTGCTCTTCCCGCCTCATTTCTCATCAACGGATCTACCTGCGGCATCAAATTTTACCAGGAGCATGGAAAAATAGAACGGGATCATATTCTTCTTCAGCAGGCTCATTTAGAAAATCAGCTCAAGCTGCTGCAGGATCAGATCAACCCTCATGTGGTTTTCAACATTTTAAATCATATCCATATTTTAATGAAAACAGATACGAAACTTGCTGATTATCTGCTCCTCAAATTTTCAGATATTCTTCGTTACCAGCTCTATCACTGCAGCCAGAGCCTGGTTCCGCTGGATAAGGATATTGAACATCTGCAGAATCTGGTAGAAGTTGAAAAATTAAGATGGGGAAATGAGCTGGAAGTAAATGCGGACTGGAATACCGGAAATAACAGATCATTTATTGCCCCTCTCCTTCTGGTTCCATTTATCGAGAACGCATTTAAGTATGTTTGCAGACTGCCTGGCCACAAGGGCTATGTAAAGATTTCCTGTATAGAGAAAGACAGTTTTCTTTTGTTTTATGCCGAAAACTCTTATTCAGAACCGGCAACTTATAAAAAGAAAGACGGTTCCGGCGGAATTGGTCTTCAAAATGTACAAAAGCGTTTGAAATTACAGTACCCGAATGCTCACGAACTTACCATTGTGGCAGCCGATAATGTATATAAAGTAACTTTAACCCTACAATTATCTGACAATAATGAGCAGTAATATCCCTAAAATGAAATGCCTGATCATCGATGACGAGCCTCTGGCCAGGTTTCACCTCAAAGAGCTGGCTGACCAGATCGATTTTTTATCCGTTGAGGGTACGTGTGCCACAGCACTGGAAGCCGATGCAATAGTAAAGGAAAAGGAAATTGATCTTCTTTTTCTGGATATTAATATGCCCTATTTAAGCGGTCTTGAATTCCTCGAACAGCTTGAAAATCCGCCTTTATGCATTCTCACAACCGCCTATTCCGAATATGCCCTGGAAGGTTACCGGCTGCAGGTTGTGGATTATCTTCTGAAACCCATTGCCTTTAACCGTTTTTACCAGGCCGTGAACAAGGCGCAACAGCAGTTTATTGTTTCTGAAAAGATGAAGAAGAACTCTCCTTTTGATGATCCTTTTCTGTATGTAAGACAGTCTGATACCTTCATAAAAGTCTCCTGGGTAGATATTCTTTATATTGAAAGTATGCAGAACTATACGAAACTGCATTTTAAAGACAAGTTTTTAGTCATTCATCAGACCATGAAAGCCATTGAAGAATCCCTGCCGTCAGAACATTTTTTCAGGATTCACAAATCTTTCCTGGTCAATATCACCCATATCGATATGATTTCAGGGGGACGACTTTACATCAATAAAACAGAGCTCCCTATTTCCCGCACCCGAAAAGAGGAATTGCTCAATCAGGTGGTTTATAAGAAGCTTATCAGCAAGTAACCAGGAAATGAAGAGGGAGGCGGATTTCCTTCTTCCGTTTCCATCCTACCTTAATTCCTTAAGGTAAGTTCCATCTCAGTGATACGGCTGCATAAAATGTGCTGGCAAACTTGGGATCATCCATCTTTTTTTCTTTGAAAATACTTTTGATCTTCCTGTCGTTCTCATTGAAGCTCCTCAGCAGGACTGTTCCTCCTGTAAGGCGGAGACTCAGCTTATCATTCAGCTTCAGTTCCGGCCTGATTCCGGCTGTGATCTGTTGGTAGCCCAGCAACATTGATTTTCCGTCTTTGTTTCTTTCTACCGTCATCCCACTAAGGTTTACAACAGCCTTTAAAGCGAATCTGTTTGAAAATAGGTAGCCTGCTTCCATTCCTTCCGGGAAGTTGATGTTGAATTTAATTTTGCCATTTGTTTTCCAGTCGAAATAGATCCACGGCAATATCATAGGAACTCCAAACGCAGTTGTCAACACAGGCCCTCCCCCCAAAGCCAGATTAGGATTGAAATGCCTAATAAATAATATGCCTCCCTGTCCGAGAATATCGTCGGAACTTATCTGCTCCAGATCTGTATAAACCCCTACTGTGGCTGTCATCATCATGCTCCATTTTTTTCCTAATGGTCTTATATGCTGGATTCCGGCTTGCGCATTTAGCATTTGATCAGGAAACAGCTGCTTTTCATAGTCCTTATGAGCCATTTTCGCGTATGATCCGCTAAGTAAAAGTGACCAGGCCTTCACTTTACCACTGCTGTCTTTTTTTACGGACAATGGAATGCTGAGGTTAAGATCAGCTCTTTTAAAGTTACTTTTAGAATTGGTTTTCACACTGTCTTCGGGGCGGATGTACCTGGAAAAAGGGATATATTCAGTCTTAAGCTCTCCTGATATTCCGGATTGTCCACTGACCCAATATCCGAGCAGGCAGAAGGATACTGCTAAAAGATTTCTCTTCATAATTTAAATTTTATGCAAAGAGAGACTTTTAAGGAACGGACACAAAAATTACTTGATTAAGTGCTCAAATGATATGACCAAACGGAAAAATATCATGATAATAGACAAATCGTACTTTATCGTATGTAAGATGAAACCTGCTAGAATTTCATTATACTAAGGTTTTTTTCTTAAATGAACGGCAAATAAACCAAGCTGCAACGAATGCGATGCCTGAACACAGAAGATGATCAAAGAAGCGAAGGTGATACTTCGTATCATAGTATTACTGATAAATTCTTTATTAGAGATAATTGTTTTCAGGTGGTGTTTAATCTTTTTCCCTCTCTGTGTGGTCCGGCATTGGTCAGCTTTTTTAATATTATTCAGCTAAACAAAAACCACAGCAAAAAAGAGCTGCGGTTTTCTACAATATTCAAATTAAATATAGTTCTATCTATTTTTGCTGGCTGTTTAAAAAAGCATCCCAGCCTTGTGCCGTAAGCGGAACTAGCTGATTGGAGCCTCTTGCTACCATATAGTTCCCTTCTTCATTGTCTACCGCATGACCAATGATCGTAAAATCAGGATGATTCTTAATCTTATCAAAATCATTTGGAGAAATGGTGAACAATAATTCATAATCTTCACCACCGCTTAATGCAGTCATAACAGGGTTAAGGTTCATTTCGTCCGCCGTGGAAATCGTGAGACTGTCCATCGGGATTTTCTCTTCATAAAGTCTGAATCCGGTTTTCGACTGGTCAGAAAGGTGCAGAATCTCAGAAGCCAGACCGTCAGAAATATCGATCATTGAAGTCGGTTTGATATCCAATTCCTCCAGGATGGCTTTAACGTCTGTTCTAGCCTCAGGCTTAAGCTGTCTTTCAAGGATATAATCATAGCCTTCCATTTCAGGCTGCATATCTGGGTTAGCGAGGAAAACAGCATGTTCTCTTTCAAGGATCTGAAGTCCCATATAAGCCCCGCCCAGGTCTCCGCTTACCACCAGGAGGTCATTCGGTTTTGCCCCACTTCTTTTTATGATATTCTCCTCATTCTCAATACCTACGGCAGTAATACTCATTACAAGTCCGGAATTAGAACTTGTGGTATCCCCGCCTATCAGATCGACCTTATATCTTGTACATGCAGCCTGAATCCCTGAATAAATCTCTTCCAAAGCTTCTACCGGAAAACGGCTTGATACAGCCATAGAAACCAAGATCTGTGTCGGCACAGCATTCATTGCTGCAATATCGCTGAGGTTTACTACAACAGCCTTATAGCCTAAATGCTTTAAAGGGACATAGCCTAAATTAAAGTGAACTCCTTCTGCAAGGACGTCCGTTGTAAGAACAACTCTTTTGTTTCCAGGATTGATAACCGCCCCATCATCTCCGACTCCAAGTTCCGAAGACTCGTTGGATAGTGGAAAATGTTCAGTCAAATGTTTTATAAGACCAAATTCTCCTAATTTGGAGATCGGCGTCAGTTCCTGTGATTTATCTTCAAACATAATTTTTTTGTATTAATGTCCAGTGTAAAATGTAATGATGACATTCAACCGTGAACTTTGAATTAATTGAATTCTGCCGGATCTACATTATCAGGCTGGAAAGGCAGCTTTTTGAAGTCTTCCCTGCTCATCACTATGGTTTCGGGGCTTTTGTACTTATTCATTGCCTCTACCACATCATCCGGTGGGGTTGTCATTTTTCTCAGCATCATGTCGATCCACACCCCTGTAGCCTCTGCAGTGGCACAGTGCACTCCGTCCGGCGTATAGAATTTATGGAGAAATCTGTAGATGGAAGAGTCTTCCGAGCATCCGTCGATTTCAAGACTTACGATAACCGTCTGGTCGGCATAGATTTCCTTAAAAAAGGAATATCTTTCATGCAGGATTACAGGTCCTATTCCCCATCTGCTTAACTGGGTAACGCCCATTTTCTCTTTGGTCATAAAGGCCATTCTCGACTGGGCACAATACTGTACATATGATGAATTGGCTAAGTGCTTGTTGGCATCAAGATCACTCCAGCGTACTTCGAATTTATGGTAAAAAATCATGTAAAAGTTGTTTTTAGTATGATTAAATTATATTCTTCAAAATTACTCAAATAAGATGGTTTATAAAAATTGTACTTTTGAAAAAATAATCTTCAGCATAGGATTACCATTACATGAAACAGATCATCATTATCGGAGGCGGTGCGGCAGGCTTTTTCTGCGCATCGAACCTTGACGAAAAAAAATATAAAATCACCATCCTTGAACAGAACTCGGAGGTGCTTCAGAAGGTAAAAATCTCCGGAGGTGGACGTTGCAATGTGACCCACGCCTGTTTTGATCCAAGGGAACTGGTTCAGTTTTATCCAAGGGGAAATAAGGAACTGCTGAGCGTTTTTACTAAATTTCAGCCAGGAGATACCATGGATTGGTTTGACCAGCACAGCGTACCTTTGAAAATTGAAAACGATAACCGCGTTTTTCCGGAAAGCAATTCTTCGCAGACCATTATCAATACTTTCCTGAATGAAATTCAGAATAAAAAGGTAGAGGTCAAAACAAAATGTTCCGTTAAAGAAATAGAAAAGCAGGATGAAAAATACCTTGTCAAAACAAGTTTAGGCGATTTTCTAGCAGATTATATTGTCTATACAACGGGAAGTTCACCAAAATCTCTGAAGATCGTTGAAAATCTGGGTCATAAGATCGTGGATCTTGTTCCGTCGCTTTTTACTTTCAATATTAAAGATGAGCTGCTACAGGACATTCCGGGAACAAGCTTTGAAAATGCTGAAATCTCAATTCCTGCCTTAAAAACTGAAGAGAGCGGGCCTCTACTGATCACACACTGGGGGCTTTCGGGACCCGCAGTTTTGAAAATTTCTGCATGGGAAGCGATAAGCCTCGCGAAAATAAAGTATCAATTTGAAATTGAAGTGAATTTTATTTCAAAATCTATGGATGATGCTGAAGAAATTTTCCAGAGTTTTAAACAGTCAAATCCTAAGAAAACGATCGGGCAGGCGAAGATCTTTGATATTACCAACCGGTTCTGGCAGAAAATATTAACCGTTTCACAGGTTGATCTTAATAAGCAGATCTCTAATATTTCAGGGAAAGAAATGCAGAAGGTTCTTGAAAACCTGTGCAGCAAAAAGCTGAAAGTAAGTGGAAAATCTACTTTTAAAGACGAGTTTGTAACCGCCGGAGGTGTTGATTTAAAGGAAATTAACTTCAAAAACATGTCCTCCAAGCTTCTCCCGAATTTTTACATTGCAGGAGAAGTCCTGAACATTGATGCGGTGACGGGAGGGTTTAATTTTCAGGCATGCTGGAGTGAAGGATGGCTTATTGCACAAAATTTAAATAATTTATCGTGATGAAAAAAATATCAATACTATTTTTGCTTTTAGGAGCTCAGCTGGCCTTTTCACAGGCCTCAACAAAAGAAAAGACACCAGAGCAGCCGAGTGCACTTGATTCTGTTGTCTCTCCACTTCTTGAAACAGACATTCCTGCTGAGTTTCCTGGTGGAATGACAGCATTAAGAGGACATATCTCATCTGAATTTGACCATTCCAGGCTTAATGGCTCAGGAAAACTGAAATCTGTTACAAAATTCCTGATTCATGCTGATGGCAGTATGAATTCCATTTCAACAATAGGCGATGACCCTTCCATGAATAAAGAAATGACCCGTGTGATTAAGAGGATTAAAACAAAATGGAAGCCGGCCATGCGTAACGGCCAACCTATTAAAACCTGGTATGAAATTCCTATGAGTATAAGTATTTAAAGATCAGCAAATTTTAATAAAATGCTTGCCATTAAAAAAAATATTCCTCTTTTATTAAAAACCCTTTTGATGCTTGGGTTTGGATATTTCTTTTGGTTAATGCTTAAAATTACGCTGGAATATGTTCCTTTTAATCCCAATGTGAGCTTTCTGATGATCAAACAGACAGAAGTTCAGGACAGACCGGAATATCTTCCTTTTTTCTATACGCACGTCTACACAAGTATTTTTGTGTTGCTTTCTGGATTTCTGGCCATCCTGCGAAAGGATTTCAGCATAAAGAACTTTCATAAAAATATGGGTAAGATCTATATTTTTCTAATTCTGATCCTGGCCGCGCCGTCGGGAATCTATATGGGATTTTTTGCTAACGGAGGCTTTTTATCTAAAATCTCGTTCATTATTTTAGGAACCCTTTGGTGGTTTACTACTTATAAAGCCTACCAATCAGCAAGACAAAAACGGTTTAAAGAACACAAGCAGTGGATGTGGCGAAGCTTTGCGCTTACTTTATCTGCCCTTACCTTGCGAATCTGGAAAGTTATTATCGTATATTTATTCCACCCAAGCCCTATGGATGTCTACCAAATCATCGCATGGCTGGGCTGGATTCCCAATATCCTTTTGATTGAATATTTAATTACAAAAAAACATATATGAAAACTCTAAATTACACCCTTGCTTCCATACTCGCAGTTTCTCTTCTGAGCTGTAAGAAGGATGGAAAGATGAACGAAACGGGAAAAGATTCTGTGATCGCTAAAAAAGATTCTGCAGTAATTCCTGAGATTTATAAAGAATATTACGGAATTTATACCGGGGATTTTGCTGGAATGGAAAAAATAGTGGATGAAACCGACGGTTCTGAATATGAAAGCAGCATCAATAAAAGAATTTCTCTAAAAATCAACAGGATTACCAAAGACAGTGTCTATGGACAAAGTATTGTAAATGGGAATCAACGACCGTTCAGGGGTATTTTTAATGAAAGTACAAAATCCTTTGTTCTGGATGAGCCTGGAAATGATAAAACAGACGGCAGGTTTGAAGTGAAATTAAGCGGCGACAGCATCACCGGAAAATGGAATGCCTTCAATAAAACTGCAGTAAAGTCCCCTTTAAAAACCATTAAGCTTTCAAAAAAAGATTTTGTATATAATCCGAACTTTATGCTGGATAAGGACTCTGATCTCGTCGACTGGTCCAATCCAAAGGATTTTGTAGAAAAATATACGGATGAAGAAACCGGAAAGACGGAAAGCTATACGACTTCTAAAAACAGGGTAGCTTCTGAAGCTATTTTTAATTTGAATGCATCGAAGCAAAAGCTATCTGAAAAAGACCTTAAAAATTTACGGAAAATAGATCTTGAGATCATCAAAAATTCTGTTTTTGCAAGGCATGGCTATTCTTTCAAAAAGGAAACCTACAGGTATTTCTTTGAGCAGACGGACTGGTATATTCCTGTTTCAAATAATGTTGATAAAGAACTTTCTCCAATGGAAAAGGAGAATGTAGCTTTGCTTAACCGCTTTATAAAATATGCGGAAGATAAATATGACAGCTTTGGAAGATAAGATTTACTCTATGAAAAAATATTTGCTTTTTATTCTGTTATTCTGGACTGTTTCTATTGCTGCCCAGAGAGATTCAACTGTAATTCCAGATCTAAAGCCATCGGTAGATGCAGAACCCGGGCCATCTCAGATTGCGGCGTTTCCTGGCGGGCACCAGGCATTTGTAAAGGAAATTTTAAAGAATTTCCGGACCTCTCCATTGGTAAAAGCAGAGATTATGAAAGCTAAAGCCGTTGCTACTTTTATTGTAGATGCAGAAGGAAATATGGTAGATATTCAAATAGAATCCTATGAATATAAAATGGTAAGAGATGAATTTTTAAGAGCCCTGAAAATGATCAAAACACAATGGATTCCCGCGGAACAGAATGGCAAAAAAGTCCGGAGCATCATGAGGCAGCCTTTGGTATTCAGCCTGCAATAGTCTGCTTCTTTTTTTTTGATTGGGTAATCTTCAGCCCAAGGAAGAGCAATAAACATCCTGCAGCATAGCACAGAATATCTATCCAGGAGAAAGAATTTCCGATGACAATATACATCAGGCTTCCAGGACGGAAGCCTAATTTTTCTGCGACAGTAAAGTATTGCGCAAATTCTACGATACAGGAAAACCCTAAGATCCAAAGGATAAGCTTTTCATCATTCATCTTCACAAAGGTTTTAACAAATGTGTATAGGAGCATAACGACTATAACGTCACCGAGGTAGGCTCTGATAAAGAAAATATGTGCCAGTTTTGTAGCAATAAGGACTTCTATAAGAAAGATAGCAATAGTAAGAAGAAGATATTTAAGACTGAATTTAAATTCCATGTTGTGTTAAGTTTTGGCTAAAGCCTTTAATGGCTGGTTTCTGTCTGCGCGGGCTAAAGCCCATCCCTATTGAATGAATAAAATCTCATTCAAATCTCGGTCATAAAAAATCGGCGTTCAATGAGCACCGATCTATATAATTCTAAGGCAAATATATTATTTCTTTACTTTGATTGTGCATCCTATAGCTACAGTTTTCGTCATTTTCACCGGCTCCCCTTTGATCAAGGCATTTACAGCATCCTGAACGTAATATTCAGATACATCATTTGGATTTTCGTAATTGTTGTCGATGGCTCCGATATATTTCACGATATTTTTTCCGTTTTCTTTCTGAAGAATAAAAACATGGGGTGTTTTTGTAGCTCCGTAAAGTGGGTATATCTTTTGTCCTTCGTCTACCAAATACGGAAAAGTAAATCCTTTCTGTTTTGCTCTTTCGATCATCTGTTTGTAACCGTCTTCCGGCTGTACATTAGGGTCATTCGGATTAATGGCAATAACCGGATAGCCCTGATCTTTGAATTTTTTATCCAGCTCCACGATCCTTTCTTCGTATTTTTTTGCGTACGGACAATGGTTGCAGGTAAAGATTACTATAAATCCTTTTGCACTTTGAAAATCGCTTAAAGAAACCATTTTACCGTCAATATTCTTCAGCTTAAAATCAGCGGCCTCATCTCCAACTTCATATCCTTTTACAAAAGCATTTGCAGATGTATTTTGAGAAGCGTTTGCTTTATCACCTGTTGTTGTAAAACTCAAAAGCCCGAGCCCGGTAATAAATACAGCCATTAAAATTTTCAGATTTTTCATATGATATTTTTTATTTTAAATTATTGTCGATGGTCTTTTCCAGGTCTTCTTTGCTCATTTCGCCATCATTGAAATGCACTTTTTCTCCATTTTTATAGAAGATCGTCACCGGAATATTTCCGTCCCAGTCTTTTTCAAACCTTGGAATCCATGTATTCATTCTTTTAATATCATCCAGCAGAATCACTTCAGCTGTAAGATTTTTATTTTTTATGAATTTCAAGACTCTTTCTTTATCCACAAGCCTGTCCAGTGAAACCAAAATCATTTTAAAGTTTGGCTGATCTTTCAATTTATTATTGATCTCCATAAAATGCGGTAGTTCCTTTACACAAGGGGCGCAGGTAGTCGCCCAGAAATTGACAACCAGCAACTTATCATTATCCTTTTGCATACGCTTTTCAAGATCCTCGTATTTCATAATGGAAACTTCTGTCTGCTGTGCACCCAAAACAGCAAAAGATACAAAAAGGATGAATATGCTTAATAGTTTCTTCATGCTTAAAATTAGTAAATGCTTTCCTTTTCTTTAAGTATCAATCTGTTAAACTTTGTTAATAATTTTTAAGTTTTTATCACCATCTATAGAATTATATAAAATAAAATGTAAATTAGCTATGACCAAATTAAAATTATTATGAAAAAATCAAATCTTCAACCAAGAAAGCTTTCAAAAAAAGAATTGAAAGAAATCAGTGGAGGCTTCAGACCTGTATGTCCAAGAGTCGTAAGCTGCATTGATCCGGTTACCGGAGTAGAACTGTATGGCGTTTATGGTATTCAGGATGGATACTGCTGTTAAGAACTTAAATTAACTACAAAATAGTTGGTATGAAAAAATCAAACTTTCAAAGCAGAAAACTTACAAAAAAAGAGTTGAAAGAGATCAACGGAGGAGCTTCATGCGCTGAAGGCCTGTGTAAACTCAGAGGGGTGCCCAGCCATTTCATGATCATTGGACCGAGAGGAAGTGACGGATATTGCTGTTAACCGCTATAATAAAAATATGAATGACCGGAATTTATCCGGTCATTTCTTTATATTCAGCATTGATGCAGATTGATCAAAAAAGCTGCTTAAGCTAACCCCCAATCATTTTTTTTATTGAATTCAGCTTCATTAATGCTTCAATCGGTGTTAATGTATTGATGTCTATTTTCGTGAGTTCTTCACGGATATTCTCTAAAACCGGGTCATCCAGCTGGAAAAAAGAAAGCTGCATATTTTCTTCAGTTACTCGTTTAATACTTTCTGAGGTGCTGGTACTCTGTGTACGGCTTGCTTCAAGGGTTTTAAGAATCTCATTGGCTCTGTTGACCACTTTTGCTGGCATTCCCGCCAATTTAGCCACATGGATACCAAAGCTGTGTTCACTGCCGCCCGGAATCAGTTTTCTTAAGAAAATGATATTTCCTTTATTTTCCTGTATAGAAACATGGAAGTTCTTTACCCTTTCAAAATTCACCGTCATTTCATTCAATTCGTGGTAATGGGTTGCAAAGAGAGTTTTTGCCTGCGTAGGATGCTGGTGAAGATATTCTGCAATAGCCCATGCAATAGAAACCCCGTCATAGGTAGATGTGCCACGGCCTATTTCGTCCAGCAGGATAAGGCTGCGTTCTGAAATATTGTTCAGTATATTGGCGGCTTCATTCATTTCTACCATAAAAGTGGATTCACCCGCCGAAATATTGTCGGTCGCTCCTACCCTTGTAAAAATTTTATCCAAAATCCCGATTTCAGCATGTTTTGCAGGAACAAAGCTTCCGATTTGAGCCAAAAGACACACAATAGCCGTCTGACGCAGAATGGCAGACTTACCGGCCATGTTGGGCCCTGTCACCATAATGATCTGTTGAGAATCTTTGTCTAAAAAGATATCGTTCGGAATATATTTTTCCCCTAAAGGAAGTGCATTTTCAATGATCGGGTGCCTTGCTTCTTTAAGATCAATAGCATAACCCTGATTAAGAACAGGCTTTGTATAGCTTTCAGAAACAGCTAATTCAGAAAGCCCCGCCGCTACATCAAGCTGTGCAATAATATTGGAATTACCCTGGATCTGATCCATATAGACCATTGTTTCAGAGCATACATTCCTATATAGCTCATTTTCCAGAACACCTATTTTTTCTTCTGCACCCAGAATTTGGCTTTCATATTCTTTCAGCTCTTCGGTAATGTAACGTTCTGCATTGACAAGCGTTTGCTTTCTTAACCAATCAGCCGGAACTTTATCTTTATGGGCATTCCTTACTTCTATATAATATCCGAAAACATTATTAAAATCAATTTTAAGACTCGAAATTCCCGTTCTTTCTATTTCTCTCTGACACATTTCATCCAGGAAACCGCGGCCTTTGCTCTGGAGATTCCTCAACCTGTCAAGTTCTTCTGAAATGTTTTCTTTGATTATATTTCCTTTGGAAATATTCACCGGGAGTTCTTCATTGAGATGGTTCTGTAAAAACCTGATCAGTTCACCCATATCAAACAACGGATCCAGCCAGGCCAGAACCTCTGCATGCGGATGAAGCAATGCTTTGATCTGATGAATATTAATCAGGCTCTGACGCAGATAGCCCAGTTCTTTCGGGGATATCTTTTCCGCAGCCAGTTTTCCCATCAGGCGGTCCAGATCCGAGATGGATTTCAGCAATTGGCAGATCTCATATTTCAGATGATCATGTTCATTCAGGAAATCAATCAGTGAAAGCCTTCTCATGATCTCGTCCACGGATTTCAAAGGGAGGATAATCCTTCTTCTCAATAACCTTCCGCCCATTGGGGTAGAGGTTTTATCGATAATATCCAGCAATGATTTCCCCTGTGGATTACTTGGATAAACAATTTCAAGATTTCTCAGGGTAAAGTTATCCATCATCAGGTAGTCTTCCTGTGGAATGATCTGAAGCTTTGTGATATGTGCCAGCAGATTATGATGGGTATCTTCCACAAGATAGGCGAAAATAGCTCCGGCAGCTGTAATGGCAAGCGGAAGATTTTCAACCCCAAAACCTTTTAAAGAATTTGTTTTGAAATGGGAAGTCAGTTTTTCGTAGGCAAAATTATACTGGAAAGCCCAGTCCTCAAGCTTAAAGGCACTTTTGTTTTTAAGCTGTTCCGGCAGCTGAACACTTCTCTGAAAAACAATTTCGCTGGGATCAAAAGTGTTAATGATATGCAGAATCTTTTCCAGGTTTCCTTCACTCGCCAAAAACTCACCGGTAGAAACATCCACCATCGCAATTCCGTACTTCTCTTTTTCTTTATGCAGAGAAAGAAGAAAGTTGTTCTTTTTTGAATTTAATACCTGATCGTTAAAGGTAACCCCTGGTGTTACAAGCTCTGTGACACCTCTTTTTACAATCCCTTTGACCGTTTTCGGATCTTCCAGCTGATCGCAGATGGCAACTCTCATTCCGGCTCTTACCAGCTTGGGAAGATAGGAATCTACTGAATGGTGTGGAAATCCTGCCAGTTCTATATGCCCTTCTCCATTGGCTCTTTTAGTAAGAACAATACCCAGAATCTGGGATGTTCTCACAGCATCCTGCCCGAACGTTTCATAAAAGTCTCCTACCCTGAACAACAGCAGTGCATCAGGGTATTTAGCCTTAATGGTATTATACTGTGTCATTAACGGGGTTTCCTTCTTCGCTTTTGCCATAATAAAAAATGAGCCCCAAATTTAAATAAAATAAATTCAGGGTTGGAAATTGTGATGAAATTAATCTCGCTATGGGGATCAAAAATGGCATTTATGTGTTTCAGAGTAAAATATTTATTGTATTTTTCAGTCAAATAAAATTCTATGATCTACCCTGTTTTAGAAACCGAAAGACTTCTTTTAAGACAGCTGGCTCCTGATGATGCAGAAGACCTTTTCGAATATTTTTCCCTGGATGAAGTCATGGAATATTATGATCTGGAAACCTTTAAAACACTGGAAGATGCTCAAAAGATCATCAGACATTTTAATCATGAATTTGAAAAAGGAAAAGGCTTCCGATGGGCACTGGAATTAAAATCCGAAAGGAAGGTTATAGGAACCTGCGGTTACCACAACTGGCATCGCGAGCATTCCAGAGCCGAGATTGGCTATGAGCTCAATCCGAAATTCTGGAGAAATTCCTATATGAAAGAAGCCATTCTTCCTATTCTCACTTTTGGCTTTGAAAGTATGATGCTTCACAGGGTAGATGCATTTATAGATCCTTCCAATATTTCTTCAGAGAAGCTTTTGCTTTCTTTAAATTTTAAAGATGAAGGAACCCTCCGCGATTATTTTTTTGAAAAAGGAAGGTTTGTGGACGCTAGAATTTTCGGACTTATCAATGAATAATACAACTATCTTCCTGAACGACTGTATTTTTCAAATACCTCAGTTCCCTTTTTACAAGCCCAATTCTGCTTGTAATTCACCCACTTAGCCTTAAACAGCTTGCGAAGAAGCTTATCCGTATATCTCATGATAAAAACATGGTACATCATATTGGCGAAAACATTCGGCTTATTGGGAAGAGCCCTGAGGGACATAGAAAATCCCGGTTTCAGGTACCTGTTGAAATGCCAGAATGCACCGGGAATAAAAAGCGCATCACCATGTTCCATGAAAATTTCATATCCTTTGGCATACTGTAAGGCAGGAAATTTCTCATAATCAGGATTTTCGTAATCTATATCATAAACGGTGTGCACGGAAAGCGGTACTTTATATAAGAAAGCAGACTGTTTTTGGTCAAATAACAGGATTCTTTTCTTCCCCTCAAAATGAATGTGAAGAAAATCTCCAAGATCTACATCATAATGCATCAGCACGTGGGCCTCACTTCCCCCAAAGAAAAGAGTCGGAAGCCGTTTAAAAAACTTAATTCCAAGATCGGGATACGTAAAGTTTTTCAGTAATTCCGGAAGCCTGTCCGTGATGATATAGAAAAAGATACGAAGGTCCGAAGGTCCACTTTTGATCCGGTCAATATAATCCTTCATCTTCATATTGGTGACAGGGGCATCTGAACTTTTGGAAGCATCAGCCGGTTTATTATCATACAACGGCACGATCTGATCACCTGCTTTCTCACGAATATAGGCAAGATTCCATTTGTCAAAAGCCTCCCACCTGCTCGCAAAATTTTTGATCAAAAGCGGCTTATGTTTTTTGAAATAATTCTTCTGAAAATCTTCTTTACTGATATCGCTAACTACATCTACGTTTTCGAGGATCATCTTGTTTTTTATTTAATGCGAAATAAAAATAGTGTTTTTTTGAAATCTGGGAAAATTAAAAAATAGTATTGGGACATCAGGAGCATTGTTTGGGTTTATATTATTTTAAGGCTACTCATAAAGCAGAGATAAAATGAAAAAATTATCTTTGTAAGACTAATCGTATTTATGAGAGCCTACAACACCAAGCATTTCCTGAAAATCCTTTTCAGTATGCATAAAAGCGATACCATGAAGATCCTCTTTCCTACGATGATCCTCGTGGGGCTTTATTCCTGGGGAATTCAGTATCTGGAGGTAGAATATCTTCATCTTACCACAAAATCAGGGGTAAGCAATGTTGGAATGATCCATTCCCTGTTGGGCTTTGTATTGTCGCTGCTATTGGTTTTCAGAACAAATACGGCTTATGACAGATGGTGGGAAGGCAGAAAACTTTGGGGAAAATTAGTGAATGACACCCGGAATTTTGCTGTAAAGATCAATGCTATTTTGGGTGACAACCGGCAAGACGCAGAACAGATCTCAAGATATTTAAAATACTTTCCTCATTTTCTGGCTAAGCATCTTTCCCAGGAATCTACAAGACTGGCTCTGGATGAGGATTACTCCGAAATTGAAAAATACCTGAAGCATCATGGTCCCAGTGAAATTATCATTCTTTTAACTTATAAACTCAATCAGCTGAAAAAAGAAGGAAAGATATCAGATATCGAAATGCTGTATCTTGATACTCAGCTTTCCGGGTTTCTGGATGTTTGCGGAGGCTGTGAAAGAATTAAAAACACCCCTATTCCTTATTCTTATTCTTCTTTTGTCAAGAAGTTCATCATCTTATATGTCCTGGCACTGCCGATTGCCTATGTGATTACCATTGGGCTTCTGATGATCCCGCTTACCGTATTTGTCTATTATGTTCTGATGAGCCTGGAGCTAATTGCTGAAGAAATTGAAGACCCTTTCAATAATGATGAAAATGATATTCCTATGGAAGCATTGGCACAAAATATTGAGAGGAGCGTCCATCAGACCATAGGACTGAAAAAGTAAAAATCAACCTTAAAGGTTGATTTCTTTGATTTCTCCGTCTGCTTTTATTTCTACAAATTTGCTTTCGCGGTTCGCCGCAGAATAACCGTAAAAAAAGGTCTGGTATATGGGGGTAGAATACAGATAACCACCATAGGCATTATAGGCATCTGATCTTCCGGTCTGCTCCTGATAGCTTGCCGTTGCTGTAAAATTAACAATTGTTTCCAGGTAATATTTTCCGGGTTTTAATTTTTCAAACCTAAACCTTCCGCGATCGTCCGTTAAAGCTTCCAGTCTGTATTTAAAGGCATCTTCGGACATATAGACCGTTGTTTTCTTATTCTCATACTTTCTTCTCATACTATAAAACTCATCAAAATAAGGAGTTACAGGAAAAAGCATCACTACAGTTCCTTTAGGAGCATAATGCTTTGCCCCAAGCAGGGGTTTGATCCCCCAATTGTTTTTCTGTTTTGTGGAGGCTACTCCTTCTATCGTAGAATTTCCAAAGCTAAGCATCTCCCTGGCTATCTTTTTATCAAAAAAAGCCTGCGGATAATAGGTATTTTGTGCCTGTGAAAATAAAAAAGCGAATACCAACAGCAGTAAAGTGGATATTTTTTTCATGTTAATATTTTAAGTCAAATATAAGTATTTTACTATTTTTGAAATAAAAATATCTATGAAATACTTTTTTCTGCTATTAATGACTGCATCCTCATGGGCAATAGCACAAAAACCATGCGGATTTAAGGATGGACTCCAGGAAGGATCATGCAAAGCTTTCTATGATAACGGACAGGTAAAGCAGGTTCTCGAATGGAAAAAAGGAAAGGTGGAAGGCGATGCCGTGTATTATCATGACAACGGGAAAGTCCAAGCTAAAGGGGAATATAAGAAGGACTTTAAGGTGAAAGAATGGTCTTATTATGACAAAAACGGCGTTCTTACTTCAAAAGAAGTTTTTAGAAATGGCGACAAAAATGTTTATGACAACAGCTTTACCGCTACTTTTTATACCCCTTCAGGAGTTGTGGCTGAAATTTCCAATTATAAATTTGCTAAATTACACGGTGAAAGCAAAGTTTTCTACGAAAACGGGAAATCCGTAAAACAGATCGGTCAGTATGAGAACGGACTTGCAGTCGGAAAATGGAAATCATTTCATCCATCAGGAAAACTGCAGCGTGAAACAGAATTCGCCAACGATAAATGGAATGGAACGAGAGTTCATTACCGTGAAGACGGAAGCGTTGAAAAAACAGAGATCTACAAAGACGGAAAATTAATCTCAACAAAATAAAACAATTGGTACAGAAATTAAAACTGGAAGAACTTAACAGAATAGACGTAGAAACATTTAAGAAGGTTGAGAAAATTCCATTGGTCATTATTTTAGATAATTTAAGGAGCATGCACAATGTAGGGGCTTCGTTCAGAACAGCAGATGCTTTTCTGATCGAAAAAATAATCCTTTGTGGCATTACTCCGCAGCCACCACACCGCGAAATTCACAAAGCAGCACTTGGAGCTACGGAAAGTGTAGACTGGGGCCACGAAAGCAATATTAACGCGGCAATTAATAATTATAAAAGCCGTGGATATGAAATCATAGGGATAGAACAAACAACAGACAGCATCATGATCACAGATTTCAGTATTGACAAGTCAAAAAAATATGCGCTGATTTTAGGAAATGAAGTGGAAGGAATAAGTGATGAAGCCCTCCCGAATATTGATACATTTCTTGAAATTCCACAGCTTGGAACCAAGCACTCTCTGAATGTAAGTGTATGCGGCGGAATTGTGATGTGGGAGTTTGCGAAAGCCCTAAAATAAAAAACTGCATATGTCCTTAAAAGACAGTGCAGTTTGAAATAAATCTAATAAAAAGTAAAAATGAAAGGCGACAAAGATACCTTTTTTTTCTTTACAAACAAATTTTAACATCGTTTTTTTAATTTTTCCAGAAAAAAAGTGATGTTTTGAGAAAAAGTTTCATTTAATTTTTTATAAATTAGCACAATGTTTATCAAGGATTATATCTCAAAAGACTTTCCGTGTTTTAGCCTGACTGACTCAATAGAATCAGCAAGGAATACGTTAGAGGATTTTGGCTATTCCCATGTTTTCATAAAAAAGTCCCATCACTTTTATGGAGCCATTGCAGAGGATTTTCTTTATGACGGTGATGGAATATTAAAGGACCTTGAGCATCAGATTGAGCGTTTTGCCATCCTGGAAGATAATAACATTATGGACAGCATCCGTCTCTTCTATACGTTCAGTGCCAATATAATTCCGGTGATCAATAAAAATGAAAAATATCTTGGATATATCACCTGTGAGGATATCTTCCAGAATCTTTCCCGCTACCCGTTGTTTTCAGAGACCGGAGCCATCCTTACAATTGAAACCCCGGCCAGGAAATATTCGATGACGGAGATCGCCAATATTGTGGAAAGCAACAACTCAAAGTTCTATGGCGGATTCATCACTTTAATGTCTGATGAAGTGATTCAGGTAACCATTAAGATCAGCAATGAAAACCTTTCTTCAATAGATGCCACTTTTGACCGGTACGATTATAGAATTGTTGAAAAATACTATTCTGATGAAAAATCGGATCTGTTTAAGGACAGATTCGGGTTTTTCCAAAAATTCATAGAAATATAACATGAACGCAGCCATATATTCTCAGAAAAAAGACCTCGATACTTTTTTATATTTAAGCAAGTTTATTTCAGAACTTGAAACCAGAGGCGTAAAATCTGTTCTGTATGATGAAATGGCTGAAGCGCTTCAGTTCTCGAAGATATTTGAAACCTTCAATAACAAACAGGACCTACTGGATAAGGAAGTAGACCTTTTCTTTACTTTTGGAGGTGACGGAACAATCGTAAATTCATTAACATTTATTGAAGATCTTGAAATCCCGATTGTTGGGGTAAATACCGGAAGATTAGGTTTTTTGGCCAGCTTTACAAAAGAGGAAGCGTTCAAAGAACTTGATGCCATCTTAAAGGGTGATGTCAAAACAAGCCGCCGTGCCGTTATCGAAGTGGTTTCTCCAAAATCTGACGATTTTTTCCCTTATGCATTAAATGACGTTACCATATCAAGGAAGGAAACAACCTCTATGATTACGGTAGATTCATATATCAATAACGAATTTTTGAACGTATTCTGGGGGGATGGAGTTATCGTTTCTACGCCTACAGGGTCTACAGCCTATTCTTTAAGCTGTGGCGGGCCAATCATCTCTCCGAACAATGAAAATTTTGTCATTACCCCTATTGCTCCCCACAATCTGAATGTGAGACCTTTGGTTGTAAATGACAGAGTAGAAATAAAATTTAAAGTGGAAAGCAGGGTGCCACAGTACTCCCTCTCCCTGGACTCTAGACTGGTCCATATAGAAACCGACAAAGAAATTATCATCAAAAAGGCAGATTTTCAAATACTTCTGGTACAGCCAAACCATTTAAGTTTCTACGAAACAATCCGTCAGAAGCTGCTTTGGGGCAGGGACAAAAGAAATTAGTAATTCCTCAAAAATGATTACCTTTACAGGAATTTTAAAAACGCCTAATAATTTAAAATAAAAAGTAAAACATGAGCAGAATTTTTCCGGCAGGAGTTGCCACAGGTCAATTAGTTACTGATATTTTTCAGTATGCCAAAGAAAACAAATTTGCACTGCCTGCAGTAAACGTAATTGGTTCAAGCAATGTAAATGCTGTTATGGAAACTGCAGCGAAATTAAACTCTCCTGTAATTATCCAGTTTTCAAATGGCGGAGCTGCGTTCAACGCAGGAAAAGGGTTAAATAATGATGGACAGAAATCAGCTATTTTAGGAGCTATTGCCGGAGCAAAACATATCCACACACTGGCAGAAGCTTATGGAGCAACTGTCATTTTACACACAGACCACTGCGCTAAGAAATTATTGCCTTGGATCGATGGATTGATGGATGCTAACGAAGAATTCTTCAGACAAACCGGAAAATCTCTTTATTCTTCCCACATGCTTGATCTTTCTGAAGAGCCTTTGGAAGAAAACATTGAAATTTCTTCTCAGTATTTCGAAAGAATGGCTAAGCTTAAAATGACTCTTGAAGTAGAAATCGGGGTTACTGGTGGTGAAGAAGACGGCGTAGACAACTCAGATGTTGACAATTCAAAACTATATACTCAGCCGGAAGATGTAGCGTATACATACGAAAAATTAAAGGCTATTTCTGAAAACTTTACCATTGCTGCGGCTTTCGGTAATGTACACGGAGTTTACAAGCCAGGGAACGTGGTTCTTACCCCGAAAATCCTTGACAACTCTCAGAAATATGTTCAGGAGAAATTCGGAACAGCTGACAAGCCGGTTAACTTTGTATTCCACGGAGGTTCGGGATCTACTTTAGAGGAGATCAGAGAGGCTATCGACTACGGAGTTATCAAAATGAATATCGATACTGACCTTCAGTTCGCTTACACAGAAGGGGTTAGAGATTATATGGTTAACAATATTGATTATTTAAGAGCTCAAATCGGAAACCCTGAAGGAGAGGAAAAGCCTAACAAGAAATTCTATGACCCAAGAGTTTGGGTAAGAAAAGGTGAAGATACTTTCTCTACAAGACTGGTTAAAGCGTTTGAAGACTTAAATAACGTAAATACTTTAAAATAAGAACTGTACATTTGTATTAATGTAAATAGTATTCATCATGAATGCAATTTACATTAATACATTTTACATTTATACCCTAATACAATCAAAATGGCATTCGACTGGTTTAAAAGAAAAGCAAAAAACATTACCACCTCTACTGATGAAAAAAAGGATGTTCCCAAAGGCCTTTGGCATCAGACTCCATCAGGAAAAATAGTGGAGCATGATGAATTGAGAAGAAACAGCTACGTTTCTCCTGAAGACGGATTTCACGTAAGAATAGGAAGTGCTGAATTTTTTGAGATCCTTTTTGACGAAGGTAAGTTCACTGAACTGGATGCCAATGTTGAAAGTATTGACATCTTAAATTTCAAGGATACCAAACCTTATAAAGACCGTTTAAAAGAGGTAAGAGCCAAAACAAAACTTACAGATTCCATCAGAAATGCTGTAGGAACCGTAAAAGGAACTGAAATGGTAGTTTCCTGTATGGATTTTGCTTTTATCGGCGGATCTTTGGGCTCTGTAATGGGGGAAAAGATCAGAAGAGCAGTAGATTATTGTATCGCCAACAAACTTCCGTACATGATCATTTGTCAGTCCGGAGGGGCAAGAATGCAGGAAGCAACTTACTCTCTGATGCAGCTTGCTAAAGTGCAGGCTAAACTGGCTCAACTTTCTGAAGCAGGACTTTTATACATCGCTTACCTTTGTGACCCTACTTTTGGAGGAATCACGGCTTCTTTCGCCATGACAGCAGATATTATCATGGCTGAACCGGGAGCGCTTATTGGTTTTGCAGGCCCGAGAGTAATCCGTGAAACAATCGGAAGAGATCTTCCTGAAGGTTTCCAGACCTCTGAATTCCTACAGGAAAAAGGCTTTGTAGATTTTATCGTAAAAAGAACTGAAATTAAAGATACAGTAGCTAAAACAGTCAATTTATTAGCTGTAAACGCTTAGATCTGTAACAAACACTATACAGTCTCTCTCTAATTAGGGAGAGATTTTTATTTATGAGGACTTTCAAGATATTTTTTAATGCCATCCGGAGCATGAGTCTGAAAAAGATCATGCGTCTTTTATCATTACTGCTTCCCCATCCTCTTTTTGCATTATTAAGCTTTCATGCAACCATTCAGGCTTTTACCATCGCCCAGAAAAAATTCCCTAAAACAGCCTCCAATAATGGCATTGGAAATGCTTTCAGACATGCGCTGTGGTGCTGTTTCATTATGATGTACTGCTGTAAAGTCTCCTCTCCCGAAAAGGCACTGGATTTTTGCAAAAGAATAACCGATATGCATGAGGAGCTGTTTCCAAACGAACCTTTGGAAACCAAAATGGATCTTCACAATAACAAAATCGGCATGGATTATTTCATGGAACTGCTTCCGGGAATCCACCGCCAGTTTTTTGAGAAGGGCTTTTTTATCGACAGCCTGGCAAAAAAAATGGATGAGGCCAAGGTTCTTAAAAGTCTGGATGACAACTTTGAAGGTCATCTGGTTTATTTGGATGAAGAATAATTTCCGTTCTTTAAAACTATTAAATATCTAAGTTCAGGTTAATAAAATCACTTATATTCTTAGTTTTTTATTGCTCTTTAATGGTTCAAAAAAATAAAATTTTAAGCAGTTTTACATTTAATTTATTATCTTTTCTAAAATTTTAATTTAATCGAATGGTCCTCAGCAGAATTTGGTCGGCTTTCATTATCATTGCCATTGCCATTGCCAGTATAAAATACGTTTCGTCTGGCCACTACAAAACCATCTTTAATGATATGGTGGTGGGAAAAGGAGGTGACACGGTTCAGATCACTTCACAGCCGATGAATACACTTACTCCGCTTGTCAGGGACAGCCTGATGAAAAAAAACGATTTTGCAGACAGCAGAATCCATTATAAAACAGACTCTCTAAAACAGAATGTAAACGTCTACAGAATCCAGGAAGCAGACGGCGTGATCGGAACATCCGAAACCGCAGTAAAAATATGTATTGGCCTGATCGGGATTATGACTTTATTTATGGGATTCATGAGCATTGCGGAAAAAGCAGGCGGGATTAATCTTTTAAGCCGCTTTATACAGCCTTTTTTCTCAAAATTATTTCCTGAAATTCCTAAAAACCATCCGGCTTTCGGGCATATGCTGATGAATTTCAGCGCTAATCTCCTGGGTTTGGACAATGCCGCGACCCCATTTGGGTTAAAAGCTATGGAAAGTCTTCAGACTTTAAATCCTAATAAAGATACTGCCAGCAATTCGCAGATCATGTTTCTGTGCCTTCACGCAGGGGGAATGACGCTGATTCCTGTTTCAATCATCGCCATCCGGGCTTCGATGGGCTCTAAAACCCCGACAGATATTTTCCTTCCCTGCATGATTGCTACTTTTGCAGCGACATTGGCAGCGATGATTATTGTTTCTTTATATCAGAAAATCAATTTATTAAAGCCTATTGTTCTTGCCTATGTAGGCGGAATTTCAGCTCTTATTGCGCTTCTGGTTGTCTATTTGGTTCAACTCAGTAAGGACGAGCTGGATACGTTCAGTAAAGTATTAAGTAACGGACTGATTCTCTTCATTTTCCTGGCGATTGTTCTCGGTGCTGTTTATAAAAAAATTAATGTTTTCGATGCATTTATTGATGGTGCGAAAGAAGGCTTCACGACCTGCGTCAAGATCATTCCTTATTTGGTGGGAATGTTAATCGCAATTTCTCTTTTAAGGACTTCGGGCGTTTTCGATGTGATTATTGACGGAATGAAATGGGTGGCCAACACTGCAGGCTTCGATCCAAGATTTGTGGACGGACTTCCGACTGCACTGATCAAACCTCTTTCCGGATCGGGAGCCAGAGGAATGATGGTGGATACCATGGCCACATTTGGGGCAGACAGTTTCCAGGGGAAATTGGCAGCAGTTCTTCAGGGAAGCTCAGATACTACATTTTACGTAATCGCAGTATATTTTGGAGCAGTAGCTGTAAAGAATACGAGATATACAGTAATTGCCATGCTTCTGGCAGATTTGGTCGGGGTTATTACTGCAATTGCATTGGCGTATCTGTTTTTTGCCTAAAAACAGGATAGTTGAGGGCCTCAGTTAACATTAAACTATAAACTTTAAATTTATTATGATCACAGATAAAGAATTCACATTAAGATTAATCCGCCAGTTAACTCAAGCATTGGAAAAACTGATCCTGGACAAACCTGAAGAAAGCTTAATGCAGAAAGAACTGGATTTTGATTCTTTGATGAAAGATATTTTTAAAATAGATTTCACAGAAATTTCTTCAAAAACGAAAGAAGAGATCATTGCGATTGTCAATGAAAGACAGGAAAGAGACCATAAAGACTACTATGAAATGCTGGGAAATCTTTTTTACTTTAAAGGTAAGCAAGAGGACAACAAAGACTTTTTAGACAAGTCAAAAACGTTTTATGAACTTTATCTACAGACCAGCGGAATTTTTGCTCTTCCCGTGATCAATAGAATCAATGAAATAAAAAAAGCACTTGAATAAGGTGCTTTTATATTTTAGAATGTAATTTTATAAGTTCCGGTAGAAGATGTACTTGCTTTCTCGGCTTTTACATACTTCTTAACCCAAGAAATTCCGGTAGAAGAAATACAGGGATCCGATGTTCCTCCTGATCTTCTTGCAGAGACTACATTTCCGGCTTTATCTACTGTGTAGGCAATGGTAATGGTTCCGCTTGCCGTACAGCTATTGCTTGGTTGTGCACCTCCTCTTCCCATTGTTCCGGGAATATATCCTATCAGCTTTCGGTCAATTCCTACTTTACTGTCTCCGTTACCGTCACCTCCTAATGGATCTCCCGCATTTCCTATTCCCTCACCCGTACCCTGGCTTCCGGCTTTTGTCCCTCTTCCCCTGATAAGGTTTCCGATGGCCGCAGTTCCTTTTCCATCACCATTTCCTGTTTTGGAATTAGCTGTTGTTGCTCCCGCCTTTTTAGTATTCTTTGAAGCGCTTGAGCTTGTCGATACCTTTTTATCTGTTTTTTTTGATTCCTCTTTCTTCGGTACGCTGACCTTCGAATTGCTGCCTGTAATCACTTTTTCCTTTACCTCTGTTTTCTTAAGCTCGGGCGCAGGTTCAGGCTTTAAAACGGTTTTCGTTTCCGGCACAGTTGTTTCTGCTGGTTCAGGAGTTACTTCTTCAGTAGCTGCAGCCAAACTTCCCGGCTGATCGGCAGGCTCTTCAATTCCGTTTCCATTTCTGTTGTCCCCGAAATTAACAAGCATTGTTGTCATCACCTCATCCGGTTGTTTATCCAATTCCGGCTTCAGTTTATAAAGAAAAACAAAAAGTAAAATTGCAGACCAGATAAGGATAGAAAGTATAGCACTTTTTATCCTGTCTTTATTTTGCTCATTTTTGTTTACAGTGTAACTTCTCATCATAAATGATTCTTTCCGGCAGTTCCGGAGACATTATTTATCTTTAACCGTTGCAATAGCAATATTAAATTTATTCTTTTCAGCGATTTCCATGACAAAGACAACATCTTTATGCATGGTATTTTCATCTGCACGGATGGTAAATGATTTATTCGTCTGACCCGTTAATTTACTTACAATTACTGACTCCAACTGTTCTCTCGTAACGGGATTATCATCAACAAAATAAGTTCCATCCGGTTTAATACTTACCGTTAAAGGATTGGGAATATTATCTTCAATCGCTCCCGCTTTTGGCAACTTTACATCAATTGCGCTTTGATTGGCAGCTGATGAAGTGATCATAAAGAATATCAACATCAGCAAGATAACATCTGTCATCGCTGCTAAACTGAATTCCGGGTTCGCTTTATTTCTTCTCTGAATTTTCATCTGTTTCTTTTTACTTTTTTAATGGTCAGATGGAATCGCTTAATATATTTTTATCTGAAAGATCAATAGTTTGTAAGCAATTTCATAAGAAAGATTTATAAAGGTTTATTGATAAGGTCTAAAAATTCTCCCGACATATTCTGAGCTTTCAATACAAACTTATCTATTCTTGTTAAAAGTATATTGTAAAAAAAGTTAGCCGGAATAGCTACAGCCAAACCTACAGCCGTTTGTCCCAATGCCGTATAAATACCTTCAGACAATGTTTTAGGTGAAAAAGATCCTGTGGCATGAGAAAGGTTGAAGAAAGCAATAATCATCCCGATAACCGTTCCTAAAAGCCCCAGCATCGGTGCAATACTTGGCACCACAGCCAAAAGGTTCAGGTTCTTCTCCATATTCGCTACCTCTACCTGGGCCTGCGATTCCATGGCACTTACGATGTCAGAAACAGGGCGTCCCAATCTTGAAATTCCTTTTTCCAAAATCCTTCCTTCCGGAGAATTCTGTCTTTTACAGTAATCCGCTGCCGATTCAATCTTTCCTTCTTTGATAAAATCTTCAATATTCTCCATGAAATTGGCATCTGTTTTTGAAGTCAGCCTTTTGATAAAGAAAAAACGTTCAAAGAACAGATACAGTGAAAATACACCCAAAGCCAGAACGACAAACATCACTATTTTAGCGAAAGCTCCTCCGTGGAACATGATCTTCCAAAATGAAAATTCTAAATCGTCTGTTGCAACTGCAGGAGCAGTAATCTGTGCAAATAAAATCTGAGTAAGTTCCGTTAACAGCATTAATGTGAATTTTTATAAAATTTTAACGACAAATGTAGTGGAATATTATGAATTGCTCTCTTAAAAATTGTTTAAAAACAACTTAAAATTTGTTATTATTAAGAGACAGCAAATTTCTTTCCAAAAGAAGTTTTGAAAAGAAATCTGCTGTAAAAATGATGAGAAAACGGCTAGTCTTCGTCTATATCAATACCGTCCTGCTTAAATTCGCATTTTAGACGGAATGGGATTGGTGTATCAGATCCGGTATAGAAATCGTCAATAGTTCCCTTCCATATCACCTGAAGCTCACCTTCTTCATTTTTTTCAAACTGGAGCTCATTATCATAGATAAAGGCATCCTCATCATCAAATAAATCCACTTCTGTATAGGTTTCTTCATCAGAATCATTAATTTTGATCGTTTTCCCTTCAATCTCCTTCGATTCGATCGGAAAATCAAAAATTTCAAGTGAAAGCTGCGGAAAGTTGTACTGTAATGAATCATCATCTACATGATCCAAACTGTCATCCGTTATAATTTCAACCTCTAATAAATGTTGCTGGTTGCTGTAGACCGCCTTACAATAAGTGTTTCTAATATTGTATTTTAGGGTCTCCTCCGGATGGTAAATTTTTAAAATCCCTTTCATTATTTCTTAAAAAAGAGCTGTAATAATATGATTGTTAAACGTTTTAGACAAAGATAAAAAATTGATTTAAAGTTGAAAATATTTTGAAAATTATTTTTTTAAATCATTATGATTGATTATTCTGTATATGCCAATAATACTTACTTTTGCTTCATAAAGATTCTGAAAATGAAAAACATTTTATCAAAAGGTATTTTGGGATTGGGATTGGTGATTAGCCTGGCAGCCTGCAAAAAATCTGATTCTCCTTTAACGAAGGTAACGCCTACCAATATGGATTCTATTGCATCCAACTATTATGAGCAATATCTTAAGTTGTATCCTTTAGAGGCTACATCTCAGGGAGATACGAGATATAATGACCAGCTTCCTATCAATATTGACAGGGATTTTATTTCCGGAGAGATCGCTTTTTACAATTCTGTCCAGAAACAGTTGGAAAATGTTGATTATAAAGGTCTTTCAGATGAGGAAAAGGTTGTTTATGATGTTCTGGATTATACTTTAAAAGATAAAATTGAAGCATATGCCTATCATCCGGAATACATTCCATTTACACAGTTTGGAGGTCTTCCTTTAAACTTTCCATTGTACGGAAGCGGAGAAGGAAGCCAGCCTTTTAAAACAGAAAAAGATTATGATGACTGGCTGAAAAGAATGGAAAAATTCCCGGATTGGATGAATGCTGCTGCAGAAAATTTCCGTGAAGGAATCAGCAATAAGATTGTTCTTCCTAAAAAACTGGTTGTCAAGATGATTCCTCAGATGAAAGCTGAGGAGATCACCACAACGGATATGGAAAAAAATATTTTCTACGGGCCTGTTAGAAAATTCCCGAAAAGCTTTACAAAAGCTCAAAAAGATAAGTATTCAGCTCTTTACGCTGATGCTATTACAAAAAAGATCATTCCGGCCTATACCAAAATTGGAACATTCCTGGAAAAAGAATATCTCCCGAAAGCACGGGATACAGATGGCTACAACAGCCTTCCTAACGGGAATGAGATTTACAGATATTATGCTAAAAGCTGGACAACAACAAAGAAAACTCCTGAAGAGATCAATAAAACAGGATTACAGCAGGTGGCAATGCTCCGCTCAGAAATGGAAAAAGTAAAGCAGCAGGTAGGCTTTACAGGAACACTGGAAGAGTTTATCAACTTTGTAAAGACAGATCCTAAAGCAATGCCTTATAAGACTTCCAAAGAGGTTTTGGATGGATTTAACGGTATTTTAGCGAAGATTACGCCTAAACTGAAGACTATGTTCAGTGTAACCCCTAAAACAAAATTTGAGATCAGACAAACGGAAAAATTCAGGGAGGCAAGCGCCAGTGCAGAATATATTCAGGGGACTCCGGACGGAAAAAGACCGGGAATATTTTATATGCCGCTTCCGGATCCGTCCAAATTCAATGTAACTTCAGGAATGGAATCTCTTTTCCTTCACGAAGCTATTCCGGGACACCATTATCAGGTTTCTCTTCAGCAGGAAAACACCAATCTTCCTAAGTTTATGAGATTCGGATGGTTCGGTGCTTATGGTGAAGGCTGGGCACACTATTGTGAAACATTAGGCCCTGAATTCGGTCTGTATACAGATCCTTACCAGAAAATGGGCTATCTGAGTGACCAGATGCTGAGGGCTGTAAGACTGGTAGTGGATACGGGAATTCATACAGGAACCATGAAAAGAGAGGAAGCTATTAAATACTTTTTAAGTAATATTTCCTATGATGAAGCCAGTGCAACTGCAGAAGTGGAAAGATACATGGCAATGCCAGGCCAGGCACTGGGTTATAAAATTGGCTCCCTTCGTATCCGGGAACTTAGGGAACAGTATCAGAAAGAGCTTGGAAACAAATTCAATCTGGCCAGCTTCCATGATGAAATCCTAAGCCAGGGATGCCTTCCGCTTGATGTGCTGAACAGAAAGATGGAACTTTGGGCAAAAAAACAGAAATAATTTCTTTAAACGAATAATATTAAAGATGGGATGATTAATTTTAATGTCCCATCTTTTTTTGTTTTTGAAAAAATTTTAACAAGTTAATAATAGCAATCACTATGATCATTGAAAGCCTGAAATCTCTCTACAACAGAGATTTAAATAAATTAAGAGTAGAAATAGAATCTTACGAGAATGAAAAAGCCCTCTGGAAAACAGATAAAAACATTGCAAATTCTGCAGGAAACCTCTGTCTGCATTTAGTCGGAAATCTCAATAATTATATAGGTGCAGAACTTGGTAAAACAGGCTATATCAGAAACAGGGAACTGGAATTTTTATTAAAAGATATTCCAAGAGCCGAACTTATTGAAAAAATAACTGCAACAATAGCTATGGTAGATCATGTGCTTAGTGAATTAACAGCTGAAGATCTTGAGAAGGAATATCCTGTTGTTGTTTTCCAAGATACAATGACAACAGGATATTTTTTAATTCATCTGATCACTCATCTGGATTATCATCTGGGGCAGATTAATTATCACAGAAGGCTGCTGGACTTCTAATTGTTTATTATTTAACCTTGAAAATCAAATGATTTAATGAAAAAAATATTTTTTTTCACTTCATCCCCAAATGAATCTGCCAATGACACGGAATCGTTCAGAACAAATGGCTTTGAGGTGGAAACCACCCTCCAAAACCAGGCTAACAGCCTGATTAACTGCATACAAGATACTATCAAAAATAATCTGAATGATGATTACGTTATTATATGTACCTCCTATCATCAGTTTACTCCTCACTTTTCTATGCCTTATTTAAATAATTGTATTGAGAATGTACAAAAGCTCGGCGGTAACCTATTGCTGGGAGGGCTTCTTGGCTTCGAAAAAGCAATGGAAGTCACCGATCATATTTTTTGGGTTGACGGCTTTAAAGGAGCCCAATTTATTGTTATTTTCAAAAAAGCCTTTGCTCTTCTTCTCCAGAGCAAGAACGCAGATCAAGCTCCTGCTGAACTTTTCTTATCACAATCCCTGGACGATATTTTTGTGATGCATCCTTTCATTTCCATTTATGATGATCAGGATATAAATTCTTTTGAAAACACAACAGATTTTGCAGATATACATGAGAACCCAGAAGAGATTTTAGATGAGCTTTCCCAAATAAAAAAATATTATTCCTATGAGCCAAAATGAATTTGATGATATTATGATTCCCACCTACATTATTAACCTGAAGCACAGAGAGGACAGATTGGAAAGTGTTTTAAAGGAATTTGAAGGCAAACAGGAATTTGACTGCCAGATTATAGAAGCCTGTGAGCATGAAAAAGGAAACATCGGTTTATGGGAAAGCATCAGGAAAACGGTACATCTTGCAATTGACAATGATGATGATGTGATCATTATTGTAGAGGATGATCATATTTTCACAGAGGATTATGACAGGGACTTTTTTATTGAAAATATTCTGGCTTCTAATGAACAGGGAGCAGATATATTATCAGGTGGCATTGGCGGAGGCTTCAGATTTGTGGTTCCTATTACAGAAAACAGGTTCTGGATCAACCACTTTTGGTGTACCCAGTTCATGGTTATTTACAGTCGTTTTTTCGAACAGATTCTGAATGCGGATTTCGGCCCGGATGATACAGCAGACAACTTCTTATCCCAGCTTACAGCCAACAAAATGGTGTTGTATCCTTTTATTTCCGTGCAGAAAGATTTTGGGTATTCTGATATAACAGCAGAAAATAATATTACCGGCAATATTGAAAATTATTTTAAAGCAGCAGATCATACATTAAAAAAATATCAGAAAAAGTATCGAAAATTTGTTTTACATCAATAAAAAAGAGAGCGCAAGATTGCTCTCTCTTTAGCTTTTAACACTTTTCAATCATTACTTAAACTACATTATGTCTGTTACCAGTAGATTCTTGTAGGGCTCACATTGTAGGTATTTGGAATTTTCCTTGGAACTTTTGTTGGATTGTACACTTTTTTAAGCCAAAACATATGAAACATGATGGCTTCATATTTATTTTTATAGATGATTTTACCATTGTCAAATTTCACTCTCCCGGTATAGCCTTCCATCAGAATAAAATCAAAGTGTGTTCTTAAGATTCCATCCCGTTCGGCTTTCTTCATAAGATGGGTAAAACTTTCAATCTCTGTTTCAATTTCAAAGATTGAAACCCCTTCTGCGAGGTCATCCCAAACGAAATTGCATTCATCAAAACAAAAATGATCAGCTTCTGAGAAAACTTTTGTATAATCTTTACTCCTCTTGAAAAAGGTATTAAGCATTTCATTGTTCCGGTATAGGCCGAAACAACCCGTTGTATAATCATCTCTGACACTGATATAATCGTGGTCATTTAAAAATTCATTGGTAAAAAAGGCCCTGATATCTCCATAAATCAGATCAAGATCACAATGTCCCCAGAAGTCATACCCTTCTATAAAATCGGGAAACATAAACCCATAAGCTGGTTTAAAATCACACAATTTATAGGGATTATCTATATTGATCGGAAAGCCTAGTTTATTGGAAGTATCACAGATAATATCGTCCAGGCTTTTGTGTACTATTCTTACATTGACCGGAACATCTTTTAGTTCATCTGTATTGTCTGTTATAATAACAAAATCAATACTTGAATTAAAAGCGCAGGAATGCAGGTAATAAGGTAAATACCATGGATATTTTCCGTACCAGCAGGTAATTAAAACTAAACTTGATGTATTCATAAGTTGAAAAAAAATCTGTAATTGCAGAATTGCAATTACAGAAGTTGTTTAAGTTAGCCTATTCAGATTAGCAGCATTTTGCTGGCCAACCTCCTCCACATACAGCTTTCATACTATTCATATAGCAGTATTGTGAGTTACAGTTACACGTTCCAGGTTCTCCTGATGAGCCTGCTTTAATAACTCTCATTTCGTTTCTGCTCATTTCGCTTTTCATAGCATTTAAGCTCAGCTTTTGTAATTTTTTCATAGAATTTTGTTTTAATTTTTTGCCTACTCTTTAGATTTTCAGCTTCCTCTTTATTATAGTTTTAATTTTGGTCAACCATTTGTCCATATTGAGTTTCAAACTCCTCAACAGGTATATTTTTCTCACCAATGTCCCATTGATCCTCAACAAGATCCGGCATAAATAATTCAATATATTTTTTATTCAATCTCACCGGAAATTCATAATTATTTATAAAATAATGCGGCGTGAAAAAAAAGTTATTCTGCAGGTTTTCATAGGATACAGAAACCAGTTTATTCAAAAGAAACGTCCGATTAACAAGTGTTATACTGTATTTTTGTAACCATTTATCAGCTTCTCTGTGGCTATACCAGTCATGGAGTGCTTCTATAAATTTCTGTTCTCCTTTCGTATAGAAAATATTCAAGAGCTGGATCAGCATCTCTTCCACTTCTGCTGTAACGACTCCCGTCATATTGAATCGGATTTTAATATTGACCTGATCTTTATAGTGGGTGTAAATTCTTTGTAAAAACTCATGAGCCTCCTTACAATAGCTGCACAATGGACTCGTTATAAAAGTAATTGATACCGGCGCATCAGGATTCCCTATAAGAATAGGATCTGCCTTCAGCAGTACTGGATCCTTACTGGTCAAGATTTTCTTAAAATATGGGTAGTGTCTTATATATCTGGAGTCAAAATCTGCATCTTTTCTTAAGCTGCTGTAAGATAAAAGCGCTCTTTTGATCAAAAAGTATCCGCCAACAAAAACAGTTAACACACCCGAAAAAAGAGAAATAGTTTTAATATCCAGCGTATAATTGTTTAGAATCTCCCTGCTATTAAAGGACAGATAAACAATCTCCGCATAAATAACTCCAATAATACTTAGGCATATAGGACACCACTTTTTTTCTACTTTCATCTGGAAATAGAAGGAATACAGTGTAAAAGGAATACACGCAAGCAAAGAGATGAATATCAGAAAATAATAATCATTTAGGAGGGCCCTGTTAAAAATAATCAATAAAAAAAGCTGGGTTCCAAAAAGAAAAACACTGAGATCACTTAATTTAAATCCTGCAATCTTTCCTTTTTCAGAATTAATGATCTGACTGCAACTGGAATTCTCACTGCCATCACAAAACTGGTTCGAAAAGCCCGACTCAAAGCCCAACTCTGTTTTAATGGCTTCAAAGGAAAAAAACAGACCCAACATAGCAATTCCCGAAAAACCCATCAGATACCATCCACCAATGAAATACATTACCGTGAGACCAGCAAAAAAAACAAGACCCGGCAGCACCCTATTGTAAAACGTATTTGATGATTTAATAATCTGATCATTACCTTCTGCTACTAATACTGCTCCTGTCCATAGTACACAGATCTCAGATGAAGAAATGTCTTTTTTAACTCCCTCATTATCAGTATACATAAAATGATCTTCCTTTTTTTCAATATAAGAAAGAATTAAATGCCCTTCTCCTAGGTCCAATATAGTAAGAAAAGTTTCCGGCAAAACCTCAAGCTCTTCAAAACCAACATTAAAAGCTCCGTTTGGAATACCAAAAAAGTTAAAAGCATCACTAAAAGCCAGAAGACTTGGTGTCTCAGGATGAGATTCTACCTGATAGATATAATCGTCCTTATCAATTTTCACATCAATTGATTTCAGATATAAAAAAACAGCATTGATTTCTTTTCTTAGTTCCATGGTTATAGGCAAATTTTTAAGCTATCTTTCGATAGAATTATCATTGTCCTGATAATATTTCTTTAGTGCTTCAGCCTGCTGGCGCATATTATCCATTGCTTTGGTGTCCTTTGTAACTTCAGACATGGCCTGCATCAGAACAGGCAGGGGATCTTTCATTAAACTTTCTTTATTCTTGATATAGGCTTCTTTTGAGATCAATCCTTCACCATCCATTACTGTTTCAATTTGCAATTCTGACTGACTGATTTTTTTGTTTCCGATTAATCTCCAATGATATTGATTAGCAGAGTCTTCCATTTCCACAATCAGCCCTGGAAGTCCCATGAATACGTAAGGTCCGTCAAAGACCGGGATATCAGCAGCAAACCATGCAATCCAGCTCCGGCCGCCATAATCTGTCTCCGCCTTCTGCACTTTGATATTATCTAATACCTTATTCTCCTGAGAAAGTCTCCATTGAAGCTGTATCGTTTCTTTATACGAAAGTACTCCTGCCAGCAAATCATCCTTAAGAATAATGGTCATGTTTTTAGTATCCTTTACAACTTTAAAGTTCATTGTTCCGAAAGAGGAGAAAGTAGGGTTGAAATTGATATTGGCAGCAAGTAAAGAATCCGTTTCTTTTTTTTCTTTCCGGATAAATATAGATTGGTTTTCAAGAGTATCGAGATAAAACAAATCATTCTTCATCTCCTTATTATGGGTTGAAGGTTTATAAGTCAGTTCATAGTAAAAACGGTGAATCTGACTATTGCACGAAAAAGAAAAAAATACTGTAAAACAAAACAGTAAAATATTTTTTTTCATTTCAATATCAATGGTATCGAGCCAAATATATCCCTTTTTTTTGAATTACAAAATGAAGGTAAACCTTTTATAGGAAAAGGAAGGAAAAAACATATCTTATTGTCTCAAAATGGTATTATAAATCAACTAGATACATTTTTAAATTAAAAAAATATTTTTCTTTTAAAACAAAAAAATGTCCTAAATTCGTGAATAAAATGATAAAAAAGACACAATTATGCACAAAAAAAACACCATAAAAATGATGCTTTATAACAAAATATGAAAATTGATAAATTCTTTTATATTCTTTAAAACGATGTATTTTATTTTTCAAACATCATCTTAGTAATAAAATCTTTCTCTCCTTTTCCTCTGGCCGGCGAATATTCTCTTCCATAGAAAATAATTTGCAGGTGAAGCTTGTTCCAAACTTCTTCAGGAAATATTGCTTTAGCATCTTTCTCTGTTTCTACAACATTTTTTCCGGAAGTAAGTTTCCATTGCGTCATCAGTCTGTGAATATGGGTATCAACTGGAAAAGCAGGAAATCCGAAGGCCTGGCTCATCACAACAGAAGCTGTTTTATGACCCACCCCAGGAAGTGCCTCCAGTTCTTCATAAGTCTGAGGAACGACACCGTTATGTCTTTCCAGTAACAGTTCTGCCATTCTTTTAAGATTTTTAGCCTTGGTATTGGAAAGTCCAATCTCTTTGATGAGCTCCTTGATCTGATATTCCTCCAGTCTGGCCATCCTTTGCGGTGTTGCTGCCACCTCGAAAAGGGCGGGAGTTACCTGGTTTACTTTTTTATCCGTGGTCTGTGCAGAAAGCGCTACAGCTACCATGAGTGTATAAGGATCGGTATGATCCAGCGGAATAGGTGTTGTAGGATATAATTTATCCAATTCTCTCTGAACGAGCTCCGCTCTTTGCTTTTTTGTCATGTAACCATTAAATTTGAACAAAATTAATTCATTATGCTGAAAGTAGGAGATAAATTACCTGAATTTGAAGGAACAAATCAGGATGGAGAAACAATAACCTCATTGAAATTAATCGGAAGGAAATTGGTCGTTTTCTTTTATCCTCAAGCGAATACTCCTACGTGTACTGTAGAAGCCTGCAATCTGAGCGATAATTATTCAAAGCTTAAAAAAGCCGGATTTCAACTTCTGGGCGTAAGCGGCGATACGGTAAAAAAACAAAAGAATTTCCACAGCAAATTTGCCTTTCCTTATGATCTTATCGCTGATGAGAACCATGATATTATCGAAAAGTTCGGGGTTTGGCAGGAGAAAAAAACATTTGGAAAAACATATATGGGCATTGTAAGAACAACTTTTATTTTTGACGAAAGCGGAATCTGTACAAGAGTAATCGAGAAAGTAACTTCAAAAACAGCTGCAGAACAGATTTTAGAGAAATAAGTTTTTATTTTAATGGTGCTTAAATAATAAAATAATGCTTAATAAGTATCGGCGGCCTTTGGCCGCCGATACTTATTTATAATAATATCAATATTAAATCTGGCTACTTCGTCTCGTAATACATAAGTTCTTCATCCTCATTTGGAAGCGTAACATAATTTTTGAATTCAAGACCTAATTTTTCAATCAGTTTCTGGGAAGAAAAGTTATCCTTTGAAGTAATAGCTGAAATCTTCTTCAGTCCGAATTCATCCATTCCGATAGATTTTACTTTTTCTGCAGCTTCATATGCATAGCCTTTCCCTTCAAATTCCTCCAACAGGGAAAATCCTATATCCACCACCTCCAGGCCCTCTCTTTCAAAGATTCCTACCCCTCCTATTTTTTCACCTTTATCTTTGGTAACTACCAGATAATTTCCGAAACCTAATTTCTCAAACTGTGGAAGAAATCTGTTTTTGATATAGTTTTCTGCATCGGAAACAGTTTTAACATGCCTGTCCCCAATGTATTTAATGAATTTCGGCCTGTTATAAAGCTCAAAAATAAACTCTTTGTCATCCACAGATATAGGCTGGATGATCAGTCTTTCCGTTTCGTAAACGTTATTTTCGTTTGGTCGATTTCTTAGGCTCATCTTTTGGTTCTTCTTTTTTCTGGATTTTTAAAAGCCTTGGATTATTGGCGCATTTCTTATTGTAAAGTTCAATATAGGTTCCATTATCCTTTACGTTAGAGACGGCCCCGGTAGCCTTATTCACAGTCAGGGTATAATGGGTTTTCTGATAAGGGCACTCCTTTGAAGTAAGCTTCCCCAGATCCAGATAATAATTGGCAGCATCTTCATAATAATTACCGGCAACATCTTTAAACTCCTCATCTACCATATACCCTTCAGCGGTAAGAACAATGGCAGCTTCTTCAGCATTGTCAATTTTCCCTACAAACTTTTTCAGGCCTTCAAGATCTGTAATATAATTTATTTTTCCACCCGAAGCATATGCAATATAATAAAAGCTGTCTTCTTCAGGGAAAAGATCAAATCCTGAAAACTGTGGGGTATAATCTGTTTTTCCGCCAGATGTTTTGATCTCCTGGTTTTTTCCATAAGTGTTATAAACCAGGACCCAGGAGTCTATTCTGTCATTCGGAATGATCTGTTGTAAAATGTTTGGAATCCCGGAAAAGTTCTTCTTGTTCTGAGAATATCCTAAAAATCCCAAAAGTATACATATAAGAGTGATTGATCGTATTGCAGTTTTCATCATAATTCAAAAATCAGCAGAAAGATAGCAATATTACATGAATTTATCTCCTTTCTTAAAATTTTTCAGATCAAGAACATAGTCTTTGATCAGCTGATCATTGTCTCTGGGGCAGATCAGTAGTGCTTTATCCGTGTCTACAACAATAAAATTTTCAAGACCATCAATGATCACGGCTTTATTATTGTTCTTAAGGCGGATAATGTTTCCTTTGGAGTTATAATTCAGGAAATGCCTTAGCTTTACTGCATTTCCGTTCTTGTCCTTTTCAGTGTTTTCGTATACAGAAGTCCATGTACCCAGGTCACTCCATCCAAGATCTGAAGGAATAACATATACATTTTTTGCTTTTTCCAGAATTCCGTTATCAATGGAAATTTTCTGAACTTTCGGATAAATGGTTTCGATGCAGCTGTTCTCTTTTTCAGAATTATATTCGCAGGCCATAAAATGCTGCATCATCTCAGGAAGATACATTTCAAATGCATGATGGATACTTTTCACATTCCAGATAAAAATTCCTGCATTCCACAGGAAATCGCCACTTTCTAAAAAGCTCTGTGCAATTTCAAGAATAGGCTTCTCCGTAAAGGTTTTAACTTTAAAATAATCTGAACCTTTCTTTTCCACAAACTGAATGTATCCGTATCCCGTATCAGGTCTTGTCGGCGTAATCCCCAGGGTTACGAGATAATCATGTCTGGCAGCAAGATCAAAAGCAAGCTCCACTTTCTCCAGGAATGTATCTTCTTTTAAGATCAAATGATCTGCCGGAAGAACAATCATGGTTGCATCCGGGTTAATTTCAGCAATCTTGTTAGCCATGTACAGATTACAGGCTGCCGTATTTTTCATGAGGGGTTCGCCCACAATATTTTCTTCAGGAATTTCCGGAAGCTGCTGATGGGAAAGCGCAACGTATTCTTTATTCGTTATCACGAATATCTGTTCTTTAGGAATGATACGGCTGATTCTGTCATAAGTCTGCTGAATCATGGTACGCCCTGTTCCTAAAATATCCTGAAACTGTTTTGGAAATTTCTGTGTACTCATAGGCCAGAACCGGCTTCCGATTCCTCCCGCCATGATGACACAGTATCTATCTGATTTTAACATTCTTGCCTACATTTTTCAACCCTAGCCAGAGGCTTGAAAGAATACTTTCTTCCTGTAGCCAGATTCTTACAAAGATAGTTTTTTTTAATCAGACCTTCTAATAAATACTTTTCGTTCCGGTATATAAAAAACTCTCCTTTCTGAAGCTCTTCAATGAAATACAGCCTATCATCTTGTTTCTCAGTATGAAAATACCTTACGAGATCCGGACTGGCCATAAAATTGGCCTTTGGTGATTTTGAAAATCTTATGATGATAGGTCTGAGATCCTCATCATAAATCTCAATACTTTCAAGAAGCATGTTCCTAAATGTTTCCTTCCATTCATTCCCATGCGGCGATATTCTTCGTCCGTATTTTTCAAAAGCGATCAGATGAGCCAGCTCATGGGTAAGGACAAAGAAAAAAAGCGGTGGCGTCAGTGTTGAATTCACTGTTATTTCATGGGAGTTATCAGGAAGCTTTCTGTAGTCTCCCAACTTAGAATTCCTGCCTCGGGTCACTTTTATATGAATATAATAATCCGAAAACCAGACTCTTAAGTACTTATGGGTGTTTTGAGGTAAATATTTTTCTAATGACTGAATAGACATTTTACAAAGTTAATGGAATTCCGGAGTAGAAGTTCAGCAGTTTAAGGCTGAAAAGATAATTATATTTTGCCTGGGCAACCGAACCCTGTGCATTGGCATAGTTATTTCTGGCTACATTCACATCATAAATTGTTGATCTTCCTGCCGCATAACTTTTATCTGCAAACTCTAAAGCCAGCTTGGTGCTTTTCTCAGTTTCTACCGCCGAAAGGAAGGTTTCGTAATTGGCATCCACATCAAATTGGGCTTTTTGAACATTCTGTCTTACACTGTTCTTCTGCTGCTCCAATGTATTTTTAGCGATACTCTGATTAATTTTAGACTGCTCTACCTGCAGCTTGGTAATTCCTTTGTTGAAAATAGGAACGTTCAGAGACAGTCCTATATTCTGACCGAAATTATCTTTATACTGCTGGAAAAAAGAGGGATCATTAACAAGGTTCCCAAGCTGGTCGTAGTTTTTACTTAACATATTATTATAGAACGAAGAAACACCGGCATTCGCAGTCAGTGTTGGCCAAAATCCGGTCTTGGTTACTTCCGTCTGTGCTTCAGCAGAGCGGATTCTGCTTTCGGCAGCTTTTATCTGCGGTTGGTTTTCATAGGCTGTAGTAAGAACGTCATCCACAGACTTAAGCTGGGACGGCAGTGTATCGGAAACATTTACATCTTCCACATCAAAGCCTTTATATTCGGGAAGCTGTAGAAGCTGAACAATGGCAAACAAAGCTCTCCCTACATTTATTTCTGCAGTTTTAAGATTCTGCTTTTCTCTTGCCAAGGCTGCTTCTGCTTCTGCCAGGATAGTTTGTGCAGTTGTTCCTACCTGGGTTGTTATTTTAGCCCTGTCATATTGTTTCTGAGCATTTTCTACCGCACTCTGGGAGATTTTAACAATTTCCTTGTTCAGGAGAACAGTAAGATATTGCTGTGCAATCTGTAGAGAAATATCATTTTTAATGGTTTCTATATCGTATTGGCTGGCTTCTACATCAAACTGTATTTTTCTGATGTTTTTCTCTAGTCTGCCATTATTGTAAAGCAGAACATCCGCACCCAGATTCGCACTGTTGTTGAATCTGTCATTCCTGATACTTCCCGTACCTAATGGAAGCTGCCCGAAACCCACTGAATTGGACATTCCTGCGGATACGGAAGGCAGGTATTCTTTTTTAGCCATTTTAAGGTTGGAATCCTGGATCTGTTTAGAATATTGATTTTGGATAACCTGAAGATTATGCTCCACCGCATAGTCTACACATTCTCTTAAGGACCATTTCTTCTGAGCGCTTAGCCCCAGACAACTTAATCCAAAAACGATAATCCAAACTTTTTTCATATTAAGAATTTTCCATATTAGACGAGCCAAATATAAAAAAGTTACAGTTTAAAAAAATTATTGTTTCATTTTAATAAAACTTTTGAGAATTTTGCATCATGACAACCGAACAATATCAGGAATCTGTCGACTGGCTTTTCGTACAGGCTCCCAACTATCAGACCGACGGGCTGAAAGCCTATAAACCTGGATTAGATAATATCATAAAGCTGTGTTCTTTCTTTGGAAACCCACAGGAAAAGATACAATGCATCCACATCGGAGGCACAAACGGAAAAGGATCTACCAGTAATATGCTTGCTTCGGTTCTGCAGGAAGCGGGATACAAAGTTGGGTTATATAATTCTCCGCACCTTATTGATTTTACGGAACGCATTAAGGTAAATGGAAAAAATTGCAGTAAAGAGTTTGTCTATCATTTTATTCAAAGGCTGAAAACTCTTCCTGAGGATATTCTACCTTCTTTTTTTGAATTTACAACAATCATGGCTTTTGAATATTTTTACCAGCAAAAGGTAGATTTTGCCATAATTGAGGTGGGGCTTGGCGGAAGACTGGACTCAACAAATATTATTAAACCATTAGTATCTGCAATTACCAATGTACAGCTGGATCATCAGAATATTTTGGGAAACACCATTGAAGAGATCGCTGCAGAAAAGGCGGGAATCATTAAAGCCAATATTCCAGTAATTTCGGGAGATGAAAATGAGACCGTTAAAAATATTATCCGGCAAAAAGCGGATAAAGAAAATACCCTGTTCATTGATGCTACAATAATACATTCGGATCTGGCATCTGATCTTAACGGAAATTATCAAAGGAAAAACATCCGGGTGGTTCTCGCGTTGGTTAAGGAATTAAAAAAATTAAATATCTCTGTTTCTGAAGAAAATATTGAAAAAGGGCTATTGCACGTACACCAAAACACGGGTTTTATAGGGCGTTGGTTTGAATTTTCAAAAGATCCTCTTACGATCTGTGATACAGGACACAATCAGGCAGGACTGGAGTATGTATTTTCTCAACTGAACTCTATTAACATGCACAAACACGTTATTTTGGGATTTGTAAATGATAAAAAAATAGATGAAGTAATGGCTCTCCTTCCTGAAAATTCTGAATTTTATTTTGCCAAACCAGCTATCAGCAGAGGGAGGCACCCTGAAGACTATAAAAATCTCTTACAGAAGGCAAAAATTTCTTATAAAATTTTCAATTCGGTACAGGAAGCGTATCTTTCTGCAAAAGAGCGATGTACAAAAGAAGAAATGATTTTCATCGGCGGAAGTAACTTTGTTGTAGGAGAATTTTTAGAAAAAAATTTGGAGATTTCTGAATAAGTCGTATATTTGCACCACTCTAAACGAGGAAACAAGTATAGGGGCTCTTAGCTCAGTTGGTTCAGAGCATCTGGTTTACACCCAGAGGGTCGGGGGTTCGAATCCCTCAGGGCCCACACAAAGGTAACTGAAGCCTTTCAAAAAAAGTTCAGGGCTCTTAGCTCAGTTGGTTCAGAGCATCTGGTTTACACCCAGAGGGTCGGGGGTTCGAATCCCTCAGGGCCCACAAAATCTCTCTTTTTAAAGGGAGATTTTTTTGTTTATATACTTCCCTCTCCTATTCATGGGCTTTTTAAGTATTCAATCATTCTTTTAGAAGTTTAATTTTAATCAACATTTTCCAATTTTAAGGCAAAAATTTAGGTTACCATAATTTCTTTCAGGTTACCATATTAAAAATTCATCCTAATTTTTGTGAATTATCTTATTTGATTTACTCAATATTTCATCTTAACAATCTATTCACAGGTTACCAATTAGGTTACCAAAAAATTCTCAGGTTACCAACTCAAACCCTCATTAATACTATGAAACTTTCAATACTATTTTTAATCAGAAGGAACAGAATTAACACAAAAGGAGTTTGTGCAATTGAATGTAGAATCACTTTAGATAGTCAAAGAAAGCCATTCTCAACAGGTGTTTTTATAAACCCAAATTCTTGGAATGCTTCAAAGCAAAAGGCATTTCCTCCTAACAAAATAAATAATCAAATTAACACACAACTCAGCCTGATTAAACAAGACATTAATCAGGCTTTTTTATTCCTACAAGTACAAGAAAAGGACTTTGATGTAGATGATATCTACAGACAGTACAAAGGAGAAAACATCAAGCAGGAAAAATCTATTATGGAAGTATTTCATCTACATATTACTAAACAGGAAAAGCTGATAGGCATCTCTACAACACAAGTATCTGTAGCTAAGTTCTACCAGACACAAGCACATGTAAAGTCTTTTATAAAATACAAGTACAACAAATCAGACTATCTCCTGAAAGACATGACAATAGCATTTATTACTGAGTTTGAGTTCTATCTTAAAGCTGAAAAACAGTTTAAGCAGAATACAGTTCATAAGACTATACAGAGGTTTAAGCAGATAGTAAAGTTAGCTGTAGGATTAGATTTCTTAGCTAAAGACCCTTTCCTACTCTATAAGAACAGGAAACCTAAGAAACAAGTAATATTCTTATCTAAAGAGGAATTGGAAACATTGGAAAAACATCAGTTTGCTTCTGAAAGATTACAACAAGTAGCTGATATGTTTATTTTCTGTTGTTACACAGGATTAGCATATACAGAAATGGCAAATCTTAAGGCAAGTGATATTCAGACAGGCTATGATAGTAATAAGTGGATTCATATTAACAGGCAGAAAACTAAGAGGGATTATGATATTCCCTTACTATCCAAAGCTAAAAATATTTTAGACAAATATAGAACAGGAACACAGCTTCTTCCTGTTATTACTAATCAGAAGTTCAACTCCTATTTAAAGGAGATAGCTGAGATTGTGGGTATCAACAAAACTCTTACCCACCATATAGCAAGAAAAACCTTTGCTTCCACTATTCTACTTTACAATGATGTTCCTATGGAAATTGTGAGTGAGCTTTTAGGGCATTCAGAGATAGGGATTACTCAACAACATTATGCTAAGGTAGTTAAGAAGAAGATTGGAGAACAGATGAGTAAGTTAAATTCTAAGCTTAGGTGAGCATTATGTATTATTAACTCTTTGTATTTTTACAGAGAGTTAATTTTCAATTTATGTTACTAGATGCCAAGCTGAGTCAATTTGATTCATTCCCTATAGAATTTAAAGAGATTAATCCTGAAGATTTCATGTTTACTTTAGATGCTTCGGGAACAAGAGTTCCAAGAACTGATTTTGAAATTGAAAATGGAGGGGACAAAATATTAATATCTCCTGATACTAATGGCTATATAAATGATACCTTACAAACCCATTTAGAACTTGCGCATAAAAACACTGTAGTAATCAATGCTCCTGTTGGACAAGGTAAATCATATGCTATAATTCAAACTGTAAAAAGGTACTTTGACTCAAATGAAAGATATTTAGTTTTTGTTGTTTCTCCTTTCGTAAGTTTAGTTAAACAGTATTGTGATGATATTGAGGAATCAGGAGTTCCTGCTGATCAGATTTATAGTTATGATAACTTGGGAAGAAGTACTGGTATTGACTATACTAAAAGAGAAATTCAGGTTGTTACAGCAAACACTTTATTGGGAAATCCAGGAGAAGATGGATTTAAAAACTCTGATATCAAAAGAGAGTATATAAATACCCTTGTAACCCATTGTGAAAAGGAAGGAATAAAGGTTGTTTTCATTTATGATGAAATACATGACTCCTATCATAACTTTCAACAAGAATATATATTCAACTTATGGAAATGGAGAAATGTGATTCAAAAGAATTTTATACTAAGTGCTACTTACAATGAAGCTTCTAAGGTTGTAATAGAATATTTAGCTGAACTTACAGACTATAAAATTCAGATTATTGAGTCTGAAAGAGTGAGATTTATTGAGAAACAAAGTACTTTATATTTACACTACTCTTCTGCTTACAATTTCACTTCTAAAACCATAGAGATAGATAGTTTAATTAAAAGCTTGATAACCCGTAAGAAAAATGTTGACATACTATGTTATTCTAAAAACCTAGCTAAAAGCTTAATCAATCCAAAGGATGAAATTGGAAAGTTACTTCTAGATACTTATGGAGAGATAAAAGATTGTACTTCTGAACTGAATACTAATCAAAGAGAAGAAAATGCTGAACCTACTAATCAGTATGATAATGAAAAATGTAATGTGGGAACTAATTTTAAAACAGGTGTTAGTATTAAAAAAGACAATCATGCATTTGTCATAATTTTTCCTCCTAGAAGTACTAGATTACCTTTTAGAAATAAGTATGGCATCTTTTCAGGAGGTGTTAACTCTGTAATCCAAGCATTAGCAAGACAAAGAACTAAGGGGGAAATACATATTGTTTTACCTAAGCCAGACTATTTTCACTATGATAGTTTGGTTTATTCTGGCATGACACCAGAACAGAAGGAAGTTTTTGAGCAGTATTATAATCTAGTTCAACATTACAAAGCTCCTGATAGCAAGGTAAAATATATCAAACTAAATAGACAAGATTTTCTTTTAAGAGAGTTCTATGAGAATAAGCTAAAAGGAAATATAAAAGATGAGATTACAGCAATAGATTCCTTATCTAGAAGTGCCACTTTACCAAGGCTGCTTTTCCCATCCTTTCAGGAATTTAAATTGGAAACGGGAGAAGATTTCCTTGCTAACGAAGTTCCTTTCTTTGGAGGGGATATAAGCTCTTATGTAACTTATAGTGCATTAGCCAATCAGTTTATTAATTGTAGATTGCAAGAAATAAGCTTTAGGCCTGTTATCAAATTTGAGGAAGGTAAAGTCCAAGAGATGCTAAACACAGTACTCAATCAGTTTTATGGGGAAGACTATGCATTATCATTAGCTCCATTTACTAATTTCTCACTTTTTTATAATGACTTTAAAACATCATTATTTAAGGATTATCAGCTACTTTATAAGAAAGCAGGAGGAGATTCTTTTGAAAATATTGTTGAAGGAACACCACAAGCAAAGAAGTTTGAATTACAACTTTTACTTTTTACTAATAAGCTAAAAGAAGGTAAATTAAAATCTTTACATGATGAGGATTACTCAAGAGGAGATTACTTTAGTGATTCAATAGCTTATACTAAAGACTTAGATATTGACTCTATAATAGATGATGATTCTTATAAAAATAGAGTCGAATTCTATCAAACACTCAATTATTTCAGAGAAAAGATGATAGCATCCCTTAATGAGTATAGAAGAGGTGGTGATTCTTATCATTTTATTCCTTCAAGTTATTATGAAGAATTCTTTACAACAGAAGACATTGCAAAAGTTAGAAAATTACTCAACTTGTATAAGGCTGATAAACTACTAGAAATTGGAGTTTTTGAATTCAAAAGGAGGTTTGAGGAAAGTAAATCCTTGAGGAGCAAATTAAAAACATTTTATTTCATCTTAAGAGAGGACTTTCTTGATATAGAAGAAAGAGCTGCTGATCCCAAAATAAACTTTCTTGGTAGTAGGAGGAATGTTAAGCCAGTAAGATCCATAAAGTTAATTCCTTTTAAAGCTAGATTAAATCTACTAGAAGTTAAAAATTATATCAACTTAGATAATTTAAAAGTATATTCCAATCTAGAAGATTTATTCTAAAAAATGTCCATTTTCCGTATTGTATAATATTACTCCTACGAAAAGTGGACATTTTTATTACATCCATATTCTATAGTTCCAGAAGGAACTTACAATTTACAGGTTAAGACATAGGGGGTTCTTTTTAAATCTCCCCCATCTTAAAAATCTTTGATTTAGCAACGCACGAATTCAGAGGAGGAAGCCTGCTAAGGACTTAGCTTTGAGTCTCGCAAAGATAAGGCTTTTTTTTGACATTTTCAAGGGTTTTTGCCCTATTCATGCATAATTGAGGCTAATAGCCAAATTGTGTTTTCACTCTATTTTTTTTACAAACTTTTTATTATGCAATTAAAACAATCACAAAGACAACAGGTCAAGTTAAGACTTGGCTTATCCGGAGCATCAGGTTTCGGGAAAACTTATTCTGCTCTACAATTAGCTTATGGAATTACAAATGACTGGAGCAAAATAGCTGTTATAGACACAGAAAATTCTTCTGCATCTCTGTATTCAGCTTTGGGTAATTATAATGTATTGGATTTACAAGCTCCTTATGGCCCTGAAAGATATATTCAAGCAATTGAATTATGTGAGAAGTCAGGAATTGAAGTTATTATTATAGATTCTGCAAGTCATGAATGGAATGGTACAGGAGGGTGTTTAGAAATACATGAAAAATTAGGAGGTAGATTTCAAGATTGGAGTAATGTAACTCCAAGACATCAGGCTTTTATCAATAAGATATTGCAATCAAGCTGCCATATTATTACAACTACTAGAAGGAAAATAGATTATTCCCTTGATATAGGGAGTAATGGTAAAACCCAAGTTGTGAAACATGGAACTAAGGAAATCACTAGAGATGGTTTTGAGTATGAGCTAACTATAAACTTCGAGCTTATTAATGAAAATCATCTTTCTAAGGCTTCTAAAGACAGGACAGGATTATTTATGAATAAACCTGAATTTCTTATTACTTCTAAAACAGGTAAAATGATTTTAGAGTGGTGTAATTCAGGAAGTAAACCTAATAATAACTCTACTAAACAACAGTCTCCTAACCTGATAGAAGCTAGTGAAGAAGAGGTTTATAATGCTATTCAAAATTGTAACTCTGTAGCTGAACTCTTAGGCTTATATAAGCAATTTCCTCAATATCATGTCTCTTTAAAACCAGATTTTGAAGCAAGGAAATCAATACTTATTCATTTAACTAACCCAAATAACTTTTCACAAAATGGACACTCAAAATAACATTAAACCAGCTACTTTAGAAGACGCTTTTGATATTTCAAATTCTACTAACATAATAGGGAATAATAATGATGGTGGTTTAGAATTAAGGAATCTAGCTAAGAAGCCAATCAGAGATTTATTCTTACAAGATGATGGTTTTGAAGATGCAGAAGTATTCTATCCAAGTAGAATGAATGGGATTACTGATAAAGTAGAATTAAATTTTAAACAAGAGCCTGAACATAAAGAATCTGTTCAGGCTTTTTTAATGCCTAATCCTATAGTTTCTTCTGCTATAGAAGTAGGAAAAGAAAATGAGCCAAGTCCTTTTATTATAGCTAATACTACAGAAGTGCCTCTACATCATTTAAAACAAGATTGTATAGTGCCAGTCTTTAGTAAGGATAATGAGAAAACAATTGCTCATCAGGAGTTCATTGAAGTTGTCTTAAGTGCTGTTCAGAAAGTATTTCCACATCACAGCATTATAGAACCAGAAATTAGGGTTTCTCATCAAATCAAAGGTAGAGTTCCTTCTGCTATCTATAAGCCTGTAAAAGAACTTTTAGAGCATGAAAAGGCCATTTACTATGAAAGAATGGCTTTCATTATTAAAGTTCCCAATATTACTGATATAGTGAATGGTAATGAGCTTTCTCTTACTGTTGGCGGGGTAAGGTCATATAATCTTGAAAATCTTTATAATAAGAAGTCTTTGGAAAGGTTCAAGTTCTTTATTGGTTTTCAGAATAAAGTATGTTGTAATCTTTGTGTATCTACAGATGGATTTCTTGAAGATTTAAGAGTATCTAACGCTAATGAGCTGTACTCTAAGGCACTACAAACTATGCAGAGTTATAGTGCTGAGCTTCATCTCATGGAAATGAAGGAACTTACACAAGATTATCTTTCTGAACATCAATTTGCACAGCTTATAGGCAGAAGTAGGTTATATCAGCATTTACCTAGGTCTGAAAAACAGAATATTCCTTTATTAAACTTTAATGATAGCCATATTAATACTATAGCTAAGGATTATTATGAGGACAGGAATTTCTGTAGGAAAGAGGATGGCAGGATTAACCTTTGGGATGTTTACAACCTCTTTACACAAGCTAATAAAAGCAGTTATATAGATACTTTTCTAGATAGAAATCTGAATGCCTTTGAGTTTTCAAAAGGTATTCAGAAAGCACTTAATGGTAGTTCTGATTATCATTGGTTTTTGAGTTAGAAGAATAATTTATTATAGCCAATTTCTGCACTAGAGTTATTATTTTTTATAGAGTTGTTTATAGTATATTTGTTAAAATAGTTATAATGATGAGAAACAATCTTTTCAAAAAATCCTTCTGTAAAGAAATATATCACGATGCAGAATTTATTGATAATTTATTGAATCAAATTAATATTTCTGAGAATAATCTAAAAGACAATCTTTTAAATATTAGAAATGATTTCCCTGGCTTAACAGACCATTCTCTTGACCACTCACTAATGCTTTGGAATTATGCTGAATTAATAATAGGAGATGAACAGTATCTAAATCCATTAGAAGCATATGTGCTGCATATGTGCTTTTTAATTCATGATGCTGGAATGTGCTTTTCTATATTAAATAACAAAGAAGAGATTGAAGCAACTGATCTTTATAAAGATTATGTAGCATTACACCAACATTTAGAAAATGTTCATGATGAGGCTTTATTTTATTGTGTAAGGAAACTCCATGGTGAATTTTCCTTAAAGATTGCAGAATCCAAATTAGCTTCTGGAAAATGGGTTATTGAGAATGAAAGTTTGAGAGATGAATTTGCTACAATTATTGGCAAAATTTCAAAAAGTCATAGCTGTAACGTTTCTTTTATAGAAAATGAGCTTGGTATTTATATAAAGCCAACTCATACAGACTGGAAAATAGACTGTCAGAAACTAGCGTTTATATTAAGAGTTAGTGACGCAGCGCATCTTGACAATTTAAGAACACCATTAACTTATAGCGAAATTGGACTTGAAATACATGGAATATCTAAAGAGCACTGGATCTTTCAAAAGAAATTAGGTTTTCCTACTTTAGATAATGGTTATTTAAAATTTATATCAAATTCACCTTTTAATCCATCTGAAAAAAAAGCATGGTGGTTATGCCATGATGCTTTAAAAGTTTTAGATAATGAGCTAAAGAAAGCTGATTTATACTTTTTAGAAGCAAATAAAAAAGCATTCTCAGCTAAAGGAGTAAAATCTGTTGATAATTCCTTACAATTAGGAGAGAATTATATTAAAACAGAAGGATGGAAGTCAGTTGATACTAATATAAAGGTTTCAAATCCGAAGATTTTAGCTGCAAATGTTGGAGGCAAAAACTTATATAACTTTTCTTATTTTGCAATACGAGAATTAATTCAAAACTCATTTGATGCCATTAGTTTGCGTAGGATTAAAGAAGAAAATTTTGAAGGAAAGATTACGATCAATTTGAATCTAGAAAATGATAAATATGTTCTTCAAATTTCAGATAATGGCATTGGAATGAGTAAGAGCATACTGTGCAACCAGTTACTTGACTTTGGTAGTTCTTATTGGAATTCTTATGATTTTTATGATGAATATGTAGGTATTGCACAGGAGAAGTTTAAATCCATTGGAAAGTTTGGTATTGGCTTTTTTTCAGTTTTTATGTTAGGTACTTATATCGAAATAGACTCTCTAAAATATGGTGAGCCATATAACAAAAGAAATAAGCTGGTTTTTGAACATGGATTAAATGATAATCCATTATTTAAACAAGAAGAAGATCTTACTTTAAATAGTAGTTTTGGGACAAAAGTTTCAATTGTATTAAATAAAAATCCTTACACTGAAGGTTTTCTACATGAAATAAAATGTAACACCTTGCTCCATTTAATTACTCACCTAATACCTTCCCCAATATGTGAGATTGAGGTTGAAGAACTAGGTGAATTATTTCAAATTGAAAAAAATGTAATTGATGATGGGTATAAATACAATTTTCAAGAAATACTAGATCTTACTTACACAGAATTCAGTTCTTCACAAGTTAAACTTATTGAACTAGCTAAAATTCCAGATTTACATTTAGAGCCCATATTGATCAATGATTCGATAGTTGGTCAATTAGGAATAATTCCAAAATTTACACAGGTTGGGTTACAAAATACTTGTCTTGTGGAATCAAATGGTATAAGAGTAACGAGTTTATCTAATGATTTGGTTGGCTACATCAAAGTAAAAGAAATAACCAATCTTGTTAGAAACCAATATGATTCAGGGATTCCATATGAATCCGTTTATAATTGGGGGATTAATTATTTGGAATATATGAAAACTAATCAGGAAACTTATGATTATAAAGCTTTAATTGATGGGTTAAAATTTAGCTTAGGCATATTTGGTGAGGATGATATTATAAGCCTTTACATAGAGAAGAAAAATGAAAAGATACTTCCTTTGAATGAATCGCTGTTAATCTTATTTTTGAGTAATATTAACCAATTAAATTATTATGATTTAATGCATGAAATTGATGAGAATTTCTTGTATGATGGCATTATTCAAACCATTAGACCATTTGCTTTAAATGGAATTGTTTCAGAAAAAGATAAAGAAAGAATATCATCATCTTTTAACAGCTATTTAGAAAAAATCATAGAAAAAACATGGGGTACATATACAGTTGTATCAACAACAGCTTTTGATGATTTCCCTCTTGAAAGAGAAAAGCTTTTAACATCAAAGCTTCCATATATGAATAAAAAAATCTATATTAAACAGTGATTTAAATTATATATTGTTGTTATTAACACTATTTATGATTTTTATATATCTGCACTCCACTTGGAGTGCAGATATATTATATCAAAGTAAATCATTAAATACTCCATCTAAAATAATTGGAGAAAGCTCGTCACTTACCTCTTTATAATATTTTTCTTTTAATAAAGAGTATTTTTCATCTTCTAACATAACAATGTCTCCATCAAATAATGAAGTGTCAATATCATCTACTAAACCTAAAATAAGCTGAGAGTTTTCAGGCTGATTATTATAGATAAAATTCATTATAGCCTTTCTGTTTTCTCCATCTTGTTCTTGCTGATTAGGAGAATCAATTACAATTGGACAAAAAGTTGATGTAGAGTAGGTATTCATGACTTTTAATATAGAAAAGTAATATGCTAATAAGGCTCTAGGTAGATTACTTCCTTGCTCGTTCATTTTAGCATCCATTCTCTCAAAAACTGTTGGATTGGTTTTTTCTGTATCAATATTTAGCTCTTCAAGAAATTTTTTAAGATTAGATCTGTAAGATAGCATTACTTTATGCTTTTTATTTTCTCCTTCTTTATTAATATCTTTAAGTTGTTTTTCTAAAAGCTCATATCTAGTTCTAGCATTTCCAATCTTTTGATAAACTAAATTTTGTTCATTCTTGAAAATCTCATTGACTTTTTTCTTTCCTTCATTTTCAATAATATCAGCAAGTTTAATTTCTTCCTTTTTAGAATTTAAAGCTTCTTCAATTTTTTCAAAATCTATCTTTTTCTCTATAAAAGATTTATCATACTTAGAAATATTTTCACCGACTTTAAGTAGTTCATTTTTTAACTCTATAAGAAGCTCTTCTAATTTTTCTTGGTCTTCAGCAATCGAAAACCTTTCATTAAAGTTGTTTTCATAATGAGCCCCACACATTGGACAATCAATAGATTCATCCACATAATTTAGTGCAAACTTATAATCAGCTTGAGTTTCTTTAATTGAATTTTCAACAATTGCAATCCTAGATTCAATTACTGATTTATGATTATATAAATCTGTTAACTTTTGTTTCAGCTTATTTTGCTCTGATTTTAGAAGTTCACACTCTGCTAAAAGCTCTGTGATTTCATTACTGAAGTCATCAACAGTAATACTAAAATCATCATTATGTAGTTTTTCCTTTATTCCTCGCAGAATCTTATTTAAAGTTTCAATCTCATTTTTAGTTTCATCCAACTCTATTTTAGTTGCATCTAATTCAGTTTTTGTCTCATAATATTTATTACCTCTTATACCCGAATGATAGTCCAAAAGAGGTTTTTTCCAATTACTAAATTGTTGTAGACCATTAAAAGCATTCCAACTGTCATTCCAATTTTTATCTTGGTCAATATAAAATGGCAGGAATAGATATGGAGTTGGAGGATTTTCTGGTTCACCATTTCTATTAGATATAAATAAATTGAAATCAAAGAGTGAGTTTAGATATGCTGAAAGGCTTTTAAAACTATGTGAAACAACAGTTCCATTTTCATCAACAACTACATACCTTGATTTATCATATCTCAATACAGAAATTGACAATGTGTCAATTTTCATTTTTAGATATGTTATAGGCTCTGCTTTAGTCCAGTTTGTATTTAATTTTACTGGTGTTGCACCTAAAGTGTAATAAATACTTTTAATTAAACTTGACTTACCAACTTGATTAGCTCCCTTTATTATTGTCTTTTTTGGGTTGAATTGTATTTTTATTGCTTTTCTTTCTCTGTGAGACAATATCTGAATCTCCTCGAAGACTAATCTTTTCATATTTACTGGTTCTTAGGTTTCTTATTAGTTTGTGAAAATTGTTACTCATCATAAAATTCTTTTAAAATGATAGCTTTCAAAAAGTATTCATTAAATATTTTTTGTTCCTTTATGGTTTTGTTAGAAGTTATATCTGTATAAATAATTTCTAAGCTTTCAAAAGTATCTCCTTGTAGACTTTCCAAATTAGTATCTATTGAGTTTTTAATTATTTCTATACATTTAAAGAAAAAAACATTATTGATTGTTAAGTATTGAATTTCAGCATCTTTCCATGCTTCAACTAATTTCTTACGTAGAAATACATTTATTCCAAGTGCATCTAAAGAGTTGAAAACTCTTGTTTTTAACATTTCTAATTTATTTGGTACAGAAACTACAATATTTAACATTTTTTCAAAATCCTCCCTTGATATAGCTTTATACTTAATTAATTCTTCAAAACTGTTAATATCTTTTTCAATATTATTTCTTCTATTAACCTCATCAAAAATTGTTCTATAAGCAAGTGAAGGATTGAATTTTACATCTGATGAATAATTATTTTCTATAAGTTTATTTAACTTATCTTTCGTGATTTCATTATGATGATTAACTGTTAAATCTGAAGTGTGGAAGAAAATAATATCTAAAAATTCCTCAAGCCACCTAATTCCTAGTTCAGATTCTAAACTTTTCTCAATCTCTTTTTTCTCATTATCGTTAAGCTGATTACAACAGAATGTACCACTTGATATCCCACTAGGTTTGAACGAAGTGTTTGAAACAATATTTAAACTATTTGTTTCGTCATTAAAATTTGTTCTGTTGATAAAAAGCTTTCCTAATATTGAACCGGAATCTTCTGTTTTGAGTTTTTTCCTTTTCAAAATTTCATTTAGTGTATAAGCACCTTTATTTTTTGTTTTAATCTGAAAAAAATCTATCTGGCTAGGATTTGAACTTGAATCAAGTAATATGATATCCTCATGATATTCAAATGCTAACAAGAAATCAGAATCGCCATTAGAAAGTAATTCAATAAGTTTACATATTGCCCAGTTCTTCTGGAAATCAAATCTATTAGATGCCATTGAACCTGAATTTTCACGTGGTTTAACAATTTTGAATTTATCTAATAGACTCATTTGAAAGTATTGATATGGTTATTTTATCAAAAATACACTTTTTGCAGAAATTTTTTACATTTCAAATTTTAAAAAACCATTCGAAAGCTCATTCCTCCTCAGAACTAATGCCCCCCACTTATGTTTGGGGGAAGTTCCCCCGCACCTTTTCTAACAGAAAACAAAAATTTAGGCAGACTATAAATTATTTCTACAACCATAGTACAATCTGCATTAATCTTTTAGAGGAGGTGAAAATCTAACTCAAAACTTAAAAACAATGGTAAGAATTATCCGTTACAAAACAAGACAAAGAGAGGATGGTACAACATTTTGTGCTTTAGAAGTTCAAGGAGGAATTGAAATGGTATTAAGCCAAAAGACCAAACAGTATTATGCTACAGCCAAAAAGGCTTTCATTTCATCTACATTTGATGAAGAAACCTGTAAAGCATTAATTGGCACAGAACTTCAGGGTAGTGTTCAGAAAGAAGAATGTGAGCCTTATGAGTATGTAATTAAAGAGACAGGAGAATCCATTATTATGCAACATAGGTTCGTGTATGTTCCCGAAAGTAGTGTTCCTTCTAGCTCAATAAAGTCTAATAAGGTAACATCTGGTAACTTTGAAGCAGATTTGGAAGCTTTTTCTACTAATGGAAAATATGACCATGTCTTAGCGGATTAATCTTAGAGTTCAATAGAGCTCTATTACATAAAACTTCCACTTTCGTATTGTATGCTATAAGGTGTAAATACGAGATTGGAAGTTTTTATTCTTAATTCTTCACTTAAATCCTTTTTATTTATGCAGTATCATCAAATATCAGAAATACAGGTTTCTTATTCTCCTAACATAATAGATACTATAGTTTCTACCAGTGAAGTATCACATAAAGTAGCTCTCAATAAGTGGAATCTAGATACAATTGAAATGTTTGAAGAAGCTAAAGTCTTGTTTCTTAACAATGCTCTTAAAGTTATAGGTATTTATAGCTTATCAAAAGGAGGTATATCTTCTAGTGTAGTAGATATAAGGATAATTCTTTCTATTGCATTGAAGTCTATTTCAACTCATATCATATTAATTCATAATCATCCCAGCACAAATCTGAGACCAAGTAAAGCTGATATGGATATTACAAGTAAATTGAAAACAGCATGTGAATTTTTAGAAATCAAATTACTTGATCATTTAATTATCAATAAAGAATCTTATTACAGTTTTGCTGATGAAGGACTACTATAAATATTAATCTTAAAATATTTACATTTTAAAATTAACAGAGAATTCTCTGATATATTCTATTGTTCTATAAGGGGCATATATGTAAAATATCTCAAATCAAACGCACAGGTGATTTTAATTCCCTGTAAATATCAAACAAATAAGTCTCATCTTTTACAAGATATAATATAATAGCCAAATTTTGAAAGGACTACTCTTCTATTAAGACAATATCTACTAGATCAGAAAGTTTTACTTCTAAGGCTTCTGATATTCTGTAAAGAGTAAATATCGTAGGATTAGTTCTTCCAGCTTCTATTCTTGAAATATTAGTAGTATCAATTTCACCATTAATTTTTCCTACTAGCTCAACTTGGGTTAAACCCTTATTATTCCTTATTTTCTGTATTCTTTTACCCACAGATTTTAATAATTCTGACTTCTCCATACTTGACATATTTGGCAATATCAAAGGAATGAGTTAAGTTTGTTGGATTTAATGCCATATATGACAATATTACTTGATGGATTCCCGTAAGGCATATAGAGTACTAAAAGATAAATTAACAACCAAATAAACTCAACAATGAGAAAGATCTTAATCTTACCCTTATTTATTCTTATGCTATCAAGTTTAAATACTCTGTATGCACAATATATCAATATAGGATCTACTAAACACGAAGTAAAGAAAGTGCAAGGTGAGCCTACCAGTATAGAAGTCTATGAGGAATTTGGAGAAGAGATTTGGAGATATGGAGAAACAGGCATAGCTACTATTACTTTTAAGAATGATAAGATGAAAGGTTTTAGTAATTACAATGGAATATTAAGAATAGGAGATATTTCTAAAAAAACTAAGCAAGAATTATCAAAGGAAGAATTCTGGAAGAAAGCTAACAGTAAAGAAAATTCTCATGTTCCTAAAGCTTCTAATACTTATGGAGAAGATAAATCTGGGCTTTATGGCAGTGCCTCTCAAAGTATCAAGACTTTTCCAAAAGAATATGAGGAAATGGCAGAAGCTAATGGGCTTAGCCCCTATGAAATGCCTGATGAGATAACTTTTCAACAGATGCAGAAGGAATATGAAACTAAAAAGGCTATTAAATGGGGATTAATCAGTCTAGGAGTAATAGGATTTCTTTTCTTGATATTTAAACTTAAATCCAAAAAGAAATGAAAATTATTTTTCTAGACATAGATGGAGTACTCAATAATGCAGAGTATTACAAGAATAAAAGTCTACATTCCCATCATAAAGAGAACTCTCATTTTGATCCAAGAAATGTTACTGCACTAAACTGGATAATAAGCAGTACTGGTGCTAAAGTGGTCCTGTCTTCTGCATGGAGACTTATAAGGAGTTTAGAGGAAATCAATGAGCTATTTAAAGAAGTTAATCTAAATGTTGAGATAATCAGTGTTACAGAATCACTTCATTATAAAAACACATTTGAACTAGCTCCGAGAGGTCTTGAAATTCTTAAATGGATTAGAGATTATCACAGAACTTTAAAAGGAAGTTTAGAAAACTATGTTATCATAGATGATGAAGATGATATACTTGATATTCAAGAGAAGCACTTCTTCCACATAGATGATAAAGTGGGGCTCACAGAAGCTAATGCAGATGAGATAATAGAGTTCCTAAACTCTTATAAAATACCTAAAACAGAACTTCCATAAATATTAAAACTGACAAACATGAAAATCATAACCTTTATTTTGGTTTTGCTATATCCATTAGCATTAAAATCACAGTATATTTTTAATTCAACTCATTATCAATTAGATGGACAAGTATATAATACTTCTACTGAAATAGCTCTTGATTTAGGAAAACCTCCTACTCTTTTTCACAATAATGGGCTAAGCATTCGCAATTATCCTTTGAAATTAAGAGATGTAAAAGATAATGAAGAACCCTTTATTGTAACACTAGAGCCTGATATAACAACAGTAAACTATGATAACTCTGTATTTAAAAGCTATGGGTATCGTGGCTTTCAAATTTATTTCAAAAAAGGAAAAATAATAGGTGTTGTAGAAATAATTAAAGCTTATAACTCTGAAAAGATTAAAATTATAAAGTATCAGTAGACTTTTTAAGCCACCTATTTCAGGTGGTTTTTTATTTACTAATCTATGAAATCAAGAATACCATTTAGAATTGGATATCAATATGACAACTGGGAACTAAACCTAATGAGTATTGCAGACAGCATACCTGATAATGCTTATTGTAGCTATTTATGGGTAGGAAGTAAAATAACGAAGTTTTTAAACTTTACACCTCATAGAACAGAATTAATATTCTATTGGGATATATTGGAAGTTGTAATACTGGAATTTGACAAGAAATCAGAACACTATTATAACAGAATAAATAAGGCTTTATCAGATAGGTCAACAAGTGTAAACTTTGATATCCTGCCTGATGGCATGATTATACATAAGTTTATTAGTAGAAAGGTAATTTATTGGAATATCTATTTTCCTGCTAGTAGAGAAATCAGACTGATTTATTTTTCAAATACATTTCCATATTTGAAGATACTTATAGAGTAAAAAGGCATACTTTTAGGCATACCCTGATTAAGACAAACCTGTAAAATACTACATATCAACATTTAAACTAAGAGAATTCGAATCCCTCAGGGCCCACAAAATCTCTCTTTTTAAAGGGAGATTTTTTTGTTTAAAACATTCAGGATATTCTTACCTTTGTGACCTTACAGCCATAAATACCCTGTTTTTTGAAGGAACTTCATCTTATATCATTCAATTATCCTTATCCTCCCTCTTACGGTGGTATTATTGATGTTTATTATAAAATCAAAGCACTCTCGGAATCGGGCATTAAAGTCCATCTTCATTGTTTTGTAGACAATATTCCGGAAACATCCGATCAGGAGATCAAAAATATTACGGAAAACGTCTTCTTTTATAAAAAGGAGAAAAATCCATTTTATTATTTTTCGATGATCCCTTTTGCGGCTGCCATAAGAACTTCTGATGCCCTTCTTGAAAACCTTACAAGCATAGAGGCTCCGATATTGTTTGAAGGCCTGCAAACAACTCAAATTATCCACAGATTAAAAATTAAAGACAACAAACTCTATCTCAGATTCCACAACAATGAATCTGAATATTATAAAGGGCTTTCTTCTTCAGAAAAAAATATTTTAAAAAAGATCATTTATAAGATAGAATCCTTAAAATTTGCCCATTATCAGAAAAGAATTTTAAAGGAATTCGAAAGTGTGTTCTGTCTTTCTGAGAAAGAATTTAATGACGTGGATTCAATTTCAAAAAATGCCCGTCTTATCCATATCTTTCATGGTAACGAAACTGTAAAATATTTGAACGGAAAAGGAGATTATTTTCTTTTTCATGGTGATCTGAGCATATCTGACAACAAAAAAGCATTGGAAGAAACCATCAGAATGTTTAAAACCCTTCCCCGGCATAGGCTTGTAGTGGCATCCGACCGCGCTGGTGACGACTTAAAAAAGAAGATCAATAGCATCGGAAATATAAGCCTTGTACCTATTGAAACTAATGAAAACCTTCGCCGGCTTTTTGAGAATGCCCATGCCAACATTCTTCTCTCCTATCAGAATTCAGGTACGAAGGTAAAACTATTTAACGCATTGTATAACAGCAGATTTGTCATTATTAATCAGAATATCACAGATGACCCTGCTCTGATGAGTTTATGCCGTACGGGCTCTACCTCAGATGAAATCCGCCAACAGATTATTAAAGCAGCATCTGAAGATTATAATGAAAACGAAGCCAGAAGTAAAGTCTTGGAAAAGAATTACTCTGATCATGCTAATGTGAAGGAAATGAGTAAGATAATTTTTAAGAATTGACAGCTTTTACTATTTTTTGGATATTAAGTTCTTCAAGGCAAGCCCAGTCACCACGGTAACATTCTTTATCCCCAAAAACAGAGCAGGGTCTGCAGGTAAGATCCGTCACCTGAACCACATCGTTTTCGCTTTGTCCGAAACCCAGGAAGCCCGCATAAGGGTGCGTTGCGCCCCAAACGGATATACATCTGGTTCCCATAAGGCTTGCAAGATGCATATTGGCGGAATCCATAGAGATCATCAATTCCAGCTCAGAAATTTTCTGAAGCTCTTCTGCAAGATTCAATTTTCCTGAAAGACTTTTGGTATTCGGAATTTCACTTTCCCATTTCTCAAGGGTTTCAGTTTCTTTTTTGCCTCCGCCAAAGAAATATATGGTCTGTTTTTTTGAAAGGATTTTTGCCAGCTCATATGATTTTTCCAAAGGAAGCATTTTTCCTTTATGCTGTGCAAAAGGAGCCAGACCAATTCCTGATTTCTGTCCCAATGCCGGCCTAAGTTTATGGGAAAGCTCAACGTTAAAACCCATCGCGCGGAAGACATCTGCATAGCGCTCAACGGTCTTTTTTAGCTGAATTTTATTCAAATTCCAGACGTTTGTAAGTTCCTCCTTTTCTTCTTTTCCTTTGTTTATTTTGAAAACTTTAAATCCTTTTCTTCTGTAGATTCTATCCAGGATTTTGGTTCTGATCACATCATGCAGATTGGCTATAAGGTCAGGATTGAATTCTTTCATCAGCTCATTAGCCAGTCTTCTCAATCCAAAGATACCCTTATAATCATCAAGGTTAATTCCTTTAAAGGTAACATTTGGAATATCAGCAAATAAGCTTTCAAAATTTTTCCTGGAAACCATAATAATTTCCACATCTGGATTCTGTTCCAGAAATTCCCGGAAGACAGGCGCTGTCATCGCGACATCGCCAAAAGCAGAAAAACGATATGCTAGAATTCTGGTCACGGCTACGATTTTAGCTGATAGGCAACTGCATAAAATTTGATCTGTTTTGTCATCGCCATTAACCCGTTCGCTCTGGACGGCGAAAGAAATTCCTGAAGCCCGATCTCTGAAATGAATTCAAAATCAGAATCTAAGATTTCCTGAGTGGAATGACCGCTGTAAATGCTTACCAGAAGAGAAACAATCCCTTTTGGAAGAATTCCGTCGGAGTCTGCATTAAAAAAAAGCTTACCATCTTTAAATTCAGCATCAATCCATACCTTACTCTGGCATCCTTTGATTAAATTATCATCAGTTTTGCGGTCTTCGGGAAGTCCTTTCAATTCTTTTCCAAGATCAATAATATACTCATACTTTTGTTCCCAGTCATCAAGAAACGCAAACTCTTCAATGATTTCCTGCTGTTTTTCTTTAATGGTCATTTTTTTTAACAAATTTTTAATGCAAAGATACCATTTTTTATAAAGATTATTTATTTTGATGCTTTTTCAAAAACTTTCAACAGTTTTATCTCTTCATTTTCCCAGCAAAATACCTTAGAAGCCTTTTCAAGCTCATCCTGATAGCTTCCTCTTCCTTTATGAAGGATTTTTCTTACTGCAGCGGCAATATTTTCTGGCTGATGGTCTTTAATAATTTCTCCTACATCAAACTGCTTTTTAATATTCTGCATTTCGGGGAGATCCGCCAGCACTAATGGAACGCGGGCTTGAATACAGTCTAAAACCTTGTTCGGAAGTGAATAAAAGTAACTTTCGCCTCCATTTTCTTCGATACTCATCCCTACATCAGCCGTTACCGTTATTTTTCTCAGGTCTTCCGGTTTTAATTTTCCTAAAAACTGGACTTTATGTTCAAGTTTTTCTTTACTGACGAGATCTTCATATTCTTTCTTTCTCGGTCCGTCACCTGCTATTTTAAAAACCACACCATCAAGATGATGCATCGCCAGAATAGCCTTATCAATACCCCGAAAGGGATTAATGGATCCCTGATATAAAAATATTTTAGGGTTATTTTCAGGAATTTTTATGACAAAGTCCTGTCGTTTGGGCGCATTTTGGATGACTACCGGATCTGCCCCGTACTTTTTTTGAAACCATTTGGCATAGCTTTCACTGGCCGTAATCATAAAATTAAGTTTAGGAATGACTTTCTTTTCCAGATATCTCCAGATTTTTTGTGACATTTTGCCCTGAATTGCAGGCATTTCTGAAAAAATTTCATGGCTGTCAAAAACCAATGGGATATTTAATTTTTTAGCAATAAGATAATTTGACAGCAGCGCATCAACATCGTTGGCATAAAGAATCGTACTATGATCGGCTTTTTTCTTTAATTGATGATACAGTTTCCAGTTAAATTCGAAGTAAGCTGTTTTTAAACTTGTGGAAGATAAATGTATCCTTGAAAACGGATAAGGCCGCTCCATTTGTTCCGCTCCATTCCAGTCATTCCCTATCAATTCTATCTGGTAACCGTTCTCACATAAGGTCCTGCACACCTTTTCTATTCGCTGATCTGTATACAGATTACTGAAGGCAGAAGTAATTACTTTTTTCTTCATTACTTTTTATTTCCGGCCAGTAAATGATAAACCTGAATAAAGCAGATCAGCCCATTTGGGATAATAACCGGCCAAAGCATTCCATTGAAGATACCATAAATGACAAAGCAGATACAGCCTATCATATTGACTATTCTGATTTTTCTTACATCTTTTAATATAAAGCTCAGTACTATAAAAATGGATGCAGAATAACCAATATATGTAGTAATTTCGGGATTCATGGGGAATTTTTAAAGGATAACAAACTTAATCATTTTCAATAAGATAATAAAATTTTTTCTGCCATAAAGTCATTAATTGATTTTTGGTAAAATATTTGTAATTTAGATAATGAATAAATGGCACCGCTGCCATTATTCTAATGAGATATATTATGGATTATAAGTTTTCACAAGGTTTGAGCCAAGTGTTCAAACAAAGCAAGAGCGAAGCGAAAAGGCTCAAAAGTGAATTTCTTAATACAGAACATCTACTTTTAGGTATTATAAAAACAGAAAACTCTGCAAAAGAAATCCTTCAAAACCTTAATGCGGATTTAACACAAATCAGAAGAAAAATTGAAACTCTAAATACAGCAAGTCTTAATCCTATTTCTGAGGAGGTTACTAATATTTCTTTCACTAAGATGGCAGATCATGCGATCAAACGTGCTGAGCTGGAATGCAGGCAATATAAAAGCAATGAAATTAATACCGTTCATCTGCTTTTAGGCATTCTTTACAAATATGAGGACCCTACTTCAAATATTCTGGGAGCTTATGACATCGACTATGAAGGAGTTTCAAGAGAATACCAGACGATGCTTAAAAATTCCGGACAGGCACCGCAAATGAGTGCTTATGATGATGATGATGACAGAGAGGAATTTGAGCAAATGAGAAAGCCTTCAGGAAATTTAGGCTCTGCAAAAAGCAAAACTCCTACACTGGATAACTTCGGCAGGGACTTAACTTCTTTGGCTAGAGATGGAAAACTAGACCCGGTAATCGGCCGTGAAAAAGAAATTGAACGAGTTTCTCAGATCTTATCGCGTAGAAAGAAAAACAACCCGCTTCTTATCGGGGAACCAGGAGTTGGTAAATCAGCGATTGCGGAAGGGCTAGCTTTAAGAATTCAACAGAAAAAAGTCTCCAGGGTACTTTACGGAAAGCGTGTGATCACTTTGGATCTGGCAAGTTTAGTGGCCGGAACAAAATACCGTGGTCAATTTGAAGAAAGAATGAAGGCCATTATGACTGAGCTGGAAAAGAACAGAGATGTGATCCTATTCATTGATGAGCTTCACACTATTGTTGGTGCGGGAAGCTCCACAGGAAGTTTAGATGCATCCAATATGTTTAAACCGGCTTTGGCAAGGGGCGAAATTCAATGCATCGGGGCTACAACTCTCGATGAGTACCGTCAGTACATAGAGAAAGACGGCGCATTGGAGAGAAGATTCCAGAAAGTAATGGTAGAGCCTACTTCCATTGATGAGACCATTCAGATTCTGAATCAGATCAAAGATAAATACGAAGAGCACCATAATGTAGTGTATACTCCTGAAGCAATTCTGGCGTGTGTCAATTTGACATCAAGATATATTACAGACCGTTTCTTACCGGATAAAGCTATTGATGCTATGGACGAAGCAGGTTCACGTGTTTATATCAAAAACATGAAAGTTCCTACCGAAATTATTGATTTCGAGAAGAAAATCGAGGATATCAAAGAAATGAAGCAGAAAGCAGTGAAAGCCCAGGATTATCTTGAGGCCAGAAAGCTTAAAGATGAAGAGGAGCGCCTTCAGATGGAGCTGAATGCAGCTCAGGAGAAATGGGATAAAGATGTAAAGGAGAAAAAAGAAACCGTAACGGAAGAAAATGTAGCAGAAGTGGTTTCTATGATGAGTGGTGTTCCGGTAACGAAAGTCGGTAAAAATGAGCTTGACAAATTAGCTCAGATGGATGAAAAGCTGAACGGAAAAGTAATCGGTCAGGAAGATGCCGTGAAGAAGGTTGTGAAAGCAATTCAGAGAAACAGAGCCGGCCTTAAAGATCCGAACCGCCCTATCGGTACTTTTATTTTCCTTGGTACCACCGGGGTTGGTAAAACCGAGCTTGCCAAAGTAATGGCAAGAGAGCTTTTCGAATCTGATGAATCACTGATCCGAATCGACATGAGTGAATACATGGAAAAATTTGCGGTTTCAAGATTGGTTGGTGCGCCTCCGGGATACGTTGGATATGAAGAGGGCGGACAGCTGACTGAAGCCGTGAGAAGAAAGCCTTATGCTGTGGTTCTTCTGGATGAGATTGAAAAAGCCCACCCTGATGTGTTCAATATTCTCTTACAGATTCTGGATGAAGGTCATGTTACAGACAGTTTAGGAAGAAAAATCGACTTTAGAAATACGATCATTATCCTTACTTCAAACATCGGAACAAGGGATCTTAAAGATTTCGGAGACGGTGTAGGATTCGGAACTTCAGCCAAGAAAACAAGTACAGATTCAAGAGCAAGAAGTACGATTGAAAATGCACTTAAGAAAGCATTTGCTCCGGAATTCTTAAACAGAATTGATGACATTGTGATCTTCAACTCTCTTGTACAGGATGATATTAAAAGAATTATTGATATCGAACTGAACAAATTATATGGCCGACTTGAAAAATTAGGCTATAAAGTTGAGTTAACTGAAGAAGCGAAAGACTTTATCTCTGAAAAAGGATGGGATAAAGACTTTGGAGCAAGACCTTTGAAACGTGCTATCCAGAAATATATTGAAGATTTATTAGCAGAAATGCTGGTAAACAAGCAATTATCTGAAGGAGAAACAGTGATCCTGGATCTTAATGATACAAAAGATGCATTAATCGGAAAGGCTCCTAAAGCAAAAAAAACGACTGAAAAATCTTCTCAATCGTAATTGATTAACATTATTATATTGAAAGCACCGGAAAATCCGGTGCTTTTTTTATATGTTTGGCTAAAGCCTTTTCTATTAATAATTCGTGACGCCCTCTTTATTTTAACCACAGATTTCACGGATTTGCACAGATCCTGCCTAATGGCTATCGAAATGTATGCTCTTTAAGTACTTTGTGCAAATCCGTGAAGTCTGTGATTAGAAAATATTGTAAAAACAATGCTTATAAAACAAAGATTAAAGTCCTACTACGAAGCCTATACTTGGGACAAGACCGCTAGAGAAAACACTCGAATTCTCTTTCCACAACACATTATACATTACTCCAAGCTGCATAAAAGAGTTCCCTCCTATTCTCTGCATATAACCGCCACCAAGATATAGGGCTGTTTCCTGCTCATTCACTTTGTAGTCGTAAAATTTGTCTTTATAATTGATGAAATAATGTTGAAGATTGGCTCCGACATAAAATGATCTGGCAAAGTAATAATTGGCAAAAGGCCCTACTCCGAACATCGTGGATTTATAATAATCAGAAGTCTGCCAGGAAACACTCCCCACTACTCCGCCTTCAAGATCATCAGTAATTCTGTAACCTATTCTGGGAGAAGCCTGAAGATAAAATGAACTGTTGCTGCCAAATCCCAGCCCTATTCCTCCACCGAAGGTCCAGCGGTTGGTTTCTGCGACGGGTGTGCTGGTGGTAATCTGGGAAAATATAGATCCTGAAACCATCAGCATTATGGGAATAATAAATTTTTTCATATTAATATCGTTTTTATCAATGTTTAAAATTATGGTTTTTTTGCGAATCTTTTTAATTGTATTTTTGCCGGGTCAAACTAAGGGCTCCCGTTAAGAGTTCCGTAAAATTGAAATAAAATGAAAGTAGTAGTAGGATTGTCTGGAGGTGTAGACTCCAGTGTTACAGCGTATTTGCTGCAGCAGCAAGGTCATGAAGTTGTGGCTTTGTTTATGAGAAACTGGAATGATGCTTCAGTAACGCTGGAGGATGAATGTCCGTGGATTGAAGACAGTAATGATGCCCTGATGGTTGCCCAGAAGCTGGGGATTCCTTTTCAGGTGATCGATATGAGCGAGCTTTACAAAGAGCGTATCGTTGACTATATGTTTGATGAATACCAGAAAGGAAGAACCCCGAACCCGGATGTTCTCTGCAACAGGGAAGTCAAATTTGATGTTTTCATGAAGACGGCAATGTCTTTAGGCGCTGATAAAGTGGCTACAGGGCATTACGCACAGGTGAATTCCACTTTTGATGAAAACGGAAAGGAAATCTTCCATCTTTTAGCCGGAAAGGATAATAATAAAGACCAGTCCTATTTCCTTTGTCAGCTGAGCCAGGATCAGCTGTCAAAAGCGCTGTTCCCTATTGGAGAGCTTACCAAGCCTCAGGTAAGGGAAATTGCCAAAGAGATCGGTCTTGTAACTGCTGACAAAAAAGATTCCCAGGGATTATGCTTTATCGGAAAGGTAAGTCTTCCCCAGTTTTTACAGCAGCAGCTGGTTCCTAAAGAAGGAGAAATCGTAGAAATCTTCAAGGATTCCCCTTTGTTTTCGGTAGAAAAACCTCAATTTTCTTCGAAGGAAGAAGAGCTGGAATTTCTATCCAGGAAAATCAATTATAAAAAGTCCGACGGAAAAGTAATCGGAAAGCATCAAGGTGCTCAATTTTTCACGATCGGGCAAAGCCGGGGGCTTGGTATCGGCGGGCATAAAGAGAGCTGTTTTATCATCTCCAGAGACATGGAAAACAATATTATTTTTGTGGGAGAAGGTCACAGTTCTCCGGGACTGCACAAAAAAGCATTAAAAATTAACAATTCGGAACTGCATTGGGTTCGTGAGGATATGAGGCTTGAAAATGGAGAATCTATGGAAGTAATGGCAAGATTCAGGTACAGGCAGTCTTTACAGAAAGCGGCTCTTTATCAGTTTGAAAATGCAGCTTATATTGAATTTGAAGTGCCTCAGTCAGCGATTGCAGAAGGCCAGTTTGCAGCCTGGTATATTGGTGAGGAGCTTATTGGAAGCGGTGTTATTGCCTAAAGAAAAAAAATTGAAAATTTTCTGTAACGAATTTTGGATTGTTAGACTTACTCAGTAAATAACAATAAAAAATATCACTATGAAAACGACTTCAAAAAATCAGTATGCTTTTGTCAATCTACTTTTAATCCCTGTTGTAAGTGCCGTTTTTGGGTATAATCTTTATCAGATGATTGTACATACGGAAGCTTCAAATATTGCTGCCACTCTTATTCTTGCAGTGATCACTTATGTGATGGTACGCAAATACGGCTACAAACCGACAAAGGAAGAACAAGACAATTAAATTATCTTAATGATACTTATAAATCCCGAAGCATTTATTGTTTCGGGTTTTCTTTTTTATTGGTCTGTTAATTTTTAATACTTAATTTTATCCTTGAATTCAGTTGATATAAAAATCATATTGACAATAATTTCCGCTACCAGAATACTGAATAAAATTCCTACCGGACGTTCTAAAATCACTCCTTTGATTAATTTGATAACACCCAGGAGAAAAATAAAGATCATGAAGTAAAAAGTGATCTTAGAAAGATTCTCTCTGAAGAATTTTAAACAGTAAACAGAGAGATAAAACCCTATGGTCAGGGTAAAATAGAATTTTAAAAATTCCGGTCCTCTTACAATAATGGGATTGAATGTATGGCAATATAACGCCAGTCCTGTAATACTTATGAATACCGGTATTAAGTGAATGATTATCTTTTTCATAGTTCCTTTTTTTTAACCGCCACATCCTCCTCCGCAACCACCACAACCTCCTCCGCAGCCACTGCTACACCCACTTCCCCCTCCATCGCCGTTACAGCTGGAGCCGCCTCCATCACCACTTCCGTCTATGCTTTTGTCATCTTTCTTTTTAACGACAACATTTTCGCTGCTAGCCTGAAATGCACCGACAATATGAAAGAAAATAAAAAAGCCAATGATCGGTAATGCAACCAATGTTAATGTCCCTATAACTTCTCCCAGACAGGACGACAGCATAAAAAGGGCAATCAATAAAGGGATAATTCTTAACCTCCTCAGCCAGATTGTCCTGACCCCGCTTTTTTCTTTTTCATGCCAGATATCCCTAGGAGCTTCCTGATGAAAAATCTCCTGATAGCTTTTCAAGGTATCTGAAAACCAGTTCCTGTGTTTTGTATTTTCATTAGAACCTCCTTTAGAAGGATGATGATGGAGTTTTCTCTTTAAAATATTCGGGCAAAAATCTTCCCAGTAATTTTGAGTATAAATTAAATGCATGTGCCATACTTTGTCTACCGTTTCGCTTGGAGAGGCTCCATCAGGAAGGATACAGCAGAGATAAACAAATTTTTTATACTCCTGAATGGCTTTTTGAGTAAAATCTAATGTCCATCGTTCTTCTTTGGCCAGTTTTTTTGAAAAAGGAAAATCAGCATCTGAAGCATCTAATGAAAAACCCTGGATCCTGTTCCAAAGGATTTCGTCTTTTAATAAGATTGTTGTTTTCATTGTGTTAACTTTTGTTTTTCTACTCAAATATCATTTGATTTTAGAATATAAAAGTCTTTCAAAAATCTTATTTAAACGTATAAAAATCTTATATTAGTCTTATAAATTGGAATTTATCTTGTATATTAATATTTAAGACTAAAGCTGATGAAAAAGGAAGATATACTACATCTTGAGAAATTAATGAATTTTTTAAGCCTGCATTTTTTAAAGAAAAATCATTGGGCAGATGTGACGAAAACCGAATGGTCATACATCAGCGCAGAGCTTAATGACCTGATCATCGGTGATTATTCTGAAAAAGAAATCAAAAAAGACCCAGATCTCCTGGGGTCCAATTACCTCTATGAGCATCTGATTATCAACAAACTAAAGAAATACCAGCAAAATAACAATGCAGTTCTAAGCAGGCCAAATCTTGCTAAACTAAGCCAGATCGTTAAGGTTTTAGGCTATTCCAATTACATTGATTTTATAAATTCCAATACTGAAGCATTCAATTTCAATAGCCTCAGGATTGATATGAATAATGTGAATCAGAATGCGGCTTTGCTGGACCGTTTGGTTGGCTGCTGGTATTCTTACAACAGAAACCTCCCGGAGAATCCTCTTCAGGCTCGGGAAGAGCGTATATGGCGGTCCGCTATGGAGATCTATAAGTCTGAAACCACCGGCGAATATTTCATCGAAAGAAGCGGCGGCGACCACCATAAATATTTCGGAAAAGTGACGGCCTATTCTGATTACATATTCATTATTATGAACAGCAATACGTTCATCCGCCAGCGACATTTTATCTCAAGGATAAAAGATATTAAGGAAAAGCTCAAAAATCCAGAATATAAGCTCCATGAGGTTCATTTTATAAGTACATGTATCAGTTTTAATCAAGAGCCGATAGCCCTGTTCGAGATATTTCAGAAAGCAGACCGAAAGACATTTATTTCCGACTCTATCAGCTTTCCGATTGACAGTGATGAAATTCCCAAATCTATTATACAACAACTTGAAGACACCGAATCTAATAGGATAGATTACAGGTAGTTACATTTCGTTTGATAGCTTGAGGATTTTAGGGTAAAGAGAATTTAAGGTTCTGGGTTTAAAATTAAAATATTCCAGTCTTGGCCTTAACCTTACTCCCAGCCTGATGTCTGATGTCTGATGTCTGAAATCTAGTATCTAATAATCTACCCTACCAGCCATTCCTTAAAATCTTTTACCCTGTCACGGCTGACCGTGATCTCTTCCTGTGGCTGAAACTCCATATCAACCTTGTAATACGGTGATGTATGGATATTTTTTATATAATCTGAATTGATGATAAACTGCCTGTTTACCCGGAAAAACTTCTTTTCTTCCAGAATATCTTCCAGCTCATCCAGGGTGAAATCTGACGGATAAGCGCGTTCTCCGGTCTGAAGGTAGACAATCTTATTTTCACTGAAAAAGCAGCTTATTTCCTGTGCCTGGACTATTTTCAGATTATACCCTATTTTCACCAAAACCCTGGAAAGTGTAGATTTTTCTTTCCTGATCAGCTGTTTGATATCTTCAGAACCAGTAGTATTGCTTGCCGGGATAAATGATTTGAATTTTTCTACTGCTCCCAAAAGGTCTTCTTCTAAAATAGGCTTTAAAAGATAATCAATGCTGTTCAGCTTAAATGCTTTCAGAGTATACTGATCAAAAGCTGTGGTATAAATGATAAAGCCTTTGGTGGGCATTTTTTCAAAAATATCGAAAGATAAGCCGTCGCCAAGAACAATATCTGAAAAGATCAGCTGCGGATGTTCATTTTCAGAAAACCAAGCAATTCCTTCTTCTACCGATTCTATTTTACCAATAATCTCTATTTCAGGGAAATTACTCAGCATTCTTTCCAGTTTCCTTAAAGCAGGTTTTTCATCTTCGATAATGACCGTCTTTATCATTGAGTTATGGTTTTTTAATAAAGAATAAAATTAGAGAAAAAAATACAGTTTAAAAATTCTATGCTCTTTTGCTTTTCCTCATCTCTTTTTCTATGATATCCCCTTCCCATTCTGTATCTAAAAGGAACAGCTTTACAGCTTTTACAGTCAAAACAATGCCCCATATAACCAGAATAACAGATCCGTTGAATAAAGAAAAATCAATTTTTCCTTTTTCAAAAACATCATCAAAAAATATAATTCCGGCTACGATCCCAAACCAAAGAAGGCTTTTGTAAAATTTCTTTAGTTGGGTGACTCTTTCGTATGCACTATCGTAATCCATGATCGTTAAATTTTCTGGTTAAATTATAATGTTTTTATGTTCTTCGCGTCCTGATCCATCAATTCTTTGATCTTTTTTTCTTCCCATTCTTTTCCGATTCCGAAAACGTTCACTGCATGTGCTAAAATTCCGATTCCCCATCCCAACATTGGCCAGTAGAACCATAAATGCTCTGGAGATGTAAGCAAATTCAATACGAGCAGGAAAGGAATAACCAAACAGTATGAAGTAAGATTTCCGTAGAATCCTTTCAGTTCTTTTACTCTTTTTACTGCTTTTTCATAAGCCAGTGTTTCTTTTGTATAACCTAATGTTTCCATAATCTTTATTTTAAAAGGTAAATTTGTTTTTTGTTGAATCAAAGATAGGTCAGAAATAGAATTCCGATCAATTTTATATGACTGAACCGTAGAATATGCTTTCTGAATCGTAAAAAGGTTAGCTTAGCTGTAAGTTCCCGCATCCTACAGATTTTACAGATGATTATATTTAATGAAAAGGAGGATCAGTAAATAAAAGGGATGAGCTTTTTGGTCTTTTTCCGGTATTCTATATATTCCTCTCCGAACTGTTCTATCAGAGCCTGCTCTTCAATTTTGATACGGTAAGTGAAAGCTATAAATGGCGGCAGGAAAGCCAGAACCAATGAAGCCCAGTTATTAAGATAAAGACCTAATCCTAAAGAAGTTAAAAGAGAAAATGCATACGACGGATGTCTCAGGTATTTATAGAAACCTTCTTTTTTAATTTTATGATCTTGCTTTATAGTCACATCCACTGTAAAGTATCTCCCTAAGGATCTGATAATTATAAATCTGAATATAATTCCTAGGAGAATAAATGCTTCCCCTGCATATAAAACCCAGACTCCTTCAGTGATTGGAAATTCTGTCATATAAGATACTGTCACTGAAGCTGCAATGGAAAATGGAATAGCCATCCATAAGATATTCAGTGTAGATTTATCTTTGTCTTTCTTGTCTTCTTTGCCGGATTTCAAAATGTTTTTATAAAGAATCTCCGTAAGAAACCAGGCAACCATTGAAATCGTAAACAAAACTTGTAGTACATGCATATTTCCAGATTAAGATTAAGATTAAGATTAAGATTAAGATGAAAAGTAAATTTAAACTTCACTTTCAGAATTTTTCAGCTCTTCTTTTCTCCATCAGTTTCCTGATTTTCTTTTCTTCCCAATTCTTAACGAAGCTGATATTGGGTAAAAAAGTGACAATAGCATGAGCTACCAGCCCAATTCCCCAAAATGTTGCCGTGAAGAAATTTTTGAACTGAAAATAACTTTCACCGGGTTCCAACTGGCTATAATTATAAAGGACAATCACAGCATTTACTGCAATATACGAGAATAAATGCCCATAAAATCCTCTTAATCTTTCAACCTGCCTTTTGGCCTGCTGGTACCGGATATCATTTTCATCGTAGGTTTCCATTATTTCTATTTTTTTGTTTATCCATAATTTCCCGGATTTTCCTTTCTTTCCATGATTCTCCAACCCCAAAAACCTGAAATGCGTGGGAAACCACACCAATTCCCCATCCTAACATTGGGAAATAGAACCAAAGATTTTTAGGAGAAACAATAAGGTTCAAAATGATTAAAAAGGGGATGATTGTGCAGTAGGAAATAAGATTTCCATAGAAGCTTTTTAAATCTTTTACGCGTTTTTTGGCTTTTTCATAGGATTCGTTTTCATTGCCAGCTTTTATACTGATATTATTTGGCTTATTGGATAGTATCGGAACTTTTACTTTAAAATAATCCTCTGATTTTTCAATGAAAACATTCTTCTTGGTAAGAAGGGCATACCGCTGAACAATATTAGCCAAGCCAATCCCCGCGCTTTCTTTCATCTGCTCTCTTGCCTGAAGATTATTTTCTATGCATAAGGTATCATTATCCGAAAATATTTTAATGACCAGAGGCTTTGAAGAGGTCGCAAAATTGTGTTTGATGCAGTTTTCGAGCAAAAGCTGAAGTGAAAGCGGTACAACATACCTCCTGTAATCTTCCTTTTTAACATCAAAAATAAAGTCTACGCTGTCTTCAAATCTTGTTTTTAAAAGGTCACAATAGGTTTTTGCGAATTCGATCTCGTCTTCTACCGTTACCAGTTCTTTGTCTTTCTGTTCCAGCACATAGCGGTAAATCTTTGACATTGAGGCCGTAAACTTTTGTGCCTGAGCTGGATTTTCATCGATCAGGGAGCTCAAAACATTTAAAGAATTAAATAGAAAATGTGGGTCCAGCTGATTTTTCAAGCTTTCAAACTGTGCATTGGCAGATTTTGCGATAAGCTTTTGTTCTACCACTTCTTTCCTGGATGTTTTCTTAAGCTCCTCCATGAAGCTTTTTGCATGAAGAAATGCAGAAATCAGAAGGGCAATATTGATCATGAACCAGTTTGTTGTGGCATATTCCTTAGAAAAAAAGGTTTCTGCTGTGGCCACTTTCTGAATCACGACATAATTGATATAATTACAAAAATATACGAGCATAAAGTTTCCGATAATAATGGAAACAATACTTAAAATAGCTCTCGTTCTTGTTGTTTCTGACCATGGAAACTTTTTATTGAGAAAATCGTTAATAAAAGCATTTCCAAATCCAAGAAAAAAAGAATACATCGTAGAGATCAGCAGCGTAATCAAAAAATTGTAAAAAGTCCTCTCTTTTGTGAAAACCAAGAAGAAAAATAGCGCTGTTGCCAACGATACCCAAAATAAAATTATAAATCCTTTACGTTTCATGACCCTTTTTCTTGGCTCAAAATTAGTCTTTAATAAAGGTATCGAAAATTATTTTTTACTGAAAGGCCGATTTTCCTTTCCGAACGGAATAAAAAAACCTTCCTCACGGAAGGTCTTATTTTCTTTATTATTTTGCCGGCATATTGATGAAATATTCAGCTTCTGCCCTGCCCCAGTTCGGATCTAAGGCTGTTTTAGGTTTGTAGGCATTAAATTTTGTAATGGCTTCTTTAAACAATTCCAGTCCTTTGCTTTTACTTCCACCATATTGTTCAGGGGTAAAATAGACGTCTTCTGCCTTGATAAGCGCTATCCTTGGGTTGGAAGGATCAAGCTTCTCTGCAATACCAAGCTCCTCAGCAGCTTTAGCACCATCTGTCATATAACGCTGAGCGGGGTTGACCATCATTCTTAGGGAAGCTGCCATTTTTCTCAACAAATGGATCTCCGCATTATCTGCTCCTGCAAGATTTTGAGCGCTTGCCAGGTATTTATCGGCCTGAGCTGCTGTTTCATCCAGCTCCTGCATATTTCCGTTTCTCATCATCAGCCTTCCTTTTTGAATCTGGGAGAATGCGGCATAATATGGTGGAAGCCATTTTGAGCTTTCTTTGCTGCCGATCCTCTGGAAATCATTCGCCAGAGCCTGGAACTCTTCAGGTGTTTTACATGTTTCTGTTTTCGCAATCTTTTCAGCCATTATTTTCTCATAATCTGCCTGTGCAAAAGCTGTTAAGCTCATAAAAGCTAAAGCAAAGCTTAATAGGTATTTTTTCATTATATCAATTTTTTAAGTTAGTTAATTATATTTCCGAAGTTATGTATTTTGTAGTCATCATAATATCCGTTGCTGTTATTTTATAAATTATTATTGATTGCATCTTGTGTTCTGTCCACTCCAAAACTGATGAAAGCGCCTATAAACACAAAGGTATTGACCGGTGGCACTACTGATGAGCTTCTGGCACCATCCAATGAGAAATTGTACCCATAAACATTTTTAGATCCTAAAACATTGGAAACACTCAGTACAAACACAGTAAAGGCTTTGGCATCTTTTTTTCCCAGGTTCGGAAGATAATTAAAGCTGATGTTAAGTGCATTATAGTCTTTCAACCTTCCCTCATTCCTTATATAATTGATCGCGCTGCCATTCTCATCTTTCGTGGCAATATCATAATAGGGCCGGCCTTTGGAATAGGTATAAGATATATTGACGCCCAGTTTCCATTCCGGAATAAATCTTTTGGCCACAGCAGAAAAAGTATGTGCAGAAGCAAAATTGGGCTTCAGGCTCACCGGATAATTGATAAAATCTCTCTTTGAATCAAGAAATGAATAGCTGATCCAGTAATCGATATTTTCAAAGGTTTTCTTATCTCTCCAGAAAAGTTCCAGCCCTTTTGCATATCCGAAACCATTGTTGTTCAAAGCCGTCTGTACCTGCTGATTCTGTTCTTTATCCGGCGTAATGTTAAATGTTTTAATTAACTGATCATACTTTTTATAGAATGCCTCAAAACGTAGGCTTCTTCCATCTGAGGCTCTCTGAACCTGAAAAATATAATGCTGTGACTTCTGAAAATCAAGATCTGCGGGCCAGTTGATATATTTACTTTCGGGATTCTGATAAAATAGTCCGTACGCAAAGGAAGTCGTCCAGTCTTTTGCCAGACGGTAAGCCAGGGCAAAACGCGGTGCAATATTACTTTTTCCTAAATAAGAAGAATTTTCTGCCCTTACTCCTATTTTCGCCGACAACGCATTACTGAATCCCAAATCTGTTTCTGCAAAAACAGCAGAGATAAGGTCTTTATAGTTTTTATCTACTTCTCCGAAATTCAGTTTTTCACTTGTATTATTCAGTTCAAATCCTGCTCTTATTGCACTGATTTTATTGATTTTCCTTTCCAGGACAGCTTTGAAATTTATGTAATTTCCATCCGTTAAAAGTTTAGACCTTCCAGATTCTGTTTCATCAGTTTCCGTAGAAAAATTAAGGTCGGATCTGTTGTAGGAATAAGAAGTTCCTGCGTTTAAAAGATATTTCCCGAATTTCTGTCTGAAGGACAGATTATGGTAGGTGTTTTTTCCCTTAAGCCTTACAAGTGCAAAATCATATTCCGGTTCCAGGCTTTCTGTTCTTACACCCATTTTATTGGAATCGTACATTCCATAATATTTTAGAAATCCTCCTGATTTTGTTTTAATTCTGAAATTAAAATCGCCATTCAGCCCCTGCGGAGCATCAATAAAGTCTGTATTGAAATTAAAAACCTCCTGCATAACGCTTAAAAGCGAATATCCCAAAGTGGCACCGAAAGAGTGGTTTTTATCTGCGCCAAGCTTCTGGAATCCAACACTTAAAAAGATGGGTGAAATTCCAAAATCATAGGAACTTTGATCCGGGAGGTCCACACTTTCCAACATCAAGGCTCCTGAAAGAGCCTGGCCGTATAATGCAGAATATCCTCCGCTTGAAAAAACGTTTCCTTTAAAAAGTGACGTGTTGAAACGGTCCCTTCCTGCAATTCCGGGAACTGAACTGGAGAAATAATTGTTGATCAGGCTTCCATCCATAAAGATCTTGGATTCTGTTCCCGTACCTCCACGGATGAAAAGGCCTTCCGTTTCTCCTACTTTCTGAACACCGGGAAGATAATTCAGGGCTGAAGAGATCTGTCCGTCTGCTCCTGCTGTAGTATAAATATCAATAGGTGTAAGCAGCGCTGTAGCTCTTTTTTTATCACTAGCTTCTATGGACCCTGCGGAAACGACCACCGCATCAATCTCACTGATTTGTTCTTTAAGCTCTGCATTGACGGAAATATCCTGATTGTCAATTACAACCGATTTTTCTACATCCTGATATTTCGGATGGGTAAATGTCAGAATATGATTTCCTTTTTCTGATGTTTCAAAGGAAAAGTTTCCCTGAGCATCAGTGGTGGCACCGTCATAAGTGTCTTTCAATGTAATGTTGATTTCACTGACACCCTTATTTTTAAAAGTGATCTTTCCTGAGATCCTGACCTGTGCATATCCTGCAATAAAGGATAGAAAAACAATTAAAAGTAATAGTTTATTTCCTTGTGTTTTCATGGAGTTAAATTTCGGATCAAAAATAACACGGAGAATGCCTTTCTTTAAAATAAATTTTACTGAAAGGCATACTTTGGCTTCCGAATGGGAAACTGATGGATACTGTTTTGGAAAAAAGGACTGAAATCATAAAGCCTTTCAGAAAATGTTTTATAAATTTATCATTAAAATCACTTTAAATCATTTAAAAATGAAAGGACAAACAATAGCATTGCTGGCAGGTTGTGCATTTTTAGCAGCTTCATGCTGCACGACAAAAACGTACACAGTAAACGCTAAGAGCGGAACACAGACGGGTGGAACGGCAAAATTTACCCAGAAAGGAGAAGAGGTGACCATGAAACTTGAGGTAACGAATCTTACTCCCGGTATTCATGCAGTACATATCCATGAAAAAGGTGACTGTTCTGCAGCCGATGGAACGTCTACAGGAGGACACTGGAATCCAGCTAAGGACGACCACGGAAAATGGGGTGCTGAACATTTCCACATGGGAGATATAGGAAATTTAACGGCTGACCAGACCGGAAAGGCTGTCCTGACTTTCAAAACGGATAAATGGTGTCTGGGCTGCACGGATGAATCTAAGAATATCATCGGTAAAGGGCTTATCGTACATGCGGCAGCAGATGATTTCCATACTCAGCCTACAGGAAATGCAGGCGGAAGAGTGGGATGTGTAGAGATTAAATAATTTTCTATTGCAATCAAAAAATCCGCTGATGTTCATCAGCGGATTTTTGTTTATGATTTGCTTCCCATATCGGAAACGATATTCATTGCTTCCTGTAAGTATGGATCTTTTTTCAGATTTTTGATCCACATTTCAGATTTTTTCTTGAAAGCCTCGTCTTTTTTCTCTCTTTCCATTTCAGCCGGATACATCGTGAACTTAAGACCATTCTCAAATTTGCTTAAAGCTTTGAATTTCTCGATCTGAGCTTTTCTCTGCGTCATCAGTTCATTGAACTTATTGATGTTAAGTGTGATGTTTTCTTCTTTATCCAGCTTTTCTCTCCATTGTGCAGATTCAAGCAGAAGCTGATAGTTGCTGTTTTTAGCCATCCTGTCTGCGCTTGCTTTTTCAAGAGCCTGAATATTGAAATAGTTCAGTTTCTGGAAATTAGTCGCAGGAATTTTATCCCAAGCCAAAGCAAAATCATCATATCGTTCTCCTACTTCAGCATAGGTAAAGAAATCTTTCATCTGGATATCGGAAACAATTCCTTTTCTCTGTGTAGATTCTCCTGTGATTTTATAGAATTTCTGGATTGTCAGCTTTAAAGATCCGAAGTCATCCTCGGTATTTAAGAACCTGTTCAGGTCCACAAAGGTCTGCACAGTTCCTTTTCCGAAAGACTGCGGAGAACCGATGATCATCGCTCTACCATAATCCTGCATTACACCGGCAAGAATCTCTGAAGCCGAAGCTGAGAGCTCATTCTGCATAATTACCAACGGCCCTGTCCAGATCGGAGTTTCGTTTTTATTCTTTAAGGTCTGGATTTTTCCGTTTCCGTCTTTTACCTGTACGTAAGGTCCTGCATCCATGAAAAGCCCCATAATATCGCCAACTTCTGTTAATGATCCTCCTCCGTTATTTCTAAGATCAAGGACAATTCCTTCAATGTTCTGCCCTTTAAGTTTAATGATCTCATTTTTGATATCGTCAGAAGCATTTCTTCCTTTAGCATCCTCAAAATCAGCATTAAAGCTCGGAAGATTGATAAATCCGTATTTCTTTCCGTTCGGAGAGTTTACAACAATACTTCTTGCAAATGTATCTTCAATAGCAACTTCCTCACGGATCATTGTTACATCTTTGATTGTTCCGTCTTTCTTTTGAACCGTTAAAGTTACCGGAGTTCCTTTTTCCCCTCTGATAAGTCTTACGGCTTCATCGGAAAGCATTCCCACTACGTTTACGGCATCATCTTTCGGTTTTGATTTTACTTTTAAGATCTTGTCACCTTCAGAAAGCTGTTTAGACTTCCAGGCCGGCGCACCGATCGTTAACGCTCCCAGGAAAAGGTTTCCTTTTTTCTCCTGAATAAGGGCCCCGATCCCGATCACTTTCCCGGTAAACTGGGTATCAAAATCTTCCTTATCTTTTGGAGAATAGTAATTGGTATGAGGATCGAATACTTCGGTATAGGCATTCATATACACGGTAAACCAATCCATTTTCTTTCTCTTTTTGAATCTTGTGAAAGTGTCTTTTACAAGGTCTTTCACTTCGTCAGTAGCTTTTTTGATCTTCTGATCCTGGTTAAGCGGCTGGTATTTAATTGTATCTTTCAGCTTGTACTTCTGAACAGAGTCTTTCTTCTCTTTCTGAGCTTCTTCCTTACTGTTCATAGACTCAATCTCCTGAAGGATATTGTATTTGATATACTTTCTCCACTCGTTATACTGTTCCTGCTTGTTAACAGGTACTTTTTTAAGCTTTGGCTCAAGAGTCAATGATTCGTCTTCTTCAAGATTAATGGGCTTGCTGAAGATATCCTGAGTAATCTTATCTATCTCATCCACTCTCTGGTAAAGTCTGTCGATGGTAAGTTTGTAGAATATCAGGTCACCCTGGCTTATATAATCGTCCAGCTTTGCTTCATGCTTGCTGAACTCGTCCATATCCGACTGCAGAAAATATCTTTTAGCAGGATCTACCAGTTCGAAATAATGTTTATAAACGTCCTTGGAATAGGCATCATTGATTGGTTTCGGGCTGTAATGTAAATAAGAAAGTGTATTCTTTACGCTCACCATAATCGTCTGCATCTTTTCATCGTCATTCTTTGGCGAGTTGAAACAAAACATTAGACTTGTCAATGGAATTAGGAGTAAAAATTTATTCAGTTTGAAATTTTTCCACATAAACTGTCTTTATTTATTAATTTTTTTAAAATATGTACTACAATTAGTAGCAGCAATTAATTCGCTGTTACAAACTATCAAATTTAATACCTTATTTATAAATTATCGGATAGTTTTGAATTTTTTTGTTAAAAGAGATGCAATGTACTTATTATTTGCTTTCATTAGATATGTTATCACATTAAAAACAACATTTAAATATTACAATCTTCGGCAAAATGATTGAGTAAGAGAATCAAAGATAAAACATACTATCAGCAAATAACTGTTTCCTGTTTTTGAAATCCATAAACCCTCATCGCTAGCTACAGTTTCTATATAGATATTGAATAGCTTTATGGAAACTTCGGTTCCTATATTATAAAAATTAATCTAATGCTTGATATGAAGGCTATTGACCTCTTAATCTGTCTTGATCTTCTATATTGGAGGTTAATAAATCATCAAACAATGATAAAACAGCCACTGCAACTCATGACTTGGAATTCATTTTCTATCTGTAAATCTGTTAGTTACAAGCCTGTAACATCTATGTAATATCTAATTTTTATCGAAGTACAGACATAAAGAAGCAAATTCGTATTGAAAAACAGGATCATTTTGGAGATCATATAAAATATTTATTCTGCAATCGTATTTCTAGCGAAATCAAACACAACACAGAATCAAAATATATTTCATACCTGATGATTTAAACATTCAAAAAACACAAATTTAAAATTCAATATAACACATTATCTAAATTTTAGAAAAATGAAAAAAAATTATCTCATAGTTGCAGCAATTGCAGCTTCAGTACTGTTGCCTGCACAGGTAGGGGTTATAGGTATAAATACAAATACTCCAACTAACACATTAGACGTAAACGGGACCGCCCGTATAAGAACCTTACTTCCCAATACTTTTGTTTCCGGTGTGGATAAAATAGTAGTGGCAGATGCCACAGGAGTTTTAAAATCTGTCCCAGAAAGTGCAATTTCTGCCACTCGATCTTATGACGTAAAATTTGATCTTAATAATTTGGGAGTTGCTTACATAGATGATGCCATTACTGATGCAAATTCTCCTAGAGTACCTAAACCCATTGAAAGTCAGAGCATAACCCTTGAAAAAGAAGCCCTGGTACAGATCAATTTTTCGGTTCCTATTGATAAGGTTTATGGACATAATACCATAGAACCTTCAAAAAATGGAAGGACTAGAATGCTTAGAACCCATTTGGTTGTCAATGGTGTTGATGTCACAAGATCAACGAATACAATTAGCAATTATGTAAATCCAGATGAGCCCACTCCTCTACCTGCAGCAATAGGTGTTTTCTATAATACCGGCAGCTATTTTATAAAACTGGCAAAGGGCACCCACACGATCGCATTGGAAGGCACATGTCATCCATACATATCATGTGAGCAAGGAGGTAATGCACCAGGAACAAGATTCCAGGCTGTAGCTTTATATTAGATTAGAAAATTTTTGTACAAAAATATTTTAAACTTAATTATTAATCTTTAAATTCAATTCACGATGAAAAAAACAATTTTGGCAGGTCTATTACTTGCAACTTTCAGTACGTCATTTATGAGTGCAAACACGAAAAAACTTACAGATTCTAATGAAGAAAAATTCTGTTGTTGGTATGCTGTTTCTTATGAAACTAAACAAGAGGGATCTTGTACAGTTACTTATAAAGTCGTAACAAAATATTTTCTTTGCTGCCGGTTAGCAAGTACTAGAACAGTTTCTTCAAAATCTTGCGTAACAAATCCTGGAGGCTCTGGAGGTCCTGGGAATCCTGGTGGATCAAGCAAAAAATAGATGATAAAATCTTTTTAATTACAGATTATTCCCTTCAGGTTTAGCCCGAAGGGAATCTTGTATTATATTAAACTCTAATGCTAATTTTCTATGACTCCAGTTTAAGAATTTCTTTCTTGTATCCATAAATGGCAATTGCTATAAAACCACTTCAAGACAGTTATAAAAGTATCAGTAAAAAGTAAATTTTGACAAGAATGAATTTTTTTTGCTGAAAAACTTTAGCTAAATTTGATACGTGTGAATTTTTTATTCAATGCTCCTGTAAAAAACGAACAATAAATTAAAAATCATTATTCTTTTTTATAAACGATTGAAATATCTATTTAAGCAGGACCAATTCGCACTATATATCTGCTAAAATTAAACTGACTTATGGAAAGACCGCTTATTCTGGTAACTAATGATGATGGAATCACAGCACCCGGTATCAGAAACCTTATACAATTTATGAACGAAATCGGAGACGTTATTGTTGTTGCACCTAACTCTCCCCAAAGTGGAAAAGGCCACGCTATTACAATCAATTCAACATTAAGCTACGAAGAAGTTACCCTTGATGGCCCGCAGACAGATTTTTCTTGCAGCGGAACACCGGTTGACTGCGTAAAAATGGCTCTTGACAAGATCCTGAAAAGAAGACCAGATATCGTTGTTTCAGGGATCAATCATGGTGCCAATTCTTCGATCAATGTGATCTACTCCGGAACAATGTCTGCAGCTGTAGAAGCAGGTGTGGAAGGAATTCCTGCAATCGGATTTTCACTAATGGATTTCAGCTGGGAGGCTGATTTTACGCAAGCCAAAGAATACATCCAGAATATCGTAAGAAGAACTCTTGAAAACCCGATGCCAAGAGGAATTGTACTGAACGTCAATATCCCGAAACTAACTGCAGGAGAAATAAAAGGCATAAAAGTCTGTAAACAGGCCAACGCCAAATGGGAGGAGAGCTTTGACGAAAGAGTGAATCCCCACGGAAAGAAATATTACTGGTTAACGGGGTATTTCAACAATATGGATGATTCTGAAGATGCTGATGAAACGGCACTGGCTAACGGATATATTTCAATTGTTCCTGTAAAATTCGATCTTACAGCGTATGAATACATGAAAACTCTTGAGGAAGTAATGAATTTTGACTGATGTATGAAAAGCTAGACAATCCTGTTTATCATTCACTTAATGAATATCATAAAAAGTTCTGCTTTAATTTTGGGGACACGAAATTTTATAATCCTGAAATAGCCTCTTTTGGAGGTGCAGCAGAGGTTTCAGGAGAAAAAGATATCACCGAATATGCAAAGATCTGTGATGATTTTCTGATTTTCGGAGCTCGTCCTGATCTGGGAAATTTAAAAACGGACCTGTCACTGCTTGTGTGCGATCAGTATATTCTGGAGAACCCGGTTAAGATTGATCTGACCGAGGAAATTGTTGAACTGAAAGAAAAAAACCAAGAGGAACTTCTGGCATTTGCTATGAAGTTCTATCCCTATTATTTTAAAGCAAGGACGCCTGAATTAGGCCGTTATTTCGGAATCTTTAAGGAAGGTAAATTAGTGGCAGTAACGGGCGAAAGAATGCAGATGAATGACATGACGGAGGTAAGCGCTGTGATCACAGACACCGATCATCTGGGAAAAGGTCTGGCCAAACAATTGGTGACTTTTGTCTCGGGGAAAATATTTGAAGATGGTAAAACACCTTTCCTGCATGTTGCAGAAAGCAATACCGGAGCTAAAATGTTGTATGAAAAACTTGGCTTTATGCATAGAGGAACGATTAACTTATGGGGCGTGAAAAGATAATTTCCGCCCTTTTTTCCTACAGATTTCACGAATTTTACAAAAAATTGAGTATATCTGAACAAATCTGCCGGAAGATCATTTAAAAAAGAACCTTATCCTCTTTTCTCAATTCCTCAAGATATTTCATTTTATCATCTCTGTAAAATAAATTCATTGTCTCGAAAGGAATCATCTTTAAATCCTTATTGACAATGTGAACACAGGATTTTTTAATAGCACGCACATCAAAATCATGGGCATCCATAAAATTCATAATGATAATTCTGAAGAGATTGTCATAGTCTAAATTCGGAGCCGAAACTTCCGGAAGACAGCATAATAGCTGGTTTACTTTAGGCTGAACCTTATCTACAGAAATTCCGGTGCTGAAAATGTCTAAAAGCTGCATCTGCAATCCTGCATCCTGTTCGTAAACGATGGTATTTTTCGTTTCATTATTCAGCAGATCAGCAGGATTGATATATCGTGTAAGAGGAATGGTTTCCCCATCAAGCTTCAGAATATAACCCATCGCCAAAGCATCAGGATTACACGGAACGGGAATAATATCATCACCATTCAGAAGCGGAAACTGATTCAAAATTTCCTGCCTTACTTCTGTTAGAGTAATTTTTTCGTGTGCAGAATCTTCCCTGTTTCTTCCGGCTACTTCAACAGGCTGAAAGGTAATCCCGCGGACACATTTCTGTTTTAAAGCAAAATCAATCAATTTTCCGATCTCGTCAATATTTTTCCCTTTCTGAAGAACGATAACCAACGTCGTGGAAAGATTCAATTCATTTAGTTTTTCCAAAGCTTTCATGCGGATATTCGTCAAATCTTTTCCTCTGAAATCTTCCAGAACTTCAGGTTTAAAAGAATCAAACTGAAGATAAATCTCAAATTCCGGAGCGTAAGTTGCCAGCTTTTCTGCAAAGCCGGGATCATTCGCAATACGGATTCCATTGGTGTTGAGCATCAAATGTTTAATCGGTTTCGATTTGGCGATATCCATGATTTTAAAAAACTCGGGATGAATCGTCGGCTCGCCGCCACTGATCTGCACAACATCCGGCTCTCCTTCGTTTTTAACAATGGTATCAAACATGGCTTCAATCTGCTCCAGGCTCCTGTGACTGCCATAATGTGGCGAAGACATCGCATAACAGGTCGGACACGTCAGATTACACCGATCAGTAACCTCCACAATGGAAAGGCAGCTGTGCTGCTCATGATCTACACACAATCCGCAATCGTAAGGACAGCCATATTCCACATCAGTTCCGAAATGAACGGGCATTTCTGAGGCCTTGTTGTAATTTCTGATATTTTTATAGTACTGAACATCCGAAGCAATCATGGTCTTGAAAAAGCCGTGATCAGGACATCTTTTGGTCATAAAAACCGCTTCATCTTCAATAATAATCTTGGCTCCTACCCTTTTCAGGCATTCGGGGCAAAGACTGATTGTATAATCGTAGTATGTATAATTTCTTACCGGCATATTTTCAATTTTTTACATTCCTCCACAAACAAAACCGCTTATCAGGCCACAAATCAACAACGAAATGAGCATCGTCTGCCAAAACTGTTTTTTTGTAAATTTCTTATCATTATTCCATTCGTAAATGATTTTTGCCATTACCGTTATAAATAATGAAGCTACTACAGCAATTACGATGATTATTCCTATAATCATTACAACCAATCCACCGAGATTACCAACTTCGAGAAGTGTCAGCATTTTCATAATTTAATATTTTGTGTGTTTTTAATCTTATAAATGTAATAAATAATCACCGAAAGACAGACCAGTTGAATTGTTCCTAAATTTCCGACAATGTCAATTTTAGGTTTAATAAAATCTAAAAAGAATCTGAATGTAAAATAACTGAGCATAAATAGCTGAAAAATAAAGCCTGAAGGATATTTTCTTTTTTTCTCAATGGTTTTTAAACAAATCCACAGAACAATCAGAAAACCAATCTCATAAAGCGCAACAGGATATCTTAAATACTCGTCACCAAGATGCATTCCGAATATTGAAATGGTGGGTAAACCGTAAGTTTCTTCATGAATTCCTGTTAGAAAACAGCCTATCCTGCCAATGATTATGGCTAAAATTAAAGGGTAAACAATGAGATCACCGGTACTTTCTTTGTGACCAACTATTTTTTTTGCCCATTCAACTCCAATTAATCCGAAAGCTAGACCGCCAACAATGGTATTATTGGTCCAAAATCTTTTAAAATTAAAATTTTCAAATAAAGTACAGGGATTTTCAAGATTCCCGATGAGTTTTGAACCGATTAAAGCACCTGCCGTTGCCCCGATAAGAACTGCTGCTGAAGTGTTGAAAGACAGTTTTTCAGTTGATTTTCTTTTTAAATAAAAATAAAAGCGCATCCCCAAAAAAATCCCCAGTGTTTCAAACACCGGATGGGCAAGAACTGTTTTACCGAAAATCTGAAAAGTAACAGGGAAATCCATCCTGTCAAAAGTAGTATATTTAAGGTAAATTACTAATTTTAATTTTTTAAACAACAAATAAATTCACCAAATGCGTATAGAAAATGATATAAAACTAGGTTTTAAAGACGTTATGTTCAGACCCAAACGCTCTACTTTAAAATCCCGCTCAGAAGTAGATCTGGAGAGAGAATTTACCTTCAGGCACACTAAAAAGAAATGGAGAGGTGTTCCCCTGATTGCAGCCAATATGGATACGGTAGGAACTTTTGAAATGGCGGTAGAACTGGCCAAAGACAAGATCATTACAGCCGTTCATAAGCATTATACTCCTGAAGAATGGAGCCAGTTTCTGGGCAGCCAGCCGGAAAGCATTCACCAGTATATTGCTCTAAGTACCGGTACCGGAAAAGCGGATGAAGAAAAATTAAGACTGATCCTCGAAAAGCACCCAAAAATTGAGTTTCTGTGCATTGATGTAGCAAATGGTTATTCTGAGCATTTCGTTGGATTTGTAAAAAAGACAAGGGCTAATTTTCCTGATAAGATCATCATGGCGGGTAATGTAGTGACAGGAGAAATGGTGGAAGAGCTTCTTCTTGTGGGAGCAGACATCATCAAAGTAGGTATCGGGCCTGGTTCGGTATGTACCACGAGAGTGAAGACCGGCGTTGGCTATCCTCAGCTTTCTGCTATTATTGAGTGCTCTGATGCTGCTCATGGTCTTGGAGGGCACATTATTGCAGACGGAGGCTGTAAAGTGCCGGGAGATGTGGCTAAAGCTTTTGGCGGAGGCGCAGACTTTGTAATGCTGGGCGGAATGTTTGCCGGTCATGATGAAAGTGGCGGCGAGATCATTGAAGAAAACGGAAAAAAATATCGTTTGTTTTATGGAATGAGCTCGAAAACTGCCATGGATAAGCATTCAGGAGGAGTGGCAGAATACCGTGCTTCAGAAGGGAAAACCGTAAAAGCTGTTTATAAAGGTCCTGTTTCGGAGACGGTGAAGGATATTTTGGGTGGTGTGCGTTCTACGTGTACGTATGTGGGAGCTTCCAAACTTAAAGAGCTGTCAAAGAGAACTACTTTTATCAGGGTTCAGGAGCAGGAAAATCAGATTTTTAAAGATTAAAATAGGGTCTTGCAGATTTTGCAGATGGAGCAGATTTTAATTCTTCTAATAAAATGGGCTGTACAAATGATGTACAGCCCATTTTAGTTTTTTATTAAGTCAGCATTCCGCCGTCTACGTTTAAAGTTTGTCCTGTAATATAAGCAGCCATTTCACTTCCTAAGAATATACAGGCATTGGCAACATCCTTTGTCTGTCCTGCCCTTTTCATCGGAATTCTGTCTCTCCATGCCTGAAGGGTCTTCTCATCCAGATCTGCTGTCATTTCAGTTTCGGTAAATCCTGGAGCAACCGCGTTACATCTTATATTTCTTGATCCCAGTTCCAGTGCAATAGATTTTGTAAATCCTATCACTCCGGCTTTGGAAGCTGCATAATTGGACTGTCCCGGATTTCCGCTGATCCCAACTACTGAAGTCATATTGATAATAGATCCTGATTTGGCCTTCATCATCGGTTTGATCACCGCTTTTGTAAGATTAAATACAGAATCCAAGTTGATTCTCATTACCTGATCCCAGTCTTCTTTAGACATTCTCAACAACAGGTTATCTCTGGTGATTCCGGCATTGTTGATCAGAATATCGATCTTTCCGAACTCCTCCATTACATCATCGATTAATTTTTGAGCTGCATCATAATCTGATGCATCAGACTGATATCCTTTGATCTGGGTTACAGAACTTAAAGCCGCCTCTAATGCTTGAGCTTTGTCTACAGAACCGGCGTAGGTAAATGCTACTTTTGCACCCTGTTCAGCGTACATCTCAGCAATTTTCTTTCCGATTCCTCTTGTAGCTCCGGTAATTAGTGCTACTTTTCCTTCTAATAGTTTCATCATATCTCTTGATAATTATATTCTTAGTAAATATTTCCGTCTTAAAAAACGGCAATTTAGCATATTTAATTTTATACTAATTAAGCAGTCTGCAAAGATATTACAAATTGTTATTCAATGCATTTCAAATCATCAAATTAGTGAAAATTTTCCGATGTTTTTTATCATATTCTAAAGACGGCTTCCACTGTTTTTAAATCTTGTAAAATAAAGAATATCCGTTTTTTTATCTTTATCCAGTTTCAAAACTTCCTTCTGCCAGTAGTACTTGTCATAAATAATATCTTTCAAAGGCTCGTTCTGAAAATTCAGGACACCATATTTATCTTTCTTCTTTACGACAATTTCATTTTCAGAATTTTCAAATACAATGATGTCATCATAGATAAAAGGAATAATTTTGTTTCCTTTTTCATCAATTATTCCATACAAATTATCGTTGTTTCTGCAGACTACCGGTTTCGAATACACATTAAAAATATTGAAAAAATCCGGTTCCTGCTCTTTAATGAAAACAATGTCTTTCAGAACAGAAACAGACTTATCAAGCACAGAGAAAGCATAGTAGCTGTCCAGCTTTTTAATGATGAGCTGATCCGGATAGAAAGCAATGATTTGGGTATTTTCCTCCAGAATATTCTTCAGGTCTTTATCCAGAAATTTTTCTTCTTTGCCTTTTTTAAGATAAATGAAGTCTTTGCCTGAAATGCGGAAACTCCGTATAAAATCATATTCCTGAGGAACAATAATATCTCCCTGCAGGCTTGTGATTCCTGATTTATTTAATTGATCACTGTAAACACTGAAAAGATCATTGAATAACGGCGTTAAATACTTAAAATTGGCTGGATATAGTTTTTTGTCTTTTTTATTAAAAACAGTTGCCTTTCCTTTTTTTCTGAGATAAACATATTCTTTTGTCCCAAAATATTCCGGTGAAGCATCATCATAAATCTCATCGGAAAGGATATTTTCTTCGGTATCAATCAAGCCGTATTTTCCTGTCGCCCTGTTTCTAGTGATCAGAAAAGGATAAGAGGTTAAATCGTAGATCTTTTTAGAAAATTTATGCAACGTCTCTCCGTTTTTCCCGATGATTTCACTCTGATTATCTTCATTGGTGATTAATGCCTTATCATTTTCAAAGTGATAATCTTCTTTAAATTCCCGGCTGCTGACCTGTTTTCCTTCGAGATCATACAAAAACCAACTTTTATCTTTCAATACAAAAAAACGGTCTTCTGCCACGAACCGGATCCTGTCGAAATAAGGAATAATCTGCCTTCCGTTATAATCATAAACGGCCTCTTTTTCCTGTTTTGAAGAAATAATGCATTTTTCGCTTAGCCAGGGAGTATTAAAACTCTGGTCATTCAGGGAAAGCAACTGGTTTCCTTTTTCGTCAATGACGGCGGATTTTGTCTTATAATTGGGTTCTTCAGAGGTAAGAATAAACCTGTTTTTAAATATATGTGAAATGCTGTATTTCGATTCAAAGGTTATATTCCCTAATGAATCTACAATACTCCTGGTCTTTGTTTTTGGATCATAAACAGTGCCGTATCCTCCGGAATAAGAATAGACTTCTTTTCCGATCTTTTTTGATAGAAGAATTTTGGTATACTGATTGGTCTGGGCCATACACACTGACGAGCACAGTGCGAAAACTAATTTTCTCAATGATTTTAAATAGAATTATTGACAATAAGAACGATCTCTCCTTTTAAAGTTTTGCTTTTGGAAAATTCAATTAATTCATTGATAGTCCCCCGTTTGGTCTCTTCAAATTTTTTCGAAATCTCTCTGCTCAGACTTGCTTTTGTTTCTTCACCAAAAAATTCTTTGATCTGCTCCAGAGTGGTATTGATCTTATGTGGGCTTTCATACAGAACGATGGTTTTTTTCTCTTCTGCAAGTTGCTTCAGCTTGGTCTGCCTCCCTTTTTTTTGCGGTAGAAATCCTGCAAACAGAAATTCATTATTCGGAAGCCCAGATACTACAAGAGCAGGAATTAACGCTGTGGCTCCGGGAAGACATATCATTTCGATATTATTATCTGAGCCTGCTTTTGCCAAAAGGTAACCTGGATCTGAAATTCCGGGAGTCCCTGCATCGGTAATGATAGCAATATTCTGCCCGCCTTTAAGATCAGCAATCACCTTTTCGGTAGCCTGATGCTCGTTATGAAGATGATAAGACTTTAAAGGCTTGGAGATCTCGTAATGCTTTAAAAGTATTCCTGATGTCCTTGTGTCTTCACATAAAATATAGTCAACTTCCTTAAGGACCTTTACAGCCCTGAAGGTCATATCTTCTAAGTTCCCGACGGGTGTGGGAACAAAATATAAGATTCCGCTCAAAATTATAAGAATTTATTTTCTACCAATATCCAGAGTCTCTGGGCATATTCATCTACTTTACTCCACTTTCTTTCATAATAAAGATCGCTGAGATATTCCTTCGCTTCTTCCAGGTTTTTAAAACTGTTCAATTGGGCTACTGTTTCGTTGAGATCTGTCTGGCTTCCGCCAAAAAGCATTTTTGAAAAGGCAATTCTGTCATTCAGATCAAGCCTGAATTCAGGCTTCACCTTATCAGCCTCCATAAAATTGGTCGGGATATTTGTTTTAAGAATGCTTCCCGGGTTTTCTTTTGTTTCAGAAATCGGTTTTTCTTTCGGCGTTTCTCTTTCCAGAGGATCATCGTCAAAAAGAGTCTGCACGGCTTTCAATCCTTTGATATTGGCCAGTTTTATTTTTTTCTCCTGCTGATAGGCATCTAAATCTTCGAAGCTTTCATCAGAAGCTGGTTTTGTTTTTTCTGTTTCGGAAAGAGGTTTTTCTATTTCAACAATCTTCCTTCTGTCGTATACCTCTGCAAGAATAGTTTCTTCTTTTTCTTCTGAAGGAAAATCATTTTTTATTTCGCTCAGAATACTTTCCACATTAGAAGTTTCTGTCAGCATTTCCCCCTGTTCAAGGGTTACATTAGAGACACTGAATTGTTCTTCGTTTTCCTCGATCAGCATTTCGTCCTCCAGCATTTCAGTATCAAAGATACTTGGAATTATTTCGGTTTGTTCTTTAACTTTATTTTCAGTATTATGATCTGATCCTTCGTTTTCAGGGTCATTTGAAGCATCCGTTTCATGTGAAACATTGTCTTCATCTTCGTCAATTTCGTTCAGCTGATTATTGAAAACAGCTTCCTCTTCTGTAATTTCATTAATGAATAAATCTTCATTGAGGTCTTCATCATTATCCGGTTCAGCATCAGCAAGGATTCTTTCTTCATCTACAAAACTGAAGACTTTTTCGTTAACATTGAACGCTTCATTTTCATCAATTTCGTTTAGCTGGTTGTTAAAAACAGCCTCCTCCTCTGTAAGATCATGGTGAGAAACTTTTTCATTAACACTACCAACCTGGTCTTGTGCAAAGTTTTCTTCTGCAAAACTTACAATATTTTCGTGGAATTCATTTTCTACGATCTCATCAAGCTGATGGTTAAATTTTTCCTCCTCATCCCCTGAAACAACTGCATATTCCTCACTTTCATTTTCATCAATCTCATTAAACTCATTATTGAAGATCGCTTCTTCTTCCGTTACCTCATGATGAGACTCGTGTACATCGTCAGTATTTAATGAAGTATATTGATTTTCTGAATTTTGCTGCGAATTATCTGTAATAAAGTATTCAATGTTTTTTTCCAGAAGTCTTAAAAAAGAAATCCTGTTTGCAAGCTCATCCACAAGATCCTGCTTGGAAAGTAATTCATCTACGTTGTTTATTTTCTCCAGAATATCAATGATATTCTTGGATTCAAAAAAAATTTTTTCCTTTAAATCTTGGATGTTCTGCATAATAAGAATCTTATTAAAATTGCTTACTTTTGATCTTAAAAATATACGGCTAATTTAACAAATGTTTTTAGAAAATACAATTAATCATTCCAAACAAAGCGGTTGGATGGAAGTTATTTGTGGCTCTATGTTTTCGGGAAAAACCGAAGAGCTGATCCGGAGATTGCGAAGAGCAGAAATGGCGGGACAGAGCGTGGAAATTTTTAAACCGAGACTGGATACACGATATTCTGATGAGGACGTTGTTTCTCATAATCAGAATAAAATACGCAGCACAGCAGTAGATAATCCCAATGAGATTCTTCTGCTGGCCTCTAACTGTGATGTAGTGGGAATAGATGAAGCTCAGTTTTTTGATGAAAGCATTGTTGATATCGCCAACCAGCTTGCCAACAGTGGCGTAAGAGTGGTTGTAGCAGGCCTTGATATGGATTTCCTGGGACGCCCGTTCGGACCGATGCCTAATTTAATGGCTACAGCAGAATATGTGACAAAAGTGCATGCTATTTGCAAGAGAACGGGTAATCTGGCCAACTACTCCATGAGAATTTCCCAGGGAAATGATCTGGTGGAACTTGGCGAAACAGAAAGCTATGAAGCAGTAAGCCGGCGTGTTTTTATTGATGAAGTACTATTAAAAAAGAAAAAATAAGTCACAAGCTTGTAGTTATTTTTCGGGGAGCCCGGGTTTTATCTTGATAAACTTAACAAACCAAAGCCGCTGAAAGTTCCCGGACTTTTAGCTCATTAAAACCTTTGTTCATTGAAAAATAATTGTAAGCCTTTGCGATTGTTCAAAAAAATAAATTAACTTGTAAAGGTAAAGGGGATTAAAAATTTGAATGAATCCAGTTTAAAACCATATATTTAACTTCCCCCCATTTATCATTATTAAGCTCAAATAAAGCAGAAGGGTACCAATGAATTATACAGTAAAACAAATTGCAGACATCACCAATGCACAAATCATTGGAGACAAGGATTTATTGATCAGAAATATAGCGTTTGACAGCAGAATTATTTATTCAACGAAAAATACGGCATTTATTGCGATTAATACGCATAAGAATTCCGGTGAAAAATTCATTGAATCTGCCATAGATCGTGGTATTGCTGTGATTATTTCTGAGCATCATTATCCGCAGTTTGAAAATATAACATGGATCATTCCTGAAAATTCAGTAGAATTTCTTCAGAACCTGGCGAAATATCATTTTGAAAATTCCCATCTGAACTCTATCGGGATTACAGGAAGTAACGGTAAAACCATTTTAAAGGAATGGCTTTACCAATGTCTGTGGAATGAATTCCCAACTGTAAAAAGTCCAAAGAGTTTTAATTCCCAGATCGGACTTCCGCTTTCCCTGCTTCAGATCAACAACTCGCATGAACTCGGAATTTTTGAAGTAGGAATCTCAAAGCCGCATGAGATGGAAAAGCTGGAAAATATATTCCATCCCCGCATCGGGCTTCTTACCCATATTGGAACTGCCCATGCAGCTAATTTTAAATCTGAAGAAGAGCTGATCGATGAAAAGATTATGCTTTTTAAAGGTTCTGAAGTTATTATTTATAGCGGAGACAATATATTGGTTGACAACAAGATAAAAGAATTATATTCAAGTAAAAAATTAATTTCTTACGGACTTAAGAAGGAAAACCAGGTCTTTATCAAAGAAGATGTTGCTAAGGAGGAAAATATCACGGTGGTCTATTTCAACGAAGAGATTTCCTTCCCTGTTCACCAAAGAGATGAAGCTACCTTAACAAATGCTTTGGCTTTGATCACGGTTTTAAAAGAGCTGGGGATAGACAATCAGAAGATTATTGAAAAGATCAATTCTTTAAAGGCTGTAGAAATGCGTCTGGAAGCTATTGAAGGAATTAAAAATAATATCGTTATCAACGATTCCTTTAATCTGGATCTGGATTCCCTGAAAACTGCTCTTCAATTTCTGAATGAATATAAGAAACCTAAGAAATCTCTGGTTTTAACCGATATCGTGGGCGTTAATTCCAATTCTAAAGAACTCTATGAAGAAGTTTCTGAACTGGTAAATGACCAGAATTTCGATTCTGTATTCCTGATCGGCGACGAAATATCAAAATTTAGTGAATTATTTAAAGCTAAAACCTCTACTTTCGTCAGCACTCAGGAATTAATTGAAAGCAAACACCTTACCGAAATAGAAAACCAAATTATTCTTCTCAAAGGAGCAAGGAAATTTGAGATTGAAAGGCTTAAAGATATCCTTGAACTCAGAAAGCATGACACCGTTCTGGAAATTAATCTGAATGCCATTCTTCATAATATCAACTATCATAAATCCCTGCTGAAACCGGGAACCAAAATGATGGCCATGGTAAAAGCAAATGCTTATGGACTGGGAAGCTATGAAATTTCCGAATTCCTGCAGCATCATCATATCGATTATCTGGGTGTTGCTTATGCTGATGAAGGTGTAGAACTGCGTAAAAAAGGAATCACCACTCCTATCATTGTCATGAATCCCGAACAGCACAGCTACGAAGCAATCATAGAATATAATCTGGAACCTGAAATTTACAGTTTCAGAGTATTGGATCTATTTTATGAAGCCGTACAGAAATCAGGGTACGATAAAAAATATCCTATTCATATCAAGCTTGAGACAGGAATGCACCGTCTTGGCTTTAAAGATTTTGAACTGGATCAACTAAGCGAAACTTTAAGCCATAAAAATGTAAAGGTTCAAAGCATGTTCAGTCATTTATCTTCTTCTGATATGCCTGAAGAAAAGGATTTTACATTCAAGCAATTTGAAGTTTTTGAAAAAAATTCCAGCTATCTCATTGAAAAACTGGGCTATACACCTATCCGCCATATTCTGAATTCTTCAGGAATAACAACTTATACTGATCATCAGTATGATATGGTAAGAATAGGGATAGGAATGATCGGAGAATCACCATGTAGTGAAATACAGAAACAGCTTCAGTCTGTAGTCAGTTTTAAAACTGTAATTTCACAGATCTCAACAGTTGAAACAGGAGAATCTGTAGGCTACAGCAGAAAATATAAACCTAACCATGCAGCAAAGATTGCTACCCTTCCTGTTGGCTATGCAGACGGAATTCCTAGATTGATAGGCAACCAGGTGGGAAATGTAGGAGTAAATAAAATTCTGGCTCCCATTGTAGGGAATCTCTGCATGGATATGATGATGATCAACGTAGATCATATTCCCAATATAAAGGAAGGTGATATGGTCACCGTCTTTAATGCAAAACCAAGTTTAAAAGAATTTGCAGACTACTGCAAAACAATAACCTATGAAGTTTTAACTTCCATTTCGCCCCGGGTGAAACGGGTATATATAAAAGACTAGTTATGAGAAAACTCCTGATCCTTCTCTTCGTATTCCAACTCCTGATGATCCATTCTCAAGTGAAAAAGGATCTGGTTATTCCAAAAAATCCCAAAATCGGCCTTTCTCTTGCCGGTGGCGGTGCCAAAGGTTTTTCTCACGTTGGAGTACTGAAAGTATTGGATTCATTGGGAGTAAAAGTCGATTATATTTCCGGAACTAGTATGGGGGCCATTGTTGGTGGCTTGTATGCTTCGGGGTATTCCGGAAAAGAAATAGAGAAGATCGTTATGGATACCGACTTCTATTCTCTGATCATGGATCCAAAATCCAGACAGGAAACTTCTTTCTTTAATAAATCCGTCGATAAATATCTTTTGTCCATTCCCTTAAAAAACGGGAAGATATCCCTTCCCTCCTCTATCAGTTCAGGACAAAGAAATGTATACCTGCTTAAGGAACTTTTCAAAAACGTTTCCAATATTGATGATTTCTCCAAACTGCCTATCCCTTTTATGTGTGTTGCTACCAATCTGGAAAGCGGTAATATGGAAATTTTCGAAAAAGGAGATCTGGTACAGTCAATAATGGCCAGTTCTGCCTTTCCTTCTTTGATGGATCCTGTAAAAATTGGCGACAGCATTTATATAGACGGAGCCATGACGGTAAATTATCCTTCAAAGCCATTAAAGGACAAAGGAATCGATATCGTGATCGGTGTGGACCTTAATCAGGATTTGTCGAAAAGAGAGGATTTAAACAATATTATATCAATCCTTAATCAGGTTATTGATTTCGGAATCAAAAGAGACACGAGAAAACAGTACAAATACACTGATATCAACATCAAGCCGAACCTTAAAGGAATGACGGCGACCAGCTATGATGATAAGAAAAAAATTCTCGACAGTGGTTATGTAGAAGGCATGAAATATACTTCTATACTGGATCAGCTTCCAAAAAGGCAATTTGACCGCCTTAGAGAGCGCGTAAATCCGATCTATTCCAATGTATATAAGATTGACAGCATTTCATTGGACGGAGGCCGTATTTATGGTAAAAACTATGTTCTCGGGAAAATGGGACTCCGCCTTCCTTCTATGCAGACTTATGGCTCTATTAATAAAAAAATTGATAAACTTGTCGCTACCAATAATTACCGGTTTATTAATTATGACATTATTCCTGAGAATGATGCCAACTACCTTAAACTCTATGTTACAGAAGATGAAGCCCGTCATTTTTTAAAGGTAGGACTGCATTATGATGAAGTATTCAAGACAGGTCTTCTTTTGAATTATTCAGGAAAGCGTCTTCTATTCAAAAATTCAAACCTGTCACTTGATGTTGTTGTAGGTGATAAACCAAGATATTATCTGAACTATTTTATTGATAACGGATATATTCCGGGATTCGGTATCTACTCATCCGGTATGAGCTTTGACCTTAAGAATATAGACAACAATATTGTGGATAAATGGGAATGGTTCAGGAATGAAGCTTTTATACAGTCTGTATGGAGGGATAAATTTGCCATAGGAGGCGGAATCAGTCATGACTATTTCGGAGCAGAATTAAATGGTGAGCATGAAAGATATATGCGCTTTCTAAATCCTTATATATTTCTAAAAAGTGACACTCAGAATGATAAAGATTTCTCCTCAAGAGGAATTTATATCAACGCGGAAGGTAAGGTAATTGACCTTTTGAAATCCGAGGTTGAAAAAAGGATTATACAGGTAAAAGCAGATATCAGGATTAATATTCCGATTTCAAAGCAATTTTCCTACCGTCTTAATCTGTATGGCGGTATTACTATTGGTGATGATCTTCCGGAGTTTTACCAATACAGACTGGGTGGAATTTTTGAACAAAATATCATTAATTTTAAAAGCTTTGGAGGCTTCTATTTTGCTCAGCTTAATAGTAATAATGTCATTCTTGTTTCCAATGATCTTCAATTTAAATTCAATAAAAACTATTTCTTAAGCGGAAATTTTAGTTTTGCCAATCTTTCGAACGATATCAAGTTTGAAGATGCGGTTAAAGTAAATTATAGTTCAGTAGGACTTACTGCCGGATACAAATCTCCGTTCGGACAGATTAAAGTCAATTTTAGCCATTCACTTAAAAACAATCAAAAAGGCATATTCAGTGTTATTTTAGGACACTGGTTTTAATACAATGATACAATTCTTTTACGAAAATTTACAGGAATCTGTGAATACAGATTATCAAAAATGGCTGGAAGATATTATTCTTTCAGAAGGAAAAAAACTAGGCGAAATCAATTATATTTTCTGCGATGATGAATATCTGCTTAAGATCAATCAGGATTATCTGCAGCATGATTATTATACCGACATCATCACTTTCGATTATGTAAAAGGGAAAACAATAAGCGGAGAGATTTTCGTATCTTTGCAGCGAATTTCAGACAATGCTTCTACCCTATCCAGAGATTACGAAGAAGAATTAAAAAGGGTCTTAGCCCATGGGATCCTTCACCTCGCAGGATACAAAGATAAGACTGAAGCAGAAGAGAAAGAGATGAGGAGAATGGAAGATTTATATTTGGCTAAGTTTAAGGAATTAAATCCTTAATAAATTGAAGAATCACTTAAAGAACTATTCATAAAGCATTCAATTACAGTCACAATAAAAGCTCATCTAGAGCTCATTCTTTAAAAATGTTTCACGTGAAACATTCACAGAAAATATTAAAATTAAAGGCTTTAAATAAGCAATATAAAAATGATTTCAGATACATATGACGTAATCGTAGTAGGTGCAGGACATGCAGGTTGTGAAGCTGCAGCTGCGGCCGCGAACCTAGGTTCAAAAACCCTGCTTGTTACGATGAACATGCAGACCATCGGACAGATGAGCTGCAACCCGGCAATGGGAGGAATCGCAAAAGGACAGATCGTAAGAGAGATTGATGCTATGGGAGGTTACTCCGGAATTGTAGCAGATAAATCCGCTATCCAGTTCAAAATGCTGAACCTTTCCAAAGGCCCCGCGATGTGGTCTCCAAGAACCCAAAATGACAGAATGCTTTTTGCAGAAGAATGGAGACTTGCATTAGAAAATACACCCAATCTTGATTTCTTTCAGGATATGGTGAAACAGCTTATTGTAGAAAATAATAAAGTAACCGGAGTTATTACTTCTTTAGGAATTGAGATAAAAAGTAAATCAGTTGTTTTAACTAACGGAACATTTCTTAATGGATTAATCCACGTTGGTGATAAACAATTGGGAGGCGGAAGGATGGGCGAACCAAGAGCATTCGGAATTACAGAACAATTGGTAAGCTTAGGTTTTGAAGCAGGAAGAATGAAAACAGGAACTCCTCCCCGCGTAGACGGAAGAAGCTTGGATTATTCTAAAATGGAAGAACAGAAAGGAGATGAAAATCCTCAAAAATTCAGCTATACAGATACTCCGAAATTAACAAAACAATTAAGTTGTCATATCGTGTATACCAATGAAACGGTACATGATATTTTACGTGAAGGTTTTGACAGAAGCCCGATGTTTAATGGTACAATCCAGAGTTTAGGGCCAAGATATTGCCCAAGTATAGAAGATAAAATCAACCGTTTTGCGGAAAGAACCAGACACCAGCTTTTCGTAGAACCGGAAGGATGGAAAACTGTTGAGATCTACGTAAACGGATTCAGCTCTTCTCTTCCTGAGGACGTACAGATCAAAGCGATGAAGCATATTCCCGGATTTGAAAATGTAAAAGTATTCCGTCCCGGTTATGCCATTGAGTATGATTACTTCCCTCCTACCCAATTAAAACATACTTTAGAAACAAAACTGATTGACAATTTATATTTTGCAGGTCAGATCAATGGAACTACAGGATATGAAGAAGCTGCCGGTCAAGGCTTAATTGCCGGAATTAATGCCCACAATAAAGTACACGGAAAAGAAGATTTTATACTGAACAGGGATGAAGCCTATATCGGAGTATTAATTGATGATTTAATTACGAAAGGAACTGAAGAGCCTTACAGAATGTTTACTTCCCGTGCAGAATACAGACTTCTATTAAGGCAGGATAATGCAGATATCAGACTAACTGAAAAAGCTTATCATCTAGGCCTTGCAAAAGAAGACAGATTAAGAAAAGTAGAAACGAAAGTAACTAAGAGTCAGGAACTTGAAGATTTTTTAAGAGAAACTTCTTTAAAACCAGGTGTTATCAATCCAATATTGGAAACCATTGACAGCAATCCCGTAGATCAGGCTTACAGAGCATCACAGTTTCTTACCAGACCAAATATTACACTGGAAAAGCTTGATACTATTGATATTATCAAAGAATTTTCATCAAAATATGATGATGAAGTAAGAGAACAGGCCGAGATTAATATCAAATACAAAGGTTATATTGAAAAGGAAAAAGAAAATGTAGCAAAACTTAACCGCCTGGAAAATATAAAAATTCCGGAAGATTTCGATTATAAAAGCCTTTCAAGCCTTTCTTCAGAAGCAAAACAGAAAATGTCTAATGTAAGACCGAAAACTATTGCACAAGCAGGCAGAATCAGTGGTGTTTCTCCAGCTGATATAAACGTTTTACTAGTCTATTTAGGTCGTTAAATCAAAAATGTTTCACGTGAAACATTTTTAAAATAAAAGCAAAAATTAAGGTATTTATACGCGTTGAAATTCAATAACAAATACCTTAATTTTAAAATATCTAGTTATTAATTCAATGAGAATAAAGGATCATTTTCTTTCACAGGAAATATTTGAAATAAAAGAAACAGAAACAAAAGGGGTTTTCAAAACCTCTCCTATTCCATCCAATATTTCCAAATATTACGAAAGCGAAGATTATATTTCCCATCATCAGGATTCAGGGAGTTTTAAAGAAAAGCTTTATAAATTCCTACAGTCTTTTAATCTTCAATACAAAAAAAATATTCTCGCGGACAGAATAAAAAAAGGAGCAAAAGTTCTGGATTACGGTTGCGGTGCCGGAGAATTTGTAAAATATATAGAAAACGATTTCGAGGCTTTGGGTTTTGAGCCTGATGCCGATGCCAGAAAAGCAGCTCTCAGTAAAATATCCAAAGCAACTGTAATTGATAATATCAACATTATTCAGGACCACAGTCTGGATGCTATAACTTTATGGCATGTTTTTGAACATGTAGAAAATCAGGATGAGATGCTTGAAATTTTTCACAGGAAATTAAAAAATAAAGGACTCCTCATTATTGCTGTTCCCAACCCTACTTCCTATGATGCAAAACATTATAAAGAATACTGGGCAGCTTATGATGTACCGAGACATATTTATCATTTTTCCAAAAATGGCATGGAAAATTTAATTTCTAAGAAACCGGATTGGAAAATGAGAAAAATTAAACCTTTAGTCCTTGACTCCTTTTACATCTCCATGCTGAGCGAAAAATATAAAAAATCACCTCTTTTTTGGCTAAAAGCAGTCATCTACGGAACGATTTCTAACGTAAAGGCACTTTTTTCGAACGAATTTTCTAGTTTGATATATATTATCGAAAAAAGATAGAAAATCGATTTTTAAGCTATTTATGAAGGTCAATTTTCACCAATTTCAAGATGAAAATCAAAAAACTCAGGAAATTTTCCTGAGTTTTTATTTTTGACATTAAATTTAAGCTTTCTAAATATTTCGAATTTTAAGTAGGATTTTTTAAAACAGAATATTTACATATCAACTACAATATTACTTTTCAATAAATTATTAGCTGGAAAAGTTGAAGATGTAATATTATCAACTTTAAAATCAACATTAGCACTCCCTCCCTTTCCGAAAGTAACCGCATGGAAAAAAAGTTCATTGAAAGGATAAGTTGGCTGAATTGTATACACTCCTCCTACCCTTTTATGATCATTTGAAATCACAGGGGTCATAAAACCATAACCATTAGCATTGATTGTCGGAACCGGGGTATCAACCAAAGAAAGAACATACCGTGCTTTATTTGAAGAATCACTTTTAAAAACGGAAGAAGGCGTAAATTCTATACTTGGATTATTATTTAGATAAATATTGTTTCTGATCGTCGTAGACTGGATTACATTACTGTTGATTTCAATTAAATCTTTTAAATTATTTGATTCAAGAGATGATGAATTATCAGAAATTAAGCTATGAGTAACTTTTTCAGCATTTAAAGTAACCAATTTTGATAAAGAAGTAAAAGTATTTCCGAAAATTTTCACAAAAGAATACTCACCCAATACATTTGATTCCTCTTTATCAAAAAGAAAGCCTAAAGAATGACCTACAAAATTATTATTACTGATTTCCAGGACCTCTACCCCGGCAAAAATATCAGCTGCATATCTCAGATGATCTCCTATGGTATAAAGTATATGGCATGAATTGCCTTTTGCTACAATTCTTTCATACTTCCCACCCTTATTCAGAATACTTAATAAACCCTGATGCCCATTATAGTTCTGGGTTTCTCCTTCAATATGCTTATGTCTGATATTGTTTCCGCTTATCAAAACATTGGAAATTAAGGAATTAACATCAGACCAAAAATAAACAGCAGTATTTGTAATATCAGCAATATTATCAGTGATGCTGATATTTGTAATATCTTTTCTTTCACTTTCATAAGAAGCAACGAAATTCATCCTTGTATAATCGTAAACTTTATTATTATCAAATGATGAATAATTGCCATGGATTTCACACGCACAGCCAATCAGACTCATGAGCCTGTTACCTATAAAAACATTATTATGAACCGATAAAAAATCAACATTTCCATAAATAGTGGAATGATCATGATTAATTTCTTTAGTTCCTGTTGCCAGATTGTCAAAGGTACAATTCCTTATCGTTACATTACCTCCCGAATTTCCTTTTCCTACACCTATACAATTCCGTAAATCACCATTGGTCCAATATAAACCATCAATGAGTACATTAGTACAATTTCCTCCTTCAAAGCCTACTCTGTTTAGATATAAAGATCTCATTTTAGAAACATCACCGCCAAAATCAATAATACCTTTCCCTTTAAAAGCAATGTTATATAAAGGAGAAGAATCAGCTGTAACACCAGAAAATAATACAAAAGCACGATCATTAAAATAGGCATCAAGCTTAATTACACTGTAGTCTTCAAACTCGACATCCAAGCCTGATCTCAATTCAAAAATATTTTCAGATGATGAATTAAAGCTTTTAATCAAGAAATGTCCGCTTGGAAATACAAGTTTTAAACCTAGTTCAGAACATACATCAAATGCATGCTGAATAAAAGCTCTCTGATCCTCATTATAAGAAGATTTTGCTCCAAAAGCTGTTATATATACTCTTTTAGACGAAAATACAACCGTATTTACATAAAATTCATTACCTCTTGTACGGTAAATAACCTGATCGTTTAATACCCTTGAATCATTGATAACAAGTCCTGTTCCGTCAATCCATGTATTTACCTTCTTGAAGCTAACAATTTCCCCTGTGTTCGAGTCAATCAATTGTACAAAGTTATCAGCTGAACCAGATAATAACACGAAAAATTCATTTGTTGTAAGCATAATATTTTAATTTAGTAAGCAAATATATATTACGCAAACGCCAAAACTTGACGTATAAAAAAGTCTGCTAAAAATTAGCAGACTCTATAATTATTATTTGATATACTATTTATTAATAGCAGCAATTCCCGGAAGTTCCAAACCTTCCAGACTTTCAAGCATCGCCCCTCCTCCTGTAGAAACATAGCTCACTTTATCGTCATAACCAAACTGCTTCACAAAAGCAACACTATCACCTCCTCCCACTAAAGAGAATGCTCCTAATTTTGTAGCTTCAGCAATGCTGTCTCCCAAAGCAACTGTTCCACCTGCAAAGTTTGACATTTCAAAAACCCCGATCGGTCCGTTCCAAAGAATTGTTCGTGAATTCAGCAATACATCATTGAACTGATCTCTAGATTTGTGACCTGCATCAAGTCCCATCCATCCTTCAGGAATTGCATAAATATCCGCTTCTTTTCTTTCAGCATCATTATTAAAAGCTTCTGCAATAATAACATCAGAAGGAAGATATACTTTAACTTTATTTTCTTTAGCTTTTCCTAAAATCTCAAGAGCTAAAGGAAGCTTATCCTCTTCTACGAGTGAGTTCCCTATTTTTCCGCCTAAAGCTTTAATAAAAGTAAATGCCATCCCTCCGCCGATGATCAGATTATCTATTGCCGGAAGTATATTTTCTATAATGGTAATTTTAGTTGAAACCTTAGAGCCTCCAAGTATTGCAGTTACAGGCTTCTCTCCTTTTCTCAAAACTTTATCAATAGCCTGTAATTCCTTTGCCATTAATAAACCGAAAAATTTAGTTGAATTAAAATATTGAGCTATTACAGCTGTAGAAGCGTGTGCTCTGTGAGCTGTACCGAATGCATCATTTACAAAAGCATCCCCAAGTTTTGAAAGTTTTTCAGCAAATCCGGCATCTCCCTTTTCCTCCTCATTATGAAAACGAAGATTTTCCAATAGTAAGATCTCTCCAGGCTGAAGCTCAGAGGCGGCTTTTTCAGCCTTTTCTCCGATACATTCATCCACAAACTTAACTTCCTTTCCAAGAACAGCGGAAACTTCATCTACGATATGCTTAAGAGAGAATTCATCTTTTACTTCGCCTTTAGGTCTCCCAAGATGAGTCATTAAAATTACAGCACCTCCGTCGTTAAGTATTTTTTCAACTGTAGGTTTTACAGCTGCGATTCTTGTATTGTCTGTCACTTTAAGCTGATCATCCTGCGGAACATTGAAGTCCACTCTTACCAGAGCTTTCTTGTCTTTAAAATTGAAATCATTGATTGTTTTCATAAGTATCTTTGAATTTTCGTTTCACAAATGTAAGCTTTTAAACATTTTCAAGAGAACCAATAAAACAAAACTTTCTGAAAACTTTCCCCCAACCCAGTCACCCACTAATCAACAATTTTTTCTCTTTAAAAGAAAAGAATAATGTAGTTGTTGTTGAGTATTGTTAGTTTCGGGGATAAGTTTTATCAAAATAATTGGTAACAAATAATTTTTATTCAATTCATATTTAATTCACATTGTAATATCTTGTAAATCTGTCTTTTCACAGACTTATTAACAGATGTGAGTAATTTTGCCACAAATCCATTATTAGTTATTTAATTATGGAAAAACTTTGGATTAAATGGAGAAAACATTTTGAAAGTTGTGGTTAAAATTTTCAAATACATTTCCCATTACGAAATAAATTCATCTTTAAAAATAGAAAGTTGAAAAAAGTTTTCCACAGTTATTCACATACCTTTTCACAAATTACCACGGATTAACTAACAGACTTTGTTATTATTCTTACCTTTGTCATGAAATAAAATCTAAAAAGACTTAATACAGGTATTATGAAAAGAAAAATAGCTATTGCTGCAGACCACGCCGGCTATGAATACAAGGAGATTGTTAAGAACTATCTTTCAGAAAAGTTTGATGTTCAGGATTTTGGAACGTTTTCCACAGACAGTGTGGATTATCCTGACTTTGTTCACCCTGCTGCCACATCAGTTGAAAACGGGGAAAATGAATTGGGAATATTGATCTGCGGAAGCGGAAATGGAGTCCAGATCACAGCTAACAAGCATCAGAAAATCAGATGTGCACTTTGCTGGATGCCGGAGATTGCAGTACTGGCAAGACAGCATAATGATGCCAATATGATCTCCATGCCCGCAAGATTTATCTCTAAGGAAGTGGCTATAGAAATTGCAGAGAAATTTCTTTCCACAGATTTTGAAGGTGGAAGACACCAAAACAGAGTTGATAAAATTGCTGTTTGCTAAAAATATAAAGGCCTGTAAATCAAATTGCAGGCCTTATTTATTTTTTATTTTGTACATTTGCAGCAGCTAATAGAAATTACCATTCTATTATTTCCATACCAAACCTGAAATACTTAAAGATATTTATTCAAAGGTTTTTCTCCCCTCTTCTCCATATTTGTAGTAATTTTAACAGGCTAAAGTTTCCATTGTAAATAAATTGGAAAGAAAATTGATGCTGTTGAATTAATAAAGAAAATGTAAAACAATAACCATAAAAGGTAATAATTCCTGAAAACGATTGTATTCAAATGCCTCTTAGTATAGAGGAAGAAATAAAAATAGAAGCCCTACCGGGTAATTTATTTATTATTTGAATTTAAAAAAACTACGTTACAAAGATTTCAAAATAAGAATTATTACAATTAATAACAATTAAATAATATTAAAAATGCCAAGAAAAGGTAAATATATAAGCCATAAAAACGAGCAGAAACTCATAGAGATCGGAAGACTGATCCTGCGTTTCATGAATACGAATGCGTCAAAGATTTATAATTATAAGCAAATCGCGGACGGAATAGATTATAAGAATCCACGCCAGAGAGAACTGGTGATCCAGGCCCTTCACAAACTTCAGGGTTCTGAAAAAATCAAAGAGGTGGAAAAAGGAAAATATATCATTAATCTGAAAATTGAGGGAACCCTGACGGGAACCATTGATTTCAACCAGTCCGGCAACGCCTACGTTAGTGTGGAAGGAATAGAAGATGATATCTTTATTCACTCTAAGAACGTAAAAGATGCATTGCAGGGCGATAAGGTCCTGATTGTAACCTATCATTTCAAAGGGAAAAAACTGGAAGGCTCCGTTCTGGAAGTTCTGGAAAGAACAAGAACAGAATTTGTAGGAACATTCCAGCTGGTTGCCCATAAAGATTTTGGATTTGTAGTTTGTGATAAAAAAACAATCAATACTGATATTTTTATTCCTAAAACTAAATTCGGAGGAGCAGAAAACGGCGATAAAGTGGTTGTAAAAATGACAGAATGGAAGCCGGGTGATAAAAATCCTGAGGGAGAAATCATTCAGGTTCTTGGAGCTCCGGGCGAACATGAAACAGAGATCCACTCTATCCTTGCAGAATACGGTCTTCCTTACGAATTTCCACAGGAAGTTGAGCTTGATGCGGATAAAATCGACAGAAGAATCACCGATGAAGAGGCTGCAAAGCGCTGGGATATGCGTGATATCTGTACGTTCACTATTGACCCTAAAGATGCAAAAGATTTCGATGATGCGCTTTCAATAAGAAAATTAGAAAACGGAAACTGGGAGATCGGTGTGCATATTGCCGATGTTTCTCATTATGTAGTTCCAGGAACGATCCTGGATGATGAAGCGTATAACAGAGCAACTTCCGTATACCTTGTAGACCGTGTGGTTCCGATGCTTCCGGAAGTTTTGAGCAACGATGTATGCTCACTTCGCCCGAATGAAGATAAGTATACATTCTCAGCAGTTTTCCAGCTGAATGATAAAGCAGAAATCCAGAAACAGTGGTTTGGAAGAACAGTGATTCATTCAGACAGAAGATTTACTTATGAAGAAGCTCAGGAACGTATAGAAACAGGTCAGGGAGATCTTGCAGAAGAAATCAATACCCTTGACAGGTTAGCCAAAATTATGCGTGATGAACGGGTAAGGAATGGGGCAATTACATTTGATAGAAGTGAAGTAAGGTTCAATCTGGATGAAAATAACTCGCCGATCGGAGTATACTTCAAAATAAGTAAGGATTCCAATCACCTGATCGAAGAATTCATGCTTTTAGCCAATAAAAAGGTGTCTGAATTTGTTTCATTAAACAATAAAGGAGGTGTGACAAACAATACCTTTATTTATAGGATTCACGACGATCCAAACCCTGCAAAGCTGGAAGCATTAAGAGATTTTGTTTCTACTTTCGGATATAAAATGAACCTTGACAATACCAAGAAAGTTGCAGAATCTTTAAACAAGCTTCTTTCGGATGTCAAAGGAAAAGGAGAAGAAAATATGATTGAAACGCTGGCCATGAGAAGTATGAGCAAAGCCGTATATTCTACAGAGCCTATCGGGCACTACGGTTTAGGTTTCGAATATTACAGCCACTTCACCTCTCCTATCCGACGTTATCCCGACCTTCTTGCCCACCGCCTTTTACAGCACTATCTTGATGGAGGAAAATCTCCGAGCAAGGCAGAACTTGAAGACAAAGCAAAACACTGCAGTTCTATGGAAAGACTTGCAGCCGATGCAGAAAGAGATTCCATTAAGTTCATGCAGGTGAAATTTATGGAAAAGCACCTTGGAGAAACATTCACAGGCGTTATTTCAGGTGTGGCAGAATTCGGTTTCTGGGTTGAGATCCCTGAAAACGGTGCCGAAGGTTTGATTAAATTAAGAGACCTTGTGGATGATTCCTATTCATACGATGCAAAAACCCATGCCGTATATGGTAGCAGAACCGGCAAAAAATATCAATTAGGAGACCAGGTGCAGATTAAAGTAGTAAAAGCCAACCTTATTCAAAAGCAGTTAGACTTTAAGATTGTTGATTAATTAAATCATAAAGTCTAACTTTGTATTTAATGGGATGAAATTTTTTTCATTTAAAATACTATTGAATGTTTGAACTTGTACTATCTGCTATTATCTTAGGATTTATGCTGAGCCTGGTTTTTATAGGACCTATTTTTTTCCTTTTAATTGAAACCAGCTTTACCAGAGGGCCAAGACATGCTCTGGCACTGGATCTCGGAGTTATTACAGCAGATTTATTATGCATTGTTGCTGCGTATTATGCAAGTGCGGATATTGTTACTTTAATAGATAAACATCCCGGGTTTTACAGAATTACTTCTATACTTATTTTTGTATACGGGATCGTCATGATGGTCACCAGGACCAAAATGCATATGCCGGGTGAAGAAAAGATCATTGGACAAAACTATTTTAAAACGTTTTTCAATGGTTTTTTCTTTAATCTTTTAAATGTAGGGGTTATTCTTTTCTGGCTGGTTACAGTAATCTCTGTAAGGAATCAATACCCTGATACCAGCAGTTTTATACTGTATGTGAGCATCGTCATCGGTACCTATTTGTGTATTGACCTGGCCAAAATATTCTTAGCAAAACAATTTCACGATAAACTTACTCAGAAGCTTGCCAATCAGATCCGGAGAATCGTTGGCGGGATTCTTATTGTTTTCAGTTTCTTCATCTTTTTGCAGAGCTTTAAGAAATTTAATCAATTTGACAGGCGTTTAGAAGAAGCTGAGAAAAAAGAAATCAAGTATCAAAAAACAGAATGAAAAAAATAATATTCCCCAAAGCCCTTAAAAAAGGGGCTAAAATAGCCGTTATTTCCCCAGCCGGAGCCGTAGACACTACTCAGCTTGAAAAGGGAATAGAAATGATCAAAAACAAGGGTTTTGAACCTGTTCTTGGCGAACATCTTTATACTAAATATTCAAATGGATATAATTATGCCGGTACAGAACAGGAAAGAATTAAAGACATCAACTGGGCTTTAAATGATAAAAATATTTCAGCAATCTGGGCCTCACGGGGCGGCTACGGATGTCAGCATCTGGTTCAGCATTTAAAGCTGAAAAATTTTACAGAAAACCCGAAATGGTACATCGGTTATTCCGATAATACTGTTATTCAAAGTTATTTATTGAAAAAAGGTTTTGCTTCTATCCATGGACAAACCATTAAAACATCCAGCTTTGGAGTAACAGAGGAAAGCTATGATCTGGTTTTTGATATTTTAAAAGGGAAAAGACCCAAATATGCTTTAAAATCCCATGAGTTTAATAAAACAGGGAATGTTGAAGGTGAATTGGTTGGAGGAAATTTAGCCCTGATTTATGCCCTTTTGGGAACCAAGTATTCTTTTGACTTCAGGGATAAGATTTTATTTATTGAAGATATCGGAGAAAATTTTTATGCCTTGGATAGAATGATCATGACTCTGGAATTAGCGGGAGTTTTCAATAAAATAAAAGGATTGGTCGTTGGCGGAATGACCAATATGGGCGATGAAAAAGAGAATAAAAGTTACGAAGAAAGCTTCGATGAATTTGCCTGCAAACTAATCTCCGATAGAATCTCAAAATATAAATTCCCAGCTGTTTTCGGATTTCCGAATGGGCATATTAAAGATAACAGACCTTTAGTTATAGGAGGGAAAGTTAAAATGCAGATTGGAGATAAGGTTAAGATTGAGTTTTTAATTTGATATTTATTCAACACTCTCCGATTCTTAAACTCTTAAACTCAAAAGATGGCTGATCACAATGACTTTGGAAAAATAGCGGAAGACCTTGCAGCTGAATATCTGCAGAAAAACGGATATAGAATTATTACGAGAAATTTCCGGTTTCAGAAAGCTGAGATCGATATTATTGCTGAAAAAGAAGGTTTAATTATTATCGTAGAAGTTAAAGCACGTTCTACAGATGCTTTTATGCTGCCTCAGGAAGCGGTTACTAAGACAAAAATTAAGTCTATCGTTATGGCAGCCAACCATTATCTTGAAGAATTTAGCAGGAACAATGAAGTGAGGTTTGATATTATCTCTGTTCTTGCCGATGAAAAAAAGAAACTTACAATTGAACATATAACGGATGCTTTTGAAGCATTGGATGCAAACTAAAAAAGTATAAAGTATTAAGGTACTTTGTACAATTATATTTTACAATACAATGAAAACAATACTCATCACCGGAGCCACTTCCGGAATAGGAAAATCTACAGCAGAGCTTTTAGCCAGACAGGGAAACAGAATCATTATCTGTGGAAGGAGAAACGAAGTTTTGGAATCCTTAAAGACCGAGCTTTCTCAATTTACCGAAATATTTAGTTTAGATTTTGATGTAAGGAATCTTGGAGAGGTTGAAAAAGCAATAAGCTCCCTGCCTGAAGAATGGAAAGCAATTGATGTTCTTATCAATAATGCAGGAAATGCACACGGTTTGGATCCTCTTTCTGCCGGGGAGACAGATGATTGGGATTCTATGATTGATGGTAATGTAAAAGGTCTTTTATATGTTTCCAAAATGATCATTCCTTCTATGAAAGAACGTAATTCAGGACATATTGTAAACATTAGTTCAGTTGCTGCAAGGCAGACTTATGCCAACGGAACTGTTTACTGTGCGACTAAAAAAGCAGTTGATGTAATTTCTGAAGGAATGCGTCTTGAGCTTACCGAATTTGGGATCAAAGTGACCAATATTCAGCCGGGTGCGGTAGAAACAGACTTCTCCATTGTCAGATTCAAAGGGGACCGTGAAAGAGCTTCCACCGTATATGCGGGATATGAAGCTTTAAAGGCAGAAGATATTGCTGATGCTATTGCTTACTGCGTCAATGCTCCAAAACATGTGATGGTATCGGATATGACCATTTATCCTAGTGCGCAGAGTGAGCCGAGAACGATCCACAGAAAATAGTTAAAATAAAGGCATAAATTTGCAGAATATTCGGAAGCAATATTACCTTTCGTAATTTTGCAATCAGCTTAAAATAAAAAGAGATGAAAATTCTATATCTCGAAACCTCTTCCAAGAACTGCTCTGTAGCTATTTCAGACGATGAAAAGCTCCTATGCCTCTGTGAAGAAGTTTCTGAAAACTATAAACAGTCTGAAAGCCTCCATACCTTTGTAGAATGGGCATTGGAGGGGGCGGGCCTTACTATGAAAGATATCGAGGCCGTTTCCTTAGGCAAAGGTCCCGGTTCTTACACCGGATTGAGAATAGGGGCAGCTTCCGCAAAAGGGTTCTGCTATGGACTGAAGGTTCCGTTAATTGCGGTGAATTCTTTGGAAAGCATGATAGAGCCTTTTTTAGGCAAAAAATATGATTATATAGTGCCTTTGATCGATGCGAGGAGAATGGAGGTTTATACGGCCCTTTATGACGGTGAGACAGGAAAAGAACTTTCACCAACCGAAGCCAAAATTTTAGATGAAACTTCTTTCGGGGAATTAAAAGATAAAAAAGTGGTTTTTGTGGGAGACGGGGCAAAGAAAGCAAAAGAGATCCTGAATCTTCCGGATGCAGAGTTTAAGGATGATGTCTACCCTTCTGCACAATATCTGATCAAAAGGACGATAGAAAAGATTGATCAGAAGGAGGTTGAAGATATTGCCTACTTTGAACCTTTCTATCTCAAAGATTTCCATGGGGTAAAGAAAAAGAAATCTTCAGATTCTATATGACCATAAAAAATAAGCAAATACACATAAAAAAAAGCGAAGATTTACTCTTCGCTTTTTTATTTATTTAGGCATTTCCGGAATAGCATCAGGATCTTTTTCCTTCTTCACTTTCTGTTTAGGTTTTTTAGGGTCGGCGGTATTAGGATCTTGTATAAATGGCTGAGGCTGCCCGTTTTTATCAGTTCCGGCAGGATTCTGTGGAATACCATTATTCACATTCTCTGCTGGCTGTGTTGGCATTACTGGCTGTTGCGGAAGAGAATTTCCTTTATTATCAGTGGCCTGGAAGGAAAGTTCACTTTTCAGATAGTTCAGCATTTCCTTTGCTTTTATGCCTTCCGGGGTTTTAGAATAATTCAGTGCGATCTGTTCAAGCTGAAGGATCATTACCTCTTTTCCGCTTGTTTTTCCTGTATTGAATGCATTCAGCAGGTGGAATTTCGGAACAAGGGCATCTTTGGGATACTTCTGTATTGTCTGATCTATAACGTCACGGCTTTCTCCAAACTTTTCAGATTCATAAAGGGCATAAGCCTTTTTGTATTCGTTTTCAACATCTTCGGATGACTTTACGAATGAATTGTTCTTGGGATTCCTTGCAAATTCTGCATAAGAAGTATAAGGATAATCGGTTAAAAGAATCTGTTTAGCTCTTTCAGAGGCTTGTGGATTCTTTTGATAATTCATTGCAAAGATTTCATAAAGAGCCTGAAGCATTACTTTTTCCTCAGGTTTTACATCTACAAGATCATATAATGTCTTTGTTGCCAAAGGGGTATTCGTAAAATAATTCTGGTACATCACTCCCAAACCTAAGGAAGCTGTGTCTCTGTCTTTCTTTAACTGACCCAGTTTTTCCTGATCTGTAGGAATTTGCTCAATATAAAAGGTAGGTTCAAAACGTCTTGGATTCGGGGCTGAAGTGACGCCGAGAGCTTCATTTTTCATATCCTCAATAGTTGCCATCTTTTTAGAATACCGCCAGTTATCAGCTAATGCCCTGTCTCCCCAGACCTGCTTAAATGAAGAAGTCCCTTTGCTTACTGTTCCTGTATTGCTGAAATAAAAGCCTTTGGTGGTTACTCCAAAATCTTCAAAAGAATTAGCATTATTGGCAAAAATTGAGTTGGCATTGTAATCTCCGGAATCAAAACCTTTGCTTCTTTCTGCACGTATTCTCTCCTGCTCTTCTTTTTCCTCCTTAGCTTTAAGTTTTGCAATATATTTTGAGAAAAAATCAGTTTTCTGGGCATCATTCATCTTTGCCAAAGAAAGAATACTGTCATTTTTCTTGATCAGATAATAATTTTTGGAAATCTTTTTGATATATTCAGACTGATCTTTTAAAAGGATCTTCGAAGGTTCATAGGTCATTACGGTAAGAGCAGAATCATAGTAAGTTCCCGCACCGATATAATCATTTTTTTCAAGATAGCTCTTCCCTATTTCGTAATACGTAAGACCTCTTACCTGAGGGTCAGATACCTTTTCAAACAAAGATTTTTTGAAGAATTCCTGAGCTTCTTCTTTCTTTCCTGCTTTGTTGGCCATTAATCCCAAAGCATAATAAAATTCATTCTTTCTGGAACCGTAAGTTCCTTTCTTACTGATGCCTTCCAAATAATTTTTGGCTCCGTTATAATCCCCTTTACCATTGAAGGTTTTAGCAATCGCAATTTGGGATTTCACTTCAAATTCAAAATCATTGGCATATTTATAAGCCTGGGTGAAGCTTTCACGGGCTTTATCATTTTGTCCAAGATTTTCCGAAACCTGTCCTCTCAGATAAGCTATTCTGCTTTTCAGCTTTCTGTCAGAGTTCAGCTCAAAAGCTCTGTCAAGCTCAGCTCCGGCTTCCTCCAGTTTTCCTGCATCCAGAAGAGCTTCAGAGTGATAGATGCTCAGTAGTTTAGCGTAATTTTTATTAATATCCTCCCCCTTCAGTTTGGCAAAAGTTTCATTGGCTTTATGATAATCTTTGATCTGCGCATAAGCTACGCCCTGATAAATTCTTGCCAAAGGAAGTCTCTTGTCATCCTTCATATGAGTAAAAACATAGTTGAGGGCATCCAGGGCCTGAACAGCCTTATTCTGGTAAATCCTGGACTGTACAAGAATCATATAAGCATCAAAAATCTTCTTATTCTTTTCTTCACCGTTTCTGATAACAGAATATTTGTTGATCGCTTTCTGAGCCTTTGCTTCGGCAATTTCTAAAGTTGTTGCTCCTTTATTCTGAAGTTCATCAGGCATTCCCGGAGTTGCAGATCCAGGAGCACCAGGCGTTCCGGGCGGCATTCCCGGAGCGGTCCTTTCAGAAGAAGATCTGTTCACTTCAGCCATTTTCATGGAATTTTCAGCGAAGGCGGCAGATTGTCCCAGATCACTTCCCAAAGGTTGGTCTTCGAAGGTAAGGATAGGAATATAAGGCGCATAAAAATTGTCCTTATGTCCCTTGTCTCTGCTCGTAAATTCACTGTTTAACGCATCTTTTGCATTAAAAAGGGTGTTGTAATATGTGTTGAATCCTTTCATGAATTTTGATCGCTGTTCCGGCTTTTTGGTCTTGGTGGCACAGGATGCAACGATACACATGATTAAAAGGAATAAAATATTCTTTTTCATTATTCAATATAACTCTCTTATCTGCTTTTTATTATAAGCAGCTGATGATTTTGTAAAAATAACAAAATTTTGTAATGAATAATATTTATATTTCTTTCAAAATTTTATAAACCAAATGGGTAGGAAGTCCCATGATTGTATAAAAGCTTCCGTTCAGTTTGCTGATCTTTGCCATGCCCAGCCATTCCTGGATACCATAGCTGCCTGCTTTGTCGAAAGGTTTGTAATTTTGAACGTAATATTCTATTTCATCATCAGTAATTTCATCAAATTCTACATCCGCAACATCGGTTTCAGTCCATATTTTACTAACGGATTTTATGGTAATTCCAGTATAAACCTGATGGATTTTTCCTGAAAGTGATCGGAGCATATGTTTTGCTTCATTCATGTCTTTCGGTTTTCCAAGGATTTTACTATCTATTGCAACTACGGTATCGGCAGTTAGCAGTACTTCATCATCGGCTAATTCTCTGAACGCTTCTGCCTTTAATTCTGACAGATAAGCTGCTGCCTCTCCTATTTTGATATTCCCGGGAAGAATTTCCTCACAGTCTATTTTTACAACCTCAAAATCGAAGCCTAAGCTTGAAAGCAGTTCTTTTCTTCTCGGTGACTGGGATGCTAAAAGTAATTTCATAAATTTTTATACAGATTGCGTATTATCATCATGCCAGTTTCCCTGAACCTTCATTACCTGCTCTATCACATCGCGTACTGCTCCGCTTCCTCCTTTTTTGGCAGAAATATAATCAGATATTCCCTTTACTTCAGGAACAGCATTTTCAGGACATGCTGAAATAGCAGAGTTTTCCATAATGTGGATATCGGGAAGATCATCTCCCATTGTTAGGATCTCTTCGTTTTTAAGATTGTATTTCTTTTTAAAATATTCAAAATCAACCATCTTATTGTGTGATTTTGGATAATAATCCTCTATTCCAAGATAGTTGATCCTGTGCTTTACCATTTCATCATTTCCACCGGTGATCACTCCTATTAAATAGTTGTTCTTAAGTGCCTTAACTACTGCATATCCGTCCAGGACATTCATTACCCTGCACATATTTCCTCCGGGCATCAGATAAACGCTTCCATCTGTAAAAACTCCGTCTACATCAAATACAAATGCTTTAATATCCTTTAATTTCTCTTTATAACTCATACATTTTTTGGATAGAATGATTCATTGTTTTGTAAATTTCAAGACTTTCGTCTTTTAATAACTGCTCATGTAATTCCAGTACCCTTACATCATTTCTTACAGCCGGTCCCGTTTGGGCTGCTTTAGGCTCAATTTCATAGATCTTCTGTACGGTCTCATCAATAAGAGGCAGAAAATAGTTGAAGGGAATATTCTGTGAATCCGAAATTTCCTTTGCTCTGGCGAAAAGATGATTGACAAAATTACAGGCAAAAACTGCAGTCAGGTGGATGTATTTTCTCTTTTCGTGACTACTTTCCATTACATTTTCTGAAATTTTGGAAGCAATTTCAAAAAGGAGCTGTTTGTCTCCTTCATTTTCAGTTTCAATAAAGAACGGGATCTTTTTATAATCCAATTCTTTCGATTTTGAAAATGTCTGCAAGGGATAAAAACTTGATTTTCTGTACGCTCCTTTCAGAATCTCTTTAGGAAGGAATCCCGAAGTATGAGCAACCAGACAATCTTTTTTAGTGATAAGCTGAGAAACACTTTCAACTGAATTGTCGCTTACACAGATGATGTACAGGTCTGCGTTCTCCAAATATTCATTAGAATATGGGATGTCCAGTTCCTCAGAAATTTTCTTCAGTTCTTCCCCATTTCTTCCAAATATCTGCAGTACTGGAATTTTTTTCAGGCTAAAAGCTTTTGCCATGTGGTAGGCCACATTTCCGGAACCTATAATTACAATTTGCATCTAACAAAGATAAGATTTTAAAGGAAGATGGAGGCAGAAGAACAGAAGTTATTCCTGAATCGCCGCATTGCCCGTTGCCTAAAGCTCAGATCATAACGTTCCGATATTATTTTAAATATTTGGACCGAAAATTGAATAAGTAATTTAACTTTCGGCTATTTTTGTAATCCAAAACAGTGAAAGCATCTTATGAAGATTAAGGACGCGGAAATTATTTCGTTGATGCAGAATCCACGGACCCAGGAAAAAGGTGTCCGTGCCTTGATGGATGCTTATCAAAGCAGATTGTACTGGCACATAAGAAGAATTATAGTAGATGGAGATCTTGCTCAGGATACGCTGCAGGAGACTTTTATTAAAGCCTACCAGAATTTTCACCAGTTTAAAAATGACAGCCAGCTGTATACCTGGCTTTACAGAATTGCCACCAACGAAGCATTACAGCAGGTCAACAAGTTGAAGAAAATGCAGAAAACGGATGAAGATCCTGAGTATTATATGCAGAACCTGGTGGCCGACAATACGGAGGGAGATGCTGAAGAAATACAGCAGATCCTCCAGAATGCCATACAAAGCCTGCCTGAAAAGCAGAAACTGGTATTTATGATGCGGTATTATGATGATTTGCCCTATGAAGAAATATCAAAAATTGTAGATATGTCTGTAGGGACTTTAAAGACCAATTATCATTATGCCAAACAGAAAGTAGAAGAATTTATTAAAGAAAATTACGAGAGATAATTTTTGATCCAAACCAAGATGAAAGAGTTCGACATAGAAAAACTAGAACGAAAGAATATTTACAAAGTTCCGGATAATTTATTTGAAAATATCCAGAATAATGTAATGAACGAAGTGAAAGCGAATAAAAAGACACCGGTTTTCAAACTAAACTGGATGTATGCTGCTGCTGCATCACTGGCTTTGATATTCGGGGCAACGTATGTTTTTAATTCTGATAATGATCCGGCGAAAAATGTGTTGAATTCAAAAACATTGGCAGTTAATAATCAGGAGCCTAAAACAGAAAGCGAACGCGCTTATGAAACACTGGAAGCAGATTTAACTTCTGTTGAAAATAATAATCAAACAGTTAGTAATCAGGGAACTAAAACCGTGTCATACAATCCTAAAAAGGATATTGAGAAAGGAACTGCTCCACAGCCTGTAAAAGCTGCTACTAAAAAAGAAGAAATTAAAATGAATGAATATCTGGATTCATTTTCCAACTCTGAGATTTCAGAACTGGCAAGTAATTCAACACAGGATGTTTATTTAGATTTATATAATTAAAAGAAAGATGAAAAAGATATTATTTGTACTTTTTATTATTTATGGTTTTGGTCTGAACGCCCAAAATTCAGATTATGACTGGAAAAAAATGGACCCTAAACAACGAAAAGAAATAATAAACAATCTTTCTCCTGAAGAGAGAAAAGAACTTCTTAAGAAGTTTAGGAATAATATGGTGGTGGAAAATCTTGAAATTGACGCAAGTGATAAAACAGAATTTACACAGCTTTATAATGAGTATTTAGATAATCAGAAGCAGATAAAAAGCCAGTTTAACCCAGATTTCAACCCGGAGACATTATCTGACGATGAAGCCAAAGCAAAGCTTCAGCAGAGTTTCGAGGTAGGACAGAAACTGCTTGATAACAGAAAGAAATATGCTGATAAGATGCAGCAGGTGATTCCTTGCCAAAAAGTATTGAAACTATTCCAGTCTGAGGGAATGATGAGAGATAAAATGAATGAGAGAAAACCTCACGGACGTAATAATAGTATGGCAAAGCCCAAACAAAACCCATAATAGTTTATTTTTTTAATGTTGGACGGCTCTTACAAATTTTTTTTTGTGAGAGCCGTTTAGTATTTAGGAATTACTATTTTTGCGCAAAAAACATCTAATGAGAAAACTAATGCAGCTGGCATTTATTTTTACAGCTATTGTCGCATTTGCGCAGACGAAAGAAGTAATAAAATTCAGAGGAAACATATTAAATTATACTGAAAACCCTTATTCATTTTTTAAGGTGATCGATCAGAGAGAGAATAAACAGATCGGAACACTGCCTTTCGAAGATCAAAAGGAAATGAAGGAAGTGGTTTTTCCTACGACACCGGATAATGATTTCAGTGCATGGTATTTAAAAAGCAATCAGCCGGGTAAATTAACGGATTTTGTTCTGGTTTTAAAAAAATTAAAGCTTTCAATGGGAGCTTCTGATGATAAAAAGACAGAAGGGAAGATGGATTTTTCTGCCCAGGCCTTTGCTAAAACAGGAGAAAAATACCAATTCTTATATAAAAAAGATACCGTATTCACTTTTTATGATAAAGAGGTTTCAGAATTGATGGTGAAAAATATTCCGGCGGTTTTTTCTGCTTTCATCAAAAAATCATATTCATTACGTCCTACAGGAAATATAGTGGCGTTCAGCGACCTTGCAGATTACGAGACCCTTATAAAAACTAATTATGCCGCTTTAAAGGGCGAACCATTAAAAGAAGGAATTTACCTGGATTATATTTCTTTCTTTAATCAAACTCCTGAACAGGGAAACTATGTTTTAGAGATCAGCAGTAAAGGGAACATCACAAAAGCAGTAAAAGAGGAAAATGGGAAGAAAACTAAAATTCCTGCTCACAAGATGTTTGCGTATGTAGAGAAAGGGAAGGCCCGTAAAAGGACATTTTCCGGTTTTCTTGATCTGGATAAAGATGAAAATGGATTTTATGTTTTGGGCAACCGTGGCCATCTTTTTCCTGTACAATCTAACAGTGCCTACGGAATGTTTGGCCTCATTGGAGGAATTGCAGGAGCTATTGAGCAGGGAGCAAGACAGAAGAAAATGAAGAACGGTGACGTGCAGAAAATTTACATTGATCCATTGACCGGAGAATACGACTTTTCAGAGGAATAAAATAATTGCTCTTGCAATTTATAGTGGGAGTTGTTTACTTTTTAGGCAAATTCATATTTTTACGGACGAATTAAAAAAAACAAATGAAAAAAATAGTATTCTTTCTGTTGATGTCAGTCGCTTTTTCCGCTCAAAAAACTGAACTCATTGAGTTTAACCAGAATATCAGAGATAAAAAAGGATTGACTAAATCATTAACCCTGATAGATAACCGAACCGATAAAAGCATTGGGACTATTACCGGTAAAAAAGGCACATCAGAGATAAAGTTTGTTGCTGAAGATTTAAAAAATCAGATTGAAAACTTGTTCTCAGAGGACAATACGGTAAAAGGGAATAATGATATTATTTTAATTCTGGAAGACCTCAAAGCTTATAACGATCAGGATCCAGGACAAAAAGAAGCTTTTGGAAAAGTGAGAATTAAGATATCAAGCTTTCTGAAAAGGAATGATAAATATTATTTTATCACCCGCTTTGAAAATGTAATAGTTTCAGATCCGGAAAAAACAGGCAATATGCCGAAGTTTTTGGCTCAGCAGATCTCCGAAGTGTTCTCGGAATTCATCAAAGGCTCATATTCCAATACTGTTTTAGGGGTAATGATCCCTGAAAATGAGCTAATCAATTACAGTACTTATCTCAATAAAAATTATAAAGCTTTTAACGAACCTCAATTGGTAGATGGTGTTTATAAAAATTTTAAAAGCTTCTATGATCAAAAGCCGGAGCCCGGTTATTCTATTGTTAAAAATAAAAAAGGAAAACTGGTGAACGTGAAGTACAACGATTTCTCAGTTCCGCTCAGTGAAGTTTTCTGTTATGTAGATTCCGGAAAAGCATACCGAGGAATACCTTCAGGATTTGTAGAAATGGTCAAAGGGAATAAGGGCTTTTATATCATTTCATCAAGAGCACAGCTTTCCGTTCAAAAAATGACGGGAGGAATGATGGTAGGAGCACTTGCCGGAGGAGTAGTCGGAGCGGTTGTTGGAGGAGTTCTTGATCCGGGAACATCTCATACAGCCGCAATCACCGGAGCAAAGACAAGGACATCTTCAAAGGTTTATATAGATTCTTTAACAGGGGCTTACATCTTTGAAAAATAAATTTCACTCCGTAAATTAAAGAGAGATAATGTCTCGCTTTTTTTTATCTTTGCAAATTACAACGTTCTTAAATGAAAAACATACGAAATTTTTGCATAATCGCTCATATTGACCACGGTAAAAGTACTTTGGCAGACCGTCTTTTGGAGTATACCAATACAGTTACTCAGAGAGAGCTGCAGTCTCAGACCCTGGATGATATGGATTTGGAAAAAGAACGTGGGATTACTATTAAGTCTCACGCCATCCAGATGGATTATGAGTATAAAGGAGAAAAATATATCTTAAACCTTATTGATACCCCGGGACACGTAGACTTTTCTTACGAAGTTTCCCGTTCTATCGCTGCCTGTGAAGGGGCGCTTCTTATTGTAGATGCTGCGCAAAGTATTCAGGCACAAACAATTAGTAATTTGTATTTGGCATTGGAAAATGATCTTGAGATCATTCCTATTCTTAATAAAATAGATCTTCCATCAGCAAATCCTGAAGAGGTGACCGACGAAATCATGGGACTTTTAGGCTGTAAATATGAAGATGTCCTTAGGGTTTCCGGAAAAACAGGAGAAGGAGTTCATGATTTGCTTGAGCAGATTGTCAATAGAATTCCACCTCCGGTTGGAGATCCGAAAGCTCCTCTTCAGGCATTGATCTTTGACTCTGTTTACAACCCGTTCAGAGGGATTGAAGCTTATTTCAAAGTAGTAAACGGAAGTATTTCTAAAAACGAGAAAATCAAATTTTTTGCTACAGGAAAAGAATATGGTGCTGATGAAGTAGGAACGTTAAAACTAAAACAGGTTCCGAAAAAAACAATTGAATGTGGGGATGTGGGTTACATTATTTCCGGGATTAAAGATGCAAGAGAAGTAAAAGTAGGGGATACCATTACCTCTTTTGTGAATCCTGCAGCTGCTGCGATTGACGGTTTTGAAGAAGTAAAGCCAATGGTTTTCGCAGGGATTTATCCTATTGAATCTGAGGATTTTGAAGAATTAAGATTCTCATTAGAAAAATTAAGACTGAATGATGCCTCTCTGGTTTTCGAACCGGAAAGTTCCGCAGCACTTGGTTTTGGTTTCCGTTGCGGATTCCTGGGAATGCTTCACATGGAAATCGTACAAGAACGTCTTGAGAGAGAATTTGATATGAATGTGATTACTACGGTTCCCAACGTTTCATATCACGGATATTCTAAAAAAGATCCTGAAACAGCAATTCTGATCAACAACCCATCTGAAATGATTGATCCCAATCTTTTGGATAGAGTTGAAGAACCGTATATAAAAGCTTCTATTATTACTAAATCCGATTTCGTGGGTGCTGTGATGACGCTTTGTATTGAAAAGAGAGGGGAGATTGTCAACCAAAGTTATTTAACGGCAGACAGGGTAGAGCTAACATTTAATATGCCTTTGGCAGAAGTTGTTTTCGACTTTTACGATCGTCTGAAATCAATCTCCAAAGGATATGCATCATTCGACTACTCTCCAATAGGAATGCGCTCCTCTAAATTGGTTAAAATGGATATTCTGATCAATGGTGATATGGTAGATGCCCTTTCTTCACTGATCCACGACAGCAATGCTTATTATATCGGTAAAAAGATGTGTGAAAAGCTTCGTGAACTGATTCCTAGGCAGCAGTTTGATATTGCAGTTCAGGCAGCGTTGGGAGCAAAAGTTATTGCAAGGGAAACCATCAAAGCATTAAGAAAAGATGTTACCGCAAAATGTTACGGAGGTGATATTTCCAGAAAGAGAAAACTTCTGGAAAAGCAGAAAGAAGGTAAAAAGAAAATGAAGCAGATTGGTAGGGTAGAAGTACCACAATCCGCCTTCATGGCCGTATTAAAACTAAACGATTAATATAAAAAAGACCGGTAATTTTTACCGGTCTTTTATTTTTCAGAAAGTTCGCTGTTTCTCTGTGAGATTGGCCTGTATAACCAAAGCTCCGAGTCCGAGAATCACTTCGGCAATACCTAATGTTCTGATAAGATTGATCCCGCATACGAGACATTCGGGTTCAGGGAAAGGCTTTTTCCCCACAACAATGATCAAAACTCCTCCTATGATAATAATGACCACGATAAAGGCTCTTAATAATGTTTTCATGATGGTATAAATTTTTATTTTCTATACCAAAGTTGAGCATATCTGTCATGAAATCTATAAGGAAAATCACTGTTTTATAGAAGTGGTTTCTCCGGTTTTTATTTCTTTCTGATGAATTTTATTTCCATGGTCTTGTATTCTTTCCCTGTTTTAGAATCAGGGCCGTACATTTCCATAGTATGATTATTGGTATCGATGAAAGTGTAAATCTCTCTGAAATCACAGTCTTTTCCAGGTCTTGCCGGGTCTGTCATTTTACCTTTGAGTTCAATGGATTTCTTACCAGGGTCCCAGTCTCCTTCCGCCTGCATGATTCCTGTCCCCATATTATCGATCCATGTGCTTACAAACTTTTTCTTGGTATTATCATAGCCCATAATACTCATCCCTTCAAACGGCATTCCCATAAAGTTTCCTTTGTAGGTGCTGTGCTGATATCTGCCACCGAAGATCATTTTATTGGTACATTCAGACTGGCTTGTTATAGGTTTTGCATCTTTCTCCATCCAGGAAGTGGTTGCTCCGGTCCAGTTTCCGTCATATAGTGCCAGTGTTTTATGCATCTCGCCGGGTGTGGCGTATTCCATCCAGGCCTTCGTTGCAGCAGCAGAATCTACGGGTTTCCATTCTGCAGAATCTGTTTTTGCTGAGCCTTTTTCAGTTACAGGCTTTCCTTTTTCACAAGCGGCCAAAAGAAAGACCATTGAGAATAACAACAATAGATTTTTCATAATCAGTTAATTTTAAGTGGGTTATTATGAAATAAAGTTAGTTAATTTTATTATTCTGCAATTCTTTTTTTTGATGTCGTTTATAAATCTTACCTTTGTGTATTCATAACGCAAACTAAATTATGGGATCTCCAAAAAAAATTCAGGATATTAAAGTGGCTGTTGATGCTGTTATTTTCGGATACTTTGATAAACAAGATCTTCAGCTTCTCTTGATCAAAAGAAAGATTGATCCTTTCAAAGGAGGCTGGGCGCTTCCGGGCGGTCTTGTTCTGGATGATGAAAACCTGGATGATGCAGTAAAAAGAGAACTTCACGAAGAAGCAGGCATAAAGCCTGATTTTCTGGAACAACTCTATACCTTTGGTAACATTGGCCGCGATCCCCGGAATAGAGTGGTTTCTGTGGCTTATTTAGGCCTTGTAAACCCATCCTATCATGAACTCTTTGCAGACTCTGATGCGGAAGACGCGCAGTGGTTCAGTGTAAATAGACTTCCGTCACTTGCCTTTGATCATAAATCCATTATTGATATTGCACTAAACAGACTCCGTACCAAACTTCAGTACCAGCCCATCGGTTTTAATCTTCTGAACGAAGAGTTCCCTTTTTCTGACCTTGAAAATCTTTACAGAACCATTGTTGGACGTGAAATAGACCGCAGAAATTTCCGCAAAAAGATCATGAGCTATGGTCTGCTTAATGAGACCGATAATGTTAAAAAAGAAGGCAGCGGCAGACCCGGAAAACTTTTTACTTTCAATAAGGAGAAGTACGAAGAACTTGAAAAAGAAGGCTTCTATTTCGAAATCAAATAATTTTTTTCTGGTTGATCCAGCCTATACTTATATCAGAAACCTTCTCTTTTATATTTTAAAACAATCAAACTAAATTTCTAGTTTGATTGTGTATTTGTAGCAATTTTGAAACAGTAGTGTTATTTGTGTTTTAAAGTAATTAATTTTTAACATTGATAATCAATAAATTAAATATTTAGTGTTAAAATAACGCAAATAAATTTTGTTCGTAAAGTTATATTGTTTTACATTTGTGTAATAATAACACAATCATTAAACACAAAATAATATCATGGAAAAAACAGAACTCTACCCGCAGATATTTCTGATCGAAGATTTTCTGACTTCTGAAGCTTGTGATGAATATATCGCAATGGCACAGGGAAAAGTATTTGAAGAAGCTAAGATCAATATGAATGGACACCAGATGATGAGTAAAGGAATCAGGAATAATGACAGGCTGATGGTTTTTGACAATGATTTGGCAGAAGATCTTTTCAGAAAAGCAGTAGAATTCCTTCCTCAGGAACATGAAAATTATACGCTTCGGAATTTTAATGAAATGTTCAGGGTTTATAAATATTCTCCCGGACAACGATTTAAAATACACAGAGACGGAAGCTATATCAGGAATGAAAATGAAAAAAGTTTCTACACGTTCCTGATCTATCTGAATGATGATTTTGAAAGGGGAGAAACAGAATTTGAAAATTTGTTCACAGTAGCCCCAAAGAAAGGATCTGCTCTGGTTTTCTACCATCCGTTAAAACATGAAGGGAAAACCCTGATCAGCGGACAGAAATATGTTTTGAGAACCGATGTAATGTATTCTAATAAGTAATCATCTGCAATAGGATACGCATTACTATGTCTGTTTTAATTAGCGTAAAAATAACACAAAATAAATTAAAGAGATGGAAGACGAATTAAAACCAAGATTCATCGAGTCATTACAGAGAAATAATGATCAGATCAGAGAAGATCGCGCACGCACCATCGGCGCAGATTCTGAATTGATCTATAGGCGCAGGGTCGAAGACATTGAACTGAAAATAAAGAGACTGCAGCGTGAGCAGGAAGGGCTTATCGATATCAGTCCTTTAGACAGAAACAGTCTGACATTTGCGGATTTTCAGCCGGAAGCATTTGTTCAGAAAGACATCGAATATTCATTAACAATCAGAAATTTAAATATTCAGTTAGAAGTCGCAGTGAAGAGATTTGAATATTTATTCGGTAAAGCATTTTAGTTATGGGAAGTACAAGATACGATATGGATGCTCGTTTCGACAGAGCAAGAAAAGCAGGTTACGGATCTAAATCCGCAGGTGAAATTTTCACCCAGAATGCAAAAAGAAGAGCTCATGAATCTATGAACCCTAAAGGAATTCCTTTCAGAGAATCGAGAGATTCCTCCGTACATCCGAATTCCGTTCCTGTCATCTTAGGATTGGATGTAACGGGAAGTATGGGACATATTCCGCACGAACTTATTAAAGAAGGACTTCCTAAATTAATGGGCGGAATTATCCAAGGAGGTGTTCCGGATCCGGCACTTTTATTTTTGGGAATCGGGGACCACGAATGTGATGCTTTTCCTTTACAGGTAGGGCAGTTTGAATCCGGAGACGAGGAGCTGGATATGTGGCTGACACGTACTTATATTGAATCCGGCGGTGGCGGAAATGCAGGAGAAAGCTATCTACTGGCTTGGTACTTTGCTGCTTTTCATACCAGAACGGATGCTTTCGAAAAGAGAAGCCAGAAAGGGATTTTGTTTACAGTGGGTGATGAGCCTTGCTTAAAAACACTTCCTGCATCAGCTATCAGGGAAATTATGGGAGTGGGACAACAGACCTATACTCACTTTCAGTTACTGGAAGAAGTGAAAAAACGATATGAAGTGTATCACATCAACGTTCTGCATTCCGATCAGGCCATGAGAGCGGATAAAGGCTGGAAGGAATTATTGGGCCAGAATTGTTTATCAATAGCTGACCACAGAGATATTCCGGATGTCATTAAAGGAGTGATTTGTGATAGGTTTAAAAATGAAACTTTCAGATCAGCAGAAGGAGGTGGATTTGATCATATTCAAATGTTTTAAGTCATGAAAAAGGCACAAATAGTAATAGGGCTGGGTTTTGGGGATGAAGGAAAGGGAATCACTACGGATTTTCTGGCGCAGCAAAACCCGGAGTCTGTTGTCATCAGGTTTTCCGGAGGACAGCAGGCGGCGCATACGGTGATGATTGATGGTAAAAAGCATATTCATTCCAGTTTTGCGAGCGGAGCACTGCGTGGATTGCCTTCTTATTTTACGGAACACTGTACCATTCATCCTGTATTTTTATTCAATGAAAGAAAGGAATTAATGGAGAAAAACGGAAATATTAAACTTCATATTCATCCACTGGCGAAGGTCACCACTCCGTTTGATGTCTGGCAAAACAGGACCAATGCGAAAAATCTCGAACACGGAACCTGTGGAAAAGGGATAGGAGCTACGATGAAAAGACACGAAAGCCCTTACAAACTATTTGCTGCCGATCTAATCGCTCCAAGAGGAATGCTGATTGAGAAATTAAAAGGAATAGCCTATTACTATGGCTTTATGGAGGATGATCGGTTAGAAGAAGCGCTTCAGTTTTTTTTAAATGCGGTAGATCAAATCGATTGGAAAATAGATGATTATACGTATTTGAATTCATTTGAAAATCTCATTTTTGAAGGGAGCCAGGGAATTCTTTTAGATATGGATCACGGTGTATTTCCTCATGTGACGTATGCCAATACCACTTCAAAAAATGCCTATGAGATCTGCAGACTGTTGAAAATTGAGGATATTGAAATGTATTACGTGACAAGGATTTATTCCACACGTCATGGAAGGGGATGGATGAGTAATGAAAAAGAGTTGACGCTTAAAAATAATGAAGAGGAAACGTGTGTTTTCAATGATTATCAGAAAGAACTTCGCTTTGGAGATTTAGACTATGACCTGTTGAATTATGCCCTTCTTCTGGATGGAGCTTATACCGCCGCAGCCAAAAAAAATCTGATCGTGACTTGCCTTGATCAAACTGAGGAGAAATTTAAAATAGACAAATTAAAAACAAAATTTGATGCAGTCTACGGATCCTATTCTCCGTTTTCGGAAGACTTTAAACCAATTTTTTAAACCAAATAATGGCTTTATATTTAGTGACAAAAACAGAGCCGGATAGAATACAATGATTAAAGAATTTGAAATAAGAGCGGATTATAACAGGGATACCATAGTGATATACCAGGCATATAATGAAACTATTGCAAAATCTGCCATAATGAATCAGAAGTTTTCTGCTCCTTTTTCATTGAACAGAATGACCTGGATCAAACCTTCCTTTCTTTGGATGATGGAACGGAGCAATTATGGACAGAAACCGGGTCAGGAATGTACTTTAGCGGTACATATTAAAAGAGAGGCCTGGGAAAAAGCATTGAGTAAAGCGGTCTTAACTTCTCCTGAAAAAAGGGTTTATCCCAATCCCGGAAGCTGGGAAAAAGAATTTAGAAAAGCAGAAGTCCATGTACAGTGGGATCCGGAAAGGAATATTAAAGGAAGTAAACTGGCGTACCGTTCTATTCAGGTGGGAATAAGCCGGCATCTGATAGAAGAGTTTAATGAAGAGTGGATCGTTAAAATAGAAGATTATACACCTTTGGTAAAAAAAATCCTAAACTTTACAAGATTGGGGGAATATGATAAGGCAAAAAAGCTTTTACCCAATGAAAAAGTATATCCATTGCCAACTGAACTTGCTCATACGATAGGAGCAACTATTTAAAAAAAGGATCAGTACTAACTTATTATGAACATTGAAATAATAAAAGGAGATATCACAAAAATCCCCGCAGACGCTATCGTCAACGCAGCCAATTCCTCTTTGCTTGGAGGGGGTGGAGTAGATGGAGCTATTCATCGTGCGGGCGGAAAGCAGATCCTTGAAGAATGTATCCAGATCAGAAACCGTCAGGGAAAATGTAATACAGGAGAAGCTGTGGTTACTTCAGCAGGCAATCTTCCGGCAAAATATGTGATTCATACCGTTGGACCTGTTTGGAATGGAGAGGAAAATAAATGCTCAAAACTTCTGGAAGACTGTTATAAAAATTCTTTACAATTGGCAGAAGGTCTGGGTGTTAAAACGATTGCTTTTCCAAATGTCAGCACAGGAATTTATAAATTTCCTAAAGAGCTGGCCGGAAAAATTGCTATAGAGACAGTAAGGAATTTCCAGTCAGAGAATATTGAGAAAGTAATTTTTGTCTGCTTTGATGATGAAAATGAAAAGATTTACAAAAAATTATTAGATTAAACCAATGAAAAAACTAACCATATTAAGCGGTGCCGGAATCAGCGCCAAAAGCGGGATAAAAACATTCAGAGACGGGGATGGTCTCTGGGAAAATCATAATATCACAGACGTAGCAAGTCCGGAAGGTTGGAGGAAAGACAGGGAATTAGTCCTGGAATTTTATAACCAGAGAAGACGGCAGCTTCATGAAGTACAACCTAATGAGGCCCATCAATTGTTAGCAGAACTGGAAAAATATTTTGACGTTCAGATCATTACCCAAAACATAGATGATCTGCATGAAAGAGCGGGATCAACAAATATTCTTCATATTCATGGAGAACTGTTCAAATCCTGCTCGTGTAATAATAAAAACCTGATCTATGAACAGAAAGAAGATATCCGGATTGGTGATAAAGCAGAAGATGGAGCCCAGCTAAGACCATTCATCGTATGGTTTGGGGAAGATGTTCCTTTGTACAAGACTGCACAGGAAAAGGTAAAAGAAGCCGATATTTTGGTGGTTATCGGAACCTCTCTGCAGGTATATCCGGCAGCAGGACTGATCCACGAGATCAAAGATGACTGTCTGCTGGTGGTGATCAATCCCAACGAAACAGGTTTCGGATACGGGCAAAGAGCTGTAGTGATGAAAGAATCTGCAACGAGAGGGATGCAATTGCTTTTTGATAAACTAGTAAACCTTGCGTGATGGAGAATATTGTAAAAGCCGGAATTTTTGGAGTCTGTATCGGAGATGCGCTTGGGGTTCCGGTGGAATTTAAGAAAAGAGAAGATTTAAAAAAAATTCCTGTTACAGGTTATCTGGAATTTATGTCCTGGAACCAGCCAAAAGGAACCTGGAGTGATGATAGTTCATTAACGCTTTGTATTGCTGATGAGCTAACAAAAGGCTATAATCTGGAGAAAATCGGGCAGAGTTTTGTAAAATGGAATAAGTATGGACACTGGACGGCCCACGGAAGACTTTTTGACATTGGGGGAACAACAAGACATTCCATTGCACGATTGATCAAAGGAGAAAGTGCAAAGTTTTCAGGAAATATTTTTGAAGAAGATAATGGGAACGGTTCCTTGATGAGAACTCTCCCTTTAGCTTTTTATCTTAAAGATGAAGAAAATATCGAGAAACTGTATCAAACGATAAAAGAGGTTTCTGCAATTACCCATGGACACTTCCGTTCCGTTTTCGCATGTTTCATTTATGTTATTTTTGCCATAGAATTGATCAAAGGAAAGAAGAGGAAAGAAGCCTATTTTCATATACAGAAAGTAGCAGTGGAATATTCAGAAATTCAAGGTTTTAACCCTAAAGAAATAGAGCTTTTTTATAGAATTTTAAAAGATGATATTTCAACTTATCCCGAAGAAGAAATTAAGAGCAGTGGCTACGTCCTTCACAGTTTAGAAGCCTCACTTTGGTGTTTTCTCAACTCTGAAACGTATGCCGAAGCTGTATTAAAAGCGGTGAACCTGGGAGAAGATACAGATACAACCGGAGCTATCACAGGAGGAATTGCAGGTATTTATTACGGATTTGAAAACATTCCGGAAGAATGGATTTCTGAACTGGTAAGAAAAGAAGATATTGAAGCTTTATGTGAAAAGCTTCAGAAAAAATTAATAGCATAACAACACATACGCTATGAACGAAATAGAAAACAAAAGAATAAGCAAATTTCTAAGCCTTATTCTGAGACATCAACCGGAAACCATTCAGCTGAAACTCGATGAGAACGGATGGGCAGAAGTCGGTGAACTGATTACAAAATCAGCAAAAGCAAGAATGCATTTTACGTTTGAAGACCTGGAAGAAGTGGTAGAAACCAATAATAAAAAACGTTTTGCTTTTAATGAAGACAAAACCAGGATCAGAGCTAGTCAGGGACATTCCATTGATATAGATCTTGCCTTGAAATCAGTGCAGCCACCGGATTTCCTGTATCACGGAACAGCAGAAGCCAATATTTCGTCCATTCTGGAAAATGGAATTGAAAAAAGAACCCGACAGCATGTCCATTTAAGTGCAGACAAAGAAACGGCTACGAAAGTAGGAATGCGTCATGGAAAACCCGTTATTCTGACTATCAGAACAAGGGAAATGTATCAGGAAGGTTTACCTTTCTATCTTTCGGCAAACGGAGTGTGGCTGACAGATTTTGTGGCCGCTAAATACATTTCAAAGTAAAGATGGGCAGAACATTGGTTATTGGCGATATCCACGGAGGATTTAAAGCATTAAAGCAGGTTTTTGAAAGAGCAGAAGTGGTGGAAAGTGATACCCTTATTTTCCTCGGAGATTATGTTGACGGATGGAGTGAATCCTCCCGGGTCGTTAGATTTTTATTAGAGCTTTCCGGAAAACAGCAATGTATTTTCATTAAAGGAAATCATGATGCTTGGTGTGAAGACTGGTTATCTGTTGGAGAGGGGCCGGATGTATGGCTCTTCAACGGGGGAAAAAGTACCGTAGACAGCTATAATGACTATTCATTAGAGGATCTGGCTTTACACCTTGAATTCTTTCAGAGGATGAAAAATTATTATGTAGATGATAAAAACCGATTGTTTATTCACGCGGGCTATTCCTCCATGCATGGCCCTGAAAAAGAAGTCTATTCCAGCAATTACCGTTGGGACAGAACCTTGTGGGAAACGGCGGTCGCAATGGACGGGAGGTTAGCAAAAAATTCAGAGCTTTATCCCAAAAGACTGCTTTTGTATAGTGAGATATTTATAGGGCATACACCGACATTAGATATAGGAATCAATGATCCTGTCAATAAGGCCAATGTTTGGAATATGGATACCGGAGCAGCTTTTACAGGCTCCCTGTCAATAATGGATATTGACACTAAAGAATTCTGGCAAAGCGACCCTCTTCCCTCTTTATACCCTGATGAAAAGGGGAGGAATAATGATATCGTAGGCAATAAAAACCTATGAAAGAAGGTTTATTAAACCTCAAATTATAAAACGAAAAAAATAGAGTCTTTGTGATAATTCAACCTCACGAAACAGCCCCAATAAATCCACAATTTCCCTTTCCCACGCAAATCATATTAAGTAATTTTGAAGTTCAAAAACTGCTTCAATGAAACTGAAATATCTCCTGATTTTCCTAAGCACATCTTTGCTTTTTGCCCAAAATTCATTTCAGACTCCTTTTGAAAAAGGAAATAAAAACCAAACCGTTACTTATGACGAAATGAACGGCTACTATCAGAACCTGGCTAAACGTTTCAATACCATTCAATATCTTAAAAAAGGAGAGGATGATAATGGAAAACCTATTTATGTAGTGATTTACAATCCCTTTTCTGAAAAAAATGTGGAAAAACTGAGAAAAGACAAAGCCATTCTTTTTGTGAACAACGGAATCCATCCGGGCGAGCCGGACGGAATAGATGCTACGATGATGCTTATGCGTGATCTTGCGACCGGGAGAATAAAAGCACCACAGAACTTTATCATTGCAGCTATTTCTGCTTATAATGTCAGTGGAATGCTGAACAGGGGTTCTTATTCCAGAGCCAATCAGAACGGTCCGGAGCAGTATGGTTTCAGGGGAAATGCCAGGAACTATGACCTGAACCGGGATTTCATTAAAGCAGATTCAAAAAACGCCAGAAGCTTTCAGGAAATATACCAGTGGCTGCAGCCTGATGTTTTTATTGATAATCATGTAAGCAACGGTGCTGATTATCAGTATACTTTCACTTATATCTCTACCTTCAAGGAACGTCTTGGAAATACATTAGGCAATTACTTTTACAATGATTATCAGGCTAAAAACCTTGAGGATATGAAAAAGCTAGGCTATGAAAGCACACCATATGTCAATATTCACGGGGATATTCCGGATGAAGGATTTGCGGCCTTCGAAGACTCTCCGAGGTATTCTACGGGCTACACATCCCTATTTAACTCGCTGGGGACCGTTCCTGAAACGCATATGCTGAAGCCTTATGATAAAAGAGTGGATGCGACGTACAAATATATGCTGGTGAATCTCCAGAATTTAGATAAAGATTACAAAAAAATAAAACAGCTTCGAATTGAAAATTTAAAGCAATACAAAGCAGGAATGCAGTACGGAATCCGCTGGAAGATTGATTCCACAAAATTTTCTACAATGGATTTTAAAGGATATGACGGAAAGTACAGGGCGAGTGATATTTCCGGAAAGCCAAGGTTGTATTATGACAGAAACAAGCCTTTTACAAAGAAGATAAAGCTCTTTACTACAGCAGTTCCTACCGGGTATATCAGGATCCCGAAATATTATATAGTTCCGCAATCTCAATACCGTGTGATCGAAGAGCTGAAAAGAAATAAGATCCTTATGACTGCTCTTAAAAAAGACAGCACTACGATGGTTGAAGCTTATAAAATCAAAGACTTTAAAACGGTGAAAAACCCTTACGAAGGACATTATCTTCATTTTGACACCAGTGTGGAAACCGTAAAAAGAACCTTGGCTTTTTCGGCGGGAGACTTTTTAATTTCAACAGATCAGCCTGGAGTAAAGTATATCATTGAAACACTTGAGCCTGAGGCTTTAGACTCATTTTTTAACTGGAATTTTTTTGATGGAATCCTGGCGCAGAAAGAATATTATTCCGCCTACATTTTTGAAGATACCGCTTCAGAACTATTAAAGACAGATAAAAAGCTGAAAGATGCTTTTGAGGCTAAAAAATCATCTGATAAAAAATTTGCAGAAGACGGAACAGCTCAATTGGACTGGATCTACAAAAATTCTCCTTACTTCGAAGAAAAAACATTCAGACAATATCCCATTTATAGAATCTTATAGATTTTTATATTTTGATTTAAAATATTGATAATCAGTATTTAATTTACAGGTTTTTCACGCTAGCATAAAGGGTGTTTTTCCTGATGACTTTAGTACATATTCGGTCGAAATTTGCTTTATAAAACCAATAAAAACTATAGTTATGGCCACTAAAAAGCATTTTTTCGTTTCACTGGAAGGGGTAGATCTTTCGGATGAACAGTTGAAAAACATTGACAGAGGAATTCAGAATGTCGTTCTTTCTGAACTTTCAAAGATTGATAATACACAGGCTTTCGGAGCTCACAGAGATTTCAGAGGACTGCTGAGACCTATGAAAATAAAAGACTGGTTTCCTTGGGGAATCATTATTTTCAAGCCGGGAATTGATATCCAGAGCCAGGTAAAAGACATCCAGTCCCAAATAAAAAGCTATGGAGGCTGATTCCAATACTTCAAGAAAGATGTGTCCCAGTTATGTTGGAAAAGTTGGGGCACAGCTTTTCGGAGTGGTCAGCAAAGACGGGAAGGTACAGTTTATCACCCCGCTCACCGTCACAGAAGATTTTCTGAAACAGAATGAAGATAAAAACAGTCTTGAACAGAGATTCCGTTTTACCGGGAAATGTGTCGAAAAAGGTTGTGCACAATGGGACAAAGAAGGATCTAAATGCTCCCTATCCACGAAAGTTCAGAATTTGGATTTCCATAAAGAAAAAGAACTTGTTTTTTGCCCGATCAGGTCACAATGCAGATGGTTTTCCCAAGATGGAAAAGAAGCCTGTTTTTCCTGTAATGAGGTGACAAGAAATATGGAAGAACTTCTTGTAAATACTTAACAATAAAAAAGACGCTTCAATTTGAAGCGTCTTTTCGTTTATTTTGGTAAGCCTCTTTTTAAAGCAATTTCTGCCCGTTTAACGGCTACTTTTTCTTTCCAGTCCATGTACTTCTTTTTGAAATTGGACTTCATAATATCGTCAAATTTACGTTGTACAGTAAGGTTCCATAAAGAATGAGCCTTTACTGCCCAGGATTTATCCCATGCTCTCAAAGAGATAGAGAAACTTCCGTCCAGGTACTTCATCCAGTGCCACCATCCAGTAGGCATAAAAAGGGTATCACCATGTTCCAGGAAACATTCAATTCCCTCTACACCGTCCAGCGCAGGGTATTTTTCAAAGTCAGGATTGTCTATATCATAGTCTTCCAGCGCATAGGTTGCATAAGGAAGCTGATACAATCTTTCTTTCCATTTATACTCAAACAGTTTCACATGCTTTCTTCCGTTGAAATGAGTATGGAAAATATGCGCCATATCAATGTCGAAATGAAGAAACGTTACAGAACCCTTTCCTCCAAAAAACATAGACGGATATTTATCAAGGAAACCACCCATTAGTTCTTTCGGAGAAATATAATCTTCCAGTAATTTTTTGGCATGCTTTATAGGATCAAAAAAGAAAATTCTCAGATCAGTAGGCTCTTTTTGGATGAGGTCTATATAATCTGCAAACTTCATTTTTGTAGTGGGTGTATTGATGGGAGCGGCAGGATCGGCCTTTTTAGAATCATAAAGAGGAACTTCCACATCACCTACTGCTTCCTTCACATATTCCATGGTCCACTTTTGATAAGCAGGCCATTTTCTTGCCATATTTTTAATGACAACGGGCCTTCTGGGCTTTAGATATTTTTCTGTAAACTCTTCCTGAGTAATATCATCTACAACATCTATAGGCTTTAAAATAATTCCCATTCTATAAATTTTATGTTACAAAATTATTAAATAAATATATATGAATCAGTGTTTAAATTTTTTTTAATCTATGATTCAAATCATTTTTGACTATTTAGACTAAATAAAAAAGGTTGAGAAACAATTTTTTTATAGATTCTATCGGGAGTTTCCTATTCTCAGACATTTTTTTTATTGAAAAGTATTAGATTTTTCTTAAATAAACAAGGATTTAAATTTTAGCTTATAGACAGATTTTGAATATTTTACATACCAAACAGATTTTTGAAACAGAATTTACATATTGCCAAATATTTTACGAAAAGATAGAGTTTTAAAAAATATCACTAATTTTATAGTGTTAAGACATTTAACCTTTAGCATTAAAATACATCTTTATAAAAGTGTAACAAAAAACACAGGCTACAAACTAATTAGGCAAATAATAAATTATGAAAGGAAAGATTTCTTTATTTCTGATGCTTTTTTTCACCGTGCTCACATTTGCGCAGAAAACAGTGTCAGGGAAAATTACCGATGAAGACGGATCCGCTATTCCCAGTGCCAGCGTTACTATAGAAGAACCGGGTAAAGATGCTATTTTGGCATATGGGATCACCAATTCCAAGGGAGAATACAAAGTAACGTTTACCTCTGCGGAATCCAATGTAGATCTGAAAGTGAAAGCATTCAACCAAAAGCCTCTGACCAAACAGATCAGTAACAGCGATCAGACCCTGACTTTCAAAATGCAGTCTGAAGCTACAGAAATAAAAGAAGTCCAGCTAAAAACCAAGATGATTACTGCGAGAGGAGATACCATCGCTTATGATCTAAAAGCTTTTGACAGTAAAAGTGACAGAACACTAGCTGATGTAATGAGAAAGATTCCGGGAATCGAAGTCAATAAAGACGGAAGCATTCTTTATCAGGGAAATGCCATCAATAAATTTTATGTTAACGGAAAAGATCTGATGGAAGGAGGATATGGAACGATCAACAACTCACTTCCCAAGGATGCGGTTCAGAAAGTGGAAGTCCTGGAAAACCACCAACCGGTAAAAATACTACAGGATAAGGTTCCTTCTGATCAGGCTGCGATCAATATCAAGTTAAAAAACTCTGTTACCATGACCGGAAGAGGAGAAGTGGGGACAGGTTTTGGAGATCCGTGGTTGTGGAACGTTAAACTGACCCCGATGTTTTTTGGGCAGAAAAGCCAGTGGGTGGTGAATTATAAAACTAATAATATGGGTGAGCAGGTGGAAAATGAAGGGAATATCTTAGCTTTTGGAAACAGGTTCGAAGGAAGAAGAATTAATGCTTCTCAAAATGACTGGCTGAATGTAGAAAATGCAAGCACACCCAACCTTCCGGTAAAAAGATATTTGATGAACAATGTGCATTACCTGTCGGCAAATTATCTGACTAATATAGACAAAAAGAAAGAGTGGGAGCTTAAAGCCAATGCCAACTATACCAATAACGCGGTTGAAAGAGAGTCGTATAGCCAGACAGATTACTTTGAGGGAAGCTCGAATATTGTAAATATTCTTAATAATTTTTACACAGATAAAGCAAAAGGAGAATTAATATTTACAAAAAATGCCAAAAAAGGATTCTTTAAAAATACTACAAGTTTTTCTCAGTACTGGAATGCAGACAGAGGAATTGTTGACAGAACGGATGTAGCAAACGGAGTGAAAAGACATGGCGATGAAGCAATAGAGTCTCCAACAACATCTTTTCAGAACTCCCTGAGTACCATTATTCCATGGAAAGAAAAAATGGTGAATCTTTTATCTTTTGTAAGCTATCAGACCGATAACCAGACACTGAAAGTTTCCCCTGCCTCTTATCTGGACATTCCCGGACTCACTCCTGAACCTAAGAATTTTGCGAAACAAAACCTGAGACTTAAAACGATTGAAGCAAATCATTCTGCCAATATTGGTTTTTCTAAAAAAGGATGGACGTTTACTCCGGAAGTTGGATTTAACTTTAAAACAACAGATTTAGTTTCAGATTTATCAAATGTTATAACATCAGGAGCGCTTCCGGCAGCCTATAGTAATGATCTTACATATACTACAGCAACGCCTTACGGAAGCTTGGGAGTAAATTATAAAAATGATTCATGGATGTTGTATGCCAATTTTCCTGTAAACTCTAATAACATTAAAGCGGAAGATCCGTTAAGAAATGTCGCTAAAGAAGTAAACAAAGTGACTTTTGAACCTAGTGTTTTTGCACAGTATACTTTTGCCTCTTTTTGGAAAGCTTCGGTAAATGCTAATATTAATAATAATTTTGGAGAAATAAATACGGCTTATTCAGGATTCTTAATGACCTCTCCAAGCGGAATTAATGCAATGGATATCAATAATCCGATACCTCAGAATAATAATAAATCTGCAGGAACAAGACTGGAGTATAGAAATCCATTAAATAATTTATTCTTCAATATCAATTACAGATTTTCAGATGCTAAAAGAAACCTGATTTCAAACCCGTTGATTAACGGAGCAGGTTATACCGTAATGCAATATATAGAACAGGATAATCATGTATTAAATAATGGTTACAGCGTGGAAGTAGGAAAATATTTTCCAAAGTTTAAAACAAATGCCTCCCTTAGCTACAGCAACAATACGGCAAAATCTGATGCATTCCTGAATAATAATTCTTTTACAAACAACAACAACAGCCAGTCGTACGGAATTAAATTCAATAATACTTATTTCAGCTGGATGAGCATAGATTATAACGCAAGCATTTCCAGAACAAAACAAACCAGTACAGGAAAGATAAATTCCAGTGCTACCAGAACCGGTTTCACACATAATCTTGGCGCGTTCTTCTATCCGGTAGAAAACCATACCCTTGGATTCAACTGGGATCAGGTAAATACAAATGCGGCCGATCAAAAATACCATAATGGATTCTACGACGTTTCATATCAATTTACCTGGGCAAAAAAGAAAATTGATTTTGAGCTTAAATGGATGAATATAGCCAACAAAAAAGTATTCGAAACATATGATATCAATACCACAAACATTACTTTTACAAGATATCAGCTCCGTCCAAGCCAGGTTATGTTTACCGTAAAATTTAATTTCAAATAAAAATAAAAAAACCAATTTCATCGAGATTGGTTTTTTTGTTTTAAGATATATTTGTTCAGATTGCTAGAAGCTCTGATGATCCGCAGAAGGGCCGTAGCTTCCAGGAAGAGGGATGTCGTTCAGTCTGTAATACACTCCCAATTGAGCCCTGTGATGTGTGATTTGGTTTAAAGAATGGCGGATGGAACCATATTTAGTCCATTTTGCTACTTCGTGGCCGTTGTTTTTTAGTGCCCATGTATCATTAAGGTTTTCTTCTTTAGCATTATCAAGAGCAGCCTGCGCAGATTTGAAATTCTCATCCAGGGTTTGCAGAAGATCTTCTTTGGTAGAAAGATGCTTAGGCTGAAAATCTCCTTTTGCAAAATCCAAGTCTGAAGTTTTCAGCATTGCGTCCGGCCACCCGAAAATTTCAGAAATATGAGTGGCAAGAGGCATCATTTTCATGCTTTTCTCATGAGGAGCATAATCGTTTTTTCCTTCAGGATAAACTTCGAAAAATTTCCGGGTTGTCTGGTACTCTGTTTCCAGCTCATCTTTAAATTGTGATAAAGTATCCATAATATTTTGTTTTTAAGTACTTAAAGGTAAGGCTTTTGGGGGAGAAAGTGTTTTAAGGAAATCATAATTTTTGGCCCTGATACTCTAACAATATTGTTATGAACCGTATGTACGGTATGTTGCTAGTCATCGGAGAGGTACGCTTGTCTAAATAAAAATTTGAAAAAAACTGTAACATATTACAGCAATTGATAACTAATTAGTAAATGTTATTACAATGAAAAATCTATTTTCTGTATTCTTTATCGCTCTTTTTGCCCTGGCATCGGCACAGGATTCGAAAGAATCAAAAGAGACAGCAAACCGTTTCTTCTATGAACTGACTTTTAAGCCGAAGAAGGACTCTGCCAAGATGGATAAAGTAATTACAATCTTGGATATTACAGACAAAAACAGATCCATTTATCAGGATTATACAGTGATTGCTCAGGATTCTATCATGAAAGTTGAAATAGAAGCCATGCAGAAAGCAGGAATCATGAAAGATTTGTCAAAAACCATTAAAACCCCTAAAATTTCAGCCAGGATATACAAATCATATCCAGGTATGAAAGTGCAGTATGTAGACAAGATAGCAAATGGATTTACACCCAGCAACATAGGCTATAGCGAAGACTTAAAGTTCAACTGGAATATCCTTAATGATAAACAGAAAATAGGAGAATACAACACTCAAAAGGCAACCACTGAATTCGGAGGAAGAAAATGGACAGCTTGGTTCAGCACAGATCTGCCGTTTCAGGATGGGCCTTACAAATTCTTTGGACTGCCAGGTTTAATCGTTAAAATTGAAGATGATCAGAAAAATTATTCTTGGGTTTTACAAGGAAACAAAAAAGTGAAAGACTATACGGAATACTCTTATATTGAGAATCTAATGCAGGCCAAAGGAGGAAAAGTAAATGAATTAACAAGAGAAAAATTTGAAAAAACATTCAGCGATTTCAAAAAAGATCCTTTTGCATCTATAAGACCAATGATGACGCAGGAAATGCTGTCTAAAACAGTTCCGGGAATGGATGGTACGGTGGGCGATATGGTAAAAAAACAGGAGAAGCAGTACAAAGACTTTTATAATGCCAATGACAATCCGATAGAAATATCAGCAGCACAGGAGGATAAAAAGAAAAAATAAGCATTCATATCAACTAAATTATATTTTGAATCAACCCAGATACAGTAATGTATTTGGGTTGATTTCTTTCATGCCCTTTCGTTATTTAGATTAAATTTAAATAGCGTATATTTGCCCTTACAAAAAATCAGGCTTTGAAAGAGATTGACTTACATAAATTAAGTGGATTCCCTAAAAATAAAATGGGGAAGATTTTGGGTTATGATAATGATCATCTGAGAATGCCCAACAAGATCATAGAAATGGGCCTTCTGCCGGAAACTATTTTCAGGGTATTGTATCAGGCACCGTTCAATGGTCCCATGTATGTAGAATTTGGAGAAGAAAAAAGCCGAATTGCTCTTCGTGAAGAAGAGGGAGATTATATTATTGTTGAAGAATTGAATTAATGCAGGAAAATAAGAAAAAACAGGTCCTTTTGGTCGGGAATCCTAATGTAGGAAAGTCTACGGTTTTCAATGCCCTGTGCAACAAAAAACAGAAGACCGGTAATTATGCAGGAGTTACCGTTGCGAGTCATTCAGGAAATTACACGTATAAAAATGAAGAGGTTGAGGTGATCGACCTTCCGGGTTCATACAGTGTCTATCCAAGCTCTGAAGATGAAGCTATTTTTTCCAAATTTCTTATTGATGAACAGAAAAACTATGAAGGTGTAATCTATATCCTTGAAGCATTGAGCTTAAAAAGAGGATTGCTTCTCTTCCAGCAGATACAGGATCTTGGTATACCTATGATATTGGTAGTCAACCAGATCGATCAGGCAAAAAGAAGAGGAATTACCATCGATATTCAAAAGTTTTCAGATGCTTTGGGCATTAAAATAATCCAGACCAACGCCAAAGAGCAGATTGGAATAGAAGAGATCAAAGAAGCTGTCCTGAAAGATGGATTTAAAAAAGCAGATAAAATCTCCTTTGAAACGCCAAACGAACATAAAGATTTTATTCAAAAGATAGCGGCCCACAAAGGTCTCGACAATGAATATAAAGCCTGGATGAGCCTTTCATTAGGCGCTGATCTCGGAAGAATAGAATCTATAAAGGATCTTCTTAACCAGCCCGATTCCAAAAGCCTGGTTCCAAAACGGCTTCAGGTTCAGGAGACCGTAAGAAGATATCAAAGTGTAGATAAAATATTAGCAGATGTAATCTCTAAAAAAGCTCAGTTCAAAGAGCTTTTAACAGAAAAACTAGATAGAGTCTTGGTCCATAAATTCTGGGGCTATGTTGTTTTTCTTTTTATCCTGTTGGTTATTTTCCAAAGCGTTTTCTTCCTTGCAGAATATCCCATGAACTGGATCGAGGATTCCTTCTCATGGCTTGCTGCTTTTACGGGAGAACACCTGCCGGAAGGACCTGTCAATTCACTGATTTCGAGTGGAATTATTCCAGGAATTGGAGGAATTGTAGTATTTGCCCCACAGATTGGTATTTTATTGTACTTTCTATACTTACTGGAAGATTCGGGATATATGGCGAGAGTGGTATTCCTCATGGACAGGCTGCTGCGTCCTTTCGGACTGAATGGGAAAAGTATCGTTCCTCTGGTATCGGGAACCGCCTGCGCCATTCCTGCTGTGATCTCTACAAGAAATATTGAGAACGTAAAAGAAAGGCTGCTTACCATACTGGTTACACCTTTCATGACCTGCTCTGCAAGACTTCCGGTATACAGCATCATTATCGGACTGATTATTTCTGAAGGATCAGTCCTTGGAATTAAATATAAAGCACTGGTATTGATGGGGATGTACCTTTTAGGCTTCCTTGTAGCCTTGTTTTCAGCGGCAGTTTTGAAAAGATTTATCAAGAATAAAGACAAAACTTATCTTGTAATGGACCTTCCTACCTATAAAAAACCACTTTTCGGATACGATCTTAAAATGGTTCTGGGTAAGGTTTGGGATTTCATTACAGGAGCAGGAAAAATTATTTTTATTGTGAGCATCATTGTCTGGTTTTTAAGCTACTTCGGGCCTAAGCAGAATCCCAATCAATTTGTGGCTACCAATGTAGAACTGGACCATTCCTATCTGGCCAAAATGGGTAAAGGAATTGAACCTCTTATCGAACCCCTTGGCTACGACTGGAAAATGGGTGTAGGAATTTTAACAAGTTTTGTGGCCAGAGAAGTCTTTGTAGGAACAATGTCTACGCTCTACAGCCTGGATGATGATGCTCCTGAAGTGAAGGTAATAGATAAAATGAGAAGAGACGTAAAACCTAACGGAGAAAAAGTGTTCAGCTTCGCAACAGGAATTTCCGTACTTTTATTTTATGCATTCGCAATGCAGTGTGTTTCTACGCTTGCAGTAGTCTACAGAGAAACCAAAAGCTGGAAATGGACCGGCTTTCAGGTTGTGATGATGACCGGTTTGGCATATTTTGTGTCGTTGATAGCCTATCAGATTTTAAAATAATGGATACTTCATTAATTTTTCAGTACGTAATCATCATACTGATCGTTGCATTCGCCTGTTACTCTTTATTTAAAGTACTCAGAAAGAATTTTGCGCCGAAAAAATTCAGTTCCAAAAGAACCAACTGCGACAAAGACTGCGGTTGCTCCTAATCCCTGTTTTTAAACTTATAATTGAAAAAATTGTAGTAATTTCATTCTTTGAAACTAAAACCTTTTCAATTTGAGCCCGAAATCAGCAGCTGTCTTTTTATTCTCTCTTGTAACCGTTTGGGCAAACGCCCAGTTCGATACCACTAAAATCAAGTCCTATGCAGATCAGGTAATGGTCCGCATAAATTTTGACACCAATATTGAAAAATATGTTTTTACAGCGGGCCCAGAGGATAACCCTATAGAAACCATCTTCTCAATTAACAACAAAACAAGAGCCTCTTTTTCTATCGATTATAGGATTATAAGTGCAACGGTTTCATTTACACCAAATTTCCTTCCAGGTAATAATGATGATGAGCTCAAAGGAAGCAGCTCTTATGCAGACTTGAGATTCAGGTTTTTCCCAAAAAAGTTTATTCAGACCGTTTATTACAAAAATGTTAAAGGATTTTACATGGAAAATATGAGCGACTTCTTCCCGGATTGGAAAGAAGGAAGAGATTCATACATCCAGTTTCCAGATCTGAGAGTTCAAAGTTTTGGAGGGTCTACAGCGTATGTGCTGAAGGATCATTTCTCCCTGAAAAGTATTTACACTCAAGGTGAATGGCAGAAAGAAAGCCGTGGGAGCTGGGTGCCCATTGTAGATTATGATCTTTCCATATTCAGAGATATTTTAAACGGACAGAAAAGTAAAGAAACCCAATACAGCTTTGGTGGCAGTATGGGTTACTTTTACAATTGGGTGCTGGGTGCGAAAAAAAGAGTGAATATTGCTCCCCATATCTCGCTGGGATTAGGCGGAATGTTTTCCAGCAGCTGGGATATCCAAAATGACGGGACAAAATCAAACAAGCAAAATACACAGTATCTGACACTCAGATTTGCTACGGGACTTCATATAGGATATAATACGGACAGATTCCTTTTTGGAGGGAAATTTAATGTCAATGCCTATGCCTACAGTGAAAAAAATAACCAGAATGTGCAAAATAACAATTTATACGGGCTGCTTTATATAGGTTATCGTTTTTCGCCACCGAAGGTTATCAAAAGGAATTATGATAAGGTTCAGAAAAAGATTCCCATCCTATAGCCTTATTGGGTCTTTTAAGTATATTTGCTACTGAAACCAATTAAAAAAATAAAAAAGAATGTCGTTAATAAAATCTATTTCCGGGATCAGAGGAACGATCGGCGGAAAAGTAAATGATAACTTAACCCCTCTGGATGTCGTGAAATTTGCATCAGCATTTGGAACATGGCTTCAGAATACACAAAATAAAAAAAATTTAACACTTGTCATAGGAAGAGATGCCAGAATTTCCGGGGAAATGGTTTCCTCACTGGTAACGGCTACCCTACAGGGGTTGGGAATTAATGTAGTAGATCTGGGACTTTCTACAACACCGACGGTGGAAATAATGGTTCCTGAATTGAATGCAGACGGAGGAATTATCCTTACCGCTTCTCACAACCCAAAACAATGGAACGCTCTTAAGCTATTGAACGGCAAAGGAGAATTCATCAGCGGAGACGATGGTGCAAAAGTACTTGCTCTCGCTGAAAGTGAAGATTTCAACTATGCAGAAGTTGATGATCTGGGAAAATACGAAACACGAGACGATGCATTTGATATTCATATCCAGCAGATTTTAGATTTACCGATGGTGGACGTTGAGGCTATTAAAGCTAAAAAATTCAAAATCGTTCTCGATGCTGTAAATTCTACAGGAGGAATTGCAATTCCAATGCTATTAGACAAATTAGGCTGTGAGACAATTAAATTATATTGCGAACCGAACGGGCAGTTTCCACATAATCCTGAACCCTTGAAAGAACATCTGGGAGATATCTGTGAGCTTGTAAAAAAAGAAAAGGCAGATTTAGGAATCGTTGTAGATCCGGATGTAGACAGATTAGCTTTAATTGACGAAAAAGGAGAAATGTTTGGGGAAGAATACACCCTGGTTGCCGTAGCAGATTATCTATTGAAACATAAAAAAGGAGTTGCCATATCAAATCTTTCTTCAAGCCGCGCTTTGAGAGATGTTGCCAGAAGCCACGATTCAGAATACTTTGCAAGTGCTGTAGGAGAAGTGAACGTAGTAAACCTGATGAAAGAGAAAAATGCCGTGATTGGCGGAGAGGGAAACGGAGGAATTATCTATCCTGATCTTCATTACGGAAGAGACTCTCTAGTGGGTGCTGCCTTATTTTTAACTCATCTCGCCAAAGAAGACAAAACAGTTTCCCAGTTAAGGGTCGGATATCCGGAATATTTCATGGGCAAAAAGAAGATAGAGCTGACTCCGGAAATCAACGTAGATGATATTTTAACCAAAATGGAAAAGGAATATCAGAATGAAGAGGTTTCCACTGTAGATGGTGTTAAGATTGATTTTGAAAAGAACTGGGTGCATCTGAGAAAGTCTAATACGGAACCCATCATCAGAATTTATACAGAGGCCCACTCACAGGAAGAAGCCGATAAGCTTGGAGATGATATCATCGCAAAAATTAAAAGCTTAATTTAAAATAAAAAACAAGAACGGAGCAGAAATGCTCCGTTCTTGTTTTGTCGGATTTCTTTTAAAAATATTCCGAAGAAAGGAACGAAAGCAGAAATAAATTCAGTCTTGAATATTGAGATTAGGTCTGAAAATGGATCATCATAACTATTTAACCACAATTTCCGTTTTTTATCCACAATCCTTTTATCTGTTTTCTTTTTTTACTATCTTTAATATAGAAATTTATGAAAAAATAATTCAAAAAAAAGTTGCAACTTTGCATAAACATTTGAATTTCAGTTTCAGAGGTTATTATTAATTAAAAAGTTTGCCGAGGTTTGTAAGTATATTCAGACATCGGGCTGACAAAGACGACACTATTGGAAGAGTATTTTGGAAATGAACTTGTAAAAAAGTTCGAGGAAATGATGGAAAATAATGATGAATTCTACTTCGATACCGAAGAGCTAGAAGACATTATTGTTTATTATTTGGAGCTGGGAGATTTTAACTACGCAGACAATGCTGTTAATTATGGCCTTAAGCTTCATCCCAATTCATTGGATATCAAGATCAAAAGACTTGAGATTCTTTTGGAATGGGAAGATTATAATACCGCAAAAGAGCTCATTGACGAACTGAAAGGTTCCTCCATGGAGAACACAGATTTTATGGTCTGCTATGCGAAGTATTATTCGAACCTGGGAAACCCCAGAAAAGCCATTGACATCTGCAAAAAAGCCCTAGAACTGCAGGAAGAAGAGAACTTCCTTCACAACTTTATTGCGGACGAATATGTAAACTTGGGAGATCCCTTTAACGCTCTTAAACACTACAGAAAAGCACTGAAAGAAGACCCTACGGATGAGTACTCTCTCGAAAACTGTATGATCTGCTTCAGCGACCTGAATAAGAGCGAGGAGGCTATTGCCTTTCTTAATGAATATCTAGATGAATTTGCCTATTCCGAAACTGCATGGTTCGAATACGGGCAGTTTTACTTCAACAGGAAGAATTATGAAGAAGCTATAAAAGGATATGATTATCTGTTGGCCATCAATTCAAGTTCTGTAGGAGTATATGCTAATAAAGCAGCCTGCTACGAAGCCCTGGGACAGTACCAGAAGGCAGTAGAGGTATATGAGGAAATGCTTGAACTTGAATATACCAAAGCATTTACATTTTATAAGATAGGATTGTGCTATAAAGCACAGAAACAGTCCATAATGGCACTCAATGCATTCCAGAAATCATTGCGAGAAGATCCACAATTTTATCTTGCGATGATGGAGCAGTCTTATCTGTATGAAGAAATGGGAGGTATGAAAGAAGCATTGCATTTTGCAAAAGAAGCAACCCAACTGAACGACAGTAATCTTGACTATCAGAAAAGACTGGCATTTCTGTTCATTGATTCAGGAAAATTTGAAGAAAGTCTGGCCTGCCTTAAAAAATTGGTAGATGCAGAACCTTCAAGGTTTTATAACTGGTATGCCTATTCAGAAGTCTTGATGCTTCTTGGTGAATATGAAGAAGCAGTAACTATTCTGGACAAAGCGATTAAAGTACATGACAGAGCAGAGCTTTATTACCAGCTCAGCAACTGTTATTTCAACCTGAGAAATCCGGAAAAAGGAGCAGAATCCCTTCAGAAAGCTTTAAGCATAGATTCGTCTCTGGCCACAGATATGCAGAAGAAATATCCTTTTATTAAAGATGAGGTTAAGAAGGTTAAAGCCAAGGTGAAAAAGAAGAATTCTTAGGAAGTTGGAAGAGAGAAGCTTAAGGTCAAAGACTTGCTTAATTCTCCTGACAGCTTAAAATTTTAATGGTTTAAATGAGCAATCATAAATAAAAAATCCTGCAACAATGCAGGATTTTTAGTTGATATCAATTAATGAAATATTTATTTTTTAATAACAGCTGTTTTAGATCTTAAAAAGATCAATCCGCCTATAATGATTCCTGCTCCCACAAACTGCAGAAAGCTTAGCTTTTCCCCATCTAAAAAGCCCCAGATAATAGCAACGATCGGCATTAGCAGCGTCACTGTTGAAGCAAATAATGGTGTAGATACTTTCAGTAGCCGGTAGTTTAAAGTCATGGCCAGCCCGGTTCCAAAGATGGATAATAACCCTACAAACATAAGTCCAAGCATATTGTCTTCATTAAAACTGAATGTTGAAAAGAACCCCGTGAATGTTAAAGCAATAAGAGAAGGGAAAAATAAAACAAATGAGAAAACAAACGCCGATAAAATAGTGGAAGAAACATCCATAAGCTTGGACTTCACCGTTGTCGTGCTTAAAGCATAGCACAGTGTGGCCAATAACAATAATAATATCGGAATGAGTTTAAAACTTCCGCCTTCTCCATCCCCTCCGAAAGCCAGCAAACAGACCCCGGCAAAGCTGATCATTGTTCCCACAATCTGCCTTTTGGTTGTTTCGAATTTCCAGACCAGTGCGCCCACAATAATCACGAAAATAGGCATCATAGAATTGATAATTCCTGCAATGCTGCTGCTCACTTCCGTTTCCGCGATCGGAAAGAGGAACATAGGAATGAAATTTCCTGTAAATGCAGCAAGAATAAGCCATTTCAGATGTTTTTTTGGAAACAGTTTATATTTTGAGATAGCAATCGGCATTAAAATAATTCCTGCAATCAGAACCCTCAGTGCACCAACCTGATAAGGGTTGAAATGCTCAAGCGATTTTTTGATCAGAATAAAAGACGATCCCCAGATAACTGTTAATACAATCAGAAGGACCCATTTTTCTTTATCTGCGTTCATTGTTTTGGTGTAAGATTTTTAAAAACTCTTTTTTAGGAATCATTTTGGCGCCTAAGCTTTCCAGGTGCTCGGTATGGGACTGACAGTCAATAAGATCAAGGGTTTCCTTATTACTTTCTACAAAGTGTATAAAGCCTGCCTTAGAGGCATTGCTTACTTTGGCAAACATGCTTTCTCCACAGAAGACACTCCCGATAAGAAGGCCATAAAACCCGCCGACAAGTTCCCCGTTCTGCCACACTTCAATACTTTTTGCCAGACCATAGTCGTGAAGCTTGATGAAAGATTCCATCAGCTCATCCGAAAGCCAGGTTCCCGTCTGTCCCTTTCTGCTGGCTTGCTGGCAATTTAGGATCACTTCCCTGAAGTTTTTGTTCTCTGAAAATGTAAAAACATTCCTGTTCAGGATCTTTCTCATCGATTTGGATACTTTCAGCTCATCCGGATACAGAACAAACCTTGGATCCGGGCTCCACCACAGTATTTCTTCTCCGGGGTTATACCACGGAAAGATTCCCAGCTGGTAGGCGAACCAAATACGCTCTATAGACAGATCACCACCGAAAGCAATCAGGCCTTCATGTCCGTCATAAAGTTCAGGGTCTGGAAATGAAATCTCGTTTTCGTCTAGTCGGACCATTTTTTTGGAAAAAAAATCCCACTTGAGCAAGCAGGATTTATCTTTGATCTTTTTTTTAAATTAAAAAGGTAAATCATCGTCATCGTCACCAGCGAAAGGATTTTCATTGGAAACCGGAGATGCAGATTGGGAAGGAGAGGCCTGAGTAGGCTCAGATCCGTTGTCCATCACTTTTTCAATTTTCCATCCTGTGATAGAATTGAAATATTTAGTTTCACCTTGAGGAGAAACCCATTCTCTCCCTCTGATGTTGATTCCTACTTTTACATTTTCGCCCTCCTTAAGGTTGTCTAATAAACTGATCTTGTCAGACAAAAATTCTATGTTTATCGGCTGTGGATACTGTTCTTGGGTTAAAATAACCATTTCTCTCTTTTGAAAACCGCTTGCAAATGTCTGAGCATCAAAAAGTTTCTTTACCGTTCCTTGTAATTCCATATTGTAATTATTAACGTTGTAAAAGTAAGAAAATGAAATGTAATAATCAGGGGGGCGGAAAAAAAATATGAGAATTTTAATTTTTTTTTCTGAAAAGTTTGGAGACAATGGAAAAAGTCCTATATTTGCACTCACAAAAACGAAGCAAGCTCTTTAAAATAAACAAAACAAACCAGCGGATGTGGTGTAATTGGTAGCCACGCCAGACTTAGGATCTGGTGCCGTGAGGCGTGGGGGTTCGAGTCCCTTCATCCGCACTATGCGAAAATAGCTCAGCTGGTAGAGCACAACCTTGCCAAGGTTGGGGTCGCGGGTTCGAATCCCGTTTTTCGCTCCACACCTGCCCTGGTGGTGGAACTGGTAGACACGCAGGACTTAAAATCCTGTGTTCGTAAGAACGTGCGGGTTCAAGTCCCGCCCGGGGTACTAAACTCTCTGTTGATCTCAACGGAGAGTTTTTTTATTTTTAAAAGGTTTGTCAAAATCAGTTTATTTATTCATTGTTTGTGTGTTTTAATGTTTCTTTCGTTCTTATTTAAAGCAAAATGTTTTATATTTGTAGCTATAAAAGGAACAAGTTCTTTATATAAAAGAATAAAAAAACAACCGGCGGATGTGGTGTAATTGGTAGCCACGCCAGACTTAGGATCTGGTGCCGTGAGGCGTGGGGGTTCGAGTCCCTTCATCCGCACTATGCGAAAAACTCCCTGTATTGCTTACAGGGAGTTTTTGTTTTATAACTTCTGATGGTTCGCAGGAATCAGGCATACGCTCTTAGATTAAAAATTATTGATTGTCCTGTTGCTTAAATTTAGCCCTTGTCTCCATCTCTATTTTTAAATAGATTTTATCCAATCTGTATCCAAGATAATAGTAACTTCTGTATCTGTGTCCTTAACTGAATACTCCATAATTTTGTTATACTAAAACAGAGTATTATGGAAACGATCATTCGAAACCAGCAGCAGCTTCAATATGCCGACGTCTATATTTCAGATATGCAGTCTCTGAAATATATTTTTCTGCAGTTACAAAATTTGTCCAGATTAAATCATGACTTTGGTGTACCCTTTCTTTTGGCTAAAAAAAGAAATGAGATTCTGGGTTTTGCAAGCCTGATCATTAACGGAAAAGGAGAGGCCACATTTAAGATTTATGGGAAAGGCGACCTTACAGACTCTGAAGAAAAGAATTTTAATCTTCAGGCTGAACGTTATTTTAATAAAAACAATTCAGCAAATTTCCGGAATGCAGAACAGCTGAAAAGCAGTATCAATAGAATGGTCAGCTGGCTGAATATAGGTTAAAACTTCAATAAAGTTGTACATTTACTTAAAACCGAGGCTTTATGTCAAAAGACGTTCTCTATCTTAAAATAGCAAAATCTGTCACCGAGCAGATCAAAAGTGATACATTGCAATTGGGGGACAGGCTGCCTTCACTAAGAAGCGCTCAAAAACTCTATAACGTCAGCCTGAATACTGTAAAACAGGCTTATATGGAGCTTGAAAGTCGCTCTTTGGTTGAGTCCCGTCCTAAATATGGTTATTTTGTGAGCCAGACTTCCCAAAGAAAACTGGCTCTGCCCTCGGTGGCTCCGATGAAAATAGCAGAAAAGAAAAATACACCGGAAGATCTTATTGATAAAGTATTCGGAACCATTGATGGTACAGATGTTACCCAGTTTGCTTTAGGGATTCCCGGGAAAAGTTTTCTGCCTTTGGCGAAGCTTAAGAAATGCATGATCAATGTGATCAAAAGAAAAAATGACAGCGGAACAGATTATGAACCGGTACAGGGAAACGAATATCTACGTCGTGAAGCGGCCAAATGGGCTTTGGTGCTGGAGGGAAAAATATCAGAGGATGATCTTGTCATCACTTCCGGAGCCATGAATGCAGTATATACCTGTCTGATGGCAGTGACGAAGCCCGGAGATTCCGTAGCAGTGGAAAGCCCGGTTTATTTTGGAGTACTTCAGGCGATCCAGCAGCTGGGGCTGAAGGTAGTGGAAATCCCTACACATCCTATTTGTGGAGTGGATCTGGATGCTTTGAAGAAAGTGCTGCCTACGCTTTCTGCTTGCTGTTTTGTGACAAATTTTAATAATCCGCTAGGGTTTCAGATGCCCGATGAAAATAAAAAGGAACTGGTAAGGATGATCACGGAATATAATGTTCCTCTGATCGAAGATGATATATACGGAAACCTGTATTTTGGATCAGAAAGACCAAAACCATGTAAATTTTATGATGAAGCAGGCCTTGTCATGTGGATAGGATCGGTTTCTAAGACGCTCGCTCCGGGTTACCGCGTAGGATGGGTTGCTCCGGGAAAGTTTAAAGAAAAGGTAATCCGGCAGAAGTTGGTACAGACCGTATGCAGTCCGTCCCTGTATCCGGATGTGATTGCAGATTTTCTTGAGCATGGCCGCTATGACCACCATCTGAGAATGTTCAGAAATAAGCTTTATGCGAATTATCTTCAGATTCAGAAATCAGTGATCCAATATTTTCCTGACAATACCAAAATTTCAGAACCCAAAGGAGGTTTTATGTTGTGGCTGGAACTGGATAAAAAGATATGTACTGAAGATCTATATGACGAAGCGATGAGCCAGAAAATAAGCTTTGCACCCGGAAGAATGTTTTCTCAGTATAACCAGTATCAGAACTGCATGCGTCTTAATTATGCCCTGGAGTGGACGGACAGGGTAGAAAGTGACCTTGAAAAGCTGGCAAAAATGGTAAAAAAAAGAATTTAATTAAACACTATAATAATGAATAATATGAGCGGTGAGGTGAAAATTATAAACTATGATCCTCAATATAAAGAAGCTTTCAAGGCGTTAAATGAAGAATGGATTAAAAAATTTTTCACGATGGAGGCAGGGGATTATAAACTACTGGATAATCCCGAAGAGCATATCATAAATAAAGGAGGATATATTGTTTTTTCCCTGTTGGATAATGAAGCTGTAGGAACCTGTGCTTTGGTGAAAATATCCGATGAGCCCCTTAGATTTGAGCTTTCAAAAATGGCTGTAAGCCCTAAAGCCCAGGGAAAGAAAATAGGATATCGGGTAGGACAGGCTTTAATAGATAAAGCCAGAGAATTAAATGCAGAAAGTATTTTCCTGGAAACAAACTCTATGTTGGTGCCTGCAATAAAATTGTATGAAAAACTTGGTTTTAAACATATGCCGGTCTCTGATTCAGCTTATAACCGCTGTAATACACAGATGTTGCTGGAGCTGAATGTTCAAACAGGCTAAATTAATATGAAAGCTTTGCCGTTTGTTCTCTAAAATCGTCTTCTATTATAAGGTTTCGCTTTCTCTCTTTGTCTTTCTGTCTATTCACTCTTTTTCCCTATTTTTGTGAAATTCCTTATTTCAATGAAAAAGATTATCCTCATCGAAGACGAAACCAGCGTAGTGTCTTTTATAAAGAAAGGGCTTCAGGAAAACGGATACGAAGTTTCCGTGGCTTTTGACGGGCGTACAGGTGTGCAGCTGGTACAGGGCAACGATTTTGATCTGGTAATTTTGGACATTATGCTGCCGGAAATGAATGGTCTGGATGTCTGTAAAGAGATCAGGAAAACCAACCAGCAGGTTCCAATCCTGTTTTTGACGGCATTAGGAACCTCAGAAAATATTGTTTTGGGTTTGGAAAGTGGCGGTGATGATTATCTTGTAAAACCCTTTAAATTTATTGAGCTGGTAGCCCGGGTAAAATCACTGCTGAGAAGGAGCAATGGAATAAGTCCTCAGGAAACTGCCGAGCTGGAGCCTGACAATGCGCATGTGTTTCAATTTTCAGATTTGATCGTTAATGATTATACAAAGAAAGTGACCCGTGCCGGGGAGGAAATTTCGTTGACCTCTACAGAATATAAACTCCTGCTGTATTTTCTGAATAACCCCGAAAAAGTAATTTCCAGAGCTGAAATTCTGGATGCGGTATGGGGCGTCAATTATGAGCTGGGAACCAATGTGGTAGATGTTTATGTGAATTATTTAAGAAAAAAACTGGATAGTCAGGATGATAATAAGCTGATCCATACCGTGATAGGAATGGGGTATGTACTGAAAAAGCCTTAATGGATGTTTAATAAAGTTGTCACAAATCAGACCAAAACAATGGTGCTCTTAATGCTGGTATTTACTGCTATCATTCTGCTGTTCAGTGGGTTGGTTTATTTTTCGATTGTCAACTTTTCACACCAGAGGTTTTATGAACTGCTGAAGATCCGTACAACGACCATTGTTCAGATCGAAAAAAGCAAGGACCATCTTGATCTTCCAGAAAACTATATTCTCAACGGCCTCAATGATGAGGAGCTTCCCATGGAAAGAGACTATGTTTTTGCGGTTCCAGCGGATTCCAATTTCAGAAAGATCTCACAGGAAGTCCATATTCCGGATTATTTTTTCAAAAGTATTGTTAGAAAAGGCGAGGCCAATTATAATGATAAAGAATTTTATTATATCGGGCAGACCTTTAAATATGATGATAAAGACTATATAGCGATTGCTTCTGCAAAGAATCACTATGTAATTTATTATCTTGGGTTTTTAAAGAGAACACTGATCACCTGTATTGTGCTGTCCCTGTTTTTCAGTATGATCTTTTCTTTTTATCTGTCTAAAACTTTATTCAGACCCATCTTAAAAATTACGGGTAAGGTAAAAGAGATCAGCTCTGAAAACCTTCATCTGAGGCTGGAACCACAACCTGACAACAAGGAACTTAATGAGCTGGTAGATACTTTCAACGGAATGTTGAACCGTATAGAAACCTCATTTGAAACCCAAAACCACCTGATCGGGAATGTCTCCCACGAACTGAGAACACCCCTTACCTCGATCATGGGAGAAGCGGATGTTGCTCTTTCTATTGGCAGAACAGCTGAGGAATACAAAGAAACCCTGGAGATTATCCTTGATGAAGCAGAAAAGCTTGATAAAAAGATCAAAGCCTTATTGATGATCGCTCAGACCGGTTTCGACGGGAAAATCCAGAAAATTGATAAGGTAAGAATCGATCAGCTGCTTTGGGATGTCATTGAAACACTAAGGAAAATTGATTCAAGGAATAATATCTATCTGGATATCAGTATGCTTCCTGATAATCCTAAAAAACTAAAGGTACAGGGCAACGAACAGCTGCTCCACCTTGCAGTAGCCAATATTATCAATAATGGCTGTAAATATTCTAATTTTCAGCAGGTAAAAGTCTCGTTGGGCGCAACGGATACGGATGTTTATATCATTGTAAAAGATTTCGGAATCGGGATTCCGGAGGTAGAGATGAATAAAATTTATGACCCATTCTTCAGGGCTTCCAATACCAAAAATTATGAAGGGTACGGAATAGGGCTTCCGCTTGCAAGAAATATTGTAAGGATGCACAACGGCGAGCTGATCGTAAGCTCTCACGAAAACCAGGGAACGACCGTGCAGATGCGCTTTCCTAATTTCTACAGTACGAGGTTGGAAGGAGCTTAATGGCCAAGGAGTAACCCCACAAAGACAAACAGAACAAAATCTGCTCAATTTCTCAAATCTACTTGAGAAACCTATCCCTTTTATTTTCATTACTTCAAAAACTAAGCACTTCAATCTCAAATTTTCCCATGTTAACGCCTGTTAACAATATTCTAATCTCATTTTAATCTCTTTAATCACATTTTAATTCCGTTCCAAAGAGCTTCTAATCTTGCCGCTTTAGTTTTGTATCATCAAAATATGACAACAAACTAAATTAAAAGATATGACCAAAACAATCTTAATCGCAACGGATTACTCTCTTGAGTCACTGAACATATTAAAAAAAGTGCTGAAAGAGAAAGAAGCATCGGAAGACCAGAATCAGTATAATATTCTTTTGGTTTCAGGATATGATGGCGGAGATTCTATCAGAGACCTTCTGTTCAACACAAAAAGCACCATTTTTAATAAGATCAGGCCGCAGGAATTCTGTGATGCCTATGGAATTATCAGAAATAAATATCCGCATTTAGTTAATAAGATCACCTGCGATATTTTCACAGGAAGCTTTCAGAGAACATTCAATAATTATGTGAAAGCAGAAAATATTGAGGAAGCTTACTATTCGCCAGCTATTAAGAGTAAAGGCAGGGGGAAGTTTGATATAACGTCTTACATCAAAAAATGCAGAACGCTTCAGGTCCGGGAAATTAAGGTGGAAATCGCTGAATGGCTTCCGGAAAGAGGAAGACTGGCTGAGATCTTTGTGGAGGTCTAAGAAAAAAGAAACACGATACAATATAAAAGAACAAAAAATGTTAAGAAATTATAGCAACAGCCGAACGTTGGGAGACAATATCAGATTGGGAACGCTGACTGCATTCACTGCAGGGACTATAAATATCGCCTCTCTGTTAATATTTCTCTCTTTTACATCGAACGTAACAGGACATTATGCCGTCTTGGCGGCAGAGATAAGTAAAGGAAACTGGACGCAGGTGGCTGTGGTAGGAGCGTGGATTTTCCTGTTCTTCTTCGGAAGCTTTCTGTCCAACTTCATCGTGATCAACTTCAATAAAAAGAGTAAATATTTTGCCCATTCCATGCCCATTGTTCTGGAAATCATATGTTTACTGTTTGTAGGAATATATGGACAGTTTTACTATCAGAAAACTCTGGAAGAAACTGAATATCTGGTAGCGCTGATGCTTTTTGCCACGGGGCTTCAGAACGGGCTTACAGCAAGTATATCCAATTTCTCGGTGAAAACGACCCATCTTACAGGTACTACCACCGATCTTGGAATCCTGCTTTCCATGTTTACCCAGAAAAAATACAGAAAAAACGGTGAGCTGATCGGAAGGGCAAAACTACTTATGAGTATCATGGCAGCCTATGTTTTGGGAGCTGTATTCTCAGGGCTTACCTATTATTATCTTGAATTCAGGGTATTTTATGTCATCAGTATCTGTCTTTTAGTTGTGATTGGCTATGATGCCTATAAGATTCATATAAGGCACTTTAATACCAAATACCGGTACAGCAGAATTTATAAAAAGCCAACTGTACTGGCTTATCTATACGACAAAGTCCACGGGACTCCCAAAAAGAAAGAAAAAAGAACGCTTGCCTTTGACGAATGAACAATAAATAAAACACATATCAAATTTTTGTAAACTAGCTGTGAATCGCCCTTTTCTACCCTCGGAAAAGGGTGTTTTCATTAGTTATAAGCAAGGAAAGCAGGCATCAATCTTTAATTGATTCAACTAAGCGTATATTTATTCCTGTGCTTAGTCAGTGACGTAGCCAGACCTCTTTGTGTCTCTTTAAAGCTAAAACAATCATCTTTAAACTTTGCGTTAAAAAATACAAGCCTTAGAGGATTCTTTTTCTCTGTTGGGGATTAAAAGCCAAAGAGGACCCAAAATGTGATTAAAATGTTGATAATTAAATTTTAATTCACCGTTTTAATGTTTTAATTCCCATTTCCATTGACTATTTTTGTAAGTTGATTATACGTTTTATGTCAGATATTATTCAGCTTTTACCGGATCATGTAGCTAACCAAATTGCGGCAGGAGAAGTGGTGCAGAGACCTGCGTCCATTGTGAAGGAACTTTTGGAGAATGCTATTGACGCAGGAGCATCCAAGATAGAATTGATTATCAGGGATGCCGGAAAAAACCTGATCCAGGTGGTGGATGATGGTAAAGGAATGTCTGAGACCGATGCAAGAATGGCATTTGAAAGACATGCTACGTCAAAGATCAAAGGAACAGAAGATATTTTCAAGATCGTTACAAAAGGATTTCGGGGCGAGGCGCTGGCTTCTATCGCTGCAGTTTCCCAGGTTGAACTGAGAACAAAGCAGAATGACGCTAAAATCGGTACGAATATCTACATTGAAGGCGGCGTTTTTCAGTTTCAGGACCCGATACAGACTGCCGACGGGTCTAATTTCCTGGTTAAGAACCTGTTTTACAATGTTCCGGCCAGAAGAAAGTTCCTTAAAAATAATAATGTTGAATTCAGACATGTTATTGATGAATTCCAGCGGGTTGCCTTAGCCCATGAAAACCTGGAATTTTCCCTGTTTCATGATGATGAGGCGGTATTCAGATTAAGAAAAGGAAGCCAGATGCAGCGTATTGTGGATGTTTTCGGACGTAAACTGCAGCCGCAGCTGATTCCTATTAAAGAAGACATCATATGGTGTAAGCTTCACGGATTCGTTGCTAAACCGGAAGGTGCCAAAAAATCCAGAGGTGAGCAGTTTCTTTTCGTGAACGGAAGATATTTCAGAAGCCCATATTTTAATAAAGCGGTTCAGGAAGCCTTCGAAGGACTGCTTCTGCCGGGCTATGTACCTACATTTTTCCTGTATCTTGAAATGGATCCGGAAAAAATAGATGTGAATATTCACCCTCAGAAAACCGAGGTGAAATTTGAAGATGAACACCTGATTTTTGCCCTTCTCCGTTCCACCATTAAAAGATCCCTGGGAATTTATAACGTTTCTCCGAGCCTTGATTTTGATAAAGATCCGGAAATGGACGCGATGATGAATAGGCCTTTTCCAAGCAAAGGAAATGGCAGCGGAGGAGTGATCAAAATGCCGGAAATTATAGTAGATAAAGACTACAATCCTTTTATTGAAGAAAGAAATGTGCGTCCCGAAGAAATCCAGAACCTTACGGAAATGTATCACCAGAATATTACGGCGGAACCCTCAAAGATCAATTTATTTGAAGACGAAGATTTTGACGAGGACCTGATGAGGCTGCCGAACGGCTACTGGCTGTTCAATAAAGGCGATGTAACCCTGATGCTGGACCTTGGAAGAATGCACCGGCTGATCGTTTCTGAAAATAATAAAAGCGCGAAGAAGCCTAATCTAAACCCAAACAGCCATACGCTTCTGTTTTCTCTGGAGTATCATATGAACGAAATAGAAAAGAATAAATACAATTCTTTCAAAAAATTTCTTCCTGAACTTGGGTTTGACATGAAAATTGCACATGAAAGCGTGCTGAGGATAGATGCTCTTCCTGAAGGTCTGAAAGAAACCCAGGCCATGAAGTTCCTGGAGAACCTTTTTGAAATTCTGGAATATAAGACTGAAGAAGAATTTATGCAGTTCTATCTTAATCAGTGGAATAAAATGCATTCGAAATCAAGGTTTGATTTTATTTATAAAAAAGATGCGGAACAGGTGATCAAAGATTTTACAGCCTTAGGCTTCCCGGAATTTTTACCGGATGGCAAAAGATGCTTTTATGAAGTTCCGTTTAATGATTTTAAAAACAAATTTTAAAAAATGTTTAACAATATACCACCCATCACAAGGAATATTATCATTATCAATATTGTTGTATTTATTTTGACATTTTTCGTTATGCCTCAATTGTACATCAGTCTTTCGGCATATTATCCTTTCTCTCCTAACTTTAAGTCATGGCAGATTATCACCCATATGTTTATGCATGGAGGATATATACATATTATTTTCAATATGCTTACACTCTATAGTTTCGGGCCTATCTTAGAGCAGGCTTTAGGAGAAAAGAAATATCTAATACTTTACTTTGTTAGTGGATTAGGTGCTTTTGCCTTATTTAATATTTGGAATTTTGTAGAAATTCAACAAATTGTTTCAGAACTTGAGAGGATAAATGTCAATGTTTCGGAAGTTTATACAAAAGCCAATCTTTCAGTATTTGACTATAATCCTGTAGCATACATATATAATGAGAAATTGCTGAGTTTATATCTTGGTCTAACAACAAAAATGATGGGTGCTTCCGGAGCTATTTTCGGAGTGGTGGCTGCTTTTGCTACATTGTATCCTGATTCAAAAATCATGATGATGTTCATTCCTATTCCTATAAAGGTAAAATATCTGATGCCTATCGTGATTGTGGTTTCTATATATCTGGGAGTTTCAGGAAACGGAGGTGGTATTGCCCATCTTGCTCACGTTGGAGGAGCACTAGTTGGCTGGATTCTTGCAAGGATCTGGAAGAAACATTTGTATAGATTCAATTAGAAATATCTGTGAAAGTCTTCCGCCTTATTATACTGATCCTGCACGTAGGCGTTTTGTTCCTGCTGCTTTGTACCTTTCTGAATGCCTATGTTCCGCCTAAAATATTTCCGTGGTTCAACCTGCTTTCCTTAGGTTTTCCCATCCTTATTGCCATATACGCAGTATTTACGATTTTCTGGCTTTTCAGCTGGAAAAAGAGAGCCTTTGTATTTCTGCTGGCGGGGCTCATCTTTATGTATCCCATACAGAGATGGGTGAATTTTTCTTCTGATAAAAAAGAAACGGCAAATCTGAAAGTCATTACATTTAATGTGAAAGCAGGCTTAATGGGAGCTTCTGAAATTGAACAGTACCTGAATAATGCCAATGCAGATGTCGTTATGCTCCAGGAGGCCGGTAAAAAAGTTTCTGTTAAAGATATGGAAGTGATTAATAAAAATGGGATTCTTAAAATCTTTTCAAAACATAAAATAATAGATTCCAAAGAACTTATCAAGAGTGATTACGAAACTAATAATGCTTATGCTTCCCAGGCAGATATAGAAATTAGAGGAAAAATATACCGTTTTATCAATATTTATTTAGAACCATTTAAATTTGAAAAAAAGATGATTAAAATCGATGGTGTTAAAGAAGAAGATGAAAGAAAGCTAAAAAATATTGTTAAAAGGCTTATTCCTGTTTTTAAAAAACATCAGGATCAGATAGGCTCGATCAAAGAAGGAATTGAAAATTCACCCTATCCTGTGATTGTTATGGGAGATCTCAATTCCGTTCCCAATTCTTACGAATATTATCATTTATCCGAAGGACTGGAAGATGCTTTCCTGAAAGCGGGAAAAGGAAGCGCAACAAGCTTTCATGACTATAAATTTCCAATAAGAATAGATTATATTTTTACCTCGAAAACCTTACAGCCTGTTACCTATAAAGTGGACCGGACTATAAAGCTTTCAGATCATTATCCGGTAGTGGGAACATTTTTAATAAACAACTAATAATCATAAAATTAGTTAAAGTGACAGCCTTGGTAAGGTTTTTGATGAAAAAACCCTACTATACCGTTACTTCATGAAGCTGAGTCAATTACTACTGTTTATACATATTGCTGTTGCCGTGTTGCTCCTGTGCACATTAGGTAATGCATGGATACCGCCTAACTTTTTAGGTAGCCTTAACTTTCTATCCTTAGGGTTTCCGTATCTGATTTTGATCTATATACTGCTGACCCTTGTCTGGATTCTTAAAAGAAAGAAAATAGCTATTGCTTTTGTATTGGGTGCCCTTCTTTTTTATAATCCGGTGAGAAGATGGGTGAATTTCTCTCCAAAAACAGAAAATTTAAAATCGATCAGAGATATTAAAGTTCTTACATTTAATGTGAAATACGGAGATTTCGGCTGGGACAAGGTCAAAAAGTACATTATAGATCAGAATGCTGATATCATTCTTATTCAGGAAAAAGACACCAACAGAGCGATACAACGTGATATGATAAAATATCCATCGGTTATTCTGAAAACGAAGCATAAAATCTTAAGACAGGAACAGCTGATTGAAGATAAAGCAAGAGGAAGCTCTTTCTATGCCGATGTAGATATTAACGGAAAAATAGTACGAGTGGTTACTGTTTACCTGGAACCTTTCAGGCTTCACAAATCAATGTTCAAATTTGATGGTTTTGCAACGGTAAAAGGGAAAGTTACCAATTTTATTTCTCATATGACACCAACCTTTAAGGCCCATGAAGACCAGATCAAAAAGATCAGAAAAGTAATTGATTTTTCTCCTTATCCGGTAATCCTTGCTGGTGATTTTAATTCGGTGCCTAATTCCTACGAATACTATAACTTGGGAAAAGATCTTCAGGATGCCTTTGTGACTGTAGGAAATGGGGCTTCTACCAGCTTTGATGATTATAAAGTTCCGCTTAGGATCGATTATATATTCACTTCAAAATCTATCATTCCTTTAAGCTATAAAGTGGATCATGCTGTAAAATTATCGGATCACTATCCTGTAATTGCAGAATTTCTGCTAAATTAGTTCCATGAAAAATTTACTGTCTGCAGTTTTTATGGTATTACTGTTGTTAATGGCCTGTTCAAAGAAGGAAACTCCGGGTTTCGCTGCTGAGCAGGACGTGAAAATTCACTATGATACAGCAGCAGTGGATTCATTTTCAGCAGGAGCGACGTCAATAGATATTGTCCGCCAGATCAGAATGTCTTCACAGAAATATCAGGACTCTATAAAACAGGCTGAAAAACTTCAGAAAGAAGAGCAGAAGCTGAAAGAAGAGCTTGAGAAAGAAAACAAAAAAAAGCTGGAAGACGACAATAAAAAGACGGAAGCAGATAAGAAGCAGAAAACAACTGACAATCCGCCAACCAGCGGAACAAAGCCACAATAAAATACATTAAAAAAATATACAATATGAAAAAACAAATTTTAGCAGCAGCTGCAGTGGCAGTATTTGCTGTATCATGCACAAAATCAACGACTAAAACAGAACAGGTTGAAAACGCGGACGGATCAGTAACAACGACTACAACTACGGTTTCAGAAGCGCCTTCTGTTATAGATACCGCTAAAATAGATAAGGCTAAAGAAGATGTAAAGACCAAAGTTGATGCAGCTGGGAATAAAATAGACGATGCTGCTCAAAAAGCTAAAGAAGACCTTAATAAGGCAGGAAAAGATATCAAAGCAGGAGCTAAAGAAGTTGGGCAGGACGTAAAAGATGCAGCAGCAGATGGAGCGGCCAAAGTAGAAGAAGGAGCAAAAAAGCTGAAGGAGGATTTAAAGAAATAGTAAGATATTAATACTAAAATACAGAAAACGCAGTCGAAATTTTGACTGCGTTTTTTGTTTATGAGATATGCTTTGTTTTGATAAAGAATAGTAAACTGATTTGGAGATCAATATCCTGTCTTTCGGCAAAGCCTACTTATTATTGAGTTCCAGTAAAGGATCTATATATTCCCTGTCATTGCTCAGTCTCGGAACTTTATTCTGGCCACCGAGTTTTCCTTTAGACTCCAGCCAGCGGTAGAAGAGATGAGGTTTTGCAATATGGACAATTGGCCTTTTCAGGGTCAGATTGTTGTATCTTTTGGCTTCATAATCCGAATTGACTGTTTTTAGATGATGATCAAAAGCATCGGTAAAACGTTCCAGGTCATCCGGATACTGGCTGAATTCAAAAATCCACTCATGGGCACCACTTTCATTTTCTTTCATGAAAACAGGAGCTCCCGTAAAATCGGTAATGCTTGCGCCGGTAGCTTCACAGGCCTTGGTAAGGGCAGACTCCACATTGGTGATCATAAGTTCTTCTCCGAAGGCGTTGATATAATGCTTGGTTCTTCCTGTAATTTTTATTCTGAAAGGATTGATTGAGGTAAATACAACGGTATCCCCGATCAGATATCTCCACAGTCCCCCGTTTGTGGTAATCACCATAGCATAGTTTTTTCCCAGTTCAACGTCTTCCAGGCTTACGACTTTCGGATTTGAAAAATGAAACTGGTCCATCGGAATGAACTCATAAAAAATACCATAATCCAGCATCAGCAGCATTTCATCACTGTCAGATCTATCCTGTATCCCGAAGAAACCTTCGGAAGCATTGTAAATTTCGTAGTAATTGATCTTTTTTCCGATGATCTGCCTGTACTGGTCTCTATATGGTTTAAAACTGATTCCACCGTGGAAAAAGACCTCTAAATTAGGCCAGAGCTCAGAAATGCTTCCGCTGCCCGTCTCTTTTAAAACCCTCTGAAGAAGCACCATCATCCAGCTGGGTACTCCAAGGATACTTCCCACATCTTCGTTTTTTACTTCCGAGGTAATGGCTTTAAGCTTACTTTCCCATTCAGCCATCAGGGAAACTTTTTTACTTGGGGTTGTGGTGATTTCCACCCAAAAAGGAAGATTGTCAATTAAAATAGCAGAAAGATCTCCGAATTTGGTATTGAAATCTGCATGAAGCTCAGAACTTCCGCCCAAACGAAGGTTCTTATTGGTGAATAGCTGGTTGTCCGGATGATTATTGGCATAGATGGAAACCATGTCTTTTCCTGCTTTCATGTGGCAGTATTCAAGGCTTTCTGCGGAAATAGGGATAAACTTACTTTTTGCATTTGTAGTTCCTGATGATTTTGCAAAATGTTTGATATAGCCCGGCCAGCTTACATCCTTATGTCCCTGTCTTGCTTTCTCAATATAAGGTTCAAAATCTTCATAAGTAACGATAGGAACCTTGTTTTTAAAGTCCTGATAGCTTGAAATCGAATTAAAGCCATATGTCTTTCCGTATTCAGTGTCTTCTGCATGAAAGAGCTGCGAAAAGAGTATACCTTTCTGAGTTTCAATGGGATGATCCATGAAATTCTGAATCTGATCTATCCTTTGGCGGATAAACCAGTTGACGACAGTATTGAAAAGTGCCTTTGTTGCCATTCCAACAAATATAATAATATTTGGATTTTTAGAGAATTTTTATGATGTTAAATAAAAAAACCGCTACAAATTATGTAACGGTTCGGTATTTTAGATTATTATTTCTTAGCAATATTCATCAAAAGCTGCCTGAAGATTGGCTGCGATAGCCCCTGCAGGATTCCCTTCAATGTGATGTCTTTCCAGCATGTGAACCAATTCACCATCTTTGAAAAGAGCTACACATGGTGAGCTTGGAGGGAATGGAGCCAGGTGCTTTCTTGCTTCTGCTACAGCTTCTGTATCAAATCCTGCAAAAACAGTTGTTAAATGATCAGGCTTTTTATCTCCTGTCAAAGAATATACAACTCCCGGTCTTGCCGCACCAGCTGCACACCCACATACTGAATTAATTACCAATAGAGTAGTTCCTGGCTGTTTTAAAGCCTCTTCTACCTGCGCTGGAGATGTTAAATCTTCGAAACCTTTATCTGTAAGTTCTGCCTTCATAGGCATTACCAAATCTGTTGGATACATATATTTTGTTTTTTATCAGTACAAAGTTAAACAATTCTTTGCGTTTGTTCAATACATAAAAACTATCAATGCCTTAGTCATAAAAAATTAATACACTATTAATATTATAATAATATTCAAAAAAAGATGAAATAAAAGTATGAATAACGGTAATTATTTGTTAAATTTGAAATGATTCTAAAACAACTGACCATGAAAAAAACATTTACTGCTTTCCCTCGAGCACTCAAATTATTTAACACCACCTGAATTACAGTAGTTAAGTAAAGGCTTATTCGGTTTTGAATGATAATAGACTGAATTAAATACTATGAATAAAAATGAATCCCGGAACGCTAGCGTTCCGGGATTCTTTAATCAAATCGATATGCAAAGGTTGGATATCCTGTTTTTGGGTTCGTGCTTCATGTTCAGGGTTAATATGGCCCCAAATAACATGAAACGTATCCCGTTTTACGAAAGAAGCTTCTTGGCCATTTCGGAAATACTTTTTCCGTCAGACTTTCCTGCTAATGCTTTTGAAGCAGCTCCCATCACTTTTCCCAGGTCTTTGGCAGACTCAGCTCCGGTTTGGGCAATAATATTTTTAATTTCTGCTTCCAATTCTTCCGGACTAAGCTGCTTAGGCAGAAACTTCTCAATGACTTTCATCTGAGCATCTTCTACTTCTGCAAGGTCATTTCTTCCCTGTGCTGCGAACTGCTCAAAAGAATCTTTACGCTGTTTGATCATTCTCTGAAGAATAGCAATTTCCTGTTCTTCAGAAACTTCAGCGCCTCTGGCTTCTGTTTTTAGAAGTAAAATCTGAGCTTTTACAGCTCTCAGAGAGTCCAGAGCAACTCTGTCTTTTTCTCTCATAGCTGTTTTAATAGCCTCACTTATAGTATTTTCTAAACTCATGGTATATAATTTATCAATGTAAAAGTGCATCAATGTACCAATTTGAACAAGCAATTGTTACACTGTTAAATTGATACATTGTCACATTATTTAGTCAACGTCTTTATTTAAAAATCTGTTTTCTCTCACCTGTATGGATCCGTTGTTTTCAGAAAGGTATGTGTTGATATTCTGATCTGATGCATTGGTTCCGTCGATAGCGATATTCTTTCTTTTGAAAGCCGGTACAGATTCGAATTCGCTTGTGCTGTCAAAGCTTTGATAGCGGGAATTGAATTCTTTTAATTTGTTTCTTCTCTCCGAAATCCTTTCCTGATCAACCGCTTTATTCACAAAAGTGAATTCTGATTCTGCAGGTTTTGGAGTTTCAATTTCAATTTTTTCTTCAACAGCCGGTTTTGTTTCAGCTTTTGGCTCTTCCTGTCTTGCCTGGAAGATGGTTTCAACTGTCTGAACCGGAATTTCAACTGCGCTGGCAGGAGCTGTAAACTCTGCTTTTGGCTGTCCGAAGTCTGTTTTAGGCTCATTCGATGAAGGCTGATTGTTTACAAAGAAACTGAATTCAATAGGCTTTTCATCTGAAAAAGCACGGGTTGCCGGAGTAGATGGAGTTTCATCCTTTCTGGCATCAAAATCAAATTTAAAAGACTCGATTTCCAGATCATTTGGATCTTCTCCTTCTTCGTCATCATGAGAGAACAGGCTGTAAGACTCTTCTTCTGCCTCTTGCTCATTTCTCCAGCTATTCTGGGTATCTTCCTCTTTATCAAAGAATTTTATATCTGTCTTGATTTCTTCTTCTTTAATAATCATTTTTTTTTCAGAAGAAGTCATACCGAACTGCGGAGTATCATTGTCTTCGTCATCCAGTCTGAACGTGTGTTTTCCTCCGAAATCGCGTGTTGTTTCAGAAGTAGCATCTCTTTCTTCCCTTGTCTTAAAAGGAGAAGCTTTCGGAGCCTCTAAACTGTCGTTAAGGCTGATTCTGATCTTCTCAGTAGGTCCTGCAAATCTTTTGCTGTCATTTGAAAAACCTGTAGCAATGACCAGAACACTTACAGAATCTCCCAATTCCTCATCAGCACCTACCCCGAAGATAATATCAGCGGTATTTCCGGCTTCTTTCTGGATGTGGTCCATAATTACCCCGATCTCATCCATGGTAACTTCTTCCGCACCGCTTCTGATCAATAGAAGAACGTTTTTAGCACCTGTGATCTTGTTGTCATTCAACAACGGAGAGTCAAGCGCTTTTTTAACAGCTTCTTCTGCTTTGTTTTCTCCCGAAGCAATTCCGGTAGACATCAATGCTGTGCCGGAGTTCTGAAGGACAGATTTAGCATCTCTAAAGTCAATGTTTACATCGAAATAACCGGTAATAACTTCTGCCATTCCTTTCGCGGCATTGGTTAAAACTTCATCGGCTTTTGAGAATCCCTGCTTGAAACCAAGGTTTCCGAACTGCTGTCTCAGTTTATCATTATTGATCACAATAAGTGAGTCAACATTATTTCTTAGCTTTTCCAGACCTATTTCAGCCTGTTCAAGTCTTCTTTTACCTTCAAAGCTGAAAGGAACAGTAACGATACCTACCGTAAGAATTCCCATATCTTTGGCTACCTTGGCAATAACCGGAGCGGCTCCGGTACCTGTACCACCGCCCATCCCGGCTGTAATGAACACCATTTTGGTATTCTGTCCCATAGATGCTTTGATCTCTTCGATGCTTTCAATAGCAGATTTTTCTCCAACTTCAGGATCTGCTCCGGCACCAAGACCTTCTGTGATGGTAGTACCCAGCTGTACTTTATTGGCAACAGGGTTATTGTCTAAAGTCTGGGCATCGGTATTACAGACTACGAAATCTACTCCGTAAATACCTTTCTCGTACATGTGTTTCAGAGCGTTGTTTCCGCCTCCTCCTACACCGATTACTTTTATGATGGATGAATTTCCTTTTGGCAAATCAAATGAAAATCCTTGTGTACCTATATTTTCCATAACTATGCTTTTTATAATTGATGATTGACGAATGACAATTGATGAATGATAAATGACGCCGGCAATAAGCTGTGTGCTTTTTTATTTATCAATTATCAATGATCTTCTATCATTTATATTTTACTCTACTTCTTCAAAGAATTTTTTAACTTTTTCCATAAGCGACTGCCCGAAGGTAAGTTTCGCTCTTCTGTTTTCCTGCTGCTCATTAACAGTGGCTTGTTCCTGAACTATCGCTGTAGGCTGAGCCTGCTGAACTGCTTCTGTCTGTGCTGCAGCTGTTTCTGCTTTAGCCATTTCTTCTTCAACGAGTTCTTCTGTTTCAGCACCCTGTTTTTTGTCGCGAATCTTCAAACTCTCCATCAGTAAGCCGATTGATGTAGCAAATTCCGGGCCTTTCAGGTACTGATTTTTATCGTTGGCAATATATTCGTTGGCAAAACCGATTCTGCTATCAAAACCTGTTGTATAATTGGCAAGCTGACGAAGATGCTTTAAGTTCGATCCACCTCCCGTAAGGACAATCCCCGCGATCAGCTTTTTCTTTTGCTCAAATGCTCCGTAAGCTTTTAATTCTGTATTGACCATTTCCAGGATTTCTTCTACTCTGGCGTTGATGATCTGTGCCAGGGTTTTAAGGGAAATTTCCTTATCCGGTCTTCCATGAAGCCCTGGAATAGTAACAAATGTACTGTCTTTTTCTAATTCCGGAACAGCAGAACCAAATTTTACTTTCAGCTGTTCTGCATGTTTTTCTATAATGGAGCAGCCTTCTTTGATATCTTCCGTAATGATTCCTCCCCCGTAAGGAATTACGCAGGTATGACGGATGATATTGTCCTTGAAGATTGCAATATCTGTGGTACCACCTCCGATGTCTACAATAGCAACACCGGCTTCTTTTTCTTCTTTAGTTAATACAGCTTCTGAAGATGCCAGAGGTTCCAGGGTAAGGGCTTCCATTTCAAGACCGGCCTCTCTTACACATCTTGCGATGTTCCTGATGCTGCCCATCTGTCCTACTACCACATGGAAATTAGCTTCTAAACGCTTTCCGTGCATTCCTACCGGCTCTTGGATTTCACCTTCGGAATCCACTTTATATTCCTGTGGAAGAACATGGATAATTTCTTCTCCAGGAAGCATAACAAGCTTTTTTACCTGATCTTTCAGTGCTTCGATGTCGTCGTCTGTAATAAATTTATCCGGATGCTCACGCATGATATAGTCGGAATGCTGCAGGGAACGGATGTGTTTTCCTGCAATGCCTACTGTCACTTTTCGGATAGGGACTCCTGCGCTGGATTGTGCTTCAGAAACGGCAGCCTTGATTGAATTAATGGTCTGTGAAATATTATTCACAATACCTTTATGAACTCCAAGACTTTTGGCCTTTCCAACCCCGAGAACTTCTATCTTCCCGTGTGCATTCCTCCTTCCGACAATCGCGACAATCTTCGTTGTCCCGATGTCCAGACCTACTGAATACTCTTGATTTTCCATTTTATGTCGATTTGATTTTTTTCTACTTTTTCCTTGTTTTCAAACTGGATTTTATTCCTGTTTTATACTAATTGCCCATTCGGACTTTTATTCTATTTTTACTTTTGCCTTAGGCTTTTTGGCCGCTGGCTTTTTCTCTGTTTTTTTGGTTTCCTTTGGCTTGGTTGTCGTCTTTTGCTTTATTTTTTCCTTCGACTTTGCTGGGGACGTTTTTGTTTTAGCAGTTCTGAGCAGTGCATCCGGTTTTTTTACGGCTGCGAGAACCGGAGCTTTTGCCAGTTCTTTATTTCCTGCTTCAAGGATACTGTCGTTTTCTTTGAAATAAGGATTTAAAGTGGTTACAATCTGGTTCTGGTATTTTACAGAAACCATGCTGTACTTTTGGGGATCCTGGAATACAAGATATTTTTCCACAAAAGTTTTTAAGCCTTTTACTTTAAATTCAATATTATCAAGATCTCCTATTTCCACTTTATAATTTCCGTCGCTGGTTAGAAGATTATAATCGTCTTTGTCTTTTGAAATTCCGATAAAGAATTTTTTACTGAAATCATCTTTATCAATTTTCTCAACCAGCTCGGCGAGCTTCTGATATTCATCTGGCTTCACATTTCCTGTTACCAGCATGCAGGGATGCGAGTAGGTTTTGGAAATAGGGAATTCGGTCCCTTTTTCATCGACATAAAAGTCTCTTCCGTCTTTATTCAATCTGAATACGGGAACCCTCTGTTTGATATCGAGGTACAGTTTTCCGTTCAGGTTTAAATAGACATTGGCACTATCTACGGCGGGAAGTGAATTGATCTTCTTTTCAAGTACTGGAATATTTAAATCTCCTACTTTTCCGGAAGGGTTTTCTTTTTTTACAATTTCCCGGATATCTTTTTCATCGATGAAGTATACGGGTGTTTTTTCATTCATTTTTACAGAAATCTTATTGTCCGTAATCTTCTGGCCGCTGAATCTCTTCAATGAGAAACTCAGCAGTAATCCAAGGATGATCACTGTGACAGCAATTTTTAATATTCTGTATTTATTTTTCATATTTTATTGTATTCATGTATTATGTAAAATGTATTGATGATTTTGCCAAGCTTGATCATGAATACGTAAATACATTACTACTTTTTACATTTTTGAAATCCATTCTGCAATAGGGTCATACAGGGTGTCAATGTTTCCTGCGCCTACGGTAAGGAGGATGTCAAAATCTTTTTCCTTTATTTTTTGAAAAGCACCGGATAGATCCGATTTTTCTTTTTTATCTAAATTCACTTTTTCCAGCAGCCAGTCAGACGTTATTCCTTCAAAGTTCTCCTGAAGCTCTCTTGCAGGGTAAATGTCGAGAAGAATGAGTTCGTCCGCTTTGCTTAAGCTTTCTGCAAATCCATCAGCGAAATCTCTTGTTCTACTGAACAGATGGGGCTGAAAGACTACCAATAGTTTTTTATCCGGATAAAATGTCCTGACTGAACCCATTACCGCATTGATTTCTGTCGGGTGGTGGGCATAATCATCAATGTAAATCTTACCGTTAGGATAAATATGCTTGGTATATCTTCTTTTAATTCCTTTAAAATTGGCAATAGCCTTTTTCAGGGTTTCAAAATCTACGCCTAAATTGTGAAGAATAGCCAGGGCAGCTGTTGCATTTTCCACATTATGGATCCCCGGAATCTCCCATACAAAATCTTTTACTGTTTCAGAAGGGGTATGAAAATCAAAGTAGATTTTATCATGATCCATACGCAGGTTGTCCGAATAGTAATCTGCTTGTTCGTTGACGGCATAGGTCCTGTGATCCCGGCCAATATCCAGTCCTTTTCTTACGAATAGCTGTTTGTCATCCGGAACGAGGGCCGCAAACTGTTTGAAACCTTCTTCAATCATATTTTTATCGCCGTAAATATCCAGATGGTCTGCATCGGTAGAAGTTACTACTGCCCAGTCCGGAGAAAGGGACAGAAAGCTTCTGTCATATTCATCTGCCTCCACTACGGAATATTGTGTACCGTTATATAGAAAGTTGGATCTGAAATTCTCAGAAATACCGCCTAAAAAGCATGAAAACGGAAGAGCAGCCTCTTTACAAAGGTGTGAAACCAATGTAGAGGTTGTTGTTTTTCCATGTGTTCCGGCAACGGCAATACAATCTGTATTTTCTGTGATCAGACCTAAAACTTTCGCACGCTTTAAGACTTCAAACTGATTCTGGTTAAAATAATCTAAGATTCCCAGCGTTTTGATGGCGGGAGTATAGATCACCAAGGTATTTTCTTTTTGAAGTGAGGTTATTTTCTCACCGGTATGATCTTCAAAAACAATATCAATTCCTTCGTTCATCAGCTGTGTGGTAAGCTTGGTATTGGTTTTGTCATAGCCCATCACATTTTTGCCTGAGGCATTGAAATAGCGGGCCAAAGCACTCATTCCGATACCTCCGATTCCTACGAAGTAATAGTTTTGATATGTTTCTAATATGTTCATTCTTTTTTGTATTAATGTATTTTTACATTGTACTCTTTACCGTTTTAAATATCTCATCTACAATCTCTTTTGCGGCATTGGGCTTGGCAAAATATTCCATATTCTGAGACATTTCATCTCTTAGACTTTCGCTGCTGCAGATCTCTTCCAGGGTACTCCAGAATTTTTCCTGCACTTCGGAATCTTTTACCATTCTGGCTGCATTTTTTTCAACCAGATTCATGGCATTTTTGGTTTGATGGTCTTCCGCTGCAAAAGGGAAAGGCACTAAGAGAACAGGTTTCTTTGCTACTGCCAGTTCCGAAATGGCAATAGCCCCGGCTCTCGAAACAATAATATCCGCTGCAGAATAGGCCAGCTCCATATCTTTGATGAATTCAAGGATCTGAATGTTTCTGCTGTCGCTATCTTTTGTTTCTTCTAAAATATCTTTATAATCAAGCTTTCCTGTCTGCCAGATCAGCTGATAATCTTTTTTTTCCAGTTCATTTAAATGAGATTTCCATGCATTGTTTAATGTTCTGGAGCCTAAAGAGCCCCCTACCGAAAGTATGGTAAGTTTATCTTTACTCAGTCCCATTTTTTCTTTTGCCTTATCGGTTTTCTGCATTCCTGAAATAATATTCTCACGAATAGGGTTGCCCAGGAATTTTATTTTTTCAGCAGGGAAGCCTTCCACTTTAGGATAAGCCGTAAAGACAGCTTTAGCTTTCTTGCTTAAGATTTTATTGGTGACACCGGCATGGGCATTCTGCTCCTGGATGAAGATTGGGATTCCCAGTTTACTGGCTTCGTATAAAGCTGGCCCGCTTGCAAAACCACCTGTTCCCACTGCAAAATCCGGGGCAAAGTTTTTAATAATCTTTTTTGATTTGGACAAGCTTTTCAAAATTTTGAAAGGCAGACCTAAATTTGATAATATATTTCCTCTGTCGATTCCGGCGATATCAATTCCCTCAATTTTATAACCTGCCTGCGGAACTTTTTCCATTTCCATTTTTCCGTTGGCACCTATGAACAAAAATTCTGTATCAGGAAATCTTTTTTTGATCTCATCTGCAATCGCGATAGCCGGGAAGATATGTCCTCCTGTTCCGCCGCCGGATAATACTACTTTTAGTTTCTTGTTCATTTTTATTTTTTTATTGATACCGTTTGTTTTGAGTTAAGCGATATCATTAATTTCTGCTACACTCTGTTTTTTGCCCATTCCTTCTTCATCATAGATCTGGATTCTTGAGCTTATATTTAAAATAATTCCAAGCTGGAGATAGGTTACCAGCATGGAGGTTCCTCCATAACTTATCAGTGGCAACGGCTGCCCTGTTACCGGGATCAGGTTAACCGCCACAGCAATATTTACAGAAAGCTGTATGAAGATCATCACCCCGAGACTGAGCACGAGCAGTGACCCAAAAAACGCGGGCATTTTGCTGGCAATCATCACAATCCTGATCATCATAATAAGATAAAGACATATCAGGAAGGCGGCGCCGATCAGTCCGTATTCTTCTACGATCACAGCAAAAATAAAATCGGAAGCAGACTGGGGTAGCATTTGTTTCAATGCGCTTTTTCCGGGTCCCATTCCGGTAATTCCACCATGGACAATAGCAGCTTTAGCCTGCATTACCTGGTAGTTTTTAGCTTTTACGCTTTCATCATCTACATCGGCCGTTTTTGCTTTGCTGGATGTAAATGTTTCGATACGGCTCATCCATGTATGCACACGGTTTCCACCGATGAGGTTGGTATTTAATGCAATAATCAGAAACAGGACAATAGCTACAAATGAGGAAGAGATGAAACCTGCAATATATTTCCAGTGAAGCTGCCCTATGATTAGAACGATTACAGAAACCATCAGGATCATCAATGCCGTAGAACCGTTGTCTTTTGCTACCAGCACAAATACCAGCAGGATTGGCCCGAAGATGTACATAATGTTCTCTATAGGAAGTCTTTCCCGTGTTATTTTTTTGGTCAGATATCTGCAGAGATATATAACGAGCATTAAAAATGCAAATGAGGATGGCTGGAATGAGATGGGTGTTCCCGGGATTTTCAGCCATCTTGAAGCACTGGCTCCGTCAATGGTTTGACCTGTAAACATGGTGATAACGAGCAGTACAATCATTAAACCGAGCAGAATACTGCTGAGCTTCCCGATATACTCATATTTTACCATTCCCACGACTCTCATAATCACAAGACCTAAGACCACAAAGAACATATGCTTGATAACGTGACCTGTAGTAGTCCCATTATTAACGATATATTCCAGATTTGAACTTGCAGAGTATACCGGGAAAATAGAGAAAATAGAGATCACAAGGATGACCATCCAAAGTACTTTATCGCCCTTTAGAAATTCAATTCTGCTTTCTGTGTTCTGTTCGTCCATATTTTTTGTATTCATGTATTGATGTAAAATGTATTCATGATTTTGCAGTAAGCTTTGATCATTAATACGTAAATACATTCCTACTTTTTACATTTACTTTAATACCTGCTCTTTAAACTGTTTTCCTCTGTCTTCATAGCTTTTGAACAGGTCAAAACTTGCGCAGCACGGGGAAAGCAGAACGGTATCTCCGCTCTTTGCCAGGGATTTTGATATTTTCACTGCTTCTTCCATGCTTGAAGTATCATAGATGAATTCTTTTTTGTCTTTAAAGAATTCTATAATCTTCGTATTGTCTATTCCTAAGCAGACAATTGCTTTTACTTTTCTTTTAACGAGATCTTCAATTTCTGAGTAGTCATTTCCTTTATCTAATCCTCCCACGATCCAGACTGTTGGGGTTTTCATGCTTTCTAAAGCATAATAGGTAGCGTTTACATTCGTTGCCTTACTGTCATTGATGTATTTTACTCCGTTGGTTTCTGTCACGAATTCAAGCCTGTGCTCTACCGCCTGGAAGGTCATTAATGAATTTCTGATGCTCTCATTGTTGATTTTCAATATTTTACCAGCAATAGAGGCAGCCAGGCTATTGGCTACATTATGATTTCCAAGAAGAGAGAGCTTATCGATATTCATGGAAAACTCGTCCTCCATTTTTACCACGATCTGGTCGTCCTCAATGAAACCACCCTCAGACAGTTTTTCTTTTATAGAGAAAGGGATCATTTTCGCTTTTATTTCCAGCTTCTCAAGGATGTTTTTACTCATTTCATCATCCTTGTTATAGATGAAGAAATTGTCATTTTCCTGGTTTTCTGCAATTCTGAATTTAGCTAAAGCATATTCTTCATAATTGTAGTTGTATTGATCCAGATGATCCTGAGAAAGGTTCAGCAATAAGGAGATATACGGCCTGAAGTTCTGAATGTCATCCAGCTGGAAAGAGCTTACTTCCAGAACATAATATTCATGATCTTCATCGGCCACCTGTTTTGCAAAGCTGTATCCTATGTTTCCTCCCAGTCCTACATTCAGTCCGTCATTTTTCAGGATATAATAGATCAGTGAAGTTGTTGTTGTTTTTCCGTTGCTTCCTGTAATAGCAATGATCTTTGCATCAGTAAATTCTGAGGCAAATTCAATTTCAGAGGAAAGTCTTATTCCTTTCTCATGAATTTTATGAACGATCTCTGCCTTTTTGGGAATTCCCGGGCTTTTTACGATCCAGTCTGCATTTAAAATCCTTTCTTCGTTGTGGTTTCCTTCTTCAAATTCAATTTCATTGTCGGCTAAAAACTGCTTATAGTTATCCTTAATAGCGCCTTTGTCTGAAAGAAAAACCTCCAGACCCTGTTTTTTCGCTAAATAAGCAGCTCCGCATCCGCTCTCTCCACCTCCTAAAACAACTATTTTCATATTTATTCTTTTGTAAAATGTAAAATGTATTAATGTAATTTGGTTTTATTTTTAATACTCTTACTTTAAAATTTATCTCATTTTTAATGTGATCAGGCATACAATAGCCAGCACTACACCGATGATGATCATTCTGTTTACGATCTTACTCTCATGGAAACCTCCTTTCTGATAATGGTGGTGCAATGGTGACATTCTAAAAAATCTATTGTTTTGGGCGTATTCCAACCCGTATTTTCTTTTTCTGTATTTGAAAACAATGACCTGCAGCATGACAGATACGTTTTCAATCAGGAAGATCCCGCATAAAACCGGAATCAGGAGTTCTTTTCTTAAAATGATCGCTAAAACAGCAATCACCCCACCAAGCATCAAACTGCCGGTGTCACCCATGAATACTTGGGCAGGATAGGTGTTGTACCAGAAGAAACCAATTACCGCACCCACCATGGCTACCGCGAAAATCGTGGTTTCACCCATATTGGGGAGGAACATGATATTGAGATAGTCTGCAAAAATAATATTCCCGGAAAGATAGGCGAACAGCGCCAGGGTAAGCAGTATGATGGCACTGGTTCCTGCTGCAAGCCCGTCAATTCCATCCGTAATATTGGCTCCGTTTGACACGGCAGTCACGATAAAAATAACAATTGGGATAAAGACAATCCATGCCCACTCATGGGCATCTTTATCATTCATCCAAAACAAAATTCCACTGTAATCAAATTCATTGTTCTTAGCAAACGGAACAGTAGAAACAGTGATCTTTTCTGTAGGCATAAAGTTCTGCTCTACATTGTTTCGGTTCACGACCTTTGCATCTGCATACTTTCTTTTAACGGTGATATCCGGATGGAAATACATTGTAATTCCGACAATTAGCCCTAATCCAACCTGGCCCACAATTTTGAATTTTCCGCTCAGACCGTCTTTATTTTTCTTGATCTTTTTTAAATAATCATCTACGAAACCTATGGCTCCCATCCATAACATAGAAACAAGCAGCAGAACTATATAGACATTGGTGATCCTGGTAAAGAGCAGCACAGGAATAATCGTTGCAATAATAATGATCAGTCCTCCCATGGTAGGAGTTCCTTCTTTCTGCTTTTGTCCGTCCAGTCCAAGATCACGCACCAACTCGCCCATCTGTTTTGACCTCAGATAGTTAATGATCCTCTTTCCGTAGACCAAGGCAATGATGAGAGAAAACAGTACGGCGATACCTGCACGGAAAGAAATGTATTTCAGCATTCCCAATCCCGGTATGTGGATTCCCTGACTGGTTAGATATTCGTATAGATAGTATAGCATGTTCTTTTTTAATTTAAAAATTTAATTTATTTAAAGATTTAAAGATGGGGTTTCTCCATATTCTCACTTAAATACTTAATAAAGTTGGAAATATTAGAAGAAACTTCTCGTGAAAGATTAGTGATTTCTTCAGCCTTATTTTCATCTCCTAATTTTAATCTTTTACTTACGATCATCATACTTCTAACTTCGGCACAACTGCCTTTTGCAATTTTTAAATATTTAATAAATTGTCTGTTATTATTATATTCTGAGCCTTCTGCAATATTGTTGGATATTGAAAATCCGGCTCTTTTTATTTGGTTACTGAATTCAAATTCTCTTTCTAAATTTTCACTTCTAAGAAATTGATAAACTTTCAATTAATTTCAGCTTATTTACTCATTAACTTCCAAAGTTCGCTGATCGTTTCTTTGTCGTCAAAATGATGTTTTACACCATTAATTTCCTGGTAGTTTTCGTGGCCTTTTCCGGCTACTAAAACAATATCTTTCGGTTCTGCAAACCTTATTGCCATTTTTATGGCTTCTTTTCTGTCCGGAATTGAAGTGTATTTGCTGAAGTTTTGGGATTCAACACCGGCTTCAATTTCTTTGATGATCTGGGCAGGATCTTCTGTTCTCGGATTGTCTGAAGTGATAATTGCCAGCGTTGATTTTCTGGTGGCAATATTTCCCATTTCAGGCCTTTTGGAGTGATCCCTGTCGCCTCCACATCCGAATACGGTGATCAGCCTTTCATTTTTCGTTCTGATATCGTTGATGCTGTCCAGAATGTTTTCTAAAGCATCCGGTGTGTGTGCATAATCTACGATGAAGAAAATCCCACCATCTGATTTGAACGTTTCAAATCTCCCTGACACTCTTTTGAGCTTACTGATCGCCTGCAAAATTTCATCCTGTTCAAAACCAAGTTCGGAAGCAATTCCGAAAACCAGCAGAAGATTATAAATATTGAATTTTCCCGTCAGTGTGGTCCAGAATTCTTTTCCGTTGAAGTTCAGCAACATGCCGTTGAAATCAATTTCTAAAGATTTCCCATGGTAGTCCGCCATGGTTTTCAGGGCATAAGATTTTTTCTGTGCCTTTGTGTTCTGAAGCATTACCATGCCGTTTTTGTCATCTACATTCGTGATGGCTACGGCCGTATCTTCGAGTTCGTCAAAAAATCTTTTCTTTATTTTAAGATATTCGTCGAATGTTTTATGATAATCCAAATGGTCATGGGTAAGGTTGGTAAAGCCTGCCACTTTAAAATGTAAGCCTTCAATTCTGTTTTGGGCAATTCCGTGAGAGCTTACCTCCATGAAGGCAAATTCACAGCCTTCCTCAACAGCCTGGGCTAATATTCTATTAATGGTAATAACATCCGGAGTCGTGTGTGTTGCCGGGATAATTTTTTCCCCGATTCTGATCTCTACGGTAGAAAGCAGGGCAGAATCATAGCCTAAGTTTTTGAATACATCAAAAAGAAGAGTGGACACAGATGTTTTTCCATTGGTTCCGGTAACTCCGATTAGCTTTAGTTTCTGTGATGGGTTTCCATAAAAGTTGGAAGCCAGATGTCCCAGTGCTTTAGATGAATCTTTCACCTTAATGTAGGTTACGTCTTCATCCATTGTTTCCGGAAATTTTTCACATACAACTGCTTTTGCACCTTTTTCAACAGATGATGCAATGTATGAATGTCCGTCTGCAACGGTGCCTCTCACTGCAATATAGAGTGAGCCTTCCGTAACCTTTCTGCTATCGAAAACCAATTCTGAAACCTCCCTTGCGTCGTCGCCGTGAATTTCTGAAACTGGGATCCTTTTTAATAATTCTGTTATTATCATTTTATATCTGACAGGAATTTTTCCTGTCTTTTATTATTGTCCTTTTAGGACTTGGTTCTGTTATTTTAATTCTGCAGAGACAAATAAATTCTCTGGTTTTTGCTGATTATGGTGCCTTCCAGCGGGAACTGTTCTTTAATTCGTCCAACTCCTTTATAATCCACTCTGTATCCTAAATTTTCCAGTTGTGGAATGATGTTTTTGCCTATCAGTCCAACTACGCTTGGCATTTGTTTGTTGTTTACGGCTATTTTTACATTAGGTTCAACCATTTTATTCAGGTTTACCTTTCTGTCTACAAGCATTTCTTTTTCAATATTCTGAGGTGTCTTCAGGAATGTTTTTCCTGCAATTTCTTTAAATACTGGTGCTGAAACGGCACCTCCGTAAAAGCCTATTGCCGTATTAGGCTCACTGATCATCACATAACATGTATATTTTGGATTATCAGCGGGATAAAAGCCGGCAAAAGAAGCTCTGTACTTCATGGGGCCAGGAAGCCAGTATTCAAATCTTGCGGTTCCTGTTTTTCCTGCCATTTTCAGGTTCGGGGTGAAGATGCTTCGTCCTGTTCCCTTTTCTACAGCTTTCGTCAATGCACTGGTCATCATTTTGATCGCTTTTTCTGATGCCATTTTGTTGACCATTACTTCAGGTTTTGCGCTGTACACTACTTTTCCTTCTTTCATGATTTTATCGATGAATAGAGGCTTAAGCATTTTACCGCCGTTAGCAACCCCGTTATAGAAGGTTGTTAGCTGTAACAGGTTGATATTTGATGAGTATCCATAAGAAATAGAAGCCAGTGTTGCTGCATTCCATCTCTTGTGTTCAGGAGTCAGAATCTTTGGTTTTGTGATTCCTGGAAGCTCAATGTCCATTTTATCGAACAATTTCCATCTTTTCAGGTGATCAAGGAAGATTTGTGGTTTTTCTGCATAATATTTTGTAATTAATTTTGCAGTCCCCACATTGCTTGATTTTGCTAAAACATCACTGATGTCGTAAGTTCCTCCACCGTGGCCGTCAGAAATTCTCTGCTTTGCGTAGGTCCAAACTCCGTTACCAACATCTACTGTTGTATTTTCATCAATGAAACCATCATCCATCGCTGCCAACAGAGAAATGGTCTTAAAAGTAGAGCCAGGCTCGATATTATCTTTTAAGGCATAGTTGTAGGAATCTTCGTATTCTCCAGACTCTGTTCTTCTCAGGTTCACGAGAGCACGTACCTTTCCGGTTTGTGTTTCCATAACAATCACTGTTCCGTGTTTAGCTTCATAAGTGATCAGTTGCTTCTGTAAAGCAGAGTGTGCAATGTCCTGAATTCTAAGGTCTAAGGTGGTGTAAACATCTTCACCATCTACGGGTTCTTTTACTTTCCAGTAATCAATTGGCTTCCATTGTGATGAATTGATTCTTTGCTCTAATCTTTTTCCGTCGGTTCCTGTAAGGTATTTTGAAAAAGCACCTTCCAGTCCGGCTTTCACTTCTCCATTATCCATACCAATAGTTCCGGACCCTATCTCTGAAGTGGCAAGCTCACGCTTATAATTTCTGTCTACGATAAAGCCTCCTTTATTTTTACCTTTTTTAAAGATCGGAAAGTTTCTGATCCTGTCGTATTGGTCAAAATCAAGGCCCTTAACTAGTGTATAGTACTGGTTTTTCTTCTTTTTCTGTTCGTCAAACTTCTTTCTGAATTCTCCTCTGGGCTTTCCGAACATTTTGCTTAAAGAATCCGTTAACGCACCAATATTGTTGCTATAGATCGTATCTTTCATGGTTTTGAAATCAAGATAGATGTCATAGCGCATCACGGTGGTAGCCAGAATAGATCCGTCCGAAGCAAAGAGGTTTCCGCGGGCAGCCTTGAGAGTGGCTTCGCGATAGTTTTTATTAATGTAATCGTCTTTAATTTCCTGAACATTAGTGTTTTGCAAGATTACAATCCTTGCAAGAAACATCACAAATACGCACAGAACTCCCACAGCGAAGAGGTAGCCCCACCTTAACGTTTTTTTACGTTTGTTATCGTATTCATTTTGTTTTTGCATCTGTACTGTCCAGTTTTATTAGCAGTTTATGAGGATGGTTTTCCAAAGTCATCAATGAATCTTTTGCTACTTCCTTCCCCAGTTGGGATTCCATTTTTACTTTGATCAGCTTACTCTGAGCGTAAGCGTTTCTCGATTTATATTCTTCTGTTTCTTCTTTTAATGCATTGACGATTTTGATCTTCTTGTTGACGAGGTGATTGCTATAAATCATCGCCATCATGAGAACGAACAACAGTAAAAAATACTTGTAATGAGTTTTGATCTCATCACGGTTCAGAAAATTTCCTTTTATAATATCTATAAAAGTGAGTTTTTTCTGAGGGCGGTTTGTTGTTCTTTTTGCCAAAATCTTTTTATCTCAATTTGCTTTGCAGTGAATTCACTTTGTTTGTCAATGGTCAATTTTATGAAATTCAAATTCATAATCGCTCATTCACCTTACACCTTAATTCCGGTTCTCATTTTTGCGCTTCTTGCTCTTGAGTTTTCCTCAATCTCCTTATCATCGGGAATGATCGCTTTACTCTTTAGCAATTCAAAGACCTTTTTATAGTTTCCGTAGATATCTCTCTGCTGTTCTCCTTCAAACATTCCATTTTTCAGGAATCTTTTTACCAGACGGTCTTCTAATGAATGGTAAGAAATCACAACAAGTCTTCCTCCGGGTTTTAAAATGTTCAGAGACTGAACAAGCATTTCTTTTAGCGCCTCAAGTTCCTGGTTAACTTCTATTCTTATTGCCTGGAAAAGCTGAGCATAGAACTTATTCACCTTATGGGGCGGGAGGTAGCTGAAAAGCTTTTTCAGATCTTCGGTCGTTGTAATGGTTTTTGTTTTTCTGTGATGAACAATATCTCTTGCCAGCTTTCTTGCTTCTCTCAATTCGCCGTAGTGATAAAAAATATCGGCAAGTTCTGTCTCCTCATATTCATTGATCACCCTTTTGGCGTCAAGATTCTGCATAACGTTCATTCTCATATCCAGAGGGGCATTGTTTCTTGTAGAAAAACCTCTTTCCGCCTCATCAAACTGATGGGATGAAACACCGAGGTCTGCCAATACTCCGTCTACCTGGGAAACACCATACATCAGCATGGAGTTTTCCAAAAACCTGAAATTCTGATTCACCAGCGTAAATCTGGGATCATCAATTGTATTTTTAAGAGCATCTAAATCCTGGTCGAAGCTGAAGAGTTTTCCCTTTTCTGAAAGTCTGTTCAAAATCTCTCTTGAGTGGCCTCCTCCTCCAAAAGTGCAGTCCACGTATATTCCGTCAGGATTCGTCACCAAATCATCAACACTCTGCTTCAATAAAACGGGGTTGTGGTACATACTTAATTGTGTTTTTCCCTTGCTTCTTATAACAAGTGTGGTTTATTCTTCATCGAAAGAGCCCATTACATCTTCGGCCAGGCTCGCAAAATCGGCTTCATTGGTAGAGATCACCTTTTCATAGGCTTCTTTATCCCAAATTTCAAAAAGCTCTCCTGCGCTGGTAATTACTGTATCTTTCTGAAGGTTTGCAAAATGAACCAGATCTTTTGAGATCTGAAGTCTTCCTGCATTGTCCAGCTCTACCGTTTTTACCCCTGCCGTAAACATTCGAATGAAATCAGCATTCTTTTTAATGAATCTGTTTAGCTTATTAATTTTGCCCATTAGCTTGTCCCATGCATTCATGGGATAAACTTCTAGGCACGGCTGGAACACAGATCGTTTGACTACAAACGCCTTATCGTCGAAGTTTTCCATCTGTTTGATCAGGGAGGAGGGAACTTTTAACCGGCCTTTGTCGTCAATTTTACACTCATATGTTCCAATGAAACTTTTCATTTGGGACAAATTTATATAATAATTTCCAAAATTTCCCACTTTTTCCCACTTTTTGACTTAATGTTAATAAGTTTTATTAAAGATTCAATTTGAAAGAGATAAGTGGTTGATATATCGTTCGTTGTAAAAGTTGTTATTTGAGCCATAATAAAGGGGTTCTGAAAAAAATAAAGAAAAAGGAGGATATTATATTATTTTTACTTTAAATTAGGGTAATCAAAATTTTTTTGAGGTTTAATTTGTATTTTTGCAGAGCTTTATTAAGGCATTTTATGATATTTAGTACAAAAAAAGAAAAGAAATATACTTTTGTAGAGGCGGGAGAGGGACATCCATTGGTGCTGTTGCACGGTTTAATGGGTGGTTTGAGTAATTTCGATAAGATGGTAGATTTTTTTTCTGAAAAGGGATTCAAGGTATATGTTCCCCAGTTACCTATCTACGATCTGCCGGTACTCAATACTAATCTTACTACTCTTGCCAAATATATTATCAAGTTTATAGAAAGTCATATTTCCGAACCTGTTACGATTGTAGGAAACTCAATGGGAGGGCATGTAGGATTGATTATGACCCTGGCAAGACCGGATCTGGTAAAGAATCTTGTATTGACAGGAAGTTCCGGATTGTACGAAAGAACTTTCGGGGACAGTTTCCCAAGAAAAAACGACCGTTCCTATATAAGGAAAAAAACGGAAGAGGTTTTCTATGACCCGGCTATTGCCACAGAAGATCTTGTAGACGAGGTTTTTTCTGTAGTAAATGACAGAATGAAAGGAATTAAAACGGTAATGCTTGCTAGAAGTGCTATCAAACACAATATGCTGAACGACCTTCCTAAGATTCTGACTCCAACATGTCTGATCTGGGGAAGACAGGATAATGTAACGCCTCCTGAAGTGGCTGAAGATATGCATAAGTTTATCCCAAATTCAGATCTGTTCTGGATCGAGGAATGCGGACATGCAGCGATGATGGAGAAGCCGGACGAATTCAATGAAATTCTCTACAGCTGGTTAAAAGACAAAGTTTAAAACAAATAAAAATAAACCATTAAGAGCTTTTCTTAATGGTTTATTTTTCTAAAAAATATTCAAAAAATGGTTATTAAAACAGCAAATTTTGTAAAGAGTAGCGGAAAATGGCAGGAATGCCCTGAACCTACGATGCCTGAGTATGCTTTTATCGGAAGGTCTAATGTTGGAAAATCTTCATTAATCAATGCAATAATGAATCATAAGGATTTGGCAAAGACTTCCGGAACTCCAGGGAAAACCCAGCTGATCAATCATTTTTTAGTGAATGAAGATTGGTATCTGACGGATTTGCCAGGCTATGGCTATGCAAAAGTTTCAAAATCTATAAGAAAGGATTTTGAGAAGCTGATCACCAACTATATCTTAAATAGAAGAAATCTGGTGAATCTTTTTGTTCTGGTAGATTCAAGACATACTCCGCAAAAGATTGATCTGGAATTTATCCAGTGGTGTGGGGAAAGCGGGGTTCCTTTTTCGATTGTCTTCACAAAAGTAGATAAGCTGAAACCTAATGTAGCCATACAAAATGTAGAAAACTATAAGAATGAACTGCATAAAACATGGGAAGATCTGCCTGAGCTGTATGTGACTTCCGCGGAAAAGAAAACCGGAGGGGACGAAATCCTGAATTTCATTCAGAAAACAAACGAATTTTTGAAAAATAATAATGTAAGTTTTGATGAGTAATATAATTTGGAGAATTAAAACCTTCGATGAATTTACAGTTCCTGAACTGTATGCGATCTTAAAAGCCCGTATTGATGTTTTTGTGATTGAACAGAACTGTCCTTATCCTGATTTGGATAATTATGACCAAAACGGAATTCATATTTGGGCTAAGGAAGAAGGGCAGATTCTTGCTTATTGCCGTGTATTTGATAAAGGAATCAAGTTTGATGAAACATCATTCGGCAGGGTTCTTACAACGGAACATGCTAGAGGGAAAAATCTGGGTCGACAGCTGATCAGGTATGCTGTAGAAACCATAGAAAACCGTTTCCATACTTCAGAGATCAAGATCTCAGCACAGGATTATCTACTAAGATTTTACTCAGAATTCGGATTTATAGATACCGGGAAAAAATACCTGGAAGACGATATTCCGCATACGGAAATGATAAGAAAATAAAAAAGCGAAGAGAGATCTTCGCTTTTTTGATATATGATGAGTGTTTTTTAATTTTTGCCTGTGATGGCTTTTACAATAATAGGTTCCAAATTAGATGGTAAATCAGCTGATTTTATCTGATATTTCTTGATTTTCATTTCTTTAAACCAATTTTCCCAGTATTCTTTGATAACGGCTTCTTCAAATGGGTTCCCTTTTTCAGGGTTAACCCCGAGCACGATGACTTCCAGGTTATTTAAGTTATCATTGGCTTTCACGAAACCAAAATTGTTTTTCTCAAAAGCTGTTTTAAAATTTGATGTTGTTAAATTGTTGGATTTAACAAGTTTTGAGGTTAAATAAGAAGTCTTTGTTTTTTCTGAAAACTTGGAATTTTCATGATACATGTATCCGTCTGTTAAGATAAATAAGATATTCCTGTGATCTTCTTTTATACAATAATCATTGACCTTATTTTTAAAAAATTCCCAAATATCAGATCCTACATAATTGCCGTCTTTAATGGCAGACTGATAGATGTTAGAAGGCAATGTGGCATATTTTTTTTCAACGGTATTGAAATAGGCTTTATTGGTGTTTTGGTCGAAAGAAATCTTAAGCTCTTTTGTAAAGTCATTGATTTTGGGATTGGAGGGTTCGGGATTAAAGAAGACCTGCATCTGATCATTATATGTAATGATTCTTTTTGTTTTGATATGATTCAGAAATCCTTTTTCGATCGCTTTAATGTATTCTATATCCCTCTGGAAATACTCCATTGTGGGGTTGGGATTTGTTTTGGGGTCGATCCGGTCGGATAAATCGATCAGAATGCTAACGTTGATATCGTTGGAATCAACTTTGTCACCTGGGGGATCTTCAGCTTTCTTACAACAGGAAACCAAAGATATAATGAGTAATAAATACAATATTTTTTTCATAGTAAATAGGTTATAATGCAGATAACTAGACTAAATTTTGATTGTCAGAGCTGGCTCCTACATCATCCAGATTGGTGCTGTAGGTATCGATACAGCTGTCGATCATGGTTTGCTTTTCTGTTTTTGAAACAGCTATTTTTTCACCAATATATGTGATCCAGCCCTGAACATATTCCGAAGCATAGAGTTTGTAATCTTTGGTCGGAATAATTACTCCGTCAATGATGTTTTGAAGCTCTTCAATCCTTCCGCGTGTTTTTATAATGAGCTCTTTAGTCGTTCCGATATTTGCGAGAACTTCTTCAATTTCTTTTTTAAGGACATTAATTTTTTCCAGCAGGAAAAGCACATTTTTCTGTCTGATTTCCTGTTCGTTTTTAATTTTATCTTTCTCTCTGTGTTCCTTCATTACAAAATCGAAAACCAGCCCCCAGATAATGTACACAATGAATCCTGCGAAAATGATTCCCCAAAACTGGTTTTTAGTGAAAGCGATGGTAAGATCGAATGGGGGAGATTCAAAGGTTTTGTTCAGCTCGTATAATTTAGACTCAATTTCGTATGCTAAAATAGCATCAAAGATGAAAGTGACAATGAATAAAAGCCCCAGTTTGAGATAGTTGAGCCTGGTTTTGTTTTCTCCAAACATATGGATCAAAAAACCCAGCCCTAAGAAGACAGATGGGATCAGGGTGACAAAGGCGCCTTCTATTACTCCTTCATTCCAGGCTTTGCTGAACGCCTGCGCATCTAACACACTTTGAATCACCGTACTTTTTGCATCAAAACTTTTAAAAAATGCCGAATAAGAAGTCGATATATAAAATGTAAGCAGGTACAAACTGATGGGAATAAGCAGAAGAGCACCGATCCAGAATTTAGTGGAAGCTCCTTTTGTAGCTTTTACATTATATTTTTCCGGATTTCTGGGTAAATCGCTGATTTCTGTTTTTAAGGTTTCAATTTTATTCTGATGATTCTCAATTTCAATATTCTTATTTTTTAACTGTTCTTCTTTGGTTTCCAGTGAAACGGTCAATGCTTTGATCTCTGTCTCTCGGTTTTTTTGTTCATTGACGTAAGCTTCTTTAAGTTTTTGCTGCTTTTCCACCATTTCTTTTTCCTCGTTCTGGAACTTTGAGTAGACGGCATCCAGGCAAATGAAAAGCGCTGTATGATTTCCGTTATTTCTGGAGCTGTCCCTATAGCCGGACTCATGATACGTTCGTTTTCTGCTTTCCTCGGGAGATTCTGTATTGGGATCAATTTCCTGTTCGGGAGATTCTTCTTTTGGAGCTTCAATGGGAATTGATTTTAATTTGAATAAATTTTTAATATTGGTCGTCATGATCAGTTAGTTTTTTAATTCGTATAAAATATCTGTTTTATTTTTTCCGGTTTTTACAGCGTTTATCAGATAATCGACAATCTCTTTTACGTTTTCTTCCAGAAATCCAAACATCAGAGCATATTTTTCCATTGCAGAATATTCGTTTGGAGAAACTACTCCATCTGCCCAGATCATTACTGTGAGATCATAGAGATAGTCTACTTTTTCTTCAATCGTCTGGGGAACGAGCGATTTAAAATTGATGGGATTTAAAAGGATCTCGTCCAGATTTTTAGGTGAAATGCCCCTTTCTTCAGCGCATTTATAAAGCATTTTCAGTTCCAGGGCACTGAAATCATTATCACAGATGGCCATCTGGTACAGTCTTAAAAAGTGTGCTTTAAGATTTTCAGTAATTTGAATATTTTCCATGGTTGGATTAGTTTTCTTTTGGTTTTTTAGGATTAATAATAATATCTCGGGCATGCGCCCTCGGTTGTGTAGGATACGTTGTAGCTTCTTCCGGATTTTCTATGATTTCTTCCTTTTTTTCTTCCGGTTTTTCAACAAAAGCAATGAGAAGAAAGAGGATTCCGGTTATGATATCCACAGGAATCCATACACTTTTTCTATAGAGATAAATTGGGAAGACAGGGTTGAAAAGGATAAGGATGAAGAGGAAGATCAGACTGAAATAATATTGCTTAAAACGGACTGCATTATACAAAACAAGTAAAGCTCCCATGGAAATAAGAATTCTCAAAATAGTATAATATTCTATAGGAAGTCTGAAAATAGCTACGAAACAGCAGATCGCACATAGGGTAAGAAAAGGTTTCATGGGATAAAATTTTAAAATCCGGTCTTGAGATTATATTTATAATTGAAATTATCTTCAGACATAAAAATGAAAATGAAAAAATCAATCAATGCAATGAATGCGGGAATGAATGTCCAACAGAATAGCAAATAAAATAATCCCAATTTATTTTGGCCTAAATAAAATCTATGAATGCCCAGTCCGCCTAAAAAGAAAGAGAGCATTGCGGCAGTAAATTTTGATTTCATATGGTTAAACTCTTGATAAAATTTCGTTCTTTTTACTTTCAAATTCTTCAACAGAAATGATTCCGCTATCCATTAATCCTTTCAGTTTTTGTAAAACAGCAAAAGGATCTTCAGCTTCTATAAGCTGTGTAACAGGCTGTGGAGTTTGAAAAGGTTGTGCTATTATTGGAGTGGCATTATTTACTGTGACTCCGCCTGCTGATGCTCTTCTGACCTCAAGGTCTTTTTCTCTCCTCACCCCTCTCATTTGTTCTTCAATTTCCTGGGCAAACTGATAAAGCTTTCTGGCCTGGGCTTTTGGAAGATAATCCATCATATTGGTGTAATTGCTTACGGTCTTCATTGTAAAAGTGGCGCCTAAAATTCCTTCTTTAATATGACAATCTGCAATATCTACCCAATTGTAGTCCTGGAAATCCATGGAGAGTCCAAAGTTTTTAGGTCTGCAGAAAATAATTCTTCTGTTGGTAAGCGCTATACAGTCCGGAGAAAAATTGATAGCAGGCTTTTTTTGAACTGCAATATATTCTACAAACTCCTGAGATGTTATAAGATCATTGATTCTCTCTAAAAGCTTTTCAACGGCTTTTGGGTCTTGTTCTTCGTTTAAAAATTTCTTTAAATTCATGATGTTTCGTTTTTAATTTATTTTACATCTTTGTAATATACATACCCAACTTTTCCGCTTTTTTTCACCTGTACCTTATACCATGAACCCTGTTTGGATAACTGTTTTAATTCTGTGTTTTTTGGAACAGCTTCCATTACTTTAGAGTTTAGGAATGGCTTTTCATAGATTTTGGTAACGGCAACCCCTGCAAAATATCGATTGTTGGTATTGATGTTGATTTCATCAATCCGGATTTTCGGAGCATTATAAGACCTGCTTTTTCTAGCGTAATGTAAATCTGATGATGCTTTAGATTTTTTTTTCTTTGAGGATGATTTCTTTCCATAAGAACCGCCACTGCATACGCCGCAGCTTCCCCCGGAAGAACAATGAGCGCAGCCTGTACAATTGGAACAGGCACTGCAAGATGCAGAACCGGTACATCTTCCGCCATGATGTGTGCTTTCGGAATCAGAAAGACTGAAAGAAACAGCCGTAAATGTACCAATGCATAGAATGAGTAGAGAAATGAACGTTTTCATGGATATTAGCTTTTGTTAGTAGTTTTCTAAAGTTTTATGGAGCTCCTGTTTGAAATTATATATTTCATCCAGATTATTGAGCAGTATTTTTTCTCCGGCTTCTTTACCATTATGAAAGATTTCCAAATATTTGTTGGCCGTATTAAAATGTAATCTGCAGATTGGCTTTCTGTTATTATCGTCCAATAAAATTCCGAAATAGGATAATGTATCTCTATAGGCAATTCTTACAGAAGGTATTTTTTCTCTTAAAATAGCTTTTATGATTTGAAATCCTTCCAGTTCTTCTTCGGTTGTTACAATTTTAGAATCGCTGTTTTCATCGATGGATTGGGGTGGTTTTACGCCTTCTTCCTGTTTTTCTATTTGCTCGTTGATACTTAATGCAGATTTAAGCCTGAAACTGATGGATTCATTAATAGAAGTAGTCAAGGCTTTCTTTGTATATTCCTTAAAAGACACCATTCTGTTGGCCGTCATTGGCTTCTCAAAAAACCTGCTGACTAATAATTTTACTAGTTCATCGGAAGGGTTTTCAATTTCTTTTTCAAACTCCTTTCTGATTGCTTTTATGTATTTTAAAGCTTCAGCAGAATCTAAAATACTTTCAAGATTGTAGTCTTTTTTGGTAAAACTTTCAAGGATTTTGATTGAACTGTCTTTTAAATCCTCAATATTGATAGTGAAAAAAGGCTTCTCATCCATAATATTAGGTTTCTCCAAATCTGTATAAAAGTTGTATACAATTCCATTGGTCAGCACGCCAAAACGTGTTTTTGAAACATGATAATACCGGTGCAGCTGAGAATTGTGTGCATCAGCATTTTCTTTCCAATGCTTACATTCTATAATAAAAATAGGCTTGTCATTGTGTTTGATCACATAATCTACCTTTTCTCCCTTTTTCGTTCCGATGTCGCAAATATGTTCCGGAATTACTTCCGTCGGATTAAAGATGTCGTACCCTAAAATCTGTATAAAGGGCATTACAAAGGCGTTTTTGGTGGCTTCCTCTGTGCTGATCTGCTCTTTTAGGCCGACTACTTTCTGGTGTAACTGTTCAAGTTTAATTTTGAGATCCATAGTGTTGCTTTTAAAGAGTTTCGTCAATGATTTCGGCAGTAGGTGCATTTTTTTTTACAGAAGAAATACCGGTTTCCATGGAAGATTTGGAACTGTAATATTGACTTTTACCAATGATTTCACCGTTTCTTGCTTTTAATACAAAATAATCTTTATTGTTCCTGGCAACTCTTCTGTCGTATCTTGAATCCTCCTGAGAATTGATCTTCACAGATTCAATACCTTTTAGACAAGATGCTTTTTGAACGTAGCCTTCGCTGATTAAAATAATTTCGCCATTTCCTGCTTTTAAGTTAAATTGATACTCGTTGTTGACTCTTTTTGTGATGACAAATTTTTCCATGATAATTACTTAGCTAGTGTGACATTCGTTTGAACATGTTTTACACCCATTTGTTTGAGCGTACGTTTTCTCTGATTCTTTTACGGCATCCTTACAAGAAGAATATTCTCCCAGATATTTTCTGTTAGCAGGACCCGGAAGATATCTGCAGTCTTCATGATGTACTTCATGATCTCCGTTGCTTTGCGCTTTTTTGTTTACGTAATACTTTTTCATAAAATTTATTTTAAATGTTTTAACACTCCAAAAGTAGAACGATTAAAAAACCAATCCTTACGGTTAACCGTAAAAGAAAAAACCTTTCAAATTTTGAAAGGTTTTTATACAAAATTTAAAAATAAGATTAAATAATTCCCAGATCTTTACAGAAAGCTATTAATTGTTCATTACTTGTAACTCCCAGTGCTTCTTTTAAACTGTTTAATTTTTTTTCCACACTGCTCAGGCTGTTAGGTGTGATATTATTATTCTGCAGATAAGTCGGAATATTTTTTTGCTGCACCCCCTGAGAAAGAAGAGAAACAAGTGTGGTGTCATATTTTGTAAACTCATAACTGTTGAGTTTTTTAACTTCTTGTTTAAGATCAAGAGATAGATAGTTTTCATTGACGTAAACGGATGCGATTGCTTTTTTCAGTTCTTTAGAATCGTTTCTGGCTTTGCGGACGTATCCATTAATCCTGAATTCGGTAAAAAGAGAATCTATAATTCCTGATTTACGCTCTCCGGAAAAGACAATGATTTTTAATAAAGGCTGTAATTTTCTGACCTCTTCAATCAGTTCTTTTCCATCTTTAATATTCTGAAAATGATGGTCTTCTTCATAAGAAAGATCAGTAATTAATAAGTCATAAGGATCGTTTTCTCGAATGGATTTTTTTATCTTCGCTAAAGCATCATCGCAATAATATACATAATCAACATTCGGAATGTTGAGTTCTTCTAATGTTTTTTGGACAGACAAACTACCCATCTCTTGATCTTCGGCTATTAAAATTTTTTTGAACATTTTTTTAGTTTTTAGTAAACAGGAAATGAAATGTCTATTTTCAATCCTTTTTCGGTTTCAGTGTCAAAAATAATTTGTCCCTGCAAAATTTCTATACGGGAAACCACATTTGATAATCCATTGTTATAAATTACCGCTCCGGATATCCCAATTCCATTGTCTTTATAATGGATGGCAATCTCGTTATTAATTCTTTCAAAGCGGAAAGAAACAAGGTTTGATTTGCTGTGTTTTTTCATGTTGACAAGCAGCTCCCGAATGATTTGATAGATTTCTTCCTGTTTAGATTGATTTACATTTTCCCAAATGTTTTTCTCATTTCCAGCAATATAGGTTTTTACGGTATCATTATTAAAAGAGCCAATACTATTTGAAATTTTTTCGCTAAAATCCTGCTCATCTTTAGAATCTTCCTTATCGTAGGAAATGTCTCTGGATTTCTCATAAACAAATTCCAGATCGTCCAGGGCCTTTTCTTTATCAAAATGGTCCTGATTTTCTATTTTAGTCATGACCTGGTAAATTCCATTGGCTACGACGTCGTGGACTTTTTTCGACATTTTCAGCTCAGTATTTTTAACTTCCAGTTCTTTTTCCTGTTCGAGTCTTTTTTTTCTTTTTTTGTATAAAAAAATACCACCTATTAAAAGAACGGATAAAGTACCTAAGCCAATATTTCTTTTTAAGAGCTCGATTTCATTTTCTGCATTTTTTGCCTTTATTTTTTCAACATCATATCTTATAATGGCAAATTGATTTTTTGCTTTACTTCTTGCTGTTTGAAGGCTGTCATTGAGGCTTTGATATCTCAGAAAGAAATACTTTGTGTTATTAGAATTTTCTAATGTAATAATTTTTTGAAGGGCTTTTAATTGATCATCAGGATTGTTGTTCTTTTTAGCTATTTGCCAGTTTTTGTTAGCATAATGTAATGCTTTTTTAGGATCCTTATTTTCAAAGTACTCTGTTAAATGATAGAAGCTGGCATTTAACCCATCATCATCTTTTATCCTTTCTCTTATTTTTAGAGCTTCATTTAGCTCTGGTTCCGCATTATATTCAGGATTTTGACTAAACTTTGTATAAGCTAAATTATCATAGACCTTTGAGAAAACTTTAGCATGTTTCTTTATAGTTGGAAAAGCTAATATTTTATTAAAAATTTGAATGGCAGAGTCATGTTTTTTTAAGTATGTATATGAAATTGCTTTATTGTTTAACAGTGTTAATTGATAAATAGGATCTTGAGAAAAATGGGCTGCTTTATTGTAGAACTGAGCGGCTTTATTATATTCCTTTAAATTTTGACAGGTAATACCTAAGTTATTATAATTTCCTACTATTTCCAGAGTGTCCTTTTGGGGGTTTAAATATTTAATTGCAGATAAAGCTGTTTCTTGACTGCCATAATAATCTCCATTTTCACATTGTAAAATAGCCATATTTACTAAACAACTACCGGCGAATGAAGGGTTGTCCTCCTGAATGAAAAAATCTTTTGCCTTATTGAAATATTTAAAAGCGCTATCTTTTTCTGAAGTTTTTAAATAATTATATGCTTTGTCATAGTCTGTTCTATCACTTTTTACAGTTCTGTTATTTTTATTACAGGAAAATAGAATTACAGGTAATAAGAAGATGAGTTTTTTCAATTAGTTTTTTATCAAAAATAATAAAAAAAGCGAAAGAAATTCTCTTTCGCTTAATTGGTTATTTTTTTGGAGGAGGAGGAAGCTGTCCCGTTTCTCCTCCGGTATCCCCCGGATCCACTCCTTCTCCCGGGTCTGTCAGCTGAACCGTTGTCTGTTCCTGATTATTACTATTATCTGATGTCGTGTTTGCGTTGTTATTTGAAAATGCTAATCCCAGTAGCATCAATATTAATTCTAACATTGGTTTAAAAATTTAAAATTTGGCACTGGTGTTCTTCCTCACGAAACAGATCGTAAGCAGTGTTACACGGTTAAAAATTTTGAAGCGCTTCTAAATTTTTGGGAAGTGAACCTTCAAAAACGGAGGAGAAACATCTGCTTCCCAACCCGGAGTTTTCCTCCGTTTTATCTGGTGATTTTGAAATCAGTTTTTTGAGTTTGTTGTTTTATTTGTTACTGATTTACAAGGCAAAATAACGGCGAAAAAGAAAATAGGGGTTAGAAAGTTCTTGGAAAGTTCTTGGAAAGTTTTCTACGGGAACCCGTAATTTTTTTTGAGAATAACTGTTTAATTTTCCGGATAAAATTTATTTATATGTCTAGATTTTTACTTCAGAAAAAAAAGTTATTGGAGGAAGTTTTGGAAAAAGCATCAAGTGAGACAACAGAACAGTCATCTACTGGGATTTTAAAATCATTAGAAAGAAGTTTGTTAGATGATTTTAAAATTAGCTTAAGTTATAAGTCGTTGGAGACATATTATAAAGTTATTGTTGAGAATGAAAATGATTATAATATAAAGCCGGTAATTCTTGATGATCTAAGTAGATATTTAGGATACGAAAGTTTTAAAGCTTATTGTTTGGATTGGAAAACAATAGAATATGCTATTAATCAAACAGTTTCTAAAATTGTTATAAACATTGTTAATAAGCCTTTTATTAATCTAACAGAGTTTATTAGCAACAATAAAAGCATGAGTGGTGGAGTACTTGGAATCATTGCATTAATGGGGCTTTTGTTTTCCAAAGGTGTTTTTACTCCGAAAGAATGCATGTATTGGGATGGTGATCAATATCAATTAGCTCATTGTAATGATAAAAACCCAAACCATCACTTGATACCTATTGATACAGTTAAACTGAAGTATCTTAAAAAAAGTACAAGACCAGACACTATTAATGTTGAAAGTTCATTGGGAAAGGTATGGTACGATAAGAGTGATAATGATGTAGAATTTTTTACCAGTCACGGAGTAAATCCAGAAAATGAAAAAACTTTAAAAGAGGCAACGGAACACATAATTTATACTTATGGAGGTGAAAATGCGAAGTAGTATTGTTGAAAATCGATTATTGGTAATATTGATGTGTCAATAGGATTCGAGCAAACAGAGGATATTTGAAAATAAATTTCCACACAAAAAAAGCGAACATCAAAAAGATATTCGCTTTATATTTTTACGCTTCATTCAGCATTCCCAGCTCTCCAAAATGTTTTTTAAATTTCTGGATCTTCGGGCCTACTACGGTGCTGCAGTATGGCTGTGTCGGGTTTTCGTTATAATAGCCCTGGTGATACTGTTCAGCAGGCCAGAATTTCTCAAACTGGGTTACTTCGGTTACATATTTTCCGGGCCATTTTCCCGATTCTTCAGATTTTTTGAGAGCTTCTTCTGCTCTAGCTTTTTCTGCTTCATCTTTATAATAAATAACAGAACGGTATTGTGTTCCGATATCATTGCCCTGTCTGTTCAGCTGGGTAGGGTCATGAAGGAAGAAGAATACATCCATTAGCTGTGCATAGGAAATGATCTTAGGATCAAAAGTGATCTGTACCACTTCGGCATGTCCCGTTTCTCCTGTACACACTTCTTCATAGGTTGGATTATCCTTGTGTCCTCCCGAATAGCCTGAGACAGCAGACTGTACTCCTTTAAGCATATTGAAGCAGCTTTCGACACACCAGAAGCATCCGCCGCCGAAAGTGATCTGTTCTAAATTGTTATCCATTGTAGATTGATTATTATATTGGTCCGGTTTTGCTCTAATCCGCACTGGAAATGAGTGAAAAAAACTAATCAAAAATAGGAAAAACTTTTGCAATTTTAAACACGAATAACACAAATAGATATCACAAATAATTCTTCATAAAGGCAAACAGAATCTCTATTTTTATAAATAAATATAGGTAAGATAAAGCTCAAACTTCTGCGTAGCACAATAGATTTCACGAATAGGCACAGGAACAAAAAAGCACCCCGAAAGGATGCTTTTATTATTTTAAATATGTTTTTCAGTTATTTCTCCCAAACTAAAGCACTTGCTCCAAGAATGGCTGCATCTGCTTCATCAAGCTCGCTGAAGACCAGTTTCACTTTATTTCTAAAGATTGGAAGAAGGTTTCTTTCCATATGGAGCTTTGCAGGCTTCAAAATAAAATCACCGGCCTTGATTACGCCGCCGAATAAAAGAATAGCTTCCGGTGAAGAAAACATGACGAAATTTGCCAAAGCTTCACCCAGCTTCTGTCCTGTATATCTGAAAACCTCAATAGAGATAGGGTCGCCTTTCAGAGCACATTCATGTACAGTTTTTGAGTTAATAGATTCTTCAGGATACTGGCTCAGCATAGATTCAGGAAATTCAGCTCTCATTTTTTTTGCAGTGATCGCAATTCCTGTGGCTGAGGCATAAGCTTCCAGACTTCCTTCAGATCCAGTGCTCCAGTGCTTTCTTCCGCCAGGCTTTACGATAGTATGGCCAAGCTCTCCTGCAAAGCCATCATGTCCGTAAATCAGGCTCCCATTGGAAATGATTCCGCTGCCTACTCCGGTTCCCAGAGTGATCATAATGAAATCCTTCATACCACGTGCTGCTCCGAAAAGCATTTCTCCAAGAGCTGCTGCATTAGCATCATTGGTAATGGTACACGGCAGGCTGAATTTAGCCTTCATCAGTTCACTGAAAGGGACCAGGCCCTTCCAGGGTAAGTTAGGAGCCTGCTCGATAGTTCCTTTATAATAGTTGGCGTTAGGAGCGCCTACCCCAATTCCGTCAAAGTTTTTTTCTGTACCGTATTTTTCGATCAGGGGCTGAACCTGTTCATACAAAGCATCGATAAAATCTTCCACTTTTTCGTACTCATCAGTTCTCAGACTTCCTTTTTCCAGAACTTCACCGCGATGGTTTACTACTCCGAACTTTGTATTCGTTCCGCCGATATCAATTCCTAGAGCAACTTGTTTTGATAAATCTATTAATGACATTTCCTGTTTATAAATTCTAAAGGGTTAAAATTATAAAAAAGATTGTATTAATGAATTATTAACAAACTTTTATTTGAAAAACTTTTAGGCAATTTTTACCGGCTTCTTTTTTCTTCTTCCCCACCAGATCATAAATCCGGTGACAGGTAAGGATGCACACAGAAGGCTGACAATAAATGCAATGATCTTTGTAGGAAGCCCTAAAATAGCCCCTACATGAATATCATAGTTGGCAGCTACTGCTTTTTCTCCGAAGTTTTTGTCCTTCGGATCGTGGGTATGAAGCAGTTCCCCCGAGTTTTCATCAAAGATCAGGCTGCTGTTTTTGTGATAAGAATATGAAAGGTGCTTTACAAAAACTTCAAAATTAGGATGCTCGTGGTCATCCATATGCTCATGGCCAAGGTCAATGGCAAAACCGAAAGCATCAGGATATTTTTGCTGTACAGTATTAATGACCTTATCGAGCGTTCCTTCAGTTCGTAGTTCTATAGGAGCCTTGGTTTTAATATGGGAGAAGTCCGGATATTTTGTTTCCCCGCCGGAGAATATCACGTAGATCATGGCCTGTACAACAAAAAAGGCATAAAAGAGTCCTGTAATTGCGAAGATCAAAGCGAAGATGGAGGAATAAAAACCAAGCACATTATGAAGGTCATAATTCTTTCTTTTCCAGCTTTTTATATTCTTCCATCTAAAAGAAAAACGTTGCTTTCTGGCTGCTTTATTTTTAGGCCACCAGAGAACGATTCCGGTAATAAGCATCATGATAAATATGATAACAGGAATTCCCACTACATAGGTTCCCCAATCCTGCTTCAATAAAAAGCTCCAGTGGATCATTTTTACAATGTTGAAAAATCCGTTCTTTTCATCATATGTTCTGAGGACTTTTCCCGTATAAGGATTTACATAAGCTGCTTTATAGATAGGAAACTCATCAAAATAATTCCAGGCATCCGTATTATGCTCATACCAATAAAACATGTACGACATTTTTTTATCGATCGGAACATTCACCCAATGGATGGGATATTTTTCTTTTACCTGTTCGGCAACAGATTTTTCCATTATTCTGATAGGAAGAACCTGCTTTTGTGCTATATTCTGCTCGTTGTGGTAGATCACATCCTTTCTGGTGATGTTTTCTATTTCATCTTTGAAAACATAAAGCGCTCCTGTAATGGATATAATAAAGATCAGAAAGCCAATTCCCAGACCAAACCAAAGGTGCAGCTTGGCTGACCATTTCTTGAAAAAGCCCGGTTTTTTCTTATGATGATGTTTTCTCTTCATATTGCAGTTCAAAGTATCGCAAAGATAAGTTTATCTTTTTATTTAGTTTAATTAAAATTTATATTCAAGCATCAGGGTGCCTCTTCTCCCCAGTGAATTCACAAATTCGCTGTCACGAGCAGACCACCATGCAATGGCAGGCTGATACATTTTGTTGAACAAATTTTCAATACCTAAAGAAACTCTCCAGTTTTTATTGATTTCGTAGCTTGATTTAAAATTAAAAACGGTGTATTCAGGAACGTGGCCTTCTCCGTATACGAATAATCCGGTTTTTGCATTAGGTTGAAACCTGTCCTGCTCAAAGGCATGCAGCATATCAAAACCAATGGATAAGGCCTGTATAGGTCTTGCCTGAATGTAAGCAAGTACCTTAGGCGCAGAAATCCGGCTGTTATTGATTTTTGCAGAATAATCTCCATCATCTTTAATAGACGTAATCCCTTCCATCCAGCTATAGCTTCCTCCGAAACTGATCCATTTTGCAGGGGTAAAATGCAGGAATCCTTCCACACCGTAAACAATCTCCGGTGACCTTTGTATGGTTAAAGCCCTGTCTGCGCTCTGTACAAAGGAAGCTCCTAATTTTGATGTGCTTACATAAGAGGTGATTTCATAGTTGACCCATTTTGAGATCTGTCCTGTGGCACCCAGCTCATAATTGTTAACAATGATGGGCTTGGTTTCAAGATTTTGAATGGTTCCCTGTGTAGATGTTCTTAAGATCCTTCCCAGCTCGTTGATAGAGTAGGACTGGGAAAAGCTTCCGAACAGGTTAATGAAAGGCTCAATATTATAACGCACCCCTAAATTGGCCACCAATGCATTATATTTTAATTTTCCGCCGGTAACAAAAATACTTGTTGTGAAAGTTCCATCACTTTTTACGGAAGAGAGGGTATTAAAGTCTCCTACTTTAACGGTCATGTTTTCGTAGCGAAGTCCACCTTTAATGGTTAATTTTTTCAGTAAATCGATTTTAACCAGCACAAAAGGGGCCAGGTTAGTCATATTCATGTCTGGTGTCCAGTAACGCCCGTCCTCAAGCTTCTGAACGGTCTGGTCATTAAGGATATCCATTCCGTACATCACTTCAGCCTGTGAATTTTGAGCGTTCCAAAGCTTCGTATCAAAGTTGAATCTGGCGCCGTATTTTTTGGAAATCACATTGGACTGCCCTCCTCCGAAAAATGTATCGCTGTATCCGTATACCGTCTTGAAATCCTGCATATAAGCATTGAAATTCAATGAAGTGGTTCCTCCAAAAAGATTCTGGTTATCATAATTAACCCTGAAATTGTGGTTTTTTGGTGTTCCTTGAGGAGTGGTTTCAAGGTTTTTTCCTACGCCCTCACCAATGGTTGGTTTAAAACCGTATTTTCCGGTTACCAGTCCTAAGCTAAGATCAGATCTGGAAGAATATCCAATGTAAGAAGCTTCAATTCTCTGATCATTATTGATATTATACCCTACTTTAAGCATTCCGTTATAGTTATCCATTTTTGCGGGGCTGTAGGTTGGGGTAAGGTTTACTCCGTCAGCATCTTTCATATAGCCGGTTCTTTCATAAGCAAGGGAGAAAACATAGTCAAATTTATTCACCTTTCCGGATAGCAGCTGACTGGCCCTTACTCCTAAGGTTCCTCCATAGGTCTGGCCAGTAAAACCAACCTGGGTAAGTCCTGAAATATTTTTATCGGATTTACTTCTTCTGGTGATATAATTGATGATTCCGCCATCTGCTCCGTTTCCGTAGATAGAAGATGCTCCTTTGATCACTTCAATTCTTTCAATAACAGAAGGATCGATGCTTCTGATGTCCCTTGCCCCATTTCTAAGTGGGGTAGATTGAGGAATGCCATCGATAAGGACAAGAACCTGACGGCCTCTTAAAGTCTGACCTGTATTGGAGGTTTGTCCGGAATTGGTTCCTAAGCTGGGAACCGTATACTGAAGAATGCTGGTGATATCGGAATTGACGGTAAGCTGAGACTGGATCTGCTTTTCTGCAACAATCGTTACTGAGCTTGGTATTTCTTTAATGTTTTCTTTTTTTCTGGAAGCAGTCATCACGACTTCATCCACATTGTTGGTCTGCAGGCTGTCTTTAACCTGTGCAAAAACAGTTGCCGACCCTAAACATGCGGCTGATAAAAGCACTTTTTTCATTATATTTTCTTTCCTTGTTTTTTTTGTTTCCCCCACCATACTAAAAAGCCGGTAACAGGGAGTGATGTGCAGATGAGGCCTGTAATAAACCAGAGAATTTTCCCGAACAGCCCAAAATAGGATCCTGTATGGATATCATAGTTGGCATTGGCATATTTTTCTGCATTGCTCAGTTTCTGATGAGGTTTGTCTGCCAGAAGTTTCCCTGAATATTTGTCAAAAACCAGCGTATTTCTTTCACTGTACCGCCCTTCTTGTCCATATATGGTAACCGGAATGTTCTTTAATTCTTTCCCTTTCTTGTTTTTTCCGTTTAAGGGAATTCTGAAACTGGAAGAGGTAGGATAAAGCTTTCTGGTTTCCTGAGCGGTAAGATCAAAAACTGAAGTATTTTTTATCATCAGAGAATCCGGAGATTTGATTTCCTTCTCTTTTGGCAATTCTAAAGAGCCGGAAAGTGCAAGATTGAAGGTGTTTTTTACATACGGATAGGCAAAGTAAATTCCTGTAATACTCATCAGCAGTGCCAGGAATGAAGCATAAAACCCCAATACATTATGAAGATCATAATTTTTACGTTTCCAGGTCTTCACATTTTCCCAGCTGAACCAGAAGCGTCCTTTTCTTGCTTTTTTGTTCTTTGGCCACCATAAAATAATTCCTGTAATCAGCATGAAGATAAACAGTACGGTAGGAATTCCTACCACATATTTCCCCCAATCTGATTTTAATAATAAACTCCAGTGAATGGCTTTTAAAATTGGGAAAAGGTCATATTTTTCATTGTAAACAGCTAAAATTTTCCCGCTGTACTGATCTACATACACCAGCTTATTGATCTTCACCTCTTCAAAATAATTCCAGCCTTTTTTGTTCTTTTCGTAATAGGAGAAACGGTAGGATTTATTTTTATCTAAAGGAATTTCCACAGCATTCAAAGGATACTTTTCATTAAGTTCCAAACTGACCTTTTCTTTCAGAATAGCTATAGAAAGTGGAGTTTCCGTAGCTTTTTGTACATATATGGCTTCTTTCCGTAGACTGCTTTGTATTTCATCTTTAAAAACGTATAAAGTCCCGGTAAGTGAAACAATGAAAACAATAATACCAACGGATAAGCCAAACCACAAATGCAGTTTGGCAGACCATTTCTTTGTAAAAGAAGGTTTCTTTTTATAATGATGCTTCTTTTTCATTAAATAAACTGTTCCTGAAACTCAGGAATAGTGAGTATGTGGTTGATTAAAATTTATAAGCAATTGTCCCTAAGAAGTTTGCCAGTTTTTGAGGATTCGCTGTGGAATATCCTGTCCAATAATGTTCATTCGTGAAGTTATCAACTTTAACTCCGATTCTGAATCTCTTGGCATCGTAAAACGCATTGGCATTCAAAACGAAATATTTTGGTAAAATGAAATCTCCTGTTACATTATTGTCACTAGCATAATTTCCACCAAATCCGAATCCCAGACCTTTTACTTTTCCATCAACAAATTGATAAGCCAAGTTGAAATTTGCATTCCAAAACGAACCCGCCGTAGTTGGTCTTGTGTCTGTAGATTCATCAACAGTATCGTTGTAGGCCAAACCTCCTACTAAAGAGAAACCTTTTACTAGATATGCATTAACTTCCAGCTCGAAGCCTTTGCTGAGTGTAGAAGCGGCTTGTTTTTGAACCACAGCAAAAGCTGCAGTATATTCTCCGGTGTTAAGCAGTTGATTTTTCACTTTGATGTTGTAGTATGAAATCGTTGCGTTGAATCTGTTTTTAAATAAACTTGCTTTGAAACCTCCTTCAAACTGGTTTCCTCTTTCAGGGTCTGATAAAGCCATATCTCCTGCAACATTATAAGTATAATATCCGTTGGATTTGAAGGAATTCTGGTAATTTCCGAAAACAGAGAATTTCTCAGGAACGATTTCGTAAACAATTCCTGCTTTTGGAGAAAATGCAGATTGATTAAATGCCGGATTGAATGTCGGTTTCGAATATGGCCCAATCATTCCGCCCAAATAATCGTTATTTTCATAACGAAGCCCTGCCATAATGTGCAGGTTGGCAATCGGAGTAAATAAGTTGGAAACATATCCAGAATAGGTATTCAAGTCGCTCAAATAATCGTAGGTTGAAAATTTATTTGTATCAGCATAAAGCGCAGTCAAAGCAGTGGCATTCATTCCGGAATAATCCGCACCTGAAGGCGCAACAATATCGAAGTAAGTGTTCAAATATTTGTAACGCAACCTTTCCGTTGTTCTCATATAATCAAAACCAACAACCGTTTTGTTTTTCATTCCATTTGAAAAATCATAATTAAGATTAAAGTTTTGTTGGATCTGAAACCAGGATTTTTTACTTTTATTTGTAGATTGGTCAGCTCTTTTTACCCAATAAGAAGAAGATGCATTGTCGTAAGAAATCGAAAAATACGGATTGTAACCGTCTGAATAAGAATCGGAATTATTAATGTAAGTATTTGAGGTGATATTATCGTTGATTTTCCATTTCACGTTTCCAAAAATATTGGAGTTTCTTGCAGTCATGTATAAATCATTCCCGGTGTAAGATTCTTTATAATCGAGGCCTGCCGCCTTTTCCAAATCTTTCATATTATTAATTTCGTTCAAAGTTTTCGGTGAAAGATAGAAGTAATAAGGATTCGCCGCTACTCGGTTCTGGAATAATTCATAATCTACATTCAGCTGAACTTTGTCGGAAACATTCCAGGTCAAACTCGGAGCAAATGTTGTATATTGATTTCCTGCATTGGTTTTCGTGAAATTTCCTTCGTTTGTATAAGCTGTATTTACACGGAAAAGCAAGTTTTTTGTAATCGGAGCGTTAATATCTGCAGTTGCTCTGTAAGTATTGTAACTTCCTGCAGACGCTGAGACTGCACCAATGAAATTTTGCTGAGGTTTTTTGGTCACCCTGTTAATAAGCCCTCCGTAAGAAGCTACTGTACTTCCGTAAAGTGTTCCGACAGGACCTTTTAGAAATTCCAATGTTTCCACATTTATTGCATCAATTGTAGACGTAACGGGAGCAACCAAACCATTTCTTGTAGAAGCTTGTGAAGGAAAACCTCTCAAAACGAAGAAGGATCCACCGTCTCCGGCTCTTCCTGTGGGATTCCACATTTTCTGCAAACCGGTTACGTTCCTGTAAGCATCATCAACAGTAAAAATGTTTTCATTTTCCAAAATCCCTTTATCAATAGAAGAATAGACTTGCGGATTTTCTATGAATTTCACCGGCATTTTGTTGGAGGATTCAGTATCGAGTTTTTTCACCATTTTATTGATGATAACTTCTTCAATATTTTTAGAATTTGTAGAATCTTTTTTCTCTTGTGCAAACGTTAGCATAGAACCCAACATTGAGGCGCAGATCAGTACATTTTTCATGAATAAGTCAAATTTTCTGCAAATATATTGTTTTTAATTGTTCTAAATAAATAATCGAATTGATATTTGTCATAAAATTATTAGGTGTTGAATAACAAAACCCCGCTTCAGGCATTGCTGAAGCGGGGTTTTTATGAGATTTTATTATTGAATTCTTAAGCCGGGATTTCTCCTTTGTATAAGAATGAAATAATTTCTTTGTTCATTTTGTCTACCATTTCACTGAATAAGTGGAAGGATTCCTGTTTGTAAATTACCAATGGATCTTTCTGTTCGTAAACAGCTCCCTGCGAAGATCTTCGTAGGTCATCCATCTCACGAAGATGGAGTTTCCAGTTTTCATCGATGATCGATAAAGTGATATTCTTTTCAAAATCATTGATAAGGCTTTCACACTGAGTTTCATAAGCTTCTTTAAGATCGGCAACAATTGTCATTGTCTTGTGTCCGTCTGTGAAAGGAACCTGAATCATTTTGAACATAGAACCCTGGTTTTGATATACATTCTCAATGATAGGGAATGATTTCTCTTTCAGTAAGTTCAGTTTCATTTTATAATCCTCCTGAGCGGCTTTGAAAAGAAGGTCTGTTAATTCCGGAACCTGCTTACTTTTGAAATCATTTTCAGAAACAGGAGATTCCATAGTGAAGAATTTAATGACATCAAATTCGAAATCTTTATAATTTCCTGTAGCTTTTCCTTTAGTGACAATTGAATTAGAAACATCAAAGATCATGTTCGTAATGTCATATTTCAAGTGATCCCCGAACAGAGCATTCTTTCTTCTCTTATAGATCACGTCACGCTGCTTGTTCATTACGTCATCATATTCAAGAAGTCTCTTTCTGATCCCGAAGTTGTTTTCTTCCACTTTCTTCTGGGCTCTTTCAATAGACTTACTGATCATAGAGTGCTGAATGACTTCTCCTTCCTTATGACCCATTCTGTCCATCATTTTCGCGATTCTCTCTGAACCGAATAAACGCATCAGGTTATCTTCAAGAGACACATAGAACTGAGAGCTGCCAGGATCTCCCTGACGTCCCGCTCTACCTCTAAGCTGTCTGTCTACACGTCTTGAATCGTGTCTTTCTGTACCGATAATGGCTAAACCGCCGGCTTCTTTTACTTCTTTGGTAAGCTTGATATCCGTACCACGACCTGCCATGTTCGTTGCAATCGTTACAACTCCCGGCTGTCCGGCTCCTGCTACGATCTCAGCTTCTTTTTTGTGAAGTTTCGCGTTCAGTACCTGGTGTGGAATTTTTCTTAATTGAAGCGCCTTAGAAAGCAATTGAGAGATTTCAACAGAAGTAGTACCTACAAGTACAGGTCTTTTTGCTGCTGTTAATTTTTCAATTTCTTCGATTACGGCGTTATATTTTTCACGATTAGTTTTGAAAACTAAATCCTGTTTATCATGTCTTAAAATAGGACGGTTCGTAGGAATTACCACAACGTCTAATTTGTAGATCTCCCAAAGTTCTCCCGCCTCTGTTTCAGCAGTACCTGTCATTCCCGCAAGCTTGTTATACATACGGAAATAGTTTTGAAGCGTTACTGTTGCAAAGGTCTGTGTAGCTGCTTCAATCTTTACATTTTCTTTAGCTTCGATGGCCTGGTGAAGACCGTCTGAATAACGTCTTCCTTCCATGATACGGCCTGTCTGCTCGTCAACGATCTTTACTTCGCCGTCAATTACCACATATTCATCATCTTTTTCGAATAATGTATATGCTTTTAACAGCTGGCTCATTGTGTGTACTCGCTCGGATTTTTCAGCGAATTCAGAGAAAAGTTTTTCTTTAGCTTCGAATTCTTCTTCTTTGGATAGGTTTTTCGCTTCCACTTCAGCGATTTCCGTCCCGATATCCGGAAGAACGAAGAAATTGTTATCTTCATTTCCCTGAGACATGTATTCAACGCCTTTATCTGTAAGATCTACCTGATTGTTCTTTTCTTCGATTACAAAGTAAAGATCTTTATCTACAATCGGCATATCGCGGTTGTTGTCCTGCATGTACTGCGCTTCAGTTTTCTGAAGCAATGCTCTGTTTCCGCTTTCCGATAAGAATTTAATTAACTGTCTGTTTTTAGGAAGACCTCTGTAGGCCTGAAGCAATTTGAATCCTCCTTCTTTTGTGTTTCCTGCAGCGATTAATTTTTTCGCTTCATTAAAGATGGCAGAAACTGTTTTTTTCTGAACTTCAACAATTCTGTCGATAGAAGGCTTAAGAACATCAAATTCCTGTCGGTCTCCCTGAGGAACCGGACCTGAAATAATCAATGGTGTTCTGGCATCATCTACCAATACAGAGTCAACTTCATCCACAATGGCAAAGTTCAATTCTCTCTGCACAAGCTCTGTAGGCGAAGTTACCATGTTATCTCTCAGATAATCGAAACCGAATTCGTTATTCGTTCCGTAGGTAATATCTGAATTATATGCTTTCCTTCTTCCGTCTGAGTTCGGTTGGTGGTTATCGATACAATCGATAGACATTCCGTGGAACTGATAAAGAGGTCCCATCCATGCGGAGTCTCTTTTGGCAAGATAGTCGTTTACAGTTACTACGTGAACCCCTCTTTCAGGAAGTGCATTTAAGTAAATAGGCAATGTTCCTACCAAAGTTTTACCTTCACCGGTTGCCATTTCGGCAATTTTACCGCTGTGAAGAATAACCCCTCCGATAAACTGAACATCATAATGGACCATATCCCAAACTACAGGAGTTCCGGCTGCGTCCCATGAGCTTTTCCAGATTGCAGTATCTCCCTGAATTTCCACGAAATCTTTTCCTGCAGCAGCCAATTGTCTGTCCCAATCAGTTGCTTTCACACGGATGCCTCCGTTCTGGGCCCATCTTCTTGCTGTTTCTTTTACCAGGGCAAAAGCTTCAGGAAGGATTTGGGCAAGAACTTTCTCTTCAATGTCGTATGATTCTTTTTTCAAAGATTCAATCTTTGAGAAAAGAGCTTCTTTTTCATCTACGTTAGCTGAATTTTTTACCTGCTCTTTTATCTGTTCTATCTGCGCTGTTATTTTGCTGGTTGAAGATTTTATATTCTCTTTAAATTCAGCAGTTTTTTCTCTCAGCCCATCATCAGTTAACTGCTGAATGGCTGGTTCTACAGCTTTGATTTTTGTTACAACTTTTTTTACTTCTTTTAGGTCCTGCGCTTTTTTGTCTCCCAAAAACCCTTTAAGAACTTTGTTTAAAAAACTCATAAATTTTTTGCTTTATGCTTAAATCAATATGCTTTAAGCGTTTTACTGACACGCTTATCGTGTAAATGTTACATATAAAAAAGGACAAAAAAGCTCTAAGCATATTGCTCAAAGCTTAATTGCTTTCATTAATATTCGTCTTCGTTCCAAAGGAAATCCTCGTCGGTAGGATAATCACTCCAAACCTCTTCGATAGATTCATAGATCTCTCCTTCGTCTTCAATTGCCTGAAGGTTTTCAACTACTTCCATTGGTGCACCAGTTCTGATTGCATAGTCAATAAGCTCTGCTTTTGTCATTGGCCAAGGTGCGTCACTTAGGTATGAGGCTAATTCTAATGTCCAGTACATAATTTTCTGATTTTTTGCAAAAGTATAAAATTAGCTTATATTATACGCTTTTTTATACTTGATTTTCAATTCTTTTTGATTAATTTTTATTCATTGGCCGTCATAGACTGCATTACAGCTGTGTCAGCAAGTTACATGATGTCATTTTCTCAAAAACCATTCCACAAATTTTTTTATGCCATTTTGGAAGTCTGTGTCTGGTTTGTAACCAATTAATGCCTTTGCTTTTGTGATATCTGCATTGGTTTTCTGGACATCTCCCGGCTGCATTGGCAGGTTTTTCTTCGTGGCAGAAATTCCCAGGGTAGTTTCTATTGTAGATAACATTTCGGATAAAGTAACCACCTCACTTTCTCCAAGGTTAATAATTTCATAAACTCCGGAATGGGTTTCTAAATAGAGGATGGATTTCGTGATTCCGTCGATAATATCATCAATATACGTGTAGTCTCTTGCTGTATTTCCGTCACCGTAGAATGGAATTTCCTGTCCTTCCGAGATCAGTTTTGTAAATTTATGAATAGCAAGATCAGGTCTCTGTCTGGGGCCATATACAGTGAAAAACCTAAGTTGGATCATATCTATATGATACAGATTATGATAAACATGTCCTAAGATTTCACCACTTTTTTTGGTTGCAGCATACGGTGAGATGGGATGGTCTACGTTATCTGATTCTGAAAATGGAGTCTTTTCATTGTTGCCATAAACACTTGACGAAGATGCACATATGAATTTATTGATATTAAATTCTTTGCAGAGTTCCCAAAGATTCATCGTCCCGCGTACATTCACCTCTTCGTATTCCAAGGGTCTTGCAATGGATGGGCGTACTCCTGCAAGGGCTGCAAGGTGAATAATAAGGTCGATTTTGTGATTTTTAAAAATAGTTTCAAGCCCTTTTTTATCACGGATATCCTGATAATACATCTGATACCTGTCCGACTGGGATATAGTGGCTAAATGCCTGATATCAGTCTCTTTGTCCGTAAACTCAAAATCCGAAATTTTGTCAATAGACTCTAATGTATTTTTAATTTTTGTCTGATAATTATAGAAATCATCAAAATTGTCAACGTTTATGACAGAATGTCCATTCCTTAATAATCGTTCTATTAAGTGTGAACCTATAAAGCCGCTTCCGCCAGTTACAAGATAAATCATTTGTGGATTTTTAATGGGCAAATTTATTAATAATACTTGAATGCTGTTTTCATACTTTTGTTAGAAAATATAATCAATGATCAATTTCCGAAAACTATTTGTATTACCCAAGGAAGAAGATGAAGAATTTACATTCCAGGAAATAGAAGAAGGAATTTATTTCCGGGGACACAATTTATGGCTTTTGGTAATTTCTATGGGAATTGCATGTATCGGTCTGAATATCAACAGTTCAGCAGCTGTTATTGGTGCGATGCTTATTTCTCCGTTAATGGGCCCCATTGTGGGAATGGCCTTTGGTCTTTCTACAGGAAACAGGAGGCTGATAAGATTGGGAATTATCAATTGGGTACTGATGATTGTTGTTGCGATTTGTTCCTCTGCTCTGTATTTTCTTATTTCTCCTTTCCATTCTGAGACTTCACAATTGGAAAGTTTTAAGACCGCTACGATTTTTGATTGTTTTCTGGCCTTATTAGGGGGCCTTGCCTGGTTCCTGGGAATTGTCAGGAAAGAAGCTGTAAAGGTAATTGCGGGGGTTGCGGTTTCCACGGCATGTATTCCGCCTCTTTGTACAGCCGGTTTTGGAATAGCAAATGGAAACTGGGAGTATTTTTGGGGAGGCTTTTATTTTTATCTTATCAATTGCTTTTTTATAGGAGTAGGAACCTGGATATTAAGTATATTTTTAGGCTACCAGAGATATTACAGAATAAAGGATAAATCTCATAACCGTAAAATTTCTGGGTTGATTAGCTTGCTTTCAATTGTTATCTTATTTCCTAGTATTCTTCTTACAAAAAAGAAGTGGGAAAAGGAAAGGCTAAAAGAACGGGCGGAAAATTATATTAAAGACATTAAAGAAAATCATTCGGAACTGGCTATTATTAACTACGAAGCGTTTAAAGAAAACGATCAGGATTTCTTGAGGATAACCCTTTTGAATGACAGTGTCACGATCAGTAAAAAAAGGCTGGATGCCCACAATGAGCTGGTAAAAGATATCCACCTGATATGGCAATATTCGCCAGGGGTAAGAAGTTCTGAAAATCCGGAGCTGCAAAAACTTCAGAGTCAAATAACTGCACTGAAAAACGAAATAGACAGGATGAAATCTCAGAATAAAATCAAATAAATTTAATTTTAATATATTTACTTATAAACAGAACAATTATGCAGTTTCAAGGGCAAATTTTAAAAATGACGAGTTTCGATGCACAGCCAATTCAATATTATCTCAATCTTTCGGGCGATCTTATCCATATGAATGAGTTGTTTGGAAAAGAATTAAGAATAAAACATACAGGTTTTCAGTGTGTTAACTGCGGAGAAAACAAGCCTGTTTATAGAATGGGGTTCTGTAAGAATTGCTTCTTTGAAAGTCCTTATGCCAGTGATACAATTATTCGCCCCGAGCTTTCCACAGCTCATTTGGGGGTTGCTGAACGTGACCTGGAGGTGGAAAAACAAATCCAGCTGCAGCCTCATACCGTATATCTTGCCTATACCGGTGATGTAAAAGTCGGCGTAACGAGAAATAACCAGATCCCGACAAGATGGATCGACCAGGGAGCCACTTTTGCCCTTCCGATCGCCAGAACAGAGAACCGGTATGAAGCAGGAATGATAGAAGTTGCCCTAAAAGAGCATCTTCCTGATAAAACAAACTGGAAAAAAATGCTTCAGGATGATTTTGAGGGAGAAATGGATCTTGCCGACTTTCAGCAAAAGATCAGGCAGCATTTTCCCGAAGATTTTCAGAAATTCTACAGTGAAGGAGAAAACTTATGGAAATTTGATTATCCTTTTGAGAAACCCGCCAAAGTAACTTCTTTCACGCTGGACAAAAAACCGGAGTTTACAGGAAGGCTCACAGGGATCAAAGGACAGTATCTAAGCTTTAGTGGTGGAGATTTTATGAATGTAAGAGGACATGAAGGGTATGTGATAGAATTGGAAATAAAAAATTAATCCTTATATTTAAAATAACGAAAACCAAATCACAAATATGAAAAAATGGGTTAAAAAGTTATTGATAAGCCTTGGAATTCTGCTGCTCATTCTTCTGGCTGCAAATTTCGGGTTGAATATCTGGCTTAAAACCCAGCTTCCTGAATATATAAAGAATAATACTGACTATAAGGTTTCCTATAAAAAACTGGATGTAGATCTTGGTTCGGGAAATATTTTTGCGGCAGGAATAACAGTAAACAGTAAAGATCCCCAAAATACCAACGTAATTGGGCTACAGGGAACAATTGATACCATAAAGATCAGCCGTTTCGGGATTTATGATGCTGTTTTTAATAAAAGGATCAGCTCATCGGATCTCCTGCTGGCTAAGCCTAATTTAAACATCAGCCTTGCAAGGCCTGTCGATCGTAAAACAGGGAAAAAACAAAATCCGGTTTTATTTGAAAATATAAGAATCAATAAGGGAACCATTAATATTTTCAAGCATACCAAACAGAAATTCCTGTCCGTTCAGCAGCTCGATCTTTTTGTAGAAAACCTTCAGATGACTGAAGAGTCTGTAGAGGATAAACTTCCGGTAGTTTTTGACCGCTATGATATCAAAGGGAAGAGTTTTTTTTTCCGCCCGGATAATGTTTATGCCATTACAATCAGCAATATTGCAACATCAAACGGACAAATGTCGGTCGGAAATTTTCGCCTGATTCCTCTGCTCTCTTTTGAACAGTTTAAAAGATTCTATCCAAAGAAACCTAAGCTGTTTGAGTTTTCCATTCCAAAGATGGATTTTAAAGATGTGGTTTTAAAGAAGAACAAGATTTCACTGGCCAATGCTGATTTTCAAAATCCGGTTCTTACCGTACATAATACCGGAGTAAAGCTTCAAAAGGCTGAAAAAAAATTGAATTTTGAGGTCAATCTGGAAGATGTGCAGCTTAACAATCTCTCTGTACTGATCAATAAACCTGACGGAAGCAGGCTGCTTTTTGCAAGAACACTGAATGTAGAAGTCAATCAGCTGAAGTTTGATAAGGTCACTGCAGCAGAAGTAATTCCTGTTGGATATAAAGATTTTCATTTTTCAGGAAAAGATATACAATATTCAAATCACCGGAACTTTGCCGTTGAGAGCTTTGCATTAAACCCCAAAAGTGGCGAAATCAGGAATTTAATTCTCTCTCCCGGAATGAAGGCGGCAGAAGAAAGGGGTTCTATGGATCTACAAACCGGTCATATTGCATTTAACATTAATAAATTTGAATTTATTGAAAGAAAACTTAATCTGGACCTTAAAGATGTTCTTGTTGAGAATGTAAACGGAACAATTAAGGCTGCTGGAAACAAGGTTAAAAAGAAACCAGGTCCGGGAATCATACAGTCGGTACTAGTCCGGAAAATGACCGTTAAAAATTCTGATATTGTTTATGACAAAGGAATGCAGCCATTGGCATTTCATGACCTTAATGCAACTGTCAATGCCATTGAAATAACTCGAAAACCTAACAGTCAGGGACTCTCTTTAAAAATTAAAGATTATTTTCTCACAACTAGAAACTTTGCCTATAAAACACAATTCTATAATTTAAGTGTAGGTCTTTTAAAATTAAATAAAAATAAGATCCAGATTAATAACTTTGTCATGAAGCCTCTCGTTTCAAGAGCTCAATTTATCAGAATGATACCTGTTGAACGTGATCTGTACGACCTCAAGGCGGCGCAGATAACCGCAGATGGAAGCTGGGATCTGTTTTCGGATAATAAATCGATCCATGCTTCAAATATGACTGTTCTTTCTGCAGATGCCAATATTTTCAGAAGTAAGATCCCGAAAGATGATCCTAAAATAAAACCTTTGTATTCTAAGTTGCTCCGGTCCATAAAAATTCCAGTGACCGTCAATAATCTTGATCTGAAAAATTCAGTTCTGGTCTATGAAGAAGATACTCCGGAAAGTGCAGGACCTGGAAAACTCACATTCAGTAGTTTTAATATGAACGTTAAAAATCTTAATTCTGCCAAAACAAAAGGAAAACCTACAAAAGTAGACATCAGGATTAACTGTTCGTTTATGAACCTTGCCCCGCTCTCTGTGAACTGGGGCTTTGATGTGGCGGATCACAATGACAGATTTTCAATTTCCGGGAGAACGTCCAATCTTCCTGCAAGCGGAATTAATCCGTTCATCAGGCCTTATCTTCATGTCACAGCCACTTCAGGAACAATCCAGGAAATGCTGTTTAATTTCAAAGGGAATCCTGCGGGAATAAACGGAACATTCAACCTGAAACATAAAGACCTCAAAATTGCTGTTCTCAATAAGGATAATCGTGAGAAAAAAGGAGTGCTGACAGCTGTTGCCAACCTTTTTATAATATCCAACTCCGGAAAGTTTCCGGAAGCTGTAGCGGTGGAAAATGTTGAGCGGGACCCTACAAAATCGTTTTTTAATCTTTTCTGGAAAGGAATTGAGCAGGGACTGAAGAAAACGTTAATAGGACGGAATATTGATAAAACTGAAAAAACTGTAAAAAGCGCAGTTTCTTCAGTAAAAGAAGTGAAAGAAACAGTAAAAGAGGTAAAACAGGAGATTAAAGCCAAGAAAGAACTTAAACCACAGGAAGAGAAAAAGGAAAAGAAAGGGTTTCTAAAAAATGTCTTCAGGAAAAAAGAAAAGCCCGGAACTGAGTAATTCCGGGATTATATTTTTAAAGTCTAAAGCCTTGAAAATTAATTCTCTTTATCAAAAGAAAATTAAAAGTTAAATTCATCGCTTTCCTGGATAGGAATATTTCTTAAAAACTCATCAAACTTTTCACCTGGATAATTGCTTTCTGCTCCGTAAGAATCTATAATCATTCCGTGATTTCCTGCATCGTCCTTTACAACGTACAATACTGCATTATCATCCGGATTGCTATCCCCTTCAAAACGGTATGTTTTTAAAATAGTCAACTCAGAGGGATGATATATTTTCTCTGAATTTTCAAATTTCATCTCACAAGCCTCATTCATTCTGAACTCTCTATGAATTCCTCTTTCTGAAAGAGTGTTCATGACCTGGCTCAAAGTTGTCATTCTGTCTATATTTTCTGAATTATCCATAATATTACTTTTTAAAAGTACTACAATAATTAAACCATTGATTGGCTAAATTAAAGAAAAAGACAATTACATCTTTCATTGAAATAATGCCTAATGTTAACAAAATTTATAATTTGAAAAAAGAAAATAGGTATACTTTTTGCAATAGTTATATTAATAAATCGGACAAAATATGAAAAAAGAAGTTGGCGTATTACTGGCAGGAGGAGTTGGTCTTTTGGCAGTATTAGGTTTTATTGGACTGAAAAAGATATTGACAAAAAAAGATAAAAAATATAGTGATACCTATTCGGATTATCACAGGCATTTTGATGAAAAAAACCACGACGATGAATATCACGGAGTGGAATTTTATGCACTGAAGTAGTAAAAGAATATATTTTAATTATGTAAATCCGGCTCCAATAAAGGGGCCGGATTTTTTGTGGATAACTTTAATGTTAAAACTCATTATTTTATAAAAATCCATTTTAATTTTACACGACAATGCAGGACGAAAAATTCATAAAAGGACAGGGAGCGCAGCGAAACGTAGTCAACCGTTTCGACAGGTATACCTATGAGCCGGATAATGAAGATTTTGAAACTGTTAAAACCTCTTTTACGGAAGTTTTTCCGAAAACCATTGTGAATCAGGTGAAAAGTGAAGACCTCCCGATGGAATATTCCATGAATCCATATCAGGGCTGTGAACACGGATGTTCCTACTGCTTTGCAAGACCCACCCATGAATACTGGGGATATAGTGCGGGAATTGACTTTGAAAGAAAAATAATGGTGAAGAAAAATGCTCCTGAACTGTTAGAGAAATTTTTCCGGAAAAGAGGTTATAAACCGGCGCCTATCTTGCTTTCCGGAAACACCGACTGCTATCAGCCTGCAGAAAGACAGTTTGAAATCACCAGAAAATTGCTCCAGGTCTGTCTGGATTATAGGCATCCTGTCAATATTCTGACAAAAAATGCACTTGTTCTGAGAGACCTGGACATTCTAATACCTATGGCGGAGAAGAATCTGGTCTCTGTGTCACTTAGCATTCCTACTATTAATGAGGATCTTAGACGGAAAATGGAACCGAGAACAAGCTCGGCACCAAATAAATTGAAGGCCGTTGAGATTCTTACAGAAAACAAAATTCCTGTGCATGTCATGGTGGCGCCCATTATTCCCGGTCTGAACAGTGATGAGCCCTTAAGCATTTTAAAAGCCATTTCAGATGCAGGAGCCTTAAGTTTCGGTTATACGCTGGTAAGGCTGAATGATACGGTAGAACCTGTTTTTGTCAATTGGATTGAGACTTATTTCCCGGATAGGGCACAAAAAGTTTTAAACCTTATCCGCTCCATGCGTGGCGGAAAATTAGGCGATAAAAGATACTTTGAAAGGCAGAGCGGTGAGGGGAATATCGCTGAAATGATTCATGATACATTTAAAATCGGAAGGAAGAAATTTTTTGAAGGGAGAGAATTTCCCAAGCTTTCTACAGCGAGTTTTACCGGAACTAAAGATCAGCAATTGAGGTTATTCGATTGAGTTTAAAATCATTGTCTTCAGCCAAAAAACCTCTGTAAAATAAAAACCGCTCCAAAAGGAACGGTCTTCTTATTTGTTTGACTTCAATATCACATTGTGTCATCCGGGCATTGGAAATCGTCACTGCAGGCTGCACAGATTACAGTTCCGCTGCAATAATACATACAGAATTCCGGTTCCGGAAGTTTAATTCCTCCTGCTCCTGAGATACTTTTTAACTGGCCTTTGTTTAGTTTTTTTAAATTTTTCATACTGTTTTAATTAAAAATTTGATAGTAAGATAAATATAATTAAAATATTTTTAACTAAAATGAAATGTGGTAGGTTTTTACTATTAAATTTTGTGATAATAGGAATAGCAAAAATAAAATGCCTTAAATCTCATTACATAGTGAATAATATGGGTTAAGTCTTTGATTATTAACAAAAAATATTTAATTTTAGTTTAATCAAAGCGGTATCCGAAAAGCTGATAGAGTAGGAAGTATAAAAACAAATAACTATGAAAAATTTAAAAAGACTTTCACGGGGAGATCAAAAGAGGATTTCTGCCGGAGATCTCACTCCTTCTTTCTGTTTTGAGGGCGAAGGTCCGGGAACAGGCGGGTGCTCTGCAGGACAGATATGCTCTGGTGGAAAATGTGTTCCGTATGTAGATCCGGGAACTGGCGGCGGTCCTGGATCTGGTGGTGATACCTATACATGTATTTGCCCATGGGGAACTTTTACGCAGACCACTCCATGTCCGGAATTTTATTGTATAACAGGATAATTTAATAAGTTTAAAAGGAAGCTTGGAGATGGGAACTTTAATAGGATCATAATTACGGTTTATTGAAGACTTTGAAGCATAGAATAGCTGTCCAAATAACAGCTTTCTGTCTTTCTCTTCTGCTCCTGTCATCATCAGTAATTAATACAAACTATAACTATGAAAAATCTAAAGAAAATTGAGAGAAAAGATCTGAAAGAGATCATTGGAGGATCAAAAAAATGTTTTGAAATAAGAGATACATTTGAAGATCCCTGTGCAGAATTGAACAATATGGGTATGGCATGTTACCGGTTTAACAGCTGTAGCCTGTCCTGTGAGCTGACACCTTGCGGGCTTGGCTTCTAACCGGTTGCCTGTATAAAAATAAAGTCAATAATTAATCTGAAGCTATCGTGTGATAATGATATCAAATACAGATCAATTATTGACTTTTTATATTACTTTTTGATAAGTCCTAATTCAATAAGTCTTTCATGTAAAAATTCTCCTGCAGTCGTATCTTCGTATAACTTAGGATTATTTTCGTCAATACAGTTTTCAAGGGCATTCAATGACATTTCACTCACCGGATGCATAAAGAACGGAATAGAGTACCTTGAAGTTCCCCATAATTCTCTCGGAGGATTAACTACTCTGTGAATGGTGGATTTCAGCTTGTTGTTGGTATGTCTGGACAGCATGTCTCCAACATTGATCATTAATTCGTCCGGTTCTGCAATTGCATCGATCCATTCTCCGTTGTGGTTTTGCACCTGAAGACCTTTTCCCTGAGATCCCATCAAAAGAGTGATCAGGTTAATGTCTCCATGAGCAGCAGCTCTTACCGCATCATCCGGCTCCTGAGTAATTGGGGGATAGTGGATAGGTCTTAAAATAGAGTTTCCTTCAGCAATTTTATCATCAAAATAAAACTCGTCCAGACCAAGATAAAGAGCCAGAGCCCTTAATACATACTGACCTGTTTTTTCAAGCATTTGGTAAGCTTCTTTACCTACTTCATTGAACTTTGGAAGTTCCTCAACGATTACGTTGTCAGGATACTGGGATTTGTATTTTGAATCATCAGACACATACTGTCCGAAATGCCAAAATTCTTTTAAATCACCTTTTTTGAAACCTTTAGCGGTCTCTTTACCGAATCCTACGTAGCCTCTCTGGCCACCGATTCCTGGAATTTCATACTTCTGCTTCGTTTCTACTGGCTGGTCAAAAAAGTTTTTAACCTCTCCGTAGAGTTCATCTACTAGTTTGTCATCAAGAAAATGGCCTTTTAAGGCAACAAAACCAATTTCTTCATAAGCTTTTCCGATTTCATTTACAAATTTCTGTTTGCGTTCCGGGTTGTCCGAAAGGAAATCACGCAGGTCTACACTAGGTATTTTATCCATTTTTAGAAATTTACGAATCACAAAATTACATATTTTTTAAATGAAATGATTTTAAAATAAGTATTTATCAGCTAAATTTGCTGTATGAAAAAATATTCTTCTAAGAGAAGTATTCAGATACTTGCCCATCTTCTTCAGCAGTACGGAATTTCAGATGTCATCATTTCCCCGGGGTCCAGAAATGCTCCCTTGGCTATTCATTTTTCAGAAATTAACACCTTCAACTGTTACAGTATTGTAGATGAAAGAAGTGCAGCTTTTGTAGGAATAGGAATGGCTAAAAGTGAGAAAAAGCCGGTAGCAATAACGTGTACCAGCGGTTCTGCAGTGGCAAACTATTATCCTGCAGTTACAGAAGCTTTCTATCAGAATATTCCACTTTTGATCCTCACTGCCGACCGGCCTACAGATTTTGTAGATATTTTTGACGGGCAGACCATCAGGCAGAAAGATATTTTTCATCAGCATTCTTATGGAGACTTTCAGCTCTTGGAAGACAGTAAAGAAAATGCAGAGGACGTTAATTTTGACATTATTAAAAAAGCTATCGAGCTCTGTTTTGAAAAACAGGGACCGGTACATATCAACATTCCTTTAGAGGAGCCATTGTACGAATTGGTTTCAGAACTTCCCTCTTTTCCTACTGTTGAAAAAACGATCAGGCATAAGGAATATGAAGTGCCATCCAATTTAATCGCAGACTGGCATACTTCTCAAAGGATTATGATTCTGGTGGGAACCAAAGATCACAGCCCTGAACTGGAAAACCAATTGACACAGCTGGTGAAAAACCATTCTGTTGTTGTATTGAGTGAAGCTAATTCCAACCTGTATCATGAGAAATTTTTCAGACATATTGACCGCTATATCTTTAATTTTACCGAAGAGGATTATAAAACCTATGCTCCGGATCTTCTGATCACGGTAGGGCAGAATGTGGTTTCCAAAAAAGTAAAGCAGTTCCTGAGAAATGCCCGCCCGAAGCAGCACTGGCACCTGGATGAAGTATGGCAGCCGGATACTTATTTCTCTCTGACTGAAAAGATTGAAGTGAAGCCTGAGGTTTTCTTTTCCAAACTTTTGAAGTTTATTAACCTTGAGCCGAGAGCCTACTTTAATCTTTGGGATGTTTTAAGGGATAAAAAGGACGCCAGACATGAGCAGTTCCTGAATAAGGCTGAATTTTCAGATTTTTATTTCTTTAATAAAGCTTCACAGACCATTCCTGAAAACTATAATATCCATTTCAGTAATTCATCAGCGATAAGATATGCACAGCTGTTTGATTTTGGAAAAAGGAAAATGTACTGCAACAGAGGAACAAGCGGTATAGATGGCTCTACTTCTACAGCGATGGGCTTTGCCATAAAAAATGCGAACCCTACTTTGCTTATTACGGGAGATTTAGGATTCTTCTATGACATTAATGGGCTTTGGAACCAATATATTCCACCGTTTGTAAGAATTATTATTTTCAATAACGGTGAAGGGAATATCTTTAAAATCATTCCGGGACCAGGCAACGCAAATCCTAATACTTTAGATGAATTTATAGCAACAAAACACCGCAAACATGCAGAACATCTGGCGAAACATTTCGGATTCTCTTACATTAAAGTAGAAGACGAGCCTACGCTGGACAGGGTTCTGGAGAATTTCTTTAAACCGGACCTTCAGCCAAAAATCCTTGAAGTAAATACATACGGGAAAAACAGTGCGGATGTTCAGAAAGCTTATTTTGAATTCATGAAGGGAAATTAAAGGTCAAGATATTCTTCGTTCCCGGGTAAATTTGTAATCTTGTCAATAGGATAAATAAACATATCATCAAAGTCATTCAGGGCATTAATCAGTTGAAAATGAGAAAACTGCTTAATATTTTGAAGGGTGATTTCGGTTTCCTTTATCTTTTTATGTTTTAGGAGGTTCTGTCTCTGTACACCGTTCAGAAGATAGGTGGCCGGAGTAAACCAGTCCTTACCTTTTAGGAAAAGAATATTGGAAAAAGAAGTGTCGGTAATGTGGTTGTTTTTCACAATGATGATCTCTTCAGCTTTTGATTTCATTTTCATTTTTTCCAGCTCTTTGCGGTCTTCAAACTTGAAAGAGTAGTCAAAGCTGTTGTTTTCAACCAGCTGGAAGCTCTGTATCTCAGGAATGGCATATGGGATCATCATCGTCCGTACCCTTTTATCCAGGTCATAGGAGAGTCTCAGTTTAAAAAGACCATCTTCATCATGTTCGAGATTTTTGAAGATCTTGGCCAGGTCGATAGAGCCCTCTTTCCCAAAATGGGCAAAAGTCTGGTTAATACGTTTTTGGTGTAGTTCCAAAAGAAAAATCTCCTGGTCTTCTACTTTTATGCTTTCAATGAATTGGGACATAGATTTTATTTTTCATTTCCTGATATTCGTCTTCTAATTTGCTCATATGGGTTATACCGCCACCACTTTTGAAATAAAGCTGGTCGCCTTCCTTTTCAATAAAGCGGATCATTACGCAGCTGTCAAGATTTTCACCGTCAAACCAACCGCATACTCCGGTATAATAGCCTCTGTCATACCCTTCCGCATCTAAGATTATTTCCAGCGTTTTAGGTTTGGGTGCTCCTAGAATTGATCCGGCGGGAAGCAGTTTTTTCATTATGCTGCCTATTTTTCCTGCAAACTCAGGTTTTACATTCCCTGAAATTTCAGAACTCATGGCATACAGGTCTTTTTGCTGCGTCCTGATGAGGTCTATATGCTGGAACTGATCAACTTTTACATCATCTGCAACTATACTGAGGTCATTCCGGAGAAGATCCACGACTGTATAATGCTCTGCTTTTTCTTTTTTATCGTTTTTCAAAATTTCAGCTGCATTTTCCAATGATGCATCAATAGTGCCTTTCATGGGATAGGTCAAGATTTTGCCGTCAACAATCTTTACAAAAGTTTCAGGAGAAAAAAATACAAAAAAATCTTTATAAAACACTTTGTACTTTGCAATTGAATGATAAAAAATTTCTTTAAGGCTTAAATTCGTCTGAACTTCGGTCTTTCTGGTATAGTTTGCAAGGTAAGAGTTTCCAAGGCGGATATTTTTCTGAACTTTGTCGAATCCTTCTTTAAAGCTTTCAAGCGTTTCCGGAAATGGAGTCCATTCGATTTTTTTATTGAGAGCGTATTTCTCTTTTGAGTTTGAAAAGCTTTGAAAATCAATTAACAAGCCTGATTCTTTAATCTCATTTTCCTTATAGACCTCTACATTTTCCGCAAGGAAATCGATCATGAAAAAGTACGGAACCTTCTGAAGGGAAAGTTCGTCCATTTCCATAAATTTTTGATGATTCATTGAAAACATCCTGCAAAAATAATTAATGATGACTACTTTTGTAGAAATTTTTTTAAATGCAGAGCAGATATCCTCAGAAACCGGGAATAGATTTTATATTGAAGCAGGCTTTTTTCTATTGGAATAAGACTCTTTTCTTTCAGTTAGTATTTTCAATTTTTTATTTTGGAATTTTTTTTACTGTCTTTTTCTTCTTTGACGGAAGATATGGTATCCTGGCCCAGTATGCAGAAGCCGCAAAATATGCAAAAGATGGAGTAGAAGCATATTCTGCACAGGTTTTGAAAATGCAGTCCAACCCGGGGTTTCAATATTTTTCCTGGGCTATTATAGGGACTTCTATTTTTCTTTACCCCCTTAATATCGGGTTTTATCAGATTTACAGGAAAATTGACCTAAATGAAAAACTGGAGTTGGGCGATCTTCTTGTGGGCTACAACGGATTTAATTTTTTCAAATATATAGGATATTATATTTTCTGGTCATTTGTCTATATTTATACATTTCAGACCATTATCCTTGCCGTTATATGGGTGTTTGTCACCATTTTTGTAGCCCCGCTCATGTTTTTTACCAATAAGAGGATTTTCGAAGCAATTTCATTGAACCTGCAGGCATTAAGAAAATATTTTTTAGAAATACTCGTATGCGTTATTGTGGCGGTTTTCTTTAAGTATATCGGATTTGCATTGTTTTTTATAGGGGGACTCTTTACATTTCCGTTTTGGAACGCAATGATTTACTCACTGTATAAAACGGTTTTCTCGGAAAAAAGTTAAATTTTAAAAAGGTTTAATATGTTTTTATGCCAAAAAAAGTTAAATTTGGTGAAACCATTAAAATATTAAACTATGTCAGAATTTAATGAATTTGATCAGCAGGGATCCGTTCCAAATAAGGATACAGGATCTATTATTTCGCATTCTTTTGAAATGTATAAAGGCGTTTTCCTTTACGGGATCGTCGCTATGATAATTTACCTTATAGGAGGGTTCATCATACAGTCTGTCAGCGGGTTCAATTCCGCATCTATGATGGAGGAAATGAGAGATGCGGGAGGAGATTACTCAAGTTTCAGCTACTGGAATGCCCCGGGGTTTTCGCTTTATCTTTCATTGTCAGGTCTTTTGGGGATTTTACTTGCTCCATTATATGTAGGACTGATTTACATTGTGAATAAATATAACACTAAAAGCCAGATTGATTTTGCAGATCTATTCATCGGGTACAAGCAGAATTTTGTGAATATCCTGATCTACAGTATTCTTTCAGGAATTATTTCAAGTGTTGCGATGGCACTTTGCTTCTTCCCGATTATCTTTGTTTATCCTTTCCTTTTATTGGGATATCCTATCTTGTTATTTGAAAATGCATCGGCTACTGAAGCATTAGGGAAGTCTTTCAACATAGCCAAAGAAAATTACGGAACGTTTCTTGGTACAACCGTACTGGGAGCACTGATCTCTATTGCCGGAATAGTTCTGTGTGGGATTGGTATTATTTTAACAGCCCCTTTCATGATGATCGTCATGTATTCTGCTTACTGTGCTTTTTTAGGAAAACCTAGACAAATCGAATTTAAGAAATAAAATAAAAAGATAGAAAAAACACGATGAATAAAGATAAACAGATAAGCAATGTTGCCATAAAACAAGTTGCCCTGCTGGCTATAATTCTGGTGCTTACCGGACTGATCTGTTTTAATCTTTCACTGTTCATACCGTCAGTGCTTGGAGCGGTCACTATTTATGTGGTCTGTAGAAGGTATAACTTCTATCTACAGGAAGAAAAAAAATGGAAACCCTGGCAGGCATCGCTTGTTCTGATGCTGGCCAGTCTTGTTATCCTTATTCTTCCGATCTATTTTATTGCTGACCTTCTGATTGATAAACTGGGGAATGCACAGGTTTATATGACAAAATTCAATGTGTTTCTGGATAAAATACATTCATATATCTATTCAAAAACAAGCTTTGATATTCTCAGCAAAGAGAATATGGATAAAGTAAAGAGTTCTGCGGGAAAGTTTTCCACTTCAGCAGTGAGCGGGACATTTAATACCCTGACTGTGGTATTGTCCATGTATTTTATTCTCTATTTTATGCTGGACAGGCCAAGATTGTTTGAGAAAATCCTTAGTTCTTCCGCTCCATTAAAGAGGGCCAATATTTCTTTAATCGGCGATAAGCTGAGAAAGCTGATTATGGCCAATGCGATTGGAATTCCTGTTGTGGCTTTAGGGCAGGGGATTGTAGCTCTGGTAGGATACTTTATCTTTGGAGCCCCTAGTCCGGTACTTCTTTTTGCTTTAACGGCTGCTGCTTCAATGGTTCCTGTCGTAGGTGCGGCTATTGTGTACATTCCGGTATGTATTTTCATGATCGCAGAAGGTAATACAGGGCAAGGATTGGGTTTGGCTGTCTATTGTTTAGTAGTGGTTGGACTTACGGATAACCTGCTTCGCTTCACCCTTCTAAAGAAACTCGAAAATATCCATCCATTGAATACCGTGTTCGGAATTATCATGGGAATGAATTTATTTGGTTTTATGGGGCTTATTTTCGGTCCTATCCTTATTTCGTTTACCATGCTTCTGATCCAGATTTACAGAAATGAGTTTTCAGATGAAGATACGCCACCGGACCTTAAACTGCCGGATAATGATGATGAAGAAAAGGTTAATTTAATTGTATAAAATGGAAGGTGTAAATTCAGAAATATTAAAAGAAATCTGCATCGTAAAGATGCCTTTCGGAAAATACGAAGGAACAATACTTGCTGATCTTCCGGTAAGTTACCTGGAATGGTTCAACAGAAAAGGAATGCCTAAAGGGAAATTGGGGATGCAGCTTTCAACCATTTACGAGATTAAATTAAACGGTCTGATGGAACTTTTGATCCCTATCCAGGCTTCTTTAAGATAAGAAAGATCTTTTCTGACTATAAATATAACTAGGGGCGGCATCGAAGATACTGGTGCGCCTGAAATCAAATGAAAACCCTTGAAACGAGTTTCGTGTAATGACGGCTCTTTTCAGGGGTTTTCTGTTTTGTTACATTTCGTATTTACGGCTCAAAACTTCAAATTTTTTCATTGAATTTCGTAAATGTCGGAAAGATGTCGGAACAAAGCTGGCGCTGATTTTTTGAATTCGCTCGTATCATATGAAAATTAATTTATTTAACCAAATTTTAACATGTGACAATTTGTCAGTATTGTTAAAATTTCGTATCTTTGCACTCCTCAAAAAGCTTGAGGTAATACTAACATTTAAATCCAAGTAAATTATGTTAAAGACAAAGTTTTTTGTCAGACACAAGTCTGGCGAAGTAATTACGCCTATTTATGTGCGTGTAAGTAATGGTCGAGCGTTCGACTTAAAAGTAGCAACTAAAGAAACCTGTATTGCATCCCGTTGGGATGAAGTGAACGGAATGATGAAAGAGAGGTTTTTCGTCGAGCAAAAGGGTAAATTGGTTGAGAAAAGAGATGGGGTTACGAGGGCTTTATTTATTGAAAGTCGAGAGGTCAACGAAAGACTTCAAGACTTGACTAAAAAGATTGATAAAGCCTTTAAAGAAGCCGAAGGAGTAGAATTTAATACAGAGTGGTTGAAAAGCGTAATTAATCCCCTTGTTGTAGTGGAAAATACTGTTCCAGATGATTTTGTGTCATTCTGTCCTATGTTTATTGAGCAAAAGAAGCATGATATCTCCAAAGGCTACACTATTAAGATTAACTGTCTAAAAAGGATTATTAAGGAATTTTTGAAGCATAGTAAAAAGAAGACTTTAAAATTCAGTGAAATTAATATGAAATTCAAAGTAGATTTTGAAAAGTACTGTTATGAAGTGATGGGGTATTCAGTAAATTATACTTCTACAAATCTTAGACTACTACGAATAATTGCCTATCAAGCGGAAAGAAATGGAATTAAGCTACATTCTCAAATCAAATTGGTTAAGTCAAAAGAAGAGAAAACGATTTTCCAAATCTTGAATTCTGCCGAATTAGAAGCTATTGAGACTCATGTTTTTGAAGATGCAGAATTAGATAATATCCGTGATTGGTTGATTATTTCGGTGTACAGTGGTCAAAGAATTTCGGACTTTATGAGATTTAACGTAGAAATGCTTACTAAAGAAAAGCTTGATAATGATCAAGAAAGCTACTTTTTGAACTTTATTCAAGATAAAACAAGCCATGTTTTACATTTACCTGTTCATCCAAAGATTTTGGAGATACTCAATAAAAGGGGTTTTCAATTTCCTGCTAAATATGATGAGGATAAGTATAATTTATTAGTGAAAACCGTTTGTAAAGATGCAGGAATCACCGAGGTGTGTTACGGAGGAATTGAAAAAGGTAAAAGAAAAGTCTTTGCTAATTATCCAAAACATGAGCTTATTACAAGTCACATCGGAAGAAGGAGCTTTGCAAGTAATAATTACGGTAAAATACCAACCCCTTTATTAATGGTGGCGACTGGCCATAAATCTGAGGATATGTTTCTTAGGTACATTGGAAAAGTAGATAGGCAACAATCTCATGCACTAGCCAGTTACTTTATGATTAATAATTAATTAAATAATATAGAATGGATAAATTATTAGGAAATCCGCTTTTTAAGTATGATTTAATGTCGATTGATGGGTTTGTATGCAGGTACGGAAATTGTGGATTTTTACACCCTGAAATAAGTTTACAAATGACATTTTTTGACTGTAACGAAGAAACGGAAATTTTGGAAGAAGAATATGACGGGAATAATCCTTTTCATGCGTACTTTGTCAATTACGATAGGGTGCTTCCAATTTTTGACTTTGGAATGTTCAATAATGCGATCATACTAATCTTTTCGGAGTTGTCCAGCGTTTTCAGAAAAGAATTGAGAGATTATTTATTAACTATTAACAATTTAACCACAAAAAGACAAACTGCCTATGAAATAAAACTACATTTTATTAATATTGGTGAGATTTTATCTTCACTTGAAAACCTTAACCCAATCCAAAAAGAGGTGATTGATTACTTTGTAGCTCAATACAGTGAAGAAATTAAGCATTTGGATAAACTATGTGTACAATATTCTGAATTATTTTCAGGCGATTCTGACGCATCAAATGATGAAATACTAGATTCTATCATTGAAAGGGTTTTAGCGGATAAAACAGCTTGTTTGGCAGCTAGAATTAATGCTATGGAAGAAACAATGTTACCTGAACTTTTATCAATTAGAGAAGCGCAAGAGTTTTTAGGGGTGAGCGACACAACATTTTGGCGAATGAGACGTGATGGAGTCGTTCCAGAATATATGCTTGGAGCACAAACCTACTTTAAACCACATGAGATTGTAAACTGTCTCGTAAGAACGAATTAATCTATCTGTAAAGTAGGATTTTTTCTGTCCTGCTGAACCAAACACCTAAAAATTTTATTGGAAGATTTCAAGCATTAGCGAAGGCTTATGTTAGCCACTGCTTTTGCTTGAAGTCTATTTTATTAACCATTCTTATTTCGGTTAAAGATTTGAGGATTAATATAATATGATTAAATGAGACAAACAGTAAATAAAAATGAATTAATGGTTTTACTACCATTATCACTCAATTATTCCAGAATTGAAATAGAGGGGAATGAGAAAATTAAAAATTTCGACATGAACTGCATTAAGTTTATTATCGGGCGTATAATTTATAGTTCGGTTGTGTTCGTAAAAACCACAGAAACAGAAAAATACAACCATCATAGCGTAATTAATAGCGATACTTGGATTAAACATATCGGAAAAAACTATTTAGAATACGTTCAACTTTTAATTGATTTGAAATATATAAATAGAAAACCGTATGTCGTTGGAGAAGAAAGTTTTGGATATGGTTTTTTAAAACCTTTACGTTTTTCAAGAGTTTTTGCGGAAGTGATTCAAATTAAAAGTGCCGATGACTTGAAGTCTACTACCACAAAAACAAGCTACGTGAAAAAATATGAAAAGCCTTTAATAGACTTTTTCGACTACACGAAGTTTTCAATTGATACAGAACTTGCTGAAAATGATGTTTTTGAAGCCTATTTCATGGAAGGTAAATATCCAATCAAGATTTCACATGGTGAGCCAGATAAAGAAGGGTTAGCTACCTATTCCTACTATCTTATGGCAATGAAAAACATGGTGAAATTTATGAATGGAATTTACAGTTTTTCAAGAGGTAGTGATAAAGTTGGGAAAGGTTACAAAACAGTGGGGAGGTTTTACAATCCATTCGCAAGATTGAATAAAGAAATCAGGAAACTAATGTTTTATGACAATAGAAAAATACACGAAATTGATTTGAAGAATAGCATACCATATTTCTTATCTAACTATCTATCTAGTGTTAGATATAGAGTTAGTAAGAAGAGATTAGATAGAATAAATAGTAGTTTCCATATATATATGAATTCTGAATCTCTCAAAACCTGCATGGATACTGAGGTTAACGACTTCAAAAATTTATGTGTCTCTGGCGGGGTGTACGATGTTTTTATTGACAGGCTTATGGAAATTTACGGTGAGGAATGGGGAAAAGAGTACAAAAGATTGTTTTTAGTGAATTACACGAACTGTTATGAGAAAAACAGGGAGCTAACGAAGAAACTTTTATTGGCGATGTTCTTTGCGAAAAACTCGCAATATGAAAAGGTTCAACAAGTTTTTGCCGAGCGTTATCCTGTAATTTATGACTTCCTAAAAACCAAAAAGAAACAAGGTTATAAAAAGATTAGCAAACAACTTTTTGAAATGGAGGGATTTATGATTGTAGATGTGTTGGCAAAGGAATTAACGAAAGAATACAGACGTGAAATGCCAGTTTTTACAATTCACGATAGTATAGCAACTACAAGCGAGCATGTAGAGACTGTAAAGAGCTATTTTAACAATGTATTTCATCAAAGATATGGAAATGCACCAACTTTATCAATATCATAAAAAAAACAGGCTTATTTTAAGCCTGTTTTTGAATTAAGCAATTTATCAACTATTTTCTTCAACAAACTTTTTAAAATCCTGTAAAAATTTGATGAACTTATCGTGATTCAAATCCAAGTCTTGTTTTTTAGATTTTTCACCTGCCCTTTGTTTCATAAGGTCTACAAAGAAAACCCCATATTTATTGCTTCGGAAGAAAACATCCTCGTTTTGCCAGTCAAAGGATTCATCAGAATCTTTGTTTTTGCTTTGTTCCACACCGTCAATTAAACTTTGAATTTTTTGTGGTGTCCAATTCCAACTACCAAAGTGGTTTATAGTACTTTCTTCACTCTGAATAGAGTGTAAGATTGTGTCTCCCCACATATCTTTTTTAAATGTATATTTCATTTTGTATAATATTTTTATTTTACAGCAGTGGATATGCATTCATAATATTTCCTGCATCATCAACCTCAATTAATATGTCAAACCTACCTGAAGAGTCTTTGAACTTATATTGTTTAAATTTTTTGCCCAATGAGGCTGGATTTACTCCTTGTCCTTTAACTACGGTATTTTCATACACATATGCTATTTCCTCCTGTATTCTTTTAACGTCCCAATTTTTAGGGAACATAGAAGATTCTGCATTTTTCACTAAATAACCATCTTTGTATTTTATACTGATTTTAGCCTTAAAAGGAACATCTTCTGCCAATTGTGTCATAGAATAAACTCCTTCAGGGTCTAATATTTTCTCTACGTCTATTGCTCCGTTAAAGATTCCCGAACCTCTGTGTCCTCCTTGGGAAACTAAAACTTCATCTGTGTATTTGAAACCCGAAGGCAGGTTTTTTATAAAAAGTTCAGTATTAAACTCTCCTTCAAGATGATTGAAAAAACCTTTGTCAAATTTACTGAGCCATCTTCCAAAAGCCAATTTACGCAAACCTTCCACATCATCTGTTAATTCATAAAATTTTTTCTTCAAATAATGAGCTAAATTCCCACTTTTTACTGCTTCTACTAACTCTAAAAATTCCTTTTTTAACCATTTCCATAGGTCTGCCAATGAATTACCAATTTTCTTACCTATGTTTTTAGAAAAATTTATCGCTTTTCCTAATTTTGCTGATTTTTGAGATACTCTACTAATTTTACCTGCTGCCTGTGCTATCTCCTCAGAGATTTTTCCAGCAAGAGATGCGCCTCCTGTAAAATATGCAATAATAGCATCCAAAATAAGCTCAAAAGCAATAGCACCTACAAAGTATGCCCAAAAATAATCATTAAGTTCTGAAAATTTCTTTTTTAGCATGTCAGTAAATTGTGAAATCTCTTTCCAGATTTTACCTTTGCTAAAAATATTTTTAATTCCACTAAGAAACTCTTTTGAGTTTTCAGCAAATAAATCTACAAAATCTTCAATAAACTCTAACTTTTCTTGATGTTTTGTAAGCTCTACAGGGCTTAATTTCTCCATATTTAAAAAAGGAAGATTGTCAGTAATCATAGCTAATAACATAATTACTGTTTGAGCCAATGAGATAAGACCGTTAAGTAATCCACATAAAAAAGCATTGATTTTTGCTACTTCCTGATTGATTTTTTCTCCTATAAACGCTCCAATCCCAGAAATGACATCTAAAACATCCTTAAAGAATGATTTGAGTTTATTATATACATTTTTAATGCTTTCAGGGATATTATCTTCTATGAAATTCTTTAAATAGAAGACTACAGCAAAGAAAACATCGTCCGCTATTGTTGGGGTTGCTTTAACAACAGTTGAAACTATTGCCAGGGAAATTTCATCAAAATAATCTACAAAATCTTTGAGTTTATTAAAGCCTTCACCTGCTATTTCAGATGCATTCTGCATAGTTTTGTATTCTCTGGCAGAAATAGGAACAGGAATGATGGGCTTATATTTTGCTTCTTGTTTTTGAAATCCGCTTGTACCTACTTTATTTTGATAAGTACTGTACATCGGTAATACAAAATACTTCTCGTAATCATAATTTTCTTCCGTGAATTTCCAACTTTCAACAGTTTCAATACCTCCTCTAAGCCAATCAGCCAATTGATTATTTAAAGAAAATACCTTTTCAAAGGCTTCATTCAATTTGGTTTGTTCTGCAATTTCCAAATAGATTGCACCCTTTAAAAGAGTTTCGTTTATCTTTGTATCATCTGCAAGTTCTCTAACAAGATTGTCAAACCCACTTACTGTTATTGATTCTGTTGGTGTTACATACGTGGTGTTTTGATTACTACTATAAATTCTGTTAAAGAAGTCTTTGGCATCTTTTCCCATTTTCACCCGACAGGCAGTACCAAAAAAGTTACTTTTTTTAGGGTCATCTTCTTCATAGAAAACTTTAAATTGTTTCTCTTCTACCTCCTCTTTTTCGTATCTATCAAACACTTCAACACCACTCTTACATAGTATGAAAGTATATTTTATGCGATCTGTTTCTTTAGTTTCGGGGATTTTATCGAAATCTTCGGGAGGAACAACAAATGTTTCAAAAAACACACTGTTTTTTCCATAAGGACTGTCAAGGTTTCTACTCAAGACATAATCTAATCTTTGCATCATAATAGTGAATTTTAATTATTATGAGCCAAATGTAAGTGCCTATAACGTCAAAACCTGTCGCATAACAAACAGGTTTTGAACTATTAACATTTTTCTTTCTCAAAATGCTTTTTCAGCGCATTAATACCGAGTTTTAAACCTCGCATGAGGAAATAAGCACCTCCGACATACAAAATGAGGTATGCGATGAGCATCAAAATAAGCGATACATCATCCCAAATGCTGTATGGCTTAAATTCAATTGCGGGAAAACAAGTTGTTTGCGCTTGTAATTGCAGTATCATTTTGCGTTATTAAAAGGATTTTTCCCCTCACGCATAAAAACTGTTCCCATTTTTTGATATTGAATAGGTTGTCCTTTTGCGCAAACCGTATAAATCCCACTACCAAAACCATTTTGCGCTCTGATTATAGTAACCTCTTTTTCGTCAACTCCATTATCAATAGCAACAAACTTTTTAAGACGGTTGTTTTTGATTGGCTCTTTGAAATCTTTTGGTTTTTCTTCCTGTGCGAAATAAAATGTTGGTAATGCGAACATTAAAGTAAAAATTAATTTTTTCATTAATACTTAATTGTTTTAAAGGTTAATTTGTAATATTAGTAGGCTAATAACCCCCATTATTATCAATAAAACTCCCATACATCCACTTTGCGAGCTGTTGTTTGTATAGGTTGTAGGGGATTGGAATGTTTTTTTTTCAGAATTATATTTATTGATAACACCTTGAGGATTTAAACCACTCATAAATAATGGCTTATTACCGATCTTTTCTTCAAATACTTCGCAACATTCTTTTGCGTAAATGTAAATTGTCGGGGTAAACATGAGACGTGCTATTGCTCCGTCAAGGGGATATTTGTCTTCTCTCCAAAATGCAATTTCACCTTTTCCACCAATCATTTTGTAAGCATTTATCAAATGCGGATTAGGTTTTAGGTCGCCAAACATAATGTTTTTATGAAAGTCCTTGTTAAGAAGGTGTTTTGTTTTGCTTACAAACTCCCAATATTTCATGTTTGGTTTTTTCTCAATCCATTCAGTATGGTTGTAACTGATGTCGGCTTCCATGAAAAGAGTTGTAGCAATCTCTTGAAAGTTCTTTTGCTTTTCTAATTCGATGATTTTGTGTAGATACCCCATTTTATAATGTATTATAAACGACAAAGCGTGAGCTATTCACACTTTGTTAGAAGGTATTTGGCGTAACCTACACACAGAAGCAGAACGCCCACGCCATAGGGGTGGGTGTCTAACTTTTGCTCCGTGTGTTTTCAAAATCGCCAAATTTTTCTAACAAAGCAATAAGCTTTACACTTATTATTTTTCGTTGATGTCTTTGCGCAAAACTACAAATTTTGTGCCTTATTAATTTAATTCAAGTTTAAAGAAATTTAATAAATCACTTTTGAATTGAATTTCTCTCGAATTTATATCTTCTTTGACCCAATCACTTTTATGATAATTACTCAAGTCTTTTACAACAGCAATATTTGATATATTATATTTTTGCTTCTTAACTCCAAAGTAGCCATTTCCAGCTTGAATGTTTAGCTTTTTTTCAAAAACGATTTTGTTTCCAAATCTGTCTAAGTTTAACATTGCATCATCAATATTCCATCCATTGTAATTAGTGTCTTGCCATTTTTTAGGAAAGATGTGTTCAATATCAAAGGTGTCAGGAATTAATTCTAATTGATTTGTATGTAAATAAGCATGAAGTAAAAGCAAAGCCCTTGAAAGTCTAGATGAAGAATGACCATCAATTTTCCCACCTAACTGTTCCTCGTTAACTGTAAATCTAAAATTGAAATTATCTTCATTTTGAATAGCAATACAAGTTCCATAAATATCATCTTTAATAGCATTTACAGATGGAGCATCTATAAATTTTGCAAATAGAAATGCTATATGTTTTTTCAAAACCTTGATGAAGTCAACATCAAATTTTGCACTATTTCGATGTTTCAAGAAAAAAACACTTATCGGATATTTCCAGTATTCATTTGGGTAGCAATTTAGACATTGTAGATATTTTCTTGCTGTTTTAGAAATTTCATAGTTATTGCTCTCAGATTCTATATCTGAATTAATATACCTCCAAAATTCGGCTAAAGACATTATTTCTTCCATTATTAGTGGTTCTTTCAGTCTCTTATATTGCTCTTCTGCATAGAATTTTCTTAAACCAACTTCTTTTGATTTATCATTATTCCTTGCTCTTAAAATATGTGTGTAGTATCTAAAAATATCATCAATTGAAACTTTTGCTTCTTTACAAATTTGAGTAAGTTCTTTCCATCTATTTGTAAACTCTTTTCTCGTTTGCACAGTTGGAAGGTTTCTATATATCTGCGCTTTAAAAATATCTGAGTCTGAAAGAGGTAGTCCTCTATCATTCAACGTTGAGAAAATTGTTAGTGCCACTTCCGAGGTATCACATTCAATAGGTAAAATGATACACTTTTGTAAAATTGTTATGCATAATTGCTTCCATTGCATAGGATTGATTTCAGCATAATCATCACACTGTTTCTTAAAAAATCTATAATTTACCGAATAATTATCAGTAGCATTATCACTGCTTAATCCTGTCTCAAGAATTTTATGGAAAGTTTCATTATCCTCTTCAGTCGCAACTTCTGAAATAATATGAATTTTTGTTTTATCTGAAACTTTTGTAGAAATTGGGTTTATATCCCATATACAAGGTTCTATTTGCGTTTTTAAACCTCTTACATCGTCATCTTCTGTCATTACCTCCAATTTTCTGTAAAACGCTCTTAAAAGCAAGAAAAAAGAGGTGATTCTCTGTTGACCGTCAATTATTTCAGAATCTTCTCCATTTTTAAAAGATACAATAGTACCAAGAAAATAATCTGCGCCTTTCTTTGCATCTGTGTTAGCAAAACTTTCAATATCGTTCCATAATGTTTCGCATTTTTCTAGCGTCCATTTATAAGGTCTTTGATAGTCAGGAATTATAAATTTTTTATCCTGCATATCACTAAATAATTTGCTTATGCTTTTTTTACTTACATGTAGTTCTGCCATGGTTACTGTTTTAGTTTCAAATATTTTGTGAGTTTTTCGTACTCTAATTTTTTGATGTAGTTTTCCATATACTCATAATCAGGCTGCCCTTTGGAATCAATAGGCAATTGCAACTTTTCTTTTTTTAGTCGTGTATCACTTCTTTTATATCCAAAATTGTATTTTCCTCTAATTTTATCTGCAATTGTTGTAATAAATAAGCCAATTTCTCTATTCAATACTTTAGAATATCCAACAGATATATCAGAAGTAGCAATAAAGCTTTCAGCCTTATATATAGAAAAGCCCATTGAGCCTTCTCCATTTCTAATGAATGCAATACAATTGCCGTTTTGAATCATTTTTTCGTTTCCTACTTCATCTACGTAAGCTAAAACTCCATTATTAGAATTAGTTGCACCTAAATAATTTAAACCTGATTTCCCTTTCTTTAAGTGATTTAAGCCTTTTGATTTGCCCTGACTTAATTTAAATAGTTTTCCTAATTCAAATTCCCCTAATTCTTTTTCATGAAGTGGCTCTACTTCATTATAGTCCTTTATCTGTTCTATTCTTTTTGCAATGTAATTTTGAAAATGACTTATTTTATTCTGTTCTTTCTGCTTTATATAATGCTCCATAAAGGCATAATCAGGTTCACCTTTGGAGTTTATAGGTAAAAGAATTACCTGCTTTTTTAGCCGTGTTGAATTAATTGTATATGAATATGAGTATTTATTTTTGTGCTGTTTTAACGATTGAGCTATAAATAGTAGTATTTCCTTTGAAATATTTTGTCTTGGGATTAATACATTTACTTTTGTACCTGTAAAAAATGAAAAATTTTGAACAAATGGCTCAGCGGTTTCATTTCCAATGGTAATAACAGGTTTTTCATTTACAATGTAATTGCTTTCAAAGTCAATAAATCCATCTAATCCATTATTACTTTCTTTTCTCGTAATATATGCTGTTCTGCCTTTTTGTTTATTTACTTTATTTCCATCTATACTTTTACCTATTTTAGTATAAAATAAATCTTGTATCATAAACTCTCCCCATTGAATATTTTTCAAATCTGATTCCATAGCACTATTCATTTTCAAATAAATATTCCCTTCCCTGCATAACCATATTGAACTCAAACGTAAGGTAATCGGCAATGGTTTTTTCAAAATCTTCCTCTTTCGGGATTTCATCATTAAAGTAGTAGAAAGAATGCAACCATTCGTCATCGGGCTCTATGGTAGTTTTTACCATAAATTTAGATTCTGTGTCTTTCTTATCAAACCAGCAATCTAATAACAATTGTTTTCTTTCTTCATTGCGGACTGTTTTTGTAAGTCCTATATGTTTACTGATGATATAGCCGTCGTCTTCATAATTAATGAACTTGCATCGAGTAGCAAAATCATGGGGCTTGTGTGCCGTAAAAACAGCAATACAAGGATTTACACCTATTCTGTAAAACGTTTGTTTATTGAGTGTAATTACACCTTTTAGGGTGTGTTTTTCTAAAATCCTTTTCTTTATTTTTTTATCTTCCGTGGTTTTACCTACCATGGTACTTTGTGGTACAATAGCAATACAAATAGCATTGTCTGATAGACTTTCTAACAGATGTTCTATGAAATGAATTTCGGATAAATGAGCCGTGTCTTTACCTTTGGCTTGAGAATACGGAGGATTGATAAAACCTACTGTGTATTTTTTCTTTCTTAATTCTTTAGTAGGTTTTCTTAAAAAATTTTCGTTAGTTAAATTACTTTTTCCATCGTCTCTTAAAATCATATTGGTGGTAGCAATAGAGAACATATCTTCTCGTATTTCTATACCATGTAATTGATTCGATTTTATTTCTACTTTTTGCTGTTCATCATCACTCATGTTTACCATACGGTGCATAGCTTCAACAAGGAAAGAAGCGGTCCCACAACAAGGGTCAAAAACTCTATCAGTAACTTTTAACTCAGCTAAATCACAAAATAGTTCAGTAATAGAATCAGGCGTAAGAACTACACCCAAACTTTGACCATCTCCACCGCTATACTTCATAAATTCTCCATAGAAACTGCCTAATACATCGCCTTTTTTGTTGGCTCTTATGGAATGTAAAATATTAGTTTCTATAAATTCAGTGAAATATTTTAATGGTGTTTTTGCAAGCCTATCATCTATTTGATTAAGTAATGTTCTGTCTTTTATGATGATAAACTGATTAAGTACCGTTTGTTTTTTCTCCTCAGGCTTTACATCTACTTTTTTCATGTAGGTTTCTATACTGCGGTAAATTTTATTACCATCTGTATCTATATTGTCACCTGTTAATTGTTGTGATTTAAAATTATTTACATCCGCAAGAGCTAATAAAATTGCAGAAACGACTAAGGGTTTTTCTTTATCTCCTAACTGCCCATAGTTTCGAAGTGCTTCATGAAGTTCAGACGCTTTTTTTATTAATTCTTCGGTTTCTAGTATTTTTTTTGGTGTTTCTCCTAAAACTTGCTCTCTATAAAATTGTTCAATTTTATTTTCTTTGAAGTTCTCAAAATTTTCTATTTTTTCCAATAATTTACATCCTGACTCATCTACAAAGAGAGGTCGGATAATATGATGTTTTTCATCACCCGAACAGCCAAAAGCAAATATTTTTTTAAAATTAGTTTTATTAATTATTTCTTTAGCATAATGCAAAGCACCATTTTCAGCATAGTCAGTTATCGCTTTTTTATCACTAGAAAGTATTTGTTGAGCATCATCTTGATATAACACTTGTTTTTCTGTGTCGGATTTATTTTCAATCACTAAAATAAAGTCGTTAGAAATAGCAACAAATTCAGGAAAACCAATTTTGCCTGTACCTTTTTTAGATGCTGTCTTTAAGGCATCTTGAATTTCCTTAATGTCGCTTCCATTTGGGGTATATTGAATTTCAGCGTTTTCAAGAAGTCTACTTATAAATATATCTGTTTTCTTTTCGTTAGTCATTTTCAAAAGTTACAACTCACAAAAATATAATAAAATTTTTCAAAATTTTACTTTAATATGTATCAAATTGCTACCCATCTAAATAAAAACGCCCCACCATAGGACAAGTTTTTGGTAGTACCCCCACCTTTGGAAAGTCGGTCAAAAGTTTTCGGAAGTCTAAAAACCTGAACTCTTTTTTTTGACATTTTTAGACTACAACCCAAAGTTAGAACAGGTTTCAAGAGATTTTCTACGGATTCAAAATACTTTTGATATTTCATTGGATATCACCCTATTTTTATAACATTTGGCATAGTTTTCGACTACTATAAACCAACAAAAAACCCCGTCAATACTACGAATGTTGAACGGGGAAGTGTAAAAAATTCTAACGCTAATTAAAACTTATCTACAATGGCAAAGTTAACAAATTGTCTTGATACTTTCAGTATCTATGTCGGAACGTACAAAAAGTACAATGAAGGTTCAATCTATGGTGAATGGTTGAACCTTTCAGATTATTCAAATTATGACGATCTTTTACAGGCTATGCAGGAACTTCACCAAGACGAAGACGACCCCGAATATATGTTTCAGGATTATGAATGCTCGGAGTTCTTTATCAAACAAAAGCTAATCAGCGAATGCCATCTTTCAGCAGACATTTACGAAATAGCCGAAGAGATTAACAATTCGGATTATGATTTAGAAATTATTGAAGCCTATGCAGAGTGTATGAGCTACAATCATAAGGACGTGGACGACCTTTTAGATAGTCTTTCAGATTCTTATTTCGGAGAATACAATTCAGACGAAGACTTTGCACAAGCTACTTTAGAACAAGACGGCTCAATACCAGAAAACCTACCTTCTTACATTTACATTGATTGGGAAGCAACCGCAAGGCATATCATGTATGATTATATGAGTTCTAACGGATATTATTTCCGAAACTAATTACGATAACAATTCTTCGCACCTTGCATAATTGTAGGGTGCTTTATAACTATTTACAATATGAAAGCAAGATACATTAGAGTTTCAACTGGATCGCAGAACATAGCAAGACAGGAAGAGAGACAGGCAAAGGGCGAAAAGATATTTACTGATGTAGTAAGCGGTTCTACTCCCTTTAAGGATAGAGAACAGGGAAAAGAACTGATAAAGGCTATTGAGAGGGAAGAAATTAATTACGTTTCTGTAAGTTCTATTGACAGGCTCGGAAGAAACCTGTATGACATTCTTACGACTCTGGAATTCTTCAAAGAAAAGGGCGTTATTCTTAAAGTGGATAATCTAGGAATAGAAAGCCTTATCAAAGGGAAAGAGAATCAAGCATTCAAACTCATAATTTCTGTAATGGCTAATATAGCCGAAATGGAGCGAGAAGCCATTTTAGAACGTCAACGTGAAGGCATTGCACTTGCCAAAGCTCGTGGAACTTATAAAGGGCGTGAAAAAGGTTCTATGGAGAGTGTAGATGACTTTCTTTCTAAATATAAGGAAGTGATTAAGAGCCTAAAGAAAGGGAATTCTATTAGAGATACAGCAAAAATCTGTAGTATCAGTATTGGAACTGTTCAGAAAGTCAAAAACGTCATTAATAATTCTGCTTAATTATTATTTTTGTGAAAAAATATTTAAGAAATGAATTTTCATGAACATTACAGTCGCTTTCTAGGAGATAATAATATTTATAAAAATCTAAGCACTATTAAAAAAAATGTGTTTTTTGATTTTGGGATTTTGATTTTACTTTTAGTAGCAACAGGTATAGGTGTGTATTTTTTTGCAGAAGATACCGTGAAAAATAGCATTCCTCTATCAGAAACATACAATAAATGGCATTTTAAATTGACAGCAGGCTCATTGGTTCTATGTTATGCGTTTATTGTTTACGAAAGAATAAGGCTTTTTAGAAATGTTAAAAAAAAGGTTGGGTATTTTAAACAGAACATGCTTGGAGTAATTTTATTTGGGATAAATTGGGATTCAATAATTTTAAAATATTATTGGTTTGATAAACTTTACAATTTTAGTATAGGATTACAAACTAAGAAAATTGAGTTTTTTAAAAACCAAAATGATAAAGAGCTGGCCAATATTACAATGCCTAAGTTTCCAATTAATTTATCTGGAATTATTTCATTTGGTGCTCCATTTATTTCCATTTTAAGCTTTATTTTGTTGGCGATTGGAGTTGAAGAAGGTAAAGAGCAAAAAATAATAATTCTTCTCATGTTATTGCTTATAAGTCCAATTTTTTTTGTTGTGATAATGTTTATTAGAGATAATTTCAATGAAAAGAAGAATGATTACAAGAATATGCAAAATTATTCTTTAGCATTGGGATATATTTTGGATAAAAGAAAGTTAGATAATGTTTCTCAACAAGAAAATTTGCCAGAGGAATAGATTGCTTCTTAAATGAGAAATTACAAGGATAGACCACTCAAACAAGATGTAATTTTCACTATCAACATATCTAAAAGCATATGAAATCAAGCTATTTGCACTATTGGAAGAGTGTATCTCTTTATTATTTCTATATACCTAAAATGGTACTTTATAAATGTGGGAGTAGAGCGATTTTTGAGCTAAGAAGTCTCTCATGCTATAATTAATCTATACAAATATTTTGTCATTTCGGGCATAGTATTTGTATATTTGCAGTAGTGTTCTTTGGAAGGGTTTGAAATTTGAATGTCGGAAATATGTCGGAAAACTTCCACAAAATAAAATTGCAATGTACCATGAATAGGCATATTGCGATTTTAAAAGACGGCATCGAAGATGCCGCCCCTAGTTATTGTATCCTAATCATTATTCTTTCAAAGCTGCGATCTCGTCCCTAAGCTTGGCTGCTTTTATGAAATCAAGATTTTTAGCGGCAGCTTCCATTTCTTTTTGCTTCTGTCCAATGATTTTTTCAATGTCTTTGTCCCCATAGCTGGCTTTTGTTTCGGCGGCTTTCTGAAGAATCTCTTTCTGGGTGTATTTTGGATCTGGAAAATCTTTACTCCTTCCCACAAGATTTTCTGAGATCTTTTTATTTAAGGCCTGAGGAACAAGCCCGTTAGCTTCATTATGTTGTATTTGTTTATTACGGCGGTATTCCGTCTCGTCCAGGGCAGCCTGCATGGATTTTGTAATCTTATCAGCATACATGATGGCTTTCCCGTTAATGTTTCTTGCTGCACGTCCTACCGTCTGGATCATCGATCTTCGGCTTCTAAGCATTCCCTCTTTATCAGCGTCCAGAATGGCTACCAGAGACACTTCCGGAAGGTCAAGCCCCTCTCTTAACAGGTTGACTCCGATTAGCACATCAAAAAGTCCCAAACGAAGGTCCTGCATAATCTGAATACGTTCCAGCGTTTCTACATCTGAATGGATATATCTTGTCCTGATCCCGAATTTCATAAAATACTTGGTAAGTTCTTCGGCCATTTTCTTCGTTAGAGTAGTGACTAGCACCCTTTCATCAGCATCTGCTCTTTTCTGAATCTCCTCCATTAGGTCATCAATCTGGTTCAGGCTTGGTCTTACCTCAATAATAGGATCCAGAAGACCTGTCGGACGAATGATTTGCTCAATATAAGCGCCTCCTGTTTTTTCCAGCTCATAATCTGCTGGCGTTGCAGAAACATAGATCACCTGGTTTTGCATGGCTTCAAATTCCTCAAATTTAAGAGGCCTGTTGTCCATGGCGGCCGGAAGTCGGAAGCCGTATTCCACCAAGGCTTCCTTTCTGCTCCGGTCCCCGCCGTACATGGCATGAACCTGTGGAACGGTAACGTGGCTTTCATCAATGACCATTAAAAAGTCTTTCGGAAAATAATCAATCAGGCAGAATGGCCTTGAGCCCGGAAGCCTTCCGTCAAGATATCTTGAATAATTCTCAATCCCTGAGCAGTAGCCCAGTTCCTTAATCATTTCCAGATCTAGCTCTGTTCTTTCCTGGAGCCTTTTAGCTTCCAAAGGCTTTTCAATTGAATTAAAGAAATCTACCTGCTTTACCATATCGTCCTGAATGCTTCTGATGGCTCCGTTTAGAGTTTCCTTCGATGTTACGAAGAGATTCGCGGGATAAATTTGAATCTGGTCAAAATTAGATTCCACATTTCCACTTACAGGATCAAAACTCTGGATTTTTTCGATTTCATCTCCAAAAAACTGAATTCTCACAGCATTGTCAGCATATGCGGGGAAAACATCAATAACATCCCCTTTTACTCGGAACGTTCCTCTCTGGAAATCACCCAGTGTTCTGGCATATAATGCATTAACTAAAGAGTGGAGAAGTGCGGTTCTTGTTACTTTTTCTCCAATAGCTAATGTGATTAGTGATTTGTGAAATTCTGAGGGGTTTCCGATACCGTAAATACATGAAACAGAAGCTACGATCAGTACATCTCTTCTTCCTGAAAGCAGGCTGGCTGTTGCAGAAAGACGCAGTTTTTCGACTTCTTCATTGATGCTCAGGTCTTTTTCAATATAAGTTCCGGTTGTCGCAATATAGGCTTCCGGCTGGTAGTAATCGTAGTAGCTGACAAAATATTCAATGGCGTTATCCGGGAAGAATTCCTTAAATTCCATGAATAACTGTGCTGCAAGAGTTTTATTGTGGGCAAGCACCAGTGTAGGCTTCTGTACGTTCTGCACAACATTGGCGACAGTAAATGTTTTTCCGGAGCCCGTTACACCAAGAAGGGTCTGGTATTTTTCGCCGATCTCAATGCCTTTGGTAAGCTTTTCGATCGCTTGTGGCTGGTCGCCTGTAGGTTTATATTCTGACTGAAGATTAAAATTCATAGGAAATGATGTATACAACAAAAATACGAAAGAAATTTTTAGCCTTCATAAAGTATTTGAAGATGACTATTTTAAATTTTTCATCCGATAAGGGTATATGGAATAAAAAAAGCGCTAAACTTATAGCGCTTGTTAATTAATCTTACTGGAAACTCATTGTGGCTGGAAGCTTATAGATCGTTGCGATTGGTTTTCCATCTCTGGTAGCTGGTTTCCATGTTGTTTCAGTACTTATAGCTGTCGCTGTTTTGATGAGTTCATTGTTGAAGATTTCATTATCTCCTGATGCTGTTATCTTTGTTGCTTTTCCTGTTTCATCTATGTGGATGTACGCGGTTGATTTCATGAAACCCTTTTTATGCTCAAGCACGCTTGTATCTAACATAAGACCAACTTTTTTTCGTAAAACGTCTAGTCCGCCGGGATATTCTGCTTCGGTAGAATTCTTGTCAGAGTTTATGTTGGTATTTGTGTTTTTACCTTCATTGCTGGACGACAGAGCTGTTTTTTGGGGAGAGATGGTGTCTGCAACAGTTTTTGTGCTTTCCTTCTTGGATTCCATTGCGGTGCTGGGCTTCTCTTTTATTTTTTCGAAATAATCAGAGGTGATTAGAGTGGCTTGAGGAGATTGCACATTTTTTACAGTCCTTGTGCTCGCTTTTTGAAGATGATAAGTAGCAATAGGATTGACTGCGTATGTCCTTTCTGCGAATAGAGCTGTTGCTGCAATAAGAGCTGTGATTCCTACTGCTTTTTTCAGGACAATGAATCTGGATTTTTTCTTTGTCATCATAATAAATCGTTTTTTGGTATTGTTAAAATTAAATGAATGAGTAAAAGGCAGGTTCTGGATAGTGATAATCTCATCAAGAATCAAATTCTGGTACTCTTTAATATCGTATCTGCTGTTCAAAACAGCTTCATCTGCAAGAAATTCATGGTTGGTGATGATCGCTTTTTTATAAATAAGAAGAACTGGATTGAACCATGTGAAAATTTTCATGATATCCATAAAAATAAGATCTATGCTGTGTTTCTGGTCAATATGGTTTTTTTCATGCAGGAATACCCTTGGATCAATCATATCATTTTTTATATAGCTCTCACCTAAATAAATCGTATTCCAAAAACTAAAAGGAGGAAGGTTTTCATGGGTTACCATAATCCTGTATTTGTGGTAGATTATTTTTTTACCCTGTATTTTTTTGATAGCTATAATTGACAGAGTGCTTTTTATTAAAAGGAAAAGAGCAACGGTTCCATAGATGAGCCATATAATATTGGTCCAGTCAAAACTTTCCTGGGAAGGCTGGATGGGGATGATCTGTGCCGTATCTTCAAATATGATCCTAGACTTATTCTCTGTTTTTGTTGGCTGTACTGTGATGGAAATGAATGGGATCACATAGGAGAAAACCAAAGAAAAAATCAAATAAAACCTGTTAAACCGGTACATTTTTTCTTTTTCCAAAAACAGGTAATATACAGCTATGAATGCAGAAGAGCACAGCAGTATTTTTAGAATAATAATGAACATTTCTATTCTTTTATCTGTTGATCGATTATGTCACGGAGTTCTTTCAGCTGCTTCTGACTTAATTTTGCATTGGAAGTAAAGAATGATGCAAACTGGGTCACCGAACTATTGAAAAAACGGTCAATCATAGAGGTCATTTCCTCATTGAAATATTCCCCTTTTTCTACTTTTGGATAGTATTCACGGGAATTTCCATACAATGTATAGCCTACCAGATCTTTATTCTGCATTCTTTTCAGCAGAGTAGCGATGGTGGTAGCGGCAGGTTTGGGTTCCGGGTAGGAATCAAGAATATCTTTCATGAAAATCCGTTTCCTTTCCCAAAGAATTTCCATAAGGCTTTTTTCCGAATCGGTTAATTTTATCTCTTTCATTCTACAGTTTTATAATTTGTTCTACAAATGTAGAATTAAAATTTATACCTGCAAATTTTTGTGGCATTATTTTTCCATTATTTTTGTTATCACTAATTACAATACTATGAAATTCAACCTAATTTATGTATCGGCACTCAGCATTTTTTTACTTTTATGCTCATGTAGTAAAAACAGTGCTAATGCCCAGCAGACAGGAGCCGACGGCAGTGTAGAAACCGAAAAGCCGAATACGGACTATAAACCAGCCTTTAAAGGACAGACCAGGATTAAAGCTGTAAAAACCGCTACAGCCTATAAAGTTGAAATCCTTAATAAAGACCTTGGTAAGCCCTGGGGGATTATAAATCTTCCTGATGGAAAGTTTCTTATTACGGATAAAAATGGGCATATGAATGTGGTATCCGCTGATGGAAAACAGGTTTCCAAAATTACAGGATTCCCAAAAGTAGATTCGAAAGGGCAGGGAGGAATGCTGGACGTAGCCCTTGATCCGGATTTTAAGACGAATAATATTATTTATTTCAGTTTTTCAGAACCGTTTGGTGAAGGAAACCTGACATCGGTAGCGAAAGGAAAACTCTCGGCAGATCTTAAAAGTATTTCAGAAGTTAAAGTTATTTTCCGTGCAGAACCTTCCTATGATGGCGATAAGCATTATGGAAGCAGGCTGGCTTTTGACAGGGACGGAAATTTATTTGTGAGTACCGGGGAGAGGTCAGATAAAGAAACAAGAGTATATGCCCAGAAAACAGATAATTATTTAGGGAAAATATTAAAAATTACCAAAGATGGAAAACCGGCTCCCGGGAATCCTTTTATTGGAAAACAAGGATATAAGCCGGAAATTTATGCCTATGGTATAAGAAATCCGCAGGGAATGGCAATAGACCCGAACGGCACTCTTTGGGATGTTGAAATGGGCCCGAGAGGCGGCGATGAGATCAATCTGATCCAGCCCGGAAAAAACTATGGCTGGGGAGATGTAACCTATGGAATTGAATATTCCGGAGCCAAAGTGGCAGATGGTATAACCCAAAAAGAAGGAACAGAACAGCCCGTTTATTACTGGGATCCTGTGATCTCTCCAAGCGGAGTGACCTTTTATACCGGAAATATTGAGGAATGGAAAGGAAATCTTATCATCGGATGTCTGAGTGGCGAGCACATTAACAGAATTGTTATGAAAGATAATAAAGTAGTGGGCGAAGAACGCCTTCTTGCTGACCAAAAAGAACGTTTCAGAGATGTGCTGGATGGAATGGACGGCAGCCTGTATGCGGTGACAGATAGTGGGAAGCTCTATAAAATTTCTAAAAAATAAAAAGAGGCTGTATCAGCAGACTATTTCAACAAAGTCAAGCTGTTGATTATTCTTACGCTGATACAGCCACTTTATACTTATTTAAAACTTAAAATTAAGTCTTGCGAAAGCCTGTCTTCCCGCAAAACCCATCTGTACAGGATCGAAGATACCTCCGGATTCTGTATTGCCATCTACATGTGCCGTCTGAAGAGTAGGATAGCGGTTAAAAAGGTTTTTACTTCCGATTGTAAGATTAAAGCTTTTGGTAAACTCATAGCCGAATGACAGGTCAGTAGTAACTTTTGCGCCATAAAGTTGGTAGTCATCTGCACCGCCATAGCCTATCAGCTTTACCTTATCAAATCTTACCAGCTGAAGGTTGGCATTGAACTTATCGATTTTATAATTTAAATTCAGGTTAACCTTTGTTTTAGGAGCTGAAGCGAGAATAAACGCTCTTTCTCTCGCACTCAGATAGACATCTTCTTTTCCTTTTAACTTTTCTGAGGTGTTTATCTTGGTGATCTCCATTTCGTTGTAGTTACCGGCTAAAGTAGCAGAAAGCTTTCCCGAACCGATATTTTCAGTGTAGCTTAAGATAATATCAACCCCTTTTGTTCTGGTATCTATTGCATTAGTGAAAAACTGAGCCTGGTCGATATGATTATCGGCTAGAATTTGACCTATAGCATCATCATCCTGGGTGAAATTTCCTGTCAAAACTATACGATCTTTTACTTTAATGTAATATCCGTCAATTGTTGCAGTGAATTTTCCTGTGTTAAAAGTGAATCCGGCACTACCATTCAAGGAAGTTTCCTGTTTTAATTGCGGAATTCCAACTGTTTGTGCAAGGTCACTGTCATTAGCTGCAAGCTGTATCGTTACAAGGTTTCCTTCTTGAAAGTTTGTAAACTGAAGACTGTAATACTTCTGTGCCAGAGAAGGCGCCCTGAATCCTGTAGAAACGGAACCTCTGAATGCAAATTGGGGAGTAATGGCATACCGCGTCGCAAATTTACCGTTTAAAGTGCTTCCGAAATCACTGTAGTTTTCAAATCTTCCTGCCACGCTGATCATCCAGTCTTTGGTGATATCCAGCTCAGTGTCTACATACGCAGCAAAATTATTCCTGTTTTTATTAAATTCCTGTGAATATCCCGGAAAACCCTGTGAGCCGCCGGGACGCACATCGCCGGATAATGGATTGGTAACAAGGAGGCCTGCGGGAGTGTCAGACGTTACAATATTTCCGTTAACGTCATACATTGCATACGATGCTTCTTCTCCTTTGATGACCCCAAACTCTTCGTATCTGAATTCGGATCCTAAAGCAACGTTTAAACCTTCCAATACCTTAAACTGTTTTGAAGCATTAAAACCTGTCGTATTCTGCAAAAGAGAATGTCCGCCGGCATTAAAGCTTGTGGGAGATTCTATTCCCAGAGTGGCATTGATCGTATTGTCTATCTGATAAGTAAATCTGTTACTTCCGAATGCGTTGTAAAAATCAACATCCCAGTCTGCAACTTTAAATTTCAGGCCATTGTCAAAAGTAAAATCTGTGATGCTGGTATTTTGAAGAGGGTTAAAACCGTTTGGATACACTTCAGGAATATTTCCATCTGCATCTGCAGTTCTGGTCCATGCATAAGCATTCGTCTTACGATAGGAAAACCCTTGGCGGGAATAGAACTTCAGGCCATCAGACAGAGGAAGCTCTACATTTCCGAAGAAATAAATATTCTGGGATTTTGCATCTCCAAACCTTTCTCTCGGAGACGTATACTTTTCAGGATTTGCATTTCTTATGGTACGGTCTTTATTCACAAATTCAACAGTGAAATTACCAAAGCCTCCTTTGCTGCCTATTTTTGTTCCCAGATTTCCGCTGAAATCGAAAGTGGTTCCGTCTACTTTATGATCCGATACCACATCTTTATTTCCCGGGCTTTTAAAAAGATTCATTCCATAAAAGGCATTACCCTCAAACCCCTGGTTGCGGTCATTAAGAATAACATTGATAACCCCGGCTATTGCGTCAGATCCATATTGTGCAGAGGCTCCGTCGCGAAGTACTTCAATCCTTTTTATTGCCCCGATCGGAATGGTGTTCATATCTGATCCCGTATTACCTCTTCCTTTTGTTCCAAAGACATTGATCAGTGATGACTGATGATACCTTTTTCCGTTTAGTAAAAGCAGGGTCTGATCTGGCCCAAGCCCTCGAAGGGTTGCGGGGTCTGTTGCATCAGCTCCGTCTGATCCGGACTGCTTATTGGAATTAAAGGATGGCGCACTGAACTGAAGAAGCTGGTTCACTTCTATCTGCCCCGTCGACTGGCTTACCTGTTTGATATCAATTACATCAACGGGAACAGGAGTGTTGGTAACGGTCCTTTTTTTATTCCGGCTACCGGTAATGGAAACTTCCTCAATTTTTGATTCCTTGGAAATCGTGTCATTTGTATTTTGAGAATAAAGCATGGATACGGTTCCCAAAAAAAGAACACTTGTGTACTTCAATTTCATATTTCGTATTTAAGTTAGTGATTGTATCAAAAATATTGAATTTAACTGTTAAATCAATACGAAAATATGCTATTGTGTAAGAATTATTTAAATTACGTTAAATTTTCATTGAGTAAAGAAAAAAATTAATTAATAATACAGAGAATACGAAAATTTTTAACTTTAAAAACTTCTGATAATGCGGTTGAGTCCTTCCTCCAGAATTTCCCTGGAAGTAGAAAAGCAGATCCTGATATGGCCTTCAGCACCTTTTCCAAACCATCTTTCAGAACCAGGAACAACAGCTACTTTTCCTTCTTTTAAAACATGCCCGGTAAAAGCTTCGCTTGAAAGTCCATTTTCAATTTTTGGGAAAATAACAAAGGTTGCTTCCGGTAAATTAGGGGTTAAAATACCGGAATTACTCAGCATGCTATAGGCAAGATCCCTATTATGCTGTAGATGATCAAGGAAGTCATTAAACCAGGGCTTGGCCTTTTCAATAGCCACACTTGCTGCAATTTGAGATAAGGTAGAAACACCCTCAATGGTAGAATTGAATTGGGATTTTTCTGTAAAATCATCCAAAAGCTCTTGATCATTACATAAAACAGCTCCAATTCTTAAACCGGCAATTCCGAATGATTTTGAAAATCCAAAAACGGTAAAGCTTTTCTTTTTTGCCGCTTCTGACACTGAAGAATAAGTATTGAATTCTTTTTTGTCATAAACAATATCACTCCAGATCTCGTCACTCATTACCCATAAATCGTGAGCTTCAGCTATTTCGGAAATTTTTATTAAAATCTCTTTTGAATAAACCCTTCCTACCGGATTGTGAGGATTACAGATGCTGATCAGCTTTGTTTTTGGTGAGATTAAAGAAGTCAGTATTTCAAGATCGATCTCTCCTGTTTTAGAATCTACAGGGCATAATCTGATGTTTCCACCTGCCGCTTCCACTGTTTTTTTGAACAGGAAATCCACCGGGTCGAAAATAATAGCTTCATCTCCTGGGCCTAAAACATATTTGGCAATCAGAAACATCCCTTGGGCGGCACTGTTCACGGCTAGAATATTTTCTGGCGTGAAGCTTCCGTTCTTTTCCGTATTGAAGTGTTTTGCAACGCTTTTCTTGAATTCCGGAATTCCCGAAAACGGACCATAGCTCAGGTATCCGTCTTTAATATATTCAATAATTCCCTGTTCGATCTCGGGAGACATTCTGAAATCCGGATCTGCTGCTGTTAAAGGAATAATCCCGTTTTCCAGAGTTGCCCATCTTCCGTTATACGCTTTTCTTTTCAGGGCTTCGAAATTGATATCTTTATTTGTAAACATTTTATTTGTATGAAATTGGTAAGGTGTTTTTTTGCTGCTCATTTAATGGCAGCAGGAACTGGTTCAGTAATGTTCTTCCGTTTTTGATGTGGATCTCAATTTCCGCTTTTCTTTCTTCTTCATATTTTTGAAAAGTTTCCGGGAGATTGTTTCCTTCCAGTAAGAGATTTGTTAAAACATAAGAATCTTTTAGAGCCGAAGTAACGCCCTGACTTGTAAAAGGAATCAGAGGATGAGCTGCATCTCCTATGAATACAATGTTTTCGTGATAAAAAGGATTAAGCTTTTCCAATTCATACACCCTCCATATGTGGGCGTTTTCATAGCTGGAATCATTGATGATCGAAGAGATAAGAGGATTCCAGTCTCCGAAATTATCTACGATGAACTGTTTGATGCAGTCCGGCGTATAATCTTCATTGATGAAAAATTTGGTTATATCAAACTGGCAGTACCATAATATTTTTGTAGAGGAAAGCTTCAATACTCCGAAAGTAAGCCCGCCGTCTTCATGGTGGAATTTTAAAAAATTATTTTCAAGCCTGCTGGCAATTTCTTCGTTTTCGATAATATTGACCACCTCATTCTCTAAAACGGCTTTCATTTTTTCATCCTCAAAAATTTTTCTTCTGATTCTGCTTCTTGAACCGTCTGAAGCTATAACCATATCGGCTTCCAAAGGCGTACCGTCATTGAGGGTTATACAGGATTTTCCGTCAGAAAAACCATTCAGGGTGACTGTTGTATCATATGATATTTTGTCGGAGGGAATGCCTTCAGCCAAAATCTCTATCAGGGTACTTCTTGAAACCACAAAAACATCTTCAAGGTCTTTTTCGGAAAGGATCTCGCCATTCTGGTGGTAGTGAAGATATTTTTTTAAAAACTGTCCTTTTTTGTAGAGATCATCAATATTAATGATGTTGGAAAGGTATTCAATGCCTTCTTTGGGAAGAATAAATCCGTGTCCCTTCAGGTCATTTTGAGTTCTTCTTTCATAGATATGGTAGTCAATATTATTTTTTTCCAAATAATTTGCCATACTCAATCCGGAAACTCCCGCTCCTATGATTGCAACTTTGTACATCCTTATTAGTTTTAAATAGTGTTATTAGTTTTTATTAAAAATCCAAAGATCTCCGTTTTTGTATTTTTTGCGGGAGACTTTGTTTTCTTCAGTCAGTTTCTGAAGTGTATCAAATGCTTTATCGAAAGAGATATTGGAGAGAACAGCAAATTCCTGAGTGGTTAAAGTAGGATAAATTGCAAATAATTCGTCAGGTTCTGTAGAATATTCCTGTTTTTTTGCGTCGGGACTTATTTTTGTTATTCTGCGCTCAAAATCTGTATAGGGTTTGAAACCGTAGAGAATGTCTAAGATTTCATCATCTTTGGTAAAGATCAAGGTAGGGAATCCTCTTACCCCAAGCTGTCTTCCGAGGTCAAGGTCTTTTTTGAATTCAATCTGAGCCTTGGATTCATAATCCTCTTTCCACTGTGCCACATCTAATCCCGCCATTTCTGCTGCTTTTTCCAGATGTTCTGATTTTGTGATATTTAATTTATCAAGAAAAACCATTTCACGGGTAATTCTCATGTAATCTACAGCTTTCTTCTTATCCTGCATTTGTGCTGCTTTAAAAGCAATAGATGGCGGATAGGAAGAATTTAACGGATCTGTCAGCCAGACTCCTCCTTCAATAGGCATCTTATAATATGGGCTTACCTCTTCCCAATGGCCGGCAACATCACTTGGCTTACTGATCCCTCCGGAATTGTAAATATCCCATGACGGTAAAAGTCCTCCCATTCTGTAATCTATTTCTACAGCATTGCCGTATTCTAGCTTCATTTTTCTCAGCTGAGCTTCAATTCCCCAGCAGGAAGAGCAGATAGGATCTGTATAGTAAATAATGGTGATTTTATCTTTAGTGCCCTGAAGCTGCTCTGCAGAATATTCTGAGTCTTGTGTCTCTAGTATTTCACATATACCTTTTTCCGGATCGCAATTTAGAAGAGGATTTTTGTTCATATTATTGTTGTTTGAATTAAGTAAATTAAATATTAAAAATAGATAGGTAAAAATGTCCAAAATGATTTTTTTTGGTTAACATAATATTTGAGTAGAATAAAGAACAATAGCCAGATGTGCTATGATTGGAAGAGGAGAAAGGTAGAATTATTCAGGAGCTTTAAAGATGTTGTCGTCAGAATGGAACCCTGCGACACCGCCACTTACTGCAAACTTCATGGCAGAAGCTGCAGTCATTCCCACTACAGGTTTGATGTTTTTTTCTTCAGTAACAATTACCCAGCCTGAAATAGCATAGGAATGGGGCAGGTATACAGCTACGTAATTGTGCTTTTCAACGTCCGACATTTCTTTTTGGGTCAGAAAGCCGATTCTCCAGATCTCTGGATTTTCATTCGTCTTTACCCAGACAGGATCATTGAATTTCTTTTTGTCTCCCACAAATGATGACATGACGTCTTTTGTAGGGGTATAAATATGCTTTACTCCCGGAATTTTTTCCAGAAGGCTGTCCATCGTGTCAAAAAAGAATTTCCCGACTACAAATTTATTTCCGAGATAGCCCAGAACTGCTGTGATAAGTATCGTTGAAACAAAAACCAGACCCGGGATCTCTTTTGCAACAGAAGGAATAATGTTGTCAACAGCGCTGACAACATACCAGATCACAAAGATGGTAAGCCCGATGGGTCCAATAATAACCAGCCCCTGAAAGAAATTTTTCAGGAAAAAGTTGGCAATATTTTCGAAGGTCAGTTTTTTCAACGTGGATTCTTTACTTTTTTATTTTAACCGTGGATTGTTTCTTTGTTTCCGTAAGATTTAATGATATTGGCTTCATATTCCAGCCACGCATCCCAGCGCTTGTTTACTTTTTCGGGATTTCCAAGCTGTCTAGCAAATCCTATAAATGTTGTATAATGGTTTGCTTCTGAGATCATAAGCTCTTTATAAAATGTCTTAAGCTCTTCATCTTTAATGTTTTCAGTAAGAACTTTAAATCTTTCGCAGCTTCTGGCTTCTATCATAGCGGCAAAAAGCATTTTATCTACAATTAGATCTTCTCTGCTCCCCTGGATGATAAACTTAGCCAGTTCATTCACATAATCATCTTTTCTTGGCCTTCCAAAGACAAAACCTCTTTTTTTAATAATCTCATGTACCTGATTAAAATGATCAAGCTCTTCCTGCGCAATGGCGAGAAGCTCAGTAACAATTTCAGGATATTCAGGAAGCATAGTGATTAAACCGATAGCATTAGTTGCTGCTTTCTGCTCACACCACGCATGATCCGTTAAAATTTCTTCAATGTTTTCTTCTGCAATATTCGCCCATCTTGGATCAGTGGGAAGTTTCAACTTAAACATGCCTTGAATTTTCTGTAAAATTAAAATAAATTGCGATAAGAAAAATTATTTTATTTCAAATTGAGGATTAAAGTGTTAAGAAGCTGTTTTTCTCCTTAAGAACTCTAAGATTTTCCAACCAAGATTATCTGTTCTTTTTAATCCTGCTGCAATGATGAACGCTAAAACGACATTCACTATATAAATAAAGATCATGAGCAGCCACCACGGCATATTTTCCTGTAAAGTAACCACAATGAAGTATACCAGAGATGAGCTTAACCCCTGGGCGAAATAAAAGAATATAGCATTCTTACCAATGTGGGTTACGAAATTTTCTTTTGTGATTTTTAACCTGTTATAGAGCACAAATAATGTCGTTAATGAAAACAGTGACCAAATGATATAAGGAATTTTTGGCGGGAATTTATTTTTATTGATTTTGTAGAAAATCTCATTTCCGTAATACCAGAACATCCAGATCAAGGCTGCTGCAACTATCACATATAAGACGGGGATTACTCTTTCGGGAATTTTTTTATCACGCATTCTGTTGGCAATTAAAAAGATAGCAAGATAAAAAGCAACATAACCCACCTGTCCTCCGGGATAATATTCCGGAAAAACATTGAATATTAGAGTCAGAGCCAGGCATAGTCCTATAAACCAGTTGACATGTTTTGGGAAGAATCTTAAGATCAGCACTCCGAAAACTGCCAGAATGAAATATACTTTCAGATACCAGAAGCTACCCATGACAACCGGAAAAGTATCTGCGTTAGTGTACTGATGAAGGTACCAGTTCCCCAGATTTTGCCATTGCGGAATATCGGATACGCTGGTTGCTGCATATTTTGACCCAAATGTTGAATAGAAATTCTGCAGCCATTCCATGGAAAAGAACGTTAATCCGAAAACCTTGAAAAAATAATCCAGAAAGAACAGAAATGTTACAAAGATCATATAAGTGATCTGAAGTTTTAATAACCTGTAGAATGTTTTCTCGATGTTCGATCCTGAAGTAATTCCGCTTAAAGCATAAAAGAGAGCCACATCAAATACCAGGGAAAATACCCTGACCTCGGCAGGAATATAAAACTGCCCCGACCAAAAAGCGGTATGGATGAATATAATGGAAAGGGTTGCCATTCCCTTGGCAAAATCAATGTAGAGATCTCTGTTCATTTGTTGTAGGATATGGTTCAAAAGTAAATAAACTTTGGGATATTTATCAAATAAACTAAAAGAGACAGAACATTGCTGTCTGTCTCCTTTGTTAAATATGCTAAAAATGAATGTTATTTAAGTTGTTTAAATTCTTCTTCAGAAATTTCTCCGGTTTGGATCTTTCTAAGTTCATCGATATACTGGCTCATATAAGCATCGATCTCAGGATTCATAGTGTTTTTACCCATTTTATACGTTCCGTTTAACACGCCCTGATAATAGTAGAAGAAATTATAATCAAAGTTGGCTGCATTAAGATCGTACTGTCCAAGAAGGAAGCCTAAACGTACGGCAGATCTTCTTTGAGGAGGCGTTCCGTGGTGATTGGCGCTGGTAGTCTGATAATCACCGATACTCTGTGCAAATTCGTAGGCTGCAGCAATTTCAGCAAAACTGGTTTTGTTGTATCCGTTTGGCCTTCTTAAATAATATCCTGCGAAACCGTCAGCTTCCAGTTCGTTTGGCCTTGCTGTAGATTCATTTACAGTCGGAAGGCCGAAAATGTACTGTAGCTGGTGCCCGTATTCATGAGCAAGGATCATGGCATTCACAATATCTCCTCCTTTATTCTTTGCATCTGCATAGATTGCATAACCATAATAAATTTTCCCTGTAGAATAAGAGATCGCATTATAGGTAGAATTGAAGTTGGAAGGGTCGTCTACAAAACGAAGAGTTGGGTTGCTTCTTCCCCACAGACTGGCGATTTTAGTCATTTGGGAATTCATAAAGTTGGTATCTGCTGTGTTCTGAAGACCGGTTTTAAGTACTGCGGTTGAACTCCAGTACTGATCTACATAAGAGCAGCTTTTTTGAAGTTCCCCGGGTTGTTCGATCTTTGCACTTGCAGATTGAGATTCAGGAAGAGCAGATTCTTCCATTTTGTCATCACGGCACGCTGATAATGAAAAAGCGGCAATGGCTCCTGCTAATAAGCAGAATTTAAAGTTTCTTTTCATATAAAATATTTTTTGGTGATAACGAAGGTATAAAATTATCTCTTAACTATGAGCATATTAATGCTAAAAATTATTCAAAATATAGTGAAATGATTTTTTACTGTATATTTGCTAAAAAAACACGGTACTGATTGTAAGGTATTTAGAATTTTATTCATATATTTGCACCTCGAAATAACTAAAAATTTATAAACAATGTTTGCAATTGTAGAAATAGCAGGGCTTCAATACAAAGTTGAGCAAGACCAGAAGTTGTTTGTAAACCGTTTAAAAGGAGAAAAAGGAGACAAAGTTTCTTTTGACAAAATTCTTCTTACTGTAAACGGTTCAATCACTGTTGGCGCCCCAGCTGTAAACGGAATCACTGTAGATGCAGAGATCCTAGATCACGTAAAAGCTGATAAAGTAATCGTTTTCAAAAAGAAAAGAAGAAAAGGTTATCAGGTAAAAAACGGTCACAGACAATCTTTAACTCAAATTAAAATCACTGGTATCACTGGTTTTGACGGAAGTACTAAGAAAGCTGCTAAAAAAGAAACTGTAAAAGCTGAAGTTCTTTCAGACAACGCAACAGTTAACTTTGGTGAAGATCACGAACTGAACTATCACTTAAAGAAAAACAACCTGTCTCAGTCTAAAGAAAACAGAGAAACTTTAATTACTTTAGGTAAAGCGGTTAAAGTTGAATTAGAAAAGAATGTTCTTACTCACGAAGAAGTGGATGCTGCTATCGTTAAGAATATTGATCAATTTAAAGCACTTAACAAATAATCCAGTAATAAAATGGCACACAAGAAAGGAGTCGGTAGTTCCAAGAACGGTAGAGAGTCTCACTCTAAGAGATTAGGTGTGAAGATTTTCGGTGGACAAGAAGCTATTGCCGGAAATATTATTATCAGACAGAGAGGTACGCAACACCACCCGGGTGAAAACGTGGGAATGGGTAAAGACCATACTTTGTTTGCATTAGTAGACGGTAAAGTAGTTTTCAGAAAGAAAGCAAACAACAGATCTTTTGTATCTGTAGAGCCGAACGCATAATTATTTAAGCGTTTTATAAAATCTAGACCTCAGCCATTGGCTGAGGTTTTTTTTTGCTTAATTCTGTTAAAAGAAAAATATTTTCGCTAATATTCTTGTTTTAGTGAAATATTTATATATTTGTTAACTATCAAATAACAAATCATTTGCGGATGCCGAAAAGCAGATAGAGTAGGCAACAAATTAAAACAAAATACCATGAAAAATTTAAGAAAGCTATCAAAAAAACAACTGAGAACAGTAGATGGTGGTGCTTTAGCATGTCCTCCTCCTGCAACTACCTGTGTAGAATGGTGCACATGGACTCCACAACAGAGATTGATGTGTCGTAACATGATTATGGATCCGGACCCATGTGCATGTTAGAATAAATAAGTTATTGAAAAAAGTAAACCTCGGCAGCGCCGAGGTTTTTGTTTTAAAAGAGTATACTGTTTAAAAGTTTTAAGCCTTCCTTTTTGATCCAGCCCATCTGTAATTTCATTAATTAAAAAAAACTCCTTGTCGATTAGACAAAGAGCTGTATTTTAAAATCCTACCTGGAATCCTGCTTTTATTCCAAAAGTTGAAATATCAGGTCTGTCGAGATAGTTTCCTCGCCAGTTAAAATCTACCCTGAATATCCTAAGGTTCCCGATTCCAATATTTTCAATTCCGAATCCGTATTCAAAGTAGATCTGCTCGCTAGGGGCTGAATATTTGAAGCCCTCCACATTAATGGATTTAGAGGCATCACTTAAAGTTCCGTAAGCTGTTCTGATAAATGCGATTTCCCTTAGTTTCAGCTTCTTGATCAAAGGAATGAAAGAAAGTATTTTCCCGTTGAAATGATGCTCAAGATGAAGCGTTGAGTAGGTGTCTGCTACAAATTCATAGTAATTAAGCTGTGAAAATGTATTCTGCGCCAAGCTGTAAGACTGGTTTCCCGGGATTACATTCTGAAGGGCCAGAGGAACTGTGTCAAAAGTTTTTCCTGCTTCAAAGTTAACAATGGTCTTGCCCCAGCTTCCGATCAGTATTGGTTTGTAGAACATGAACTGAAGTCTGTTATAGTTGAAATCACCGTTGAAAAGACCCTCGATACCTCTTGTGTATTTCAGGATAATAGTAGGCGCCAGTGTTCCGTGTTCGTAACGGTCAACTCCTGTCTGAGAGAACTTTGCTCCAGGTCTTGCAATTAAGCTTAAAGTAACGTGGGAGTCATTAAGCGTTTTTCTCAAATCTCCATTACGGTAATACATTAAACTGAATTTATCCGGGTTTGCAGATTTTATACTTTGTAATGTTCCGTCTACTCTTACCTGGAAGTTTTTCCAGGGCTCAATGGAAGCAAAAATATTGGTCTTGTTTATAGAACTCAAAGAAGCGTTTTCTCCTCTTGCAAAAAGGGTAGAAGAAGCAAAGGTACGCGCCATAATTCCGTCATCGGTAGTAAGTTGTACACCTAATTGTTCAATATCTCTTTTTGTTCCGGCCCCGATCATGAACCTGTTCACCCTGTTGAACATGTAGCGGGCTTCCGCTCCGTATTTAACCTTTTCGTCTTTAAATCCGTAAGCGGTATAAAACTGAACCCTCCAAGGATCATTTTGTCCAAAGTAGGTTCTTGCTCCCAGTCGTATTCTGTCGCCTTCCACTTCATTTTTACCGTAAATTGAGAAAATAGGACCTATATCAATGCCTTTAAAAGCGTTATAATATCCTGATGCCAGTGTTTCGTAGATTTTGACGATACGGTTGAATTTTGGAGTCTGCTGAAGCTTATCAAGCATTTCATAGACACCCTGTTCAGATTTTGACAGTGAGTCAGGTCTTGCTTTTACCCAGTAGGCATCATCTTTGTCGACAAATTTGTCGTCGTACTCTTCCTGTTTCCGCGTGAATATTTTATCATCGAGAGGCTTATTGAATTCATATTGAGAATAGTCGACTGACCGTTTTGCTATAATACTTTTAGAGGTCCTCTTTTTTGCGAAAGGAGTAAGCTCTATTTCTGTAATGAATTTTTTAGGAAGAAATGTATTTTCATCGGGATTGTCGTATTCCAATTCTGTGGAAATACTATTGATAAAGTTAACGTTAATCTTCTGCGTAGATTTTAAAGTAGCCCCTAAAACAGCATAGCTATCTGTGTCAATATAAAGATAACCCTGGAAGGCTAAAACGTCTTTCCTCTTGGGTTGGTATCTTATCTTGTAGGCGTTCTCGCCGTGAATAGAGATTGTATCTGTTAAATTATAGTCATAGGTACTGAACCCATTTGAGCCGACTGGGCTTGGGAATCCTATGTCAAAATAATTTAACGTGTTATCATAGATATTAATATCGCGGTAGAGATTTTTTGCAGTAATGGTAATTACCTGGTTATCCTGAAAGCCTGATGTTTTTTGGGCAACCAGTAATCTTTTTGTCTTTTTTCCAGGTTTGTTTTCTCCAAAATTTTCATAAATGGATTCATTCAGGAAAATAGGGAGTCCAATCTTTCCGCTAGCTGTGGAATCTGCGTAATCAAAAATGAAATCAAGCTTATTGAAGATCTTCTTACTCATAAAAGCGCTGTCCAGGTTATTCGCATCAAACTGGATTTTCTCGTACTCTTTATAAGTATAGGTGTCAAATTTCTCTAAGCCATTATTACGTTTTCTTTTCCATACTTCCTGCATAATAGCATAAGCGGGATTTTCTTTTTTGTTTTTGTATTTGGTTTTTTCGTTATGGATAACGATTTCGCCAATTGTGCTTACTTTTTCCTGCGAAAGCTTTACAAATACATTGGCTGCATTTTCAGGAGTAATGGTAATGATTTCGGTAGAATAATTCTTTTTTGAAAATTTCAGTTTATAAATAATGCTGTCCGACTGAACACTAAAGCTTCCAAGGGAAGTTTTTAAAAAAGGTTCAGTATTATCATTAATAAAGACATCTACGCCGGTAATTTCTTTATTGGTTTTTGCATCTACAATTCTTCCGTTTGCTGTGTTTTGGGCATATGCCAGGCAGGATATAAAAAACAGAAAGAAGAGATTATAATATTTAGAGTTGTTATTTAACATCATTTGTTTCTTCAAGCAATTAGCACAAACAAAAAGCGTGCTGTTTATTTAAAAAAGATCATTTTTTTTAACGTTTTCTATTAAAATTCATAAAACTACAAATGTAACAAAAATAACAGTAAAAGGCTATGGTAAATAATCTGCTGATAATAGCAGATTTTGCAAAAGGATAACTTTGTTTAAGGGCAAGATTAAAATTAAAAAATGTAAATGAATCAGATATTTTTATTTTTTTCATTCACAGTTTTTCCACAATTTATTCATGGCTTTTAAAGCATTATCAACAGGCTTTTAACAAGTTTCCGATAAATTATTCACATATTCTTCACAGCTTATTATTTGTTTTCCATTTTGTACTAATGTTTTTTCCACAGGTTATTAACAATTTTATTTATTTTATAATCAATAAGTTATTAATGCCTTTGAAGTTTTTTCCACAAATAAAAGCGAATGTATATTTTCTGCTCATAGTACGGAATAAAGGATGTTACTAATATATTGGTTATTTTGTGGAAAACTGTTGAGTTAAGATGCTGTTCTAAGGATATTAATGATAGGGAAGAGAATCCTGTATTCTAAAATGAAAAGGTTGGGTATTTAAAATAAAGGCATAAAAAAAGACCTACATTTCTGTAAGTCTTTTTTGCTCCTCCTGCTGGGCTCGAACCAGCGACCCTCTGATTAACAGTCAGATGCTCTAACCAACTGAGCTAAGGAGGAATTTTCCTTTGTTTAAGGTGTTGCAAATATAAAAGGAATATTAATATCAGGCAAATTTTATCCCTAATTAACGGCTATTTTTAACTAAAAATGTTGAATTTCAGCAACAAATATTTCAGCAACTTTTAGATTAACTTTAATCATCTTCAAATAAATGCCGGAAATAGTGTTCCGGGGATTCTAAAAAATTCTTTGTTAATTGGTAATGTTCTGTTTCCTTGTAATGGACGTGTTGAATTTGGTCATCCAGCAAATAAATTTCAGCACCGGGATAACTCATCAGAATTGGAGAATGACTGGAAATAATAAACTGTGCCTTTCCCGCTTTTTCCAATTTGTGAATGACGGATAATAATGATAATTGCCTTTGTGGAGAAAGTGCAGATTCAGGTTCGTCAAGGATATAAAGGCCATTCTGGAAATGATTGTGAAATAAAGAAAGAAAAGCCTCACCGTGGGATTGCTGATGTAAGGATTTTCCTCCATAGGCATTCAGAACGCTTCTGTCTTCTTCGGCAACTTCATCGATGTAGGTTGCAAAGTTGAAAAAGCTTTCAGCTCTCATAAAGAATCCTTGGCCGGTTTTGGTTTTCCACGACAGGGTAAGGTGGTCGGACAGTCCCGATTCTGTTTTGTGGAAATTGTAATTGTGATTTCTGCTGCCTCCCGATACATTGAAATCACATTTTTCTGCAATGGCTTCCAGTAATGTAGACTTTCCGATGCCGTTTTCGCCAACAAAAAAGGTGACATTGCTTTTGAATTTTAAATCTAAGCCATTGCTTAGAAAAGGAAGATTGAAAGGGAAATCTTCCGGGAGATTATCTTTTAAATAAATCCGGGATAAGTAAGGCATTGCAGTTATTTATTACATATTTTAACATCCATCAAGCAAAATGTATGCAAAAAAAAAGACCTACATTTCTGTAAGTCTTTTTGCTCCTCCTGCTGGGCTCGAACCAGCGACCCTCTGATTAACAGTCAGATGCTCTAACCAACTGAGCTAAGGAGGAATGTCCTTTGTTTTAAGTGGTGCAAATATAGGACGAATATTTATACCGTACAAATATTTTTTAGAAAAAAATTCAAAAAAATTATAAGCTGCCCGTAAGTGCTTTAAAGATATCACTTCCGAAGATCAGTAACATCAATCCTAACAGGAAGATAACCCCGATCATCTGTGCATTTTCCAATACTTTCTGAGGAACAGGTTTCCCCGTAATCACCTCCCACAAAGTAAATAAAACGTGCCCTCCATCAAGTCCCGGAATAGGAATAAGGTTCAGGAATGCCAACCAAACAGAGAACATAGCCGTAAAACTCCAGAACATACTCCAGTTAATAGATACAGCTCCGTCTTTAGATTTCTGTACCGGCATATTTTTGATGATCGCCAGTGGTCCACCTACTTTTTTATATCCCTGAACTTTCTTGTTGAATACCAGTTTAAACTGCTTCACCTGGTACGTAAGACTTTCGATACTTCTGGTAAATCCTCTTCCGATGGATTGCATCATAGTGAAATTCTCAGTAGCAACATACTTTTGAAGCTGCTTGTAAGAAGCTATTCCTAAAGTTCCTTCCTTGGAAACTTCAAGACTTAGCGGCTGTACAGCGCCAGCTCTTAATACCTCCATATTAATAGCCTTGCCTGCATTTTTTATAACAACGCCCTGAAGTTCATCATAATAATTAATTTTCTGGCCGTTTACCGAAACCACCTGATCACCTATTTTTAACCCTGCTTCAGCGGTTTTAGGATTCACGATCGTGTCAATTACAGGGGCATATCTTGGAGTTAGGAATGCTCTTGGGTTTTCATCTTTAAAAGCAAGTGCTTTCCCATCATCGTCTGTGTTAAAAGTAACCTCTTTTCCTTTTCTCAAAACGGTTACCTGGTCACTTAATAAAATATCTAAAGACAGTTTATCCAGGTTGTTCTGAACCTTTCCGTCTACCTTTAAGATTTTATCGCCATCTTCAAAACCCATTTCTTTTGCAATATTGGTATAATGCATTGGGGTATCCACTTTGGTCGTATCGAAAGAAGTCTCACCGTTGAAATAGGAAAGACATCCAAAAATAACCCAAGCTAAAAAAAAGTTAACAGTAACTCCTCCCAACATGATGATCAGCCTCTGCCATGCCGGTTTGGATCTGAATTCCCATGATTGCGCAGGTTTTTTCATCTGTTCTTTATCCATGCTTTCATCGATCATCCCAGCAATTTTCACATAGCCGCCGAAAGGAAGCCATCCGATTCCGTATTTTGTCTGTTCAGGATGCTTTCTCCAGTCGTTGTCTGAAAGTTTTGATATATCGATAGGAACTTCTGTCTCTTTTCCGTCTACTACGATAGTTTCTGTGTCCGGAAGGTTTTTCGAAAGAAATTTATACTGCCATTTTCCGTTGATCTTCTTCATGGAGAAGATAGAAAACCATGGATCGAAAAACAGGAAGAATTTCTCAGCTCTGGTCTTAAACCATTTTGCCGGTAAAAAGTGTCCAAGCTCATGAAGAACCACTAAAATAGAAATACTTAGTATGAACTGGAAAATCTTGATTGCTAATTCCATTAATAATTTTTAGATTTTAATTTGCAAAGGTAACAATTATCAAAACTATGCCAAATAAAAAAGCCCCTCTAAATGAGAAGCTTTGTCATATATTTAAAGAATCTTACAGATTGAAAGAAACCCCTATGCTGCCGTTGTTGCCGACTTCTGCAAAAACACCCACTTTCTCCGTGAAAAAGTAACGGGCTCCGATGTGTGCTCCAATACCAAAATCTTTACCGAGTACCCCAAGATCAACCCCAGGATAGATATCCCATTTAGAAGGCAGGTCAAGTGCTTCCTGGAGATGAAAATTCAGTCTCCCGAATACAAAAACACGGTTGTCCTTATCATGATCCTTATAATCTCCAAAATAAGCATTAAGCCCGGCACCAACAGATATCAGCTTATTCAAGCCGTAATCATAAGTTCCCGTAACCCCGGTTCCGTATCCCCAAGCACTCAGTCCCAGCTGAATCTTTTGGTCGCCTTTACCGGTGTACGCCTGCGCGTTGGCTGCCGTTCCGAAAAAAGCGATCATCAACACAAAAAACAATTTCTTCATAAACTTTACTTTTATTAAATGATAATAATGAAAATATCCTCATCAAAAATAGAACCGAAATCATTGGAAAATCGTATTTTTATTGAAGTTATTTAACAAAGTTTATGAGAATTGCAGGACTTAATTTAGATATTGTCTGGAAAAATAAAGACAAAAATTTTCAATTGATCGAAAACCAGTTTAAAGATGTGGATGCTGATATTTTCCTGCTTCCTGAAATGTTCTCTACCGGTTTCTGTATGGATGCTGCTGAAGTTTCGGATAGAAATGAAGAATCTCTGGAGTTTCTGAAAAAGTTCTCAAAAGAAAAGAATGCAGCCATTTGTGGGAGTGCTCCCATAGAAGAGGAGGGAAGGTTTTACAATAGAATGTACTTCGTACGGCCTGATTCCGAAACCATATTCTATGATAAAAGACATTTGTTTTCTTTTTCAGGAGAAGATCAGGTGTATTCGCCGGGAAATAAAAGAGTCGTTGTAAATTATAAAGGATTCAGGATTTTATTGCAGGTCTGTTATGACCTTCGTTTTCCGGTCTTTGCAAGAAATAATGATGATTATGATGCTGTTTTGTATGTTGCCAATTGGCCTGAAAAGAGGGTAGAAGCCTGGGAGCATCTGTTAAAGGCCAGAGCAATCGAAAACCTGGCTTTTGTTTTTGGCTTAAATAGAATTGGAACAGATGGAAATAATCTTTTTTACCAGGAAAGCTCCCATTGCTTTTTTGCAGATGGAAAGGAGATTTCAAAAAAGAATGGTAATATCATTTCTGCAGAATTAGATATTCAAGAATTGAAAAGTTTTAGAAATCATTTTCAGTTTTTAAATGATAGAGATGATTTTGAGATCAAAATTAAATAATTCGAAAGTTAAAATAATAGTAGCTTGATTTTTATTGAATGATTGAGATATTTTTTTTAATTTTTCAACAACATATTGTGAGTTTTTTTTAATTTTAATCATATAATTAGAAAAGATAACATATATGAATAAAAAATTACTGTTTGTTGCCTTCTGTATTTTGAATTTGGTTATGAATGCGCAGGAAAATAAGCGTAATCAAGAAAATAATATTGCTGAATTTCATTTGGAAGACGGATCTTCATTTAAAGCAAACTCAGTTGAGGCAGTTACTAAAACTATTAATGTGGGACAAATAATAGTCCACAACAGAATATCTGCATTTCAATATACGACAACGGCAGATGAGAAAAGAAAAGAAATAAATTCTAAAGAGGTAAGAAAAATTATTTATTATAATGGTGATGAAACTTCTCAAATTCAGGAAAAAATTAAAGTTAAAACGGTAGATAAGAAAGGAAATTTTTCCAATGATACAGCCGAAACTTTCGAATATTTACTCTATGATGGTAAAATTAAGTTATACAGCTCAAATGTATTTGAGTGTATGGGTTTGAATGCATGCTATTACACCCATTCAAATTTTTATATCCAAAAAAGGGGTGAACCTTACACGATTTTGGCGGTAAAACAAAAAAGTCAGTTTAGCTCTAAGATGGGTTCGTCTATTGAAAATATCGTTGATGCTTTTAGAGCTGTTGCCGGAGATTGTAGCCCATTTAATCAGTATTTAAATTCTTTTGAGAAAGAAATGATGCAAGAAAAGCATTTAGATAAAACGTTACAAAAAGAATATCAGGAAATTTATAAAACGACTTTACAAGAAGTAAAAAAAGATAGAGAGCAAACTAAAAAATTATTTTATATCGTTGGAGAGAAAATACAAAATAGGCAGGCTGAAATTTACATTGGAATCATAAAAGAGTATGAGAAAAATTGTCCGTAAAAGCATATCAGTAAATTAATTCACTATAAAACCCAATGGATTTCACGAATTACTAAGGATTCTATTCTCAATTATCTGTGTAAATCCGTGAAATCTGTGGAGGGAAAACTGTGAAAATCACAGTTTAAGAATATTGTTTTAGCAGCTCCGTGAGTGTATTTACATCGTGTACACCGCTTTCTTTCCATAAAAGTTCTCCGTTCTTGAAGACTGCCAGAGTCGGGACCCCGCGCACACCATATTGAGCGGCTAAAGCAGGATATTGGTCCACATCTACTTTGATAATTCTGGCTCCTTCACCTATATTTTCCTTTACGGTATTCAACACGGATGACTGTACTTTACACGGCTGGCACCATGTGGCAAAAAAGTCAATAAGTACAGGTCTTTCTGAATTAATGATTTCTTGAAACTTTTGTGACATAGTTTTGTTTTTTTATTTGAACCATTAAAATTGAGGAAATGAGTCTTAATGGTAGAGTATTTTATTTTCCGGACTGTTTTTCGTCCTGAATTGCTTTTACATTTTGCAAGCTGGTGCCATCATAAGCCTCCACACCGTTTTTCTTTAGGATTTCCATAGCCTGGTCAGCCTGAATTCCTTTATTACAGAAGACAACAATTTTCTTGCCTTTAAGCGAATCAATGTTACTTTGTATTTCAGCTAGAGGAATATTAATAGCTCCTTTTGCGGTTCCTGCTTGATATTGTTCAGGAATTCTTACATCAACTAAAGTGACGTCTGAGCTCTTAACCATTTCTTTGATGTCAACCTTTTGAGTGAGGCTTTTACTTGTTGTCTTACAGGCTGTTAACGTTAAAATTGAGGCAATAAAGAATCCGGCAAGTTTTCCTTTCATCATCTTACAATGTTTTTGATTGGCACACAAAATCTGTTGTCGGTAACTTTTCTGTTTTCTTGATGCCGTTAAAGCCTCCCTCTATTTCGGTAAAGTTTCTGATTCCGTGAGCATTAAGTATGCTTGCTGCGATCATGCTTCTGTATCCTCCTGCACAGTGAAGAAAGAAATGTTCAGAATCATCAATGGTTTTTACCCAATCGCTGATGGTGTCCAGCGGCTTGTTAAATGCATTGTCAACATGTTCAGAAGAATACTCACTTAATTTTCTCACGTCAATTACTTTAGCGTTTTCTGTGAACTGTTCTGCAAATTCAGCAGGAGAGATTCTTTTGACATCATCAGTTTCCTTACCGGCATTTTTCCAGGTATTGAAACTTCCGTCCAGATACCCCAAAACATTATCAAAACCTACTCTGCTTAATCTTGTGATTACTTCCTCTTCAGTACCTTCATCACTTACAAGCAGAATCGGATGTTTTACATCTACGATCATATTTCCTACCCAAGGGGCAAAATCTCCCTTAAGGCCAATGTTGATAGAATTTGGAATAAATCCTTTATGGAATTCTGCAGGGCTTCTCGTGTCTAAAATTAAAGCTCCGCTCTCTTCCGCCAATGCTTCGAAATCTTCTGCATTAACGGGGTTTAATCCTTTGTTCATTACTACATCCAGGCTTTCATAACCGCCTTTATTCATAGCGACATTCATTCCGAAATATTTCGGTGGAGCGGTAAGACCGTCAAGAACTTCTCTGATAAACGACTCCTTATCAGGTTGGTTAAGTGCATAATTGGTTTTTTTCTGATTTCCCAAAATATCCACGGTTTCTTTCTGCATATTCTTTCCGCATGCTGAACCGGCCCCGTGCGCGGGATATACTGTAATGCTGTCGTGCAGTGGTAAGATTTTAGTCTGAAGGCTGTCGTAAAGGATCCCCGCGAGGTCTTCCTGGGTAAGATTGGTTGCTTTTTGGGCAAGGTCGGGTCTTCCAACATCTCCTAAAAACAAAGTGTCTCCTGTAAAAATAGCAGTTTCAGTGCCATTTTCATCGATTAAAAGATAGGTTGTGCTCTCCATGGTATGCCCTGGAGTATGCAGTGCTTTTATTTTTATTTTTCCGATCTCAAAGATTTGGTTATCTTCAGCAATGATGGCCTCAAATGCAGGCTGGGCGGTGGGTCCGTAAACAATAGGAGCTCCTGTTTTTTCACTTAGATCCAAATGTCCTGAAACAAAATCAGCGTGGAAATGGGTCTCGAAAATATATTTTAAAGTAACATTGTCTTTGTCAAGGCGATCCAGATAGGGTTTAACCTCTCTAAGCGGATCAATAATCGCAGCTTCATTTTCTGATACAATATAATATGCTCCTTGGGCAAGACATCCTGTATATATTTGTTCAACTTTCATCTTATTTATAAACAATTTTGTTATTGATATTAATCTACAAAAATCGGGTTTTATTTTTAAAACGGGTTATTATAGACAAACTATAACGATAGAATAAATCTATATACCTTTATTTATTCTAATTTATAAAATATTTTGTACAAAATCTGATTGGTATCTTCTGAAATATTTTGGTCTATCTTGAACTGGATATAATCGTCTTTTTTTGTTTCACCCTGCTCATAATTAATCATTCTGTTATATTTTTCGTAAATGTGATCTTTGATTCTTCCGTTGTCAGCTATTCTTATCATTTCGTCAAAATACTTTTTAGTATCCTGGTCCATTGTCCAATCTTTTTCATGAATTTTATAAAATTCTATCATTTTTTCAATAGCAAATACTTCAGAATCAATATTTGTATCACTGAAACCTGTGAGCAGTTCTTTCATTTCCAAATGAGTACCCAGCCATTCAATTTTTGCCCGTGCAGCTGTGATTGTAGAATTAATCATCATAGAATCTCTTTTGACAATAGGAGATAAAACAATGTCGGGTGTTCTGCTTATCGGAAGAGGTTTTTTAGATGCAATATTCAGCAGTCCAAAGTATTTTTCAGTTTTGTCTTTTAGTTCTGCTATCTGATCGTAGGTCATATCATCACTTGAGATCCGAATCTTAAAGCCCCAGCCTCCGCATTCATAGATGGCGAGAAGAGACTTTTTGTCTGTATATTTTACCCCTTTAAAAAAATCAGGTTGCCCCATGGAATGATCAAAAATGGAATAAATATAATTGACTTTCAGATGCTCATTGGAAGCACTTCCGAATGAAGGCTTGAGATCGGTACCTTTATTGGAATTTTGGTTAAGAGCATACTCGTAGGTAGAAAATTCATCTCTTAATAACTGATTATCAATTTCCTTTTTAGGATAAATATACAGGGTAAGCGTTGTTTTATTTTTTTTCGTTTTTTGTTGGACATATCCTACCGCCAAATGATTGTTTTTAAGATCATAAGAGTAGATCACTTCCCGCTGAAACCCCGACCATAACTCTGGGAATGTCACGGAAGTAGATTCATGGGTATAATCTCCTTTTACGGATAACTTGGCCGGCTGAACCCTTTGTTGGGAGAAAACGGTTGCGAATACAAGAGAAAAAATAATAATTAAATTTTTCTTGAACATAATGGGATGCTGCATATTAAATGAGTTGTACTTTCTTATACTAAATTAAGTATAATTTGTACAAGTTAAAACTAAATTTAATCATGTAATATGACTTTAATGGCCAGATATTTTATAAAAAATTTTATATTTATCAGTTAAAAAAAGATTAGATGGCAGATAAAACACAATTTATTGAAGAACTAAATGTAAAATATACTCCGAAAGGAGACCACATTATACTGGGAAAAGGAATGCTGGAAGGGGAAGTAGTCCCGGAAGTAAATGTTACAATTCCTTTAAAAACAATCAACCGTCATGGTCTTATTGCAGGAGCAACAGGAACAGGTAAAACAAAAACCCTTCAGGTGTTTGCAGAGCAGCTTTCCCATGCAGGAATTCCTTCTCTGGTTTTGGATATTAAGGGTGACTTTTCCGGGATAGCCGAGGCCGGGCAGATGAATCCGATAATCGAAGAACGATACGCTAAAACCCAGCTTCCTTATAATCCACAGGCCTTTCCTGTAGAGCTGATGAGTATTTCCGGCGGAAAAGGAGTGAAATTAAGAGCTACGGTTACGGAATTCGGGCCTGTTTTATTAAGCAAGATCCTTGAGCTTAATGATACCCAGCAGAGTATTATGTCAATTGTGTTCAAATACTGCGATGATAAAGGTCTCCCATTAATTGACCTTAATGATTTGAAGAAAGTTTTACAGTATGTAACCGATAATGCCCAGGGCAAAGCTGAACTGGCTGCAAATTACGGATCCATTGCCTCGGCCTCTTTAGGAGCGATCCTGAGATCTATTGTTGCCCTTGAACAGCAGGGCGCAGCTGATTTCTTTGGAGAATTAAGCTTTGATGTTCAGGATCTTCTTGAAACCAGGGATGGAAAAGGGGTTGTAAATATTTTAAGAGTTGCAGAAATTCAGAATAAACCACAGCTGTTTTCCACTTTTATGCTTTCGCTTTTTGCCGAAATTTATATGACCTTTCCTGAAGAAGGAGACAGCGGCAAACCCAAGCTTGTCCTTTTCATAGACGAAGCCCACCTGATTTTTGATGAATCTTCAAAAGCTCTGCTTTCACAGATAGAAACGATGGTTAAGCTGATCCGCTCCAAAGGGGTTGGAATATATTTTATTACACAGATTCCTGGTGATGTTCCAGAAAATATTTTGTCACAGCTTGGTCTGAAAATCCAGCATGCCCTAAGAGGTTTTACAGCAAAAGATAAAAAAGAAATTACCAAGGCTGTTGAAAATTATCCGACAACAGAATTTTATAATGCGTCAAACCTGATTCAGAATCTTGGGATTGGAGAGGCTTTTGTAACGGCTTTAGATGAAAAAGGAATTCCAACACCTCTTGTGCATACCTATTTGATCTCTCCGGAATCAAGAATGGATATTCTGAATGATGCTGAAATTTCAGAACTGACAGGGAATTCTGCTTTAGTCGCTAAATATGAACAACCTCTTGACAAAGAATCAGCTTATGAAATATTAACCAGCAGAATGGAACAGGCAGTACAAAACCTGCCGGCCCAGAAGACAAAACCAGTGAAAGAAGAGCCAGGAATGTTTGAACAGGTACTGCAAAGCAAAGCAGGAAGAACTTTTACCAGCACATTAATGCGTGAGGGGGCGAAAGCCATTCTGGGAATGTTCGGACTTGGCGGAAGAAGGAGATAGCATTTTGAAATTATAAAACTGATCTGCCATGAAAAGTGTATCAGCTTTTATTGTGTTGCAATAGCTGTTTTAAATTTGGTTATGAGCAGCAACAATACGCGTTTTACTTTTTTTTGACATTTTTTTTGTTATTTTAGCAGGATTGCCTTTTGGCAAATAAAAATGGCTGTTTCAGCTATTGGACGGAATAATTTCACTCATGAGCCTGTATAGTGGCATTCTTATCCAATACCAAAGGTTTGCAGCACGGGCGTACAGTCATTATGAATCTATGGCATAGGTTATGTATTAAGCGTGATAACCTTTATGTTTGGGCTGTTGATGACAGGAATGATTAATATTAATTTAAAAAATAGCAGTATAACTAGAACTCAATGTATTCGATTATAGATATAGAAAGTAATGGTGCAGGTTATAGAAATGAATGCATTATAGATATAGCCATCTACAGGTACGATGGGCAGAAGATTACTGACCAGTTTATATCCCTTGTCAATCCCGAAAGTGATATTACCCCTTTTGTACAAAAGCTGACAAATATTACCCCTAAAATGGTGAAAACAGCTCCAAAATTCCATGAAATAGCTAAAAGAATTATTGAGATTACTCAAAATACCACTTTAGTAGGCCATAATATTGATTTTGATTACAGAATGCTGCGCCAGTCTTTCAAAAGGCTTGGTTATGATTTTCAGACCAGTACTTTAGATACCATTCCTTTGGCGAAAAAAATGATTCCTGATGAAGTAAGTTATTCATTGGGTAAGCTGGTCAAATCGCTTGGGATTCCGCTGACGAACCATCACAGGGCTGAAGGTGATGCAAGGGCAACGCTGGAACTGTTCAAGCTTTTAATATCAAAAGATACGGAAAATGAGATCATTCAGAAGCAGCATGACGAAACGAACGCAAAAACGTATATCAATAAGATCAAGGTTCTGACCCAGGATCTTCCCAATGAAAAAGGGTTTGTCTATTTCCAGAATGAAGACGGTAAAATCATTTTATCGGATTACGTTCAGGATATCAATAAATTCTCTAAAAAAGTTTTCAATTCCAAGTCTAAAAAATGGGAACAGATTCAGAAAGATGTTGAACAGATCAATTATGAGCTTACAGGAACAGATATTATTGCCAAACTGATCCTGAATTCTAAAAACATCAAAAAAAGAGAAGTGTTTCCGTTCGGACTTTACTTTAGAAATAATAAATACATTGTTGAAAAGAACAAACTCAATAAAGCAGAAAGACCGATCCTGAAATTCAGATCGTTTACCCAGGGAACAAAAGCTGTCCAGTTTATTGGTTTACAGGAAGAATTTAATGACTTGAATGCTTTTCTTAAAAAAATAGACTTCAGAAAAAGAAGTGAGCTGTGGCTCGGTCAGGGAAGAAAATTGGGCGAGAAGCTTTTTCTGATCATTGAAAACGGCAAAGTGATTTCGTATGGCTTTTATGAGCTGTTTACCCAGATTCAGACCCTTAGTAAGATTTCAAAACTGAAAATTGATCTCCCTTTGTCATCTACAGATCTCCATAATGACCTCCAGCTTGCCCTGCTCCGTGGTGATTTTGAGACGTTGCCATTACCTAAATAATAGAGGAATCTATATTTTACAGGTTTTTATCAGGAAAAGATGCTTTTCAAATGAATTTTCCTGAAATAAAAAATAAATAGTACTTTTGCAAAAACAAAAAAGAAGCAATGCAAAATTTTAAACAAATAAAAACTGGAAAAAAGGGAGCTGTAAAGTTCTCTAAGGTTTGGAATATTTAAAAGAGTTGTCTTGCATAAAAATAATTAATGTGGCAGACTCTTTTTGGAAGAATCTGCCTTTTTTTATGTTAAAATCAAATTATGAATTCAAAAGATTTGCTACAGATTGCCAATGAATATGGCACACCAGTGTATGTTTACGATGCTGAATCTATTAAAACTCAATACGAGAAACTTACATCTTCTTTCTTAAAACACACGAAGTTCTTTTATGCTGCCAAGGCGTTGACCAATATCAACATCTTAAAGTATGTCAAGAATCTGGGTGCATCTTTGGATTGTGTATCAATAAATGAAGTAAAACTTGGCCTTAAGGCGGGATTTCCTAAAGAAAAGATTCTTTTCACGCCAAACTGTGTAGACCTTGCAGAAATTGAAGATGCAATGAAGCTGGGCGTTCACATTAATATTGATAATATCTCTATTCTTGAGCAGTTCGGAAATAAATTCGGAAATTCTTATCCGATCCTTGTCAGAATCAACCCACATATTTTTGCAGGAGGAAACTATAAAATTTCAACAGGACATATCGACAGCAAGTTCGGGATTTCCATTCACCAGGTTCGCCATATCGAAAGAGTGATGAAAAGCACCAATCTTAATGTGGAAGGTCTTCATATGCATACGGGAAGCGAGATCAAAGACCCGGATGTTTTCCTGCAGGCATTAGACATTATGCTGGAACTTTCCGAGCATTTCCCAAATCTTAAATATCTGGATATGGGAAGCGGCTTCAAAATTCCTTACCAGGACAGTGAAGAAGAAACCGATGTAAGAACCTTAGGTAAAAAAGTGGAAAAAGTATTGTCCGAGTTCACAAAATCTACAGGAAGAAAATTCGAATTATGGTTTGAGCCGGGAAAATTCTTGGTAGGAAAAAGCGGCTATCTTTTGGTAAAAGCTAATGTGATCAAGCAAACGACGGCTACTGTATTTGTAGGAGTAAATTCAGGATTTAACCACCTGATCCGTCCGATGTTCTATGACTCTTACCATAAGATCGAAAACCTTTCAAATCCAAAAGGGGCAGAAAGGATCTATACCGTAGTAGGAAACATTTGCGAAACCGATACTTTTGCATGGGACCGAAAGCTGAATGAGGTAAGAGAAGGAGATATTCTGGTTTTCCATAATGCTGGCGCTTACGGTTTTGAAATGAGTTCAAACTTCAATTCAAGATTAAAACCGGCAGAAGTCTTATTCTTAGACGGAAAAGCACACCTGATCCGTAAAAGAGATGAATTTGAAGATCTGTTAAGAAACCAGATAGAAGTAATTTAAAATCAAATATAAATTATAAAAACTCCGCAGATTACTGCGGAGTTTTTTGTTTGAAGGAACCGGAAAAAATTCATTCTTATTAATGTTTTAAAAACTTTTCATTGCAATCAAAACAGCTGTAACATGTTGAAATTTTAATGTTTTTTAGGCATAGAAATTATAATTTATTAGCTAAATTTGGGAGAGGTAAGAATTTTAAACACCTACCAATCCACATTCCTTTCAATATTCTGTAACTAAAATAAACACCAAAAAATACGAATTATGGCTAAAAACATAGCAGAGCAAATTGTTGAAATGCTCGAAAATGCCAATGTGAAAAGAATCTATGCAGTAACCGGCGACAGTCTTAACCATCTTAATATTGCGGTTAAAAATAGCAGCATTGAATGGATTCATGTAAGGCATGAAGAAGTAGGAGCATATGCAGCGGCGGCAGAAGCAGAACTTGACGGATTTGCAGTGTGTGCAGGAAGCTGCGGGCCGGGACACGTTCATCTGATCAACGGGGTCTATGAAGCGCATAAGTCCCACGTTCCCATGCTTGTTATCGCTTCCACGATTCCCAGTGATGAAATGGGCATGGATTATTTTCAGGAGACCAATACCATAAAACTGTTTGATGACTGCAGCCACTACAACCAGATGATTACAAGACCGGAGCAGGTGCAGAGAACCTTACAGACTGCAATCCAGCACGCCATTTCCAAAAAAGGGGTAGCGGTAATCGGACTTCCGGGAGATGTATCTGAACTTGATGCTGAGGAAGGATCCACTTCTACCCAGGTATTTAGGACCAATCCTGTAATCAGGCCTTCTGATGATGAATTGAAAACCCTTGCGAATCTCATCAATGAAAGTGAAAAAGTTACGCTTTATTGCGGAATTGGAGCAGGAGAAGCCAATGCTGAGGTGATAGAACTGTCGAAGTTTCTAAAAGCTCCCGTAGGCTATTCTTTCCGTGGAAAAATGGCCATTCAGCCGGACAATCCCAATGAGGTAGGGCTTACGGGACTGTTGGGGTTCCCGTCCGCCTATCACGCAATGCACGAAGCCGATCTTGTGATTCTTTTGGGAACCGATTTTCCGTATCAAAAATTCATGCCCATAAAAAATAAAATTGTCCAGATTGACGAAAGCCCGGAGAGATTGGGAAGAAGGGCTAAACTAGAGCTAGGTCTGGCAGGAGATGTGAAAGAAACTATTAAAGCTTTGTTGCCTCTGTTGCAAGAAAAAACAGATATTCATTTCCTTCATGAGCAATTGGCATTTTATGAAAAGGTAAAAGACATTCAGCTTACTTACGTGAAAGATTTTGGGAAAGAAAACTCCATTCAGCCTGAATACGTTGCATATACTTTAGACCGGCTGGCTAAAAAAGATGCCATTTTCACAGTAGATACAGGCATGTGCTGCGTGTGGGGAGCAAGGTTTATTACAGGTACAGGAGAAAGAAAAATGCTGGGCTCCTTCAATCACGGATCTATGGCGAATGCTATGCCAATGGCCATAGGTGCATCTTTGGCTCATCCGGACAGAGAAGTGATTGCCATGTGTGGAGACGGTGGGATTTCGATGCTTTTGGGGGATATGGCAACCATATTTCAGTATAAGCTTCCGGTAAAACTCATCGTTTTTAATAACAGAACCTTAGGAATGGTAAAGCTGGAAATGGAAGTAGGCGGTATGCCGGATAATGAAACCGATATGATTAATCCGGATTTTGCAATGGTAGCACAGGCTATGGGATATCCCGGAAAAAATGTTCACAAGCCTGAAGAGGTAGAAGACGCCATTAAAGAATGTCTGGCCTATAACGGACCTTACCTTCTTAACATTTTTACCAATCCCAATGCACTCGCTCTTCCCCCGAAAATAGACTTCGATCAGGTCTTGGGAATGACGAAATCTATGGCCCAGCTGATGCTTGGTGGTAAGATGGAAGAAGTTCTGGATACGGTAAAAACCAACTACAAGCATATTAAAGGACTGCTGTAATGAATATATCTTAAAAGAATCCAATTAAATACAACTCCAGGTACAGCCTGGAGTTTTTCTTTTTAACAAAGCATTTAAATAATTAACTTTGTTTAAGTAATTAATAGCTCATGAATAGCCCTATGAAAGTTTTTACATTGTTGATTGCGTTTCTTATGGCAAATTTTATATTTGCCCAGCAGGATGTTGAAGACCGGGATGATAATCCGGTTACAGAGATCAATAAAAATCTTTTAAAAATAGATATCAAAGAACCTCTCTTACAGGTTGCGGTGAAAAACTGTAATGATTTTAAACCGGCGGCATTTGAAGGAGGAGTAACGGTTTATAAAGAAACCCTGCAAAAATTTATGTACGATTACCTGAATTCAGATTTTTATGTGCTGAACGGAGATTTTACATTTACCCTCAGGGTTGATCAGACCGGAAAAGTTACCGATATCGAAGGAAGTCCGAAAGTAGTCAACAGCACTTATTTTTTTGATGATATGAAATATGTGGTAAGACGTATCAAAAAGGACTGGATTCCTGCTTCATGTAACGGTCAGGCTGTTGCTTCGCAGATTAAAATTAAAATGCATTTCTCTTCAATCGCTACAGATTTATAAACTACTCACATGAAAAAATACCTTTTATTATTCCTTTTACTGTGCATTGGGGTTAAAAGTTTCTCTCAAAATACGTCCCCGGTAGAAGTAGCATCATATACCCAGAGGGCTAAATTTTCCGGTGGTGACGAGGCTTTTCGGAAGCAATTTATGGAGATGCTTTATGCTTATGTTGATACCCAGAGCTATGCCATCAACGGTGAAATGACTTTTTTAATCAATATTTCATCGGAAGGTAAAATGAACAAGCTTGATGTGGTCCCGAAAATCAAAAACAGTGAAATGTTTATAGATGATGTAAAATATGCCATGAAGAAGATCAAAGGAAAATGGACGCCGGCAATGTATGGTGATGCTCCTGTTGATTCTAAAATAATCATCAAAGTTAATTTCAGTACCAACGCATATGATCATGATTAGAACGCTAATTTTATTTTAACGGTCTTTTTTAACCAAAGAATCATAGAAGGAATCAAAAGGATGAGAAAGAAAAAATGGACGCCGGCAAAAAAAGACGGAGAGCCGGTAGAATCTTTTTATACACTTCCATTAAATTTTAACCCTCCAAAATAATCTCCTGCCATTCTGTCACAATATTTTGTATCTTTGCAGACTAATCTGTTCGGGATTTAAATTCATCTTAATGCTTTGAAATTAAATACTGGGCATTGAACTTTAAAACGATTATTGTGCAGGAAAAATATATAGACGAAACAAAACAGGGAGAAGCTTTTGCTATCGCTGAAAGGCCTGAAAATTCTAAAAAACTCTTTTTAGAAAGCTATGGCTGTCAGATGAACTTTTCTGATTCTGAAATTGTTGCATCTATTCTTAATGAGCAGGGATACAATACGACCCTGAAAGTGGAAGAAGCAGATCTTATCCTTTTAAACACATGTTCCATCCGTGAAAAGGCAGAGCAGACTGTAAGAATGCGTCTTTCCCAGTTCAAAAACCTGAAGAAAGAAAAACCCAATATGACGGTGGGTGTTTTGGGATGCATGGCTGAAAGGTTAAAGACCAAATTCTTAGAAGAAGAACAGCTGGTAGACCTCGTGGTAGGTCCTGACGCCTATAGAGACCTTCCCAACCTTCTGAAAGAAACAGAGGACGGGAGAGATGCTATCAACGTAATCCTTTCAAAAGAAGAGACCTATGCAGATATCAATCCTGTACGCTTAGGCGGAAATGGGGTTACGGCTTTTGTAACCATCACCAGAGGCTGCGACAATATGTGTACCTTCTGTGTAGTTCCCTTTACCCGAGGAAGAGAAAGAAGCAGGGATCCGCACTCTATCATCAAAGAATGTCAAGACCTTCTAAACAACGGGTACAAAGAAATAACCCTTTTAGGACAAAATGTAGACTCTTACTTATGGTACGGAGGAGGTCCGAAAAAAGACTTTGACAAAGCTTCTGAAATGCAGAAAGCAACCGCAGTTAATTTTGCGCAACTGCTTGATTTAGTTGCTAAAGCTGTTCCTGAGATGAGAATCAGATTCTCTACTTCAAACCCTCAGGACATGAGCCTTGAAGTGTTCAGAATGATTGCAAAACACGACAATATCTGTAAATATGTTCACCTTCCTGTACAGAGCGGCAGCAATAATATGCTTCTGGCGATGAACAGGCAGCATACGCGTGAGGAATATTTGGATTTAATTAAAAAAGCGAAGGAAATAGTTCCCGATATTGCTTTTTCACAGGATATGATCATCGGTTTCTGCAATGAAACAGAACAGGATCACCAGGATACCCTGAGTCTGATGAAAGAAGTGGAGTATGACTACGGTTATATGTTTGCTTATTCAGAAAGACCGGGAACGCCTGCCCATAAAAAAATGGAAGACAATATTCCTGCTGACGTGAAGCAAAAGCGTCTGGCTGAGGTTATTGCACTTCAGGGAGAGCTATCCAGAAAAAGAATGGAATCTTATGTGGGAAGACATCACCAGGTCCTCATCGAAGGAATATCCAGAAAAAATAAAAACCAGTGGAAGGGAAGAAACTCACAGAATGCAGTCTGCGTTTTCGATATGCTTGAAGGACAGAAAATAGGTGACATTGTGGACGTTTTTGTCTATGGCAATACACAGGGCACGCTTTTGGGGAGAACAGCTGAATAATTTAAAATTTTGATCAAAACGCTTTATTTTCTTGCCTTGTTTTCTTTCGTGCTGATGTCTTGTCAGACTGAAAAAAATATAAATAAATATCCCGTAACGGTAGGAGACATTGAATTTGATGAAAAGCTGGATGATCCCGATTTTAAAAAATGTACTCCTGAAAAGCTGATCAGTCTTCAGTATTATCAGGGAGAAAAAGGGTTTAACTATAAAGGAGAGAAGCTGGCCATTATAGAAAAACTGCAAAAAGAAAAAATATCTTCCGAAACCAAGATGAACGGTTATATTACCGTAAGATTTTTAGTAAATTGTGAAGGAAAAACAGGATTGTTCAGAGTTCAGCAGATGAATGAGGATCTGAAAGAAACAGTTCTGGATAAAGAGCTGGGAGACAGGCTGCTGCGGTTTACAAAATCGCTGGACGGATGGATCCCGCAAAAGATAAAAGGTTTTAAAACAGGCTATTATCAGTATTTAACCTATAAAATTGAAAATGGAAAAGTTTCAGAGGTATTACCTTAGCTTTTTGTTGCTTATCGTTTACACCAATACTATTGCGCAGGTCAACTGTAATGCAGTAGAGGGTGAGGACTGCAAAAAGGCTTGTGAGTTATACAACTGGGCCTCAGACAGGCAGGGTAGCAGACAGTCCCAGGAAGCTTTTGATAAAGCCATTGGTCTTTGTCCCGATTTCTCCAATTCCTATATGGAAAAAGCCGTTCCATATCTTAAAAACGGGGATTTTGTAACCTGGAAAATACTCATCGATAAAGCTGTTGACGCAAATCCTAAAATGCACTTAGGATATAGGGGCTGGTGCAAATTCCAGTTTTTACGGGATTATAAAGGAGCAATCCGGGATTTAGAAGAGTTAAAAAAATATTATCCTGATGATCTGGGAAGATCTTTAAATGGAGACTATCATTTAGAGGTGGTGAAGGCCATGTCTTACAGTGCTTTAGGACAGAAAGAAAAAGCTGCTGGGATTATTGAAAAGGTTCTGGCATCAAAAGGCTACTTCAAAGGAATGTATGATCACTATCAGCTTGGAGTAACTTATTTTGAGCTGGGCAGATATGACAAAGCCTTGGAAAATTTCGAAAAACAAAGCAAAGAAAATAACTTTGCCGAGAATATATACTTTAAAAGTAAAGTTTCTAAAATCAGAAACAAAGATTATTTAGATTTAAAAAAGTTAGCATTAATGAATTATGATGAAGGAAAGACTATGAAAGATGTCTACACTCATCACTTCAACAAAATCTACAGAAAACAGATAGAAGAGCTGTAGATTATTAAATCAATAATCAAAAATTTACTTATGAGCAACGACTTACAAAACATAAAAAACCGCTTTGGAATTATTGGGAATTTTCCGGCACTGAACCGTGCTTTAGAAAAAGCAATCCAGGTTGCGCCTACAGATATTTCCGTTCTGGTCATTGGAGAAAGTGGGGTCGGGAAAGAATTTATCCCGAAGATCATCCATTCGGAATCCAAAAGAAAACATCAACCTTATATCGTAGTGAATTGTGGTGCAATTCCGGAAGGAACTATTGATTCTGAGTTATTTGGCCATGAAAAAGGAGCATTTACCGGAGCTACAGCAACCAGAAAAGGATATTTTGAGGTGGCAGACGGTGGGACGATCTTCCTTGATGAGGTAGGAGAGCTTCCCCTGCAGACTCAGGTCCGTCTTTTAAGAGTGTTGGAAAGTGGTGAATTCATGAAAGTAGGTTCTTCTCAGGTTCAGAAAACCAATGTGAGAATTGTGGCAGCTACCAATGTCAATATGATGAAGGCCATTCACGACGGAAGATTCCGTGAAGATTTATTTTACCGTTTGAATACCGTGCAGATCGACATGCCGCCTTTACGGGAGAGGAAAGGGGATATTCACTTACTGTTCAGAAAATTCTCAATAGATTTTGCAGAAAAGTACAGAATGCCGGAACTGGAGCTGGAGCCAAGTGCTGTTCATTATGTTGAAAATTATAGTTTTCCCGGAAATGTCCGCCAGTTGAGAAACCTGGTAGAGCAGATGACCGTGGTAGAAAGAAACAGGCAGGTAACTGTTGAAAAGCTGGCTGAATATATTCCTATGGAGACCCATCTTCCGATGGTTGTGAATAATCCGAATGCTCAAAAGCAGAATGATTTCGGAAGCGAAAGAGAAATTATGTATAAAATTCTCTTTGATATGAGAAGTGATATTAATGACTTAAAGTCACTCACCTCAGAACTGATCAAAAACAGGGGAACCGCTGATCTCAGCAATCAGGAGAAAAACCTGATCAACAGGATCTATTCCGCAGAGCAGACACAGCCAGTCAGCCAGAATTCACTGCTGTATTTCGAAGACAAATCGCCGGGAGTACAGTCTTCACCTACTATTATTTCAAATGCTGATGATAGCTATGAAGATATTGAAGATATAGAAATAGAAGAAAACAGGCCGGAATCCTTATCTCTTCAGAATAATGAAAAAGATTTGATTATCAAAGCATTAGAGAAACATAAAGGACGCAGAAACAGAGCTGCCGACGAACTTGGAATTTCACAGAGAACTTTATACAGAAAAATAAAGCAATATAATTTAGAAGATTAAAAAAACAGGAATGCTGTTTTCCATACCTTTGGGAATCTGTATGAGCATGTAGTCTATAAAGTTGTGTTAGAGAATAAAACGGTATGAGTAAATTAAAAATAATATTTGGGTTTGTAATTCTTTCGCTGTTTCAGCAGTGTTACTCTTTTACAGGATCTTCATTGACGGATGAAAAAACCGTCCAGATCAATGAATTTCCTAATAATGCAGCGCTTGTGAATCCTACCCTTTCCCAGCAATTTTCTACAGATATCCAGAACAGATTTCTGCAGAGAACCACATTAAAAGGAACAAAATCAAATCCTGACATTTTAATAGAAGGTGAAATTTCAGATTACAATTTTTCGCCTACTACGATCAGCTCCAATACACTGACAAACCCTTCGGGAGGCGTTGTACAGCAGGCACAGAGCAAGCTGACCATCAGTGTGAAAGTGCATTATGAAAATAAAATACATCCGGATTCCAGTTTTGACAGAACCTATTCGGATGAAGTGGTTTACAACAGCGACCTGAGCCAGAGCCAGATAGAAACTTCCCAGGTGAAGCTTGTAACAGACAGAATTATTAATAAGATATTTAACGATATTGTAGCCAATTGGTAAGATGAATCCCAGAGTTTTAGAATTATTAAAGAGTCCCAAAAATATACAGCCAGAAGATCTCAGTCTTTTGAAAGAAGAAATCCATGCTTTTCCCTATGTACAGAACATCAGGGCGCTTCATTTGTTTGGGGTACATCTTTATGATAAAGAAAACTATCAGAAAGAACTTTCCACAACCGCTGCTTATACCACAGATAAAAAACTCCTTTACCAGCTGATCAACGGTAAAATCCAGCGTGAACCGAAACCGGAAACTGCAGAAGACAAACAAGCTTCTAAAACATTGGAAAAACCGGTAAAGTATTCTTATAAGGAGAAAACATTCCCGATAAAAAGAGAGTCTCCCGAAAAGAAGGAGAACAGATATGAGGAGGCAGCAGGTATGATACAGCCTGCACAGGAAATCAAGCATGTTCATGTCAACGGAGAAAGAAACAGAATTCTTTTTGAAGGAGAAGAGAATTTCCTTGACGAAGTACATTCTGAAACAATAGATATTGAATCTACGCTGGAATCAGGCGTATTGGTTACGCAAAAATCCGGGCCAGTAACAGAAAATCTTAACGAAAAGATTATACCTGAGCCGGGCACGGATAAAAATGAACAGTCTGAAAATTCAGAAGCTGGAATAGAATTCACCCCTGAATTGATTGTTGAAGAAAATAAAATTGAAAGTCCTGAAGAAGAGCAGAAAATCAATAAAGATGATGAGCTAAGCTTTCATGAAGTTGAAACCCTAAACCCCGAAACAGAGGCCGTTCAAAATACAGAAGAAGTTGAAATTATTGAAGAATCTCCACTTGTTGAAACAGATGTGGCCTCGGAAATTGCTAATGAAGATGAGAGTGTAAATGAACCTCATGCTGAGATCAGCTTCCACGGGATGGATGAATTCCTGCCAGAAGTTAAGATTCAGGGAAGACCTGATAATGAATCTGTTGCTGTTGAAATTCCTAAGCCGAATGTGAATAAGCACGAGGAAGAAATGAGACGCCTCATTGAAGAAGTGGAGAAAAAAATGAAAGAAGCACAGGTGATACCAAAGCCTGAGAATGAGGAGCGGGAAACTGCTGATCATGAGATCAGTTTTGCTGAAACACAGAGCTTTCATTTCTGGTCCACTGAAAAAGAAGAGCCAAAAGCTGAAGAACCTGCTGCGGAAGCAATAGAAAATATAATCGAACAGCCAATTCAGCATGAAGAGCCTGTAGAGATTCAGGAAAAAGTAGAAAAAATCGAAACTGCTGTAGAAGAATCTTCTGCCTGGAAGCCTATGAGCCTGGAGCCCAACCTGCCTGATTCTATGATCAGCCATGCTAGTGTAGCCCCTGCAGCTAAGACGGAAGCTCCAAAAGAGGAGAAAATCCCGGTAATAGCAGATAACGAGGCGGAAATTCCTCAACAAACTGAAGAGTTTCAAAAAAGTCCTGATGCAGGCGTAGAAGAAGAACATCCTGTTGCTGAAGAAGAAATACCTGAAATTGTAGAAGAAAAAAATGGAGAAGTTGAAAAATCAGAAGAAACGATCGAAACAAAAATGCCAAAAGAAGAAGCACCAGTTATGAATGTATCTTTCTTTGGGACCGATATTTCGAGTCTGGCAGTAGAAAAAGCAGCAAAAGAAGAAAAGCCCGTTCAGGAAATCAAAGAAGAAAACACCGGACAAATACAAGCTGACAGCAATGTGCCGGGGTTTATCAATACATGGCAGAGCTGGCTTAAGATTGGCAGAACAGAAGAGGCGCCTCAAAAAGAAAAAACTCCGGTTCAGGAAAAGGTTATTGAAGCTTTCATTGAAAATAACCCTAAAATAAGTCAGTTAAGAGACGAGAGCACTTACATTGTCAAAGAAAAGAATGATGATATTTCCCATTTGATGACAGAGACACTTGCTAATCTTTACTTCGAGCAGAAACTCTATACTAAAGCCATAAAAGCATTTGAAATTCTGATCAATAAAACCCCTGAAAAAAAGGAATATTTCCAGTCCAAAATCCAGGAAATAAAAGATTTCAGAAGTAAAGGCTAAATAGGCTTAAAAAGATATTAAAAAAGGCTGATCACAGAAAAGTGTCCAGCCTTATTTTTTATATTGTATCAGTGGCATCATCTTTACTGCCACGCAGTTTACGCCATGCTTTCCGTCCGAAAATAACAACGAGAATAATCATAATGAGCGCAAAAACGGCAGCGATAACTGGTGCAGCCATTGCTAATATGGACATAATTCCGGCGCCTGCGGTTTCAGTAGTTCCCACTACAGAATTTCCCAGGCCACCCGTTGTCGCAGTAGAGGCTGCCCGGATTCCTGCAAAACCGGAACTGATGGTAGCAGCTGTTCCGCCTCCTGCAATTAATGCAAGTGCCCACTGGGGAAAAGTTCCAAGATCAGCAAACTGGCTGGCAAATAAAACAGAGCCCGCTACAGTAGCCAAAGGAACCGAGACCGTATCCAGCAGATGATCCACAAACGGAATGTAATACGTTAAAATTTCAGCGATTGTCGCAATTCCGGTAGTAATGAGCGCCGGAAGCCCCGAAAGCCATTCAAAATGCTCATTCATCGGAATCCAGTGAAAATAAGAAGCGAGACTTACCGCAAACATCGGCAGAAAAACTCTAAAGCCTGTAGCAGCAGCCAATCCTATACCAATGAAAGCACTGAGTATGTAGGGAAAATAGGGAACTTGATCTAACATTTTAATTTTCAGATTTATTGTTTCCCCTAAAATTACAAAAACTATGCAAGATTTTGTAAAAAATAAGTACTTGTAGATTTTATAGCAACAACTTTCCGGAATCATCTGTGCAAATCTGTGCTATCTGTGGTTAAATACAGCTTCAAGCATTACAACAGTTTCATTGGGGAATTACTACACTGTTATTGTTACATCATTGAGGCCTCTTCTGCATATGGCAAATTTTGATAAATTGCTCTTCCACATCCTGAAACTTGGCCGGCATTTCGGGAGAAACCCAAAACATCATGGCTAACGTTTTTTCTCCAAAAGCTTCTTTAAACAGGTTCTTATTCAAACGATAGCACTCCCTTAAGAGCCTTTTTACCCGGTTCCGGTGTACAGCCTTCTTAAAATATCTTTTAGAAACAGATACCCCGAACTTATGGCTTTCCACTTCCAGATTGGGTTTGTCTTTCAGAATAATGATCCTCAGATTTCCGCAGCTCCTCCACTTACCTTTTTCAAAAAGTAAAGCAATCTCAGTATTTTTTTTGAGTTTTTCTTCTCTGGAATATTTGAAGTTCTGCATTAATCTTGTTTCACTAGATAATTAATCACTTCAGCCGCTGCATATAATCCGAAGATGGCAGGAATATAGCTGATAGTGCCGTAGAAAGATCTTTTGTAGTTGGCTCCGTCCGTCATTTTCAAACTTTCTTCCTTCTGAAGTTCATTCGAGAATACACACCGGAAACCCTTATTGATCTTTTCCTTTTTAAGTCTTTTTCTGATCTGTCTGGCAAGAAAACAGTTCTGAGTTTTGCTGATATCTCTTACCATTACTTTGCTGGGATCTGTTTTTCCGCCTGCTCCCATAGAGCTGATCAGTTTTATTTTTCTTCTTTTAGCAGCTTTAATTAGGCATAATTTTGGAGTTACACTATCGATACAGTCCAGGATATAATCGAACTTACTGGAATCAATAACTTCGTCCATTCTTTCCGGATTGAGGAATTCATTGATCTTGATTAAATTCATTTTTGGATTGATGTCAAGAAGCCTTTCGGCAACCACTTCCACTTTATGCTTTCCTACTGTAGAATGTAATGCAGGAAGCTGTCTGTTGACGTTGGTGATATCTACTGTATCGCCGTCTACAATGGTCATATTTCCCACTCCGGCTCTGGCTAAAAATTCTGCGGCAAAAGAACCTACACCACCTAAGCCTATTACCAGTACATTCGCTTTATTAAGTTTTCCCAGTCCTTCTTCTTTGATCAGGAGCTCTGTTCTCTCCAGCCAATACTTATCCATTCTTTATTGTGTCTAAATTTTCTAAAATATGTTCATTCAGTTTTTCCAAAGAAATACCCTTTAACTCCGAAACTTTTGAATATAATTCCTCTATGTTAAAATATTCATTATCAGTTTCTAAAAACATTCGGTTCAAAGGAGTGCTTCTTACAATATCCTGCAAAGATAGATGATACAAAACGGCTTTTCCAAAACTCAAATAAAAATTATTTTTCAGAAGATCTTCCGCTATCCGTTGCTTTTTGTTAAAACCGTGAATGATAACCGCCTGTTCAGCCTTTTTCTTAAAAGAGATTACTTCATAAAACTTTCTTACACAGTGAATAATCAAAGGTTTTTTCACCTCATTGGAAATCATAATCTGCCTCTGAAAAATCTGCTCCTGGATATTCTGGGGTATAGAAACAATAGAGTCCAGTCCGCATTCACCGATGGCCAGACAGTTTTCTGAAATGTTTGATTCCAGCCACCTGAACTGTTCCTCTATAGATCCCACGGCAATGTCTTTAGGATGTATCCCTATAGAATAGGGGGAATCTGGTGGGACTGTCCCGAAATCTATATTATAAATCCCATACAGGTTATTCTTCTTATGATGGTGAAAATCAAAAAAATCCATTCACAAAAGTACAATTATCCAGAAAATTAATTTAAAATTTTAAACGAACGTTTATAATTTTGTTAAAAATTTCTTAACTTTACTCAAAGTGCACTTCATGAGAAAAAAATTTACAGAAAAACAGATCCATATTTTGGACATTGCTGAGGAGCTTATTGCCAAAAAGGGGTATGAAGGGACCTCTGTGAGGGATATCTGTTCCAAGGCCAATATTAATGTGGCGATGATTTCCTATTACTTCGGTTCCAAAGAAAAAATGATGTCTTATCTCTATCAGTACCGCGTACTGAAAACCAGAGAGAATTTTTCTGAATTTGCAGACACCATCAAGGATGGCAAGCCGGAAATGCAGCTTAGGGAGATCATCAAATACATTGTTTCCCAATTATTCAAATACAATTATTTTCACGGATTTGTAACGCAGGAGCTCAGACATACCGAAAACTTAAAAGATGAACTGCTGGATTTCTACCAGCTGTTTGTGAAAAAGCTGGATGATGTCATCAAAAAAGGAGTTGCATCAGGAGTATTTACCTTCACTCCAAAGCCTGAAGATATTCTTACCATGATCATAGGATCCACATTGTTCGTCATTAGGAATAAAAATTTCTATGAGCTGTATGTACCGAGTAAAAACGAAGAAGCTTACACCAAAGAAGCTGAGAAAAAAGTGAGAATGAATCTTTTAGTCAGCGTTTTTGCGATTTTAGGATATGCTGCAGACTAATTTTACGTTAAATATTCATAAAAAAAAATCTATTGACAAAAAAGTTATATTTTTGCAAATTAGTAAATCGGCTGTATCATCCGAAAACTGTTGAATTTTTTATATGAAAAAATATATTTTAGGTCTTTTTGCAGTGGCGGTTCTTTCCTCATGCGTAAGCCAGCAGGAAAAAGCAATGAAGAGTGCTGACAAGAATTTTATCTTAAAGGCGGCTAATGATAATTTTGCCAAAAAGAAATGGAAAAATGCCTTGGCTTTATATGACAGGCTTACTAACCTCGTAGCAGGAACAGATGATTTTCCTAATGTGGGTTTTAATACTGCCTATGCAAATTATTATGACAAAAATTATAAACTGGCAGGACATCAGTTTAAAAACTTTGCAGTAAACTTCCCTAAGGATCCAAGAGCAGAAGAAGCGGCATATATGTCTGCATTATGCTATTATGAAGGTTCCATGGATTACAACCTGGATCAGTCTACCACAGAAACTGCGATTAATGAGCTTCAGGATTTCCTGACCAATTATCCAAATTCTGAAAGATCTAAAAATATCAGCCAGCTGATTGACGAACTGTCTTATAAATTAGAATTCAAAGCATATGAAAATGCAAGACAGTACTTCAAAATGGGTGAGTACAAAGCCGCTAACGTAGCTTTTGAAAATGTATTGGAAGATTTCCCGAGTACTAAGCTTCGTCCGAAGATTTACGATTATATCATGAAATCACGCTACGAGCTGGCTTTAAAGTCTATTTATGACCTTAAAGATGAGCGTATAGAAAGTGCTCTGTCTTATACAAAGCTGGTAGAAAAGGAAGTTCCGAATACAGAATATTCCAAAACAGCAACAGACCTTAGAACGAAACTGATAAAAGAAAAAGAAAATTTTGCTGTCGTTAAAAAACAGACAGAAGCAAGAATTGCGGCATTAACGGCAAGACAGAAAAAGGAGGCAGAAAAAATGGCAGAAAAAGGTAAAGCCGAGCAGCAGATCAAAGATCAGATCAGTAATGAAAAGAAGGCAATGCAGATCCAGAGGGATAGTGCGGCACTTCAGACCCCTCCGCCGGCGGCCACTTTCAAAATCCAAAGATAATTCGTAAATTTGCCACCTTATTAATAAAATAATTTTCTCAAAATGAGCGTAAAAGATACAAAAGCAGAAGTAAATACTATTACTTACGATAAAGACAAGATTGAAGATAAAGTAGGTTCAATCTATGAAGCTATTGTTATCATGGGAAAGAGAGCAGAGCAGATCAATGCAGAGATCCGTACGGAGCTTCACAATAAACTGGACGAATTTGCTGTGCACAATTCTACATTGGAAGAAGTTTTCGAAAACAGAGAGCAGATTGAAATCTCTAAACATTACGAAAAACTTCCTAAGCCTACTTCTATTGCTATCGAAGAATGGCTGAATGAAGATATCTATTTCAGAAAGACAGAAGACAGAAAATAATCATTTGTGTTTTTTATATATGAAGGTCATAAGGGAATTCAGTTCTTTTATGACCTTTGTCTGTTTATACCCTGTCTTTGTGCGAAAAAATAAGTAATTTAGGAGTTCAAAAATTAAAACTAAATGAGTGTTTCCGGTAAAAAGATACTTATCGCTGTTTCTGGGGGAATTGCGGCCTATAAAATTCATTTCCTGATCAGGGATTTTGTAAAAAAAGGAGCCGAAGTTCAGGTGATTGTAACTCCCGATGCAGAGCAGTTTGTAACGAAATTAAGTCTTTCAACCCTTTCCAGAAAACCTGTGTATTCAGATTTTTATGGTGATAACGGTATCTGGAACAGCCATGTGGAGATGGCTTTATGGGCAGATGTAATGATTATAGCCCCATGCACGGCCAATACATTAGCTAAAATGGTTCACGGCATGTGTGGCAACCTCGTGATTGCCACCTATATGTCTGCAAAATGTCCAGTGTTTATTGCTCCGGCCATGGATCTTGATATGTATGCACATCCTTCCACTAAACAGAATCTTGAAATGGCAGAAGATTATGGGCATATCATCATTCCTGCTGAAACCGGTGAACTGGCCAGCGGATTGGTAGGACAGGGAAGAATGGCAGAACCTGAAACCATCTTTAAAACTGTTGATCATTTCTTTACTTCTGGAAATCAGACCAAAAGCTTAGAAGGAAAAACAATACTGATCACGGCTGGGCCTACCTATGAAGCTCTTGATCCCGTGAGATTTATCGGGAACCATTCCTCCGGCAAAATGGGTTTTTCCCTTGCTGAAGAAGCCTCAAAAAGAGGAGCGAAAGTTATTTTGATATCAGGACCCAGCTCACAAAAAACAGATGATAAAAATATCCAGCTTCATAAAGTAACCTCTGCCAAAGAAATGCTGAATAAAGTTTTTGAATTTTATGACCGTGTGGATATTGGTATTGCGAGTGCAGCAGTAGCAGATTATGCTCCAAAAGAGGTAGCAAAAGAGAAAATTAAAAAAAATGATGATAGCTTAACCATCGAATTGGTTAAAAATCCAGATATTCTTAAGACAATGGGTGAAAAGAAAACCCATCAGTTTTTGGTAGGTTTTGCGCTGGAAACCCAGAATGAAGAAGAAAATGCCAAAGGAAAGCTGGAAAAGAAAAACCTCGATATGATCGTACTGAACTCGCTCCGTGACGAAGGAGCCGGCTTTAAGAATGATACCAATAAAATCAAAATATTCACCAAAACAGAGAAAAAGGAATTTGATCTCAAATCTAAGGACGAAGTAGCTGCGGATATTCTGGATTTTGTTGAGGCTCAACTTTTAAAATAATTTTAATAAATTTCCGTTCTCAATTTTTAATAGATAATGAAAAAAATCATAAGCTTATTTTTGCTGCTTTTTATATATAATCTGAGTTTCTCCCAGGAATTGCTTGCAACTGTACAGATCAACTCCCAGCAGTTGGGAGGAAGTAACCAGCAGGCCTATAAAGCTCTGGAGAAAAGTCTCAGAGACTTTATCAATAATACCAGCTGGACGGGGAAAAAGCTTCAAAATTTCGAAAAGGTTAAATGTAATTTTGCTGTCGTGATCGCTGAAAGAGATGGAAACAGATTCAAAGGAAGTATTGTAATCCAGGCTGTCCGTCCGGTGTACAATACCAGCTATGAATCACCATTAGTCAACCTTCAGGATCAGAGATTTGCATTTGAATATGTGGAAAATGAAAATCTTGTATTCAATGAAAGACAGTTTTCCGGAAAAAACCTGATTGATGTGATCAGTTTTTATGTGTACGTGATTTTAGGGTATGATGCTGACAGTTTTCAGTCTATGGGTGGAACACAGTGGTTTGCAAAAGCACAGCAGATCGCTCAGAATTCCCAGAACAGGAATTATGAAGGATGGAATGTTATCAATGAGCCGCGAAGCCGCACGATCCTGATCAATGAAATCATCAACCCGAACTGGAGCCAATTACGTTCCACAATGTATACTTACCATAGAGCAGGTTTGGATAATTTATTCAACCAGGACCAGACCGCTGCGAAAAAAGTGATTTTTGATGCCCTGTTACAGCTGAAGAGATATGAAAACTCTTTCCAGCAGTCCTATTATTTCAATCTGTTCCTTGATAACAAAAGTGATGAGATCTTTAATGTTTTCAATTCCGGAAACAACGGAGGAATTGTCATAAACGACCTTAAACAGCTGATGATGACGCTCTCTCCAAAAAATTCGGAGAACAAATGGAATAAGTGGAAATAAAGATCCTTTGCTTCAAGTTATGAATACTTAATTCTATACTCTATATTTGCATTACCTAAAGTAATCAGCTATTATCCATGCTTTCGAGAATTTACATTAAAAACTTTGCTTTGATTGATACTCTTGAAGTATCATTGAATAACGGTCTGCAGGTAATTACCGGAGAAACCGGAGCGGGGAAATCTATTATTTTAGGAGCCTTAAGGTTAATCCTCGGAGAAAGGGCTGAAGCTAAATCCATTTCTAAATCAGAAGAGAAAAGCATTGTAGAAACTGAATTTGACCTGAATAACCAGTTCAAAAAATTTTTCATTGAAAACGATCTCGATTATGAGCATCAGACCATTATCAGGCGGGAAATTCTTCCTTCAGGAAAATCCAGGGCATTCATCAATGATGTCCCTGTAACCCTTGATGTACTTAAAGAACTATCTTCAAAACTGATTGATATCCATTCGCAGTTTGAAACCTCAAACCTTTTTACCTCAGAATACCAGTTTAAAATTATTGACGGCCTTTCTGAAAATAAAAAGATTATTGAAGATTATCAGAATGAATTTTCAGACTTTCAGAGTTTAAAAATACAGCTTAAAAAATTTCAGACCCAGCTCTCTGAAAACAGAAAAGAAAGTGATTATAAAGAATTTCTCTTAAACGAGCTGGAGGAACTGAAACTGGATGATGTAGATTATGAAGACCTTCAGAACCAGCTTTCTATCCAGGAAAACGCCGAGATGATCTCTGAAAATTTGGTACAGATTCTTTCAAGATTTCACCAGGAAGAAGTAGGAATTCTGTCTTTCTTTAACGAAGCTAAAAATAAACTGTCAAGGATTTCCGAAGTTTCAGGCAGCTTTTCAGAACTGGACGAAAGGCTGGAAACCTCTTTTGTGGAATTGAAAGATATTATTTCTGAACTTGAAAATGAATCGGAAAGAATAGAAATCAATCCGGCTAACCTTGCGATCCTTGTTGAGCTTAATAATAAAATCAATGCTTTATTTTTGAAACATAACGTTTCTGACATCAATGAATTGAAAGAGCTCAGAGATCAGCTGGCGGGGGAAAAAAAAGGGGCTTCAGAGCTTGAAGATTATATTGAAGAGCTTGAAGAAAATATTTCCAAAAAAGAAAAAATACTTCAATCTCTGGCAGAAAAACTTTCAAAAAACAGAAAGAAGTCTATTTCTGTCTTTATCAAAAAAGCAGAAGACCTTCTCAAAAAATTAGGTCTTGAAAAAGCCAGAGTTGATATTGAGCTTCAGGATACAACAGAGTTTAATGCATTTGGGAAAGAAAATATACAGTTGCTGTTTCAAGCCAATTCAGGCTTTCCTTTAAAACCGATCCAGACAGCCATTTCCGGCGGTGAAAGATCAAGAGTAATGCTTGCCGTGAAGAAGATCATTGCCGAGAGCGATGAGCTTCCAACCCTTATTCTTGATGAAATTGACACGGGAGTTTCCGGAAAAGTGGCAGAAGAGATCGGAAACCTGATGAGAGAAATGGCCACGGATATGCAGCTTATCGTTATTTCCCACCTTGCACAGGTTGCTGCAAAAGGAAATGACAACTACAAAGTGGTGAAACGTGATATTTCCGGCAAAACACAGTCCACCATCATTCCTCTGAATGACGAGGAAAAACTGAACGAGATCGCCCAGCTTCTTTCCGGAAGTAAAATTACTGAAGCGGCGCTGGCACAGGCGAAAGAATTAATAGGCTAAAAAAACTGTAACATATTTTACATTATACTGACTAATGTAAAAAACTAAAATATGTTTCTAAAGTTCCTCAGGCTTGAAATCAAAAGCTTTTTCCGTGGTACTTCTGTAGGCTTAAATCTGGCCATGAAAATCCTTCGTTTTATAGGAATTTTTTATTTTATGGCATGCCTGGCGGGTGGTGCTTTTGCTGTATTCTTCTATGTACGGGATGAAATGCACTTGGATCCTTTAAAAGTTGTTTCAAAATTTTTAGTTATTGCATGGGCGGTAGATCTGATCTTAAAATACATCTGGCAGGAAATGCCAACTCAGAATATCAAACCGTTTCTGACCCAGAATATTCCGAAGAATACGCTGGTCAATTATATGTTTGTGAAAACCTTTCTTTCGGCGTTAAGCTGGCTGAATTCTTTATTCTTTATCACATTTTCTGTCATTGCACTGTTCAATGGATATAGTGTGACGGGTGTTTTGACCTGGTTTATCGGGATCTCCCTTTTGTTTTATCTTAATAATTTTATCAATATTCTGTTTAATGATAAGGAAGCAGTTGCCATTATCATAGGACTTTTATTTGCTGCGGTGGCCGGGCTTGGATATTATAATATTGTACCTGTGCTTTCTTACTCAGAAAGATTTGTCTACGGTTTCTACAAGAATCCTTATATGGTGGTAATTCCGATTATGCTGTTTTTCAGTCTTTGGAGAATATGCTTTAATTACGTCCGTAAAGAATTTTATCTGGATCGGGGATTAGAAGCTAAAAAGCAGTTCGGGAAAACGGAAAATATTGCTTTCTTAAATAAATATGGTGTTATCGGAACGTTTATCAACAATGATATTAAAATGCTGAGACGTAATAAGGTAACAAAAGGTATTCTGATTGGAAGCTTTTTCTTTCTTTTTTACGGATTGCTGATGTTTACGTCTACGATTTATAAAACACCTGCCATGATGATGTTTATGGGGTTGTTTGTAACCGGAGGTTTTCAGTTTCTTTTCGGGCAGAGGGTTCCTGCTTTCGACAGTTCTTACTATCCGCTGATGATGACGCTGAACGTTCCCTACAAAGAATATCTCAAAGCTAAATGGTGGCTGATGAACATTATGACAGCAGCTTCAATCATTATTGCATTGTTCTACGCCTATTTCGGCTGGGAGCTGTATGTTACATTTTTTGCAGCTGGACTTTATAATATTGGGGTAAATTCCCAGCTTACCCTTTGGTCCGGAGCATTTAATAAAACCCAGATCGACCTTAATTCAAAGGAAAAAAGAATAGGACAGAAAAACAGCTTTAATCTGAAATCCATGCTCTTGTTAATTCCGAAAATGCTGCTTCCAATGGGTGTTTTTGCTCTGTCAAAATATTTCTTTGGAATTACAGCCGGAGTTGTAAGCATTGCCGTTTTTGGACTTTTAGGATTCTTCCTTAGAGAAAAAATATTCGATATCATTGTCAAACAATATAAACGCGAAAAATACAGTACACTGGACGCATTTAAAAACAAAGACTAACTATGATTACTATCAATAACTTATCCAAGACCTATGGAACTGCCACAGTTCTTAATATTGAGTATCTTGAAATTCCTGACGGTGAAACTTTTGGACTGGTAGGAAATAATGGAGCGGGAAAAACCACACTTTTCAGTCTTATGCTTGATCTGATCCAGCCTACGACAGGATTTGTAAGCATCGAGGATATCAAAGTGAATGAATCTGAAATCTGGAAAAATAAAGTGTCTGCTTTTGTAGATGATACTTTCCTGATCGGCTATTTGACACCGGAGGAATATTTTTATTTCATTGGAGAACTGAGAGGGCAGAATAAGGCTTCCATCGATGAGTTTTTAAAGCCATTTCACGATTTTTTCAATGGTGAGATTCTCAATTCAGGAAAATACGTCCGTGATCTGTCAAAAGGAAATCAGAAAAAAGTGGGAATAGTAGGCGCTGTCATTGGAAATCCGGAGATCATTATTCTTGATGAACCTTTTGCGAATCTGGATCCTTCTACCCAAATTAAGCTTAAAAATCTGATTAAAGAACTTTCAAAGCAGGACGGCGTAACTTTTCTGATCTCGAGCCATGATCTTTCGCATACTACAGAAGTTTGCAACAGAATTGTTGTTGTGAATAAAGGGCAGCTTGTGAAAGATATAAAGACCAACCCGGAAACGTTGCGGGATCTTGAACAGTATTTTTCAGATCAGGTTTCGGTGTCTTCAGCAGTTAATTTATAATGAAAAGGGCGGGAAAATTTTCCCGCCCTTGCCATCAATTATTTTAAATAGGATCTTCCTCTATTGGAGTTGCACACATATCTACATGCACCATGCACATTCCCTGGCACGGATTGTCTGTGGGAACACTGCAACATGCATAGTAACCATTGTACTGAACAAGATACCAGTTCGTAGGGCATCGTGGAATACTAGCACCTCCAAATACATCTTTCAGGTTTTCTCTGCTGAATTTTTTTGAATTTTTCATAAGATTAGTTTTTAAATATTATATCACTAATATATGAAATTATATAATGGAAACGGATCTTAATATTTTAAATATCAGAGTTTTATCAAAACTAAAAAGCCCCATGTATTCTGAGGCTTTTCTATCATTTAATCTCTATATATTAAATTTATTTCAGGCTTCCTACCATGTTTTCAGGTTTCACCCATTCGTCAAACTGCTCAGCAGTTAAAAAACCAAGGTTCACAGCTTCTTCTTTTAGGGTAGTTCCGTTTTTGTGGGCTGTTTTTGCAATCTTCGCAGCATTTTCGTAACCAATATGTGTATTTAAAGCAGTAACAAGCATTAATGATTTGTCCACCAGTTCTTTAATTCTCTCATGGTTCGGTTCAATACCTTCTGCACAGTGATCATTGAATGAAATGCATGCATCAGCAATTAACTGGGCAGACTGAAGGAAGTTGTATGCCATTACAGGTTTAAAAACATTAAGCTCATAATTTCCTTGTGTTCCGGCAAAAGATATGGTTGTATCATTTCCAAGAACCTGTGCACAAACCATTGTCATTGCTTCATTCTGTGTAGGATTTACTTTTCCCGGCATAATGGAAGATCCCGGCTCGTTCTCAGGAATATGAATTTCCCCTATTCCCGAACGTGGTCCGGAAGCTAATAATCTGATATCCTGGGCGATTTTAAATAAAGAAACAGCCAACTGTTTTAGTGCACCGTGAGATTCCACAATCGCATCATGTGCTGCCAAAGCTTCAAATTTATTTTCAGCTGTAACAAATGGATGGTTCGTAAACTTCGCGATATATTCAGCTACTTTTACATCATAACCGTTTGGAGTATTAAGCCCTGTACCTACTGCAGTCCCGCCCAAAGCAAGCTCGGAAAGGTGAGGCAGGGTGTTTTTTAATGCTTTCAGTCCATATTCAAGCTGAGCTTTATAGCCTGAAAATTCCTGTCCCAAAGTAAGCGGCGTAGCATCCATAAGGTGTGTTCTCCCGATTTTTACAATATCTTTAAAAGCTTCTGCTTTTGCAGCAAGGGTATTTTTTAATTTTTCAACAGCAGGAATGGTTACCTCCACCACTTTCTTATAAGCGGCAATATGCATGGCTGTGGGATAAGTGTCGTTTGAAGACTGTGATTTGTTCACATCATCATTGGGATGAATTTCAGATGTATCACCTAAAGTTCCGCCATTGTTTACATGAGCTCTGTTTGAAACCACTTCATTAATGTTCATATTCGACTGTGTTCCGGAGCCGGTCTGCCAGATCACCAATGGAAACTGGTCATTCAGTTTTCCTTCAAGAATTTCGTCACATACCCTGGCAATCATATCTCTTTTCTCTGCGGAAAGAACTCCAAGATCAGTGTTGGTGTAAGCTGCTGCTTTCTTTAAATAAGCAAAAGCTTCGATGATTTCGTGAGGCATAGAACCCTCCGGCCCGATCTTAAAATTATTTCTTGAACGTTCAGTTTGCGCTCCCCAAAATTTATCTGCAGGCACCTGAACCTCTCCCATAGTATCCTTTTCGATTCTGTAATTCATTGTGATTGAAATTTTTATAAAGTTAATCATAAACGCAGAATCCCGCAATTTATAACCATTATAAATATCGATATGCATGACTGATTTTACTCATGTTTTTTTAAGGATGGCGTATTTTTGCACAAACAAAAATTGAATGGATTTTAGATATCAGGATCCGTATCCGATCCAGAAAGATGATACGGTGTATAAAAAATTGACATCAGATTACGTAAAGGTTGAAAAATTAGGAGAAAGAGAAATTTTAACAATTGATCCGAAAGGGCTTGAGCTTCTGGCTGAAGAAGCTATGGCTGATGTATCTTTCATGCTCCGTTCTTCACACCTTGAAAGTCTCAGAAGAATCATCGACGATCCGGAAGCAACTGATAACGACAGATTCGTAGCTTACAATTTGTTGCAGAATGCCGCAGTTGCTGTAGAAGGAGCTCTTCCTTCATGCCAGGATACCGGGACGGCTATTGTGATGGGTAAAAAAGGAGAAAATGTTTACACAGGAGTTGAGGATGGAGAATACCTGAGTAAAGGGATCTACAACACTTATCAAAAAAGAAACCTCAGATATTCTCAAGTGGTTCCTTTGACGATGTTTGAAGAGAAAAATTCAGGATCAAACCTTCCCGCACAAATTGATATTTATGCTAAAAAAGGAGATTACTATGAGTTTTTGTTTTTAACAAAAGGTGGGGGTTCTGCCAATAAAACATTCTTATACCAAAAGACCAAATCATTACTGAATGAAAAGTCTCTTGAAGCATTCGTAAAAGAAAGAATTTCAGATCTTGGGACAGCCGCATGTCCACCTTATCACCTGGCGCTTGTCATTGGAGGAACTTCAGCTGAAGCGAATCTGGCTGCTGTGAAAAAAGCCTCTGCAAAATATTATGACAACCTTCCGACAGAAGGAAACGAAGCAGGACAGGCTTTCAGAGACCTTGAATGGGAAGCTAAAGTTCAGAAGATCTGCCAGGAAAGTGCTATCGGAGCACAGTTTGGAGGAAAATACCTTACTCACGATGTAAGAGTGATCAGACTTCCGCGCCATGCCGCATCCTGCCCGGTTGGAATGGGGGTTTCATGCTCTGCAGACAGAAATATCAAAGGGAAAATTACAAAAGAAGGTATCTTCCTTGAACAGCTTGAGCAGGATCCAAAAAGGTTTTTACCGGATACTCCTCCACACTTGGAAGAGGCTGTTGAGATCAATTTGAACAAGCCAATGCCTGAGATATTGGCTGAACTGTCTAAATATCCTATCAAAACCCGGTTAAAATTAAACGGAACACTGATCGTAGCCAGAGATATTGCTCATGCGAAGATCAAAGAAATCATCGACAGCGGAAAACCGATGCCGGAATATTTCAAAAATCATCCCATCTATTATGCAGGACCTGCAAAAACTCCGGAAGGAATGGCATCAGGAAGTTTTGGACCTACAACTGCCGGAAGAATGGATGTATATGTTGACGAATTCCAGAGCCATGGCGGAAGTATGATCATGCTTGCCAAAGGAAACAGAAGTAAGGATGTGACCAATGCATGCGGTAAGTATGGTGGTTTTTATCTTGGATCCATCGGAGGACCTGCAGCCATCCTTGCCAAAGATAATATTGTATCCGTAGATATTGTAGATTTCCCTGAATTAGGGATGGAAGCTGTGAGAAAAATTGAAGTAAAAGATTTCCCGGCATTCATCATTACGGACGATAAAGGCAATGATTTCTTCGCAGATCTTGCTCACTAATTAGTTTAAAATCAAAATAAATTATAAAATAGGGCTTGTATCTTTTGTGTACAATACAAAAAAGTCCTATTTTTGCCTAAAATCTTTAAGAGAATGATAACGATTTTATCAGCATTTTGGCCGTTTTACCAATTCCTATGGACTGTATTCTTTATAATTATGTTCTTAGTAGGATTCTGGTGTATCTTCATGTTCTTCGGATTGGTAATCCCAATGTGGCTAACTGAAGGTCTGAAAGAATATTTCGGAAAAGTAAAACCTTTCGATCCTGAAGACATCAGAAGAAAGCAGGTAAATGAGCAGGAAGGTGTAGAAGTAATCTTCAGCAACCCTAAGGGGAACGGACCTTTCATCCACGATCACGGACATCATCATTAATTGATTGTCATTGCTTTTTCACCTTAATTCTGAAAAAGTAATATCAAAGCAAAACAACATATATAAACCGCTTAATTTATTTTAAGCGGTTTTTTATTTATCCGTTTCTCAGTTTCTCCGGGGATACCCCAAATTTTTTCTTGAATGCCCGGGTAAAATTCTGGACATATTCATAGCCGCATTCAATGGCTATTTCTTTGACTAGAATATCTTTGTCAATGATCATTTTCTTCGCCTTAAGCATTCTCAGATCTGAAATATAATCTGCCACGGTCATCTTATACTGGAACTTAAATTCCTTTCTGATCTTATTCTGGCTAATACCTGTAAGCTTTCCTATATCTTCCGCCCGGATATTCTTATGATAATTTTCATCAATGAATTTTTTGACCACAAAGGAAATCCCTGGCTCAGCCTGTAACTTATTCTTCTCATTGAATTGTTCAAAAATAAGAATGAGCAGTTTAATGATTTTAGCCTCGACAAATAACCTCTGCATCATCCCTTTTTTTGAATAGCTGATCAGCTCATTTAGGATCATATGCATTTCCACTGTCATATACGGCGGTGTTTTCTTATGAAGAAAGATATAATTGTTTCTAATCATATTTTCCAGAATTTCTGCATTCTCCCTGCTGGATTCTGGATCGATGAGATTGAATATATATTGGTAATTGATCTGTATCTGGAAATATTTTATGGCTTCCTGGTTTTCTGTCCAGAGTTCTGCTGTGCTTTCTTGGGAGGAATAGTGAAGAATATACTGGTTTTTTCTGAATAGAAATTTTGTCTCACAGTCATGAGCTTCCAGCCTGATATTCGGACTCAATAAAAAAAGAAGACTGAAACTCGCCCTGCTCTCAATCATATGTAATCTTGAATACTTTTTAGGCTGCTCATCTTCCTGCATCAAAATTCTGATATTTTCGGAGCTGAACATTAATCCGCTATTGGCTAGATTCTTCATATGAAATGCTTTTACTGGATGGTACAATTTGAAATAAACCCTTACACCGGATAACAAAAAGTTTGGAAATGATAACTTGTGGTTAAGAATGTAAAGTATTTTTGCACAAAATTAAATTAAATTTAGAATAATTAAAAATAATATTAAATATGTTTCAATATTTACATTCTGCAATCCGTAAAATAGGAGCAGGTTTGGCATTGCTAAATATCGCTGGAGGTTATCTATATGCCCAGCAATGGGAGGATGTAGGAGGTGCAGCAGGAGTTTCAGCAGCTGGTACCAGTTACAATAATCTGGCAGTAGATCAGGCTGGAAATTATTTTCTGTCTTATTATGACACTTCCGTCGCAAAGGGCTCGGTACAGAAATTCGATGGTGCTTCATGGTCTTATGTAGGAGGATCAGCAGGAATTACTGAAGGGCCGGCAACTTTTAATTCATTATCTCTTGACAATGCCGGAAATATTTTTTACACCAATCAGATCGGTTATCCGGGTTCGGGAATTGCGGTACGGCGGTTTAGTGGAACTTCATGGACGTCTCTTCCGGATGCCGCAGGGTCATCAGTCAACTACCATGCTTCCGCAGTTTCTCCTTCCAATGTGCTGTTTACATTCACAGGACAGAACTCAGGAACTGTACAGCGATATGTAAATGGAGCATGGGAACAGGTAGGAAATACGGGATTTTCTAACGGAGCTACATTTGCGGAAATGGTCATAGGATCTAATCAGAAAGTATATACATGCAGCATATCTGCCGGAGTAAGGGTGTATGAGAACAGTACTTCGGCAACGACAACAGATACCTGGACCTTGGTTGGAGGAAGTATTGTGGATGCCGCTTCTTCTTCAGAACAGTATACATCGGATATTGCTATAGATGGGAATAACAACCTGTATGTGGCATATGTTTCCAGTTCAGCTAACGGGCAGAAATTAAATGTAAAGAAATTTGAAGGAAATGCATGGGTGCAGCTTGGTGCCGCTAATTTTTCCAGCGGAAGGGTACAGCATGTGGCTATAGCAGTTACTCAATCCGGACAGCCTTATGTGGTGGCCAGCCGTTTTGAAAATGATGATTTATTAAGAAATACAGTTTATAAATTTGATGCAGCTATCCAGAATTGGGTGACTTTTGGGGGAGATTTTATTTCTTCTGGAGAAGCAAGATATAATGATCTGACAATAGACAGAACGAATGGCTATTTGGTATTAGCTTATTCTGAAGACGTTACCAAAGTTAAAAGAATTCCATTAAATGGGATTCCGCCGGGTTGTACTAATACAGATCCGGGAAGCAATGCCGGAGATACAGGCTGCGTAACTTTTACCTATCAGGGTCAGCAGGTCACGTATGCAACGGTAAGAGGTGCTGACGGAAATATCTGGCTGCAGCAGAATCTTGGAAGTTCTCAGATTGCCACGACAATGGGCGATGAGGCTTCATATGGAGATCTTTTCCAATGGGGAAGATGGGATGATGGGCATCAGCTTAGAAATTCTGCTACAGCATCGTCAACATCTCCTAATTCACCGGATGGCCTAGGCGGTACAAATGCCTTTATCATAGGATCTCCTTCATGGTGGGATGTCTTTGCTGCTACTGATAAATGGACGGCTTCGACCCCGGCGGATGTTTCCAATAATATTGGGGCAGATCCTTGTAGAGCAGTTGGGCCGGGCTGGAAGATGCCTTCTCAGGCAGAATGGACAGGTATTGTTAATTCAGAGAATATTGCCAATCCTGGAACTGCCTATAACAGTCATTTAAAACTGCCGGCATCGGGCTATAGAAGTTCTTCAAGCGGTGCTCTTACATTTGCCGGACAGAGAGGGTATTTCTGGAGTTCAGATACTTCCAATTCTGGAGGGAAATATTTATATATAGGCTCTACCATTGCAAACCCTTCTTCGGGAGCGATGAGAGGGCAAGGTTCTGCTGTAAGATGTATAAAAACAGCTTCTGCATTAGGAACATCCGATATTATCAGAAATACTGCTACCGTGGGAATTTACCCAAATCCTACGAATGCAATCATTAATATCAAGGCAGATTCACTGATTGAAAGCGTAAGTATTATTAATATGGTTGGCCAAAAACTAAATAATATACAGTTCAACAACAACCAGATCAATATGAGCGAATTTCCGAGTGGAATTTATATTGTAGAATTAAAGTTAAAGAACGGACAGAGTGTTTCTAAGAAAATTATTAAAAACTAAGTCTTAGTACGTTTGATTGATAAGCAAAGGCTTTTTTAGGAAAGCCTTTTGTTGTGAAAGCCGGGATTAATATATTTTAAAGCATAGTTCATTACAATTACTTTTATTGTAAAGGCTCATGAAATTTCTTCATGGGCTTTTTTTGTATTACATTTTCAACAAAAAATGAAAGAATTAAAAGAAAAATAAATCCTATATTCGATAAAAAATAGAAAATGAAGAAACTTTACTCCCTTATCTATCTGTTTGTTGCAGCTTTTGTTTTTGGGCAGATTAACTATACGATTGCTCCAAATCCATTCAATGAAACGGATGCGATTACCTTAACCATTCCTGGAGATCAGATTGATGAAACTGCTTGGGGCGTTTCAAATAATGCTATTTATATCTGGTCTTGGTCCCTAGACACTAACTATCAGAACAGTCAGGACTGTCCTACGAACGGAAGCTGGAATAACTCTAACGATCTGAATAAGCTCACTTACAATTCAGGGACAGATACCTATTCCTTAACTTTTACTCCTACTGCTTTTTACGGAAGAACAGGGATCGGAAGGTTTGGATTTTTATTAAAAGATAAAACTGGAGCTCACCAAACCTCACCCGATATATTTGTCAATGTCGGGATCTTGAATTTGAACTTAACCAATCCGGCTGCGAATAGTCTGACTACAGTTCCAGCAGGAAATTCCGTCAATATTACCGCAACAACCAATATTGCCACAACATTCCAGCTAAAAGCAAACGGAACCGTTGTCAATTCTACTTCTACTCCTTCACTGTCGTACAGTTATAGCTATACAGTAACTCAGGATGCCAATATGGAGCTTATTGCAACAGATGCCAATTTAAACTCCAAGAATGCAGCATTCATGTTGCAAATTCCAAGAAATGTTGTTTCAGAGGCAATTCCAGGCTGGATAAAGCAGGGAATCAATTATAATCCTACAGATAATACAAAAGTAGGTCTTGCTCTTTATGCCCCTCATAAAAACTTTGTACACGTCATCGGGAGTTTTAATAACTGGACCGTAAATGATTCTTATTTAATGAAAAGGGATACTGCCAATCCTGATCTTTACTGGATTGAACTGAACGGGCTGACCCCACAACAGTTATATACTTTCCAGTACAGAACGAATGACCTGAAAAAAGTGGCAGATCCTTTCTCTCCACAGATTCTTTCCTCTTATGATGATCAGTGGATTTCGGCAACTACTTATCCAAATCTGCCTGCATTTCCAGTAGGGCAGGATTTTGAAGTTTCGATGTTTAAAACAGGTCAGGCACCTTACAGCTGGCAGGTGACCAACTTTCAGAGACCTGCTAAGGAAAATCTTGTGGTATATGAATTACTGCTGAGAGATTTCACCCAGGAAAAAAACTGGCAGTCATTAATCAACAAGATAACGTATTTAAAGAACTTAAATATTAATGCTATTGAGCTTCTGCCAATTATGGAATTTGATGGCAATCTTTCCTGGGGGTACAATACTTCTTTCCATTATGCGCTGGACAAAGCTTATGGAACTCCTGAAAAATTCAAAGAATTTGTAGACATCTGCCATCAAAATGGGATTGCAGTGATTCTGGATGTTGCTTTCAACCATGCAACAGGGCGGTCTCCATTGGTAAGACTTTGGAATATTGATCCGGATGGTGATGGCTATGGAGATGTTGCGGCCAATAATCCTTACTTCAATCAGGTGCCCAAACATTCTTACAATGTGTTTAATGATTTCAACCATTCAAGTGCAGCAACTAAATATTATGTTGAAAGAACTTTACAGCAATGGCTGAATGAATATAAAATTGATGGATTCCGTTGGGACCTGACAAAAGGATTTACCCAAAGCTGCTCTGCAAATGATGAAGCCTGTACCAATGCTTACCAGCAGGACAGAGTGGATATTATGAAAAATTATGCTGATAAACAGTGGGCAATCGATCCGAATTCCTATATGATATTTGAACATCTAGGAACCGATGCTGAAGAACAGCAATGGGCAAACTATAGAATTGCCGAGGGAAAAGGCGTAATGCTTTGGAATAAGCAGACTGAGCCTTACAACCAAAACACAATGGGTTACAAGGAAAACAGTAACTATGACAGAATGAATCACAGTCTTCACGGTTTTACCAATATGCATGCTGTAGGCTATGGAGAAAGCCACGATGAAGAAAGATTAATGTTTAAAAACCTTGCTTATGGCGCTGTTAACGGAGGTTACAATGCTGCTAACCTGAATACAGCCCTTGAAAGAATGAAAACTTTCGGAGCAACATTTTTTACCATTCCAGGCCCGAAAATGATCTGGCAATTTGGTGAATTAGGCTATGAATTCAGTATCAACCGATGTGCAGACGGCACGATCAGCAGTGGATGCCGAACAGATGAAAAACCTGTTGCTTTTACTTTAGGATATGATACGAACGCCAATAGAAAAGCGGTGTATGATACCTGGGCTAAAATTATCAATATCAGAAATACCTATCCGGTTTTCAAATCAAAAACATATACTATAGAGTCTAATAACCTTACCAACGATCCTGAAGGATTGATCACCAGAATTTATGTGTATGACAATGCAATAGCTGGAATGAAGAATGTGGTGGTTTTGGCGAACTATACCACTGCGGCTCAGAATGTTGTTCCCTACTTCCCCTACACAGGACAGTGGCTGAACCTGATGGATAACTCTGTTTCCAACATTGCTTCAACAACAGCTCCTATTACTTTGCAGCCGGGAGAGTTCAGGATTTTTGGAAATTATGCCGGTGCGCTGTCAGCATCTGATGTAAATGCTGCGAATAAACTCTCGCTTCAGATTGCGGATAACCCCGTGAAAAACGGTGTGGCAAAATTAATATACCACAAGGCCAAAAACGGAGAGATTGTTATTTTTGACATGAGCGGTAAAAAAATGAATTCCATTAAATTAAATACCGAAAACGGAACTTATGAATTGAAAACTAATTATCCGCCGGGAACCTATTTGGTTCACCTACGTTCTGAAACAGGCACTGCCATTCAGAAGATGATTATTAAATAAAAAAAAAGAAAGAGGGACGATAACATTGTCCCTCTTTTTATTGACAGCCCAGAATATATAAATCTACTTTTTTGTCAATTAAAAATATTAGTCTACTTTTGCAGTAGATTATCAAGAAAGGTGGAGGGATTTGGCCCTATGAAACCTTAGCAACCTGCACGACTCTAAAAAGTGTAAAGGTGCTAATTCCAACCCATTGAGGGGAAGATGAGAAAGTCAATATTCTGACAGCAATTCCATTTCTTGAAGTCTTTTATATCTGCGGATGAGGTCCGTGGAACTAGTGTATCATTAATTTACGAAGACAAAGATGAAAAAATTAAGCCTGTCTGTTATACTCCTGGGGGCTGTTTTGGTGAACGCACAGGAGCAGGAAAAGGGAAATCAGATTGAAGATATAATTATCGTAGGAAACCGGAATACCAAAAGGACAAAGCTGGAAACACCGGTTCCTGTAGACGTTATCAATATAGAAAAGCTGCAGAAATCTGCGCCACAGACGACGGTTCAGGATTTGCTGAATTATGTGATTCCGTCATTTAATTCTGTAAGACAGTCAGCGTCCGATGGGACAGAACATATTGATCCCGTAACCCTGAGGGGGATGGGGCCGGATCAGGTATTGGTACTCGTCAATGGAAAAAGAAGACATACCACTTCATTGGTCAATTATCAGAATACCGTTGGAAATGGATCTGTAGGAACAGATCTCAGTACGATCCCGGTGATTGCTATTGACAGAATTGAGGTTCTGAGAGACGGAGCAGCCGCACAGTATGGTTCTGATGCCATTGCAGGAGTTGTCAATATTATCCTTAAAAAAGATATCGGGGCATCAGCATCGGCATCCTATGGAATTACAGGAAGAAATGATGGTGAAACCTATCAGGCCGGAATCAACTATGGATCTTCTCTTGGGAAAAAAGACAGTTATGTGAATCTTTCACTGCAATTGAGCCACAGAGGGAAGACTACAAGAACTCAAAATCATGATTTGGATATTTTCGGAGACAATTTTGCCTATGAATTTGCGAATGATCCTATCGCGGCCAGGGCTTTAGACGATCAGATTATTAAAGAAAGAGGTCTCACCCGGGATGACTTTAATTTTCAGATCGGAGATGCCCAGATCAGGCAGGCCCAATTGTTTTTTAATTCTGAATATCCTTTAAGTGAACGCTTTAAGCTGTATTCTTTTGGCGGTTTCAGCATTAAAGAAGGAAAAGGTTTCGGTTTCAGAAGACTACCGGGTGAAACATCCAATGTGGTTTCTTCTGTCTATCCAAATGGATTTCAGGCCTCTTTGAACTCGCAGGTTTACGACTTTTCTTATGCTGTAGGAGTAAAATATAATGTCAATAACTGGTGGCTTGATGTAAGCAATACATTCGGAAGTAACACCTTCAATTATAATGTAAACAATACCAATAATGCATCTTTAGGGGCGAAATCTCCAACGAGCTTTTATGCAGGGGCGCACGGTTTCCTTCAGAATACGGTGAATCTTGATATTTCTAAAAAATTGAATCAGCTTAATGTAGCATTTGGAGGAGAATTCCGCTTTGAACAGTACGAGATCAAACCGGGAGATGAAGCTTCTTACACCCGGTATGATATCAACGGAAATCCTGCTGTTCCCGGATCTACAGTGGAAGGAAATGGCGGGTCACAATCATTTATCGGTTTTTCTCCGGACAATGCTTTAAAGAAATCCAGACATTCAGCAGCGGTGTATGCCGATGTTTCTTATGATATTGCTGAAAAATTAAATATAGATCTGGCAGGAAGATTCGAAAATTATTCAGATTTTGGAAATACGCTGAATGGAAAACTGGCCGTGAGATATGAATTTGTAAAAGATTATGCAGTGCGGGCATCTGTGGGAACCGGTTTCAGGGCTCCATCCCTTCAGCAGCAGTATTTTAATAATTCCTATGCCGATATCTCCACTTCAGGACTAGGAATTGTTACCAAAGGGATTTTCAGGAATGACAGTGACGCAGCCAGAGCGCTCGGATTTGATCAGTTAAAGCAGGAAACCTCAGTCAATGCCAGTGCCGGTCTTACTCTGAAGCCAGCCAACAGACTGTTTATAACCGTTGACGGCTATTGGATCAAAGTAAAAGACAGAATTGTAATCACCAGCAATATCGAAGATCCAAGACTGGCTCAATACAACGTAGAAAGCGGAAGGTTTTTTGCTAATGCAGTAGACACGGAAACAAAAGGAGTAGATATTGTTGTCTCTTATGATTGGAAACTGGGTGGCGGAAATTTAAATATCAGCCTGGCAGGAAATTATACAGAAACCAAGATCACAGATTTCCATTTTCCTGAAAATTTAGTGCCTCCTCAGGATGAATTCTTCGGGCCGGACCAGATTAATATCATCGAGACCCTTTCTCCTAAGGCAAAAGCTTCATTAGGACTGAACTATGCCATCGGAAAATTCAATTTCATGGTTAGAAATACGTATTTTGGTCAGGTCATAAGAGATGGTTACCCATTTGGAAAGGTTCAGAAATTCTCTCCTAAAGTGGTTACAGATATAAGTGTAGGCTATGATATAACGAAAAATATTAATCTGACCATAGGAGCCAATAACGCCTTTGATGTGTTTCCGGACCTTCAGATCTATGAAAATTCATATTATGGAGTATTTAAATATGCGCCGGTTCAGATGGGAACACTGGGGAATTACTTCTTCGGAAGGCTTAATTTTAATTTTTAACTGTTAAATGAATACTGCTACACACCAGATCGGCTGGAAAACGGCTGCCGCTATTGTTGTCTCCAATATGATCGGGACAGGAATATTTACTACTTTAGGCTTCCAGCTGTCTGATATTACCAATACCTACAGCATTTTCCTGTTGTGGATTATCGGCGGGATTCTCGCCCTGTTCGGAGCATTTTGCTATGCCGAGCTGGGATCATATTTTAAAGGAAACGGAGGAGATTATATTTATCTTAAAGAAACCTATCATCCGGTATTTGGCTATCTGGTAAGCTGGATCTCTCTGATCATCGGGTTTTCTGCACCTGTGGCTTTGGCAGCACTGGCAATGTCCAAATACCTTTCAGCTTTTAATTACACCTTTGGAAACGGCTTTGCCATAGGTTTCATTTTTCTGGTGGCAGCGAGCTTATCGTTCAGCCTTAAAACATCAAGCAGGTTTCATAATTTTTTTACCTTTATCAAAATCGCTTTTATTATTGTTCTGGTGATTCTGGGTGTTATGCTTTCAGGATCCGATGCAGGAAACAGCCTGAAATTTACTGACAGCTGGCAGCATGAGATCATGCTCCCGGCTTTTGCAACATCTCTTGTTTTTGTTACCTATTCCTATACCGGTTGGAATTCAGCTTCTTACATTGCAGGAGAAATAAAAGATGTTCAGAAAAACCTTCCCAGAGCTTTAATTGTTGGAACTGTTTTCGTGACAGTGAGTTATTTGCTCGTCAACTTTATCATGCTGAAACATGCACCTGTAAGCCAATTGGCCGGAAAAGAAGATGTGATGGGAGAAGCAGCAGGGAATATGCTGGGAATCGGTTTTGGAAAAATCGTCAATGTTTTTATTGCTTTACAGCTGATTGCTACGATCAGCGGTTATTTATGGGTGGGTTCAAGGCTTACACAGGCTTTTGCAAAGGAAAACCATTTGTGGAGATCACTTGCTGTCAACAACAAAAAAGGAATTCCGGTAAGGGCTATCTTTGTACACGCTGTGATTGCTTCAGTGATCATTTTGACGGGAAGTTTTAAAGAGATCTTTGTGTATACCGCTTTTATCCTTCAGCTGTTTGCCAGTCTTTCCATTTCTACGGTTTTCTTTCTCAAAAAAGATCAGAGGAAAATATTTAAATCCAATATATTTTACATTTTCCCGGCAGTCTTTCTGCTCTTCAGTATTTATATTCTCTATTTTACACTCGTTCATAATCCCAAAGAAAGTATTATAGGACTTGGAATTGTAGCCTTTGGACTGGTTTTATATGTAATTGACAGGAAATTTTTTAAAAAACAGTAGAACATTAAAATCTTAAAATAAAAATCCGTCTGATAATCCTGAAAAGGTCTTAAACCATAATATTTCAAAAAAATTATATGAATTTGACACAGTAAAGGAATTTTAATTTGAATTAATAAATTCTTATCTTTGCACTCTCAAAAATTGCAGAATGTCTAAATCATTAATTCCAAAACTAGAAGCTATTAAACAAAGATATAATGAGGTTGCAGACCTTATTATACAGCCTGATATCATTTCAGATCAAAAAAAATATTCTTCTCTGAACAAAGAATACAGTGATTTAGGAAAGATTGTAAAAGTCTACGACCAGTATAAAGGTGCTCTGGATTCGATTGAAGAATCTGATGAAATCATTGCTGACGGGTCTGACAGAGATCTTGTGGACCTTGCCAAAGAGGAAAAAATGGAAGCTCAGGCTAAAATTCCTGGCCTGGAAGAAGAATTAAAAGTTCTTTTGATTCCTAAAGACCCTGCAGACGACAAAAATATCATTGTAGAATTACGTGCCGGAACAGGAGGTGATGAAGCAGCTATTTTTGTGGAAGATATCTACAGAATGTACAGCATGTACTTCAAAACAAAAGGATGGAAACATGAAGTAACGGATTCTAATGAGGCGGCGAAAGGCTACAAAGAACTTATCATGAAAGTGGAAGGTGAAGGTGTTTACGGAATCATGAAATTCGAATCCGGAGTTCACCGTGTACAGCGTGTTCCTGAAACAGAATCTCAGGGAAGAGTTCATACTTCTGCAATCACCATTGCAGTACTTCCGGAAGCTGAAGAAGTGGATGTAGAGATCAATCCTGCAGATATTGAAATGCAGACTTCCCGTTCAGGAGGTGCCGGTGGACAGAACGTTAACAAAGTAGAAACTAAAGTACAGCTGACTCACAAGCCTTCAGGTTTAGTGGTCGTATGTCAGCAGGCCCGTTCTCAGCTGGCTAACCGTGAGCTGGCAATGGAAATGCTTCGTGCGAAATTATATGATATTAAGCTTCAGGAGGTTCAGGGAGATATTGCTGCACAGAGAAAAACAATGGTTTCTACAGGAGACCGTTCCGCAAAGATCAAAACTTACAACTATCCTCAGGGAAGGGTGACGGATCATAGAATCAATAAATCCATGTATAACCTCGATGCTTATATGAACGGGGATATTTCTGAAATGATAGACGCTGTCATCATGGCGGAAAATGCAGAAAAGATGAAGGGAGAAGAAGAAAATTATTAAAAATAAATTATAAAAATCAGGCTCTTGAATTTCAGGAGCTTTTTTTTGCTGTATATTCATCCTTCAAAAACCATTGAATTAAAACAAAATAATATGAACAATTTTAAGATCGTTATATTCATGATGTTGGCAGTGTTAAGTCAAAATCTGTTGGCCCAGACGGAAGTGAAGAAACCTTCGGAAGTCTTTGAAATGTACTTCGGAACCTTCGTTAAAAATGATGATGCTGCACTTGCTAAGCTGAATGATTATTTAAAACCTACCGTAGAAGGAGAAAATGCTTATCAGGTAGATTTTAAAACCGTTTCCAGGGATATGATGAAAGAAACCACCGACAACTTTTTATCTGCTTTTTCCAAAACCACGGCAGATGCCTGTAAAAAAGAAGCCGAAGATTATTTCACCGCTATGATGGAAAATTTTAAAAACGGAAAACTTTCCGTTAAAGACGTGAAAATTGTCCAGAATGAATATATAGAAGACCAGAAAATTGCTGAGGTTAATTATTCAGTCAGTTTCAAAGTTCCGGCTAAATTTTCTGATATTCCAACGGGAGATATTAAAACCGTTAAGCCTGAAGACCTTAAAAAATACCTGGTCCAAAGTGTACAGGATTTTAAAAATGCAGATAAAACCGTCGTAACAGAGCAAAAGTTCAGTTTGTACCAGCTAAACGAAGGAGGAAAAACATACTACTGGAACGGTAGTCCTGATGAAATTGTTTCAGGATTGACGGATTTCTATTTTGAAAGCTTCGGGTCTAAATAATGATCCTTTAAAAAATATTATTATAAGCTCTGGTTTCAGGGCTTTTTTTATTTCACATACTTTACGTATTTTTGAGAAAACCCTTGATTATGAATTTTAAGCCTATGTTATTAACCGCTGGAGTCCTTTTTTCAGCAACTTTTTATTCTCAAAAAATGAATTATCCTAAAGCAGTAAAAGGAAGTCAAACAGATACTTATTTTGGTAACGCTGTTGCAGACCCTTTCAGAGATCTGGAAAATGATTCTGATGCCACGAAAAAATGGGTAGACGATGAAGTAGCCTACAGCCAGGATTATCTTTCAAAGATCCCGTTCAGAAATAAAATCAAGGATCAGCTGACAGAGATCTGGAACTATGAAAAAATTTCAGCGCCTTTCAAAGAAGGAGACTATACTTACTATTATAAAAATAATGGTCTTCAGGCACAATCCATCCTATACAGAACAAACAATAAGACCAAAGCAACAGAAATATTCTTAGATCCTAATAAATTTTCAGAAAAAGGAACCACCTCGCTTTCCAATTTGTCATTCAACAAAAAAGGAAACCTTGCAGCATATTCCATTTCTGAAGGAGGAAGTGACTGGAATAAGATTATTATCATAGACGCCATTACCAAAAAACAGATTGATGAAACATTGGTAGATGTAAAATTCAGCGGAATTTCATGGCAGGGTGATGACGGTTTCTACTATTCAAGCTATGATAAGCCGAAAGAAGGAACAGTACTTTCCGGAATGACCGATAAACATAAAGTATATTTTCATAAGTTAGGAACCAAGCAGTCGGAAGATAAACTTATTTTCGGAGGAGATAAAACTCCCAGAAGATACCTTGGAGCCGGAGTTTCCGAAGATCAGAGATACCTCATTGTTTCTGCTGCCAACGCAACCAATGGAAATGAATTGTATATCAAAGACCTAAAGAAAGGCGGCGATTTTGTACAGATCAATAAAGGATTTGATATTAATGTAAGCATTGTGGATACACAAGGAGACGATCTTTTTATCTTTACCGATAAAGATGCTCCGAATATGCGTCTTGTAAAAACCAGCATCACAAATCCTTCACCGGAAACCTGGAAAGATGTGATCCCGCAGACAGAAAATGTTTTAGGGATATCTACAGGAGGCGGATACTTCTTTGCCACCTATATGATTGATGCTATTGATCAGGTAAAACAGTTTGATAAAACAGGCAAGCTGATAAGAGAAATTGAACTTCCAGGAAAAGGAAATGTAGGCGGTTTTGGAGGTAAAGAAGAGGAAAAAGAGCTTTATTTCTCTTTCAGTAATTATATTACACCAGGAACTACGTATAAATTTAATGCAGATTCCGGAAAATCAGAAATTTATCAGAAGCCCAAAGTGAAGTTCAATCCTGAAGATTACGTTTCTGAGCAGGTATTCTATACTTCAAAAGATGGGACCAAAGTTCCAATGATGATCAATTATAAAAAAGGAACAAAACTTGACGGTAAAAATCCTACGATCCTGTACTCTTATGGAGGTTTCAACATCAGCCTTCAGCCTTCATTCTCTGTAGTGAATGCGATCTGGATGGAAAACGGAGGAATATACGCAGTACCGAATATCCGCGGTGGTGGTGAATATGGCAAAAAATGGCACGATGCCGGAACAAAAACACAGAAGAAAAATGTTTTTGAAGACTTCATTGCGGCAGGAGAATATCTGCAGAGCAAAGGCTATACATCAAAAGAATATATGGCATTATCCGGAAGATCGAATGGAGGATTGCTTGTAGGAGCAACAATGACCATGCGCCCTGACCTTGCAAAGGTAGCTTTCCCGGGAGTAGGAGTTCTGGATATGCTGAGATACAATAAGTTTACAGCGGGAGCTGGCTGGTCCTATGATTACGGAACTGCAGAAGACAGCAAAGAGATGTTTGAATATCTTAAATCCTATTCCCCGGTGCATAATGTGAAAAAAGGAACATGTTATCCTTCCACAATGATCATTACAAGTGACCATGATGACAGGGTAGTTCCGGCGCATTCTTTCAAATTCGGAGCAGAGCTTCAGGATAAGCAAAGCTGTAAAAACCCAATTTTATTAAGAATTGAGAAAAATGCAGGCCATGGTGCCGGAAGAGCAACCGATCAGGTGATCAGCGAAAATGCAGATCTTATATCATTTGCCTTATATGAAATGGGGATAACGAAATTGAAGTAATATAATACGTATACATAAACTGAGACCGGACATTTGTCCGGTCTTTTTTGTAGCTTAAAATTCAGTAAAACAGGATGTTAACATAAGTTTCATGTTTCATTCAAAAAAATTAACTTTACGGAGACAAAAATTATTGGAATGCGAAAGACAATTTCTGTGAAAACTCCGGATTTTACTATAGAACCTCAGCAAAGAGAGATCTATAATTTTGAAAAAGACGGATTAGAATTAAAATCATCCTACACCCCCAAAGATGTTAAAAATGAATCTTTAACACAGACTTCTCCGGGAATTGCACCCTATCTCAGAGGTCCGTATTCCACTATGTATGTACAAAAACCCTGGACTGTAAGACAGTATGCAGGTTTCTCTACCGCAGAAGAATCCAATGCATTTTACAGAAGAAATCTGGCAGCAGGACAAAAGGGATTATCAGTCGCCTTTGACCTTGCAACGCACAGAGGATATGATTCCGATCATTCAAGAGTAGTTGGTGATGTAGGAAAAGCCGGAGTAGCGATCGATTCTGTGGAAGATATGAAGATTCTCTTCAATGAAATTCCACTAGATCAGATTTCGGTGTCCATGACGATGAACGGAGCTGTACTTCCTATTTTGTCTTTCTATATCGTGGCTGCCGAAGAGCAAGGGGTAAAGCAAGAACTGCTTTCAGGAACCATTCAAAATGATATTCTGAAAGAGTTCATGGTGAGAAATACTTATATTTATCCGCCTGCACCTTCTATGAAGATCATCGCTGATATCTTTGAATATACAGCCCAAAACATTCCGAAATTCAACTCTATTTCCATTTCAGGATACCATATGCAGGAAGCGGGTGCCACTCCGGTACTGGAAATGGCCTATACGCTTGCAGACGGTCTTGAATATGTGAGAACAGGGATAAAAGCCGGAATGAATGTCGATGATTTTGCCCCAAGACTTTCATTTTTTTGGGCGATCGGAATGAATCATTTCATGGAAATTGCAAAAATGCGTGCTGCAAGATACATTTGGGCAACTCTTCTAAAACAGTTCAGCCCGCAGAATGCAAAATCCTTAGCATTAAGGACCCATTCTCAGACCTCTGGTTGGTCCCTTACAGAGCAGGAACCCTTTAATAATATTACAAGAACAGCTATTGAGGCCCTTTCTTCAGCTTTAGGAGGAACCCAGTCACTCCATACCAACGCACTGGATGAAGCCATTGCACTTCCTACAGATTATTCAGCAAAAATTGCAAGAAATACCCAGATTATCCTCCAGCAGGAAAGCGGAATCTGTGATGTTGTAGATCCTATGGGCGGAAGTAATCTTGTGGAGAGTCTTACCCAGCAAATGATTGAAGAAGCGATGAAATACATCGATGAGGTAGAGCAGGAAGGAGGCATGACAAAAGCTATTGAAGCCGGAATTCCAAAAATGAGGATTGAAGAAGCAGCGGCTAAAAAACAGGCTAAAATTGATAGTGGTGAAGAATTCATCATTGGAGTAAATTCATTCAGGACAGCCTTAAAACAGGATGGCATAGAAATCCTGGATATCGATAACACAGAAGTCCGCAGAAAGCAGATTGAAAGACTCGAAAAAATAAAAGCAGAAAGAAATCCTGAAGCCGTTACAGAAATTCTGAATGATATCCGTGAAAGTGCAAAAACAGGCAAAGGAAACCTTCTGGCATTATGTATAGAAGCGGCCAGAAGAAGAGTGACTCTTGGCGAAATGAGTGACGCTATGGAAGAAACTTTTGGAAGATATAAAGCCAATATCAGAACAATCTCCGGAGTATACGCTATGAATGCAGGGAAAAACGAATATTTTGAAAAAGCTCTTCAGCTGACCCAGAAATTTGAAGAGCAAGAAGGCCGCCGCCCAAGACTTATGGTTGCTAAAATGGGACAGGACGGGCACGACAGAGGTGCCAAAGTAGTAGCTACCGCATTCGCAGATATGGGATTTGATGTAGATGTGGCACCGTTGTTCCAGACTCCCGAAGAAGTAGCTAAACAGGCTGTAGAGAATGATATCCATATCCTTGGGGTTTCCTCTCTTGCGGCAGGACATAAAACATTGGTTCCACAGGTGGTGGAAGAATTGAAAAAATTGGGAGCTGATGATGTTACCATTGTTGTAGGAGGAGTTATCCCACAGCAAGACTATGAATTCCTCTATGCCAACGGAGCCGATTTTATTTTCGGCCCGGGAACTAATCTTCCCAAATGTGCGGTGGAAATTTTAGAAAAATTTTTAAATTAACATTTTTTATAGAATAACTGCACAGCTTTTGTATAGTTTAAATGAAAAATTTCATTATGGCTTATACAGTAGTTTCAGTATTTCCGGTGACTGTAGATACAGAGGAAATTAAAAAGAATTTAAAAGAAAAAGGTTTTGATGAGGCAAATATTATTATTTCAAAATCTAAGGTAGAAAGTGGATTGTCAACTGATCAGTTTCAGGAAGATGAACAAACAAAAGGATTTTTTGAATACGTCTTTGCTCACGATGCAGAAATGCTCGAGGCTTACCGCAAACACAGTATTGGCAGAAGCAATGTTATTGTATATGCAGACGACCTGCAGCAGGCTAAGGCGGCCAAAACCATTTTAAATGAAAACGGGGCACTCGAAGTTTACCGTAAGCCTTCAGAAGCTAAAGACAGCATTCCTGAGGGAATGTCGGAACAGGAATATAACGGAATCATTGCCAAAGCAAGGCATAATATTTATTTCCTTGGATCAGAAAGAGTCTACCATTCCAATGAAGTTAAAGGAATGGACGACGAGATGGACAGCTTAGGATCAAAAGATTAATCTCCCCATAAAGCAAAGCCTGGATATAAATTATTCAGGCTTTTTTTTATCAAAAAAACTGAATATTCAGAAAAAATACTATATTTGCACCTGAAAATCAAGTTTAACCCATTAAAAAACAACGAAGCAATGTTCAAAACGAATCAAAATTCTTCAGCTGGAGTACCCCTTATGGTGGTAAGGCTTCGTGGTTTGGTATACTCTTAGAATAATAGTACAACGAAATATCAAAACCCGGAGTCGTAAAGATTTCGGGTTTTTTATTGCGCAATATTTAAACTTCAGTTTCCCCGAAATTTTTTCAATATCAGGAAGAACAGAATCATTGAACCTTTTTAAGATTCCAATGTATTGTTCCTCATTACAAATAGATCAACTAATATTTTAGTTGATAAAAATAGTATGCACAGATCAAAATCTTGGATCTTGTGTCTGACATTTTATGTCTTAAAAATAAAACAATGGGAAATTTAAAACTAAAAGGAAAAGATATATTAAAACTCGGGTATCCGAATAATCAAAGCGTCAATGTGGCTTTGGAGGTCATGAAAAGAAATTTTGCAACGAAGAATATTCATCATGTAAAATCTATTCTGAAAGACATCCTTCTCAACCCGGAAAGCTTTGAAAAAGACCTGACATTCGGGCAAATTGCAGAATCACTGCTTTCATCCAGAAAAACAGAAAAAAGAATGCTCAATACACAGCGTGCCTCCTTTCAGATTTTTGGAAACAATATCTCTGAAGAAGCAAAAAACCAGTTGTATACAGCATTAAAACTGCCAATTTCAACCCAGGGCGCTTTAATGCCCGATGCGCACAGCGGTTACGGGCTGCCGATAGGTGGCGTTCTGGCTGTTGAAAACGCGGTTATACCTTATGGCGTAGGAATGGATATTGGCTGCAGGATGAGCCTCAGTATTTTGGATATACCCGTTTCATATCTTGACGGAGCAAGAGATAAATATGAAAAAGCTCTTGCCGAACACACCAAATTCGGGATGTATGAAGTTCATAAATCTCATATTGATCATGAAATCTTTGAAAGAGATACCTTCGATATGATCCCGGTTTTGAGGAGGTTAAAAGGAAAGGCCATCAAACAGATGGGCTCTTCCGGCGGAGGAAATCATTTTGTGGAATTCGGAGAAGTGGAGATCACGGAAGAAGATAACCAGATCGGCCTTCCGAAAGGAAAATACCTGGGGATTTTATCTCACAGCGGTTCCAGGGGGTTAGGAGCTGAGATCGCCCAATACTATTCAAGAACAGCTGCAGACCAGTGTCCGTTGCCAAAAGAAGCCCAGCAGTTTGCCTGGCTGGATCTCAATAGCCATCTAGGCCTGGAATACTGGACTGCAATGAATCTTGCAGGAGATTACGCTTCTGCCTGCCACGATGATATTCATAGAAGACTGGTAAAAGCTGTTGGTGGCAGAGTAAAAGCAAGGATTGAAAATCATCACAATTTCGCATGGAAAGAAATTCATAACGGAAAAGAAGTGATTGTCCACAGGAAAGGTGCAACTCCCGCCAACGTAAATGAATTGGGCATGATTCCGGGATCCATGACGGCAAAAGGTTTTATCGTCCGTGGGAAAGGTAATCCCGATGCTTTGAATTCAGCATCACACGGAGCTGGAAGAGCTCATTCGAGAGGAGAATGCAGGAGCCTTTTTACTCAGAATGACATTAAAAAAGAGCTTAAGCTGAAGAAGGTCACTTTGATAGGTGGAAATACAGAAGAAGCACCAATGGCTTACAAGGATATTCATGAAGTAATGAATGCACAGAGCGAATTGGTAGACATTCTCGGAACATTTCAACCCCGAATTGTGAGAATGGATAAATAAATTTTAGTTGCAGGTTTCTGGTTATCAGTTTGAAAATTATAACTGGTGACCGGGGACCAGTAATTAGTAACAAAAGAAATAAGAAAATGGGAGCACCTCATAACATAAAAAGATACGGAGAGGTCTGGCCGGAGTTTAGAATCCTGTACGGGCTTGAAATTTTAAATAAACTAAAAGATAAAGTCATTATATCAGGTGGCTGGGCGTGGCATTTTATGTCAGAAACTGGGCATACAGAATACAAGCATGCCCATGACCACAAGGATATTGATGTTTTTGTAAAGAAAGAAAACGCCGCAGAAGCAGTTATGATTCTTCAGCAGGAAGGTTTTCAAAAAGTATGGACCCGCTATGATCATCTGCAGAGTGCAGAAAACTTCCGCAGGTATGAAAAAACAGCTGTACTGGAAAATGGAAAATCTCACAGAATTACTATAGATTTCTTCGAGAGAAATGATCTGGAAACCATTGAAATTAATGGTTTTACAGTAGTGAAGCCTGAACTTTTACTGACGTTTTACAGAAACATTCATTCCAGTGATAAATGCTGGGCCGTAATGGCTGCTAAAGATTTATTGCAGAGAAGAATTGATCCTGTTGGTCATCCAAAATTAAGTGAAATACCTAAAGTAAATTAAAATGAAAAAACTCATACAAATAACCTCAGGAAAAGGACCTTTAGAATGCCAGTGGGTCACTGCAAAAGTTCTGAAGGTCTTCCTTGAGGAAGTTAAAAACAATGCAATAGATTACGAAATCATCCACCGCGAAAACGGAGATGAAAACCTGACTTTGAAATCTGTAACCATCCTTTTAAAAGCAAAAGAACTGGATACATTCTTAAAAACATGGTTAGGAAGCATATGCTGGACCGGAAAAAGTACATTCAGGAAACTTCATAAAAGAAGCAACTGGTTTATCGGTATCTTCGAGCTGGAAGGATTGGAGAAAATCAATTTCAGTGAAAAAGATATTCATTTCCAGACTACTAGAAGCCAGGGAAGTGGCGGACAAAATGTAAATAAAGTCAATACGGCTGTTCGTGCCATTCACATACCAACCGGAGAAAGTGTATTTGCACAGGATTCCCGGTCTCAGCTTGAGAATAAAAAGCTGGCCATTATACGGCTGAAAGAGAAAGTGGCTGGACTGTATATTAAACAGTTGGAAAAAAGAATGCAGGATACCTGGAGTAATCATCTTCAGGTGCAGAGAGGGAATCCGGTCCGTATATTTTCAGGAACAAATTTTAAAAAGAACCATCAGGATAAATCATTCAAAAAACAGAGGAATATCCTGAAAAAAGAATTGAAAAACGATAGAAATGAGCTTAACTAAGAGTAAATATTTTGCAGCACTGGACAATTATCCATACGCCCTTCCGAACTGCCCGTAAAATATCCCTCAAAAAAGTAAATAATTCATGGCCGGAAGAAATTTCCGGCTTTGATGATTTCAAAAGTCCCTTTTTTCGTAGATTTAGTATATGAAACACTATATTTTTTTGATAATGATTTTTGGACTGAGCTGAACAAAAAATTTGGACATACATGCATTCGAAACTTCTCAGTGCCTTTCTTCAATAAAGATAAAACAATGTGTATCGTTCAAAACTCAACTTCCTGTGGCTATATTAAATGGAAGTGGATATACAGCAATTTATAAAAAGATCAATGGAGAATGGGTTGAAATTAAATCATTTCAGAATTGGATTAGCTAGGATATGAAAATAAATTATACAATAAAAACACTTCAGCTAAAAGAAACCTTCTCCATCTCCTATGGGAATTATGATACAAGAGAAGCATTGCTGGTAGAATTATCTTATTTAAACTGTAAAGGATATGGTGAATGTGTTGCCATAGATTATTATCATATTGATCTGAAAAAATTTATCATCAGATTAAAAGAGATACAGTCTTTAATTGAAAAGCAGAATGTCACCCATCCCAAAGACTTTTTTCACTTTCTTTCAACGCTGAATCTTCATCCGTTTTTAATGTCAGCGTTAGATTGTGCCTATTGGGATCTTTTTGGAAAACTTGAAAACAAAAGCTTTACAGAATTAAATCACATTCCTTACGAGAACTTAGCAGAAAGCTCAATTACCATTTCAGTAGCGGATATTGAAGATCAGATCCGCAAAATAGAAAAAAGCAGCTGGAACAGATTTAAAGTAAAATGTAAAGGATTGAATAAAGACAATATCGAAAAGCTGTTAAGGCTGAACCGCAATATCGCATTAGATTCCAATGCAAGTTTTACAGATCAGGATTGTCTCTGGCTTCAGGAAAATAAAGATGTCCGAAAATTCTCTTATCTGGAGCAGCCGCGGCCGGTTGACCAGTATAAAGTTCTAAGAAAAGAAGGTTTTGCCAACTGGATGGCAGATGAGGATTCTCAAGGTCTGAATTCCCTTGAAGAGCTACTGCCTTATTATAAAAGTGTCAATATCAAGCTGATGAAATGTGGAGGACTTACTCCGGCATTGGAAATGATCATAAAAGCAAAAGAACTGGGATATAAAACAATGATCGGATGCATGACGGAATCTACCGTTGGAATCTCCGCTGGTTGTTTATTGACAGGGCTGGCTGACTTTGCTGATCTTGATGGTGCAAACCTTATTTCCAATGACTATGCCTCCGGAAATTTTGTAGAAAACGGAAAAATAATTTTATCCGGGAAACCAGGTTTGGGAATAATGTTAAAATAAAGGAGAAGAAATTATATATTGTAAGTAATGAAGATCATATCCTAAACTCTCCAAGACAGAAATTCTACTTCTTATTCACAGAAATCAGGTAATCATATACCATCTGATGCTGATCATCGCTGAGCTTGGCTTTCGGAGCCATTCTGCTTAATGTTTTGATCCATCCCTGATCATCGTGTTTAGCCGGATCCGGAAGTTTGTGGCATTGCGAACATGAATTTTCAAAAATAGTTTTACCTTGAACCAGCTGCTCGGATGCAGTGTACTTTGGCCCCGTTACAGCAATGCTTTTAGGTCCACATGATACCATAAATACAGCACCCGCGATTATACTTAAGATTATTTTTTTCATATCCATATCTGATTTGGTGATTATTTTTTCACTGAAACAATATAGTCATATACCCATTGATGTTGCTCGTCAGTAAGTTTCGCTTTCGGAGCCATTGAATTCATGATTCCTACCCACTGTACAGATGTGTGTGCTGTAGGATCCGGGAGCTTATGGCATTTTCCGCATGCATTTTCAAAGATTGTTTTTCCCTGAGCTATTTGTTCTGCAGTAGAAACAGCAGGTCCTATAGGTCCGGCTGTAGAAGCTTTTGGTGTACAGGAAGCCAGAGATAGGCAAGTAAATAATGCAACAACGGAAATTTTTTTCATGTTTCTTGAATTTTGATTAGTAACAAATGTAAGAATTTACCACTCCCCTTGATGAAGCAAGCCTTAGTTTTAATTTAGAAGAAATAAAATTAATTCCTGTTTATATGGAAGTTTGAAGGTTATTTTTATATTTTTGAATCAATGAAATTTACTACAGAAGAACTAATAGAAGGAATACGGTCAGGAAATAAGCGCCTGATCGCAAAAGCTATTACATTAGTCGAAAGTAAAAAAGCTGAACACAGAACCCAGGCGGAAGAACTTCTGAAGAAAATAATGCCCTTCTCGGGAAATTCCATAAGAGTTGGAATCACCGGAGTTCCCGGCGCAGGAAAGTCTACATTCATTGAAAATTTCGGAAGGCTTGCTATTGCTAATGGTAAAAAAGTGGCTGTTCTTGCCATCGATCCCAGCTCTTCCATTAATAAAGGAAGCATTTTGGGGGATAAAACCAGAATGGAAGAATTGGCCAAAGAAGAACGTGCTTTTATCCGTCCTTCCCCGAGTTCCGGATTTCTTGGCGGTATTGCCAATACCACCTTTGAGACCATGATCATCTGCGAAGCGGCAGGATACGATTATATTTTGATCGAAACGGTTGGGGTGGGGCAGTCTGAAGTGCTCGTAGCCGATATTACCGATGTGTTTTTATTCCTGAAGATCATTGGCGGAGGAGACGAGCTTCAGGGAATTAAAAGAGGTATCATGGAAATGGTAGATCTTATCTTTATCAATAAAGTAGAAAAGGATAACCTTCAGAAAGCAAAAAATACAAGGCTGGAACTGAAACGTGCACTGGATTTTATTCCTCCCAAAGAAAAAGGCTGGAAAATCCCTATACTTTTAGGTTCTGCCCTTTACAATGAAGGCTTGGAAGAAATATACAGTAAGATTGATGAATTTATAGATTTAAAAAAGAAAACTGCACGCTTTAGTGAAGTCCGTACCCATCAGGCAGAAAAACGTTTTGAATATTGGGTTCAGGAATATATCCTGGCTATGATGAAAAGAAGTGATTCCGTAGAAGCTGCTTATGCACAGCACAAAAAAAATGCTTCAGAAATGGTTTCTAATCCCAGCACTGAAGCAAAATTGTTTGTTGAAAAATTTTTATCTAAAGACTAAAGTTTCTCCTTCTCTTTTGGCGCTTCCTCATTTTTAGAAATATAACCGTCATAAGTAATCGGCTGTCTGTCATTACTTCTCATTGAAACAAATGCTTTACCGTTCTTAAAAATTTCTATATTAATCTCATCAACATTTCTTGCATCATTTGGCTTAATCTTTAAGGTCCAGTTTCCTTTTTTATTCTGAGACTTATTGACAGTGAAGTCTTTGGAGGTAAAACGGTAGCTGTTTTTATCTCTATCTCCGAAAGAAGGATTAAATACTCTTCCGAAATAAGGAAGTACAACCTCCAAATTGTTTTTATTGATTATAATGCTATAGTTGTCCCCGTTAAGCTCTAAAATCCTCATTGATGTAGAATTTGGCATTGAATTCATAACATTGATAACGTCATAATTCATAGGGTTTGCTCTTTGTGCATGAAAAGTAAACTCCTGGGAATCTACAAGCGCATCAACTGTTTTGGAATCTAGTGAAGCCTGCGAGGAACAGCTTTGGAAGAAAAAAAGAAATCCCAAAATAAATATAAGTGAAATATAATTTTTCATAACCGTAATAATTGTTAAATTTAAATAGCAAATTGTATGCAAATATATTCCTTCTGAATCATTTTGGAATAAAAATTGTAAATGTTCAATTATTAACACTCAAACAACTATGAAATTTACACATCTATTAGGAATAGGAGCAGTTGCTTTATCAGCTGTAGCATGTACTACTAATCCAATTACGGGAAGGTCTTCATTACAGATCGCCAATAATTCGGAAATATTAACAATGTCTGCTCAGGAATATAAGACGACATTGTCTAAATCTAAGATTATCACCGGAACTTCAGATGCAAAAAGAATAGGGAGTGTAGGAAGCAGAATAAAAAGTGCAGCAGAAAGATATTATCAGAGTATAGGAAGATCTGCAGACCTTGCGAATTACAATTGGGAATTTAATCTTATACAGAGTAATGAGCTGAATGCCTGGTGTATGCCTGGCGGAAAAGTTGCCGTTTATACAGGGATTCTTCCTGTTACAAAAAATGATAATGGCCTGGCTGTAGTGATGGGACATGAAGTTTCACATGCTTTAGCAGGGCATGGCAATGAAAGAATTTCTCAGGCTATGGTTGCGCAGTACGGAGGCTCTATTCTGGGTGGAACAATTTCCAATTCACAATGGGCCGGTATTTTCGAAAAAGTATATCCTATCGGATCGCAGGTAGCCCTGTTGAAATACGGTAGAAATCAGGAATCAGAGGCAGACCAGATGGGACTGTACCTGATGTCTATGGCAGGATATGATCCAAGAGAGGCAATTCCTTTTTGGAACAGAATGGAAGGGGCAGCATCAGGCGCAAGACAGCCTGAATTCCTGTCGACTCACCCGAATCCTGAAACAAGGATTTCAGATATCAATAAAAACCTTCCAAAAGCTTTGGAATACTATAAAGCGGCCGGAGGGAAAATATAATTATTTCAGAATTTAATCTTGTATAGAGCCTTATTGAATTTTTCACTAAATTGGGTAAGGCTTTTTCAATATAAACCACTAAACACAATATTTATGAAAAGTTTATCAATTACCGGGCTTATACTGCTTGCCGTTTCGGCGTTGCTTTTTTATCTGACCACTGATTTTACGGTAGGAGGAATTACCATCTCACATATGATGGGCGTAATGGCCGGCGTAGGAATTGGTCTTATTATTGGCGGAATGGTAGGATATGTAAGCAAAGGAAGCGCGATAAAGGCTGAAGAGAAAAAAAGAGAATTCAAAAGACTACAGCAGGAAAAAGAAGATCTGGAAAAACAGGCGGCAGATATTGCCAGAAGAGAAGCGGAACTTCAACAAAATCAAAACCCTCAAATTTAATATTTGAGGGTTTTTTATAGTGTTATTTTCAGATTATTTAAACTTATAACCTACACCTACTAAAAACAGATTAGGTCTGTTGTCATACCTGATTTCCGATCCGGAAACCTTATTGATGAAGTTCCTTTCGTCTTTGCTGAAAGCCCCTTCATATCGGGCATTGATGATCAGTTTTTTGATTTCAAGCTGTGCGCCGAACTGGTACCCTACCGTGAAATCGTTTTTAACGTTTTCTTTAAAATCGTTGTAGGTATCGTCCTTGCTTAAATTATAGCTGGCTACAGGTCCTACAAAAACCCCGAGCATATCTCCTAAAAGATTATACCCTAAAAGAACAGGCATATCGATACGGTTGCTCTTTACATCAAAAGTAGTATTCTCCGTAGTGAATTCATTTTTGAAGTGAGTGTAGTATAGTTCCGGCATTACATAAAGTGCAGTCGGAAGTCCTATTTTTAAAGAAAGTCCCACGTTGAAACCTGCATTGTTTTTTCCTGTTCCCTCAATGGCTTCATTTACCGTTCCTTTAATGTTTTTCCAGGAAGGAGATCCTGTCGGGAATATTAGGTTGGCTTTTCCTGCCAGAGAAATCTGTGCAGAAGCGAACATTGAAAACCCGATTAACGCTATACTAAGTACCTTTTTCATTATCATCTATTTTAGAGATTGTATTTTCAATCGTTTTATTATTTTCAAGTAAATATTCTCTCAGTTCTTTAAACAGTTCTGAAGAATAAACGAAGTCAATAAGATTTTTATTGCCTGCAGTAATGAGAATATCCTTGTTTCCTTCCCATTCTTTGATTCCCAGTCTCAGGTATACAATTTTCTCCCCAATCGTCATCACGGAATTCATATCGTGCGTGTTGATGATGGTAGTTGTATTATATTCTTTGGTGATTTCAAGAAGAAGATCATCAATGACATTGGAAGTATAAGGGTCAAGACCGGAATTCGGTTCATCGCAGAACAGATATTTCGGATTGTTCACGATCGCCCTTGCAATGGCAACACGTTTCTGCATTCCCCCGGAAATCTCAGACGGAAATTTCCTGCCAGCCTTATCAAGGTGCACTCTGCCGATTACTTCAAATACTCTTTTCTTTTTTTCTCTGAAAGTAAGATTGGTAAACATATCCAGTGGAAACATGATATTTTCTTCCACTGTAAGAGAATCAAAAAGTGCACTGCCTTGGAATACTGTTCCGATCTCTGAGCGCAGGTGCTGTTTTTCCTCCCGTGTCATGACGTTAATATCTCTGCCGTCAAAAAGGATTTCTCCTGATGAGGGCTGATAAACATTCAGTAAGCTTTTCAGGAAAACTGTTTTTCCGGAGCCACTCTGTCCAATGATCAGGTTTACCTTTCCTTTATCAAAAGAAGTTGAAATTCCCTTAAGCACTTCAACCTCGTCAAAACTCTTCTTAAGATCTTTTACCTCAATCATTAGCTTAATATTAATTGGGTTAAAATTAATTCAGAAATAATAATGAATACCATGGTCCATACTACAGCCTGTGTGCTGGCTCTACCAACTTCCAGCGATCCTCCTTTTACATTATATCCGAAGTAAGAAGGCACTGTAGCAATAATAAAAGCAAATACTGTGGTTTTTATAAACGCGTAATAGACGAATAAATTCGGCATATACATCTGGATACCTACTATATAATCATTTTCCGTCCAGTTTCCCGTCAGGATACCTGCCAGGTACCCACCTCCGATACCGAATACGATACTGATGGCAATAAGCAGGGGATTGAAAATGACACAGGCAAAAATTTTTGGCAATATCAGGAAATTGGGTGAGTTTACCCCCATGATGTCCAATGCATCGATCTGTTCGGAAACCCTCATGGTCCCTATGCTTGATGCAATATAGGATCCTACTTTACCTGCCAGGATAAGGCTGATAATGGTCGGCGAAAATTCCAGTACCAAAACAGCTTTTGTGGCATATCCCACAAATGAAGGCGGAATAGGAAAAGAAGACGAATCAAAATTATTGAACATCTGGATAGCCACTACGGCTCCCACAAATATAGAAGTGAAGATCACAAGCCCAAAAGAATTGACGCCGAGATCATTGATTTCTCTCATGAACAGCTTCCAAAAAACCCTCATTTTCTGGGGTTTCTGCAAGGATTTACCTAGAAGGATAATGTACTCTCCTATTGCTGTAAAAAACTTTTTTAACATGCTGCTAAATTAGACTTTTTTTATTTAATTAAGGTTAGGCCTCAGATGCTCAACGGAGGTTTATTAAACCTTAGAAGCAAATATGATTCCTCAATTTTAATCTTAACCTTTTGTTTTATTTATTTCGCATTTTTATCACCACCGATCACCAATAAGACGGTCTTTAAAATAATGATCAGATCCAAAACAAAACTCCAGTTTCTTACATAGAATGTGTCTGCAAGAATCCGTTTTTTCATTTCCACCTCCACATCTCCATAATCTCCCCGTAGCCCGCTTACCTGGGCAAGGCCGGTGATACCAGGCGACACCATACTTCTTAAGCTGTATCTTCCTATCTTGGGTTTATAAAAATTATCAACAGCAAGCATATGCGGACGTGGCCCTACAATGGACATTTCACCTTTTAGGACATTGATAAACTGAGGAAGCTCATCAAGGCTGGTTTTCCTAAGAAATTTTCCTATTTTAGTGATCCTTACATCATTTTCTTCCGTAGTTTTTGTTGCAGATTCATCATTAACGATCATGGTTCTGAATTTGAGACAGGAGAATACTTCTTCATGGAAGCCATATCTCTTTTGGACAAAGAAAACAGGTCCTTTAGACGTTATTTTGATGAGAACTGCAATAATCGGAAATAGCCAGGAACCTAGTAAAACCAATATAAGGATAGAAAAAGAAATGTCAAAAATTCTTTTAACCAGGAAGTTGGAGTAATAATCCAAAGGATATTTTGCCTGGCTGAGAATAGGCTGCGTCTGAATATATCCAAGATCATACAGGAAAAAATCGCTCTGTGTAATGCTCGGAATTAATGAGACGTGAACTTTATGGTCTTCAGCAAGTTTGAAGATTTCAGTTTCAAGACTTTCGGTGAAATGGTTTTCTGTAGATAAAAACAATGTGTGGATTCCGTTTTTTTTCCAAAACTCAACGAGCTCGCTTGGTTTTATATCAGACGTTCCGTACTCAAATATTTTATATCCGTAATCTTTTCTGTCCTGAAATATATTCTTCAAAATTTCAGTAGAGCCTGTTTCTCCCAAAAACATCACATTTCTATAATTGATCCCCAGTGAGCGGAAATATTTTATAGTAAAATAAATGATCGATTTCGCAAGAAAAATAAAGAAAAAAAGATAGAAGGAAAGCCAGTAAATATCTGAATTAAAAAATACATTTTTGCTTACTTTTCCAATGAGCAGAACACCGAGTATAAAAAACAGAAAATGGATAAGAAGGCGTTCCAGAAATAAAGTATAGGTAAGATTTCTTTGAATATTATAAATTTTTGTTCTGCCGCTTAGAAGCATCCAGAACAAAAAAAGCAATACCAGGGAAAAAATATTCTGATACCAGGTTTCTTCATGGTATCTTAAACTTTCGTTCCTGCTTATGAAAAAGAATATGAAGATAGATGCAATAACCAAAAGGTCAAGCAAAATAATGATCGATTTCAGGTATCTAGAGTATCGAATTCTCTGCATCTATTAGTCTTTATAATGGATACGAAGAGCTAAGGTAAGTATTTTTACGGGATATTCAGGTATTTATGGGTCTGAACCGAGGCTCGCCATTCCGGATGGGCTAAAATAAAATCGGTGATCTTTGGATACATTTCATCACGCTTGCTCCATTCGCTCTGCATATACAATTTGCAATTTTCAGAAACCTTTGTTGCCTGTTCCTGGGCAAATGTAAAGTCATGCTGATTGAAAATGATTACTTTAAGCTCACTGGCTTTTTCATAGATTTCTTCTTTCGGAAGTCCTGTTTTCTTAGGCGAAAGGGTAATCCAGTCGATCTGTCCGCTCAACGGGTAGGCTCCTGAGGTCTCAATATGGATAGTGCATCCCAATTCTTTTAATTTGGATGTTAAAATATCTAAATTCCACATCAACGGTTCCCCGCCGGTTAAAACAATTGTCTTACAGTGCCTTGCGGCAGTTTCTGCAATTTCTTCTGCATTCATCAATGGATGAAGGTTTGGATCCCAGCTTTCCTTTACGTCACACCAGTGACATCCGACGTCGCAGCCTCCCAATCTGATGAAATAGGATGCTTTTCCGGTGTGTGCCCCTTCTCCCTGTAAAGTGTAAAAATGCTCCATTACGGGGAGCATTTTACCTTCTTTTAATAAAATATCTTCTTCTTTGTTCATTTTAAAATTAGTCGTTATAGACTGAAGTTTTGTAAGCGATGATGGTATTTTTCATCAGCATGGCTCTGGTCATAGGGCCTACTCCTCCAGGGACCGGTGTGATCCAGCTTGCTTTGGCTGCACAGCTGTCAAAATCTACATCCCCTGCCAGGTAGTATCCTTTTGGAGAGTCATCGTCTACTCTTGTGATACCAACATCCACGATTACTGCGCCGTCTTTGATCATATCTCCTTTTAAGAAATGAGGATCACCTAATGCGGTAATAACAATGTCTGCTTTCTTTGTATATTCTTCGATGTCTTTTGTGTAAGAGTGTGTTAAAGTCACGGTAGAGTTACCCGGGAAATCCTTTCTTCCCATCAGGATGCTCATAGGTCTTCCCACGATTTTGCTTCTTCCGATAATGACACAGTCTTTTCCTTTGGTTTCAATATTATATCTTTCCAGTAATGTCAGGATTCCAAAAGGGGTAGCTGGAAGGAAAGTGTCCATTTCCAATGCCATTTTCCCAAAATTTTCAGGATGGAAACCATCTACGTCTTTTCTTGGATCAATCGCCAGAATGATTTTTTCCTGATCGATCTGATCCGGTAAAGGAAGTTGTACGATAAAACCGTCTACCTCCTTAGATTTATTTAATTCATCAATTTTCTCCAGCAATTCAGACTCGGAAACAGTGCTTGGGAACTTTAAAAGCGAAGAGCGGAATCCTACTTCCTCACAGTCTTTTACTTTACTGTTTACATATGCCTTGCTTGCCCCGTTGTTTCCTACAAGAATGGCAACCAAATGTGGTGCTCTTTTCTTGCCCTCAAGGATCTTTTGCACTTCAACCTTGATTTCTGCCTTTATTTCTTTGGATACTTTAAGTCCGTCAAGAATTTCTGCCATTTTTACTTTTTTTACTTTTATTTAGATTTTATTGAATACAACAATATCCTGGAATTCATCGGCACTTTCCTTTTCTACATTGGTTCTCCAGAATCCTTCTTTTATCGTGGTTACTTTTAATCCTGCTTCTGCTGCCATCTCATTCAGCAGGGGAATGCTTACTGCAATATTGGCTGCAGTTACTTTATCATCCATAAGCCTGTAGCCTTCATGCTGATGCGGGAACGGCATTGTGCCGAATTCAGCTTTAGACTCATCATACAGGAAGAATGTAGCCAGACATTGTCCGTCATTCTTCAGCACCCTGCTGATTTCCTTAAGATATCTCTTGATTTCAGGAATCTGCATATGAGTGAAAACTGAAAACAGAAATGTTTTGTCAAACCGGGCATTATCATACGGAAATGTAAAATTTTCCGCCTTTTGGCTGAAAGTATTATACAAGTCGTTATAAATCGGGGTAAACTTGAATTTAAAATTCGGGTGTTTTTTGCCGATATTTTTATTACACCAGTTGATTCCTTTTTCTACAGCATCAAAACCGTCATATGTTCCTTTATCAATAATGCCGGTAAGGGCTACTGCCGTTCTTCCGATCCCGCACCCCACATCCAGAACATGATCTGTATTTTGTAATCCGATATATTTTTTAAGCGCATTCACCTGGCGGATTCCGTGAGGGATAAAGTCACTGCCACCTACATAAATGTCTCCTTTTTTAGGTTCATTTTCAGATCTTTTTCCGGTAAGCCCATTGTAGAGATCTATCGGGAAATAGTAGACCTTTCTCCCCAAAAGCCTGAGGCTGGGAGGAAGCTTATAATAATATGACCGTAATGCAGACATCTGCTACTTGTTTCCTTTATAATAATTGATCAGTCCATTCGTAGAGCTGTCATGAGAACTGATTGCCTCATTGTTTTCAAGCTCAGGAAGGATTTTATTGGCTAAAACTTTTCCTAATTCCACTCCGAACTGGTCGAAGCTGAAAATATTCCAGATTACACCCTGAACGAAAATCTTATGCTCGTACATGGCAATTAACTGTCCTAACGAAAAAGAAGTTAATTCATTGAATAATATAGAGTTAGTTGGTGTGTTTCCGTGAAAGACCTTGTAGTTTAATAACTTGTCAATTTCTGCATCGGATTTTCCAGCGCTTCTTAATTCTTCTTCTACTTCCTCTTCAGATTTCCCGAAGGCAAGCGCTTCAGTCTGTGCAAAAAAGTTAGCTAAAAGTTTCGGCTGATGATCAGAAACTGCGTTGCTGCTTTTCACATAAGCAATAAAATCTGCAGGAATAAGTTCAGTTCCCTGATGAATTAGCTGGTAGAAAGCATGCTGGCCGTTCGTACCCGGTTCGCCCCAGATAATAGGCCCGGTTTCATATTCTACGAATTCTCCGTTCCTGTCTACACATTTTCCGTTACTTTCCATATCTCCCTGCTGAAGATAGGCTGCAAATCTGTCCAGATATTGTGAATAGGGGAGGATCGCATAGCTTGTCGCTGCATAAAAATTACGGTACCAGATGCCTAAAAGGCCCATTAAAACCGGAACGTTTTCAGAGAAATCTGCAGTCTGGAAATGAAGATCCGTATCATGAGCACCTTTTAAAAGCTGCTCAAAATTATCATAACCTACTGCCAGAACAATACTCAGACCGATAGCGCTCCAGAGAGAATATCTTCCGCCTACCCAGTCCCAGAATTCGAAAATGTTTTCTTCTGCAATTCCAAAACTCTTAACTGCTTCAACGTTAGTGGATAAAGCCACAAAATGTTTAGCAACATCACCTTCTTTTCCTGCCTTTAAGAACCAATCTTTTGCAGAATTGGCATTGGTCATTGTTTCCTGAGTGGTAAAAGTCTTGGAAGCAATAATGAACAAAGTGGTTTCAGGATTCAGGGTCTTAACGGTTTCAGCAATGTGATTACCGTCAACATTGGAAACGAAATGAACGTTTAATCTTGTTTTAAAATGCTTTAAAGCTGAACAAACCATCACAGGTCCAAGATCTGAACCTCCGATTCCGATATTCACAACATCGGTAATTTCTTTTCCGCTGAAGCCTTTGTGTTCTCCTGAAATAATTTTCTCAGAGAATGCTTTCATATGGTCAAGAACTCTTCTGATCTGAGGTTTGATATTTTCACCGTCTACAATGATCTCTTTATCCGAGAAATCCCTTAATGCTGTATGCAGAACTGCTCTTCCTTCTGTTTCATTGATTTTATCACCTGAAAACATTTTAGAAATGGCGTCTTTCAGCTGGCATTCATTGGCCAGTTGTAGTAAAAGTTCCTTCGTTCTTGCATCGATCAGGTTTTTAGAATAATCAAAAAGGAAGTTATCTTTCTGTAGAGAGAATTCTTTAAAACGGTCAGGATTGTACTGGAAAAGGCTTCTTAAATCAAAGTCATTTCCTGCAAAATGTTCATCAAGAGCTTTCCAGCTGGTGGTTTGTATAGGATTTATTTTTGATAACATATTTTAGAAATTATATAGGTTCAGAAAACAAAAGGCTGAATCAAATGTTTAAAATCCATATCATTTATTTCTGATCTGCAAATTTAAGGAAAAATAAAACCTCAGATAAATTTGAAGAGGATAAATAACAATTTTTTAAAAAAGAAAACCTCAGAACAGGTCTGAGGTTTCATGGTTATTGTTTTGTAAAAGATGAATCAGAAAAATTATTCATCCGTTTCGTTAAGTATATTTTCCAAACGTTTAGCGTGGCGCCCATATAAATATTTAGTCCATAGGACAATGCTGGCTACAATTGCTACTGTCCCAAGAAGTACAATCAGGATAAACGTCTGCTGATAAGAGTCAGCAAAACTTCCTAAAGGCATTCCTTTTTTCAGGAATGTATTATAAAATGCCAGTCCTAATGTGATCATAAAGTGGGGAAGAAGCAGGAATCCGAAGGATTGGTATCTCTCCATATTCAGCTTCAGTTCATGATATATTTTCCAGAGGCTGTTTTTTGTATTTCCGGTATAGAGCTCAGTCTGTTTATAAAATTTATAGAATCCGTACAGGTAATAAGATGATATTACAACAAGCATGGTATATGACGTATAATAAATAACGTATTGAGAAGTTGGAAAATCCAGCAGCTGTGGAAAAAATGCGAACAGAATGACGGCAATAATCTGAAATGGAAATTCTGCTTTCATGCTTTTCTGGATCTTTTCGATAGGATGTTTGCTTTTCTTTAGCTGTTCTATAGTGTTGGGAATATTGACGCTTTCACCGTCTTCATTATTCCACTGTTCTTTTAATTGATCAAAATTCATAACCTGTTTTTTTTATGATTTGTTGTATTTTTTCTTTGGCTCTGTTAAGTTTTACGCGGGCATTGCCTTCGCTCAGTCCCAGATTATCTCCTATTTCTTTGTGAGACATTCCTTCCATGAAATAGAATATGATGGCCTTTTCAAGCGCCTTAAGTTCCTGGACTGCGGCGTAAAAAACTTCCAGCTGCCGGTCTTTTGATGGATTATAGTCTTCATTCTGAACTTCAAAATGATGTGGGACGTCTGTGTGATTGTTCGTCCGTATTTTTTCCTTTTTTAAATAAGTAATGGCGGTATTGATGGCGACCCGGTACATCCACGTAGAGAATTCACTGTTGCCTTTGAAATTCTGGTAAGATTTCCAGAGTTGGATAAGAATTTCCTGCTGGAGATCTTCCCGGTCTTCCAACGAGTCGGCATACATCCGGGAGGCTTTGTATAAAATGCCTTTGTGCTGGTTGACGAGCTTTAAAAAAGCGGTTTCAGTCTGACTGCTCACAATAATTTCATGGTTTAGTTATACGTTATAGGCTTGATACCGGCTTTAGAGTATATCCTTTGGATCTTAAAAGCTTGATGATTCCGTTTTCACCCATAAGGTGGGCACTTCCTACTGCAAAGAAAGCACTTTCTTTTTTCATTATTTCAGGCATTTTTTCTGCCCAGTTTTTATTTCTGTCCGTCAGCATGGCTTTTTCCTGTTCGGCGTTCATTATTTTGTCGTTTCTGAAGGATGTATAGATAGACTGTACATCTTCTTTTTTAAAGGCGGTAATCATTTCCTTGAACAGGGTTTCATATTCTTTTCCCATTTTTAACTGTCCGATTACTGCTTTCAGATTATAGGCTTTGTTAATGGAATTCATCTGGTCTTCTACCTTTTCAAGTCCATAGACTTTCTTTTTGTTTTTCAGAGCATTTTGAAGGAGCTCTATTTCATATGATTTTATTTCAGTTTGAGGGCATGGTAAGGCTTTCATGGAAATAAGAGCATATAGGCCCTGTGAACTGGAATTATCCATCTTTTTTAAATCTGTTCCGTAATCAGCAAGGATTTTATTCAGCTCTTTCGCTTCTTCAGGAGTAAGCTGGTCTGACAGTTTTTTATCAGTCTGATACATTTTCTGGATTGCTGTCATTTCAGCCGGATCCGTGTAATTGATCTCCATCACGAATTGATCTGATTTTTCAAGAGCTTTCATGACTTTCGGTTTAATCTCAAAATCCTGGCGGCACATGACATGAAAGGTCCCTGCGATGTAAGAAGGTTTCGTGAGTCCATTCCCTGAAACTTCCCAGACTGTACTGTTTTCTGTATTCCTGTTCTGTGCATTTGCTGTCATGAAGGTTGCCGATAATAACGCTGCAAACCCAAGTTTTATTAAATTTTTCATATGATTAAGTTTTTTGATTTTCTTATTCTTTAAACAGTAGGTATGGGCAGTATGATGATCGTTACAATTTTTTTTGAAAAAAATAAAAAACCTCCCGGAATAGGAGGCTTGTAAAATCTAAAATTATGATGATAACCAATTGGTTAGGGTTGCTTTTGTTATTCTGGGATTTTTGCATGTTCCGGCTTTGTCAATTTTCTTTTTCTTAAAAAGTAAACAATTACACCTAATATTAATAGCAGCGGCCATATGGTAATCAGCCCGACAACGATCTTTTGAATCAGGTAAAACCCTTCTACAAATGCATTTTTAGCATCATATATAAAATTGAATTTATATTTATTGTCAATGTTTCCGGTATTGGTTACGGCAATTTCTGCAATACGGAGCTTAGGTTCCTTTATGTAAATATCTATGGTGCTGTATTTTATATTGTCGGTAGTATCCATATTGGCAAGCTGCTGCAGATTTCCTTCCGCCATATTATCGTTGTCCAGCTTTACTTTGTCTTTGTTAGTTTTCAGTTGTTCAATATTTTCACCTGTCTTTTTAATTCTTTTACCTTCCATTTCTGCGTACCTGATGTTGGATGTTACATCTTCAGCATTGATAATTCTGGAATTAAGGAACAGCTTTTTATCATTGATGATCAGAAGAAGCTTACCTAGCTTTTCGGTAGGAACGCGTACTTGCATGGTGTTTTCCGTCTGGTATTTTTTTATCAGCATGGCATTATCATTGGAGGTATTGTAAGTATCCTCGGATATTATATTGCTGTGAAGATTGCTATGGGTAACAAATCCTCCAAGATCCTGAACTGATTTTTCAATGGAAATTGTTGCTTCATATACGTCTTTCACTTCCATATTCACATCTGCCGTTTTGATGAACTGTTTATCCTTTACAGTCATGGTTGCTGCGGACGAAACACTGTCTGATATGGCTACGGCTGCAGAATCTGCTACAGCATAGTCTGCGCTTTCGGTGGAATGCACTGATGCTTCTCCTTTTTTACATGAATAAATACCTAATAAAAGAACTGCCGATAATGATAATTTAATGTAAGTCGTTTTCATAGCATTGATTTTTGTGGGTTTTCTTAGGTCAAAGTTCTGTCAGGATCCTTTGTAATATTTGAAAATCCAGCGTAAAAAATTTGTAAAGAAATATTTCTGTTTTAATAAATTGAAAATGAGTGTTTTGTAAAATAGATAGGATGGAAGGAATTTGTTTTCGGAGCAGTTTTTGCTTAACTTTTACAAATCAATCCCACAAAATATTACTATGTCAAATCCCTTTTCCAAAATAAGAAACGCGATAGAATTATTCAGATCGATAGATTTTGACCAGCTGAATGCTATTTCTCAAAAAGTTGATCTGCCGAAGCTGATGCAGAATTTCTCCAAACTGGATGATAAACAGCTGAACGGAATGATGAAAATGCTCGATCCCAATAAGAAAAAGAAAGAGCTTCCGCCCATTGATGGTGATTTTTATGACATCTACCATACACTTACTCCTGAGCAGCGTGAAATTCAGCTTAAAGTGAGAGCATTCATGGAAAAAGAAGTGAAGCCTCTGGTAAATCATTATTGGCTGAGAGATGAGTTTCCTTTTGAACTGATCCCAAAATTTCAAAAATTGGATATCTGTGGTGTAACTTATGAAGGATACGGCTGTCCGGGAATGCCCTTTTTGATGGAAGGTGTCATTGCTATGGAAATGGCTAGAATTGATGCTTCTATTGCTACATTCTTTGGTGTTCAGTCAGGGCTGGCGATGGGATCTATTTATATCTGCGGATCAGAAGAGCAGAAACAGAAATGGCTTCCACAGATGCAGAAATTCGAAAAAATCGGGGCTTTTGGTCTTACGGAACCCGAAGTGGGGTCCGGTGCGGCAGGCGGTCTTACTGTTACCTGCAAAAAAACGGAAGAAGGCTGGATTCTCAACGGGCAAAAGAAATGGATCGGGAATGCCACATTTGCAGATCTGATCATCATTTGGGCAAGAGATCTGGATGGTGGCGAAGTAAAAGGTTTCATTGTGGAAAAGGACAATCCCGGCTATTCCGTAGAAAAGATAAAAGGGAAAATGGCATTAAGGATCGTTCAAAACGGACTGATTACTTTAAAAGACTGTCTGGTAACCGAAGAAAACCGTCTGCAGAATGCAAATTCATTTAAAGATACCGGAAAAGTTCTGCGCATGACCCGTGCAGGAGTGGCATGGATGGCTACAGGCTGTGCAAGAGGAGCTTACGAAAGTGCATTACAGTATACCAGAACCAGAGAACAGTTCGGGAAGCCTATTGCTTCATTCCAGATGATCCAGGGACATTTGGTGGAAATGCTTTCCAATCTTACCGCCATGCAGACCATGGTTTTCCGGCTTTCGGAGATGCAGGATGAAGGAATTTTAAAGGATGAACATGCGTCATTAGCCAAAGTTTTCTGTACTTTGAGAACCAGGGATATTGTTTCCAGAGCAAGAGAAGTGATGGGGGGCAACGGTATTCTTCTTGAATACGACGTAGCAAGATTCGTGGCAGATGCCGAAGCCATCTATTCTTACGAAGGAACTAAAGAGATAAATTCATTGATTGTAGGAAGATCAATTACAGGATTCAGTGCATTTGTATAGATAAGGTACCAGGCAGCAGACTGTAGGTTGCAGGTTAATCTGCGTTATGCTACCTGCTACCTAAAACCTATTTTAACTAATCAAAGCTTTATACTTCTCCCTGTTATCAATAAGAGCCCAGATATTAATAAGGAACATAACCACAGACATAATGATCCCCATCTGATTGGGATCCCTGTAAACATTGTGAAGGACTATTCCTACCATAACAGGAAGAATGATGATAGCGCCTAATGCTCGTGTCTTAGGGAAAATAAACAATACTCCACCGATAACTTCTACAATTCCCACCAGTGGCATCAGCCAGCCAATCTCTACGAATGCTGCAAAGATCTTCTCCTGCTCAGCCGTCAGTTTTGGCATTGGTGAATAGTGGAAAAATTTGTCCAGACCTGCATTGATAAATACCAATGCAAACAAAAAGCAAAGAATGAATTTCACGATTTTCATGATTGATGATTTTATATCAAATGTAAAACAAAAATAGGATTCGCGGGTCTGTTTTTATTAAAATTTATTAATGTTGTAAATTTATCCCTGTGTTTGGAATAATTTCTAATTTCATTTAATATATTTGTTTTACAAATCAAACTAAACAATCGTATTATGAAAAATCTTCAAAAATTAGATCGTGAGAATTTAAGGAAAATTCATGGAGGAGGAAAGCCGCCTGTTTGTGACATTGGTCCGGAAGGCTGTCCATGTATAATTCCCCCGGGAGATCCTTGCTTGGGAGGTCCGGGCGGAGGTGGTGAGGACTTAGGATATTGTCCTGATAGCCAAACGTATATCCCTTGTAGCCAGACTTGCCCTGACGGTAGAGATCCATTCTGTGCACTATAAAGTTAAACTATAGGGCCGCCTCAATTGAGGCGGCTTTTTATTAATAATTATAATGGGAAAAGGTAATATGATGACCGGCAATACGTTATAATCGATTAGTCATTGTGATTATTTATTATCAATGATCAATCCATCTCCTTCAGCGTAATATTCTTAGAAATCTTATAGCTCTTTTTCTTTTTATGAGGCTTTTCTTCCTCTCCGAGCAGTTTGCCCCATGGCCTTAAGCCATCTACTCTTTCAAAAATAATTTTAATGATCGCAATAGCCGGAATACAAAGAAACATTCCTGCGATTCCCCAAAGATGCTCACCTAAAATAATTCCGATGAAAGAAAACAGAGCGTTGATCTTCACTTTTGAACCTACAACGAACGGAAGTACGATATTTCCGTCAATAATATGTATGGCAATATATCCGATTGCTACGTACACACAGCTGGAAGGAGTGCCGGTGGCAAAGGCAATAAAACATGATATTAAAAGAGAAATACATATTCCAAGATAAGGAATCACATTTAATAAGCCCGTCAAAATAGCCAGAAGTATGGCATACTTTATTCCTAAAACAGTAAGAAGGATGGTACAGAGAACCGAAACGATCAAAACCTGGAGACAAAGCCCGAAAATATATTTTTTCGTCATGACCCTGATCTCATTAACCACTTCCTGTACACTTGCTTTATGTTTTTCGTTAAAAACCGTTACGATAAAATTATTAAGAACCCTTCTGTAATTTAAAATAAAAATAAAGAACAGGGTGAAAAATACAATAAAGCCAAAACCGCTTGAAAATATTCCAAACGTAAAACCAAGGATCACTCCTGAAGAAGAAAGCAGTTTATTTAATCCCTGATTAATATAATCAAGCTGTTCATCTATCTTTACATTGAATGTTTTTGAAATCCAGTGCTGCAGATTATTAAAAACAGTTGTCACCTGATCCCTTAGATGAGGAAGATCTTTGCTGAAATCAGAAAGCTGAGATCCGAAAAAATAAATAAGCCCGGATAAAATAGCCAGCATAATAAAAACCGAAGTCATTGTAGAGACAGATCTCGGAAATCTTAACTTTCTTTCCATGAAAGTGGCAGCCGGAAGAAAGAGCATAGCCATTAAAAAAGCAAGGAAGAAAGGGGCTAATATGCTTTGTCCTAGCGCCAAAAGGTAGCCCAGGCCAATGATGGAAATAATTACAAGGGTGAGGTTAACAAGAAAAGGGAGCCTAAGAAAATTCATAATTTTTCAAATCTGTTGCATAAAAATAAGAAAACCCGTCTAATTAAAGCATCGTTTTGGTTTAATTAACATAATTCTTTTGAGGAAGAAGCAGATGAACAGGGTAGTGTGGTATGTTATTATAGCTAAAATCATTTGACTGTTCTTACCCTCATTAATATGCTCATTGATTTTTACTGGTTTAAAATTCGGTGAATAAAAAAACGCGCTCCAGATATATCCGAAACGCGTTTTCTTATTGAGAGTTGATATGTTCTAAATTATTTTTCGATTGCAAAGTCGACTACTTCCTCCATTCTGTTTACATAATGTACAGTCAGGTTTTTCAGATAATCTTTTTTGATTTCTTCCACATCTTTTCTGTTCGCTTCACAAAGAATTACCTCTTTTATGCCTGCTCTGGTTGCGGCAAGAAGCTTTTCTTTGATTCCTCCTACAGGAAGTACTTTTCCTCTTAACGTAATTTCCCCTGTCATTGCAAGATGAGGTTTTACTTTTTTGTTTTTAAATGAAGAAACCATAGAGGTCAGCATAGCAATACCAGCAGAGGGTCCGTCTTTCGGTGTTGCCCCTTCCGGAACGTGAACGTGAATGTTCTTCTTATCCAGCTCTTCCTGTGCTATTCCGAGTTCGTCATGTTTGGCTTTGATATATTCCAGGGCGATGGTTGCGGATTCTTTCATGACAGTTCCTAAGTTTCCTGTCATGGTAAGACCTCCTTTTCCATTACTTAAAATACTTTCAATGTATAAAATATCTCCACCTACACTTGTCCAGGCTAAGCCGGTTACTACACCAGGTACTCCGGTGATTTCAGACAGGTTCTTCGGTCTTGGGACACCAAGGATCTCATCTATCTTTTCAATGGTGATTTTTGGATCGTATTCTTTCATCAGGGCAGTCTGAAGGGCAACCCATCTTGCGATAGAAGCAATTCTTTTTTCCAGGGTTCTTACACCGCTTTCTGAAGTATGTGCTTCAATGATATGTTTCAGCTCAGGATTTCCGAGTTTAAATGATTTTGCATCCAATCCGTTTTCTTCCTGTTGTTTTTTGATCAAATGTCTCTTTGCAATCTCTGTCTTTTCCTCCATCGTATAGCCGGCGATCTGAATGATCTCCGTTCTGTCCAGAAGAGGAGTCTGTATTGTGGAAAGTGAATTTGCTGTTGCAATGAACATCACTTTAGACAAATCATACCCCATTTCCAAGAAATTATCATAGAAAGCCTTATTCTGTTCAGGGTCAAGAACTTCCAAAAGAGCAGAGCTTGGGTCCCCGTGAAGCCCCTGAGCGATTTTATCAATTTCATCAAGCACTATAACCGGGTTGGAAGTTCCTGCTTTTTTGATGGATTGCAGAATTCTTCCCGCCATAGCTCCGATATATGTTTTTCTGTGCCCACGGATCTCACTTTCATCGTGAAGTCCACCCAGAGATAACCTTACATATTTTCTTCCCAGGGCATCAGCAACTGACTTTCCTAAAGACGTTTTTCCTACTCCCGGAGGCCCTACAAGTAAAAGAATAGGAGATTTCATGTTGTTTTTTAGCTTTAAAACAGCCATGTGTTCCAGAATCCTTTTTTTAATATCTTCCAGTCCGAAATGAGCTTTATCCAAAGTTTTTTCAGCTTTGGCAATATCAAAAACATCTTTTGTATAGGTTTCCCACGGAAGATCCGTGAAGAAATCAAGATAATTTCTCTGAACATTATAATCCGGAGAATTCGGGTTCTGACGCTGCAGCCTGCTGATCTCCTTCTGGAAATGCTCTTCAACTTCCTGGCTCCATTTTTTTCTTCTTGCTTTATTGATGAGATCTTCCACATCACTTTCCGGCCCGCCTCCCAGCTCATCCTGAATAGTTCTGATCTGCTGATTCAGGAAATATTCTCTTTGTTGCTTGTCAAGATCCTTTGATGTTTTCTGATGAATCTGGTTTCTTAATTCCAGTTTTCTGAAATCCTCATGCATCATTTCATAGCACTTGTTGGCTCTTTCCATAAGGCTTTTTTCCTCAAGCAGCTTTTGCTTTTCGGCAGAAGGAAAGCTGGCATTGGTGCAGATAAAATTCAGGAGATCATCATTATTATTGATGTTCTTGATGGCGAAATTAGCCGCATTCGGAATATTAGGATCCAGTTCAATGATTTTTAAGGCCAAGTCTTTGATATTCTCAAGTAAAGCCTCATATTCTTCCTTATTTTTCGGGCGGGAATCTTTCAGTTTTGTAATTTCTGCTTTGAAATAAGGTTGGTTTTCTACGATCTTTTTTATTTTAAATCTGTGGAACCCTTTAGTAATAGCTGTAATATTGCCTTCAGGAAGTTTAATGATCTTAATGATCTTTGCCAATGTGCCGGTCTGGTACATATCTCTCTCGGCAGGCTGTTCCAGATCCGAGTTTTTCTGGCTTACGATTCCAATGAACTCACCATTTTTCTGTGCCTCTTCAAGAAGCTGTATCGATGTTTTTCTTCCTGCAGTAATAGGAATTACCACATTTGGAAACATGACCATATTTCTTACGGGAAGTATAGGGAATATTCTCTGTTCGGAATTCTTATCAGTCTCCGAAAAGTCTGAAAGATTGATCTCTTCGGCTACAATGTCAAATCCATCGCTGATCATTTCCTCTAAACTAATATCTTCAAATTCTGTCATAGTTAATCAAATGACAAATTGTCATCTTCGTTTTAAATCGTTAAAATGATATTTTACAAAATGCGCTGAAAACGTGCAGCGTATTATAGTTCTCTAAATTGCACAATACCTATGCCATTTGTTTTTTGCTAAAAAATATGGTCAAAATTTCCTTTTTTTAATAATCTTTCATTTTAAAAATTAAAATAAAGGAGTTCTGCTTCTCTAATTTCTTAAAAATGTGTATTTTCGCAAACTGATAAAAAACTATAATATATAAAATGGCAATTTTAGGACAGATTAGGAGTAAGCCTTGGCTTTTGATGGGAGTGATCGCATTGGCGCTTTTAGCGTTTCTGGTAAACCCCGACAGCATCGACAAGGTTTTTGGAAAAAATCCTGATGTTTTAGGAAAAGTAAACGGTGAGAAAGTCACCCGCGAAGAGTTCAATGATCAGCTTTTCGTACTGCAGCAGCAGGCTGAGCAACAGGGTCGTCCAAAAACGGGACTTGAAGAGCAGGCTTGGCAGTTACTTGTACAATCTAAACTTATCAAGCAGCAGTTTGAGAAATTGGGCTTTGAAATGACTGACGATTATTTCTGGAATCAGATCCAGTACGATCAGATGTTCGCCCAACAACAGCAGTTCTTTGATGAGAAAGGTAATTTTAAAACTCAAGAGCTTAAAAAAGAGATTGAAACATTAAAAAACACCAATCCTGAAGGCTACAACCAGTGGCTGAAAACCAGAAAAACTGTGGAGTACAGATTGATGGCAAGACAGGTGTTCACTAATATTTCAGCGGGGATCACTACTGGCAAAAAAGAAGCTGAAGAGCTTATGAAGCAGAGAGACCAGCTGGCTGATGTCGATTTTGTAAAGATCGACTATGCAGCATATCTTCAGAAAACAAAAATCAACGTTACTACGGCAGACCTTGAAAACTACATCAAGCAACACCCGGTAATGTTTAAAGCTGAACCTAGCAGAAATATCGGGCTTGTATATTTCCCTTCTAAACCTAGTGCGGCAGATGATGCAGCAGCTCAGAAGGAAATCAATAAGCTTTTCTCAGGAGGTACGGATGCAAGCGGAGGAACAGAGAATTTCCAGAATACAAAGAACGACTCAATGTTCATAATGGCCAATTCTGACATGCCTTTCAACAACCAGTATTCAGCGCCTGCCCAATTGCCTCAAACGATTCAGGGACAAATTGCAACGGCTGCTATCGGACAGACTTTCGGACCTTACAAAGAGCAGAATTTCTATGTGGTTTCAAAGCTTTTGGATAAAAAGACTTCAGATTCTACATTGTCAAGACATATCCTTATCGCTTTCAAAGGAAGCCCTGCAGGAGAAGGAGTAACAAGATCTAAAGAGCAGGCTAAGAAATTAGCAGACTCTATCGGAACTATTGTGAAAGCAACACCTGCAAAATTTACAGAGTTTATCAAAATGTCTAATGACCCAAGTTCTGCAGCGCAGGGAGGAAGCTTAGGATGGACTACCCCGGAAACTCCTTTTGTTCCGGAATTCCTTACTTATTTGGCTAATAATCCTAAAGGAGCTACAGGTGTTGTAGAGACACAGTTCGGATATCATATTATCAATATTGAAGATAAAAAAGCAGGGGCAATGAGCTATAAAGTAGCTAACCTTGTAAAAGAAGTGAAACCTTCAGATGCTACAGAAGCTGAATCTGATAAAAAAGCAAGAAGATTCATTCAGCAGGTTCAGGGGAAATCTTTCAACGATTTCGTGAATATTGCTAAAAAAGGAAACTATCAGTTCTCCAATCCCAAATCAGCCAAAAGATTTGACGGACAGCTTCAGGGACTTGGGACTGATAAAGACGGAGAGATCTTAGCTTGGGCTTTCGATAAGAAAAGAACTAAGGGAGATACAGAATTCTTTACTGTAGAAGGAACAGGAGATAAAATTGTAGCATATCTTAACGGAAAACAGGAGGCAGGTCTTGCAGATCCCGAGTCTGTGAGAGATCAGATTGAAGTGATCGTTAAAAATAAATTGGCGGCTAAGCAGATCTCTGATAAAATTGCCGGAGCTAAAGCTTCAAACTTAGATCAGATTGCAAAACTGTTTGGTTCAACAAAACAAGCGGCTCAGGTTAATATGCTTAACCCTTCAGTAGCCGGTGCTATGGAGCCTAAAGTTGCAGGTGCTGCTTTTGGTGTTGCGAAAGGAAAACTTTCCAACCCTATCGAAGGTGGAACGGGAGTTTATGTATTGATCAAAAAATCAGAAACAGTAAACAAGCAGCCGGGTGACCTTAAGCAGTTTACAGAATCTATTACCCAGAGAAGCGCAAGTATGTTCGGACAGGCTTGGATGAAGAGTCTTCAGGATAATGCAGATATCGAGGACTACAGAATCGAAATCTGGAACAAGCTGGGGAATCAGCAACAGTAAGAAATTAATTTTTACAGATATAAAAGCGGCAGGATTTTCTGCCGCTTTTTTGTATTTAACGCAGAACAATAAAGAAAAAGATTAATTTAAAATGTGTTATATTTGCTCATTAGAAAAAATTTAGCAAGTGAAGTTCAGTAAAGAATTAAAAGCTGGTGTGATTGCACTTTTAGCTATTGTAGGCTTTGTGTTGTTGTTTCAATTCATGAAAGGCAGAAGTCTTTTTACTACCGATAATATATTTTACGCAAAATACGATAATGTGGAAGGGCTGGCACAGTCATCCGCAGTTTCCATTAATGGTCTGAAAGTAGGTCAGGTCGATAAGATCATTCCTAGGACAGCAAAAGATGGGAAGATCAGTTTTGTGGTAAAAATTACGGTAGACGATAAGTTCGAGTTTTCCAAGAATTCAACCCTTGAAATTTTTGAGCCCGGTCTGATGTCTGGAAAAGAAATGAGAGTGAATCTTATGTATGGCGGACAAACTGCAAAAGACGGAGATACACTGCGGGGTACTTTCAAACTGGGAACTTTGGGAAGTCTTTCTTCTCAGGTAGGCCCTGTTAAAGATCAGCTACAGACTGTTTTGTACAGAGTAGATTCTTTAATGGCGAATGCAAACCAGGTGGTCAATGCGCAAAACAGAGAAGAAATCAGAGCCCTGCTTGCCAATCTAAATAAAACGGTAGGTGCTTTACAGACTACTGCAGGAAGTGTAAATACCCTTGTGGGAAACAATGATCCTAAACTTCAGAAAGTACTTGATGATGCAAGCCTTACCATGCAGAGCGGGAAGGTGACATTAGATAAATACGGTAACCTTGCGGAAAGCATTGATACTAAAAAGCTGAATGCAACAATTGCCAGTTTAGATGCTACCGTAGGAAAACTGAACCAGGTAATAGCAGGGGTTGACAACGGACAGGGAAGCTTAGGAAAGTTAATGAAAGATGAACAACTTTACAATAATTTAAACTCCGCTTCCACGAACCTGAATTCATTGATTGAAGACATGAAAGCAAACCCTAAGAGATACATTAATTTCTCGGTTTTCGGTAAGAACAATAAAGACTAATCACCTTATGCAGTACATCGATAACATTATTTTTCTGATCTTATTAGTTGCAGGATTTGGGCTGTTTGCTAAAAGCCTGCAAAAGATTTACAGAAATATCAGGTTAGGAAGAGAAATCAACAGAAGCGACAGGAAAGCCGAGCGTTGGGAAACTATGGCCAGAGTGGCAATGGGGCAGAGCAAAATGGTAAAACGTCCTGTTGCAGGTATTCTTCACCTTTTTGTATACGTGGGTTTTGTTATTATCAATATTGAACTGATAGAAATTATTGTTGATGGGATCTTTGGAACTCACAGGTTTTTAGCTTCCATTTTTGGAGACAGTTTCTACAACTTTTTTACAGCGACATTGGAAATACTGGCTCTTTTAGTCATCATTGGAGTCGTTGTTTTCTTTATCAGAAGAAATTTCTATGGCGTTAAAAGGCTTAATATGAAAGAACTTTTTGGCTGGCCTAAAAATGATGCCAACTGGATTCTGATCATAGAATTCGCTTTAATGGTAGCCTTCTTTAGTATGAATGCTTCAGAATCTGTTCTGCAGGCTAGAAATGCAGAAGGTTTTCATCATATAGGTTCTTTCCCGATCAGTCAGATGCTTTTTGTTCCAATCCTGGAAGTATTTAGTTTTGACAATGGTTTCTTGGTTTTTGTTGAAAGAAGTGCATGGTGGTTTCACTTTGTGGGAATTCTTTTCTTCATGAACTATCTTTATTATTCAAAACATCTTCATATCATTTTGGCATTCCCAAGCACATGGTTTGCAAATCTTGATAAAAAAGGAAAATTCAATAACCTTGATTCCGTAACCAAAGAAATCAAGCTGATGATGGATCCTAATGCAGATCCTTATGCTGCACCGGCTGAGGGAGAAACAGCAGATGCTCCGTCTAAATTTGGAGCAGAAGATATATTTGATCTCGACCAGGTACAGTTGCTTAATGCCTATTCCTGTACAGAATGCGGAAGATGTACTTCTGTATGTCCTGCTAATATCACAGGTAAGAAGCTTTCTCCAAGACTGATTCTGATGAAAACAAGAGACAGGCTCGAAGAGGTAGGCAGAAATATAGATAAAAACGGAAAATTCGAAGACGATGGCAAGAAGCTTCTGAATGATTATATTACCAAAGAAGAACTTTGGGCATGTACTACATGTAACGCTTGTACAGAAGCATGTCCGGTATTGCTGGATCCGCTTTCTATTATTTTCGAAATGAGAAGATTCCTTGTCATGGAACAGTCTGCTGCACCTCAAGAGCTGAATCTGATGATGACGAATGTAGAAAATAATGCTGCTCCTTGGCAATATAACCAGGCTGACCGTCTGAATTGGGCTAATGATTAAACTCTGAAAAGATGAAAAAACTATTCTTTCTCTTTGTTATCCTGTTTTCAGGCCTTGTATTCGCTCAGAATGCTGATCAGAAAAAAATCCTTGAAGATTCACAGTCATTCATGTCTATGTTTCAAAAAAGAGACTATGACGGTATGCTGGATCTTACCCATCCCGGCATTTTTGAAAAAGTAGACAGGCAGACAATGACCCGAACTTTTAAAATGCTGCTTGAAGGTAATGATGAATTCAAAATAGAAATCTTAGATCCCAATAAAAATACTTTTAACGTTTCTGATATTTTCACCACAAAGGAAAATACTAAATATGCCTTCACAACCTATCCAATGAAGATGAAAATGACTTTTCTGAAAGAGAAGTTTGATGAAAGTAAAAAGAAAACTGTGATCAGCATGATGGCAGTTCAGGGGATGGATGCCAAATTTTTAGATGACAGCTCGCTGGAAATGAGTAAGCAGGCCATGATCATCGCTTTGAATGACAAGGTTACAGGAAATACATGGAAATATCTGAACTATGATGAAGCCAATCCGTTGTATGTATCTGTAGTTCCGGTAGAAGTAATGAAAAAGGCAAAGGAATACTACGCTGATTTATTAATTAAACAAAAAGAAAATGCAAATTAAAACAATGGCAGAATATGCTGCCGAAGGAAAGTCCCCGGAAGTTTTATTTTGGGTTGGATGTGCTGGAAGCTTTGACGACCGCGCCAAAAAAATTACAAAAGCATTTTGCAAGATATTAAACAAAATAGAAGTTGAATTTGCAGTTCTGGGACCGGAAGAAAGCTGCACCGGAGATCCCGCAAAAAGAGCAGGGAACGAATTTGTTTTTCAGATGATGGCCCTTACCAATATCGAGGTCCTGAATGCCTATGAAGTAAAAAAGATCGTAACTGCCTGTCCTCACTGCTTTAATACTCTGAAAAATGAATATCCAAGCCTGGGAGGACACTATGATGTGGTACACCATACCCAGTTCCTTAAGACATTAATGGAAGAGGGAAGGCTGAAGATAGAAGGGGGTGCCTTTAAAGGAAAAAAGATTACGTTCCATGATCCTTGCTATCTTGGAAGAGCAAATAATGAATATGAGGCTCCAAGGATCCTTCTTGAGAAACTGGATGCCGAACTTGTGGAAATGAAACGCTGCAAAACCAACGGTTTATGCTGTGGAGCAGGAGGAGCACAGATGTTTAAAGAACCTGAAAAAGGGAATAAAGACATCAATATCGAAAGAACAGAAGAAGCATTGTCTTTCGAACCAAAAGTAATTGCTACAGGATGCCCTTTCTGTAACACGATGATGACAGATGGTGTAAAACATTTTAACAAAAATACAGAAGTAGCTGTAAAAGATATTGTAGAGCTTCTTGCAGAAGCCGAAGATCTGTAAGACTACATAAAAGATAGGTAAAAACTCAGGCTTGTGTCTGGGTTTTTCTTTATCATAAACTCAGGAATATTTCTTAATTTTATACTTTTAAAACTGACAGGATATGAAAATTGATGAATCCAGCATAGTAGAAACCAACGACTACAGAGTTATTATATACCCGGCATCGAGACCTTTTGAAACCAAAGAAGCTAAGGCTATCACTGAAAAACTTTTCGATTTCCTGGCGACCTGGGCTGCACACGGAAAACCGCTTTCCTCATCTTTTAAGATTGAAAAAAATCAATTTATAGTGGTGTGTGTGGATGAAGAGAAAGAAATGGCTTCAGGCTGCAGTATTGATGCTTTAGGAAAGATTATGCGCGAGATCGATGAAGAATACCAGCTTGGGCTTTTCGACAGAATGAAAGCCAGCTTTGTACAAAATGAACAGGTAAAAACATTGAAGCTTCAGGATTTTAAATCTCAGCTGAGAAGTGGTGAACTGCCGAAAGATATCCAAGTCTTTGATTTTTCTAAAAATACATACCTGGACTTTTTAAGCCACTTTTTGCTGCCATTGGAAAAAAGCTGGGCGGCAAGTATAGCTTAAATGATATAAAAAACAAACAAACCAGAGCCTTAGAGCGGGTTTTTCGAAAAAGGCTGCTGTTTAATTTCAATCTGGAAGAGTCTTTCAGGGATATTCATTTCATCAAAAACTGATACTGGTAATTTGTTTTTTATAAAAATGGCACACATTGTATTTTTGGGGTGATAAAGATATGGGTGATTTTCCTTTCCCGTACCATCTAATATTGCCCTGAAAACTTCATAACGGATGTTTTGAGGATTGTATGCGTAATCATGCCAAACTACAATTGAGTGTTCGTGAACCAAATGTTCAAAAACCTTTTTAGTGTCATGGAGGACCATTTCATAGCTGTGGTCGCCATCAATAAAAATTAAATCATATTTCTTATTAAGTGAACTGAAATCAAAGGTTTTGGTATTGGCATCCAAGTGAAGAATTTTTGGATTTTTGCCTGAAAGTATTCCGTGCTGTTCTACATATTTGGGATTCCATCCCATGCTCAGCATCTCCTTTTTAGACAAATTAATGGTTGTACAGTCATCAATAAGCTTGGCAACATTGTGTACGCTTTCTCCACGCCAGGTTCCTATTTCCAAATAAGAATTAACTTCTTTTCTGCCTGCAATCGTGACAAGGAGTTGTAAATCTGTGATTAATGAACTGCCATCCAGTAAAAAGCTTTCAATTGTTCCGGGAACTTCATAACTCAGTTCTTCTATATCTATTTGTGGTAAAGCGACAATAGGAGTGTAATATTCTTTAAATTTATTTTCAGCCTCAATTCTACTGTTCAAAATAAGATTAACCAGACTCGGATTTTTGAGAATTATTCGGATAAAAGATAGAAATTTATTAATTTTAACCATTATTTTGAAAGTTCAGTTAATTGAGTTTTCACAAAGATAATTTAAATAAAATTTTGAAAAGAAAAAAAATACTGTTTATTTCCTCATGGTTTCCCAATAAAATTGAGCCTACAAATGGAAACTTTGTTCAGCGTCATGCGGAAGCGGTTGCAAAAATTCATGATGTTGAAATACTGCATGCGATTGGTGATTTTAACCAAAAGCAAAAGTATTTGAAGGATGATCAGGTAATAAATGGTATTAGAACGTGCATTGTTTATTATAAGAATTCAAAAAATCCGGCTCAAAATTTTTTAAGGAGAATGAGAGCCTACAAAATTGGATTTTCTGAGATGCAGGTGCCAGATTTAGTTCATGCCAATGTAATGCACAATTCTATGCTTTTTGCTGTTTATCTTAAAAAAAGATTTAAAATACCGTTTGTAATTACAGAACATTGGACGGTTTTGAGAGAAGTTAATAGTAACCGGACCCCTTTTATTACAAAATATATTGCAAAGCTTATTGGAAATACCGCAGATAAAGTTTTACCCGTAAGCAATGATTTAAAAAGAAGTTTAAAGAAAATTGGTATAAAGACCGGAATAACAGTTATTCCAAATGTTGTTGACACCAAGATTTTTAAACCAAAAAAAGAGTTATCTATTGACTTTACATTTATTCATGTTTCTAATTTGATTCCCAGAAAGAATTCTGATAAAATATTAAAAGTAGCGTTAAAACTCTTGTCGAAAGGATATCAATTTAATTTGCAGTTGGGAGGTGATGGTAATATTGATAAATTGCAAGAGGAGGTAAGAAATGCAAAAGCTGAAAACAGAATAGAAATTTTTGGAATACAAACTATATCTCAGATAGCAGAGCGAATGCAAAGGTCTGATTGCTTCATTCTTTTTAGTGATGATGAAAATCAGCCATGTGTTATTGCGGAGGCATTTGCCAGCGGTTTACAAGTAATATCCACAAATGTTGGAGGAATCAGCGAATTCTTCCCTGAAAATGCTGGGATTTTACTTACGAAAGTAGATGAAGATCAGTTATTTTCGGCAATGCGTATAATTTTAGAAGGGAAGAGAAAGGATAATATATTTTCCATCTCTCAATATGCAAAAGATACATTTTCAGAAGAAATTATTGCGCAGAAGTTTTCAGAAGTTTACGATGATGTCTGTAAAAATTCAAACTTATGAAAAGTTTGAAAGATTTTCTAAGGAGTTTTTTTGATAATCATGGACATTACGTTTTCTTATCTTTTCTGATTGCCAAAATTTGTGGTTTTGCCGGTACTTTGCTGGTTATCAGATTGCTTCCTGAGAATGAGTTTGGCGTTTTAAGTATCGTTATTTCTGTTCTCACTATTTTTCTTCCATTCACGGGTTTTGGAAGCGGACAGGCTTTAATGAGGTTTGGATCTATTTCATCTGATGAAGATGAAAAACGAAAAATATCTTCCTATTTTTTCTTTAGAGGAATTCTATTCGAAATCTTACTAATTGCTTTGTTTTTGAGTGTGGCCCTTTTTTATTTTAATCGATATGAAGACATTTTTCTCATTTTTGTTTTCTGTGCGGTTAGACTGGGTGGATTTTATATTGTTAACCATACTCAGGTTTTTTACCGCATTACAGGAAAGAATCAAACGTTTGCAAGGATTAACAATGTTGTGAATATAGGCGGATTACTTTTAATTCTCATTCTCACTTATTTCTTTAAACTTCACGGTTACCTGATTGCTATTGCTGTTACACCCTATCTTTCATTATTTTGGCTTACAAAAGATATTTATTCATTTCGTCAATTTATTCCTAAAAATTACAGGGAAATGTGGAAGTATGGAGGATTTACGGCTGCAACATCTCTTATTTCTGATACCATGTTCTCTTTAGACATTCTTTTACTTGGTTTTTTAATGAATGAAAGTGCTGTTGCCAATTACCGTGTTGCCATTCTGATACCATCCAATATCACCTTTTTAGCCATCAGTTTTTTACAAAGCGATTTTCCAGTGCTCTCTAAAAACTATCAGAACAAGGCGTTTTTAACGTCTTATATAATTAATTTCCACAAAGTATTTATACCTGTTTGTATTGGCATATTTATTTTCTTTATGTTTTTTAATCAATATATTTTAAAATATTTTTTCGGAACTGCCTATATTGATAATTCAGAGTTACTGATGGTTTTATTAATAGGGTTCAATGTAGGGATGTTGACCAGGAATCTTTACGGTAACCTTCTTCCGGCTGTCGGAAAGATAGAAATTAATACCTGGGTGGGTATAGCCTCTCTTATTTTTCTTGCTATAACTGCGTATTTATTAATACCCATCTATGGAGTCTTTGGGATGGGAATTGCCATGACCTCTACCATACTCATATCAGGATTTTTTTATCTTATTTTTTTCTTTTTGTATCTTAAGAAACTTCCTTAATTACAAATCTTTATTACCTTTGCCTTATGAAGAATTCAGTTTTTCTATTATTTGTACTTTTTGCATTGGTTAGTTGTGGAAGCGATGACGATTCTTTACAGAGAATTGATCAGGTCCTGAACATCTATATAAAAAACAGTGCAGGACAAGATCTGCTCAATGCAAAAAAGACAGGTTCCTATTCTTCCTATACCGTGAATGACGTTTTTGGTGTTGCGAATGTGGCTCCGGTATCTGTACCTCTTAAAGTCACCACAGATTCTATATACTACTTTGAATATTTACGGGGTGCAAAAAGAAGAACACTGGATTCATTAAGCCCCGATAACAGAACTTATCATTCCAAATTGGCATTCGCATTGAGCAGAACGGAGAACAATGTGGTGATAACAACTATTGATTCAATGGAAATCAAATATCGCTGGACACCATCGGTATTCCAGGTTTCTGAGGTTCTTTACAATAATCAGGTCGTATTTACCAAAGCTGCGGATACGCCCAATGCTATAAATACCATTACTATCATAAAATAATTTAAATTTGCAAAACTGTTAGCTTAGTTTTTAAGTTAACATCTAATATTTAACATCTAATATAAAATGTTACAAGTCAATTTTTTGCGCGACAATAAAGAACGCGTTTTAGAAGGTCTTAAAAAAAGACAATTCAAGAATCTTGGGTTGGTAGACGATGCTGTCGCTGCTGACGACGAAAGAAAAAGAATCCAGTTTGAATTAGATTCCCAGCTTTCCGAGATCAACAAAATTTCCAAAGAAATTGGACTTTTGATGAAAGAAGGAAAGAAAGAAGAAGCGGAGTCTGCAAAATCTAAAACAGCCCAATTCAAAGAGTCGAGTAAAGAATTGCAGTCCCAATTAGATGCAACGGAAAAGGCCTTATTGGATATTTTATACCAGATTCCAAATGTTCCGTTTGAATTAGTGAAAAGCGGAGCATCTGCTGAAGACAACGAGAATATTTTCCAGTCTCATGATGTGGCAGGGCTTGGAGAAGGAGCGATTCCTCACTGGGAACTTGCCAAAAAATATAACCTGATCGATTTTGAGCTTGGAGTGAAGATTGCCGGTGCCGGATTCCCTGTTTACTTGGGTAAAGGAGCAAGGCTTCAGAGAGCCCTCGTTCAGTATTTCTTAGATAAGAACGTTGAAAAAGGTTATATGGAAGTCAATCCTCCTCACGTTGTGAACGAAGCTTCAGGGTACGGAACGGGACAGCTTCCTGATAAAGAAGGGCAGATGTATCACATTGGCCTGGATGACCTGTACCTAATCCCTACGGCAGAAGTTCCTGTAACGAATCTTTATCGTGATGTATTGTTGGAAGAAAGAGATCTTCCCATCAAAAATACAGCGTTTTCTCAGTGCTACAGAAGAGAAGCGGGAAGCTATGGAGCTCACGTAAGAGGTCTGAACCGTCTTCACCAGTTTGAAAAAGTGGAGATTGTAAGACTTGAAAAACCTGAAAATTCTTATGCTGCACTGGAAGAAATGGTAGAGCATATTAAAGAGATCCTTACAGATCTTGAACTTCCGTTCAGAGTGTTGAGACTTTGTGGCGGAGATATGGGTTTCACTTCAGCAATGACCTATGATTTTGAAGTATGGAGTGCGGCTCAGGAAATGTGGCTGGAAGTAAGTTCTGTATCCAATTTTGAAACTTTCCAGGCTAACCGTCTGAAATGCCGTTTCAAAACAGAAGGAAAATCTCAGCTGGTGCATACCTTGAATGGTTCTGCAATGGCACTTCCAAGAATTATGGCTGCATTGCTTGAAAATAACCAGACAGAAGAAGGAATCAGAATTCCTAAGAAAATTGCAGAATATGCGAGATTCGATCTGATCAACTAGAATAATATTTCTATATAATAAATAATCCCCTTTCAGTTTTGGAAGGGGACTATTATTTTATTGTTAAAAATGGAATTACTCAGTAGTAATTACCACTTTTTTATCTTTATTTACAAGGTTTTTGCCATCTACAAGATCATTGGATCTTACAGTGATCTCAATGGTTTTGTTATCAACCTGCTTTACGAAATCATGCTTTCCTTCTATGCTTTTGATCGGTTTCTGAAACTTCAGGGTATTGGTAAAGGTAAGATTGAACATTCTGAGCATACCAGCCATTCCTGAAGCCATTTGTTTTCCGTATGCTTCAATAGAATCGCTTTTGGTTTTAGGAGTTGTTTTTTCCTCTGATTCTTTTTCTTCCAGCATTTTAAGAATCCCATCAGAATTGAATTTATCAGTATTAATGGTCAGGGATTTACCATCCCAGACTGCAATGTCTTGTAAAGGGATTTTCTTCAGGCGTTTGTCGCTGGCTAAAAGTTGAGTAATTTCTGAAGGCATAAGTTTATCATATTTCAGAGAAAGACCAACAATCTCGTTTTTATCTTTATCCACTTTCATGTAAACTTTTTTAAGCACTTTTGCCGAATCTTCATTAAGCATTATTTTCCCGTGTTTCTGAACATTATAAAGACTTGTCCAGTCAGTAGGAAGCTTATCAAGGTCGCTCAGTTTTTTTGGATCTGACCCCATCATGCTCATCATGCCCATTACACTTTTATCCATCAGGATATTAGACTTCATGCTGGTTGCTGCATCTTTATAATAGGTGGTTTCTGTATTGATAGAACAGGACTGTAGAATCATAAAAAGAATGGCGCCCCATAAAAATTTTATCTGTTTAATCATTGCTGAAATTTTTAGTGTTTTCTTATGTATTACAAAACAGATACCAACCAAAAACCGGCTGAAATCTCAGCCGGTTTTTTATTCTGTAACGATCACAATCTTTTTATCGGCATTTTTGAACTTAGCCTCTTTATCGTACATGGTTTTGAGATCGTAATCTATTTTAATGGTATGATGATCGACCTGTTTCACCCAGTCATGCTTTCCGGTGATAGATTTTATTTTGTTTTCAAACTTCAAGGTTGTTCCTATGCTCTTGAAGAACATGGTGATCATCCCTTCTACCTTTTCAGCCTCATCTTTTGAAGCTTTTCCTTTGAGGGATTCTTCAATATTTTTAAGATTGAAGTTTTCAGTATTAATGGTCAGGGTTTTTCCGTCCCAATTATTGAAAATATTCTGATCCAGTGGAAGCTTTTCCTTTTTGTTATAATTTCTCAGCATCTGATAATCTGCCTGCGTGAAATGTTCCAATTTTAAAGAAATGCCAGCTGGTTCGTTATTTTCTTTATTGGATTTCATAAAGATCTTTTTCATGATCCTGATAGAATCCAGGTCGTTGGTCTCCTGCTTTCCAGCCGGTTTTTGAATATCAAGAAAGCTTGTCCAAACGGTTGGAAGCTTATCCATTTCTCCGAATTCTTTTTGCTGATTCAGTGAATCGGGAGTCATGGCCTTCATTTCTGAAATGAACTGCTTCATGTCGATATCTGTGACCGAAGTGGAGGCAGCATCTGTATGGTAGACAATTTCAGAATTAATGATACATGATTGCAGAACAAAAAGAGATACAATGAATAAAAAGAATTTTTTCATGGAATTAGTAAATTGTATTAATGACAGTTGGTTGAACTGTGATCGTGTCCTTCAATGTGACAGTTACCGTTGTGATCTTTAGAAATTGTCATAGCTTCAGCTCTCGGTGAGATATAAGGAATTCCCAGTTCAAGACCTCTTAGTATAAATAATCCTCCTAAAATAATCATAATAACAGGAACTGCTTTCAAAATTTTAATTCTAAAAGCTTGATTCATGAGATTTCCGGCCAGAACTACTGCAAACATGAATGGAAGTGTTCCAAGTCCGAATAAAGCCATATATGAAGCTCCCTGCCACACTCCTCCAGCTGCCAGGCTTGCTGTAAGAGCCATATAAACCATTCCGCACGGAAGAAAGCCATTAAGAAGCCCGGTTGTAAACCTTGAGCGGTAATCTGCTTTTTGCAGCAGTCTTCCTAAATTTGATTTTATTGAAAAGAGAAATTTAGAAAGAAAAGGAATCTTAGAGGCAAAATCTTTTCCCCCAAACGAAAACAAAGCCATCATAATCAGAAGAATTCCCGCAATGATCGTAAGATACTGCTGGAAGCCTGCCATTTCAAAACCTTCACCTACAATTCCCAGAACGGCCCCTAATAAAGAGTATGTGAAGATCCTGCCGAACTGATAGGTTAAATTCTGAAGATAGAAATTGGTGGCCTGCTTTTTAGTCAATCCCATCGATAGAGCAATAGGTCCGCACATTCCGATACAGTGAAAACCGGAAGCAAAGCCTAATGCAATTGCCGATAAAATAAGTCCTATTTCCATATCACATCATAATCCATTCTATAGTCTGCCTTGTCTTTCGTCCACATCAGTCTAAGGGTGTAATTTCCTGCTTTTAATACCTGTCCCGGTATAAATATAGATTGAGCGGCATCAAGCTGTACAGATTTTTTTATGTCTAAATTCTGGTCGTCGGTTCTGTTTAAAACAAATTTTACCGTAGTATTTGTATTATTGTATTCTTTTGGAAAAGTAATCTTAATTCCATTTCTTTCCTGAGAGTACACAGGTTTTTCCTGCAGATCGTCTGCTCTTTTCTTAGCATCAATTACATCCTGGTACTTAAGTTCCTCTTCATAATAATTATCGGTTACCATTTCAGAATTTTTCTGCCCATTCGGGAAAAGAAACAGCATGGATAATATAAAAACAATGAACGCAAATAATGCAATGACTACACCGTGTCCCCAACTAAAGTTTTTCATTTCTTCCGGATTTTTTATCTGTTTTGAACCTCATGATTTTGAATTATAGAGGCTTTTTAATTAAAATTGCAGTTTGAATGGCCCTTCGAAATACGTCTGATAAGAATCTATAAGCTTACCTTTCATATCATATACGCCAATAGTTATGTTTTGTTTTGAAAGTTTCATATCATTTTCCGGGAAGCTGATATTGATTGTTCCTTTCGAAATTTTATCCCGGTCTACCTGGATCTTGCTGGATGCACTGTAGGTGACCTCACCGTGTGCAGGCTCAAGAATTTTTATTGTTACAATCTTTTTATCGTTGGTTTTATTAAGGAATGTATAATTGTAAGTATTGGTAATTTTACCGTCTCTTACAAAGAATGTGCTTCCTGCCGGCTTAATGAATTTCGCCTCCATTTCTCCTCTGCTGTATAGAAGGAATCCGAGGAATCCCACTAATAAAACAAGAACCACCGCAAAACCTTTCATCCTGCCTGTAAATTTGAATTCGGTCTGGTTTTCAATTTCATTTTCCGATGCGTATCGGATGAGTCCTTTTGGAAGGCCTACTTTTTCCATTACTTCATCACATGCATCAATACATGCGGTACAGTTTACACATTCCAGCTGCTGCCCGTCCCTGATGTCAATTCCTGTAGGACAAACAACTACGCACTGATGACAGTCGATACAGTCTCCTTTTCCTGCAGCCTTACGGTCTTCACCTTTTCTCCATTTAGATCTGTTTTCTCCTCTTTTAAAGTCGTAGAAAACATTAATCGTGTCTTTATCAATTAAAACGCCCTGAAGTCTGCCGTATGGACAAACCAAAGTACAAACCTGTTCTCTGAACCAAGCAAATACAAAGTAAAATGCTGCTGAAAACAGAACCATTATAATAAAGTTGGTAGGATGAGCAAAAGGCCCTTCTGATATAATTCTGAAGATTTCCTGATAACCAACGATATACATGAGCATAAAGTGTGTGATAATCAGGGAGATGATCACATAAACCGACCATTTCAAGCTTCGCTTCCATATCTTTTCGCTGTTCCATTCCTGTCTGTCCAGCTTCATCTGCCTGTTTCGGTCCCCTTCAATAAGATATTCAATTTTACGGAAGATAGATTCCATAAAAATTGTCTGAGGGCATATCCATCCGCAGAAAATTCTTCCGAACGCAATCGTAAAAATGATGATAAATATTAAGGATGCAATAGCACCTAGAGTAAGGATAAAAAAGTCCTGTGGATAGAAAGGCTGTCCGAAAATGAAAAACTCCCTATCGATAACATTAAACAAAAAGAACGGATTGCCATTGATTTTGAGGAATGGTACTGTAAAATAAATAATTAATAAAGCATAACTTACAATGTTTCTATAATTGGTGTATTTCCCTTTTGGTTTTCTCGGGAATACCCATTTTCTCTTACCGGATTGCTCCATTGTCCCGATAGAATCTCTGTAAGTTTCAGGATCCAGAACCTGGCCCTGTCCACCTCGTACTTCTATTTCTTCTATGTCTGACATTTGTAATATATTTTAAAAAAGAAAAAACATAATTCGTTACTATTTTAATCTAATAACAAATTATGTTTTTTTCATATGTTTCTAATTTCTTAAAATTATTCTTTTTCCCAATGCGCTTCGGTTCCCTGAGGAGCAGCTCCTCCCTGGGCCTGCGTCACCGGCGGTTGTTCCTGATTGATGTGATATACATATGCTGCAATCTTTTCAATCTCTGCACCAGAAACTTCTCCGTTCTTACCGAATGCTCTCATCGATGGGTTAGTAGGAGAACCATTCCAGTCCATGTGGAAAACGTTTTTAAATAAAGTCTTTTCCGGCTGGTTGATCCAGTAGTTGTCAGTAAGGTTTGGACCGATACCACCACTTCCGTCTTCTTTGTGACAAGATGCACAGTTGGTTTTGAATAGTTCTTTTCCTTCTGCGATATTGTCGGCAGAGTATTTTGCTGTTTCTATAGTTACAGGAGGCTGTTCAGATTCATATTTTGCAATGCTGGCCATCTGCTCTTTATATTCCTGCTCGTATTCGCTCAACGGGTGTGCGAAATCTGTGAAGGAATAAGCTGCGATATATACAATACAAAAAGCAGTCCCAAAATAGAATAAACCTACCCACCATTTTGGAAGCTGGTTATCCAATTCCATGATCCCATCGAAGCCATGGTCGATAAGGATATCTTTTTCTTCTGTAGCAGATTGTTTTTTGAATGCACTGTCGTACATTCTTCTTAAGAAAGGAACTTTCTTTTCTGCCAGATAAGCTGCTTTTTCTTCCGGAGATAGCTTTTTGAATTTATTATTTTCAATCAAATCTCCAATAGCACTGTGGATGTATGCCAAGATAGCACTGATCACAACAGTTCCCCAGAAGTAAGGTGAAGCTAGGAACGAGTAGCTCTGTACAAACAAATAATAAAAAACTATTAAAAGTCCAGTTATTATTAAGATGTTTACAACAACAGGTGTTCTTTGTTTCATAATAAATAGTTTAATTTTTTAAATTAAAATCGTCATCCTCGTCATCCCCAAGTGGAGCCTCTTCTTCCTCTTTGTAATATTTTTTAGGCCTGCTAAAAACATAGATTACCAGAGCTATGAAGAACAGCATAAAGAAAATCAGAGCCAACGTCTGGTAGAGACCAGCGTTTTCTGTATTGGATAATATATCTTTAAAGTTCTGAGGAATCATGTGAACCTTTTAATGTTTAGTTAGTACTTGCTGTTTTTATTTCTGTAGTCTTGATATCTGTCCCTAATCTCTGAAGATAAGAAATAAGAGCTACGATCTCTTTTTTCTCCAATTCTCCCTGAGGTCTCTTAGCATAAGCTACCTTAAGGTCATTAGCTTCAGAGAAGATGTCTTTTACGATCTTTGTTGCCTGGTTGTCTGCCCATTTGTTTGCAGAATCTATTTCAGCTTTCGTATAAGGAACTTCAAATGTATTCTTCATCAGCTTCATTTTGTCTACCATTTTAGATCTGTCTAAGTTAGTAGCAATTAGCCAAGGATAACGAGGCATGATAGAACCTGCTGATGTAGATCTTGGGTTATACATGTGTTTGTAGTGCCAAGAACTTGGGTTTTTACCTCCCTCTCTATGTAAATCCGGTCCTGTTCTCTTAGAACCCCAAAGGAATGGTCTGTCGTATACAAATTCTCCCGCTTTAGAATACTGTCCGTTCTTACCGTTGAATCTGGTGATCTCATCCCTGAACGGTCTGATCATCTGAGAGTGACAAGCATTACATCCTTCACGGATATAAATATCTCTACCTTCCAGCTCAAGCGGTGAATATGGTTTTACAGCTGAAATTGTAGGTACACTTTTCTTAAGAGATAGTGTAGGGATAATTTCAATTGAACTACCTATGGAAATAGTGAAGAAAGATAAGATACCTAATAATACCGGCATTCTTTCAAGCCATAAGTGAGTCCCTTCACCTTCTTTACGTTTGTTTCCAATATTAGCCAACGCAGGTGCTTCAGCAGGAACTTCTTTCTGGAATGAACCTTTTCTTACCGTAGCGATTACGTTAACGATCATTAAGATAGATCCGGAAATATAAAAAATACCTCCTAAGAATCTCATCTTGAAATAAGGAATGATAGCAGTTACTGTATCCAACCAGTTTTTGTACATCAAAGTACCGTCCGGATTAAACTGTTTCCACATCAAACCTTGTGTGAATCCTGAAATATACATTGGTACTGCGTAGAAAATAATTCCTAATGTCCCTAACCAGAAGTGCCAGTTAGCTAGTTTTACAGACCAAAGTTTTGTTCTCCACATAATGGGTACTAAATAATAGATAACCCCGAATGCCATGAAACCATTCCACCCAAGAGCCCCTAAGTGTACGTGACCAATAACCCAGTCTGTAAAGTGACCAATTTTGTTGATGTTTTTAGTTGCCAAAAGCGGACCTTCAAATGTTGCCATACCGTAGCATGTAACAGCCACTACAAAGAACTTAAGAATAGGGTTTTCCCTTACTTTATCCCAAGCTCCTCTCAGCGTAAGAAGACCATTTAGCATTCCTCCCCAAGACGGTGCGATAAGCATGATAGAGAAACCAGTTCCCACAGCCTGCGCCCATGCCGGAAGAGCTGTATACTGAAGGTGGTGAGGACCAGCCCAGATATATACGAAAATTAATGACCAGAAGTGAATAATAGACAGTTTATAAGAGAAAACCGGTCTGTCTGCTGCCTTCGGAAGGAAGTAATACATCAAACCAAGAACCGGAGTCGTCAGTACGAATGCAACGGCATTGTGACCGTACCACCATTGTACAATAGCATCTTTTACCCCTGCATATGCTGAATATGATTTCCAGCCGGCGAAAGATAATGGAACTTCAAGGTTATTGAAGATGTGAAGCATTGCCACCGCAATCCATGTACCGATATAGAACCAGATAGCCACATAAAGGTGTCTTACTCTTCTTTTTGCAATGGTCAGGAACATGTTGATCCCGAAAATGATCCATGAGAATGCAATCAATATGTCGATCGGCCATTCGTGTTCAGCATATTCTTTTGAAGTATTGATCCCCATAAAGAATGTAACGAACGTAGCAACGATCATAAACTGCCAAGTCCAGAAATGCAACCAGGATAATGTATCACTGTACATTCTTGTTTTTAATAATCTCTGTAATGAGTAATAAATACCGGTATAAACGATATTACATACAAATGCAAAGATCACGGTATTGGTATGAAGCATTCTGATTCTACCAAAACCAAATGCACCATGAGTGTTTATTAACCCTTGAATATTGCCTGATGCAAGGCTTTTGATGGTTGTATCATCTGTACCGAATATAAATTCCGGCAATTCCGGGTAGAAAAGCATTAATGCCGCCGTAAGCCCGAACGTAAATCCTATAAGACCGAAAACTAAGGTCGCATAAAGGAACGCACGGACAATACTGTTGTCATAACTAAACTTTTGTGTTTCCATATCAACTATTCACTTTTTTCTTCAATTTTATTATTCTCTCCTATTTTTTTCTCGTCTTTATCTTTGTTGCCGTTTTCATCCTTTTCCTTGATTTCTCCATTATCAAAAAGGATTCTGACAGCCGGGGATTCATCATCCTCAAACTGCCCTTTTCGGGCATACACTATAAATACGACCAAGAAAATCGCAGCCAAAGAAACACTGCAGAGGATCATTAAATATAGAATATCCATTGGACAACAAAATTAACCTATTTTCGGGGTTCAAATTTAGTGAAAAATAATGACATTCATCACGAAATGCGGATTTCAGCTAATTTAAAATCAGTCTAAATAAGGGCTTCTACGCCTGTTTTTTGAAATATTTCCGGCCTAAAATCCAGGTGGAAAGAGTAGTGAATGCAACCACGGTAATGGAACTGATTGGCATGATGATTGCTGCAAAGAGCGGATGCATCTGGCCTGTAACTGCGTAACTTAAACCAACGATATTGTATAAAAAACTGATTATGAATGTCATTTTTACAATGGTAATCGATCCTTTGCAGACATTCAGGTAGTTGTCTAATGTCACTACTTTATCACCATTCATGATCACATCAGAAGAAGGCGTAAAGCTGTTCGTGTCATCGGCAATAGCGATTCCCACATTACTTTGTTTCAATGCTCCGGCATCATTAAGGCCGTCTCCCAGCATAGCTACTTTCATGTTCTGATCCTGAAGATTTTTGATATAGTTGAGTTTGTCTTCCGGGCTTTGATTAAAAGCCATTCCCTGATATGTGGGGATAAGTTCTTTAAGTTGGTTTTCTTCAGAAGAGTTATCGCCGCTCAGAATGAATATTTTGTAGCTCGTAAGCTTTGTGAACAGCTCTTTTAATTTCGGACGATACTCATTTTTGAAGATGAATTTACCTAAAAATTCTCCATTTTTGCTGATATATACAGCAGTTTCAAGGTTTTTGGGTTCCTGATTATTATAACGGGCAGAGCCGATTTTATATACGTTTCCTCGTACGCTGGCTTCATACCCTTTTCCTGAAATCTCACGGAAATTCTCTACCGGGAAATAATCGTCATTGACCTCAATAAATTCATACAGAGATTTAGAAAGCGGGTGATTGGAATTCTTTAATAATGTTTTGATATTCAGGCGGTCAAATTCATTAATTTCGGAGCCTTCATATCTGATATTTGATTTTTTTCTGTGGGTGATGGTTCCCGTTTTGTCAAAAACAATGGTATCCAGTTTGGCGATCTTTTCAATTGTCAGAGTATCTTTCACATAAAACTTGTTACGGCCTAGAATCCTCATGATGTGCCCAAAAGTAAATGGTGCAGATAATGCAAGTGCACAAGGACAGGCAATAATAAGAATGGCTGAAATTACTTGGAACATGGTGTTCAGATCAATAAAAGCCCAGTAAATTCCTGAGATTAATGCAATGCCTAAAATGATGAATGTGAAATACTTGCTGACATTGTTGGTTAGTGTATCAAGGCCTGTTTCATGCTTTTTAAAAGCTTCCTTGTTCCAAAGCTGTGTCAGGTAACTTTGATCCACATCTTTGATTACTTCTAACTCTAATGACGAGCCAATCTGCTTTCCACCCGCAAAGATTTTATCACCCGGCTGCTTGCTGATGCTTTCGCTTTCTCCGGTGATAAAGCTGTTGTCTATATTTCCTTCACCGTTGATCAGTATAGCGTCAACAGGAATGATTTCCTGGTTTCTGACCAAAATTCTGTCCCCTACCTTAATTTCAGAAAGAAGAATATTGTCCTGCTTTCCTTCGAAGTCTACTTTGGTAACCGCAATAGGGTAGAATGATTTATAATCTCTGTCGTAGGATAAGGCGCTATACGTTCTTTTCTGGAAAATTTTCCCCATTAGCATAAAGAAAAGCAATCCACACAATGTATCAAAATATCCAGGACCGTAATCTGTAACCACTTCGTAAATGCTTCGTCCGAAAAGAACAAGTATCCCCAGAACAATAGGAACATCGATGTTAACAATTTTATTCTTTAATCCATACCAGGCAGATTTGTAATAATCCGAAGCGGAATAAAATACAACCGGACATGCCAAAAGGAACATCAGTGTTCTGAAAAGTCCTTTATAATGTTCCATCCAGAAATCTTCACCTCCTACGTATTCAGGGAAAGCCAGGAACATTCCGTTTCCGAATGCAAAACCGGCAATGGCGAATTTTATAAGCAGAGATTTGTCAAGATGATCTACGTTTTTATCAGCGGTTTCAAGGCTGATAACGGGTTTATAGCCAAGATTGGTTAAGAAATTAGCTAATTCGCTTAATTTTAGATCGTTATGATTGAATGAGATCTGCAAGGTCTTTCTGGTGAAATTTACCTGAGAGTAATTGATGTGCTCATTCAAAGTATGCAGGCTTTCCAGAAGCCATATGCATGAAGAACAGTGTATTACAGGAATTTTAAAAGTAACAAGACTTGTTTTTCCTTCTGAGAAATCCGTAATTTTTTCGAAGATCTCCGGAGTGTCAAGATATTCAAATTGGGAAGAGCTTTCATCGGGACGAATTCCTGCTCTTTTATTAAGTTCGTAGAAATTGGTTAAATCATTGAGATTCAGAATTTCGTAGACAGACTTGCAGCCATTGCAGCAGAAAGTCTTTTCATCAAATAAAATTCGCTCCTTTTCTATACCTTGACCACAATGAAAACAGTTCTCGCTCACCACCATAATATATTGAACTACAAAATTATAACAATTTTTTTTGTTTATCGCGTTAAAAAGTTCTATTTTTGTGATAAATGTCATATAAAATGTCGCAGGAACAACAGATTGCAATTGAAGAGAGGTTCGCCAGAGTTTTTAATGATAAATCATTTAAGGAAAGACTTTCTAGCACTGATTTTGAAAAATATATTAACAGCAAGAAAAAATTAAGTTTTCAGAAGCACGACACGATTTTCGAAGACGGAGAAACGCCAAAGGGAGTATACGTTTTAGAAAAAGGAGCCGCCAAGCTTTCCAAGTCCGGAGCTTTTGGAAAAGATCAGATCTTAAGATTTATCAAAGAGGGGGATATTATCGGCTATCGTTCATTACTTTGCGGGGAAAATTTCCAGGCAAAAGCTGAGGCTATGACAGACATTGAATGCATTTTCCTTCCGGCAGATGTTTTCATGTATCTTCTGGAGGTAGATCCGCAGCTTTCTTTTGCGATGCTTCAGAAAATCTCTTACGAACTGGGAGAATCATCCAATACTATAACCTTCCTTGCACAGAAAACGGTAAGAGAAAGACTGGCAGAGATCCTGATTCTTCTGGAACAGAAATTGGGAGTAGATCCTGAAGGGTTTATTAAAATTTCGCTCACCAGAGAAGAAATTGCCAACATCATCGGTACTGCTACAGAAAGTGCCATCCGTTTGATCTCTGAATTCAAACAGGACAGTCTCATAGAAGTAGACGGAAGGAATATCAAAATTTTGAACCACGACAAACTGATGAAACTAGGTCACGTAGTTTTATAACAATCATACAAAAACTTAAGTCGGCGAAAGCCGACTTTTTTAACTTTTAAAAAATAGATACATTATGTCTGTTCATTCTGAAATTAAAAAAGTTACGACTGAAACCTTGCGAAAAATGAAATTCGACAAGGAAAAAATAACAATGCTTACCGCTTACGATTTTACCACCGCAAAAATGGTAGATGCCGGAGGTGTTGATGCTATTTTGATTGGGGATTCTGCAGCCAATGTAATGGCTGGTTTTGAAACCACTTTGCCGATCACGCTGGATCAGATGATTTATCATGCTCAAAGTGTTGTTCGTGGAGTTGACAGAGCTCTTGTGGTGGCAGATCTTCCGTTCGGAACCTACCAGAGTAATCCTGAGAAAGCATTGGAATCAGCGGTAAGAATGATGAAAGAAGGTGGGGCCCATGCTGTAAAAATTGAAGGGGGAAAAGAAATTTCAAAATCTATTAAAAAAATTATCAATGCCGGAATTCCTGTAATGGGACATTTGGGACTAACACCGCAGTCTATCTACAAATTCGGAACCTATAAAGTAAGAGCTAAAGAAGAAGCCGAAGCTGAAAAACTGATCAGTGATGCACAGCTTTTGGAAGAACTGGGATGCTTTTCAATTGTTTTAGAAAAAATTCCTGCTGATTTAGCCAAAAAAGTATCGGAAAGTATTTCTATTCCGACTATCGGGATTGGTGCCGGAGCTGACTGTGACGGACAGGTTCTCGTATATCATGATATGGTTGGGATGAATAAAGGTTTCAGCCCGAAGTTCTTAAGAAGATATCTTGATCTGTATACAGAAATTACCGGAGCCGTTGCCCAGTATGTAAAAGATGTGAAAAGTGTTGAATTTCCTAATGAAAATGAAAGCTACTAATTGATGATGAACCAACAACAATCTCTTCAGGGAATCTTATCCATCGCAGCAATTATATGTATGGCGGTAGGCTGGTTTAATTTATTCTCCCCGGAAATCAACGAGCTTCTCTCCAGAAAAGTCTTTTATGTATTGATAGGAGCGAGTTTCTTCGTTCAGGCACCGCTACTTGCCAATAAAAATTTTATGTACGCCATGTACGTAGCGGCGGCAATTTGTGTAATCGGAGCATTTCTGCCGGCAGATTCTAAACTTTCAATGCTTAAAACAATTGGTCTTCTCGGAGGAATTATCATTTCTTTCACCAACAGGCCAAGGCGTTCGTAATGTATGAAGGAGCAGATTGTATATGAAGATAACCATCTTCTGGTGGTTAACAAAAAAGTAGGACAGCTTGTTCAGGGCGATAAAACCGGTGATGAATCCTTGCTGGAGTCTATTAAGAATTTTATAAAAAAAAGAGATGCTAAGCCGGGAAATGTTTTTCTCGGCTTAGTTCACCGTATAGACCGCCCGACATCGGGTCTGGTCATTTATGCCAAAACTTCCAAAGCACTTTCCCGTCTTACCCAGATGGTCAAGAACAGAGAGGTTAAAAAAACCTATTGGGCTGTTGTGGGAAAAGAAATGATTCCTCAGAGTCAGAGACTTGTTCATTATTTGAAAAAGAATGAAAAGAACAATAAGGCAATTGTTTTTCCCAAAGTAACCGAAGGGGCAAAAGAAGCCATTCTGACTTATCATGTTATTAAAACATTAGATAATTATATGCTTCTTGAAATTGATCTGGAAACCGGAAGGCATCATCAGATCCGTGCACAACTTTCAAAAACAGGGATTCCTATCAAAGGAGATCTGAAATACGGAGCTCCCCGTTCCAATCCGGACGGTGGAATTAATCTTCATGCAAGAAAACTGGAGTTTATTCATCCCGTTACCAAAGAAAAAATAGAAATTACAGCTCCCGTTCCGCAGAATGATGCCATTTGGAAGGCCTGCGAAGAATAAAAAATCTGATCCTGTATATTTTTACAGGATTTTTTTTTTTGCTTTAAACATTGAATTTCACTGCTGGTTGCCTGGTTTTGTTTTTTCCATTATCTGTGATAAATTACTTGTTTTTAATATAAATAATGAGGTAAATCTTATTTTTTATTTAATTTTTCGTAAAAATTAATATCTTAGTTGGGAATTTAATCCAATCCCATATGAAACATTTTTACAATTTTTTTTCTCAAGGAAGAGAAAAAGTAAAGTATTTAAAAAGTGCCTTATTCAGTTTTACCGCTTTGATTACAGGCAGTAGTTTAGTATCAGCACAGGTAAGTGCTTATAGTTTTACCCAGTCTTCCGGAACCTATACTCCTATTGTAGGAACTGCATTGGCAGATGCCACTGGTAATACTTCGACAACAAACCTTAACAGTAATGTTTACCCTTTAACCCTGCCTTTCGATTTTGTATTTAACGGAACTTCGTACAACGCATTGAACGTGTCAACGAACGGATTTGTCACTTTTGGTGCAACGGCTCCGGGCACAACTACCACCACTCCAATATCAAGTACTACAGCCTATGATGGGGCAGTTTCTGTTTTTGGAAGGGACATAAGTAGTTTTTTTGACATCAGTGGATCTACCGGGAATATCAGTTGGGAAATCATCGGTTCGGCTCCCAACAGGGAGGCTGTTATTCAATGGAAAAACTTCAGACCCAATAGCAGTACCTCTACAGCTGCGGTATATGCTTTTTCATTTCAGGCTCGTTTAAAGGAAACCTCGAATATTATTGAAATGGTTTATAGCAGCGGGGCTTATTTAGTAGGAAGTACAACTGTCTCAGGAACAGCTCAGATCGGCCTGAGAGGGGCTTCCACAGCTGATTTTAATAGCCGGCTTAATGCAACAACACTGGAATTTATAAACTCTACTGTGGGAACCGCAAATAACAGTACACAGGCGTTCAATACAGCTAATTCAATTCCGGGAATGCCTTCTGCGGGGTTAACCTATACCTGGACACCGCCAACATGCTATGTTCCATCGGGACTTACGGCAGGTACAACCACCAGTAATGGCGCTTCCATATCTTGGACTGCCTCTTCATCAGCTCCATCAGGGTATGATATTTATTACAGTACTGCCAACACACCTCCAACATCTTCTACAGTACCTACTAATCCAAATGTTCCCGGGACTTCAGCTTCCATAGGATCATTGGCGCCTTCTACATTATATTATATCTGGATCAGATCAAATTGTGGAGGCGGAAATACGAGTGTATGGTCGCTTCAGCCTATACAGGTTGTAACACAATGCCTGCCACCGGCAATTCTTACAACTGCTGGTGCTACTGTTTGTCCTAATCAGACTGCAACACTTTCGGCTACAGCAGATACCGGAGCATCTATAACCTGGTATGATGCTGCTACGGCAGGAAATGTAGTAGGTACAGGACCGAGTTTTACAACTCCTGTATTAAGCAGTACCACTCCTTATTATGTAACTGCTTCAACTGGAAATACATCTTCAACCGGAATGACGAATGCTATATCTACATCAGGTTATACACTGGATGCAGGCTTGCTTTTTGATGTTTATTCTACTGTTACTATTAACGGGGTAAATGTATACCCGATGGGTACAGGAGCTGGAACTGTAGAAATTGCTTTACAGGATGGGAATGTTTCCCCTGCTGTAACATTACAGACAATTACAGTAAACCTGACGGGTTCTGCAGCTCCTTATGTAAAGACTTATGTTCCCTTGAATTTTACAATTCAGCCGGGAAGTAATTATAAACTAATGATGTTAACAAGATCAGGCAACGTGTCCGGATTAATAAGAGAATCAGGAGGCACCTGGGGAAGTTATCCCTTTACGGTTCCGGGAGCATTATCTATAACAGCAGGTAACCTTACCGGAAATACGGCTTCAACATCTTATTATTACTTCTATGACTGGCAGATTACCAGCAAATGTGAGAGTGCAAGAACAACTGTTACTGCAACAGTGGACAGCGCCTGCTTAAGTACATCCGAAGTGAATGCTAAAGATCAGATGAAAGTATATCCTAATCCATTTAAAGATATCATCACCATTACTGATATTGAAAAAGTAAAATCTATTCAGATTTTTGACAGTGCAGGAAGAATGATAAAAATTATTGAGAATCCATCTCAAGAAATTTATTTAGGAGAATTGAAATCAGGGTTATACATTCTAAATCTTAGTATGAAAGACGGAAGTATTGGCCACGTAAAAGCGATTAAAAAATAAAAATTTTAAATAAAAAAATAAAAAGCCCGGAGTTGTAAGCAGCTTCGGGCTTTTGTTTTTTCAATCTTATATTTTGCCTGTTCTGAAAAAATACTTACCTTCGTCACAACTTTAGGGGTGTCTGTAGACATACAGACTGAGACTTTACCCTTTGAACCTGATCTGGATTATACCAGCGTAGGGAAAAGTAAATGACTTTTGCTGTACATTCTATTGTACAATGACGGCCATTCCTAAAGTATATATAAAATAATTAGGAATGGAACTTACAATCAACCACACTACGAAAACATTTGAAGTACTTCCGGATAATCTGGAAGCACTGATGGCTATGGAAATACCCGGAAAGAAAAAAGGGATAGCCGTGGCTCTCAATAACCGTATTATTCCATTGTCCGCCTGGGCAGAAACAATCCTTAAAAACAAAGATTCAGTTTTAATCATTACTGCCACTCAGGGCGGTTAATTCACTTAATAATACAAAAACTTATGGCTCATTCAATCACTTGTTCGCCATTTCCGAACGCCAGGAAAATTTACGTTGAAGGAAAAATACATCCTATCAACGTAGCAATGCGTGAAATTCACCTAAGTCCCACGAAGCTTAGCAACGGAACTTTGGAAGATAACCCGCCAGTTACTATTTATGATACTTCGGGTCCCTATACGGATGAAAATGCATCCATCGATATCACGAAAGGGCTTCCCCGGATCAGGGAGCAATGGATACTGGACAGAAAAGATGTGGATGTCCTGAACGGAATCACTTCAGAATACGGAAAAGCACGTCTGGCAGATTCCCGCCTTGATGAACTGCGTTTTACATACGATCACAAGCCTAAGGTAGCCAAAGAAGGATTTGAACTTACCCAGCTTTACTATGCGAAACAGGGAATCATTACCCCTGAAATGGAATATGTAGCGATCAGGGAAAATCAACGGATCGAGCAGTTGGAAACAGTTTCTAAGGAAATGTCATTTCAGCATCCCGGAAACAGTTTTGGTGCCAATACTCCGAAAAGCAGGATAAGTCCTGAATTTGTGAGAGACGAAATTGCTGCAGGAAGAGCAATTATCCCGAATAATATCAATCACCCGGAGAGTGAGCCGATGATCATTGGACGTAATTTTTTGGTTAAAATTAATGCCAATATCGGAAACAGTGCTGTTTCATCAAGTATTGAAGAAGAAGTAGAGAAAGCAGTTTGGGCCTGCCGTTGGGGAGCAGATACCATCATGGATTTATCAACAGGAAAAAACATTCATGAAACTAGAGAATGGATCATCAGAAACAGTCCGGTTCCTATTGGTACCGTCCCAATTTATCAGGCCTTGGAAAAAGTAAAAGGAGTTCCGGAAGACCTGACTTGGGAAGTTTTTAAAGATACCTTAATTGAACAGGCAGAACAGGGGGTTTCATACTTTACTATTCATGCCGGAGTCTTATTGAGATATATCCATCTTACCGCAAAAAGAGTAACAGGTATAGTTTCAAGGGGAGGTTCCATCATGGCAAAATGGTGCCTTTACCACCATAAAGAAAACTTTTTGTACACTCATTTTGAAGAGATCTGTGAGATCATGAAGAAATACGATGTGGCTTTTTCCCTTGGAGATGGCCTCCGCCCGGGATCTATTGCGGATGCCAACGATGCTGCGCAGTTTGCAGAACTTGAAACTTTAGGTGAGCTGACTAAAATTGCATGGAAGCACAATGTACAGGTAATGATTGAAGGTCCGGGGCATGTACCCATGCACATGATTAAAGAAAATATGGATAAGCAATTGGAAGAATGCCATGAAGCTCCGTTTTATACTTTGGGACCTTTGACGACAGATATTGCACCCGGTTACGACCATATTACCTCAGGCATCGGAGCAGCTATGATCGGTTGGTTCGGATGTGCGATGCTGTGTTATGTAACCCCGAAAGAACATTTAGGTCTCCCAAACAAAGAAGATGTAAAAGTTGGAGTTATTACTTACAAACTAGCTGCACATGCTGCAGATTTGGCAAAAGGACATCCTGGAGCGCAATATAGAGACAATGCTTTGAGTAAAGCCAGATTTGAATTCAGATGGGAAGACCAGTTCAATCTTTCATTGGATCCTGATACGGCCAGGGCTTATCACGATGAAACGCTTCCGGCAGAAGGGGCTAAAATTGCCCATTTCTGTTCCATGTGCGGCCCGAAATTCTGTTCTATGAAAATTACTCAGGAGATCCGGGATTCTGCAGAAAAAGGAATGTTGGATAAATCTCAGGAATTTATTGAAAAAGGAAAAGAAATTTATATATGATACTTGTTATCACTCCGGAAACCATAGTTCAAAACGAAACGGAGATCATCAATCATCTGTTTCAGGAGGGACTGGATCTGCTTCATATAAGAAAACCAATGATAAACCGGGAAGAAATAATAAATTTCCTGTACGGTATTGATGAGGAATTTTATCCTCAATTGGTACTGCACGGATATTATGATTTGGGGAAGGATCATCATATTTCCCGGTTTCATTTCAGAGAAGCAGACAGGAACGGGGAGGTTTATACATCTTATATAGGACAAAATATTATTTCAACATCGGTACATCATATTGAAACCTTTAATGATTTGGGAAAAGAATGGGAGTATGCATTTATAAGCCCGGTTTTTCCAAGTATTTCTAAAAAAGGGTACGGTGAGCATTCAAATGTTATGAAGGATATTAAGCATAGAAGCAATCAGAACGTAAGATTAATTGCATTGGGAGGAATTGACGAAAATAACATCTGTAAAGTATTTGAAAACGGAGCAGACGGAGCGGCACTCCTGGGTGCGATTTGGGAAAATGATCAACCTTTAAATACATTCAGGAAATGCAGACAGAGCGTCCTTTCGTTATGAGTATTGCTGGATTTGACCCCTCAGGAGGGGCAGGTATTTTAGCAGATATAAAAACATTTGAACAGATTGGGGCAATGGGATTTGGGGTATGCACTGCGATGACCATTCAGACTGCATCTGAATGTTTAACCATAGAGTGGCGATCTTTAGATGAAATAATATCCTCTGTAGCCATTCTGATGAGAGATTATCCTGTTGAGGTTATCAAGATTGGGATAGTAAAAGACGCTGTGTTTCTGGAAAATATTATAGAAACTGTACGGTCCCATAGTGCCGGAGTAAAAATCATCTGGGATCCCGTATTAAAAAGTACCTCAGAGTTTTCTTTTTTTGATCTGGAAACCTTATCCCGTTTGACTGATGTTTTAAGAAAGATTGACCTCATCACGCCCAATTATAATGAATATAGGGTTTTACAAGAATGTAATCTTTTAGATCAAGGCGAAATCTCTTGCGCAGTACTACTCAAAGGTGGTCACAGAACAGATAAAATCGGTACAGATATCCTTACCGGGAATGGAAAAGAAGTTTCATTGGAGCCGAACCTTAATGAACCTTCCGTCTATTATCCGAAACATGGTTCAGGATGCGTGCTGTCTTCAGCAATTGCCGGTTGGCTGGCAAAAGGAGAAAATTTGGAAGATGCCTGCAGGAAAGGAAAGTTATATACCGAAAATTTTTTAAAAAGTAACCCGTCTTTATTGGGTTTTCATTCAGTTTAAACATGGAAAAATTACAATATATCTCTCAGGGACAAACCAAAGAAGAGCAGGAGTTTAATATCCGGAAAGCTTTAGATAATGGTATAAAATGGTTGCAGGTCCGCTGGAAAAATGCTGATGAAGGTAAGTTTTTTCAGCTCTGTGAAATTTCAAATAAACTTTGTTCAGAATACCATACGGTTTGTATCATTAATGATCATGTTCAAATAGCAAAAGATATTGATGCAGACGGTGTCCATTTGGGTTTACAGGACGGGTCCGTTGAAATGGCGAGAAGCCTTTTAGGTAAAAATAAAATCATCGGAGGAACAGCTAATACCCTTTCAGACGTCCTTCAAAGAATCAATGAGCCATGTGATTATATAGGTTTAGGACCTTTGAGATTTACATCTACAAAAGAAAAGCTGAGCCCGATCCTCGGGTTTGAAGGCTACCAGAATATTATTAAAAGTTTAAAAGACAGATTAATCACCATTCCGAAGATCTACGCCATCGGAGGAGTTGGGCTTCAGGATATTGAGCCTCTTCAGCAAATCGGAATATATGGAGTAGCGGTTTCGGGACAGATCACCAACTGCCCTGCTGCCATCAGTGAATTTAAAAAAGCAATGATATGAATAATCAGAAATTAATAATAGCAGACAGAATATTTGACTCTAGACTGTTCCTCGGAACCGGAAAATTCGGAAACCTTCAGGAAATGGCGGCCTCTGTGATCGCTTCGGGTACAGATATGGTTACCATGGCACTGAAAAGAATAGATTCCGGTGCGGCAGAAGACGGGTTATTGGATTCATTAAAAGGAACCAATGTTCACCTTCTCCCCAATACCTCAGGTGCCAGAACGGCAAAGGAAGCGGTATTGGCAGCACAGCTCGCAAGAGAAGCCTTGGAAACCAACTGGGTAAAATTAGAGATCCATCCCGATCCGAAGTACCTTCTTCCGGATCCTATTGAGACCCTGTATGCAACAGAAGAACTGGCCAAATTGGGATTTATCGTAATGCCTTACATCCACGCTGATCCGGTTTTATGCAAACGTCTGGAAGATGCCGGGACCGCTGTGGTAATGCCTTTGGGAGCTCCAATCGGGACGAATAAAGGGTTGAAAACATTAGATTTTTTAGAGATTATCATCAACCAGAGCAATGTCCCCGTTGTGGTAGATGCCGGAATAGGAGCCCCCTCGGATGCTGCAAAAGCAATGGAAATGGGAGCTGATGCCGTTCTTGTCAATACTGCAATCGCTGTAGCAAGAAACCCTGTCAATATGGCTCTGGCCTTTAAAGAAGGAGTTATTGCCGGAAGAAGAGCCTTTGAATCAGGATTAGGGGCAATAGCGGATCATGCTGAAGCATCAAGTCCCTTGACCTCCTTTTTATTTGAATAAAAACAGCAGAAAAAAATGAACAGCTTTAAAGATGCTTTTGAACGCTATCATTGGGATGAGATAAAGAAAAGACTCGGAAAAGTAACCCATCCAGACGTACTGAACAGCCTTCAGAAGAAACACCGGACGATGGAGGATTTTCTCAATCTTATTTCTCCTGTTGCTGCCCAGGAGCTGGAGCTGATGGCCAAAATGACCCGCGAGCTTACCCAGAAACGCTTTGGGAAAACCATCCAGCTGTATGCACCGATGTACCTCAGTAATGAATGCCAGAATATCTGTACTTATTGTGGTTTCAGCCTGGATAATAACGTAAGGAGAAAAACCCTTTCCGATACGGAACTGATGATAGAAGCCTCTGTCCTGAAATCTATGGGAGTGAATCACGTTTTGTTAGTCAGTGGAGAGGCTAATAAAACAGTTGGAATTTCATATTTCCTGAATGCGGTTCGCCTGCTGAAGCCTCATTTTGCGAATATTTCGATTGAAGTACAGCCTTTGTCTGAAGAAGAATATCTCCAGCTGCATCAGGAAGGTGTTTATTCTGTGTTAGTCTATCAGGAGACCTATCATCAGGAAGTCTATAAAGAATACCACCCCAAAGGAAAGAAATCTAATTTTCATTTCCGATTGGATACACCGGACAGGATTGGACGTGCCGGAATTCATAAGATTGGTCTTGGTGTTCTGCTTGGGCTGGAAGACTGGCGTGTAGACAGTTTCTTTAATGCACTTCACATTGATTATCTGCAGAAACAATACTGGAAAAGCCGTTTTTCAGTTTCATTTCCCAGACTAAGGCCTGCGGAAGGAACCGTCGAGCCTAATTTTATTATGGAAGATAAAGACCTGTTGCAACTGATCTGTGCCTACAGAATTTGGAATGAAGACCTGGAAATTTCAATATCCACAAGGGAAAATGAAAAATTCAGAGACAATATCATATCCCTCGGAGCCACAGCAATGAGTGCCGCATCAAAGACCAATCCTGGAGGCTACGCCGTTGACGTAGAATCTCTGGAACAGTTTGAAACCAGCGACGAACGAAGCATGGAAGATGTGAAAAGGAGCATCAGAAAAGCCGGCTATGATCCGGTCATGAAAGATTGGGATCCTGCATACAACGGAATTTAAACCATTAAGGCATTGAAGCAATTAAGTTAACCTTAAAGCAATATCTCTTAACAGCTTAAAAAATATTAATGGTTAAAAAACAAATTATGGGATGAAAAGTAAAGACATTCTTGCAAGATACAGCCGGCAGATATTCATAGAAAAAATTGGATTGGAAGGACAAAAAAAGATCAGGTCATCCAAAATCCTTGTCATTGGAGCAGGAGGCTTGGGAAGCCCTATTATTCAATACCTCACAGCAGCCGGAGTCGGAACTTTAGGCATTGCAGATTTTGATGAGGTGGAACTTCACAACCTGAACCGCCAGATCATTCACAATGAAAATACAGTTGGAATTTCAAAGGTCAGAAGCGCAGAAGCGTTTGTCAATAAACTTAATCATCAGGTGGAATTTATTGGAATTGATATAAAAATTGATGGCTCAAATGCAGAAGAAATCCTTTCACAGTATGATATTATTGTTGACGGATCCGATAATTTTACAACCAGATATTTAATCAATGATACCTGTGTGAAGCTTGGGAAGCCTTTGGTGTACGGAAGTATCCTTGGTTTTTCAGGACAAACTGCCGTGTTCAACTATCAAGGAAGCAAAAACCTTAGAGACTTGTTCCCGGAACCGCCTTTTGACGAAGATTTACCGGATTGTGACAGTCTCGGAGTTTTGGGAGCATTGCCGGGAATTGTAGGAAGCATGATGGCTTTACAAGTTTTAAAGATCATTACAGGACTTCCTGTACAGCCGGATCAGCTTACCCTTATCGATACTCTGGAATGGAGATTTCAGACCATAGATTTTTAATTATATTGTTTTTAAATAAATGAGGCAGTAAAGAAATTTTGCTGCCTCATTTTATATGGATAAGTTACTAGGGAGTTTGCAGTACGCCAGTATCCTCTTTTTTAGTCTGGTTCAGGATATTCGGATCTTCCTTAGCCAGTTTATTTTTCGTAGGAATTTTATAGTTAATTGAAATTCCGAAATTTCTTGTGTCATACTTACTTCTGATCATTACCGCCTGTCCTTCGGGTGGATTGGAATATACCTGCATCACCTGTCCGTTGAAGATATCATTTGCGAAAACAGAAACCGTAAGACGGTTGTTCATAAACTTCTTGGTCAGCGTGATATCCAGATTATTGTTGAATGGCTTATCTGCTGTAAAGTAGAAATATCCCGCTTTTGGAGTCAGATAGCTGTAATTGGCGGTCAGTTTGATATCTTTAGGTAAGAGCAATTGGGTCATGATATTGAAGATCCAGAAGCCTTTGTTGCTTAAATTATCGATCTCATGCTTCTGGTATCCTGCGTACAGATACATGAAATTAATTTTATCAGGATTAAAATTAAATTTCATGATTTCGCTCATCGGTTTGCTGAAAATCATAAAAGGAATCGGAAGACCCAGGTTAAAGTTGTGAATTTTCATATTCGAAATATTCACTTGCTTATTGAAAAGATTTTTGCCTTCTTTCATGACGATCTGCGCTACCTGATCTTTAGCAGAACTTACACTGTATCCGATAAAAGCATAATCAAATGCTGAGACTTTTAATTCATAATTATCAAAGATCGTAGGCTGAAGATCCGGATTACCCGTGACCTGCGTATTTGGGCTGCCGAATGTTACATTATTCGGATTCAGGGCAGAAATGCTCGGAAGGCTGATTTTTTTGTTATAGTTGGCAGCCACATAAACCTGGTTCATCAGGCTGTACTGTACACTTGCATTAGGGAAAAGCTTAAACCTGTTGAAGGTGGTGAGATCTCTTTCAAGAACAGCGCCGTCTTTTATTGTTCTTGTAATCCCTGAAATATCATAATTTTCAGCTCGAGCACCTAAAATAAAATCAAACTTCTTCAGTTTCGCCTGAAATTCAAGATAAGTGGAAGCCGTCTGTCTCTGGTATTCCAGATTGGTAAGGCCTTTGTTTTCTGTGTCATAATCCTGTCTTTCATATAAACCTCCTAAGCTTACTTTACCACCGTCCATAAGCTTAATCGGCTGAGAATAGTCCACCTTGAAATTTGCCACCCTCATATCCGATTTATTGTCAAGCACATTTTCTCCACCGGTATTAAGAAAAGGCTGCCAAAAATCTGTATAAAATCCTCTCTGGAAAAAATTATCCTGAGCGAACTTAGATGTAGATTTTGTATACCCGAACTGGAAGTCCAGCTTTTGGGTCTTGTCGCTGAAACGCTTCTGATACGTTACAACTGCCTCTTGTCTTAGGTTGTTGGTATGAGCAACATCGGATGCCTCATAATCAGCTTCGCGGTATTTGATAGGATTAAGGTTGACCGGGATGTCAGCAAGTCCTCTACTCGCCGTATAGTTGTCATTATTATTATGATAAATATCGTAGTTTACTAATAATCTGTCCTGTCCAAGATCAAAAGTCAGACCAGATTTAGCAAAATAACCACGTCCTATTCTGTCTGTATTGTTGTGAAGAAGTACGTCCTGGTCACCGTTCAGCATACTTTCACGGTAATTTTGGCCTACATTCAGCTGCCATCCGAAATACTTGTTTCTGGCATTTAAGTTTAATGAATTGGTAGTTCTGCTTCTGAATTTATCGTAATTTGTAAACGAGTAATTTCCTGAATAAGTTGCCGTTAAATATTTATTGGCATTTTTATTCGTAATGATATTCATGATCGCACCTCCTGAAGTAGCAGGAAATTCTGCACCTGGCTGCGTAATCACTTCAATTCTGTCTACCGAATTTGCCGGCATCCCCTCCAGGAAAGAATTCAATTCATTCGAAGTAATATTTAAAGGTCTTCCGTTTAGATAAACATCCAGAATTTTTCCTTGATACATCATTCCCGCGATATCGGTAGCAACCAGACCGGGAAGTTTTTTAATACCTTCCAGAACGTTACCGTTATTAAGCTGAGGCTGCTCAGAAAAATCAAAAATAGTACGGTCTGCTTTCTGTTCAACGGCTTTTTTAGTTTTTGTGATAACTACGCCTTCAATTTGCTTTTCCTCCACTGCATTACTGCTGCTCTTCTCCTGCGAATAGGCAAAAAAAGATCCCAGCAGGGATAAAGCTAATATAGTTTTTTTCATAATGTTTTTTTACTACTGTTCGGTTAGACGTAAAAAAGAGCAATTTGTTACGGTAAAATTTGTGAAAAGTTAAATTTTTAGGCAATTATTTTTTTTATTCCGAAATAATTATATCTTTGCCACGTAATTATCAAGAATCTCATAGATGGGATAGCAACCTGCAAAAACAAGCAAGGTGCTGAAATAGATAAGCCGGTATGTCCGGAAAAAATGTTTATTCTCTATTTTCTCCCCATCTTGACATTTTTGTTTTAAAAATTAAATCAATGTTTAAAGACAAGAGAAATCACAAGACCAATTTAAATTTTCGTTTCTCAGATCATGAAATAACCTTTCATCATTCTGACCTCTTTTCATGCCATTTCCATATGTGCATGTGTTGTTGTTTCTAAACTTCTTTAAAATAATATCAATATTCAGACTTTTCACAGTAACCTAAAAATAAGGTTACGGGAAGACTGTTGCCAAAAATCAAACAAACAATCAGCAATAAAAAATATAAAAAACACATGTATAATTTCGATAAAAAAATAATCCTGGCTTCGGCAGCTCTTATTTCAGCATTTTACTTTGGCCAGACGGATTCTGCATCATCCAAAAAGATAGATGATGTAGTGATCCTGGGATCAAGAGGATCCGGAAGATCCCTTACAGAAACTCCGGTTCCGGTAGATATTATCAATATCTCAAAGATTTTAAGACAAAGTCCGGTTAATAATATAAGCCAGGCTCTCAACTATGTGGTGCCTTCATTTTCTTCCACTTCACATACCGTGAACGATGGAACTGACTTTGTCGACCCGGCTCTACTCAGAGGACTTGGACCGGACCAGGTTTTGGTTTTGCTTAACGGGAAAAGAAGATATCAGTCTTCTCTTATTAATGTTACATTGACACCAGGAAGAGGTTCGGTGGGAACAGACCTTAATGCTATCCCTGCCTTTGCTCTGGATAAGATTGAAGTGCTGAGAGACGGAGCTTCTGCTCAATATGGCTCTGATGCCATTGCCGGAGTCGTGAATTTAGGACTTAAAAGACGGTTAGGATTATCAGGGCAGGTTTTTCTGGGAGGATACGCTTCACCGGTCGCCAATAATTTTTCCGGAGGAGTAGACGGGCAGACCATTTCTGCAGACTTGAACTATGGAGCAAAAATTGGTGAAAAAGGATTTATTAATGTAACAGGTTCCGTACAGTATCGTGATCCATATTCAAGAGCGGATGTACGCCAGGGAAATATTTATAATGCCTATAATGCAATTAATTACAGAGCACTGCAGAACGGAGTCAATATCGATGGATTATATAAAAATATTACTAATACTTCCAACACTCAGCAGATCATTAATACAGTCAAGCAATATGCATCACAGGTTGATTATTTTTCACAGGATTTTAAAGATGAAATATCAGGAGCTAACAGTATTTCGGCATTACAAGGTTTGTTAGGTAAAGATTTTACTGATCAGGAACTTAATTACAGAGGCTTGGAAAGAAAAGATTTCAGCTTAAGAGCTGGGCAATCTAAGCTGCAGTCGGCACAGCTATTTTTCAATTCTGAAATTCCCGTCAGTGAAGACTGGAAAGTTTATTCCTTTGGAGGGTACAGCTACCGTTTGGGAAATGCAGGAGGATTTTACCGCCTGCCGAATACAGAAAGAAATATCAATGCGGTTACTCCCAATGGATATCTACCACAAATTGAAGCCAATGTAAATGATTATTCCTTAGCCGGAGGAATCAAAGGAAAATGGAACGGCTGGAATGTAGATTTGAGTAATACTTTTGGGAAGAATGCTTTTAATTTCGGTGTGGTGAATACATTTAATGCATCTCTGGGAGATCGCTCACCAAGGACTTTTGAAGCAGGAGGATCTGAATTTCTACAAAATACGCTGAATCTGGATTTCTCCAAAAAATATGATGTTCTTCACGGCCTGAATGTAGCCTTCGGAGGAGAATATCGCTATGAAAACTATAAAGTGAATGCAGGAGACGAAAATTCCTATGTCTCCTATGATATTTATGGACATGTAGTCACTGCTGCTACCCCTGAAAATGAAAAAGTGACTGATTTCTTTGGAACTATAAGACCGGCCGGATCACAGGTCTTCCCGGGATTCAGTCCGGATAACGCCGTTTCCGGAAACCGAAACAGTATTGCGGCATATGCAGATATTGAGATTGAACCAACTGATTGGTGGCTGCTGGAAGGAGCTGTGCGTTTTGAAAATTATTCAGACTTCGGTTCTACCTTTAATTATAAATTGGCGACCAATGTAAAACTGACTAAAAATTTCAACTGGAGAGGAGCGGTTTCCACAGGATTCAGGGCACCTTCTTTAGCGCAGATCTACTACAGTTCCACCTCTACACTGATTCAGCAGGGTCAGACGACACAGGTAGGGACTTTCAGAAATAATTCTGAAGCAGCCCAGGCATTAGGAATTCCAAAACTGAAACAGGAAACTTCACAGTCTTACAGTACTGGAATTACCTGGAAAATTCCTGCTTTAAGTCTTGTATTTACAGCCGATGCCTATCTTATAAAGATTAAGGATAGAGTAGTTCTGACTGATTTGTTTTTCCGTCCAGATAAGATCGAAGGGCCTGATGACCAGGTATTACAAAGTGCTTTTGATCTTGCAAGAGCCAGTGCTGCGAATTTCTTTGCCAATGCAGTAGATTCCCAGACCAAAGGATTGGATATCACAGTTTCCCAGAATACAAGAATTTCAGAAGGAATATCTTTAGAGAATAATTTGGGGCTTAATTTTAATCAGACCAGGAGGGTTGGTGATATTCATGCCTCGTCGAAACTGGTAAGCCAGATCAATAATTATTTCTCTGAGCCGAACAGAGTGTATTTTGAAGAAGCCGTACCGCGTATCAAGGCAACTCTTGCCAATACACTGAAATTCTCAGCACTTACTGTTGCCCTTAGAAACTCCTACTTTGGAAAGGTGACGGATGCTGATGTGCTGGATGCCAACTTTGACGGAGTTATTGAAAGTAGAGAGCATTTTGTTTTGAGTGAACGTTTTGTAACAGACCTTTCCGTAGGCTATGATTTCAACAAAAATATTTCGGCAACGATAGGGAGCAATAATATATTTAATATTCTGCCTTCCAGGAGCCCAAACATCAGTTCGTTAACGGCTGATAACCAGTTTGTCTATTCAAGACAGGTATCGCAATATGGTATAGGAGGGCGATTTGTATTTGCGAGAGTGGAATTTAAATTTTAAGACAAATAAAGGATAAGCAGAATAACATAGATCTGGTTCTATAGGAAATTAATGCATCCTCTGTTGCAATAACAAAAAAGCAGTTTCGATCGAAACTGCTTTTCTATGATTAATTAGATCTAACAATTAATTTTCTTGTTTCTTGATCAGGTTAAGAGCGGAACCGGCCTTAAACCAATCGATCTGCTGATCGTTGTAAGTATGGTTAGCCATAATGATATCTCTGGTTCCGTCAGTGTGAATGAATTCTAAAGTCAGCTGCTTTCCTGGAGCGAATTGCTCAAGGTCTAAGAAGTTAACCACATCATCTTCCTGGATTTTGTCATAATCAGCTTCATTAGCGAAAGTTATTCCAAGCATCCCTTGTTTTTTAAGGTTTGTTTCATGGATTCTTGCGAATGATTTTACCAATACAGCTTTTACTCCAAGATGTCTTGGCTCCATTGCAGCGTGTTCTCTTGAAGAACCTTCCCCGTAGTTCTGGTCTCCAACCACGATGGTAGGGATTCCTGCAGCTTTGTAAGCTCTCTGTACAGCCGGAACTTCACCATATTCACCTGTTAATTCATTTTTAACATGGTTAGTTTCCATGTTGTAGGCATTTACGGCTCCAATCAGCATATTGTTTGAAATATTGTCCAGGTGGCCTCGGTATTTCAACCATGGCCCAGCCATAGAAATATGGTCGGTAGTACATTTTCCGAAAGCTTTGATAAGCACTCTGGCTGCTTCAATGTTTTTGCCGTCCCAAGCTGGGAATTCTTCCAATAACTGAAGCCTGTCCGAAGTAGGGCTTACCTTCACAACAACAGAGGAACCGTCCTCAGATGGTGCCTGGTATCCGTTATCATCAACAGCAAATCCTCTTGCCGGTAGTTCAGAACCTTTAGGTTCATCAAGTTTTACCTGTTCGCCATTTTCAGCAGTTAAAGTATCTGTAATTGGGTTAAAGTCTAACCTTCCTGAGATGGCAACAGCAGCTACCATTTCTGGAGAAGCTACAAATGCATGTGTATTCGGGTTACCGTCAGCTCTTTTTGCAAAGTTTCTGTTGAAAGAGTGGATGATGGAGTTTTTTTCTCCTTTATCAGCGCCTTCTCTGTCCCATTGCCCGATACAAGGTCCACAAGCATTGGTGAAGATTCTGGCATTCTCGAATTTTCTGAAAGAATCTAAGAATCCGTCTCTTTCTGCTGTGAATTTTACCTGCTCAGATCCGGGGTTAATTCCCAGGATAGCTTTAGGCTTAACTCCTTTGGCTACTGCATCTTCCACGATAGAAGCTGCTCTCGATAAATCTTCATAAGACGAGTTGGTACAAGAACCGATAAGAGCCCATTCCACTTCTATTGGCCACCCGTTAGCTTCAGCTTTAGCCCTGAATTCAGCTACAGGGGTAGCCAAATCCGGAGTAAAAGGTCCGTTTAAGTGTGGGGTAAGCTCAGAAAGGTTGATTTCGATCAGTTGGTCGAAATACTGTTCAGGGTTGGCATATACTTCAGCATCACCTGTTAAATGTTCTGCAATTTTGTCAGCAGCATCTACTACATCCTGTCTTCCTGTTGCTGCCAGATATCTTCTCATGGAATCATCGTATCCGAAGGTAGAAGTGGTAGCCCCGATTTCAGCACCCATGTTACAGATGGTTCCTTTACCTGTTGCTGAAAGAGATTCTGCTCCTTCTCCGAAATATTCTACGATGCATCCTGTTCCTCCTTTTACGGTAAGGATTCCTGCCACTTTCAGGATCACGTCTTTTGCAGACGTCCAGCCACTCATTTTACCGGTTAATTTTACCCCGATAAGTTTTGGCATTTTAAGTTCCCACGCCATTCCGGCCATTACGTCTACTGCATCAGCACCTCCTACACCAATAGCTACCATTCCCAGACCTCCTGCATTTACTGTGTGAGAGTCGGTACCAATCATCATACCTCCGGGGAATGCATAATTTTCCAGTACCACCTGGTGAATAATTCCTGCTCCCGGCTTCCAGAAGCCAATTCCATATTTATCGCAAACAGAACTTAGGAAGTTGAAAACTTCAGAGTTTTTGTTGATCCCCTCCTGTAAATCTGATTCAGCGCCTACTCTTGCCTGAATTAGGTGATCAGCATGAGCAGTTGAAGGAACGGCTACTTTAGCTTTTCCTGCCTGCATAAATTGTAAAAGCGCCATTTGCGCAGTTGCATCCTGCATAGCTACCCTGTCCGGCGCGAAATCTACATAAGAGTTTCCTCTTTCATGTGCTGATGTGGCATTACCTTCCCAAAGATGGGTGTAAAGGATTTTTTCTGAAAGTGTAAGAGGTTTTCCCACGATTTGTCTTGCCGCAGCAATTCTTTCTGGGTAACGCTCATATACTTTTTTGATCATATCAATATCAAAAGTCATATCTTAATTTAATTTTTTCTTCTTTTTAATAGACTTTTCCGGCATTAATTCAATACTTAAAGCGGAAAATATTCTTTGTTACTACAATTCATCAAATTCTGTTCCTTCCATCTGTAAAATGAATATTTCTAATCAATAATCAGAATGTTTTATTTCTATCAAGTTAAGGAAAAATGAAATTTCTTTTCTTAATTTCATTTAAAATAATTCTTAATCAGTCTTAAATGGAAACATTCTAAACAAAAATTGAAAGATTTTAAATCCCGCAGGACTAAAATCTTTCAATTATATAATTTATAAAACAGTCCTTGGACTTGTGATTAAATCCTCTATTAATGGCCCACCTGAACAAGCTCCTTAATAGGTGGAGCGAATTTAGTCAGGTCAATGCCTTCAACGGCAGCTTTATATTCATCGATATTAGGAATTCTTCCAATGATGGCAGAAAGCACAACAACTGGAGTTGAGGCCAGTAAAGATTCTCCTTTTTTACGTTCGGAATCTTCAACTACTCTTCCCTGGAAAAGACGGGTTGAAGTTGCTAATACCGTATCTCCTTTGGCTGCTTTTTCCTGGTTACCCATGCAAAGGTTACAACCCGGACGCTCAAGATACATCATGTTTTTGTATTCAACACGTGCTTCGCCTTTAGGAGCATTATCATCAAATTCGAATCCGGAGTATTTTTCTAAAAATTCCCAATCTCCTTCCGCTTTTAATTCATCGATGATATTATACGTTGGAGCTGCTACTACCAGAGGAGCATTAAATTCAACCTTACCTTGTTGCTTTTCAATGTTTTTAAGCATTTGAGAAACAATTTTCAAATCGCCTTTGTGAACCATACAAGATCCTACAAAACCAAGATCTACTTTTTTCTCTCCTCCATAATAAGAAAGTGCTCTGATGGTATCGTGAGTGTATCGTTTGGATACATCATCGTTGTTTACATCCGGGTCTGCAATCATAGGTTCTACGATCACATCAAGATCAACAACTACTTCAGCATAATATTTAGCATTCGCATCCGGAGTCAGAGCTGGTTTCTCACCTGATCTGATCTCAGCGATTCTTTTATCAGCTTTATTAATTAACCCCTGAAGAACCTGGTTATGATTGTCCATGCCCTTATCAATCATGATCTGAATTCTGCCTTTTGCAATTTCCAATGATTCGATCAAGGTGCTGTCCTCAGAAATGTTGATAGAAGCTTTTGCCTTCATCTCAGCAGTCCAGTCTGTAAATGTGAATGCCTGGTCAGCAGGAAGTGTTCCGATGTGAACCTCAATGATTCTGCCTTGGAATACATTTTCCCCACCAAACTGTTTAAGCATCTGGGCTTGTGTTGCATGAACGACATCACGGAAATCCATGTGCTCTTTCATATTCCCTTTAAATGTTACCTTCACAGATTCAGGGATTGGCATAGATGCTTCACCTGTAGCCAGTGCAAGGGCAACTGTTCCTGAGTCTGCCCCAAAAGCAACTCCTTTAGACATTCTTGTGTGAGAGTCACCACCGATGATGATTGCCCACTCGTCTATCGTTATGTCATTAAGAACTTTGTGAATTACGTCAGTCATAGCGTGATATTCACCTTTCGGGTCACGGGCTGTGATCAGACCAAATTCGTTCATGAATTTCATGAGTTTCGGAATGTTGGCCTGCGCTTTTTTATCCCAAACAGAAGCGGTATGACATCCGGATTGGTAAGCACCGTCAACAATCGGAGAAATCACTGTTGCTGCCATAGATTCAAGTTCCTGAGCAGTCATTAAACCTGTTGTATCTTGAGAACCAACGATATTAACTTCTACACGAACATCTGAACCAGCATGTAAAACTTTTCCTGGAGTTGTTCCAACTGCGTTTCTGTTGAAGATTTTTTCAACTGCTGTAAGACCTTGCCCCTCATGGGAAATTTCTTTTGAAGGAGCAAAAACAAGAGGTGTTTCTATTCCCAAAAGCTTTGCTGCAAATGTCTGCAGCTTTTTACCGAAAACAATTGCATATGATCCGCCAGCCTTGATGAATTCCATTTTCTGAGGAGTAAATGCCTTAGAAATGTCAATCAGCTCCTGATCGCCATTATATAATTTTTTTGTTTTTGTATTGATGGTAAGAACAGTTCCTGTAGCTACAGAATAAGCTTCTTCAAGAATCGGTTCTCCAGCTTCGTTACGGATTGGCTCTCCGTTCTCATCTAATTTTTTAACCCAGTTTTTAAGGTCAAGACCAATACCTCCTGTAACGTCAACAGTAGTCAGGAAGATCGGAGAAATACCGTTTGTTCCTCCAACAATCGGAGCAATATTCACGAATGGGATGTATGGGCTTGCTTGTTTACCAGTCCATAAAGCTACGTTGTTTACTCCGGACATTCTGGATGAACCCACACCCATTGTTCCTTTTTCAGCAATCAGCATTACGCTCTTGTCAGGATGTTGTGCCTGAAGTGCTTTAATTTCTTCCTGTGCCTGAGGGGTGATCATACATTTACCATGAAGTTCACGGTCTGATCTTGAGTGAGCCTGGTTACCCGGAGAAAGCAAGTCAGTTGAAATGTCACCTTCACCGGCGATGAATGTAACAACCTTGATTTCTTCAGCCACTTCCGGAAGCTTAGTGAAGAACTCTGCTTTTGCATAGCTTTCAATAAGCTCTTTTGCGATTTCATTACCGTTATTAAATGCTTCTTTTAGACGATTAGTATCTGCATCATAAAGGAAAACCTGTGTTTTAAGAACATTTGCTGCTTCCTTGGCAATAGAAATATCATTGCCTAGAGCCAGATCAAGCAATACCTCAATAGAAGGGCCTCCTTTCATGTGAGATAATAATTCAAAAGCAAAGGTTGGGGATATTTCTTCTACTACGGATTCACCCAGGATAATCTCTTTTAAAAACTTAGCTTTTACGCCTGCAGCACTTGTTGTTCCTGGTAAGGTGTTGTAAATGAAAAATTTAAGAGAATCCGATCGATATTCGTTACCTGGATCTTTAATTTGTGAAATGATTTCGCTTAATAATCCCGCACCGTCAATTGGCTTTGGATTTAGCCCCTGGTTTTTTCTTTCTTCAATCTCTTGGATGTAATCCTGATACATATTCATAATAATAGAAGTCTTTTAAATTTTAAAAGTAGATTTTTATGGCAGTTGTTAAGTACTATTATTCTTGTTAACAGGTTATCATTACAATAAGCTGTTTAAATTTGCAAAAACGGACATAGTTATACACAACATAATCTATCCCTTTAAAAATGTGAAATAATGTTCCGTTTCGAAGTGGAATATATTTGACCTTTAGCTAAAGTATAAGTAATTTACCTGCGATTTGTCTTGTTGAAAAAACTCTCTTTGGGTAAGATTTATACACTGTTTTGATAGCATTCCTATCAAAAATTATATCTCCAAAACGTTTTAGATTATCAAACATTTAAAAAGTGCTCCCAAATTTACGATTTTTTAGTATTTTATCAGATGAAATTATTTAGATTCTTTATAAATATGAATTTGATAGTTTCTATTTTTGGCCGTAATTTTGCAGGCAAATGATGAATATGAGAAACATCCTGAATTTTTGGTGTGTATTTATTTCGATTTTCGTTTTTTCACAGACGAAATCGGTGAAAAAACTACCAGTCAAAAATGTAGCAAAAACTGCAGTAAAGAAGGGGCCTGCAGTGGCTAAGCCAAACCCGGATCTTGTGATTATTAACCCGGATCTTCCTGTTCTGATTCCTAAAAAGGAAGATGGGAAATTTGGTTATGTTAATCAGAACGGGAAATTTATTATCAAACCTGAATATCATATTGCCGTCTTTTTTTATGAAGATTGTAATCTTTTGAATTCTCCTAACCAAAAAATACGAAAATTTGGAACCAATGAGTATGCCACTGTAGAAAAGGACATGATTTCTTATCGTGTGAATAAAGCAGGAAAAAGAGTCTATCAGTTCAAGGACTCAGATCTGGGAAAATGTAAGCTTGAGGATTATAAGCAACAGCTTTACCAGGCTTATGTTTTAAACGGATTTTATGGCATCATTGAAAAGGCTAGATTCGTGAATGCAGCAGATTACAGAGATTACCAGATCTATCCCCAGTATCAGTATTTATATATTCTGGAAGGTGATGATATTGCAGACCCAATGATCGTGGCTTCGCATAATGACAGATTTGGAGTGATAGATGTTAATAATAAAGTGATTGTTCCTTTCGAATATTCCAATATAAAGAGGAATTTCAGCTGGAAACTGGGGAAAATGTTTGAAGTAACAAAAGACGGCAAGAACTATTATTATGTTGATGCCAGAAATAAGACTTACTAATTAGCCTGTTATTCTATCACAGCAAAATCCTACATCTCTATCCAACAGAACCCAAAATCCCATATCACATTTTTTTTGTAATTTTGCGGCTGAAATAAAGGGGTGCTTTAACAAGCTGAGATTATACCCAATGAACCTGGAACAGATAATGCTGTTTAGGGAAACATTTATATAATTGATAGAATGATAATTGATAAAATAATTTTATCAATTTTATGAAAAGCAAGAATCAATCATTTTTTATCGCCTATCAATTATAGATAATCCGCCCCTTTTATTCATTAAATTTTAAAAATTTATAGAATGAAAGGATTGTTTTTTTTAGGGCTTACTGTAAGCTCTGCAGCCTTTGTCCAGGCGCAAAATAAGGATTCCCTGAAGGTCAGGGAAATTGAAGCTGTCAACTTTACCAAAAGGCTTCCCGTTGCTAAAGAAATTATCAACGTACAGAAAGATGTAGATAGCAGAAATCTAGGGCAGGATCTTCCGATACTTTTAAAAAATCAAACTTCCATTATCTCTACTTCTGATGCCGGAAACGGGGTTGGATATACAGGATTCAGAATTCGTGGAGTAGAAGGAAGAGGGATAAATGTGATGATGAACGGTGTTCCGTATAACGATTCTGAAAGCCAGGGAACATTCTTTGTCAATGTTCCGGATCTTACCAGTTCTGCCTCACAGATTGTGATCCAGAGAGGTGTGGGAACTTCGAATAATGGCGTTTCAGCGTTTGGTGCAAGTATTAATGTGATTTCCAAAGAGCCGGATGAAAAAATGTATTTTAAGACCGATGATAGCTACGGTTCATTTAATACTTATAAATATTCAGCGGAAGCGGGTTCGGGAAAATTCTGGAAAAACAGATTTTCAGTGATGGGAAGATATACGCGTATCCATTCTGACGGATATATTGACAGAGCTTCTTCCAAACTGGATTCTTACAATTTTACCGCATTATTTGAAGAAGGGAAAACAAGGCTTCGGCTGATGGCTTTCGGAGGAAAAGAAAAGACCTATCAGGCTTGGAACGGAATCGATCGGCCAACCTGGGAAGCGAATCCCAAGTTCAATTATTCAGGACAGTACACAGATCTGTTTACCGGAGAAGAGAAATTCTATGATAACGAGACCGATAATTACAGACAGAACCATTATCAGCTTTTGTGGGAACAGAAATTCAGTGATCACTGGAATTTGGAAACAACGCTTCATTACACCAAAGGAAGGGGATATTACGAAAATTATAAAAGAGTTGATGAAACAGATGCAGAGGCAACACATTACTCTAATTATAATCTATCCGTACCGATTGTAAATGGATCTCCGGTGGAAATAACAGATTTCATCAGGAAAAAATGGCTGGACAATGATTTTTATGGGGCTGTTTCTACGCTTTACGGAAAGTTGGATCATGTGGACCTGAATTTTGGGGTGGTTGCAAACCAATACTATGGAAGGCATTTTGGGAATGTTACCGGGGTTTATTTTCCACAGATCAATGAGTATGAATATTACAGAAACCGTTCTGTAAAAACTGAGCTGGCAGGTTTTGCAAAAGCTTTATGGAGAACCGGGGATCATTTTGAATTCTTTGGAGATCTTCAGATCAGAAATATTGATTACGATACCAAGATCCTGGCTGCCGGAGACGGAGAGGGTGGAAATCTTGATAAAAACTGGCTGTTTTTCAATCCAAAGGCGGGGGTGAATTATAAAATCGGGAATGGAAAAGTTTTCCTTTCCTATGCACATGCCCACCGCGAACCAAACAGGGATGACCTGATGAGTGATAATGAAGTAAAAGCCGAAAAACTTCACGATTTTGAAGCTGGTATTGAAAAGCAGTTTGGAATTTTATCGGTAACGGCTAATTTATATTATATGTACTATGTTAATCAGTTAGTGTTGAACGGACAATTGAATAATGTAGGAGCATTTATCAGAACCAATTCAGGGAAGAGTTACAGAAGAGGTATTGAGATCGGAGCACTGGCTAAACTTTCAAAGCAATGGGAAGTTACCGGAAATGTCAGTCTCAGCCAGAACAGAAATCTTGATTTTAAGATTAAAAATAATGAAGCCCTTCAAAATCTGGGTGATACCGATATTTCATTCTCTCCGAACATTATTGCCAATCTGGGACTGAAATTCAATCCCTCCAAAAGTTTCCTGTTTGCTTTAACGAATCAATATGTAGGAAAACAGTATCTCGACAATACAGCAAATAAGAACCTGCAGCTGAAAGATTATTTCCTGACGGATTTCAATGCACAATACCAGTTTACTATTGCTCATAATGATATTGCTTTAAAATTACTCGTCAATAATCTGTTCAATAGAAAGTATGTAAACAATGGAGCTGTTTACGGTGGTGATCCATACTATTTTTCACAGGCCGGAACTAATTTTATGTTCGGGATCAGCTGGAAAATTCAATAATACGGATGATAATTTACCGAAAGGCGTTTAATCCATTCAATTTTATACCTATTTATCAAAAGACTGTTTCGGCAGTCTTTTTTTATATCCTATAAATCTCTTCAGAAAGTCACGAAAAAATTATAAATTTGCTGCCAAATGAATATTTCAGCTTACATTTTAGAATATCTGAAACAATTTGGAACTGTGACGGTTCCGGGATTCGGTGCGTTTTCGCTTAAAAACTCCAAAGCAATTATTAATTCTGAGAACGGAAGCATCCTTCCGCCTGCAAGCGAGATCGTTTTTACGGTGGATTATGAAATACAGTCTGATGAGCTGGCTGCCTTTATAGCCGGAGAAAAACACATGTCTTTAGAAGCTTCCAGAAGTGATCTGAAAATCCAGACCGATTTTTGGAAGAAAAAGCTTCAGGCAGATCAGTTTCTGGAAATTCAGAACCTCGGGGTTATCCATATTGAAGATGATAAGACCCATTTCAAAGGGAAAAGAATAGAATCGGGGCATCCGGATTTCTACGGGCTTGAAGAGATCAGGCTCTCGGATATCAATAACGGTGAAAAGATCAGTACTAAAGAAAGCAAGGAGAAAGATTATACATTCAAAAAATCTATTCTTTGGATTTTCCTGCTTGTAATTCCTGTTTTAGGAATCCTGTATCTGGCGTTTACCCAAAGAGAACTTCTTTTCGGAAAAGAATCTTTTGATAAAGCTTCTACACACAAAATTGTAAAAGACACAGTAAAAGTTATGGTGCACGGTCCGAAAGCGGCTGTTTCAGATTCCCTGAAAAAAGATTCATTAGCAAAACCGGTTGGAAAAGGCATAAAACCAGCTCCGGCAGCTCAAAACAACACTAAGACTCAATGGCAAAAATAAAAAAAGCGTCAGAATCTCTGACTATCATGACCAATATTGTTCTTCCGAACGAAACCAACTCTTTAAGAAACCTTTTCGGAGGTGAGCTTCTTGCAAAAATGGACCGTTGTGCTTCCATTTCTGCAGCCAGACACTGTGAAAGAAGAGTGGTAACAGCCTCTGTAAATCATGTTTCTTTCAATCATCCTATCCCTGAAGGTGGAGTGGTTGTCCTGGAATCTAAAGTTTCAAGAGCGTTCTCTACTTCAATGGAGGTGTATGTGGATGTTTGGCTGGACGATCCGATCAATCAGAAGAAAATTCATACCAATGAGGGAATTTATACTTTCGTTGCAGTAGATGAATTCAACCGTCCTATTCCTATCCCGGATATGGTCCCTGAAACAGAAGAAGAAAAGCTGAGACACGCTGCTGCTTTCAGAAGAAAAGAGCTGTCACTAATCCTTTCCGGAAGAATGAAGCCTCTTGAATCTGTAGAGCTTAAGAAATTGTTCCAGGAACCAGAAGAAACAAAAGAATCCAAAAAAGATAAAAAATAAATTAACTTCTTTTAGATTCAACCCTTGCTAAGTATTAGCGCCTTCGTGATCTTAAAAACAGAAGTTATTTTAAATAAATCTTTGCACTCTTTGCGTTAAAATAAAATCACGTTTAATTATAATATTCGTGTTAAAAAAATGAAAATTCTTCTTTTAGATAAAAACCATCCTCTCATCACAGAACAGCTTTTGGCTAAGAATTTTGTACTGGAAGAAGACTTTACTTCCTCTTACGATGAGGTTTGTCATAAAATTGAAAACTATGACGGGGTCATCATCAGAAGTAGGATTCCTCTGGATAAAAACTTTCTGGAAAAGGGAAAAAGCCTGAAATTCATTGCCAGGGTTGGAGCCGGAATGGAAAATATTGATATTCCTGTTGCAGAGAAACTGGGTATTCAGTTGATCAATTCTCCGGAAGGAAACAGGGATTCAGTAGCAGAGCATGTTGTAGGAATGCTGTTGATTCTAATGAACCGTCTTTTTATCGCTTCCCAGGAGGTTAAAAACGGAATCTGGCTTCGTGAAGAAAACAGAGGCGATGAGCTTCTCGGTAAGACGGTAGGGCTTATAGGATATGGAAATATGGGAAAAGCTACAGCTAAGAGATTTTCGGGATTTGGCTGTAAAGTTATTTTTCATGATATCCTTCCCGGACTTTCTGATGACTACGCTTCACAGGTTAGTTTAGACGAATTAAAAAAGTCTGCAGATATCCTGAGCCTGCACATTCCACTAACTTCTGAAACCAATTACCTCGTCAATGAAAAGTTTATTTCTGAAATGAAAAAAGATTTCTATTTCGTCAATACAGCAAGAGGGAAAAATGTAGAAACTAAATATTTAGTTGAGGCTTTGAAGTCAGGGAAAATAAAAGGAGCCTGCCTTGATGTTCTCGAATATGAAAAAGCATCCTTTGAAAATCTGGAAACAGAGAATGAAGACCTGAAATACCTCCTGGAATCTGAAAAAACAATTGTAACACCTCACATCGCCGGATGGACTCACCAAAGTAAAGAAAAGCTGGCACAGGTGATTGTAGATAAAATAATTGCTTCCTATTGTTAGGAAAATATGCTGCAAAAGAAAAAATCACTCATTGCTATAGCCTTTATCCCTTTCGCGAGTTTCACCTTTTATGTTAAATAATTCATAATATAGGCTCCGAACTGAGAATTTATTTTGAGTTTTATTAAATTGCTGCTCATTTTTTGATACTCATGACGAAGCGTAATTTTTTACTTATTGTAGCTGTTTTTTTATCCTTTATTTCCTGTAAAAAAAATTCTGAATCCAAGCAGACTTCAGCTGAAAGTACGACCAATCTTCCAAACTACGGAAATGTAGATCTGGGGAATGTTTTTACCAAAGAAGACAGCCAGCTTGGAGATAAAGAAATACTCACAGGATATATCGACCAATATTATAAAAAGATCTGGGAAGGGGGAGACCTGAGCGGGGGAATACTTGTAGCAAAAGGAGATGAAATTCTATATGAAAGCTACAGGGGTTTTGGGAGAGAAGGAAATCAGATGCCGATTGGTAAGAATACACCGCTACATGTAGCTTCCGTTTCAAAAACGTTGACGGCTATGGCCATGCTGAAATTGGTAGAAGCAGGAAAAATTAAACTTACCGACCATCTTACCCAATATTTTCCAGGGTTTCCTTATCCGGATGTTACTGTACAGACTTTGTTGGATCAGAGAAGCGGTCTTCCAAAATACGAATATTTTATAGCCAAAATACAGCCTGCTCCGGCTGAGCTTTCAAAGTCTTTCATTACCAATCAGGATGTTCTGAATATGATCATCAAATATAAACCTGATCTGGCAAGAGATACGGATACGGGTTTTATGTATTGCAACACTAACTTTGCCATGCTGGCTTTACTGATAGAGAAGGTCACGAAAACTCCGTTTCCGCAGGCGATGAAAGAAATGGTATTCCAGCCTTTGAAAATGGAACATACCTATATTTTCCAGGAGAAGGATATTCCTACAGCTGCACAGTCCTTTTATTACGGTGGAAACAGACTGTATCCGTTAGACAGGCTTGATCTTATTTATGGTGATAAAAATGTATATACGACACCAAGAGATCTTTATAACTTCTCTAAAGCTATGTTTTCAAAAGACTTCTTAAAGCCTGAACTGATGCAGATGGTTTTCACACCTTACAGCAACGAGAAAGCAGGAATGAATAATTATGGCCTCGGGTTCAGGATGAAGATTTTCGATAACGGCGAGAAACTCACCTATCATAACGGATGGTGGCACGGAACTAATTCTGTATTTGCCCATTTGTTGAAGTCAAAAGTGACCATTGTAGCTATTGGAAACAAATATTCCGGTAAAGTATATACAGCACTGGCTTTATCAGGATTATTCGAGGATTTCCCGGCTCAGAAAGATAAGCTGCACAGTGTAATGAATGACAATAAAGATACTTTGAATGCCGGACATGAAGTTTTTGGAGAATAATGTTTAATTTTGCTTAAACATATATGAAAAGACTTCTTCTATTATTCGTTATCTGTTTTCTTGTACACTCATGTGCAAGAGTAGGATCTCCTGTTGGTGGTCCTAAAGATACCCTGGCTCCAAAGTTTTTAAGCTCTAATATTGACACTACAAGAGTTAATGTAAAAAGAGACATCCACGAGCTCAGGCTGGATTTCGACGAATATATTACCTTAAAGGATATTAATAAAAACCTGATCATTTCTCCACCTATTAAAAATATAAAGCGGATTCTTCCTTCCAATATTGCCAACAAGTTTGTAATGATCCAGTGGGAAGATACTCTTCAGGCCAATACGACTTATAACTTCAATTTTGGAAACTCGATTGCTGATAATAATGAGTCTAATATTCTTAGGTATTTCAATTTTGCTTTTTCTACGGGAGATAAGCTGGATGATCTTTATATCAGCGGTGAAATTTCGGATGCGGTAGCTATTAAAAAGAAAGAAGGCGAAAATAAGCTTGTGGTAGGACTTTACCAGGTAAAAGATACCATGAATTACAGGCAGAAGCCCTATTACATCACAAAAGTGGATGAAGATGGATATTATGAGCTGAACTATCTTACGCCCGGAAAATATAAGATTATAGCCTTTGAGGATGAGAATAGTAATTCTATTTATGATCCGGGAAAAGAGAAAATAGGATTTCAAAAAGAACCTGTAGATGTTGAAAAATCTGTTTCAGGATTAAATTTAAAAGTATATCCTTCCAAAAAGCCGTTGAAGTATCTTGAAATGAAAGAAAGTCCGGGTGGGGCTATCATGACATTTGAAGGGAATCCGGAGAATGTGAAAGTAGCTTCCATAAACGAAAAACTTCAGGATATTAAAGTGACCCATCGTCCGAAATCAGATACTGTAAAAATCTGGTTCGATGCTGTAAAGAATAATATAGGACAGACGGTGACGGAGAATCTGAAGTTCAGCTACGATATCGGCAGCAAGCAGGATACTGTTTCCGTATTCTATAAGTACAACAAAAAAAATGCGATGGATCTTGAAAACGACAGCGGAGGCCCATTATTGGCCCCGAATTCTGACTTTAATATAAGATCCGGCTATATCATCGATAAAATCAGTCCTGAAAAATGGACTTTAAAAAGCGACAGCTTAACCACTCAGGAATTTACTGCTAAAATCTCTGAAACAGATCCTTACCAGATCCAGATTCACTCAGATTTTGTGAATGGCAAAAAATATCAGCTTACGATTCCAAAAGAAACAGTATCATCCTATTACGCTAAAAATGTACAGTCAAAACGGTTTGACTTTGAAGTAGAAAAAGTAGATCAATTTGGAAGTCTTGCATTTAATATTCAAAATGCACCGGAAGCCAGTTATTGGATTCAGCTTCTGGATGGTTCGGATAAAGTCATTTATTCAAGGTATACCAAAGGAAACAGCGTGAAATTTGATATACTGAAACCTAATGAATATATTGTAAGGATATTGGTAGATAACAACGGAAATAAATTCTGGGACGAAGCAGATTTTGAAAAAGAAACCTTTGCCGAAGATTCCTATGTCTTCTACAAAAAAGCTATTGTACGGCCATTGTGGGAGACCAAAGAAGATTGGGATTTAAAAGATACCAGAACGCTGGATAATCCTAAAGGAAATGTTCCTAAACCTACTGATGTTCCTGCTGAAACACCAAAAGACACTGTACAGAAGGATTTGAATAAAGAAATGAAATCTGAATCTGAAAATGCAATTTTGACACCGGTAAAATAAAGCTATGAATACATTAAAAAAAGTGCTATTCTGGACGCTGGTGGTTTTTGCAATGATGCAGTTTATTTCTATTGATAAAGTGAATAAGCCTGTCAATACAGCGGTGAACTTCGTCGATGCGAAAAAGACTCCGGAGAAGATTAGAAGTCTGATAAAAGGAGCCTGTTACGATTGTCATTCTAATGAAACAGTATATCCCAAGTATGCTTATGTGGCACCCATTTCATGGTCTGTAAAAAGCCATGTTAATGAAGGCAGGGAACATCTTAATTTTTCTGTTTGGGGTACATATAACAAGGAACTGAAAGAAAGCATGCTGAGCAAGTCTATCCAGACGGTTCAAAGTAAAGTAATGCCTATGCCGGGCTATATAGTCTATCACAAAGAAGCGAATCTTACAGAAGCAGAAAGAACATTGCTAGTTCAGTATTTCGAAGAAATGCTGAAATCAAAATCTTATTGACGTCAAATAAAATAACTCCCGCAAATTGTATCATCTGCGGGAGAAAATTTCTTTATGATAACCTACGGGTTATTTTTCAAATATTCCTCAAAAAATCTCTGCTGAGATTCAAAAGCAATATCATTAAGATCCAGTGTGTTCAAAGGAATCCAGATTGCTTCTGATATTTCAGAAAGCTCAGGATTTGCCTCAAACTTTTCCTGAACATTATACTCATAAAAGAGATCAATCGTATTATAATCAATGTCTTTATATTGATAAATGTTGGGAAGACTGGTCAGATATTTTAAGTTTGAAATATCCACATCAAGCTGAAGCTCTTCAAAAAGTTCTCTTTTGCATGTTTCTTCTGCGCTTTCCTTTGGATCTACGAAACCTCCTGCCAGATCGAGTTTTCCCTTTTTAGGGTCACGGTTCCTTCGGGTAAGATAGATTTCATCACCACATCGGATAACAACAGCTACCGCACCGGCAACATTATTGTAGAGGGTGAAACCGCATTCGGGACAGCTCCATTTCTTTTCGCCGTCCCAGTGCAGGGTTTCTTTGCCACAGCTTGGGCAGTATTTCAATAATTTCATCTGTTAACAATAATTTTTTCAAAAGTCAGATGGAACCTCGTTTTATTGAGCAATATTAATATTTCTCGGGTGATAGGTCAAAATCACATCCCGAAGTTCTTCCGTCTTCAGATGGGTGTAGATCTCCGTAGTGGTAATACTGGAATGTCCTAGCATTTCCTGGATATAACGAAGGTCTGCTCCATTCTGTAAAAGGTGTGTTGCAAAAGAATGTCTGAAAGTATGGGGGGAGATTTTTTTGCTTACTCCTGCTTTATCAGTAAGTTCTTTAATGATCAGAAATACGATCACTCTGGACATAGATGTTCCGCGGCTGTTAAGAAACAGCGTATCCTCATATTTTTTGTTGATCTTGCTTTTCGAACGTACCTCTTTAATATATGTTTCCAAAAGTTCAGCAGTATAATCCGCCAAAGGAACGAAGCGTGTTTTGTTGCCTTTTCCGTTTACTTTAATGTACTGTTCTTTGAAATTGATGTTCGAGATTTTAAGGTCAATAAGTTCCGAGACACGTAAGCCGCATCCGTAAAGAACTTCAATGATACAATGATTTCTCTTTCCGAGGTCAGAACTGGCCTCAATGGCTGCAATAATCTTATTGATATCAGGCAGGCTTAAGGTATCAGGAAGATACAATCCTAGTTTTGGACCTTCAAGCAGTGAGGCAGGATTGTCTTCCCTGTACTCGTCTTCAAGCAGAAACTTGAAGAAAGCTTTTATGGAAGAAATCCATCTTGCTTGTGATCTTTCGCTGAACTTCTGTTTGGAAAGATTGAAGATATATTCCTGTAAGTTTTCGTAACCGATAGAGTCTGGACCGACATTTTCCAGATCCACTTCGGCATAATCTTTTAATTTTTTGATATCTCGAATATAGGCATCGAGAGTATTTTCTGAAAAATTTCTTTCGAAGCGAAGAAATATTTCAAAATCTTTGATTTTTTCATTCCAGGTCATTTGTGCTTATTTTTTTAGTTCACAGTCCGATATTTGTTCTATTTCAATATTATGGTTTCTCAAGAACGCTATCCCGTCGTCGTCTGAATACTCATTAATATACACAAGTCTTGTAATTCCAGCCTGCAGAATCAGTTTACTGCATTCTTTGCATGGCGACAGCGTTAAATATAACGTTGCACCTTTTGCAGACTGAGTGGAAGCAGCCAGCTTTAATATAGCGTTGGCTTCCGCATGAAGTACATACCAGTGTGTTTTTCCTTCTCCATCTTCACAGCAGTTTTCAAATCCCGAAGGAGTTCCGTTGTAACCATCTGAAATAATCATCCTATCTTTTACGATAAGAGCTCCTACCTGTTTTCTCTTACAGTAGGATAGTTTTGCCCACTCTTGGGCCATTTTTAGATAAGCTTTATCAAACTTATTCATACCGCAGCATTAGTTTTTTTCGAAATAATTTGGATTAAAATCTTAGAAGTTAGGCTTTCTTTTCTCTAAAAAAGCGTTAACTCCTTCTTTCTTGTCGTTCATTTCAAAAAGTTCCCCGAAATACTTGATTTCAGATTCAAAACCTTTATCCGTATCAGACAAGTTTACGGCTTGGATGGCCTTTGATATAGCCATTGGTGAGTTACCGGCTATAATACTCGCTAGTTCTTTTGTTTTGGTTAATAATTCTTCAATAGGGTATACTTCATTCACCAATCCGATTTCCTTGGCTTTTTGAGCGGGAATCATTTTAGCAGAGAAGATCATTTCGTTGGCGATACCTTTTCCTACCAGTTTAGGAAGTCTTTGAGTTCCTCCGTACCCCGGAATTAATCCCAGAGTGACTTCCGGAAGCCCCAGTCTTGCATTCTCTGATGCATATCTGATGTGGCACGCCATAGCCAGCTCTAAACCTCCTCCTAATGCGAAACCATTCACGGCTGCAATTACAGGTTTAGATGTATTCTCAATTTTGTTGAACAGGGTATTATGCCCGTTTCTGGCCAGTTCTTCGGCTTTTTCCTGTCCAAAATCACTGAATTCTTTTATATCGGCTCCCGCTACAAATGACTTTTCACCGCTTCCCGTAATAATGATTGCCCTACAGGACTGGTCAGCGTTAAGTTCATCCATTGCTGAGCTTATCTCTTGAATCGTTTTCGCGTTTAAAGCATTTAAGCTTTGAGGTCTGTTTATGGTGACAACAGCTAATCTGTCTTCTTTTTCTAATAATATATTTTCGTAACTCATTTTTCCACTATAAAATATTATTTTTTGCAAATTATGAATTTTTTACAAAAAAAAGGAAAAAATATTAGTTTTTTTTCCTTTTACTTGATGAATCCTTCAAAATGCTATTTCGAGTGATTCATCATATTTGCATCAATATTGATGTTAAGCTGAGATGCCACTTTCATGCCAAGCTCTATATTAGTCCTGAAAAAGTGACATAATTGACGGTTGATGATCTCATCTTTTTTCGGTCCGGTAATTCCCTTCATACTTCCTACGATGTTGCTGATTAAGTGTTCTCTATCTTCAGCCGTCATAGATTTTGTATACAATAATCCGGGTTGGGTATAATGATCATCATCATTTTCATTCCTGTTATAGTTGGCAACATGGGCACTGTCCAGCTCATATTCATAATTCTTATAGGATGGATCCGGTTTAATATCGTCAAAGCTGTTCGGGAAATAATTCGGTCGGTCCTGATATTGGCTGGAATCTGCCATAAAACCGTCTCTCTGATAGTTGTTAACTGCAAAAGGGCAACGGTTCACTTCCAGCTGGTGGGCATTTACTCCAACTCTGTATCTGTGTGCGTCAGGATAAGAGAATAGCCTTCCCTGGAGCATTTTGTCCGGAGAAAAGCTGATTCCGTTAATAAGACTGCTCGGGGAAAATACTGACTGTTCTACATGGGCAAAATAATTGACCGGAACTTCATTCAGTTCCATTTCACCCACTTCGATCATCGGGAAGTCGTCGTGAAACCATACTTTGGTCACATCAAAAGGATTCCATCTGAAGTCCTTAGCCTGCTCTTCAGTCATCACCTGGATATACATCGTCCATTTCGGGAAGTCTCCGTTTTCAATGGCGTTGCAAAGATCCTCCTGCGCAAAATCCGGGTTTTCTCCAGCCATCTTTACGGCTTCTGCATCGGTGAAGTTCTTTATTCCCTGTTTTGTTATAAAATGGAATTTCACCCAGACTCTTTCATTCTGAGCATTGATCATCGAAAAAGTATGAGATCCGAATCCGTGCATATGCCTATAGCCATAAGGTGTTCCCCTGTCTGACATTAAAATAAGAACCTGGTGAAGCGATTCCGGATTATGGCTCCAGAAATCCCACATCATCGTGGCACTCTTTAAATTGGTTTTCGGTACTCTTTTCTGGGTATGGATAAAATCCGGGAATTTTTTGGCATCCTTAATAAAGAATACCGGCGTATTATTTCCTACCAGATCCCAGTTTCCGTCTTCTGTATAAAATTTTAAAGCAAAACCCCTCGGGTCCCTTGCTGTATCTGCACTTCCTTTTTCCCCGCCTACGGTAGAAAACCGGGCAAACATTCTGCAGGAGTTCCCGACTTTTGAAAATAATTTGGCTTTTGTATACTGGCTGATATCATGTGTTACGGTAAATGTTCCGTAGGCTCCGCTTCCCTTAGCGTGCACAATTCTTTCAGGGATTCTTTCCCTTACAAAGTGTGCAAGGTTTTCCTGAAGAATGAAATCCTGCAGCAGGACGGGCCCTCTCGGGCCTACAGTTTGTGAGTCCTGATGTTCAAAATAAGGTGCGCCGTTGCTTAGCGTTAATTTTTTAGAATCCATATAGTTATGATTTGTATGGTTGATTTCCCTTGTAAGCTGTCTTATGCAGACGTATTAAATATCAAATTTACTTGAATTTTTGATTACAAATGGCAAAAACATTTTATCTTTGTAATAGATAATATTAATCAGATGAACATTCAGCAACTGGAGTATCTTATCGCTGTAGATAAGTACAAACATTTTGGTAAAGCAGCCCAGGCATGCTTTATTACGCAGCCTACATTAAGTGCGATGATACAAAAATTTGAGGATGAACTGGATGTGAAGGTATTCGACAGAACAACGCATCCTATCCGTACTACAGATGTAGGTCTCCAAATCATTGATCAGGCAAAGGTAATTATAGAATCTGTCAATGAGCTGAAAAATAAAGCCAATCTTTTGAATAATATTTTGGGAGGAACGATCAATTTAGGAATTATTCCTACCGTTTCTTCCTTCATTTTGCCAACAGAGATCTTTAAATTTTTGGAAGACAACCCGAAAATCCAGATGAATGTAAAAGAAATGACCACTGATAATATTGTCAAAGCCTTAAAAGCAGGTGAACTGGATGCCGGAATTATTTCCACGCCTTATGATTCTGCCGATGAATTTTATCAGGACTTCCTTTTCAATGAAGAATTGATGATTTACAGCTCCGATACGGAAGCGAATAAAAAGAACTCTTACATCATACCCGAAGAGCTGAATGTTGAAAAGGTATGGCTTTTAGAGGAAGGAAACTGTTTGAGAAATCAGTTTGAGAATATCTGTCATTTAAAAGAAAACACACTGAAACCTAAGAATCTGGATTTTTTAGCATCCAATATTCAGACTTTGGTCCATATGGTGGATAAGGTAGGAGGGATCAGTATTCTGCCGGAACTAGCATTGAGTCAGCTTTCAGAAGAGCAGAAAGAGAATGTTTTCAGGTTCAAAAAACCTTTTCCTTACAGAGAGATCAGTATTATTTATTATAAGCCGACTTTTAAGCAGAAAATAATTGATGAACTGTCATTATCTATCAAAAATTCTCTTGAACTTAAATTGAATTATCATGTAAATCCGAAGGAATTTGTGAGCATCAAGCCGCAATGAACTAAGAAGGGGCACAAAATGATATAAATCATTAATTTTAAGAAAATTATAATTAACAAGCAAAATCCTTTAGTATTAAGAAAATAGTACTTAAATTTGCGGACGTTTATAAACGAGGAAAAATTTGACCTGATTGCAACCTCTCTAAAAATATGCTAAAACAGTATTCTTTCTAGGCAATTTATTCTTATTTTTCTTCACATAATTTTTAATCTAAAAACAAAGAATAATATGTCTTATCTATTTACATCTGAATCAGTTTCAGAAGGACATCCGGATAAAATTGCCGATCAGATTTCCGATGCATTAATCGATCACTTTTTAGCATACGATAAAAGCTCTAAGGTAGCATGTGAAACCCTTGTAACGACAGGGCAGGTAGTGCTGGCAGGAGAAGTAAAGTCCGATGCATATCTTGATGTTCAGACTATTGCAAGAGATGTAATTAACGGAATTGGATACACTAAAGGAGAATATATGTTCAACGGAGATTCGTGTGGCGTGATTTCAGCAATTCACGAACAGTCTCCTGATATCAACCAGGGAGTTGACAGAGCCGTAAATGACGAATCTTTTGAAGCTAAAGCCAATGCACAAGGTGCTGGCGACCAGGGGATGATGTTCGGGTATGCAACCAATGAAACGGCGAATTACATGCCGCTTGCTCTTGACCTTGCCCACACTATTCTTAAAGAGCTTTCTGTATTGAGAAGAGAAGGAAATGAAATCGCTTACCTTCGTCCGGATGCAAAAAGCCAGGTAACTATTGAATATTCTGACGATCACAAGCCGGTAAGAATTGATTCTATTGTAGTTTCTACACAGCATGACGACTTCGGAACTGAAGAAGAAATGCTTAAAAAGATCCGTGAAGACATCAAAAGTATCCTGGTTCCAAGAGTTGTTGCTCAACAGACTGAAGAGATCAAGGCATTATTCAATGATCAGATCAAATATCATATCAATCCTACAGGGAAGTTTGTGATCGGAGGTCCTCACGGGGATACAGGTCTTACGGGAAGAAAGATCATTGTAGATACCTACGGTGGAAAAGGAGCTCACGGTGGTGGTGCTTTCTCTGGAAAAGACCCGTCAAAAGTAGACAGAAGTGCTGCTTATGCGACAAGGCACATTGCTAAAAACTTGGTGGCTGCAGGAGTAGCTGACGAGGTTCTGGTACAGGTTTCTTATGCAATCGGTGTTGCTGAGCCTTGCGGTTTGTATATCAACACTTACGGAACTTCAAAAGTAGATCTTCATGATGGTGATATTGCTAAGAAGGTGACTTCAATCTTTGATTTAAGACCTTACGCGATTGAGCAGAACTTAAAATTAAGAAACCCTATCTACCAGGAAACGGCTTCTTACGGGCACATGGGGAAAGAGCATTATATAGCTGACAAAACATTCAACAAAGGTCAGAAAAATGAAATTACCCTTACAGGTCTTGAGTTCTTTACCTGGGAAAAACTTGACAAAGTAGACGAAATTAAAGCCGCTTTCGGTATTTAATTCTTCTTCAGAAATAATAAACAGGCTGCTTTATCTTTAGGTAAGGCAGTTTTTTTTAATTTTACATCTTAAATAATTAATGATGATGAATTTTAAATCAGCAGTTACCGTACTTTTTATATTTTTTCTGAGCATAGTAACAAAGGCGCAGTATACCATGCATAAAATGGTTACCGTAGGATATACCTACCAGAACCAAAGTTTTGGCGAATTGGGAGGAAAGCTGCTCTTTCTGAAGAATGATGATGTGATATACCGGCTGGGCGCATCTGCTTTGATGGGATCCGCAGGTTCTAAATTTGCAATTATGCCGAAACTGCAGGCAGACGTACTTCTTAATTTTGAGAAAAATGTCGATTTCTATCACTCTTATTATCTTTTAATAGGAGCAGAAGGAACCAATAAATATATTGCACCGAAAATAGGAGTTACTCTTTTCGGGCTTTTAGACCTTACGGGAGGCTATGCTTTCCCGATTGGAGAGAGCCGTTTGAATGGAAAAGAGCTGAAAGGCTTAAATGTTAATTTAACATTAAATATTCCTACAGTCTTTATTCATGATATGTTTAAGTGATTTTTTTTAAATTTTCTCGTAAAAATTTAATAATAGCTTAACAGTTATTAAAAAATTATTATATTTACACCATATAATAATTGTACTGCCTATCGATTTTACTTTACTCTAAAAAACTGTTTTGTATTTACAGCTAGGGCCAGATAAAATATCTGGAGAATTGCTGGTCTGCAAATTTTTTATTATTGAGAAGAGTTATGAAATCAAAAACGGACAGCCTACTAATATCCCTTTATCAGAAAGGAGACGAAGAAGCCCTATCAGCCCTTATTCATCGTCATCAGAGAGAACTGTTTACATTCATTTTTTACAAAATTAATGATGAAGACTTAGCCAATGATGTTTTTCAGGATACATTCATGAAAATCATTCTGATGCTGAAAGAAGGCCGGTATAACGAAGAAGGCAAATTTATTCTTTGGGCAAAAAGAATCGCGCACAATCTTATCATTGATCATTTCAGGTTGAAAGCAAAAAACATTAAAGTTTCAGAAACCACTTTTGAAACAGATGAATATTCCATTTTCGATCTGATTCGGGAGCCTTCGGAAAATATTGAAGATCAGCTTGTAACGCTTCAGATTCAGGAAGATCTTTTGAGAATGCTTCAATTCCTGCCGCAGAATCAGCAGGAAGTCATTAAGCTGAGGTTTTTTGATGGATTAAGTTTCAAAGAAATTGCTGATCATACCAATATGAGTATCAATACCACATTGGGGAGAGTGCGCTATGCACTCATTAACCTGAGGAAAATCATGGACGAAAATAATATTGTATTGACACGGTAGAATAATAATTTCGAAAAATTCACGTTTAAAGGAAAACATACTTTTCGCCTATGAAAAAAAATGATTCCTTAAAAGTGAAAACTTTGAAACCTAAGAAACAAACAATTGATTTTTTATTGAGTTACTCAAAAAGTCTTGAATTGGTACAAACCAAAAGCAATAATTTCCCGATTTCCAAAAATTAAATTGAGTAATTTTGTGCTGTATGAAAATTCAGCACATTTTTTTTGACCTGGACAATACGCTCTGGGATCACCGTAAGAACGCTTACCTTACCATCAAGGATCTTTTTGAAAAACAGAAAATCACGTTACATTATACTATTGATTTTGAAGCCTTCCATTCTGTCTATCACGAAATTAATGAGAGTCTTTGGGAAAAGATCAGAGACGGTCTCATCGGTAAGGAATACCTTCGAAAGCACCGTTTCTATGATACTCTCAAACATTTCGGAGTGGACGATGAAGAGCTTTCGCAATATTTTGAAGAACATTTTCTGGATAAGATTCTTAACCATAACGAGCTTGTAGAAGGTGCAGAGTACATTTTGGAATATTTGAGATCCAAACACTATACACTGCATGTCATTTCCAACGGCTTTCAGGAAGTAACAGAAAGGAAATGCATCTTATCAGGAATAGATAAATACTTTAAAACCATTACCAGCGCCGATTCTGTAGGCGTGAGAAAGCCCAATCCTAAGATTTTTGAATATTCATTGGCGCTTGCAGAAGCCAGTAAGGAGGAAAGTATCCTGATTGGTGACGACTGGATCGCAGATGTTGTGGGTTCTCAGAATTATGGAATCGATGTAATCTTCTTTGATGTTTATAAAGAAAATAAGCAGGAAGAAGGACTGAAAGCTATTACACATCTTCTGCAAATTAAAGAATACTTATAAAAATATTCAGTTTGTTAGTAGCTATAAGAAACTGAATTTTTTTAAGATTTTAGATGATCTTCATGATCTATTTTTTTAATTCGTTCTATTTTTCTGTCTGATTAGTTTTTCCTAATTCTTTCCTAAATTGATTCTGACCTTTGCTTCATAATAAGAACAGAAAAAATGTAGCATTATGAAAAATTTCAGAAAAATCACAGGAGCATTTGTTTTAACTTTCTTACTGGCAGGAGGATTTATTTTTGCGCAGGACAAAACAATAAATGCGAATCAGTTACCTAAAACTGCTAAAAATTTCCTGGCTTCTCATTTTAAAGGGGTTGCTGTAGGATCAGCTATTGAGGACAGAGAAATTTATGGTGTTGATGAATACCAGGTGTATCTGGTTAACGGGATGAAAGTAGAATTTGACAGCAGCGGAAACTGGAAAGAAGTGGACGGAAAACATCAAAAGCTGCCTTATGCATTTATTCCGGCATCGATCAGGAACTACGCCGCTAAAAGTTTTCCCAATACTTACATTGTTAAGATAGAAAAAGAAAGATGGTCTTATAAGGCGGAACTTTCCAATGGGCTGGATCTTGAATTTGACAGGAAAGGAAATTTCAAAAGGATTGATGATTAATCCAATTGAAAAATATAGTTGAAGGAAGCTGGAAATTAAAGGATGAAAGTCTTTAGGTAGCAGTATGAATTTGTAAAAATGACAATCAGATATCAGCCACTTGACAACAACTTCTAGCTTCCTTCTTCTTTTCTATTTCATATATTTGATAAGCTAATACTGCAGAATGAAGATATTGATCGTAGAAGATGAACCGGAACTGAAAAACACTGTACAGGCTTTCCTGGAATCAGAGCATTTTATTGTAGAATTTGCCCTTACCTATAATGCAGGGTTGGAAAAGATCATTTCGTATGAGTATGACTGTATTCTTCTTGATATTATGCTGCCGGACGGAAACGGCATTGAGCTGCTGAAAGAAATTAAGAAGCTGCATAAAAAAGATCCTGTGATCATTCTATCGGCTAAAGATTCTGTTGAGGACAAGGTCAAAGGGTTGGAAATAGGCGCCGATGATTATCTGGCAAAACCTTTCCACCTTGTTGAGCTGATGGCGAGAATCCGGTCTGTGATCAGAAGAAAGAATCAGGATGGTGAAAATACGATTACCTATAAAAATATCAGCATTGATCCAGAAAGCAGAACCGTTAAAGTCGGGAATAAAGATATGATTCTTAACCGCAAGGAATATGACCTTCTGTATTACTTTGTCATCCATCCGGAAAAAACGCTGCAGAAAACAACTTTGGCTGAAGCAATTTGGGGAGATTATATTGATCAGGCAGACAGTCTGGACTTTATCTATTCACAAATTAAAAATCTCCGTAAAAAATTAAAAAACCTCAATGCAGAAGCTGATTTCCAAGCTGTTTACGGAATAGGTTATAAATTTGTCTGAATGAAAGTTTCGTTAAAATACTACACTATCAAATATATGATCGGCATTCTGCTGCTTATCATTGCGGTCTGGGCCGCACTATTCTATGCCTACATCCTGGATGAAGTGTATGATAATGTTGATGATGGACTGAAAGACAGGAAGATACAGATTATTAAAGCAGTATATCACGATCCTAAACTGTTGAACAGTAAGGATTTCGGATTTAATGAATTTAAGATCAAACCGATTTCAGAATCTGAGTATAAAGATAAAAACCGGCTTTATAACAAGATGTTTTATATGGAGTATGACGATAAGGACCAACCTTACCGTGTACTTGAAACGGATTTTATAGATCAGTTCGGAAAGCGCCAGAGACTTGAAATACGCACTTCTACTGTGGAGCAGGATGAATTGGTGTATGACCTTACTACAGCTTTAATTGTGCTGTATATTTTACTTGTAATAAGTATTGTTGCCGTCAATGGTTATATGCTGAATAAAGCGATGCGTCCTTTTTACACCATCTTGGAAAGGCTGAAAAAATACCAGTTCGGAGCTTCTTCACCACAGGAAACTCAGAATTATTCCATCAAAGAATTTGAAGAGCTTAATGTAGAAATAGAGGAAATGATTGAACGGAATGAACTTGTCTTTCATCAGCAGAAGCAGTTTATTGAAAATGCATCCCATGAACTTCAGACTCCACTGGCTATTGTGACTAATAAAATCGATCTGGCGATCCAGAATGGTGATCTTAATAAGGAAAATATGAACTTCCTTACCGAAGTAAAAGGTGATCTTAGAAGAATGGCAGGACTGAATAAATCCCTGCTGGTGCTTTCAAAAATAGAGAATAGCCAGTTCAACAAGATATCAAAAGTTAATTTTAATGAAATGATTGCAGAGCTGATCAAAAGCTATGAGGATTTTATCGAATTTAAAAAAGTTGAAGTCAGTATTATTGAAAAAGGATTCTTTGGAAGTGATTTTAATCCTGATCTGGCGGATATCCTGCTTTCTAATCTGCTTAAAAATGCGGTTAAGTATAATAACCAGGAGGGAATTGTCAGTATCATTATAGAAGATAACAGGCTTATCTTCCAGAATAGTGGAAACGGCACTCCGCTTGATAAGACCCAGATCTTCAACCGTTTTTACAAGCAGGGTTCAGATCAAAGTTCTACCGGCTTGGGTCTGTCTATCATCAGGACTATAACAAAACAATATCCCGGATGGGATATTGTCTATGAGTTTGAAGATGGATTGCATTGTTTTATTCTTTCTAAAAACAATGCTTTGGTATTTTAATGCTTAAATTCCTAAGCTTGCCCTTACTCTTTTAATGGTTTCGGTAGCAACAACTCTTGTTTTCGCTGCACCTTCCTGAAGTTTAGCTTCTAGCTCATCCAGGTTGTTCATATAGTAAGCAAACATTTCTCTTTCCTTTGCAAAACGTGTTAAGATCAGATTCAACAGCTCTAATTTAGCATGCCCGTAACCGAAATTTCCGGCTAAGTACTTAGCTCTTAATTCTTCCGTCTGTTCAGGTGTTGCGATCAGTTCATAAATGGCAAAAACTTTATCTGTTTCAGGATCTTTTGGCTCTTCAAGAGCTTTAGAATCGGTTTCTATACTCATTACTTGCTTTTTCAGATCTTTTTCAGGTAAGAAAATATTAATAATATTTCCCATGGATTTAGACATTTTACGGCCATCTGTTCCGGGAACATATTTTGTGTCTTCCTGAAGTTCAGCTTGAGGTAAAACCAAAACTTCACCCATCTGATTGTTGAACCTTGATGCTACATCACGGGCAATTTCAAGATGCTGAAGCTGATCCTTTCCTACAGGAACGACCTCTGCATCATACAGTAAAATATCCGCAGCCATCAGAATAGGATAGGTGAACAGCCCGGCGTTAACGTCCTGGAGCCTGTCTGCTTTATCCTTAAATGAGTGGGCAAGCGTTAATCTCTGGTAAGGAAAAAAACATGATAAATGCCAAGAAAGTTCACAGGTTTCAGGGATATCGCTCTGTCTGTAAAAATATGTTTTTTCTGTATCCAGCCCACAAGCAAGCCAAGCCGCAGCGATCTCGTAGGTATTCTGTTTTAAAATCTGCGCATCTTTGATCTGGGTAAGAGAATGAAGATTTGCAATGAATAAAAATGATTCATTTCCCTGCTGCTTGGAAAGTTCAATAGCAGGAATGATAGCCCCAAGAAGATTTCCAAGATGGGGGGTTCCGGTGGCTTGAATGCCGGTAAGAATTCTTGACATTTGTTTAAATTGTTTATAAAATTAATGAATTGCAAATTTAATTAATTCTACCGCAGATCACATAAAAAATTCACAGCGGTTGCAGACTGTTTTTTTGAATGATAGCAGGAAACCTGCCCAGCCAGCAAGATAAAATTAAGGAATCAGAATCTTTTCTCCTCCGAATTTCGGCTGAACTCCGAAAAGAAGGTCCCAGTACACTTTTGTTTTTGCCAGATATTCTCTCAGATTTGTTTTTAATCCGGCGTATTTATTTACATCATTGGCATTATACCCGAAAGCTTCCATTCCATTCTTTCTTGCCAGAAAAACAGCCCTTTCATTGTGGAATTTCTGTGAAATGATCACCAGCTTATTCTGTCCGAAAATTTCCTTAGCCCTTACTACAGAGTCCAGGGTTCTAAACCCGGCATGATCCATCACAATCCTGTCCTTTGGAATGCCGTATTTCATTAAAGTAAGCTGCATATCTTCCGGTTCATTGTAATCTTTGGAGCTGTTGTCACCACTTACAATAATGTACTTGATCTTTCCGCTTTTATACAGATCTATGGCGGCCTGTATCCTGTTGTAGAAATAAGCGTTGGGCATGCCGTTGTTCAGATTCTTCCCGGTTCCAAGCAGTAAGGCCACTTTGGTTTCAGGAACATCAGAGATATTGTAGGAAACAAAAGCGCTGCTTTCTTTTCTGATACTGTAGTTGGCCCAGGCTATAAAAATAATTCCCGCTACAACAAGCAGCAGGAAAATTTTAAAAATATTTTTAATTACTTTTTTCATTCGGAATACTGTTTCTTTAAAACTCAAGTCCGTTAGGAAAAGCTTTTTTTCTGAATATTAATAGCAGGGCGGCTCCTACCGTAATGGCAGAATCTGCCACATTGAAAATATACTTGAAGAATTCAATATGTTTACCACCAATCAAAGGGATATTATCAGGAACATACCAGTCTACCAAAGGAAAGTGAAGCATATCTACTACACAGCCTTTCATAAAAGCAGAATAGCCCTGTCCGAAAGGAACAAACTTCGAAACTCCTCCATATCCTATCCAGCGGTCGATGCTTGGGTCGTAAACCGTTCCGCTGTCGAAGATGAGCCCATAAAACATTCCGTCAATAATATTTCCGATAGCGCCGGCAAAAATAATAGCCATTGGAATCAGAAGATAGTTGGAAGCTCCCTGTTTCAGCCATTTCTTGAACATATAAACCATTCCTCCGATTAGGAAAAGCCTAAGGATCACCAGAAAATATTTTCCGATAATACCTCCGAAATGAAGCCCGTAAGCCATCCCAGGATTCTCTACGAAAGTCAGTTTAAAGCCTGGAAGAACGGTGACACTGTCATCCAGATTGAAATGCGTTTTGATGTAAATTTTTGAAGCCTGATCAATTAACAATACTAAAAATGTTATAGCTAAGATCTTTTTCATTACTGTCCTTTTGGTTTAGAAGGTTTCTCAGAATTTTTCTTGTCAAAAATTTTCTTGGCTACCTTTTCTGTATGGAACGTATTTTTGGTCTGAGCACGTTCGTATCTGATGTTCATATCTTTTAAAACACTTTTCAGTGCACTCAGCTCCATAGGATTTTTAGGATGTACTATGATAGATTCCATTTTCTTTTCTTTTTCTTTTTTAAATGTTACATTTTGGACAGCTCATCGAGTCTTTTACGGTCTTTTGCAGACAGGTCGCTAAGACCGTTTTTGCCCATCTTACTCAAAATTCTGTCGATTTCTTTTTCCCTCTCGCGTTTATCTGAATTAAACTGATCATCGATGGTGTAGTTCTTGTGCCGGTCAGGAAAGAACTTGTTTTTAATCCATTCTCTATTGAAAAACAGTAAAACTGCAGCAACAATAATTGCTAAAATTAATACTTCGCTCATGGGTATACATTAAAAATTAGGTTTATAAAGTATCCGTGAATACGATATAAACCCAATAGTATTTTACAAACCTTAACGGTTTATTTCTGCATATTTTTCGCTTCAATGCTCAGCGTAGCATGAGGAACGGCCAAAAGTCTTTCCTTAGGAATCAGTTTTCCTGTTACTCTGCATACACCGTAGGTTTTATTTTCTATTCGGATCAAAGCATTTTTAAGATCGCGCACGAATTTCTCCTGGCGCCCCGCCAATATAGAGTTTTGCTCCTTGCTCAGTGTTTCTGCTCCTTCTTCAAAAGCTTTGAATGTAGGAGAAGTATCGTCTGTACCATTATTCTGGTCGTTGATGAAGCTTTCTCTGATCAGCTGAAGATCTCTTTCTGCTTTTTCTATTTTTTCTTTTATGATAGCCTTAAATTCCTGTAAATCAGCATCGCTGTATCTTACTCTTTCGTCTGACATATTCTTTTCTCTTTTTTAATAAAATTATGAAATGGAATTTGAAATACAATAATTATATGTTAATTTTTTTCGACATTTATCTTAAAATTAACCTCATCTATTTCGATTTCGTTAAAATTTGAAAGTGAAGATACAATTTCTATTTTATTTGACAAGACCTCAGATGAAATATATTCCTCATTTTTCTTAATATCTTCAATGAAAGGTGAGTTTTCTTCAATGGAGATTTTAATTCTGTCCGTCAGTTCAAAGTCCTTCTCTTTTCGCAGGTTCTGAACTCTGTTGATGAATTCTCTTGCGATACCTTCAGATTTTAATTCTTCTGTTAACGTCAAATCTAATGCCACAGTTGTTTTTCCGTCGGAAGTAACTGTCCACCCCGGAATATCTTTGGTAGAGATTTCCACATCATCAAGGGTGATTTCATACCCCTGGATGTCTATTTTTCCTTCTTTTTCAAGGCTGGCGATCTGCTCCGTGTTAAGATTGGCAATCTCTCCGCCTACCGTTTTCATGTCTTTTCCTAACTTAGGACCCAACGCTTTGAAATTTGGCTTGATCTGTTTTACAATTAAATGTGATGCTTCTTCTGCATTGATCAGCTGTAATTCTTTAACGTTTACTTCCTGTTTAATCAGGTCTGCAACCGCTAAGATCTGCTCTTCCGTTTTAGCATCCAGAACCGGAACCAATACTTTCTGTAAAGGCTGGCGGACTTTTACATTTTCCTTCTTTCTCAGAGAGAAAACCATACTTGTGATATTCTGTGCCAAATGCGTTTTTTCTACCAGATCCTGATCGATCAGACTTTCGTTAGCTACAGGGAAATCCGTTAAGTGTACAGATTCACAGTTTTCTTTCCCTGTTACTTTATTTAAATCCTGATACAGTTGGTCCATAAAGAACGGAGCAATAGGTGCGGATAATTTCGCCACCGTTTCAAGACATGTATATAAAGTCTGGTAAGCAGAGATTTTATCATCACTATAATCTCCTTTCCAGAAACGTCTTCTGCACAGTCTTACGTACCAGTTGCTCAGGTTGTCATTTACAAATGTGCTGATCGCTCTCGCTACTCTTGTAGGCTCGTAATCTTCGTAGAATGCTTTCACTTCTTTGATTAAAAGATTCAGCTCGGAAAGGATCCATCTGTCGATTTCTGGACGGTTTTCCACTTCTTTTTCCGTATAATTAAATCCATCCACATTGGCATACAATGCAAAGAATGAGTATGTATTATAAAGGGTCCCGAAGAACTTTCTTCTTACTTCATCAATTCCTTCAATGTCAAACTTCAGATTTTCCCAAGGATTCGCATTCGAGATCATATACCATCTCGTGGCATCCGGACCGTATACGGAAAGTGTTTCAAAAGGATCTACAGCATTTCCTAAGCGTTTTGACATTTTCTGGCCGTTTTTATCCAGAACAAGCCCGTTGCTCATTACATTTTTATAAGCAACAGAATCAAAAACAGCAGTACCGATGGCATGAAGCGTATAGAACCATCCACGCGTCTGATCTACACCTTCTGCGATGAAATCAGCAGGGAATGCTTTATTGTTATCGATCATTTCTTTGTTCTCAAAAGGATAATGCAGCTGTGCATAAGGCATAGATCCTGAATCGAACCAAACATCGATAAGATCGCTCTCACGGTTCATTGCCTTTCCTGAATCTGAAACCAGAACTACTTTGTCCACTACATTTTTATGAAGGTCAACCAGTTCATAATTCTGCTCAGACATATTTCCGATGATAAAGCCCTGAAACGGATTTTCTTTCATCAATCCTGCAGCAACAGACTTTTCAATTTCATTGTATAATTCCTCCACAGATCCGATGATCTTTTCTTCTTTAAGATCTTCCGTTCTCCAGATTGGCAACGGAATACCCCAGTATCTTGAACGGGATAAATTCCAGTCGTTTACATTTTCAAGCCAGTTGGCAAAACGTCCTTCTCCGGTAGCTTTCGGTTTCCAGTTGATTTCCTTGTTTAAATTAACCAGTCTGTCTTTTACAGCCGTCATTTTCACAAACCATGAATCAAGCGGATAATACAATACCGGTTTGTCAGTTCTCCAGCAGTGTGGGTAACTGTGAACATATTTCTCTACTTTAAAAGCTTTGTTTTCCGTTTTCAGAACGATTGCCAGTTCTACGTCCCAGGATTTCTCAGGAGCAGTTCCGTCGTCATAATATTCGTTCTTGATATATTTTCCTGAAAATACGTCAGGTACATTTTCTCCTTTGATGAATTTACCCTGTAAGTCTACAAGAGGAACCAGGTTGTCATTTTCGTCTTTCACCAACATGGGTGGAATTCCGTTTTCTTTTCCAACTCTCGCATCATCGGCACCAAAAGTAGGCGCAATATGAACGATACCGGTACCGTCCTCAGTAGTTACGAAATCTCCGATGATCACTCTGAACGCTTTTTCAGGTGAATCATTGGGTGTAAACCAAGGAATTAGCTGCTCGTATTGAGTTCCGGCCAATTTTTCTCCGGTGAATTCTTTTACGACTTTGAAAGGAATCACTTTGCTTTCTGCAGTATAGCCGGCAAAATCCTCCTCTGTTCCTTCTGCATATTTCTTACCGAATACTTTAGGTAAAAGAACTCTTGATAAAACAATCGTTATCGGCTCAAATGTATATTGGTTGAATGTTTTAACCAAAACATACTCAATATCTCTCCCTACTGCAAGAGCGGTATTGGAAGGCAGCGTCCATGGAGTAGTCGTCCATGCTAAAACATGTACGTCACCTTCTATATCATTGAACAGTTCAGATGTTTCTTTTTTTGCTTTAAACTGAGCCACAACTGTAGTATCCGATACATCGCGATACGTTCCCGGCTGATTCAGTTCGTGGGAAGAAAGTCCTGTTCCTGCTTTCGGAGAATAAGGCTGGATCGTGTAGCCTTTGTACAATAATTCTTTATCATATAACTGCTTCAGTAACCACCAAACAGTCTCCATATATTTCGACTTATAGGTGATATAAGGATCCTCAAGGTCTACCCAGTATCCGATCTTTTCCGTAAGGTTGTTCCATACGTCTGTATACCGCATTACTGCTTCACGGCAGGCTTTGTTATAATCTTCAATAGAGATTTTTTTGCCAATATCTTCTTTCGTAATTCCTAATTCCTTTTCTACGCCCAGCTCCACAGGAAGTCCATGTGTATCCCAGCCCGCTTTACGGAAAACCTGCTTTCCGTTCTGAGTCTGGAAACGACAAAAAATATCCTTTAATGCTCTGGCCATAACGTGGTGAATTCCGGGCATACCGTTTGCTGAAGGCGGACCTTCATAAAAAACAAACTCGGCATTACCCTCGCGAATCTCAACACTTTTACTGAACGTTTTATTCTGTTTCCAAAATTCCGCTACATTCTCGGCTACGTCAATAAGGTTGAGGTTTTTGTATTCTTTAAATTGGCTCATTGTAAATATCTCAATATCGTTGATTAATTAAGTCTGCAAATTTAGTGATTTTTGTCGGTTTATAAGATATGTTTTATTTAGCTTATATCTATTAAAAAGTTCAATTTCAGAAATATAAATGCAGGAGGAGGTAAAAAGTGAATAGTGAATGGTGAATAGGTCAATTTTTTCTGTTGTTTTTATCAATAGGAGCGGGCTTTAGCCCGCTTAAAATATGATTCAATCCTCTGGCTTTAGCCAAAACTTAATTAAAATCTTGATCCATCATTATTTAAAATTTTGTAATTTTAAATAAACCTCAAATCCAATCGCTGCATGAAAGCTATTTGTAAACTAGTATTCGCTATTTCTTTCCTAACCAGTATCATCATAGGTGCTCAAAATAATTATCCACAAAATTATTTTCGAAGCCCTCTGAATATCCCCATGCAGTTGGCCGCCAACTTTGGAGCAGTCCGGGCCAATCATTTTCACATGGGTTTGGATTTGCGGACCAATAGCCAGGAAAACCTGTCCGTTGTCGCTGCGGCAGATGGTTATGTAAGCCGAATAAAAGTAGAGAGGTATGGCTTCGGAAATGCCGTTTATATTACCCACCCGAATGGTTATACCACAGTGTATGCCCATTTAAATAAATACTTTGATCAGCTGGATGAATATGTAAAAGAAATGCAGTATAAAGATGAAAAATGGGAACAGGACATCACGTTTTCTCCCGGACAGTTTCCGGTAACCAAAGGACAGCTCATTGCTTTAAGCGGAAATACAGGAGGATCGGCAGGACCACATTTACATTTTGAAATCAGAGATACAAAAACGGAAGAATGTATCAATCCTTTGCTTTTCGGTTTTAAGATTCCGGATGGTATTTCACCTATTATGAGCGGACTTTATTGGTATGACAGGCGGTTCAGTGCTTATGAGCCAGGCGCGAACGGAATTACGGTGAAAAAGGATGGGAGTAATTATACAACCGATGTCATTCAGGTAAATTCACCGGAAATCAGTTTTGCTATTAAAGCAGTGGACAAAGCCAATCAGGGATTTAATCTCGGGATTTATTATGCAGAATTACTGATGGATGGGCAGCGGGTCTATAATTTTTCCATTGATCAGGTGAGCTATGATGATACCCGATATCTAAATGGTTGTATAGATTATCCCAAGTTTACAAAAGATAAAATGAGCATTCAGCATTTATCTGAATTACGGGGAATGAAACTTAAAAATTACAATTCATCCGGTAAAACAGGAATTATTCACCTTGAGGATGACAGTGTTCATAATATTGAAATTGTTTTAAAGGATGTTAGCGGAAATACCAGTAAGCTGATCACAAAAGTTCGTTATGCGAGAAATTCACAACAGGTTACTCCTTCAGGTAAATTGGTGAAACCGGATGAAGCAAAAACAATAAGTACGGAAAATGCGGAAATTAGTTTTAGCAAAAATGCAGTTTATGATGCTGTGAATTTTCAAATGTCTGAAAAAGCAGGTACTCACGCAGATGCGGTTTCAAATACTTTTGTGATGCACAGTTCATATATACCGGTTCATGATGATTATACTCTGAAAATAAAGCCCAACAGAAAATTGACGAATGAAGAAAAAGAAAAAACAGTTGTTCTGTTCGATTATGGAAGCGATACGGATGCTGTCAAAGGAAAGTGGAAAGGTGATAAAGTTGAAGCCAGGTTTAATAGGCTGGGCACGGCAATACTCTTGTTAGATCACAGTTTACCATCTGTTTCTTCAGGTTGGAAAGAAGGAGCGCTTATAAAAACCAGTACTTTGCGATTGAATGGAAGAACTAAAACTGGCGATATCGTATCATTCCGTGCAGAACTGGATGGGAAATGGCTTCGATTTGCCCGTGTAAAAGATGATTTTATCTATATTTTTGATGAAAAGTGTCCCAAAGGTTCAGGTTTACATACTTTAAAAGTAACTACAGCCAATACGGCGGGGAATGCCAATACACAGACTTTTACCTTTCAAAGGTAAATTATTACGGCTCCCATTTTATTATTCAATCTTTTAATTTTAATTAAATAAATTTGTTCCTTAAAATTAAATCATTGGAATTCTATCCGGACATCGAAAGATCAGACCTTAAGGACATTAAAAAATTTCAGGAGCATAAGCTTCAGGAACTTTTAGCCTATCTTCAAACCTATTCGCCTTTTTATCAGAAATTGTTTAAAGAGAACAGTATCAATATCTCGGATATTCAGACATTAGAAGATCTGCAAAAAATTCCTACTACCACAAAGAATGACTTGCAGGAGCATAATCATGATTTTTTCTGTATTTCACCGGACAGGATTGTGGATTACAGCACCACTTCGGGAACCTTAGGTGATCCGGTAACTTTCGGGCTGTCTGACAGTGATCTTGAAAGATTGGCCTACAATGAAGCTATTTCTTTTGCCTGTGCCGGAATTCAGAAAGGAGATGTAGTACAGATGATAACCACGATCGACAAGAGATTTATGGCAGGCCTGGCCTATTTCTTAGGGTTAAGAAAAATGGGCGCCAGCGTTGTTCGAATGGGACCTGGTATTCCGGAGCTGCAGTGGGATTCTATTTTCAGATATAAGCCTAAATACCTGATCACAGTTCCGTCTTTTCTTTTAAAGATGATTGATTATGCAGAAAAACATGGATTGGACTATAAAAATTCAAGTGTTTACGGAGCGGTTTGTATCGGTGAAAGTATCAAAAATCAGGATTTCACAGACAATATTCTCTCGCAGAAGATTAAAGAAAAATGGAATATTAAATTATTCTCAACCTACGCTTCCACAGAAATGAGCACAGCCTTCACGGAATGCGAGTTCCAGATTGGAGGGCATCATCATCCTGAACTGATTATCACAGAAATTCTTGACGATAACGAAAATCCTGTTCAGGAAGGAGAGAACGGTGAACTGACGATCACCACTTTAGGTGTTGAGGCTGTTCCTTTGCTGCGTTTTAAAACCGGAGATATTGTAAAAGCGCATTACGAGCCGTGCAGCTGTGGAAGAAATACCATAAGGCTCGGTCCTGTTGTCGGAAGAAAACAGCAGATGATCAAGTACAAAGGAACAACATTGTATCCTCCTGCCATGAATGATATTCTGAACGATTTCAATACTATTTTATGCTATCAGATTGTTATTCAGTCCAATGAAATTGGGTTGGATGAAATTATCATCAAGCTAAGTACAGAGCAGGATCATGACAACTTCGTTAATGAAGTCCGTGATCATTTCCGGGCCAAACTAAGGGTGAGTCCTAAAATTGAAATCGTAGATTTTGATATTCTGTCCAAAACCGTTTTTAATCCGAGCAGCAGAAAACCAATCACATTTATAGATTTAAGATAAAAAGACCAGAGGATGAAAAAAATATTATTTCTTTTGTTAATTGCTCTTTCTGCCAGTGTTATGGCTCAAAGGGTAAGAGTAGTTTCCGGAGATTACAAGTTTCTGAAAGATCAAAAATTCATCAAAATAGTTTTCAAATTTGAAGGCGTTACTTTTGCGAAAAAGAAGATCAGTGAGGAACAGTATATCAAAGATAGGATGGAAGATATTGAGCAGACCAGTGGTAAAGAAGAGTCTGAAAAATGGAGAAAAGACTGGGAATATTCAAAAGAAAAAAGTTTTCCTGATAAATTTTTGGCTTCTTGGAATAAAAATATCGACATCAAGGCTGCTACCAATATTGATCAGACAAAATATACCCTTATTGTAGAACCAATATGGATTTCCCAGGGATGGTTTGGCGGGGTTATCAATGAGCCTGCAAAATTGGATTCCAGAATGACTTTTGTAGAAACGAATAATCCTGATCATGTTTTACTGGTTGTTGAAGGAGTGGGAGCAACAGGTGATAATGGTATTGGAATTCCAAACCATAATGACAGGATTGCCGAATGCTATGCAAAAACTTCAAAAATGTTGGCTTTAAAGGCTAATCATTACAAAGAAAAAAAGTAATAATTGATTGCTTTTTTATAATATATTTGAAACTTAAAAAATTATAAACTATGAAAAAATCATTATTGCTGTTGCTTATCACAATTTCCACGCTTGCAATGGCTCAGAAATTTAAAATTCTAAGCGGAGATGCAAAATTTCTGAAAGGAACTGAAACTATAAATGTTGTTTTTGACTATTCCGAGATGAAATTACTGAAAGAAAATTATACCGAAGAAGAATACATTCCAAGAAGAATTGAAGAACTGAACAAAAAGACAGAAGGAAGCGGAGATATCTGGGAAAAGCAGTGGGAACGTAGTAAAGAAGAATTATGGAACCCGAAATTCATCACCATATTCAATAAAGTTTTGGCAAAAGAAAATATTAGTACAAAACTTAAAGAAAATACTCAAAGTCTATATACATTAATTGTTAAAGTAAAATGGATTTATCCGGGTTGGGATGCAGGAATTATGAAGCAGCCTGCAAAAGTGACCACGCAACTTACTTTTGTAGAAACAGATTCTAAAAAGGTGTTGTGCGATATTGAAAGTACAGATGCTCCTGGAGATCAGTGGGGAAGTAATTTTAATAACGAAACCAGAGTAGGAGAGGGTTTTGCTAAAACAGGCAAAACCCTTGCTCAGAGAATCGAAAGAGATTTGAAATAAAAACAAAAGCGGTCTGAAAATTTTCTGACCGCTTTTTTTATGGTTGTTCCTGCTGTTTCTCTGTTTTGATGAGGTTCGCAAGATTTTTAATAACCGTATCGTGCTTTTTTACAAAAGGATTGTCTTTATTCCAGACATAACCTGCTAAAACCGCACATATTTTCCTTTTTACATCTTCATTTTCAGGTCTGTGGAAAAATAGCTCCTGAAGATTCCCGGTATACCACTCCTTTACATAAGTTGTGAAAACATCTACACCATAAAGAATATAATCCGTGTATTCTTTCTGCCAGTCGATTTTTTCACCGTTAAGCTGTCTTAAAGCTAATTTTGCAGCAAGCATTCCCGATTCTGTGGCAAATGCCATTCCCGAAGAGAAAACAGGATCAAGAAACTCAGAAGCGTTTCCGGTCAGAGCATATCCGTCTCCGAACAATTGTTTTACCGAGCAGGAATAATCTTTCAGATGTCTTGGTTCAAAAATAAAATCTACATTGCCGAAACGTTTTACATAATAATCAGAAAGGGAAATAGCTTTCCTTAATGCTTCTGTTGTATTTTCATTTTCAGACAGTTTTTCAATATATTCTGTAGGGCCTACAATGCCCACGCTTGTGTTTCCATTGGAAAAAGGAATTACCCAAAGCCATACTTCAGTTTCAATGATATCAAAAGAAATCAAAGTACCTTCCTCACCCTCCTCTCTGTTGGTATCTTCTACATGCGAGAAAATAGCAGAATGCGGAGAAAGTTTTGAAGGTTTTTCAAGATCAAGGAGCCTTGGCAGTACTCTCCCATATCCGCTTGAATCGATCACGAATTTAGCATGGATCTCTTTTGTCTCTCCGCCCTTGGTTTTTACAGTCGTGATAGAATCTGTGCCGTTGAATTGAATATCAGTGACTTCCGTCTCAAATTCCAGATCAATGCCTTTATTAATCACTTCCTGCGCAAGTGTATTATCAAAATCAGCTCTCGGAACCTGCCAGGTCCAGTCCCAGCCCTCTCCAAACTTGTTGCTGAAATCAAAAATGCAGACTTCATCGCCCCGTAAAAAGCGCGCTCCCAGCTTTTTTTCAAAGCCCATTTTATCCAAAGCCGGAAAAAGTCCTGCCTCATCAAAATGATCCATTACCCTGGGAATTAAGCTTTCTCCAACGACCAGTCTGGGGAATTTTGCCTTCTCCACAACCTTAACGTTGATATTGTTTTTCTTTAAGTATGAAGAAGATACGCATCCCGAAGGTCCAGCACCGATTACAAGAACATCAACAAATTCTTTGCTCATCTTGATTTTTTATTTTAATAATAACTTCTATCTTTGCCGCAAAATTAGTGACAATTAATTAATATTTTACAAAATTAGCAACTATTACTTTTAATTGATGAAAATAAATAACTTTTTAGAACTGAAGGATTTTCAAAAAATTATCATTGAGAACGGAAAAATTGAACTGAACGAATCACTTTTGGATAGAGTAGAAGCAAGTTTTCAGTTTTTAAAGGAATTTTCGAGAAATAAAGTAATATATGGCGTCAATACCGGTTTTGGGCCGATGGCTCAGTTCAAAATCAGTGATGAAGATACCCATCAGCTTCAATATAACCTGATCAGAAGCCACTCCTCAGGAATCGGAAACCCGCTGCCTGCCCAGGAAGTAAAAGCCTGTATGCTGGCAAGGCTCAATACACTTTCATTGGGGAATTCAGGGGTGCATCAATCTGTTATTCATTTGCTTAAAGAATTGATTAATAGGGATATTACACCTTTGATCTTTGAACACGGAGGAGTAGGAGCAAGTGGAGATTTGGTACAGCTTGCCCACCTCGCTTTGGTTCTGATAGGAGAAGGGGAAGTTTTTTATAATGGCGAAAGAAAAGCGACAAAAGATGTTTTTGAAGCTGAAGGATTAGAGCCTATCAAGGTAGAGATCCGTGAAGGCCTTGCCCTGATGAATGGGACTTCTGTGATGTCCGGGATAGGAATCGTTAATGCCTATAAAGCGAATCAGTTAACAGATATTTCAATCAGACTTTCCTGTGCCATCAATGAGATTGTTCAGGCATATGATGATCATCTTTCAGAGGCTTTGAACGGTACAAAAAAACATTACGGTCAGCAGAAGGTAGCCGAGAGAATGCGTGTACATTTAGCAGACAGTAAACTGATCAGAAAAAGAGAAGACCATCTTTATACCCACTTTGAAGAGCAGGAAAAAGTATTTAAGGAAAAGGTTCAGGAATATTATTCTTTAAGATGTGTCCCTCAGATTCTGGGACCGGTTCTGGATACTCTGGAATATGCTGAAAAGGTTCTTGAAAATGAGATCAACTCGGCCAATGATAACCCAATCATCAATGTAGAAGATCAACATGTATATCATGGCGGAAACTTCCACGGTGACTATATTTCGCTGGAAATGGATAAGCTGAAAATTGTTGTTACGAAGCTGACAATGCTTGCAGAAAGACAGTTGAACTACCTTTTAAATGCAAAGATCAATGAAATATTGCCTCCTTTTGTAAATTTGGGTAAATTAGGGTTCAATTTCGGTATGCAGGGCGTTCAGTTTACGGCAACATCTACAACGGCGGAGAGCCAGATGCTTTCGAATTCCATGTATGTACACAGTATACCTAATAATAATGATAATCAGGACATTGTAAGCATGGGAACCAATGCAGCAGTGATCTGTAGAAAAGTGATCGAAAATGCATTTGAAGTACTGGCCATTGAAGCCATTACTATCATCCAGGCTGTTGAATACCTTGGTTTTCAGGATAAAGTTTCGTCTTCTACCAAAGAACTGTATGACGAAATAAGAAAGATAATTCCTGCATTCTCTGATGACATGGTGATGTATCCGTATCTAGAGGAAGTGAAAAAATATTTAAAGACCATGTAATTATCAGTGATACTGAATTGTCATACAGCTAAGGATAAAAAACCTAACTTTAAAAAAACTAAAACTAACTAAACACTAACACATGAAATGTGCAATTGTAACAGGCGGCTCCAGGGGAATTGGAAGAGCAGTCTGTATAAAACTGGCGGAAGAAAAAAATTATCATATACTCATCAACTACGCTTCAAATGAAGTGGCAGCAAAGGAAACTTTGGCTAAAATACAGGAGCTGGGCGCTACGGGAGAGATCCTGAAATTTGACGTAGCCAATGCCGAAGAAAGCCTGAATGTTTTGACTCAATGGCAGGACGCCAATCCGGATGCAATTGTTGAGGTGATCGTAAATAACGCCGGTATTACAAGAGACGGTTTGTTCATGTGGATGCAAAGCGAAGACTGGAACAGTGTGATCAACACAAGTCTGAACGGCTTTTTCAACGTAACCAATTTCTTTATCCAGAAACTTCTTCGTAATAAATACGGAAGAATCATCAATATGGTTTCTGTTTCCGGGGTAAAAGGAACGGCAGGACAAACTAATTATTCTGCAGCAAAAGGAGCTTTGGTAGGTGCTACAAAAGCCCTTGCACAGGAAGTGGCTAAAAGAAATATTACGGTAAATGCAGTAGCCCCCGGATTCATCAGAACAGATATGACCCAGGACTTCAATGAAGACGAGCTTAAAGCAATGATCCCGGCCAACAGGTTTGGAGAAGCGGAAGAAGTAGCGGATCTGGTTGCGTTTTTAGCTTCAAGAAAAGCGTCATATATTACCGGTGAAATAGTGAACATTAACGGAGGAATTTACTCTTAATAATAAAAAATAATGTAACAATATAACAATGTACCGGTGTAACAATATTGCTGTGACCTCAATTAGATTGTTACATTGTTAAACTGATACACTGTTAAATTAATAGAACTCATGGAAAATAGGGTTGTAATTACCGGAATGGGAATTTATTCTTGCATCGGGACCTCTTTGGAAGAAGTCAAGGAATCCCTATATCAAGGAAAGTCCGGTATTGCTTTGGTACAGGAAAGAAAAGAATTCGGATTCAGGTCGGGCCTTACGGGCGTAGTACCGAAGCCGGATCTTAAGAACCTACTTAACAGACGCCAGCGTGTAAGCATGGGCGAAGAGAGCGAATATGCTTATCTTGCTACCAGTGATGCGCTTAAACAGGCGGGTTTAGACCAGGATTTCCTGGACAATCATGAAGTAGGCATTTTATACGGAAACGACAGTGTTTCTCAGGCAGTAGTAGAATCTATCGACATTGCCAGGGAAAAAAAAGATACAACATTGATGGGATCCGGAGCGATCTTTAAATCAATGAACTCTACAGTAACAATGAACCTTTCAACCATCTTTAAGCTGAAAGGAATCAATCTTACCATCAGTGCAGCCTGTGCCAGCGGTTCACATTCATTAGGACTTGCCTATATGATGATCAGGAATGGTTTTCAGGATATGATCATCTGTGGAGGTGCCCAGGAAACCAATAAATACTCAATGGCAAGTTTTGACGGACTGGGTGTTTTCTCCGTAAGAGAAGATGAACCAACGAAAGCCTCAAGACCTTTTGATTCAGGAAGAGACGGACTTATCCCAAGTGGAGGAGCTGCCAGCCTTATTGTAGAAAGCTTAGAATCTGCCCAGAAAAGAGGTGCGACTATTTTTGCAGAGATCGTAGGTTATGGTTTCTCTTCAAACGGCGGACACATCTCAACGCCTAATGTTGACGGTCCGGCTTTAGCGATGGACAGAGCCCTAAAACAGTCAGGATTAAAAGCAGAAGATATAGACTATATCAATGCTCATGCAACTTCCACACCGATTGGCGATGCTAATGAAGCCAAGGCGATCCACGAGATCTTCGGAAGTGAGGTTCCTGTAAGTTCCACCAAGTCTATGACCGGTCATGAATGCTGGATGGCGGGAGCAAGTGAAGTTGTTTACTCAATTCTGATGATGCAGAATGATTTCGTTGCACCGAATATCAACCTGGAAAACCCTGACGATGAGGCGAAAAAGATAAATTTAGTCTCAAAAACGAAAAATCAAAAAATTGACGTATTTTTGTCAAATTCTTTCGGATTTGGGGGAACCAACTCCGCATTAATAGTTAAAAAATTTGATTAAAAACATGGAAAGGGAAAAAATTGTTGACATCGTTAATGATTTCTTAATAAACGAATTTGAAGTGGATGGTGATGAGATCAGCAATGATGCCAACCTGAAAAAAACGCTCGGGCTGGACAGTCTGGACTATATTGATATGGTCGTGGTTATTGAATCTAATTTTGGAGTGAAATTAGGAGAGGCAGATTTTAAAAAAATGGTCACGTTTGATGATTTCTATACAACTATTGAACATAAGATTGCTGAAAAAAACGCATAACTATCGATTGAACTTTATTCTTTTAATAATGTAACAATAAAACAATGTACCAGTGTAACAATGACTTCACCCGAAATATTGTTACACTGGTACACTGATAAATTGGTGAATTAAGGTATGAACAAGTGGAAAGGTAAATCTAAAGGAACCATAGCAGGATATAAAATATTTGTTTGGTGTATTAGAAATATCGGGCTCCGGAGTTCATATTTTGTGCTCTATTTTGTAGCTTCCTATTACTTTCTATTCCTGAAAAAGAGCAACCGCTATATCTTTTACTATTTTCAGAAAAGACTTCATTACGGATACTGGAAATCAAAATCTTCCGTATTTAAAAGCTATTTTACCTTCGGCAAAGTACTTATCGATAAAACTGCGATTTCTGCCGGCTTAAGAGAAAAATATACCTACGAATTTGATGGGGTTGAAAACCTTACCAATCTTTTGGCTGAAAAAAAAGGAGGAGTTCTTATCAGTGCCCACATCGGAAATTTTGAAATAGCAGAGCATTTCTTTGCTGACATTGATTTCGACTGCCAGATCAATCTGGTCACCACAGATCAGGAAGTGACGGTCATTAAAGAATATCTCGAAAGCGTTGCTGTAAAACAGAGTAATATCAAGTTTATTTATGTCAAAGACGATATGTCGCATATTTTTGAGATCAACCAGGCTTTGTCAAATAATGAGCTGATCTGCTTCACAGGGGACCGTTATTTCGAAGGTTCAAAATATCTCGAAGCTGATTTGCTGGGAAAAAGTGCAAAATTTCCGGCTGGTCCGTTCCTCATCGCTTCACGACTTGGCGTTCCTGTGGTTTATGTGTATGTGATGAAAGAAAAAAATCTTCATTATCATTTGTATGCAAGAGTCGCAAAAAACATTAAAAACCGTGATTCTCAGGGACTTCTCAATTCCTATGTTCAGAATCTTGAAACCATGATCAGAAAATATCCCCTTCAGTGGTTCAATTATTTCGATTTTTGGGATGATATTGATTAATTTTTCTAATTTTATCCCTGAAAACTAATTAATAAACTCAAATCGTTAAATAAATTCAGAAATTGGCTATTTGAACCTTTTATTCAGGTTCAGGTATTATTTCCTAATCGCTGGATTTCTTAATTTTTGAAATAAAAACACAGCTTTTCTCCTTTGAAAAAAGAATACGACATACTTGTGATCGGCAGCGGATTGGGAGGTCTTGTTTCGGCTCTAATTTTGGCGAAAGAAGGTCTGAAAGTCTGTGTCCTGGAGAAAAATAACCAGTATGGAGGAAATCTGCAGACTTTTTCAAGGGAAAAACTCATCTTCGATACCGGAGTTCATTATCTGGGTGGCCTTTCAAAGGGACAGAATCTTCATCAGTTCTTTTCCTATCTTGAGATTATGGATGATCTGGAGCTTCATCAACTGAATGAAGATGGCTACGACAGGATCTCTTTTGGTGATGAAAATATTGAATATCCTCATGCCCAGGGCTATGAAAATTTTATTGAACAGCTCACAGCCTGTTTTCCCAACGAAAAACAAAACCTTGAAAGCTATTGTGAAGAGATCCAGTATGTTTGTGCCCAGTTTCCAAGATATCAGGTAATCGGGAAAGATAACTACAATGAAGAAATCCTTCACCTCAATACCAAAAGATTCATAGAATCTGTTACCCAGGATAAAAAATTACAGGCCGTATTACTGGGTTCCAATTTTTTATATGGGGGAGATTCCGAAAATATACCGTTTTATGTTCATGCACTGACCGTAAATTCTTACATTCAGAGTGCCTACAAATGTGTGAAAGGCGGAAGCCAGATCACTAAGCTTTTGATCAAAAAACTGCGTCAGTATGGTGCAGAAGTGCATAAGCACTCCGAGGTTTCCGGATTTATCTTTAATGAATCCGGAGCTCTGTCTTCCGTAAAAACGAAGGCTGGGAAAGAATATGCAGCGAAGAAATTTATTTCAAACATAGAAATCCGTTCCTTCATTAAGCTGGTTGGAGAAGAAAGACTGAGAAAATCATTTCTGAACAGAGTTCTGAGCTGGGAACCTGTTTCGTCTTGCTTCAGTGTTTATCTCATTTTAAAACCACAGTCGCTTCCGAATTTTAATTACAATATTTACCATTATTCTTCAGAAGAAATGGTCTGGAATGCATTCCGTTACAAAAAAGAAAACTGGCCGGAAACCTATATGCTTTCCTCCACACCTTCAAAGCATCATCCTGATTACGCGGAAAGCCTTACAGCAATCTCTTATATGGATTTTGATGAGGTTAAATTCTGGGAGAAAACTGTAAATACGGTTGCTGAACAGCACGAAAGAGGATTGAAATATGAACAGTTCAAGCTGGAAAAAGCAGAAAAAATGATTTCTGCATTAGAAAAGAAAATTCCGAACCTCAGACATTCCATTAAAAGCATCTACACTTCGTCTCCGCTGTCTTACAGGGACTATATCGGGAGTTTTGAAGGAAATATGTACGGATACATGAAAAACTCAGATAATCCTCTAAAAACAATGGTTTCCCCCCGTACCAAGACCGATAATCTGTTCCTTACCGGCCAGTCCGTCAATATGCACGGAATTCTGGGGGTAACGATCGGTGCATTCAATACCTGTGCTGAAATTCTTGGAAAAGAGATTGTAGATGAATGCCTGAAACAAATGATGAATACCCATGAAAAAAAATAACAGATTTGCTGCGGCATTCCGGGGAATTCGGCTGATCCTTATCCTTTCCCTTACTTCATGCGGAATTTCGAAATCGGTCCATCATATTCCTGAGGTCAGTACGTATACGCTTGAAACACCAAAGGTCAATAAAATCAACGATTCTACATTTACCTTTAACCGGAATTATTTAACCAAAAATAAACAGCAGCTTTGGGAGCTCTATATTAAAGGAAACCCATTGCAGCTCGGATATAATAACGGAGCTTTAACTCAAAGCCTTATGCAGAAGCAGGAAGAGATTTTTTTTTCCAAAGTCGAAGGCTTTGTTCCCTCCAAATTTAAACAGAAACTTCTTCGCGGATTTTTAAAATGGTACAACAGGAAAATGTACCTGAACGTAAGAGAAGATTATCAGGCAGAATTGTACGGATTATCTCAGTATTCTTCTGACAAATACAATTTTATTGCACCAAAATACCTTCGCAACCTGTATCTTCACGGTGCTCACGATATAGGCCATGCCATGCAGGATCTGGCTATGGTAGGCTGTACCTCACTGGCTGTTTGGAATGAAAATACAGAAGACGGCCGGCTATTGATAGGCAGAAATTTCGATTTTTATGTGGGAGACGATTTTGCTAAAAATAAACTGATCGAGTTTGTAGAACCGGAAACAGGAATTCCCTACATGTCCGTAAGCTGGCCGGGAATGATAGGTGTAGTTTCCGGGATGAATAAAGAAGGAATAACCGTGACAATCAATGCCGGGAAATCTAAAATTCCTCTAACCGCCAAGACGCCTATCTCTCTTGTGACACGGGAAATCCTGCAGTATGCAAAAAATATTGATGAGGCCATCGCGATTGCAAAAAAAAGAAAGGTTTTCGTTTCAGAATCCATTCTGGTTGGAAGCGCTCATGATAAAAATGCAGTGATCATTGAGGTTTCCCCTGAAAATTTTGGAGTGTACAGAGTCGAAAATACCAGCAGAGTGTTTTGTACCAATCATTTTCAGTCGGAAGCCTATAAGAATGATAAAAGAAACCAGAAACATATTGTAGAAAGCCATTCGGAGTACCGCTACGAAAAACTTCAGGAGCTTCTCGAGGAAAAGAAAAAATTGAACCCTGAAAAAATGGCAGCCATTTTACGGGATAAATCCGGATTAAAAGACCAAAAGATAGGCTACGGGAATGAAAAAGCAATCAACCAGTTGCTGGCCCATCATGCCGTCATATTCTCACCTGAAAAAAGACTGGTGTGGGTGTCTTCAAATCCTTATCAGCTGGGAGAATTTGTCTGTTATGATCTGAATGAGATCTTTTCCGGAAAAAAATTGGAAGAAAGTTTAATGGCAAAAACAGAACTGAATATTGCCAGAGATCCTTTTGCAGATTCGGAGGAATTCAATAATTATGAAATATCTAAGATGTTAGGGACAGAAGTTAGTGCCGCTATAAACAACAAAGAAGGCATAGCGTTAAGTGATGATTTTATTCCTTATTATCAATCCATGAACCCGGATTATTGGTTGGTCTATTATCAGGCCGGGAGATATTACTTTGGTATCAACGAATTTTCAAAAGCGAAGGTCGAATTTGAAAAGGCCCTGACAAAAGAAATTACCACAGTTCCGGACAGGCAAAATGTGGAAAAATACCTGAAGAAAACTTTAAAAAAGCTAAAATGACCCCAAAAAACATAAAATTGCTGTTCTGTATTCCTTTTATCATCATTATTGGTTATACCGTTTATCTGCTTACCAAATACAGTTCTATTCCGGATATCATACCTATTCATGGATATGGAGGCAAGAATGACGGGTTCGGAAGCAAATTGTTTCTTTTTGCACCCATTGTGCTAAACCTTATTATTTTGGTATTTATCTGGTTGATCATCAGGAAGCCGGATAAGATAAGATTTACTTTTGAAGTGAAAGAAGAAGATAAAGCAAAAACCTATTATCAATACCAGTTGGTTCTGATCATTCTGTCCATATTTGTTACCCTGATTATGAGTCCGTTATCGTTTTCCGGTGTTGTCTTCAAATAATTACATGAGCTAATTAATTGTTTTCCGGATTCAGCTTATTTAAGAAAATAAAGGTTATAATTCCGCAGAGAGCAGACATAGAAGTAGCCAGAATAGCACTTCCGATCACATACTGAAGAAGATTATTCTTGATCAATTGAAAATCGAGTTCGCTGCTCAAAATATTACTGTCACCATGTACAAAAGGGGATCCTAAAAATAGAGAAGCGGCAATCACTAAAGGAATGAACGGCGGAAGACTAACGTTGGAGGCTATAAAAGCCAGGACTTTATTCAGCTTAAAAAGAACGGACAGTGAGATGACAAGCAACGTGTGAAATCCCCAGAAAGGAGAAAGTCCTATGAAAACACCGAGAGCGATTGAGAATGCTTTTGTCCGGTTACTGCCGTCACTTTCCAGGACATCTTCTTTTAAGAACCTTTTAAAGCTTTTTTTTTTGAAATTATTCACGAAATTTCTCGGAATAATGTAAAGCAGGGTTATAACCACCAAAATAGTATTCAGGATGCTGATCCGTGTGAAATCTTTGAACGGTCTAAAATGTGAAACCCGTTCTGCAGGGTCATACAAAACTTTTATCGGGACATTTTTTACGGGAACATGTCTCCAGGCTGTCCTAACGATAATCTCGATCTCGAATTCAAATTTCGGCGTATAATATTTTTTCGGAATTCTCAGTAACGGATATAATCTATAGCCGGATTGGGTGTCCTCAAGTTTTATTCCGGTCTCAAACCAGAACCAGAAATTAGAAAATCTGTTCCCAAAACTGCTTTTTTTAGGAATTCCGTCCTGTGACATGTTGCGGTTGCCAATCAGAAGTACATCCTTATCTTCTTTAAGCAGAGCTTCTACAAATACAGGAATATCATCCGGATAATGCTGCCCGTCAGAATCAATGGTGATGGCATAATGATAGCCCAGTTCCTTCGCTTTTCTGAAGCCTGTTTTAAGCCCATTTCCCTTGCCTTTGTTCTCAGGCAGTGAGATTACCACTATATGAGGATATTGTGTTAATATTTGTGAAGTAGAATCTGTAGAACCGTCATTAACTGCAATAATACTTCCGGTATAGTGCAAGACACCGTCTATCACTCTTTTCAGAGTTTTCTCATTATTGTAGGTAGGTATTAAAATGCAGATCTTCTTTTCAGAAATTACATTTTGTACTTCAGGAAGGGTCATTTTTTTATTTTATAGTAGCTCTTTCAGTATCTGTAAAGGATTTAGATTGCATCGCAAACTTTTTTACATAACTTTTCAGAGTTGCGTTCTGCTTACTGTAATTATTGATAAGGAATGTTTTATCTTCTTTCATGCTGCTTCTGTATCCTACTATTTTTGGAATATTCTCCTGCACACTCAGCCTGATCAGTCGAAGTTCTATATTATTCGGGTTACTTTTGATAATGCTTTCAAGGCTGGTAGCTCCACTTTTTACAAGAGCCTTCCTGTTGTTCTTGGTAACCTTTGCTTCCATAATCTTTGCTGCGGCTTTATAACCACTGGTTATAGCGTCCGAACCAGATTGTTTTTCTGCAAGATGAATGAATGCTTCTGTATTGGCATTAGATTGATTCGCTTTTGCGTAGCTGCTTCTCAGGTTTTCTAAATCACTTTGAAAGAAAAAAATAAAAGCGGTTATGAGGGAGAGAAAAAGTTTCATGAAAGTATTTTTTTATAGCTTACAGACATTTTTAATGCAATAGTCTCGCCAAAAGAGGTTGTATTTTTTACTTTAACATCTTCTTCATTTTCAGTAATATCCAGCTGAAGCTTCAGGTCCGGTGTTTCAAAAGGATTGATAATAGCCATGAACTTTACATTTGAAGCTGTTTTCAGAAATAGCTTGGAGCCGGTGAATTCTTCCGTCAGCTCTTTTACGATCTGCATCATACAGACACCCGGTGTTACCGGATTACCCGGAAAATGGCCTTTAAAAATATCATGATCTTTATTCAGGTGAATATAAGCCGTAAAACTTCCGTTTTCTGCTTTTTCATAAGATTCTAAAGTGTAAAAGTCTGTAAGAATGGTCTGCATGATCTTATTTTTTCAGATTAAATGTATAATAAAGCCCTGTCTGGAAAACAACATTAGAGTGATTTCTGTTATAGCTGTCTACAGGAATAAAGCCTTTTTTTATCCTGGCTTCGATGCCAAAGTTTTTAGTGATGTCGTAGCCCAAACCGGCAGTAATTCCCAGGTCGATCTCATTTTCAGGGTCAAAATTCTTTTTGTCTACTACAAATTCCAAAGTTGGCCCAACATGTACATTGAACTGATTGAAATAGAATTTATTGATAAGCTGCAATCCCAGATAAGATACAGAAAGCGTTTTTCCGTCCCAGTTATTAACGTTCGTACTTATTTTTGCTCCCTGTCTGGAATAGTTGATCTCCGGCTGCAAAGCATAAAATTTTGCAAGACGGATGTTCCCTATAAATCCGATATAAAAATCTGTTTTCGTTTTATAATCCAGATAAGGCTCTGCAGCATTGGGAAATTCTTCCAGATAATAATAGTTAAATTCTTCACTGTTCGAAAAATGAGAGAAATTGGCTCCTGCTCTGATTCCCGGTGTAAAAGTTACCTGCGCAAAAGACAGGCTTGAAATTAAGGCTGCGACTAAGAATAGAAGCTTTTTCATGTTAATTCTGTTCGGTTTCGGTTATTTGAATTAGTTTTATATTGATCTTAAAATCCTTATGCTGGAGGTTTAAGCTATCCGCGAAGATATGTTTTTTTGCCTCAAAAGTAAAATCAATTTTTTCCTTATTATTTTTTGTGTAGACGATTTCTTTTAACAGCCCGTTTTCTTTATTGAAAAACAGATAATAGGTTTTATTGCCGGCTTTTGACGAATAAATTTTAGAATTGCTGTTTTCAAACGATTCATTCACAGGGTATTGTTTTTTCAGCAACTCCCGGAAGTCATTTTCTAAAAAATTAATAACGATCTTTTTGTCCAGGTCCGGGAGAACGTAATTCAGTTTAAAATCATTTTCGGAGATCTCAAAATCAATTAATTTATTCCCAAAATCCGAGGTCATAGCTACACGATGGGTCGTTTCATTAAGCTTTTTAATGATCAGAATACCGCTTACATGATTTTTATAAATATCCATCTGACATTTATAAACATAGTCTTCACCGGAAGAAAAATATAAATTTTCAACTGTTTTTTCAGAATCCTGAACCGGTTTTACGTCTGTAAGTTTGTAGCTTTTGCAGGAAATAAACAGCAAAACAAACAGACTATAAACTAAACTCTGAAGCTGCAATCGCTGCATTGATCTTGGTATTTTTGAAAACAATATTAGTGGTGTCCCCCGATGCTTCCGTCATATTAACCTGTGAAACTGTAGACTGATTCTTTGGAAAATGCAGTTCGATCTGTTTGATATATTTCAACAACTGAGCAGATTTCGGGGTGAATTTTGCTACGTTGAAATTTCCGTTTTTGTAATAGGAAACAGCAAATTCAGGATCGCTGAACATTTTCCCATTCGAGCTTCCTACAATTAGCTTATTGATCTTTTCAAATGTCTTACTCTTGGCATCGACAGACGATTTTTTCCCCTGATCGTTGATGAAAATTTTATTGTCCTTAAAAACAACTCCGTACTGGTAAGGTTTTGTGTATTTCCAGCTCAACATATTCGGGGTTTTCAACGACATTTTGCCGTAGGTGACAATATTTTTATCCAGAAAATCCATTTTTTTGGTTTGGGTGAAATCACTTTGCATTGTTTTGATTTGCTGGGTTTCAGAAGAAACTTTGGTGACAAATGCTTTTGCTTCCCCTGCTGACATTGCTGTCATCTGTGCAGAAATGAAGCTGGAAACTAATAAAAATGCTCCAAAAGCAATATTTTTAATCATTTTACTTTGATTTTGTAATTGAATCGACCGTAAATGTCGAATATTTTTTATTCCTCAAAAATAACAATAAATCTGCCAATACATGATAAGTCTTTTCTGAAGTGTCATGAAGCAGAATAATACTTCCTTTCTTCAGGCTTTTTGTTATTCTTTTAAAAATTTTCTTCTCATCGTCTGTCACTGTATCCAGTGAACGGATATTCCAGCCGATGCTTTTTTTATGGGTTCTTTTAATAGCTTTGGCAATACTCGGATTGGTAACGCCGAAAGGAGGCCGGTATAAATCAGTTTTTATATGGCCTGCTTTTGCCATTATCTCATCACATTTCTCAATTTCCGCTGTCATTTTTGAAGCAGATAAGAAACCTGTATTGTTCGAATGGGAAAAGGTGTGATTTCCAACGGTATGGCCTTCAGCAATAATTCTTTGAAATATTTCAGGATATTTTTCAATCTGTTTTCCTATGCAGAAGAAGGTAGCCTTTATCTGATGTTCTTTAAGCAGATCTAAAAACTGAGGGGTAAATTCAGTTGGTCCGTCATCAAAAGTCAGGGCAACTTCGTTGATTTTCGTTCTTTTATGAGTAATGCTGTTGACAAAGTATCCCAGTCTTATATCAAAAGATCCCCATACAACAACTGCGGAAAAGGCCAGAAAACAAGCGATATAAACCCAAAAGCTTCCGTGAAATGCATAAATGAACGCATTGCAGAAAAGATAAAATAGAATGAATGGGTAGTGTTTCATCTTCTGTTATTTTGAGTTTTTACTACATAAGCAAATGTACAAATTCGCTCCTTCTCTTTAAGCTCTTTCCAATAATGTAAGATTATGATCGCTTCCAGCCAGATGATTATAAAGAAGAATATTTCTGATTTCTGCTTTCTTCTCCGGATTGATCCTCATCACTCCCGGAATCTGCTGCTCTTTCAGAATATGGCAAGCCATAAATGTCGAAAAACCGCTGGCTGTATTGAATTCCCCACTTAAATGCTTATAATACAGCAAAGCAGAATTTTGAAATACATCCATTGCTTTTGCATAGTACACATCAGATGCTGCATCGCTGCTAAAACCTAAGATCACGACATCAATGTCTTCATGTTTTACATTGTTTTTGGTCAAGAAATTTGCTATAAAAGATGGTACTTCTTCTATGTCTAATCTGTTGATAATCTGAATATCTTTGAGTTTAGCATAGGAATTTTCAGTCTTCTCTTTTCCTAAAACAAAAAAGGCAGCACCTTCACCCCAGATCACTCCATCCGTCTCTGAATGTAGATAATCAGCAGGAAGATCTTCTTCTTTTTTTATGGTATTGTTAAGACAGTAAAGCTCCATAGTTCTGTTAGTCTGCTCATCAGCAGCTCCTACAAGTATATTGTCAGCTTCTCCGTCATTGATCTGAAGCTTGGCATCCAGGAATGAAAATTCCAATGATGAAGAGGTATTGACATACGTGAAATTGTACGCATGGCATTGAAGTCCCAGGGCAATCTGCCCTGCAACGGTATTATGAGTTGATTGAATAAAAAATGTTGGAGTAAGAAACTCTTCCTTATTATCAATCACATTTTTAAGAAATTTTTCGGAATCCTGCGAACAGCCCATTCCCGTTCCTACAATAATAGCATCCGGCTGTTCAATTCCGGCTTCTTTTAAAGCATGATGTGAAGCTACGGAACTCATTTTTACGGTTTTAGACATTCTTCTGCTCATTGCAGGCGGAATGAATTCCTTATAATTAGGCTCTACTGCTTTTAAAATCTGAGCAGACTGGTCAGCCTTAAGATCCTGGAAGAAATTTTCTTTTAATGTGTCCTGTACTGAAATACAGGATGCACTGTTGATGTATACTGCACTCATGATTTTGAGAAAATTAAAGTAGAACAGTTACCACCAAATCCGAATGAATTGGAAAGAACATGGTTGATGTTTTTCTCTTTCAATTCTGTAACCGGAGTTAAATCAAATTCTGCCATTTTCGTTTTGAAATTAAGATTCGGGAAAATGACACCGTACTGTATCGCCAAAATAGAGAATACCGATTCAATTCCTGCTGCTGCTGCCAGAGTATGTCCTGTAAAAGCTTTGGTAGAACTGAATTCAGGTACCTGACCGTCGCCAAATATTCTGATCATAGCAATTCCTTCCGATAAATCATTATTAGGAGTGGCTGTTCCGTGAACATTGATATAATCTATCTCTTCCTTTGCTAACCCGGATATTTTAAATGCCTGTTGCATGGCCAGAAAAGCGCCTTGTCCGTTTTCTGATGATGCAGTTTGATGATGGGCATCATTGGCATTTCCGTAGCCTGAAAGATAAGCCAGCACTTTTTTGTTTTCTTTTTTTACCACCTCATCAGATTCAAGAACGATAAAAGCAGCTGCCTCACCAAGATTCAGACCTTTTCTATCATTATCAAAAGGAGTATTGTAAGAATCTGTGAGAATCATCAGGGTATTGAATCCGTTCAACGTAAACTTTGAAAGAGAATCTGTTCCTCCAACGATGACGCGGTCCAGAACCCCGTTTTTTATGAGTTTTGCTCCCATCATAATCGCATTGGCGGCTGAAGAGCATGCTGTACTGATGGTGGAAACCATGCCTTTTAAACCGAGATAATCCGCGATAGCTAATGAGGAATTACCTGCATCATGAGCATCGATATATTTTTGCTTTTCAGGAAAGTTTTCGTAAGAGTAGAAATACCTTTCAGTAATATCCATTCCGGCTACACTGGTGGAAGAGATCAACCCGGTTTTATATTCATTAATATCTGAAATTCCGGCAGATTCTACGGCTTCTTTTGCGGCAATCATTCCTAATAAAGAAGTTCTTGTTACATTATTGTCCTCAGGCAGCTGAAGTTTTCGGACAAGCTCTTCATTAGACCATTTTATTTCGCCCGTTTTTATAGATCCGGCATGGCGGGTTTCAAACATTTCAATGTCTGAAATTCCGTGTTTTCCGGATTTTAACGAAATAAAATTTTCCTCCACATTGTTTCCGATGGAGGAAATGATGCCCATTCCTGTTATGGCAATTTTTCGACTCATTTTATTGTATAATGTAACAATATATCAATCTAACAGTTTACCAATCATTGTTACACTGTTAGATTGATATATTGAATAAATTATTTCGTTCTGTTCTCTTCAATGAATGCAGCCATTGTATCGATAGACTGGAAAATTTCCTTTCCTTTTTTAGGATCGGCCAATTTGATCCCATAATCTTTATCAAGAAGAACAATCAGTTCCAGAGCATCGATAGAATCAAGGCCCAGACCTCCTCCGAATAACGGATCCGTATCTTTGATCTCTTCTACAGAAACATCTTCGAGGTTAAGGACTTCAATGATTTTGTGTTTCAATTCTGTTTTTAAGTTTTCCATAATTATTTAAATTTACCAATGTATCAGTTTATCAATAATTGTTACATTGCTACACTGTTATATTGTTACATTTTTATAAGGTTAGCAAATATACAAAAGCTTTATAATTTTCCTGATAAAGTTCTGTCCAGCCGCAGAGAACTTTTTCTGCTTTTCCGGACAGCAGGATTTGTTCTGCATAGTTGTTTAAAAATGTCTCGTCAAATTCATCCAAAACGAAAAAGGCATTTTCGGTCTGCATTTTATGTTTAATGCTGATTTCACCTACGCATATGTTAGGAAGCGTATAAACGAATACAGCGGGACTCGGGAAATAATTTTCCTGGGAATTGATGCTTTCCTGGTATTTAAAATCGGTATCCAGGCTTGACGACCTGTTGGCAAGAACCACTGCTGTTCTGCTGTGATCATCATCTTTTAAAATCATTTCCGCGGCAAGAAAGGCAAGCTTACTCAGATTATCCATCTTGTGAAACTTAGGGTAGCTAAGCTCCATGCTTTTATAGGCTTCTTTGGCAAAGTCATGAAAAGTTTCGCTCTGGCTTTCAAAAACAAGGTTTCCGTTAACGGTTATTTTTGAATGTTCTATGGTACAGCTGTCAGTTTTCTTCATCATTTTCATTTTAACATTTTTCTAAAATAATTGCTGCATTACATCCTCCAAAACCTGAAGCTGTTTTTAAAATATATTGAATTGTTGCGGGCAGATTTTCTCTGATGATATTCAACGGCTGAGAAACTCCCATTTCTTCAAAATTCTTTGAAGGAATCAGTATTCCGTGACGGGCACTTTCCATGGATATGATGCTTTCCAGAAGTCCGGATGCGCCGAGACAGTGTCCGTAATAGCCCTTCATACTGTTTAATGGAATATTTTGAAGCTCCATTCTGTTGAAAGCGATGGCTTCCATTTCGTCATTGTACAGCGTGGCGGTTCCATGGGCAGAAACATAATCAATCTGATTGGGTGCGATGCTTGCTTCTGTCATTGCATTTTTGATGCTGGCATACAACCCGTCTCCTGTCCTGGAAGGTCCGGAAATATGATTGGCATCATTTACGGCAGAGTCTCCCAGCACTTTAAACCTGAATTTTTCGTTTTGTGAAATGCCTTCGTCAGAATGGCTGCTAGTTATATAAACTGCTGCTGCAGCTTCACCGATATTAATTCCGTTCCTGTTTTTATCATAGGGTTTGCAAGGTCCTGAGCCTATTGCCTGGAATGAGTTGAATCCTGAAATAACAAATTCAGAACTTTCATCACCGGCAATTACGAAAGCATCTTTGTATTTTCCTGCCTGAATCATGTTTTTAGCCACAGCAATAGCCATGACTCCTGAGACGCAGGCATTGGAAACAACAATAGGTTTTGTCTTGAAACCGAAATAATTGGCAATTTTTTGTGCTAAATTTGATAAATAGACTCCTTCTGGTAGTTCAGTCTGATTTTTTAATAAACTGATATTTCCTTTGGTTGTTGATAGAATGAAAGCGGTTTCCTCCGTGATTTCATGTTTTTCAACCAGAGGTTTTAAACTCAGAAGAAACATTTTTTCCAGCTTTGTAAAATTCTGATTGTCGAAATTGCTTTTAAATTCTTCTTCCAGCTTTTTTGTATCAATGATTGAAGCGTAAAAAGCTTCCTGATTTTCGATAACCTTATGGAGTACTACCCCTGATTTTCCTGCCACCAGATGATTCCAATTGGAAGAAACATCAAATCCTAAAGGAGTGATGCAGTTATAATCTGTAATATAAGTTTCCTTCTTCATTACAATCCCATTTTATCTTTCCATGCCTGAAAAAAATCAGGATTATACAGGCATAGGCTTCCATTGCTGTCTAAGAATACCTGAATGGTTTCTCCACTGCATACCAATTGATTATTCTGGTTGAAAATTTCGTAGGTATAGATCAGTTTTGCAGATACTGAATTCACAAAAGTGGTAACAATCCTGAATGTTTCACCATATTTTAATGGCAAAAAATGTTCACAGGTACTTTTTACGATGGGAGTCACATAGCCTTCTCTCTGGATATCGAGATAGGTGAGGCCGTGTTCTCTTCCGAAAGCTTCCCTTCCGTCTTCAAAATACACGATATAATGTCCGTGCCAGACAATGCCCAGCGGATCTGTCTCGTTGAACCTTACTCTTACTTCTTCCGTACAGGTCAATATGTTTTCTTTAGACTGCATTTTGTTTTCTTTCGTAAAAAATGGAAATAGCTACCATGGCCATATAGAAGGCAAAAAGGAATGCAAGCTCTTTAGCAATTCCTCCGATACCGCTGTTTCTTAAAATAATATCGTAGTAGGCATTCAGGCCCCAGTTCATTGGGGAAAATTTTGCCACGGTCTGCATAAATTCAGGCATTAAAAATACGGGAACCCATATTCCTCCGATCGCGGCCAGAACAACTACTGAAGTTGCTCCAAAAGGGGCAGACTGTTCCTGGGTATCAGCAATAGTTCCTAATAAAACACCAAATCCGATGGCTGCCAGTCCTGAGAATAAAGTTACCACAATAAGTTGGAACATTTTCCCTGAAACATCAAAGGCGGGCAGATCCATATACGGGAAAAGATAAATTCCTACGGTTACCATCAGCAAAAACTGAATGATACAGATAATAAGGTAAGTGAATGTTTTTCCTAAAATGTGAACAAAATAAGGGGTGGGACTGATTCTCGCTCTTACGCTTGTACCCTGGCTTTTTTCTTTAACTAAATTAATAGAAAGTGGAACTACAATGAAGAAGATGGCAAAAAGTGTCCATGCAGGGACATTGTGCTGAACAGAATTCGGCATCACGTCCATTGCTCCTTTTTTCGGGGTGATCTCTTTAAAGCTGATCAGGTTTTTGTTTTCTTCAAGGTTTTCCTCTGTCCCCAGCTGGTCCTGAAATGCTTTGTAGATCTTTTTGTTTTCAATCTCAAAAACCATTTTATTCACTGAATTCATGACTGAGTTTTTGAATCCTGCATTGGTGGCAGGATCAAAATACAGATGAATTTCTTTTGCTTTTACAGCCGTTTTTTTAACCGCTGCGGAATCTCCTTCCAATCCAAACGAGCTTACGATCGTCTGAACTTTGGAATCAATATTTGAATTTAAATCTTTCGTTAAATTTTCAGGAATAACGATGGCCATCTGGTAATCTCCGGAAAACACAGCATCCTGCGCTGACTTTTCGTTATAATTCGTCAGCAGCTGGAATGTTTTGCTGGTTTCCAGTTCCTGTTTTATACTTTTTGATACCTCGGACTTGTCATTGTCAATGAAAATAATCGGAATTTTTGAGCCTTCAAGATTTTTAAAGGTAGAATCCTGAATTAAAGTAATCGTTACAATTAAAAGCAGCGGCATGACGAAAATAATGACAATTCCCCCGATATCTCTCTTCAGAAGAAGGATTTCCTTCACGAAGCTTCTCCAAAGTTTATACAACAACATCTCTTAATTCTTTTCCTGTTAATGATATGAAAACGTCTTCCAGGTTTTCAGCATTTGCAATCTGTGAAACAAGTTCTTCCGGTGTTCCTATGGCGTGAATCTTTCCCCGGTCGATAATGGCGATCTTGGTACAGAATTCTTCCGCTTCGGAAAGGTGGTGAGACGTATAAATAATACATGTTCCGTTTTTATTCAGCTCCTGCAGGAAATCGATGATCACTTTTTTAGACTGAACGTCGACACCTACGGTTGGCTCATCAAGAAACAGAACTTTCGGATTATGGAGTGTTCCTGCGATAAGGTTGCAGCGGCGTTTCATTCCTCCGGAAAATTGCTCTACCTGTTTATCGGCAAACTTTGAAAGTCCCATGATCTCTAAGGATTCATCGATCACTTTCTTAAGCTCTTTATGCTTTAAGCCGTACAGACTTCCGTAAAACATCAGGTTCTCTTTAGCGGTAAGAGTCGGATAGAGGGCGTATTCCTGAGGCACAATGCCAATAATCTGTTTGATCTTGAAGCTGTCCTTCTGAGGAGACAGCCCGTTGATGGTAAATTGTCCTGAAGTAGGTTTGATCAATCCAGAAAGCATAGAAATCAAAGTGGTTTTTCCTGCCCCGTTCGGACCAAGAATTCCGTAGATCTCGTTTTTTTCTATATTCAGCGAGATATCGTTGACAGAAAAGTCTTCGGAGTTCTTATATTTTTTATAGAGATTTTTAATCTCAATCACGTTCTCTGCCATATCAGATCGCTTTTCTCAGTTTTTTATAAAAAGCTTCTTCCAGATCAGCAATATGAAGCATGGATTTTGAAAGGTTGTTGTAGATATCACTTTTCGAGTTTCTGTTTTTGTAAACACGGGCAATATCCACGGCAAAGTCTCTCCATAAATCTCCGATAGCTGTAATTTCTTTTGAAAGCTCTTTTAATTCATCATTTTTAAGAATGACAGCGGCTTCCTGAAGGAATGCACCATAAATAAACCTGAAACCGCCTCCTCCTGTGCCGATCTCTTCCTGCATTCTGATCAGTTGGCCCAGATAGTGGTTGGTGACCTTAGTTCCTTTCTTTTCTGCCCATTTCGGGATGCTTTTTGCGACCCATCTCATGGCTTTTACGCCGATAAGTGGTACGGGAGCCAGCATATTTTTGCAGGTATCTTTGATTCCTTTTTTAATGGCTTCTTCAATATTCACATTTTCCGGAATATAGGTAGGGTAGTACATATGTCCTTTTGGTGGCAGTGCACCTTTGGCATATCTTACTTTTTCCAGTTCAGCTTCTGAAAGGGTAGTGGTGTAATCCATCACCGGATCACTGATCAGGAATTTTCCGTCTTCTTTTCCGTATACCACAAGGTTGTGGGCATTGAAGTGGAATTTATATTCTTCAGGGAAATAGGTAAGGTTAAAGACACCCACCTGAAGTCCTGTAGGGATATTCTGATTTAAGTTTCTTTCTAAAGCAGACTGTGCTTCCTTAGGGTTAGAAAATTTTTCTCTCTTGATTTTAATTCCCAATCTTTTTGCTGCTTTGCTGAAAATAGCACCCGGCATCGGTCTGTAGCTGAATCCCGGAGCGAAATTCACTTTCAAAAATGGCAGATAGACAAAAAACAGTCCTGATCCGATCCCGAAGATCATAGGTTCGCTGAGTTTTAAGCCTTTATTGAGTAACAGATTGGAGGCAACACCGTTTTCGCAATGTGCGGTCTGATGGTGTTCGAAGTTAAGTTTCATTTGCTGCTTTTATCTTTTTCATTGGCGAAAATGAAATTCTGCATATATCTTTATGCTTCATTTCATTATTATTTTCCGTCAAAGTTCTTTAATTCATCCACTGAAATTTCGAATGCATCTGCATATTTTTTCAGTACAGATTCGCTTAGTGTTTTAAATATTTTTGGTTTTGCATGTCTTTTCACTCTCCACTGCCACATTCCGACATAGGAAGCGAGAACACCTAAGTCCATTTTATTCAGTTCCATGAAGTAAATAATAGGGCTTACTAAGTTATTGGCAACATTTTGTCTGGCCTCTTCAATTCTTTCATGAATAAGCTCCATAGACTCATCGAGGGCTGCTTTTTTAGCATCCCAGCCAATGCTGTTTGCCGTAGTATAATTGTCATTTTCGTCCGTCACATACAAGACTTCGGTCATGTTTGCTGACTTCAGATTGCTTTCATCCTGAGGCAGGTCTTGTTTTTTCATGTAAACCGTATTATTCTTTTAATTAAAGATGAAAAATAGTCCATCTTTTTTATTCTTTTTAATCAGTTGGCTAAAATAGTGAAAATACATTATATGTAAATCATATTAAATTATAATGCCAGAACAGGCTTTATTTAAAGATAAATTTAAATTTTACGATAAAAAATCATAATCCCCGATTTACTGTAACAAGTATATGATGAGTGTAGACTTATAGGATTCTAGAAATTTGAATTAAATAATAAAACTTATGAAGAAATTTTTTATTTCTGTTTCACTTTTTTGCATGCTGCATGCAATGGCGCAGAAATTTGATACTCAAAAGGTGACGGACAGCCAGGGATATACTTATGAAACGGTTAAAAATGACCAATCTGGCGTTAGAGTATATACTTTGAAAAACGGATTGAAGGTTTATCTGGCAAAAAATGACGATGCCCCGAGAATTCAAACTTATATTCCGGTAAGAACGGGATCCAATAACGACCCTAGCGACAATACAGGTCTGGCGCACTACCTCGAGCATATGGTTTTCAAAGGAACTTCTCACTTGGGAACTCAGGACTGGGCAAAGGAGAAAGTATTGCTGCAGCAGATCTCCGATCTTTACGAGCAGCACAAAGCAGAAAAAGATCCTGAAAAGAAAAAACTGCTCTATAAGAAAATAGATGAGGTTTCTCAGGAAGCTTCCAAGTATGCCATTGCCAATGAATATGATAAAGCGATCTCATCATTGGGAGCAACAGGGACGAATGCACACACATGGCTTGATGAAACAGTTTATAAAAATAACATTCCGTCCAATGAGCTTGAAAAATGGCTGAAAGTAGAAAAGGAACGTTTCTCAGAACTGGTATTGCGTCTTTTCCATACAGAACTGGAAGCTGTGTATGAAGAATATAACAGAGCCCAGGATAATGACGGCCGTCTTGTAAACTATGCAATGATGGAAGCGCTGTTTCCAAAGCATCCGAACGGACAGCAGACAACGATTGGGACTTCAGAACACCTGAAAAGCCCTTCAATGGTTGCTATTCATAAGTATTTTGACACGTATTATGTGCCTAATAATATGGCTGTTGTTCTGGTAGGGGATTTGGATTTTGATAAGACCATTAAAATGGTAGATCAGTATTTTGGGGCATTCAAATACAAAGAGCTGCCGATGAAAAAAATGATATCGGAACAGCCGATGGAAAGCATTGTGACGAGAACGGTAAAAAGCCCGAGCACACCGAGAATGACTCTGGCATGGAGATCAGATTCCAAAGGAACCCAGAATGCGAGATTGGCGGATGTGGTTGCGGAAATTTTAAGCAACAGAGGAGATGCAGGTCTGATAGACCTTAATATGAATCAAACGCAGAAGGTATTAGGTGCAGGAGCTTATGAATCGGCTTTTAAAACCTATGGTGCCTTTACCATGTCGGTAACTCCGAAAGAGGGACAAAGCTTTGATGATGCTAAAAAACTATTGCTGGATCAGTTGGATTTAGTGAAAAAAGGTCAGTTTCCGGATTGGATGCTGAAAGCAATCGTTAATGACAAGAAGGTACAGCGTATGAAGGCGTGGGAAACTGCTGACGGACTGGCAACGACCCTGTATGATACCTATATCAATGAGAAAACATGGCAGGAGGAATTAGACGACATTAATCAGTATGAAAAAATCTCAAAGGCAGATGTTGTCAAGTTTGCAAATGAGTTTTTCAAAGATAACTATGTGGTCGTTTACAAAGAAAAAGGAGTGAATGATAAGCTGGTTCGTGTACAGAACCCGGGAATTACACCGATCAAGCTGAACAGAGAAGCGCAGTCTCCTTTCCTTAAAGGTATTTTAAGCAGTAAAGTAGCTGAGACCAAGCCGGAATTTATCGATTATAAAGCAGCGATCCAGACTTCTCAGATTAAAGATAAGAAGGTAAGCTTTGTAAAGAATAAGTATAATGATGTGGCACAGATCAGCTATATTTTTCCTTTCGGAACGGATAATGATAAGGAGCTTCCAATCGCGGTAACTCTTTTCGAATATCTTGGAACGGATAAATATACTCCTGAGCAGCTGAAAGGTGAATTTTACAAACTGGGAATCTCTTACAGCTTCAGAACGTCCAATGATCAGGTCATTATTACACTGAGCGGCCTTGAGGCGAATATGAAGAAAGGTGCTGAGCTGATGAATCACTGGCTGACGAATGTAAAAGCAGACAAAGAAACCTATGCAAAAACTGTAAAAACCATACTGGAGGCAAGAGAAGCCGGTAAAAAGGATAAAACAAGAATCATGGCTGCTCTTACCAACTATGCTAAGTATGGAAAGAATTCAAGAATGACGGACATTGTTTCCAAAGAACGTCTTGAGAGCATTGATGCAACGGAACTGACTAAGAAGATTAAAGTACTGAACCAGTCCCCATATGAGATATTCCTTTACGGGCAGGATCAGTCAGGTTTAGAGAAAGCGGTTAAGCCATATATTGCAGAAACCAGCGTTCAGCCGGCAAAAGCTAAAGAATATCCGGAGCCTGCTGCAGAAGGAAAAGTATATTTCACAAACTATGACATGGTACAGATGGAAATGTCTAAAGTTGCGAAAGGAGGTGAGGTGAACTTGAGTAATTTCGGAAAAGCAAATGTTTTCAACGAGTATTTCGGAAGAGGTCTGTCTTCTATCGTATTCCAGGAGATCAGAGAAAGTAAGTCACTGGCTTATTCGGCTTATGTCTCTTATGCGAATGCAACGGAGAAAGGACATGCGAACTATATCACGAATTATATAGGAACTCAGGCTAATAAGCTTCCGTTAGCGGTAAATGCAATGAACGATCTTATGGCATCCCTGCCACAGATTCCTGCACAGTTTGAGAACTCAAAAGGTTCTGCACTGAAGCAGATTGCGTCCAACAGAATCAACAGAACGAATATTTTCTTTAATCAGATGGCGCTGAAAAAGCTTGGGGTTGATTATGATATCAGAAAAGATATCTATTCTGAAATTCAGGGGTTGACGCTGCCACAGCTTACAAGCTTTTATGATACTGATATAAAGCCTGTAAAATACAATACAGCAATCATCGGTAAAAAAGAAAACCTGAATATGGAATCCATCAATAAAATGGGAACGTTCCAGGAGGTATCTCTTGAAGAGATCTTCGGGTACTAACCTTTTATGTTATAAATTTTTAAGCGGAGCAGTAATGCTCCGCTTTTTTGTTTAAATTTATCTGAAAGGCAGCCTATTTTCTCTTGGTGTAATTCAGCTTTACCAGCAAATATATTTCTGTTTTTTCAAGATCATTACACCATGTCCGCTCTGATACTACAGCATTTTCGTAGAGATAAAGATCTTCCATATTATTGACATATTCCAGCCTTTCGGAAGTCCGGTACTTAAAAAACGAAATGAGATTCACTTCATCACCAAGTTGCGGCGCAACCGGAAATTCAACAGAATTTTCAAAATCGAATTCAATGTCATACGAATAGAACCTTACCTTTACGCTCATGATATATTTTATTTTCATCAAATATATCGAAAAATAAAGGGGATAAGCTATCGGTTATTTTACTTAATAAGTGTATAAAGAAAAACCAACCTGGATAAGGTTGGTTGGATATTTTAAATAAATGGTTTTAAGATTTCACTTCCTGAATAAACAGATTGATCTCTGCTCTGATCAGCAGCTCATCATTATTGAAGGTCTCGCAGAAAATATTACAGATATTTTCATACTGGGAGATCAGGGAAGCTTTGGAAATAATCTTGTCTCCTGTCCTTGGAAGAGCAAATACTTCAATTTTTTTGATGTTGGTAATAAAGCCTATTACTTTGGTGTCTGCTTCAGGATTTTCAAAGAAGCTCTGCCCCAGAATGGATGAGCAGGTCTGGGCAAGATTTTCAATCAGGCCGGCTTCTGCCAATTCATTGTTGTGGACAAAAATATTATCCTCTTTTATTTCAAAGGAAGTCACAACCTTTTCTTTGGTCAATTCCAGAATATAATCTGCCATCAGCATCGGTTCGCGGTGCGGCAGAAAGTTATGAATATTGATGAGGTGGTCTTCCCTAATTTCCATTATAGTTATTTTACAGCAGTTTTCATTTGGGATTTTGCAATGACTGTACCATTCAGTTTCGTGACAATATCCACCAGTGTTACTCCCATCACTTCATTAAGGATTGTTACTTCCGATATCAGAAGGTCTCCTGTTTTGGGCAGGGTTTCCGCTTCAAAAGATTTAATAGCTCCGATATACCCTGTAGGAGCCTCTTTTCCTAAAAGATAATATTTGTAGCCTGTGTGTAAAGCAACACTCTGTGCCTGATGCTCAATAAGGCCTGAAGCCTGAAAAACGCCCTCCTGAATAAAAATATTGTCCCCTTTTATTTCAAATCCTGATACAAGGTGATCATCAGAGTATTCCGTAAGCTCATGAACCATGACGAACGGAAAACGCTGTGGGATAAGGCTTTCCACAAATTCTGGATCAGATATTGGCAGTTGGTGTTTCATTAGCAAACTGTTAACAGGGCACAAGAGTAAGCAAATCTTCCGCTTTCAGGAACACATAGCAATACTTTTTCTCCTTTTTTCAGCGTTCCTGAATTCATTAATTCTTCCAGTGCGATAAAAATAGAACCAGCTCCAATGTTTCCTACTTCGGAAAGATTATAGAACCATTTTTCTGCAGGGAAGTCCATTCCTTTTTTAGCAAATTCGTCCTTTAAGCCATCTTTAAAATAGCCTGAAGAGATATGTGCCAGAACATGGTCTATCTTTTCTGGATCCAGATTGTGCTTGTCAAAAGAAGATCTTAAGCTTTCTGCACCTTTTACAAGAATGTATTTGTCCAGGATCTTGGTGTCCTGCTTAATGGCAAAGATGGACTCTTTCAGCCATTCATCAGACGGGTAATCTGCCCATGATTTAAGACTTCCGTCTTCCTGCTTGTCGCATCCTGCATACATGCATGCTTCGATTTCGTGAGCGTAAGAGTAAAAGTCAATGAATTCTATCTTCAAAGAAATTCCATTTTCTCTGGGTTTGTTTTCAAGAAGGAATGCTCCAGCTCCGTCAGAAAGCATCCATCTCAGAAACTCTCTTTTGAAGGCAACGATAGGTCTTTCTTCCAGCAGTTTTAAGTTTTCTGCTTCGTGATTGAATTTATCTGCAGTCATCCATGCAGACATTCTTTCTGAACCTGCACACACGGCATTTTCCTGTACACCGGCTTTTACAGAAAGGAATCCGTAGTTCAGGGCATTCATCCCTGAGTTGCAAAGGCCTGTGGCGGTATTAATTTCAATAGATTTCCCGATATTCAGTTCACCATGAACCATAGAAGCGTGTGAAGGCTGCATCTGATCTGGAGAGGTGGTTCCAACGGACAGCAACTTCAAATCTTCTTTTTTGAAATTTTCATCGAATAGCCCCTCTACGGCTTTTGCCGTTAACTGTGCATTGGTGTGAGTAGGGTTTCCTTCTGTGTCCAAAGCATAGTACCTTGTTGTGATCTTGTTATTTCTTAAAATCAATGATTTTGCTTTAGAGGGAGCGCCGTTTATCAGACCAAGATAAGTCTCCATTTCATCATTTGATACCGGGTTATTAGGTAAGTATGTTGATGCTTTTGTTATAAATACGTCGTACATTCTATTTTAAATTAATTCCTTGTAAATATGTTTTTTGTTTTTGTCTTTTAGACCAAAATATAGGGGTTGTCAGTAAGTGTAAAACTAAGACGACAGGCGAAATAATCCATATCGCAGCCATCAAATATACCTTAAAGAATTTTATCAGCAATGGACGTTTCTCTTTTTTCTTAATAATGAGGTTAGACCATATGGTGAAGATCTTGTTGCCTACTTTTTCTACTCTTACTAAAAAAGGACGGATCTCTACAGCGCCGTTGTTTATCAGATCAGGCTGAATGCCGGATAGGTTTCCGCTGCTGAAATGCTTTTCTATAATCTTTCCGTACTTTACAGAACCCGAAATTTCTTCATCCGAAATCCCGGCGGCGGGAAGTATTCCTGATCTTTCTTTCTGTCCTGTCGTCAGCCAGCGTAAGATTGTCAGTACACTTGTATAATTGTCATGTCTGTCTACTAAAGCGATATTTCCTACCAGTTTTGCGCCAAGATCTTTTAAATATACCTTAAGTTTTTCCTGAGAAAGCATCCACATATTTCTGGTTCCTGAAATCGTAACCACATCTGTGTCTTTCAGTATCTTTTCTGCAAAGCCACTCTTTAAGAATGAAATGATGGGGATAGATGGTGTGAGATACCATACCTGATATCCAAATAAAATAAGGTCGTACTTCTTATTGAGGATCTCATCAGAAGGCGGAAAGATCTCTTTAGGGATCTGAAGATAAGACTCAGGGAAAGTATTGAAAAAAACATCACTCGGCCAAGGGAAAGGGAAATCTTCCTTTAGCTGAATGTTATAATAGGTAACATCGTATTCCTCCTTTTTGGCTTCAAAAGGCTGAGCCATATTCTTCACAATATCTTCCAGCTGGCCGGTTTGCGAATAATAAATGATGAGTATATTTTTTTTCATTAATATTCTTTAGCGGTTACAAAAATATGCTTTTCATATTTATTTACTGTTTTTTGAATATTTTTATTGCCTGTGAACTGAATTCCAGGTAATGATCTGAATTGTTCAGCTCTTTAGGTTCAGTATTCAGGAATATAATAGTTTCAGGAAGTTCCCTCAGTGCACTGATCTCAAAATTGTTATCTGAAACCAGAAGTACATCAATATTTTTATTGATTTCCGAAAGATCATTAATATAATTCAGTTTTCTTCTTTTAACCAGATAAGTCTGTGCTGCAGTTTGCCTTCTCTCATCATTTTCAATGAACGAGAAAATTCTTCTTTCCGCCTGATAAAGGGTAAGCAGAATATCTTTCTGTCCGAAATCTTCTGCGATATGCAGGATCGAGGCATCCTTCGGAATATGTTTGTTCAGTTCAAAATAAACAGATTTGTTCGTATTAAAATCATCTTTTACTTCTTTTACCACTTCACTGTCTTTGTAGAGATAGCTTAAGAATAATTTTTTCCTGAAATAATTTTCGTCCTCCAGCTCATTTCGCAATTCTGCAAACTTTTCTCTGAAATACGCATTGATTTTTTTCGTTCGTTCAGAATAGTTTTTGCCAAAGCTCACATCATCTTTGCTGATTCTTTCACCTACCTTTACGGTAATGCTTCCGTCGTAGATAATGAAGTCTCCTTTCGGCAGTACTTCGGAATTTCCGTGAATGTACAGCGGAAGAATATCCAGTCCGAACTGTTCTGCAAGATAGAACGCGCCTTTATGGAACCGTTTGACATCGTTTGTATAAGAACGTTCGGCTTCAGGGAAAACAACCAGTGAATATCCCTGTTCAATTTTTTCTTTCAGTTTTTCCATCCCGTTCTCTATTCCCTGGGAAACAGGGTAAAAGCCAAGAGCCCTTACTAATTTTCCGAAAACAGGAGAGTCATATACCCAGTCGTTCACCAGATAAATGATTTTGTGGGTAGCCATGGCGATGGCAAGCGTATCGAGGAAAGAAGTATGGTTGGCAATGATTACAGCCGGTCTGCTGAAATCTTCTGCCGGATTTTTTATCACTCTTTTTCTTACAAAAGGACTGATGTGCAGCACAGATGTCAAAAACTTAGCTAAAATTAATTTAATGATATCTAAAGTTTTTCCTTTCGATCTTTTGATAAATACACTACCAATCAGTGAGAAAACGAATCCTCCCAAACCGTAATAAAAAAATGATATGATGCATCTTAGAAAAAGTCTGAAAGTAATAGGAGAAAGCCCTTTTTTTGCTCTGTTTGTGATCACTAACCTGAACCAGAACGGATACAGTGTTGAAGTAATGATGATCACGGAGAACATTCCGATAAGCGCAACGAGGGCCAATGAGTGTAATGCAGGATGTTTTGCAAAGATCAAAGAACCGATTGATAAAATGGTCGTGAAAACTGCTAAAATAATAGAAGTTCTGTAAGTTGGAAGCTCATTTTTCCCTGTAGTGTGCTCCTTCTGCATAGCTTTCGTTAGAAAAATACTGAAATCATCTCCCACGCCAAAAACCAACGTACAGACTACCGTACTGAAAATGTTCAATTCTAATCCTAAGAAATACAGGATCCCTGCCGTTACGATTCCTGTCAATACAATAGGAAACATAGTGAGGACAGTAAGCTCAAAATTTCTGAAGAAAACAATGATTGTCAGGATAATGGCCAGAAGAGAATAATTGATCAGCGTACTGAAGTCTCTTTTCAGCAGTCCCAAAAAGTTTTCGTTCATTTGCTGGCGGTCAATGGCAAGAGCATCGTGGTTCTTTTCAACATCTTTTATGAAGGTGTCTCTTTTCTTCTCATCTACCTTTACGACATTGGAGACCGTATAAAATCCGTTTTCATTGCTCAGGAATTCCGAGATCTGTAATGCTTTTACTTTCTCATAATCCTTAAGGCTTACTACGGAATAATTCTTATTCAAAATTTCATTGAAATTGTCAAAAGCATTGCTGTTGAATCCAAATTGATTCCCACTGTTCACCAGTTCGGAAACAGTTCGGTTCTTTTTATCTCCATCCCAGAATTTATTCCATATCTCTATCCTTTGTTTCTGATCTTTTTCAGAAAGGACAACATTTCCAAGTGAGTTGTAACTCAGGATCTTTCCTTGCTGTTTTTCCTTCTCAAGAAAGCTGCTCAGCCGGGAGTTTCTTGCCAGTGCCTCTTGCTCCGAGTCTCCATAAGAAATGGTGTAAATGGATTTTGAAGTAATATCAGAAAGTTTCTGAAGTTTAGCTTCGCTAATCTTTAATTCTTTCGGAATATAATTCAGATCGCCGATGTCCTCATTGAATCTTACATGCCGGAAACCGAACAGACAGGCGATAATAATGATAGAACAACCTATGATCAGGGGTTTGTTCTTCTCATAAGGATAAGAGCCGATCCTGTCTATAAAATTAGTGCTTTGCTTACCTTCTTTTTGCTTGGGCTTATAAAGCTGAGGCACGATGATCAGTGCAGTAACGGAAGAGAAAATGACTGTAATCGCTGCAAAGAGACCGAGATCTTTCAGGGCTTCAGAACGTACAAATACCAGACATAAAAAAGAGACAGCAGTTGTAGCGCTGCTCAATATGATCGGTTGCGTGATCTCTTTGTACAGCTCTTCTATATTATTGTTGTGCTTGTAATGGGTAAGGATATGGAGCGCATAATCTATCGTGATTCCGATAAGGATGGCACCCACACTCAAAGAAATAGCCGAGATCCTGTCTTTTATAAAATAAAGGATCAGCAGAGCCAGCAATACCGAAAATACAGTGGGAAGAAACACAATAACAGGCGTAAAGAAATTCCTGAAATAGTAAATCAGCAGGACCAGAAGCACCGTCATGGAGATCATCACAGTATTTTGAATGTCTTTTTTGATCTGTTGGGCATTTGCCACCGCAATTATAGGAGAGCCAAAATAGCTGAGTTCTGTTTTTCCTTTAAACTGCTTATTAACGCTGTCTTTTATCTGGTTGAGCTGATTGATGAAAGCTTCGTTGTTTTTGGTATCATTGCTTTTGTTTTTAGGATCAATGAAAAGTAATAGATTTTTTCCGTCTTTCGTGACTACATAATTGTCTTCAAGCTTAAAATCTTTACTGATATTTAAAGCGTTTAATTTTTTGATTCCCAGATAAGTAATTCCCAAAGGGTCTTTTTTGATAAAATCTTTTGTTACAAGACTTGTTGGGGAAACCAAAGAAACATAATTATTCTCTACCTGCTTCGAAATGCTGTCTTTCTGAAGTTTCCGTTCAATTTCCCTGTAATCATTTTCATCAAGGAAAAGTGGCAGGTTCTGATTGACAAAATCAAATGTTTCCGAGATTTCACTGTCGTTCACTTTTCCCTGAACAGAACCGATATATTTTTTCAGAGGTTCAATCTTCTGCAGAAAATTATCGGCCGTTTCAGAAAGCTGAAAATTGTCCTCATTGGATTTGTTCTCTATGATCACAATAATTTTGTCTGAGAAATTCAGCTGTTTAAGAACTTTTGCGGTAAGATCGGATTTTTCATTTTTAGGAATTATCTGGTTGATATCCTCTTCAAAGTTAATTTTTGAAGCAAAAACCCCGCATAATACAGCTATTCCTAAAGCAAGAATTGCTGAAAGAAGCCTGTTTTTAGAGATCAGATAATATAAAAATATAAAGAAACGATGCATTACATTATGAAATCAAGTCTGCAAATTTAATTTTTTCAATATTAGTTCAAAACATTTCGGCTATAAGTTTGTCTGAAAATCAACAAAATATTCTAGGCAGAATAAAAAAATATTCTACTTTTGCAAAAGTTCCCTCTTAAAAATATATTTTAAACCAATATTATTACTAAAGAAATAAGAATCTGTTTTAGATATGTTGAAAAAAAATGATGAAAAAATAAATGGATTGCTATTGACGAGCATTCCCTTTTCTGCCGTTTGCATTATCTTATTACAGGTTTGCATCTTCTTTGTGTGTACTGCACCGGTTACAAAAAACATTAGATTAGCATGAGTTTATTACATCCATATTTCATCGTTGCGATTGCATACATGCTTTTCTTTAGTGTACAGGAAGTTTTCGGAAAAAAAGTAGAAAAAAAATGGCTTTGGTTTTTAGGGATCTATCTTATTTTACTGGTTGGTTTCAGGGATAATGTAGGTCCGGATTACGGAAGTTATAAAGCGCTTTACGTTTATTCCGATACAAAGAGCTATTACAGTATCTTTATGAAAATGCTCCACATGGAAGGCCCCGAACAGCTGGAAGTGGAATGGCTGTATACTCTTGTCAACAAGATATTGCTGAATGTCTTTAATGCCCCCTTTTACGTTCTTACCCTGGTTGTTGCTATCTGTGCTACTTTTTTTAAGATAGAATATACCGAGGACAATACTTTTTATCCGTTCACCTTTACGCTGTTCATGTTTTTCCCTTTCTTTTTTATTGGGGAAAGCGGACAGATCAGACAGAACCTAGGAACATTCATTGTTTATTTTGCCGTCCGCTATATTAAAGAACGGAAGTTTTGGCACTACCTCTTTTTTATATTTCTGGCATCAGGTATACATACTGTTTGTTATCTGTTTCTCCCGATGTACTGGCTGGCCCGTGTTCCGTTAAACAAAACCGTAATGCTGATCCTGATCATTATCTCCGTGTTCCTCTCTCCCTTCGAGATATATCGGGTATTCGGAAGCTTTTTGGACAGTATGACCTCAGATAATATTTTGGTGAAAGGTTTAAATGGGTATATGGATGAATCTTCAGAAAGACTGAATGGTGGTTTTGGGGTTCCCGAATTGATGATGATGATTTTGACTTTCTTCCTTTTTGCCTTTGATACCAAGATGAAAGAACTGTATCCGTATTATGAATACCATAGGAACTATGCCGTCATCGGGATATGTTCTTATTTTATCTTCAGAAATAATCCTGTGTTCTCATCCAGGCTTGTAGGGGCATTTATTGGATTTTCTTACGTATTGATCCCCAATACCATGTATGTGACCTCAGGTGGGAAGAAAAAAATGATTTACTCTTTTATCATAGCACTCGTTATTTTTAACTTTCTTGTTTTCTCATCTTTCTTTAATATTAAAATTGGAAGATTTACCATTGAGCTTTATAAGAATCATATCCTTCCATAGCCTTATTTATTTCAATATAATGACAAAGACAGCTTCAGGGTTGTCTTTTTTTATTTTAGGCTATGAAGATTAACATTCCTTTAAACTGAATTCCCCGATGGAATATATCGGTTGAAAATTACTTTTGCATCTCGTGAATTTTAAATATTATTTTCTTATTTATAATCTTTTAATTATGTTTTATTGATAATATAATTAATATATAATAATTTTATTTGTATTTTTAATTGCTTATGAATGAATAAGGCTTAAAAGTTGTATCTCTGTAACATACATAAGTCTAAGGATATGAAAAATTTAGTTAAAATCTTAGTGGCAATTTTTTGCTTAGTTTCGATCTGTGCCTATTCCAGAAATAGTAGAGAATTAAAGGTAAATCTTCAGGACACCTTTATGAAAAGATTAAAATCTTCAGGAGATACGCTGACGAAGTCCGATAGTAAAGTACTGGAGGTTCCGGACTGGACGAAAGCTCCCAATAGTTACATTTTTGATCCCGGCCAGAATAGCGAAGGTTTGTTGATTCCTGTGAAGAAGGCTTATGCTATGTGGGAAGAGGATAATTATATCAAAAGTGGTGGGATTCCTTCTGGAAAAGTAACTGCGGAGGTACTGTGGGAAGATACCCATGGTCTTATTAAATCAGGGACCAGATATTCGCTGGAAATTTCAGGCTCCAATGGAAGTGCCAGGATAAAAGTTCCCATTAACAAAGCTAAAAAAGGAAATGCCGTCATTGCGCTCAAGGTAAACAGCGATATCTATTGGAGCTGGCATATATGGGTGACTGATGATCCTACTAACGGATCCACCTATAAAAGCTTCGATAATGTTAACCGGATGAGGGCAGATGGGACGATTGAGCCTATTCCCGATTCCGATTGGAGATGGATGGACCGCAATCTTGGGGCTTTAAGCAGTTCTATTACCTCTTCAGACTGGAACCGAAGTATCGGGCTGCTCTATCAATGGGGAAGAAAAGACCCGATTCCGCCTTTGGTGACAAGAGGAAATGACTTTTATGAAGTGTCAGGATCTATAGGAAGAATAAGGCATAGAGGAGCAAAAAACTTTAACGGTGCTGTAAATATTGATAACCTCACGAAATTCGTTCCGCTCGCAAGTGCCGAAGTGACCAATAATATCAAACTTTCGGTGAAGAACCCTTTAAGCCTGATCTATGTGAATAAAGATGACAATAGTGGTCAGGCATATTATAATAACAATCTGAATCTTCCGGTAAACTGGTTCGGACGCTCCGCCGGAACTCCGGATAGCAGGCTTTCAGAGCTTAACCTTTGGTCTGATAATTCCCAGGGGCTGATTGGTCCAGGATATAACAGTAATACCAGCGCAAGGCCCTACAGGGATAAGTCTCCTTATGATCCATGCCCGAACGGGTGGCGAATTCCTTCAATGCTTGTGGCGAATCTTGCTAATTATTCCTATATAGATGATATCAGGCTGGATTTTTCGCCTTTCGGGGTAAAAACTAATATGGCTAAAAATGTTTTCGAAGCCAACAATTATTACATCATAAAACCTACTGATGCAGGGGTTCCGGCATTCATGACGGGATTCCGGGTCTATCCTAATTTCGGTTTTGATCTCTCCAATATTGGCGGGAATAATATGGGAATTTTTCCGGGAACAGGGCAGCTGATCAGGAATGCTCACCTGGGTCAATACACCGACCAGCATCATGTCGCTTTGTGGACCGCAACGATGCCCAGACACTTTGATGCTTCTCCGGCAGTACTTGCCAGAGGACTTTTTATGATCCCGGATAAAGGGCAGCCGGATGTCCCTGATCCTAGCTATCCTAATGTTAAAGGAAGGTATTTTTATATGCCGATGTTTGGAAGGCAAACATCTGAAGCCAACGGGTGCAGATGTATCAAAGATCCTCTTTACATAGTGAACAATTACGATTTTCCTACTGAATATCTGGCTCCCCAGACAGAATACAGAGAGGGAATCAATAATCCTAATACCTATCAGGCTGTCAAAAACCCAATATCCTTTACTATAGATATTCCTGTAAGTAAGGCTTTTTCAGTACAGAGCCAGCTTTTGAATAATAAGGAAATCCTGGATCCTTCCAGTTTTAATAGTTTAAAAGCCAATGTGCTGTGGACAACCAATACAGCCCTGATTAACAGAATATCAGTTATTAATCCTTCCCCGGCCTCACTTCAGGGTCTTAATGACTCCAGGGTTTCGGTGGAGATTACTCCAAATCAGAGCGGGAATGCCGTAGTGACACTCCATAATGGAAGTATCTCTTCTCCGGTGTATTGGAGCTGGCATATCTGGATAACTGATTCTACTGTAGGATCTTTTAATTATAGAACCGAACTTCCAATAGCGGAAGCTGTAAACTATGTAAATTATGTTAATAAAGCAGATGTGGTGCTTCAGACAGAATTTATGGACAGAAACCTTGGGGCAGTAGATGCATTTCCGATGGTTGTGAATGCAATGACTCCAACCGCTGCAGAGCTGGCGAAAATACGGGCCTCTACAGGTATGCATTACCAGTGGGGAAGAAAAGACCCGATTCCTACTTTTCAATATGCAGATAACAAGGCTTTCTATAATATATTTTTAGGCACAGCAGCTAATAATGGTACAGTTACTTATACCACTTTAACTCCTGCTGTGTACAATAATGTGTCAGGAAACTATATTGTTCCCTATAATACCTACGCGGCTTCAATTGTGCAGGATGCCGACAAACCGGCAGATAAAATTGCAAAAGTGCTGTCCTATTCTGTAAAGAACCCTTTGGTATATATGATTCCAAGTTCTTTTGCCCCTTATAACAGCGCATTGCCTAATTATACCAACGGAACGGACTGGCTCGCCAATGAACCGAACCTTGCTCCCGAGAGGTGGGGCAGAGGAGGAGCGAAGTCGCCTTTTGATCCATGTCCGGAAGGATGGAGAATCCCGGATGTTACCAATGTAGCACCGATTTCTTATCAGGATTTTGGACAGACGCCCTGGTATAAAAAAGATAAAAATATAGCCTCTTTTCATAGTGTAAGCCCAGATTATGCAGGATACAGGGTAAGACACCCCTCTACGACTTCTACTATAGGTTATATGTTTGTTGGACCCTCGTATATAGTTGGTAATTTTCCCGATTCAGGTTCACGGGGATTCAGAAGTGTTCTGGCTAATCAGTCTTCGCAGGGCACATTCGGGACGGTCAATTTCCAGTATCCCGGCGTTTGGACAGGAGCTTTAACATCAAACTATCTGGGAAGGGCAGTCAATGTTTTATTTAATGCAGCTTCTACATCCAACCAGTTTATCGCCTTTAATGATAATAACGATCCATATTTCGCAACCAGTTGCCGATGTGTGAGAGTGAAATATGATGCTCAGGGAAATGAAGCCGGTCCTGTTCCCCGGTTGCAGGTAACGGCTTTGGCTTCAGGAAAAGAAGCTGTCTTTTTAAACACTGCTGAAGTAAAAGAAAAGGTAAATGGAAACAAAATAACGTTATTCCCAAATCCGGTAAAGGATATCTTATATATTAATGCTTCGGAAAAAACAGGCTCTTATTATCAGATCTATAATGTTTCTGGACAGCTGGTAAAATCCGGTAAATTTGAAAACGGAAAGACAGATCTGTCAGCTCTCAATTCAGGGGTATATTTGGTGAAAATTAACAATTCTGAAGAAATTGTGAAAATTATTAAACAATAAAACTTAAAAAAGCAAGCAATAGAGCGGAACAGGATTTCCTGTTCCGCTTTTTATGACATGCATATGCTTTGCATCTATCATTATTGATGAAAAATTCTATATTATCTTTTGCGGGCACTGAATTTTGAGTTAAACCGTACACTCTAAAGGACTTGATATCTTTAAAAAAGCCCTCAGGAACGCATGTTAAACACATCTAAATATTAAATTAAACTGTTTTAACAAAAAGTATATAATAAAAAAGCTTTACTTTTGCAAAAAAATTTTTTAGAATGTCGAAAAATTTAGTAATCGTAGAGTCACCGGCAAAAGCAAAAACTATTCAGAAATATTTAGGGAAGGATTTTGAAGTGAAATCGAGTTTCGGGCACATCCGTGACCTTCCAAAAAAAGGAATGGGAATAGATCTTGCCACCTTCAGTCCTGATTACGAGGTTTCGGCTGATAAAAAGAAACTGGTAGCAGAATTAAAAGCTGCGGTAAAAAAAGCTGAGATGGTATGGCTGGCTTCCGATGAAGACCGTGAAGGAGAAGCTATTGCGTGGCACCTTGCAGATGAATTGAAATTAAAGCCTGAGAACAGGAAAAGAATTGTTTTTCATGAGATTACTAAAAATGCCATTCTAAAAGCGATTGAAAACCCCAGAGATATTGACCAGAACCTTGTAAATGCCCAGCAGGCACGAAGAGTTTTAGACAGGATCGTGGGTTTTGAAATGTCTCCGGTACTTTGGAAAAAAGTAAAACCGGGTCTTTCTGCAGGAAGAGTACAGTCTGTGGCAGTGAGATTAATTGTGGAAAGAGAAAAAGAGATCCGTGAATTTGTTCCGAAAGCAAGCTTCAAGCTGGACGGAATCTTCTTAAATAATGCAGAGCAGGAAATTGCTGCCAAACTTAAAAAAGATTTCGAAAAAGAAGAAGAGGCAGAGAAATTCCTTGAAAAAGCAAAAACTACAGAATTTAAAGTTCTGAATGTTGAAACAAAACCCGGAACACGTTCTGCATCTGCACCATTTACCACTTCCACATTACAGCAGGAAGCCTCTTCAAGATTAGGATATAACGTAACCAATACCATGCGTCTTGCACAGAGACTGTATGAAGAAGGGTATATTACCTATATGAGAACGGACTCCGTGAACCTTTCCCAGGAAGCAATCGAAGGCGCGAAAAAGCAGATTACTTCAGAATATGGAGCAGAATATTCTTCACCAAGAAATTATACCACAAAATCTGCATCTGCACAGGAAGCTCACGAAGCTATCCGCCCTACTGATTTTGCTGTGAAAAGTATCGGTGATGTCCAGTTAAACAGATTATACCAATTAATATACAGAAGAACACTGGCTTCCCAGATGGCTAACGCTAAAATTGAGAAGACCGTGATCGAAATAGGAAATGCATCACTGCCCCAGCATTTTGAAGCACAGGGTGAAGTGATCATTTTTGATGGTTTCCTAAAAGCTTATGGAATTGTAAAGACAGAAGACGATGATGAGGAAAATAATGAAAAACTGCTTCCTAAGGTACGTGTAGGCGAAATTTTAAATTATAAAAAGATCACAGCCTCAGAAAAATTCACAAGGCCAAGTGCAAGATATACGGAAGCCGGACTTGTAAAAAAGCTGGAAGAATTGGGAATTGGACGTCCATCTACTTATGCGCCGACGATCCAGACCATCCAGAACAGAGAATATGTGGACAAAAGAGAAATCGATCCTCAAACCCGTGAAGTGGTTAGGATGTCTCTTACAAAAGATAAGATCAAAAAAGAAGTTCTTGAAGAAAAATTCGGGGGCGATAAAAATAAATTTGTACCTACAGATATCGGTGAAGTCGTTAATGACTTCCTGACTGATAATTTCAAAGAAATTTTGGACTACGGATTTACGGCAAGAGTAGAAGAGAGTTTTGATGAAATTGCTAACGGAGATCAGAAATGGAAAGAAATGATGACCAATTTCTATTCAAAATTCCACCCGAGAATTGAAGATGTAGAAGAAAATGCAGACAGGGCCAATGGTGACAGACTTCTTGGAATAGATCCTAAAACAGGTAAAAACGTTCATGCAAGAATCGGAAGATTCGGAGCTATGATCCAGATCGGAGAAACGGAAGATGAAGAAAAACCAATTTTTGCTTCATTGATGACCGGGCAGAATATTGCTACCATTTCTCTGGCAGAAGCGCTGGAACTTTTCAAATTGCCATTTGAGCTTAACGAATTTGAAGGACAAGGGGTTTCCGTAGGAGTAGGAAGATTCGGACCTTATGTGAAGTGGGGGGGAACGTTTATCAGCATTCCAAAAGGAGAAGATCCTCTTTCTGTAAGCCAGGCGCGTGCAGAAGAGATCATCAACGAAAAGAAAAAAGCCGATGCGCCGATTGCTACTTATAAAGGAGATCCGGTGACCAAAGGAACTGGAAGATTCGGACCGTTCATCAAATACAAAGATATTTTTGTGAATGTTCCTAAAAAATACAATTTCGACAACCTTTCACAAAGCGATATCAACGAATTAATTGATGCCAAGCTGGAAAAAGAAGCCAACCGTTATATCCAGCAGTGGGAAAAAGAGAAGATCTCCATAGAAAATGGAAGATGGGGCCCTTTCGTTAAATTCGGAAAAGCCATGTTCAAGATCCCGAAGAAAAAAGATGATACAAAATATGAGGCTGAAGAGCTGAAAGAGGTGTCACTGGATGAGGTGAAAAAATGGATCACAGACCAGGACAAAAATGCTTTTGCAGAGAAAAAGAAGCCTGCTGCAAAGAAACCTGCAGCTAAGAAAACAGCTGCAGTGAAAAAACCAGCTGCCAAAAAGAAGTAATAGCAAAATAATTATATAAAGCCGTTAACAATTCTGTTGACGGCTTTTTTATCAACAAAAAACACCACAGCATATGAACTTGCTGTGGTTTTTTTGTATGTTTGTTCCATAAAGAAATTAATCACACATTCTCAAGTTTTCAGATTAAAAATATGGATTTTGAAGATTTTATTATTTCACCAAGAAATTTCAAAACAGAAAGCTGGCAGATCGGAAGCAGGATCTCTAAAGATATAAAAGAAGACAGTATTGTTCTTCTCTTTGTTTCGGATTACAGAGGAGCGGGCGGCGATGCGGAAGTACAGGATTTTACGGCAGTGAGAAAAGAGTTCTATAAACTTTCACAGATGGATTTTGAAATTCCTGTAGTAGACCTTGGAGATCTGGTTTCCGGAAAATCCGTTCAGGATTCTCATTATATTCTGCAGGAAGTCTTGTCGGCATGTCATTACAAAAGAGCACTTCCGGTAATTATCGGAGGATCCAATGATTTTGCTTTCTCACTCTTTTCAACATTGAATTTTCATAAAAAAAATATTAACTATACCCAGATCAGCAATATTATCTCCCTGCAGCAAGGTGAGACAATTAATGAGCATACCTTTTTGGGGAAGATTTTAGGTTCCAAAAATTTCTCCATCAAAAATTACCATCATCTGGGTTATCAGAAGCATCTGAATGAAGTGGATTCGATAAGGCTCATCAAGGAGGTGGAGTTTGATATTATCCGTCTTGCCGAAATGATGAATTCTACAGAAAAAACAGAACCCTTCTTCAGAAAAACAGATTTGGTAACCTTAAACTGCGATGCTGTTGAAAGCTTCAGTGAACCGTTTTCTATGAATCCCCAGGTAAACGGATTAAACCGGAGAGAGATATGTGCCTACATGAAAGAAATAGGATTGAGTGAAAATTTAAAATCTGTAGGGATTTTTAATTATAATATTTATTCGGAAAACCAGCTGAATCACCAGCTGCTGGCACAGATGATCTGGTATCTGATCGAGGGGATCAATATCCAGCGGTCTCATCCGAAAGAAAGGCATTACGAACTGTTCTATGTTTTGGTAGATGAGGAACAATATGCTTTCAAACGGGATACTTTCAGTAATCTATGGTATTTCGGAGAGGATGAAAATATAGAAAACTGTATTCCATGCTCCAAAAAAGACTTTGAAGAAGCAAAAAGAGGAACGCTTAATCCCAGGCTGACTTTTTAATAACACATAAGATGAAAAAAAAATTATTAGTAAGCATTATTCTGTTAACCGGAGTGGTCAGCTTCATTTATTTCTGGAATAAATATACTTACGCAGGCGAAGAAAATTATTTTTCCTCCAATACAAAACCGGAAAACGGAATGCAGATCGGAATTATTGGAGATAGTTGGGTGGTAAGGCAAAACCTGGATTCGCTTTTACAGAAAAAGCTGTTGGATAAAGGGTTGCATTCAGAAATCTATTCATCAGGAAATCCGGGAGCCAAAACCAAAAAGATCTACGAAAACCTTTTTAAAGATGATAATGAAGAATTTTCTTCCAAAAAAGTAATTGAAAGGAAACCGGATTACTGTATCATAATTGCCGGAGTGAATGATGCGGCCACCTATATGGGCCCTGAATTTTATACCTATCATATGGTGAAGATCATTAAAACGCTTCTGCATTATAACATCCGGCCGGTCGTTGTTTCCCTTCCTGAATTTGGAGCCGAAGAAAATTTTAAAAATAAAAATATAGCGAGCAGCCTCAGTAACAGGAGCGCTGAATTAGTTTTGAATGGCGGCGACCACTTTAAAATCTCGGATTACAGGAATGCTCTGCAGAAAGAATTAAAGCATGGCGGACTGAATGAAAAAGTGATCATTTTAAATTTTGATGAAGTAAGTTCTGATTATGATAAAGACAGAAGTCTGTATGCAGATCCACTTCATTTAAATAAGCAGGGTTACCAAAAGTTCAGTGAGTTTTTAGCAAAAGGAATTGTTAATTTAGAAAACGCGAAATGATGGTTTCAATTATAGTTCCCGTATATAATGTAGAAAATTACCTGGCGAAATGCCTGGACTCCCTCGTTGGACAGACGCTTCAGAATATTGAGATTTTAGTCATTAATGATGGCAGTAAAGATCGTTCAGAACTTGTCATTGAAGAATACGCACGGAAATTCCCAGATAAAATAAAAGCTTTCGCCAAAGATAACGGAGGTCTAAGTGATGCCAGAAACTTTGGTATTGAAAGAGCTTCAGGAGAATATATAGGTTTTGTGGATAGTGATGATTATGTTACGGAGACGATGTTTGAAGAAATGCTGGAAATGGCAGAAAAACATCAGGCTAAAATGGTTATCTGCAACATTCAGAAAGTAGATCAGAATGGAAAAATAACTCAGAAACTGACGCAAATTCCCAATATGTCTGAAAAAATAAATTTAGAAGATCATTTTTCTGTTTTTTCGGATCTAAGTTATTTTGCCTGCAATAAATTGTTTAAAAAAGAGCTTTTTGATAAAAAAAGATTTAAAAAAGGAATCCACTTTGAGGATATTCAGTTGATACCGCAGCTGCTTTTGGAATGTGATGTTCTGGCTCAGACGCAGAATTTTCATTATCAGTATCTGGAGCGTACGGATTCTATTACAAAAACCCACACAGAAAAAGGGCTTGATATCCTGAAGGCAGTAAAAGATGTGGAGCAGGTATTTGACAAATCCGGATATTCCCACAAAAGAGAAGAGCTTAAAAATTTTCAGATTTTTGAAGGGATATATTCTTTTTTAGCGTATCTCGCCTTTGTAAAAGACAACGAAACATTTTATAAAATGGATGGTGAACTGGCGGTTTTTATGAAAGAAAGAAAAATAAAAATTCGAGATATATTAAACTATAATCGTTTTGGTAAGAATTATCTTTTATCTTTGCCGTTGAAAAAAAAGATATTTTATCTGTTGTTTTTTGCAGGGCAAAAGAAACTGATAAGAAAATTGTTATAACACAAATGATAAGTACAATTATTTCATTTATTATATAAAACGTTGAAATGTAGCGCTTTGTGAAAGTGTTCGGGTGGTTTTATTAGAGATATTGATGATGTACTTGATAAAAAAAATGAAGAATTTTGAATTGTTCTTAAGCGAATCAGGAATTTCTATTTTTTACGTGAAAATAGGATTAGGTTTTCTGTTCTCTTTTTTAATTACCTTTTTCTCTATTCCTACCATCATTAAGATTTCCAGAAGAAAGAATCTTATGGATGAGCCGGGTATAAGAAGTTCCCATCTCAGAAAAATCCCCAATCTTGGCGGGATTGCCATCTTTTATTCAATCGGAATCTGCGCATCTATATTTGCGTATGAGCTTTTTGATCTTTACAAATTTTTATTTGCCTCATTAATTATCCTTCTGTATATAGGAGTGATGGATGACATTGTTGTCATGAGAGCCTATAAGAAACTTGTAGCTCAGATTATGGTTTCTGCATTGGCTGTAATAGGGTCCGATATTAGAATCAGAAGTTTGTTCGGAATATTCGGGATCTATGAAATGAGCTATTTTATAAGTGTGCTGTTCAGTATCATTACTTTTATTATTCTTATCAATGCTTTCAATCTGATTGACGGAATAGATGGGCTTGCCGGAGGATATTCTGTGATCTGCAGCGCCCTTTTCGGAATAAGCTATTACAGGTTGGGAGAATATAATTTCCCTTTGGTTGTCCTATCGGTTGTAATTATAGGTACTGTACTGGCATTTTTGTACTATAATTTATCCAATTACAGGACCAATAAAATATTTATGGGAGATACGGGATCTATGCTTCTCGGTTTCCTTTTAGCATTTACATCAATCTGTTTTATTGATATTTTCATAGACAGAGAGCTTCCCAATGTGCCCAGATATCACCTGCAGTCTGCACCGGCGGTAGCAGTTGCTATTCTTATTCTGCCGATTGTGGATACTTTAAATGTAATTATTGTAAGACTGTGCAATAAAAAGTCACCTTTTGATGCGGACAAAAACCACATTCATCACAAGCTGTTGAAATTAGACCTTACCCATAGGCGCTCTACATTTTACATTATAGTTTATTATCTGATGATTGTAGCTGTGGCCTATTATTTAAGACATATCAATGTAAATCTCCTTCTTTTGATCATCGTTTTATTAGGCTTTTCTGGAGCTTATCTTCCGGATCTTATCTATCATTTACGAAATAACAAGAAAATAAGAAATTAATTTTTACTTTTGCAAATAATATCCCAATATGATGAAGAACTTGAAATATTTATTTTTACTATTTCCCCTTTTAATTACATCCTGCATCACTAAAAAAGATGTAAGGTATATGCAGCCCAGCGAGAGTCTTGTAATCAATGAAGAAGGACTTATTCCCTACAATATTCCTATTTATAGAATTACAAAGAATGATATTCTTAATCTCAATATTGTAACTACGCCCAAGGGAGATGCTGCACAATTTTATTCATCTCTGAATTCTTCCGGAGGATCCGGAGGCTCGAATTCTGCAATAGGAGGAGCTGGTTCCTCCGGAGGTTCTGCCAACGGTGGAAATGTGAATTTTTATTTTAACGGTCTGAAAGTAGATCCTAAAGGAGATATCAATGTTTTCGGAATAGGATACGTGAAAGCAGAAGGAAGAACATTGGAAGATGTTACTCAGGAGCTTCAGGAGAAGGTAAATGAAAACTTTCAGGAAGGAAAATCAGAAGTAAGATTGAATACAAACGGGATCACCTATTATATTCTCGGAGATGTGGAGACTACAGGTCTTTCAGGAGAAAAGGTAGTCCATAAAAATACGCTGACTATTACGGAGGCACTGGCCATTAACGGAGGGTTAAACAGAACTATCGACCGTACTAATATTGTTATCCACAGAAAATTGCCCGAAGGAATTAAAAAGGCAAAAATAGACCTTACCCGCGAAGATATCATGAATTCCCCGTACTATTACGTACAGAATGGTGACGAAATTTATCTGAATACCAGAGGAAAAAGCTTGAACGGATTTGGAAAAGATCCTGTACAGACTTTAACCACTGGGGTATCGGTGATTACTACAGCATTATCAATTTATCTGCTTCTTAAAAACCTTTAACCATGATTCCAGACAAAGACACCAAAATAGGGAAGAACGAACCCCAGAAGGAAAAGTACGGATCGTTTGCATTGTTTGATATCGAACATTTTCTGAGAAGAATACTCAAAAACTGGTACTGGTTTGTATTTATGCTGTTTATCGGATACCTGATTTCATGGGTATACAGTAAATATTATGCGCAGAATATTTATGCATCAGACCTCTCTCTGAGCATCTCCAATAATACCTCCAGCTATTTTACTCCAAGCCAGTCCATCAACTTTATCTGGGGACAGAACGGAAACCAGGATGGAGTTTATCTTAAGAAAATGCTGTTATCCAGATCTCATAACGAGTTTTTGGTAAAAGAGCTGGACCTTTTTGTTAATTATTCTACCAAAGGGTTGATCAAATCAACTTATATTGATAAAACTGATTCACCGGTTTTTCTTCAGATTGACAAAAAACACCTTCAGCAGGTTAATTATCCTATTACCCTGATCCCGAAAGGAGGGGATTCTTATGAAGTTGTTCTTCCGGAAGAAGGGCAGTCTACCAGTTTATATAGCTATGAATCAGAAGGATTTCAATCGGTTAATGGATTTAATAGACCTGCGAACAAGACTATAAAAGTAAACGAATGGTATAATTCTCCAAATCTTAGATTCAGACTGCTTAAGAATACGGTGACACCGAATATAAAAATTGAAAACATTATCGTAAAGCTTAATACTGTAAATCAAAGTGTTAATGAGATTGTTTCTACAATTGGAGTAGAGTTTGATAAGGAGATCGGAACCATCATGATTATCAATAAAAAAGGGTTTAATCTTAATAGTACTGTAAATTTCTTAAATAAATCTGTAGCCGAGCTTCAGAAAAAAAGGCTGGCAGACAAAAATATAATTAATAAGAATACAGACGTTTATCTGCAGAATAATATAGATGGCATTCGCCGGAAACTCGACTCAAGCGCGACAGTTCTAAACTATCTGAAAACTTCTGAAAAGCTTTATAATATTAAAGACAGGGATGAAAAATCTCTGGAAAAAATAAAAGATCTTGAAGCAAGAAAGGCAGATATTGTTAGCAAAATCAGTTCACTGAATAATATTAAGAATACACTTCAGGCTAAGGATTTTGATAAAATGATCAGCACCAATGCTGCCGGTTTTGAGGACGGTTTCTTTACGGCTTCTGTCACAGAGCTTAAAGCTTTGTATATGAAGAAAAGAGAAATGGCAACCATTTATAAGCCGAATTCAGAGCCAATGAGAGAAATAGACAGGCTTATCAATGAGGCGAGAACGGGCTCATCCGGTTCTTTACGAAATTATTATACGAAATACTATGATGAAATCAATAAGATAGACAGACAGGTAGCAGAAGCCAATTCTGATCTTACTTCTTATCCTGAGAAAGAAAGAAAATATCTGGATGCAGAAAGAGGATACAATATGATTGAGGCGACTTATAACAGCCTTTTGAATAGACAGAACGAGGCACAGATGAAAGTGGCTACCAACCAGTCTGATATTACAGTAATTGACCCTGCAAAGAATTTGGGACAGTCTCCGATTGGCCCCAATGTAAAAGCAATAAAATCAGCAATCATGTTTGGTTTATTGCTACTTCCGTTATTATTTATTCTGGTTGGGGAATTACTGGATAACAGAATCCGAAATATCAAAGAATTGTTGGGTGCAACGAAAATCCCGCTTCTTGGTGTTATCGGTAACAATACCAATGAGAATATGCTTACTGTTTTAGAACAGCCTAAATCATCAGTGTCAGAGGCGTTCAGAGGAATCAGGGCAAGCATGAGATTCCTGATGGAAAATAATAAAGAAGACGGTAAAGGGAAAGTTATTTTGGTTACTTCCTCCATCGGTGGAGAAGGAAAAACCTATATTTCTATCAACTTAGCCTCAGTAATAGGGTTAAGTGACAAAAAAACAATCCTGCTTGGGATGGACCTTAGAAAACCTAAGATTTTTGGGGATTTTAAAATCGATAATAAATATGGTATTTCCAATTATCTGACAGGAGAAGTAAACATAGAACAGATTATTAATAAGACTAAAATTCCTAATCTGGATGTGGCTACTTCCGGACCGATCCCTCCGAATCCGTCCGAACTCTTAATGAGCGACAGAAATATCAAATTTTTAGAAGAGCTGAAAGAGAAATATGATTTTATCATCATTGATTCACCGCCAGTAGGTCTAGTAGCTGACTCTTATGAGCTGATGAAACATTCAGATGCTAATATTTATGTGGTTCGTCACGAATATACTGAGAAATATATGCTGAAGATGATCACGGAAAAATATCATAGTGATGAGATCAGTCATTTAGGGCTTATATATAATGATTATAATAAGAAGCAGGGGTATGGTTATGGATACGGCTATGGTTATGGATACGGCTATGGATACGGATATTTTGATGAAGATAAAAATTACAAGGAGCCATTGTTAATCAAAATACGAAATAAGGTTCAAACAATATTTAATAAAAAATAACGTTTTAAACCCTCAGCAAATGGGGGTTTTTTTATACATTCAGTAGTGGGAATCTAAGGAAAAAAGAATATTTTTGGCACTTTGTCGTTTACTTTATAACAAATTATGTTTTTTTGTTTATTTTTAACTATACATTAAGAATATCATTAATATAAAAATGTTTTATATTTGCAAAAATTAAATTTTAAAATAACCATAAATCCATATTCTTTTATGAATAAAAAATTATTGTTTAGCTTTCTTGCCTTCCTTGGAGTGGTAAGTGTTAAAGCACAAAGAAACGAATTGGGAGTTCGTCTGGGAATGAGTAACCTTGTTGGGGACATAGGAAGGACCAATTATATTTTACAAAAGCCGTTGGATTTAGACAGAATGTCAGATTGGGGTTTCCCTTTCTATGGTGGTTTATTATATAGATTTAATTTTAACCCGCACCAAACCGTTAGATTGGACTTAGGATACAACCAGATCCAGTTTAGTGATAAAGCTGCAAAAGAAGAATACAGAGTGAATAGAAATTCATACGGAAAAAATAACGTATACGAAGCAAGCTTAATGTTCGAATACAACTTTTTCCCTGTCAATAATGAACAGGTAAGTATGGTGAGCCCTTATATCTTCGGTGGTATCGGTGCGTTGATGTTTGATGCCCCTAAAGCTAACCTTGTAAACGATTTTAGAAGAGATGCGGACGGAGTGGCTCAGGCTCCCCTTAATGAACTGGATTTTAAAACAACCCCGGAATATTCATTAGGAAAAAAAGTAACAATGCATATCCCTTTTGGGGTAGGTTTAAAGTATAAGTTCAAGCATAATTGGGCTATATTTGCAGAAGCTACATTTAGATATACGCTGACGGATCAGCTTGATCACAGCAAAATACTTTCTAAAGACGTAACATCCAGCTTTAATGCAGATATTTTGGATCCCACTACAGGCGGTTCACTGTTACAGTCAGGAAACTATTATGCAGTCTCTAAAGAAAGAGAGCAGGAACTTATTAACAAAAGAAATATAGGAGATGAAAGGTCTAAGGACTGGATGAATACTTTTAGTTTAGGACTAACCTATTCATTCGGAAGACCTCCATGCTATTGTGATTAATTAATATGTCGTTGATTAAAAATAAAATAAATTCTCAGAATTTACCGAAACACGTCGCCATTATTATGGATGGCAATGGAAGATGGGCAAAAACACGTGGCGAAGAAAGAACTTTCGGACACAAGAATGCCATTAATGCAGTAAGAAATGCCATTAATGCCTGTAATGAGATTGATATACCTTATTTAACACTGTATACATTTTCTTCTGAAAACTGGAGCCGTCCCGCAGATGAAGTAAGTACACTGATGAATCTGCTGGTGGAAACCTTATTGCTTGAAGCTGAAGAAATCTTTAGCAAAGGACTCAGAATGCATGTTATAGGAAACCTGGAAAAGCTTCCTTCTCTCGTGAGAGAACAGCTTGAACGTGTAGTAGAGCTTACAAAAGAAAACACAAAAGGCAATTTAGTACTGGCAATAAGCTACGGCTCACAGAATGAAATATTAGATGCCGTAAAAAACATCAGTTCCGATGTAAAAGAAGGTAAAGTTGATATTGAGAATATTGATGAAAAATTATTCGAAAATTACCTTTATACAAAAGACTTTCCTCCTGTAGACCTGCTGATCAGAACCAGCGGGGAAATTAGAATAAGCAACTTCCTTCTTTGGCAGATTGCCTATGCGGAATTACAGTTTTTAAATGTCCTGTGGCCGGATTTTACAAAAGACATCTTCTTCCAGTGTATTGTTGATTATCAAAATAAAGAAAGAAGATACGGCTTAACTGGTGATCAGATAAATGCCCAATAAATTTAAAGAAAAGAAAGACTCGATAAAATGAAGTTTAGACTATTACCCATCATAATGTTTGCTGCTTCGGCGCATTTTTATGGACAAGTAACTCCTCAGGACAGCACTAAAGTAAATAATGCTGTACACGCAGAAAATGAAGCAGGAACTTACACTCTTAAAGACATTGTTGTAGATGGGGTAAAAAAATATACGCCAGCACAGATCTTAAGATTTACTGGCTTAACCAAAGGAGAAGCTGTAGATATTCCGGGACAGAAAATCAGCAATGCTGTTAAAAAGCTTTGGGATACCCAGTCTTTTTCAGAAGTTGAAGTTTATGTTCAGAGTATTGAAGGGCAGACCGTAATTTTGAGATTCTACCTTGAAGACCTTAAAGAACTTGGAGAAGTAAAATTCACAGGTAAAGGGATCAGTAAATCTAAAAATGAGAAACTGACAAAAGACAACAATTTAAAGCCCGGAACGAAAATCACTCAAAACCTGATCTCTAGCCTTAAAACTAAAGTGCCTCAGGATTACGTGAAAAAAGGCTTTGCTGATGCTAAAATTACCATTCAGGACAAAGTGAATGCTAATGATCCGTCCATGGTAGACTGGACCATCAATGTAGAGAAGGGCAAAAGAATAAAAATTGACCATATCGAATTTGAAGGCAACACAAGCGTTACAGATACAAAGCTTAGGAAAAAAGCCTTCAAAGAAACCAAACAGAGAAGATTTGGTATCGGAGGAATCCTGAAATCTTCAAAATTCATTGAAGAAAAATACCAGGAGGACAAACAGAGCCTTATCAGCTACTATAACTCTTTAGGATATAGAGATGCCAAGATTGTTTCAGATTCCGTATGGAGAAACAAGAGAAATAACTATGAAATCAATGTAAAACTTAATGAAGGTAAAAAGTATTATATCGGAGATGTTACATTCACCGGAAATACCGTTTACTCTACAGAATATTTACAGAGATTATTAGGCTACAAAAAAGGCGATATCTATGATGCCGTAGGTTTCAATAAAAAAGTAGGAGAAGACGGAGGTAAAGAAGATGACTCAGATATTAAATCTGTGTACATGAATAACGGTTACCTTTTCTCTAACGTAACACCGGTAGAAAAATCCGTATCAGGAGATGCTGTAAATCTGGAGATCAGAATCAATGAAGGAGAGCAGGCTACATGGAATAAAGTAACATGGCAGGGGAATACAACTACCCATGACCATGTTGTGCTGAGAGCTCTAAGAACAAAACCGGGGGAGCTTTTCAAGAAAACAGAAATTAAAAGAACCTACTTCGATTTAGCAGGAATGTCCTTCTTTGACCCACAGCAGGTAGGACAGGATATTCAGCCAAATCAGCAGGATAATACCGTGGATATCAATTGGAAGCTGGTAGAAAAAGGTTCTTCCCAGGTACAGTTACAGGCTGGTTATGGAGGTAACAGCTTTATCGGGACATTAGGACTTACATTCAATAATTTCTCTTTAAAGAACTTCCTTAAATTCAAAGACTTTAAGCCGGTACCTCAGGGAGACGGACAGACTTTATCTATTCAGGCTCAGGCAGGACAGTATTTCCAAAACTATGGAATTTCATTTACCGAGCCATGGTTATTCGGGACAAGGCCGACTGCCCTTTCAGTAAGTTTAAACACTTCCAGAGTAAAATATAATGACAGTAACGGGCTTGATCAAAAGCTTAACATCTTCTCGGCTTCAGTAGGTTTGAACAGATTACTGAACTGGCCGGATGACTACTTCTCATTATACACAGGAATCCAGTTCCAGAAATATAAATTCAGTAACTATCCGTTCCAGTTTGGAGATATTACAGAATACTACGGTGATGCCAATAACTTAAGTCTTAACCTAGGTTTAAGCAGAAACTCAGCGGGTATTGACCCTATCTTCCCGACAATGGGTTCAAATATTGAAGTTTCTGCAAAACTGACTGCGCCTTACTCATTGTTCAGTAATAAAGATTATTCTACCATGTCGCCGGTTGACAAATATAAGTGGATGGAATTCTACAAAATAAAATTCAAGGCTGATGTATATAACGAGGTTGCAGGAAAGCTTGTATTGAGATCTTCCGCTGAAATGGGATTCATGGATGGCTATAACAAAAAACTTGGTGCTCCGCCATTCGAAAGATTCTATGTAGGAGGTACAGGTTTATTTGGAGGTAGATATGACGGACGTGAATTGATTCCGTTGAGAGGATATGAAAATGCTTCAACATACGGTGGGGAACTAGAAGATATTACCCAAAAAGGAGGAGGTACAATCTATAACAGATTTACACTAGAATTAAGATACCCGATCTCAATGAACCAAACGGCTAAAATCTATGCACTTACCTTTGCGGAAGGTGGTAACGTATGGAACTCCTGGAGTGCATACAACCCATTCCAGCTAAAAAGATCTGTGGGAATTGGTGTAAGGGTTTATATGGGAGCTTTTGGTTTGATCGGATTTGACTTTGCTTACGGATTTGACAAAACTGTTTTCGGAACAGAGCCATCTGGATGGAAAACACACTTCCTGATGAACCAATCATTATAATTCACACATATGAAGAACTTTAAAATCATTTTCACATCTGTATTGTTCCTGCTTTTCGGGCTTTCAAATGCTCAGAAAGTTGGGATAGTAGATACAGGCTATATTTTAGATAAACTGCCTCAATACAAAGAAGCAGAAGCAAGATTGAATGCTCAAATCGATACATGGCAGTCAGAACTTCAAAATCTGCAGTCAGAATACGAAAGAAAAAAATCTGCATTTGAAAGTGAAAAAGTACTGTTGATAGGTGATCAGTTAAAGCTTAGAGAAAAAGAAGTAATGGATCTTGAAAAAAATATCAAAACAACTACCAGCTTACGTTTTGGAGCCAACGGCGAAATTACCAAGCTGAGAACAAACCTGGTTGTACCATTTCAGGATCAAATCTGGACAGCTGTCAAAACAATGGCTGAGAAAAATGGATTGGGCACGGTTCTTGATAAATCCGATAACAATGTGCTTTTCCTGCTGCCAAGATATGATTACACAGAAAAAGTATTAAACATCTTATTAAAAGGATCTGCTGCATCTGATAAGAAAGAAAAAACGAGCAGCAAAAGTAAAAAGTAAATTTAAATTAACTTTTACTTAAAATTAAAATCTAAAAACAAATTAAATTATTTATTTTACCAATTATGAAAAAATTAAGTGTATTATTTGCCGCGGTAATAATGGTTGTATCGGTAAGTATGGCAAAAGCTCAGAAATTAGCTACTGTAGATTTAATGGGAGTTCTTAATGCAATGCCTGAAAAGAAAAAAGCAGATACTGACATAAAAGCTTTCTTAGATGCAAAACAAGCGGAGATCAAGAAAAAAACAGATGCTGCTCAAACTAAGTTCCAGCAATATCAAGCTGAGGCTGCTAAAAAAACTGCTGAAGAAAACACTGCTAGAGAAGCAGAAATGAAAAAATTAGGAGAGGAAATCCAACAAATGCAAGAGAAGGCTCAAAAAGATCTTCAGGCTAAGCAGGATGTTGCTTTCGGACCAATAGAGAAAAAATTGAACGATGCAATCGAGAAAGTTGCTAAAGCTAACGGATACGAGTTCATCATGGATGCAAATGCAGGAGCATTAGTATACAAAGCTGGGGCAGATGCTACAGCTGCTGTTAAGAAAGAATTAGGGATCAACTAATAAATTAACAAAGTTTTATAAATTAACCGCCTCTTTTAAAGGCGGTTTTTTTATTTTTGCGCTATGGAAAAAGAAGTATCAACGACTGTAAAAGTAAGGTTCAGCGATTGTGATCCGATAGGACATTTGAATAATGTAAAATATTTAGACTATATGTTCAATGCCAGAGAAGATCACGTAGAAACATTTTATGGATTTACATACGAGGAATATACCAAAAAGACCGGATGTACATGGATTGCCATTCAAAATGAGATCGCTTATTTAAAAGAAGTGAGATACAATACTCAGGTTGTGATCAGCAGTAAAACCATAGAAGTACAAGACAGAACGGCTAAAGTAGAAATACTCATGAAAAGCCTGGACGAAAAAACGGTTCATGCCGTATTGTGGGTTACAGTGATTTATTTTAATCTTAAAACAAGAAGATCAGAAATTCACCCTCAAGACATAAGAGAAACCTTTGGGAAATTCTTTGTAGATCTTGAGCAGAAAGATTTCCAGCCTAGAGTGAAGTTCCTAAGATCTCAGAACGCAAAAAATTCGTGATCAGGTGATGCCGGAAAATAACCTGTTTTTTGTAGCCGGGTATTTTTAAGCATATCTTAATAAAATAATAAGTTTCAGATGAAAAAAATAGCAGTAATAGGAAGCAATGGACAGTTGGGGAACTGTATCAGGAAAATTGCCCCTGATTTTGAAAATACCTATGAATTCATATTTACAGATTCCCAGATTCTGGATATTACGGACGAAGATAAGGTTAATGACTTCTTCTATGACAATAAGCCAGACTACTGTATCAATGCTTCGGCATATACCGCAGTTGACTTAGCCGAAAAGGAAAAAGATAAGGCATTTGCTGTAAATGCTGATGGTGTAGCCTATCTTGCCCAGGCCTGTGCAGATCATAAATGCATCTTGATCCATGTTTCCACCGACTATGTTTTTGATGGAGATACAAACCTTTCCTACTCAGAAGATGATTTTACCAATCCAACCGGAGTTTATGGAGAATCAAAAAGAAAAGGGGAAGAGCTGGCTCTGGAAAACAATCCAAAAACTATTATTTTAAGAACCTCTTGGCTGTATTCAGAGTTCAATAAGAATTTCGTTAAAACAATGCTGGCCCTATTCTCTCAAAAACAAGAGCTTGGAATTGTAGCTGATCAGTTTGGACAGCCTACCAACGCAAATGATCTTGCAGAAGCAATCATGAGCATTATCGAAACTCCAAATAAAACCTTTGGTATTTTTCATTTTTCAAACTATCCGGAAACCACCTGGTTTGATTTTGCCAAAAAAATTGCTGAATTTTCAGACTCTCCAGTAAAATTAAACCCTCTGACAACAGATCAGTATCCTACTCCTGCAAAAAGACCATCTAGAAGTACAATGTCTTTGGATAAAATAGAAGAGGTATACAAGATAGAACTTAAGCATTGGGAAAATAGTCTTGAAGAAGCTGTCAAAACATTAACACAACAATAGATATGATCAAGAACCTGGCAGTTGCCATTTCCATATTCTGTGTTCATCTGTATAATGCACAGAATGTATACCTTTCAAAAGTGGAAAAAACCAACGATAATACAGATAAATTTCTCTATAAAAAGATAGAGACTGCAATGGATGCCGAATATCTGGGAGAAATTGAAGTCCAGGGATTTTCAAGAGATGATGCAGCTGTCTTTTCCTTGATATATAAAAAAGCAAAAGAAATAGGGGCCAATACTTATTCGTTCAAACCTTTTGAAAATATAGATGGAACTCCTCAGGTTCTCAATCCATCTAACTACAGGATTGCCCTATATTATACTCCCAAAGAAAAGCTGGTTAACCAGAACGGGAAGCTTTACGTTTTTGCCTCCTCTGATAAAGATCAGAAAATTAATATTAATAAGAAAGACTATCTACTTACGCCTAGGTCCTATATTACTCTCGATATTACTCCGGGAGAAGTATATACAATATCAACAAAGAAACTTTTAGGTTCTACTATTAAGGTTCAGCCTAAAACAAATGATGAAAACCTATACTTTCAGATTTCTTCGCTCAAAGTAAAATCAGATACTTCTGGAATAGGTGGTTTAAATTTGAAATCCGGCGATATTATCGGATTAGAAAAATCATATGCAGAGTTTTTAAGCCTGATCTACATTCAGAATAAACAGTAAATAACCATTAATGGCAAATTGATAGTGGAAATTAAACAGAAGTTTAAAATTTTTCATCCTGCATACCAGTAATTTACGGTTTTATATTATACAATTATGAATTTTATGTTAAATAGGTTTGTTTTTAGGGATAATAAGTTGTTATCTTTGCCCCACTGAAAACGAGAGTATAGCAGTAGCGCAGAAGAGCTTTTGGATAAGCATAACTATTTAAAGCGAGCTTACCGGATATAGAGGAAAATGCCTAACAATATTTTAGAAATAAAAGTTGCGGGGTTTGATTTTTTTTGTATCTTTGCAGTCCGGTTAAACGGAGCGCAGGAGTAAGTAAAGATTGAGT
>NZ_JAUSSF010000003.1 GCF_030812195.1 Chryseobacterium lathyri
TTTTTCCACTACTGAAGTTTCTGCCCATTTCTTAGGGTCTAATTGATTAAAAGCTTCTTGTGCTGTCATTTTAAGTAATTTTTTTTTAAATCATTATTAATTAATGATATTCATTCGGTTTTTATGTTAATTTTTTTTTACCTAATAGCTTTCCATATTCTTTCCATATTTTGGTCTATCATATGTTCTGTAACTTCAACATTATCTTTAAGCTGTACCTGAACCAACGCAATAACTGCATTATAAATAAATCGGATTAACAATACAATATTAATAGGTTTAAATGATCCGTTCTCAAGTCCCTCAGCCATAAGGTCTACAGACTGCTGATAATATGTTCTTCCCAATTCTGTAATTTCTTTTGATATATATGGTGAATAATTAAGAGTATTCACAACAAAAAAATGAGTAGGATTGTTTACATAATAATGATGTACTTTTCTACCTAAGATAAAAAAACGATCCTTGTAAGAGGCTTTCATCTCTGCGTCAGAAAGATCGATCGCTTTACCGAATGATTCTTGAATATGCAAAAATAGCCCTTCAACTAATTCATCCTTACTTTTAAAATGTAAATACATTGTTCCCACGGCAACTCCAGACTCTTTTGAAAGTTGGGCCATTGATGTCTGTTGCAGACCCTGTTCTGAAAATAACCGTAACGTTGTCTTTACAATTTGAGTTTTTTATTGTAACTATTACTCTATTGATATTTAACCTTATAGTTTATTCATATTTTTTACACATGAATTAGATGGAGTTCCTACTTTTGTTAGAACCTTATTCTTATATTCTTTAATTTTAATGCTATGAAAAAATATAGTTTAAAGTTTAAGAACCTTGTTTCATTGCAACAAACAGCCGCCTTCCATTATTCCTACATTGAGTTCATCACCTGTCTTCCAAATTCAGCATAATGCACAAGGTCAATTTATCAAATCACGCAGATAAGCCCCTTCCTGATTTTCGGGGTTGCAGTGAGCATACAATTTTATTTTCCTTCCTTAGGTGAAGCAAACTCTGCATTATATTGATAAAATCATAGAAAGATCTGGTCATTTCTTCAGTAAAAACCAACTTCGATGCCATGAAGGTTGTCGGCATTGGAAACAGTTGTAAGGAATTGGTAATAAATAATATTTTTTTCATTTGTATGTGTGTGTTGTATAATGGAAATTTTCTTAACTATCTTATTGAAAAATGTCAAATAAGGTTTATACAATATTACAGATATATTAATTTCACTAACAACAATTTGTATTAACAAATATGGAATTCATGTATAAAGTTCAATAGATTTATTTTTTTGTTTAAGTGACGTATTTTACAAATGAATAATAGTGATAATCAGGTCATTGGCATTATTTATAAGTGATCAAATTTGGAAATAATTAATTATAAATATCAGAAAACATGCACCCAAGATTATAAACATATATATTTGCATCGAAAATAATGAAAAAAATTTAAGATACTTTTAAGTTTCCACTCACAAAAAATATTAAAATTAAATAAAATTCTAGAACTTTTAATTTTTCTTCCTCAAAGAAATCTTTAAATAATCATCCTCTAAAACTAGAAAAACACAACAATGAAAAAACTATTATTATTTTCATTTTGTCTGATTTTTTTTGCCTGCAAACAGCAAACCTCAGAAGTAAAAAAAAAAGAAATCGACAAGATGATCATCCTGGCCACAAAACTTTCTTCACCAGCCAACCCGGCAATGGATTTGGATAAGGGAATAGCCCTTTATACAGAAGCTGAAAAAAGATCAGAAGCCATAGGATATAAAGAGGGATTGATGTCCAGTTGTAAATATCTGATGAAAAAGCTTATTGATGGCAATGGAGATAATGAAAAATCCCTTACCTACGGAGAAAAAACAGAAAAACTGGCTCAGGAACTTAATGATGATGAGGCTCTTGCAGAGGTTCATGAATTTAGGGGTTCAGCTTACCGGAATTTAGGGCTGAATAGCGAAGCTTATAATGAATTTCAAATAGCGCTTTCCTATTACAAAAAAAATAATCAGCATCTCAGATCATCAAGTACTTATTTAAAGTTAGCAAGCTATGCCGAGGCTACCAAAGCCCCGCAGGATACACTTCTGTCTTATTTCAAGAAGAGTTTATACGAAATAGAACGGCTACCTGATAATGATAAAAATATTCTTAGTATGGATGAAAAATATTATATGCTTTCTTTTATCCATATCCAGATAGGTATGTTTTATACCGGCATTTATAAACCACAGCAGCCTGAATTGGCAGAAAAATACCTTCTGGAAGCTTTACATATTCTGGAAACTAAAAAAATTAAAACATTATCTAGCAAAATAATTCTCCTAAATGCATTAGGAAGCTTTTATGAGTATACACAACAGCCCCAAAAAGCAATCCCCTATTCCACTGAGGTACTGAAGCTGGAAAAGAAAAGTAAGCATGTCAATGAAAGGCTAACTGCCTATATGGTACTGGCCAACTCCTATGATGCCCTTAAGAGTAAAGATTCTACTTTACGATATACTCAGTTATATTCCGACCTTTCCGACAGTATTTCGGTCATCCAAAAAAAAATAACAGATAACACTCTCAAAGATATCAGTACACAAAAGGACATTTCTTACAATAACAGCATTTTCAAAATTCTTACCAGCTCCATACTAGCAATTTTTGTGGTCATTTTTATCGGGGTATTATATCTGAGGCAAAAAAACAGAAAAATCAGGAAGAATTATGAAAAGCTGGTTGAAAAGCTCAATGTAAATACATCAAATACTGAGAACACTACTAAAGTAGAGAAAAAAGCACCTACATTTACGCCTATTTCAGACGAAACTCTGGCTTCTATACTTTCCAAACTGAATAAGTTTGAAAGTTCTGACAAATACTTAAAAAAAAATATAAACCTCAGCTCCCTCGCCCATTCATTGAATACCAATCAGAGATACCTTACCGAAATCATCAAAATCCAAAAAGGGAAATCATTCAGTAATTATATTAACGGATTGAAAATCGAATATATAACTCAAAAACTATATAATGAGCCTCAGTATCTAGAATATAAAATAAGTTATCTTGCAGAAGAATGCGGTTTTGCATCCCATCAGGTATTTATAATGGTATTCAAGAAAGAAACCGGGGTCACTCCTTCCTATTTTATAGAAAATCTAAAAAAGAACAAACAAACTCAATTATAAAATTCAGAAAGACTTCAGACAGAAATATTCATAAAACTTAAATCCTTACTTATAATAAGTTTTGAAGTTAAAATAAAAAGCAGAGCCGAAATTTTCGGCTCTGCTTTTTATCAATGTCTTATATTTTGTGTTTTAGATCTTGTTTGTGTTTATTTTGAATGATAAAATGAAGAACCTTAAGTCATCTGAGCCTATTGATTCATATTAAACATCTTCTTCCACTTCGTTACTGAATTTCTGCTCAGCATAAAGTAATCTGCCAATTCTGTATTATTTAAATTATTTTTAATTTGATAATCTAAAATTTCCCGGATTTCAGATATGTCATAAGAACGATGCTTTTGATTGAAGGTATTTTTTTTCTTGCTTTCTTTTCCAAATAATAGTTCATTTAATTTTATAATATCGAATGTTGATAATTTTTCTTTTCGTAAAATCTTTTCACATGATTTTTTTATGAGGAAATTTTTTGGTGATGATATCAGTGAAAATCATTTTGTAATCAGGACTTGTTTCTTTCATGTTGTATAAATTTTGTTGTATCCTTCAGACGAGTTAGGATCTATTTATAGAGGGATGTTTTAGAAATTCTATATTCGTTATAATCCGTTACTTAGTTTTTTTTCCTGTTTTTACTAATTCTAATATAAAATCAATGACATGTGTACAGATTTTTTATAAAAACAGACAGGAAGCAGTTATTTTGTTTTCGCTTTTAGCATTAATAGATGGGAGTATTAGTAGAGAATAACACACTGAGAATATAATCTGAAAATAATACCCAAGAGTCTCGACTACTTCATAAGAGCATCTGCAAACACAGCTTTTATCTCTTCATCTTGACATTTAAAAAATTTAGATGCCTTCCACCCGTTCTTCCTATTTTTTCTATTGGTCATCCTATGTGAATCTCTTTTCAGGTCTATCATTTAAAATATTTTTCAGTCTTTTAGTGTTTAAAAACAGTATAGGATCTCGTAACAGTTATTCTACAAAAACAGGTATTGATACTTTGGATCTATAACCGGATTTTACCATTATTTCTAAAAGTTCTTTTTTACTTTCTCCAACAATCCTGTTATATTTTTTCCATGGCATAAAGCTTCGGCCAAAGCAGAGTATTTCCTATCAAAACTACCTGGCCGAAGATGGCATCAATTAAAATCTATGGTTTCCAAAATGTTCATACTTTTCCATTATAGGCAGCCAATTGCCTCTTTACAGTATCATAAACCATCATTCCTTCAACAAAATTAGCAGGTAATATTCCTAGAGGATTTCCTAAAGCATCTAATGATGTTCAGGGTATGTTATTAATTTAGGATCAGTAAACTGTATCTCCAAATGAGTGGATTCTATAGGACTATTAGTTTTTTCATTACTTTTAATAATACTGAAACTTAGAGTATCACCTTTATTCAACTGTATTTGGAAAAAATATTTTCCAGTAGATAACAGATTTTGGGATTTAAGTTCAAAAATTTCTTTATCATTGATATTTACAATATACCTGTCTTTTGTTTTGTTATCCTCTGCTACAGATGTAAGGCTGATTTTGTAAACACCTTCTTTTCCTATAACTACCTCATTATCCTTCAGGGAAATTTCTTCTGTATTGATATTGCCCATGCTCATATCTGAAAGTATCATTTTCTTCTTTACCCCTTCACCATCATAACCTACTCCATCAAAAGAATAAATGGGATTTTTATCAACAATTTCGGCTTTTGCTACATTCTGTGCATGAGTAAAATTAAAAAGACTGATTAAAAGAGATAAGGTCATAAGCTTTGGATATAGATTTGTATATTTCATTATTCTATTTTTTTTATTATTTTTCAAAATCTACAGGCTATGGTTTCCAAAACGTCCATACTTTTCCATTATAGACAGCCAATTGCCTCTTTACAGTATCATAAACCATCATTCCTGCATCCGGATTTATAATATTCAGGTGGGGACTTGCTACTCTGGGTAATATCATAGCTTTGTCATCATCAGCCAGCACCAAAATTCCTTTTGTAGTGTCCGTTCCACCAGCTGAAGGGCTTATACAGATTTTGGCACCAGGAAACTCTTCCTTATCATTGCCTTGAATATCCAAACCTGCACTTCCTGTGGTATCCACGGTCAGATCAAACCATATATTGGTGTCTTTTAAATATTTCAATTTAAAATCTGTAGCATCATAAATAATGGTTCCATTTTCAGTAATTCCGGATTTATCGGTAACATATGGAAGAATAATCCCTTTATTTTCGTTCTCTCCAAATTCAAGGGATACTGAAGTATTGGTAACATTACTCTTACTGATGGCAATCTGAGCCTTCAGTCCGGTAAGCAAACATAAGAGTATTGATATATATACTATTTTTTTCATAATTAATATTTTTCATTGTTAAACTTAGGTAATAAGCAGCAGGCGATACACCTGCTGCCTTTTCATTTTATTTTTAGTCAGGACAAGTTTGTGTACTTATACAATGCCATCCGAATGTAACTCCATCATCTTTAGAAGTATACATTTTCAGACATTTATTGGTTATATCATACACCATCATTCCTTCAACAAAATTAGCAGGTAATATTCCTATAGGATTTCCTAAAACATCAAAAGCTAGTCTGTTTGGCACAAAGCCCTTAGTTTTAGCTTCTATTACCAGCCATGCTCCTTTACGTACTGCCGGCCAGTTATCAGCCTGAGCCTGCGCTCTATTTAATGAAGTAATTCCTACTTTACTGATCAAGGCAGGTTTCTCTGGAGTTGCAATAGCTCCAGGTCTATAGCAATAACCAATACATGGTTCTGTACCCCAATCCACATAATAGTCTTCTACCTCTCCATCAGGAGCAGCAAGATAACTTCTCTCATCGACTGATGTTGCCGGATTATCACTAAAGTTACTTGTTGTAAGACGCAAACGAACAAAACTTCTTGTAATAACCATCCCGCATACAATTGTTGAGTTATCTACCCAGGAAAGCGTAATTGTTTGTTGTGATGTAGATGATGTTACAGACTGGGTGACAGCTTCTGCCGATTCAAAAACTCCATTATGGTTCCAGTCGATAAATCCATACAAATAGGCTGTATTTCCTGTATCATTGGTCACTGGTATATCCAAACTATAAGTAGTTCCCATTGTTTTCACTGGTAATGTTCCTGTAAAAGCATCTTCATCATCTATTCCACCATCGCCATCATTATCATCACCCAGTGCATCATTACCACTTCCTGTAATAGTAAATTGAGGACCATCGTCACTATCTGCAGCAAAATTTCCAAGTTTCAGTGGATTGTTTGCCTGACTATATTTAATTTCATGACTTGCTTTATCCCCAAGGTTATAGTTATTATCAAGATCTCCGTAATCAAAAGCCGTGTTACCACATACCGGACCTACAGATGGAGGACCTGTAAAGTTATATTCTACCGGACTGTTTGTACAGCCGCTACAACCATCACTCCCCTCAATGGTATGTCCCACATAACCATATCTATCATTCCTGTCTTTAACAGATATTGAAATATGTCCACCTGTCTCTACATAAATCATCTTACCTGGAACAATCTGTGATCCATTATCCTTTGTTGCGGCTGTTAAAGTATAAGCTGATGTAGGATTAACAACTCCTTTTTTACTTCCGTCATTATCACCACTACTATAAATTCGGTTTTTATCGGTAATTACGCTAAATAATGCTCCGTAAGAGTCATGATTATTAGCAGATATCCAAATTACCTTACCAATAGATTTAGTAACATCTGTCTGGTCACCAATTGCTTCGGGCTCTTCATTCATAATATTAACAGGACGCCATGTCGTTGCATTATTTGTATGCCCCAGTCCCAGCTGACCGACAGCATTATTTCCCATTACAAATGCATTTCCTTCGGAATCTCTCAAATAATAAGCAGCCGAAATGTCATTATTAATATCCTGCTGCTTTACAGGAAGAACAATTCCTGATGGTGCAGTCATTCTGGTTGCAAAATTTTTGTTGGCAGCAGGAAGACCATCTCCTAAAAACACATTGCTACCCCATGTATAAAAGTTATTCCCATCTGTAGCAAGGGCTGCCCCTCCTGCAGTTCTGATATCCTTCATACCTGTAAGCGGCGTATTTGCATCCGTCATTACCTGATGCCATCCAGGTGTCATTATATTACCATCTCCCTGCACAGCATGTCCCACCGTGTTAGAATATACCCAAACTTCTCCCAGTTTTGTTAGTAGCATAAGAGAGCCTATTGCGCTGTTACGTCCTGCATCAAACATTTTTATATTTGCTGCTCCCACTCCTGAGGGTAATGCTACTTGTGTCATGGCTCCATTGAAGTTAGAAAATACCATCCCTGGTGCCCCCCATACATATAACCCCGCAGAAGAAAGCAACATATATTGATGAGCTCCATAAGTGACCCCTCCATAGCTATTCGAATTTTGATAAGAAGCTCCCGTTACCATCAGGGGAACACCAGCAAAGTTAAATCCGTTACTGCCGGATTCTACTTTAATAGGAATTGGCTGATTAACTCCACTACCATTGGCTGAGTTTCCGAACACTACGAAACTTCCGTTTGCAAGCTTAGCAATGGTAGCATGAAATAATGCCTGTATAGGATCTATTAATCCCAAACGATTATCTTCATTGGTACATGGTTCTTCTACAGCCGGCGGAGCTACAGGCAAAACATAGTCTTCCACTTCTCCTGTTAAAGGAACTGAATAAGCTCCTGTGCTGGTACCATCCCCTATAGATCGTTCATCTACACTGGTCGTTGCTGTGTTATCCGAAAGCGCTCCATTCGTAAGACGAACCCTCATATACGTAGTGTTACCCGTTGCTGTATAATTAGCAAGTGGCCATGTTAATTTAGTAATATAATTACCTGAATTAGCAGGTATTGCTACAAAGGTATATTCATCAGATGAGAAACTACCATTACCGTTCATATCTATCCAGGCATGGAGTGTGGCTGATGTGGTAAGTGTATTCTTCAGGTTAATCAAGGTACTATATTCTGCACCTGAATAAAGAGTAGGCAAAGGTAATGCAATACCATCTTCATCCAGCCCGTCTCCATTTGTACCATTATTATCTGCACCAGCAGATACACTATGTACATTTGTTTCAATATCTACTGTATTTCCAATCATCAGGTCAGCTGAACTTAAATGGCGCGCAGGTACAGAAGCCCCGATGAAATTTTCCTCATAATAAACCGGGACATCCCCAAAATCAGCTTGATTTGTCACCTGTATTGTGTGGTCTTCCACTTCACCATTATAGATAACAGGCACCGCTGCATATTCTCCTGTATTGAGACCATCTGCAAGAGCACGTTCATCAACAAGCGAGCCAGATGCACCTGTAGTAAAATCTGTAAGTATTCCTTCGGATAGCCTAAGCCTCATATAAAGCTTGCTTGGGCTTCCTGAAATTGCAGATTGTGCATTTGTCCAATTAAGATTTACAAAACCGTTATTGGTTCCATTAGGCACTGCTATAATTGCAGCTGCTTCTCCAGCTTCAAAGCTTCCACTGTTATTAAAATCAATCCAGCCATATAGGTTTCCAGATACTCCTGTATTATTGGTAACCTGTACACGTACTGAGTAGCCATAGCCTCCATTTCCATATATTGGAGATAGCTCAACCCCATCTTCATCATCTTTTCCTGTATTGTCATCTCCTAGGGCAGTCCCCGCCTGTATTTGTTTATTTACTTCATAATCCGCCGGGTTATTTCCTATATATAATCCACTACTCACAGCTTGCCTTGCAGGAGCCAGGACCCTAGCTCTACCAGTATCATATGTATTGGAAACATCACCATAGTCATATGCAGTGGCAACCGCCAGCCTGTAGTCTTCTATTTCTCCTCCATAAGGAGTACCATATATACCCGTATTAATACCATCTCCCACAGAACGTTCATCCAATGTAACACTGCCATTATCTCCCATTATAGTACTTTCTGATATACGAAGACGCATATATAAGCCATTGGTTCCTGCTGGAATGGTATTGGATACTGCACTGCTCCATGACAACTTTGCAGTCTGCTGTACTGAAGAATTAGGTACTACCACTGAAGCAAGCTCAGAGAGTTCAAAGTAGCCATTATTATTAAAATCAACCCATCCATAAAGCGTTGTAGGAGAGTTTGTATTATTGAATACATTTACAGTGGAATAATATGCTGTTCCCTTATAAACCGGCATAAGTGTTGTAATACCATCTTCATCAGAACCATCCCCATTATTTCCATTGTTATCTGCATTTGGAGCTACAGAACTTGCTGTGGATTCAATATCTACGGTTTCGCCCAATCTTAATACTGAGGAAATAGCCTGTCTAGGGAATATATTGACCCCACTCTGATTTCTGCTGTAACCATCCGGAGCATCTCCGTAATCAAAGATATTGCTTACCACATTAAACCTGTAATCTTCTACTTCACCAGATCCGTTATTCGATCCAAAACTACGGGTATCAATAAGTGCTGCATTTGCATTATTTGTATTATTACTTACAACATCTGAAAGTCTAAATCTCACATAAGTTTTCCCTGCTGCTAGAACTCCTGTGGAAGCAGTGGTATTACTCCATGTTAAGGTGAAATTGCTAATGGTTCCCGGTGTAGCAAAAACATTTGTGGTAGCTACTTCATTACCATTAAATATACCATCTCCATTAAAGTCAATCCAACCGTATAGATACTTTGTACCACTAATTGCAGTACTTACGGGGATACTTATTGTAAACGGGGTTCCACTTGTAACAGTACCAGGCACAGATAATGCATCTTCATCTGCACCATCTCCGTTCGTACCATTATTATCTGCTCCGTTAGCGACAGCAGCATTGATCAATTCATAATCTACTGATGCTCCTAAATAGAGGTCAGGATTAGGACTATTTGTCTGGAATGCCGGATTACCATTTTCATAGGATACCGGAATATCTCCATAATCCCTAACTACAGTCAACTGGTAATCCTCCACCTCACCAAGGGCTACCATTCCATAGGCTCCCGTTTGCAATCCATCCCCAATAGCACGTTCATCAACATTTGTACTGCTTATATTGTCTCCTATTGCCACTCCTCCTTCTGCCTGTATAAGCCTTACCCGCATATATATCTTTTCTGTATTGGCAGCAATAGCTGCAGTTTGTACAGCAGTAAAAGGAACCTGTACCATATAAGCCCCGGGAATAGCCGTATAAGAATATACCTCTCCAGCTTCAAATCTTCTGTTATTATTGAAATCTATCCAGGTAAGCAATGTTGCATCTGCTCCTGTATAATTCTTCACCTCTATAGAATAAATATTTTCCGCTCCAGGTTTCATATATAATGCACTGCTTATCCCATCCTCATCAGTACCATCACCATTTGCATTATTATTATCACTACCCATGGAAACTGAAGAGGGTGCCGTCTCATGATCATAGAAACTTCCTAAATATAAATTTGAAGTACTGAAATTTCTTGCAGGCTTAAAGTTAGCAGGCTTATTTGTACCATCTTTATCCATTTCGTAGCTTTCAGGGGCATCTCCGAAATCATACTGAGAAGCTCCTACTGAAAACCTGTAATCTTCTACTTCACCAAGAGCCGGAGACGCATAAATACCCGTATTTCCTCCATCTCCTATGGATCGTTCATCTACACCTGTAGTAGAAATATTATCTGATCCTGCAGTTTGAGTAAGTCTTATTCTAACATATAAATTCGTTACACCTGCAGAAATCTGACTGGTTTGTGAGCTTCTGAACCAAAAGTTCATCAAATTTTCACCAACACCTACTGCCTGGTAACCATTAGTGGTGGCTGTAGAGGTAGGATATGCCGCTTCATTTGCCTCAAATCTGCCATTATTATTAAAATCTATCCAGGCAATAATATTAGACGCTGTATTGGCACGAACTGAAGTAAAGAAATTATAAGGAGCTCCTCTAACAATTGTAGATACATCAAAACCATCTTCATCGGCTCCATCCCCGTTTGCATTATTGTTATCAGCACCTGCTGATACACTTTGCGCATTCAGTTCATTATCTACAGTTTTGCCTATCAGATATGACGAACTGGCAATCTGTCTTGCCGGGTAAGGAACATTCGAATTATTCAATTCATATCCAGCTGGCGCATCCCCAAAATCAAATAAATCTACAGACAACTGATAGTCTTCCACTTCTCCATAGAGAGCTAAAGGATTATTAGCAGCATCTGCTGTCGTAACAGCTCCGTTACCAATACTTCTTTCGTCTACTTTTGTCGTTGTTGTTGCATCAATTAAATTTAAATGAGACAAACGAAGTCTAAGATATATTTTTGAAGTCCCATTGGCAATGATTGCCGTCTGTGCAGCCGACCAGCTGAGTACCATAGAATTTAATCCTATTCCCGATGCAGAGGTACTGGTCATTTCATTTGCCTGAAAACGACCATCTCCATTTAAATCCAGCCAACCATATAAATAACTGGTTCCGGGTAACGTACTTGGTATATTTACAGGAACATTAAGAGTATAAACAATTCCACGGCTTACACTTCCCTTTTCAGTAATACCATCTTCATCAATCTGCCCGATTGCATTATCTCCCGCCATATTATTCTCACTTGGTGAAACCACAGATCCTGGTACAAATTCTATATCAATAAGCGAACCTATACTATATCCCGGCAGTTGAGTATGAAGTGCAGGTAAAGGTGTGTCAGAATTATTAAGTTCAAAACTAGCAGGTACATCTCCATAGTCAAAATTAACAGTCACTCCTATCTGATAATCCTCCACTTCACCAAAGGCAACAGTAGGTTCATTTGCAGCAACCGTATTTGATGATGCGCCGTTACCTATGCTTCTTTCATCAATAAGTGCTGCGTTAACTCCTGAGTTATAATCAATTAAGGATCGGTCTGAAAGCCTTACCCTTACATAAAGCTTAGCAGCTCCGGGGGCAATGGTCAGGGTTTTTGTTGTGGACCAGGAAAGCTTTTGGATAGTAGCACCAGTAGTCGTAATTGTAGGAACTACATCCGATATCTCTCCTACCTGGAACTTCCCATCATTATTAAAATCAATCCATCCATATAAATATTTTGTAGTAGTTGTAGGATTATTAACCGAAACATCTAAGGTATATCCTATTCCCTTGGTAATAGTCATAAGGCCTGAAAGTCCGTCTTCATCTACTCCATCTCCATTAGTTCCATTATTATCAGCACCTGTAGCAGCACTGCCTGGAGAACTTTCTGTATCCAGAAGAGTTCCCATAGTAAATCCTGAAAGCGGAGCATGCAAAGCCGGTAAAGGATTTCCATCCTTGTCATTCTCAAAGCTAGAAGGTACATCCCCATAATCGAATGTATTGGTTACTTGTATCTGATAGTCTTCCACCTCTCCTCCGGCTATTATACCGTTGTCCGCTGCATTACCTGTGGAAACAGCACCGTTTCCAATGCTTCTCTCATCAATAACAGCACCCCCACTCGCCGCTGTCGTAAAATCCTGCAATATTCTGTCGGAAATCCTAAGCCTCATATAAAGCTTAGTGGCTCCTGCTGCAATGGCAGAGGTCTGTGTCGGAAGCCAGGTAAGAACCTGGGTACTGTTTCCTGTAGCACTGAAAGCAACCGTTGCAAATTCTCCGGCTTCAAATTTTCCATTATTGTTGAAGTCGATCCATCCGTATACATATTTTGTTCCAGAGGGATTGCTAACCGGTACGTTTAAAGTATAAGGTATTCCTTTCCTGATCTGGTTGGATGCAATATTGATGGCATCCTCATCGACACCATCTCCGTTGGCTCCATTGTTATCTGCTCCGAAGGAAACACTGCTAGGAGTAAGCTCAGAATCTGGAAGCACACTTCCTAATAAAAAATTGGGAACAGGGGAATGTGCGGCAGGTGCATACACTCCGTCCTTGGTGAAATCATAAGAGGAAGGAACATCACCATAATCATAAATAGCTGAAGTAACACTTGCCCATCTTGTACCTACTGTGATCCCATCTACTTCAAGGGTGGGTGCATTGGCTGCTGTTCCCTGTACTAGCGTAATATATGAAACTGAGGTCATATCCGTGGCGGTCCCGGTGTGAGAGATATCCGCTGTGGAAGGTTCATTTCCTGATGGGGGATCTACATATAGTTTAACCATATCATTGGCTGCTCCTGCAATCTGTTCGTACTTCAGAACTACCCTGATATTAGTATTAAAAGGTCTTACAGTTGATTCATAAGCTACAGTTCCCGAGGATCTCATCACTCCAAAACTGAACCCTGTACCATTTGACCGGATATATAACCGGGCAATATCATTCAGGGAGATGAAGTAATCTCCTGTAGCCTGTGCAGCAGATACATTCACCACAGCACTGGCATATACCGCCGGTGTTGCCGCATTGATTGTTGTTGCTGTAAAGTTTCGATAAACATCCTCTCCATTTTTTGTCAGTGTTACCTTATTCCCAAAATCATTGGCAATAGTACCTGCCCTCGAGAGGTTTCCGTTAGACACAGCTATGGCAGGTGTTCCTGCTGCAAGCTGTAACCAATTGGCATTTGTAAGCAATGTACCGGAAACATAATTGAAACTCTCTGTCAGCAGATTCTGAGACTTTACAGCAGTCAAACTACTGAAAGCCATCAAAATAATCCATGCCGACCGAGAAGTATATTTTCGGACATCATAATAGGTTGATTTTAATTTCATAGAAAATAAATATTAAATAATTTTTTAGTCTGAATTTCAAATAAAGACCAACAAAGAATCAACTCACTAATAATGAGTGTTTTACAAGTTGAAATTTGATTCTGTTATTTTGAAGTTTAGACCTGCGCTTTTCAATCATTATATAACCCAAATCAGAAATGTCTATAATATTGATTAATAGACTTCCGTCGTTGCGATATGTGTTTTTCAGGCACTTATTCTTTGTAGGCCTGTAGTTGATTTTAGGGACTTTGTGTATGAATGATACCTGTCCGGATGTTGTCGAGAAATTATAGTAGGTATGTTTTCATCTTTTTGTGTTTTGTATTTTTTAATATGTCTAAAAATTTCTAAAAGGTTTCTTAGAATTCTCAGTAGCCGTGATAGGCGAAAACTATGATTATATCAATATATCCAAAACTACATTGAATTCTATAGGAATAATTAGGGGTATTCGAAACAATAATTTTTGGCAAAGGTACATTGAACCCTATCAAAATCATAAATATATACTGAATGATTTCGGAAATAACAAAATACTCATTTTATCACAACTAACTGATTACATTGTAATTATGCTATTAATTTCTTTCACTCCTATTACATCAATTCAGCTTTTATATAATTGTTTTTTTAATACTTGATTCTAAAAAAAACAGTTTAGTAGAATTGATTTACAAATGAAATCAATGGTTGCAAAAAAACATATTTATTCAATGATCGGACTTCAAAAAAGGGAAAAAATGTTGAAAGCCCTTCAAAATATCAATCAACATTTTCCAGATTCTACCCTATTTCCTTTTTCAATTTTATATGATTGGGGTTTTCTTGTGTTAAAATGGCATCGTAAAAAGTATTAAATGGATTAATACAATTTAAGATATTCCGAATTTCTTACTCTATTTAATGTTTTTTCTATTTAAAATTTCCTCATCAATATTGACATTTCAAGAAATATTAATATTAAATTTCAATTTTATGTGAAATAAAACACAATTATAACACAATACGATTGTATATTAGTGTGAAAACAAAACCAATAATCATCACAATATGAATACTGAAAATTTTAGTACCCTTGAACTGCTTCGAAAACAATTCAGGTATCCGTTCCCTATCTTAAAAAACCCTAATGCCGAGCAATTACAACAGCTCACTGAAAATCAGTGGATCGATGGAGAATATCTCTGGCTGTATGAACAGAACCCCGATCTTCGAAAAAAGTACAAAAAAACCAAAACAGCACATATTGCGGCGCAATGGTTTCCAACAGCATCCCCCGAAAGATTCAAACCCATCTGCAGACTGATGCTGTGGACCCTATACAATGATGATCTGTATGAAGAAAGTGAACCTGAAGATATAGGATATGTACACGCCCAATCTATTGCCATACTAAAGGGCGAGATCAATGCTGAGGACTCAGGAATACCTTTAGGCCCTATGTTGGCTTCATTAAGAGCCGAACTGTTGGAGTTTATTCCGCAGGAATCAGTGGCCCGCTTCACCCAAATGATCAGCAGGTATTTTACAGGATTAGAAACCGAATTAAGATACAAGAAAAATAAAGCTTATCCCAGTGTGAGCGAATGCATTGCTTTACGTGAAAATTCTATTTGTTTGTATCCTTTTCTACAGCTTACAGAATTAGAAACAGGAATTGTACTTCCACAAGAGATCCACGAGCATCCCGTGATCATTCGTTTACAAACACTGGCATGCCACCTAGTTACTTTTTTCAATGAAGTACAATCTGTATTGAAAGATGAAGCAACCGACAGTATCTATTACAATATTGTAAAGGTGATTCAGCATGAACGCCAGATGTCCCTAAAGGAGGCCTGTCTTGAGGATTTGCGTCTTCACAACGAAGACCTGAAAGAATTTGTAGAATTACAAACCTCTCTCCCTGATTTTGGAATATGGCAGGATGCAGTGGTCAACTGGGTTCATTATATGAGCATGGTACTTAGTGGATGGAAAAATGTATCTACAAAGCAGGACCGCTACAATGCCATGGAATTTCCAGAAGCAAGCGAGCTAAAGGAAAAGTTGAACCAAGTTCGATAAGACTTTAAGCAAAAATATTTTTTAATCTAAAATACACAATAATGAAACAATTGGACATACCAGTTTTACAATATTCCTGGGCTTATAAAGTTGCACCTTTTGCAGAATCATTCTATAACGAACAGAATGATTGGATTGATACAGACTACCAGTTTATATCTGAAACAACGAGAACTAAATACAAAAGAAATAATCTGGTACAGGCGGCCTCATATATGTTTCCCGCCACCAAAACCATAGAACAGATGCGACCTATTGCAAGATTTATGGTCTGGCTAACCTTATATGAGGATTATTATGAGCTTTGTCCTGTAAAAGAATTAGCTTCTGTCAGAGATGATATTATGAATGTGATGCTGGGCGAAGATCCCAGACCAGGTGATATCGGATTATTGAGACAAGTTGCATTAAGCAGAGATGAGTTCCGTCCTTATGTTAACAACAATTGGTTTCAACGTTGGGCAGATTCTTTCCATGACTATACTACTTATGGAATTATGGAGGAAACTCCCTATAAATTAAAGCAGGAGTTTCCAACATTAAGCCATCTGCTCCTAATGAGTGAATATTCAATCTCTATCTATCCTTATGCTGACCCCGTTGAACCGTCTATGGGCTTTATTGCACCGGATTCTGTTTCAAAACACCCTGTTACTAAGCGGTTGAAGACACTGATGTCCCGTATTATGGTTATCCAGAATAGCTTTGCATCTATAGAGAATAAATTGGCAATGAGACCGGATGTGCTCAATATAATACTTGTCTTAAAAAATCAATATAAAATTTCATTGGAGGAAGCCTGTATGGAAGCTATGCAGATGCATGATGACTATGTAAGGGAATTTGTAGAACTAAAAACTAGCCTCCCTGAATTTGGTGCTATTCAAAAGGATGTAGAAAACTTTGTACATCATATGACATTGATGATCTCAGGGTTGGGAGCCTGGTACCATTCGGGAAAATCACCTCATTACGAAGTTCCGGGAGCATATCCCAGACCGGAATATACTCAGCAGGGATAACTCCAGAAAAACAAATCAACAATACCAGAATAATATACCGGCACTGAATTGAATAAAATTCGAACCTGAGTTGATAGGATACTCAACAAGAATAAATTTTTAATTAAAATAAATATGAAACAATCAGATGTTCCTGTTTTACAATATCCATGGGACTATAAAATTGCTCCTTTTGCAGAATCATTTTATGAGGAGCAGAATGACTGGATTGATAAAGACTACCTGTTTATGTCCGAAGCCACAAGAACCAAATACAAAAAGCATGGCTTGGTACAGGCTGCATCGTATATGTTTCCTGCCACCAAAACAATGGAACAGATGAGACCTATTGCAAGGTTTATGGTTTGGCTAACGCTATATGATGACTATTATGAAGTTTGTCCTGTAAAAGAATTAGCTCCCATCAGAGATCATATTATGGATATAATGCTGGGAGAAAACCCGAGACCTGAAGACATCGGGTTACTGAGACAGGTTGCATTGAGCAGGGATGAGTTCCGTACTTATGTTAATGATAATTGGCTTCAACGTTGGGCAGCGTCTTTCTATGATTACACTACTTATGGAATTATGGAGGAAACTCCTTATAAATTAAAACAGGAATTTCCGACACTAAACAATCTTCTACTCATCCGTGAATATTCAATCTCTATGTATCCTTATGGTGACCCTGTTGAACCATCTATGGGTTTTATTGCGCCGGGCGCTGTTTCAAGACATCCTGTTATCAAAAGGCTGAAGATGCTGATGTGCCGTATCATGGCTATCCAGAATGATTTTGCATCCATAGAAAAAGAATTGGCAGTGGACACTGAAGTACTCAACATCATACTCGTCATGAAATACCAATACAAAATCTCATTGGAAGAAGCCTGTATTGAGGCTATGCGTATGCATGATGATTATATCAGAGAATTTGTAGAGTTACAGGCCAATCTCCCTGAATTTGGCTCTATTCAAAAGGATGTAGAAAATTTTGTACATCATATGACATTGATGATCTCAGGACTGGGTGCCTGGTATCATAAAGGCAGCTCAACCCGCTATAAAGTACCGGGAGAATATCCGAGACCCGAATATGGGCATCAAGTAATATAATCAAACAATAAGTCCAAAACTTAAAACCGAAAACTTGATAATGCAAAACATCATTCACATCCCGAAGCCTGCTTATCCCTGGCCTACAGTATACAGTCCGATCAGTGAAACTTTTTATAAAGAAGAAAACACCTGGTATGACACGGATTATGGTTTCATGAGCCCGGAATCTATAAAAAGATACAAAAAGCAAAGACTTGTTCAGGTAGGGGCTTTTATGTCCCCTACCACTTCCGACAGGGATATTTTTCGCCCCATTGGTAGATTTGCAGTCTATGTAACTACTTTCGATGATTATGTTGAACTTATGCCGCTGGAAGAGTTAAAAGTTTTCAGAGACCGGATTTTTGAAGTAATGACCGGGGAAGATCCCCAACCTGAAGAAAAAGGGATACTCCGCCAGATGGCAGCAGCAAGAAAGGAATTTATGGACAACGGAATGCCACAGTTCTGGATCGACCGGATTGCCACCAATTTTCATCGTTTCATTACGTATGGTATCATGGAAGAAACTCCTTTTAAATTCAACAAAACCGATCCATCACTTGCCCGCTATCTGATGATCCGTGCCTATTCTATAGGTATGGTAACCTATGGTGACCTGATAGAGCCGGCTACCGGCTTTGCACTCCCAGTCGACATTTATAATCATCCGGTTATTCAGCGCTTGGTAATGCTTCTTGCCACTATTATTGCCATTCAGAATGATTACGCGTCGATAAGAAAGGAAATGACTATAGAATCGGAAAGATTCAATATCATATTTATCTTACAAAATGAGCAGAACGTATCATTTGAAGAAGCTTGCATTGAGGGGCTGAGAATACATGATGAATTTGTAAAGGAAATGGAATCTTTATCTATATGCCTACCCGATTTCAGCCCTTATCAGAAAGAAGTGGAAAATTATGTCTATCACATGAAACTTATGGTAACTGGTTGCAATGCCTGGTACTATGAAGGAGGGACACAAAGGTACTTCCCGGATGGCTTTGCAGTAACCCCTGACGGGCAAAACCCAATACTTTTGGATTTTGAGGTAAAACATATCTCCAGGGAGTAGAAATGCTATAAAATGTCTTGGGACAAATAATGACAACTAAGTTTTTAATAATGTAATATAATAACTATGAAAGGAGAATTGATACTTCCACAATGCCGTTATCCGTGGCCAACTATTCCCAGCCCAATTGCCAATGCTTTTGATGATGAAGAAAAAGCATGGTACGATAATGACTATATCTTTATTTCTGAAGAGGGAATAAAAAGATGTAAACCTCAGTTTCTATCGAGGGTCGCTACTTATATGAACCCAACATGCGACAGCATGGACCGCATGCGTCCCTGTGCCAGATTAATGATCTATATTACAATATTTGATGATTTTTTTGGAATGACCCCTGCAAATGAATTGAAAATAATGGCAGACCGTGTATATGAAGTGATGATGGGTCAAGATCCACACGAAGATGAAATTGGCATTTTGCGCCAAATGGCGGCGGCAAGAAAGGAATGGCTGGCTAATGGCATGCCACAGTACTGGATAGACCGTGTCTCCATTAACTTTTATGAATTTATCATGTATGGTATGATGGAAGAAATCCCCTTCAAACAAGCTGAAAATAGAACCTATCCCTTACTTGCCCACTATCTTAGTTTCCGAAAATACTCTATAGGAATGTGGCCTTACGGAGATCTGATAGATCCTTCAGTTAATTATGCATTACCTGTTCATATTTACAATCATCCTATTATACAGCGTTGCAGAGAACTATTATCTCTGATTATTGTGATCCAGAATGACTTTGCTTCTCTGAAAAAAGAAATTGAAATAGATCATGAATGTTTAAATATTATTTTTATTCTAAGACATCAATACAAAATTTCTTATCAGGAAGCCTGTACAGAGGCTATGAAACTACATGACGCATATGCTCAGGAGCTTGATGATTTGCATCAATCTCTTCCAGACTTTGGCTCTTTTCAAGAAGAAGCATATAATCATGTTTATCATATTAAATTGCAAATAAGTGGCTGCGCTGACTGGTATTATAATTCAGGTACAAGCAGATACGAGCATAAGGCATTTATTGTACCTCAATATGGTAGAGAAGGTGATGATATTATTATTCCACACAGTATTTTTATAAAGGAATAGCAAAAAAAGTGATTCTCTTATACAATCTGTTACAATGATAAACTATCTTCTTTCCAACAAAAATTCACTTTACGAAAGAAGGACTATATGTGGATAGAAAACGGGAGAAGATCTCATATAGTAAGAGAAAAAAGAATAGATAATTGTTTTGACATTTTAATAAAATTTATCCATCAAACTTATGAAAACTGAGAAAACACACTATCTGCAATAATTAAATTTTTAATAATATAATACAATAGCCATGAGAGAAGAATTAATTGTTCCTAAATGCCATTACCCCTGGCCTACAGTGAATAGCCCTATTGCCAATGCTTTTGATGATGAAGAAAAAGACTGGTATGATAATGATTATACTTTTATTTCCGAAGAAGGGATAAGAAGATGTAAACCTCAGTTTCTATCGAGAGTTGCCACCTACATGAATCCTACCTGTGACAGCATAGAATGTATGCGTCCCTGTGCCAGAATGATGATCTATATCACCCTTTTTGATGACTATTTCGGGATGACTCCTGCAAAAGAACTGGAAGTCATTGCAGATCGGGTGTATGAAGTAATGATGGGTGAAGATCCACGCGAAGATGAAATCGGCATTTTGCGCCAAATGGCAGCGGCAAGAAAGGAATGGCTGGCTAATGGCATGCCACAGTTCTGGATAGAGCGTATTTCCATCAATTTTTATGAATTCATCATGTATGGTATAGCAGAAGAGATACCTTTTAAGCAAGCTGAAAACAGAACATATCCTTTGCTTGCCCACTATCTTAGTTTCCGAAGATATTCAATCGGGATGATGCCCTATGGTGATCTGACAGATCCGGCCATTAATTACGCATTACCCGTTCATGTTTATAATCATCCCATTATACAGCGTTGCAGAGAACTTCTATGCCTGCTTATTGCAGTTCAGAATGACTTTGCTTCTCTGAAAAAAGAAATTGAAATAGATCATGAATGTCTTAATATTATTTTCGTTCTAAGAAATCAATATAAACTTTCTTACCAGGAAGCCTGTACAGAAGCAATGAGAATACATAATGCCCATGCCCAGGAACTAGACCACTTGCATAATAATCTTCCTGATTTTGGTGAATTTCAAGAAGCAGCATACGATCATGTTTATCATATTAAACTGCATGTTAGTGGCTGTGCTAACTGGTATTATAATTCCGGAACCAGCCGATATGAACATAAAGCATTTATTATTCCACAATATGGTAAAGAGGATGATGATGCAATTATTCCACACAACATTTTTGTAAAGGAATAATAAGACACTTCAATTGGTTATACAGTACAGGATTCAGGAAACTGCAGGATCTATTGTAAGTAACAAGGATCTGTAGGCTTTATTCAACATAAATGATTATACACAATGATAACCCGTTTGACAAATTTATTTTAAAAAAAACTATTCATCAAACCTATGAAAACAGAGAGAAAATTAACAATTAATCCAAAGGATTTTTTCCCTCCAGGATACTATCCCTGGGCCGATGGTTTTTCGTCCCCTACAGAGCTTATGAAAAAAGCTGCTGATGACTGGTATAATCATGCCTACAGTTTTTTGTCTACGGAAGCAAAGGAAAAATACAAAGAACAATTTCTTCATGTAGCCGCTTCAAGAATGACTTCTGAAGCCGCTTCAATTCCGGACGAACATATCATACCTTGTAACCGGTGGATGATCTGGATGACGGTCTTTGATGACGTCTACGGTCTTTGTTCTCTAGAAAAGCTGGAAAAAATAAGCATCCAAATAAATTCGATATTTCAGGGAAGAACTCCTGAAGCTCACGAAGACGGACTGTTTCATGAGGCTGCTATAATGCGGAATGAATTCATGTCTTTTCTTCCTGAAGAATGGATGCTTCAATTTATAGAGAATATGAATACTTACGTGAAGTATGGCCTTATAGAGGAATGCCAGTATTCAAGACTCGGAAAAATACCTCCTCCTTATTTGTTTTAATTTCATTCGCACGATATCTATCTAGTACGAAGTGTGTATCATTCACAGACTAGCTTTATTTAGAAAAGTTTGAGAATCAAACAGCTTAACGCTTTGTGTAAAAGCAAAACTGAAGAAATATTCTAGTACACTATATAATTATACCATATACTTACACATTATTTTTATTCTTGCAAGAGATTAAGAAAGATACAAATAAAAAGGTGCCATCAGTGATCAATAGTACCTTTTTTATTTTCTGCCTTGTAACAAATATCCATTTTGTTACCGATATATATTATACTTTGCTATATTTTTATTGTTACCCTATAGTGAGCATATTATACCCCACTTCCCGAAATATCAACCTGCCCTATTGCTTCATCATATATCATATAATAGAATGATGGAATATTTTTCATATTTATTAATATTTTTTATTGAGTTTTAAAGCTTTCGGCAATCCATCCAGATAGCCCAGAACACCATTGGCATCAGCTTACAGCGATGAAAGGTTGATCCTTAACGGTTGATTTTGTACTGTCAGGTTTTGTAAAAATAGCGTTAACCATTTGATGCTTCGGAAGCTCCCGTACTCTTTCGATCCCATTGACATCAAGAATTTCAGTAGGAACACCCGTGTTGATTCCTACCTGACCAAAAGCCATTGTAGATAGGAACTAAACTAATCTTTTTCATGATTTTAACTATAAATTAATAAATATTTTTTCATCATTGGCCCTCCCTTATTGGGGATCTCTATTTTTTATTATGCATACAGACAACTTTATATTATTTTAAAATGACTTACAATATTAACAACAAACTTTTGCAGACAAAAAAAATACTTCTTACTTATACTCATTATCATACTCGAATATACTCAAAGCACATAACCTAATTATCCCTAAATTAAATCATCATTCAGATTCATTTAAAATTAATATACCCATACATTTTTAAATATCTAACCCCATATCAAAATGAATATCAGTAAGAGAAAGGCAAAGCTCAAAGGGACAAATAATCATATGTACAGGTATATGACTTGAGACAAAGAAAATGATAATGGTCAATAAAAAATACAAAAGATCCCTGCATGACTTTACCTGCAGATAGAATCCCTTGCCTTGATTATATAATTGATGGATAATATCTGTACATTCTGTCCAAATTCCAGCAGTAAAAACAGTAATTTTTTATTTAAAAGAATAATAAAAATGTAAAGAAATTCAATCTATATAAGTTTTATTTAAATCACTTGACACAATTTTATAAATGAAGTCATTTAAACTTTTTATTTTTATAGAATTTTTTCGGAGCAATTACCATAAAGGCTAAATAATTGAAAGATTTCCAGCTAGGCATCGTAGTATCTCTATCTGCAAGGTGCTACATTAGGAAAATCGATAGTAGGTTCCGCCCAACTCCAAGTATGAATATCTGTTATTTAGTGATTGAAAGAAATTGTTTTTAAAGGAACCTTCCTTAGATTGTTTTTCTTTAAACAATTCATATCACTAATTATGGTAGAAACTGCAGTCACCTGTTGGCTAACATCCATTCTCTCCATGAAATCAATCTGTTTTAAGATATCTTTTCCAAATCAGAAGTATAAAGTAAATTTGACTACTGTATTACTAAAGCAGAGATAAGCGAAGCATTAGTTTTAATATTAGCATTTATAGAAAAATAGTTTTTTTGATCATTAGGATACAAGAAATATTATCATTATCGGGTAGTTAATATTTTCTTTGACAAACCTATACACATAAAAGATTTACTGTCATTTATTAAAAAATAAGTGTTATATATTCAGAAAAAAAACACCATTAAAAAAAAGACAACCTACACCTATACATACTTCAATATACTTACAGAAATACATAGTAAAGTATATCATTTTTACAACAATACAACAATACAAAAATTCAACACTTATACATTACACAAAGTAAAATATCAACATATTTCAAAAAACCAAATCAATATTATGACATTAATAAGATATAATTATTATATGCACCACTCCTACACCGTGCTGTCTTATGATTCAAAAATTCTAGAGTAAGCACCAAAGAAATATTACTTTTTTTTCAGAAATTATAACACAATACTCATATCATTATAACAGTAAATTTATAATTTCGCAGAGATCTTACAACAGGTAGTCAACTTTAGATAATGAATAAATTAAAATTTAATTCCAAATAACAATCCCTCTTAAAAACACAAACAAATGACAAAATTTAGCGAACTTATTTTCCAATACTTCCCGATAGATACATCAAGAGATATAGTAATCTTTTCTAGATAAAAAAATCAAAATCAGATTAATCATTTACATACTCTGACTTTAAAATTAAGGTCAGAAGTGATAATATATACTCTATGAATATATCAAGGAATATCATTAAAAATTTATTGTTATATAATAATGAAAACCAGATTCTCTATGGTCTTAACAGCCTATCAGGAAAAGAAATAGCCGAAAAAATAATAACCGTTGCCACCAGCCTAAAATCTACAGGAAAATTTGATTGTGGAGATAGGGTGATTCTGATTATGAATGATTCACCTGAATTTATTTATTCATTCATATCTTTAATATCCATCGGATGCATTCCCGTTCCTCTTAACCCTTTAATTCAGAATTCGGAATTAGAATATATCTTACTGGACTCTAAGGCAACAGGTGCTATTATAGATAATCACCAATATCTTAGGCTTTATCATACTATACATAGCTCATGCCACATTATAAATGATTGCATCATAGTAAATAATCCTTCAGTAAAAGAATATGGCTCAATAAATTATTTGCAGAAATTTTTATCTCCTCAAAATTTCCCTGCCGTTTCTTTGGAATTGGAATTTGAATATGCAGAAAATAATCCGGTTGCTTTCTGGCAATATACTTCCGGAACTACCGGTAATCCAAAGGCAGTACAGCACAGACACCATACTATGCTTACAAATACAGAGCTATTTGCACAAAAGACATTGGAAATTGCTAAAGAAGACATCATACTATCCGTTTCCAAAATGTTTTTCGGTTACGGATTAGGAAACAGTCTGTTTTTTCCGTTGCTCACAGGAGCTTCTGTGGTAATTGATGAAAAATGGTTCACAGTTGATCATCTGAAAAAAAACATAAGACTTTACAAACCCACTATTTTATTTGGGACCCCAAAAGTATATTCGGAAATTCTTCATCAGCATGAGAACTTTTCAAAAAATGAATTCAATAGCATAAGATTATTTATATCCGCAGGTTCTTCCCTTCCGGAATCTATCATCAGAGAATGGAAAGCAGTATTTGATAAAACGATTATTAACGGAATCGGCTCTACAGAAATAGGACATATTTTCATGTGCAACCACCAATTAAGAGAACAAAGTAAAAATTCATCACTAGGTCTTCCCGTTCCCGGCTACCATATAAAAATAAGCAGGATCGACACGCCCGATGAAACAATAGAAAGCTATGGAGAGATAGGTGAACTGTGCATTTATCCTCCAAAAAGCACACTCAGTTCATATTGGGAAAAAGAAGAAATCAATAAAATAAAATATAAAGAAGGTTGGTATTTTTCAGGTGATCTGTGTTCTCAAAATAAAGATGGCTCCTACATCTATCACGGTAGAAAAGACGATCTGTTTAAGGTAAATGGACGCTGGGTAAATCCTATTGAAATAGAAAATTATGTGTTACAGAACTTCAGGCAGGTAGATGAATGTGCCATCAGCTATTATCTGGATGATGATGGTCTTGCCAAGCCAGTATTATATCTGGTAGAAAAAAACAGAACAGCCAATGATGTCCTTTCTGAAGAAATTCAAAAAAAACTGTCAGAAGACTTCCCCTCCTATAAACGTCCTTCCAGAATTTATTTCATAAAAGAATTAACAAGAAATAGCAATGGAAAAGTAATCAGAAAAAGACTGGAAAACAATTTAACATAACACAAATTATTAATATTAAAATATGCAGATAATAGATGCAATAAGCGAAGTTCCCGGAATGAATATCATTGGTATTCGTGGTAAAATGCAGAACGGCTTTCAATGCCAGATTTATGAAACCGAAAAAGAAAAATCCTTGTCCACCTGGGCTTCAGAATTAAGCAGGCAGCTATTGGATAAAAATGCTGCTTCGCAAGATGAGCTGGGCATAATTATCAATGCTTCTATTTCGCTATATGATACTACTGCTCTGAGAAATACTTCAGCTCCCGGCGTAGGACATGAAGTACAAAAGCATTTGAATGCAAAAAATGCATTCGTTTTCGAAATGTTTCATAATGACTTGGGAAATATGATTAAAATCGCATCTGATTTTTTATCAAACTCTGAGCATAAGTATGCATTGATCATTCAATCAAATAAATTCTCGGATTTCCTTAAGGATGATAAAAACGGATTCTGTATTCCTGACGGTGTAAATGCATTGCTCCTTAAATCAAGCAGTAACAAAATAGAATTGGAAAATATCCATATTCTTTCCTCAGAAATATCAAAAGCAGGTTTAAGCTTCAACGCAGGAAATGAAGAAGCCCTGAAAAAAGAGAATATTTTCAGACTGAACTGGAATTACAGTTCATCCTTTGTAAAAGCCATCAACTCTGAATTGAAAAATATATTCTTAAAACTAAAAGAACAACAGACCCCGGTGATCACAGAAAAATGGTTTTCAGAACACCTCTCATCCCATGAAACTGAAAATACACTAGCCATGAATACTATTCCGTGGTATTTACAAGAAAACAAACAACTTAAAGAACACCCCCTCACCATAGTATCATACAATCCGTTTCTTGCCCAATATTCGGTTCTAAAAATTACAAATGATGAAATATAACTCCTCCATAAAAAGTATAGCCATAGGACTTCCAGAGACATATTACACCAATGATATGCCTCCGTTTTCCGAAATTCCCAATCTTCCAAAAAACTGGTGGAGAAACTGGGGAATGGAAGGAAGATATATGGTAAACAAAGAAAAAGGAGAATCCTGCTCTCAACTTGCCAGAAAAGCATCTTTGGGAGCCATAGAAAAAGCAGGTCTTTCCACACAGGACATAGATCTTATCATAGGAACCACATGCACCATTACAGGTTGGTCTGATAAAGAAGAAGACAGAATTTTCCCGGGGATTTCAGAATATTTAAAAACAGAGCTGAACTGTAAACACTCAGCGATGACTATGGAAGTCAACCAGGCATGCATATCTTTCCTGGTAGCCCTGCAAATAGCTTCTGATTACATAAAAACAGGAATGTACAAAAACGTTCTGATTTGTTCCGCAGAAACATTTACGCAAATTGCAGACTTCTCCTTACCCTCTTCTACCCTTTTTGGAGATGGTGCGGCAGCAATAGTCATAGGAAGATCAGAAAAAGAAGGAAAATTGGTTTCTTCCCACTATAAAAGCATTCCCACCTATAATGACATTGCAACATTACAATGGAAAACCCCGACAAATAAGCCCGGGAAAGAATTTATCCGTCCTTACTTTACATTAGGAGAAGATGCCCCCACTCAAATGCAGACATTTGTACCTCAAAATGTTCCTGAAGTTGTCTTTAAGGCTTTAGAAAAGGCAGACGCATCCCTTGAGGATATACATCATTTTGTCTTTCATCAGCCATCAAAAATGCTTATCAGAATGTGGGCAATGGGAATAGGAATAAAGAAAGAAAAATATACAACCACCGTAGAAAAATACAGTTGCCTGAGCTCTGCCTCAATCCCCATGACCCTCTACTTTGCATTAAAAAACGGAAAAATAAAGCCCAATAATACAATTGTACTTGCCGGCGCAGGAATCGGATGGGGTTTTGGAGCACAGGTATGGAATACAGAAAATATTAACTATTAAAAATTACAATAGAATGGAAAACCAAGGATTATTCAACAAAGTGTATGCTATTTTAGCAGATATTGCAGAATGCAATATTAATATTATTAAACCTGATACAGACCTGTTAAATGAAATAGGAGTTACTTCTCTTATGGGGTTGGAAGTTTTGGTTGAGCTGGAAAGAGAATTCGACATCAGCTTAGATGAAGGAATCCTGATCAAAATGAAGACGCCGAAAGATATCGTAGACGTTCTGGAAGAAGAATTAGCCGTTTAAGAATACAAAACACAGTCTTTGGGTTTTACCAGCGTGTTGGGCCCAAAGATTTTAATAGATTTTGACTTTTCACCAATATTAATAAAGCCTATTAATGTTGGTTCATAACAGACATCCGTAATTAAAAATACTCACTTTAAAAAAAGTGAAGGTTATTTCTTTTGGAAAAAATAAAACAAAATAATCTAATAATGATTGAAAATTTAGAAGTCGATGAATTAGTAATAGGAGCAGGACTTTGTGGCCTTATGTACGGTATTTCTGCGGTTACCGAAGGAAGCTCGGTTGCCATCAGCGAAGCACATCATAAAGTAGGAGGTTATGCTACAAATTTTTATCGGAACAAAAGAAAATTTGTTTTTGACTGCAGCCAACATAAAGTAAGCGGACTCAAAGAAAATATTGGAAACCTATGGAATACCCTTAAAAGACTCGAACTACAGTCATTACTGGACGAATTCGAATTGCATGAAGAAATTGGAACAGTAGTGTATAAAAACCAATTCATCAAACTTCCCTCTGAGCCAGAAGACATAAAAAAAACACTCATTACCCATTTCCCGGACGAATCGGCAGGAATAGAAAAACTATTTCAGGATATAGAATCTCACGGATATCAGCATTATATGTTTTTTAGAAAACTGATGAATGAATATACCATCAACAGAGATATTTTGAGAGAAAGCAGGGGCTTATCAAAAATTACAGCCCGTGATTACTTTCAATCCATTTTTAAAGGACAGGACATTGTAGAAGTACTCAGCCCCATTGCTATTTATTCAGGTTCCATTTCCAATGAAGTCAATGCCTTTTATTTTCTCCATTGCCTTTATGCCATGTTCTATGGCGGTCCTGCATTTATGAAAGGAACCGGACAGCGTATCTCGGATCTGCTGTTAAAAGAATTTGTAGACCGCGGCGGAATTCTTCTGAAGAAAAACCAGGTGCATGAGATGGAAGATATGGGCGACCATATGCTGGTAACCACCCGAAAAAATATAGTAAAGACCAAAAGAGTCATCGCGACCTGCCCTCCCGAAGATGTAGTAAGAATGCTGAAAAAAGATGAAAAGTCTCATGAATTTAAAGAAATTCTCGAAAACTTCACCGTTGGATGGGGACATTTTTGTGTATTTGCTGTACTTTCTGTTCCACCCGATGAATTGGGAATTAACTCACCAGAATACCTTTTGGTGTCCGACACGGGTGATGACTTTACAGAAGAAGATTTTGAGAACGACCGGTATTATGACCTTTTTACCCTGAGTGTCAGCAACTATCACCGGGTAGACCCGGAAGGCGGCTATATTCTCCAGTTTATAGTTCTGGATCATGGAGACCGCTGGTTCCACCTGTCCGAAGAAGAATATAATCAGAGAAAAGATAAAATTCAGGAAAAACTGATCAAAAGAGTTCTTAAAACCTTTCCTCAGATAGAAGACAAGCTGATCTATACAGAATCTTCAACTCCGAAGACCAATTACAAATTTACATTGGCTACCAAAGGTTCGGCTTTCGCCTACAAAATGCTTCCAAAAACTAATTTAGGACTATTGAGCAACTTCCCAAATGACAAAGTAAAACTGGTAAGCACATGGTCCGGAGGTCCCGGCTATGAAACCGCAATGTGTTTCGGATTTACGCAAGGAAAACTATTAAATATGAAAAAAACACAAAATATATGAGCAATCTAAAGAAAAAAACACTAAGCCCGAAGTTTACCCTCTTATTAGAAAAACTGAATAAAGCTTCTGAAAAAAAACAGATGAGCCTCCTTTTGGATCATCCTTGGGATGAACCTGTAGAAAGTGCTTGGCTGAAAAAAAGAGAAAATATTGCGATCTACGGAACACCTTATTATGACCTTGCTACAGAAGAAGAAAGAAGACTTTTATCCGTCTATGAAACAGGTTCTTGGTGGTATACTTTCATCGTATTCGAAAACCTCGTGTCAGAATACTATATGAAAATCGTCAATCATGGCTCACTTAAAAAATTTCCCGAAGTCGTAAAATACATACACCATTTCTGCAAAGAAGAAATAGTGCATGCAATGGTCTTCAAAAAGGCAATGGCCCATTTTCAGATTACCCCCTTCCCCAGCCCTTTAAACCTTAGAGAAATATACAGCCACAATGCCGCAATGTCCGAATTTCCCCTAAAGGCTATCTACCTTACCATTCTTATTGAATGGCTGGCAGAAAACAATGCAATGGAAGACTGCAACAGCAAGGAAATTTCCCCCTTATCAAGAGCAGTAGCCGTAGAACATCATAAAGAAGAAGCAAGACATATAGAATGGGGCAAAAATATGATCCGTGAGTTTATAGATATGGTTCCTGAATTTTTGAAAGAAGCACAGGAAAGTACAGCTCCAATGCTCAGAAGCATGCTTGATATGTCGGTCTGCAGTATTGTGGTGTATTCCCGTGTCGGCTTTCAGAATCCAGCATTCAGAGATTATAAAAAACTGATTCCTGCCGTGTTGGAAAGTGAAAACCGTCAGAAAATCAATTCCAGAATTATGGCTCCCTTGATGAGATACTTCCTGGAACTTGGAATCTGCGATCCTAATGATGATGAAAACATGAAAGTATGGAGAGACAACAGATTTGAAAAAGATGTGGAAGATGCTGTAGAATATTTCAGAAAAAAATCTGCCGTAACAGAGGATATAGATAATGTAATGAACAAAAACTACGACTAATGAATACTGTCATATCCGGATTTGGTCATGCTCTTCCCTCTGTAACCATAGACAACAAAACAATTGTTGAATGGATGAATACCACGGAAGAATTCATAGAAACCCGTACAGGCGTGCTCACCAGACAACATATTTCTGAAAATGAAAGCACAGGCGTATTAATGGTAGAAGCCTGCAAAAAAGCAATTGAAAAAGCCAATCTCTTACCAGAAGATATCGATATGCTGATTGTAAATACATTGAGTCCTGATTACCATGATCCATCTCAGGCCTGCTTGATTCAGCCACTGCTTTCTCTGAAAAATACAATTCCCGTATTTGATATCCGGGCACAGTGCAGCGGGCTTATTTATGGAATGGACATCGCAAAGCAATTTATAGCAACCGGAACTCATCAGAACATATTAGTCTGCTGCGGAGAGGCTTTATCAAAAAGAATGGACTATTCTGATGACGGTAGAAACCTCTCCATATTACTTGGTGACGGCGCCGGAGCTGTTGTGCTAAGTGCTTCAGAGGATCAGAACAAAGGAATCCTGAATGCTGCAATACACGCTGATGGAAATTATTTTGAACTGCTTTGGACAGAAAGTCCGGGTACATCAGGCAAAACCTTCAGCGGAGATGAAAGCAAATGTTCCTATTTCCGGATGAACGGCAAAGCCATGTTTAAACATGCAGTAGAGAAATTCACAGAAGTAACGGTACAGACATTGAAAAAGCACAATCTTTCCATGGAAGATATAGATGTTATTATTCCCCATCAGCCCAATATGAGAATTTTGGATGCAGTGATAAATAATCTGGGAATTCCAAGAAATAAGGTACAGATCAATGTACATAAATATGGAAATATTGCTTCCGGTTCTTTGCCCATCACACTGAGTGAATATATGGAGAATACTCCTCCGGAAGAAAGAGAAGGAAAGCTGGGACTTATAGTGGGATATGGCTCCGGAGCAACATGGGGAAGTGTTTTATATAAATTCTAATCCATAATACCATGTGGATCAATAAAACAGGAAATATAAACAACTCTTTAGCCATCTTGGGAACAATCTCCAACCCGGTTTATCTGGTAAAAGAAGATCAGGAATACATACTGGTAGAAGGAGGATTAACCCGGGATGCCAAAACTCTGCTGGCACAATTGAAAGAACATGTTTCTGATCTGTCATTAGTCAGACACTGGTTTATTACACACTCCCATTATGACCATTGCGGAGCTATAGAATCTCTTTATCCTTATCTGAAGCATGTAAAACTATATGCCTCGGAACATGCGGTGAAAAACTTCCGTAATGAAAAATATGTAAAAAGGATTCGTCAGCTGAATGCCCTGATCTCAGATAAAGAGATTAAAAAATTTCCGGCGGACTTACAACAGATTCCTTTCATCATTCTGAAAGATAAAGAACAAATAGAAACGGAATCTGGAATCTGGGAAGTAATCTATACTCCGGGCCATAGTCCATGTTCTGTGAGTATTCATTATAAAGAAAAAGACATTTTGTTTGTATCGGATTCTTTAGGGGAAATTATCAATACAAAAAAATGGTTTCCGTTGGCTTTTGATCATGTAAGACAATTTATAGACAGCATCAATAGATTGGGAGATTTGTGTGCCGAGACCGTTGCTTTAGGACACAATGGTATCCTTACAAGTGTGGAGGCCCTATCTGCCCCAGCCTGCAGCCTTCTTGGGTGTAACAAATTGATAGAGTTTGTGGCCCTACGTAAAGATTATTTATCAGAAGAAGAATTGGTGGATCACGTCTGCAAAAAATATAAAGTAATGGATCATTCCTTCATTCCGGATAAAGTATACAGAAAAAGTATAGAACTATTAATCTCTCATTTAAAAACAGAATCATTCGTATGAATCAAAATCCAAAATATACAGAATATGACGCTTGCATTGTAGGAGCAGGAATTGCCGGTATTTTCCTGGCCTGGCTGCTTGGTTTACAAGGCAAAAAAATCCTGATTTTAGAAAAAAACGCTAAAGTCAATATGAATGGTGCCGATATTTTGAAGCCTTCCGGAATCAATGTCCTTGAAAAACACGGACTGCTACAGGAACTTATGAATAAGGAATGCAGAGTGAGAGATCAGCTCAGTGTTTTTCATAATGGCATTCAGGTCGATCACATCAATTATAAGGCAGAAAACGAAAGAGGATATTTCATGGTTTGTCCATACAGCGTTTTACTGGAAACGATTTATGATAAAATTCAGGCCATCAAAACCATAGAACTTTTGGTCAATCAATCCGTTTCAAAAATTAATGAAGTGGAAAACGGGGTCTATGTAACCCTTAATTCAGGAGAAGAGATTTTCAGCAATATCCTTATCGGAGCGGACGGAACCAAATCCATTGTAAGAGAATATGCGAAAATAAAAGCCCATTTCGACTATTACGATCATGTGATGTATTTCAACAAATACCCTATTACATCAAGTGTAGAAGAGCTCAACCGATTGTATGTAGACAAAAACGGAGGGCTCGCCTATTTCTACCCGATCAACAATACAGAAGCCCGATGTGTTTTAGGGTTTAATATGGAAGAAGGGAAAAACCTGAAAGAAACCGGAAACAAAGAAACTTTGATCAACCGACTGAAAACATTTGTTACCCAAAGTGATGACATGTTAAACCAGATCAATTCACTGGACAATTTCCTCACTTTTCCCTTGTGCAGAATGCATTCTGAACAATACTTTAAAGGAAGGATACTCCTTTTGGGAAATGCGGCACATTCCATCCATCCCATTACGGGACAGGGAATGAACCTGGCTATTGAAGATACAGGAGAACTGTTCATCTGGCTTTCAAAATATTTTGACGGTGAAATTTCTTTGGAAGAAGCACTGGCAGGCTATCAGGAGCAGCGTTTTGAACTTAACCGTAAAGTTCTTGCTTATGGTCATCGTCTGGCAGGCAGTTTCGGAAGCGCAGAAGACTTTATGAACAGCCTTAATTCCAAAATACAGACCAGCAGCAGAGACCTTTCCATACTCAATAAGATTTAAAAATAATTATGCAAATAGATTTATCAGATAAACATTTTTTAGTAACAGGAGGCGGAAGAGGAATCGGAAGAGCCATTGTTCAGCAGCTGCTTTCATCGGGAGCATCTGTATCATTTACCTATAATCATGGGAAAGAAATAGCAGAAGCTTTTTTGGACAAACTTTCAGCTGAGTTTCCGGGTAAGGCTATGCTTTATCAGGCTGACATAAAAGATGAAGAACAATCAAATTCTTTAATCGCCGAAATTGAAAAATCTGCATTAGGTCCGCTATACGGATTAGTAAACAATGCAGGAATCACAATGGACGCCCCTTTTTTCAGCATGACCACCGATATGTGGACCAGCGTACTGGAAACCAACCTGAATGGGACCTATTACCTAACAAAAGCAGTGATAAGATCTTTCATCCGAAAGAAAAATTCAAAAATCATCAACATATCATCTGTTTCAGGAGTAAGAGGAGCAGTGGGACAGGCCAATTACGGAGCAACTAAAGCAGCCGTTATCTCTTTAACCAAAACACTGGCTCTGGAATTTGCAAAATTCAACTTACAGGTAAATGCTGTTGCCCCGGGATTTATTGATACCGAAATGGTAGCCAAAATGAATGAACAGGACAAAAAGAAAATAGATCAGATGATCCCCATGAAAAGGATGGGAAAAACGGAAGAAGTTGCTGAGCTGGTAACCTTTCTGTGCTCGGACAAAAGCAGCTATATCACCGGGCAGACATTCATCATCGATGGAGGATTAACTTTATAAAAAACACAAAACATATGAAAAGAATCGTAATTACAGGGATGGGTGTAGTAAGCCCTTTAGCCTGTGAAAAAGGAGCCTTTTGGGAAAAAATCCTGAATGGAGAATCAGGAGTCGGAGACCTTACAAAACTGGACCCCTCCAACTATAAAGGAGTTACCCGCGCTGCTGAAGTAGACTTGGAAAAAGATTATAAGAATACTGAATTACTGGAGCATTTTAAGCCTTATGGTAAAGCCGTTACTTATGCCGCCGCCGCGATAGATATGGGTCTGAAAGATGCCAGTTTTGAAAAATTCACTAAAAAAAATAATTACGGAGTTATTCTGGGTACTACAAACGGCAACCAGGATATTGTAGAAAGAATTGTAGATCAGTGGAATCTGGAAATGAAACATGAAGACCTTTCCTCTGAAGCTGCAAAAACACTTACTTATTTCAGACCGGTTGAACTAAGTGCCAGTATAGCAAAATATTACAATCTCGGCGGAACCAATATGGTAATTCCTACAGCCTGTGCAGCAGGAAATTATGCTATTGGCACCGCATACTCTATGATTCGCGAAGGCAGATCTTCCTTGATTATTGCAGGAGGAGCTGACCCTTTTACACGGTCCTGCTACACCGTTTTTTACAGATTGGGAGCCATGTCAAAAGACAACTGCAAACCTTTTGATCAGAACAGGAATGGAATGATTGTAGGAGAAGGAGCAGCTGTTTTAGTATTGGAAGAACTGGAACATGCATTAGCAAGAGGAGCTAAAATATATGGCGAAATCAAAGGATACGGCTTAGCCTGTGATGCCTATGATCCTACAGCCCCTGATCCGGAAGGTTCCGGTGCTACCCTGTCTATGAACAATGCAATAAAATCAAGCAATATTGATAAAGAGAGCATCACTTATGTGAGCGCCCACGGAACAGGAACAAAAGCCAATGATTCCCATGAGGTAAATGCGATGCGCAATGTTTTCAGAGAAGAAATAGATTCTTTATACGTTAATGGAATCAAATCCATGTTAGGACACTGCATGGGAGCAGCCAGTGCATTGGAAGCAGTAACTGCTACTCTTTCCCTACATCATCAAAAAGTTCCCAGAAATCGCAATACAGAAAAAATTGATGAAGCCTTCAATACTCATTTTCATATCCAGCCATCCTCAGAAATCGAAAATAAAGTAGATCATGTTCTTAGTAATTCTTTCGCTTTTGGCGGAAATATATGCAGCGTAATATTCAGTAAATATGATAGCAAATAACACTTCAAATCACGATATAGTAATTTCCGTAATAGGCTTCAATAGTCCATACGGAACGGAGATTGACAATTATTTCTTCCGAAAAGAATCGGAAACGAAAGCTTTAATCATTGAAGATCATGATCCCCAGAAGTTTCTAAAACCAAAAGGACAGAGATTTCTTAACAAAGCAACCCTGCTGTACTGTAATGCTGCATTTCATGCCATACATAACAGGGGTTTAAGTTCGAAAATCAATGAAACTCCTGAAAGAATCGGGCTTTACGACGGCACTGAACTTTCCAACCTTGAAGACTGTTTTATCTTTGATTTAACTGCAAAAAATCAAGGTCCGGACCGTGTAAGCCCCATGAAAGCTCCAAGCACCATTGCCAATGCAGCTGCCAGCCAGATGGCCATTCAGGCAGGAATAAAAGGTCCCAATTTCAGTGTATGTGCAGGGATGGCAGGAAGTCTTCAGGCTCTGGATATTGCTTCCCTCCATCTAAAACAGGGAATCACAGATTACGGAGTCATTGCCTCTACAGAAGTCCGAAATGAATATCAGGAGTCTATCCGCAGGGGAAATGAAGGCCTGCACAGACCAGCCTCCACCGAACTGGGAATTGCCATGGTTTTAGAACGCAGAGAAACTTTATCTGAAGCAGGCAGAAAACCTTTAGTCGCAATAAAAAAAATACATTCTGAGACCCATACTGAGAATCTGCCAATAGAAGCATTTCTGTATCAGAATATTTCAGATATGGCAGCCCTGTTCAGTTTTGATACCATTATTTTTTCCGGAGGCACTTCGGTGATTGATGAAACTATTTTTGAAGAAGTGTTAAGAAAAAATGGGCTGAACACATCTGTCATTTATCCTGAAACTCTTTTTGGAGATAATGACAACGCCGGAGGAATGCTGGGAATAGCCTATGCTGTTTCGGTATTCGAAGGAAAAGGCATTCACAAAACAGATCAGGAAAACATTCTGGTTCTTTCAGCAGACAAGGCAGGAGCCGTAATCCTCACCATAATAGAAAAAGCAAAATAAATGGAAGCATTGTTAGAATCCTATCAGATCACTCAAATTTTAAAATACAGACATCCGTTTCTTCTGATAGATAAAGTGACGGGCTATATTCCCGGAAAAGAACTTACCGCTGTAAAAGCGGTCTCTATGGGTGAGCCCTATTTCGCAGGTCATTTCCCCGATTTCCCCATTATGCCGGGAGTCCTTATTACGGAAGCATTAGCACAGGCTTCATCACTCATGCTGGCTTTAGATGATCTGGAATGGGAGAAAGGGAAACCTTTTCCTCCGACAGAAAGACCCATAATAGGAGTTTTAGGTAATGTGCAGATAAATTTCCTGAAGTCGGTATTACCGGGATGCCTGTTGCAGCTGGAGGTAAGTATAGACTGGAGAAAAGGACCTGCCTGCTCTATTCATGTAAAAGCATCGGCAGAAGGTTCTGTCTGTGCAAAAGGGAAAGTAACCGTAATGTCTATAGATAAAAGTAAATTATCTGTTTAGATGGAAGGCAAAACCCTATTGTTCTGTATTCCATATGCGGGCGGCTCATCTTCCTCTATGTCTAATGTATCCAATGTACTGAATACGGAAGATGTAGAGGTACACCATGTAGAACTGCCGGGAAGGGGAATGAGAAGTACGGAACCCTTTCATTCAACATTAGAAGAAACTATAGAAGATATTTCGGATAAAATCAGAAGCAGGCTGCTAAGTAAAGACCAGCCTTTTATATTGTGGGGACATAGTATGGGAGCTGTTTTGGCCCTTCTTGTCTTATTTAATCTACAGGAAGATTATACGCCGAAAGGATTGATCGTTTCAGGGATGCGGGCTCCTCTGTTTCAGCCTGCAGAACTGCCGATGCCGAGAGAAAAGCGGAATGCCCTGCTCCTTGATATTCTTCCAACGAAATATGAAAGAAGCAAAAATGCCCCGATTTTTCAGAGAGTACAGCAGAAACGGATAGAGATTATGGAAAAAGATACAGCGCTTTTGGAAGAAAATCCTGTTGAAGACTGGCCGTCCATTATCATCGAAACTCCTTTGGCAGTAATCATGGCAGAAAATGATGAGCTGTATAATAATAAAGACTGCTATAAAGATTGGAACCTTCATACGTCCAATATTACAAGCTATTTTCCTGTAGAGGGAGGACATTTTTTTATGTTCCAGTATCCTAAGCAGACCTCTGCCCTGTTAAGTAAAATAATAAATGATTTAATACACTAAATCCATGAAAGAAACTAAGATCTCTTCTTTCCATATAAGTTCAGATTACCCCGAAAACTTTGATATGAAGAGTTTTTATAACTCCCTGAGGCAGAAAGCCACAAGTTCTATTTGGTTTGAAGTTTCTGAAGCCGTAAACAATGACAACAACAGGCTGGTTTTTATTGCGGCAGAATCTATTGCCTCATTACAGTCAAATAATGTGAATGAGCTTCAATACAGATCAGGTGAAAAGACAGAAACAATAGAAACTGACGAGCATAATTTTTGGGATAAAACAACTGAATGGCAAAAAAAACACACCCCTGAAAATATTTCTCATCCGTATAACGGTCTTTTAGGTTTCAGCAGCTATGATTCTATACAGCTTATAGAAAATATTTCTCTGAAAAAATACGCTGAGGAAAGAGAAAACAGCCAGTTACCACTCTTTAAATTTTCTCTGTACCGATATATTTATGTTTTCAATATCACCCTCTCACAGGTTATCTGCATCAATAACTATTATGATGGAGAAAGCGATGAGATCACGGAAATGAAAGAACAGCTGAAAGACACCTTAAATACCGGATTAAAAGGATTTTCAGTATCCAACACAGAAGAAAAAGACTGTACGGAGGAAGAATTTTTAGAAAAAGTGAATAAAGCAAAACATCACTGCCAGATAGGAAATGTATTCCAGCTGGTAGTTTCCCGAAGATTTTCCAGAAACTATGCAGGCGATCCGTGGACATTTTTTGTGGAGCTGAAAAACAACAGTGCCCAGTATTATTTCTTTCTGGAAGAAGAAAACTATACGATAGCAGGGGCATCACCGGAGACCCATTTCAGTTCGTCACATGATTTGGCAATAATAAAACCCATCGCAGGAACCTACAAAAAAACAATGCATGAAGAAAAAGATGCATTGCTGGAAAAAGAGCTGCTAGCAGACCCTAAAGAAAATGCGGAACACAATATGCTGATTGATTTGGCAAGGAACGATCTCAGCAGATATGCAAATGATGTACAGATCAGTAAACTGAAGACCATAGAACATTATAATAATGTTATCCATATGGTAAGCCAGGTGCAGGGAAAACTAAATACAGAGCTTAATACGATCCGCCTGGTCAAAGAGTTTCTACCCGCAGGAACATTAAGCGGAGCGCCTAAATACAAGGCGGTACAGCTTATTGATGATATAGAAAGCAGCGGTCGTTCATACTATGGAGGATTACTTGGTTGGATAGGATTTAATAATGATATCAATACCTGTATTCTTATAAGAAGTGCCTTATTCGAAAACGGAGTGATGACTTACCGCGCCGGAGCCGGCGTTGTCATATCGTCCGACCCTCAAAAAGAGCTGGAAGAAGTAAACAATAAGATCACCTTAATTCTGAACACGTTAAAAGAATTTACATCATATACCTTATGAAAAAAATACTGCTTGTAGACAATTATGATTCATTTACCTACAACCTCAAACAGCTCATTTCCGAATGTGGTGACTATAAGATTGATGTTTACAGGAATGATGCCTTCCAGCTGGAACTAGCACAGGATTATGATGCTGTTATCCTCTCTCCCGGTCCCGGAATACCGCAGGATGCTGGGCTATGCATTCCTTTGATTGAGACTTATAAGCATTCAAAAAAAATATTGGGTATCTGTTTAGGGCATCAGGCCATAGGAGTCGCTTTTGGAGCTCACCTTATCAATACTTCTCAAGTTTATCACGGAGTCAGTTCCATAATTTCACTTAACAAAAATGAAAAAATCTATATAGAATTGCCTGATCATATAGAAGTCGCAAGATATCACAGCTGGGTGGTGGAAAACCGTAATCTGCCTCAAAACCTGGTCATAACATCTACTGATGATCAGGACACAATCATGTCTCTGAGACATGAAAAATATGATATTACTGGACTGCAATATCATCCTGAGAGTTTTCTTACACCAAAGGGAAAAAATATTATGCAAAACTGGCTTAAATCTTAAAAATCAAGGAAAATATTATATGAATATAACCGGATATATTTTACTGATTATTATTCTGTCAATATCGTTTCTGCACATCTATTGGGCATTGGGAGGAACATGGGGTAAGGATTTGGCAGTTCCCACAACAGAAAACGAAATTCCGCTTTTTGAACCAGGTGCTTTCGTTTGTCTTATTACAGGCTTTTGTTTTTTGCTGCCAGCATCTGCAATTGTCTTTCCCAGTAGATTTTCGCTGCCTATTTTATGGATAAACACTTTCCTGTTTTTTATAAGAGCAGTAGGAGATTTTAGATACATTGGTTTTTTTAAGAAAATAAAAAATACTCCATTTTCCCAAAGAGATACGCTTATCTACACTCCATTATGCGTACTTATAAGCTTTTTGACATTATTACTGATTAACACATTTTAAATACTTTTATATGAGAAACAATAAATTATTCCTTATGCCCTTCATAATGCTGGGCATAGTGTCATGTCAAAACGATGCTCTCTATGAACCCATTTCCGAAGCAGATCCTAAAGTTTCAGCTTTATCCGGCTACAAAAGGTCCAGTGCTTTAACAGCTACGTTTGGTGATAACATTGATCTGAATAATCTGGCAAACTATTCGGATCAGGAGATTCCTTCGTATATAATTCAAGACAATGCTCCCTTTATAAATCCGATAACGGATGCAGGAGCTACCTTGGGAAGGGTTTTATTTTATGATAAGAATCTTTCCTCGAACAATACCGTGTCATGTGCCAGTTGCCATAAGCAGGAGCTGGCATTCGGAGACAACAGTATTGCAAGCCAAGGGGTGAACGGACAGACAGGAAGGCATTCAATGAGATTGGTCAATACAAGATTTTCTTTTGAATCCCGTTTTTTCTGGGATGAAAGAGCTTCCTCTTTAGAAACCCAGACCACAATGCCGGTTAAAGATCATATAGAAATGGGATTTAGCGGCAGTAATGGTGACCTTTCAGTGAATGATCTCATTACCAGACTTAAAGGTCTGCCTTACTATCAGGAATTATTTACCAAAGCATATGGGAGTTCTGATATTACTGAACGTAAAATGCAGAACGCGTTGGCTCAGTTTATAAGAAGTATTACCTCCTTTGATTCTAAATATGATCAGGGCAGAGCGAATTCTTTTTCAGATTTTTCTTCATTCTCGAATTTTACAGCAGAAGAAAACTTAGGCAAAAAGCTCTTCCTTGAGACCCCTGTGCTGAGTTTACTGGTCGGGGGTGATCGTATAGCTGGTGGGCTTGGATGCGCCGGATGCCATGGAGCTCCTGAATTCAGTATAGCTCCTATTTCCAGTAATAACGGAGTCATCAATATGATCAACAGTAACGGGATTGATATTAACGTTACCAAATCTCCTTCGTTACGGGATCTTGTAAACAGCAATGGGGCATCCAACGGACCGATGATGCATTCGGGGCTTATTACCACTTTAGAGGGCGTTGTAGATCATTATAATAAAGTGCCAAAAAGCAGCAAGAATCCTAAGCTGGATATACGTTTGGCACTGGCTGATAACCTAAGAGTCACGGAAAAAGAAAAAAAAGCACTTATAGCGTTTCTTAAAACCCTTTCCGGAAAAAATATATATACGGATAAAAAATGGTCAAATCCTTTTATTAATCAATAGTACATTTCAAATTTACGGTTAATGAAAACAAAGCCGTCTCACAACTGAGGCGGTTTTCTTGTTAAAAAGTAAATAATTTTTATATATTTTGATCTGTTTTTTTATATTTATCTAGTAATCAATTATATGTATGACTTTTAAGCATTATAATCAAAATCAGCTGGTTTTATTTCCGCATACTTTTGACGATCTGATTCCTATGGATCATCATCTTGTGCGGATTGTAAATGACGCTTTAGACAAGATCAACATCAGCACTTTATTAGATGCATACCGCAAAGAAGGTAATCAACCAGAAAGTGAAAGGAAGTAAAATCGCTGATAAGAAAGAGGGAGCTAAAGCTAAAGCCAAGCTGGAACAGTCACAAGTATCTTTTGGAATGTACTTTTCCAAGTAAGTGTTGTATTGCAAATTGCCATGTAATTGCCAGATTTTGTCCTTTCACCTGCACAGACTTATCAAAAGCAGTAGCTATGAAATATTTTCAACAGATAAATAGGGGTAGAAGCAGCTATTTTTATAATATATGGAAGCGTCTTGTTTTCAGTAATCGATAAAGCTGATGGCACGGTTAATTTATGTTTATTTTTGTGTCAAAATATTATATGAGTGAAAACATTTCCAAAAGAAAAAATTTTAAAAGATGACAAGTTAATATTTGCAAAGTGGAAGACGAATATCGTTTCCACCAAACAACTTATACTGATGCAGGAAAACGCATTTGTTATTGTTACAAAAGGCAAAAAGATTCTATTCTATGATGAAAAAATACTGGAGGTAAACAATAATCAGATTTTACTCCTAAAAAAGGGTGTATATACAATGACCGAATATCTTGCAGAAGATGGTTTCTTTGAAGCAATTGTCATCTATTTTAATAAGGCGTTGATCAAGCAGGCAAATTTACTGGAGTTGAACAGTATCCACCAAGCCCACCGGCTACTCCCAGACATGCTAATACTTGATAAAAGCAGGATTATGGACAGTTTTGTAACCCAATATTTTAGTTATATCAAAGAAAACGAAAATACCCGTGCCCTTCTTGAATTGAAAGTAGTGGAACTTATTTACCTCATTATAAAAAGGCATCCAAATTCTAAGGATTTTTTTAATTCTATCGGACAGCAAAGCAGTGATTTGTTGGATTTGATGGAGAAAGTCTATAAGGAAAATTATACCATCGACCAGCTTGCCCGGTTGTCAAATCGCAGTTTATCTGTTTTTAAGCGTGAGTTTAACAGTATTTTCGGTTCTTCCCCTGCCAGATGGATACGGACCCGTAGATTATCGGATGCCCGTGTATTGTTGCCCCACACAGATAAAAGTATTTCTGAAATCGCATTTGCATGTGGTTTTAACACACTTTCACAATTTGATAAGTCCTTTAGAAAACACTTTCACAAAACCCCTTCATCTATGCGAACCGAGACGACGGGCCAAATCGACAAAACATAGAGCCTTTACGGCAATAGTTTTTCTTTGCTTCCCAATAACTTTGCTGGACAATAAATTATACCGCTTCAACTTCCTCAAACCGTAATATGTTTCAAGAAATGGAGTATAACAAATTAGTCTTATGTACAAGTATAGAACGGAAAAAGTAAATTACCTGAGTGAGCAAGTGAAAATCACCGCATTGCAGTACATTCCAGAAAAAGACGGAAAATGTCCTGCAATTATAATGGCACATGGCTTTGGGCTTACCAAAGAAGCGTACATTGACAAGTTTGCAGAGAAATTTGCAGAAAAAGGTTTTGTCGTCATTCTTTTTGATTACCAGAATTTGGGCGAAAGTGATGGCTATCCACGACAGGAGATCAATCCATTTTCTCAGATTGATGATTACAAAAACAGCATTACATATGCCTGCACACTAGATAAAGTTGATAAGAATAAAATAGGGATCTGGGGAACAAGCTTCTCCGGTGGGCACGTCATAGTGACTGGGGCAACAGATAAACGAGTCAAGTGTATCGTATCACAGGTCCCAACGATTAGTGGCTTCCGTTCAGCACAGAGAAGAATGTCCATCGAAAATGAACCAGCTTATTGGGATATTGTTGCACAAGATAGGCTTAATCGTCTTCGGGGTGAAGAACCTATGATGAGAAAACTTGTAGGCGAAAAGAACGAAAATCCACTTTATCCGACAAGTGATGCCTTAGAGTATTATATGGGAGCGTTTCCATTGTCTTCAACTTTCCGCAACGAAGTAACGCTTCGGGCTACTGAATATAGTCGCATGTATGAACCAAGTATTTACCTGTCTCGCATCAGCTCTCCTATCCTTTTTATCGTTGCGCTACGTGATATTGTCACACCTACAGACCTTTGCTTAGATGCCTATGAGAAAGCCTTACAGCCCAAAGAATTGGTCACCATTCCCGACGGACACTTTTCCCCTTATATCCAGCACTTTGATATCGCTTCAAAATCGGCAGTCGATTGGTTCCTAAAATTCCTTTAGGATTTTTAGGTCAGTAATATACTTCTATAGAATATGGGGCTGTTAAATGTTCTGAGTGTCATCATAACTGATCCGCCACCTAAAAGCGGGATCAATGGATTTATAGTTGAAAATCTTTTCATGGTATAAAATTATCGCTAAGTAACAATGCATAAAGATTCCTTTAATGTGGTTGATTCATGACCCAATTGTCCTTCCAACAATAAAAAAAATTAATAAACAGTGGTTTAAAATCAACTCTCAGCTTTATTGTCAATTTTTTTATTAAGTACATTTAAAATTCGATCAATATCTGCAAGAAACTGGTTCAAAGATAATACTGTCAAGTTCACATTACAGGATTTTTATAAAATTTTATAAATGTATCTTAGATCGTATTTATTTTGTTGGGCGTCACCTGAGGTAAGGCTTTTCACTACAATCTTTTGCAATAATTAAGAAGTCAAATAACAGAATTTTGAAAATACTTAAAATTCTAAATTAAAATCCTTTGTCAAATCTCTTTAATAGAGTAACTTTACTTTAGTTATTATCAGTTTGTTTGAGAATGGTGGTCAAATGCCCCCTGTAATTGTTAGTCACTTGTATATCAAGCAGGTTCATTTTCTGCATCGGAAAGTAAAAAATATAAACAATACATACTCAAACAAACAAAATTCCTGATTATAAAGTACTTACATGGTATTCATATTATAAGCAATTTTATCACTTTTGACTACTTTTAAAATTATTTGTCCCTCTATTGTCCCCTAGACCCAATATTTTTTGCAAATTTAAAAATTGGGGAAATTACTTCGCTTAAGGTATCTTATTGCACCTTAATGCTACTTAATGTATCTTATTGCATCCAAAATCATGTTTTTGACTTCTCCATAGAAAATCCATAATATGTATCTTAAATCTTTGAAAATGGATAAGTTCAACACCGTTTTCTCTTCTCAAAATTCTTGACAATTTCAAGTGCTTTTTGATTGATTTCAGCCACAGATTTTTTTCTTCCTTCAGAAATCCATGCGAGTAGTTCCGATTTAGAAAAATGAAGTCGATTACCTTTTTTGAAACATGGGATTTCACGTAGGGATACTTTAGAATATAGGGTAGGTAAGGATAGCTTAAGAATTTCACACGCTTCTTTAGCTCCTATGAAATCATTTTGTGATGATTCCGGAATTGGAAGTGTAAGTAAGCATGTCTCTATATTTTGCAATCTTAACTCAATATTTCCTAAAACATTAAGTACTTCTTCAAATGAATATGTTTTCATGTTTTTTATTACAAAAATAAATGGGTGTACTTAGCTAGTACCCCATCATGTTATTTGAAACCTAAATTTTCCTTTTGATTTAGCTCATCTTTTAAGGAGCTGAATCAAGTAGGATGTTTTGTCCGATATTAAATGTATTTAGCTTGATTTTTTCTGAAGCTTCTTTTTTAAGACTGTCGACAATCTTTGCATAGATTTCTGTTGTTTTAATGCTCTTATGACCAAGTAATTTTGATACCGTATAGATAGAGGTTCCAGCAGCTAATTGTAGCGTAGCAAAGGTATGTCTGAATCCGTGAAAGGTGAAATGCTTTTCAATTTTTGCACTGATAAGCCATTTCTTCAATTCTTTTACAGTGTGATCATACTTCAGGCCATTAAAGACTTTCTCGTCGGGATGACAGGGACTTCCGAGTAATTGAATCGTTTGATCTGAAACTGGAAAATACTCTGCTTTTTCAGTTTTCTCCTGATTATAAAGAATATAATAGTTACCAGGACTTCCGTGAATTTCTTTCCAGAGCAGTGTGGATACATCGGAGTAACGAAACCCTGTCATAGCTGAGAATAATCCCGCTTTCTTTACAATTGGATTATCACAAGGAGCATCTGCCATTCTTTCCAATTCTTCCATGAATAAAAATGGACGATGTGTCTCTTGCGGTGCTATGCTCTCAACGATATCACCTAAGTTAATTGGTAGAAATCGTTTTTTAAAAGCTGATTTAAGTGTTAGTATGAATCTGCCAAAATAAGCTACAGCTGTATTTTTTCCGATTTTCCGATTTGCCCTTCCAATGCCTGGAGAAGAAAGTAAATAATCAGCAAATTCCTCCGCTACTGTTTCACTTAGTTCAGTAAATGGAAGCTGTTCACCAAAACAAGCTTTAAAGTATCTGACAGACATAATCCAGTTATAGCAACCTTTTCTTTTAGCAGCTTCTTCTTCAAAAAAATCGATAAAATTAGACTTCATTTTTGCATCAGAAACAAAATCAAATCGCCTGTTTTGCAAGTCAATCTGTCGCTGAGCTCTTACATATTCAGCAAGTGCCATCGTTTCCTGATTATAGCTTTTCTCTACCTCGGTTTTTGGACGTTTGTATATATGTAGTTCTAAATAATGTTTCCTCTTCATTTTACCTGTATCAGGATTATAAATGGGAGGATATATATCTAAGTATAAAGATTGTTTACCATTTGAGATATTCTTCTTTCTTAATTTTACTTGTGACATGTTGTAAATTTTAACAGTTAATATGAGCATTCATGTCACCTCATTTTTTAGGGGTGTTCTGAATAGCCAAAACTTTCTTTTAAATGCCTATAGTGAAGCTATTATTTTAGCCGCAATATTGATGTGATTGAATTTTGTTCAGGATCGGTTGAATTAAGCTTTTGGGAACATATACGAATTTCCCCTTCTGAAATTTTGGAATTTCATGACGCCGAATTAAACTTTGTAAACTAGTTTCCGATAAGTTGTATTCCGACTGGATCTGGCCGATCGTAAAGCAGTCCTTTAAAGGCGTTTCTTCAATCGATTTATGAATTGTAACTTCTTGTATAGGAGTCTTTATTGTATGGGAAGTTTCAAAAAGAGCATCTATATCCTTCTTTAAGATCCTGGTTTTTCGTTGTGAAAGATTAATGGCAGGAAGCCTTTTAGACTTGACCATAAAATAAATTGTTCGACAGTCGCATTTTAAGAGTACTGCGGCTTCTTTGACTGTTAAATAGTCTAAAGTTTTTAAAGCAAAGTATGAATTGGGGTCCGGTTTAGATTTTATTGATTCTTTTTGTATCGTGAGCTGTTTCTCACTTGATTTGATTTTTTCCTCTCTAACTTTTACTTTGTAAGCTTTTTTAGCACAGTTATCCCCACAATATTTAGTAACCGTGGTTCTAGCAATAAATTCTTGCCCGCAGTGTTGGCAGATTTTTTTGATTTTGATATTTGAACTCATAATATTTATTTTAGAGGAGTTCAAACTTCGCTTTAGATGCAATAAGGTACAATAAGATACATTAAGCGAAGTAATCTCTCCTTCGTTTCAAAAAATAAAATATTATCAGTTTGAGGGACAAATGGGGGACAACAAATAAAAAAACAAACCAAAATAACAATAACTAACACAAAACAAAAAATTTTGTAATTGATTAATTATCAGATATTTGGTTTGTTTGAGTTTGTTTTACCTATCGTATTTATTTCCCGATGCAAAACTTAGAAAAAATATTTCCCAATACCTCATCATTCGTTACTTCACCGGAAATCTCCCCAAGATGCTCCAAAGCATTTCTCAGTTCATAGGCCAGCAGTTCCGTAGAGATCTGGAAAGAAATGGCTTCTTTGACTTTATGGGTAGCCTCCAGGGATTTTCGAAGAGCTTCAAAGTGTCTTTGATTAGTGATGACTACATTATTTTCCTGGGACTTCAATTGTTCAACATAGGAAGACAATTCGTTTTTAAGATCCTGGATATTTTGGTTTTCTACAGCTGATATTCTGATAAAATCAAAATCCTGGGCAATTTCATTTCTGAAAATATCTTCTATAGCGTCATATTTCGGAGGCAGTACTTCGTCTATTTTTGTGGCGCAAATGATTAGTTTCAGATCGTCTCTCTGCAGGGATTTTATCATTTCAATATCTTCAGAATAATCTTCTGTAGCAGCATCTGCAAGGTATACCAGAATATTTGCATTCCCTACTTTTTCCTTTGCTTTCTTTACACCAATGGCTTCGATCTCGTCAACAGTTTCACGAAGTCCGGCAGTATCAATCAAGCGGAATGCATGACCTTTGATGTGCAGTACTTCTTCAATGGTATCTCTTGTGGTTCCGGCAATATTACTAACGATCGCTCTTTCTTCCTTCAGTAAAGCATTTAACAGCGTAGATTTTCCGGCATTCGGTTTTCCGATGATGGCAACTGCTGTTCCATTTTTAATGGCATTTCCATATTGGAAACTTTCAATCAGAGAATCTAATTTTAATTCGATCTTATCCAACAATCCGTTAAGGGCTGATCTGTCTGCAAACTCTACATCTTCTTCAGCAAAATCAAGTTCAAGCTCAATTAGAGATACAAAATTGAGAAGATCTGTTCTTAATATTGATATTTCATTAGTAATTCCTCCTTTCAGCTGGTTAATGGCTACTTTTCGGGAAGCTTCATTTTCAGAAGCAATTACATCGGCAATCGCTTCCGCCTGAGAAAGATCTATTCTTCCGTTGATAAAGGCACGAAGGGTAAACTCTCCCGCTTTGGCCATTCTTGCCCCGTTTTTAGTCAGAGTTTCCAAAATACGTTTTCCGATATGCGGTGAGCCGTGAAAAGCTATTTCCACAGAATTTTCTGTAGTAAAACTTTTCGGAGCCAGGAAAATAGAAAGCATCACTTCATCAATAGCTTCCTCATCATCCATAAAATATCCGTAATGGATAGTATGAGACTTTTGCTTTTCCAGTTTTTTGCCCGGAAAACTCTTCTGGACAACTGCTAAAGCATCATTCCCTGAAACTCTGATAATCCCTAAAGCTCCTACTCCATTGGCTGTAGCCAGTGCGCAAATCGTATCGTTATTCATAGGGCAAATTTACGATTTTTCAGGCTAATTTCTGATGGGGTATTTTATACAGATTGTCTATGACTTTAATTGGAACTTTTGGAGTTTTAAAGACATTGTGAGGAACGGAGCGACAACTTACTGTCTTCTACCCAATTCTTTCACTTTCTGAAGCCACACGTCACGCTGTACCTTGGTAGAATTTCTTATGATCCCAATATAAGTTACCTCCACAGGTTTTACGCCACAGAATTCCAGGGTTGATTTTTTCAGCTGATTGACACTTGCTCTTCCATAAAAAAGCCGGTAATACCATCCCGGCTGATCCAGTGTTGTAATGATATGGGCAGCTTTCCCTTTCAGCAGCTTATCCCACCAAACTGAATTATCTCTGTACCGGTAAGCAAACCCTGGAAGAAAAAGCCGGTCAATGAACCCTTTCATCAAAGCTGGTAAACCGCCCCACCAAACCGGATGAATCCAGACCAGATGATCTGCCCATTGTATGATTTCCCAGGCTTTTAAAAGATCCGGTTCCAGCTCCATTCTTTTCTGGTAGCCAAAATGCAGAATAGGGTCAAATTGCAGTTTGGCTATTATAATTTCTTTAATTTCAGCTCCTGATTGTTCAGCTCCTTTTTTGTAAGCATCTGCAATTCCAAAATTGAAGGAACTTTCATTGGGATGTCCGTTGATGATGGCTATTTTTTTCATCTTGATGTTTTTATATTAATGGATTCATAGGCTTTAAGCTTCTCCAGAAGTGATGATGGCTGATGCAGCTGATGACTGAAGTAGATATTATTTTCATGAAGGCCCTTCATAAGCTCTTCCGTATGAAATACCGCAGAAAGCGCCGTTAATTCAGCCTGACCTTTTGTACTTTGCAGGCTTAATTTTTCATTCCCTGATTTGGTTTTTATAATGATCTCAAATACGCTCTGATCGCCGTTTCCACTTGATCCGAAAATCATTCTCCGCTCTTTCAATGACAAGATATTGAAAATCTTTACCTTTTGGAATGCACCTAGAAGCCAGGTGATAAATTTTGAGTTATAAGTCATCTTAGCACTGACGTTTGGTATTTTTTCTATCTGGTTGAGAATATACAAATCCGGTACATCAAAGTTATATGCCTCCCTTTTTCCTATTCCAAATGAAAAGTCAAAATCTTCGGAATCTAAAAAATGTTTTACAGGGACCTGACTGTTATTTTCATACCTGATAAAAGGTTTGGCTACATTTTCAGCCATAAAGTGTGCAGAGCTTTCTCCTGCAAGATCTTTAACAGAATAGTATACAAAAAGTTTCACTTCCTGAATGTCTTTTATATCACCTGAAAGTGTTTTTACCAATCCGTTGACAATACCTCCCATCCATCCGGAGCTGAAAACGATCCGGCTCTGTACAGTTCTGTTTTTAGCAAGAACGTATGCTTTTACAAGGTCGGGGGTAGGTTTGGTGATATCCAGGTAATCTATTTTGTTTTCGATGGCAAAACGAAGAATATTATCCTCTTTATCATTTACAGAAAGAATGACCATATCAATTTTCTTTTCCAGAATAACCTGGAAAGTCCCGGGATCCGTAACATCAATTTTAAGATGGTTGCCTGTTCCTCCTTTTCTGCCACCAATGAAAATATTGATCTGTGGGTTTCTAGACTTTAAAATCCGGATAATTGTTTTACCTACAAGGCCGTTTCCTCCAACGACCAGAATATTGTGCTCCATAATATTTTTTTACAAAATTATAGAGCTGTGATGCCGTGGCGTAGGACAAATGTCTAAAAATTATATGACCGTTTCTTTTCTGATCCTGCTGAGATGTCTCTGTGTAATTCCTAAATAAGATGCCAGATACTGGAGGGGAATTTTCTGAACATAATCAGGCTGATTGCCTAGCAGCATTTCATATCGTTGTGCTGCACTGTCTCTTTGGAGCTGAAAAAATCTTTTCTCCAGCTCAAGATATTCCTGCTCTGCTATCATCTTTAAAAATTTTGTCCAGTTAAGGTCATCTTTTACCATGTCATCTATTGCCTCTTTTTTTAAGACCAACAAATCGGCATCGGTAATAGCCTGCATGTTTTCTCTGCTCGGACAATCTGAAATAAATGAGGAATAACTCGCCATCAGCTGATTGGGGAATCTGAAACAGTAGGTCATATCCTTTCCGTTATCCGAAATATAATAGGAACGGAAAATTCCTGATACAATAAATGCTATTTCTCTGCATTTGTCGCCTTCCTGCACAAAAAAATCATTTTTATACACTTTTCTGGTTTCAAAAAGCTGCAGGAAATCTCTGATCTCATTGTCTGAGAATATATTAAAGCTCCGGAAATAGTCTTCTATCATATTTTCAAATTATAACCTTGAATCCTGCCAAGTCTTCTACTGCATGTTTTCAGCGAAATTAAACAAAATACTAGGTCATTGCAAACATTTAAAATTTCATGATGCTATTTTACCATTAGATTCTTTAAGAGTTTAAATAACGTTAAGGGAAGCCTATTTTTAAGCTATAATTACTGAATAGATAAATACTGACGGTAAAAAAATAAAACCATTTCAGAACGAAATGGTTTTACCTGCTTTGAATTTACTAAGTTATATATGAAGATATGAATGATGTTCTTTTGTTGAAACAAAGATAGATCGTCCCGTATAATCTTCTGTCAGGGGAATCCCTAAAATTATATCCGTAAAAATACGGTTGTATATAAAAAAAGCCCTGCAGATTTCTCTACAGGGCTCCAAAATTTATCTAACAATTATTAATGTTCAAAGTATGGAGTTCAATGTTTAGGTTCAAAATTGACCATTAGCCATTGACTATTCCCCCATTCATATTCCCCTATTAAAGTGCACTCACCAGCTCAAGGAACCATGTTTTAATATCTCCTTCAAGGTGAGGACCTATCTTTTCTTCACATGTTTTGTGGTAGTTGTTCAACCATGCAATTTCTCCTTCTGAAAGGATTTCTTTTACAATAGTATTTTTAAAGAACGGGCAGAACGTAAGGGTTTCAAATTCATAAAAAGTTCCGTGAATTGTTTTTTCTGCTTCTTTTACAGCGATCAGGTTTTCGTGTCGGATTCCGTATTCTCCTTCAAGATAATATCCGGGCTCATTGGAACATACCATTCCCGGAAGAAGATCCTGCGGGTTCATATCTTTTCTGATGCTCTGAGGGCCTTCATGAACGTTCATGAAACTTCCCACTCCATGGCCTGTTCCGTGATTAAAATCTTTCCCTTCCATCCAAAGCGGAAGCCTTGCAATAGCATCCAGGTGAACACCCTTTGTTCCTTTCGGGAATTTTACCATCGATAGACGGATCAGCCCCTGAAGGACTAATGTGGAATTTCTTTTGAATTCATCAGAAACCGCTCCTAAAGCCAGGGTTCTTGTAATATCAGTCGTTCCTTCCAGATACTGCCCTCCTGAATCTACCAGGATGCTTGCATCATTGGTAACCTCTTTACTTCCTTCACTTTTTGCGGAATAGTGCATGATAGCACCATTATCTTTGTACCCTACAATGCTGCCGAAACTTTCCCCTACGAAGTTTTCTCCTTCCGCACGGAAGCCTCTCAGTTTTTCACCGATAGAATATTCGTTCATATCTTCCTTTCCTGCATTATGGGTCAGCCAGTAAAGGAACTTCACCATAGCAACCCCGTCTCTTATCATTACCGTTCTGAATCCTTCCAGTTCAGTTTCATTTTTCTGAGCTTTCATCAGATTTCCCGGAACCGGAGCTTTCATAAACTGGTTATCCCCTTTTAAGGTTTCAAAAATCATCTGGTTGCTGTTTGGAGAAACCAGTACTTTCTCGTCCTTGAAAATTTTCAGGTAGTTGTAAAACTCTTCGTAAGGCATCATTTTCACAAAGGCATCATCCATTTGTTTTCTTGCCTCCACTTCCAGTTTTTCAAGATCTGTAAAGAGCACTGCATCATTTTTGGTAATGACAATATATCCTAAAAATACAGGATTGCTTTGTACATCGCTTCCTCTTAAATTTAGTGTCCAAGCTACATCATCAAGGCTGGAAATAATATGAACAGTAGCTTCCTCGTCTTCCATTTTCTGACGTATAGCTCCCAGTTTATCTGTAACAGATTTTCCGGCTCTTTCTACAGGATGTACGAAAATAGGATTTTTTGAGGGTGTGCCTCTGTCTTTCCAGATCTCTTTTAAAAGTGGAAGATTTGTTAAGGTTATATTTTTTGACTGTAATTTTTGCGAAAGCAGTTCCCAATTGGCATTTGAAGTGGCAACCGCATTAACGGCTACTTTTCCGCCGGCAGGAATCTGGGAAATAATCCAGTCTATATAATTGGGGGTTCCTTCCATTCCGTCTTTGAAAAGATCAATTCCTGAACCTTCCAGCTCTAGGGCAGCCTGGGTAAAGTATCTTCCGTCTGTCCAAAGCCCTGCTTTGTCTTTTGTAATTACCACAAATCCTGCAGAGCCTAAAAATCCTGAAAGCCAAGCTCTTTCCTGCCATTCTTCGGGTAAATATTCACTCATATGCGGATCTGCAGAATATACTATAAATGCATCAACATTATTTTTTTGCATTTCTTCACGAAGTGCAGCCACTTTTTCCTTTGAAGTCATTCTTTTCTTTTTTAAACACCGAAAGTTACGAAAAAATTGAAGTTTAGAAATGAATTCTGTTCTGTATTTTCGTTAATAATCTGTTATTCTTTCTTTCCAAATTCGTTCAATCCACAAAGGTTCTATTTGGCATTCTTTATTGTTTCATAATTTTTTTTGCATCTTATCATTTATCACAATATTTATACTTACATACCACAAAAACAACATTATTATTAAACATATAAAGTTTTGGAGAGATTATTGCTACTATTTATGATATGAGAGAGCAGAATTATAAAAATCACAGGAAATTTTATCCTCCCCACCATTTTATTTATCTCCCGCTACTGATTGTACTGGAATTTTTTGGAATTTATAAAATCTGGGGTGATCCTGAAAATAAGCTGATATGGATATTATTTTCAATTGTGATATTTCTGCTTTTTTACCTGGCTTTTATGATGAGACAGCATTATGCGCTGGGGCTTCAGAACCGTATGGTATTGCTTGAATTTCAACAAAGATATTTTGAAATTTTCGGACAGAGGTCTGATGAAGTTGCTGATAAACTGAGATTTGATCAGATCGCTGCCTTAAGATTTACCTACGATACTGAGTTCAAAGAGCTTTTGTACAAGGCACTTCACGAAAATATTTCTGGAGATGAGATCAAGCGTTCTATCAAAAGCTGGAGAGCCGACCGCCAGAGAATCTGATTTAACATCAAAATATTATATCATGAGAAAGTTAACTTTATACAGTATGATCATATTCACATTGCTAACGTTAACAAGCTGTGAAGCAATAGAAACAATTTTTAAGGCTGGAATGTGGTGGGGAATTATCCTGGTCGTTGCAGTGGTAGTAATCCTTTTTCTGATCTTTTCGAGGGGTAAGAACTCTTAACCATTTTTTATGGAGACGAATACGGATCTGGAAATTATTTCCCACTTAAAGCCTTCAAAAATTGTTAAAATCATGAAGGATCCCGAGGCCTCCGCAAAGGCGGTACATCTTGTATATACCTCCGATGCGGAAACTGCTGGGATCACCCGGAAAAAAACCGGAAAAAAATATTCTTATTACAAAAACGGTGAGAAGCTTAAAGATAAAGAAGAAATCTCCAGGATTAATAAGCTGGTAATTCCTCCTGCCTGGGAAAACGTCTGGATCTGTGCATTGGATAATGGTCATCTTCAGGCTACAGGTTTTGATGTAAAAAAAAGAAAGCAATACCGCTATCATCCCTTGTGGAGCGCTTTAAGAAATCATACGAAATTTTACAGAATGCTTCAGTTCGGGTATGCTTTACCGAATATCCGGCTTCATGTGGAACAGGATCTTGCTTTAAGAAATTTCGAAAAGAGAAAAATCCTGGCATTAATTGTGAGCCTGATGCAGCATACAAATATCCGTATCGGTAACAATGCCTATGAAAAACTATATGGTTCCTTTGGCTTAACTACCCTGAAAGGCAAACATGTGAAAATTAATGGTCAGAAGATTTCCTTTTCGTTTAAGGGAAAGAAAGGCATCATGCATAATATTGATCTCAAAAGCCGAAGACTATCAAGACTTGTCCAGAAATGTAAGGATATACCAGGAAAGGAACTTTTCCAGTATTTTGATGATGAAGGAAGCCGCCATTCGATAGATTCGGGGATGGTTAATGAGTATATTAAGGAAATAAGCGGGGAAGATTTTACAGCCAAAGATTTCAGAACATGGTCCGGAACAGTAAGTGCTTTGATTGCTTTTAAAGAGATAGGTTACGCTGAAAATAACAGCCAATATAAAAAGAAAGTGAAAGAAGCTTTAGATATTGTTGCTAAACATTTGGGAAATACCAGTACCGTTTGCAGAAAATACTATGTACATCCGTTAGTGATCAATCTTTATGAGAATAACACGATCAAAAAATATCTTGACGAACTGGAACAGATCGAAAAAAACGACGGAAAAGCAGGTCTTACTCAGGAAGAAAAACTTGTCCTGAAAATTCTGGAAAATGAAAGGATGTAGCCAAACATCAAGAATTTAAAAAATCAACAAGAAAACTAAAAATCTACTCATTTCGGATCATCAAAAAACAATATTTCTTAAATTTAATACAGTGTTAAATTTCATTTTATAAAGATGGGCCGTTTTTTTTCTTTGCGTTAATTATTGTAAATTTGTATACCAACATATTTATCAATTTAAAATAATACAACATAATATGTCAAAAGCAATTTCGCAAGTACCATTTGCAGTAAACGAGCCGGTAAATTCTTATGTACCGGGATCTCCAGAAGTTAAAAGCCTTATCGCCACTTACAAAAAGATGTGGGCTGAGAAGACAGAAATTCCAATGATCATCAACGGAAAAGAAGTAAAGACTGATGAAAAAATTCAGCTTCAGTCTCCTCAGGATCATGCTCACGATTTTGGTTTTTACTACAAGGGTACGATGCAGCATGTAGATGACGCTATCAACGCGGCACTGGCAGCTAAAAAAGAATGGAACGAACTGGGCTGGGAACAGCGTGCAGCTATTTTCCTGAAGGCAGCTGACCTTTTGGCCGGACCTTACAGAGATGTGATCAATGCAGCAACCATGATCGGGCAGTCTAAGAACGTACACCAGGCTGAAATAGATTCTGCTTGTGAATTTATCGATTTCTTAAGATTCAATGTAGAATTCATGACCGAAATGTATTCTGAGCAGCCGGTTTCCGACAGCGGAATCTGGAACCGTGTAGAATACAGACCACTGGAAGGGTTTTGTTTTGCAGTAACTCCGTTCAACTTTACTGCGATTTCCGGAAACTTACCGACCTGTATGGCAATGCTTGGAAACGTTGTTGTTTGGAAGCCTTCTGACAAGCAGGTTTATTCTGCTAAAGTAATCATGGATGTATTAATTGAAGCAGGCCTTCCTGCAGGGGTTATCAACATGGTTTTCACAGACGGAAAAGAAACAGCTGAGAAAGTATTGGCACATCCTGATTTTGCAGGTCTTCACTTTACAGGTTCTACGAAGGTATTCCAGGGCATGTGGAAAATGATCGGTGATAATATCCATAATTACAGAACATATCCAAGAATTGTTGGAGAAACGGGCGGAAAAGATTTTGTGATCGCTCACCCTTCTTCCAATGTTGAGGCTGTGGCTACTGCTTTGGTAAGAGGTTCTTTCGAATATCAGGGGCAGAAGTGTTCTGCAGCTTCAAGAGCTTATATTCCTAAATCTCTTTGGGCTGATGTGAAAAAAGTAATGGAAATTCAGATGAATTCTATCAAAATAGGTTCTCCTGAAGATCCGTCGAACTTCGTTAATGCGGTAATCGACAAAAATTCTTTCGAAAAATGCAGAGGCTATATCGACAGAGCAAAAGCTTCAGGTGAAGCGGAAGTAGCAATAGGCGGTAAATATGATGATTCTAAAGGATGGTTTGTACACCCAACTGTTATTGAAACGACAAACCCACATTATGAAAGTATGGTTGAAGAAATCTTCGGACCTATATTGTCTGTTTATGTATATGAAGATCAGGACTGGAAAGAAACTTTGAAACTGGTAGATTCCACTTCTCCTTATTCATTGACAGGTTCTGTTTTCTCACAAGACCGTTACGCAATCAATGAAGCTTTCAAAGCGTTGGAAAATGCATCAGGAAACTTCTACATCAACGATAAGCCGACAGGTGCAGTAGTAGGTCAGCAGCCTTTCGGAGGAGGAAGAGCTTCGGGTACCAACGATAAAGCAGGTTCTAAAATGAACTTATTAAGATGGACTTCCGTAAGAAGTATCAAAGAAACTTTCGTTTCTCCAAAAGACTACAAATACCCATACCTGGGATAAAAGCTAAATTGTGAGTTAGATGATGAGCAATCAGTAATGAGCAAAGAATAATCTGGAGCCCCGAAAATAAATTCGGGGCTTTTTTATTTTTTTATTAATGATAAAACATCATTTATAATTCAAAACTTTATTCTAACCACCTATAATCTTTTACTATTATCTTTTTTCTAACAAATTTTAACAAAGTTTATCTATGTTTTAATATTTTGAGCGACCGGTTAGGAATAATTATTGAACTTTTACAGGTAACACCAAAATAAAATATTATGAGAAAGTTTCTGATAGCAGCCATCGGTTTAGGAATAGTAGCTGTGAGCTGCGGAACCAAAGAGTCTTCCATGTCATCCGGTAATACTGATTCAACGGCGGTAGATACCACCCGAACAGTAACACCTCGTACAACGGATACAACCGCCATAAAGACGGTTACTCCCGCTGACACGATGAAGATGAAAGTAGACTCTATGGCAACCACACCTCCAACTAAATAGATAAAACAAGTTTAATCTAAAATGGAAAATCCGCAGATGAAAGCTCTGCGGATTTTTTTATCACAATTAAAATGAAATAATATTTTTTTATATTTGATCATATTAAACATCAAAATCAAACTATTATGAAAAAATTATGGATAGGAGCTATTTTAGGGGTTTTATTTCTAGGTAGCTGCGCTCAGAACAAAGAGAAAAGAGAAGAATTCAAAGATGGCCGCAATAAAGATTCACTGAGAAATAAAATGGGAGATTCAGCAGTTGCCAATTCTGAGCCGGCTCCGGTTGCTCAGGATACCGCCAAAACAAAAACGGACAGCCTAAAAGCAAAATAAAAAAACAAATCCGCAGCAATGCTGCGGATTTGTACTTAAAAAAACTTGACTGAAAAAAACCGGGCAATCAACCCCGATTGTATCATAAATATTTTATCCATCAGATCAGATTACTTTCCGATCAATAAAAATATTGGCTATCTGACAGACATATTGGTTACTAAATAATTATTCCCAAGAAAGCCTTGGGGAAAATTAAATTCCCCCTTCAGCTTTGGATCCGTTGTTTTCACGACGATTCCAGACCGCAACCGGCACAGCTGTATTGATTCCTGTTTTTTCAAAGACATCGTAAAAAATGTCAATACAACCATTGAAGTTACCATCCGTTTTACTAGCTTAAAAGTTTTCATGGTTAGTATAAAATCATCAGGATATTTTATACTTCTAGTAATTTTAGGGTTTAAATTTGAGCGCTGTTCTGCTTTACTGGAACGAAGATTAAAAATGAGTGACAAACCGCAGTATGCCTATTCCATAAAGCTGGCGCAAAGATATAGATGTGAAGACCTTACGTAAAACAATAGGTTAGCTATTTTCATGAAAATGAAAAGACAGAATACATAAAAACAGTTATTTTTTAATTGTTTTCAGGAAAATGGGTATTTTTATCTGATTGATTTTCATCCAGATATTTAATATATGCCGAGGGAGAAAAATCCGTTACCGCCTTAAATACCGAAGCGAATTTACTGTGTGAAGAAAAACCGCATTCCTCCGCAAGAATACTTATTTTATACTGCCTGTATTTATCATCATTGATAAGCTTGTCTACAATATAATTAATCCTCAGCCGGTTGATGTATGTTTTCACATCTGCACATTTATGTAGGTTGATCACATACGACAGGTATTTTGTATTGGTATTTAGTTCAGCAGCCAAAAATGATAAGGACATATTTTTGTTGTTGTACAACTCTCCTTTTTCAAATTCCTCAAGAAGCTCCAGAAGTTTTGATTCTGTTTCGGAGGTCATCAGGGACTCGTTTCTTCGCTTGCTGCTTTGCCCAGCGCTGTCGTCTACTTCTTCCACAGAAATATTTGAAAAGTCAGAATTTTCTCTTTTTAAAGGTAGAGGCTCGCTGCGTGAGCTGATCATCTGTAGCTGGGTCCTTATAATATTTCTGAATTTTGCACGCTGTTTTTTCTGTTTGGTTCTGAAGAAAACAACGATACTCACCAAAGCAGCAAACAGTACAATAATTGCTGCATTTTTAACAATACTGATCCTGGCACTTTTTTTATTGGGTTTAACCAGGATTTCGGGGCTTTTAAGTGCAAATTCACGGTTTCTCGCGGTAAGGCTGTCATAGGCTCTTACATATTTTACAGCATAAAGGGAAGCTTTAACGCTATCACCTGTTCCTTCATAATAATCATTGATATTGGAATATACGGCTTTCTTAAGTTTGAGGCTCCGTGAGCTGTCCGCTATATTTTCTGCTTTTTTCAGATACAGTTCGGCGTCCTTCCAGTTTTTCTGCTTTAGGCGGATGCCGCCCAGTCCATTATATACCAAGCCCAGAACACAGCATTTATTTTTAAGCATCGATTCTGCTTTCCGGTAATTGTTCTCGGAAGTCACATAATCTTTAAGCTTAAAATATATATCACCAAGAAGCTGGTAAGAAGCTGCTACAGCCCGTTCATTATCCTGAATATTATCTTTTCCAAAAGAGTGTAATGATTGTTCAATATATTTTACGGCATCAGGATAACTTCCCTGTTCGATTTCATAATAGGCCATTTCCTGATTCAGCAGCCCAAGTATTTCTCCTCTTTTTTGGATATCAGTGATACTCTTTGCTGCTTGCATGCCCTGTATCGTATATTTTCTCGATCTTTCAAACAGACCAACCAGCCTGTACTCTTTAGCCAAAAATTCATTGACACGGCAAAGCCATTCTGCATCATCAATCTGGCCCAACAGAGAGTGAGCATTTTCACCGTAACATATGGACTTTTTGAATTCACCTGCTAAATGATACAGTTCGGCAGAAAGTAAAAGGCCTTTTACTTTATCCAGCGGTTTATGCGCTGTCATATATAATGAATCTGCTGTTTTTAAAGCTTCGGGGAGATTTTTTTGTGTAATCTGAACGGATGTTCTTTCACAGATCTGGTCAAAATTGTATTTTTTCTGTGCCCAGAGAGGAACAGCCGTAATGAACAAAAACAAAAGTTTCAGCAGACCTCTAGACATAAAAAAATAAATTATTATGTTGGCTTTATAATAATTCATCATTCTCATGGGTGTCTTTTTGTTTTTTACAAAGCTACTGATATTTTATATTTTATTAAAACATTCTTCTATTATTTAATTTTTTTAACTAAAAAGCTTAATACTATTTATTTTAATAACATTTCACCAATAATTTTCACCTTAAATAGACTTATTACATATCAAAATAAAATATTCGTAACTATTTTCTTCCTGTGCCGACTTATTGCTGACATAATTATTACATTTGTAATCAATAAAAAGTTTTATGAAAAAATTAGCACTATTTTCTTCTTTATTTATAGGAGCTTTGGCATTGGCCCAGGGAATTAAATTTGAAGACAGTAATTTTGCGGCTATATTGGCAAAAGCAAAAAAAGAGAATAAACTGGTATTTGTAGACGCTTATGCATCATGGTGCGGACCCTGCAAACTGATGGTAAAAAATATTTTCCCGCTTCAGACAGTTGGAGATTTTTATAATTCCCACTTCGTGAATGCAAAAATAGATATGGAGAAAGGCGAAGGAATAGGTCTTGCCAAAAAATATAATGTAAAGGCATTTCCAACTTATCTTTTCATTAATGGTGACGGAGAAGAAGTACACAGAACATTAGGCTATGTAGAGGAAAAAGACTTTATCCAGTTTGCGAAAGATGCTGAAGACCCGAATAAAAGACTTACCGCATTGAAGCAAAAGTTTGAAAATGGAGAAAAAGATCCTGAATTTTTAAAGAATCTTGCAGGGCTTACCATCTATAATGATTCTGAATTTGCTGGAAAAGTGCTGGATCGTTATTTCCAGCAGAAAACAACATTTGATCAGGAAGATGTACAAATGCTTCTTTCAGGAACACAAAGCACGGAAAGTCCGTTATATAAGATATTCCAGGCAAAAAAATCCGAGATTATCAAGATTTTCCCGGAAGAAAAGTATGCAAAATTCGATAAAAACATTAAGCTTAATACTGTTCTTAAAAAGTCTTACAATGCCGATACAAAATCCTGGAACGACAGTTATTTCTTAACTGAGTCTCAAAAATTTATGACGAAAGACGAGGCTGAAAAAATATTAAAAAGAGCAAAAGCCAGCAGAGCTTTAAAGAATAAAGATATTCCAACTTATGAGAAATTAATGCTGGAACTGTATAAAGACTCTTCTGCAGCAAGTTCTGAAGAATTAAACTCTTTAGCATGGAATTTTTTCGAAAACGTAAGTAACAAAGCTTCTCTGGAAAAAGCGGTAACCTGGGCTCAGGAATCTGTAAAGAAAGACGAAAACTATGCAAATACAGATACTTTAGCTAATCTTTACAACAAGATCGGAGATAAGAAAAATGCCAAGATCTGGGCTGAGAAGTCTGTTCAGCTCGCTAAAGCTAAAGGCGAGGATTCTACAGACACTGAGAAGCTACTGAAGAGTCTTTAATCTACAAGTAAAATAATAAAAAAACTCCGCCGAGCTTTGCTCGGCGGAGTTTTTTTTATTTAAGTGAAAGTTTTCTTAGTTATTATATACCAAAACCTGCATTTTAGTAAGCATTGCTTCTGTATCTCCGTCATATCCAGAATAAGCAGAAGGGACAAAGTTCACTGTTGCACTTCCAAACCATGCAGTGTATTGTACTTTAAAAGTATAGGTTCCGGCAGTTAAAGCAACAGATTTAAGGAAAGTTACCGGAACAGGCATGCTGGCTAAAGCACCAGTACCCCCGGGAAAATTCCCGGCTTTAGAAGCAAAAGCCGAAGATATCTTAACGTTGTTTTGCAACAAAGAAAATACTCCTTGGGAAGAGTTACTATCAACCATGGTGGCAAATCCCAAAACAGTAAACAAAAAGGTCTGCGTCATACCTGCAGGTACCGTCAGTGTTATGGTCGCTCCGGGAACATCTGCTGTAGAACCCTGTGCAATAGTTGCAGCCGTTGTACCCTGTACATAATGTGCACCAGCTATAGTTCCGCTTGATGTATTAAGAGTCTTCCAGGTAGGTGCCGCTCCGGCTCCGCTTGATGTGAGGATCTGTCCTGTAGTCCCTGCACTTCCTGCCGTGTTTGTAGTTCCGCCCACATTCAATTCGTTTGTAACTTGTAATGTTCCGTTAACATGCAGCTTTTTCTGTGGAGTTTGAGTTCCTATCCCTACATCACCGGCACCGGTCACCGTCATTCTGCTGGTATTATTAGTATGAATATTTACAGGATTTGCCGAGATAGCATTTATGTTCATGCTTGTGCTGGTTCCGGATGCTGTAACCTGTGCGGCTCCGTTATTATCTACAAACATATTTAAAACAGCTGAACCGCCGTTTGCCTGGAATGCTCCTCTTGAAGAACCCGTTGCCGATACAATTCCCTGGGTTCCTGAAGTCCCGATTCCTACATTATTGGCTCCGTTGATGAAGGAAAGCGAATTTCCTGCCGTTGTTACAGTTCTGCTTCCTGCAAGGGTACCATTAGAGGTATAAATATTAACAGGGGTATTCAGCTTGGCCCAGGCCGTACCATCGTAATAATAATATCCTATAGCATCAATATTTGCAGCGGTTCCAGCTTGCGTTCCCGTTGCAATACTGTTCACATAAATTAACGTGGAAACAGGAGTTCCCGTCATGCTTTGTGCTCTCTGCCTATCAACTCTTGGAACCAGTAATCCATCCACGTCCGTAGTGGTACCGGTAGCATTTTTTGCTGTTATATCAAAGGTTGAAGCGGGAGTTGGAGTGTTTATCCCTACTTGCGCGTAAGAGAAGAAGGGGAATAAAAAAACCCCAGGTAATAAATACTTTTTCATTTGTTTTTGTTTATTAGTTTATAACAAAGTTAACAAACAATAAGCTTATAACAAATTATTTTTTCATAATTTTCAACAAAAACAAATAAACACTGTCAAATACAAGGAAAAATTAAAGATTAGTTGATTTATTCACATAATATCAAATTATCAATATTCAAACAGAACACTTCCCCAAGTAAATCCACTCCCGAATGCTGAAAGAAGTACAAGATCTCCTCTTTTAATTTTTCCTTCCTCAATTGCTTCGCTTAACGCAATAGGAATAGAAGCTGCCGTTGTATTTCCGTATTTCTGAATATTATTATGGATCTTCTCATCCGGAAGTCCGAATTTCTGCTGTACAAACTGGGCAATCCTAAGATTCGCCTGGTGAGGAATAAACATATCAAGATCTTCAATGGTTTTTCCTGCTTTATCCAGAGCCTCCTGCATGGTTTCAGGGAATCGTGTCACCGCATGTTTGAATACAAAATTACCGTTCATGATAGGATAAACTTCCTTATCAGTCACATTTTCAGGCTCTTTTCTCATTCTATCGCTCCATCCGAATTTGGAACCCGGGAACTGCGTGCACAATTCATCAGCATATTTCCCTTCAGAATGCATATTTACCGCTAAAATATCTCCTGCATTTTCATCTTCCGTTGCCGAAAGCACGATAGCTCCTGCCCCATCTCCAAAGATAACAGAAACACCTCTACCTTCATCTGAAAAATCAAGTCCGAAAGAATGGATCTCTGCCCCTACAACAAGTATGTTTTTATAAGTCCCTGATTTGATAAATGCATTGGCAACACTTACTGCATACACGAATCCGGAACATTGGTTTCTTACATCCAAAGCACCGATGGTATCACAACCCAGCATATCCTGAAGCAAAACACCGCAACCCGGGAAATAATAATCCGGGGAAAGCGTTGCAAAAACAATATAATCTATATCCTGAGCAGTGAGACCTGCTTTTTCAAGTGCTTTTTGAGAGGCTTTGAAACCTAAATAGGCAGTGGTTTCGTGAGAATCATTTCTGTTTTGCCTGTGTCTTCTTTCTTTGATCCCCGTTCTTTCCGTAATCCATTCATCATTGGTGGTCATCAACTTTGCTAAATCATCATTCGTAACAACATTATCTGGAACATAAAATCCAATCCCTTTTATTGTACTTTTAATCATATAGTTTTTTTAATTTTGGCAAAGATAAAATTATTTAACACATAGTTTTTCAAAATATTAGTATTTTTATTATATGCCAATCGACACGATATATAGAGACTCCCAATGTGAATGGGTAGATGTAGAGGCTCCCACTGCGGAAGACCTGAAATTTCTTCACGAAAGATATGAAATCAACAATCTTCTTCTGGAAGATACGATGGATCCCAATCACCTTCCGAAATATGAAGAGGATGGCAATATAAGGTTCTACCTCCTCCGTGAAAGCACAGAGCTGGAACGCAAAAACCTGAATACCATAAGTGATATCAGCACAAAAATCGGGATATTTCTGGTGGATAACACCATCATCACCATCCACAGGATGAAAACCAAAAGCATTTCGGAGACGAAGAAACAGCTTTCCGGTATGCAGACAGAAGTTTCTGCTTCAAAAATAGCTTTAATGATCGCGATTCTGATCATGAAAAGCTTCGATGACGAATCTGTGAGCCTTCTGGAAACGATGGACAATATCGAAAATGAAATTTTCCTTAAAAATACCAACCATACCAACCAGATCAGAAGATTGTATAAGCTGAAAAGGAAATCGGGACTCAATTCAAGGGTATTGACTATTTCCACGGATGCTGTGGATAAATTCAAATTATTAAACCTTCAGGATTCAGAGATCGTAGATTTAAAAGACAAGCACAAGGATGTAGTGGCAGATTTTGACCATCTGAATATCCAGATCACCAACCTTATTTCGATGTTTCTGGCGTTGTCTGACCAGAAGGCCAACCAGGTGATGAAAGTTTTGGCTATTTATTCAGTGTATTTTTTGCCGATCACTTTTATTGCAGGTCTTTACGGTATGAATTTCGACAATATGCCTGAGCTGCGTCATAAATACGGATATTTTATAACTGTAGGCGTTATGGCACTGGTTGTGATCTGTACATTTATTTATGCCAGGCGTAAGCAGTGGTAAGATAAAGGAAAAAACACTTGAATTGCATTAAAGATTTGTTATTAACTTTAAACCGTATTTAAAAATGTGCCTTTTTGGTTAACGCAAAGACGCTAAGTTTTCATGATCTTAAACTGCTTTTAAGACGCAAAGATTTTATCTTAGGTAGGTTTTGATGCAGCTCATTTATACTCTAAAATCTTGATGTCTTTGCGTTAATCAAAAAACACCAAATACAAACACCGGCCACCATGAAAACTGAAATTCTAAATAAAATCCTCGAGGAAAATGTTCTCTCCCGAGAATCTAAAGAAAAGCTTTCTGCCCTGCATGAAAATATTTCGACTAAGGAGTTTTCTGACCTTTTAGATGCTCAGGGGAACCAATATGTAGAGTTTGTTCAGGAAGGAGGAGGTGTCTGGGGAAGTGCGTTGGTTGGCTATCTTTATGGTCTGGAGATTTTCGGGGTCCGTTTTCTGAAAATAGCAGGAACCAGTGCCGGTGCAATCAATACTATGCTTATTGCTGCCTGTAAAACCAAAGAAGATGCTAAAAGTGATGTGATTAAGGATATTCTCTTCAGCTGGAATTTTTCAGATTTCATGGATGGAAAAACCTATGTTAAAACAACTATCCATGCTATTCTGAACAATAAGGACTTTTTTAAGATCAATGCGATTATTGCAGCAGTCATTATGATCATTCTTGTTATTATTCCTTTTGCAGCACAGCCTGAAACCACGCTAAATGCCAAACTTCTTTTCCTGATCCCGTTGATTCCGGTAATTATTGCTTTTTTCTGTATTAAAAAGTTTTACAATGACTTCCGGAAGCAGAACAGCGGATTCAATCCGGGAAATACGTTTTTAAATACAATGGAAAATGTTCTGGATGGTTTCGGAATTAAAACAGTGGCTAACCTTAATGAAAAATTTATCCGGAAAGAACAGGACCTCAACCTTAATTACCGTTACGGAAATGGCCAGGAATATTATACAACTGCTCTGAAAAGCATAGAAGCCATTAAAGACAAAAATCTTGAGCATATTGACCAGACGCGTTATAGGATATTCTACGAAAGCGCCGTCAACAATGAATATTATAAGAACAATCCTTTCTACCAGCTCCGCTCGGAATATGTTGTGATCGCTACTGATATTAATGCCAAAATAAAAGTAGAACTTCCCACAATGGCCAACTTATACTGGTCGGAAGAGGAACTGAAACATATAAGCCCAGCTGAATTTGTGCGGGCTTCCATGTCTGTCCCTTTCTTTTTCGAACCTTTTCAGAAAAGAATCAATAAGGACGATGATTCTGTGAAATATGCCTGGAAATTCTGGATGAGTACAAGACCGGAAGACATCTACCCTGCCGGATTATTTATTGATGGAGGAAGTATTTCTAATTTTCCCATTGACATTTTCCACGCCGGCGATGTATTTTATCCCAGAATGCCACTTTTTGGGGTACAGCTTACGAGTGATTCCGCAATTCTTTCAGAGAAAGGAAAAACAAGTGAGGAAATTCTTAAAACTCCTTTTTCTTATGCAGGAAATATCATCAGTACTTTAAAAGGTTTTAATGATAAATCATTTTTGACCAAACATAGCTTTTACCGTCTTTACAGCATTCAATCCGTTAATTGCGGTACAAGCAGCTGGCTGAATTTCTTTATGAAAAGAGAGGAAAAAGAAGATCTTTTCAACAGAGGTTTTCAGGCAGCCCTTGACTTCCTCAATCAGTTTGACTGGGAAAAATATAAGTATGAAAGGATGATGCTTTCGATGAAGGAGAAAAAGATATTGAAGGAAGAGGATACGAAAACGGTGGGGTAAGGATTTTTGCGTATTCCAAGATCAAGATTACAAAACTTTAATCACAAATTATCCAAAAACTCCAGATATATCGGCACACTCCTTTCCACCCATTCCTCTGAAGGATCATTTTCTATTCCGTAATAAACAAATGGTTCTTTATATTCAGCTCTGACATAATCAAAAGTGAGTTCATACGGCCGGAAAAGCTCATTCATGGTGTATTTATATTTTCCGGATGCGCTGTAACCTTTTTCGCCAATTCCAGCCGTAACCGCCAGGGTTATTTTCTTTCCTCCTAATTTATACCCGCTCTTATTTCCGTAGGCCCAGCCGTAAAGAAGAACCTCATCAAACCATTTTTTCAAAAGAGGCGGACTACTGAACCAGTAAAAAGGAAACTGGAAGACAATCCTGTCATAAGATTCTATCAGCTGCTTTTCTTTTTCAACATCTATCTTTTCATCAGGATAAGCTTCGTACAGAGAGTGAACGGTATATTTTTCAGGATGTTTTTCCAGCTCCCTGATCCATCTTTTATTGATCACCGATTTTTCTATATCAGTATGAATGACTATGATTAATGTTTTCATTTTTGTTTAAATTTCTTCAGCAAAAATAATATACGTAACTTACATTTTCAATAGTAGTGCCCAATTGTGCGGTACTATAAAAAATGTAAGTAATGACTAAAATAAAGGAAACATCCACCAATTTTGCCAATAAAAAAGCCCTTGCTGATGAATGTCCCGAGATCTATGCCTCCAATACCATCGGCGGACAGTGGGCACTCGCAATATGCTGTTATCTCATCAACGGGAAACTAAGGTTTGGAGAGCTTAGAAAAAAGCTGAACAATATCACGGAACGTATGCTTACGCTGCAGCTCCGCAGGCTGGAGGAGGACCGTATCATCACCAGGACTGTTTATGCTGAGGTTCCGCCCCGGGTGGAATATGAGCTGACCGAGATCGGATATAAGCTGAAACCTATCATCCTGGAATTTGAAAAATGGGGAAAAGAACATAAGGAAATTATGCTTGATAAGTATTCTGCTTCTGAACCTGAAAAGGTATAAACAGTAACGAATTTAAATTTTGGCTGAAGCCTATTGACTTTATTTACCCATTAAACGGGCTAAAGCCCGTTCCTGTTGAGAAACAAATTTACCATTTCAAAATGTTAATGATGAGCTTTATGAATACCAGCTGGATATTGACTTCTACAATTTTATATGAAAGGTGAAGAAAAGAATTTTCTCATTTATTTCAGTATGCAGGGATAATAATTCTTAACTTTAATCAGTCTTAGATCACTAAAAACTAAACTATGAAAAACTTCACTTTTTTAATCAGCTTATCAGCTGTATTTCTTTTTGTAATTTCAGTAAAAGGACAGAAAATCTCTGATGCCCAAACCATAGAGGTCAACGGAATGAGTGTCACATTTAATATTCTAAACAAAGAGAGTGTTGAAGCAGGCGGGAAGCCGCATGACCGCTATAAGGTTTCGGCATCTGTAAAAAACACTTCAGATAAAGCGTACAATATCCGTTTGACTGCTTACCCACAGATTGTTACCAATACCGGTCTTGTAGAGCTAGACTGTATCAACGCAACCGGTGCGAAACTAACTTCTAAAAAGATCGAGCTTAAAATGAAAGCCCAGATGATCAATGTGACTTATTCAGCATATGACAAATCTGGAAAATATACGACCAATATCCTTCCTGTAATAGGAAGTTACTATTTCGATCAGGGAGATACCATCAGCGACAATGCTATTTTCATTGTTCCGCAAGGTGAAAAACCAGATGTTTCAGTAAGAAGTCTGAGATAATCCTCATAGAATCCCGGAACTCTCAAACTCCTTTAAATTTTACTCTTTCCAAAGCGGATTCTGTTTCAACACATGATGATAAACAGGGCAGCTCTCGGCATGAGCACCTTTCAGATATCCTGTACTCATTAAAAATTCATTGACAATCTCTCCGCCAGTGAACTTGAATGTCTTTTTGAACAGCTTCATCCATTCCTGAAGGGTTTTCGGATGATGATGCTCCAGCCACTTTTCAAATGACCCGAACTCTTTCTGCAATTCTATAATGGTCTTTGCATTTTCAATGGCAGCATTTATTTTGAGCCGGTTTCTTATGATTCCGGCATCATTCATAAGCCTTTCGCGGTCGTCTTCCGTATAGGCTGCAATAGCATGAATATCAAAATTGTGATAGGCTTTTCTAAAGCTCTCTTCTTTTTTTAAGACCGTTTCCCAGCTTAGTCCTGCCTGGTTGATTTCCAGAATCAGTCTTCCGAAAAGTTCATTATCATCATGGATAGGAAATCCGTAATAATTATCGTGATAGTTTTTATGCAGTTCTTTTCTGCTTTCGGGCTGCATTCCTTCGATTGCTAAACAATAACTCATTTAAATAAATTTTCTGTTTTGGTTATGAACAATTCAGGCGATAAAGATAAGACAGGTTTGTGACAACTGTTAGTCAGCAGCATTTTAATTTTTAAATATTATGACATATATTTTCGCAAAACATTATAAATTAGAAACTTCAAAAAATATACATGAAATCTCTCCTATCTCTTCTTTTTTCCCTGCTTTTGGTTTCCTTTAATGCCCAGAAAATCTACTCCAAATCTTACGGCAGCCCGAAAGATATCCCTGTCATTTTTATACATGGCGGACCGGGTGGAAATGCCACTTTATTTGAAGGAACTACAGCCCAGAAGCTTGCGGATAAAGGATTTTATGTTATTGTATACGACAGACGCGGAGAAGGCAGATCCAAAGACGGCAATGCTTCTATGACTTTTAAAGAAAGTTTTCAGGACCTTAACGGAATCTATGAAGCCTATGGTATCAAAAAAGCAAATATTCTCGCCCACAGTTTTGGAGGAATTATTGGAACATTATTTACGGGACAGTTTCCTGAAAAAGTAAATTCATTGACCCTGGCCGGAGCTTTATTTTCTCAGCAGGAAACCTACAATCATATTTTAAAACGGGCTAAAGAAAGGTTTAAAGATGATTCTTCAAAACTGAAAGAGATCTATGAGATTGAAAGTTTAAGTAAAAACTCTGCAGATTACAGAAAAAGATGTTACAATATAGCAAGTGACATGAATTTCTTCACCATGCCTTCGCCTACTTCTGAGAGTCAGCAATTAAGGAAAGAATATGAATCGGGTGAGTTTTACACTGCCAATTTCAGAAATCCTGAATCGCCTTTGAAATTTTATAAAAACGAAGTCCAGAATAATCTCAACAATACGGCCATTCTGAAAAAAATAAAACAGCAGGGAGTCCCAATTTTCGCTATTTATGGAAAAGATGATGGTATATTTTCAGAGAAACAGCTCAACGATATGAAAACAATCGTAGGAAAAAAACATTTTAAGGTCGTTGACAACTGCTCACACTATTTATTTGTGGATCAACAGGATGAATTTCTGCAATTCATAAGCTTACATCTAAAATAAAGTGTAGTTTTGTAAAAATGCCCATATCAGGAACCCATATGAAAAACCACAAAGCATTCATCATGATGCTTATACTCGCATTTTCATTATCACCGTGTTCCGTAAAAAGAGATGTTCTCGGGATTTTTGATATCCAGCACACCAGCGGTTTAAATAAAATAAAAACAACAACAGGCTCAGTATCTGTATGTGACCTTTCTTCCGATACTTCATCTGTCAGAACCATCCTTTCAAAAGCTGATACAAAACATAAAAACAAAGGTTTTCTTTTCAATTTAAATACAGTTCTCAGTTTTGGAGAGAAAAAGATTACTTTCAACAAATATTCCGGACACTCTACCGGAAACAGTCCGCCAAAATATATTCTATTTAAAAGGCTGAAATTAGATCTGGCTTAGATTTTAACCAGATCATTTTTTAATAAACAGTCTTTTTAAATACAATACAATTTCAATGAAACATATTTCAGACAGCCGGTCTTATGACCTGGCCGGACTATACACATTATCACTCCGTCTGGTAATCGGATGGACTTACTTTTCAGCCTTCTGGCGCAGACTTATTCTGGAAAACAAACTTATTCCGGACGAAGCCGGATATATCGGGGAAAAATTCAATCATTTCCTGCCCAATGCATTAGGAATAAAACCTCTTATAGAATATCTGGTTACGCATCCGGATGTCTTACATACTTCCATGGTTACGTTTACCATTGTTGAAGCAGTTGTAGGACTCTTTATTATTTTGGGATTATTTACAAGATTAATGAGCATCGGCATTTTTGGCCTTGCAATGGGAATTCTGCTGGGCTCCGGCTGGATCGGTACAACCTGTCTGGACGAATGGCAGATCGGTGTTTTGGGAATTGCCGGAGGATTTGTTTTGTTCCTTACCGGAAGCGGTCCATTTTCCCTCGATCATTATTTCATTAAGAATGATAAGAATTTCACCCGCAAAAAATGGTTTTTATGGCTGGGATCGGGTATCCTTCCCTTCTCAAAGCCAAAGACAATTGTATTTGCAGGTTCTCTCTTCATTTTTGGACTTACGCTCTATACCAACCAATATTTTCATGGTGGAGTCTGGGGAACACTGCACAATAAATCTGTAAAACCCAAGATTGAGATTTCAAATATTTCTTTAGTCAATACAGATCTAACATTTGAAGTTTACAGAACGGAAGGTGCGGATGTTTACGGCTCTTTTCTGATCGGAATTCATATTCTGGATAAAAACGGGAATATGATAAAAGCTTTAAACCACGCAGAACTCTCAAAATTTTCAAAAGAAAATATCAGGAATCATTATGTAGCTAAAGTAAAACCGGGAAAGCACAGCCTGGTTATTCCCCTTGGTTCAAAGGCCGATCTTACATTGAACCTCAATGGTATTTTAATGGGAAAAGAAAAAATTCACACGATAAAACTGATTGACATTAGTGGTATTGAATGGACTGCAAGAGTTCATAATCTTTAAACTATAAGAATAGTAAGTCAGATGTTTTGACTTCGCTTAGCATGACATTTCTACTACTAACTGTTTTTAACAATTTTTTTTAACGTTGTTATCTGAACAAAGTCGAAACATCTTTAGCAGGAACATTCTTATAATCTTCCCACAAAAAAACCTCCGGAAATTTCCGGAGGTTTTGTATTGAATTCAATTTAGTGCATGGCTTCACTTAAATCTATTTTTTCTTTGCTTTTCCTTTCCTTAATGAAAAGGATAAACGGTATGCATACAAGGAAGATAACTCCTAAATAAAGGAAAACATCCATATACGAAAGCACCGTGGCCTGTTTGGTTACCGACATATCCAGCATTTTATAAGCTGCGTTCATCGCCGCGTCGGGAGTCATTCCTTTTGCAACAAAACTGGCTTTTAATGTGTTCAGGCGTTGCTGTACATCAAAACTGTTTTCATCCAGATGGGAGATCAGGTTGAGTCGGTACTTTTGGCCTGCATTGGCAATAAACGTGGTGATTGCTGCAATCCCAAATGAACCTCCAAGCTGTCTCATCATTCCTGTAAATGCTGCACCCTGACCAATTTCCTGTCCTTTCAGCGTACTCAACGACAGTGAAGTGATCGGAATAAACAGAAGTCCCAAACCAGCTCCCCTTACGATCAGCATCCAGAAAAAGGCATCTTTACTGGTATCCGGTGTAAGGATCTTATACCCCCAGAAACTATAGATAAAGAAGATGAACAGTCCCAAAGAGACCAAAATCTGCTGTTTTGCCCCTTTTGAAAGGAGTCTTCCGATAATCGGCATCATGAAGGCTGTCGTCAGTGCTGCAGGAATCATCAAAGCTCCCGACTGTAAGGCCGTCCATCCCAAAATACTCTGTGTATAAAGTGGAACGATGAATGTGGAACCATACAATCCAAACCCTAAAACGAATGACATGACCGTTCCGATTCTTAAATTCCCGTTTTTCAGTACCCTGAGCTCCACGATGGGGTACTTGAAGGTAAGTTCACGCCATAGGAAAAGGATGAACCCCAGAATGGCCGATATGGTAAATGTTACGATCATTCCGCTTTCAAACCAGTCTTCTTCATGTCCTCTTTCCAGAATAAACTGTAAAGATCCCACGGTAACCGCCAACAAAGCAATTCCTATCCAGTCTACATCCGAAACCTTTCGTTTTTCGGCATATTTAGGGCTTTTCACAAACTGTAAGGTCATCAACGTTGCTGCAATCCCAATCGGAATATTGATATAGAAAATATACGGCCAGCTGAAATTATCTACGATATATCCTCCCAATGGTGGACCTAATGTTGGACCGATAATTACTCCCAAACCGTAAATGGCCTGTGCCATACTTCTTTTCTCAATAGGATACGATTCTGTAATGATCGTCTGTGAAGTCACCAGGAGTGCTCCCCCACCTATTCCCTGCATCAGCCTGAAAAATACTAATTCCCAGATATTGGTGGCATTTCCGCATAAAAACGAAAATATGGTGAATATAATGATAGAGGCTGCAAAGTAATTTCTACGTCCGAACTGCTGCGACAGCCAGCTCGTCATCGGTACCACAATTACGTTACCGATTGCATAAGCTGTAATCACCCAGCCTACTTCAGAAAGTGTGGCTCCAAGATTCCCCTTCATCTCATTCAGGGCAACATTCACAATCGTGGAGTCCACAATTTCAAGCAGAGCACAAAGAATTGCTGTAATCGTGATGATCACTCTCCGGGCTCCATATTCTACTAATGATTCTTGCATAGTTTTTTACGATGTAAAAAGGTGAATTGTCAATGATTAATCAACTTCGTGGTCAATTTCAACTTCATATTATCCTCATTTATTGACTTGCATCAGCAAAATTGACAATTCACTTATTTCACAGTTTTAATATTATTTAAGCGACACTTCTGCTTTCACATTCATCCCTGTTCTCAGTCTTTTTGCAATATTCTTATCAAGATTTACAAAATCGATCTTTACAGGAAGTCTCTGAACCACTTTTACGAAGTTACCGCTGGCATTATCCGGAGGCAGGATTGAAAAAGTAGCTCCTGTTGCCGGAGAGAATGAACTTACAACCCCATCAAACTCCCGGTCAGGAAAAGCATCAATCTCAATTTTTACTTTCTGTCCTTCTACCATTTTATCTACCTGTGTTTCCTTAAAGTTGGCCACCACCCATTTCTGGTCATTTTTAACCAAGGCAAAAAGCTGTGATCCGGCTTGCAGATATTGGCCTGCCTGAGTGGAAACCTTTCCTACATACCCGTCTTCAGGAGCAAGGATCACGGTGTATGATAAGTTTAATTTAGCATTTTCAACATCTACTTCTCTCTGTTTTGCTACTGATCCGGCAACACTGATCTGCTGGGAACTTGCTGCAGTCTGGGAAGATGCAATGGTAGTCTGTTGTGCAATCTGATTTCTCTGATCCACCAAAACCTGAAGCTGTCTGTCCGCCGACTGTTTGGCCGCTAAAGCCTGTTCATACTGCTGTTCTGTAATAGAATGGTCTTTTACAAGGTTGGCATATCTTTTCAGATCCTGTGATGTTTTCCAAACGTTTACTTTTGCTGCTTCTATCTGTGCATTGGCTGTTGTTACTGCTGCCTGGGAAGAGCTTATATTTTTTGAGGTAGCTGTAGTGGTAGCCTCTGCATTTGAAATATTGCTTCTGGCCGTTAACAGAGCGGCCTGAGCCTGTTCAAGAGCCATTTTCTGATCTCTATTATCAAGAATAACCAAAGTATCTCCTTTTTTTACAAACTCGTTGTCTTTTACTTTTACCTCTGCTACATATCCGGAAATTTTAGAAATTACTGGTGCCATATTGGATGTGATCTGGGCATCATCAGTTTCTTCGTGATACTGTCCGTATGTAAAAGCTTTGTACCCATAGATCCCTCCACCAATTACTACAGCGGCTAAGATGATAGGAAAAACGAAACTTTTTTTCTTTTTAGGTTCAAGTTCAACGGTTGGTTTATTATTATTTTCCATTTTGGTTTCAGTCTGATTATTTAATTGTTAAAGTTCCTGTTGTCTGTAATAGTTTTCTGTACGCTAAAGCGGCATCTGCTTTTGCATTAATCACGCCTACGTTAGCTGATATCTGGGCAGCATCTGCATCCAGAAGTTCTGTCATGGTTGCAAGACCGTTGTCGTATTTGTTTTTGGTAATCCTGTAGTTTTCATTGGCCTGTTCAGCAGCCTTTTCATATACTGCGATTCTTTTTTTAGAATAATCTGTATTCTGATATTCTCTGTTGACGTCAAGCTTAATGTTATCATTTAGTAATTCATCATTGGCTGCCAACTGCTTTTCTCTTGCCTGAGACTGTCTCAGTGAAGAATTTTCTTTCCAGATATTGGATAAATTATAAGAAATCCCAACTCCAACGTTTACAGCATTGTATATGGTAAGGAATTTTGGAATATCTGCCGCCACATACCCTCCGGTAAATGCAATGGAAGGAAGATTTTCAGCTTTTGCGGATTTTGTCCCCAGTTCTGCTGCTTTTCTTTGCTGAGCCAAAGCCTGTAAGTCTTTCCGGTTTTCTCTGGCTTCATTTACGTAATAATCAACTGTTTTTACTTCAGAACCTTCATCGATATAATTCGGGTCAACTTCAATTTCTGTAGTTTCCGGTATCCCCAGTAGCAGATCCATATTGATATTGGCAATATTGTAGTTGTTTTTAGCTTCTAATAGCTGCAACTCAATATTTGAGGTCTGAAGATTTGCTTTTAAACGGTCATTTCTAGCGATAACTCCATTGTTTTCAAGCTTAAGAAAAGTTTCATCCCTTTTTTGAGAAGCCGTAAGGTTTTCTTCTAAAACTTTGATGGATTGATTCGCTTTAAATAAATTATTATAAGCCTGGGCAACATTATAAGCAATTGCTATTTTATCATTTTCCGTGCTTAATTTTGATGCTTCCACCAAGTACTTGGCAGACTGGATACCATATTTGATTCGTCCACCACTGTAAACCGGAACACTGAGGTTAACAGATCCGTAAGCAACCTGATGTACTTCCGGACCACCGGCTCCCGCTCCCGAGACACCGGAAAGTTTCAGATCAACAGTGGGTTTAGTGGGAAGGTACATATAGCTGCCTGAAATTTTCAGTTCCGGAAGCTGTCTGTTTTTGGCTTCCAAAAGATCTGCTGTAGCTTCTTCGATCTTGGCGGCATCGATCCTAAGGTTTTTACTGTTCTGGATTCCCAGCTGCACAGCTTCATCAAGCGTGAGCTGCTTTTTCTCCTGGGCATTTATGGCTGTAACTCCCATAAAAAGGGATAATACCAACACCGAGTTATTTATTCTCTTCATAACCTAAAAGGTCTTTTAGTAAATATTTTATATGTTTATTAAGTTCTGTATAGTACTTTTCATCAAAAACTTCATCCTCTTCCATATCGTTCAGGAATTCTTTGTACATCTCTTTGGCATTGGATGCATAGAACAAGGTTCCGCTTACTGTGGCATGAAGTAGATAGATGGGAGGATTTTTAGTGAAAATTCCTTTTTTCAGTCCGCTTTCAAGGATCTGCGAATACATGGAGATAAAGCCCATCTTGGTCTGCTTCAGAAATTCCACGATCTGTGGGTTTTCCGTGTGAAGCTGCTCACGCTGCATAATTCTGTAAAAACATTTGTGATGTCTTACCCTTCCGGAAAACTGGTCTACAATCTTCTCTATTTTCTGCCATTCATTGATATCTGTTCTTTCGAGAATATCTTTGGCAAAGAACTGACCTTCATTCATTCTGTATTCCACTAATTTCTCGTACAATTTTTCCTTGGATCCGAAATAGTAAGAGATCATAGAGATGTTTACATTCGCCGCCTTGGAAATCTCCCTGGTGGAAGTTCCTTCGAAGCCTTTTTCAGCAAAAAGCTTTTCGGCGGCAAATAATATATTTTCTTCTTTTGAAACCATAGCAATTCTATTTTTCAGGGCGCAAATTTACATAAGATTTTAAACAAATCAAACGATTGATTGATTTTTTAATTTATATTTAATATTTGCCAATATAAACAGCTGAGTATTAATTATATTAAAACAAGAATACTCTAAAGAAAACGTAAGCACCGTTTGAATTTTATATCATATAAAAAGTCCCGACGGGTCCGGACTTTAAAATATCATTAAAATTTTCAGTGTGTATTTTGACTGACCTATGAGTTTTTGTGAATATAACGTGATAGTTTAATCCCAAGGTCTGTCCAAACAATTTTAGGATTTCCGTTTCGGGTTAGATGCAGATCCGCAGTACTGATTTCTTCCAGAATACTTTCAATATTGGCGCCACTGATGAATTTTGAAAATCCGGTCCAATTGAAGCCGTGTGCATCAATCTTTTTGTATACCAGATTTTCAGACTGGTAGTTCTGAAGCAGGGCAAGCCTAAAGATCTCAGAGCAGTAGTTCAGGAAGTTTTTCTGCTTTTCCCTGTTCCAGCCTGCAATCTCTCTGGCCCAAAGGATAATGCTTTTAAGGAATTGAGGCTTCTTTTTTACCATGAATGCGTCTCTTACCCATTGTATAAAAAGTTTTTCAAACTCATCACTTTTATGTCCGGAATTTAAAATTTTCAGGGCTTCATTAAGATCCCCCTGCGCTTCATGTACAATCTCTCTTACTTTTTCTTCTGAAATCTGAAAATTCTTTTTTAAATAGTTTTCGAGATCTTCATCACTGATTCTTGGAACTTCTACAATCTGCGTTCTTGAAAGAATAGTCGGAAGAATATCATTGGCCGTTTCAGCAATAAGAAGAATAATTGTTTTTGCTGGTGGCTCTTCCAAAAATTTCAGGAATTTATTCGCTGCAGCAATATTCATTTTATCGGCTCTCCAAACAATCAGGATTTTAGTTCCGCCTTCAAAGCTCTTTAAAGCAAACTTCTGATTCTGATCATCAATTTCATCTGCAGAGATAAAAAGCTGCTTATTTTCAGACTCAAGAAAGGCTGTCCAATCATCATAGCTTGCATAGGGAGAAGCCATGATCATTTCCCTGAAATCTTCAAATTTATTCTTGCTTAAAGAATTTTTATTATCAGTAAAAACAGGGAAACTAAAATGCAGATCCAGATGGTTCAAATGTTCCACTTTCGAAGCAGCATGCTCATTTTCCCGACTAAAGATTTCTTTGGCATAGGCCAAAACCATAGGAAATGTACCATAGCCTTCCTTTCCTAAAAAAAGCTGGGCGTGGCTCACTCTATTTTCAGCAATGCTTTCACGAAGAAGTTTTTTCAGATTTTCCTGTCCGGCGATGTTCTCCCAATTCATGTTCCAAAGATAAAAATCTTATTTCAATGGAGGACATTAAGCCTGCATAAAATATTATAAAACGTTTATCCTTTAATTATACTGGAAACTTCAGTCAAAGTCTTTCCATTCTTCAGGTAAATAATATACATGTTTTTAAGCGGAAAAGACTTATTTCCTTTATAAATTGTCTTTTATGCATAACAGAATTGCTATTTTATTATTAAAAATTTGCATTTTCCGTGTAATGATAGGCCCTTAACAAACTTTAACCACATATAATTTTTACAATTCATTAATATTTAAGATATTTGCGCATTGTTTTAAAAATAAAGAATGAAAAAAATCTTTGCCGTATCATTCATATCAGTTGGATACTTCCTAAATGCACAGAGTATAAGTAACTCTCCGTATGCAACATATGGAATTGGAGATGTAAAATATGATAATACGATTGAAACTGCCTCTATGGGTGGTATATCTACTGCTTATATCAGTGATTTCACGAGCAGCTTCAATTTCGCAAACCCTGCGAACAACTCTAATTTCGAGCTCACAAGTATCAGACTGGAGGCTACCAACGAAAACAATTACTTCAAAACAAATTATAATGATACGAAGTCTACCAAACATTCTACGTATCTTTCTAATATTGCATTGGCATTTCCTTTGTCCCCAAAGGTAAAGATGGGGCTATCTTATCAGCCTTACAGCTCCAAGAGCTATGATATTGTAAATACCGCTCCAACCTACGAAACTATAAATGGCGTTCAAACAGTAAACGGCTATTATACCAACCGTTTTAAAGGAAGCGGAACCTTGAATACAGCACAGGCTGCGGTTTCATATAAAATCGACCAAAACTTTGCGGTAGGTTTGAGAGCTAACCTTTATTTTGGAAATCTTTATGATCTGAACGAGCTTAAATCTTATGATAAAGATGGAGTTTCCAATGCTGAATACATTAATGGTTATGAAACCAAAAACAGCATCAAAAATTTCAACTTCACGCTTGGTGGTAGCTACCAAAGTGTCAATACCCGTACAGACAAAAAGTTAACCATCGGGGCTACGGCTACGTTTGGTAATACCAGTAATATGACTACTGATTACATCAACAGTACTTATGTATATACTGATGCAGCACAAACTGTTAAAGCTTTAGAAACCATTGTAGATCAGAAAAGCACAAGCTCTAAGAACCTTCTTCCGTTACAAGCATCTTTAGGGGTGGGTTATGGAAGCGAAAACCACTGGTTCTTTTCGGGGCAGCTTGACTATAAAAAAGGAGAAGATATTTCTTATTTCGGAAAAACTTTTGACTTCCAGGACAGTTACAGAATTTCTGCCGGAGGATGGTATCTGCCAAATTATAATAACTTCAGAAACTATTTCTCAAGAGTAACCTACAGATATGGAGCTTTCTATGAAAGAGGAAATCTTAAAGTAAACGGCACCAGCATCAATAAGTTCGGGATTTCTGCAGGAGTATTGCTTCCATTCAAAACAAGCAGTATTACAAGGATGAGCGGTCTTGAACTGGGCGTTGAGCTTGGAAAAAGAGGAACTCTTGATAACAACCTGATCAATCAGAATTTCATCAACTTAAGAGTCGGCTTCAACTTTGCTGACAGATGGTTCAGAAAGACTCTGTACAACTAAAATGAATTTTTCAAAAAAAATATCATATAAAAATATAGCATGCCTTTTTAGTTGTGCTATATTTTTTATACTGACATCTTGTGAGGAAGATCTTACCAAAGCCAATGGAAACAAAAGCAAGAACTTTCCGTCAGAGATCATTAATAATGCCAATATCATACAACGGGATTCTGGATTCATATCCTTAAAAGCCAAAGCTCCGATTATTGAAAAATATCAATTGATAGACAGCCCTTATATAGTGGCTAAAAGAGGTATTAACATTGAATTTTTTGACAAAAAAAAACCTAAAGTACCTGGTAAGATTACTGCTAAATATGCCCGTATCTTTGAATACAAAAGATTTTACGAGGCGAAAGGCGATGTAAGGATTACCACCAATGAAGGGCAGCGATTCGCAATGCAGAGTATTTACTGGGATCAGAAAAAGAACAGAATTTACACCAAAGATACGGTATATGTTACCATGGAAGATGGCTCTACCCTGGTGGGCGCCAATGGTATGACCGCTAAAGATGATTTCTCCGAATATACTTTCTTTAATAACTCAGGAGATTTCAGTACGAAAAGGCTCGAAGAAAAAAAAACACCGCAATAATATGAAAGTTCAGGCTATTGGGCTCATGTCCGGGACCAGTTTGGATGGTCTGGATATCTGTTTTGCAGCTTTTGAAAAAAAGGAGAACTGGAATTTTAAAATCTTAAAAGCTGAAACCCTGTCCTACTCTCAAAATTGGGAAGAAAGGCTTAGAAGCTCGATTCATTTATCTTCGGAAGAATTACTGGAACTTCATTCGGAATACGGTTTTTATCTCGGTCAGAAGGTCAAAGAATTTATTGACCGTCATCATCTTGAAAACATTGACCTGATTGCCTCTCATGGCCATACGGTTTTTCATCAGCCTAAAAAGAAATTTACTCTTCAGATCGGAGATGGCAGAGCCATCAAAATAGAAACAGGACTTCCCGTTATCTACGATTTCAGAAGCCAGGATGTATTGATGGGGGGAAACGGAGCTCCTTTGGTTCCTATTGGGGACGAACTGCTTTTTTCTGACTATGATGCATGCCTGAACCTGGGAGGGTTTTCCAATATCTCCTTAAAGCAGGATAACAAAAGAATAGCATTTGATATTGCTCCTGTCAATATTGTCCTGAACAGGCTTGCTAATAAATTTAATAAAAATTTTGACGAAAATGGAGATTTAGCCCGAAAAGGCAGCGTTGACCAAGATCTCCTAGACAAACTTAACTCCCTGGATTTTTATAATCAGCCACATCCTAAATCTTTAGGAATCGAATGGTGCAATGAGACTATCTTTCCCCTTTTGGAAGGCATTACAACAGAAGATGCCATGGCTACTTTCACTGAGCATGTAGCGCTGCAAATCTCAAATGTTATTAACCTAAACCGTTTAGAGAATGTCCTATGTACTGGCGGGGGCAGCTTTAATACCTGCCTTATTGAAAAGATCAGAGAAAAAACAGAATTTAAGGTCATCATTCCGGAAAGACAGATTATTGATCATAAAGAAGCACTTATTTTTGCCTTCATGGGAGTTTTAAGGATGAAGAATGAGATCAATGTCCTTTCTTCTGCAACCGGTAGTACTGGAGATCACAGTTCAGGAGTATGGGCATAAAAAAACCTCCATTGCTGAAGGTTTTTCTATTATTTGTAAGCTTCGATCTTATCTGTTAGTGTATTGATAAAGTTCTGAAGTGGTTTTTCTACCATCATTTTGATAAAAGGATTAAATTTCCCCTCAAAAAGCATCTGAACTTCAGTTTGATTTTCATTGATAGAGTTTAAAGCTGCGGTTAAGGTAAAATCTAGGCTTGAACTTGCAGACTTCAAAACTGCCTTTTGTTCGTTCACTTCATCTATTTTCAAAGCAATTTCAGGCATTCCCTGAAGACCGAATTTGAACCCGTTATCTCTGGTTTCAAACTTCTGAAGACCGTCCGGCATAAAATCTTTATAGTTTTCAGGCGATTTCAATATTTCAGACAAGTCTTTAGATGATTTATTGACAATAATCTTTCGTCCTTCTAAATTCATTTTTTATTTTTGTATTTAAATTCTTAATTCTTACAAATATATGTATAAAGTTTTTGTGAACGAAAAAAAATTATTAGTGTCTAAGCATCCCGAGCCTCTTGAAAAAGAACTTAGGTACGAAAGTTTCACAACTTTAGAGATTGCATTGGATCTTTTGGAAAATACTTCTGTGAAAGAACTTAATGTTTTCGGTGAGAATATTGAAGAAATCTGGGGCGAATTCCAGAAGCTTTTCAGAATCATAGAAGCTGCCGGAGGCCTTGTCAACAATCCTGATGGAAAGCTGCTTTTTATTAAAAGATTAGGCAAATGGGATCTTCCCAAGGGCAAAATGGAAAAAGGTGAATCCCGTGAAGAGTCTGCAATAAGGGAGATTGAAGAGGAAACCGGGTTAAAAGATGTGGAACTGGTAAAATTCATCAATACCACCTACCATATCTATATCGAAAGAAACGGTGAAAAAATCCTTAAATGCACCCATTGGTTTGAAATGAACTTCAATGGTGAAGACACTTCAAAACCGCAGATAGAAGAAGGAATTACAGAAGTTGCCTGGAAAAACACCACTCAAATCGAAAATGAAGTTTTCCCAAGCACATTCAAAAACATTGAACTGATCGTAAAGGAATTCTGGAATTCAAAGCTTAAATAAATTCGATAGACTTTTCAAGTGCAATTCCCCTTGAACCTTTTAACAGGATATTTTCTGCATGAATTTTATTCTGCTTGAGGTATTCTATTAATTCTGCCGTACTTTCAAAAGATAATGATGACGAGTTGACGGCTTTAAAATATTTCCCTACTGTAATGATTTGGTCAAAAGCTAATTCCCGGGCAAGATTTAAGATATTCTGATGCTCTTTTAGACTCTCCTCTCCCAATTCAAGCATATCACCGATAATGATTGTTTTACTCCCCTCAAAGGTCACAAAATTGTGCAGTGAGGCAGTCATAGAGCTGGGATTAGCATTGTAGGTATCCAGCACTAATGTTGCGTTTTCTTTTTTCGCAACCTGCGAACGCATATTGGTCGGAGTGTAGTTTTCAACAGCATGCTTTATTTTTTCAAAGCTTATTCCGAAATGGAGTCCAAGACTGGCTGCTGCACATAAATTGGTAAAGTTGTATTCTCCGGTGAGTTTAGAAACAGCTTTTATACCCTGATAGTCTAATCCTACAAAATGTTCTTCGGAAAACAATCCGAACTGGTAATCGGAAGTTTCTTTTCCAAAGGTAATTTTAGGCGCATAGTTTTCCGTTTTTTCTGACTGTATCGGATCATTTTCATTGACAATAATAGTTTGATGATGTGCTTTCAAGTAATCATACAGTTCAGATTTTCCTTTGATCACGCCTTCAAATCCACCGAATCCTTCCAGATGAGCTTTTCCAAAGTTGGTAATGTATCCAAAATTCGGTTGTGAAATGGTACATAAAAGCTCAATCTCTTTCTGATGATTAGCTCCCATTTCTATCACTGCCATTTCATGCTCGGGTTTAATGGAAAGAATGGTTAATGGAACCCCAATATGATTATTTAAGTTTCCGGAAGTATATTGTATATTGAATTTCTCAGAAAGGACTGCATGGATAATTTCTTTGGTTGTTGTCTTACCATTACTCCCTGTAAGCCCGATAACAGGGATTTTAAGCTGATTTCTGTGGTGAACAGCAAGCTGCTGAAGAAATTCTAATGTAGAAGGAACATAGAAGATATTTCTATCTTTATTTTCAAATTCCTGTTTCTCCACAATTACCGCCAAAGTTCCGTCATCAGCAGCTTTTTCTGCCAGGGTTGCAGCGTTGAAATTTTCACCGGAAAAGGCGAAGAAAATATCATTCTTACCGGCTTTTCTGCTGTCGATTGTCACTTTATTTGACTGTAAAAATAAAGGATAAAACTGTTCTATATTCATACTCCAAAAATAAAAAAACCTTCCGGAAATCCGGAAGGTTTTTTATAAGTATTTTTTGATAATATTATCTTCTAGTTCTGCCTTTATCACTAGCTCTAGCATCTTGTGCAACACGGAATCCAATCCATCCGTAAGCTTTCCCTTCATTTTTATATCTTCTTTGTCCCGGATCCAGCCAATATGCTGTATCCTGCCAAGAACCTCCTTTCACAACTCTTACGTCATTGGATACTGCAGATGTTCTGTCTCTGGTATCTTTCTGAAGTTTTACTCTTCCACCTGCATCTACAACAAACCTTCTCTGAGGAGCATTGTACATATCAAATGAAGAAGCTGAATCTGAAGCTCTGTAATATTCTAAAGAAGACTGTCTGTCACCGTCTCTGTAGTTTCTGTGATCTGCAATGGTTTCTCTTTCAAACTGTCCCGGAAGACCTCTGTATACTAATCTACCATCTGATAGGGTATCATACTTGATAGTACCCTCGTCAATCATTTTGTAAGTTCCGTCTCCGTTTCTTACAATAGCCTGAGGCATATTTCCTCTATAATAGTTAAAATCGCTGAAATCTTCATCAATGATTGGTCTGTACACGTCAGCGGTCCATTCAGAAACGTTTCCGTACATACCATAGATTCCAAGATCATTAGAAGGATATTGTCTTACGTCTGCTGTTTGTGCAGCTCCGTCATTTTTCCATCCTGCAATACCGGAATAGTCACCTCTTCCCATTTTGAAGTTTTCAAGGAACATTCCTTTATCTCTTCCTTTGGTACCTCTTAATCTTTCAATTTCAGGTTTTTTACCTAGGTATTGGTTATATTCTCTGTTTTTAGCCATACCAAGAGCAGCATATTCCCATTCAACTTCGGTAGGAAGTCTGAACTTCTGAACCATTGAAGCATTTGGAGCTCTGTTTGCAGAAAGAAGTCTCTGGTTGGTTGTTTTCATACCAGATTTCTGCTGCATTCTTTTCTCGTTGATATATCCCTGCATTTCCGGATCATTCGCTTTGAATTTATCCATGTTAAATGCAGTTCCGCCTTGGTTATTGGATTCGTTGATATACAAATCTTTAGCAATAACTCCGGCTTGCATTAAAGCTTTTTCATTCGCTCTGTCTGTAAGCCATTCACAGTATCTGTTCGCCTGAGTCCAGGAAACACCTACTACCGGGTAGTAATCGAATTCTGGAGAACGAAGATAAGTTTCATTATAATCGTTTCTAGCTAGTTTGTTGTCCCATAAAAGAGTATCTGGCAAAGCGCCATTATAGATCTCCTTGAAGCTAGGGTCACTTGGTGGAAATACGTACTTCAACCATGTAAGGTATTCGCGGTATTCGTAGTTAGTAATTTCTGTTTCTCCGATGAAGAATGAACTTACCTGCATTCTGCGCGGTGTGTTATTCCAATCATGCATAACATCATCTTTCACTAATCCCATTGTAAAAGTTCCACCTTCTACATATACCATTCCTGGCCACCCCTTCTGTTTTTGTTGCTTTCCTGCAAAAAACCAACCTTGTTTTTCGTTTGGTTTCCAACCCGTCTTGCTGACAAATTTTTTAGTACCGCCTCCTTTGCTGGTCCCGGATCCGCCACAGCTGGTTAATGCAAGTGTAGAACTTAATGCTATTAATGAAAACAACTTTAGTTTTTTCATAGTCGATATAAATATTTTCAAAGTACAAAGAAAAAATAAATTATTCAATAAATCAAGTAAACATTTGATTTTTTTGAAAAACGTTAACAAATTAATTTTATTGTATCACAATTTAATTCTAAAATTTTCATTTTATTTGTAATTCAGAAATTTCAATAATAAACATGAAACAAAAAATCACCTTTTTATTACTATTCTCTTTTGTATCAACACTTTGGGCCCAGAGAAAAGCCATAGAATGGGAAGGCTCTAAAATCCAAGATTTTGGTGACACAAAATTAAATCTTCCAAATTTCAAAAATGAAGGTTTTTCGTTCAGCCAAAATAATGTTTTTATCATAACCAAACAAAAAATAGGAGAAAAGCAGCTGAAAGTTTCAGATCTGGCCTGGGAAAGTATTTCCACTAAGGATTTATATGATCTTGACAAGGGCAGACTGCCGGATTATGAAATCGCAGATGTTACTTATTATACTTTAGAAGGAGAAAGATATGCGAGCATCAGCGTGTCTTTGTTTAAGAATGTAAAGGGACGTATCCAGAGACTTTCTTCATTTAATATTTCTGAAACAGCAGCTCCCAACAATTTCAAATCTGGAAATGCAAACAAAGTGGGAAGCACTGCAAACCCTCTTTCGAGTGGTGGCTTTTATAAGATTAAAGTAGACAGGTCCGGAATATTTAAAATTACAGCACAATTTTTAAAAGATAATGGCATCAATCCTGCTTCTGTAAATCCGAAAAATTTCAGAATTTACGGAAACGGCGGTGTAATGCTTCCAGAATACAACCTGGACACCAAATACAGTGCGCTTCAGGAAAATGCTATTCAGGTAGTGGGCGAAGAAGATGGTGTATGGAATGATGGGGATTACGCTTTGTTTTATGCTCAGGGGCCAAACGGATACAATCTTTATGATGCATCCAATGGAAATGGGTTCAAGAGAGTGGACAATAGAATAGACAGAAGCAATAATGTTAAAAATATATATGAAGATTTCTCTTATTATTTTATCAACTTTGACAAGGGTGCAGGGAAAAGAGTTCAGCCAGTTGACGTTAATCTTCCGGCAGGTAATTTAATAACAAGGTATGATAATTACCAGGTAATTAATAATGACCAGAAGAATCTCTTAAAAGTAGGACGAATCTGGGTAGAAGAAGCTCCATTTACTACGGATAAAGCAGTTACTTTTACTACCAATTCACCCATACAGGCAGGTGATGTTATACGATACAAGACCCAGGTGGTAGGCTATAGATCCCAGCAGAATACAGTTGAATTTAAAATCAATAACCAAAACCCGATCGTTAAGGCAGTTCCGGCTAATACCAATAATTATGTATTCGATTTTTACCAGCTAAGCTATGACGGAACGATATCCAATCTGAACGGAAATCAGATTACCCTTAATTATGCCCCAAATATTTCTGTAAATCCTAACGGAGCTTTCCATTTTGACTATGCGGAAGTACAGTATAAAGAAAACCTCACCTTCAACGGATCTCAGATGAACTTCAGGGATTTCTCAATTGCCAGCGGAACCAATACCAATTACGGCTTTGGTATTTCCAATGCTACAAACCTTGAGCAGGTATGGGATGTAACTGATATTACGAATGCCAACAGAAGAGTAAATAAGGCGGGTGCGGGCAGTTTTAACTTCGGTTATTTGACCTCTGACCCAAATTTCAATAATGAATTTGTGGCTTTCCGTGCTGATGCTGCTTATAACCCTCAGTTTGTGGAAAGAATTGCCAACCAGAATCTTTCCGGACTGCAGAATGTGGATTACCTGATCATTACGGTTCCTGAAATGATGGGACAGGCACAGAGACTCGCCAGCTACCACCAGACCAAGAACAATTATACGGTAGAGATCGTAGATGCTGCTAAGATTTATAATGAATTCGGAAGCGGAAGCAGAGATCTTACTGCAATAAGGGATTTTGTGACAAAACTTAATAACAGCGGAAGACTTAAGTATGTATTCATTTTGGGAGACACTTCATATGACTATAAAAACAGGGTCTCCGGCAATTCCAATATCGTTTCCGCCTATCATGGTGAAAATTCAGCAGACTTTATCGGTTCTTTTGTAACCGATGACTATATTGTAATGACACAGCCGCAAACAGCATCTTCTATTGAAAATAACCTGCCCGACATTCCTGTAGGTAGAATTCCTGCAGCCAATGTAACTGAAGCAGGAAATATGGTCAGTAAAACCCTTGCCTATTACAATGCTCTTCCCGGGCAGTCTTCTCCTTTCGGAGAATGGCGTATGAAGCTTGATTTTGTAGTAGATGATGATAAAGATGGCGGAAGTCCATTCCATGAAGTAATGAATAATACGTTATCCAGTATTTTTGAAGTCCCTGGTCAACAGGATTTGAAAGAATATAACGTAAGAAAATTATATCTGGATGCTTTTCCGGCTCAAAGTACTGCAGCCGGACAAAGATTTCCTCAGGTAACTCAGGCCATTTCAAATGATATCGGGAACAGTCTTTATCTGTTCTATTTCGGGCATGGAGGTATCAATGGATGGGCACAGGAAAGAGTACTTACGAGTACGGAAATTCAGAATTCCAATAATTTCTCCAATGTATACAGCAGATTCCCGTTTGTTTCTACTATTACCTGTGAATTTACATTATGGGATGAGCCGGCTACTTCTTCTGCAGGGGAACAGTTCATTAAACTTAAACAGGGAGGTGCTGCCGCCATGATCACATCGAGCCGTGCCATTGGGGTAGATTACGGACGTAACTTTACAGATCTTTACACAAAGAATATTTTCAAACTGATCGGCGACGATTTTGAAACTTTAGGATACGCTCATTTAAATGCTAAAAAACAAAAAGGAGCCAATATTGACCATCTGAAAGTAAATTTACTTGGAGATCCGGCTATGAAACTGAGCAGACCTCAAAGACAGCTTGTAATAGACAATATAGAATCTCCGGTCCCTGGATTGATCAGAGGCTTGGATTTCATTAAAGTGAAAGGTCATATCAACAATCCTAACGGAACGGTTAACACCACTTTCAACGGAAGGGTTTCTATTAATATTTTTGATAAAAGGCTGAACAAAAAAACCTTAAATAACGATGGAGCATTATCTCCTGTCATGGATTACACAGAAGAAGGAAGTGCTATCGTTAAGGCTTCAGGTACCGCAGTAAACGGAGTATTCACTGTAGAATTCTATGTACCGAAGGATATCAACTATGCCGTAGGACAGGGAAGAATACTGGGCTATGCAGACAATAAAGCAATGGATGTATTCAATAACCAGGCAGTACAGGTGGGAGATATCAACCCGAACGGGATCAATGATAACGAACCTCCAAAAGTAAAACTGTACATGAATAATACAAATTTTGCAGACGGAGGAATCACCAACCAGAATCCTATGCTTCTGGCTTGTGTTACAGATGATACTGGGATCAACTCCACAGGATCCGGTGTAGGTCATGATATTACGGTTTATCTTGACGGGCAGATCATCAACACCGTTGTTCTGAATGATTTCTTTGCTTCAGGCGAAGGAAACGGGTGCCTTAGCCCAAGTCTTGCCGATTATCAGAAAGGAAATGTAACCTATCCTTTCAGAAACCTTGCAATAGGACAGCATCAATTAACATTTAAAGTTTGGGACATAAACAATAATTCGACAACTGCTACGTTAAACTTTGAAGTTAAGGATGAAACCGATCAGCATCTGATCATTAACAGGCCGCTAAACTGGCCGAATCCGTTTACCAATAAAACATACATCCAGTTTGAACACAACTGCGATGATATTTTAGATGTAAATGTTCAAATTTATACGATAACAGGAAAATTAGTGAGAACATTATCTCAGCCTGTCGTTGCAGAACCGTTCCTACAGGGCTTTAGAACGCCTCGCCAGGCAATAGAATGGGACGGAAGAGACGATTTTGGGTCAACTGTTGCAAAAGGTACGTATATTTTTAAGATATTTGCAAAAAGTCAAAATCAAGAAAAATGCAAAGGAAGTGCTACAGCTGTAGAAAAAATGGTACTTTTGAAATAAATTAAATAATACATAGATAATAATTGTTATAAAAAACTGATAATATATAAAAGACAACATATGAATTTAACTACTAAACTGCTTTTGGGATTTGGTTTAAGTGCTGGTTTTTTAGGCTATTCGCAAGATTTAAGTAAAATAAATCCAGTATTGACCGGAGCTCCTTTTCTAAGAATTGCGCCAGATGCAAGAGCTGGAGGTATGGGAGACCAAGGGGTGGTAACTTCACCGGATGCATTTTCACAATTCTGGAATGCGGCAAAATATCCTTTTAGCAGAACAAGTTCTTCCATAGGTCTTAACTATACGCCTTATATGGGAAAACTTACCAATGATGTATTTTTACTATATGGTGCATTCCATAAATTTTTAGGACAGGAAGAAAGATCTACTATTTCTGCAAGTATCTATTATTTCAACATGGGAGAGGTAGACCTTACTCAGCTGGTAGGTTCAGAAGTAACTTCTATGGGTACATCAAAACCTAATGAATTTTCCATTGACGTTGCTTACGGGCTGAAACTTTCTGATTCTTACTCTATGGCCGTTACAGGTAGATTCATCCGTTCAGATTTAGCCGGAGGTTTCAATACAGATACTACCCTTAAGGCTGCTAACTCTTTTGCAGTAGATGTTTCAGGATACTATACTTCTCCAAGATTTTCAAGTTTCGGAGGATATGACGGTAAAGTGAATGCAGGTTTCGCTATTCAGAATTTAGGTCCGAAATTAGACTATACAGGAAATGAAGAATCCAGATCTTACCTGCCTACTATGGCAAGATTGGGGCTTGGATATGATATGTATTTGGATGATATGAACAAAATCGGCATTAGCGTAGAAGGGTCTAAGATCTTGGTTCCGGGATCAGAATATGTAGGAATAGATCCTAACACAAGACAGCCAAGATATGAAGTTCCTAACGTAGGAGTAATGGCAGGAATCGGAAAATCTTTCAAAAATAAAAACTCTATCATGATGAGTGGTGCTTTGGAATATTCTTATGACAATGCATTTGCAGTAAGAACAGGTTACTTCCACGAAAGCGAGGAGCAGGGAGCAAGACAGTTCGCTACAGCAGGTATCGGATTGAAATACCGTTCCTTCGGACTTGATATTTCTTATCTGATCAATATGTCGAAAATCAATACTGCTTTAGATAACACCCTTCGTTTCGGTCTTACCTGGAACATTGGTGATGAAACATCTAATGTAGATTATTAAAATATTTATACCTTGAATCAAAAGCCTCATTTATATGGGGCTTTTTTTGTGTCAATTATGAATTAGCTTCGCTGTAAGTTTGCTTCACAGTGAATTTTTTCTCTTTCCCTAAATTCACTGGTCATGTACTTTTTTAACGACAAATAATATAACTTTAATATAAACTTATCCCAACAGTAATTTCAAGTTCACAATTCATTTGTGAAGCAAGGCTTACCATTCACTCTTGTACAATTCTTCATGCTCAATTGGTCCAAAGCTCAACCACCAAATTGACAATTGACAAATTATTAAAGAAATATAATATATAAGTTTGCAAAAGTCTCATTTTTATAAGGCTTTTCTTGTTTCCAATAATTAATTTTGTAGTATGAACTATTCAGCAGAACTCAAAAAATTCGTTACCAGCCAATATGTATATTCTGCAATCAGAATTACGCTGGCAACTGTTCTGCCCTGTTTAGCCCTCGCCCACTTCGGAATCCTGAAAGAATACTTTTTATTTCCTCTCGGAACCAGCTTTGTAGCACTTTGTGACCAGCCGGGACCTTTTATCAGAAGGAGAAATGCCCTTACGTTTGCTATTTTCTGCTTTGTCTTTGTGGCGCTTGTCGCCAGCCTGGTCATGAATTTTAAAATTCTGGTTATTCTGGAGATCATTGTATTCGGAATGTTTTTTTCCCTTATCGGAGTCTACGGACAGAGGCTTGCCGCTGTGGGTTCACTATCCCTCGTGGTTCTTGCAATCTTTATTGACGGACATCTTACAGGAGGCAATATTTTTAAAAGCCTGCTGATCTTCGCATCCGGCTGTATCTGGTTTTTGCTGATCTTCCTTGTGGTCACAACCATCCAGCCTTATAAACTGGCAGGACAGATGATCGGGGAAAATTATCTGCAGCTCGCAGAATTTTTAAAGATCAAGGCTAATTATTACCAGAAAAATCCGGATTTTGATAAACTGACCACTCAGGTCATTGCCAAGCAGATCGAGATCAAAAATCTTCAGGAAGAAACCAGGGAAACTGTTTTCAAGACGAGAACTATCGTTAATGAATCAACAACAACCAGCCGGTTACTGATGCTGATGTTTTTGAACTCCATGGACCTTCATGAAAAGCTCATGACTTCTGAAAGCGATTATCAGAAACTGCAGCAGAGCTTTGAAGACAGCATGATCCTGGTCAACATCCATGACTACCTCAACCTGCTTGCCGAGGAAATTACCAATATCGGAATCTCACTACAGATCGGAACAAGGGCAAAATCCATCTTCGATCTGGAACATGAGCTGAAAAATCTTAACGTTCATTATTTTGAGTTACGCAATAAGCAGCTGACTCCTGATAATCTGGAAAATTTTATGATCCTTCGCCAGATCCTGATGCGCATTAACGAGATTACAAAAGAGATCAATGAGATTTATAAAGTATTTTCCCAGGATGTAAAACTAGCCAAAAGTCTTTCCACAGGGTTAGATTTAAAAAAATTCATGCCTAATGAAGAGAAACTTAACTTCAAAGTTTTAAGGAATAATATTTCGCTTTCATCCTCTCATTTCAGACATGCGATAAGAATTACCACTGCCCTGCTTGTTGGCTATATTTTCTCTATGTTCGATTTTCTGGGTCTGGGCCATACCTACTGGATCCTGATCACGATTACAGCGATATTGAAGCCCGCCTACTCCATTACAAAAAAGAGAAATCTTCTCCGACTATACGGAACCATTGCAGGAGCAGTTATTGCCTATATGATTCTACATTTTGTGCACTTCAATGGTCTTTTATTTACCATTCTGCTTTTGAGCATGATCATGTGTTTCAGCTTTCTGAAAGGCCGTTATTTCTGGGCTGTCCTGTTTATGACGATCTATGTATTTCTGAGCTTTAACTTTTTAAATCCGGGAAATGTAAACGTGATCTTTAAAGACAGAATTCTGGATACCATTATAGCTGGAGTTATTGCTTTTGCTGTATCATATATTGTTCTTCCTGTATGGGAACATACCCAGAATCTTGATCTGATGAAAAAATCTGCAGCAGATAATCTGATCTATTTTGAAAGTGTCATTTCCAAATTCTTACAGGGAAATTTTGATATTGAGGATTATAAAGTAAAGCGAAAAAATGCCATTATTTCGCTGGCCAACCTTTCCGACAACTTCCAGAGAATGATCTCTGAACCGAAAAATCAGCAGAAAAAACTGGAAGTCGTTCATCAGTTTGTAGCAACATCACACCTGATCACAGCCTATACTGCTTCTCTCTCCCAATACTCTAAAAACAATGAAAAATATCCTGAAATAGATGCTGAAAGCTGGAGTAGAAAGATTGAAGCCGAAATGCAGCAGACATCAGTTTTATTACATGGAAACGAGATCAATGAAGCTTTAAAAATGGAAAGCCGCCTGGAACCGGAAGATTCTTCCATTGAAGATATGCTTTCGAAAAGAAAAACGGAGATCGAGGAAAATGATCTGGTTGACAGAAGAGATCCTGATAAAATTTCACATTTAACAGAGCTTAAAAACATCCACGATATCCTGGAACTGATCTATGATGTTGCTAAGGAACAAAGAAAAGTAATTGAAAAATACAGAAGCGAAGCTGATTCTACTCCTCCACAATCGTAAAGCAGTAGTCATCAAAAAATTCCACTCTCGCCTTGAACTCGTCTGAAAACTGTTCATCATAAACCCTGCAGCTAATTTTATAAAGGTGCTTGAGCTCAAATGGCTTTACTTCGTAATTCTTCTTCAGAGACCAGTATTTTGAATGATGGATCTTATACATGCTTTCCTTCACACTCCATATAATAGTATAGAAAGCCGGGGCATTATCTTCAGGTATGAATCCCCTTTCATGCTCGTAGGTGAATTTATCGATAACCCTTAAGATTTTTGGATTGAACTTTTCAATATCAATACCTATTTTATTTTTAGAAATCGCTATGGCTGCGAAAGGAAATGAATGGGTGATGGAAATTTCCGCATCTTTAGGCGACAGAAAGGGTTCCCTTTCTTTATATAATATTTTGGAGTCAGGTTTTAAACCTTTCAGAAGTTTACGGACCATCAGTACCTCCTGGAGTTTTTTCGGATGGTAGTCCTTTACTTTTTCTGCATTTTCAGGTTCCAGAAGCTCATTGATATCAAGTTCTTCGCTTTCATCATATTTCCATACAAGAATCGTGGCATTGTCATCTGAAAAATCTCGGTAAAGGGGCATCGTTTTTTTATTCGATAAAAGTAGTGAAAAGATGTGGAAGTTGAAAGAGAATGCATGATGGGGCAAAACGAAAGAAGATGGAAGTTAAACTTCCATCTTCTTTCTATCCTTATCTTATATTTATTTCGACTGATGGTTTACATCATTTCTATGCTCAATAATTTCAAGATTCTCATCTACAAAATAAGCACTTCCAAACCCGTTCACATAAGATCCTTTTACAGGCTGTAGGGCAATAAGAATAAAATCCTTCATTTCAGCAATGACGTCCACTACTTTTCCGTGATTTTCTTTAAGCTTAGCGACAACCGTGTTCCAGGTTTCAGAATCTCTCTCTATCTGGGAAGTTGCTGCCTCGATGGTGAGACGTTCACGGGCGTAAATCTGTTTGGTTGCAGATTCGTCTTCGATAAACATTACTGAAGTTTTTCTGCCGTCCGCAAGATTTTTGGTGTGTCTTGCCATAAAAGACACCAGAATATATAATGTATTGCCTACCTGTACAAAAGGTGCATAACTGGAATTAGGAGTTCCTTCCGCGTCTACTGTAGCCAAAATCAAACTTTTGGCACGTTCTATCAGTTCCTTTACTTTTGGAGCAACCGGCTTTGCCTTTCTATTGGCATCTTCCTGAGTATTTGTATGATTCATAGTATAAAATTTATCTGAACAAAAGTAGTTATTTATATTAAGACTAAATAATATTAAATCATGTATAATCTCATAAAATCTAACCCTGCCTGCCGTTTTTTTATCTTAATTATTAATTGTAATTTTGCATTTTATTATCAACTGAATTTAAACTTATTCATTACATATGAGTACTACAACACAATACATCCCTTACAAAGTAAAGGACATATCCCTAGCAGAATGGGGAAGAAAAGAAATTACCCTTGCCGAAGCAGAAATGCCAGGTTTGATGTCTATCCGTGAAGAATACGGACCATCTCAACCTTTAAAAGGCGCAAGAATTGCCGGATGCCTTCACATGACCATCCAAACAGCTGTGCTTATTGAGACATTGGTGGCTTTAGGAGCTGAAGTTACCTGGTCTTCTTGTAATATTTTCTCTACTCAGGATCACGCTGCCGCTGCTATTGCTGCTGCAGGAATTCCGGTTTATGCCTGGAAAGGTCTGAATGAAGAGGAATTTGACTGGTGTATTGAGCAGACTTTATTCTTCGGTGAAGACAGAAAACCACTGAATATGATCTTGGATGACGGTGGAGATTTAACGAACATGGTTTTCGATAAATACCCTGAATTCACAAAAGATATCAAAGGGCTTTCTGAAGAAACCACTACAGGTGTACACAGGTTGTATGAAAGAATGAAGAACGGAACTTTAGTAATGCCTGCTATCAACGTAAACGATTCTGTAACTAAATCTAAGTTCGACAACAAATATGGATGTAAAGAATCTGCAGTAGATGCTGTAAGAAGAGCTACAGACGTTATGCTTGCTGGAAAAAGAGTGGTCGTTTGCGGATACGGAGACGTAGGTAAAGGTACTGCTGCATCTTTCAGAGGAGCCGGTTCTATTGTTACCGTTACTGAAATTGACCCAATCTGTGCACTTCAGGCTGCCATGGACGGTTACGAAGTAAAAAGACTGGATACGGTTGTAGACAACGCTGATATCATCATCACCACTACAGGTAACTTCAACATTGTAAGAGGAGAGCATTTCCTTAAAATGAAAGATAAAGCGATCGTTTGTAACATCGGTCACTTCGACAATGAAATCGATATGGCTTGGTTAAACAAAAACTACGGTCATACAAAATCTGAAGTTAAACCTCAAGTAGACATCTACACATTAGAAGGCGGTAAAGAAGTTATCATCCTTGCTGAAGGTAGATTGGTAAATCTGGGTTGTGCAACAGGACATCCTAGTTTTGTAATGTCTAACTCTTTCTCTAACCAGACTTTGGCTCAGATTGAATTGTGGAACAATTCTGCTGCTTACAAAAATGAAGTTTATATGCTTCCAAAGCATTTAGATGAAAAAGTAGCAGCTTTACACCTTAAAAAATTAAGCGTTGAACTGGAAACTCTTTCTCCGGAACAGGCTGAATATATTGGTGTAGATGTAAAAGGGCCATTCAAGCCTGAGTATTACAGATATTAAGATGTATTTCAATCTATATACAATCCCATTATTTAATATAGTGGGATTTTTTTTGCAGCTATTTCCCGCTATCCACTCTTACTCCTCGCACAAAGCTAAGGCCAAGCAAGCTGTGGGGTAACCGCTACTATCGGGCTAATGAATTCCCAGTCGCTCAGTTATCCGTATTTTACCCATATTTTGGCACCATGAACTGTTAAGTTTAGAAAAAATGAATATATTTAGTCCCTTAAACAAAAACAGTTAATTAATGAAAAAACAAAGAGTATCAAATGCGTTCGTAGCCGCGTCTTGGGTAGCATTAGGAGCAGGAATGATAGGCTTCATCGTAGGGCTTGCCAGAGCAGAAATGCTTCTGAATGAAAAAGGGTATTACTTTACCATCCTTCTTTATGGCCTGTTTGCCGTAGTTTCTCTGCAAAAAGCTGTCCGTGACCGATTGGAAAATATCCCGGTAACAGATATTTATTATGGGATCTGCTGGTTTGCAACGCTGTCCTCCATTGTCTTATTGGCGATAGGACTTTGGAATGCCACTATACTTCCGAGTGAAAAAGGATTTTATGCATTTGCATTTCTCCTCGCTCTTTTTGGCGCTATTTCCGTTCAGAAAAATACACGGGACAATATGGCCCAGGAATAAATAAAAAAAACGCTCCAGTATTCGGAGCGTTTTTGTTTTATAATATTTTAGTTTATGAAAAAGAAGTCATTCACCTTACTTTCCATTATAAGAAAGACAGCAAATCCAATCATTATTCACAATTGACTATTTACAATTATATTACTTATCATATTGATTCGGGTGCTGAGCTTTAATATCATCAACTGTTCCCAGGACTTTATCTTTCAAAGAATCCTGATATTTCTGAAGATTTTCAGCGATCGCTTCATCTGCACTCCCGAGGATCTTTACAGCCAAAATCCCTGCATTCAAAGCTCCGTTTAAAGCTACCGTCGCCACAGGAATTCCACCCGGCATTTGAAGGATAGACAGTACAGAATCCCAACCATCAATAGAATTGCTTGACAAGATCGGAACACCAATCACCGGTAATGTGGTACAGCTGGCTACCATTCCCGGAAGGTGCGCTGCTCCTCCTGCTCCTGCAATGATCACTTTAAGGCCTCTTTCCTTAGCCGTTTTCGCATAGTCAAACATTCTCTCTGGTGTCCTGTGTGCCGAAACTACGGTCAGTTCGTATGGAATATCCAGGCTTTTCAAAAAATTTGCAGCCTGTTCCATGATCGGCAGATCGCTCTGGCTGCCCATTATAATTCCTACCATCTTCAATTTTTATTAGATTGTCAAAGATAAAAAATTAAAACCTGCCATTACAATATCTTATCCCATAAAAAATAAGCGGCACACGTATTTTGGCCTAAATTTTCCATCTGTATCACTATAAATCATAGCATCTGTATCCATGAGATAAGTCTTATTTAAGATATATTTGCTTTTATACCTATAGATTTGAAAGACTATAAGCTTACTTTTGCAGTATTAACTGTTGCCATTGTATGGGGAACTACCTTTTTGTCGATCCGGGTAGCAGTGGAAACTATTCCTGCATGGTTTGTAGCCGGGATCCGCCAGTTTCTGGCCGCCATTATTATGCTTCTCATTCTCCTGTACAGGAAAGAATTTAAATGGATTGGCTGGAAGGACCTGAAATACCAGCTCATTTTTTCGTCATTAATGCTGATTATTGCGAACGGAATGACAACGGTAGCCGAAGAAGAGGTTACCAGCAGCCTGACATCCCTGATCAGTGCCTGCTCACCTATTCTTGTTTTCATGGGAAGCCTGGCATTAGGGCTCCAGAAGTTCCATCCAAGAGCTTTTATCGGTGTCATCATGTGTTTCAGTGGGATTGTTTTCATATTTTGGGATGGCATTCATGACCTTAAAAACCCGGATTATGCCTTAGGCATTCTGTTTCTGTTTATTGCTATTGCAGGATGGGCTTCAGGAACAATCTTTACGAAAAAAATGAATATCCAGAGTGGCAATATTTTTCTGAATCTGTTTTACCAGTTTCTGTTTGCCGGGATTGTACAGATTATCTTTGCATTTCTGCTTTCAGACCATTATAATTTTGAAAACTGGAGCATAAAAAGTATCTCTGCGATGCTTTATCTGGCTGTTTTTGGTTCTGTAGCAGCATTTTTTGCCTTTCATTATGCATTAACAAAGGTGTCACCGGTGCAGATATCGATACTTGCCTATATCAACACCCTCATCTCCATATTTTTAAGCTGGCTGATTCTCAATGAGGACATCAGTGTTAAATTCATCATAGCGGCCGTACTGATTATACTGGGAGTATTTATCATTAATTATAATCCGCAAATGTTCAAAAAACAGAAAATAGAGCAATAACAAAATGCCGATATTCCAAATTAGTTGAGAAATAAAAAAATTCAGCATTACCGAAAACATAAAAATAAACCCATCGATATCTTTAAAAAATCAATTGTGTGGAACTCATATACAGAATTTTAAGACATCCTGAAATTCTGCTGATTTCTATTGAATATTGATTTCAGCAGTGTAATTTTTTTTCGCATTTAAATTGATATGAACCGGTAAATTTTATATTTTCCTTATTTTTCCCTATATTGTTTACACCAACACTGACAATATGCTTAAAAACACATTTTTTATTCTTCTTGCCTGCTCATTTCTCCTGATCAGCTGTGATTATAAGGAAAAAGAAAAAAATATTACAGAAAGAGAAAAACAGCTGTTCGAAAAAGAAAAAATATTCGCTCAAAAGGAATCTGAGTATCAATCACTTTTAAAAATGAGGGACAGTATTTTTGCAAAAAAAGATTCCGTTAAGATCGCTTTATGGCCGGAAAAGATTTCGGGCCCGTGGACAGGAAAAGTCATCTGTACAGAATCTAACTGTAGTGATTATGTGGTGGGTGACCAACGTACAGATACCTGGGAATTCGACAGTGATTCTATCCATCTGTCCGCAAAAATTATCAATAACAATAACCTGGTAAGGGTTTATTCCGGCAAATTTGAGAATAATGAAATCAGGCTTAATTTCAGGACAGATTCCACTTCTCAAAAAAAAGTAGAAATGAATGTCCTGCTTAATGATATTTCCGATACCAAGCTTAAAGGAACAAGAACCATTATTGCCGACAACGGCTGTACAGCCAAATTTTCCGTCGAATTGGTGCGCTCCACAAAATAAACACCTATGATTTTACTGAGTATACACAATCTGAGTTTTCCTATAGAAGATCCGGTCCTAAAATTCCTGTTGGTACTGATTATTATCCTTGCCGCTCCCCTGCTACTGAACAAAATCAAAGTTCCGCATCTGCTGGGCCTTATCATTGCCGGGGCAGTAATAGGACCAAATGGTTTTAATGTGCTGGCAAGGGACAGCAGCATTGTTGTAACGGGAACTACAGGTCTTCTTTATATCATGTTTCTTGCCGGATTAGAGATCGACATGGGCGATTTTAAAAAAAATAAGTGGAAAAGCCTTACTTTCGGAATTTACACATTTACTGTCCCGTTCGTTCTGGGATATCTTGGCGGTTACTATCTGCTGCATTTCTCTATACTGACCTCTATTCTTTTTGCCAGTCTTTTTTCCTCGCATACACTGATTGCCTATCCGTTAGTCAGTAAACTGGGAATTGCCAAAAATAAAGCGGTGAACATTACTGTTGGAGGAACTATGATTACCGATATTCTGGCGCTTTTGGTACTTGCCGTGATCGTAGGAATGTCACAGGGTGATGTAGGTACGGAATTTTGGCTTAAACTATCTGTTTCCTTTATTGTTTTTGCCTTGATTGTCCTGATTGTATTTCCGATCATAGGACGTTGGTTCTTCAAAAAGGTAGATGATAAGATTTCACAGTATATTTTTGTCCTTGTCATGATCTATCTGGCAGCGATGCTTGCTGAGCTTGCCGGAGTAGAAGCCATTATTGGGGCATTTTTTGCCGGACTTGCCCTAAACAGGCTCATTCCGCATACCTCATCTTTAATGAACAGAGTAGAATTTGTAGGAAATGCCATCTTCATTCCGTTCTTCCTGATCAGTGTAGGAATGCTGATCGACTTTAAAGTTTTCTTTAAAAGCTGGGAAACACTGGAAGTAGCGGGAATTATGCTTGTTGCATCCATTGGAGGGAAGTATATTTCAGCCGTAATGACACAGAAGACGTTCAGGCTGTCCAAAGAGGAAGGAAAGCTTATTTTCGGACTGAGTTCTGCTTCTGCAGCAGCAACATTAGCCTCTGTAATGGTAGGATACAATATTATTCTTTCTGAAACGGAGACCGGTGAGCCAGTAAGATTGCTGAATGAGCACGTATTGAATGGAAGTATTCTTCTGATCCTTATTTCCTGTACGATCTCTTCATTTATTTCAATGGCAAGCGCCCAAAAAATTGCAGAAAATGACAATGAAGATACGGTTTCCGGTAACAGTCATGAAGAGGAAAATATCCTTCTGGCTATTAACCACGAAGAAACTGTAGAAAGAATGGTGAATCTGGGTATTTTGATAAAGGCCCATTCCAATACAGAAAATCTGTTTGCTTTAAATGTTATTAATGAAGATAAAAATGAATCTTCAGTGAAAAATGCTGAAAAACTACTTCATCAGGCCACTGATGCCGCAGCAGCAGCTGACGTTAAAATTCAGGCTCTTAAAAGATATGACAATGATGTGATCAATGGGGTTAAAAATGTCATTAAGGAACAGAATATTACAGATCTTATCATCGGGCTGGAAGACGAGAAAGGTTTTTCCCCTTCTTTTGTTTACAATCTTTACAGCGGATATCTTCAGAATGATGATGTTAATGTATTGGTGTATCATGCAGCACAGCCACTCTCCACGATAAAAAAATATGCTGTGATGATCCCGGAAAATGCCCATAAGGAAGCAGGATTTTTCCATGCGCTTCTAAGGGTATGGAATATTGCAAGAAATTCCGGTGCCAGTGTAGTTTTTTATGCTCCGGAAAATATTCTGGATATTCTTCAGAAGATCGTTAAAAAAGCCAATATAGAAGCTGAATTTATCATTATGAGCACGTGGCAGGACGGTGAAAAAACAGCTGCAAAGCTAAAAGAAGATGAAGCACTGATTGTCCTGATGGCTAAACGCGGAATGAAGTCCTATATTCCCCGAATGAGGCTTATTCCGGAACTATTGAACAAATATTTAAATGATAATAATTATCTATTGATCTTCCCATTTTCAGAGTTTAATGAAAACAGCCCGGAAATACGGTCTGTAGGCAATCATGGTGATTTTGTGGAGATCGGCAATGTGATCCAGAAGATTTTTAAATGATAGGAATTAATTAAAAAATTACTGACGGCAAATAAAACAGTTTTACTTGCTCATGTTTTAATTTTCAAGGATAGTTCATGAAAATACGATGTGAGTATGAGGGAAAATGGAGATACAAAGAAGTATTGCTGGAAGATAATTCGAAAAAAAGATTTTTGAAAGGTAAATAAAAGTGATATTAAATAAAAAGCCGGAAGAAAAATCTTCCGGCTGTAGTTATCAAAGAGATATCTTTATTACATTACATACCAACGTCCACAAGCATTATGACACCCAAAATTATTTTCCGGGTCAAAGCCTGGAGATTGAAGACACGCTGACTGACTTGTATAATAGGGCTGTCCTGAACCCCACCATTGTGCACACTCCGGAGTAATTCCTCCTTTTACAGATTTTAAAGATTCTCTTGAAATTTTTTTTAAGTTTTTCATAGTAAATAATATTTGATGTTTATCCTACTTCTTTACTTTAGGATTCTTGTTATGAAAATACATGTTTTATTTTAATTTCAATATATTTTTTTATAAAAATCACATAAAAAAGTAAAATAATTTTATAACTAGACACAATTCACAGTCTAATGTAATATTCGGAAATATAACAAAGCATTGTAAATTATTAATGGTTGGGAATAAATGGGAAGGCTTTTAATATTCGATGAAGCGGATGGATTGGAATACATAAAAAGAGCTGCAATGATCTTACAGCTCTTTTATCTTTTATCTTTTATCTTAGGTTTTATTCAGCAATAACCCTTACCATGCTTTTCACCTTCACCAGCTTTTCCATCAGCTCTTCTCTGGAATCAGCAAGCACATTGATGTGTCCCATTTTTCTTCCAGGTTTGGTTTCGGTTTTTCCGTAGAGATGAATGTAGGTTTTCGGTAATTTGAGAACATCATCCATTCCTTCGTAGATCACTTTTCCGGCATGTCCTTCTGCTCCGACAAGGTTCAGCATTCCACTGTAGGTGAAAGCATCTGTGTCCGCCAGTGGCAGATTTTTAACAACGCGGTACATCTGCTCAAACTGGGAATTAGTATTTCCTTCCTGGCTTTGGTGACCTGAATTATGCAGCCTTGGAGCGGTTTCATTCACCCATACTTTTCCATTTTTATCCAGGAATAGTTCAATAGCAAAAAGTCCCGGCGAATTTACTGCATTCAGAAATTTCTCAGTAATAGAATCGATCTGCTTCTGGATATCATCGCTTAAAAATACAGGACAGATGTTGAAATCCAACAAATTTAATTTAGGATCTGCGACCATTTCGGTCACGGGGAAAGTTTTGGTTTCGCCATTTTCATTTCTTGCAACAATTACAGAAAGTTCTTTGTCGATGTCTACCAGTTTTTCAATCACAGAATCCTGTACCCAAAAATTTTTCATGTCTTCTGCTGTGCGGATTACCTGAACTCCTTTTCCATCATATCCTCCCGTATTCATTTTCTGCACAAATGGTAACATCATTTTAATTTCGTCAGAACTTCCGTCCATCACTTCAAATTCCGGACTTGGAATATCGTATTTTTTGTAGAATTCTTTCTGGAGGATTTTCTGCTGAATGGTTTTAATAATGGCAGCACTAGGAACTACTTTTACACCCTGCTTTTCAAGCTCGGCCAAAGCAGTGGCATTTACGTGCTCTATTTCGATGGTTACCAAGTCTTTATCTTTCCCGAAGTTCAGTACCGTATCATAATCATTGAAATTCCCCTGGGTAAAATGGGAGATACTGCTGCACGGTGCATCGGAAGCAGGGTCCAGTGTATAAAATTGGTCGTCGTATTTCAGGGCGCTTTGTATCAGCATTCTTCCGAGCTGTCCGCCTCCTAAAATTCCTATTTTCATTCTTACTTTTATTTTTCTATTAGATTTTTAATGGAAACCTTTTATTGAATTTTATCAATCTTTAAATATCCAAGCCCTATTGTATTTTCCTGATTCTCCACATCAGATTTCGTCAGGATAATGGAGTATTTTTCTTTCATTTTTTCCGGCAGAATATCATTGACATTGAAGATATCATCAATATCAACACCGTGCTTATCATCAATATGACTTACAGCTCCTTCAAAGCCCATCGTTGCATAAAATTCTGTTGCCTTTGCTCTTTTGATAATTTCTCCCATTGATTTTCCTACCATCAGGTGCTGTTCGTGAAATTCTTCAAAAAAACCTTTCTTGTATCCCCCTAAATTAAGGAAATACAACTGGTCTTCAGATGGCTGATCTGTTTTCTCAACGATCTTCACCTCGTATCCGTCTGCAAATTTCACTTCCTGATAACAGTCCACATGGATCTTTCCTTCTGCTTCTTTCCAGAAATCTTTCATATCGGGAACGAGATCTTTAAGATTTTCTGCGATCCCGAAAAAAACGTCATGCTGCTCGATATTCCTGCCTTTGGGCGTTGCACCGAGAATGATATAAAATAATTTCATTTCAGTTTTCATAGCTGCAAAAATACGTCAAATTTATCTTTTTTAAACGTTTGGCAGAGTACTACAATAGTTTTATATTTGTAGCATGTCAGAAATCATCATTCTGTTTCTCGGCGCAGTTTCCGCCGGTCTTTTGGGTTCACTTACAGGTTTGGGAGGAGGAGTTATCATTATTCCTTTATTGACGCTGGGTTTCGGTGTCCCGATGCATTATGCCATTGGTGCTTCTTTAATTTCTGTGATCGGTACATCTTCGGGTGCTGCGGTAGCTTTTGTTAAAGAAGGTTTTACGAATATGCGAATAGGCATGTTTCTGGAAATCGGTACCACTGCCGGAGCTATTATCGGAGCATTGGTTTCCGGAATGCTTAATCCAAATACCATCGGAATTATTTTCGCCAGTATCCTTTTATTGACAGTTATTATCAACCTTAAGGGAAAACCTGATCACCAGGAACCTTTGATAAAAGGAAGCCTTGAAGAAAAGCTGAAACTGTACGGAACATTTCCGGATAAAGGGGTTTTAAAGAGCTATTCTGCAAGAAATACGGTTTCGGGGTTCTTAATGATGTTGTTTGCCGGTGCCATGTCCGGGCTTTTAGGAATCGGTTCCGGCGCACTGAAGGTTCTGGCAATGGACAATATGATGAAGCTGCCGTTTAAGGTTTCCACGACCACGAGTAACTTTATGATCGGTGTAACGGCTGTGGCCAGTGCTCTGATTTACTTTCAAAGAGGCGAGATCATTCCTGTCATTGTGGCTCCGGTACTTATTGGTGTTGTAGTAGGAAGTTTTATAGGTTCAAAAACCCTGATGGTATCCAAAACGAAGAAACTAAAAGTATTTTTTGCGATTGTGATCACTATTTTATCAGTATATATGATGTATAACGGTATCAATAAAAGTTTCAGATAATGAGAAAGAATTTTACAGATGTGGACCTGAACCGTTCAGTAGGAAATCTTCTGAGACTTGGCGTTATTTTATCAGTCGCAACATCATTAATCGGTTTTATCAAACTTTTTATGGAAGGCTTTAAAATGCCTAAAAAATATACTTCCCTGGACATGGGTTCGTCATCTGAAAAGGTATGGACAATGTTTTGGAATTCTTTATGCAAAGGAGAAGGTATGGCCATTATCCAGCTGGGAATACTGCTGCTGATCTTTACGCCTCTGGTTAGGATTATTTTTGCACTGATAGGCTATTTAAAAGAAAAAGACTACGTGTATGTAGTCATTTCTTCAATAGTACTGGCTATTATGGCCATTAGTTTCTTTACCGGTTACGCTCACTAATTAATTTTACATTTCATAAAATTCCAGCGGCAGCTGGTCCGGATCCTGGGTAAAGAAAAATTCTTTTCCGGTGTATTCATCTATACGGATGTCTTCACAGGTAAGACCTTTGGCTATGAGCTCATTCCTTTTGATTCCGATATTTTCTACAGAGAACGCCAGATGCCTTAAACCACAGGATTCGGGGCGGGAAGGTCTTGGCGGCGGATCAGGAAATGAGAAGAGTTCAATAACGTAATGATCTCCGATCGCGAGATCAAGTTTATACGACTGCCTTTCTTCACGGTAAACTTCACGGATAATAGTAAGGTCTAAAACTTCAGTATAGAATTTCTTTGAAACTTCGTAGTCTGAGCATATAATGGCAATGTGATGGATCTTCATTTTACATGTTTTAATTCTTCTGTTCATATCCTCCATAAATTTCCGGAAATGAAAATCAGATTCGGTTTCTTCTTATTTTATTTCTCTGCAGTTTTCTTTTCTTCTGGTATCGATGATGTACTGAATTTTCCAGTCATTTTGCTGCTTAATCAATTGAAAGCTGTTCGCCCCGCAGTGTGAGAATTTACCTTTAAAGAAAAAAGAATAAGGGGTAAAAACGCTGGCAAGCCCACCATCTGTATGTACAGCATCAATGGCAATTCTTTCATCAAGGTCATCTTTTGAAAATTTGGAAACAGAGGCGATAAATTCCTGTACGTTTTCGTTTTTCACTGTTCCGTCTTTAGCAATGCTCTGGAGAATGGCTCCTTCTGCAAAAGCAGATTTCATCAGCTCTGGATCTGCATTTTTCATCCCTGAAAATAAATTACGGATCGGTTTTTCTATTTCCTGATTCTGCTGCCCGAAACAGAATGCACAGAAAACCAAAGTGAATGCAACAAATTTATTCATATGGGGGTTAATTAATCTGACACCATAAAAGTAGGAAAAATTATAATAAACCATTAAATTAACACAGCCTAAAAGTGAATTGATTTGAATTGTATAAAAAATAAACTATTTTTATCCGTTGATTAAATTTTATGTGGGGTATTTATTTGTCGTTAATCGGATTGCTTGTGCTTTTGACACTCTTGCCTAAAATTCAGAATTCCCATTGGATATTCAGGGTTCCGGAATTTGGCAAGATCCAGATCACATATATCGTTGTTATTACTTTTATTGTAGGTCTCCTGATTGATCATCCTCAGCACTTCTGGTATGGACAGGGTCTTTTACTCTTACTGTTTGTTCATCATGGTGTCACGCTTGTAAAATATACTCCGCTTTATCCTGTAAAAAAGCACAGGCAACAACATGAATCTTCTCAAAGGCTGCATTTTATTTCCGCCAATGTCTATCAGTTCAATAAGGAATATAGCCGATTTATCAGCCTTATTAAAAAGTACAAGCCCGAAGTCTTTATGACTATGGAAAGCAATGGAGATTGGGAACAGGCTATGAAGGTGCTTGAAAAAGATTATCCGTTCCAGCATAAAGTAACTCTTGAAAATACCTACGGAATGCATTTCTACTCTAAAATTGAGATCAAAAGTGCACAGACTCATTATTTTGTGGCTGATGATATTCCGAGTATTGAAGTACATCTAAAAACCGAAGATGGTTTTTCATTTGTATTTTTCGGAGTGCACCCGCCTCCGCCAAGTCCTACTGAAGAGGAAACATCAAAAGAAAGAGACGGTGATCTTTTAAGTGCAGCAAAACGGGTAAAGGATATTCATGAGCCGGTGATTGTTGTGGGAGACTTTAATAATGTAGCATGGTCAAAATCATCCATATTATTTAGAAAAACGAGCCATTTGATTGACCCCAGAATCGGGCGTTCCTTTGTGTCTACCTTTCACGCCAGATACCGCCTGTTGAGATTCCCTATCGATCTGATGTTCCACAGTGAGGATATTTTTATCAAAGAGCTTAAAACCCTGGAAAATTTCGGTTCAGACCACCTTCCGGTGTATTGTGAATTTTTCATAGACCATCATAATGATGAACAGGAAGAGCAGATTCAGGAAGCTACTCAGGAAGAGAAAGCGGAGGCAGAAGAAATGATACAGGAAGGAAAGGAAGAAGACGGCAACCGCGATGAAGTAGTAACGGAAGGATAAATACTTTTGACAAAACCGATAATTCATCTATGAAAAAAGAGACCATCATGTGACAGTCTCTTTCTTGTTTATATTGTATTCTAAAATATTAGAATAATTCTTTTCTGATAATGTTCTGGCTTCTTTCAGGACCTACAGAAACCAAATATACATTGATTCCCAAATACTCCTCAATAAACTCGATGTATTTCTGAGCGTTATCCGGAAGTTCGTCATAGCTTCTTACTTTTGTAAGATCTTCGTTCCATCCCGGTAAATCATGATAAATTGGCTCGTAGTTGTATAATTTCTCAGTTGAAGAAGTGAAATAATCGATAATTTTCCCGTCCTCAGTTTTATAATGGGTTACAATCTTTAAGTTTTCAATTCCTGTAAGAACGTCTAGCTTTGTGATAACAAGGTTATTGATTCCGTTGATCATACAAGCATGTTTTAAAGAAACAAGGTCTAACCAGCCTGTTCTTCTCGGTCTGCCGGTTGTAGCTCCAAATTCACCACCAATCTGTCTGATACTTTCTCCTAATTCGTTATCCAGTTCGGAGGGGAAAGGCCCGTTTCCTACTCTTGTACAATAGGCTTTGGCAACACCGATAAGGTTTTGAAGTGAAGTCGGTGGAACACCAGCTCCTGTACAAACACCTCCTGTAGACGGAGAAGATGAAGTTACGTACGGATATGTTCCAAAGTCGATATCCAGCATCAATGCCTGAGCTCCTTCGAATAAAACATTTTTACCGTCTCTGATCGCTTCATTCAGCTCAACTTCTGTGTCTACGATTCTGTCCTGAAGCTGTTTTCCGATGGCTAAAAATTCGTTATAAATTTCTTCTACATCAAGTGTCGGCTTTCCGTAATATTTTTCAAAAAGAGAGTTTTTAACTTTTAAGTTTTTCTCAATTTTGTCTCTTAAGATTTCAGGATTTAAAAGGTCTACCATTCTGATCCCAATTCTTGCGATCTTATCTTCGTAACATGGCCCGATTCCTTTTTTTGTAGTCCCGATCTGAGTTCCTCCATGTTCCTCTTCACGGTACGTATCCAAAAGAATGTGGTAAGGCATGATCACATGCGCTCTTCTGCTGATAAAAATGTGGTCAGTTCTCAAGCCTTTGCTTTCGATCTGGCCAACCTCTTTAATGAAAGATTTTGGGTTTACCACTACTCCATTAGCAATGATACACTTCCCTTTGCACTGCAGTACACCAGAAGGAAGAAGGTGAAGTACAAATTTTTCTTCGCCTACATAAACCGTGTGACCAGCGTTGTCTCCTCCTTGGAAACGAACAACATAATCCGATTTAGCCGATAAAACATCCGTGATTTTTCCTTTACCTTCATCTCCATACTGAAGACCTACAACTACGTAAGTTGACATATTTTACTTTTATTTTAGATTCATGCAAAATTACTTTTTAAAAATAGGGTGGGCAAATTATGAGAGAAATTTATTTTATGGGTGGGGTGGAAATCATGTGATTGTGTTTAAAATTTTGCCATTAAAATATATTATATTTGAAAATAAATTATGAAAAAAACTAATGACAATAAAAGAAGCTATTTTAAAAAGTCTTGAAGATTTAATAATTCCTGTTTATAATGTGGAAGTGCTCAATCACATGGTAGAAAGAAAATATTATGAATTTTTAAAAGGAAAAACTCCCGCCTCTACAATTTCTGCACAACTTGGAGATTATATAAGAAGTGGAGATTCCAGAGTTAAAAGAATTAAAAAATCTAATGGAATCTATTATTATTACTTAACTAAAAACGAACAACAAATTGAAGTTGAAATTTTAAATGATGAATATACTACTCCACCTACTGTTATAAACGAAGAGATCAAAATAAAAGCAAAAGTTTACGAAGAAAGAGATTTACATAAACTTTTAAGTAGTTTCTTAAAAAATACCGAAACATTTTCAAAAACTATTTTTCACGAGCAATCTAATGGAAAAGATAGTAATCAAATATGGACCCATCCAGATATGGTTGGAATAAAATTTCTTAATCTTCAAACAAAAGCTAGTCAAAATTTTCTTAAATCAATAAATCGTGTAGATACTTTTAAATTAAGCTCTTATGAATTAAAGAGGGAAATTAATAGTGATAGTGAACTTAAAAAAGCTTACTTTCAAGCAGTTTCAAATTCCAGCTGGGCTAACTACGGATTTTTGGTAGCTTTTGAGTTTAGCGATAATTTACATGAAGAAATGTCTAGACTAAATCAGTCTTTTGGTATTGGTATTATTGAATTAAATGCAAATCCTTATCAAAGTAAAATATTATTTCCAGCTATCTACCGCGATTTAGATTTTAAAACAATTGACAAACTTTGTAAAATAAACAGAGAGTTTGAAAATTTCATAGAACAAACAGAAAAATTATTAACAGCAAGTGAAAAATATATTACTGGCGCAGAAAAAGAATTGAATGAGTTTTGTGATAAATATTTTTCAAATGACTCTGAAATTGAGAAATATTGTAAAGATAAAAACATCCCTTTTGAAAAATAAATCAACCTTCTCAAATTAAGGTTTAGATTAAGAAAAGCAAATTCTTAAAGAATATTTACCCAAAGCAACAAGATTAGATGAATAGATTTAAAATCATCAGAAAAGTGTTTGATGATCTTAAATGAGGTTTATTAATTCCGTACATTTGATTGTCTACTGAAATAATAAAGGCAGCCCGATATGGTATCACAAGAATCATCCTACCTTCTTCCAACCCCAACCAGCAAAACAAAACTCTTCCATACCCTCTTCACGCCTGATGCAGTTCCCGTAAAAGCTACTCTACTCATCATTCACGGCATGCAGGAACACAGCGGAAGATATGCTGAAATCGCTGCTTATTTTGCAGACCGGGGACTTGCCGTACTCACCTATGATCATCTGGGACACGGAAAATCGGTGAAAGATAAAAAAGACATCGGGTTTTTCCAGCTGGACCAACCCGATGAAAAACTTATTTCAGATGCTGAAGCAATGAGTAAATATCTTCACCAACAATATTCTGATGTACCTCATTTTGTTCTTGGGCATTCCATGGGATCATTTGTTACACGATGTCTTCTTCAGAGAGCCGGCAGCCAGTTTACCGGAGCTGTTATTACAGGAACAGGAGGTCCCCTGGCCGGCATCAGTCTGATAAAAGGCTATCTTTCGTTAGCAAATAAAATAGCACCACATCATCCGGCTTATCTCAATACTCTTTTCAACATTGTCAATAACAAGCATTTCAAGAAAGATCCTGATTTCAGTGACACAAGCTGGCTCAGCCTGAATCCGGCCAACAGAAAAGCTTTTGCCGAAGATGAGCTTTGCGGAGTTCCTTTTACCAATAATGCTTTTTATGCCTTGTTCAGTATTTACAAAAAAGCTACCACAAGAAACTGGGCAAACACAATTTCAAAATCTTTCCCTTTTTTGTTTATCAGTGGACAGAATGACCCGATAGGAGATTTCAGTAAGGGCGTGCTGCAAACTGTCACTCATTTACAACAAGATGGATTTAAAGATGTAAGTACGAAAATTTATCCCGAAATGCGCCACGAAATATTAAATGAGGAAATCAGAGAAGATATCTTCAATGAAATATACCAGTGGATTCTAAAGCATTTGTAAATATAATCCTCCAAAATACAAACAAAAACATCTGCTCAATCAGCAAAATCTGCGCGAGCATAAGGTCATCAGGTCTTAATACTTCTATTTAATCCAAAGTAATCTCTCTATCCACCCCAATTTCTTCCAGAAACAGCCGATCATGCGAAATCACCAACAATGTTCCCTTATAATCTTTAATAGATGCGGTTAAAATTTCTACGTTCTGCAGATCCAAATTATTCGTAGGTTCATCAAGAATAATCATATCAGGAGCTTTACTGCTTATAGAAAGTGCACAGAGAAGCAGCCTCAAGCGCTCTCCTCCGCTCAGCACTCCGCATTTCTTATCCCAGGTTTCTTTTCCAAACAGAAATCGGGACAACAGAGTTTTCACTTCAGACTCCTGCATCGCACCGTCATTAAACTGCTGCACAAAATCATAGACACTTGTTTCCTGCCCGATCAGAGAATATTCCTGGTCCACGTAAATTGTATTAAAACCTGACCTCGAAATATTCCCAAGAGTTGGTTGTAAACCTCCCAGCAGTAGTTTTATCAAAGTCGTTTTCCCCGATCCGTTTGAGCCTTTGATAGAAATTCTGTCGCCACTCCTGATCTCAAGACTGAGATTATCTTTCCAGAGATTTTCATTTCCGTATTTGAAATTAATATTCTCCGCACTGATCAGAATTTTCCCGGAATGCAGACCGGAATCGTTGAAATTTACTTTCATCTGATCAGAATTTTTCAGTGAAGAACGGAGATCGCGAAGATCGCCGGAAATACCGCTGATTTTTTCAGCATGAACACCTTTTAATCTGGAAGTATTTTTTTCAGCACTATTCCGTAGTGTATTCATCATAATTCTCGCTACACCGGATTTTTCCTGTTTCTGTTTTCCTTTTGCATCCAGCTTCTGTTTACGTTCTATAGTTTCCCGCTCCTTTTCTTTTGCCCTTTTCAAAGCCCTTTCTTTAGCATGAATATCATTATAAAGTGCCTCCTGCTCTATTTTTTTCTGTTCAGTATAAAAATCATAATTTCCGCCATAGGAAGAAATCCCCTGATTGCTTAATTCAAAGATGGTATCGACCAAATTCAGCAATGACCGGTCATGGCTCACAATCACAACCGTTGAATTTGTTTTTTCAATAAAATCATACAACAGATTTCGTCCTTCCAGATCAAGATGATTCGTAGGCTCATCCAGGATAATAATGTCCGGCTGACTGATCTGAATACCAGCCAAAAAAACTTTTGTTTTCTGTCCACCGCTTAAGTTTTCCAGTTTTTGATGTAATTCCAGATCTTCAAGTTTCCAGTAACTTAATGCATTCCGGCAGCGTTCTTCAATGTCCCAATCATCATTTAAAATTTCAAAATATTCTTCATCCACCTGTCCACTGATGATCTTTTGAAGAGCATTCAGTTTTTTGTCAATTTTAAGACATTCTGCGACAGTCAGATGATCAAAATTTCCGAACATCTGCGGAACAAAGTATAAATCGCCCTTAACGGTTACACTTCCTTCTAAAGGTTGAATTTCTTGGCCAATGATCTTCAGGAGCGTAGATTTCCCAATACCGTTGCTTCCTGCTAATGCCGATATGGTATGAGGCTGTATGGTTAAATTGATTGAATTAAAAAGGAGATCCCCTTCCGGAAACCCGTAAGATATATTCTGCAGTAAAATCATTATTTCTTTCTTAGTAATAGTTAAACATCAGCAGCATTTGGCTACTGTTTGATAAAGTCGGAAAGAAACTGAATCCTACATGTATAATCGGGGGTTTGAAATACAAAGATAGCAAATTATTAATTATTCATTTTTTTCAGGTTAAAAACATAAAATCTTCATATAAAAAACAAAGGTAAAAGCACAAAAAAGGTAATATTTCTACAATAGGCAAATTCATTAGATCAGAATTTCCTTTGCCCAAAGGCCCCATAAACCTAAGATTTTCATGAATAGCGTAATATAATTGAGGTTTTAAAAGGTGAATTATTTCAAGATATTCTTTTTAAATGATATGTTTATTAAATCCGGAATAAAAGTAGAAAAGATTTTAACCAAAAAACCGTAACTTTGCCGACTACTAAAATTTTTTATGGAAAGCATTAAAGTTCACGACAAAACTTTCGTTCCTTATCTGAAGGACGCCGAAATTCAGGAAATTGTAAAAGAAACAGCGTTAAGGATTTATGAAGATTACAAAGACGAGGTTCCTGTTTTCATCGGAGTTCTGAACGGGGTGATCATGTTCTTCTCAGATCTTTTAAAATACTATCCGGGCGAATGCGAAATTGCTTTCATCCAAATGAGTTCGTATGCAGGAACAGAATCTACGGGGATTGTTTACCAGAAAATGGAGCTGACTAAGGACGTGAAAGACCGTCACATTATTCTTGTAGAAGATATTGTGGATACAGGAAACACGGTTGAGAGTCTATTCAAATATTTTACGGAAACACAGCGCCCGAAATCTGTAAAGCTGGCTTCATTCTTACTAAAGCCTGATGTTTACAAAAAAGATTTCAAGCTGGATTATATCGGAAAAGAGATCCCCAATAAATTTGTTCTTGGTTATGGTCTTGATTATGATGAACTAGGAAGAAACCTTTCGAATCTGTATCAACTGGAAGAGGGACAGATCAACCATTAATTATTGCTGCTAGCTTTTGGCTACTAGCCATTAGCTTTAAATATTAAAATCGAAATAAAGTAAATATTAACTAAAAAAGCTAAAGGCTGAAAGCTATTGCTGAAGGCTGCAAGCGAATCAACATTATGATAAACATTGTTCTGTTCGGCCCTCCAGGAAGTGGAAAAGGAACACAAGCTCAAAACCTGATCGAAAAATTCAATTTAAAACAGATTTCAACAGGCGACCTTTTCAGATACAACATGAAAAATGATACGGAGCTTGGAAAACTGGCTAAGTCTTTTATCGATAAAGGAGAACTGGTTCCGGATCAGGTAACAACGGATATGCTGATCGACGAGCTCAGAAAACCAACGGATACCAACGGATTTATCTTTGACGGCTACCCAAGAACTACTGCCCAGACGGAAGCATTAGAAAAAATTGTAGCAGAAGAACTGAACGACAAGATCGACATCTGCCTTTCATTAGTAGTAGAAGACAGAATTTTAGTGGAAAGACTTCTGAAAAGAGGTGAAACCAGCGGAAGATCTGATGACAGCAATGTAGAGATCATTGAAAACAGAATTAAAGAATATTATACTAAAACAGCGGAAGTTGCCGAACTTTACAAGCAACAGGGAAAATATGTTGAAGTAAACGGCGTAGGAGAAATTGACGAAATTTCCCAAAAGCTTTTCGCTGAAGTCGAAAAAATTAAATAATCGGGATATGGTGTACGGGATTGGAAAAATTCGAATCCCGTAAGCCGCAACCCGCAACACAAACTATATGTCTAACTTTGTAGATTACGTAAAGATCCATTGTAAAAGCGGACACGGAGGTGCTGGTTCTGCCCACCTTCGCCGTGAAAAATATATTCCTAAAGGTGGTCCGGATGGAGGCGACGGAGGCCGTGGCGGACACGTCATTATGAGAGGGAATGCCCAGGAATGGACTTTACTTCCACTGCGATACACCCGTCACATAAAAGCTGATCGCGGTGAAAACGGAGCAAAAAATCAGCTAACCGGTGCTGACGGTGATGATATTTATATCGATGTTCCGATTGGGACTATCGCTAAAAATGAAGAGGGAGAAATTATCGGCGAAATCCTTGAAGACAAGCAGGAAATTATCTTGATGCAGGGAGGAAAAGGAGGAAAAGGAAACGAACATTTCAAATCATCTACCAACCAGACTCCAAGGTATGCACAGCCAGGAATGGATGGCGAGGAAGGCTTTGTTGTTTTCGAACTTAAAATTTTGGCCGATGTAGGTCTAGTTGGTTTTCCAAATGCCGGAAAATCTACGCTTCTTGCATCCGTATCTGCTGCAAAGCCTAAGATCGCGAATTATGCATTTACAACACTGACTCCCAATCTTGGTATAGTGGACTACAGGAATTACAAATCATTTGTAATGGCTGATATTCCGGGAATCATTGAAGGTGCTGCTGAAGGAAAAGGTTTGGGACACAGATTCTTAAGACATATTGAAAGAAATTCCATCTTATTATTCTTAATTCCGGCTGATTCTGAAAGCCATTTCCAGGAGTTTAAAATTCTGGAAAATGAATTAACGGAATACAATCCTGAACTTTTGGATAAAGATTTCATCATTTCTATTTCGAAATCCGATCTTCTGGATGATGAGTTGAAAAAAGAAATTTCTGCCGAATTCCCCGAGAACAGGAAACCATTATTCTTCTCCGGTGTCACGGGAGAAGGCCTTGTAGAACTGAAAGACGCAGTCTGGAAAAAACTTCACGGATAAAAGATGATACACTCATTGAAGAAAATAACAGCGAGTGCTGTTATTTTTGTTTCATTTCTGCTGCCTGCCCTGGCTTATGCTCAGGACAGCTTTTCATTCATGGAAACATCCAAACAGGATGAGCCGGCTCCTTTAAACCATAAGGCGTTCTTTAAGTATGAATTCAATAGAAGATTAAAGTATAAATTTACTTACGATAAAGCAGAAGATCATGGAACAAGTAATGAGGTGAGCGATACTGTAGAATATTACACGAATGAAACGGATCTCACTGTCCTGTATTTTAACAACAGCAGAAATGGGATTATCTATAATTTAAGCAAAGAAACTAATCCTGTACTTCCTGTTTTGATCAAGGAGGAAAGCAAAGATATTAAACCTGGAAATTTTGATTATTTTAAAGGTGATATTGCTTTGGAGTCGGAAATTGCTGAAATAAGGAAAAGAAAAAAAGTAAAAACCGATCAGATTTTAGAACTGGTTGAAAAGAAAGCTGAAAATAACCTGACTCATTACAAGTACAACCTTATTCGTAATAATAAAGGGAAAACAAATCTGGGAATCATTGAACTGGATGTTACCAATAGTGATCAGGATTTCAACAACAATATCCTGTATGATATGGAACCTTTGTTCTTCAAAAATAAAATCATGTTTGACAAAGGCGAAATAAAAAACTATTCCCATTACAGCTCTGCAAAAAAGAGGACAAAGCATTATGAATCAATGAATAATGACTCCGTACTTTTAAGATTATCATTCACCAAAGGCTGTTGTGTTTCATCTCTGGAATAGCTTCTACACCGAGACTGTTCTGCATTTGGAACAATTATTGAAAGAAACCAGAAAACATCCGCAATGAAATATATATTAAGTCTCTGTGCATTTATATTTTTATTATCCTGCACAACCCAGAAAACCGATTCCCAATATGCCAAAATTGAATATCAAGCGGGAGCATGCTTCGGATCCTGCCCTATCTTCACGATGACTATCAATCCGGACAGGACAGCCATACTGGAAGCGGAACATTTTAATTTCTCGAAAGATTTTTCGAAAGATGAATTTTCAAAATCGCTTGAAGGAACTTTTCAAGGGGTGATCAAAGAAGGAGATTATAATAAATTGGTCAGCCTGCTGAATGGTCTTGATGTAAAAAACCTGAAAGACAAATACGGAACAAAAAATATTACGGATCTTCCGACGTCATATCTTAGAATTAATTTTACGGACGGAACTTCCAAAAACATAGAAGACTACGGCAAAAGAGGAAGTGAAAAACTGAGAGAAACTTATATGTTCATTGAAGAACTGAGACATAATCAACAGTGGACAAAAGTAAAATAATCCGTTTAAAAATATTTAGACTACCTTTGCATCGTATAATTCCTTCACATTGAGGGAATTTTATTTTAAATTAAAAAAAACAGTTCATTTGAATTTTACAGACCTAAACTTAATAGAACCTATTGCAAAAGCAATTGAAGAACAGGGATATACTAATCCTACGCCCATTCAGGAGAGATCTATCCCTGAAATCTTAAAAGGCAGCGACTTTTTAGGATGTGCACAGACAGGAACAGGAAAGACAGCGGCGTTCGCCATTCCTATTCTTCAGAATTTATCAAAAAACAAGACCAAAAATAACCATATAAAAGCCCTGATCTTAACGCCGACAAGAGAACTTGCCATACAGATCGAGGAAAATATTAATGCATACGGGAAATACCTTCCGTTAAAACAGCTCGTGATTTTCGGAGGTGTAAAGCAGGGAAACCAGGAGGCCGCCTTAAGAAAAGGCATCGACATTCTGGTAGCAACCCCGGGCAGACTTCTGGATTTTATCGCTCAAGGTATTATCAGCTTAAAGAATATCGAAATCTTTGTTCTTGATGAGGCAGACAGGATGCTTGATATGGGCTTTGTACATGATGTAAAAAGAGTCATCAAACTTCTTCCGCAGAGAAGACAGACTTTATTCTTTTCAGCGACAATGCCTTCTGAAATCCAGAAACTGGCAGATTCTATCCTGAATAATCCTGTGAAGGTAGAAGTTACTCCGGTTTCTTCCACTGCAGAAACGATCAAACAGTCGGTTTATTTTGTTGAAAAAGACAATAAGCTGAACCTTCTTTCCCATATTTTAGAGAACGATATTGCAGATTCTGTACTGGTATTTTCGAGAACGAAACACGGTGCCGACAAAATTGCAAGGAAACTGCAGAAAGACAATATCTCTGCAGAGGCTATTCACGGGAATAAATCTCAAAATGCAAGGCAGAACGCCCTGAATAATTTTAAGTCCGGAAAAACAAGGATTCTGGTCGCTACAGACATTGCTGCAAGAGGTATTGACATCGATGAGCTTAAATATGTAATCAACTTCGAACTTTCCGATGTTTCTGAAACTTATGTTCACAGGATTGGAAGAACAGGAAGAGCGGGAGCTGAAGGATCTTCAATTTCTTTTGTAGACAGCCTTGACCTTTTAAATTTAAGGAATACTGAGAAACTTATAGGAAAGAAAATTCCTGTTATAAAGGACCATCCCTTCCATACAGATGATCTTGTAGCACAAAAAAGAGATTCTAATAACAAGCCTATGGCTGCCGGTGGCGATAGAAGACCCCCGAGATCACCAAAGCCGCAGAATAATAACAATAAACCTGCAGGCAGCACCCCAACCAGTTTCAAGAAACCTAAGAATAAAAATTTCACCAGAAAAAAATAAAAAAAGCCCTTTCCAACGAAAGGGCTTTTTTTATATAGAGATTTCAAGCTAGAAAACAATTGTTCCCTGACAGGCAAATTTGTGTTTTGCGATTTTAAACATTAAAAAGATGAGTGGCTTGGTATAAATAAGATATTTTAAGAATCTATGTTTAAACTCACTGATCTGAATACTTAGACTTTCTCTATTTCTTTCCGAACTGAAAAGCAGTAAGCAATAATGCTGAAAGGCAGACAGGCTGCCAGATAGGTAGTTGAGAAAAGGTTATGCTGGAAACCAAATCCGGAAAGCAAATACTTTTCCAGTACAAAACTGAGCATCACCAGAAAAACAATACATGTCGAAAAGTAGAATACATCATTTATTGTTCTTGCACAAAACGACATCGCCAGAGTTGCCCCCAGAAAACCCAGCATGACAAATTTATTGCTCTGTCCCTGAAGCGTCAGTGGATTGTGTTGTATAATGTAGTCAAGATTTTCAGCAGGAAAAAAAACGCTCAATAGTAATATGGCTACAGTCAGTATAAATGCTGCAACTGTTTTTATTTTACGGTTTATACCTGTTGCTAAAAAAGGCTTGAGTAAAAAAATAATCAGCGGAATAACTGCCACACTCCTTGTCAGAAATAAAATACCCAGGCACACTCCCAACAGCATTGGTTTCTGAAAATAATCTCCTTTAAACTTACTGTGCCAGAAAAGGATGAATGCGGCCACGAAAATAAAAGAGGAAATAAAATCACTCTTGCAGACCGCTTCGTAAATGTAAGACAGGGATATTCCCAACATCAGTATAGCCGTGAACCTGATCAGATTATTCTTAAACTCCAGAAGAACAGCGTACGAAAACAGCAAAAAAGCAGCTACCTGAAGATAGCCCACATTTCCTAGAAGATAAGCAGGAAGAGCCAGTAAAAGCTGCCCGGGAAGATATGAGGATAAATTCCCCATAAAATTCCGCGTGTTATAGATATATTTCCCTTGAATCCAGTAGTCTAAAGAAAAATCCAGTGTCTGCCAACGGTCTATATTCATTTGGTAAGGATCTTTTAAGATGTGGCATAAAGCAATATACCCAACTCCTAAAATCCCCGTCAAAACATAGACAAGCTTTACATTAATCTTTTTTACCAACAGTTCATTCTTTCTTACAAGAAACAGGAAAACATGAACAGCAATAAAGACAGCAATCAGTATACTCATGGGTATAAATGACTGTCGGATACCATATTTGGTCAGAAATAAAAAATTAATCACAAAATAGACTGCAAACAGCATTAAACTGCTTACTTTACTGTTTTTTGTAGAGGTTAAAATTTTATTCATATGAATAAGTTAACGGGAAAAAATTCTCTTTGCATTTTCCGTAGTTATTTTATCAATTTCAGAAAAATCCTTACCATAGATATTTACGAGCTTTCCGGCTACGAGGTCCAGGTAAGAGCTTTCATTTCTTTTTCCTCTGTGCGGAACCGGAGCCAGGTAAGGTGAATCTGTTTCCAGAACGATTTTATCCAGAGGAATTTCATTCAGAAACTGATCGATCTTTCCATTTTTGAATGTCACAACTCCGCCTACCCCCAATATAAAATTCAGATCTATAGCACGTTTAGCCTGTTCCAGATCTCCTGAAAAGCAGTGGAAAATTCCACGAAGCCTTGGATGTTTTTTTCTTTCCAGGACCTCAAATGTTTCATCAAAGCTTTCTCTTGTATGGATCACGATAGGAAGATCCTTTTCTATGGCCCAATCGATTTGCTGTTCGAAAGCCTTAATCTGGATATCCAGCGTTGTTTTATCCCAGTAAAGGTCGATCCCGATCTCTCCTATTGCTGGAAAATCCATCTTTTCCAGATAATTTTTAACGATATCAAGCTCTTTTTCCCAGGATTCAGGCTTTACATAGCACGGATGAAGCCCCATCATTGAAATAATCTGCTCCGGATATTCAGCTTCCAGCTGAAGCATCTTTTCATGAGATTCTGAATCAATGGCAGGAAGATAAAATTTTGTAATTCCTTTGTCTACAGCTCTCTGTATAGCCTCTTTTCTGTCTTCATCAAATTCTTCAGCGTATAAATGGGTATGTGTATCAATCATTGTCTTAAAATTTTAACAGATCTTCATAAGGGCTTTTCAAACCCATCAGTAAACCGAAAGCCGGTTCAGTCTTGATTCCCTGTTTCTTAAGTTCTATTATTTTATGTTTAAAATCTGTTCCTTTTTCCTTTAATATTTTGTATTCAGCAAGCATATGCCGGTAAGCATTCTGTTCAAGTGAGGGTTTGTTCTGTCCGAAAATCTCTATTGGAAATTCTTCCAGCATAAAGTTCAGAACAATACTTTTTTCTCCGTTAATAATATTATTTTCAATTTTCACTTCAGTATCTACAGGAATTAACCGGCTGGACATAATGTAATCCAGGAAATCTTCTTCAGATTTAAGATCAACTTCGCAAATGATATCCAGATCGCTGTTTTCAATATCAATTTCAATCGGAATTGTTCCGGCAAGAACTGGAGAATAGGGTTTTAATTTCTCAAAGACCTGGTATTTATCAAGAACTTCATAAGCTCTTTTCTGTTTTTCATTTCCGGATTTTAAATAACTGAGATTCGTGAAATCAATCATTTATAAAAATTTTATGCCTTACTTTTTCTCTCTGGGCTTCAATTCTACGTCCTAATTTTTCTCTAAACTCAATATATTTCGGATCCTTTTCATCATCAGTCCTGTGTTCCAGTGCTTTGCTGATCTTAAAATTTTCTTTGATAAAACTTTTTGTATCATCTGAAAAATAAGCTTCCCCGAATTTATCAAAGATGTAATGAACAGCCTGCGATGTCGGATGAATCATATCTTCCTTATAAAAACGGTAATCACGCAGATCATCCATGAGTATTTCATAAATAGGCAGGTAATGGCAGTTTTCCAGCGGCAAAAGAGCTTCATGAACAGCCGTGATCAGTTTGGATTTGCTGAGCTGATTCTCAATCATTCCATCTTTGGTATGTCGTACGGGTGACACGGTAAACAGGATCTGTACATCATCCCTGCAGATATCTTTCAGGTTTAAAACCGTATTATAGATGGAATCTGTAAGCTCCTGATGGGAAAGCAGCCGTTTTTCAAAAAACTTCTGCGGAATCTTGTGACAGTTGGCCGCCAGTTTTTTCTTGGGGATGAATTCATAAATAAATGAAGTTCCGTACGTAATGATCACCCATCCTGCATCCTGTAAGAAACTGTTTCCTACTTCTATCCCCATATTGATCCTGTCCAGCGTTTGATGGACATATCTTCTGTCGAAGCTGCTGTGATGGTCCAGGGAGATAAATTCGTCGTTAAAAGTGATCAGCTCATCTTCTGTATAAAACTCTGAATCATGGAGCCTTTTAATGGCATTACTGATCGAAAAGGGATTAAAAATAGTTCCGAATGGATTATTGACCGTCTGAAGCTGCCCCTGACCCAGCAAATCTGCCATTTCTGATGCAAAACAGGATCCTATTGAAAATATTCTATCTTCAACATCAATCTTTTTTTCTGACTCGGGAATGTCAACTTCAGTTCTGAATTTCATTTTCTTAGGTAGCAGGTAGCAGGTAATTGGCAGCAGATGTTTGACGGCTATGAACCTGCTACCTAGTATCTGCAATCTTATTAACTCTCTCTTCTCAACAGATAATTAGCCAGTTCTATAAAAGGTTTCTTTTTTTCTTCAGGAATGTTAATCTTCTCGAGGTAACTCTGCCCTATTTCGTTGTGCTTTTCGATCAGACGTAAGGCTTTCTCATCCACTTTAGTTCTTCTAAAGATCTTTTCTACTCCGTATACTTTATCAATATTATCGGTTTTCTTCCCATACCAGTGGTCCAGCTCTCTTCGTTCTTCCTCAGTAGCATATTCTCTGGCTAAAAGATAAAGCACCGTCTTTTTATTTTCGTAAATATCTCCGGCATGCTTTTTCCCAAACTGAGCCTGGTCTCCAAATACATCAAGATAATCATCCATGATCTGGAAAGCAATCCCGATATGTTTTCCAAAATTGAAGATAGCTTTGGCATCTTTAAAATTGGCTTTTGCAATAAGTGCCCCTATTTCAAAGGAAGATGCACTCAGAACTCCTGTTTTATAAGTAATCATTCTGATGTAATCATCATATGTTACATTCTCCTGGGTTTCAAAATTAATGTCGTATTGCTGTCCTTCACACAGAAGAAGTCCTGTGTGGGTAAAGATCCTAATACATGCCTTGAAAATTTCAGGTTCAAGATCTTCGAAAAACTTATAAGCTTTCAGCATCAGCCCGTCTCCGGAAAGGATTCCGACATTGATCCCATGAAGGGTATGGATAGTAGGTTTATTTCTTCTTAAAGGAGCCTCATCCATAATATCGTCATGGATAAGAGTAAAATTATGGAAAAATTCAATGGCCAGTGCAGGTTTTATTGCTTGTTTAAGGTCTCCCCCGAAGAGATCACAGGCCATCAGTACCATAATGGGACGAAGACGCTTTCCGCCATGGGAAATGATGTAGTTCATCGGGTCATAGAGTTCCGCGGGCTTGTCTTTAAAAGTATACTTAGTGATGGCTTCAGCAACGATCTGCTGGTATCTGTCTAAAAATTCCATAAAAATTTTTTAAGTTTAAACAAAAATACAATTTTTCAAGGCTTTATAAAACAAAAAACTTCGTCCCGAAGGACAAAGTTTATATTCTGTATTTGAACTTTTAAATTAAGTCAGAAATGTTACGATAAGGTAAGTAATTCCTGCAACGATTGCTGAAATCGGGATTGTAAGTACCCAAGCCCAAAGAAGGCTTACTGTAATACCCCATCTTACAGCAGAAACTCTTTTTGTTAATCCAACACCGATGATAGAACCTGTGATCGTGTGTGTGGTAGATACAGGAATACCAAAGTGATCCGTGATGAATAATGTGATTGCTCCTGCAGTTTCAGCACTTACCCCTTCAAGAGAAGTTACTTTTGTAATTTTAGTTCCCATCGTCTTGATGATCTTCCATCCTCCGCTCATGGTTCCTAAACCAATGGCAAGGAAAGAAACTAAAGGAACCCAAAGGTAATGCTCTGCAAAGTAATCAAAACGTCCTGCTGAAGGAATGCTCAGGTATACAGGATCCTGCAGCATCTCAACATGATAGTAGATCAGGGCTGCCCCAATGATTCCCATTACTTTCTGAGCATCATTCAATCCGTGTCCTAAGCTAAATAAAGCTGAAGAAGCCAGCTGTAATCTTTTGAAAGACTGATCAGCCTTATGTGGATTTGACTTTTTGTATAGGTGAACAATAATTAATGTAATTATGATTGAAATAATCATCCCTATTACCGGCGCCATAAAAATGAACAGGAAGATAGGAATTACTTTCTCAAATTTTACAACACTCTGTGTCGTTACCTGATGAAGAGCATGCTTGCATGTCTCAAAGAAGCCTAAATTTGGTTGTGCTACGGCCACATCATGATAATCCAGCATGAAAGCATTCATCAATGCTGCTCCCAAAAAACCACCAATTAAGGTATGTGACGATGAGGAAGGAATCCCAAACCACCACGTTAAAAGGTTCCATGCAATAGCTGCGACCAAACCTGAAAATATAACTTCAAGGTTGATAAAATTCTCATTAACGGTTTTGGCAATGGTATTACCAATTTTAAATTCGCCAATAATATAGGCTGCAATAAAAAATGCTGCAAAGTTCCAGAGTGCTGCCCAAAGTACAGCCTGAAAAGGAGTTAAAACCTTTGTAGAAACAATGGTTGCAATTGAATTGGCTGCATCATGAAAACCATTAATATAGTCGAAAATTAAAGCCAAAGCAATAATAACCGTAAGTAAAATCGGAAATTCCATTTCGTAAGTTATAATTGTTTAAGCGTATTTAATCATGATGTTCTCAATCGTGTTGGCAACATCCTCTGCTTTGTCAGTTACTATTTCAAGATAATTAAGTACAGATGAAACTTTGATAATGTTAATGGCATCATTAGTTTCAAAAAGATCTACCATTGAGTTGGAAAGCAGGTCATCTGCAATGTTTTCAATAGAGTTCACTTTGATACATGCTTCTTTTACCTGATCCATATTTTTGAAGCCCTTAAGGTTTTTCATTGCATTCTGGATCTCAAGACATGCCTTGTGGATCAATAATGAAAAATCTGAATAAGCCTTCATTTCAGGCGATTTGTACAGGAAGATGTATTTTGTGGAAGCGTAGATGTAATCAGCGATATCATCAAGGCCGGTTGCCAGTGTGTGAATATCTTCACGGTCGAACGGCGTAATGAAGTTTTTTCCTAATTCAACAAAGATCTCATGGGTAAGCTCATCGTTTTTATGCTCGTAGTCACTCATTCTTTTCAACATTGTATCATCGTTAAGATCGAAATCTTTGATACCGTGATTAAAGTCTTCAGACATTGCAACTAGGTTCTCCGTTACTTTTTCAAAAAGCACAAAGAAAATTTTATCTTTTGGTTGAAAAGCGTGGAAAATATTACCAATCCCCATTTTTATGTATTTATAATTTGAGTGCAAATTTCTTAAAAAAGGATTTGCCCTGAAACAATATAACATTAAGTTTTGTTAACATTAGGTTAACACTTGATTATCAAACAAAAAAACCGGCTAAAAGCCGGTTTTATATATCTTTGAGATGCCTTAGTTTGCTACTTCAGCTCTCATTTCTTTTCCTTTAAATTTCATTGAAGGAATATTACTCATTACATTTTCCTGAAATGATTTTTCCACTTCAAAGAAAGAGAATTTTTCTAGGATTTCAATATCACCGATTTCCGCTCTTTTTTTGCTTTTTCCGGCTGTCGCTTTATTGATGATATCTAATACATCAAGCTTTTTCAACTGATCTTTTTTCCCAAGGTTGAAGAAGAATCTCACCATGTTTTCGTCCTTTCTTCTAGGCTTTCCTCCACGGTCTCTGCTATCTCTGCTTCCTCTGGTGTCACGATCTCCACGATCTCTTCCTCTGTCCCTGTCTCTGTCACGCCCTCTGTCTCTTCTTGAGTAATCATCATCTCTGCTGCTGAACTTCTGCTCAACAAGATCATGCTTATCTTTGTAGTACAGCGCAAGATCTTTCAACTGGAACTGTAACAATTTATGAACAAGTTCTTCTTTAGTGAAAGCACTTAGATCAGGAATTAAGCTATCATTAAATTCAAAGATATCTTCTTCGTGCTCTGTAAATAATTTTTCGAAAACTCCTCCAACCTGAGCTTTGATAATATCATCACCTGTTGGGATAAATTTTTCTACAATATCAATCTTAGTTGCAGATTTGATCTGCTTCAGTTTCCGGCTTTCTTCCGGCTTTATTAAAGCCATTGAAATACCGTCTTTTCCAGCTCTACCCGTTCTTCCACTTCTGTGAACGAATACTTCCGGATCATCAGGTAAAGAATAATGGATAACGTGCGTTAAAGAGTTCACATCCAATCCTCTTGCGGCAACGTCAGTCGCTACAAGGATATCAATGTTTTTCAGTCTGAATTTCTTCATTACCGTATCTCTCTGCGCCTGGGAAAGATCTCCGTGAAGAGCATCCGCTGCATAACCATTCTGCATCAAGAAATCTGCAACTTCCTGAGTTTCCATTCTTGTTCTGCAGAAAAGAATAGAATACTGGTTAGGGTTTGCATCAATTAATCTCTTAAGAGCTTCTTTTTTCTGACGGTAACCTACCACATAATATTCATGCTTAATGTTCTTTTTAACCTCGTTAATAGAACCTACAGAAATACGGTGCGGGTTGGTAAGATAATTTTTAGAAATTCTCTCCACTTCCTTGTTCATCGTTGCCGAGAATAAGAAAGTCTGCTTTGTGTCCGGTGTTTCACTTAAAATTGTTTCCAACTCATCTTTGAAACCCATAGAAAGCATTTCATCAGCTTCGTCTAAAACTAACCAATGAATGGCCGAAAAATCAAGTGCTTTTCTGTTGATAAGGTCGATTACTCTTCCCGGAGTACCCACGATAATCTGTGGTTTGTCCTTTAAAGAACGAATCTGATCCATAATACTGCTTCCACCGTAAACCGCTGTGGTTTTGATGTCTTTCATGTACTTGGAATAATTTTTTATGTCTTTAGAAATCTGAAGACATAATTCCCGTGTCGGACAAAGGACCAAAAATTGGATTTTGCGACTCGTTTCGTCAATCATATCCAAAATCGGAAGCGAAAACGCTGCTGTTTTGCCTGTCCCTGTCTGCGCAAGTGCGATCAAATCGCGAATATCTGAAAGAATGAAAGGGATAGTCTGTTTTTGGATTTCTGTCGGGCTTTCGTAACCCAGTTCGCCAACTGCCTTAAGGATATCAGGACTTAAATTGGACTCCGTAAATAAATTCATTAAATATTTTAAAATTTTTGCAAAGATACAACAAATATTTGATTTGTTTTTGAATAAAGTTTTAAATATGTAATCTTTAATTCAGAATCCTTTAATATTTTGTTAATTTTTAAAAAATTAAATCCAAAAAAACATGGCCTGCGTTAAAAACATGTTAAACATTATTTTTTTTTATTAAATTGGATTGATTTTTTCGGTATTATTTATGAATTTTCAAAAATAACATGATTCATGGTAAATTTTTCTTTAAAAATATTTTTCTTCCCAATCCCGATCTTTCCTTTAACCGCCACAGTTTTTAGGTATTTATTACTCAAATAATTAAGGATTTTTTCTTTCATCTTCAGTTATTTTTATAAATTATATTTTTTTTAACTGTAGTAATTGCTGCTTTTATTTAAGCATACGATGCTCTGTATAATTTTGGTCAACATCAGTTTATTTTTTAACTTGGCTTAAATAATTCAACAGCATATCATCTTAAACATTAAAACATGAATATCATAAAGCCGGAAACTCTAACCTTTCTAAAAGATCTTACTGTAAACAATACCCGTGAATGGTTTAATGAAAATAAGGCTCTTTATACAGCAGCCCAGGAAAATGTTATTGCCTTTCTAGACGGACTGATCAAAGAAATGTCCGGTTTTGATGAAGCATTGGGAAAAATTGACGGCAAAAAATCATTATTCAGAATTTACAGAGACACCCGATTTTCAAAAGACAAATCCCCTTACAAGACTAATTTCGGAGCCTCTCTCGGTATGGGTAAAGGGAGCCAGAAAGGAGGTTATTATCTTCATCTGGAACCGGGAAAATCTTTTCTGGCGGGCGGTATCTATATGCCGGAATCTTCTGTCCTGAAGGAAGTGAGGAAAGAAATTTCGTTGTATGGTGATGATTTTCTTAAGATCATCAACCAAAAAGAGTTCAAAAAGCATTTTGCAGAACTGGATCAGGATGATAAGCTGAAAAAAATTCCTCAGGGATTTGAGAAAGAAGATCCTATGGGTGAGTATTTGAAATTAAAGAATTTTATTGTGGTCTATACTATGAAGGATGAAGAAATCCTGGATAAAAATGCCATAAAAAACATGACCAAGATCTTTAAGCTTATGAAGCCTTTCAATGATTTCCTGAATGCACCTTTTCAATAAAATTCCGATTAACCTGCTTTGCGTAAAAACTGCATATTTTTAACACAAAGGTAGTTAGCTTGGAATTTTAAGGTTGAACAGATCAATCACATTGATTTGATGAAGCTAAAACATTATAGTCTGATCAATTGTTGCAGTCTTTTTTAATTTGTATTAAAAGAATCTGCTTGATCTGCTAAATCTGCAAGCGCAAAGGTCTCTCGTAGATTTAGCAGATCAAGCAGATATTGATTTTCTTTATTCTTTATCCTTTATCCTTAAAATTTCATTATATCCTTCACTACTCCATTCTTCTGGGTATGCTGCAGTAATTCTGTTTCGATGAAAGCTTTAATCTTGTCTTCGGATCCGCAGTTTGGAAAAAGAAGATGAACATTGGCTCCTGCATCTAGTGTAAAGAATAGCGGAAGACCTGTTTCCCTTCTAAAATCCCAGATCTTATTGATCACTTCCAGTGTTCCGGTTTTCATCAGGATAAAAGCAGGATCACTCATCATCATCATGGCGTGAAGAGTAAGCGCTTCATGTTCTACAAGCTTGATAAACTGTCCTATCTCCCCACTTTTAAGAATTTCTTTCATCGGAACAAAGTTATCTCTTGCTTCCTGAAATCTTCTTTCAGCATAAGGATTAGTATTCATCAGGCCATGCCCCACGGTTGAGGAAACACTTTTCTGGCCTTCATGAATCAGCAGAACCCAGTCGTTAAAGTTTTTAAAAATATCATGAATTTCTGTATCAGGATATTTTACCGCAAACAGGTCCGAACTTCCTTCTACCTCATCTGATGTTCCCCAAACTACCAGCCCGTTGTATAAGCTTCTGCACGCGCTTCCGCTTCCCAACCTTGCTAAAAATGACGCTTTTCTTAATGATTCTTCTTCAGATTCGCTTCCTGAAAATTCCTTATCCAGTTTCATCAGGCATTTAGCTATAGCCCCAAATCCGGAAGCAGAGCTTGCAATCCCGGAACTGTGAGGGAACGTATTTTCTGTTCTGATGATATATTTCCCTTTCAGTATCCACGGAAGATACTGCTCTATATTTCTAAAATATTTTTCTATTTTTTCAGCAAATTTCACCTCTTCATTTCCCGACAAAAAGGTTTGCACAGAGAATGTTTCGCCCGCAAAAAATTCCATAGAAGTATTGGTTTTACAATGATTCAGAGTATAACTTATACTTGGGTTGGCGGGAATCTGGTTATCGTATTTGCCCCAGTATTTGATCAGGGCAATATTGGATGGGCAGCTTTCTGAAACGGCCTGGGTATGGATGGTAAAATTTTGTTTTCCTAAAAATTCCTGTGTTGTCATAGTGTAATTTAAAATAATAAAACTCTTGTGCGTTTTGTAGTCGATTAAGCTCTATTTTTAATACATTTTCTCTATAATAGCTGCATATTTTTTAAGAACCACATTTCTTTTGACCTTCAATGTAGGTGTAATTTCGCCGGTATTGATGTCAAATTCGGCGGGCATTAATGTGAATTTTTTCACTTTTTCATAATCCGCCAGGTGAACCTGTAATTCTTTAATTTTTTCTTTATACAAAGCAATGATCTTCTCATGCTCCACCGCTTCTTCCCAATTGGTAAAAGGAATGTTGCTTTTCTTCATAAAATCTTGCAAGAACTCAAAATTGGGAACGATAAGAGCTGAAACAAACTGTCTGCCCTCCGCCACAAGCATGATCTGCTGGATAAAATTATTATTGGTAAGAAGATTCTCAATTTGCTGAGGGGCCACGTACTTTCCGTTGGATGTTTTCATCAGGTCTTTTATCCTGTCTGTGATGATCAGGTTTCCTTTATCGTCAAATTTACCGGCATCTCCGGTTTTGAACCAACCGTCTTCCGTGAAAACTTTCTGTGTTTCTTCAGGCTTGTTGTAATATCCCTTCATGATGCCGTTTCCTTTGGTCTGGATCTCATCATTTTCACCGATACGGATCTCCACACCGGGTAAAGGTTTTCCGCTCGTTCCGTGCTCAAAATGTGTTAATGGGAAAAGTGTAAGTGTTGCTGTTGTTTCAGTCAGTCCATAGCCTACCGTGACATGGATACCCACCGAATCAAAGAATTTTGTAACTTCAGGTGACAGGGATGCTCCTCCACAAGGTAAGAACCACAACCTTCCACCCATCTTTTCTTTAATTTTACTGAAAACCAGCATATCTGCTACAGATTCCTTCACTTTTAACCCGAAAGGAACCGGTTTTTCGTTTCTTCTCAGTTCCGCAGTCTGCCACCCTGCTGCCAATGCCCAGTTGAAGATTTTTTTCTTCAATGATGAACCTTCTTCTGCTTTTTCCAGCACTCCGGCATATACTTTCTGGAAAAATCTCGGCACAGCACACATCATGGTAGGCTTTACTTCTTCCAGGGTTTTGGCAATATTCTTTGGATCTTCCAGGAAATACACTCTTGCCCCACCATATAAACAAAGTAGGCTCCAGCTTCTTTCGAAAACATGGCTCAGCGGGAGAAATGCCAACGATAATTCTTCTTCAAAGTTTTTGAATTTAAAAAATTCAAAGTGGGAATCGAAAGCTTTGATGAAATTCCCATGAGTAAGCATGACACCTTTCGGTGTTCCTGTAGTTCCGGAAGTATAAATCAGCGTAGCTGTATCGTCATATTCTTTTTTGCAGATCTCCAATTTAGAAGAGGACTTTGCAATGAAGTCTTCAAGATAAAAACTATTGAATTCTTTCTTGATCCAAACTGATTTTTTGGAAACAATAATGGTTTTCAGCAGGCTTTCTTCTTTCTGCAAAAGTTCCAGGCATGCATCATACTGCTCCTGGCTGCCAACAAGCACAGCTTTTGCGGAAGAATCATTAATGATATATTCTGCCTGCTCCGCATTATTGGTGGAATAAACAGGTACGGTAACAGCACCAATGGCCATTGAAGCCAGGTCAAAGATCATCCATTCAGAGGAATTATCCGAATAGATGGCTACTTTATCATTTTCCTGAATTCCTGCATTTTTCAGTGCATTTGCTGTTTTAAAAACGATTTCACTGAATTTTTTCCAGCTCAGCTCTTTCCAGGCTTCGTCTTTCTTTTTAAAGCCTATTGCTGATTTTACCGGATGTTTTTCTACATTTTTAAGGATAATTGCTGCTGCAAGATTCATGAATTCAGCTTTTTGTCGTTAATATAATTTTTAAGATGAAAATCAATGCTCTCTTTTACAGGAATAAATTGATAATCAAGTTCTTTTTTAATTTTTTGGTTGGAAATGGTATTGAGTGATGATATGGATTCAACGTTTGATTTTGTGATGATTCTCAGTTTCGGAATCAGCCAGCCAAAAAGGATATTAGCGAATCTTCCCAGATTCAGCTGAAATTTCGTGAGGATCTTCGCATCTTTCAGACCAAGCTGCGACCTGATCTGTTTTCCCAGTTCAGCATATCTTTTATTTTCAGAAATAAGAATAAAACGTTCTCCGAAAGCATTCCTGTCCATCAACTCAATGGAAATTTGAGCAGCATCTCTTACGTCTATATAACTTGTTCCGCCGGAAAATGTAAATCCATTTTTCTCAAAAGTAGGAAAGATATCTCCACTGCTCTGTCCCCAGTTTCCGCTTCCGATGATCATTCCCGGATTTACAATTATGGTGTTCAGCCCTTCAGCAGAAGCCCTCCAGACTTCCATTTCGGCAAGATGTTTAGAGATGGCATACGCAGAATGTTCTTCTTTGGAATTAAATTCTGAACTTTCGTCTAGTTCTCCATTTTCATTAAAAATATCCAGAACGGCGATGGTACTTACGTGCAGAAATTTTTTAACCTCCGAATCTTCGCATGCAAACAGCAGATTTTCTGTCCCTTTTACATTGGTATGGTACATTTCTTTTTCATCATGAGGATGAAAGCTTACTTTTGCGGCACAATGATACACTTCTTCTACGTCTTTTAAAGCAATCTGCAGTGCGTCCAGATCGTCAAAATCTACATCTACCCAGTCGATCCTATTAAAAAGATCATCAGGGTCTTCTGTATAGAAGCCATAAGAATGCCTTACGTCGTTTAAATTGCTGCCCGGTCTTTTGGAGGCACGTACGTCTTTTCCTTTTTTCAGAAGTTCCAATACGATCACCCTTCCCAGAATTCCCGTTGCACCCGTTACAAAAATCATTAATTATTTACTTGATTGCTGACTAAAATATGACAATATTTCCTATCCGGCAATTCTTCCTTTTTCTGTAAAGATTTATGAAAAACTGCTTATGCAAATTTGCAATTTTTAAAGCAGAATTCCACTTAATTTAACCAATATTATCATTATGAAGGTCTTTATATGCAGCAATCTTTCTGTCAGTAGAATAACAGATCAGTAATTTGAATCACAAAAGTCACATTTTTTTAATACTTAATTTATTAAATTATCTATAGAAAAGTGCTTCCGGAAATCTGTGATTTTATCTTACGCGTATTTCTTTATAGAAAATGATTAAAACTTTAGTTATTCTTTGTGACTTTTGTGGTTTTAAGTAGTCATGCCCTTTCTAAGCCAGAACCATATTATTCCTTCTGGGAGCCTTGTCACAAAGAACATCTGCAATACTCTTGGAAATCAGATTATCTTCGGTTAAGTTATCTAACCAGAAAAATTCGCCTGCGGCATTAATCTCGATGAAATAGTACTCGTCTTCGGGAGAAACAATGATGTCTATCGCACCATAATCTACATTGTAAACATCTAAAAGCTCCAGAAGTTTTGCCTCAACATCAGAAGGAAGCTCTGTTCTCACCCATTTAGTAAGTAGGTTCACCCCGTCTTTTCTCCAATCAACTTTTGCATCTTCAGACTGCTGTGAATCTATTTCAAAAGCATATACGTCCTGCCCTACGATGGTAACACGCAATTCTTTTTTCTTCTCTATTTTTTTCTGGAACTGCATCGGGCAATATACCAGTGAATCCAGTTCTTCAAGTTTGTCTTCACTTACTACATTGGTAAAAACTACATTTTCTACGCCGTCTTCATAGATAGCAAAACCGGTCTGCATTTTGGCTATTACATTCTGATGCTTTAGAATGAATTGCCTTGCTTCTTCGGGGTTATTGGTCAGGCAGGTTTCCGGAATCTTAAGTCCTAGTTTAACAGCAATTTTCAACTGTTCTTCTTTACTGTCCAGCCTTCTGTAAACTCCCGGTTTTCCCAATGCATAAGCATCTACAGATTCTATAAATCCAAAAAGTGTGTTACGGATCTCTCCCATTGCGGCACCGTAGAATTTTTTATCCATTTCTTCTTTTACCCCGTTTCCTATGTTATAAGCTCTCCGGTACCAAACCGCAGCAATATCATCAAGACGGTGTTTTGCCTCTTGGGTTTCAAGGATACTTACCCACTCACCATCCTGAAATACAGTAGACAGTTTATTTTGTATAGGATACAGATCTACATCGAAGCGAATGACCTCACAGCCGTTTTTCTTTATGTACTCTGCTACTTTATCAATTGAAAAATTATCTTGAGTATGCGTAATAATTAGTATTTTATTCATTGGATATTGATTCTTTTTATAAGGTTATCGGCAATTTTTTCTGCGATGGGAAATCCAAGTTCTTTCTGGAGCATTCCCCATTCTCCCTGAGGATTTACTTCAAGGAAATAATATTCTCCGTCTTTTCCTCTAATCATGTCTATGGCTCCGATATAAAGCCCCATTTTTTCCATCATGGAAGCAAGACCGGCCCTGACATTTTCCGGCAGTTCATAGGCGGACCATGCATAATTTCCATAAGCTATCCTCCAGTCCGCATTTTCACTATTATTGATTTTTCCGGTAAAAAACTCTCCGGCTATGTAAACGATTCTTAATTCATATTCTTTATCAACATAAGGCTGAAAGATCATCGGACAGTAAGTAATATCTGCAATATGCTCCAGGGTATCTTCTTCAATGATCATGGTTGAGATAAGATTCTCGCCATTCATGGTTTTAGCTGTCAGACTGTGAAGTTTTGCAACCGCTTTACCATTGCAGAATTCATGAAAAAAGGCAGTGATCTTTTGTTCATCGTTGGAAAAAATAGTTTTAGGGATGGGCAAATTATTTTCTTTTGCCATTTTCAGCTGAAGCATTTTGTTTCCATCAATCTTTCTTTCATTTTCATAGGGATTGATCCATGGAATATCTTCCAAAACAGAGATCAGGTTATAACGTAGATTTGCATACGCACTTAGGAATATTTTTTTGTAATCTTCATCCAGTTCTTCAGGAACGGTTATTCCCCAGGCCTTTCTGTGCCACACTGCTTTGATATCTTTGGAGTGAACGGTATTTCCATACTCATCGGTCAATTCAAATGAATTTTCATCCACGCTGATCTTCTGAAGATGATTCATACGGTCAGAATTCAGTCTGAAATAAGGAACATCCTTAGAAGCAAGATATTCAAAAAAGATATCGATATTGTAAAAATCCTTTGAGTGGGTAATGCAGAGAATCATTTGCCGGTTTTTATTAAAAAAGGAAACTTAGTGGTAAGTTTCCTTTGAAAGATTGTATAATACGATTATTTCTTTAAAGTATTAGTCTAATGGTACTGTTGGGGCATCGTCATCTCCGTCAGATGGATACTTCATTGTATGCATCAGATCATCTTGAGGGGAAGTTACTGTATCAATTGATGGTTTTGTGATCACATCTCTTTCAGGAATAGTAACCTCACCACCTCCTTTCACTGTTTCAGGATCTTTAAGCTGCTTTTCTAAAAATGACGCAAAAAATGGTTTCTTTTGTGAATTTTTGTCTTTCATAATAATTTAGTTTTTGGTTAAGATATGCTTGTAATTTCTTATTCTATAGAGAAATTTAAACAACGTCATCATCACCGTCAGAAGGATACTTCATGGTAACCAAAAGATCCTTACTTGGAAGTGTCACATGATCAAAAATCTGCGCTGTAACATTATCAACCGAAGGTGCTGTAGCGATATCATTATCAGTGTTTGTAATAATTCCGCCTCCCTGGATGGTTTCCGGATCTTTGATCTGCTTTTCCAGGAATGAAGCAAAAAAAGGCTTCTTTTTTGAATTCTCGTCTTTCATGGTAATTGAGTAGATTATGTTATTTTGTAATGCTGATTATAGTGCATCCAGATCTCCGCTCTCGTCGCTGTCGGAAGGATACTTCAGTGTTACCAACTGATCTTTTAGCTGCGATGTTGCATTATCAAGAAAAGGTGAAGTCGTGACAGTGTCTCTCGTGGGCACAGTAAGTATATCAGTAGTGGGTGTCGTAATTCCACCTCCCTGAATGGCTTCAGGATCATTGATTTGTTTCTCTAAAAATGAAGCAAAGAATGGTTTTTTTGAGTTTTTCTTTTCCATAAGTTATTATATTTAGTTTTATGAAAACTAAAGTACAAAAAATTTCAATACATGGGGATATATCGATCTATTTTAAGAAAATTTTAACTAAACCAATAAAAAGACAGAATTAAATCAACCCAAACTTAAAAATTCTTTAACAACTTTCGCAAAATCAACTGGGTTTTCGGCCTGAACCCAATGTCCGGCATTTTTTACTGTAACAATTTTCGCTTTTGGAAACTGCTGTTTGATCCCATATTCATCCTGAGGAAGGATATAATTTGATTTTTCGCCTGCAATAAATAAAGAGTCACCTTCGAAAACTCCAAATTTTACAGCATTAGAAACGAATTCGTTATATTTTTCAGATAAAGTCTTAAGATTGAATCTCCAGTTCAGCTTTTTATTGTCGTCCCAGTATAGATTTTTTGCCAAGAACTGGATTGTTGACTTTTCAGGAATATATTGGCTTAATACAGCTTCTACATCGCCACGCGAGGCAACTGTATTGAAATCTACCGTCTCAAGGGCTTTAATAATTCCCTGATGATGTGGAGGATAAGCTTTTGGTGAAATATCCACTACAATCAGCTTTTCTACTCTTTCGGGATACTTTAAAGCAAACTGCATCACTGCCTTTCCACCCAGAGAATGTCCCAAAACATGGGCTTTCTGGATACCGTAATGATCCATATAACGGGCAATATCATCTGCCAGATCATCATGCGACATGCTTTCGGAATGAAAGCTTCTCCCGTGATTTCTAAGATCGATCAGGTGTACGGGAAGGTATTCTCCTAAGTCTTTTCCAAAACTTCCCCAGTTGTCGAGCATTCCAAAAAGTCCGTGAAATACAAGAAGCGGCGTAACCGTAAGATTTTCGCCAAATATTTTTGAATTTAAGATTTCCATTTTTTAGAGTTAGAGGTTAGATGTTAGAAGCTAGAAATTAGAGATTGGGGTTAATATTTAAAGTTCGTCTTTAACACTAACTTCTAAACCCAAATTTCTAATTTCTTCTTTACCATTTTGCCAGTCTCTTCAGATAAGCCTGAACTGTATTTTCAAGTCCCATATAAAGGGCTTCAGAAACCAAAGCATGTCCGATTGAAACTTCAAGAAGATTAGGAATATGGTCGGCAAAGTATTTTAAATTTTCCAGGCTCAAATCGTGACCCGCATTGATTCCCAAACCGAATTCTGTAGCAGCAACCGCTGTATCATAATAAGGTTTTATAGCCTGTTCTTTATTGGTAAGATAGTTTTTTGCATAGGCTTCAGTGTAGAGCTCAATTCTGTCAGCTCCTGTTTTTGCAGCATGTTCTACCAGCTCAGGAAGAGGATCAAGAAAAACAGAGGTACGGATTCCTGCATTTTTAAACTCTGCAATAATTTCGGTCAGAAAGCCTAAATGCTTTTTTGTGTCCCACCCGGCGTTGGATGTAATGGCATCATCTGCATCAGGAACCAGAGTTACCTGCTCGGGTTTTACTTCCAGAACCATATCAATAAAAGAGCGGTGCGGGTTTCCTTCAATATTGAATTCAGTCGTAACCAGCGGCTTAAGATCATATACGTCTTTTCTTGTAATGTGTCTTTCATCAGGCCTCGGGTGGATGGTAATTCCCTGTCCTCCAAATTCCTGGATTTTTATGGCAGCTTCTGTTACGCTTGGTGTTTCACCTCCTCTGGCATTTCTTAATGTCGCAATTTTATTAATGTTTACGCTTAGTTTTGTCATTTCTTTATTTAGATGTTATTTTCTTAAGAAATTAGATATTAGAGGTTACTTCTTCTATATCTCTAAAGCCAGATAAAAGTAAACGGTCGAATTCCACTAACTTCTAATCTCTAGCTTCTAACTTCTCTATTTTATACCTTTACACTTATCTGCATCACCTGAAGATCAAATTCTTTAGAAGCCACCAGAAGATGATCGAAAATATCAGCCTGGATCTGCTCAAAGTGCTCCCATTTGGAATCATTTGCAAAACAATATACCTCAAGAGGAAGTCCCTGTGGTGTAATATCCAGCTGGCGGACCATTTTAGCTCCTTTTTGATCTATATCCGGATCATTCTCTATATATTTTTGGGCATAATATCTGAAAACTCCAATATTGGTAAGCTGTCTTCCATTGATCGTTTTATCATTATGTTCCAGATCCTGCTTTTCTTTTTCAATTTCCAGTGTTTTTTCTTTCAGATAATCTGAGATCAGGTTGATTTCTTTTAAGCGTTCAATATCTTCTTCATTCAAAAATTTAAAAGAATTGATGTTAAAATAAATTGACTTCTTAATTCTTCTTGTATTGGATTCGGACATCACCTGAAGGTTTCTGATCTCTGTAGTCAAAAGGTCATATGTCGGAATTGTAGAAACGGTTTTATCAAAATTCATGATCTTCGTTGTCAGAAGACTGATATCTATAATATTTCCCTCCATACTGTACTTCGGAATGCTTACCCAGTCTCCTACCTTAAGGTTTTTGGAAGTAGCAACGTGTATCCCGGTTACAAAACCTAAAATGGTATCTCTGAAAACCAGTACCAGTACAGCCGTAATAGCTCCTAAACTCCCGACAATAGTGGTTCCTTTAATTCCAAACATGACGCATACTCCCAATACGGAAAATATGAAAATTCCTAAGATCTTTACGGTTTCTGAAATAGCATTCAGCGCCATGATTTTATAAAAATCCTGCTTTATGGTAAAATAATTCCTGAAACCTGTTAATGACCTGTAAAGCATACCGGCAAGGATAAGTACAAGCCCCAAATTGATAGACCTGTTTATAAAAATATTTGTTTTAGGAAGTGCCGTTGCCGGAAATATAGAAGGATGTATTCCTCCTACCACCAAAAGCGCCGCAAAATGAGCCACAGAATTGGAAATCTTGGACTGATAAATAGATCTGATAACAGGATATTTTTCATCATTCCGGAAAAATCTGAAAATAAAGTTGATCGCAAATTTAAAAACAAAATCTACCACTAAAAATACGGCACACAAAAGCGCCAGCTTGATAATTATATGAACAATCCAATCCATTCCGCCAGGCGTTACCTGACTGATATAGATATAAAGCTGGTCACTTATTTCCTGTAAAAAATTCTTAGTGTCTTGTATTTCGTCTTTCATTACGGCAAATTTATAAATTAAGAATGATGATCTTACTATTGACAATCAATTTTCATCCCAAATATGAAAAAGGTTCCTGCAAATCTTCTTTTTTCCTATCTTGCATTGATAATTTAAAAGAATGGATACAACCCTAATTAATATTCTCTGTCTTATTTTATTGGTTCTCGGAATACTGGGAACTTTCCTGCCCGTACTTCCGGGACTTGTGCTAAGCATCTGCGGGCTTTTAATTTATAAATTCGGGACGGATGCTGATCTGCCAATGATCTATATCTGGGCATTTGGGATCCTCACAGCAATTTCTGTAGTTTTGAGCTATGTAATTCCTGCAAAGACCAACAGGAAATATGGAGGAACCCGCTGGGGAAGCATCGGATCCATCATCGGAACCATTGTAGGAATTTTCATTCCTATTCCCTTAGGATTTCTGATAGGAATGTTTGCAGGGGTATTTATCGGGGAGCTTCTTCATGACAGTAAGGATATGAATAAGGCGTTACAGTCTACTAAAGGCGCCTTTATCGGCTTCATTTACGGAACAGGTTTTAGTCTTGTGGTAGGTGTGGCAATGTTTTTGGTAGTAGTTCTAGATATGCTTGATATTATTTAAAAAAAAGAAAATATGTTCCATAAAGCCATCATACTCAGCCTGGGACTGCTCACTTTAGCAGGATGCAATGCCCAAAAGAAAACAAAAACTCCGGAATCAACTGCCGGAACCTCCTCTCCTATGAATGAAACCAAAAATTCAGCACAAAAAGGAGGCGTCATTTATTTTAATCAGGGAGAAAATAAATTCCTTAAAGAATATGAAATGAATGTGACCTTCAAAGGTATTTCTCAAGACAGCCGCTGTCCTGAAGGAGTTGTATGTGTTTGGGCAGGAGTTGCCGTAGCACAGGTAGAAGTAATGGGAACCTACACCCGGCCTACCATCTTAAATCTTGCCACTTCTGACCATGGAGGACGAGATTATCACAAATCTGCAGAATTCAACGGATATATCATTTCACTGGAAGAATTAACTCCTTCTCGGAAAGCGGAACCCGGAGGAAAAGATCTGGATGGAAAATACAGAATCGGAATCAAAATTACAAAATCTGACGGGTCATTAAATCCTACCACGAAATAGGCTTCTTCCCTTTTGAAACCAGATATTCATTGATCTTTGAGAAGGGTTTGCTTCCGTAAAAACCTCTATGTACAGAAAACGGTGACGGATGCGCCGATTTTAGAATAAAATGCTTAGCCGGATCAATGAGTTCGGCTTTTTTCTGTGCAAAAGCTCCCCATAGAACAAAAACTACATTTTCTTTTTTATCTGAAATTTCCTTGATGATAAAGTCTGTAAATTTTTCCCAGCCTAAATCTTTGTGAGAGTTCGGTGAATGAGCACGAACCGTTAAAGTGGCGTTCAATAATAAAACGCCCTGTTTTCCCCAGTCATCGAGTTCCTTTGATGTTCTTATAACTCCCAGGTCATCCTTCAGTTCCGTGAAGATATTTTTAAGGGACGGCGGTGCCGCTACCTGCTCCGAAACGGAAAAACACAAACCATTAGCCTGATAATCATTATGATAAGGATCCTGCCCGATGATCACCACTTTTACCTCTTCAAAAGGTGTAATTTCCAGTGCTCTGAATATTTGGTTTTTAGGAGGAAATACTTTGGTCTTTGCATATTCCTCCTTTACTTTTCCCCAAAGGCTGGTAAAATACTCTGTGTTTTTTATCGGGGCTAAAACTTCTGTCCAGGTCATGGCTTGAATTTGAAAATATGTTAATTTGATAATTAATTTAAAGCTAAATATTCTTTTTTAAACGGAAAACAATATTGTCAGGAAAACCGTCATCTGTTCTTCCCTCTTCCAAAACAAAATTATGTTTTAAAAGAAGACTTTTTGAGTTTTCGTTGAGCTTACTGGTAAAAGCTAAAATTTCCTGTAAATGTAATTCATTAAATCCGTAATCTAAAACAGCTTTTAAGGCTTCAGACATAATTCCTTTTCTATGATAGTCAGGTAATAATTCATAGCCGACTTCAGCCGTTTTTCTGTCTTCTGAAAAATTCCAGAGACAGATGGTTCCGATAAGATTCGACTGATTTTTACAAGTGATTCCCAAATAAACAGTCTGATTATTTTGAGTTCTTTCTTTGATGGTTAAAATAAATTGAAGCGCATCGTAATTGTTTTTTGGTGAATTTCTCTGCACAAATTGATTAATTACCTCGTTACTTCGAATCCGCAAAATATCTTCAGTATGGCTTTCGCTGATTTCTTTTAATAGTAATCTTTCGGTTTCCAGTTTCATATTTCAAATTTAATAAAAACTAGGAAAACAACACTTTCAAATTCTCAAATTAGCTCATTTTCAAATTGCCCGGTAAGACATTCACATTTTCTCACTAAATTTGCAGTGTGTATATAAATAAAGAAGATTTAAACGAATTAGAGTTTCCGCAATTGCTCGCGGAAATCTCTCCATTTGCGTATTCTCCGAAAACGAGAGAAAAAATTCTTCAACTTCGTCCCATGGAAATTGACGAGGCGGAACTTTCACTGAAAAAAACGTCGGAGTATCTTTCGAGTTTTGAAAGTTCAAATGCAATTCCGTTCGATGAATACGAAGATATCGAAAGTGAGCTGAAATTAATGCTGATCGAGAATTACCGTCTGGAAAACAGTGCTTTCATTAAAATAAAAACCTTAACCGAACAGATAGGAAAACTTCAGAAATTTTTCCCGACCATGCCCGAGACCTTCCCTAGTCTAATAGGTGATGTTTCTGTGCTGGAATTTAAAAAGGAAATCATTGATAAGATTGATAAGGTCTTTAACCGTTTTGGGGAAGTAAAAAGTGATGCATCTCCTGTGTTAAAAGAACTTAGAGCTGAAATTCAACATGCTAAAAAGGCAATTCAGGAGAATTTCAACCGTGCACTGTTCAATTACGGACAAAGCGACTTTCTGGATGATATCCGCGAAACTATTATTGAAGATCAAAGGGTTTTAGCTGTAAAATCCGGGTTCAAGAAAAGGGTGGCAGGAAGAGTTTTAGGAATTTCAAAAACAGGTTCTATTACTTATATCCAGCCGGACAGCGTTGTAAAGCATTACTTCAAACTGCGCGAAAGTGAAGAGGAAGAGAAGAAAGAGATAGATAAGATCCTTAGAAAACTGACTGCAGAACTGGCAGAATTCCAGCCCCAGCTTTGGAAATACCAGGTCTATATTTTTGACCTGGACCTTACAAGAGCGAAAGCTAAATTTGCTGAGGTTGTCAACGCAATCCTCCCGAAGATCAACCGTCACAGAACATTAAAGCTTAAAGACGCGTACCATCCGTTGTTATGGCTGAGAAATAAAGCTGAAAACAAAACGATTCACCCTCAAAGCCTGTCATTAACGGATCACAACAGAATTATCTGTATCTCCGGACCGAATGCAGGAGGAAAATCCATCACACTGAAAACCGTTGGGTTGCTACAGCTGATGATCCAGAGCGGAATTTTAGTTCCGGTACATCCTAGGTCCGAAATGTTCTTCTTTGAAAAGATCATGACGGATATCGGGGACAACCAGTCGATCGAAAATCACCTGTCTACCTATTCGTCAAGGCTTAAAAAAATGTCGGGGATCATCCGTGAGGCTGATGCCAATACACTTTTACTTATTGATGAATTTGGAACCGGATCAGATCCTGAACTTGGTGGTGCCCTTGCAGAGAGTTTCATGGAATATTTCTATGATAAAAAGAGTTTTGCCATCATTACCACGCATTATACAAATATCAAACTGGTGATAGAACAGCTTCCGAATGCTGAAAATGCGGCAATGCTTTTCGATGAAGAAACACTGGAACCGATGTATAAGCTGGAAGTAGGACAGGCAGGAAGCTCATTTACTTTTGAAGTAGCAGAGAAAAACAGAATTCCAAGATTTATTATTCATGCTGCTAAAAAGAAGGTAGAACATGACATTGTCAATCTTGATAAAACGATCGTAAAGCTTCAGCAGGAAAAATTTGAAGTTGAGAAACTGAAAACCGATCTTGCCGAGAGGAAAGAATCTGTGGAAGACAAGCGCGATAACCTCCAGAAGCTGAACGAGCAGCTGCAGCAAAAGCTTTTCAACTTTCAAAAATTATATGAAGAGGAACATCGAAAGCTTCAGTTTGGAAATAAGATTGAAACGTTTATCGACAGCTACGTAAAAGGTAAATCAAGAAAAGACGTTGTAAAGGATTTTGTGAAACTGCTGGAACAGGAAAAATTCAGAAAAATAGGCGCTGATAAAGATGAATCGAAGCGTCTTCAGGTTGTTAAAAGAAAGATCACGCAACAGCTTAAGAAGGAAGATGTAATCGAAAAGATTGCTGAAACCAATGAAAAGCTGGAAGAAAAACGCAAAACCGACCGAGCCGTCTGGATGAAAGAAGGCCAGCGTGTCCGTATTCCGGGAAGTACCAGTGTAGGAACTATTGAGAAAATTTCCAAGAATAAAGTGATCGTGAACTATGGAACTTTTAAGACGACGATTAATGCGGATGAACTTGAGAGAATTTAATGAAACAACATTTTGACCATTGTCAAATATAAATATTAAGATATGATAGCGCTGAGTTTCTCAGTGCTATTTTTGAATTTCTAAATAACCTGAGATTTCTTTACTTTTTTGAATAATAAATAACTTTGATAGGAAGAGTTTTTACCTTTTTATGGAAATATTGATTATTTCAATCAAAATACAGTTATATTTTACTGATCAAAAAAACATTTAATTTATATATTTGAAGGATCAAAAATTTCAAAAAAATGATTTCCATAAACAAAGCATTGTACCTTTCCGCTTTCAGCCTTTTTTCTCTGGCATTTGTCAAGGGACAGAATAAAGTTCCTTTTGGTGTTGTAAAAGCTGAAGAAGGCTATGCCAATGTGCGTGTCCACAAGGATGACTACAGAAAAATCGTAGACAAGATCCGGATGCGTAAAGGTGATGTATTTGTTTATGTAAAACCTGCTCCGGGAGAAACGGAATGGGTATGGATAAAATATCCTGAAAAGCAGGATGAGGAAAAACCTTTTGTGAGATATGAGAATCTTGAGAAGGAAGGAATGGTCAATAAGGAACGTATTGCTTTTATAGATCAGCTTCCTCAGTTTACTCCTTCCAAATCCAAGAATGGGAAATCACTTATTTTCACAGATAACAGCAATCAGAAAATACCGACTTCACAAAGAACCAAGGTGGTTATTGATGTTTATCCGTCGAATGCCGGCTACAGAAAGCAGGAAAAAGATGCCGACGGAAAGATCCTTACGATAGATAAAGTAAAGCCATGGGGCATTAAGGACGGACTTCCGGAAGGGATGACAGAAATTAAATCTATCAGAGTACAGCAGCCGGGAAGAGGTTCTGTATTTGTAAGGGAAGCTATTAAAAATATGTTCCAGCCTACTATGGATTTCAACAATGTCGGAGTAACAGCTCTTGACAAAGATCATATCTATCTTTATATGATTAACGGCTCGGGAGAAAACAGATATGTCACACTTTGGACCATCAAGGAAGGACGGGTGATGAGCCAGATTATTTACAATAATCCGGAATAATTGCTGCTTTTCACAGTAATATTCTTATTTTTGCACTGAAAAAGTTTAACGCTAATTCATCACAGAAACTGGTTCTGCTTAACGCAGATTAAAAGGGAACCGTGTGAAAATCACGGACTGTCGCGCAACTGTAAGTAACCGAAGTCTTTATCAAGGATCCACTGTGCAGGGCACGGGAAGGAGATAAAAGATGTTACAAGTCAGGAGACCTGCCTATTTCTTTAAACAAGAAACTTTCGCGATTTGAAGTTTATTGATCTGATGGACTGCTTCAGGAATTTCTGTGATTCCTGTCACTGTTCTGTTATTTTGATCTATTTCATTTCGCATTAATTAATAATGAAATATGACTACAGAAGAAAGAATTGCAGCATCCGAAACCAGAATTTTCAAAGCGGTTTTCCCCAACACTACCAATCATTATGACACTCTTTTCGGAGGTACTGCCATGCAGCTGATGGATGAAGTAGCTTTTATCACGGCAACCCGTTTTGCAAGAAAAAGAGTGGTAACCGTAAGCAGCGATAAGATTGATTTCAAAAAACCTATTCCCGCAGGAACTATTGTGGAACTGATCGGAAAGGTTTCCTATGTCGGAAAAACAAGCATGAAAGTGAATGTAGAAATCTATACAGAGCAGATGTACTCTTATGAAAGGGAAAGAGCTATTGTGGGAGATTTTACCTTTGTGGCGATTAATGAGTTTAAAAAGCCGATCAGAATAATGTAAATAAATAGTTTCGGGCGGCCTTTGGCCGCCCGAAACTATTTATAATATATAAAATAATTGTATTAAAAATTCTATTAGGTCTGATAAGTGAAACGCCCTTGTTTATCTTAAAAAAACAGCAATTTAAAAATCTTAGTCTCTCTTTGTGATAATCTACCGAACCACCTTGTCAGTATCCAGACTTCTGATCAGTAATGTTTCAAAAGCCTCTCCCATCTCATCTGATGCCCTCCTAATAGCATTTTCCAGCATGTTTCTGATCTGCTTTTCAGTAACGCCGGCTTCCGTCCAGCTTTTTCCTGAAGTGTGAGAATTCAAGATAAATGGCATGATACGGTCAATGGAGCAGGCAAAAATAGCATCCGGTGTCTTTTCTTCTTCAAATTCAAGCCATAGCTCAAGAAATTCTGTGCGCAAAGGCTCATCCAGGATTCCAAAAATTTTCTGCGCTGAAACCTTTTCCCTTTCGAATTTTCCTATCATTGCCTTTTCATCAAAAAGGAAAGTGTCTCCTGCCTCTATCTCAACTAAATCATGAATGGAAAGCATTCTTATTACCCTTAAAAGATCAATATCCGCACAGTTTTTAGCGTATGGATAAAGGATTTGCGCCAAAATAATGATCTGCCATGAGTGTTCGGCAGTATTTTCCCTTCTGGAATCATCGGCATTATAGTTTCTTCTTTGTACGTTTTTCAGGGCATCAACTGCCAGGATAAAATCGATTTCCTTCTGTATCTTCATTTTTATTATACTCTTATATTAATATTGGGATGATTTTTTAATTACCCATTTGTTGTTGATCTTTTCTCTTATGGTTACTTTTGGCGGTTCTTCACTCAAATCTCCAATTTTTTCATAAACCAGATCTAAACCTTTATTGGGAATCACCTGATATTTGTAGGTGTAATGTAAAGAAGCCCCGGATCTGGCATAAGTGGTTAATCGTTTTCGCTTGGGATCCACCTCAAACATTCCCTGGTAGGAACTGGCAATCTCAGTAAGTTCTTTACTCAGGACAAATTGTTTCTTCGTGGAATTAAAAACATACACATCAAAGGAAGCACTGCCATAGTTTCCGCCACTCCCGTTTCTTATCGCTACATCTTCCGTACCGTCAAAGTTGAAATCTCCAAAAACCACAGGATCATCGTGGACCATTCCGTGAGTTAGTGTTATTATATTGGTATTTGATGCTTTTACCTCTTTATCAAAATACATGACAAAATCTCCAGAAGCAAGAGTCTGTAGCTTACCTCCGCTTTTACTGAATAGTATGATATCAGCTTTATTTCTACAGGCATCAGCTTGGCATTCTTCAACTGTAATCTCTGCATTATATTTCTTGGATGCATCTTCAATGGCAAAGCGATATTGTCCGAAGCACAAAGGGCCGAGCAGCAGCAATGCATATAAAGATCGGCAAAATAGAAATGTATTGGTCATTTGGAGTAACATTAATTTTAAAAATCCATAACAAAAATACGAATCATCAGTCAAAATTTGCCATTTTTTTGATTGATTTTCAATTGATTCTCGTTTACTCAAATTTTCAATTAAAATTTATCACATTGAAAATCAATTAATTAAACTATTTATTTAAAAAATTTACTACTTTGTATTGCATATTACCATTTTAATTACATATCTTTGTAATATAAAATCGGAATAAGGTTTATCTAGCTAGGAACATTATTCTGAAACTATAACTAATTAACAAAACTTATTAAAGATGAATACTGAAAATACCAAAGCGCAAATGCGCAAAGGAATTCTGGAATTCTGTATTTTAAGTCTCATCAACCATCGTGAAATGTATGTTTCCGACCTTATCGATGAACTTAAAAAAGGAAAACTGGATGTAGTGGAAGGAACCCTCTATCCTCTCCTTACAAGACTGAAAAATGGCGAGTTCCTTTCCTACAGATGGGAAGAATCTACAGGAGGACCACCAAGAAAATACTACCAGATTACAGAAAAAGGAAAGCTTTTCTTGGACGAACTTCAAAATACCTGGGCAGAACTGACAGCGTCAGTAAACCAAATTACTCAAAAAATTTAAAAAACAAAGCTATGAACAAGACACTCTCAATAGGACTCGCAGGTTTTTCTTTCACTATAGAAGAACACGCATATATAAAGCTAAGCGATTACCTGAATGCACTGAGAAGCTCATTGGATGCTTCAGAGGAGGAGGAGGTAATGCATGATATAGAAATAAGAATGGTAGAAATCTTCAGAGATTCTTTAGGAAAACGTGAAGTTGTAAATGATTCTGATGTAGAAAGAGTAATTGCTCAGATTGGTTCTCCTGAAAAGATCGAAGAGCAGGAAGAAGCTTATTTTTCTGAGAAAAACTCTAAAAAAACCCATACTTCAGGTACTGAATATACAGATAAAAAGCAATTATTCCGTGATCCTGAAAGACAAAAGATCGCAGGAGTATGTGCAGGACTTGCTCATTATGTAGGAATGGACATTACCGCGATGAGAGCTATCTGGCTGGGAATCTTTGTACTGGGGATCTTCACAGCAGCTATTTCTTCTTCACTGATTGGACTTCTTTATGTAATTCTCTGGATCGTACTTCCAAAAGCAGAAACAGCTGCAGATTTCCTGAAAATGAAGGGAAAGCCTATGAACTTCGACAATCTTAAGAATGAGTCTAATAAATTGGTTCAGTTTGCCAATGAATCTACTCAGAGAGTTGGAGAAATTTACATCGAAAACAAACCTTATATCAATAATGCAGGGAGCGGAATCTGGAATGTAATAAGATATATATTAGGAGCGATTTTTGGAGTTTTAGCATTTTTAATGCTTATTAGTTCATTTGTGGTATTTGCATTTATGGGAAATAACGATTTTCCTCCTATAAATCATATGAATTATTTGTTTGATGACGGAAACATGAAATATGTACTGATGGCTATGATCATTATCGGAAGTTTAATTCCTGCAATGATATTTGCCCTGTTAAGTATCAAATTAATTTCACCAAAAACGAAATTAAGAAATACAGGATGGGTTTTGGGAGCACTATTCCTTGGACTGATCGCAGTATCCACTTATTTCGGAATCAACATGGCGAAAAAAGAAATGTTCCTGAAAGGACACAAGGAAGATACGGAAGAGATTTCCATCAATACAACTTCTGATAGCTTATATGTCGATATGAAACAGATATCAATTCCACAAAACTTTACAGGGTACGATGATGATCTTTATTCTGACAAAGTATCTGTGTTTGAAAAAGACTGGATACATGTAGACGTTACGAGAAAATCGGATATTAAAACACCTTACCTGATTATTAAGAAGGAAGCTAAAGGATACAATCTTCCTCTTAACGTAAACGTTCCGGTAGAAATTGTTAACAACAAAGTGATTCTTCCAAATTATATTAAATATCCTTATGAACACAGATTCAGAGATTACAGTATTGATTACGAACTGGTAGTTCCTCAAAATATGATTGTCCTTCCAGTAAAAAAAGACGGAATCAATTTTAACGGAGATCTGAACGGAGACGGAATCAACGACAGTGATCAGGAAAAAGATGAAGACGGAAAAATCAGAATCGAAAAGAACAAAATTTCTGTAAACGGCTCTACCATAGAATATAACTCTGATGACAAAGACAGCATCATCATCAATGGGAAAAAAGTTCCGAATTCCCAAGCCGATCAAGTAATTGATTCCATGAAGTCTACACTTAAAAAGGCTAACAAAAATGTAGATATCAAAATTAAAGACGGAAAAGACGAAATTTCCATACAAACTAAATAATTAACTTCAGAGAGTGCAGAAGGTGTGAATGGAAGGCAACCGTTTGAAATTCACACTCTTCTTCTCTCAGAAATTAGAAAAATATTATTATTTAGTTCGCTATATAAAAAAAATGTTATACATTCGTGTAGTTAAAAAATAATTAACCAAATCATTAAAAAACACCTTAACCATGGTACAAGTTGCACTAGAAATTGTAATGAAAATCGTAGATTTAATCAGCGGTTTGTTTTAAGAGCGATAATATTTCAATATATTTGTAAAGTATAACCTGTTTGGTTATACTTTTTTGTTTTTAATCTAAAGATATATGAAAAAACTGATAGGTAAATTAATGTTAAAGATATTGGGCTGGAAAGTTGTCCTGCAGGGCGATGCGAAAAGTCTGAACAGATGCATCCTTGTCGTTGCACCTCATACACACAACATGGAATATCTGTTAGGAAATCTTGCCTATTGGTCTTTAGAAAAACCTTTGAAAATCATCATCAAAGATGCCCATACAAAAGCATGGTACGGAAGTGTTGTAAAAGCACTTGGTGGTATTGGTATCGACAGAAGCCAGAAAAACGACTTGGTTAATTTTGTTGCCAAACAGTTTGAAAAAGAAGATTTCAGCCTTGTGATCACTCCTGAAGGGACCAGAAGCTGGGTTCCGAAGTGGAGAAAAGGATTTTATCATATGGCATTGGCCGCAAAAGTCCCTATTGTTCTTGCTGCAGGTGATTTTAAAAGAAATATTGTTTATTTAGGGTATACCATACCTTATGAAAGGATCGCTTCAGTTCCTTTTTCAGAAATCATGGAGGAAATTCAGGATTATTATATAAAAAATGATATTGTTCCTAAAATCCCAGCGAACTGGAACCCGAATATTATGGGAACCGGCAACGAAGATGAAGTTAGAAGTTAGAAGTTAGAAGTTAGAAGTTAGAAAATTTACTTACTCATTAGATAATCATTTATCATTCATTATTTATCACTTATAAAATGAAAGGTCAGACCAAAGAAGAGCTCCTTACGTTCTTAAACAACTGGGGAGAAAATATAACATTAGCAAAAACGCTTGAAATACAGTTCATCGATATTGACGTTGAAAATGAAATTTTAATAGCTACCATGCCGGTACAGCCAAAGGTACACCAGCCTTTCGGAATCCTGCACGGAGGAGCAAGCTGCGTACTCGCTGAAACTTTAGGATCAAGCCTGTCCAATATGTTTATCGACGGCAGCAAATATTACGGGGTAGGAACCAATATCAATTCCAACCACCTGAAAAGTAAAAAAGACGGGATTGTAACAGCTACAGCACGTTTCATTAGAAAAGGAAAAACCATGCATGTTTCTGAAATTGAGATCAGGGATGAAAAAGGGGTACTGATCAACCATACTACGATGACGAACAATATTCTCCTGAGATAATTCGGAATATCAATAAAAAATAAAAGATTCAAAAAATTTGGGTCTTTTTTAATGCTCTTATGCAAAATATTTCGTTAAAAACAGTTCTTTTAATTTTGACAGTTTTAAGACTAATAATACCTTTGCTAAAAGGAAAATCAACTTGGGAATTTCCTACTTTTTTTCCGGGTGATTTTCAAAACCTATCTACAGCTCATGATTTATTTCAAACTTCCTTTCGACGAAACATTATATTCAACTGATCCAAAAACAAACGGGGAGTCCGTAAGTTTTCATTCTTTTGACCTGTTGAGGCAGATCAGTTTTCAAGGCAGTATTACCGAAGCTTCAGAACAATTGGAACAGGACAGCATTACCAGTGAAACTCTTTTGAAAGATGAAAGCTTTTTCAATGCGGAAACAAAAGAAGAGTATATCAACAGCCTTCATCAGGTTATTAATGTCATTAAAGACCATCAGCTTCCCAAACTGGTATATTCAAGAAGGAAGATTTTCAAAGATTTCAACCGGATAGATTTCAAAGAAAGTTTTAAAAAACTATGCACATCTTATCCTAATGCATTCAGATATATTTTCAATGACGGACAGAATGCCTGGATGGGAGCTTTTTCAGAGACTCTGGGGAAATTCAACAAAACAACCCATGAGTTTGAAACCATGAGCCTCGCAGGAACTCTTCCTGTAGCTGAGGCGTGGACAGAAAAAGAAATTGAAGAGCAAAAACCTGTCACCTCTTATATTCAGGATACGCTTAATAACTATTCCGGAAACATACAAGTATCAAATACCTACGATCATATATCAGGAAATATCAAGCACCTCCGGACAGATTTTAAAGCTCATGTCAAGCCTGAAGATCTGGACAGCCTTATCAATGATCTCCATCCTACTCCCGCAGTCTGTGGTATTCCAAAGGATTTCTGTAAAAAAAGTATTCAGGAACTTGAAAAATTTCCGCGTGAACTGTATTCCGGTTTCAGTAAAGTGGAAACAGATGAAGATATCATGTATTTTGTCAACCTGCGATGTGCAAGGCTCTACAAAGATTCTGTACATGTATTTGTAGGCGGCGGCATTACTGCCCTGAGCAGCCCTGAAAAAGAATGGAGAGAAACAGAGCTAAAATCGGAGGCAATTTTAAAGAATCTAGTGGTTTCTTAGCAAAAATTGTGGCATCGAGAGTCTCAGCCATCTCTCTCAAAAACAAAAAAACCTCCTTCCCACGAAAGAGGTTTTATTATATAGAATAATGTAATCTTTTAATTATTTCTTCACTCCGATTTTGCTCCATGTATCCAGCACGAAAAGCAAAATGAGACCAAGCACTGCTGAAGCGATTGAAAATACAAACTTCAGGTTATCTTCTGATAAAAGGTCCGTCTGCCAGTCCAATGCATAAAGATTGATGGCAATAAAAACGATAAACACAACTAGAAATACTTTATAAAACTTCTGCATGATTCTTAAAAATTAATATAGTTCAGCACCAATTGGGCAAAGTTTGCGGTAAATAATTTTATTGAAATAGCCAAAAGAATGATCCCGAAAACCTTTTGAAGAATAGACAGGGTAGCCTCCCCCATTTTGTTTTCCAGCCATTTCGCTGATTTCAGCACCAAATATACGAAAATTGTATTGAGAATGATTCCCAAAATAATATTAATATCATGAAATTCAGCTCTAAGGGATAAGGTTGTTGTAAGTGTTCCAGCCCCTGCAACCAATGGAAACGCAATAGGAACAATGGATGCAGCCTTTGCTTCGGTAGTTTTGTTAATCTCAATACCTAAGATCATTTCAAGAGCTATGATAAAAATCACAAAAGCTCCTGCAATAGCAAAGGAATTTACATCTACACCGATCAGCTTAAGAATTTTATTTCCTACGAAAAGAAAAACAATCATAATGGCACCGGCTGTGATGGATGCTTTCCCAGCTTCGATCTGTCCAAACTTCTGCTGAAGGCTTACGACAATAGGAACAGAGCCGATAATATCGATTACAGCAAAAAGAACCATAAAGCAGGTAACGATTTCTTTAATAGAAAAATCATTAAATATTTCCATCTCTTTGTAATTAAAAATTTCGCAAAAATATGAAAAAAAATTGATTATTTGCTAATTCGTGAATACAAATTAACAACTGCTTTTAAAAGTTCCTCTATCCCTTCTGATGATTTCAGAGGTGAGTATTTCTCCATTTGGATTCTCTGCAACAGATTTCTGTACTCTTCTGCAACAGAAAGTCCTTTATAGCTTTCCAAGAATACTCTGAATTCCTGTGAAGAACTCTGAAAATACTGTTTTCTGACATCCATATCCATTTCTTCCAGAGTATCAAAGAACTTTTGATAATCTCCGTTATCTTTAAGATTTTCAAGATAACTGAAGTAATCGTTAATATCCGTTTTCAGTGTTTCCCTGATCTGTTTTTCTGTTTCAGCCACAGAACCAAGCGGTTTCGGGGATGCTGTTTCTTTAACTAACGTTCGTTTTTTTTGCCATGTCTTAAATAACAGATACATAATAAATAACCCGATAAGAATGGAAATATTGGTTAAAAGAATGTTCCAGTGGAATTTACTTTTTTCCTTTACTTTAAATGTTGTCGTCTTCAGAACAGGGGTATTTACCGTTTCTAAAAGCGTGTTGGTATATTCGTTCACCTTCTCAACAGTGGTACGGGATTCCAGAATCTGATCATGGGAAAATGCATTCAGGGCAAGCGTTTTCTTCCCAAGGTCGATATATTCGTGACTGGCCGGATCAAAGAATGCAAACTGCTCGGTCTGGATCGAAATGGCACCCGCTTTTTTAGGAATGATAACATAGTTAGCCAAGATCTCACCTTTCATTCCTGTGATTCCTGGAGCCACTTTGGATGTAATTTTAGGAGTGAAGACCTCATAATCCGGAGATGAGATAATTTTAGGAAGGTGCATATCCGGAAGATTTCCCTCCCCAGAAACTTTAACAATAACATTGATCGGTTTATCAACCTCTATTTTATTCTTTGATGCATTATATACATTCACGTTGAAATTACCTACTGCATTTTTAAAGTATTCAGGTGATCCCTCCGGAAGCTTTTTTACATTAAGCTTTACTTTATTGGAAACAATTTTATTCTTATTCGAATAAGAGCTTACCGATGCCGATACCGATGGAACATCTACATACCCTGATTCATTAGGAAATACCATAAATACAGCCACAACCTGGGAAGCCATATTTCCGGCACCCGAAGGATCTATTTCCGATTTGTTTAAGTTTACAGGATGTACATTAAGATTATCCTGACGAGGGAGACGAACATCTTTCACTTTTCTGAAGTTATCCATGTTTTTGGAATATACCCTCAACACAGCTACTGTAGCCTGATCCTGATAAACCTCACGGTCTTCTATCTCCATATTGAGATAGATTTCGTTGGCAAGATTGCTGGCTAATGATCTTTTTTCAATAATCTCTTTTATATTGACATCAAAAGGCTCTGTTTTGTAAATCTTATTATTGACTGTTACCAGTACGGAACCGATCTTGATTTTACCTTTCTTTTTCGGCTCAAGAGCTATTCTGGATATTTTCTGGGTAATAAGTGTATTGGTAGCCGGATCAATTAATGTATTCGTCATTGATCCGCTTCCTATGATATTGAATTTGGAAAGGTCAGGAAGCTGAAAACGGGTTTGCGGCTCAAGATCTATTCCATTAAGTTCCAGAACAATTGTAAGATTTACAATATCCTTTCCATTATATTCTGATTTATCAGATTCCATAAACAAGTTGACCTGTCCGTAAGAAATTACGGATGCAAAAAGGAATAATATGTAAATCAGTTTATGCTGCATCACCAATCTTTTTCGTTGCTTTGGGGCATCGAATAAGAATTCTTGTTTAAGATTCTTCTGGCGGTTTCTTTTTCTTTTTCGTTGACTTTATCTAATATCGCATTTTCAAGATTCTTGGGCATTTTTCCTTCATTATCCTGGTTCTGCTTAGGAGTATTTCCCTGCTCGCTTTGCCCTTCATTCTGCTGGCCATTGCCCTGATCCTGCTTTTGATCTTTTTGGTCACCTTTCTGATCATCATTTTTATTCTGATCATTTCCTCCTCCGCCTTTTCCTGAATTGTTCTGTTCGTTTTTCTGCTTTTGCTGTTTCTCTTTTTCTTTCAGCTTGGCAATTTCATAATTTTTCCGGGTTGCTTCATTATAAGGATTCTGCTTCAGAGCCTGCTTATAATAGTCAGCCGCTTTTTCCGGTTGGTTCATTTGCATGTATGTATTGCCCAAGTTATGAAGAGCAGCCGTTTTATCCGGCAGAGTTTGAGAAAGCTTCTGAGCTTTGTCAAATTCAGCTTTGGCCTCTTCATATTTTTTGCTTTTATACAATGCATTTCCCAAATTATAATGGGCTGTAAAATCTTTTTCATTTTCTTTTACAGCTTCCATATACTTTGAGGATGCTCCGTCATAATCTTTACCGTTAAATTTCTGATTACCTTCATAAACTAAAGTTCTATAGTTTTCCTGCCCAAACAGTACGTTTGAGAGTGAGAAAGCTATAAGAAACGATAAAAAAATGATTTTAGTATTCATTACCTGCAAAATTATTCCTTTATATGTTAATAAACAGACTTCTATTTGTTAAAGTTCGGTTAAAGTACTTATTTAAAATATTGATAAACAAAGTATAAAAACTAAATATTAAAATCTTTTTTCGGGTTCAAGATATAAATTAAAAAGAAAAAGAAAATGGAAACTATTAAAAAATACTGATAATAGTGATTGGCATTCTGGGACTTCACCAAAGTCTGTGCAGATGAGGATTTTTTATTCACAGCATCAATGATCTTATCGGGAGCTTCATGGATATTATTTCCGTCTACGTAATCGCCTCCTGTAGATTCTGCCATCTTTTTAAGAGCTTCCGTCTGTCTCTTAGAGATCACTGTTCCACCATCCATATCGGTTTTATAGCCCATCAGCTGTCCAAAAACATATTCCGGAACCGGTGCCCCTTCATCCGTCCCTATTCCTACTGATGTTATGGAAATCCCCTCTTTATTAGCCAATCTTATGGCTGCATTATCATTTCCTTCATTATCTTCACCGTCACTCAGCAGAATGACTTTTCGTGAGCCTTTGCTGACATTTTTAAACTTTTCTGCTACAGCCTGCATTCCTTTCAGGAAATCAGTCCCTTGGATCTTCATAGAATTTGTTTCTACTGCACTTATGTAGGTTTCAGCGGTCCCGTAATCTGTAGTAAGCGGCATAATAGAAACTGCTTCACCGGCAAAGATCACAATCCCTATCTTATCATTCTTCATCTTCTGCATGGTAGCCAGCATCAGGTTTTTCGCTTCTGCAAGGCGACTGGGATCAATATCTTCAGCATTCATGGAATTCGAAACATCGAGCATAAAGATGATATTGTTAAGCCTTTGATTGGTTTTCACTTCCTCAGAACCGTTCAATAAATCTATGATCGAAAATATGAGGAAAAGTGTTCCTAAAAGATACAAAGCAGGAAAAAATTTTGTAAACCCAGATTTTTTTTCGAATAAACCGTCATGAAACCTGATGTCTGCAAAAACCTCTCTTTTTTTCTTTTTCCATCTTAAAAAACGGATCAAAAAGAAAGAAAGCAGCGGCAAAAGCAACAGCAAAAATAAATACCAGTAATTTCCTAAAGACCAATTCATCAGCTTAAAAATTTATATAACACCCATCGCAGCAATGCATCAAAAAATAGCATTCCCAATGCGATCCAAAGGAAAATTTTAAAATATTCATCATAGTTGTACAGCTTGGCAACCTTGATATCAGTTTTCTCCAATTGATTGATCTCATCATACACTTCTTCCAGGCTGCTGTTGGAGGTCGCTCTGAAATAGCGTCCGCTTGTCGTCTGAGCTACTTCTCTCAGCGTATTTTCATCAATTGTAACTTCTGTTTCTGTGAAGATCAGATCTCCGAAAATGTCCTGTGAGGTAGGCATCAGGGCAAAACCGTTGGTCCCTATCCCAATGGCGTATACTTTTATATTATTATTCTTGGCAAGCTCTGCAGCAAGCTGTGGAGGAATTGCATTCTGGATATTGCTTACTCCGTCCGTCATGAGAATGACCACCTTACTTTTAGCTTTGCTTTTGATAAGATGGTTTACTGCCACAGAGAGCCCTTCTCCGATGGCTGTTCCCGGCTCGAGGCCTGCAGAATTAAGGTTTTTAATTTCATCTATAACCACCTGATGGTCAGAAGTCACAGGTACTTTTGTAAATGCTTCTGCAGCATAAGCCACCACTCCTATCCTGTCATTCGGACGTTTCTGGACAAATTTTACAGCAATATCTTTTAATGCAGTAATACGGTCCGGACTAAGGTCTTTGGCCAACATACTCAGGGAAACGTCTATGGAGAGCATAATGTCTACCCCTTTGGTATCATCTCTGTCCTGGGAAACCGTAAAAGTCCTCGGTCGGGCCATAGCAATAATCAACGCAGAAAGGATAATATATTTCGAAAGTTTAAGCAGAACAAGCACAGCACGGATTCCTCCACTGCCATCCATATTCCGGACTGTAGGGACTTTTATGCCCTTCTTCTGCTTTCCACCCGCATCTTTAATAAAAAGGGGAATAAACAGCAGAAAAAGCAGCAGGAACCACGGACTGTAAAATTCAAAATCAGGCATCCTTTCTTAAGTTTTCAAATTCTAAATCTTTTGATGATCTCTTCACAAAATCGCGGATATCTGCAAAATCTTTTTCCATGGTGGTCTGATCAGGGAAAGTCTTGGCAAATTTCACCAGGTCTCCTCTTAAAAATACATCTTCCACTATTTTTTCATTTTCCTGGGAAATGGTATTGTTCTTTTTCATGACATCAATAAGATCATCTGTAAGAAGAACATCTGCAGGGAGATGGTATTGTTTGGCAATGAATTTCCTGGATATATCTATCAGCTCAACATAGAACGCACGGAAATCGCCTCCTTCAATATATTTTTTCTTTTTTAGGGAATCCAGCTCTTTTAAAGTCTGGTTGGTGGCAACAGCAGGTGAACTTTTTGATTTTCTGCCCCATTTGATAAACATAATAATTGCAATAATCAAAGCGATAACTGCCAAAGCCGCTAGAATATAAAATTTATAAAGCTCCCAGTAATCTTTAGTTTCAAGCTTTACTTCCTTATTATTCATGATATCATTGATCTGGTCTGCCTTTTGGGCGGTATTCACCACATCTATTTCATAAGGAATGGTCTTTAAAATCTTACCTCCTACATTAAATTCCAGCTCTGGAATGGTAAATTTCCCTTCTTCATATACTGAAAATTCAATTTTTCTTTCGTAGGAATTCTGGTTTTGCCCAATGCTGTCTTTAATTTCTTCAAAATGGAAAGGCAGCAGTTCATTCTTAGGGGCAGCAACGACCTGCAGCTCATGCACATTGTCTATCTTAATAACCAAACGGTTGACCTCGCCTAAGGCAAGCGTTTTCTTTTCCAGATTGGAAGATAATATCTGCGAAAAAGCGTTTCCACAGATTAAAAAAGAAAGTATGAATAATATTTTTTTCAATTTCAAATAATGATAGTTGAGGCCGGAGCCTTTGTTATTGATATTTACTTCTTCTGAAAATAATTATACAGCATTTTAGAATAATCAGCACCAGTGCTCATATTCATAAAACTGGCTGAACTGGTGGCAAAATCTTCTTCCAGAGCACGGACTTTCTGCTTTTGGGCTTCAGCAAACGTATATCTCCATCTTGCACTTGAAGTATTGGCCCAGACTTCTTTTCCTGTTTCAGCATCATACAGAAGAGCATAGCCCACATCAGGAATTTCATTATCTTTTTCGTCATAGATCCGCATACCCAGCAACTGATGTTTTTTTGATGCTACTCTAAGCATTTTGGAATCATAAGGATCTTCAAAGTCTGAAAACAGAAAAACCAGAGACTTTCTTTTGAAAATTCCCATCATATATTCCATTGCCTTATCAATATTTGATACTGCCGGGACATAATCTGCTGTCAGAATATTACTGATAATGGAAAGAATATGTTTTCTGCCTTTCTGGGGCGGAATTACTTTATACACTTTGTCTGCAAACAGGATCAATCCTACTTTATCATTATTTCCTGCCGCTGAAAACCCAAGGCTGGCAGCAATTTCTGCTACATATTCCCTTTTCAGCTGACCTTTGGTTCCGTAATCCATCGAAGCGGAAATATCTACCAGGATCATCATGGTTAGTTCTCTTTCCTCTTCCATTACCTTGACAAACGGTTCGCGGAAACGGGCTGTTTTGTTCCAGTCGATCCTTCTGATCTCGTCTCCGAACTGGTACGGACGGACTTCAGAGAAAGTCATCCCCTGTCCTTTGAAAGCACTGTGATACTGTCCCATAAGCGAAGCTTCCGTCTTCTTTCGGGTACGGATCTCTATCTGCTTTACTTTTTTTACAATATCTTTTATTTCCATAAATGCGTTGCGGGTTTCGAGGTTTTGGTATTCAGGTTACAGGGTTTGTGTGCCCCGCTTCCACCTTCTCTTCTTCTAATCCTTCAATTCTATCGAAACATTCAGCCATTCATTATCAAATTTCGGACTGTATTTCTTATAAAAATTAATAGCGGGTTCATTCCAGTTCAATACCTGAAAAACCATTCCGCTGTATTGGTTTGATTTCCCATATTCCAAAGTAGCATCGAACAGAAGTTTTCCGATCTGCCTTCCTCTCATTTTTTCAGTCACTACCAGATCTTCGAGATAGAGTCTTCTCCCCTTCCAGGTTGAAAATCTGTCATAATACAGGGAAATTCCCACAATTTTATTATTCAGTTCTGCAACAAAAGCCCCCCAAACCGGAGATTTCCCGAAACCGTCTTCCGTGAACTCATCCAAAGTTATAGTCACCTCATGAAGTGCCTTTTCATATTCCGCCAGTTCCCGGATCAGCTCCAGCATGGCAGCACAATCTTCCTGAACAGCTTTTCTGATAACTACTTCACTCATTATGGTGCCTGAATTTTTGCCAAAATCCTGTTAATGATTTCTTCTGATGAAATTTCTTCTGCTTCCGCCTCGAAAGTAAGACCAATTCTATGTCTTAATACATCCTGAGCCAATGCTTTTACATCTTCAGGAATTACAAAAGCTCTTCCCTTCAGGAATGCATAAGTTCTGGATGCAATGGCAAGGTTAATGGATGCTCTGGGAGAAGCTCCGAATCCGATATAGTTTTTAAGTTCTGAAAGTCCGTAATTTTCCGGATAACGGGTTGCAAAAACCATATCCAGAATATATTTTTCAATCTTTTCGTCCAGATAGATCTGGTTGATCAGTTCTTTGGCGTCTACAATATCCTGCAGTGATATCACAGGTTTGATGACAGGCTGATGAGAGGTGGAAACCATTCTCATGACCGTTCTTTCATCTTCAAAATTAGGATAATCGATCTTACATTTCAGCATAAAACGGTCGCTCTGTGCTTCAGGTAACAGATAAGTTCCTTCCTGATCGATCGGGTTTTGAGTTGCCAATACCAAAAACGGCTTCGGAAGTTTCATGGTTTCATCCCCAATCGTTACCTGCTTCTCCTGCATCACTTCAAGCAATGCAGACTGTACTTTTGCCGGCGCACGGTTGATCTCATCCGCCAGTACAAAATTGGCAAAAACCGGTCCTTTCTTTATCGAAAAGTCATTGTCTTTGATATTGAAGATCATGGTTCCTACCACATCCGCCGGAAGCAGGTCAGGCGTGAATTGTATCCTGGAAAATTCACCATGAACAGCTTCTGCCAGGGTTTTAATCGCTAAAGTTTTTGCCAGCCCCGGCACTCCTTCCAACAGGACATGCCCATTCCCCAGAAGACCTACCAGAAGGCGGTCTATCATATATTCCTGGCCAATAATCACTTTATTGATTTCCTGTCTCAGAAGGGAAAATAAGTAATTTTTTTCTTTTACTTTTTCCGTCAACTGGCGGATATCTTCAGCTTGATATGTATCTGACATAACTTTAATTAAAATAGGTGGTAAATTTCTGATAAATACTGGCATTAATCAACATAATGAATGCCATTTTAGAGTTAAAGTTTGTTAAATATTCCTTTATTTATAATGGATCCAGGTAATGAATCAAAGTTTTTTTCATATAGAATCTATTACCAGGCAGGAAGCCACAGCTATTAATTTCCTTTAAAACAGCCTGTTGGATCAGCTGCTTTTTTATGTAAAAGACATATTGATTCTCATGATAGCTCCTAATTATCATCTATAGCATTGCAGGATGTTATTTACAGGCTAAAGTTTAGTAATGGTAATAGTAAAAACCTTTTCCGGCATATCGGTTGCTTCTTCGTAGGCTCCGACATTTATAAAATATTCGGTTCCTGCCGTTGTTGTGAAGGTATAGGTTTCTGCAGCTCCGCCACCACCATTATCCACTGCACTTACACACGCCAAACTGTTGCACGCACCGCTGTATATATCCATTTGAGGATCGTAAGCACTACCTGCAGGCATGGTTGTTTTAACAGTGAACTGACCTCCGTCTCCGGTAAATTTAAACCAGGTACCATCGTTCATCGCATCCGGACATGCAGTTATGAACCCACCATTGTTAGTAGCAGATACAGCATCACTCTGGGTGTAGGTGTAAGGAAAAGCAGATGCCGCCAAAGCTCCGGAACACGCATCATTAACAGGTACAGGAGGAACTGTAGTAAAAACAACATCTGTACAGCCGGAGGATGTAAGGCTTCCAGTAACGGATGTGACTTTCAGATAATAAGTAGTATTCGGATTAAGAGGAGCGGAAGGAGAAAAATCTGTAGCAGTCACTACCTGCTGATTAATAACTTCTGTACCTCCTGCAGTTGTTCCCAATGAAATTTTATAAGAATTAGCTCCGGAAACAGGAAGCCATTTAAAATTCGGAGTTAAAGAAATGAACTGGGCATTATTGGCTGGATCATTAACAAAAGGGCACGCAGGTGTAGAACTAGGTGTTAATCCCGAAATTGTCACTGCAGATTTATAATCCGCTCTTATTCCTCCGGGTGGCGTTGCAGGATCAACGATCATACGGTCTCCTTTATAATAAAGTGTGGAATACGGGATATGCTGATAAACACGAAAGGCTTCATCAAAATTATTAATATCAATACTTTGAGAATTTTCCTTTGCGGCAATGACTAAATTATCACTGTTATTATAGGCAAATGGTGTTGTAAAAGTAACTTCTACCTTATTATTAGTTTTGGTGACACTACCTGCAAATACCTGAGTCAGCTGTGAAGCAGGAATCCAGTCTGTTCCGGACGTGAATGTTGTTTTTGTGGTATGCCCAATATAAACGGTCCAGTCTGAAGAATCATTAATACTGGCCGAAGGATCTACATAAAATGTAAGACCTGTAATATTCCCTGCTGCAGCCGCATTTAATTCCTGTTTAGGATAGATCTGCTGAACATAAGAATAGGAAAAAAAACTACTTATAGGAGCCGTTCCGACATTTGGGCTTGTAATGTTTAAATGTATTTGGGCATCAAGCATTAAAGCTATCGATAACAAAGATAAAAGTAAAATTTTTTTCATTATTGATTAATTAATATTGAACATTGCGCTAATTTAATTATAAAATTTCAATTTTTCAAGCAAATGTGAATTTTAAATACAATATAATAATATTTTAAATGAATATTTAATATATTTGTGGTAAACACCGACAATATGTATCAAAAGCTATTTTTTCTAAGCATCCTTTTTGCAGGGCTTTTTCAATCGCAGACCACAAGCAGAATGAATTTAATTTCAGATGCAGTTTATTATGACGGTTACGCAGCCACAGTATCCGATCCGGTACCTGCTGGTCTTATCAGACTCTCAAATACCAGATATGCAAGAAAACTTACAGATGCTGAACTTAATTCCTTCAAGGCAAAAATTGCGATGAGAGTGGCCATAGGTGCTCTCTGTGATAATTATGACCGCCTGGGAAGTGTTTATTTAGCTATGATACCCAAAAACCAGCCGACCTATACTATCAACGATGCCAATGTAAAAAGAATTGAAGTGAGCAGGTACATTACTCCATTTATGAGTAAAAATCGTACTCCTACAGAGGTTCCTTACACTTATGATTTAAGTAATTTGTACAGCGTATTTCATGATACCGCATTACGTGCTTCTTATGATATGTATATGGAGCTGGACGTTTTTGGTGTTCCTTATGCAGCGCAGACACAGGTTGCGGGATGTGCAGGCAGAATTGATGTTTTTTCGGGAACCCTTACTTTCTTTTCAACAGATGCCGGAGCTACTCCCACAGACTATAATACTCTTGTTCCTATATTAACGTATAACAGATTAAATAATTACAACAGCACTGATGTGACAGGCGAAACCGTTAGAATCGTCACTTTCAATCTTCCAAATGCAGTGGCTAATGCCCGTTTCTATGTAATATCCACTCCTCACGGTGCCAACAACGGTGGTGAAGAATACGTAAGAAGACAGAACTATACCTTTATAGATGATGTACAGATGCTTACCTATACTCCCGGAGGAATTTCCTGTGAACCGTTCAGAGTATATAATACGCAGGGTAACGGGATCTATGGCTCCGCTCCGAAATCATTTGCAGAATGGACTTCATGGAATAACTGGTGCCCGGGCAACTCAGTCCCTGTCAGAGGTTTTACAATGCCTACTATGACTGCCGGAAGCCACACCCTGAAACACACCATTCCAACTGCTGTTTTTAACCAACAGCAGGGAGAAGTATATTTATCTGTCTATATGCAGGGAAAAAGCAATACCGCATTGGATGTAAAGGATATCAAGACTGTAGATGTCAGCATATACCCTAATCCTACTTCTGATTTCGTTAATATAAGATCAAAGACAGGGGTAGCTTCGATAAGCCTTTACAGTATTGACGGAAAAAAATTAGCTGAAAATCATGGAGAAAACGGGATAAATGTTTCCAGCTACAGCCCCGGAGTTTATTTTTTAAATATTACCATGAAAGATGGAACAACATTCAAACATAAGATCATGAAAAAATAAAAAGCAGTTCATTCTATGTGACATTTCCAAAACAAATATCACGATAAAATCATATCCAGATTGTTTGAATCTGAAAAACAGTAAAGAACTCCTCATGAATAATTTTCAGAGGAGTTTTTTATGATGGACAAAAAGAACATCACAATTAACATCTTTTTTCAGGATTTAAGAACATTTAATTCAATCCCTTATCCAAAAAATTGTCACTTCCAGTTTATTAAACTATTTTTGGTGATTAAAAATTTTTGTAAAATGAATTATCATTTTCAAGCACACAGACAAGTGAGAAAGAACCTTTTAAGTATTCTGCAGAACACTTCCCACGAAGATCTTCTGCTGATTCCTGATGGTTTCAACAACAATATGTACTGGAATATTGCGCATACGGTTGCCACTCAGCAGCTATTGCATTATTATCTGAGCGGAAATCCCTTCAGAATAGATAAATATTGGATAGAAACCTACAAAAAAGGAACTCTTCCGAACCTGAATGTACAAAAATCTGAAGTGGAAGACCTTGAGTTTTTACTCACTGAAACTTCAAAGATTTTGATGAAAGATTATGACAGCGACTTCTTTTCAGACTACACACCGTACACAACAAGTTTCGGCATGGACCTGAAAAGCATCCAGGATGCCATCATCTTCAACAATATGCATGAAAGCCTTCATTACGGCTATACCATGGCACAGAAAAGAGCAATACTAGGAGAGAACGGAAGATAGTGAATCTTCACTGCGTAGGTCAATGGTCAAATGTGAATTTTATCCATACCAAATTTGACTTATGAAGTAAAATTCACCATTGACTATTCACCATATAATTTATAATAAATTTCAATGAAAGACGATTTTATTTTCGGGCTGCGTCCCGTGATTGAAGCAATTGAAGCGGGAAAAACGATTGACAAGATCTTTGTGCAGAATGCACTTCAAGGTCCTATTTATGCTGAGCTGAAAACGATTTTAGCCAAAAATAAAATTCGTCCCAACTATGTTCCAATTGAAAAGCTGAACCGTTTTACAAGAAAAAACCACCAGGGAGTGGTTGCTTTTATTTCAGACGTTCCGTTTCACAGAGTGGAAAATATTGTTCCACAATTATTTGAAGAAGGAAAAACGCCTTTCCTGCTGATCCTGGACAGACTCACAGACGTGAGAAACTTCGGAGCCATCTGCAGAACAGCAGAATGTGTGGGGGTAGATGCAATTATTATTCCTGAAAAAGGAGGAGCACCCATTAATTCAGATGCCATCAAAACATCGGCGGGAGCGCTTTATAATATCAAGATCTGTAAGGAACCGAATCTTGCGCATGCCGTAGATTTCCTTCAGCAGAGCGGTATTTCTGTATTTGCAGCTACTGAAAAGGCTCAGAAACTTATTTATGATGTGAATTTCACAGAACCCTGCGCCATTGTAATGGGAAATGAGGAAACAGGAATTTCTAAAGAGGTAATGCATCATTCCGACGAAAAAATAAAGCTTCCTATCGAGGGAAAAACACAGTCGCTAAATGTTTCTGTAGCATGCGGAGCCATTTTGTATGAAGCGGTAAGACAGAAAATTGTAGCAGCCTCAAATCTTTAATCAGTCAGGGCATAAGTATTTTATCGTGATGTTTTGTGGTATCGTTATTGATGCACAGAACGGAAATATCAGTAAAATTTAAACTTAAAAAAAATCAAATGAAAAACGTAGCAGCATTAATGCTAATCTCATCTATAGCTCTTGTATCTTGTAAAAAAGAAACAGCAACCATTACTAAAGTAGATCCTAAAACAGGAAAAACAGTTACAGTAGAAGTTCCTGCCGATTCTGTGGCTAAAGTGGCTGAAAACCCAGCAATTAAAGACTCTGCAGGAGTTTTCACCCAAACGTTTAAGCTGGAAAAAGGAAAAACCTATCCTCTTACTACGTACCAGAGAGATGTAAAAACAATGGAAGATCCTCAGGGGAAAACGATTACAGCAACCAGCGAATCTACGGATGAAATGAGCTTCACCATTAATGATATCAAAGGTAACGTATATGATATGACCCTTAATCTTGTAGCTAAAAGAAATTCGCAGAGTGCACAGGGCAAAACGGTGATCGTAGATACCAAACTGGCTATTCCGAAGGAAGATGACCTGAAGATGATCTGGAATATCAATAAAGCATTGACCGGAAATAAGCTTAATATGAAGATGGATACTAAAGGAAATGTAGTTTCTATTACAGGTTTTGATGCTGTTTATACTAAAGTTACCGCTGCTGTAGGAACTCTGATCAAAGATGCCAATCAGAAAGCAAGCGTTGTAGCCAGCCTTAAAGAAACTTTCAATGAAAAAGTGCTGAAAGACCAGCTGAATAAAAACTTAACGATTATTCCTAAAAAAGGAGTGAAAATCGGTGAAAAATGGACCACTTCTGAAAATGCAGATCCAAGCGGAAGCATTAAAGTAACTTCAAACTACATATTGAAAAGTGTAGGAAACGGAACTGCAGAAATCTCTGTAACGGGAGGAATTCCTAAAAAGACTGAAAAGAAAACGCAGGGACCCATTACACACAGTCTTAGCAGTGAGCTTGCCCAGAACGGAACCATTAAGTTTGACCAAAGTACAGGATGGATCACCAATCAGAATATTGATGTAAAAACAACGCAGGTTGAGACTATTTCAGACGGAAAACAATCACAGTCTATGAAAAGTACGTCCAAATCTTCTGTAATGGTAAATCCTTCTGCAAAATAATTGAATTAAAGACGTTTTAGAATCAAAGTGTTTGATGGTGAGAGTGTTTTTTATTGTTGATCATAACTTTCAGTACAATTTTATAAACCTTGAACTTCAAACTTTGAACTTTAAATCATAAACTTTGAATTTAAATTAGAAATTATGAAGTACATTCTTGAGTTAGTTCTCTCTGCCATCATTATTTTCTTTGTCTGGAATATTCTGAAAAGGGTATTCTTCAAGACTTTTTACAGTTACAGATTTGATAACAATAAAAATAATAACAGGCAGCAGGATTCAAACAGCTCGAATAAGAATAAACAGAACCTCAACTGGGATGCAGAAACAGTTGACTATGAAGAGATAAAAGAAACTAAAGACAAAAGGTAAAATTCCAAAGAAATAAAAGATAATAACCCGTATGGCTAAAAATAAAAACTTAATTTATATTGCAATTTCATTAGTTGTATTTATAGTTTTAGCATTTTTATACTCCACTCCTGTTTTTTCAGGAAAACAGCTTTTTCAGCACGACATCGTACAGTACAGAGGAGGTGCAAAAGAACTTCTGGACTACAGAGCCGATACCGGAAATGAAACCTACTGGAGCGACTCCATGTTTGGTGGAATGCCGACCTACCAGATGGGAAGCCAGTTCAAAGGTGATATCATCAAAAAGATCGACAGCAACCTGAACTTCCTTCCAAGACCGGTCAATTATCTCTTCCTCCTTTTTGCAGGATTTTTCTTCCTTGGAATGGTAGCCGTCAGAAACTGGAAATACGCTTTACTGGGCGCCACTTTCTTCGGATTGTCCACCTATTTTTACATTATTATAGCAGCAGGACACAACGGTAAAGTAAATACCATCGAGTATTTCGCACCGCTTCTTGCCGGAATTATATTGGTTTACATCAGGAAAAGCTACATCTGGGGATTTATTACCACGACCCTGTTTATGGGCCTTCAGATTGCAGCCAACCACCCACAGATGACGTACTACCTGTTTCTGGCATTAGGATTTTTATTCCTGTCCGAATTGGTAAGAGCCATTCAGAAAAAGACTCCAATGAAACATTTTTTGATTTCATCAGGAATTATTGCCGCTTCATGCGCCATTGGTGTTGGAATGAACTCCCAAAGAATCATGGCCAATTCCGAATACATCAAAGAAACCGTACGTGGGAAACAGATCCTGACAAATGAAAGCCATACTTCAGGACAATCAGGACTGGATAAAACCAGCATCCTGATGTGGAGCTACGGAAAACTGGAAACCCTGAATCTTTTCATACCAAGGCTAATGGGTGGCGGAAGCCAGGAGCCGGAAGCTAAAGAAATGATGAACAGGGTTCAGGAGCTTATCCAGGAAAATGTAGGATCACAGGCTGAAATGGACAGAATTTCGAAAGGCTTCAGCGGTGTTACCTATTGGGGAGACCAGCCAGGAACTTCCGGTCCTGCCTATCAGGGAGCTGTAGTATGTTTCCTCGCCTTATTGGGATTCTTCTTTGCATGGAAAAAATACCGCTATTGGATCCTTGGAGCTTCCATTCTGACCGTTTTGCTGGCGTGGGGAAGCAATTTTATGCCGTTGTCTGATTTCTTTATCGACTACGTTCCTTTTTACAGCAAATTCAGAGCACCATCGTCTATATTAGTAGTTGTAGAATTATTATTTCCTTTAATTGCTATTATTGGCATCTACAGGTTCTTTACAGACGAAAAACTGACAGAGGAATATAAAAAGAAAATCCTTACCTACATAAGTGGCGGAACTTTGGGACTGCTTCTGATTCTTCTGATTTTTGGAAAATCACTGCTTGGTTTTTATACGGATGGAGAAAAAACATATTTTCCGCCTTTCCTGCTAGACTATCTGGCTGATGAAAGATTTAAACTGTTCAGAGTTGATGCCATAAAAGCATTGATCTATGTAGCTATAACGGCCACAGTCCTTTTCATGACCATGAAAAAGAAACTGAGCCAAAATATTGCTTTGATCATCATTGGAGCTGTAAGTTTATTTGATCTCTGGACGGTAAACAGGCGTTATCTGAATGATGAAAATTATGTAGACAAAGTATTCGCTGAAAATCCTTTCCAGACAGAGAGTTCAGATCTTCTGGCGGAAAAAGTTCAGGGAAATCCGAATTTAGAATCTATTCTGGCGAATGTCAACGTTAATAAAACGCTTGAAACTATTGCTGAAAGAGACAAAACACATTACAGGGTTTTCAATAATATTTTAGGAACATTCAGCGAAACGAATACATCATATTTCAAATCTTCAATCGGGGGTTACCATGCCGTAAAGCTGAGAAGATATGATGATGTGATTAATGAATATTTCCAGATCATGGACTCTGTGAAAGTACCGAATATCCTGAATCTTCTGAACGCAAAATACTGGGTAATGGGAGGTCCGGAAAATCCTCAGGCAATGCCGAATCCTAAAGCCAACGGAAATGCATGGTTTGTAAGCAATCTTAAATTTGTGAACACACCGGATGAAGAAATCAAATCTATCGGGGTCATCGACAGTAAGAAAACAGCCGTCATTTCATCGTCAGACAAATCATATTTTACGGGTAAAACGGTTCAGGCAGATTCTGCTGCGTTTATCAATTTAACGAAGTATCAGCCGAACGAACTGGAATTCAAATCTCAGTCTAAAACACCTCAGCTGGCTGTATTTTCTGAGATCTATTATCCTCATGGCTGGAAAATGTTTGTGGACGAAAAAGAAGTTCCTTATATCAAGGCAGATTATCTTTTACGTGCGGTACACGTTCCTGCAGGAACTCACAACATCAGAATGGTCTTTGAACCTGAAGTGATTGAAAAAGGTAAATGGCTGTCACTTTTATGCTTCGGACTGTTTATCGCACTGAGTGCATTCGGGATCTTCTGGATGAATAAAAATAAGAAAAAAGAACAGCTTGTTGAAAAAACTGTTTAACGTTTAAAGTTTATTGTTCAAGGTTAATGGAACAAAAAAAAATACTAATCATCACCTATTACTGGCCTCCTGCGGGAGGTCCTGGTGTTCAAAGATGGCTGAAGTTTGCAAAATATCTGCCCGAATTCGGCTGGAATCCCGTGATCTATACTCCGGAAAACCCAAGTTATCCCCTTCTCGATGAAAGTCTTCTGAAGGATATCCCTCAAAATCTGGAGATCATAAAAACCAAAATCTGGGAGCCTTATCAGCTGGCCGAAAAACTGAATAAAAGCAATAAAAAATTCAAAGCCGGGCAATTTGATGTCGGCAAAAACCAGAGCTGGAAATCCAAGCTTTCTATTTGGGTGAGAGGAAATTTCTTTATTCCGGATGCAAGAGTATTTTGGGTAAAACCCTCTGTAAAATTCTTAGAACAGTATTTAAAAGAAAATAAAATAGATGTTGTGGTCACTTCCGGACCGCCCCACTCTCTTCATATGATCGGCCTGGGACTGAAAAAGAAATTCCCTACCCTGAAATGGATTGCAGATTTCCGTGATCCATGGACAGAAATATCTTATTACAAACATTTAAAGCTCACCAAAGGTTCCGACAGAAAACACCGTCAGCTTGAAAGTACTGTTTTTAAAACAGCTGATATAACATTGGCAACAAGCTATACCGATGCTGAAAATTTCAGGAAATCAGGAGCCAATGCAGTATGTATTACAAATGGATTTGATGAAAGTGACGCTTCTGTCCCAACCGATGTAGCGGATGAAAAGAAACAAAAAACCTTTACTTTAAGCTATATCGGAGTTCTTGAGCAGTTGAGAAATCCTGAAAACCTCTGGAAGGTTCTTGATGAGCTAGTGAAAGAAAATCAAGAGTTTGCAGATAACTTCACTTTGAAATTTGCAGGAAGAGTTGATGATAAAATCCTTCAATCTATTGAAAGCTCAAACCTTAAAAATCATATCCTGAACCTTGGTTATATTTCCCATGACAGAGCTGTTGAAGAGATGGCCAATTCAAATCTGTTATTGATCACCAATTTCCCAAATGAATCTTCCAGAGGAATTATCCCCGGGAAAATATTTGAATATCTGGCAACTGGAAAACAGATTATTTCTTTCGGCCCTGACGCAGCAGACGTTTCAAAGATACTTACGAAAACTGGCGCAGGAAAACATTTTGGTTATGAAGATTCTAAAACCGTCAAAGATTTTATCCTTGAGAAATATGAAATCTGGAAAAAGGGAAATCTTCTTGAAAACACTCAGGATATTGAACAGTTCTCAAGAAAAAACCTAACTAAAAAGCTTGCTGAAATTTTAAGTTAAGCTTACTTTATATCCTCGTCCAGTTGCCTTGGCCGTGGTTATTAAATCGTCCATTGGTCATTGACAACAGCTATCAGATATTGTTTTCCCTGGAATTCTTCAAAAACAAGACGGATGGTCTTCCAATCCATTTCGCCATTCTTTTCAGTACCTTTTATATAGTTCTCAGTAAAGTCTTTACCGGGATATATTTCTTTTAAATTATTAAGTGAGTTTCCGCCACCCAGGAATTTATTTAATGAATACTGTGCAGTGGTAAAATCTTTGGAGAAAACCCATTTTGCAAAATAATCATTGATGGTTGCTTTGTACGGATCTCCTGAGCCATCCTGAGCACCCCAGGTAAACACCGTCTTTGTCGGCTGAAATTTCACAAAGTCCTCTTTAGAAAAATGCTTGTCTTCTTTTGGACTAACAAATCCATACATTGAGAAGGAGACTCCTTTCTCCGGATGAATAAATGATGCAAAAGTTTTATAATCTTTACTTTTTAAAGCCTGCAGAATCCCATCGTTAGCTGCCTTTACAGCTACCTCATCCGTTTTCTTTTGTTGTATTGCCGTCTCAATATTCTTTTCTCTGGCCTGAGCCATAGAATCTATCACATTGGGAATAGGCTTTTCTGGATTCTTCTTACAACCTGCTAACAAGGTTAATGACAATACTGGAATAATGAAGTTTTTCATCTTTTCAATTTTTAATTCATAAAAATACCAAAACTGGTGCCAATACAATACTTATGATAGATAAGTTCTGTTGTCAATTTTCTGTTTAATATAGTGGTTTTAAGTAAATTTGTTTTATGGAAATTTTAGATATCCTTATTATCGGGGGCGGACCTATAGGCCTCAACTGTGCTCTTGAAGCCCGGAAAAACAATCTGACTTACCTGATCATAGAAAAAGGGACTATTGTCAATTCATTATACCATTATCCTTTATATATGCGTTTCTTCTCCACGGCAGAAAAACTGGAGATAGACGGTATCCCATTTATTTCAACAGCTCCAAAGCCCGGCAGACAGGAAGCTCTGGAATATTATCAGGGGATTGCAAGACAAAAGGAAATCAACATTAATCTCTATGAAAAAGTTCTGAAAGTTTCTAAAACCGGAGATGTCTTTGATATTGAAACCTCAAAAACAGCTTATAAAGCGAAGAACGTCATTATTTCCACCGGATTTTATGATATCCCGAACCTGATGAATATTCCCGGAGAGAACCTACCAAAAGTAAAGCATTACTATACAGAACCATATCCTTATGCAAAGCAGAAAGTGGTTGTAGTAGGGTCAAGTAATTCCGCAGTAGATGCTGCCCTGGAAACCTACCGGAAAGGAGCCGATGTAACCATGATCATCCGTCATTCCGAAATTTCCAAAAGTGTAAAATACTGGGTAAAACCTGACATTGAAAACAGGATTGCAGAAGGAAGTATCAAAGCTCATTTTAACTCAGAAATAATGGAAATTACCGAGAATTCTGTTATTTTTAAAGATAAAAACGGGCAGGTCAACGAAATTGAAAATGATTTTGTTCTTGCCATGACCGGTTATCTTCCCGATTTTGAGTTCTTAAAGAACTCCGGACTGGAACTACAGGGTGACTGCCTGAATCCAATGTACGCCCCGGAAACCATGGAGACCAATGTCCCGAATCTGTATCTGGCCGGCGTTGTATGCGGAGGAAAGGATACCCATCTCTGGTTTATTGAAAATTCACGTATTCATGCACAGATGATTGTTCAAAATATACTTTCCAAGCAATATTAATGATGCCTTTTGCAGATGTATAGATTTGAATTGAAATTTGTAAATTCTGATGGAATTATAATCTGCTAAAATTCAACATTGGCTCCAAAGATAAAGTTCCTTTTTGCCGCAGGATTATAGAAACGGCTTCCAAAGGCATTGATATCAAAACCGGCAACGTAATTTGTATTGTAAAGGTTCTGAATCTGCAGATATACATTTAGTTTTGCCCCATCAATCTGTATTGGAAATCCTAACCGGACATTTCCTACCAGGCTAGATTTTGACCAGACAGAATTGCCGTCATTCAGAGGCATTTTTGAAATATAATAATGAGAATAGTCTACAGTAAGCTTTTTAAAAAAAACAAAATTGAATAAACTGTTTACCGTTGTGTCCGGTACTCCTGTAACCTTATTTCCTGAAAAATCATTGTCCAGCTGTTTGTAGTTTCTGAATTTAAAATCATAAAAGCTTCCGGAAAACCTAAACTTAAAGCTGCTGAATATTTCATTTTTAAGATTAAAATTTTTAGACTCTAAAAGAATTTCTATCCCTTTCTGCGTGATATTCCCCTGATTGGTAAAATATTCCTGTCCGCTTTCATTTTGCCTTCGTACGATAGCATCTTTCATTCTGAAATCAAAATAACTTCCTTCAATAAAAATACTATTTCCAAACTGCTTTCTGAGGCCGATCTCTTTATTCCAGCCGTATTCAGGAACAAGATTAACATTAAACTCCTGGTTGGACGACCGGATTTCTTCACTTGTAGGAGCAGAATTTCCTTTTCCTATTTTTCCTCTTATAGAAAATCCCTTTCCCAGCAGATAAGTAATTCCAATGTTCGGAAGCCACTGTTCTTTAAATTTCACTTTATCCTTCCCAGAAACCGGATACATCCTCTCCCATTCGTAGGAATTTGAATTTAAGCTTATCGAAATATCGGTAAAAAGCTTTTCATTAAAATTCAGTTTTTGTGATAGAAAATAAAAGCCGGAATTATTTTTTAACTGATCAAAATTCTGAGGATCACCAGGTATTCCTTTATTATTGTTATAATTCTTAACCAGAATATTTTGATTTCCACCCTCAAATCCTAACCTCAACGCTAAGGATATATTGTTCCAGCTTTTTTCATAATTAAAATGGGTCCTCAAGGCGAAATTCCTTTCAAATCTTTTTTCAAAATTCGTGATGAAAGGATTTTTAAAATCCACATAGGAACCCTGTACTAAAATAAAGTGTGAAAAATTTGGGTTAATAGCAGTTTCATGTGAAATTCCTGCTAAAACCATTTTATTGCGGATTCCTGCATTCTGTTCCTTTGCGCCTAAAAGCCCACCAGCAGCTGGCCTTGCCTGCTTTCTGTCAGATTCCATCTGTTGCAGGGTAAGTCCGCCCGGAGTTTCATAATCCAGATCAGAAAATAATAGTACAGCATTCAATGAAGCCCCGGAAGCATATTTAAAATGATCTTTAAGATAGATCTGCTGCCTCTTTACGGCCGACTGCTCACGGTAAGAATCTGTCTGGTAATAATTCTGGAAAAGCTCAAAAAAATGTTTTCCTTTCTGACCGGCAACATTAAAATTCTGTTCGAAGGTTCCGTAACTTCCTATAGAAATTCCGGCAGATAAATGATCTGATTTTCTGGTCTGCAAAAGTACTGTTCCACCGGTTACGGCACCGTAATCTCCACTTTCCGGGCCTTTATAGATCTCCATCCTTTCGATAAGTTTCGGGGATATGATATTAAAATAGGTATTCCCGGAAGCATCCGACAAAATGAAATCATCCAGATAGACTTTGATATTCCGTACGCCAAAAGGAGACCTCAGTGTGCTTCCACGGATTGATATCCTGTAGCTGGCCGGAGAGCGCTCTTCCATTCTGGCTCCCGCAATTTGATTGACAGCTTCCAAAAGTCTTTCCGGAGGATTCTGCTCCAGAAGATTTTCAGAAACAACAGCAACGGATTTTGTAGAGGCCATAAAGGGAACCGGTTTCTTATAGACATCAATTTTCACCTCAGATATCAGAACAGCAGTATCCTTTTTCTGTGAAAAGAAAAACGACACAGTGAGAATAAAAAAGAATGCTAATAATCTCGTCATCAGCACAAAGCTAAAAAAGTTTTACTGTATCTTTATGTATAATATAAAAAACACGTGGTCTTTAGCTATTAATTTCCCTTTTTTTAAGCATCCAGGGAATCACAAAATAAAACCCGACAGCAATGCCCACAGCCAATACTCCCGTTCCTATCCACAGGATATTGAAGCCTAGTTTGTCTGCAGTCATGGTTCCTACATATGGAGTAATGATAAAAGCAAGCGCAACGGATATTCCGTTCATTCCCATATAAGCGCCTTTATTGTTTTTGCCTGAACGCAGGGCCGTTATTGTAGACATAAACGGAAGTGTCCAAATCTCGCCAATGCACAGCAATGTCATGGAAACAACAAGTGTAAGAATGGAATGATCAAAGACCAGCATTACATAAGAAACCCCACATAATACAGTTCCGATGAACAAAGTAAAGGCCAGGTTGAAATATTTTTCCGCGATCTGTACAAAGCCCATCTCCAGAAGTACAATCAGGAAACCGCTATAGCCGAGAATATAACCGATACTCTGCTGGCTTAGATGCGCAGTATCCTTATAAAAAATAGTAAGTGTGCTGAATAACTGGAAAAAACAGATGGCAAACAGCATACAAAAGAAACTGTAAAGCAGGAATTTTCCGTCGCGGTATGGAGAGTTTTCTTTTCTAACGGCAATAGCTTCTTTTACTTTTTTCGGCTTCAGTGAGGCCAGCTTATTCCGTTTTCCGAAGAAGCGGATATACATCAATCCTGCCAGCAGTGCGGCCAGGGCATTACTGAAAAATAAAAATTCATAAGAAATAGCAGATAATATTCCTCCCAATGCAGGCCCAATGGAAAACCCCAGGTTTACAGCCATCCGGTTAAGCGAAAAAGCCCTGGTGATATTTTCAGGTTTAGCATATTTTGTAATGGCTACTGAGTTGGCAGGACGGAAAGTCTCGCTCACGATACTCTGGATAAGAATAATAGCGGCCAGCCCCACTTCTGTTTTAAAAAGCGGAATAAGGCAAAATAAAGGTACGCTCAGAAGCAGGCTCAGGCTCTGAACGCGGTATTCACCAATTTTATCGGTAATTAGCCCTCCCAGCCATGATCCCAATACGGAACCTATTCCGAAAAAGCTGAGAATAATCCCTGAGTTTTCAATACTGAAATGAAGATGCCCCGTCATATATACTCCCAAAAAAGGAAGCACCATAGAACCTGCACGATTGATGAGCATGACCAGCGCCAGCATCCAGCTTTCTTCTGAGAGTCCTTTGAAAGAACCCGTATATACGCTAATTAATTTCAAAATATTATTATTTTATGGGGAAGAAACTCGAGTGAAGGTGCAAAAATAGGCAAATTGTCCAAGAATGCCTTTTAAAAGGCACTTTTTTTTATCAATTATATTGATAGAGGGTATAACACATGAATGGGAATTAATAGAAAAATGATCTTTATTGTTCAATTGTAAACAATGAAAACAAAAAAGCAGGACCTTCAACAAGTCCTGCTTTATACTTTTAATTATTCTAATATTATTCCGGTTTGAATGAATCTTTCAATGTTACCGTACGGTTAAATACCAAATTAGAATCCGTAGAATCCTTATCTTTTGTAAAATACCCGATTCTCTGGAACTGAAGCGGCTCTCCTACAGCAACATCTTTTAAGCTTGGCTCGGCAAATCCTTTAATGGTTGTTACAGATTCAGGATTGATGAAGTTCAGGAAATCTACATCCTTCTCTGCATCAGGCTGCTCTACAGTAAAGAGTTTATCATAGATTCTTACATCTACCGGGATTGCATGAGTAGCAGATACCCAGTGAAGAGTACCTTTTACTTTTCTTAAGCTTTCTTCGGTTCCGCTTCCGGATTTGCTCTTTTCATCATAGGTTGCATAGATCGTAGTGATCTCACCGTTTTCATCCTTCTCTACTCTTTCCGCTTTGATGATGTAGGCTGATTTTAAACGAACTTCCCCGCCTAATTTCAGCCTGAAGAACTTATTATTAGCCTCTTCCTTAAAGTCTTCTCTTTCGATGTATAATTCTCTGGAAAAGGGAACTTCTCTTGTCCCTGCATTTTCCTGTTCAGGATTATTTTCAGTTTCAAGCCATTCTTCCTTACCTTCAGGATAATTTTCAATAACTAACTTAACCGGATCTACGACTGCCATCACACGTTTTGCCACTTTATTCAGATCTTCACGCACACAGAAATCAAGCAATTGGATCTCGATCAGGTTTTCTCTTTTGGCAACGCCTACTTTTTCAATGAAATTTTTGATCGATGCCGGTGTGAAACCTTTTCTTCTCATTCCGGATATGGTAGGCATTCTTGGATCATCCCAACCTGTCACTACTTTTTCAGCAACCAGCCTTTGAAGCTTTCTTTTGGAAGTAATCATATAAGAGACATTCATTCTTGCGAATTCTCTTTGCTTAGGCGCTATTTTAGATTCATCATATACCTGCTCCAGATACCAGTTATAAAGCGGTCTGTGATTCTCAAATTCTAATGAACACAATGAGTGCGACACTTGCTCCAGATAATCTGATTCACCGTGGGCCCAGTCGTACATCGGATAGATCTTCCATGCCGTCCCTGTTCTGTGATGAGGTCTTTTCAGGATTCTGTACATCACAGGATCACGTAAATTCATATTCGGGGAAACCATATCGATCTGCGCACGAAGAGACATTGAACCTTCCTCAAATTCTCCGTTTTTCATTCTTTCGAACAGATCAAGAGATTCTTCTACCGGACGGTTTCTGTACGGCGACTCTATTCCCGGTTCTGCAGGATTCTTTCTCTGCTCCGTGATCACTTCGGAAGGCTGCTCATCTACATAAGCTTTTCCGTCTTTAATCATCTGTACGGCCCATTCATAAAGCTGTTGGAAGTAGTCGGATGCATACAGCTCTTTATCCCATTTGAAACCTAACCATTCAACATCTTTTTTGATAGAATCCACGAATTCCTGCTCTTCTTTCTCAGGGTTCGTATCGTCGAAACGAAGGTTAACGGGAGCGTTGTATTTTTCGCCCAGCCCAAAGTTGATGCAGATGGCTTTCGTATGACCAATATGCAGGTAACCGTTAGGCTCAGGAGGAAAACGGAAACGGATCTGTTCTTTTTTCAGACCGTTTGCCATATCATCTTCAATAATTTGCTCAATAAAATTGAGTGATTTTTTTTCTTCTTCCATTTAAATTAGCTTTTATTGTATGCAAAAAAAGTTTGGCAAAGTTACGGAAAATTTAGAGCTTACGGAAATGATAATCTAAATGCTGAACGGGTAATAATTTCATTATTTTTAGTTAACTTTAGATAAAACTAAAAACTGTTTCCAAAATTACTGACTATGGCTGTTTACATCCTAAGCAATCGTAAGATCGTCCGTCACAAAGGCGAAAAGGCAGATTCATTTTCCAATGATGAATACTCTATTCCCAATTTCAGGATCGCAAAATGTGATTTTGACACTTATAAAGAGCCTACTGCAGCAACCAGAAAGAAGAAGGATTCTACCAACCGTAATATTTTAAATTACAAATTATTTTCTGAGCCGGAAAAGCAGGGCTATGAAGATGTCCTGGAAGTTTTACGGAATGAAAAAGGCATAAAAACTTCAACACTCACAGCCAATAATCTCGGTGGAACCCAAAGAATGTTCTATGAATTATACAAGAATATGTCTTCTACAAAGGAAAGAAGCGATGTTCTGATCTTCATTCATGGGTATGCGTATGATTTTGATGATGAACTAAGGGCAATTATCGATCTTAAAAAACTGTTTGTCGATAATCCGGCATCACCCATAGAGCATATTCTGTTCGTGAGCTGGCCCGCATCAAGCAGTATTATTCCACTGACTTATTTTGATGATAAGGCATCAAGTATTAATTCCGGATCATCACTGATGCGGCTGTTTTATTTTTACACCCAGTTTTTAAAAGATATTTTTTCAACCCGCGACCTGGCTCCATGCAATCAAAGAATACACCTGATGGCCCATTCTCTTGGAAATAGGGTTCTTCAAAGTATGTTGTACAGCCTTAAAAAGGAAAATATCCTCCGCGTTATCGATCAGGTCCTGCTTTTAAATGCTGATGTAACGTATAAGGTTTTCGAAGATTCCGAAGATTCATATAATAAGCTTCCGCTACTGGCCAACCGTATTTCTGTTTATCTGAACAGAAAAGATACAGTCTTGGGAATTTCACAATTCACTAAAAATATCCTGACTCCCAGACTAGGTAAAAATGGCCCAAGCGATATTGAGAGAATGAAAGATCTCGTTTCCATTATTGACTGTACTTTTGTAGAGGACGACATCCTGAGCAGCCTCAAATATCAGATAGGAAATCATTGGGGATATCTTTCCAGCTCAATGGTTCAAAATGATATTTTCCAGAATTTACATGGAATTGACAGAAACCTAATCACAGGCAGAATAAAGAATAACGAAAATATTTTCACAATTATTTCTTAAAGATTAATTAAAAACTCTTATAAAATGAATTATATGTTAAAGTTTTGTTTATTGCTTTAAATGGCATAAAGATTGTAAATCATTATAAAGAGAAATAAAATATTTTATCATGAAAAGAATTAAAAACAAGTTTTCCTACATAGTAAGATATATTAAGAAAGCAATTTTTGTAAAAGACGTGATTTAATAGTGAGTATCAACCTCTAAAATAAAATTATCCGACCCTAATACTACTTTTTTAGTTTCATTTTTACAATCCAGCTCTATCTTCTTTATTAGTTTAAAGAAGCTTTTTGTACATCTCTTAATTTAAGTTTCAACAGATAATATTGACAAAATAATTCCTTATCTTGTGATTTTAGTTAATTTGAGTTAAATTCTTGTGTAATAAAAAAAAGAGATTGATATTTACCATATTAATCAAATTTAAAACCATTTTACTATGAAAAACATGAAAAAACTTAAAAAAGCTGAACTAAAAGTAATTAAAGGAGGTATAGTTCCACTTGGTTGTAACAATTGGGATACAAGAAGAAGATGCTGCACATCATGGGATGAAGAGCATATGTACAACCCTATCTGCCCAGAGATTTAATTACTTTCTCTGTGGGTTTTAAAGCAGAGCATCTCATTGTTCAGTTCTAACCTAGATTCAAAATTATTTACAAATAAAGATCCGGTTCCCAAACCTTGCGGCATCGGATTTTTTTTTGTGAATGTATACTGTGCAATAGCATTCAGTCCAATATTACTTTCGAGGGCAGAAGTGATCCACCAGCCAATATTCTGCTCCTCTGCAAGTGAGATCCATTCGTCTGAGCCGGCAAAACCACCAACCAACGCAGGTTTAAGAATAATATACTGCGGTTTAATGGTTTCCAAAAGTTTTCTCTTTTCAACAGGATTTGTAATTCCTATCAGCTCCTCATCTAAAGCAATGGGAGTTGGAGTTTCTGAACATAAAAATGCCATATTTTTCCAGTTTCCAGCCTTGATAGGCTGCTCAATAGAATGAATATGAAGATCTGCAAGCTGCTGCAGAACGATTTTAGCTTCTTCCCTACTAAATCCGCCATTGGCATCTACACGGAGTTCCAGCTTTTCTTTTGAGAATTTTCCTCTTAATTTTTGAAGGATTTTGTGTTCAGATTCCCAATCGACGCCAATCTTCAGCTTAATACAGTGGAATCCTTTTTCAAGCTTTTCCTGGATCTGCTCTTCCATATACTGAATATCTCCCATCCAGATGAGCCCATTGATCACGATAGCAGATTTTCCTTCAGTAAATTCACTTGGAAAATACAGATGATCTCCGTATTTCAGATTCAAAACCGCCTGCTCATACCCGAACCATATAGACGGAAATTCTTTCAGTTCTTCTTTTAAATACAGATAATTCTGATTAATATTTTCACAGAGCCATTGCAGCTTTTCTTCGTAATCCGGTCTGTCATCAAAACTCAGCCCCCTGAATAAAGCACACTCTCCTGTTCCTATTTTCCCGTTTGCTTCAATTTCGAAAATAAAGGTTTCTTTTTCATGTAAAACGCCGCGAGACGTTCCGCTCGGGCGTTTAAATTCTAATAAATATCTGAAATATTTTGCTTTCATTATTTTACACTGTCAATCCGCATGAATTCCTCTGCTTTTTCTACCATTTGAATACTTCCGCAGAAAAACGGAATTCTCTGATGAAGCTCCGTAGGTTCTACTTCAAGAATTCTTCTGAATCCGTCCGTCGCTTTTCCTCCAGCCTGCTCTGCAAGGAATGCCATAGGATTACATTCGTACAGCAATCTTAGTTTTCCGTTCGGAGCCTGGGAATAGGAAGGATAAATATAAATTCCTCCTTTCAGCATATTTCTGTGGAAATCTGCCACCAGAGAACCAATATATCTTGAGGTATAAGGACGGTCTCCTTCTTCCATCTGGCAGTATTTAAGATAATTTTTTACACCCTGAGGGAACTTGATATAGTTTCCTTCGTTGATGGAATAAATCTTCCCATTGGTAGGAAATGTCATATTAGGATGAGAAAGATAATAGGTTCCCAATGAGGGATCCAGCGTAAATCCGTTCACGCCATTCCCAGTAGTATAAACGATCATGGTAGAGGAACCGTAGATCACATATCCTGCTGCAATCTGGTTGATTCCTTTTTGAAGAAAATCTTCCAGCTGAACCGGAGTCCCGGGTTCTGTTACCCTTCTGTAAATAGAGAAAATAGTTCCAACGGAAACATTCACATCAATATTGGAAGATCCGTCCAAAGGATCGATCAGCACGACATATTTACTTAAATGACCGTTTTCGCCACATTTAATGTCAATAAAATCATCATTTTCCTCTGAAGCAATACCACAAACAACCTCTCTCTGAGACAAAGCCGTAATAAAAATTTCATTGGCAATCACATCAAGTTTCTGCTGTTCTTCGCCCTGGATATTTTGGTTTCCGGCAGCTCCTGTTATATCTACAATTCCGGCTTTATTTACTTCTCTGTTTACCACTTTTGAAGCCAATCTTATGGCGCTCAGAAGACGGGAAAATTCACCTGTAGAATACTGAAAGTCGTCCTGTTTATCTATAAGAAATTCTCCTAAAGTCTGTAATGGTTGATTTGACATATTTTTCTTTTTACGTTTTCCCCAAATTTCGGAAAATTTATCGGAGAAAGAAAGCTTTTATTAGAAAAGACCTTAACGGTTGTTTTTCAATATCATACGAAAGCAACAATGATGTAGGCTTAAAATTATCACTGCATCATTAATCCCCATTTGATGATAATAAATCAATGAAATTCTGATAATATTCATTAAGTTTCAATTTTAATTAAATCTTAATTTCATCTGGCCGCCAGAAACTTTCATATCTCGTTGTAAATTTATAATTTTGACCTCCGTAAAAAACTCATGTAATTTTTAATCTAACAATTTTATTTTTAACAAATTAATGAAAATTTTCAAGTTTGGTGGAGCATCTGTAAAAGATGCCGAGAGTGTAAAAAATGTGTCCATGGTTTTACAAAGCCAGGGATTTGCCAAATGTCTGCTGGTTATTTCAGCAATGGGCAAAACGACAAATGAATTGGAAAAGGTTGTAGAACTTTATTTCAAGAAGGATAACTATCAAACTGAGATTGAAAAGATAAAACGAAAACACATCGAGATTGCGGAAGGCCTGTTTCCTGAAAACCATGCAGTTTTTGCTGAGATCAATATATTTTTTGATGATATCGATTCTTTCTTAAGAAGAAACAAATCTCCTAATTACAGCTTCGTCTATGACCAGGTCGTAAGCTGCGGGGAAATGATCTCTACAAAAATCCTGAGTGAATACCTGAACGAAATTCAGTTTACCAATCAATGGCTGGATGCCAGAGATTATATCAAAACCGACAGTTCTTACAGGGAAGGTACGGTAGATTGGGTAAAAACAGAGGAATTCATTTCAACTTTAAATACAGATATCTGCTATGTAACGCAGGGATTCATCGGTTCTGACGACAATAATTTTACGGTAACTTTAGGAAGAGAGGGTTCTGATTACTCTGCCGCTATTTTTGCATATTGTCTGAATGCGGAAGCCATGACAATCTGGAAAGATGTTCCGGGAGTAATGACCGGAGATCCAAGGAAATTCAGTGATGTTTCTCTTCTTTCAAATATTTCTTATGAAGAGGCCATTGAAATGGCTTATTACGGTGCAAGCGTCATTCACCCGAAAACGTTACAGCCTCTACAGCAAAAAAATATTCCTTTTTATGTAAAATCTTTCGTAGATCCTACCAAAGCAGGAACTAAAGTGGGAGCTTCAGATAAAAACCAGCATGAAGAATCTTACATCTTAAAAGAGAACCAGGTTCTGTTAAAGATATCAACAAGAGATTTCTCATTCATTGCAGAAGACCATATGAGTCTTATTTTCGGATATCTTTCCAAATATAAGATCAAGGTATCTCTGATGCAGAATTCTGCTATTTCATTGGCTTTATGCCTGGAAGACAAATTCAACCAGGTGGATGAGCTTAATGATCAACTTCAAAAAATATTTAAAACTAAAGCAGTTAAAAATGTATCTTTATTCACAGTAAGAAATGCGAAGATGGATCATATTGACAAATTTTACCAGGAAAAAAATGTATTATTGGAGCAAATTTCCAAAAATACGGTCCAAATGGTAACACAATAATTTTAACTGCGACTAAACACATATGAGTTTAATTTCGAAAAACGATCTTATCACAGCTTCCGGCTTAAGCAAAATTGGGTTCCTGAAAAACCCGGTCGCATCAGCTGTGATGAGCATTGCCAAAATCAATGAAGTTAATAGATTATACAACAAATTAAAAGATAAAGAAGGCAAGGATTTTTTCGACTCATTTGTAAGAGAAAGAAACTTAAGCTATATCGCTTTTGAAGAAGATCTGGCAAAAGTTCCTAAAACCGGACCATTTATTCTGGTCTCAAACCATCCTTTAGGTGCTATTGACGGAATTTTAATGTGTAAAATACTTTCGGAAGTACGTCCGGATTTTAAAGTAATGGGGAATTTCCTTCTGGAAAAGATTAAACCCATGGAACCGTACGTGATTTCTGTAAATCCTTTTGAAAACAGAAAGGAAGCTTACAGCAGCACTTCGGGAATGCGTGAAACCCTGAAGCACCTTCAGAACGGAGGCTGTGTAGGTATTTTCCCAGCCGGAGAAGTCTCCAATAAGAATAATCCTTACGGAGAGATCCTCGACAGAGACTGGGAAAAACCAGCCCTTAAACTGATCAGAATGGCTAAGGTACCAGTAGTTCCTTTATATTTCCATGCTAAAAACAGCCGCCTGTTTTACCAGGTCGCCAAGCTTCATCCAAGTTTACAGACACTGATGCTTCCTGCGGAAATGATGAACGACAGGGAAAAACCGATCAGAATCAGGATAGGAAAGCCAATCACTGTAAAGGCCATGGATGAGATGGAAACCATTGAAGAACTGGGGGAATTTCTGAAGCGTAAGGTATATATGATGAAATCTTATTACGAAAAGAGAAAATCATTGGCCCAAAGCATCAATCTTAAAAATTTAACGTTAAAGTTTCCGCTGTTAAAAGAAGAAAATATCGTTCAGAATATCATTGATGAAACCCCTAAGGAAGACATACTGAAAGATATCAACCGATTGAAGGGTACAGACAAGATGCTGTTCAGCAATGGAAATTACGAAATCTATTTCACAACTTATGAGGAAATTCCTTCTGTAATGAGAGAGATCGGCCGCCAGAGAGAGCTTACTTTCCGGGCTGTGGGAGAAGGAAGCAATCTTCCGTTTGACCTTGATGAATATGATAAGCACTATCATCATCTTTTCCTTTGGGACAGCAGTGCAGAGAAACTTGCCGGGGCCTACAGAATGGCTTTAGGGAAAGAGGTTATGAAGAAATACGGTATCAAAGGGTTCTACACAAGTTCTTTATTTGAGTTTGAACAGGACATTCATCCATTCTTCAAAAAAGTAATCGAAATGGGCCGTGCTTACATCTGTGAAGAATATCAGCAGAAGCCACTGCCGCTTTTCCTTTTGTGGAGAGGAATAGTTCATGTATGTTTAAGAAATTCCGATCATAAGTTTCTGATGGGCGGTGTAAGTATTTCCAATAAATTTTCTGAGTTTTCGAAATCTCTGATGATTGAATTCATGCGTTCAAACTACTTTGATTCAGCAGTTGCACAGTATATCACACCAAGAAACGAGTACAAGGTAAAACTTCGCGACCGGGATAAAAATATTTTCTTTGAGGAAATGGAGTCTGATCTGAATAAGCTTGACAAAATTATTGATGATCTTGAACCTGAGCTAAGATTACCTGTTCTGATCAAGAAATACATCAAACAGAATGCGAAAGTGATTGCTTTTAATGTGGATCCGAACTTCAATGATGCTATCGACGGATTGATGTATATCCGAATCAGTGATCTTCCGGAAAGTACGATAAAGCCTGTATTGGAAGAGATGAGTGATCATATCAGAAAGGAACAGGAAAATAATTCAGCTGAAAATCAGTAGGTTTTATTTTTATTTTAAAAAAGTACAGTTAATACTTGCTTCATATAGGAAAACTTACTACTTTTGCATCACTTTAAAACAACGAAGTAATCAACAAAAATATAATGGTTTCTTAGCTCAGTTGGTAGAGCAATGGATTGAAAATCCATGTGTCCCTGGTTCGATTCCTGGAGAAACCACTGGAAATTAAACAATTTCTAACAAAACCCCTCAAATTGTACAATTTGAGGGGGTATTTTTTTGATCTTATATCAAAATAAATCAAATTCTCTCAAAGTAAAGGTGCCCTTTTCGGTTACCTGAGCTTATTAATTTTTTAGGTAACCGAATTTCTCCGAAAGTCCCGCTATCAAAGCAAGCCTGTTCAAAATTTGAACATCTTGACTAGCGGGTCACAGAAAAGTAATTTAACCTTTAAAATCAATAATCATGAACACCAAAGTTTCGGTATTATTCTATGCTAAAAAATCTAAAGCAAAAAGCAATTTGTGTGTCCCAGTTTATTTAAGAATTACAGTTAATGGAAAACGAGCTGAATTCTCAACAGGTAAAACTGTAGAGGCATCTAAATGGAGTTCGGAAATGAGCCGTTTAAAAGGCAATTCTGAAGAGGCACGCACAACAAACAAGTATTTTGACGTTTTGCTATCAAAGATCCTTGAAATCGAAAGAAACCTTATTCTATCAGGTGAATCCTTTGACGCAATGGATATCAGGAATCTTTTAACAGGAAAGCAAGAGACAGAACGCTATCTAATCTCGATTTTCCAAGAGCATAATAACAGAATGGAAAAACTCATTGGAAAAGAATATGCACTGGCTACTCTCAAAAATTATAAAACATGTTTATCCCATTTAAAAAAGTTTCTATGGAACTTTTTTAAAAAGTCAGATATTAATATCAAAAAAATAGAGCCTGCATTCCTCAATGATTTTGATTTCTTTCTTAGAACAGTGGCAAAATGCAATAATAATTCTACAGTTAAGCATTCCAAAAATCTAGCAAAGATTCTGAAAATATGTTACCATAACAATTGGATTGAAAAGGACTTGGTGGTGTATTACAAGGGAAAGTTTAATGAGGTTACCGCAAATTTTCTTACAGAGGAGGAAATTAAAACCATGCAGGATAAAGATTTTTCAGGTCAGGGATTAAATCTGGTGCGGGACATTTTCATTTTTAGCTGTTATACAGGCCTAGCATACATTGACATTTATAATTTAACGAAAGAACATATTTCTACAGGAATTGATGGTAACTTATGGATTATGACCAACCGACAAAAGACTAGTACTATTTCAAATATACCTTTGTTACCTATTTCTGAAGAAATCATCCGAAAATATGAAAATCATCCTCTCACTTTGGAAGCAGGTAAATTACTGCCTGTTTATACCAATCAGAAAATCAATGAATATTTGAAAACCATTGCCGATAATTGTGAAATCAATAAAAAACTTACATTTCATGCTGCCCGACATACATTTGCCACAACAGTAACATTAGGAAATAATGTATCTATGGAAAGTGTGAGTAAAATGTTAGGCCATAAAAGTATTAAAACGACTCAGCATTATGCTAAAATTCTGGATAAACAAGTCAGTGAGGACATGAAGAATTTAAAAAGCTTGTTACAAAAAAATAATTGACTGTTATTACTTACCCTAAATAATGATTGATGTATGAAATTTATAAGTATATTTAATAAAACAAATGAAAATTTATTCAGGTAAGAATCTTCCCAAATTACACAAAAATGACTCAGGAAAAATATTATTTTGAAAATCCCAAATCTTCTATAAGATCTTTAACAGAGGATGAGATAGAAGCCGCAATAGCAGATTATGAAAATGGAGTTAAAATTTCAGAGATTTGTCAGAAATATCCTAAAGTAAAAGTAAGTAGTTTTTACAAACAACTACCATACAAACTTAATCAAGAGAAATGTGAATATTGTAATAATCAAATTTACACAAAAGTTAGAAAAAATGGTTATGGTAATGATTTAGCTAAATTATGTATCTATTGTAACCATGATTACACAAAAAATTGTAATTGTGAACAGTGCTTTCATAATACAAATGTGGCTCTCGAAGAAAAAAGGAAAGAACTGCAAATTGTTTGGAAAAACTTTTATACTGAATACTATAACCTAAATTATACACTAAATGATATCAGTATTTTTGATGAAATATATTTAGTATTACTCATACAATCATATAAAGGTACATTTGAGAATACATTGGACTTCTCGTATTTTAAACAACTTAAGTTTCAAGTTCATGCATCATCTCATGAATATTATTCTGTAATAAACAACCTTATTGACAGAAAGATTCTGATTCCCAACATATACTATTTTGATTCGTATGATTATATTTATTCATCAGAACCGTCTCTTCCAACGATCAACTCTACAAAAATAAACTGGATTCCAAATATAATTAAAACCTCCGGTACTTTACTTTCTGTTTCAGAATTAGATAAAATCTTAAAAGAAAGGACTTACTCAGTTGAAGACAAAAAAATTTTATGGAGAGAAGTTTATTGGTCAGAAATCAAAAGTTATATAAATGACCAATCAAATAAATATTTAAAGATGGTAATTGATGATCAGACCATTGAACAGGTCGTTGATGGTCTTCAGCCAACTTTTCCACTATCAAAGGCTTATAATCTAATTTATATTGCAATTAATGCTTCCCATAGGTATATGCAAGATTATTCTAAAAATGAAAGAAAAGTAAATTCATATTTCAGAAATAAGATGAACGAACTCATCTTAAGATATCAAGATCATAAAAACCTGAAAGACTATAATCGCTTATTGTATATTGAACTAAGTTACTTTAATCAGTATGTTCTTAAAAATATTCTTAAACAGGAAAATGCATATTTTTATCTTTCAACAGATAAGATATTGGATAATCCGATAGTAGGCTAATATGAATTAGTCACGATTTAATCTGAACACTTATCATCAAATTAAATAACTTTAAAAATAGGTTAAGTATTATGTGTAATAGGTACTACTTGATCTGACAGTTTGGATGTACGGTTACTAAAAAACTGTCAGTTATTCTTTAAAGGATAATCTCTTTTATTCTGTTAACTAAAATGGATAAGTCTCATATTGATTTTGTTCTATTTTCCCATTTCTTCAAATGTGAAACAATTTCTTCATAAAAACCTTCTGCACGTGCTTTACTTACTGCCCCACCAAATCTTGATCGAAATTCACTTCTAGTTTTGCATTGCAATGCTGCTTGTTTGCAACTTTCATAAGTCCAAGTACCTTTTGGCGATCTTTTATAAATCATATGGTCACATACTTGCATCCAATTATTTCTATGAGCTGCATTGTAAGCATTATTACTATTATCTTGAAAATCACTTCTAGTTTTGTACTTAAGTGCTTCTTTTTGACACTTTTCAAACGTCCACTTTTTTTCGCTCCACCCCAGTCCACCTGCTTTTGCTTTATTTAAAATTATCCACTCATTTTGTTTATAGATTTTAATTGTCTTATCTTCTAATTTCTGAGCCTTATCAGCAGCAATGTATGATTTTGAAATTGATTTATATACCGGATTCAGGTTATTTTTCAAAGAATAATTATATACTGGCGATGTTTTTTCTTTTAGATGTTGTGCCTGCCTCCCTTCCTTGTTACAGGTTAAACCAACATATACAGCGTTATTTGGAAACTCATAAGCATATACCAATCTTTTATTTTGATTACCTACTGCATTCATGTGAGAACAAATAAGAGGAATCCAACCTTTTCTTAGACTAATACTATAAGCTGATGAATTATCTCTTTTGAAATGAACTTTGGTTGTATACTTTAGTGCTTCTTTTTGACATTGATCAAAATTCCAAAATTTATGTGGCTTCCGCCGAGGAGTCATATGCGAGCAAATTTGATCTAAAAAGCCTTCAATTATCGCACGATGATAAGCAGATGAAGAATAGTGGACAAAATCAGTTCTATTTGTATATTTGAGTGCTTCATTTTTGCACTTATCGAATGTCCATACTTTGTTCCAATTTCTTAGTTCAGGGTTTTTGTAAATTTCTCTTCTTCTTGCATTTCTGCAACTGCTACAACGATGCCTACGACCACTTTTAGTTGCTTTGCTAATGGCAAAATCATGAATGGATTTTTCAATCTTGCATTTTGTACAAAACCTAGTTAGAATGTTCATACATGAAATATATTATTTACCCCCAAGCCTAAACCCTTGTTTCGACTGCCAGATAACTACGAAGTAATTACTAAAAAAACTCATATTTCAATGAGGGATTTTAATCTTAAAGAAGCAGCGAGGTAATTGTAATCTTAGTGGTTTATGTATCCTAGCATTTGTCATTTCAATCGAATCGCACCCTATAAAGTTTGCTACCCGTTCAAAGTAATGACTACTATTTCTTTTGCACAATCAATCTACCAAGTTTTCTAAATAAAATTTTCCAATTTCATTATCATAGTCGCTTTTAAGATACTCTTTCAAATAATCAAGAAGAGGTTTTGATTTTTTAAAAGTATTAATATAATATTTTAAATTGTTTCCTATTAACCAGTAAGGATTGAACTTAGAATAATCAAATGTATCCAAATGTACTAGCCAATCGTAATAATCTTTTTTAGATGAAACATTATAATCAATATACTTTTCTAATTTTTTTAGAGAGAATCCTAATTTAAAAAAAATATTAATTGCCTGATCCAGTCTATAATTCTCTGGTGAACCAAATGCCTCTCTTTCTTTTGATAAGTTAGGAATTCCCTCAATGAATTTTTCTAATAATTGATCTCCTAAGCGAGGCACAATAGTATCCAAAACAACTGCTGTACTATATAATTCAGAATTAAAATTGTTTTCTAACTCTTTACAAACCTTTTGTTTGATTCTATTCTGTAGTTCATCATCTAAAAAACTTAATCCATACCAATACTTAAAATAGTTATCCTTTTTGGAAAAATCAATATCCTCAATATTTGAAACATCATTAATACCTTTGATTATATCAATAATTTCTTCTGAGGTAGCTTTTTCAAAATAGAGTTTTGTAAGAAAAGAAAAATTAGATATTCTTACATTATCATCAACACCAAGTTTAATAAGTTCAAATAAGTTCTCCTTAGAGATTATATCTTCTTTTTCTGAAACAACCTTCATTAAATCTGAAACAAGAGATAATCTTTCAATCTTGTTTATTTTGATGAATTTTAAAAGTTTTGAAAAAAGAATATTTAAATTTTCTTTATCAATTTCAACTTTAGAAATAATGCTGACTATATTTTGAATAATATTACTAATTTTCTGAACTAATCTATATTTATCTTTATTTTTTTCAAGATTATTAACTGATTTTATCAAATTATCTATATAAATCTTAAACTGTCCTAAAATAAGATTGGAACTTTGTATTTTAATACTTTTTATTTCATACTTATTTAACAAAAATGCAGCATCTTCACTTTTAACATAGAACATCCACATTTCAAGTATTTTAAAATCAAATTCATACTTTTCATAGTCAGGGTTTCTTAATGTATAAATAATGAGTATACCTTCTAATATTTTTCGACATAATTGTTCATATTCGTTGTATTGATTGAGAAGAACAAAATTAAATTTAAAGAAATTATGAATTCTCAAGAAATTACTTTGTAATTCAAGTAATTGTGTGTTTGATGTCCACCCCCCTTTTCTATCTCTTAACCAAGTTTTTTGTAATTCAAAAAGCAAATTGTCTATGTACACAATATTCCGGTAAACAAATCGAAAATCTTTTAAAGTCTTATATATATCTAAAAAATGTTGTGCTTTATCTAAAATAAATTTTTCTTCCGATTTATCATCTACATCTTTAAATCTCTTTTTTGTTTCATCATCAAAGTAAAAACTACTTTCGCTTAGTTGCTTTAATTCTAACAAATTTAATTTCGCAATCAGATAGGTGATAGGATTTTTATTTTTGTCTTCATTTCTGTATATATCTAAAAATATATCTATTGACTGTTCTACATTTCCAAATAAAAATGAGGCGTATGCTTTCCTTAGTTTCTCATAACTCGAATACTCAGGTTTATTAAGTTTTAAAAGATTTTCTGTTTTTCTTATATCTAATCTCTCGAAAGTACACCTTTCACAGTTGCAAGTTCCTGAAAGAAAAAGATTATGGATACAGAACCTATTTCCTTCTTTTAATATTCTGCCTCGAAAATAAATATGTTCAATTGCATTTATGCGAAAGAAACTAATTATAGATTTTATTTTTTCTTCTTGTTTTTCTACAAAAGTATGGCCACCGGAAATTTTATAAGTTTTTCTTTTTCTGTTAACATCGAAGTCTTTTATTATATTATAAAATTCCTCATTATTTGTAGATATACTCATATCATTAAGATATGTATTTTCTCCAAAAGTATGATATAATATTTCGCTTAGAATATTTTTAGGGATAACTTTTATACACTCAAACTTTTCTATTATGTAATTAAGTTTATCAATGGTATGTAGTCCTTCCGTTTCCTTTTTAAAAATGGAGTAATCCGATTTATGAGATTCAAATAGATTTCCATGTAACTTTTCAATTTGTTTAATCTTTGCTGTACTTATTTCATCAAGAAATTTATCAAAATTCTCCTCATTGAGAATATTATCTTTCGGGATGTATATTTGAAAACTCTTTACCTTTTTATTTTTTTGTTCACTTATCCTATTTAGAATAGTGTCATCATTTTGAATAAAATAATAATAAATTTTATTTGATACAATATCACAGAGGGTAAAAACAAAAGGATCAGAAATTTTATTATACCACGAAATCGGATGTCTTAAACTTGTTAAGGGATAAGAAATAACGTCTGCATTTTTTTTTGATTTTACAACTGCATTTTTGCCCTTATTTTGATTAAGAAAAATAAATTCATCAACGGACTCTTCTCTATCAACGATTTGATAGAAAAAGTCGATTCCGATTTCCCTTCTTCCAGACTCATGTTTGATCATTTTTAAATTTTTTGACCTAAACAATTCAGATAAAGTATCATTGAGAAGTGAATTAGCTTTATCTTCAATTTCTGTATTATCTAATTTACTTGACATAAATAGCAGTCGTTAATTTTATTGTATTTATGCAATATTAAGTATTAAGTACCATAGAATCTAGCAAACACTAACTATTTATTAATAAAATTAGTTTGCATGTCTAAAACTATCAAAGAAAAATGGAGCTATTGCTTTCTAAAAAACATAGCTCCATTTTTCTTTTTTTTCATTGTTAGAAATGGATTTAGATCCGAGAAGATTAACAATTTTTAGCAATTAAATAATAAATTTTTGTAAAAACTTTGTTTTGCTGTTCTTTCAGTTCAGTAATTGTTTTTAGTTTTTCATTAAACCCTTTCAAAGCTTCGACATTCATAAATTTTTGAGCATTGACTATTTTTGCCACTTGATTGATATTAGTTTCAATCTTTACGAAAATATTGTCCTGTTTTTCAATAAATGCCAGGATTTTTCTTCTTTCATCATCAAAAATTCTGTTCTCCACTGAATTGGTAATTAAGCTGCTCAAAGAAATTTGTTTTTTGAAACAAAGCTTTTTCCAGCTTTCTTTCCTGTGTTTTTGGATTCTTATGAAAATACGTGCTTCTTTTTCGCCATAGTTCTTCATTTGTATATAATAATTTGATTGAAAAATATTTGCAAAATTGAAGTATAAAAACCGTGAAAGCAATAGTATTCGTAGGGTTTGGGCTAAATAAGAACAAGCTGGAATAACGTAGAATTTCCAAAGATTAAAAAAGAATATACTGGGTTAATTTGAATCCTTTTAAGATTTCAAAAAATAAAAACTGAGTTCCGAAGTTTTTCCCCTTTTTGCAAAAAAGCAAGATCGTCTTTGTAGTACAACTTGAAAAGTTTGTACGTACAAAGACACATCTTGCTCTCGCTCTCGCTCTCGTAAGCCACACTTTTTTTAGAGCTCTGAAAAAAATAAGACACAACAACACAAAAATATGACAATCACCTACTTATGTTGTTTAAAATATTTTTTGCTATTGAAAGAAAAAAAAGATGATGAGTTATGGAAAGAAAAATAAGCCGACCTGTATCCATTTTATGCAGGTAAGGATGTAACCTGATACTATTTACACAGGTATATATAATAAGGTGGGTAAATTTTACGCAGGTTGGATGAAAACCTGCGCAATTTTCACACAGGTTAGGCCTTAAAGTATATCATTACATAAAATGAGAATGTAGCTCTGATACTATTTTACACAAATATTATGATAAGGTGAGTAGATTTTACTCAAGTTGAAGGAAAACCTGCGTAATTTTTACACAGGTTAAGGCATAACCTGTGTCTATTTTACTCAGGTAAAAGGAAAGCATAGGTGTTTTTTACTCATATTGGAAGAAAACAGAGGTAATTTTATATAAGCTCAGATATTTATGATTGAATTGATTTGGTTTCGAGGACACTCGACTTTTTTCTTTGTCCTTTACAGTCGTAACAGCTGGATTTGTCTTTTTTATATTGGATGTGTTCTATTAATGTTAAGTAATTATGATTGAATTGATTCGTATGACTGAGGTTCCGACTTTTTCTTTGACAATGACCATAGTACAGGAACAGGCACATAAACCGGAATGGAAAGCATTGAAATGGAGGCCCCGAAATCTTTTTGTACGCAGGATTCAGGAGTTTCTGAAAAAATTATTGGACTCCAGTGGAAAGAATTTTTTGAGATACCCAAAAAGATTTTTTTATGTGAATGATGCTGTCCTAAGTTTGCAAGAGTAAAAAGTAACAACAGATAGAAAAAATCAAATAGTTTTACTTACCATTCAAGGCAAATCACAATACAGACTTCTAAAAAATAAAACTACAAGCAAAGTAGATTACAGAAGAACTACAAAACAGGAATAATAGTACATCTAATAACAAGAATTCTCTTCTGGTGTCCAATCCAAATATTTTTGCTGGTGAAAGAAAAAAATATCTGGATTCTGTTTTAAGTACCCTTGAAAAATCGATAAGGTATGAAAGGTTTAGAAATCCGAATAAAGACCGATCTGATTCCCAAAATCTTATTCAGGAAATGAGTAATATCTGTGAAAAAACGGCGAAGGAAAATAATATTCCTTTTTCTGCTTTGGATGAGATTTTTAAGGATTCGGGAATTGTAAAATCTTTATTGTTTTTGTTAAAAGGAGGATCTCAGGAAACAAATAATGACATTTCACAAGAAGAAAATCAACAAAAAAGCAGAAAAAGAAGGCTCAGATAAGGGATGAAAATTAAAAAAAGATAATGAGTCTTGTAAATAAATATAAATTTCTGTAAACGACTATTAACACTCACTTAAAAGAGATTTTTTAGTGGAGCCGATTTATAAATCGGCTCCTAAAAATTTATAAATCGGATCCACAAGTATTTTTTTTAAACATTTATTCCTTATAGTTTTGAAATAGAAATCAAGAAATTAAAAAAAATTATACATCATGTAAAAAGACAATTTTAAAATAAATGTTAATTTTTCTCATTTTTCATGATGTTTTGGACAAAATATGTAACAGTATGATTATATAATTTATAAAACTTTAAAGGGTGAAAATTAAAAAAAGAAAATGAAGTCTTGTAAAAAATCTAAATTTCTGTAAACGACTATTAACACTTACTTGGGAGTTGTTTTTTAGTTGATACGATTTATAAATCTGCTCCTAAAAATTTATAAATCGTATCAACAAGTATTTTTTTTATGCAGGTATTCCGTATAATTTTGAAACAGGAATCAAGAATTAAAAAAAACTTACTTAAAAAGAAATCAAATTCCGGTAAACAGCTATTGACATGCATTTTATAAAAGTTTTTTTGTTGTCATGATTTAAAAAATTTGACGTCAAAATTTTTAAATCACACCAAATTATATTTTTTTATGCATTTATCCTTTTTTTACTTTTGAAAAGGATCAGAGTTTTTAAATAATCATAATATACACATAAAAATTAAAATTCAAACAAGCGTCATTTTTTGCAATGTTTTTGTCACTTTTTACTATGTTTTGGACAAAATATATAATAGTATAATTATATATTTTACAGAACTTTACATAACCAAACCCAAAATACTAATAACATGAAGAACTCAATTCAGTATCAAAAAGATCAGTAATACAACTGTAGTGAAGAACAAGTAACTACAACCAATCCATTCGGAAATTTTTTCATATATCAATATATAGAAGGAGTGTACACTTAGAAACAGTACCATAGCTTACATGATCATAGGCTACGGAAGAAGAGAATTTGCCTTAATGATTCATTGTTTAACCTTTAACATCAGATTGTCGAAAGCATCTGAGTCCTTAAATATAAAGAGGATCAGAGATAAACTATCTATCAGAAACCTCTTTAAAGAGTTTTATCAAATGTATTTTTTAACCAAAATCCGGCAGGAATATTTTTATATTCTAAGTCTGGCAAGTGCTTTAGAAAAAAGAAGTAATCAATTCAGGTATAGCTAAGAATTTCGGATTCTTTACATACATATTATTAAACAAAGGCTTCTTTGGGTACATGCTAAGCTGCCGGATGATTAAAGTTTTTAAGGTAATCTTTTTTGATCAGAAAAAAGACCAGCAAAATGAAAATTAAGCAATTTTTAAAAATCAATGTATTAGCCATCGCTGCGCTATTATTATTTACAGGCAGTATTATGTCGTTTACATTAATGGAAAAGAAACCTGTTCTGGCGACGACCTATTTCTATAACAGCGCTGATATTTCAGCGGGAGCTTTTGCCAATCCCAGCCATTGGAACACGACCAACGCCTCGGATTGTGAGACAGACGGGGAAAGACCTTGTAGTATTGTGGTTCCTGACGGACAGACACTGGGAAGTGTATTGGCAGGAAAAACAAATGCTCAGGTACTTTCTATGAGCCCTAGCCGTAAGCCATAACGCGTTTATTGATTAGAAGGAAAATTAGTTAATAGGAAGGCTGGTCATTGACCAGCCTTTTCTTCATACTTATGTTTTCTATCTTCTTTTTTTATGATGATTATCTCAAAAGTAGTTTTTTTATATTCTTAAACTACTTTCTTATCTTGGATTCTGTGGCATCCCTGTGAGCTTAATAATATCTTCAGGAATAGCAATAGCATATCTAAGATCATTAGGAGGAAGCAAGTAAGTTTGTCCTTTAACAGTTCTGGTAAGGGTTATTCCTGCTCCGTCACGGTTATAACGTTTTATATCCGCCCAGCGAAGCCCCCGAAATAAAAGTTCCTTTTGTCTTTCTTTTTTAATAATCTGCAAAGCTTCTTCTTTGGAACTGGCAGTAAAAGCCATAAAAGTTCCGGTTTTCCATCTTGTGATCAGCAAATCATTAAGCATTTTCATAGCATTGGTAATGTCACCAACGTGAGCATAAGATTCTGCTGCGATTAAGTATAATTCATCAACGGTAACTCCTGTCATTTTTGCTGTGGAACCTCCGGTGTAGTTTCCTTTGAATAGTACCTCTCCATTAGGGTTTACCCTAAAATAAACTGTTTTTCTAAGGTCATTATCACTATAAGACTGATACAGGTTCAAAGGTATTTTTGCTACCGCAAAACGAACAGGTCCCGAAATACGCATCGTAGCCCTTAACAGAACTTCCGCATTCATATCTTTTATAGGATAAGAATCTGCCGGATTTAGCGTATTAAAATCCATCAGGGTATTTTGAAGGCTTAGTGCCTGTAAAGAGTAGGTTAAAGCTTTCTCATAATCTCCCATAAGGAGATAAGTCCTTGCGAGATACCCTAGTGCCGTCACCTTTGAAGGTCTTGTAGCAGCGATCTGTTTTACGGGAAGTAAGTTTACTGCTTCATGTAAATCTTTTAAAATCTGGTCATAGGTCTGTTTAACAGAAGATCTTACGGAAGGAATATTCATATCAGGATCTAAACGAAGGGGTAAACCTAAATCCCCTTGTGCTGTAGCACTGTTATAAGCCAAACACCAGATCTGTGCTGCATCCAGATAACGGATCGCTCTTAAAGCCAGTGCCTGTCCTCTTACATTTTCTGCCCCCGAAATAGCATAAGTATCCAGATTATGAAGTACGGCATTAGAAATATAAATGGCTTTGTAACAATAAAACCAGTCATTTCCCACACCCTGATTGGTGGAAACATAATCTTTTTGCCAGGTATACAGCCTCTTATCTTCCTGATATTCCAGCGCATCAAAATCGGCATCCGACAAATAAAATTCATCCGACGAAGCCATTCCGCTGGAAGCAAAATTGCCCAGTACGTCAGAGAGTCGGTCTAATAACGCCTGATTGTCTTCAAGAGTTGTAGGGGTAGCAAGATTAGAATCTGACTTTTCATCCAAAAATCGGCTACAGCCACTTAAGATTGTAGATAGTATGACTAATACCACGAATACGGCAGAATAGCCTTTAATTCTTGATTTATTTAGTGTTGTATTCATTTTTATATTCATTTCTTTTTTTCAATATCAATTTTGCAATATCCTGCTAAGGCTATTCACTTAATAATATTACCTGTGAAAATTCTGCAAAACAGAATAGCTCTATAAGCTTAAAATTTCGCTCTAAGTCCGATGGTATACACCGATGGAGGTTTTAATCCGTTTCCTCCCAGATTAAAATCAGGGTCTATTTCGCTTTTATTAGCCTTCCATAATAAACCAAGATTGCTTAAGTTCACAAATACACTGAGGTTTTCAAAAACGTTGGATTTAAAAAGGCTTTTATCAAATTGATAAGTAAGGTTAATATACTGCAAACGGATATGATCTCCTTTCTCGACCAGCACACTGGAACCATTATAAAAAGCATCCCTATTGGCATCACTCTGAAAAGTATTGGAAGGAACATTGGTAAAAGCTTCATCCCCCGGTTTCTGCCACCTGTTGCCATAATCACTGTGTCCTGTCCAGCTGTTAAATAAACTCGTATAGTTGATAGAGCTTCTCCTAAAGTAATACCCCAGTTTATAGGTAATCCCAATATCCATACTGATGTTTTTGTAGCTAAAAGAATTAATGAAAGAACCGTAAACCGTAGGTATTGCCGAACCAAAGAATTCTAAGTCTCCTACTGAGGTTCCTACTCCGGTAAGAGCAGAATAATCCTTACTGACCTGCCCGTTAAGATAGCCCATCGGGTCTCCCGTCTTGGGGTCTAATCCCGCCCACCTGTACGCAAAGATGGAATACACTGGCTTTCCTTCGATTCCTGAAATGGGTACGGAAGAGCCATTCCCGATAAACTGTCTGGCTAAGGGATCTGACAGGTAATATTGGGTAACCTGATCACGATAGGTACTGAAGTTAAAAATCGTATTCCATTTAAAAGTTTTATCAATGTTGAGGGTTTTGAGTTCCACATCAATGCCATGTCCTTTTATCTCTGCCACATTGGACAGCATATAATCGATCCCTGTGGTATAATCCATCTGAGCAGGACCAAAGAGATTGGTTCCTTTTTTGGTAAAATACTCCACCGAGCCACTGATCCGGTTATTACGGGAAGCAAAATCCAGTGCCACATTAATCATCCGTGAGGTTTCCCAGCGAAGCTTGGGATTGTAATAATTATCAAACCTAGCCATAGAAGTTCCGGTATAACGGGAAGGGTCTATATCATAAGCAATGGTGCTTACCGCTACCATTGAAGGGTCTATATTCCCGTTAAAACCATAAGAACCCCTTAGCTTTAGATAAGGAAGCCAGCCTACTTTATAAAAATTTTCTTTGGAAATTTCCCATAAAGCCCCCACAGACCAAAAGGGATTCCACTGATCATTAGTAGTCAATCCAAAGAGATTACTGGCATCTCTTCTGAAGCTTCCAGACAAAGTATATTTATTATCATAGGTATAGGCAGCATTGGCAAAGAGGGACACAAAGCGGGTGGTACGTTTTCCCAAAGATTCTATTCTTTGTATAAATTCCATACTTCCGGTGGGAAGTAAAGGATATTGGTGGGTGTAATCTACACTGCCGGAAGACATGCGGTCTTCATTAAATCCATAATAACGGTTGGAATCATAAGTCCTGACCGCATCACGACTTTCACCTCCTGCTAATACTGACAAACTATGCCTATTCCATTTACCGGAATAACTGAGCTGTCCCCTGATATTGTTAATCACGGTTAAGGCTCCGGATTTATCCAGAATACCTCCTTTGGGAACAATAAAAGTGTAGTTTTCATTTCCATTACCACCATTACTATTTTCCTGTGCAAAAATATTGACATAATTTCGGGCAAAGTAGCTTTGTGCTCCATGAAGATGGTCTGAGGTGTCATGCTGGCGTTGGTACTGGTATTTAATATCTGCATCAAGACCTTTGACAATTTTATAGTTGATCCCCACATTAATCATTACTTCTGTGCCTTTCGTTTTTACCTGGTCATGCTTCCAGTCTGTTAAGGGATAATAATTCCAGTCCAGAAGTTTTCCCTGTTCAAAGCTGTCTTTATAGTTTTGGTCATAACTTTTAAATACGGCTAATGGATTACCGTTATCATCTGCCAGCTGCATATAAGGGACAAAGGAATTTCTTCCCATGATGATTCCGCCATAGCCTGTGCGCACGCTTTGGGTTTTACTTTCTGTATAGTAGATTCCTGTGGAGAGGGAAAGCTGTTTCAAAGGCTTCCAAACATTCTGGAAGCGAAGGTTCATTCGGGCATATTTCTCACCCAAATTTCCGGTATTATCATCATAGCCCAGTGATGAGCTCCATGAAAGATCAGAGGCTCCACCCGAAAGGTTAAGGAAATACTGTCTTTTTTCTGAAGGCTGGTACATATAACGACGGAACTCTTCTTTAGTATCGATATTTCTCAGGAGATTAATCTTCTGGTTCGCTTCATCTGAGGTGATCAGTCCGTTTTTTTCTTTATTGAGCAAATCCACCACAAGAGACAAAACAGGATGTGAGGGAGAACTGATATCACTGTCATAGAAACCCTTCTTAAAAAGTTCTTTTTCAACATCAATGAAATCTGAGGATGAAATGGTTTTAAGATAGCTGAAATCAGGCTTAGGGCTTAAGCTGGTGTTCCATGTAAATTCTACACTTAACGGCTGATTGAACCTTCCCGTTTTGGTGGTAATGACAATTACCCCATTCGCAGCTCTGGCTCCCCAGATACTGGCTGCTGAAGCATCTTTAAGAACGGTAATGCTTTCCACTAGATTAGGGTTGATATTGCTGATGTCCCCTTCATAGGGAAAGTTATCGACAACAATCAAAGGTGCTTTGGGTCCGTTAATGGTACTGATACCCCGTATCATAAGCTTAGGTTCTCCTGAGATTCCTCTTTCAAGGATAACCCCTCCGGCAACGTTTGCCAGCCTGTCCAGAATATTGGTGCTAACTTGCTGGTTCAATAATTTATTACCCGTAAAGGTAAATGATCCTGTCGCTCTTTCTTTAGGGATTTTCTGGTATCCTGTAGAAATGTTAACACCCTCTATATTGGTTACCTTATGAGATAATACAATTTTTAAAGGTTCATGAAGTGGCAAGGTTACTTCAATAGTTTTGGTAGTATAACCTGCATGGGAAACACTAAGCGTAAGCTTCTCTTCTTTGGTCTTTAACTCAAAAAAGCCCTTCTGATCGGTGATGATAACGGATTTTGTTTTTTTATTTTGTACCGCAACACTTGCACCCTTTAAGGATAAAGCGTTTTCTTCAGTGGTAACATAACCCGAAAGGCTATGCTGTGCCAATATGGGCACAGAACAGCACAAGAGTACGGGTAATAGGAGTTTTTTCATAGCAAATAAATTAAAATCTGAATTTTGAATTTTAAACTTTAGGAATGGAAATTTTAAGCAGTAACAAGTAAGTAAATCATTGAATCCATAGATTTAATCTGCACGTCCATCGGCAAAGGTTTTATTCTTATATATTGATATAAGTATGTAAGTATATAAACACTGGACTCCTCATAAACACTTTACCATTACTTATCCTTAATAACAAACATGTTAAGTTCCCGCTCTGCTTCCACAAGGTTAAGGTCATATTTTGAAAGTTCTTTTCTTATGGAAGCTATATCTGAAATTACTCCCATTTTTAAATCAATATTTCCTGTATATCCGGTTTCGTCGATTATGGGGAGTGGTACTGAAGGAATTGCATTTAAGCTGTTGACCAGTGCATACACAGAGGTATTCTGAACATCTGTTTTAGGTAATGAAAATAAAAAACTCATTTCAGAGCCTTTGGTTTTTAGCTTATCTACGGCTGATGTTCTTTTTAAAACCAGACACTTTACCCTTCTTTTCTCTATTTTAGTGCTATAGTTAGCGAACTCGCTTAAGTTCTTAAGCATTAAAGGATAAAGGGAATCAGCCTTAGCCAAAGGGACAATATACTCGTAGCTGTAAAGGTTGTGGTCTTCCACTCCTCCCTCCGCATTTTTGATATAATCTAGGGGTACAGGATTTTTAACTTCTATAATTCTTCGTTTCTCACTAAAGGATTCTTTCTGTTTTTGGAAAATCTCATCGGCTATAGTGGAAAAAATCTCTAAAAGGGAAAGATTGGTAAATTGTCTTCCATATATAACTTTTCCTTCTCTGTGAAAGCCTGAGCCAAAGCCCATTCCTCTTATTCGTCCTTTAGCAAATACTGAGTAATTAACCATGCTAAGACTTTTTTCTCGGTCAAAGTCTTCCGAGAGCATGAGCGGTCTTTCTCTTCCTATTTGTACGACGGTTTGAAGGGAGGAACCTTCTCCACCTAAGATTTCATTGATAGTCTTTTCACTGACCTGAGCACCATCGGTGGTATTGAGCAGCTTCCCGTCTTTGATCCATACGATATATGGAACTCCTTTATGAGGAAAGAGTTCATGAAATAGTTTATCTCCTGTTACCGATATCATTCCTTTAAAGCGTTGTCCGTTTTTAGTGGCAAAGAATTTTTCAAGGGTAGTACGGTCTTGGTTGCTGACTGCTAATATTTTGATTTTATCTCCAAACTTCTTCTGTAGTTCTTCCATTTTTGGGAACCCTTTAAGACAGGCACTACACCACGTATTCCAGAAATCCAGAAGGATGAGCTTGTTTTTATCTGTGGACAGGTTTAAGGTCTTCTCAGGGTGATTCACTACTTCCAGCGGTATTGTCCATACTGATGAAGGAACAGCATCACCAGGCTTAAGTTTCTTTTGCTGGCTGAAAGCCGGAAGAGAGAGCATAAGGGTAAAAACAAGGGACAGAAGCCCCCTGTAAAAGATATTTTTCATATTTTTACTTGAATATTATATTTTATAATAGTCCTTCCCCCTCACTGTGTAAATTCGAGCATACTAAGTGTCGGAAGGGCTTTTCTCTTAATACATGAATCGTATTGATAGAAATGATTAGCTAAGAATTTTCAGATCCTATGTACAGTGCTCTGACTTTTGCTATAGCTAGGGAAAATATATCTCATAACTATATTTACCCTTTGCTACATGCAAAAAATTTGGTTGATAAGGATGAGAAAAATTTCATAAATAAGGATTGCTCCCGCAATGGTTGTACACCCATTGTAACTGTCATACAATGCGATACATGGGATTAATCGAAAATGGCTTAGAGAAATGTAGAATGTGTACTAGCAACATGGAAATAAAAACGGCATGGGTATTCTACATTATCTAATTCGGGGTACTGGTATACCTACATGCAGATAAGAGGAAGAAACCCACGCCTAGGTCGTGAGCTTACTTACTTATCCTCTCGCATGTAAAAATTACCAGTTTTCGAATTGAGATTCTAAGCAATAGCTTCTATTTTTCGTTGAAGTATCGCAAAGTTACTGTTATTGTAACTTATTTTACAAAGATATGAAAAATAATTAAATCGTTCGCTAAAGCGAACGATAAATTTCAATTTAATCTATTCATTTGATAAATGAATACTGTGAATATGCAAAATAAAGAAGTTTTAAATAGAAAAAATGTACTTGTTAATAAGCATTTGTGTAATTTCATTGAAAGTAAATTTCTACGTGAATATCATGACCAAGAAGGTAATATCATTTCTCAAAATAAATATGCCAAACTTTGTGGTATAACTTCTTCTACAATTTCAAAGTTGAAACTACCTGAAGGTTATGACGTTCCAATGTCAACAATTTATAATATCCTTAGACATGAATGTTATTCTTTAGAAAAGTTCTTTAAAGAGTTTGAAAATACAAAAGGTATAAATATACCAGATTAAAGTCCTTATATTAATTGGATTTTTTTTATTTGTCAATTTGTTATGGCCAATTTTAGGTTAAGCAACTGTTGTGATAATCAAAAAATAATTTCTCCATATTTTTAAGGAAAGTAAAAAAAATAGTTATGCCTACAATAATTTACTTAACGAATTATCTACTGTTCACATATGATATTGATGATGATTCACTCATTGGTGTGGTTATCTAGATAATGATAACACACATTTTTATAATACCTAAACTGATAATCATAAATCAACATCTCAAATAATCTTTGATTAGAAACAAAAACCCTGTTGATATTCATATGAAATATGCTTTGAAAAAAACTTTGTAAAGATATTTCTAAAGATTGATTTTCATAGTGATTAATAATATTCTGCAATGCTAAATTACTTTCTTCAATATTGGAAATAACAGATTTTCTCTCTTCCAAAAACTCGTCTGATTGAAGAAAGTTTAAATATTTTGGTTTAAACTCTCGATATTTTTTATCGAGTTGAGAATTAAGCTTTTTATCTGCATTAAATTCCTGTTTAAAAGCAATGTTAAAATCTTTGATCCAACCCAGCTTTTCCTGAATTGTAAAATTGAGTTTGTTCAAAATCTCATCAATATAGAAAAGAGAAATTATGATTTTCTCTTCATCATTGTAAGACAGGCATTGCAGGGTAAATTCACTGTTTTTGTAAAATAGAGTTTCAGCTTCTACAATGGTGTTTTCCCCGTAACGTTCGATTTCCCTGTTGTAAGTATCAATTACAATATTTGAAATTTCTCCACTTTCAATATATTCATGCAGAGCCTTATTAATTTTGTCAAGGATTTTGCTGTAATCATCAATATTATTTAACATAAACCTCACCCTCAAATGTGGTTTCGGATCATTATAGTGGATAAAAAACCATTTTGAAACATAATCTTCTTCTTGAAAATTTTCAACTAAAGGTTGTAAAGCTTCTTCCAAAATAATATCAGCAGTTTTTACTCCTGTATAGATTTTAAGATACAGCCATTTACTTCCGGGAATAAATTTTCTTTTTTCCATCGTCATTTATATTCTTCTTTAATATTAACTCTTGATTCCGTGCCTGTTCTCTTTGTACATAGGAAAAACAAACTCACGTTTAAAATTGTCGTTCTCGTTATACAAAAACTCTTCAATAATGATTAATTTCAGTTTTATTATGGTATCAATAAAAATTTTTACCAGATCATAATTTTCAAGATTAATGGTAAGTTTATTATCAGACTGTACCCATTGTATCCACTGTGGAATCTGTCTTTTGTATCTCCAAATTCTGATTTCCGACAATAATTGTTCTTTATTCTCAGTGTCATAATTTGTGAGTATTGAAAACCGGGCAAGCTCCTTTTCTGTAATTTTCCATGAAGCTTTTGATAGAATAATACTCTTGTATTCAACTCTTGGCAAGAACTGATAAATATTTCTTAAATCTCCCCAATTAAAATAAAGCCCTGACCGTGTGTTTTGACCATGTAGGTCACATAAGAAGTGATAAATAGGCAAAGGATTAGCCGAATAATTATGCGAATTCGTTAAATAAGGTTTGACTTCTTTGTTTAGCTTTTTAGAACGTAAAACAATTTTATCATTTTTCAAAGAGATATACAGGTCATTTACTGGTATTTGATTTTCTTCTAATAAAACCGATTGCGCAAGAAAAGGCATTTCATATTTCCTCAATGTAGGTCTTCTAATTACATTTCCAATTCGGGCTTCGGGTAAGTGAATAATTTCAGCTAAAATACAGTCAGTATTTAATTGTTCTTCTCTTTTTGTGATTATTTTTGTTAAGTTGTGTACTTCTGATTTCTCTGAACAAAACCTTGCTAGAAGATTAGCCGCACTGCTTCCACCTCCACCATTTATAAAGAGTTTTTCTTGATTGTTTTCAGATACTATTTCTGCTATAACGGAAATAGTATCTGGCAGATCACTCCAATTTTCTTTAAAATCCTCGAAGTCTTCATCCAATAATTCTATTTTATATTGATTATTTAATAAAGATTCTTGGATTTTTTCATTTAAAGTTTGTTGAAAAGAATCAAGTTCAATTTTTAAATTTGTTTGATCCTGAGATATAGAAAACTCCAAATTATCAATATAAGGATATAAATTTTTTGTAGCAATATCTTGTCTATAGCCAATACCAATTTCTGTATCCAACACAAAGGCTAAAGGCATTTCTTTAGTTTCAAACCTTTCATAAAAAGCTTTTTTAAACCTCTTTAAATGAGTATCTTTTTGAGATATTGTGATTTTATTTAAAAAACTAATTGCTTTTTTTAATTCTTTTTTCCAATGAGGTGATAAAATTAATTGTTCTCTGGAATATAGATCGGTTTGGAATAGATATTTTTGATCATATTCTGTATTAAACAGTTTAATTAAGCTCTCGATTTCAGAATATAAAGAAACTGGATTTCCAATTTTTTTGTCAACTTCATTTAGTTTGATTTTTATGGAAATTAGAGTTTCAGCTTCGTTTTTTGATCCTATTCTGCTTAAAACATCAATTATAACATCTAAAAAATCCTTTCCAGATACATTAGGCTCCAGCTCACTCATTAGAACCTGATTGTCTATGAGCTCATCTATAAACTCTTTGGCTTCTTCTTTTGTAATTTCATCATTAATCAGAATATCTGAAATCTGCTGTATTGTTTTGCCTTGTTTTGAGAAATCTAATATGTTCTGTAATTCATTAGAAAGTTGAGCTGATGAAATAATATAGTCTCTTTTTCCATTAGTATATTCGTACTCTACATAACGAATCCTATTTCTCACTTTATAAATACTGTTATTGGGATAAAATAAAATTTGATTTCTTATCTCTGGATCTTTCACTAAATGATGTGATAAAACAACCAAGAAGTGCATATCCAATTTAGTATCTCTAAAAATATTATCATTTGTAGATTTGTATTTATGATTAAATATGTATGAAGTTTGGCTAAACTTTCCTAATCCAACTTCAGTAAATAATCCAAAAGGGATTGAGCGGGTGCTCATCCTGCTATAATATTTTAGTAAACTGTTTTTAAGTTTTTGATCCTTGTTTGATAGCAAATCCTTTTCTGAGCTAAGCCATTCATTAAGCTTTCCATACAGATAAGGCGAAGCAAGGTAAATCGCCTCCTGAAAAACAGGATCAGAATACATTACTTTTAGTTCTGTAGCTGAGATCTGGTCTTTGCTTGCTATTTCCTGAAATTTTTTACATGAGAATAATGGAGTACGAAAAACGTACTCATCGAAAAACTGATAAGGAAAATGTGACATCTATTTTTTATGATCTTTTTTAGGCTGATAATCAGGATGTCCTAGTTGCCAGAATGCAAATGCGAAGATATTAGATAAGTTAGAATATCTTTGAGCAACAGGAATGTCTCCGCCGTGTCCGCCTTCATAATCGATATTTAAAAGAATAGGATTTTTTGAAGTACTATTAGTCAATAATTTAGCCACAAACTTAGTAGATTGCCACGGTGCAATTCTGGGATCATTAATTCCGGCACAAATTAGAGTAGCAGGATATTTTTTTCCTTTTTTGATATGCTGATAAGAATCCATTTCCAATAGTCCTTTAAACTCTATTGAATCATTCGGATTTCCATATTCTTTCATGCTTGTTTCCTGAATACCATTATTATCAAATCTTGTAGTATTCAGTACACCAGATTCCACTATTGCTACTTTAAATAATTCTGGTTTTTCTGTCATTGCTCTTCCTATAGCAATACCACCAGCACTCGCTCCCCAAATAGCAATTTTTTCAGGTGAGGTAAACTTTTTATCAATTAAATATTCAGCACTGGCTATTAAATCTTTCCAAGTATTAGGCTTTTTATTTTTTTGTCCATCAATATGCCATTGAGCACCTTTTTCTCCACCTCCTCTTACGTGAGGAATAGCAACTATACCACCTTGATTTACCCATAATAAATAACTCTTGGCAAAGAATGGTGTTGCAGACTCGCCAAAGGCTCCATAACAGTCCAGAAGTACCGGATTCTTTCCATTTCTCTTAATGCTTTTATTATAAATTAAAGACAATGGCACTTCTATCCCATCATAAGATTTTACGGAAAGCTCTTCTACTACAATGTCTTTAAACTCAGGATACTCAATAATAGGAGCAAGGTTTTCTTGCTTAAATGTATTAGTCGATAAATCATACTTAAAACGTTGTTCATCATTGGCCCATCCAGAACAATTGATCCATATATCAGAAAAAGTTTTTCCTTTTGATTGTAAATCTATACTACCTGAAACATATGGCAACTTGATGGAAATATCTTTTCCATTTTGATATAAGTACAATTTAGCCTCTACGCCATTTTTGGCAGTTACATAGTAAATACCATCTTTTGTAAGGGCATACTGCTTAATTACCTCATCTTTTTTTTCAGGAACCAATACTTCTGGTTCTTTAAAGTTTTTAGTCGTAATATTAGTTTTGCACAATTTATAATTTGGCGAATTATATCCTGACAAAAAATAGATATCATTTTCTGATAATCTTATTGAAAATGCTTTACTGTCTTTATCATACAATAATTTCCAGTCTTTACCTCCTTGCAATAAATCTTTTTTATCAATAAAAAATGCTTTTCTATAATTTTCTGCATCTACCAGTATTCCTATATAATACTGGTCTTCCGGATTGAACGTCAATATAGCAGGATATTCTGTTTTGCTAATTTTCAAATCAGCATTATTGGTGCTCGAAAAAACATCATTTAGCTCTTTAGGATCTTTTCCAATTCTATAAAGTATAGACTGAGTGTTTTTTCTGAAATCCTTTGATTGTAAATCAACGATTGGATAATAAATATAGAAAAATCCACTGTTATCTCCTAACCACTTAATTCCGCCAATATTGGAGGGGTTTGTATTAATAATAGCTTGTGGATAAATATTTTTTGTCTCCACATCCATTACAATTACTTCTGACAACTCTTTACCTCCTTGAGTTAAAGAAATTGCTATTTTACTTCCATCCCAGCTAGGACTTATAAGATTAATAACAAAATTGTTCTTAGAACCATCTGCTGTTTTCTTTGATGAAATAAAGTTTGTAGGATCATAAAGTAAATTTTCTTTTCCGTTAAATCCATTTCTATAGTAAACTTTTGCAGTCCTTTCTCCTACATTTCTTTTTAAATAAAAATATTTATCATTACTGGTTATTTTTAAATCAAATACAGAGTATCCCTGCTTCTTATCAAACTCTAATCTTTTATCTAAATAATAATTTTTATTTGGGATTGAGTTCAAAATAGAAGTAGTGAAGCCTGATTGAGCTTTCATCCAATTTGTAACTTTAGGATCTTGCAGATTTTCTAAATTCCTATACTCGTCAACAATTTTAACCCCAAAATAATCCTCTGTAACAGGGATTGATGGAGCCAGGTCATTTAATTGCGCTTTTAGGAGTATTGTAAAAAAAAGAGTAATGATAAATATTTTATTTCGCATCCTATTAAAAATTATTTTGTGGTTGGTCTTCTTATACCATCATCAAAAGCAATGCTCCCATCATCTCCATTTGCACAACCATCAATAAATTGCTTGGTCCCACCATATATTTTGTTGGGGTTATCAATTTTTGCCATTTGTAATTTTTTTAACGATAACTTTTTTTCAGTTTGGTTTTTCTTTTTCATTATGAAATAATTTTAAGTCCAATTGCTTACAAAGAAAGCAATATTTTCTCAATCCTAGGAAAAGACATCCATAAATTCATGAATTTATAAATCGAAAATAATAATTAATTATCTGATTGCAAATCTGTTAAATTGAAAATATTTTATTTTCTGTAAGTTTAATTTTTATTGTTAAATAAACAATATTTTTGTAGAAAAATGAGGTCAGATGGTGAAAATAAAATTGCTTTTATTATTAGTTATTGTATGTAATTTGTTTTACTCACAAACAAGTAATGCTGAAAATATCAAAAAAAGTATTTTAAAAGAAAATACGTATGAAGAATTGGAAAGCGAATTCTATAACAGTAATAACGGAGATATCAATCTTAAAAGAAATATTGCAAAACATTATCTGCAAAAAGCTAAATCCGAGAAAAATAATACTCAAATAGCTGAAGGTTATGTGATGCTACATTTTGATGAAACTTTACCGAATGCGTTAAAGTATCTTGATAGCTTACAGCTTATCACAAAAAATTCCAAAGAGGATTATTATCCCGCCCGAACCTATCTATTGAGGGGAAATTTATATTTTAAATCTGACAATCTTCAAGCAGCATTGAATAATTATGTATTAGGTTTAAAATATGCAAAAGAGAAAAGAAATAAAAGACAAATTGCCATTGCTGATATTAGTATTGCCTATTTGAATAATTATATTGGGAAACATGGAGAAACAGCCAAAACCCTTAAATATTATTTATATAATGTTGATTATCTCAATGAGGATGAGCGTAATAATCTTAAATTAAATCTGGCAGATGCTTATATAGAAATTAATAAAATGGATTCTGCATTCACACTAATACAGGAAGGTTTACAATCTTCTAAAACAAGTAAGGATACTTATGTCTACCACCAAAACCTAAGTTTACTGGGCTATTATGATTTAAAATTAAAAAAATATAAGGAATCTGTCCAAAATTTGCTGAATTGCAAAAAGTATTTTTTTTCAACAAATGACCCAAGCAAAAGAAATCAAAACTACACACTTTTAAATCTAGGAAAGGCCTATGCTGGATTACAAGAAAAGGATAAAGCAATAGAAAATTTCATTAAAATTGATTCTATGGTTCTCAAAACAAATTATGTTTTTCCAGAACTTAGAGAGGTATACACATATCTTATTGATTATTATAAAGGAATGAAGGATAAAGAGAAACAATTATATTATGTTGAAAGATTTTTAAAAGTCGATAATACATTAGATTCTCAGTTTAGATATATTTCCCGAGAGCTCCCTAGAAGATATGACACGCCTAAATTATTGCAAGAAAAACAAGATATTACCAATGAATTAAAAAAGAAAAAAATGTTTTTTTACATTTCTCTCGGTGTTTTAATAATAGTTCTTTTGTTATTCATAAATATTTATCTTAAATATAAAAAAGCTGAAAAGAAACACAGAAAAATTGCTCAAGATTTAATCCAATCCGTTAATGAAAATAAAACAAAAAAAGAAATCGAGCTTAAAGAAGAGATACTCCGAAATGACCTCCTGCAAAAGAGCTTGGAGAGTGCAGAAGATAAAGCAAACAAACCTATTTCCGAAGATATAGCCCAAATGATTCTAAAAGAGCTTGATATTTTTGAAGCTAAATATCAATTTCTAAATACTGGAATCACTTTGGGAAGTCTTGCGAAAAAAATAAGGACAAATTCTAAATATTTATCTGAAATTATTAATACTTACAAAGGGAAAAATTTTGCAAGTTATCTAAATGATCTCCGTATCGATTATGCTATCAAAAGATTAGCAGAAGATAAAAAATTCCGTTCCTATAAATTATCTGCTATTGCAGAAGAACTTGGATATAATAATGAACAAGCATTTGCTTTAGCCTTCAAAAAAAAGACCAGAACTCCTCTTACTATATATATTAAAGAGATTAATAGATCACAAGAATAAAAAAAATAAAAACATTTTAATTAATTGTTTTACAACAGATTAAAAAATATAGATTCAAGAATTTATATCTATAAATTCTTGAATCTATAGACAATTTACTTTTCTAATGGTAAATTCTTATGCATCTTTGTTCCAACAAAAAACACAACAATATATTTTTTGTATGTGCGCAGTATAAATATATATAAAATGTTATTTGTTACTACCATGTCATGGATTGTATAATAAAAATCATTAAATTTAAATAATTAACAAAATGAAAAAATTAGCTTTATTATCAGTAGTAGCTGTAAGCGCTTTTACTCTTAGCTCATTTACAACAGTAAATAGAGAAACAAAACCTCTTAAACCGCAAGGATGGAAAGTAACTTGTGCTGATGGAAGTTATGGAGGTTCTTTTATATGTGATTGTTCTCAAACTCAAGCACAACGTATTGCAGATTTAATGTGCAATTAAAATTTTAATAAACAAATCAAAAAAACATGAAAAAATTAGCCGTATTATTAGTAGTGGCAGTAAGTGCACTTGCTCTTAGTTCATTCACTACAAAAAATGTGAAAAAAGAGAATTCTAAACCTTTAATAAGTAAAACATGGAAGGCACTATGTGCTGATGGTAGTGTTGGAGGATATTTCACGTGTGATTGCTCACAAACCAGAGCAAATGAGATTGCTCATGTAATGTGCAATTAAAATAACAAATAAGGGTTCTGTAATTCATTTTATAGAACCTTAAATATATTATTATGAAAAAAATATTTTTAATAAATTTTATACTACTTTCAATTTTTTGTTTTTCACAAAAAGGGTATGTAAAATATGGCTATTTTCATGCTCTTACCATTGGAAATGCTAAAGCACCTGAAAGTGAATCATATTTAGTCTTTAATAAACAATCATCTTATTACGTCACCGCAAAAGAAAGTTTAGAAAAAGCGGCTGATAGGTCAGACCAAAAGACATTTACAAATGACGAAGGAGGAGGAAGCATCTATAACGGTAAAAAAATGAGTGAAGAAGGAGACCAAGTAGTTAATCATTTGGCAAAAAAAACGATGTGGTCTAATTTACTATATAAAAAACAGGTTTATGTAAAGGAAACTACACCTATAATCAATTGGAAAATAGGGAAAGAAACTAAAAAAATAGGGAAATTTACCTGTAAAATAGCAACAGTTAATTTTAGAGGGAGAAATTATACAGCATGGTTTACCCCTGAAATTCCATTGCCATATGGTCCATGGAAACTGCAAGGATTACCTGGATTAATTCTTGAGGCATATGATACAGGCAAGTTTGTATATTGGAAAGCAAAAAGTATTGAATATCCTTCAAATACGAAAGAAGAAACAAAATACTTAGACATTCCTGTAAAAGAGAAATTTTTAACATATACAGAATTTAAAAAATTCCAAAAAGACCAACTTGATAGGCTTATAGAAAAAAACAGAATTGCTAAACAAAGCTATCCTGAAATACAGCTAGAAGGAGTTAAAATATCAGATATGTTTGTTGAGTGTGAGTAAGACTGAAAAAATATTTTCTATCATTCTTTTTTTTGTATTTTCATTTTCATTTTCACAGGAAATTCTAATAAAAGGAAAAGTAACAGATAATCAAAACAGGGGTATTGAAAGTGCTTCTGTTTTAATATTGGATAATAATGATGAAACAATTGCTTATTCTTTTTCTGATGAAAAGGGGTATTATAATTTAAACTTTGATAAAAAGGGAGTTAATGGTATGGTAACATTAAAAATATCCAGTTTAGACCATGCACCAAAAGAAATTAAAATTAACCCAGAATCTGTAATATTAAAAGATGTTGTCCTCGAAGACAAAATTGAAACGATAAAAGAAGTAATACTTGAAGGGAAAAAAGTAAAAATAAATCAAGACACTACATCTATAAAGGTAGCAAGTTTTGGAAATAAGACAGAACAGACAGTAGAAGATATTTTAAAAAAACTGCCGGGCATTGAAGTTTTAAATGATGGTTCTATTAAAGCTCACGGAAAAAAGATTGAAAAACTTCTTGTTGAAGGAGAAGACCTTTTGGATAAAAACTACAAATTATTATCTAAGAATCTTGATTCTAAAACCTTAGATGAAGTCCAAATTATAGATAATTTTGAAGACAACCCAATTTTAAAAAAATTAAACAACTCAGACAAAGTTGCTATTAATCTGAAATTAAAAAAAGGACTTAAAAACGTTTGGTTTGGAAATATCACCCTAGGAAGTGGTGTATTATCTGAAAACCGATGGAAAGAAAGCTTAAATTTAGGGCTATTAAAAAAGAAAATTAAACTATTCTATTTTGGAGATTATAATAATCTTGGGGAGAAAGCAACAGATTTAATAACAAGTAATGTATTGGAAAACAGTCAATTTGGAAATGACCGTTTTGAATATAAAACAAAACCTTTATACGGTATTGCCAATAATGAATCTCAGTTTTTTGCTAAAACGCAAAGTATTTTCAATAGTGCTTTTTTAAATTCATTAAGTTTTACAAGCAAATTTAAAGAGAATTTATCTTTACGAGGTGTTGTCTATCTGACTTATGATAAACAAAAACAAAATTCCTCTTCCGAAACAATATTTAATATTGGAAATAATCCTATTTCATATACAGAAAATAATTTTTATAAAAATGGAAAAACATTAGCATCAGCAGAACTCGAATTAAAATACTATCCCAACGATAAAAACTATATAACCAATCTTTTTATTTTTAAAGACAATCCCAATAAAACGAGTAACGACTTAATTTTTAATTCTGATAATATTAATCAATCCTCAAAATCAAAAAATTCTACTTTTTATAACCATTTTAATCATACTTACGAGCTATCATCTAATAAAGTACTTAATAATTATTTTTATTTTGGAAGTGATAGAGTAAATGAAAAGACAAATATATTTTCACCATTATTAAACTCTTTTTTAGATTTAAACTCCGATAGCAACTTATTACAAACTGCAAGTAATAATATTTTGTATTCAGGAATTAAAACTAAATTAATTACTAAACTAAAAAGACTTGACATAACAAACAGTTTACAAGCCGAATACAATAGTGAATTGTTTAAGAATAAATTATTATCTACTGATTACAGTAATCATGTTAAACTTAATCAATTCAAAATAATTTCTGACAATTCAATTCGATTTAATTTTTCAAAAATATTTGATATAACAGGAAATATTAGCTTCCAAAACATCAATTATAATTACAACTACATTCACAAAAACATTTTCTTGATAAATCCTTCCATCTATTTAAATATCAAAAAAACAAAGTTAGGCAGTTTTACTTTGTCTTATTCCGAAAACAGTACCTTGCCTGAAATTAATCAGTTAACAGATGATTACCAGCTAACCGATTACCGTTCTTTTTCGAGAGGAACAAACTATCAGACCCCATTAAAAAACAGTATTGCCTCTTTTGCTTATTACATATATATTGACGACAAACGATTTTCAATCAATACTACCCTATTTTATTTAAAATCTAAATCAATACTCAATACTGAAAGTATAATAACAAATGATTTCAGTTTCAACTCATTTCAACAGACTTTTGGGGGTGAAAGCTATAACTTCAATTTCAGCTTTACTAATTACATTCGTAAGCTAAATATTTCATCAAGAATTGAAACTAACAACATTTGGAATTCCAATCCTATAAATGTTAATTCTAATAATTTCTCAATGTCTAAAGGTTATGCAAACAAGATAAAATATTCAGCTACGACGTATTTTAAAATTCCTGTGAACTTTGACTTCGGATTTTCATATAACTATAATCAAACTATTTTTAATGACATAAAAAGCACAAATATTACAAAAGATTTATTTTTAAATGTCAATTATAAAATATCAAAAACATTATTAGCAGAATCTAATAATTCATTATATTTTATTTTCTCTCAAAAATATTCTTTTAACAATTTAGTTCTAAGCTACAACCCTATTGATAGTAAATTTTCTTATCGTATAATATTCAATAATATTTTAAATGAAAAAGAATATGTCTATACAACTTTAAATAATTATACTAATTTTACATCAAGAATTCAATTAGTTCCGAGATATTTATTAGCTTCTGTAAAATATCGTTTCTAATCATTCATAAATTAAAGAATAAAGCATGAATTACACTCTTGCTTTTTCATTCTTGATAGGTTTTCATTATATACATTGTTAAATTGTAGTCCGTACAACGGAGGATTAAATTACTTGATAAAGCGGTTTTATTAAACCCTAAAAAACATTTAGGCTTTAGGGGTGGATAAAATTAGAGAAGCTTAAAGATTATAAAGGGGCAATCATTGATTTAGAGTGGCTGAATACCTTAACCCAAAATATTGTAGATGAAGTGCAAGGAGAAAATATTAACTACCTTCTTGCAATATCATATCAGGGATTAGGTAATTATAAATCTAAAGATTATTATGAAAAGTTCTTTGAAACTACGGATAGTGCGACTTCATATTTAAAATCTATAATTTATGTAAATTATGGCACATTGTTGGAAAAACTAAACTTTAACCAAGAAGCTTTAAAACAGTATAACATACCACTAAAGGGTCATTTTATTTCAGAAGCTTATTTTCACATGGGAGAAGTATATGAAAAATTAGGAAGAAAAGATTCAGCAATTTTTTACTACAAAGAAGCACTTAAACAATATGACAAAGGATCCAAACTGAAAGACGCTCTTCAACTTATCATTTAAGAAAGAAAAATAGATAGCAAATCAATGTTTTGATAGTATTTAATTTTAATCAAAATTAGTATATAGAAACTTGTTCATAAATCAAAAAGTTATTACATTTGTATCATACGATTTGAGAAATAATTGTTAAAATTTCCTCGGTGGAATATTAGGTTACCTTTTAAAATTAAATTCTTTAAATCCTTTATTAGAAGGGTATAAGAAAGAAAACATATATTCCTGGAGAAACCACTTTAAAACCTCTAATTTATTTTAGAGGTTTTTTTGTTTTTTTATGTGGTAGACTTTCATTTAAAAATACTTCAATACAAATAAGACTTTATAATTCTTTTAATAATTTTTCTGAATCCCAGACAGAAGCAAATTCATCATTTAAATTAGCAAGGGCTGTCAAATGGATCAGTTCAGCATCATATTTTTCACCATTTATCCCTACCCTGTCAAATGCTGCTGTTGCATCTGAAATCACATACGTTTCAAACCCAAAGTTTCCAGCCATTCTTGCTGTCGTTGAAACACAGTGATTAGTGGTTATTCCTACAATCACTAAGGTGTTTATATTCTGCTCTTGCAGTTTTTCTTTTAAATCTGTTCCGATAAAAGCACTGTTTACATTCTTTGTAATAACAGATTCATTAGGTAGGGGCAGAACATGATCATTAAATTGAAAACCCGGATTCGACTCATGCAATTTAGACTTCAGATTCGCAGAACTGTGCCTGATATGAAAAACAGATAGCCCTAAGTCTCTCCACTTTTCCAGCAATATTCCACTGATCTTTTCTGCATTTATATTATTCCTGTTACCACCCCAATACTCTTCATCCAAAAATCCTTTTTGAATATCAATCAAAAGCAGGGCTGGTCTTCTATCTCTTAATTTTATCATTTATAAATTATTTTGCAAATTTTTTATAGTTAAATTTTAAGTTTTCTACTTTACCTGTCAATCTTTTATTTTGTAAATATATATGATAAATACCCAATCTACAAATACCCAATCAATTGTGCGGAACGAACAAAATGTAATTATGGGTATTAAAGAATTATCACCAATCATCAAATAAAAAAAGTCTGGAACTTAGCTGTCAGAAATATATGCCAAAACCCTGATCAACGGTCGATGAATTCTTTCGATCTGCTACTGTCTAAAAACAGGAAAACTGAGATTCCCACTCAAGAGCAAAAAATAAAGAGATGTTTATAAAAGGACTGCATTGATTTGTAAGCAAATACATATCAGGAAAAATACACTTCCAAAATACTTTTAAAATTTAACTATAAAAAACTTGCACAATATTACAAATAGTTCTATTTTTGCACCCACGTTAAACAACGAAACAATAGGTTTCTTAGCTCAGTTGGTAGAGCAATGGATTGAAAATCCATGTGTCCCTGGTTCGATTCCTGGAGAAACCACAAGAAATGAGACAATTTCTAACAAAACCCTCAAATCATGCAATTTGAGGGTTATTTTTTTGATCATATATCAAAATAGGACAAATTCTCTCAAATTGAAGGTGACCTTTTCGGTTACCTGAGCATATTAATTTTTTAGGTAACCGAATTTCTCCAAAAGTCCCGCTATCAAAGTAACGCCTCAATGCTTCTACGCTAAAATTTTGATCTTTTGTATAAAGCCAAGATAGCTTTTGCCATATAGCAATTGTAAATCTATCCGTACATTTATTTTACAAATATATAAAAATAATTATTCGATACAAATTTGTATCGAATAATTATTGAAAATATTCGAATTTTTACTAGATGCAAGAATATAGTAACGAGCAACTTGATGCTTTAGCTTTACAGATTGGTTGTATGCTGAGAGTAGAAAGGTTAAGAAAAAAAATTTCTCAGGAAGATTTGGGTTTATTAATAGGTTCAAATAAAACTACTATTGGCAGACTAGAAAGATATGAGAGTTCTACAACTTGGAAAATTTTATTCAAAGTTTGTCAATCATTAAAAATCGATTTTAAGTCTCTATTTGTATTGAAACCTTTGGACTTTATTTTATCAATAATCAAAGAAGCTTACAGTCTGGAAGAGAAGCTAACTGCTGAAAAAGAACAGTACTATGTAAATTTAGAAATTGAAGCAAAGGAAAGATTTAAAAGAATTAAACAGTAAAATAGACTTATAAAAAAAATTATTATCTTTCTTTCCTCCCAAGCGGTCAACTTTTACAGAAAAGGGCTTTTTTTATTTCTTACTGTACAAAATATACACCCTTATATATCATTGTAATAAAGGCCATTTCAGAGGTTATTAAAGACCTTTATAAGATTAAGGGAAAAGATGCTATTAGAGGAAAATTATGAATATTATAATGGGGCACATTCGTAAAATATCTCACAAATTATTTTAAGAATGTGCCTTTGAAAATTGACAGCTTTCTTTACGAAATTCTAACCGGATAGCTTCACGAGCATTACATATCCTCGGGTGCAATGTTTTTGATTTTAAACCCTTTATTATAATACTGAGGTTATCGAATTATCCTATTAAAAACTATAATTATATCCCACAGTACAGGTCATTTCATTTAAGTTAGGATTTTCAACCGCCTGGTCTGTATTTCTGAACATCTGGATAAAAGCAAGATCAAAGCTATGTTTCTTCCACGGCATATAGTTTGCCCCCAGCCTGAAATTCATGACATTGATATTTGCCGTTGAACTTCCTGAATGGTTATAGGATGCTCCAATACTCGTTTTCAATTTATCTTCTTTAAGAAAAGCCTTTGTAACTGTTAATGCCGGCCCCCAGATGTTTGATTTTTGGGAAGCGGCATACATGTGGGTAAAATTAACCGATGTAGCAATATTCATTTTCCTTTCCGGGAATCCGAGCGTATAATTGACATTGGCGTTATGAAATCTTGATAAGCCGCCTTTTCTTACTATACCGTTTTCCCTGTTGACCATCTCGTTTAGGGAATAGTTGATATTGATATTCTGTACTTTTTCCTTACTGCTGGAAATAATATAATTAACATTAATATTAGTATTCTGTGAGATCTGCTTATAATCTATCGAATCTTTTGGCTGTTGAATGAGTAAGGGATTATTATTAATGGTATTGAACTGGTTAAGCTGTTTATTCGTAAACATGGTAAAATTAGAGTAGCTTGCAGTAACCATCAATTTATCTGATGCTTTCAGGTTTGCATTCACAGCCCCTACCCAACGGCTTGTCTGTTTAAATTTTTGGTTATCGAGATTATCTCTTTGTCTGCCAATATTAGCAGAAAGGGCTAATCTGTCCTTCAATAAAGTGAAAGATGAGTTCAATGTAATATTTTCCAGATCATTATTGAAATAATAAGCTCCAAGCGTTTTGTACCCCGGATCTATTCTTTCATATTTTACGCCTACCATCCCTTTTTTAAGCTTCAAATTGACTCCGCCATTATATGCAGAATAGTTCTCCATAGACGAATTAGGGGAAAGAAACCTGGCTGCCAATCCTTTTTTTTCTGCACCGCTTGAAGTGGCCCTCAGATCATTAACCAAGGCGGTATTGGCATATTCTCCAAAGACTTCAAGATTTTTATCGATCATAAAGCTTCCTGTCATGGATAGTACCAGATTCTCCTGTGGCAACACTCCCTTTACATCCGGAGCTGCTGACAGCGAACCCACATCATCTTTTGCATAAAATCCGATCAGCCCCACTTTATATCTTTCTTGCTCCCATTTCAAATGAGCACCATATCCCATTCTTTTGTATGCAGGAATCGTATTGGGATTACCATCATCCTCAATAGCTTTATTAAGCCTTCCTGTCATCAAAGCAACTTTAAGAGGGATATTAGGATTCAGCTCCAAACCGGCACCGGTAAATAACAACCCATTAAATGTATAAGGAGAAAATGTCATATTCGCGTCCCCGATATAAGCCTTTATCCATTTGTATTTTGGGGCAATACTTATCCTGTTGAATTTAAAAGGGACCTGGTATCCTAGTTGACTTCCCTGATTGGTTAAACTGTAAGATATAGGCATAGACCATTTATACAACCCTAAATTTAAATTTCCATTCAGAAAATAGGTAAATGGGGCTCTTCCATTATATACATTGGAGCTGTAAAAAACAGAATTGGCAGAAACTCCGCCGCTTATTTTAAAAGGGTTCTTTTTGAGCTCTTCCATTGTTCTTTTTCCCAGATTTTCCAAATCTACTTCCTGTGCTTGATACATGGCACTGGCAGAAACAAATAGGGACAGCATGAAGCTTCTTATATAGATTTTCTTCATCATTAAGGCTGCTTTTGAACTTTAATATCTACCAAAATATAAGAGCTTAAACCATTAGCCACAAAGCTCTTAACCTTAACAGCTCCTTTCCTTCCATCAGATGTCTGAAAAAGAATTACCCTTGGAACCACAGAATTACTGAAAGGTGATTTTCCAGCATTGGTTTCTGTTACGGTAATGGTATTAAAATCATTTCCGGCATCCAGAGCATCAAACCCTGATGAAGAAAGCTGTGTCCCTACCAGTTCCTGTGAGTTGATTACTTTAGTATGAGTAGCATTCGGAAGAGCTAAAAATCCGGTATTCTGGACTTCATCAGGCGATACGAACTGATTGTAAATAAAGGAGGAATTCAATCCGAAAAAAGCAAAATCTATTTTGGAACCATTGGTTGCATTTACTTCATTCTGCTTAAGCACAGTTCCCAATTCGGATGAAAAGAAAGAACCTACCGTTGAACTGGCACTGCTTATTCCCAACTGAATATTTGAAAATGATAACAGATTGGCATCCGGTAAAACGGTTACCTGTTTCTGTAAAATCTTAGTTTCTTTATCGTTGATTGCTTTTAAAATAATCGTATATGTTCCTGCCGCCGGTAAATTAATGTCTGGGCTAACCGCTGTTGAAGTTGCAGGATTAGCGCCTACAATGGTCCATTCATACGTAAAGGCATTAGTCGACATATTATTCAAGTGTAATAATACCGGAGCCTGATAATCATTATCAATAGGATCAACAGTCCAGTTAAAATCTATGGTCATTGCCGGCTTTATGGTAACTGTTTTCTGGGTTGAATAAGTTTCCAGTCCATTGGAAATTGTTAATTTAATAATATGGTCGCCCGGTGTTGTAAATACCACATCCGGGTTTTGGGCATTAGAAGTTGCAGGACTTCCTCCCTCAAACTCCCAAAGGTATTGTGTAGCGCCTAAAGATTTGTCTATCATATGTAAGGTTACCGGAGAAATATCACTTCCCTGCATCTGCCATTCGAAATCTACATTCATCGCAGCATCAGCTTTTACCTCAATTTCTTTCTCGTCTACATTTCCATCTTTATTGGAGGCTTTTAATTTTATTTTATACACTCCAGGACTGGCATATGTAATAGGTTGCGGACTTTTTTCGGTGGAACTCGTAACCGTTGCTCCTTCAAATGACCATTGATAGGTCTCCGCTCCTGTTGATTTATTGGTAATTTCCACTTTTACAGGCACGGAATAGTCATCGTTTATCACTTTTATACTAAAATCAGCCTCTACCGGAATACTTTCTTCCACTACGCACGCATTGAATGTAAATGCAAGTACAGCGATAAGAAAAAAGTATATCGTTTTTAGATTCTTGTAAAATTTCATCTGTTAATTTTAATTTGTCATGGTTATTATTGTACAAGCATTTTCTTTACCAATGCCTCATTACCTGTTTCGAGTATGATCAGATAAGATCCACCCGGAAGTGACGTATTGAACGGTACTGTAAAGTAAGTTGATGGAGTCAATTTAGTAGCAGGATAGACTTCATGAGAAATCATATCAATAATTCTGATATTAATGATAGCTGCTTTTTCCAGGCCTACCAACACTTTAAACACACCGTTATTAGGGTTCGGAAGAATGGTAAACTCCCTAACATTAGAGGCTTTATCAGGATTCAGGTTTACTCCTGTAGTATTTTCTTCAACAATTACCTTTTTATAGAATGTTTTTTCGCATGCTCCCTGAGTTCCTTTCAGACCTATTTCATAAGCTCCAAGCTTAGAGAATTTCAATTCTAAGAAATCCTTTGTTTTATTAATAATCTGGATATCCGGCGTATCAGGAATGACCCATTCTACCGTTTGTGGCTGCGTTGGAGAAGTATTAACCAATACTACGGTTGCTTCTCTGTAGGCATGGGTGGTCAGCATAAACTGTGGATTCAAAACTTCTGAAGAGTTTTTGATTATTACACTGTCAGTAGCTGTACAGCCTTTTGAATCTGTAATGAGTATAGTATACGTTCCCGCATTAGATAAAGTAATTGACGGATTTGTAGAAATTATATTCCCATTTTGATCTTTCCATTGATAGGTTGCTGCCGGATCACTGATTGCTACATTATAAGTTTGGGTATCTCCTAAGCACAATGTAATGTCCTTTCCTAAATCTACGGTAAGCTGTGCCGGATCTGTCAGCGTATAATTTCTGAAAATACTGCATCCATTAGCATCTGTGACTGTAACTGTATAAACTCCTGAAGTAATTGATGTATTATTCAGTCCTGTTACTCCATTTGACCAAACAATATTGTATGGAGCTTTTCCTCCTGAAACCTCTATTTTAATTTCACCGTTATTGGCACCAAAACATATTGGGTTCTGCACGGATAAATCATTAATTAATAACTGGTCTGGTCCTTGAATTTGGACACTTCCGCTTGCTTTACAGTTTTTAGTATCATTAACCAAAACAAAATAGTTTCCTGCCGAAAGACCTGTTACCGTAGGTGTCGTATCATTGGTATTCCACTGATAGGTGTATCCACCCGTTCCTCCTGTAGCGGCGACGGAAACCTGACCACTGCTTTGGTTATAACAGGCAATTGTATTAGCAGAGAGTGTAATAGCCAGTTCTGCCGGAAATACTAAGGTATATTGTGTATCTGCGGTATTGTTATTCGCATCTTTCACCAATACTTTATAGGTCCCTGTGGTAAGATTGCTTAATGTAGATTGTGTAGCTCCCGGTATGTTTTGGAAAAGCCCACCATTTAAAATTTGCCATTGATAAGTATAAGTTCCTACACCACCTGTTACAATAGCTTTAAGGATACCATCTTCTGCTTCATCGGGAACACCGTTGTTATCCAAATCCGGCTTATACTGGTAATTATTAGCTATATTACAGGATATCTGTTTGTCAACCTGGATCGTAACCACAAGCGGCTCTGGCTGAGGCATGATGAATTCCTGAGATATAATTCCGCAGTTTCCTAACTGGCTGGAAGCATTGGCGTAATTTTTATCTTTTACCGTCAGATAATAGTTTCCGGCCGCAAGCCCACTTAATTTAATGGTATAAGGGTTATTTACCACATCAGTGGTAATTCCTGTAGTGATTACCGGGCCTGTGGGGCTGTCTTTTCTCCATTCAAAATTGTAAGATCCGTCTGTATTGGGTGTTCCGCCAATCACCCTTACAGAGATGTAACCATTGCTTAATCCATATCCTGTAGGCTGAGAGATTTCAATTTCAGTAGTTGGTATTGCAATCGCTGCGCTGGGTTGAGTAATAGTAACCGTGATTTCTTTTTCTGCGCCATTTTCTTTGGCCACACATAAGTTGGAATCTCTTACTTTGATTTTATAGATTCCTGCTGCAAGGTTCTGTATCTGGGTAGTATTTCCACTGCTGAAATTTGTCCAATCCAAAAATGGCTGTCCATCTTTGGTTACTTTATACTGAAACTGGTTTTGCCCGCCTGCAGCAGTTAAATTAATAACCCCGTCACTTCCCTGGAAACAGTACACATTGGTTTGTGATGTCATGGAAAAAGTAACCGGAGCGGGTTTTGTTATCTCAAAATTAATGGTGTGATTTGGGCTGTCGGTATACGTGGCATTGGTTCCATAAGTTCCTAACATATCCAACTTATAAGTTCCAGGAGGAAGATCTTGTAAGACGTATGATGTAGCCGTTTGTAAATCAGCCGTAATATTTCCGTTATTAGGTAATTGAATTGCACCACCTGTAACTGTATTAATCAATGATATTTTTAAAGTTTCCCCTGATAAGAGTGTACGGTCAAAATTTAAAGTAACACTCCCGTCTGAAGTGTCAGAGCATCTCGTTGGTGTAACTGTATTTGAAAGCACATGTGGAGCAGATTTTATCATGGTTAAAACGACAGGCGAAGAAACAGACTGATAAACTCCGTTGGACAAACAAGAAGCCACTCTAAAGTAAATGTTCTGGCCAGTATATTGTGAGTAATTATTTCCAAAAAGATCTTTTGCAGAAACGCTTAGCTTGTTGAGATTTGATAATGAAGGCGATATATCAACCCAGGTTATATTATCCAAGCTATACTGATAATGATATAAATTGGCTGCAAATCCCTGTCTTGCATATAAATTAATTTTGTCCTCAGAAGGCAAAACCGTATTAGGTTGATTCGTACCAGAAAGAGTTTCAGATATAAGCGTATGTACAGGAAGAAATCTGAGATCATAATTAAACGGAGGATCAAAATGATCACTATTTTCTGCATTAGGAAAGTACTCTTCAACATGTATTGGAGCACATATATCTGTGGTCCGGAAATAATCTCCTTCGTGAACCTCAGTATTTGAGCTTTGTTTGATCCAATTTATAAATATATTATAGCGAATCCCTATAGGTTTCTTAGTTGTTGTGTAAATATTAGAAAAGTTATACGTAGGATTATTGGGATCATCATTAAACAATGGCTTATAAAAAATTTCATCTCTTGAACCATCTTCATAATACATATAAACATGAATCTGCGAGTTGCTTGAACCGTTTTGTATATTATGTGTTAAAACAGCATAAAAATTTTTGAATTCCACTTTATATTCTGCCTGACCTCCTTGCCCCCAAAGGAAAACATTGGTTATTATTAATAGTAGTAATAAAATTTTTTTCATTGTCTTATTTTATTGTATTTGTGTTTGATGTTTAATATTCAATTGTAATTTTTTCGGTTTTAGACAATTGATTGCTTTTCAGCATCGGTTTTATAAGATACGTGTAAGAATTACCTGTCTGAACCGATTTATCTTCGAGAAAATTCTGGGCTCCATTTAACGTTCCCCACATCGTTGGCTTTTCGGTGCCTTTCTGACGGTAGACTAAAATTTCCCCGGTATCTTTCCCATTGATCTTCCAATTAAGCTCAATTTGTTTTTTATTTCTGTTCGCTGAACCTGAAAGATTGGTCAATACTGATAAAGCCTCAATCCTGTTGCTTCTGAGTGTCATTTCCTGAGACTTATCAGATTTCAGCTTGCTTTTATCAATGGCCAACAAATAATACGTGTAGCTTTTATCTGCTTCTACCTCTTTATCGGTGTACGTATAGTCCGGTTTTATATCTTTAGTCTCATAAATCATTTTCCAGCTTTTTTCGGCAGCATCCTTCGTCTTACGGAATAATTGGTGAACTTCAACATCATCACTATGGCTTCTCATCCAGCTAATGGTAATTTTACCATCATCTTCCAGCTTATATTCTGTAAAAACCGGGGTTTGAGGTTTTACTTTATCAGGCTTCTCCAATTCAAGAATGACTGATGGTGTGGATTGATTTTTTCTCCTGTCTGTTGCCGTTACATAATAATATACCTTCGAGTTAAGGTTCTCTAAAACGACCTTATCTTCAAAATGATTTTTGGTAATGGCCTGAGGAGTTACACGAACCAATTCGTCTCCTTTCTGTATTCCTCTGAAAATATGGTAGCCTTCCAGATCTTTTTCAGTATTAGCTTTCCATTTCAAATGGGCTACTCCCAGTGAATCTATTTTCCCTTCAAACTGTAGTGGTGTTTCCGGCGGTGTTGTATCATTAGGCTGGGCAAGAACCGAGAACGATTCTCTTTTATCACCGGCTTTACCAACGGCCTGTACCTTATAGTAATTGGATGGCGCCAAACTTTTTGTAATTATACTTCTGCTGCTCACCGGGATCTTGTTTTTAATCACTTTATAGGTGTTCTGCAGATCTGTTTCAGAATGTAATAATTCAAACGACGTAATATTTTTTTCATCTTCCTGAGGGAATTCCCATTCCAGTTTGATCTCTTCATTTTCATCGATAATAAAATCTGAGATTCTTGGTGTTGCCTCAAGGCTTTTCTTTCCTGCTCCTGAAACCACATCGGAATAAGGACCGTAGTCTCCAAAGATTGTCTTTCCGCGAATACGGTAGCTGAATGTAGAAGTATTTTGAGCCAGAGAATCCACAAAGGTCATTCCCTGCACCTGTCTTCCATCGTTGTCATTCATATTCATCACAGGAAGATCACCTAAGGATTTGAAGCTGGCTCCATCCTGAGATTTTTCAACATAATAAGCTGTATATGTATCTCTCAATTGTAGATATTCCCATGAAAGGGTAACGGCTTTATCTTTAAATATTCCGATAAAATCAAGGGGTTTAGGAAGCTCATGAGTTGCAGAAGTAGTAGCTAAAGCATCGCCTTTCTGTACTAACAAGGTTCCTTCGGAAGTATTGATACTTACGGTATAAAGGTATCTTTCATTGGATTTCACATTAGTGTCTGTGTAAGCCCAGCCTGCAAGTTTTGCCACTTCAAAATCCAAGTCAGCAGCCATTAATGCATAGGCAAACCGCTGCTCAACTTCCTGAGATTTATTGACTACACCTTCCAGCTTACCCTGCTTCTCTCCCATTTCCACCTCGAAACTATCTCCGAAAAGAGATTGCGCAACAATGGCTGCATTATCATTTTTTTCGACAATTTTTTTCCATTCGTTTTCGGAAGCGGGTTTGAAGATTCCCAAATCTTTTTCTTCTGCTTTTGGAAGAACCTTTCCGTCACGGGAAAGGGTGAATCTTTTTAATGAAAATCCGATTTTATTGGCTTTTTGCCAGGCTATAGGCTCGTCTACCGCCCATCGCAGAGAAATACGGTCTTTTTTTTCGTCTACTTTTAGACGGATATGAGGGATGATGGCTTTGTCTTTATCCTTCTGCTGTCCCCACAATAAGCCACAGCAAAGCAGGACTAAGAGTAATAAATATTTTTTCAAAATACAATGTGTTTTAAATTTCACGTGTTGGGTTTTGGCTATCTAGTTTTTTATTATTAAATATTTCTAAAACATTCAGCTCAAATGTAGTTTTGCTTCAATATGATTTTTGTTTAAAATCTTCCTGCTTTATTGAAAAACAGGAAGACATGTTAATTATTACTTTTTACAACTGCTTTGATAATCATTCAAAACATTGATGAGTCCTTCTTTTGTTTTGGTATCATACTTTGAAAAATCTAAAGCCGGACAGCTTACATATTCATCAAATATTTTCTTAATTTTTTCCGGTTTTCTTTTCCCAAAACCTGCTTTATCCCCCATATAGGCAGCCTTAGACTGATTATTCAGTTTCAGGTAATAATATTGAGGGTTTTTAACATGATTCAATACGTAACTTCCGTTATTTTCTGCCTGAATCTCAAAAAACTGGCTTTCTCCCAATATGCTTAATTGAGAGCCACTACTGTTTCCTGTGCCAGAATCTTCTGTTCCCTGAGTTCCCAGAAAACATCTTTCGCCAGCACAGAATTTTATACCGTCTTTTGCTTTGAAAAATTCATTTTTGCCCTCAATATTCAATGTAACAGTACCTCCGTAATTAGTAAGGTCACCCATGCCCTTCTCTCTTCCTAGTTTTGCATCTATCGATTCGAATTCTATCGTAATATTTCCTTCTTTTTTAGCGCCGTTTTGATCAATAACATAGCCGGAAATGTTATAGATGTTTTTGGAGTTGGCTTTGGCATTATTTTCAGCTTCCTGTTTTTTCTGATTGATCGCATCATTTTTTTCTTTTGCCATTCCTTCAAAAACCGGCTTCATATCTCCTAAAGTATATCCGTTGGCATAAAGTTTTTTTACCATACGGTCTGCTATTTTGTCTACCAGTAAAGGTAACAGTTCCAGTTTTTGAAAGTTCATCCCGTTTTTAGCAGTCATTGGAATTTCTTTATTATCATAGGTATAAATTTTCAATCCTTTATCTTCATTTGTCATATCACTATCTGAACACTGTAATTTTGCTATAAGTATTTTATTAATATCGAAAACGCGGTATTCCAAATATTTATCCATCATTGCCGTACTCGAAAACTGTGATTGCGAAGCGTCTATATATGCTCTTGTAAGAAATCCTAAAAATTCCCCATTTTTATTCTTGATATTTCCATTAAAATCTACCGAAATTCCCAGATCATCTTCATTTTTTGCTTCTGTTTTTTGAGAAGTAATACCATTTTTTCTTGTATCAGAAAGAGAGCGGTCTTCAGTAAGGAAAAATTCATTTACTTTTGCTTCATCGATCCCGTCTTTTGTAATAAGACCCTGTGCCATGGCATTTTGTACAATTAATTTTCCCATACTCAGCGTAAAGGTACCTTCTGTATGATTGGCTTCTTTTACGTGTCCGTTTGTTCCTGTATACTCTATCCATCCATTATCTGACTGTGTACCAATGGTTCTTCCGTTAATTACTGTAGCATCAAACTGTAATTTACCGTTCATATCACTAAATTTATAGATTCTACCTTTATCATCTACTTTTGCAACTGCTTTATTATCAAGAAGCAATTCTCCTTTTTTAATCTTTATTTCCTGAGAGAATGCAGAAATACTTACAAATAATACTGCGGTTAATAATAATTTTTTCATCATTGTATATTGTTTATTCTTAATTTTTATCTATTTCTTAGTATAGTTTACAAATTCATCCACTTTATCATAAGGAATACTATTATGAGGTGATTTAATTATCAAAGTATTCCAAGGCTTCCATTCATCTGAAAGTTCTGTATTAGTTATTTGGTAGTGTTCCAAAATTCCTTCTATAAAATAATCTTTCAAAGGCATTTCCAAGACTCTTTCAAATCCATTTTTGGTCAGAACGATTTTATATTCCAATTCATTTTTCTCATTAATATGAAAAGTAAATACCCCACTATCCCAAGAACTCAGATACTCTAAATCTCCATCATTATCATGTCGTGTTGGGACAAGACCATTATCTTTTTCAAACTCAAAAATCATTGACATCATTCTATCATTTGCCCAATGGTGAAAGACATTTGCATAATCTATCAAATTTTCGTTTGCTTTTTCACTTTCCCATTCATATAAACTCGAGTATGTCCCTTTTGGTAATGCATTTGGGTCTGGAAGCTTACTCGGTATTGTTTTTTCAATAATATCATCCGCTTCCTTTTTTATAAATTTCTCCCCAGTATCCTCAATTCCATCCTTTAATCCATCTGCTCCTTTTTTAAAGAAACCTGCTCCCATTGCCATCGATACAATGGTAACGCCATCTTTACCCATTTCATGGTAAGTAATGTGTCCCGGGCTATTGGCATAAGCGTCCCACTTGGTTTTAATAGCTCCTGTAGTAACAAATTTAATGCTGTCTAATTATTATCAAAACCTTGTGTATCTATGATTAAATTGTCTAATATTCTCGTGTTGTCAGTTTTTGTACTGTTTAAAAAAAAGGAATTAGTGATCTTATTTTTACTAATTAATGTATTAGTAAAATCATTACTAATAAATTCACAACATAAAAATGTATTATTTTGAATAGAAGTTCCAATCCATTTAGAGTCTATAAATAAACAATTTTGAAAATTAGAATTATTCACATCGGCTTTTCGAAAATTAACGTCTAAAAAAATACAATTCTTAAAAATTGAATTTATGATCAATGCTCCTCCAAAATATGTACTTTCAAAAATAATTGTAATTACATTTGAATCTCCTATAATAATCCCCTCTAAATCTTTATTTTTAATAATTAGATCTTTTACAAACACTTCTTCTAAAGTGCCTTTTCTCCCCAAAGCACCTTTTGATGATATAAATTTATCATAATCAATTATTATTTTATTTACATTTTTATCCATTATTTTAATATTGAATTTATTTCAACTATTTTATTTAGTTCATCTGTAGAAAGTCCATTCCTCATTGCATTTCGCAATAAGTTTAAATCAGAATCCGTCATATATGTACAATCTAGTAATACTTTTCTTCCTTTGCTGATCTCAGATTTAAATTTGTCAATCATTCCAGGTACAAGCTGGTTGAAATATTTGGTTGAAGGTGGGGCTTTTACATCCCAATTAATATTATCTCCGTCAACAAAATCAACCTCTGCTGTGCCTCTTCTAATTGGTTTTTTAAATATCCCTGCTGCGCAAAGTCTCAGACTTTGAGCAAATCATTCATTCATCATAATTGTCATATTTCCAAAATTCATTCTTTTTTGTTACGTCAATTATCGGATTTTCAGCTAATTCAATTCCTAATAATCCTTTACCTGTAAGATAATTGCTCGCCGAAGAGTATATATAATGTTGTGCTTTTTCTACAATACCTGCTCTTATTGGGTTTAGGTGGATGTAGTTTAGCTTATCCCACATAAAATGTAGGGTGTATATTTCTTCTGCATGATTTCCGTATTGCCAAAACTGATAATTTTTATTTCTGCTATGGCTTTCTATAGCCTTTTTAAATAAATCCAGCATCCATTCTCTTCTGCTTTCGGGTTCTGTTTTTATGGCTTCTAAAATATTTTTGCTTGTAAATTTTTTCAAATCTCTTATCAAATCTGATAGCTTACCTTCTTTGGATTGCACTATTAAATGAATATGATTGCTCATTATTACGTAGCCGTACAAAATCATTCCTTTCTCTTTTATGCAATAATCTAATGACGAAATCACAATATCTTTATAAATCTTTCTTGTGAAAATATCTACCCAATCTACTACTGTACAAGTAATAAAGTGTGGTTTTTCTTGGTCTCGTATAATATAGCCTTCTTTCATTTATTATTTTTTTCATTGTTGCTCAAAGTCAGGAGACTTTGCGTAGCGGGGGTACATCAGGCTGATTTTTATCTTCCTTATAATTATTATTTTTGTTAGTTTTTATTCAATGATCTTCTACTCTTGTAAATACTTATTTACGTATTATCAATTTAATGTATGTCAAATTTATTTATCAAAAATTATTTCTATACTGTTTAATTTTTTTTCAAAATTATTTTTATAATCATTTAAAGTACTTCCATTTACATGACTAAATTTATTTATTTCATTAGATGTGGTACCATCATCTTCCCAATGGCATAATCTGCAAACATCATATTCACTAATATTATCTAAAGTGAAATATCCACAACAACTACATCTATAGAGCTTTTCATTTTTACCAACTATTTCTATATCATAATTCGCGAAAAACGTTTCCACAATTTTTTTTAGATAAGAATTAGAAACACCTTTTAAAATTATTTCTTTAAAATATTTAATAAGAAATTTTGAAACGGCTTTGTCATAAATCGTATTATATTTTATATTTTCTCCTTCGTTTTCACCACTTCTGTAAATATAATCCGCATTCAAAATCTGCTTTAGATCTTCCTCATTGGAATTTATAATTTTATAAATTGCCAATTGAGTTTTTGCATATTCTCTAGCTATCTTTTTCATTATTTATAAATTATATCTGCTTTGGTTAATCCTGTTTTTCTTAATGCTTCATCAAGCGTCCCACTTGGTTTTAATAGCTCCTGTAGCAGCACTTTTAATACTTTCTAAATTAATATTTTTTACGGCTTGTTTTCTGTCATAATTTTAATTGATTATATATAAATAAAACATCTGTCCTCATTGTTCAATATCCTCATAAGGTACGACTTCACCTTCACTAGTAACATTAATTAAAAATAAATCTAACCATCTGTAAGCTTCTTCTTCCGTATTATCAAACAACAGTAAATTTGCTGTTTCATGAATTAATCTCAAAGCTTCCCCATTCTGTAACTTTCTATAAATTATAAGTTTTATAATATCAACAAATTTGCTTTTGTAATATTCATTATCTCTAAGTTCTTTTCTCACTGAAACAATTGCATCAATATAAAAATTATATTGAAAATTTGCTCCTAGCAATGATTTAAGTATCTCTAATTCTTTCATAATAATTATCTAATATCAGGAAATGCACTTTCTTATCTATACATTAATCTTTTCAATATGTAGATAAGACCATTCTTCATAATTTTTAAAATTATCTGGTAATAAGCCATTATTTTCAAAAAAACTATTAATTAAATCATAATCGATAACATTACAATCTTCACCTAGTTTTGGAATATTGAAATCATTTTTCATACTTTTTGATATTCCAAAATTATCAACCAAGGAAATTCTGTCAAAGCCATTATTGTTTGAGTATAATTGCAGTAGAGATAATTCTAACACACCACTACTAAACTTTGCAATTCTACCATTACCTAAAGTAGATTGATAATAGCCTAAAAGTATAATTGTATTAAACTTTTTTGAAAGCCTTCTTAAAAATTCATCATATAAATAAATGGAGTAATTGAATTCAAATTCTATTTCGCACCAATTATGATTATAATTATTAGATAATATAATTGTTTCATTTCCATTTTCTGAATAAAGCCACCATTTAGAATCATTTAAGGTCTCTACTTTACCAATAAGGAAATATTCTTGGAGTTCATATAATATAACTTCAATATTTTCCAATTTTATAAAGGTTTTTGAAAATGTTCCCATTATTTTAATCTAATATAAAATTGCTTTTGATAAAAGTATCAGGAGAAAATATTAATCCCTCTGGATTACAATTAATAATTCGACAATTTTTTAAAGTATTACTTGAAATGTCAAAATAAATAAAATTACATTTTAGAAAGTATGTACTTATAAATGAACTTGATAACATATCTGTTTTATAATAATTCGTTTCATAAAAGATTGTATTTTCAAAACTAACCTCATGCATCCCAAAATCAATAGATTCAAATTCACAATTATTAAATAAACATTGTTTGAAAGTAGATTTGTTAAAATATACTGTTTCAAATTTTATATTTTTAAAAACACAATTTTCGAAAATATTATTTCTCAATCCCGTATATTCAAACTTTATATTTTCAAATATGTAATCTGATATATGTAGGTTGTCAATATTTGATTTCGCTCCGTCTTGGTAAGACATAATAATAGCATTCAAATTATCATTATTTATTTTTTTCATGATACATTTGGGCAATATCCAATTTACTTTCCAAATAAAGAATATTTGCTTTTTTTATAAAATAATGTTCCAATTCCCCATTTAGACAATCATATATGATAGATTTTATTCTGTCATAAAACAAACTTTTTATTTTTTTGCAATCTCTAAATCTATTAACATTTTTTTTCTCTACATATAAATGTGCTATTAATCTTGTTATTTGAAAACTGTTTTCCTCTGTATTTTTTAATTTGCTAAGCACTAAATCTATAGCCTCTACTAAATCTATAATGCTCTCTTCATAAATAAAAAGACCCAATTTAAATCCCTCTGTTTTTTTACTTGATTTTGAGCGATAAATTCGTTCTAGTTGCTTTTCTTTACTATTTATGTTATTCCACCTTTCATCAGTATCTACCTCATAAGAATAAAACTCATTATTTAACCATATAAATTCTTCTTTTAAATTTTTATATGGACCTACGTAGTTTGAATAATTTTCCTTTATTATTTTCCAATCCATAATTACAGCTCTTTAATTTTATAAATTTTCACATCTGAAGATGTTGAATTATTTTTAATTTCTAACAATTTATATTTACTATTAGTTTTTAGTAACACTTCAAATTCAGAACTATTAATTGATTTTAAATCAGTCCCTGATTTTGCTTCGATTTCCCACATTACACTACCATTATTACCTCTCATAAAATCACTAGCAATATAATCTTTAGTTGAAGTAGAAGTAAATCTTCCATTAAAATTAAAATCTTGTCCAACACTTAAAGTTTTTGCAAAATCAGATTCGGCTTTTCCTGCCCCTCTAAAAACAGTACCATTATATTTTGGTAATTTAGACTGTGCAGATTCCATTAATTTTTTCATTTCATTATATTCTGCTGTCATAGGCATCTCACCTGCTAATGCTTTATTAAAATCACTATAATAATTGTCTTGTATAAATAATTTTAAAGATGCTTCTTCAGCGACTGTCACTCCATCTCCAAATTTTCTGATATGAGAACCATTTTCTAAAGGTTCATATATTTGTTTAAATTTAGGATTTTTAAGCAAGTCTTCTAAACTACTAGCGATATCTCCTACTTCCTTTTTAACAAATTTTTCTCCCGTATCTTCAACTCCATCCTTCAATCCGTCTGCTCCTTTTTTGAAGAATCCTGCTCCCATTGCTATCGATACAATAGTAACACCATCTTTACCCATTTCATGGTAAGTAATGTGTCCAGGGCTATTGGCATAAGCGTCCCATTTGGTTTTAATAGCTCCTGTAGCGGCAGTTTTAATACTTTCTAAATTAATATTTTTTACTGCTTTCCAAAGTCCATCTCTTACTTCTTGTTTTGTAGAAACATCATACCCTAATTTTATCAATTGTGGATAATCCATAATTTCTTCAATCACCCCATCTCCAACTCCTGCAAATGTTGGCGGTATATGAATGTTAGAATTACTGTAGCCTTCATCTTTATTCCAATAATTTTTTGGTAATGCTGCATCTTCCCAAACGCTTCCCCCAAGCTCACCAAGTGTTTTCAGCCAGCCTCTGCCATTCATCTTACGTACCCAAAACTCGCCACCATCTTCTGTGGTTTGCTTTTGCTCTGCAGATTCATTCCCGTCTAAACCGCCTAATTCATTAAGCTTCTCATTCATCAGAGTTTTTACCTGTTGCTCAATTCCCTCTTTTTGGTCTTTGGTTTTAACGTTTCCTGTTTTCTTAAGCTCAAATTCCGCAGAGAATTTTCCGTCTTTGTTCTTGAAGATTTTTATTTCATATTTTCCCTGAGAATCAGTAATAGTATCAAATAAATCTCCTTTATCCTGAACAGTCTGCTGACATCCGGTAGAAGTTATAATATCTACTTGTGGAAGATTTGATACTACTGATATATCCGCAATAGCTCCTCCGAAATATTTGTTAGATGAAATCTGACTACCTGTAATATCCATTTCTCCTTTATGGATTCTGTATTCAGATTTATTATTTCCAAGATTTACCCAAAGTATATAATAGACGGAATATTTACCGGCTCCATTATAGTTGTAGCTAGTGTCTGCAAATAAAATTCTGTTCCCTAGATTATCTTTTTCCCAGCCACTTTTATCTTTTTTAACTTTATAAAAACCATCAAATGTTTTCTGGTTAAGCTGATACTGAGTAGCGTTATCCCAATAAAAACCATCAGGAGTTTTAAATCCGTGAAGCACATTATTCTGGTAGCTCTGCGGAGGAGTACAATAGAATGATATTTCCGTCCCTTTAACGAGTTTAATAAGTTTGTTGGATGGAGTTATAAAATATCCGTCTTCATTTAGTATGAATTTTTTATCAACATCTTGTCCACTACTTTGTCCCTGGAACGCATACAGTTTAAACGCAGGATCATTTACCTGCTTCCAATCCAAATGAGAAAGCTCTTCCCCTGTGCTGTAATCCATTAGCAGATCTGTAGCTCCTTTTGTCGTCTGGTAAGCTTTCCAAGGGTGCTCCAACTTAAATACACCATGACCTAATTCATGGGCACCCGTTTTCTGCGGAGCATTGTTATACACATATCCAAACTGACCATTCAGACGCATATATCCATTCTGACCTGTAGAAGAAGTCTTGTTGGTAACGAATAATACATATCTTGCATCAGTACCTTTGTAAAGCACGTTGATCTGCTGTTGCTGAGAACTGTAGGTACTCATGAGATCAGCATCTTCGCTACTGATCGTATTACCGCTTACAATGCTGCTGATATCTAAGACAGGTTCTTCTTTTACGGTAAAGCTAACCCCGATCTTATTATAAACCTGATTGATCTTATTGCCCTGTGCCTGTAGTTTAGATTGAGAATTGGCATCTAATGGCACCAGGCTTACATTGACCGTTTTAGGACTCAGATGTACCAGTCGGAAATTGCTGATTACTTTTTGTTTTCCTGTGCTCTCTTTCGGCATCAGTACAGCAATTACCTCTTCTTCGGCATAATCAAATGTTCCCGGAAGTTTGAGCTGGTAATTTCTCTCTGTATTTGTCTTACTAAGTTCTATAGCTTCAATAGCCTTCCCTAAGCTCAATGTCTTAAAGATAATTTTGGCATCTTTAAGTGCAGGATCAGTAATGCTTACTTTAGCATCAAACAATTCTGTCTGTTTGTTTACTGTAGCTTTATAAGGAACATATACCGTATTGTTTTCTGTATCTTTTACTGAAGGATATTTAGATTTTGGAAGTTTTGTTTTATCTGCGGTATCATACGCGAATTTTCCGTTGGCATCTTCTTTCCATTCGATTTTAATACCTTTTGCAGTGTATTGGTTAACAGCCGCTGTATTTCCACTTCCGGTAACGCCATCGGTATTTGATGAAGTTGACGCTCCGCCTTCTGCCTCTTTACCAACTTTAGTTACATTTCCATTTTCATCAACCGTCCAGATATTCCCATCTTTATCTTTGATCTGATAATCTTTTCCTCCAGGGAAATCCTGCTGACTTGAGGTCCCTCCCGTACCAAAATCACCATAAACGGTAACTTTCCCCGGAGGTGGCGTAGCCGTATAAGTGACATTCGTAATAACATAATCTACGGTAACATCCTTTACTCCTGCATCACCAAATGTTTCTCCTAAACCTCCCGAAGCATAATGTACTGCAGTTTCATTCGGATCATAAGTGGTTTCAATAACTCCTTCGATCAGTTTTTTATCGGTATTAAGCTTAATATTGGTAAAGCTTACCTTGATTTTTGTATCTGCCAAATACGGAACTTCAATATATCCTGTCCCAGTATATACTCCACTTCCCTGTGCTGATAATACCGTAACAGGGAAATCTCCTGCCATAAAGACTTCATTATTTCCTAATTGAGTATTTAATGGAGTTTTATTGGCGATATCAATGGCAGGCATAATCCCGCACTGGTAATTATTATCTACATCATTAGCATCAGTTGTGAAATATTGTATTCCGCTATATGAATAGGCGTTTCCTCCGGAATTGCCGTTTTCAAATGGATTGGTGTTATTAAAAGTCTGTATATTTCCACACACAGAACCGATACGGTATTCGTACTCGGTTTGGTCTTCCAGTCCGGTAAGAATGGCAGAAGCCTGGTAACTTTGCTGGCTTACCCATTCTGCCGTGCTTCCTTTTTTACGGTACTGCACATTATACAGACCTGCCGGTTGACCTGCAATGCTCCATTTTAGTTCTACCCTTCCTCTGCCAACATTTTTAGCCATTAAAAGTGTAGGAACGGCGCAGTTTTCTACATAGTCAAAATAAAAAATCTCGGAGAAACCATTGTTTTTATACACTCCGTTATCGTCCGTTGGATTAGCTCCTAAAACCGGATTTCCAGACTTAGCCTGTACCTGCCATGCATATCTCTTGCCCGGTAGCAGCTGGGTTTTATCAATTCCATAATATAAGGTAGGAGCATAAGTTTCTTCTGTCCAAAGTGCAGGTGCAGAAAGAAATCCTGAAATCGGACTCTGCCCCTGATCCCAAAGCTCTTTTAAGGTAAAAATATATTTCGTGTTGGGTGCAATCTGTCTCGGCATCCATTGGAACACAATACCGGCTCCTCCGCTGTAAGGTGAAAGCGCCTGCACTTTTTCGGCATTTTGAGGCAGCGTAAGCATGGGTGGATCATACTGAACCATGAACACCGTAGCACAGGCTTTCGCTGAAAGATTGTTTTTAGTAAAATAATCATAAGCCTGAAAACAGAACTGGTAAACGCCATCAGACAACGGTTTGGAATACTGAACAGCATTGATTCCCGATAGATTCTGTAGTTCAAATAAGGATCTGAGGTCTACATTGGTCAATGTAACATTGTTACCCGGATAAAGCATAAAAGGATTCATGCCCACAATAAAATCATTGGATCTCGCCAGTGGAACGGCATTTAAACCCGCCTCCAGGGAAAATTTAATTCCTGTCTGATGCTGAGGTTCTAATAAATCAGTCATTAAAACCTGCAGCTGAAGCTTGTTATCAGTACTTGTCGCATAATCCCCTATTTTTAAACTATAGGGTGGTATTACGACAGGAATCAGTTTAACAGGATACTGCTGGGATTTTACAGCAGTAGGAACTAATCCCAAGACTATAATCAGGAATATGGTGACAAACTTCAAATAGGAGTTTATCAGTATTTCTTTATATGGATTAAAATAACTCTTAGTCATCTTTCGGTGTTCGTATTTGTTGTTTTTGAGTAAATAAGTAATTTTACTTACTTATTTAAATTCATAGTTTATTTGTTTTTCTGTTCCCTGCTTATTACCCGGCAACGTATATTTAGCTTTCACATTGTATCTGGTTTCAGGGATAATTCCATAGGTTGATTCCAGCAAAGCATTAATCACCTGTGGTCTTGTATTAGCCGGAGAGCCTACATATTTAGACGCAGCTTTCGAGATCAGCTCGTACCAGTCGGATTTATAATAGCTGAATAAATCATATTTGAATGGGAAGGTTTGTTTTAAGAACCCGTTTCCTTTATCGCTTCCTAAATACTGCATATAGGATGTAAAGACAGGGAATGCTTTTACCGGTGGAATTCCTGCAAAATCGTCTTCACTTTCAGCTCTGTTTAAGGTCAGCTCATCAATCGGATAGTTATTGTAAATCAATCCTTTAAATTTACCCGCAAAAGAATCATCCATTAATGCCGTAAGATCAATAAGAGGTTTATTGTCTGTATATTTCGATCCTGAAATTTCAGTGGCATCAAAATATTCATCAGCATTCATATTATTCTGAAGAGTAACCACATCGGAGCTTAGTTTGATCCATAAAGGATTAAAGTTCAATGAGGACAGTTTATTCTCGAAAGTAGTATACTTACTGGTTCTGAAAGTATAGGCCAGTCTTTCGATCTCTCCATCTTTGGAAAGACTTTGAGCTTTTTTCACTTCTGTAGTTACCGATACGGCAGAATCATCGGTATTTTCTTCTGTTTTTACGGTCTCTTCAACTGTATCATTTCCTGTGGAAGCATTATTCCCATTTTTATTTTTAGCAATTAATGCAAATGTGTAGTCTTTCTGTTTACCAAGATTAGGGGTATTGAAGTTGACCGTATTATCATTGGCATTATAAGAGAAATTGCTTTCAGTTGGTGATTCAGCAGCAAAAGCGGTCACAGTGTTCCAGTTAGGATCATCAAATAAATAATCCTGTCCACGCTTAAGCTTTATATAACCTGTATTGGCTTCTCCGGTGTAATAATTTTCCTGTTCAGGAACCGGATAGGCATATTTGATATTGCTTAAAGGAATAACATTTGGTGCTGATCCTGTTGTAAAGATTCTTTCTTCTATTTCAATTGCTTTTTGTCCGTCTGCCATTACCACTTCATACATTCCGTTCTTTTTCTCCATAAAGCTCACCTGAGCAATTGCTTTCAGGGTTTTATTTGGAGGAAGAATATCTTCAGAAACAAAGTTGGCAACATCTTTAGAATTGGCATATTCTATGACTCCTTTAATTTCTTTACCCTGATCATCTACAATTGTCATCTTATCGACAACAACCTTATAGGTATGATCGCCATCGTCCTCAGGAATAACAATAGGCTCATTAACCCGCACTGCAAATGTTGCCTGCGGAATAGCAAATACGTCTACATCTGTTTCCTCTTTTTTAGGGGTAAGGTCAGAAATGATTTTCATGCCTCCAAGAACGGATGAGTTTTCTAGTACACATTCTTCTCCAAATTCCATCTTGAATCTGAATCTTCCTTTGATCATACCTCCAAGCAGATTATAATATCCTCCAAGGTATCCTCTCACCCAATAAGGATTAGGTCCTTTTGCCTGTAATAAAGAAGCAACTCCTGCTTTGATAATCGGAATTTTCTTTTTGATGAACCAAAGTTTTATTTTAATTCCAAGCTCACCCTGTAAATAAACATAAGCCTGTCCGTTGGCATACCATCCATTGATACCGATCTGCTCTCCGCCGCGGTTTGAACATTTTGCCTCACCATAATTTTTCAGCATAATATCTGTTCCTAAACCTGCCTGGAAACGGGCGTAAAGGAATAAAGCGGTCATATCTCCGGTATCAAATTTAAGGTGGGTTCCAAAGGCAAAACCTTTTCCATCCCCTAAAGCGTTAAGGCTGCTCATATAATCAAGGTCATTGAGCTGAAGCCCTAAAATCTCTGCAACTTCAGGCGGTGGTGGCGGACTTCCCGGAATACGGGTTCCTACCATAAAGTAACTTCCGGATTGGAGATAGAAACTTCCCAGACCAACTTTCAATCCAATCATATCGGTAGGTGTCCCGATGTGCATATACCACTCATCAGGTGCAACGTGAATCACAGCCCAACCGGCTCTGCCATTGGGACCGATTCCTTTAATAATTCCGTGGGCAATATCTACAAAAACATCCAGGCTTGCATGAAAAACACTATTGTTGAAATCGTAATTCATGGCAAGCTTCGCATAAATTGCTCCCTCTACTTTTTCAGTTAGAGGATATTGCTCGTCAACAGCTTTGGTATCAAGGAAAGAATTTACATGACTGTTATTTTTCAGATCATTCAGGAATCCGGGTTTTCCTGTCATTTCTTTGAACTTATCTTTTACTCCTGCTAAAGGATCACCGGGAACTAATTTGGATATATCTGCCATCACCACAGCTTCTCCAATAAATCCGATATTAGCCAAGCCTCCATTCGGATTAGTAGAAATGTTAAAACCGGCCATAATACTCACTGCTTTGTCACTGGCTACTGAACCATAAATTCCGGCTCTTAGTGCCAATCCGACTGTATTATCCGGCTTTAAAACCAATGCTTTATTGGCATATGCGGGATTTAAAGACATATCTCTATCCGGAACCATGTGATAAAATGCTCCGCCTGTAAATCCTGTAATCGTTAAAGCGGTTGCCTGAATTTTAAGTCCTTTGACTGAACCTTCAAATCCCCAATAACGGAAAGTACTGTTTCCGTAAGCAGCATTAACTTCAACCTCTATTCCTTTTGGTGCTCTCAGTTCAGCTTTGAGTTGTGCTGTAAATCCATTTCCATATAATGGATCATTACGCATTATCTGGAATTCGCCCGTTACAATAGCAATGCCGATATCTACTTTTCTCAGTCCCAGTTTTGTTAAACTAAAACCATCGTATTTCCATCGTTGTTTATTATTTTCGTTAGTAATAAGACCTCTGATCATCATTCCCCCGGTAGCGGAGAAACGCTCTTCCTGCAGACCTACCGTAACATCAAATCCTAAACTAACCTGTGAGCCATCTGCAATGACCACTATATCTTTAATGCTTGCTGGGAAATTAGCCAGCTTCTGCTCGCCTTTAACCCCAAAATACTGCGCTGTGATGTAAGGTGCTTTTGTTTGTAGCGTCAACCCCTGAAATTTCACCCCTTTAAAATCAGCATCTTTCTTTTCATTAGGGTCACTACTTTCTGCATATTTTGCATTGGCTCCAATATCCAGGCTTCCGTTAAGAATGGCTTTGGGTAAAAATTCACGGTTTTTTACCCGCATCTCAATGGTTGATCCTGCATCGATCATTGCTTTTGCACTCCAAATATCAAATTTAATCTGATCAAAAGTGGTAACAGAAATTAAATACTCTTCTTCGGTTATCATTCCACGATATCCTAAATACTTTGGAATACTAGTATTTTGATTATCATCATTTTTTTGAATCGGAAGTTGAATTGTCCCTTCTAAATTAGCACCTACTATTTTAGAAGCAGCCAGATCAATCCCTAGCTTATCAAGCGAATACCTCCAAGCATTTTCTTTATTGGTTACCCCTCTATCAATGGGAAATACATTATTGGCTGCAAAATTCCCTGATACACCATAAGAGTCAATCAGAAGATTATTCGCTTCAAAAGAAACCCTGCTATCGATGTGGTCCTCCGTTTTAAACTCCTGGGGTAATCCGATGCTTAAAGTTTGAACATATAATCCTCTCCAGGATTCTGCTCCGCCAATAAGATATCCATGGGTATTGTAATATTGAGGGAACATCACACTGGGATCAGTCCGTAAATCACTCAAATCCAGAACGGCATTATTGACAAAGAATGAAAAATATCCTTTATCTTGGTTTTTAATTTGGGAAGTAATCGCAAATGGTGTAATACTTACTTTGACCAAAATATCATTCCAGTCTGCGGCTTTAAAAGCAAAATCTCCACGAACCCTGTTGGTCTGACCGTTACTGCCAAACTCAGGTAAAACACTTCCATTACCGTCCAAAGGAACCAGAACATTCCTGGATATCTGCACATTTCCTTTTAAGGATAACTCTTTTATACCGTCACAATCAATGATTACATAAGTATTGTCATTGACGCTTCCTCCGTTCAGCTTATTAATCCTTCCTCCTTCAAGGGTAAGCATCCATTGATTTTGGTTGAAAGGCATATTGATATCGCCAAGCAGCGACAATTTGGCGTCTCCAATAATCTTTCCTCCATAGGAAAGTTTAACATCTTCTGCACCAAAGAACAGCGTTTTTTTTTCGCCTTCTGCTCCTTGTTGCGGAGTTACTACACGGGCATATACATTAATTAAAGCATACTCAGGAGTGAATTTAGCTTTGGTAACAACGATGCCGTATTCTACGTTGGATATATTTTCTTTAAGTCCAATCGGCAATTCCGTAAGATCATTGGGATTTATTGTATTCGTAAAATGGCCGCTGGCTTCAAGCGTATTGAAAGCACCGATTGCTTTCCCTATCTCAGCATCTGTTTCAGGATCGTTATCCGAATTAATTATAAAATGATCGGAATACAGTTCCGGAATGGCAAAACTGTTCTTACCCGTTATATTATACTGAAGTGAATCTTTATGAACAGCAAATACATTATTGCAGCCCACAAACATATATACGGGAAGTATTAAAAGAAAATAAATATTCTTCATCAAATTGTATTATTTTTACAAAATCATATGTTTTTTCATTTACGCAAACAACAATGTGAAAGATTTCAAGCATTATTAACAGAATCATTCTTAATTATTGTTATTTTATGCCCTATGATTGACCAACAATACCAATGATGATACCATTATTAATTCTTGAAAAAACTTTTTAATTGAGTCGGTAAAAATAAATAAAACAGCAGGTTATGTTATAGTATTTTCCCCATATTCATACCGTAATTTAACGGATATCGATCATATACTACTCCTTATGGGAACTTTGAAGTAAGTACTAATCGCTATCTGCACCTATTACCACTACCGGCTACCGCCGAGTTTGCTTGATCTTATTTATTACATATAATTCATTATTAAATGTTTATGCAAAGATAAAAATTAATTTTACTGAAAACAGGCTTTGGAGAAATTCTTTTCCCAATGATTTGATATAAAGTGTAAAATGATAGAATAATCGAAGGGTAAAAGCGATTAAACTTGAGAATTCCCTCTTTTAGGAAATGACATTGTTGAAAGCAACAAAAATCTTACTTTTGATAAAGGATTTAAAAATCATCTCTGAAAGATTTTTCTATCAAATCAGAAAGTTCTTAGAATATCCGGGCTGAATAAAAAAACAGAAATGGATCAAAAGAAAATTATAGCAGCAATCATATTAATAGCAGGATTCTTGACCTCTATTTATGTAGGAATAAATATATCTACAAAAAACAATATTTTTTTGTATGACTTTGTTATTAACAAGCATTTCTCTATTATTGACATAGCCATTGCTAGTTCGGAAGAAACCGTTTTCAAATCTCAGCTAATAAGCATATTGCTATATCTATTTTTTATCATTTTGTTCTTGAGGCAAGGAAACAAAAGCTTCATTGTATACATTTTTTGTAGCTTAATCCTTTTGGACATCATTTTTGAAACTTATTGTACTTATTTAGTTTTGAATGATAAATATCCAGGACAACATCTCAGATTGAATATAATAATTTTTCTATTGGGTTTATCAGTATTGAAAAAGTTTAAATCTTCAAGAGCAGGTTATGAAAATGCTCAATGAGTCGTTATAGCATAATCAAAATTTGCTCACTATAAAGAAAATTTATATTTTTGTTTTGAAGCAATTTGAGCAAATTTGTCTTATTTGCCAAGGTGGAATAATCGGTTACCTAGTAAATTAAAAATCTTAAAATCCTTATTTACAAAAGGATAATAAAGAATAAAATATATTCCTGGAGAAACCACAAACCGTCTTAATAAGGACGGTTTTTTTGTGCATATACCACGTCCAATTGACTATTATAAAATCCATTCTCACCTATTTTATTCTGATTTTTGCCGAATTTAATAATCTGTATTAAGTATACTTTGAGCTTGTCAAAAAAGCTGTGGGAGCTATTTCTTAACAATCGTAATTATAAAAGGGATGAAAACAATAAACAGGTTTGGGAATATTTTTTATTTAATGGATCTTAACAGTCTTAAAGTTCGTTAATATAGAGCCTATCTGGGCAAATTCATCATCTATTTTTTGGAAAATAACTATCTTCGCTTATAAATCTAATTTGAAAATGAAGAAGATCATCTCCGGGGTATTTGTTTTCTGCTCTGTTTTTATACTTGCTCAGGAAGCCATACAGTTCCAGGAACTACCGTTCAAAGATATTATAGCAAAGGCAAAAAAAGAAAAGAAACTTGTTTTCATTGATGCCTATGCTGTCTGGTGCGGGCCGTGCAAGATGATGGAAAAAAATGTATTCACTCAGAAACCTGTCGGAGATTATTTCAATTCCAATTTCATCAATGCAAGATTCGACATGGAAAAAGGTGAAGGAAGAGAAATTGCTGCCAAATATGGTGTACGCTCCTATCCTACTTATCTTTTCCTGAATGGCGAAGGTGAACTGATTTCTCAAAATTCCGGTTATATGGAGCAAAGCATGTTTGTGGCCATGGCCCAGGATATAAATTCTGCAGGCAACAAAAAGGGTTCTTTAAAGGAACGTTTTGCCAATGGAGAGAAAGATCCGGAATTCCTGATCAATATTATGAAACTGAACTCTTCCTCAGATTATGATTTCGCTAAAAAAGCTTCCGAACGGTATTTTGAAAACAAAAAGAAAACAGAAGAAATTTCTAAAGAGGAAATAGGCTTCCTTTTATTTTTTGTAAAGTCAACCGAAGACAGTAACTATGGCACATTTACATCCAGGAAAGCTGAAATTATTAAATATCTACCGGAAGAAACTTACAATGAATTTGACAATCAGCTGAAGCTTTCAAAAATCGTAGAACAGTCTATTGATGATAAAAATAAAAGGATCAACGAGGAATATTTCATGAAGATGGCTGAACCATTGGTAGGAAAACAGCTCGCCCAATCCAAACTTAATCAGACGAAGCTTAGCTACTACGAACAGAATTCCAATTTTTCGGAATTTGAAAAAGCAGCTTTAGAATATTATAAAAATTCTGATGCCTTCGAACCTAATGAGCTATTGAGAGCAGCTTGGATATTCAGTGACCACATCAAAAATCCCGCATCATTGAAGAAAGCCTCGGAATGGGCAGAAAAATCTGTAATGCGTGGCGAAACATCAGAAAACACCTACATTCTTGCAAAGCTTTATTTTCTTACCGGAAATAAAGAAATGGCCAAGAATTATGCAGAAATGTCAAAAAATATGGCTGTTCAAACCAACAAAGACACCAAACTCGCAGAAGAATTATTGAAACAAATAAAATAAATGCTAAAACACAAATTTCTTACCACATCTCTCACACTATTGTCCGCAGCAATGCTGACAGCTCAGGAACAAGAACAGGAAAAGGGTCTATATATCAAAGGAAATGCACTTCTGGCTCCAATTGGACTCATCAATATTGGTCTGGAAAATCAACTGACTTCGAAGATTACCATGCAAGGCGACGTTCTGATCTCCCCATGGAAGTCTTTTGCAGGACATGAATTTCAGTATTATTCTCTTTCTCTGGAGGGAAGATATTATTTTAATGAAGCATTCAGTCATTGGTATGTAGGAGCAAATGTTGCAGCCTCGGCATTTGTACTTCAAAAATGGAACTATTGGAAGGATACTCTATATATAAATGATAGAAATGAAGTATTCAAATCATCAAACTTATACCAAAAAGGAGTATCACTTATATTAGGGGTGACAGGCGGATATCAATTTAAGGTATCTGACCGCTGGAATATTGATGTATATGCAACGGTAGGTACATCACAGGACTTCTACAAAGGATATGACCGTACTACCGGCAAGCGGTATGAATCAGCTCAGAAATATAACAAAAGCGGAGAAATCCTTCCTTACAGAGGAGGTGTCATGATTTCTTATAAATTAAAATAACAGCATGAAACTGTTCGGAAAAAATCATATTATCATTTCAGTAATCACTTTTGTGATCCTTTTTTTAATGAATTATCTCGGAAATGACCTGCCCGACAAACTGGAAAGGGCATTAATGACAGCTTTTGCAGGGGTAATAGGTTTATCACTTGGGCTCTTCATTCTTAATAAAGGTAAGAACGATAATAAGCCTCCACAGAATTTTGACTGATAAAAAAGCGTACAATTAACTGTGAATTTGGTTTTGCCAGTGAATCTTTTATAACAATCGGATTCACTATTAACTGGCGAAGCCAAATTGACTATTGACTTTCAAAAATTAGTCCTGATACATAACATACTTAGTACGGATCTTTTCGAATTTCTCCAGGTCACTTTTCCATGAAGCTTTAATCTCCTGAGTTGATTTTCCGGCTATAATCTGTTTTCTTAACTCATCAGTTCCAGCCAGCTTATCGAAGAACAAATTCTCCAGAAAGAAGCTTTGCTTTGTATTCTTATAGCCTTTATAAGATTTAATCAACCATTCAAGATTCAATTCTCTAAGATCCTTCGGATAAGCTGAAAGATCTTCACCGTAACAAAGCTTTCCGTTCAGAAAAGGATCTTTTGCTCCAAAATTAGGTTTTGGTGTAAACTGATAAGGAAATTCCTGCGTCCATGGAGAACCATAGATCTGGAATGGCAGATCAGTGCCTCTCCCCACAGAAACCTGAGTTCCTTCAAAAAAACATAAGCTTGGATATAGATTGATAGATTTATCGTTAGGCAGATTCGGGGAAGGTTTGTCTAAGATTGGATAGCGTTGCTTTTTGTGATAATTTTTCATAGGGATCAGGGTGTATTTTGCCTGAACTCCATTTTTCAGCCATTTTTCGCCATTGACCATTTTCCCGTATTCTCCTATCGTTAATCCGTAGACTACAGGAACTTCATGCATTCCTACAAAACTTGACCATTTCTTTTTTAAAACGGGTCCGTCTGTATAACCGTCGTGTGGGTTCGGGCGGTCCAGCACCATTATTTCTACATTGTTCTCTGCTCCGGCTTCCATCAGGTAGGTTAAAGTTGAGATATAGGTATAGAACCTGACTCCAACATCCTGGATATCAAAAATTACAATATCAATTCCTTTGAGCTGTTCCGGTTTTGGCTTTTTATTGTTTCCGTATAAAGAAATAATCGGGATTCCTGTCTTGGTATCCACTCCGTTCTTTACTTTCTCCCCTGCATCCGCATCTCCTCTGAAGCCGTGTTCCGGAGCGAATATCGCTTTAATCTTAATATTATTTTTGACCAGGAAATCTACCACGTGATTTTTATCGCTCATCAGTCCGGTCTGGTTAGTCACCACGCCTATTGTTTTATTCTTCAGCATCGGCAGATAAAGCCCAGGCAGGTCTGCACCGGTTTTGAAATCCGGCTGATCTTGAACCTGAGAATAATATTGGTTGAATACTCCTAAAAAAATTAGGCAAATAAGAAGTAAATTTTTAATTTTGAAATCTAAATTCATAAGCTTGAAATTTCCTTTATATTTCTCTAGAAAAATAGCGTTTTCCAAAGATAACAAAAATAACCTTTCAAGAGTTATCATCTTCATCGGCAGGCTTTCTGTAGCTTTGGGGATCATTGTTTCTTTGATTACCGTATCTACGGGCTTCGGTTCAAAGAAAGCCATCAAAGAGAGGCTGGCAGATTTCAGCGGACACATTACGGTACGGTCCACAAGATCCAATTCTTCTTACAATACGTCTGTTCTTGACAATCAGGGACTGAACATTCAGAAAATCAAAACCCTTCCGGATGTGGAAAGTGTTCAGAAGTATGCAACCGTGACGGGAATTATGCGTAATGAGCATAATTTTTCAGGAATTATATTTAAAGGGATCGGAAAAGATTTTGACAGCCTGAGATTCAAAAAATTTCTCGTTGCCGGGACCACCCCAAAAGTGACAGAGAATGGCTTTAATAATGATGTGACTATTTCACAGAAAGTAGCTAATGATCTTCACCTGAAAGTTAAAGACAGTATCGTTACTGTATTTTCAAAAGCAGACCAAAAGCCGATATACCGTAAATTCAGGATCATAGGAATTTATAAAACTGATATTAAAATGATTGACGAGCAGTTCGTTATCGGGGGAATCAATCATGTAAGAAAAATTCAGGAAATGAAGCCTGATGAAATAGGCGGTCTTGATATATTTTTTAAAAATGTAAATGACATCGACAAAGATTTTCCGGAAATTGAAAAACTGATCGGCTATAAAAACTATGCTGAAAAGGCAACGGAAAAATTCCCGCAGATTAATGACTGGATCAGTATTTTTGACACCAATATTGCCCTGATCATCATCATTATGCTGATCGTGGTTGTAATCAATATCATTATGGTTCTTTTGATTCTGATCATTGAAAGAACGAATTCCATCGGACTTCTAAAAACGCTGGGGGCAAGTAATTCACAGATAAGAGCTACGTTCATCAATTATACCCTGATTATTATGATCCCGGGACTTCTGTATGGAAATGCCATAGGTCTGGGCCTGATTCTGATTCAGAAATTCTTCGGTATCATTAAACTTAATCCTGAGAACTATTATGTAAGTACAGTTCCGGTAGATCTCAATCCTGTTGCTATTGTTTCCATTTCATTGGGAATTTTGCTTATTTCCGGGCTGGCTTTGATCGTTCCAAGCTACCTGATCAGTAAAATATCTCCGGTGAAAGCAATTAAATACAACTAACAATGTGAAATGTGAAGGAGTCAATTGTCAATGATAAAAATAGTGATCAATTCTATTTTAGTTTAAAAATTCACAATTCACAATTCACCATTCACTTTATACAATTATTAACGAAAGAGGATACAATCAGCCCAATTCATTGATCGTAAGTAAAAAATTTACTATTGACAATTTACCATTCCCATTTATAAATCATAATCTTTAAATTATACAGCTAATTTTTAAAGCATTATCTTTGTACCGCTTATAAAACATTTATGAAATACGCAAAAAATATTCTTGAAACGATAGGGAATACACCTCTTGTGAAACTTAACAAAGTATTGGGAGAGGACTTTCCTGCTTTAGTTTTAGCAAAAGTAGAGACATTCAATCCTGGGAATTCTGTAAAGGACAGAATGGCCCTTAAAATGATAGAAGATGCCGAAAAAGACGGCAGATTAAAACCTGGAGGAACCATTATTGAAGGGACTTCGGGAAATACAGGAATGGGGCTGGCTCTTGCAGCCATCATCAAAGGCTACAAATGTATTTTTGTAACCAATTCCAAACAGTCAAAAGAGAAGTGCGACATCCTTCGTGCTGTAGGAGCAGAAGTAATTGTGTGTCCTACGGATGTGAAGCCTACTGATCCCCGTTCTTATTATTCAGTTTCCAAAAGACTGGCTAAGGAAACGGAAAACGGATGGTATGTAAACCAATATGACAACCTTTCGAACAGAGCAGCTCATTATGAATCTACAGCGCCTGAAATCTGGGAACAGACGGATGGAAAGCTTACACATTTTGTAGCAGGTGCCGGAACAGGAGGTACTGTTACGGGCTGTGGAACCTTCTTCAAGGAGAGAAATCCGAACATCAAAATAATTGGTGTCGATACCTACGGTTCTATCCTGAAAGAATTCCACGAGACGGGTGAGCTTCATTACGATCATGCTTATACATATATCACTGAAGGAATCGGGGAAGATATTATTCCTGAAAATTATGATATGTCTGTTATTGATCATTTTGAAAAAGTAACGGATAAAGACGGGGCTATCTATGCCAGAAAGCTGGCTAAGGAAGAAGGGATTTTTTGCGGATATTCTGCAGGAAGTGCAATTGCTTCTTTAATTCAGATGAAAGATCAGTTCACGAAAGATGACGTAATCGTAGTACTTCTACATGATCACGGTTCAAGATATGTGGGAAAAGTTTACAATGACGAGTGGATGAAGGAAATGGGCTGGTTGGATTAATCAAAAACGAATAAAGTAATTTACTTTTACATAAATAAAAATCAGAGCAAAAACGCTCTGATTTTTTATTGTTTGATGTTTTTCTTTATAGCCTGTTTTAAGATGTTGTAATCCCCTTTATTCATTGATTTTTCGGGAAACATGTAATTGTATTTTCCTTCCAGGGCAATAAATGAATCATTGATATCATATACCTTGAAATCTTCCCATTTGCTGAGCTCTTCCTGATGATTAAGATTAACGTTAAAAATTTCATCATTAAAACGGATCTCATAGATTTCAGAATCTTCCAACGACTCTAGGTACCTGTTAACTTCTTTCTTCCAGCGGGAAACCTTGTTGATGCTTAAAGAAAGATAAACTGTGCAAAGCAGGAATAAAAAGCTCACGAAATACAGAATTCCAAACTTCTCTTTGCTTAAATCATCTTTAAAACAAAATAAGATCAACAGAATTAATCCTACAACTGCCGTAGTAACCGTTTTCCCTTTGGTAGTCGGTGAAAAAAACAAACTTCCCTGATTACCGCTGAAATAAATTTCCTCGAAATCCTGTCTGTTCGCATTGAGTTTAATGATTTTCTCTCCATTCATTTCTCAGAAATATTTAATTTGTTTTAAAGATTACAAAACTAAATCAAATATCTTCATATTGGTTACTTATTGCAGAAAGTTTATTCATCAGATCACGATTTTTTTTCTTTAATTCCTCTATTTTCTGAAGCATATCATTAATGACCTCTAAACCCGGCAGATTAATTTCCAGATCATAATGCCAATTTGTAAATCTTTCAAAAACAGGCAAATCTTCATAGAGTAAGTACCGGATTTCATTCTCTGTTTCTACACTCAGCAAACCTACATCCACCAATTCATCAAAAAAAGTGATTTCTATATTGTATATTTTTACGAGTTCCTCCCGTGATATTCTTTCACTCATGGCCTAGGAATTTTTAAGTTGTTCAAAAAGTTCTTTCTGCTTATCCGTCAGATTGGTCGGCAGCTTCACCTCATACGTCACAAAAAGATCTCCTGCCTGCCCTTCTTTTTTATACACCGGAAAACCTTTTCCTTTCAGCCTTACCGTTGTTCCGTTCTGGCTTTCGGGTTTTACCTTAAGGTTAACGCTTCCGTCCAGTGTATTTACTTTTACATCCCCACCTAAAACAGCAGTATACAGATCTATTGAAACCTTGGTTTTCAGATCATCTCCTATTCTTTCAAAATTCGGATCCACAGGAATATTGAAGGTGATGTACAGATCTCCGTTGGGACCGCCATTAAAGCCGGGACTTCCATATCCTTTCAATTTGATCTGTTGTCCGTCATATACGCCTGCCGGAATTGTGATTCTTACTTTTTTCCCGTTGATCTCAAAAGTCTGCGGATGAGTCTGAGCAGCATCCTTTAAATTTAAATTTAATTCCGCATGAACATCCTGCCCCTTGAATTTTCCTGAAGAACTTCCCCTTGAGCTTCTTCCAAAACCTCCGCCGGCACCGCCAAACATACTTTGAAAAAAGTCTGAAAAATCTTCGCCTTCACCGAAATCAGCACCGGAAAATCCGCTCCCTCCATAATTCTGCTGCTGATACTCTCGTTGCTGTTGCTGAGCTTTTTCATACTCTTCCCCGTGTTTCCAGTTTTCCCCATACTTATCATATTTGGCACGGTTTTCAGGATTACTGAGAACTTCATTGGCTTCATTCAGTTCTTTGAATTTCTTCTCCGCCTCTTTGTCGCCGGGATTGAGATCAGGATGAAGTTTTCTCGCCAGTTTCCGGTAAGCTTTTTTGATGTCATCCTGTGTTGCGCTTTTATCTACGCCTAAAATTTTATAGTAATCTATATAAGCCATAGAAACGATATTTACTCAAATTTATGAAATTTACCCCTGAAAATTATTTAAGAGAATGTTAAAATAAACCTATCTTTGATAAAAAGCATTGCATGAAAGAGGTACTGAAAAACTACTCAGGAATTATATTTTTACTCTTAGGAATTGTTGCAGGAAGCATTATAGGTATTACTGCTCCCAATATCGTAGAATATATTAAGCCTTTGGGAGATATCTTCCTGAATCTCCTTTTCGTGAGTGTGGTACCGTTGGTATTTTTTGCTGTTTCCAATTCTATTGCATCTCTGGAACAGCAGTCTAAGTTTGGAAGAATCATTTTGGTGATGTCCTTTACTTTTCTGTTTTTTATTTTAACTGCAGCTATTTTTACGATCTGTGTAGTTTATGTATTTCCGGTTTCCGGTGTTTCCGGCAGTTCTGAATTCATTTCCGAAACCGTTAGTGAAGACAGCTGGGGTAACAGGATTGTAAGCTTTTTTACTGTTGGAGAATTTACCCAGCTTTTTTCAAGACAAAATATGTTGGCTCTTCTTATTTTTGCCTTCATGACCGGATTTGCAGCCCGCAAGGCAGGAGAAAAGGGACATCCATTCAGGGTTTTTATCGCTTCTGGATACGAAGTGATGAAAGAATTGCTCTTACTGATCATGAAGCTTGCGCCTATTGGTCTTGGGGCTTATTTCGCTTATCAGGTAGCCACTCTAGGGCCTCAGCTTTTTGGTTTTTATGCTAAACCTTTAGGGCTTTATTATATTGCAGGAATAGTTTATTTCTTTGTCTTTTTTTCTTTGTATGCTTTTATGGCAAACGGACAAAAGGGAATCAAAAGTTTCTGGACAAATGCTGTCTACCCTACTCTAACCGCTTTAAGTACCTGCAGCAGCTTTGCCACAATGCCGGCAAATCTTCTGGCTGCCTCCAAAATCGGCATTCCGAATTCCATTGCTAATCTGGTGATCCCAATTGGAACTACATTGCATAAAAATGGCTCTTCCATGTCTTCTATTATCAAAATATATGTTGCCTTTCTGATCATTGGAAAAGATTTTTTTGATCCGGCGAATTTACTGCTCGCTTTGGGAATCACCATTTTTGTAAGCATTGTAGCGGGTGGAATTCCGAACGGCGGATATATCGGCGAAATGCTGATGATCTCAGTGTACAAATTACCACAGGAAGCTATTCCGGCGGTAATGATCATCGGTACCCTGGTGGATCCTTTGGCTACTGTTTTGAATGCCGTGGGAGATATTGTGGCGGCTATGTTTGTGAACCGGTTTGTGAAGGTCTGACTATTATTTCCTGCAAATCACGCAGATTAAACAGATTTTATTTTTTATCAGGAGTTTATTTATTCACTCCGTTTTACAGGCTCCAGGTTTTCATATTCTTCTTTGGTGAAAAGTCTGTATTGAACCTTGAAAGTCTTGCCTAATGGAGTTTCCAGAGAAAAGCCTCCCGGTCCAAAACCATCTGTGACATCCAGTGTAAAATGAGAGTATTTCCAGTATTCAAATAAGTCGCGATCTATCCAGAATTCATGACCGTTTATGGTTCCTATCATAGCATCGTTCATTCTGGGGAAGAATCCTCCTTTCTCGAAGCATTGCGGTTGAGTGCCTTCGCAGCATCCGCCAGCCTGGTAAAACATCAGGGGGCCATATTTATCCTCCAGTTGATAAATAACATCAAGTGCTTTTTCTGTTGCTGATAATCTGGATATTGTCGTTTCCATTTTTCTTTTAATTAAACAAGTTTGTTTCTATTAAGGTACGAAGATTAAATTGATGATAGGTTCATATACCGCATTATGTTTTGCCAAATGCAAAGGGCAAAGTTTTATATTCCTGCAATAATCTTTTTCCGGTTAAGAAAAAGCCCGGCAAAATAATTCCGCCGAGCCCATCAATCTATTATAATTTAATTTGAACCGGCAATATCGAGTACAATTCTGCCGTCTATCTGTCCTTTCTTCATTTTATCAAAAACATCATTGATATCTTCCAGCTTTGCAGATGTTACCGTTGCTTTCACAAGGCCTTCATTGGCAAAATCCAGCGCTTCCTGAAGATCTTTTCTTGTTCCAACAATAGAACCCCTTACGGTTATTCTCTTTAATACTGTTTCAAAAATCGGGAGTTCAAAAGAGCCGGGGGGAAGACCATTAAGGGCAATGGTTCCCTTCCTTCTTAATACATCTATTCCTTGTTTAAAGGCAATGGGAGAAACCGCTGTAATGAGTGCTCCATGCATCCCACCGACTTCTTTATGTAAGTACTGTCCCGGATCTGTAGTTTTTGCATTGACTATCAGATCTGCCCCTAGCTTTTTCGCCAGTTCAAGCTTGTCATCTGCAACATCAATCGCTGCGACATGCATTCCCATTGCTTTGGCATATTGGACAGCCACATGCCCCAACCCTCCTATTCCGGAAATAGCTACCCATTCTCCGGGTTTTGTTTCGGTTTCTTTCAATCCTTTATAAACGGTTACTCCTGCACACAAAATGGGTGCGATTTCCAAAAAATTAACATCAGATTTTAAATGTCCCACATATCTTGAATCGGCAATAACGTATTCCGCGAAACCTCCGTCTACACTGTAGCCTCCATTTTTCTGAGCTTCACAAAGTGTTTCCCAACCCGTAATACAGTAGTCGCAGCATCCGCAGGCACTGTAGAGCCACGGAACGCCTACAGCGTCACCTTCTTTCACATATGCTTCCGGTCCGCAAGCTACTACAATACCTACTCCTTCATGTCCGGGAATCAAAGGCATTTTGGGTTTTGCCGGCCAGTCGCCATCCACGGCATGTAAATCTGTATGGCAGACTCCGCATGCGATTACTTTTACCAGTACCTCATATCTTCCGGGTTCTCTTACCGGAACTTCTTCTATTTTCAGTGGTTGCCCATAGCCCTGGACTACTGCAGCTTTCATTGTTTTTGGGATCATAGTATTTGAGTTTAGTTTTTTAGTTAATGATGATTTTGAATGGTGAATTGTCAATGGTAAATCGTGAAGCTTACTAATAGCCGAACCTTAGCTGTTGACTTTTCACATTGAAAATTTCACTTCCCGTAGCGTAACAGAATTTCTGCTTACCTGAAATGTTTCAGATAAGAATGTCTGTTTTTCGCGTGAGGGATAGGAAGGGCGGCGAGGAACGAGCCGGTGCAGAATGAAATGGAGCACCGAAACGAAGTGAAGCCCTGGAAAGCCCGACCGTTTTGCCCCGGCTCTGCCGGGGCAAACGGGCACGCCCTAATATTTAAAAATTAAAAGAAACCTAATTTGTTTTTGTTGTAGGAGATCAGCATATTTTTGGTCTGACGGTAATGATCAAGCATCATTTTATGATTTTCTCTACCGATTCCCGACTGCTTGTACCCTCCGAAAGGTGCTCCTGCAGGATAAGAATGATACTGATTCACCCAAACTCTTCCTGCCTGGATCTGGCGCGGAACATTATACAGCTGGTGTGCATCTCGTGTCCAAACCCCTGCACCAAGTCCATAAATCGTGTCATTGGCGATTTTTACAGCTTCTTCTTCATCTTTGAAAGTTGTGAATGCCAGTACAGGACCGAAGATCTCTTCCTGAAAGATTCTCATTCTGTTGTTTCCTTTAAAAATAGTCGGCTGGATATAGAATCCATCTTCTAAGTTTTCTCCCACGTTGTTTACATCCCCACCTACAAGAACTTCTGCTCCCTCTTCTTTTCCTAACTGAATGTAGGAAAGAATTTTATCTTTCTGAATTTGGGAAGCCTGAGCCCCCATCATCACAGTTTTATCGAGCGGGTTTCCTACTTTGATCGCTTTTACTCTTTCGATTACTTTTGCAATGAAAGCATCTGCAATATCCTCTTGTACTAAAAGTCTTGAAGGACACGTACAGATTTCCCCCTGATTAAGGGCAAAAAGTACAGCTCCCTCAATCGCTTTATCTAGAAATTCATCATCAGCATCCATTACTGAACTGAAAAAAACGTTTGGAGATTTTCCTCCTAACTCAAGGGTTACAGGAATGATATTTTCTGTAGCATACTGCATCACAAGGCGTCCTGTAGCTGTAGAACCTGTGAATGCTGCTTTTGAGACTTTAGGATTGGTCACTAAGGCTCTTCCCAGCTCTGCTCCAAAACCATTCACAATATTAATAACACCTGCAGGTAACAGATCGCCTATAATTTCCATTAGAACCAGAATGGAAACCGGAGTACTTTCGGCAGGCTTCAATACAACACAGTTTCCTGCTGCTAAAGCCGGAGCTAATTTCCATACAGCCATTAATATTGGGAAATTCCAAGGGATGATCTGGGCGATTACCCCCAGCGGTTCGTGAACGATCAGGGAAACCATATCCTTATCCAGTTCGTTGTGAGAACCTTCGTCTGCACGGATCACGGAAGCAAAGTATCTGAAATGGTCTATAGCAAGAGGTAAATCGGCAGCCAGTGTTTCTCTTACCGCCTTTCCGTTGTCGATGGTTTCAACAATGGCAAGGTATTCAAGGTTCTGCTCGATCCTGTCTGCAATTTTGTTTAATATAATGCTTCTTTCTGTAGATGAAGTATTTTTCCAGGTTTGGAATGCTTTGTCTGCAGCATTTACAGCAAGTTCCAGATCTTCTTTGGAAGAGTGTGCTACCTGCGTAAAGTTTTTACCATTCACCGGCGAAACTACATTGAAATACTGTCCGTTTACAGGAGGTGTAAATTTACCGTCAATGTAATTATCATATTTGTTTTTGAATTCAGGCCACTGAAAAGCGGTCTCTGATTTCGGTTCTGTCATAGTGCTCATATTAATGTAATTTTATTTTTTTCGTAATGCCAAATTACATTTACCCATGAAAAAGTGATAGCACAATCGTGTAAAAAAACATCACAATAGTGCAGATGCTTAATTTTATAATTTTATTAACAACAGTGTAGGGCTAAAATTTATATATTTGAGTGATTGGGTTTTACAAAATGTTTAGAAATGAATAACAATAATAAATTTTTATTAAATACTCCTGAATTAAAGAAGGAGAACCAGTTATTGAACCTTGTTGAAAACCAGACAAAATTCAACCTAAACAACTGTGAATTCAGCATATACGAGACACACAAGGCTGCTTTCGGAGTACAACTTCACTTTGAAAATATTGCTTTTACAGCTATGCTGAGAGGCAAAAAGCATATGAAACTGGACAATAAGACAAATTATTTTGACTATTTTCCCGGTGAAAGCATTCTCGTCGCACCCGGTGAAACCATGGTCATTGATTTTCCTGAAGCGGACGAAGCCCCTACCCAATGTATTTCTTTAAGCCTTAATCCTGATTTTATAGAAGATTCTCTTAACTATTTAAATTACAGCCTTCCCAAAGTGGATGAAACTTCCCAATGGAATATCCAGCTGGATGAATTTTTCCTTTTTAATAATAAGTCCTTAGCTTCTGCTACCAACAATATCATGAGGATTGCAATGGATGATAATTCCCAGAAAGATATCATGGCAGATTTTGCCCTGAAAGAACTCCTGATCAGGCTTATGCAGACCCAGGCCAGAAGCATGGTGGAAAAAAATATTGCTAAAAATAAATCCAGGATAGGTTTTGCAGTAGATTATATCCGTAAAAACCTTCACCAAAAGCTGTCCATAGACAGTATGGCAAAACTGGCATATGTGAGCAAATCTAATTTCTTTAAAATGTTCAGGGATGAACTGGGAACTTCACCGAACGATTTTATCCTGCAGGAAAGGATCAGCAAGGCAAAAGAATTACTTGCAGGGCAGAACAGCATTAAGGAAACCGCCTATCAGACAGGATTCTCGGATACCAATTATTTTACAAGAGTGTTTAAGCAGCTGGTGGGGGTTACTCCAAAGAGCTATCAAACCTCAACGGTATTTTCTGAGCGTTACTAAGATCGTAAAGTAATATTTTAAATAAAAAAGCATCCCAAAGATGGAATGCTTATAGTTTATGAAGATAATGTTTAATCTTTATAGTGATAATATCTCGCTCCTTTCAAAACAGGATCTTCAGATTCTACTGAGATGAGTCCGAAACCTTTATAATCTTTATTAACAGAAGTCTGAAGCTGTTTTCTATGAAGCTTTTCATAGGTTTCAAAATCAACTGCCTTTCTGTTTTTTAGGCTTTCAAATAAGTTCCATTTTGAAACAGCTGTCTTCCAGTTTTGGGATATTTTTCCGGCAAAAACTTTGGATTTCGAACCACTTCCGTATCCTAAAAAGCCTATTTCTGCGCCTGTCAGCTCTTCGCCTTCGCTAAAAGCAACCTGCATTGCAGAAAGAAATGCCATAAAAATGGAAGCCGTATACATATTTCCTATTTCTGAAGATGCCCGCTGTGATCTTTCAATTTTTTCACTGATAAAATTGAGATAATCTTCAGATTTTGCAACAGCTTTCTGTTCGTCAGGAGTTTCGTAAGGAAGTCCGTTTTCTAAGCTGTAAATCTCTGTAAAAACTCTTTTTCCGTGAAAGGCATACGGAAGGTGGAAAATAAGGTATTTCCAGTCTCCATAAGGCTTGTTTTTTCCTGTAATTTCTTTATAATGCTGGTAAGCTTCCCTGATTCTGTCTTGGTAGCATTGGTTTGAATATTGTCCGTCAAAAACCGGCTCATCCGTAAAGATCTCAATTTTATCAGGAAATGTTTCCGGAGCTGAATTCAGATCTTCCTTAGTGTAGGCTCTTCTTGGTTTAAAAAAGTCAAAAACACCTTCGGTAGCTACTCCCCAGTTATTTTCAATTTCCAGAAGATCCGGTTTTGATGAAATAAGCAGGGCAACCGCACCTCCTCCCTGGGTATATTCTCCGGAAGAAGCCAGTTCGTATTTTGCATAATCGCTGGCGATAACTATTGCTTTTTTGTCGGGATTCACTCTTACAAAGTCAAGAGAATTATGCAGGGCATCTACCGCTCCGATGCAGGCGAAAGTCATATCCACCACATCGCAATTTCTGAAACATCTTTCACCAAATTCTTTTTCCAGAACTTTTTCAATCATCTGCATCGTGTAGGAAGCCGTAGGTTTTGCCGCATCGAGAGCACTTTCCGTTCCCAGATAAATCCTGGCTATATCTTTAGGATTGAGATCATGATCTCTGATCAGTTTCAACAAAGCTTCTGCTGCAAAGGTAGCCGCATCTTCATGAATATCAGGAAATCCCATTTTATGCAATCCCAATCCTTTTTCCAGTTTTGCAGGTTCAATTCCTCTTTTCTCCGCCAGATCTTTGATCTCTAAGTACAAAGACGGCACATAATAGCCCGCAGCCTCAATTCCAAAAGTCATTTTATTCTAAATTTTTATACGAATTTATAAAATGATGTTTGAATAAGCCTTCAATTCACAGACATAATTTGCTTTTTAATATAAAAATCATAAAAAAACCGCTGTTCGATACAGCGGTGTTATATTCTCAGCAATTTTAATGATCTGTTTATTTAAAATCTTCAATAGCTTTATTTATGGCGTCAATCTGTTTGTTGATGCTTGCAGCACTCTGAGGATTCTGTCTTAGCAGTTCCATTTTTTTACTTAGTCCATCTTTCAGCATCTGGGAAATCATCATTTTTACCTGAGGATTATCTCCCATTTCACCTTTTGCATGGCTGATTATTTTGGTGATATTTTCAGTCGCTTTCAGATTATCTGAGCTCATGATCCAGTTATACCCTTCTTCTGCAGATTTACCCAGTTCCGGGTTCTGGAACTTAATAAACGGATAAAAGGCAACAAGCGGAGTGATATTGGACATCTGTGAAGTCACCTTATTCTTTACAATCACCGGAAGCAACTGCCCCAGCAATTCGTCCGAAGCTCCTTCAAGATCTATTTTATCAGCCAATGTATTGGCTTTTGACGGATCTATGGCTACAACAGCGCTTAATGAAGTTCCTTTTACAGCATTGGAAACAGCATTGACTCCTTTTTCAAAAAGAGGAAGATATTTCTTATCCTTAGTCTTAGCCAGTGCGGAAATTGCAGCAGCCTGAACCAATGTTTTCGGATCATTGGAAGCTAATTTCTCAACATCAGCACCCAGGGCTTTCATCTGTTCAGCATTTGAAAGATCCATCAGCTGAAGGGCTTTGATTCTTGTTCTGAAATACGGATCTTTTAATGCAGCAGCCAGTAATTTTGTAGCCGCCGGATTTTTTCCTACCTGATCTTTTACAGCAGATAAAGCCTTATATCTGCTTTTAAATTCTTTAGAATTTATAAACTGCATCAGGTTTTGCTCCGGAGTTTTGGTATCTGTGATATCAGCCAGTAAAATTCCGTCTGCGTTGATGTTAACAAGATCAGGAGTTTTGGAAGCATCAAAATTAAATGTATTCTTCGCTTCAGCATTTACCCATACGTTATATCTTTTCGGCTTTCCGTTGTCATATACATCGATCGCAAGAGGAAACTCAAACGGCTGCTCTTGTGTCTGGTTGATCGTTACCGCCACCTGCTTTTTTACCGGTTCGAAGGTCAATGAGTAATTCAGCTTTGGGTTTCCGCTTCCGAAGTACCATTGGTTGAAGAACCAGTTCAGATCTTTCCCTGAAACCTTTTCAAAAGAAAGTCTTAATTGATGGGCTTCTGCATTCTGATACTCATTGGTTTTTAAATAATCATTCATTCCGGCAAAGAAAGCATCATCACCCAAATAATTTCTCAGCATATGAAGGATTCCTCCTCCTTTCTGATACGTTACAAGATCAAAAACATCTTCACGGGAATCATAATTGAATCTCACGAGATCTTTTTTGAAATCAGCCGGATTATGGATGTACATATTCACATCGGTCATCTGGTGGTAGTCTGCCTGATCTTTACCGTATTTATACTCATTCCAGAGGTATTCAGAATAGTTGGCAAATGATTCATTTACGGTTAAATTACTCCAGCTTTCCGCTGTCACAAGATCTCCGAACCAATGGTGAAACAATTCATGGGCAATGGTGTCTTCCCATTTGTTTTCATCGATCAGCTGTCCCGGTTTCTGAAGGATATCACTTCCGTGAAGGGTGGCTGTTGTATTTTCCATGGCTCCGCTCACATAGTCTCTTCCTGAGATTTGTGCATATTTTGCCCACGGATAATCATAGCCCATCTTTTTGGAGAAAAACTCGATCATTTCAGGAGTATTTCCATAGATCTGTTTTGCGTAAGGTTCGTATTCTTTTTCGATATAATAGTCTACCGGAATATTTTTCCATTTGTCTTTAACAATGGCATATTCGCCTACGCCCATAAAGAACAGATAAGTGGCATGTCTTTTATCCATCACCCAATGATCAGTTCTTAAATTTCCTTCTTTCTGCGAATCCTTTAAAATACCATTGGAAAGGGTAACATATTTATCAGGAACGGTCATATAAATTTCCTGGGTAGTCTTCTGATTCGGTTTATCGATGGTTGGAAACCACGCAGAAGAAGACTCTGTTTCTCCCTGTGTCCATATCTGTGTCGGCATATCAGGATCCTGTCCCTGTGCATTGATGAAATACAGTCCTTTGGCATCATTAATCGCCATACTTCCCTTCTGTTTCACTTCATTAGGTCGTGCGGTATATTTGATGTACACTGTATATTCCTGATTTTTCTGATAGGTTTTGTCCAGACTGATTTTCAGAATATCATCTTTATATTCATATTTCAGAGGTGATCTTTTTCCGTTGCTGTCAAGAGCCACTTCATGAATCAGCATGCCTTTTGCATCAAGTGTCAGTTCGTTGGTAGGATAGAAATACGGAGTGGCCGTCAGCCATTCTTCTCCACCCATCTGCTCTTTCTGATAATCAAAATTGACTTTAAGCTTGGTATGTTTAAGTTCCGTTACTTTCGTGTGTGTTGCTCTGTAAGCCTTTTCCCTTCCTGAAGTTTCGGTCTGTGCTGATACGTTCGCGGAAAAGAAAATCCCGAGTATAGCAATGGACAAAATCGCCTTTTTCATGTTTTATTTTATTATTTCTTAGAATTATTTTTTGTTATTATATCAAAAATGTCATTAACCAGGGTTTCGTAATCACCCGTTTTCAGCTGTTCTTTTGTTTTGGCAAAAGCTTTTTTCAGCTCACTTTCGGGGTTTTCATCATCAATGATTTCTGCCGAAGCCACGCCTTTAATCTGAAGTAAGATTTCTTTCAGTTTTTCAACATCGATGTCCTTTTCAGGAGTAATTTTAAGTGATTTCATAGTAGAAATAAGATAGGTCCGGAATTTCCATTAAAAGTTACAAAAAAAGTGAAGACTGGGCTCCACTATATTTTATATGACTAATTAAATTGCTACAGGAGCTTTGATTCCCGGATGCGGATCATAATTTTCCAGGGTAAAATCTTCAAAATTAAAACTGAAAATATCTTTTACCTCAGGATTAAGCTTCATAACCGGAAGAGGCCTTGGTTCTCTGGAAAGCTGCTTATTGACCTGTTCAAAATGATTGTTATAAATATGAACATCTCCAAAACTATGAATATAATCTCCTACTTCCAGATCGCAAACCTGAGCTACCATCATCAGCAGTAAGGCATAGCTTGCGATATTGAACGGCACTCCCAGAAACACATCAGCACTTCTCTGATATAATTGCAGCGAAAGTTTTCCGTCTGCTACATAGAATTGAAACAGAGCATGACATGGGGCAAGTGCCATATTTGGTATCTCAGCGGCATTCCATGCGGAAACGATCAGTCTTCTTGAATCAGGATTTTTTTTGATCTGGTCTATTACTTCAGTAATCTGATCTACTACTTTCCCATCGGCTCCCTGCCAGCTTCTCCATTGTGCCCCGTAAACCGGTCCCAGATCACCGTTTTCATCAGCCCATTCGTCCCAGATGCTTACTCCGTTATCATTGAGATATTTCACATTGGTATCACCATTCAAAAACCAAAGCAACTCATAGATAATGGATTTCAGATGTACTTTTTTTGTAGTCACCATCGGGAAGCCTTTTGACAGATCATATCTCAGCTGGTACCCGAAAACACTTCTGGTTCCTGTTCCCGTTCTGTCCGTCTTGTCTGTTCCATTGTCTAAAATATGCTGTAAAAGGTCTAGGTAGTTCTGCATTTTGAAAGTGCTTTTAAGCTTCAAATTTAAAAAAAATTAACCGATTTTGAGTTATTATGGTTCATAAAAAAACAGCTGTGAAAATTATTTCCACAGCTGTTTGATGTTATCATTTACTTGTTGAATCTCTCAGAATTCGTTAAAAATCAGTGATTAGTTTTTAATAATTTTCTGGGTAATTTTCTCTTTCCCGTTATCCAATGACAGGATATATACTCCCTGAAGCAATGATTCAACGTTGATAGACTGGGATTTTGTTTCTCCTGACTGAACAACACTTCCACGGGCATCAATAAGCTGATATCTGAATTCTGAATCGGACTGAGATTTAATTTTAATCACATCCTTCACCGGATTCGGATAAACGCTGATGGTTACATTATCCGTTGAAGATTCAGCAATCAATGAAGAAACGGTACCTGTAGAAGTTATTTTTAATGTATAATCTTCAACCTGTCCGTAGCTGAATGTGCCACATGAAGACGAAGGTACTGCATTGTATTTCATGATCACTCTCATTCTTGTATTTCCTGTAATAGCAGTACTTGGAATTGTTATATTGCCGGACACAGGAGAAGCTGTGCTTGCCGTTTTTGACCAGGCCAATTCTCCAATATCTGTAAAGTCTCCATCACCATTATAATCAATATAGACAGCATATCCTTCACTATATGTTATAGATGACCAGTACGGCGTTATTGAAATAGAATAAGAATTTCCTTTTACAACATTTCCAACAACTGAAGTAAAATTCTCATATCCGGCTGTCCCTGTAGAAGACTGGTTGATATCCGCAAACTTCACATTACTGATACGCTCGTCTGATGTAGAATTGGCAGAAGATGAGCAATAAACTATAGTAGTTCCGCCAGATAGAGTCGTTACGTTCACAGTATTACTTGCTGCAGAAATATTCCCTGCTGCATCTTTTGCTTTTACAGTGAAGCTATACGAAGTAGAAGGAGACAGCCCTGTTACTGAATACGTTGTGGCAGAAGTAGATCCCAGAAGATTCGTTCCTCTATAAACATCATACCCTGTTACTGCAACATTATCCGTAGATCCGCTCCACGATAATGCTGTGGAGTTTTGTGTGGTAGAAGATGCAGACAGCTGAGGCGAAGTAGGAGCCTGAGTATCTGTTATTGGTGTTCCACCAGTATATGCCGTTCCTAAGCCTACCGCATAAAATGCATTCTGAGTAGCCTTATGTTCCGCTGAATCAGCACCAAAAAGATCTTTTGCGGATTGAATACCGTATGTCATAGCATTAGCATAGGTAGAACTTCCTGTTAGGTAAGACGTCTCTAATCTGTAAACGATTTTTGCAGCTTTTTCAAACCCCACTCCGGTAACGTTATAGTTGTTTCCTATATCATTTGTTCCTGTACCTCCGGTTACCAATAAATAAAACCAGAAGTTTAAGACACCGCTATTGGTATGAACACCACAATAATCATTTTGCTGTTGGCTAGGGGTTACACATCCTGTGGTGGTTGCATCTTTCCAATAGGTTCCTTTATAAGTATCCGGCTGTTTGGATAATCCTGAATTTGGATTGCTCATGGATCTTAGATAGTTAGGAGATATTTTGGTAATATCTTCTCCAATCAAAAAGTTTTGCTTTTCCGGTGCATATGCATTTTCAACAATTGCTCCCCAAATATCAGAAAATCCTTCATTCAATGCTCCGGGTTCCCTTTGGTACACTAAAGCAGCTTCTTCCTGACATATAGCATGTCCTAATTCATGGGCGGTCACATCAAATGCAGCAAGCGGTTTAAAATTGGTAGCCCCATCACCATACACCATTGCACTTCCAGTCCAGGCTGCGTTTTCCCACGAATTTCCTACATGCACATAATTATCGAGTATAGCTCCCTGATTGTCATAACTATTTCTACCGAATGTATCTTTAAAATAATCGTATGTTTTCTCTACTCCCCAATGAACATCCAGCGCTACATCATTCCCGGTCGCAGAATGTTCTGCCGTTGTCCAGTTGTTATCTGTATCAGTAATATTATTTTTTGTAAGAATGCTATAGTTCGCATTATTGTTATTATAGGTATTTACTCCTCCTCCTCTTGTATTATCTTTTAATGCATATTTTCCGTTAACAAGAGTGGTTTCAATAGATTTTGTCCCACTGTATCTTGTTTCAGCATTTCCGATGACAAACATTGCTTTAAAATTCTCTCCCAATTTATTTTCCGGTCCAAAAACATTTACATTTTTCAGTTCTTTACCATGAGCATTTTCTCCTGCATGCTTCATGATCGGGTCATCAAGCAATACGGCACCTGATTTTGCATCTATATATACATGAGATCTTAAGAAAGGTTCTGCAGAAAAAATATCAAACTTGTAGGCTAATAAAAGTCTGTATTTTTCATTGGAAGCCTCCACAGGTAACAATACAAGTTCTCCTTTAGGCTGATATCCGATCTCTCGTCCATACGCTGTATTAGACATTAAAACTTGGGCACCTAAATGTTTAATGGCTTTGTTAAGAGCATCGGGTTCTGAAACATCTGCCTGGGTATTGACATCGCTGGTATCATATATTTCTCCATTCATGCTTACGAGATTGCCTTTTACATAATGCAGTATGTAATTAGCAAGTTCTACCTTTACTCCATTATGATAGAGCTGGTATTTTTCATCAGAAAAATCACTAAATAGTTTGGCAGATTTAATCTTAACCATTTTAGAACCTGCAGGAAGGTTTAAAACCTCGGAGAAAAATTTTCCATTGTCGGACAGTGCAAGGTCTCTCGCATTTGTTCCGGGTTTGAATGTAATCAGTGATGAATTGCCATTATCAATTCTTTGCTCAACATATCTTTGAGCTTGTAAAGCAATGCCGCTTACCAAAAGCGGAACAAAAACCATAAGTGTCAATTTGTTTTTCATAGACAATAATTATTTGGTGTGTTATCAATCCAAATATAACAATTGCACCAATACAATAAATAAAAAAAACAAAATATAATTACGAAATTCATATTTTTAACTAAAAATCATTAAAGTATAATCAATTAAAAACTATAATTAATATAAAAAAAATTAACCAAAATATTCCAAATAAAGAAAAAATAATATATCAGAACTCTGACATCGATTTAAATTTTTAACAATAAAAATTTATTAATATTTATCTCAAATTTCCTTTATTTCCTTAAATTAACCTTATTAATTGGTTTGGTTGTCTCTAAAATTTTCTTAATTTTTAACAATAATTGATCATGAAGGGAACCAAAATTAAGACTGTCTGTTCGGTCTTGAGAAAATTTTACTTCAATTTGTTATTTTCACATTCATAGCTCACCAGATATATATAATCTTTTGATGAATATTGTTTATAACAAATTCTTCTCCTGATCTTTTCCCCAGAATCGCTTTCACCAGTGGAGACTCTGCAGAAACAGTCATGATCTTTTGGTCGCCGGAAATAATTTCCCCTACAGATACCGTAACATAAAACAAACCTTTGTCTGTTCTGACTAAGGCCCCCACCTGTACCTTATCTGAAGGTTCAGCTGATATTTTCCGGATAACGGACTGCTGATTCAAAGATTCATTGAGCTGCCGTTGAAGATTATTGATTTCCTGCTGAAGCATTTCGCGGCCGGTTTCATATTTGTCGCCCATAGAACTTTTGGTATCATTACTAGAGGCACGGGTTTCCACAATCAGGTTTTCAAAAGACTGAATTTTGTCAGCAATCTTTGTTTTTATGAGGTCTAATAATTCCTGTTTGTTCATATCATAAAATTTCGTGTACATTTAGCTAAAGCTGGTTACAAATATGCATAAAATAAGCGGGCTAAAGCCCGCCTCTATTGAATATTTTTAATAATTTGAATCTCCTCTTAAAATAAAACAGATGTAAATATTTCTGATTTACTTTTCAAAAACTGCATAATCTGAAACTTTAAATGTAAAATCTTTTCCGCTGTCAAAATCTCTTTTTGTCTTGTCAAAAACATTACGGAAAGTTCCTGAAAGATTTTGGTCTTCGATGGTGAAGTTTACGGGCTCTTTTGACATATTCAGGACTACAAGCACTTCGTCTTTTCCGTTCTTTCTGACATAAGCCAAAATTTTGTCGTTGGCTGTGCTATTTAAAAGATAGGTGGATACATTGGGATCTCCGCCTCTTAATGCAGGATTAGAGGCTTTCAGTTCCAGCAAAGTTTTATAAAATTCACCCATCTGATAGGTACTGGTCCATTTGATAACATCCTTTTCAAAAAATTCGAGCCTTTTCATATTGGGGAGCTCCTGACCAGAATATAGCAGGGGAATGCCGTTCCATGTTGCAGAAAATACAGCCATAGGCTTGGTGATTACTCCATATTTTTCATATTCCGTTCCATTCCAGGAATTTTCATCGTGGTTGGTGGTAAACCAGGCTCTCATGGAAGCATCTCCTACGATGGAATATTTTTGCAACAAATCTTTAAGCTCCTGAAGGGGCTCGTTTTTCTTATAATAATCTGCAGATTTATGCATCCATTTCCATGAGTAGCTTGCATCAAAGACTTTTCCATATTCAGGGCTTTCGAGCTCATCAAATTCTCCCAGCCAGAAAAGAGGTTTTATTTTTTCGACTTCCGGACGTGCCTGCTGCCAGAAATCCACTTCAACCCAAGAAGCAAGATCGCATCTGAAACCGTCAATACCGGTTTCTTTTACCCAGAATTTCATGGCATCTATCATTGCCAGCCTCATTTCCTGATTTTTGTAATCCAATTCAATGATATCATCCATGCCTGAAGCGATATGGAATTTCCCGTCAGGGTCTTTCAGATAGAATTCCGGATGTGTTTTTGTCCAGATATGATCCCAGCCGGTATGGTTTGCTACCCAATCAATGATTACTTTAAAACCCAGTCGGTGGGCTTCGTTCACCATATGCTTAAAGTCATTCATGGTTCCAAACTCCGGATTAATGGATGTGTAATCTGAGGCTGCATACTGACTTCCAAGACTTCCTTTTTTATTTTGCTGGGCAATGGGCGTTATGGGCATGAACCAAAGTGTTTTTATTCCCATTTTTTTCAGGCGGGGCATTTCTTTTTCAAATGCCTTAAATGTTCCTTCCTGTGTATATTGTCTTAAATTGACTTCGTAAATATTGGTTGTGTGCTTCCATTCCTTTGGCAGATCCATAGTATTCTGAGTATTTTGAGTGGTACAAGAAACAATTCCCAGACCAATTATTGCTAATAGAATTAATTTCTTCATTCATCTATTTTTAACAAAAGTAAGGAATGTTTTTTTGTTAAAGGGAATAGTGAAGATGCAATTCAAAAATTCATCCGTAATAATAAAAAAGCCCCGGATTTCTTTCCAGGGCTTATATTGTTCAGATATTATCTCTCATCATCATTATCATCTTCTTCTTCGAAAACATCATCGTTGTAGTTTTCTTCTTCTTCATCATCGAAACTTTCATCATCTTCATCTTCAAAATTTGTACTTCCTCCGAAGTCATCATCGAAACTGAAATCATCATCCATCAATGGCATTGCAGATCTTTTTTTAGATCCTCCGCTTCCGCTTTTGCTTGGTGCTTTTAACGGAACGTTTCCAAATCTGTACACCGTGATAGGATAATTAACTCCTTTTGTTTCTTCGATGATTTCTACGAGCTCACAGTATAGCTCCCAAAGATCAAGAAGCCCGTACTGGAACTGAGCTTTGTCTCCTACATTTCCAAAAGCTTCATCAATGTACACATCCGACATAATTTCGCCATCACCATCATCACTCATATCTTCCAAAGGAACACTTTTAATTATTGTCCCATCGTCTTCCAACATATTAAAAGTGGAAAGTTCGTCTCCCTGTAGACTGAACGCACTTTTAATACCCAAATGTAAGTTCCATAGTGACTGTTTCCCTTTTACTTCAATATCTCGGAAAATATCCTCTTTCGCATCTAATATTACGCGGATCTTGTAAACCATATCAGTTTCTTAAATTACTTTTTTGCCTTAATTATTATGATAAATCTCTGTTGCAAATATATAATAAATGACATGTGACAAAAAAATATTTCAGGATTTTTTAAAATATTTTTTTTTCTTACATTTTACCAGATTATTTACTTTTTTCGAGCATAAAACTGAATTTAGTCCCTTCAAGATAGACACTTTCTACGGTAATATTTTCGTTATGGGCTTCCAGGATATGTTTTACAATAGCAAGTCCAAGCCCAGAACCTCCTTCTCTCCTGCTTCTGCTGGTTTCAACACGGTAAAATCTTTCAAAGATTCTCGGAAGGGCCTCAGCTTTAATTCCCATTCCATTATCGATCACCTCAATCAGTACTTTATTTTTAAGAACACTGGTTTTGACGGCTACTTTTGCTTCCTGCCTGTTGGCATAATGAATAGCATTGGAAATCAGGTTAATAAAAACCTGTGAAATTTTCTGTTTATCGGCATCTACAAAGATCTGTGGATGAAGGGTCTGGATCTGCAGGGTTGCATTATGTTTTTCAGCTTCAAATTCAAGAAGCTCGAAAATTTCTTTGATTAGAAGATTAACATCAAATCTTGAAACCGTAATACTGATCTCTCCTGCCTCGAGACGGTTGATCATATCAAGATCTGTAACGATCGCAATCAGTCTTTCTACGGATTTATCTATCCTTTCCAGATATTTGTCGCGAATGGTAAGATTGTCAACACCTCCGTCTCTGAGGGTTTCCACATATCCCTGAATGGAAAAAAGAGGAGTTTTAAGCTCATGGGAAACATTTCCGATGTATTCTTTACGGTAGCTTTCCATTTCCTTCATCATATCGATTTCCGTTATCTGCTGCTGGTTAAGATCGGAAAATCTTTCACCCAGTTCTTTAATGGTGATATTCTCGTTATTGTCATGAACAATTTCCTGCGGAAGCATTTGTGAAAGCCCACGAACCTGTTTTTTCCCATAATAGTTAAAAAGAAGTTCAAGAACCACATAATTGATCATAAAAATGAGGATGAGGCAGGTAAACAGGCCAATTTTAAAGAAAGGGGTCTGGTAATAGATATCCTTCAGTGAATCAAAGATGATCACTAAAAGAAACATCACCAGTGTCAGAAGACACGAGGCGACGAGTGTAAGTCTGTAAAATTTCAATTTTACAATTTTTTATAGGTTTATGTAAAGATAGGAATTTAAGATATTAAACGATAAGCTTATAACCGATTCCTTTTAATGTCTGGATGGTATTAATTCCTAGTTTCTCTCTCAGCCTTCTGATGTGGACATCGATGGTTCTTTCACCTACGATCACGTCATTGCCCCATACTTTTTCCAGAATTTCTTCTCTTTTAAATACTTTTTCAGTGTTTGAAGCGAGAAGATAAAGCAAATCGAACTCTTTTTTAGGAAGCAGGAACTGCTGTCCGCTTTTGGAAACCCTGAAATTGTCTTTGTCTATCACCAAATCACCAATTTCAATCAGTTTAGCATTATCTGAAACCTGAGAAGTCAGCTGTAATAAAGCATTCACTTTAGAAATCAGAATTTTCGGTTTGATCAGCTTTACAATATAATCATTAGCTCCGGCTTGAAATCCTGCCAGCTGGGAGAATTCTTCGCTTCTTGCGGAAAGGAAAACAATTAGTGTTTTCTGAAGCTCTTTTACTTTACGGAGTTCCTGACAGGTTTCTATGCCATCTTTTTCGGGCATCATAACATCTAACAGGATAAGATCGGGGATGATCTCTTTGGCTTTATCTATTCCTTCGTTACCGTTTGTGGCTGTATAGATATCATAGCCTTCTTTTTCCAGGTTGTAAGACAGAATCTCTAAAATATCCAGTTCATCGTCTATTAAGAGTATTTTCTTTTGGTTCATTTTCAATTTTTACAGAGTCAAAGTTAATAAATTTTAAAGCACAGATGAACAAATGTATTATCGTTCACATAAAGTTAACAATAACTCCCTTTTATTAATGTTTAGTTAAAAAAAAATTAAAACTGGCTAAACCACTTACCCCATTAATCTTTTATTCCTTTGCACCGAAAGAATCTAGTAAATAAAGTAAGTAAGATAATGAAAATTAATAAACTTAGCATTGCGGTCGTATTTTTATCCGGATCAATGTTTTACGCTCAGGAAACGAAGCAGGACACGATCATTAAGGAGAAAAAAATTGATGGCGTAGTAATCCAAGGAAGCAGCAACAAGAAAACGGAGGCTGCGGTATTAGGAGAACAAAAAAAAGCGGTTATTCAAAAACAGGCTGTAAGTGCTGAAGAGATTTCCAGAAAAGGGATCTCAAACGTGGAACAGGGACTTACGAAAGTGACGGGAATCACTACAGTGGAAGGAAGAGGACTTTTCGTAAGAGGTCTTGAAGAACGATACAATTATTTATTGATCAACGGTCTTGGATCGCCTTCCAATAACCCGTTCCAAAAGATTATTGCCCTGAAGCAGTTCCCAACGGATGTGGTAGGAAAATTAAATATCTATAAAACCTTTAATTCTAACCTTTACGGAGATTTTGCCGGAGCTACTTTTGATATTGAAACACTTACGATTGATAAACCTTTTACAAAGGTGGAATTCAGTGTGGGAGTGAATACTTTGAGTACATTCAGAAACAATTTTAAAGTAGCTGAAGGTGCAGATGGAATGAACGGATATTTAGGATTGAATTCCCAAGACAGAAGACTTCCTAGCGAAATTAGAAATTCAAGACCGGATAACTACAAATTTACTCCGAGTGAATCCTTAAACTCGTTTAAAAATTCCTGGAATGTAGACAATGTAAAATCAATGCCAAATACAAGTATTGGATTCACAACTGCACAGAAGGTAAAAATGGGAGAAACTGGGAATTTAGGAATTTTATTCTCTTTAAATCAAGCCACTAAATTCGAGTATAAAGACGGAGCTAACAATCAGTTTAGAGCACAAGGTCAAAACTCGCCTATTGAAAACATGAATTTCCTTAATCGGAAACAATACAACTACGAAACAGAATCTTCAGTTTTATTAGGATTAGGATATAAAAATAGAGGAACCAATATTAACTTAAATGCTATTTATTTACAAAATGTCAATAATATTATTGAAGACAATTTTGGATATAAAGATCAAAGAGTTCAAAATATAAAAGATGGTTTTTTTAGGACCAATCAATTGGATATTTCAAGATTTTTGGATTTGCAATTGACTGCCTCACAAAAAATCAACGACAGAAACCAGTTAAAAGCAGGAGCTAGTTATGTAATCAATAACTACAGCCAGCCAGACAGAAAAATTATTGAAGGAAACCGCAGTAATCCTTTAACTGGCGAACTTCTTTCTGAGGGGAATGTATTAATGAATTATGGAGGAAATAATCTTATCCGTCAGTATCTAGATGTAGATTCTCGATTCTATGGTTCTGCCTTTGCTGAGTATCAGCTGTCTTTAGGTGAGAAAGGAGACCGAAAGGAATATCCTCTTCAGATTACGTTGGGTTACAATGGTTTTACAGATTTTAGAAAAACCTCATACCGATTTATTTTTGGACGCCCGGAGTCAGCATTTAAGAACGACCCTTTCATCGTAGATGTAGATAAGCCACAAGCTATATTTGATGAATCAATAAGAAAAGGTGATTTATTTTATCAGGAAGGTTCAGACATTTCTCAGTTTTATTCAAGCTTTTATCAAATAATAAACGGAGGTTATGCTAACGTTAATTTTAAGCCAGACGATTCCTGGGATATCTTATTAGGAGCCAGGTATGAAAATGACATGACACTTATCCGTTATTCTGAACCAAGTGCTGACAAGAAGATCAACTTAGAAAAAAACAATGATTTCTTTTTACCGTCATTGGCTGTAAAAAAAGCTCTTAACAATAAGAACAATTTAAGATTCTCATTCAGTAAGACCATTACTCGTCCAATTCTTATTGAAACGATGCCCATAACATACATCAATCCTGATAATGTGAATATTGTAGGTAATCCGGAAATTAAGAATAGTGAAAACTATAACATTGACCTAAAATGGGAATATTTCCCTACTTCAAAGGAGATGTTTGCTGTAAACTTATTTGCAAAAAGGATAGATAATGCAATCGAACGTTCATTAGTACCATCCGGAAATGCGACAGGTTCTACAATCACTTTCTATAATGCTAAAAAAGCAGACTTATTCGGAATTGAGCTTGAAGGAATTTTAAACTTAAATAGAATTTCAGAATCTCTGAATAACTTTACTTTAGGTGCCAATGCTACCATCATGCATTCTAATGTTGAAAGAAGCCAAAAACAATTGGTCATGGAAGAACCAGATTGGTTTGCAACTACCGGAGAAAAATTACGTAAAAGAGGTTTGCAAGGTGCCGCTCCTTATACAATAAATGCTGATTTGAAATACGAATTGAAAAACCGTAACAACTTATCACATACATTCTCTTTTGTTTACAATGTTTCCGGAAGTAAAATTTATGCCACAGGGGGAGCAGGAACAGACAATTACTACGAAAAGCCATTCAGTCAATTCGATTTTGTATACCAGGGGCAACTAACAAAAAACTGGAACTTGAAATTTGCAGTACTTAATATTTTAGACAGCAAATATAAAATCCTACTTGGTGACAAAAATTATCTACCGGTGAATTTTGAACAAGGAAATAATACACTCACAGACTATTACAGAGGTATTTCATTTAATTTCACTGTTGGCTATACATTTTAAAATAAATAAAAAATAAAAAAAGTATAAAATGAAAAGAAGAGTTTTATCATTATTATCGTTAACAGCTGTGTTAACTCTTGCATTAAATTCGTGTACTATCGAGGTAAATGATGGATTAGGCGAAGAAACTGTTAAACCAAATCCAGATACAACAGTATTATCTGGTAACATTACTAAAGACATCACATTCAAAAAAGGAAATTATACACTAGACGGAATCGTTAAAGTAACAAATAACGCAACTATCACAATTGAAGCAGGTGCTACGTTCAACGTTTCAACCTCTAAGACAAGCGGTTTAGTAATCCTACAAGACGGCAATATCAATGCTGTGGGTACAGCTGCTGAGCCTATTGTATTTACCACATCTACTAAAACTCCAGGAGATTGGGGTGGCATTACATTATACGGAAGCGCTCCTATCAAAGCTATCAATGGGAATACATCGGCTCTTTCTGAGGATGGAAACAATGTATATTATGGAGGAAATGATGCCAATGATAATTCCGGAACCATGAAATTTGTTCGTGTAGAATACGCTGGTAAAAAAATCGGTGACGGAACTTCAGAAACCAATTCTATGACATTCTATGCTGTAGGAGCTGGAACTACTCTGGAAAACCTTGTTACTTACAAAGGAACAGATGACGGTTATGAATTCTTCGGTGGTACTGTAAGTGCAAAAAACATCGTCTCTTATGGTAACTATGATGATTCATTCGACTGGCAGGATGCCTGGAGCGGACAAAACAATACGAATTGGTATGCATTCCAAACAGGTACAGGAAACTTCGGAATGGAAATCGAAGCTTCAAGTAATGCTGATAATACTGCCCCAAAAATATCAAATATCACTTTAATCAGAAATGCCAATACAAACCCTGAAGCAGTAAATTCTCCTGAGATCTCTGCTATCCAGTTTAAAAAACAAGGAACTGGGATTTTCTCAAATGTTTATATCAGCGGTTATAAAAATATCGGGACTCAGAAAGCTTACAGCGTACTTATCCAGGACGCAGCTACAGAAACAAATCAGGTAAATAACGGAAAAATAGTTGTTGCTCCTCTTAATTATTTAAACTCTGACAATGCTGGGGTTTGGGGATATGCATTTACTCCAAACGGTGGAAAAACTTTCACCAATGCAGCTACTGTTACAAAAGTATCTCTTACTCCTGGAGCTTGGGCTACAGTAGACGGAGTAAACCTTTTAGCAGGATTACAATAAGTAACTAGTTTCTTCATATCAAATTTAAAAGCCATCAGAATTCTTTCTGGTGGCTTTATTGTTCAAATAAATTCATTAAAAGCCATCAGAAAATCCAATGGCTTTATTTACAAAAAACAAGTATATTAAAAAATATATTTCAATTAAGGTCTCCAAAATAAGTTCCCTCCATACATCAGGGCTTCTATTTTGGAGAGTCTGGAAACCGCTTCTGCAGAACATGAAGCATCTGCAAATACAACAGAAGCATCATCGCCTGGTTTGGGCCATTGCTGTTTTCCATTTTCATCCAGCGGAAGAATATTTTGAGTCGCAAACTGAAGTGCTCTTGATAAATCAAATTCAGTTTCATATCCATACAGTTCAGCGATCAGATTTGCTTTCTGAAGCATATTTCCCGATCCGAAGGTACTCCAGTAGTCCTGCACATTATCATTTCCGATCAGAACCTTCACTCCATACTTTTTCAGTACCGGAATCGGCATTACCGTTCCTCTGAAGGGCACAGAAGAGGCAATTCCCACTTTTCCTTCAGCCAGTCTTTCTGCAATCTTTTCCGTTTCTTTTGGTGAAAGATGCCCCAAAGCAAAAGCATGGCTTACAAATGTTTTTTCCTGAAGCAGTGGATTTTCAATTGCTTTATCGATGAGATAATTGATTGTCTTCATTCCCGATTCTCCTGCTTCATGCAGATGAATATCAATTCCTTTTTTATGATCTAAAGCCAGCTGTACCGTGAAATCAATTACTTTTTCAATATTCCCGTCAATACTTAACGGATCAAGACCTCCGATAAAACCTACACTTTTCAGCTGTGCCGCTTCTTTCATCAAAGGAACCGTATCTGTATAATACAGGCCATGCTGCGGGAAAGCCACAAGTTCAGCTTTAAAAGAATCTTTTTTATGCTCTAGTGCCTTTTCAAGGTTCTCAAGTGACTGTAAACCAGAAGTAGGATCAATATTAAAATGAGCTCTTGCAAAATGAGTCCCGTAATGCTGAAGCAGGCTGATGAGCTGTTCTGCTCTTTCCACAGAAGTTTTTAAAAGTTCGGGGATAATTTCCTGTTCATAGGCTATCATATCCTTCACCGTTCTCCGTTTCGGTGAAAGCGCCTGCCACGGAAGTCCGTATAATGTCTTGTCCAGATGAATATGCATATCTCTGAAAGCAGGAAGCATCAGAAAACCTTTGCCATCCAAAGCATCAGAAGCCGGATCATTCGGTTTTACAGCTTTGATCGTTCCGTTTTCTATTTCAAGGCTGAAAAGGCTGGTTTTCGTCCTGATCACTTCTCCTTCATCATATTCAAAACCCGTCTCGAGACGGACATTTTTAAGTGAATACGTTTCTTTTGCGACCAACTGATAGGGAAATTGCATGACTTATCTTTTAACAGGACAAAGTTATCACCAACCTGCTTCAAAACCGGTGTATCAATTATGCTTTGTGTTGTACAGATTATTATTTGAACTGTGACGGAGTCATTCCCGTCTGTGCTTTGAAAAATTTGGAAAAACTGGCATGATCATAAAAGCCGAGATCATACACGATATCTTTTACAGACATTTCCGATACTTTTAAAAGACGTTTCGCCTCCAGCAGAATCCTGTCCTGAATAAGGGATGAAGCAGAAGCGTTCAGATTTTTTTTACAGACAATATTTAAATAATTGGCAGAAATATTAAGCTTTTCCGCATAAAATGAAACCGATCTTTCTGTTCTGAAATGTTTATCGATAAGCTGTAAAAATTTAGAGATAATAGGATTGGAATGATACATTTCAAAATCTTTGAAAATTCCTTCCACCGACTTACTGACCAACAGACCGATCAGCTCGCTCCGTTTCTGAATGACTTCCCAAAAAACATTCTTTTCACCCACTTCCTTCCGGATAGCCTGAAATTCATACAGGAAAGCCCGAAAAGTTTCTTCTGAAAGATGAATAACCGGATGATTCTGATAATAGGAAGCTGAAAACCTCAATGAAGGCAAAAAACTTTCAAACCAGTCTCTGCTGATCATCAGTTGATAGCCTACCGTTTCTTTTTCAATCACCCATTGATGCACCTGATCCGGAAAAACCAAATGGATCTGGCTGTTCCCCACTTCATATTCTGTGAAATCAATGGTATGACTTCCTTTTCCATGTTCAAAAAGATTAATGATAAAAAAATCATGCTTGTGCGGTTCATCAATGGAACGTTCCCCATGCAGCTCATTGAACAGCAGATGACAGCCCTGAAGCTGGTTTTCGCTGAACTCCTGAATTCCCAGGATTGGAAAATAATCTGTATGATATCCCACGTGCTCTGATTTTCTCTTAAAATTAGTGAAATTTATGCAAGAAATCTGGACAGATGGAAATATTTTCATTTCAGTATGCTACGTTTCCCTTGTGAATTAAGGATTTTACGTCTGAGATTCTTGATACCGCTTCTGCCGAGCAGCTGGCATCCATCAGGACAAAATCTGCATGGTCTCCGGTTTTAGGCCATTGCTGCACCCCTTTATCATCCAGCGGAAGAATATTTGCTGTTGCAAGCTTCAGGCTTCTTGAAAGCAGGAATTCTGTAGAAAACCCATACAGTTGTGCCATCAGATTCGCTTTCTGAAGTACGCTTCCCGTACCGAATGTATTCCAGTGGTCTACAATGCTGTCGTTACCGGTCAATACGGTTACATTATGTTTGTATAAAGCGGGAATTGGCATTACCAGACTACCGAAAGGGATAGTAGAAACAATTCCAATCTGGGCTTCTGCCAGTTTTTCTGCGACTTCTTCCTGTTTTACTTTATCCAGTTTTGCCAGAATGAAACAGTGACTCAGATATGTTTTCCCTTTCAGAGAAGGATTTTCATTGATCTTTTTAATTAAATATTCAACGGTATTCAATCCGGATTCTCCAGTTTCATGGAGATGGATGTCAATCCCTTTTTTATGATCTAAAGCCAACTGAACGGTAAAATCTATCGTTTTTTCAATAGTTCCATCAATTGTAAACGGATCCACTCCACCGATAAAATCAATATCCATCTGAGCCGCTTCTTTCAGATAAGGTACCGAATCCGTATAAAAGACGCCATGCTGAGGAAAAGCAACCAACTCAGCGCCAAAACTTTTCTTTTTATGTTCTAAAGCTTTCTGAAGATTTTTTAATGAATCTAATTTCGAGGTCGGTTCTATATTGACATGGCTCCTTGCAAAAGAAGTTCCCTTCGACTGCAACAGCTCAATCATCTTTTCTGCTTTAAATGTTGAATTTTTCAGCATTTCCGGAAGCATTTTCTGTTCCAGCGCAATCATTCCTTTTACACCGCCTGTTCTTTTTCTAACGGCCTGCCATTTATCTCCGTAGAATGTTTTATCCAGATGAATATGCATATCCTTAAACGCTGGAAGCATCAACATTCCTTTGGCATCCACAGCTTTTGCATTGGGCTGATTCGGGGTAATATTTTTGATTTTTCCGTTCTCAATTTCAATATAAAACAGACCGGTTTTAGTAGAAACAACCTCTCCTTCCTCATACTCAAAGCCGGTTTCCAAACGAACATTTTTAAGGCTTAACTTTCCGCTTGCCGAAATGCTCTGTTCTTTTAAAAAAGGTGACGCTGCCATAATTTGAGGAATTAAAGTAAGCCCGGCCGCTGCCAGCGCTGAATTTCTTATAAAATCTTTACGGGATATCGAATTATCAGAAGTCTTCATTTCCAATTTTATTTATGACAAAAATAACAAGAACGGAAATGATCAAGGTGTATGGTTTATTACAATATCTGTATGATTTATTGGATGGTTAATTTCTTTGTCTTGAAACAAAAGAAACAAAAGTTCAAGACTGGAATTCTCGGCTAAAAACGAATTCTATTCTCTAAAAATTCTAAAACTTGTGCGGTTACCATCTATGTTTAGAATGAAGCTTTATCCCGCACTCAAACAATAGAATTTTCTTAACGTTCACAGAAATCATTTTCTTAACGCCTCCACTTCCTATGTCGTTTCTAAATACTTAATACTTTTTTGGTGGAAATAAAAAGACCAGATCATACATCTGGTCCAATATTAATTTTATCTGCTGAATCTTAAGAATATTCAAATTTTCTTACCGCTTCAAGCGTCATGTCAATTTCTCTATCTTTGATTGCGTCACTGATGAAGTACGTTTCGTAACCACTGGGTGGAAGATATACTCCATTCTTCAGCATCTGGTGAAAAAAGTTATTGAATAAAGAATGGTTGGAATCTGCTGCTTCATCAAAATTAGAAACCCTGTTGGTATGGAAAAATACGGACATCATGGATCCTTTTCTGTTGATCTTGTGAGCAATTCCTTTTTCATTTAAAATCTTCCCGATCCCGAAATCTAATGTTTCCGAAGTTTTATTGATTCTGTTAAAGAATTCAGGGTCATTTTTGATAAGCTGTAAAGTCTTCAGTCCCGCCCTCATGGCCAATGGGTTTCCACTTAATGTTCCAGCCTGATAAACGCCACCTTTTGGAGCTAAATGGTCCATAATTTCGTCTCTTCCTGCAAAAGCACCAACCGGAAGTCCACCACCGATCACTTTTCCGTAAGTAACCAGGTCAGCCTTTACATTGAAAAGTTCCTGCGCTCCTCCGAAAGCCAGTCTGAAACCGGTCATAACTTCATCAAAGATCAATAAAGCTCCGTTTTCATCACAAATTTTTCTCAGGTTCTGAAGAAAGTTATTTTCAGGAAGTACACACCCCATGTTTCCGGCAACCGGTTCAATGATAACGGCTGCAATTTCGCCCTGATTGTGACGGAACAGGTCTTCTACCTGCTCAAAATCATTGTAACGCGCTAAAAGAGTATCTTTAGCTGTTCCTTCCGTTACTCCCGGAGAATTCGGGTTTCCGAAAGTAGCAGCACCACTTCCCGCTTTGATCAGAAATGAATCTGAGTGGCCATGATAGCAACCTTCAAATTTAACGATCTTGTCTCTTTTTGTGAAGCCTCTTGCCAGTCTTACAGCGCTCATACAAGCTTCTGTACCTGAAGATACCATCCTGATCTGGTCTATATTAGGAACATTTTCTACAATGAACTTTGCAATTTCTGTTTCCAGTTCTGTAGGTGCCCCGAAAGAAAAGCCTTTTTCTGCCTGTATTTTCAGATCTTCAAGCACTTCGGGATGCGTGTGTCCTAAGATCGCAGGACCCCATGAATTGATGTAATCGATATAGGTATTGTCGTCAGCATCTGTAAGGTAAGCTCCTTTTGCTGATTTCATGAACACAGGAACACCTCCTACTGATTTGAATGCTCGAACCGGAGAATTGACACCTCCGGGAATGTATTTGTAGGCTTCATCAAATAAAGCCGAACTTCTTTGGTATTTCATATTTTAGTTGAGTGTTGAAGGTTTACAGCCGGCAGTGAATAAAGGTACTGACAACCGGACACCTGCAACAAAAAATTAGTTTCTGGGCTTTTTATCAATTAAATAAATCAGCTGGCCAGCAGACGGTTTCTGGCCTTCGTCCATTCTGTTTTTTGCGTATAATTTATTTAATTTGATTCCGAATTTCTGAGCGATATCATGCATATCTTCACCGGATTCGGCTTTATAAACAGCTGTATTTCCTGCAGAGTTTTTAGATTCAAGGAAAACAATGTCATTTTTCTTCAAAACATTGCTGCTAAGCTCATTCCACTTAGCCAGCCTGCTTTCGCTTACCTTGAATTTGTCTGCAATGAATTTAACGGTAGTATCTTCAGGAATGACAATATATCTTAAGCCCTCGTTCGGATGGCTTTTGATAAGAATTGAGTTTAAAATTTCAGCTTTTGTTTTAATCTTTTCTACTCTTTTCTGCTGCTGGGCATAAGAGGTCTGTTTATAAGGAACTTCTACTGTAACAGGATCTTTAGGCTTCTTTACCATCATTTTTGAAGGTTCAAGCTGTGCCATGAATGTTCTGTCATCTTTCAGATCCGGATACATTTTAAGAACGGCGTACAGTACTTCCTTTGAGCTGGTATCGTCGTACTCATACAATCTGTACTTCTCAATTTTACTGATCAGGATCGAGGCATAGCGGGGATTGGTTGCATAACCTGCTTTTTTAAGTCCATGTGCCCATGCTTTGTAATCTTTCATATTCAGATTGAAAAGATTCGCATAATATTTCCTTGTGGACAAAAATATAGAGTGATCTTCGTAGGACTGCCTCGGATCGTCATAGACACGGAAACATTCATTGGGAGCATCATCTGTGTGCTTCATGGTTTTTCCTGTCCAGTCTTCCTTACATTTTATTCCGAAATGATTTTTACCTTCCTGAGCCAGTCTGCTCTGCCCTCCTCCGGTCTCTAAGAGACCCTGGGCTAATGTAATAGAAGCCGGAATTCTGTATTTTTCCATTTCTTCTACCGCATATTTAGCGAATTTTTGAATGTACTGATCTTCAGTAGCCCAAGCCTGAGCTGAGAATTTTGATAAAACTAAAAGGCTTATGATTGAGAAAAGTCTTTTCATGTTTTTCAATTTTTACTTATATAATTAAATTTCTATTCTGTTTTTCCAAAAGCAGATTGGCTCCTTCAATACCCTGTAATCCTCCGGTATGGAAGCACAAAATCCTGCTGTTTTCAGGAAAGTATCCTTCATCGATCAGTTCGAAAACTTTCTGCATCATTTTTCCTGTATACACCGGCTCCAAAGGGATACCGTACTTCTCTTTAAAATCATTGATAAAACGGATGTTTTCATCTTTTATTTTACCATAACCTCCAAAACACGAATCTATTAGATTAAAATTCTGCCTTGAAGTTAATTCTAAAATTTTATTCCCGAGTGAAGCATCGTCAACGGCCTTAAATCCTATAACTTTCTGATCTTCTTCACAAAACTTGGCAATACCGGCAACTGTGCCTCCGGTTCCTACCGCGGTGCAAAGATAATCAAAATCTTTTGTTTGGTCGTTTAGCATCATTTTAATCCCTTCTACAGCTTCTTCGTTGGTACCACCTTCGGGAATAACCAGAGCATCGGGGAATTCTTTATGCAGAAATTCAGTTAATATTTCTTTATGACGATATTCTTCACGGGTCACAAATTTCAGGTTCATTCCGTTTCTTTTCGCCAAAAGCAGTGTAGGATTATCACGCCATTTGCTTTCCAGTTCTTCTCCTCTTATTATTCCCAGTGTAGGAATACCGGACAGGTTTCCCGTAGCAGACACTGCAGCAATATGATTGGAAAATGCTCCCCCGAAAGTAATGATGTAAGGATTTTCAGGATTTTTCTCCAGATAGGTATTGATGTTGTAAAACAGTTTCCAGTATTTGTTCCCTGAGATTTGAGGATGAATAAGGTCTTCTCTTTTGATAAAGAGTGTTATATTCTTATTAACAGGTATTTCCTGAAGGGGAATAGTTTCTGCCGGAGCTTTTAATAGCATTTTTGTTGTTTAACTATTATCTGCAAAATTAGTAAAAGATTTGGATTTGGTTATTGTAACTTGTATCAATAATTTTTGTGACAATTGGATTCTATTTTAGGTTTTGGCTAAAGCCGATGAAATGTAGATGATTTTTTACAGGTGGGCTAAAGCCCATCCCTATTGAATTTTAAGGTTTACATTTTCCTACAAATATTTCCTGAAACCCCAGAATTTTCTTTTCTTCAGATAGCCCAAATCACGCTCATTTGTATACGCTTCTTTTTCAAACGAGATCCTTTTATAGGCGAGGAATCCGTCTTTCAGTTTGAAAAGCCAGTAATAATATTCTATGACATAAAAAATATAAAAGAAAACAACGAGCATTTCCAGCTGCTGTCTTAAATGGATTTTTTCGTGGTTGATAAGTACTTTATTTTCCTTATCTTCGGGTTTCCTAATGAAGATAAAGGGAAAAAGAGCAATGCCGTTAATTTTTAATTTTTTTAATGGCTTTTGGCATATAATTATCATACTAACAAATATAAAGTTTTTTGACTTAGAGATTTAACTTATGGCCCAATATGACATCAAAGAAGGTGAAGACTTTTACTATAATGAACAGGGGTATAAAGTTTTTACAGAAAAATTTCATCTGAAAAGGGGATATTGCTGTAAAAGCGGATGCAGACATTGTCCTTACGGGTACGATAAAAAGACTGATACATTTATTAAAAACGATAAAAAAAAATAAATAAAATGAAAAAATATATTTTTATTTTGTTAGCATCGGCTGCATTAGGCCTTACATCGTGCAGTCCATTTCAAGTACGTTCGGATTATGCTGAAACAGCTAATTTTACGACTTATAAAACATATAAAATTAGAATTGACGATCTGAAACTGAATGACATTGATAAAGACAGAGTTTTAAACGAATTATCAAGACAACTTCAGAGCAAGGGGCTTCAGTCCGGAGAAAATCCCGATCTGATCGTTAATGTAAAAGCCAATCATAAAAAGATTACAGACATCAACAACAGTTCACCATATGGAATGTGGGGCTGGGGTGGTCCTTTCGGATGGGGGGTTGGCATGAGCAGAACATGGACCAGCAATTATAATGAAGGTGCATTAATCGTTGACCTCATCGATTCTAAAACCAATAAACTGGTTTGGCAGGGAATCGGAAGCGGAATTTCCGTGGACTCTCCAAGATCTAAACAAAGACAGATTCCTGAGATCATGGCTGAGATTATGAAAAATTATCCTCCTCAGAGAAAATAAGATTATTTAAATCAATTATCAACATATTAGATCCGGCACAGTTTTTCTGTTCCGGATTTTTTTATCCAAAAGAATATTAAAAGTTTCCTTACCTTTTTTTGTAAACATTAAGCTTTCTCAATTTCTTTTATCCGTCCTTTTATCTGGAAACAAAAGAACAAAAAAGTCCAGAACTGGAACCCCTCGCTGAAATTATTTGTTATTAAATTTATTGACTGCAGAGTTGAAAACAATCTGGCTCTCTACAAAAACTGCATGCTCTACATGTTAAAATTAACAGTAATGTAATTTTTTATTCGTGAAAATATAGTATTCTTACAAAAATTTTATTAGTATGAAAAAATTTATCTTATTTACTGTAATAGCAGGGCTTGCCAATGCCCAGGCTCCTGCAGGATACTACAATTCAGCAAACGGACTGAGTGGTGCAGCATTGAAAACGGCATTAAGTTCTATCATTACAAACGGACATCAGGACAAAGGGTACAGTGGACTTTGGACCGCTTACAAAACCACAGACATCGACAAAAATTATGAAAACGATGGCTCGATCATGGATATCTATTCAGAGAAACCTTCAGGAGCCGATCCTTATAAATACATTCCGGGCACTAACCAGTGTGGCACATATTCTGTAGAAGGAAACTGCTACAACAGGGAGCATATTGTTCCTCAGAGTTTATTCAGCCAGTCTGCTCCCATGGTATCGGATATACATTTCATCAGGGCTACCGACGGAAAGGTAAATGGGATGAGAAGCAATTATCCGTTCGGAAAGGTAGGTACCGCAACATTTACTTCTCAAAACGGCTCAAAGCTTGGCAGTTCTTCATCTTCGGGATATGCAGGAACTGTTTTTGAACCGATTGACGAGTTTAAAGGTGATGTAGCAAGGATGATCTTTTATTTTGTAACACGTTACCAGAGCAAGCTTTCTACTTTTTCTTCTGGTAATATGCTGGGCAGTTCAACATTTCCCGGACTACAGACCTGGGAGCTGAATGTTCTTCTGGCATGGCACAATCAGGATCCTGTTTCACAAGCTGAGATCAATAGAAATAATGCCTCTTACACTTTTCAGGGGAATAGAAATCCTTTTATAGACAATCCTAGTTATGTAGGTCAGATCTGGGGCTCCAGTCCGGGAACTCCTGATCCGGGAACCCCTACTCCAGGGACGGAATGCATCAATGAAACATTCGGAACAATTCCTACTGCCAGCAGTTCTTCTTATTTAACGAGAACCTGGACCGGCAGTGGCATTTCATGGACTGCTACAGACGCAAGAACTGACCAGACCATCAACAGCCAGGCTATTACGGTAAGAAGCGGTTCTTTAACTTCGGGAAGTTCAGCGAACGGTATCGGATCACTTACGGTAACAACACAGCTTAAGTTTTCCGGAACCAGTGGAACTTTTGATGTAAAAGTAAACGGTACAACAGTAGGAACTGTACCTTACAGTGCTACTGCTGCAACTACAACCATCAATAATATCAATATCTCCGGAAATGTTACGGTAAGTCTTGTTAACACCTCATCAAGCAACAGAGTGGCTATTGATGATCTTAAGTGGACGTGTTATTCAGGAACGGCTAAACAAGCTCTAAGAATATCGGCAGAGGAAAATATGGTTCAGGAGCTTCAGGTTTATCCTAACCCAATCTCAGGACAGGAAATTTTTGTAAAGGGTGATACCAAAAATATTAAAAAAGCAGAGATTTTTAATCTTCAGGGGAAAACACTTCAGACAATTGACAGTCCTTTTAAAAACGGAAACTCTGTTAAGATAAAAAATCTTGAACAGGGTGTTTATATTTTAAAGCTTGACCAGTCTGCTTTGAAGTTTATTGTGAAGTAAACGGTTTTAATGAAAATATATAGCCGGCTCAATGTTCTTGAGCCGGCTTTTTTATATATGGTATTGATTTAAGAAAGATAAAATGATTTATCTGCTGGCGTTGTCTTTTTCTTTAATTATTTTAGACCAATCGGTAAACATTTTGGTGATGGTATTGGCATTAATCATGCTGAAAAAGAACATTCCTGCGAGTACCGTAAGCCAGCAATAGGCTAGTTTTACTCCATTTTTATCGGTAATAAAAAAAAGGATAAGCATGGCAAGAGATCCCAGTACAAATGTAAACATAAGCGTATACAACAATACATGGATGATGTACATATTGAATTTAAGCTTTCTGAAGATCCATCCTATCAATGCAATTGGAACAAGCAGAAGCAGTGGCAGAAACATAGCTCCGAAAATGGTTACCTCCGGGTAATCAGCTATTTTGTCTTCTAATCCGAAAAAGGTCTTAAAACCGAACCCCATCATAATGTTTCTCAGCATTTGTTACCTCCAGTAAAGTTTTGTCTTTATATCCTAGCATTTTCGCCAATATAACATTGGGAAATTCATGAATCCCTATATTATAAAGATTCACACTGTCATTAAAAAATTCTCTTCTGTCTGCTATTTTGTTCTCCAGTTCGGAAACCCTTTTCTGCAGTTCAAGGAAATTAGTATTGGATTTCAGCTCAGGATAATTTTCTGAAACAGCAAAGAATGAAGAAAGTGCTTTTGAAGTCTCATTAGCAAGCTCGGTTCTTTTATCTGCATCAGTACTGTTATTATAAAATGTCCTGAGCTCTGTAAGGCGGGCAAGAATTTTTTCTTCATATTCCATAAAATGTTTGGCAACAGTAACCAGATTGGGAATTTCATCTGCGCGCTGCTTCAGGACTACATCAATATTACCATAGGCTTTATCAACATTAAATCTGAGCATGACCAGCTTATTATAAAGATTGATCAAAAAGCTGATGAGAACTACTCCCAGCAAAATAAGTAATATGATAGCGACCGTCTGATTCATTATTGTGTAAGTATATAAATAATTATTAAAAGGATGATGGAGCAGGTAAATATAAACGACCTCAGCAATGGCTGATATTTGTTCCAAACATTGATTCCTGATGCTGATGTAATTCCGAGGACTTTATAATGTTCATCTTTTCTAATGAAAGGTACTCCGTTTTTAGAATCGACATAGCCTACCAACAGTATTTTCTGCCCATTTTTTAAAAGGGTTTCTGTATATCTTTTGCTGTTGGTGCTGCTCACATTGGTTTCTCCTAACAAAACAAATTCAATTTTATCCGGCTCTACTTCTATCGTTCCGGTATCATCTGTAACCAGGAAGGCATTGCATTGTGTTTCTCTGTGAACGGTTGTGTATGAAAGCCTGCCATCGGAATCTTTGCTGATATTTTCTATGGTATAGTAATATCCGATACAGACTTCATGATCCACCGGAGAGGTCAGCGGCTCTTTCATGATCAGAGTTCCTTCAATCTCTGCCAGACCTTTTGCCACGGAATGGATCTTAGAGGTCGGCAGCGATGACTGCAACCGTAAAAAACGTTTGGCAGCCGTAGGTTTCATGAAGGTAAAAAAAATGAGCACAAAAATCAGTAAAGGAATAAGAATGACAGCCTTTGCTGCGTAGGCATCATAATTATTGGCAATTTCAAAAGCATATTCATGCAGCGGCATTTTATCTTTAAAAATTATCCACAGAATAAAATAAATAAAGCATGCGGCTATTATTCCTAAAATGATATATACGATGTATGGTCTACCTTTTTTAACTCCCATATATTTTGCTCTGAACACCCAGTAAAATCTCTGAATATTATTCCGGCATTTCTTTCTTTTTTCTAAATGACTTCAAATTCTTCTTTTCCCTGTGGGATATGAAACATCAGTTCCAGCATCAGCTCCTCACCGGTTTGTTGATTATAAAGGAAAAATGCAGGTTCCCCATTTAATTTTTTATAGGTGGCCAGTTTTCCGTTACCATAGATTTTTAAAACCCTATCTTCCTGCAGCGGCATCATTTTAAAGCCATTATTAAAATCTTCTAATAAGCTGTTCAGTCTTGCTTTTGCATCTTCATCGCTTAAATACATGGATAAAGCCATATTTTTTTCACGATTCTTTATCATTTCAAAGTAAGGTTCATATTGTTTTGAGCTGATAAGACTGCTTATTTTTTTGTATGCCGAATCCAGTTTGGCAGCAAGGTAAGAATTATCTTTTGAAATTGACAGCAGATCACGGCTTTGCTCCCATTTTATCATTTCATAAGGAATTTCAGCCTGAAAGGACGATTTGTGATGTAATGAAGGCAGCTTCTTTGCAGTCTCTTTTTCTGAAAACTGAAAATTACCGCAATCTTTTTCATGGACAAACTTATCATTAAAAACGTCAAATAACTTAACGGTGTATTGAAATGCTGTCCTTGAATCTATATACTGTTCTCCTGCGACCGGCAGAAGCTTAATTTCAATTTTCTGCTCACCGGAACTGCTTATTCCAAAATTAACAGGAACATTGGGAGACATCTGTCCTTCAGTTTCCAGGGCAATAACGGGGATGTCATTCACCAGAATTTCGAATTTGCAGTAAACAGCAGTAAAATCAATGGTATAATAAGGTTCTTTAGCCATTATTGTTATTATTTATTATAAAACATATCGAGACTTCGATAAGAAATCCATTCTTTATATTTCGGGCTGGTTTTATCTAAAGCAAAGATCTTCAATGTATTTTCATTAGGTTTCTTAGAAAGATTAACGGTGTGGATGGTGAAGAAAGTTGTTTTGGCTTCTTTATCCTCCCAAACCTGTATTGTTTCTTCTATGTGATCTGTTTTGAATTCTCCGTTTTCATCCAGGAAGATCGGCCTTTCTTTGGTGTTTACCTTCTTATCTGAAAAGTCTGCCTTATGGCCTGCTTTTTTTTCAATAGCACTCAGAATGGCATCTGTATTCGGATTGTTCTGCAATACCATTTCGTAGCACCATACTTTTTTATCATTCTTTGAATAAAAAACGGAAACATCGTCCGTAGCAGACTGCAGTGTATTACTAAATAACGACAGGTTCAGGTTTTTATCTTTTGGAAATTGAAATTCAACATAATCCACTGAGGTATTAAAATCGCCTGAAGCATTGTCATTGGCCGTTAAGCCAATTCCTTTGAGGAAATCTTCCCCGTTGGTTCCGAATTTCAGATCTTTAAAATCCATTTTTCCCTGTGTGCTATTTTCTGTTTTATTGGCAACACTGGTACTGGCTGTCTGGGAAACCAATTTGCCTGTTCCTTTTTCCTGACAGTTCATAAGAACAAAGCTCAAAACAATTTGGCATATAACGATCTTTTTCATTCAACTTTTATTTAGTTTTCTTCTTTATTGTATATACTATACGGGTAATTTTCTACCTTTTTATTATTTTTTATCCTGAATTTTAAGTACTCCGAATATTTTGTAGTCTGAGTAGCATTAATGATCAGTGTGGTAAAGTTAGTATTTAAACATAATAGATCCGATTCTTTTGTTTTTTCTCCTTGTATTTCGGCATTTCCGTTATTCAGAATATATAACTTTCCGGAAGTTTCCCAGATGATGTTTCTTTCTGTTTCGTTTCCTTTATCAAAAGCAGGTTTCCCAAGTTTTTCAAGAAGGAGTTTTTCCAGCTCTTCACTTTCTTTCGGGGTATATAGATGGATTTTATATCCGTTTATATTTTTTGAATCTCCTAAAAGTTCAAGGTAATTTTTTCCTGCATAGGTTGCAGAATTACTTTTAATTTCATTTGTGAAAGACTGTCCATACAATATAAAAGCATTCATATCTTTCACCTGATAGGCGGTAAGGCTTTTATCTAATATAGATTTTTTCTCCGTATAGTCGATTCCGCTTAAAATATTTTCTTTTTTTACGGGGAAAAGAACATTGGATAGGTCTTTTTTTGCATTACTGCATGATATAAAGAGAGACATGATTAAAAGTATAAACATATTTTTAATTTTTCTTTTTTTCCCAAAGTAATATTTTGTTATCATAACCTACTAATTCTGCCAAATATTTCATAATATTAAATCCATCAAAAAATGTGCGGGTTCTGTTATAGTTTACCGGAGTCCAGTCTGAGCTTACCTTTTTATAGGTGAATCCAGCTTTTACCATGATTACTACAGTTCCTACACACGGATCTATGCTTAAGCTTGGAATATAATAAATCCCGGCCGTAGAATCGTATTTTAATTTATGTCCCGAAGTAATTCCCATAGTTGCTCCTGCACTTAATTTTCCTTCCACATGTCCTTCCAGCTCAGGTTTTTTTGTAGTTCCTATAACAACAAACATTCCTTTTAATTCGAGCCCTGACTTTAATTCAACAGTAATGTTTGAGCTCAGATCAAAATTAACTTCTTTATCTCCTTTAACGGTACTGAATGAACCATCGATAACACCATCTACTTTTCCTTTCACTTCAAGATCAATGTACATTTTAAAGTTGATGACCACATGTTCTGTTTCGTAGCCTTTGCTTGCCCATTCTCTGATCATATTGAAGATTTCAAGAGCCAGTACATTTCCTGTTCCGGCTGTAGCTACGGCCACTCCTGCCTGAACAACCAGAGCTAAAAGGTCAAAAACAATAGCCAGTTCAATCAAAGGTTTTGCTTCGATAAAGAGCATCAGCTTGGTTCCTATGTCAGAATGTGCTTCATTAACATCTGCTTCCCATTCTGCTCCAAAATATAGTGCGGGTGCATTTAGTTTTATTTCAAATGGTAATTTTCTTCCTACTCCTTTGGACACAACACCTTTTGTCTGCGATGTGATTCCCTGCGACATTTTTTTAACGGAAGAAATAATAGAGAAGAGTTTACTGATCTTATCTTTATATTTCAGAGTAAGCTCCGGTTTACAGTAATAGCTTCCATCTTCTTGTTTATCATAAGAAGCTTTAAGCTCAACTCCGAATTCTACATCTGTATATTTTCCTTTCTCTTCATTGGCAAGGCTCAATGCTTTGCCTCGAAGTTCTTTGTGCTTTTCAGGAGTCATTTTTTGCCATTTTATACTTAAGCTGTTGCTCAGGTTGATAAAAAAGGCGAATCTCCACTTTATATCCGGATATGCTTTTATTAATACCGTAGTTCTTTTCTCATTGCTGTAATATCTGCAGGTATGTACGTGCATATGAAACTGATTCGGGCTGGAAGATGCAGGCCAGATATATTGCATAACGGTCATTGATTGGGCATCAAACCCAACTCCTCCTCCAAAATTATACCTGCTCAGCGGAGCATAGACTTCATAAGGGAATGTTGGTGTCTGAAAGCTTTTTTTTGTATCTCCTTTATCTATTGCCTGCCCCACATCGACGATATAAATTTCTTTTTTATGTTTGTTTTTGGCATCTCTGAAACAGCTATTGGTATCAAAGCCTGTCACATCAATGATAAGTTCTTTTTTCGTGGCTGAAGTAGGAGCTACTACCGCATAATGGATAGTCTGGGCGTCGTGGGCATTGAATACAAAAGAGATGTCTACTCTACGGTTGTTTTCGTAATCTTTCTCATTTTTGTATTTGATATTATCTCTTCCCATTTTATCATCTGTAGGATCTACTTCCCCTTTTCCTACCGAGATGATTCTTCTGGGATCCAATCCTCCGTCTGCAAAGAATTTTTTCACTATATCAGCTCTTCTTTGGGAAAGTCCTTTATTATAATTTTCTTTTCCTATAACGCAGGCATAGCCACTAAGATTCATGGTGGAATCTTTGTGCTCGAGAAGGAATTTGAGAACATTATTCAGGATGGCAACTCCATCTTTATCAATGACTGTGGAATCAAATTTATAATAGATTGTTCTCTGAATATGTTCCTGAAGAGCAGCAGATTTTATGAGTTTGACACCATCTCCGTTTTTAAAGACTGTAGCTGTTGTATTGTTGGCTTTGCCATCTTTTGTTTCAGTTTCCGTTATTTTGATGACTTCAAATTTACATGGCTCGAGTCTTGCGGAATTTACATCCGGCTTGTATACTTTTGTCGGGGTCTGGTTTTTGCTGACATTGGCATTGGTGGTAACCACTTTATTCTTGACATTCAGGTAGATAGCATGAAGATCATCACCCATACTATCTTTGATGTACTTTTTGGAACCGGAATCTTTTACTTTGACATAAAATTCTTCTACATTCTGGATATTGTCCACATGGGCCATCCATGAGTAGGTATTTTCTATTTTTAAATTGACCTCACCATCTATCACCTGTACATTATTGTATACATGAACCAGCTTGTCATCTTTTGCGGACTGCTGGTTCCAAAGCTCAATAGTCAGCGTATTTCCGTTGAGACCTTCTGTGGTCAGATTAAGATACACAATATGTCCGTAGGAAATATAATTGACTTTATTCTGGTTTTTGATGCTGGTCTTACTTCCTCTCTGGGTAGTCCATTTACTGGTAACAATTTTGGGTTCACACCAGCCTTTCACATAAAGTCCCACATTATTTTTGGTATCTCTTTTACCGGAAAAACTGGCCTCAATGTAGAACTGATAACTACCGCAGTACTGCTTATCAATATTGAATTTATACCCTGTGGAAGATGGAACCTGATAGATAATAATTTTGCGGTCGTTGGTCTGCCTCATCCAAATCACAGGTTTCTTTTTATCTTCGGCCGTTGTATCCGGCAGCCATTCTTCTACCTGGAAAGTGACATCCTGGTTCGGGACAATAGTAACTCTCTGACCCGGAACAGACATTTTTGGATAATACCTGCCTTTTGTAACCTTTATTTTTTTTACTCCTTTTGCCATTTCTTTGTCGTTTAGATTACACCATCCTGCCCGCCATACTCAGGCTGTTCTTTATACATTTCTTCGGGACTGACCAACGGGTTGATCTGCTGCTGTACATCCGGATCAGCATTTTTAAAGTTCTGCGGACTGCCTTCTGTTCGCTGGCCATGGTCTATGATCTCAATACATGGTGTTCCGGCAATGGCACAAACGGCCTTGCTATCTTCCAAAATAATATAGCCATTGTTATTGAGCTGCACTTTATCGTAAAAATTCTGCCACTCTGTTACCATAATTTTGCATGGCGGCGGCGGAACTCCCATTTTTGTACAGTTTCCGAAGGTATTTTTTTCAAATGTAGCTGCTCCTATTTCTTTCGTGGTTACGATAAGCTTTTTGGAGGCATTTTTATCATTAGCATATTCTTTCTGGTGGGAGAGCACTTTGAGTTTGTCCGGAACCTGTCCGAACTGGCATTTGCACATAGCACCCTGTACTACAATATGTTTTTCTGCCATGGCTAAAATTCTTTATTTGAAATTACTAATCTGCTTAAATATTCATTTCCGAATTCCAGTTGTACAAAAGAGGAATTCATCTTAAAGGTAACGACCGTTAATGCTTTGGAGGAGTTTTCATCGGTATCCACTGTGGTTTGGTAAAGCTGTGCCTTGTACCTTGCAAACTTCTGCTTACATTCGGATGGTGAGCTGTCATTGAATACCAGTCCATGCGGCAATCCTGAAACGCTGTCACTTCCGTAATACTGAATGGCATAATATTCTTCTCCGCTATTCATATGGGCGTAGATCATATTAAAATCGTCGAAATCCCAATTGGAGTATGTTTCCCCTTTACAGTCTTTACATTCCAATTCACTTGGACTTACCTGTAAAAGTTTTGTAAAGGTCTCTGATGTAGCGGGTAATGAAATAAACTGTTTCTTACCAAACAGACTCTGAAGCTTTTTTGAAGTTTTTTTCTGCTTCGGATTATCTGCAACCATATCTGTTGTTGTCGCAGCAGTTGTATAGGTCGTAACAGCAGTACTATCGGCCTCTGAAACGTCATTATCATTCGAAGGTTCTGCGGGCTTATAATTTAAAAGAAATTCTTTGATCTCTTTTTCAAGTTTACCGGTAGATTTGGTCAGTTTGGTATCGACTTCTTTTTTAGACCAGCTGTCCGGCACTACTTTTTCAAGAAAAACAGTGACTTTCGTGCTTTTAGAAGAAACTTTTTTCATATTGACATTCCACACTGCCTGCTGGATAAACTGTTTAGGCTTTGCCCCGCTTTTCAATGCTAAATTCAGATAAGGATTTTTCTCATCACCTTCATATTTTAAATTATAAAGATTAACAGTAGTTAAGAAATCGCTATCAGATACAGCAGCGTCCTTAGCTTCATCCTTTGTGAAATCATTCTGGAAATAAGAAATAGAGTTCTGTAAAGTCTCCATATCTTTTGGGATATTAAACTCTACTTTCTGTCCGAAATACAGGCTGAAGCTCAGTATAAAGGTAAGTATGGATATTTTATGATTCAATCTGGTTTTCATTTTGTTACGTTTTTCCTTAGTCTGTCAATTCAGCAACGACTACTGATATTTTCTTTTTTTTCTCAAGTTTTATGCTGCATTCTAAATACATTGATTTTAAAAGTAAAGTTTCCCCGTTCAGATAGGATACTATTCTGAAATTTCCTTCATGATTCATGACCGGGTGATCTTCAATGATCATGGAAAAAGGGGCTTTATTCATGAAATCATATACTGATCTTTCATCATTCAGTCTTCCTTCTCCTTCCATATTAATCAGGCCGGTTTCTCCTTTCAGGGGATTTATCTCTAATTTTATTTTGTATTTCGGCTCTACAGGATTACTGACAACAGGGAAACCACTCTCTATTTCTACCTGATAATCCCACCCGAAACTCTGATAAATCCCAAAGAACAGGGTCCTGATGAAATAATCGTCTTTTAAATAAAGACTTACCGCATCTGGTTCATTTATTACTTTTTCTATCTTTTCGCAGTAACTGTCCACTGTTTCTCCTTCAAATTCTTTGTACAGTTCTTCTTTTACGGCCGGCCATCTTTCTTTAAATACTGAAAGGTTTTCTACAGCATTGAACTTTCCCTGCTCATCTACGCTGATCTGTAACGGATACAAAACCTTAGATGTTTTATAAGCCAGCAGATCAGCTATTTCATTGACTTCTTCTTCGTTCAGATACAGGTTGGATGTCCTGTCTATTTCAAAAAAATGAAGTTTATTCTCAGTTTTAAGCCATCGTACTGATGTTTCATACTTGAGTTCATTTTTATGATCATTATTTTCGATATTAATAGAAACTCCATATCTGTACAATGAATTCTCAGGCCGGAAAACAAGACTGTTTCCTCTTCCGAACTGTACCAGTTTGTTTTTATCCGTCACAGCTGTTATGGGTAGAAATAGTTCTTTCTGACCTGTAAGCTCAATCAGGATCATATCTTTTACGTTGCAGTGGTTATTATGAAATAACTTTAAAGCATCTGCGTCTAGGTTGTACAGCAGACTTATGCTTTTTAAGCTTTCTCCTTTCTGAACGGTATGTATATTAAATTTCTGCATAAAAATAATCCGGCTTCGTGTTCTCTGTCCTTGTTTTGCTTATCCATAAGCCATTAATGGAGCACTCTTACCCTGTCTGATGTCGGGTCCATTCCTATACCTTCTCTTCTTGCTGACCTGTGCAGATATTTGTTTCTTAGGGTTCTCAGGTCATCCTGTTCTTTCATTTCCTTCTGATAGTCTGCATATTTATGTTCCGGTATCGGTATTCCGCCATATGCTCTTTCAAGATCTTTATAACGTTTAAAGATATACTGTTTTCCATCTCCCATGGCGTAAGGTCTTAAGCGGTTTTTTATTCTCACCAACAGGGCATTTGATGAAACAGAATACTTCTCGTCGGTAATCTTCTTTAAGGTCAGGGGAACTGTTTTTTGGACACCATATTCCGCCATAAAATGTAAAGGAATATAGCTGTATGCTTTTTTTATAAGTTTACGTTCTCCCCTCAATGACAGATAAAAACCGGGTGTAATCGTAAGCTCTTCTTCTTTATACCAGGATTCCGCGACAAGCTCTCTTTTGAATTTCTCTAATTTTGCACTGGTTGTCCAGGACGTTTCAAGTTCTTCCCAGATTTCCGGTCCGTCTTCGTAAGCTCCACCTACGTCACAGTGTACCCCCGGAAATATTTTTTCTATACCTACATGCACATTCGTAAGGTCAAAATTTTCCCTGTGTTCATTTTCTGCCACAAAATGAATCACACTCTGTGCTCTGCCGATATCATTCAGGCTAAGCTCTTTCACATCATTGTGAAAGTTCGGCGTGGCAGAAAAGTTTTTTGAATAGGAGGAAACAGTATCATAAATACCCAGAAACCTCACTTTCAGCACACCCACTGTAATTCCGGCTTCCTGCAGCTTAAGTCCCAGATGCCCCCATTTCGGAAGCTCTTCACTTTGTATTCCTCCTGCACCGTCGCTGTCGTAACGGGCAGTTACCGTGACACCTTGATGTGAAACGGTTGTAGTGGTAGCTTTATATTTGGATTTACCTATTTCGTGGACGAAATTACGGGCAGCAGCAGCCCCTCTGCTGAAACCAAAAACATCAAAAGTAAGGACTGCAATTTTATCTGCCTTTTTTGCATTCTTTATATTTTTTACTTTTTTCACGATCTCTTCGCAGCCTTTTCTCACCTTCCCACGGATCCCGGTAGTGCCTGTTCCGAAGGCATAGCCAAGCATAGAATCTTCTTCTTTATCTTCGGTACCGATACCTTCTATGTAGATGCCAAAATTTTTATCATAATTGTCCCATAAACGCGCCACGTTGCTCCAGTCGTTATTATAACTGTTGTTATCGGTGGGGTCACCTCCATTTTTCTTGTAGTCGGCCGTTTTGTTTTTTCTTTCTGTGGTATTGGTTTTATTATTCAAAGTTCCGTCAAAAAACACCCCAAGAGTAATGTCTAACACTTCCTCTTTGGATATTTCCGGTGTATAATCTCCAAATTTATTATTGTGCATCGTTCTTATTTTATTTTTTGTTGACAGACTGATGTTAATTTTATGAAGGATGTTATTCTATTGCACGTGAAAGTCTGACTTTTGCTTTTGTAACCGGCAGTTCTTCTTTCTCGCCCTTCAATGATAAACTCGCTCCTGTATTATCTGCATTGACTTTAATGATAAAGTCAATATTTTTTTCTTTTCCCAGCTTCCCGAATAAGTCAAAAATTTCTTTTTCGTCAAAAGAGTCCACCCATACGCCGTATCTATTTTTATTCTTATCTCTCCAGTAAAAACCGCAGAATTTTGGGACAGCACGTTTTTTATAGGTATCAGCTGTCAGGCTTTCCCCAAAGAGGTTTTCCTGTTCCCCATTGTAATTGGTGAATCCGAAATCGAGCCACTCACTGCCTTCCGGAAGAATCACTGCGGGTTTCCAGTTATATCTTTCTCTGTACACTTCATAAATATCCGGAGCAGGGTACCCTTCTTTTTCTATTTTAGTTCTGATCTCAGGTTTAAATGTTTCATAAGAAGGATCTTTAAGCATTCTGTCTGCAAAACCTTCTTTCAGCATGTACTGTGCGTTGTCGTACGCTTTTTCCTTGGTAATAATGGTATCATGAGCCTGAAAAGCCCCTACTTCTTTCTGGTTTCCCGGACCGTTGATCCATAAGACCACCTTCCCTTTTGGGGCAAGACCGACAATAAAATTACTGTATGTGGTCTTTTTACCATTATCCTGATCTATAAAACCTTTATCAAAAAGATCTTTTATTTTTCCTTTATCCAGGTCCCATTTTCCGGTATAGAATTTATTTTCTACCAGAGAGTACCAGGTAAATTCCAGCTTATGGGGAATATCCATCTGCCCGGTTTCTACACTCATCGTTCCCCCTTCATTTCCCCAGCCTGTATTCTGTGTGCCCCAAATAGCATCGAAGCCGTAGGTAAAATCATCGGCGATGAGGGCTCCTTTGTAAATTTCCATCGGATATTCCTGCGGTGCCGAAAGGGTTCCCAGCCAGCTGTATTTTTGTTCCATTTTTTTATTTTGACAATTGATTAATGAGAAACTACTTACAATAAAAAGAATCAGAATTCTTAATTTATTTGTTTCCATGAGACATTATTTTCTTATTGCTTGCCAAAACAAGGTTGTTCTTCTGCGCCTCTACATTAATTTTCTGAGCAATTTTTTCAACCTTTTTGCCGACATTCAGATGATAAGAGTCTGTGACTTTTATCTGTATATTCTTAGCTGTTTTAATGATTGCCATATCAGAAAAGTTTTGATTTTTCAGCACTGTTGAATTCTACAATCTTACCACTCTGCATCGTCATATTTTCAAGCTCGCTGAACATGGATATTTCTCCGGCTATTTCATTGGATGTTTCGGACTGTCTTTTGAATTCTTTTTCCACCATTTCGGTTCTCGTATCCGAAGTTTCACGGATATCACCGGAAGCGGTCTGTACAATATCTTTTCCGGCTGTAGAGATAATACTGTTGTTGGCAGAGCTGTTGATTCCTTCTCCCGCACTGATCGAAATTTCTTTTCCGGCAGTAATGTTGATATTATCCCCTGCATTCAGGGTGAAATTTTTAGGAGCTTTCATGCTGATGTTTCCTGCACCATCCATATAGTAGATATTTCCGCTCGGGTCCATAATCTTTACGCTTCCTTCTTCATCATTCATCAGAATTCTGATTCCGCTCCTGGTCTGGATGGATTTCAGATGATTATTGATTCCTCCACCCAAGGCTATTCCACCATGAAACATACCTCCCATGACGAAAGGTCTGTCCGGATGGCTGTGGACAAAATTTACCATCACCTGATCTCCCACTTCCGGAATGGCCACGTATCCTCTGTTCTGCGTGATCTGGTCCGTTCCTCCAGCATCAGGGCTCATCATCCTGATAAAATGAGTTGTATCGCTCGTCTGCCAGTCAAACTGCACCTGTATCCTGCCCTGCCCTTCCGGATCTGTATTGGATATAACGACGGCAGTCTGTGGTTCAGCTTTAGGAATTTTATATTCAGGTCTTGGAAGGAATCCCGTATCCGCTGCTATCCCTGTAAAACTTCCTTTATAATGTCCTATCGTATCAATCTCATGTTCAGCTTCCGTGATCATAATCCTTGTGAAATAGGAAGTTTCATTGGAGTCTTGTTTCCGCATCTGAACATCGGCTATGCATCCTGGATGAAGGAATGGAACGGTTGTATTTCCTGAAATGGAAAAAACGTTCACCGCTGCGCTTCCCGAGGCGCTTTTCTGTGAATATTCTACGTCCAGATGGGTTGTTGCCTTGATAGGCGCTATCTGAAGCGAAGGGGTTTTGTAAATACTGTTGTTGTGATCATAAGCTGTCTTTGCAATATCACTTACATGCTGAATAGGCGTAGAACCCGAAGTAAGTTTTTCATTCTTATTGCTGTTGTACCCATAAAACTGTGGCTTGGTATGGATTGCTTTCAGCTCAACCTTAATATCATTGGCGCTGCTTCCGTAGGTCAGGATAATAGGTTTATTCTGAGGCGGCAGTTTCCCGAAATGCAGGACTTCACCATCATAAAAGAACTGTTCACCATATGCTTCTGCCATTCTTGCCAGATAGTTGTAATGGGTTTCGTCGTACTGGCTGCTGTAGACGATCTGGGAAAAATTATTGGCATCTACCCTGACATCAAAACGGCCTTTATCAATTCCTTGTTTGATCACCTCTTCAGCAATAATCCCTATATTAACCGGCTGACTTCCTCCAAAGCTCTGGATATGGGAAGCTCCATCCAAAAGAATGGTTGGACTGGATCCTGTAAGCACAATATTTCCCAGGCTCATTTTTTCCTGGCTGAATGCCACCCCGGTAATGATTCCCACAAAGGTTCTCTCGGGGCTGTTGTCTATACCTTTATATGAAATAACTGCAGTGAGGCGCTTTCCCAGGAATTTATTGGCTTCTTCCAGAGAATGGGTCTGGCGGTCTCCCAGCGTATCATGGGCCAGCGTGAGTGTAAATTCATGATGGCGCTGGGCACTCTGTTTAAGTTTGAAATGCTTATAAAATTTGATAATTTTTCCTTCTATGACTAAGGAAAGCTTAACCAGACGGTTGATACCGGTATGATGATTTTCGGATACCCCATCTGCATTCTGTGCCGGGCGAAAACCCGCTCCCTTTGATTTTCCAGGTGTAGTAGACATATTTTATAAAGTGATTTGGGTTAAAATGGTATATTATTCATCCAATCGGGAATTTTTGAAAATAAACAAAGATTCCTTGCCAGAAAATAGTGTTCATAACAGGTAAAAAAAGACCGTCTTGAGGGACAGTCTCTTTGTATTTTGTACTACTCCGGACCTAGCTTAATGGCCAGAATCCGTCATATAGTGAATTTCCATACGTAATGCTTTCTGCACTTACGACAAAGCTTATTAGCATATTGTTGCTGTCGACAGCATCAAAATCCACTTCGTGCTGAATTACATATCCGTTTTCCCATTTCAGGGAGATCAATGTTCCTTCTTCATGCGATTTATTGAATGTAACTTCACCGCTTGTCGGCTTATATTTACCATTCAGTAAGCTTTCCAGAACATCAGACTTTTCAGTAGCTTCAATTGTTACTTTGATCAAAGCGTTCGATGGATCAGACGCTACACGTCCTGAAACATCTGTAGATCTTGATACGCTGTAATTAAGCTTTAACAGCTTTTGTCCTTCACCTCCATTGAATTTTAAGATTCCTCTTGAATTTGCTGCCATATTCTTACATTTTAATCATTAATGATTATACTATTCATAAAGTTTGTTTAACAAAGATAAACTTCACGCTCTAATTTAAAAAGTTTTTACTGAACATATTTATATTTTGTAGTAATTCTACGACTTTTTTTCTACTCATATCAATTAAACATTAAAAAAATACAATTCTTCGCTTTGTTTTTTCTTCAATGAGAATGCATGTAAAAATGTTTATAATAATAAGATATGAGCATGATAACCACATTTACAACAATCATTATTATCAGGATTTTACCGTATTTTCTTTTCTTATCTACAAAACTCAGACCCAGTGTAAAAAGAAACAGGAGTAGTGTATAAACAGCCGGATACAAATGAAAAGCTTCTGAAAACCTACCTTCAAATACCAATACGACTGCTCTCTGAGCACCGCATCCCAGACATTCTATCCCCAGAAATTTCCTGCTGGGACAGGTCAGCATAAAGTCTTCGATCTTCATTCTGTTGTTATGATGAAATTTTCGCTCTTGTATATTGATGCGGGAAGAAGCAGTCTTCTTTCATCTCAAATGACCCCTGAACGGCAATATACGGGTTTCTTAAAATCTCCCTTGCCACGAATATGAGGTCAGCATCTCCTTTTTCCAAAATCTCTTCAGCCTGTTCTACCTTTGTGATTAATCCTACTGCTCCGGTTTTTACTCCTGCTTCTTTTCTGATCTGGGCTGAAAAAGGAACCTGATAACCATCAAATACAGATATTTTTGCTCCATGGATATTTCCTCCGCTTGAAACATCTACCAGATCTACGGAATGTTCTTTTAAAACTCCGGCGAGCTTTACACTGTCATTGATATCCCATCCGTTTTCGGCATATTCGGTTCCGGAAATCCTTACGAAAAGTGCTGTATTTTCATCCAATTCTTCGTTGACAGCATCAACAATTTCCAAAAGAAAACGGATTCTGTTTTCAAAGCTTCCACCATAATCATCTGTCCTGATGTTGGACAGCGGTGATAAAAACTGGTGGATAAGGTATCCGTGTGCCCCGTGAATTTCCATTACATCGAAACCGGCTTTTACAGCTCTTTTTGCTGCTGTTTTAAAATTCTGTACCTGCTCTTTAATCTCGTCAACAGTCAGAACATGTGGGATTCTTTCAGTGGAATGATAAGGAATAGGACTCGGTGCAACGGTTTCCCAGCCTTCTTCAACAGGGATCTGCAGGTTATTCCAGGTAGACCCTTTTCTACCGGCATGGGCAAGCTGGATCCCAATTTTACTTTCTGAACGGAAATGAACAAAATCAACAATTTTCTTAAGTTCTTCTGCCTGCCGATCATTCCAGATTCCCATACAATGGTTGGTAATTCTTCCCCGTGGCTCTACTCCGGTGGCTTCAACCATGATAAGTCCGGTCCCGCCCTGAGATCTGCTTCCGTAATGGACAAAGTGGAAATCATTTGCCAATCCATTTTCGCATGAATACATACACATAGGAGACATTACCCATCTGTTTTTCAATTCTATATTTCTAAATTTTATTGGTGTGTATAACATTTTAATTTTTTGAATTTCAATTTAATGATGAATAAAAAAAACATTGTCGAAATGATGAAAAAGAAGTAAATTTGGCCCCCTTTTTAGTCTTACTAATATATGAAAAAAGACATACAGATCAGTTACGAGCATTTTAAAAACAGCAGTGAACTGAACGATATAGAAAAAACCTTATTTGAGAGAGCAATACAGGCCCGTGAAAATGCTTATGCGCCCTATTCAAATTTCCTTGTAGGATGTGCCGTCTTACTGGAAAATGGTGAAATTTATTCCGGCAACAACCAGGAAAATGCAGCCTATCCATCGGGGTTATGTGCAGAAAGAACAACTCTTTTCTGGGTGGCAGCTAATTTTCCGGATGTAAAGGTGAAGAAGATCTTTGTCGTGGGAGGTCCTAAGGAATTTCATGAGAAAAATCCTCCGATCCCGCCTTGTGGGGCCTGCCGGCAAAGTCTTATAGAATATGAAACAAAACAGAACGAAAACATCATCCTTTATTTTTCAAGCATGAATGATGAAGTGGTGAAGGTGCATTCTATTAAAGATCTGCTGCCGTTTTATTTTGATTCATCATTTTTGTAGAAGTGAATTTTGTCAATCGTGAATTTGCTTCGCAAGTGAATGGTAAATTAAAGCTTAAGAATCAAGAGCCAAGATTTCAGATCTCAGACTCTTCTCAATGATCAATTTTGCTGCGTAAATGAATTGTTAATGTAAAGAACTATTTTCAATTTGTAGTGCCATGTTCATTACTGATCATCATATTTAAAAAAAATTCTTTAAGAAACAAAATTGGCCATTCATCATTGACATTTTGCCGTTTCACATTTCTACTTTTTTGTCTTTTTGTGCAATAAATTTAAAAAGTTATCTTTGCAAAAATTTTGGTTTCCAGCATTTTGGAAATAATAGGGAATTGGGTGTAACTCCCAAACTGTCCCCGCAACTGTAAATCGCAATAGATTTCTGTAAAAAACCACTGTTCATACGGGAAGGTGCAGAAAGCGAAAGTCAGGAGACCTGCCAAATTTATAACTAAAAACATATTACTTTCGGAGGAAAAGTAAAATAGTATGAATATAAAAAGGTCTTTATTACTGCTTTGTTCGTCTTACGGCAGCTTTCTCTTCGGACAGGAGAAAGCGGTTGACACCATTTATATTTTCGACAGCCAGATGAGCAAGGTAAAGCTTTTCCATCCGGTACGTTCGATCACCCCAAAAGATATTGAAAAGAATTCAGCCAATCTTTCTGAACTTTTACGCTTTCAGTCTTCTATTTATGTGAAAGAAAATGGACGCGGGGCTGTTTCTTCGCCTTCATTCAGGGGAACAACGGCTCAGCAGACAGCTTTTGTATGGAACGGGATCAACATTAATTCCAGCTTTTTGGGACAGGGAGATGTAAATAATATTCCACTTTTCGGGTATGATCAGATTGATGTAAAAGCTGGCGGAGGAAGTGTTGTTTATGGTAGCGGAGCTATTGGAGGAAGTATTCATTTAAATAATATTCTGGATTTCAACAGGGGTTTTAAGGGTTCTGTTTATTCGGAGGCGGGCTCTTTTGATACGTATAATAATTTTCTGCAGGCATCTTTCAGCAATGATAAATTAAGCGTTAAGGTGTCGGGAAGCTATTTCACAAGCCAAAATGATTATAAAGTCCCTGAGTTTGTCGTAGGAAGTACTGGATTTCACAATACTAACGGAAAATACTATAATACTTCAGTTAACATCGGAGCTTCTTACAAAATTGCTGACCATCAGACTATTTCATGGCAGAATCAGATGTTCGATGCATCACAGCATTATCCTATTTTTGAACAGAATGGCACTAAAACAAAATATAATGCTCAGACTTTAAGAAGTTTAATTGCATGGGATATCAATAAAAGTAATCTTTCGAACAGCTTAAAAGCAGCTTATACAGAAGATAATTTCCAGTATTTTTCAGGTCTTAACCAGCCTAAAACAAGCGGTGCAGAGGGAAAGAACTATATTTTCAAAAATGATTTCAACTATTTCATCACTCCAAAAATCAACATTAATGCGATCGGGGAATTCCAAGTGAACAAGGGTGAAGGTTATCAAGCAGATAAAGACAATCAATCCGGAATCGGAGTTATCAGCAGAAATGTAGGTTCACTATCCGGTTTAATCAGGTATTTTGCCACAAAGGAGCTTCGTTTTGAAGCCGGCATCAAGAAGGATTTTGTGGAGGATATTTCTTCTCCGCTTCTGTATTCTTTTTCGGGAAAATGGGATGCTTTACGATGGTATCGTATGGGAATAAGCTTTTCAAGAAATTTCAGGTATCCTTCTTTTAATGATCTTTACTGGCAGCCGGGAGGAAATCTGGATCTGCTTCCGGAAACGTCCACGAATATTGATATGAACCATGAGTTCAGCCTGGGTGATTTTAAAATTATATTGAGTCCTTATTACATGGACATCAAAAATCTCATCAACTGGCTACCTACACCTTATGGATACTGGGCACCCGTAAATACGTATAAAGTTGAATCGTATGGTCTGGAATCACAGATTAAGTGGAATAAAAAATTCGGAAAACATGACCTGAAGCTGGATGCAGGATACACTTATTCAAAATCTGTCAACAAGAATACTGAAATGCAGATGATGTATGTTCCGATCCATAAAGCTGTTGGAAATATTGAGTATGGCTATTCTTTCCTTAAGCTATACGCACAGGGGCTTTTCAACGGCCTTACTTATACGACTACAGATGAGCAAAGGTCTACGGCTATTGATCCTTATTTTGTTTTAAATGCCGGAGTTTCTGCCGCACTTTTCAAGAAATACACTTTGGGATTTAAAGTAAACAATGTTACCGATACAGTTTATCAGACAGTATCTTTATACCCTATGCCGAAAAGGAATTACAGTATTTATGCAACTATTAATTTTTAAACTTAAAAATATTATGAAACTGAACAAACTTCTACATTTTCTTTTTGCTTTTACACTCCTTTTGGGCATCGTGTCCTGTAGCAGTGATGATAATGATGAGCAGGAAATATTCTATGGCAACGGTTTTTTAATCGCTAATGAAGGTACTTTCGGAAAACCCGAAGGAGACGTAACGTTTGTAAGTGCAGACCTGAACCTTAAACAGGATAACGTTTTTGCCCTTAATAACGGAGGAGCAAAGTTAGGTGACGTTTTACAGATGGTTGCTTTCAATGGTGAAAATGCTTATCTGTTATTGAATAATTCCAATAAGATCCAGATCGCAAACCGTTATAATTTTAAAGCGAATGGCGAGATTACCGCTGAGCTTAATGCTCCGCGATATATGGCTTTTGCCAACAACAATATTTATGTAACAAACGATAAATATTTAGGTGCCAAGTATGTAAGCATTTACAAAGCTTCAGACCGTTCTTTCATCAAAAAAATCACTTTCACAGATGCTGCTGAAAGAATTGTAGAAGCCGGAAACAATATCTTTGTACAGAATGCTTCATTTGGTTTTGGAAATAAGATCACTTACATCAATACTTCTACTAACGATGTTCAATCTACGATTACGTTACCAGCCGGAAACATCAACAAGATCATTTCAAGCAACCAACATGTGTATGCCATTGCTGCGGGAACCGCTGATTCTTATATTTACGAGATCTCAAGCACAGGAAGCATTACAAAGACAACTACTTTAACAGGTATTGCCAACGCTACAAACCTTGAGATTGCCAATGGTAAGTTTTATTTCACTTCAGGGAAAAATGTATACAAGATGGATATGAGTGCTACAACAGCACCTACATCACCGTTGTTTACTGTTGCGAACAGTGTTGATGCCTACTCTGCTTTATATGGATTCAGCGTGATCAATGACAAAATTTTCACTTCGGATTCCAATGGATTTACCCAGGCCAGCAAAATTGTAGTTTATAATACTTCAGGAGCTATCATCAGATCGTTTACAACGGGTATAGGCTCAAATTCAGTTTATGCAAACTAAGACATTAATACTCCGGTATTATCTATAAATTTTATTTTTTTTCATCATTTGTGTTTTTCAGGCCGCTTCTCCGAAGCGGCCTGATTTTATCACTGATTATAAAAAGGCTTCGGCGGGACTTTGTCCCGCCGAAGCCTTTTTATAATTTTAAGTTTAATTATATTTCAGCCCCAACTTCTCAGCTTCTGCAATCACAAACTTTTCAGCTTCTTCCTTATCATTGGGGATCTCACCTTCCAGGATGGCTTCTTTAACTTTTTCTTTGAGGATTCCGATTTCTTTTCCAGGTTTCAGATCAAACATCTGCATGATTTCTTCTCCTGTAATCGGTGGCTGGAAATTACGCACCTGATCTTTTTCCTCCACCTCTTTGATCTTCACTGCTACATATTCAAAATTTTTCTTGAATCTGTCCTGTTTTTTGAAGTTTTTGGTTGTAATATCTGCTTTACACAGGGTGAACAGATCTTCCAGATCTTCACCGGCATCAAATAAAAGTCTTCTCAATGCAGAATCCGAAGCATCATCGGTGATCAGGGCAATAGGACGCGATGAAAGCTTTACCATTTTCTGAACATATTTCATATCGCTTCCCAGCGGCTGTTTCAGCCTATGGAAAAGGGTCTTGACCATTTTTGAGCCTAAAAACTCATGGCCGTGGAAAGTCCATCCTGTTCCTTCTACAAATTTTTTGGTTGGTGCTTTACCAATATCATGCAACAATGCGGACCAGCGTAACCAAAGGTTGTCTGTATTTTCTGAAATATTGTCTACAACCTCCAGGGTGTGATAGAAGTTATCTTTATGGGTCTGCCCTTCCACTTCCTCTACTCCTTTCAGCTCGATCAGCTCTGGAATGATCAGTTTTAAAAGTCCCGTCTCTTCCATCAGGCCTAATCCAACGGAAGGTTTTTTAGACATCATGATTTTATTGAATTCCACCATGATTCTTTCCATAGAAACGATCTTCATCCTTTCTGCCTCCTGTTTTATAGCGTTCAGTGATTTTTCTTCAATGACAAAATTTAATGTTGAAGCAAAACGGACGGCTCTCATCATCCTCAACGGATCATCAGAATAGGTTTGTGCCGGTTCTAAAGGAGTTCTTAAAATACCTTTTTCTAGATCATCAACACCGTTGAAAGGGTCTATCAGCTCTCCAAAATTAGCTTTATTCAAAGAAATTGCCATGGCATTGATGGTAAAATCTCTTCTCTTCTGATCGTCTTCCAGTGTTCCGCCTTCTACTTCCGGCTTCCGGCTGTTTTCTGTATAGCTTTCTTTTCTGGCTCCTACAAATTCCAGCTCGAGATCTTTGTATTTGATCATAGCTGTTCCATACGTTTTGAAGACAGAAACTTTTAATTTAGGATCAATATCATTCGCAACAGTTTGTGCAAGCTCAATACCGCTTTGCTCCGTCACAAAATCAATATCTGTAGATGCTGTCCTCTTCATCAGAAGATCACGGACATAACCGCCGACAATATATACCGACTGATTGTTTTTTTCAGCGGCTTCAGCAATGACCTTGAATAATTTTAAATTTTTATTTTGGGTAAGATTAATTTTCATCGTTAATAAATAGTAGTCTTTTTCTAGCAATATATTTTTCCATTAATCATAATGGGCATGCATTTTATTAATTTTCCCTTCATCATCAAAAAACATAACTTCCACAGCATGCTTATCCATAATAGACCGGTAGAACAATGCCACCGAATTTACTCCCATCGTCGATCTTATCAGTTCAAAATGCAGATCAGGAAACCTATCCAGTGCTTTTCTCCAATATTCGCAGACTGCTTCTTTTCCTTTCAATGTACTCTCTTTTCCACCTGTAGCCAAGGTAATCATTGGTGTTGTCACCGCTACATCCTCGGCATAATGAGACAGTATATTTTCAAGATCATGGGAATTCCAGGCCCGGATCCATTCTTCAGCAAATTTTTGGTGGTTCATGGCATGTTTTATCAGTTGAAGGATGCAAAGATAGAAATTAAAAAAAAGAAATCCTGTCGATATAACATTGACAAGATTTAAAATTGAAATAATTATTGCTGGAGATGCTATTCACGAAGAACCTTAATCCTGTTGTCACTCCATATTTTTATTACTGAAGAACCTGAATATTTCGAAATCTTTTCTCGATCTTCTTCAACCGCATAATCTACCAGCTTAATGATTTCCGGTGAAATATCCGAAAACTTCAAGGGACTTTTATCTCCACTGAAATTGGCAGAGGTAGAAACTAAGGGTCTGTTCAGCTTAGTGATCAGTTTTTTACAGAAATCTGTTTTTATCAGTCTGATTCCTATGCTCCCGTCTTCAGCAAGCAGTTCCTTGGGAAGCCCACGGGGATTTTCATAAACAATAGTTACCGGCTTTTCACTAAGATCAATGATTTCCCAGGCCATTTCAGGAACATCTACCAGGTCCTGAAGCCTTTTTTCAGACTCCACCAGAATGATCATGGATTTGTTTTTTTCCCTTTTTTTGATATCAAATATTTTATTGACAGCTTCTATATTGGTGGCATCACAACCGATTCCCCAGATGGTATCTGTTGGATAAAGAATCGTTCCTCCGGATTTTAATATTTCTATAATGTTTTCCATAATTTAATAAGGTATAAAAACCTGTATAAAGGTAAAAAAACGGGAATGCTCATCCAAAATAAATGGAATAAATGTTTTGTTTTGATGAATATTTTAAATTGGGCTAAAGCCTGAATAATAGGTTTTCTTTTGTTGAATGGGCTAAAGCCCATTTCTATTGAATATATTGGTCTCTTAAAAGTAATGTATAAGCTTTTGACAGAAAATGTATATAAAAATTCAATAGGAACGGGCTTTAGCCCGTTTAAAATAAGGTTCCATAACATTTGGCTTTAGCCAAAACCTATAAGAAATTATTCCTTTCAAGAAATTCCTGATATTCTTCTCTAAAACTTTTTCTCTGATGATGTTTCTCCTGATTCTTAATATATTCTCTCACAGCCTCAATCTTTGACTCCGAAACAGAAACGGCAAAATATTCATCTTGCCATGAAAATTTTTCCCGAGTAAGTTGATTTTTATTAATCCAAAAAGAAGATTCTCCCTTTAACAATTGTACTATTTTTTCCATATTCTGACCCGATCCTAGTGAAATCAGACAATGGCAATGATCTGAATAGCCGTTAACCATATCTAAATAAATTCCTTTTTGAGAAGCATTTTCCTTGATATGTTTCCAGACCTTAATCCTTAAATCAAATGTATCCAGATGTGGAACTCTGTTTTTTGTGGAAAAAACAAGATGAATATAAATTTTAATAAATGACATTTGTGTTGTTTTAACCAAAAATAATATTTTTAATCTATGTTTTGGCTAAAGCCATATATGACTGATTATCCAAAAAAAACGGGCTAAAGCCCGTTCCTATTGAATTTTAAATATCATTCACAATTTATCATCGTTCTTGATTATAAAGCCTATTTCAATCCCGGCAAATATCTCTCCTCAATAATATTCAAATGGTGATAATTATGCCCTACGATCAGTTTCCCGATTGTTTCTACAGTGAGTTGATTTCCATTAGCTGTCCCTATATTAGTTAAAACAGATGGTTCAAGGGTTTCCAATAGAATCTGAGAAGATTTTCTGACAAGCTTATATTCTTCCAGTAAAGATTTCAAAGATCTCTTATCCGCAAAAGAATTGGATGCATATTCTTCCTCATCAAAGCCCGGCAATTCTGCTTTTTCTCCTCTTGCAAAAGCCAGAATTCTGTATTGGAATATTCTTTCAGTGTCTGACAAATGAAGTAGGAGCTCTTTCAATGTCCATTTTCCTTCTGCATAAGCAAAAAGAGACTGTTCCTCCGTAAGATTCGAATACAGTTCTATGGTCTTTTCTCCAGATCTTTTTAATTCTTCAATCCAGTTCTCAGAAGGAATCTGGTCTAAATATCTTTGTACGTATTTTTGAAAATCAGTCATATTTTTTAGTTATAAGTGATAATTGATGTATTGTTAATGACCATTGAGCATTCACAATTGACTATTCACATTTTTAATTTTCCCTGTTCGTCCATTCATAAAAATTCACAGAGTCATACAGTTCGAAGCCACAGGCTGGGTACAACTGATTCCCGACCTCGTTGCTTTTCCCCGTTTCCAAAAGCACTCCACAGGCATTTGATGATCTGCAAAGCTCTTTGGCTTCTTCGATCAGTTCTTTAGAATAACCTTTTCCTCTGTGATTATCGTTGACATAGAGGTCATTCAACAGCCAGTAGCGCTGCATCCTTGTGGATGAGAATATGGGATACAGCTGAACAAATCCTGTCAGTTTGCCATCCTGTTCCACTACAAAAATCTCAGAATCTTTATTCTCTATTCTTTCTTTGAGAAAATTTCCAGCAGCAGGAATATCTGATTCTTTATGATAAAAGATTCTGTACTGGTCAAATAATTCTGCCAATTGATTTAAATCTTCAAAAGTAGCTTTTCTGGTATTTTTCATATTGATTATAAATGATGATCGTAGCTCAATACCCTTTTCATCTTCCACTGCTTATCCTCCATTATCCATAAAATAGTAAATTTTGCCCGGCTCCCCTGATTCCATTTCCCATTGGAAAATTCGAAAAATTCATGTTCTCCTTCTTCTATGAAAGCGTACAGAACATTATTGTTATACAAAGGATATACTTTCATGCTGTTGGGCACAAGATCCCGTTTTACCTTATTGGGACCACCACAGATATTGTTTTTAATGGAAGCGGTAAAGGCTTTTTCTCCGGAAGTGATTCCTCCTTTATCATGATAAAATTCCAGATCATTGCTGACTATAGATTTATAATGAGAAAGATCGCACTTATTAAATCCTATATCAAATATCAGACTGTCCAGCTTTTTAGCTGTCTTATACAGTTCGTCGGTAGTTTTCACCTGTGAATATACCATCTGACTGAAAAAACTTAAAATCAGGAAAAAATGAATCTTTCTCATTATATTTATCTTAAAATGTTAAGAAAACGCTTTCTCAAGATCTGCAATAAGATCTTCAGCATCTTCGATACCAACGCTCAAACGAACTAAATCGTCTGTGATACCCAGCTCCTCACGTTTATCCGCAGGAATGGAAGCATGGGTCATCAGTGCAGGATGATTGGCTAAAGATTCTACTCCTCCTAAAGATTCTGCCAAAGTGAAAACTCTTACTTTCTCAAGGAATTTAACAGCATCTTCTTTTTTACCTGATTTGAATGTGAAGGAAACCATTCCTCCTGATTCCTTCATCTGGGATTTGGCAAGTCCGTATTGAGGGTGAGATTCCAATCCTGGATAGATTACTTTATCAACAGCTGGATGCGTTTCAAGATATTTCGCTACAGCAAGACCATTGTCTGAATGACGCTGCATTCTTAATGCTAAAGTTTTGATTCCTCTTAAAACAAGATAAGAATCGTGAGGACCTAAAATACCTCCACTCGCAAACTGAATAAAGTGAAGTTTTTCACCCAGCTCAGCATCTTTTGTGATTAACGCTCCGGCAATTACATCGGAATGACCTCCTAAATATTTTGTAGCCGAGTGCATCACGATATCTGCTCCCAGATCAATTGGTCTCTGAATGTATGGTGTTGCAAAAGTATTGTCTACAGCAACCAGAATATCTTTCCCCTTTGCTATTTCAACTACCGCTTTAATGTCTACCAGCTTCATCAAAGGATTCGTAGGCGTTTCTACCCAGATCAGTTTTGTTTTATCCGTAATAACATCGGCAATTTTGGAAACATCATCAAAATTCACAAAAGTAAATTTAAGCTGGTATTTTTCAAAAAGTCTTGTGAACATTCTGTAAGTACCTCCGTAAAGATCATCTACTGCTACTACCTCATCACCGGGATTCAGTAATTTCAAAACACAGTCGATGGCAGCCAGTCCTGAACCGAAGGCAAGACCTCTGGCACCGTTTTCAATGCTCGCTAAAGAATCTTCCAAAGCCTGTCTCGTAGGGTTGGCAGCTCTTGAATATTCATATCCGGAATGTATTCCCGGGCTTTTCTGTGCAAATGTAGACGTTAAAAATACAGGAACATTTACAGATCCTGTTGCAGACTCATGATGCTGCCCTCCGTGAATTACTTTTGTATTAAAATTCATAATATTTTTATTTTATAAGCCTCCCATGAAAAAATCAAGGCTCTTTGAAACGTTATCAGATTTTCTTTTCACGTCCAGCTTTCCGTTAAAGGCATAAGCCAGAACGTCTATTTCTTCCGGAACTTTATCGGGAACTGTGGTTGTGAAAGAAACTAAGTATGCGCTGTTTTCGTATTTATCTTTACCCGTTTCTTTCAGTTCTTCAAATTTTCCGTTGATTTTGAGAATTATTTTTTTCAGGGAATCATCTATATAAGCAATATCTAAACCGTTTCCTTTAATGAAATCATCCATACTGGGAACAAGCTCCATGACAGATTCGCCTTCCATATCATGTGGATGAAGGCTTCCCTTTAGCATGTCGGTAGGAATTTCCTTTTCTTTGAATAAGGCAATTTCCATATCCGCGTTTTCAGAAATCTTCTCCGTACCGGACATATCTTTATGTTCAGCCGGAAGTTTTTCTGCAGTTGCGACAGAATCCAGTGTTTTGGTTTCTTTCAGTTCGTTTTTTTTATCGCAAGCGGCTAACAATACCGCTGTACTGATGAGTAAAAGTGCTTTTTTCATATAATTTTGTGATTGGTGCAGAGTTTTGGGATTACATTCTGATAGCTGATTTTACAGCAAATTCATCGGCAATCTGCTCAAGCCACTGTGCAACATCTTCTTCTCCGGTGGCTCTCTGGTAGGTACTCCCTAAAGATACCAAAATCTGGTGAATGAACATCTTCATCTGATCTACCGGCATTTCTTTGGTCCAAAGATCGATTCTTAAAGCTTCCATTGTTTTATCATCCCAAACAGAGATCATCGTCGCTTTCGTTTCCTCTTTTTCCACGCCGCCGTCCTGAGCGTTCCATGTTATATTTTCAGGAATGTGGTTCTCATCCAACTCTACATCTATTGTAATCTGAGTTTTTCTCATATCAATCTAAAATTTTTCCGCAAAGTTAATACTTCTTCAGCTTATCTAAAATTTCTACGAAGTTTATCTTCATCAGGAAATGCTGATTAATGTAAAAAATTTCACATCATTAAGATGAGAAGAATGCCGAGTTTTTTTAAACAAAAAAAACCTCCAAATTACTCTGAAGGTTATTATATTTTTGACCGTTACGGTGTCTTCGGTTTATAAACCGCTTCATTAAAAATATTAGTAGCATCAAGCTTTAAAAAATCAACCAGTTTAGTTTCAGGTTTTTTCCTGAAATAGGCTTTACAAATCTGCCATCCGGTAAAGATTCCGATCTGAGGTGAAGATTCGTTATCAATTTCCGTATAAAATTTTGAGAATGGTCCCGGAGAAATGAAACGCTCCACCAGCCTTGGATCATCTCCAAAAATCAGGTTACTTTCTACAAAATAATTCCAGATATTGGCTTCATTGGCTACAGCCCAGTCGTATTGCTTTTTGGTATAATTCATTTTCAGATAATCTGGTGTATCCGGAAGAAAAGCATCCTGAAGCATCATGATTTTTCCGTTCAGAATGACTTTGTCTATGAATTTCTGGTGATCAGGAGATTCTGTGACAATACGCTCCGCAAAGATCTGTGAAACTTTGGGAACAATATTCTGCGGGTTCATCGATTTCTGAAAATACAGTTCAAGGCCTTTGTAATTGGCATTGCCATCCCCCATAAATCCGGTAATATCTATGAACAGAAGATTCCCTTTTGAATCATAAAAAATAGGATCCTGAACCATCTGAAGGGCTGATGAAAAAAGGTAAACCTTGGGACTTCTAAACTGTGGGAAATAGTATTTGATATGAGAAAAAAGATCCTGAAGTTCCTTCTGAAGTTTTGCCTGGTCTATTTTACCGGCTGCTTCTTTATAAATCTTGATTTCTTCTGCATCCGATCTTCTTTTACCGAAATCCGCATCGGAAACGGTTCCCTGGAACCAGGGAAACTTAGCCTTGAATTGGTCCAGAGGAATATCCTGATTATAAAATTCTTTGGAAATATCCGTTATCACAACTTTTTCAGCGGGTTCTTTTACTTCTACTTTCCACTGGTTTTCGGGTTCTTTTTTACAGGAACCCAAAGCGAGAACTAAAATGGAAGAAAGGGCAATAATTCTAAAAATCTTCATTATTTTTACATGAAATTTAAGTGTACAAAAATAAGGATTAAAAACACAATCGATAATGAAAATTAAAATATTTGCAACCTTCGGCCTTATTATTTCAGGATTTTCTCTGTTCTGTTCCCAAAAACTTAATTTTAAGGATCAGAACTTGGAAAAAGCGGTTCTTGAAAATTTTGACCTTAATAAAAACGGCTCACTGGAAAAACTGGAATCCGATATGGTCACCAATCTGTTTCTGGTTCAAAAAGGCATTACATCAGCTGATGATCTGCTTCTTTTTGGCAATGCTAAAATGATTGTGCTTGATGATAATACCATTTCGAATGTTTCTATTACAGGTCTCCCTCATCTTGAGCTGTTTTCCTGCACAGGCTGCAAGATATCTTCTTTCAGGGCAGAAGGTCTTAAAAACCTAGGTTCTCTGTATCTCGACAACAATCTTCTGGAGAGCATTTCATTAAAGGAAACTCCAAGAATTGACCAATTAACATTATCTTTAAATCAACTAAAAACAATTGATACCGCTCCTCTCAAAAATTTAAGAAAACTGAATATCGAACACAATAAGATCCGGAAGCTTGATATTTCCGGAAATCCGGGTCTTCAAACGCTGAATGTAGGCGGGAATATGATGAAAGAATCAGACATTAAAAAAGGGATGAAAACTGATATTACTATTTTCGGAGCTGAACAATAACGACTGCCATGAAACTAGAAACAGAAAGACTGATTTTAAGAAAATTTGAGGAAACTGATGTTGAACGGATGTTCCTTCTGGACTCTAACCCGGAAGTGATGAAATACATCGGCGTTCCAGTACTCAAAGAACAGAGTGAATCATTAAAGGTCATCAAAATGATTCAGAAGCAATATGAAGAGAACGGCACAGGAAGGCTTGCTGTCATTGAAAAGGAAACCGGACTTCTGATCGGATGGAGCGGTCTTAAACTACTGACCGAAGAGATCAATGGTTATAAAGATATTCTTGATCTCGGCTACCGTTACCTCCCTGAATCATGGGGGAAAGGCTACGCAATGGAAGCCGCAAAAGCATCCCTGAAACTTGGTTTTAATGATATGAATGCTGATGTGATCTATGCACATGCCCATTCCGGGAATGAAGGCTCCAACCATATTTTAAAGAAATTAAGCTTTGAGAAAACCAGTGAATTCACGGAACCCGATGGGATCTGTAACTGGTACGAACTCAGACGTGAAAAATATCAATAATAATATGCTGACGATACGACAGGAAGAGGAAAAAGATCACAAAAAGGTATCCGAACTTACGGAAGAAGCTTTCAGAAGCATGGAACACAGTGACCATCAGGAACATTTCCTTGTGGAACAATTAAGAAGTTCTGATGCCTTCATTCCGGAACTTTCCCTTGTTGCTGAAACTGAAAACGGTGAAATTGCAGGCCATATTTTGTTCACAAAACTTAAAATAGAGAACGGCTCCGAAACTTTTGAGTCACTGGCTCTGGCTCCTGTTTCCGTACGATCTGAATTCCAGAATCAGGGAATCGGTGGGCAGCTGATTCGTCACGGACATTCAGTTGCAAAAAAATTAGGGTACAGCTCGGTTATTTTAATCGGACATGAAAATTATTATCCTAAGTTTGGTTACAAAAAAACCAGTAATTTTGGAATCTCTTTTCCGTTTGAAATTCCTGAAGTTAACGGAATGGCTGTAGAGCTCACAAAAGACGGATTAAAAAATGTAAAAGGCGTAGTAAAATACCCTAAGGAATTTGGAATAGACTAAAAAAATAAATAATGCAGACCCAAAAAGTAATAGATCATATTGTAGCATGGTTAAAGGATTATGCTGTAAAAGCTAATGTAAAAGGATATGTAATAGGTGTTTCCGGAGGTGTGGACTCCGGGGTGGTTTCTACTCTGGCAGCAATGACAGGTTTAAAAACGCTTCTGATCGAAATGCCGATACGTCAGAAACCTGACCAGGTCAACCGTGCCTGGGAGCATATGAATGATCTGAAATCAAAGTTTCCTAATGTAGAAGCAATGTCTGTGAACCTGACGCCTGCTTTTGAGGAGCTTTATAAAACATTTGATGTAAAGGATGACCTCTATCCTAATGAAAAACTGGCTTTTGCCAATACAAGAGCACGTCTGAGAATGCTTACCTTATATTATTATGGTCAGATCAACAGTCTTCTGGTATGCGGAACGGGAAATAAAGTGGAGGATTTCGGAATCGGATTTTACACAAAATACGGAGATGGCGGCGTAGATGTCTCTCCTATTGCAGATCTTTATAAAACAGAGGTATATACACTGGCAAGAGCTTTGAACCTGGTTAAGAATATTCAGGAAGCAATTCCTACAGACGGCCTTTGGGATGTAGACAGAACGGACGAGCAGCAAATCGGGGCAACTTATCCTGAATTGGAAAAGATCCAGAAAGAATATGGAACCAAGACTGCAGATGATTATGAAGGCCGTGATAAAGAGGTATTCTTAATTTTCGACAGAATGCACAAAGCCGCCAAACATAAAATAAATCCTATACCGGTCTGTAACATTCCTGAAGAATGGAAAAATGATTAGTTTTGAGCTATAAATTTTATATATGAACGGTAAAATAAGATCGGTATTCTTTATTTGTCTGGGACTCCTTTTCGGAATGTCCGTGATGTATGTTTACAATAATTTCATTGCAAACAAAAAAGGAAATACAGAGACAGTAAAAACAGAAACTACCGGCTATGGAAGTACATCTCCGGATTCCCGGAGTAACAATACAAACCCTTCCTCCCAGCCTATTGATCAGCTGACAGAGGAAAAAACTGTTATTAATTATGTAAAGCAGAATCATAGACTTCCTGAATATTATATCACTAAAAATGAGGCAAGAAAACAGGGCTGGAATGCTTCAAAAGGAAATCTTTGCGACGTATTGCCAGGCAAGGCTATAGGCGGAGATAAGTTCGGGAACAGAGAAAAGAAGCTTCCTCAGAGTGAAGAATATTATGAAGCTGATGTGAATTACAGCTGTGGAAACAGAAATGCAGACCGGATCATCTTCACTAAAAACGGTGATGTTTATCTGACCAAAGACCATTATAAGAGTTTTGAGAAGCAGTAATTTGTATGTCCTCGTGGTTACATTATTCTTAGCATTTTCATGCTCAGAGAAGCCGCCACGACCCATAGATAGCAGTCAACCGATGACCATACTGATTCAACCATTCAAAGACTTCAACTCTGAAACCGTTACTGAAACAGCGAAAAAAATAAGAAAGATTTATCCTAATGTGAAAATTCTTAATACGATTGATCTTCCAAAAAATGCTTATTACAGGGATAGAAACCGCTATAGAGCAGATTCTATCATTAAATTTTTGGACAGCAGGACCAAAGAAGGGTTTGTAACCATCGGGCTTACCTCAAAAGACATCAGTGTCACCAAAGGAAAAGTAAAAGACTACGGAATCATGGGACTTGGATACAGACCTGGAAAGGCTTGTGTAGCCTCTAAATACAGACTGAATAAAAATAATACTGATGATCAGTTCTTTAAAATAGCTATTCATGAGTTAGGGCATACACAAGGACTGAAACACTGCCCTGAAAAAACTTGTTTTATGAGAGATGCAGAAGGTGGAAATCCCACTGATGAAGAAACTGATTTCTGCCATAAGTGTAAAACTTTTTTGATCAATAAAAACTGGAAATTTAATTCTATATGAAGACAATATATATCGATTTTACAGACATAGGCGATTACGAAGATTTCTATGCCCAATTAAAGGAAAAAGTTACCCTTCCAGAACATTTCGGAGATAATCTGGACGCACTTTCCGATATCATTACCGGAGGGCTGGAGCTGCCGCTTCACATTGAGTTCGTCAATATGACGGTAGACCAGCTTGATATCTTTGAAGATCTTCTGACAACTCTTGAAGATACAGAAGATGAAACAGAAGATTTCAGCTTTACCTATTATCTGGAGCAGTACGAGGACGAAGAGGGTGAAGATCCTGAAGAAGAAGAATAATTTCAATTCAATAAAAACAAAACTCGCAGAAAATTCTGCGAGTTTTTTGGTCAAGTCTTTTTAAGTGTTTCTAATTTTACTTTTACTGCCTGATAAATTTAAAACTTTGCGAAGTTTCCCCCTTCACGAAAATCTGCAGAATATAATTTCCTTTTGATAAAGAAGAAACATCTATTCTGTCTTCTACGGCAATGTCTGTTTTCACTTTCTGACCGACCATATTGTATATTTCCACCTTATCAATCCTGTTGATTCCTTTGAAATAAAGAATATCTTTTACCGGATTCGGATAAATAGATATGTTATTATTATTTCTTGTGCTTTCATTAGTAGAGAGTTGTATTTTCGAAAGATCCAGAAAAAATGCAACAATCTGGCTGGATGCATTGGTTCCTATCCCGGCGATCCTTTTGCCATCCCCGGATATTGCCAGAGGAAGTGCCATATTTACGCCTTGTGTATTGATTCCCAAGCTCACAGCATAATCATTAAGGTTCACCCGTCCTCCTGCCGCTGTCCATATAAAGCCTTCTCCAGACATTGGAGGGGCCCCAAAAGCTCTGAAAAATCCGATTACTTTTTTACCGTCGGCAGAGATTCCTGTTGCACCCCCTCTGAAGAAGACTGAGGAATTTGGATGGGTTATGTATGTCAGGCCGCTTACACTATTCCATACATAGGGATCGGGCATAGCGGAACCTATGATCGTTGTTCCGTCGGCAGAAACATCACCTGCTTCGCCTACGTAATCACCATTACTGTCTGTGATAAAACTTTCTACTCCGTTTACCCATTTTGCTCCACTTCTGGTTCCATCAACCTGATCTTGCCAGCCGACAATCACAGATCCGTCGGAATTAACGGCGTTGGCTCTGGAACTTCTGTTGGCCACTATACTTCCGAGATCAGTCACTCCGCTTGCAGCATTCCACTTTACGGCATGTGCACTTCCGGCAGTCACCCACCCCAGTCCTACAATGGTATTTCCGTCTGAGGTCATTCCCCACGTAGAACTTACGTGACCGTCCCAACCTGTAGTAACAAGTCCTCCATGGTTAGTCCATGATGCAGACGCTGTACTGTAGGTAGATATTTCATTAAATCCTGTCGCTGCGTTGGTCATGGAAGAACCTATTTTAGTTCCATCAGCTGTAATCAGTGTTCTTCCCGCAGCAGGATATCCGTTAGAGATCGAGCCGATCTGAACAAGACCAGTCAGCTCATCCCATTTAAAAATCTGACCGGCACTTGTATGCATGCTGACAATTCCACCATCAGAGATGCCTCCTACTGTATAATTTCCTATCGCCATTACAGTCAGCTGGGCATCAGTCACTGCAAATCCAAATAGAAAGCAAGTATATAAGGCTTTCATTGAAATCTTGTAAATCTTTTTCATAATTACTTAAATTTAATATTTTGAATTGGCTGAAACAATATTAATATTATATTTACTTTTTCAAAAGAATTTGGCTTACATAATTCATGAAATTCAAAAGAGTAAAAAATATAAATCACTAAAATACAACCCTATAACAAAAATCTACCTTGAAGACAGATCATAAAGAAGCTGTAAGAAACAAAAAAAAATTATTATTTTGTCAGAATATCTGGATTCAAAACATTAAATTTCTGTTCGCTATCCTGTGTTCAGTTTTTATCCAGGGACAATCGGGACCCGACTTCAGTATTTTAGCTGACAAAGCTTTTCAGAAGTTATATCAAAACCCTGATGAATGCATCAGCTATTCCCAGAGTCTGCTCATAAGTGATCAGAATCCGGAGCACAGAATAGTACTCCAGAATATCATTTCCCAAGCATATGCTATGAAGGGAGATTATGTACAATCTGTTAATATTTATAGCCAGAAGGAAGATTCGCGGGAAAAAGAAAAGCTGTCCTATTTCCTCCAGGCCGCCGGTGATTACAATCTTGCCGACCAATATCAGAATCTGGATCTTTACAGCCAGTCACAGCAGATTATTTCCAGACTTTTAGCTGATCCAAAATTATTAAATGGCGATAATCCAAGGATCAATGTGATTACGGCTAAACTTTACCAACTACAGGCGCTTAACTTCGGGATTAACAGGAATTATAATGATGCTCAGAAAAACCTCAGCAAAAGCAATCATTATCTCGGCTTTAACAATCAGGAAAACAGGGTCCTTGAAATAGAGAACAAAATTTTCAGAGCTTCTTTTTTAATGAAACAAAATAAATTGGAGGAAGCCAAATCCATTCTGGAAAGTACGCTTGTTTTTATTGACAAAAACAGGAATTATTATTTTCTTCAGGCATTGGCTTACGAAAATCTGTCACGCTATTATTTTTTAAAGGAGGACTATCATGCCGCTGTCGAAGTTCTTGAAAAGGGATTTTCCAGGATAGAAAACCTCCCGTACAACAGTTTAAAAGTAAAAATCTATGAATCTTTGTCCAAAAATTATTTAGCTCTTCGCAACGATGAAAAATATCATCAGTACAACAAACTTTATACTGAACTCCGGACTAAAATAGACTCAAACACTAAGGAAGGCATCCGTTATATTGTAAAGTTGGTGGAAACCAATCAGAATAACAATCTTGAGTTTCAAAATCAGAAACAGCTGAAAAAGATAAGCTGGATTTCCGTAGTATTCCTGATCATTATCATCGGACTTCTGGCCTGTTTTCTGATCCTGAAAAGCAATCATAAAGATCTCAAAAAGCAGTCTGAATTTTTTGAAAAACAGAAAAAGCTGGAAGTGGTATCTCAGAAGGTCATTAAGGATATTCCCAAGCAGGCAGTTGTTATCATTAAAACCACTGAAAAAGACCTGAATAAAATTTCCAAGGAAAAGGAAGATGAAATCCTACAGAAACTGGAAGAATGGGAAAAGCAGGAGCGTTACCTCGACAGAAGCATGACGCTTTCTGTACTCTCTTCACAAATGGGCGTGAATACAAAATATCTTTCTGAAGTAATCAACAGCAGTAAAGGGAAAAATTTCAACAGCTATATTAACGAACTAAGAATCAATCATATTGCCCGACTGTTGAGAACAGATCCTGTTTATCTTAACTATAAGGTCAGCTATCTGGCAGAATATTCGGGATTTTCTTCACACAGCGCCTTTGCAACGGTATTTAAATCAATAACCGGAATGTCCCCGAACGTTTATATCCAGGAAATCAGTAAAAGCAGAGCATTATGAAACTTGTATTAAAAATCATTCCCGTAGTTTTTCTGTGTCTTCATATTCTAGTTCCCAGCCAAAAAATTACTTTTGACTCTCTGATGAAAAAAGCCCGCCTTGAGATCTATGATAATCCGGACAATGCCATCAGAATTGGAAAGTATCTTATTGAAAAAGAACATGAGGTTCACAGGCAAATCAGCATTTATCAGCTGCTTTCTACTGCCAATATTGCAAAAAGGGATTTCGACCAATCTTTACTGTATCTTTTAAAAGCTAAAGAAACTGCACAAAAGACAGATGACATGAAGGTCCGCACCAGCATTCTGATATCAGCCGCCATACAGTATCAGCAGATGGAACTCTTCAGTAAAAGCCTAGAAACCCTTAACGAAGCAGATCAATTTCTGGCTAAACTTCCGGATAACCTGCCTGAAAAGCAGATTGAAACGGCAAGAAGCTATGCTATCCGCGGAATGATCTATAAAAGCCAGTTGAATCCTGAAATTGCCCTTGAAAAGTTTTTGACCTCCATTCAAAATTTTAAAAAGGTAAAACATAAACAGACGACTTATTCCAATATGAGTGTGGTCTATTATAACATTGGCTATTGCTATCTTAATCTGGCTCAACATGAAAAAGCCCATCAGGCATTTATTCAGTCTGCAGAATATGCGCGAAAAAACAAAGCGAAAAGTCTGGAAGCATTTGCTTTAAAGGGAACGGCTGAAATGTATAAACAGAAGAAAGAACATGAAACAGCTCTTCAGTTATTGATCAAAGCTGAAGACCTCAGCAAAAACACCGGCGATCTTATCCTCAATGAAGGCATATACAAAGAAATGTCTGAAAATTACCTGGCTATAGGGAAACCAAATCTTTACCAGAAATACAGTAAAAAATATTTTGAAATGCGTTTTCAGCATGAGCAGAACGAGCTCAGCTCCATCAACCATTCGATTAGCGACCATAACCTTGAAACTCTTAAGAAAAGCAGTGAAATGAAAGCTCATTATCACTATATCACAGCAATTATTGCAGTTTTCGGCGCCCTCATCATTGTCCTCTTACTTTTTTTAATCTTCAGGATAAGGAAACAGAATTTAAAATACAGGAGGGAGATTCAGAGGCTGATAAGATCGTAGATGAAAATAAAAAAAGCATTCCTTTCAGAATGCTTTTTATGATTATCTTCCAATGACTTCTATAATTGGGTTTCCTATATTTCCGCTCGGGAACTGAATTTTCAGTAATGATGAAATGGTAGGTGCAATATCTGTCATATTATAAGCTTGATTGCTTTCTCCTTTCTGGATTCCCCATCCCATAAAGATCAATGGTATGTGTGCATCATAAGAATTCCATACGCTGTGTGTGGTTCCTGTCTTGGAATAAGGAGGAAGCATGGAATCGTGAGAGATCAGCTGGATATCGCCGCTTCTCTGTCTGTTGATTCCGTTGATTATTCTCTGCTTGATCGGTTCCGGGATAGTTGCTTCCTGAACTTCATCCACAGATACCGCGTACAAAACAGTAGGATCTTTCTGTAGCTCCTTGATTGTGAAGTCTCTCAGGTCATTCAGTTCAATTTTATTATCCTGCATCAACTTTCTGTCAAAATAGATCTGATAGTTGTCTACTGCATTGATCAATTTATCAAATCCAAATTTATCCTTCAGCTTCTGATTGATATCTTTTTCCATTCCTTCTCCAAAGAATCCTGTAGCAATTTTATGTTCTTTCAGGAATCCTACAGAATGAGCTCCACCGTGGTCAGCAGAAAGGAAAACGGTGTACTCTCCTTTTCCTACCTTTGAATCCAGATAACTGAAAAACTGAGCCAGATCCTGATCCAATCTTAAATAAACATCTTCCACTTCAATAGAGTTCGGTCCGAACTTATGACCTGCATAATCTGTAGAAGCCAGGTTGACCGCTAAAAAGTCAGTAATCTGATCACTTCCTAATTTTTCACCTTCTACAGAAGCTTCTGCCAGTTTCAGTGTGAGCGTGTTTCCAAAAGGTGTATAGCGGATATTATCCTTTTTTGCCTGGTAATCCTGTGCTAAATTACTGTAGGGGAAAACAGGGGCCTTTGCACTACCTAGCAGTCCTTCCCAAGAAGAATTGTCAGGAGAACTTTCTGTATACTGATTTATTGGAAGCAGAGTATTCCAACCATTTGCAACTAATTTTTCAGGCAGGTTCTGCGAATTGAAAGATTTTACCCATTGAGGGAGATCATTCATATACCATGTACTTGTAATAAAGTTTCCGGTACTGTCATCAAACCAGAAAGCTCCGTTCGGAGTATGACCAGCCGGAAGGATGGACGCACGGTCTTTTAATGAAACTCCTATCACTTTTCCCTGGAAATTGGTAGCCAGTCTTAATTCATCCGTTACCGTTGTTGACCAAAGGTTTTTTGGAGAATGACTTCCTACTTTTGTATTGGCTGTTCCTACAGGCTGAACGCTTTCATCTGTTGTACAGTAAACGTTTTTTCCTGTTTCTTTATCCGTCCAGTCGTTCCCGGCAATACCATGGATCGCAGGTACGGAACCTGTATAGATGCTGGTATGTCCCAAAGCCGTAACAGTAGGTACATAGTTGATATGCACGTTATTTAAAGAATATCCTGTATTCAGAAGTCTCTTGAAACCATCGTTTCCGTATTTACTATAAAAACGGTACAAATAATCCCACCTCATCTGGTCTACCACTAATCCTACGACTAATTTGGGTCTTTCTAATTGAGAATTTTTGTTCTTCTGAGCATTGATTGTAATTACGGACAATAAAGCTGCTGCCGCAATTGAAATTTTCCTAAGCATCTAGTAAATTTTTGTTGACCACAAATTTACGGGTTTTGAAAGTTTTGGAGTGTGAAATTTTCTTTAAATTTGAGAACAGTCTAATAAACCAATAAGTGCAGAAATGATTTTAGGAGTATATTGGTATTTTAAATTCCCTGAAAATGTATATAGTTTTCAGTTTTTCAATTTTTTAAAAGGATTTGGAGGGCATGTTGACAATCCCGCTGAATTGGAAGCTAGAGTTTCGGTGGATCATCCCGAAAGTTTCATCAAAAAACTGGAGGAATTGCATTTCCGTTTTAAAAGAATGTATTTAGATATTAAGGTCAATGAGAACCAATTCCTGATCTCAACAGGTGATTATACTCTTTTTGATGAGCATTTCCAGTTTGTTTCAGAAATAGAACGGCTGCTGTTTCATCACAATGCAGTTCTGCTTGATCTGCCTTTTGAAATGAAATCAAGCAGAAGATTCAGCCCGGAAAATAAAAATTTTGAGACCATCGGACATAGATTTATGCAAATCACCGGTTCTGATTTTAAAAAAAACAATGCTGAAAATCTCTCTGTCAGGATCGATTGCAATCTGCCGGCAGCAAACAAAAAAGATCTGATCAATGATCTGATCCGGATATGCACTGAAGAAAATATTCAGGTGTTTTATTATTATGGTTGCGATTTTAAACAACATTCCAATCTGATGTTCATCTTCTCCAACGGAAGACAGATGGAAAATTCCGTTCAAGATGTAGACATCAATACTTTCGGAAACAAGGTCCGCCGCCTGGAACAGAAGTATCCGCTTCACTTCGGCCTTTTCGGTGGAATGGAATATTATCCGCGGAACGGCCCTTTTGTGGAACTGATCACTGATGAAGAATATATTTTAAATAAAAAATAAACTATTATTATGATCAAATTCAAATACGTCATTCTATATGTGAGGATGTGGAAAAATCAATGAGTTTTTATCACCAAACGTTTGATATGCCGATTAAATTCATTACCCCTGAAAAAGATTACGGAGAACTTCTTACCGGAGAAACCAGCCTTTCTTTTGCATCCATAAATCTGGCCAGCTCCAATATAAAGCAGGGATTTTTGTCTTCCAAATCTGAAGAAAAACCTTTCGGAATTGAATTGGGATTCACAACAGACGATGTTGAAAAGCTTGTAGAAAAAGCAGTTAAAAACGGAGCCGTACTTTATGAAGATATTGCAGTAAAACCTTGGGGGCAAAAGGTAGCTTATATTAAAGATCCTGATCATTACTTAGTAGAAATTTGTACAGAAATTCAATAAATACAATCAAATTCCATCTTTCCATGGAAATAAAAAAATTAGAAAAACTGACTGAAAACCCCGCACTACGCTGGGGGCTTAACGGGTACACTACAGACAAGATCCTTTCCATCTCTTTTGTTGAATATGGCGGTTCTTTTGAATTTGTATTAAAAGAAAAATCTATGCCCTACTTCAAGATCTGGGAAACCCATTCCACCGACATTGAGGAGCTTAATGAAATTATTGAAAAAAAGCATTCTTTCGGAGCTTTTGAAGAGGAAGAACTCATAGGCTGGATGATCTGTGAACACCGGACATGGAACAACAGCTTTTACATTGAGAATATTCTGATCAGTGAAGAATTCAGAAGAAACGGAGCCGGAGCCCAACTGATCAAAAGCGCTGTCCGGGAAGCCAGGTATTTAAACTGCAGAATCATTGAGCTTGAAACACAAAATACCAATTATCCGGCCATACAGTTTTACAGAAGAATGGGCTTCAGCATTACGGGAATAAATACAAGACTCTATGAAAATCCGGAGGAAACTGCAGTATTTATGACTTTAGATCTATAAGATAAAGCATTTTTTACTTCTAATCATTCATTCTTATAATCGACAGAAGCTATAAAACTTATTGAAAAATCTATATTGTACTGAATGGTACAATTACATACCTTTGTACCAGAAATAATCCCAATGGCAGGAAGACCTAAAATATTTGACGAACAGGAAGCTGTTGCAAAGGCAACTGAAGTTTTCAGAGACAAAGGCTATGATACAGCTTCTGCCGATGAATTACTCTGTGCCATGGGTATCGGGAAAGGCAGCTTTTATCTTGCCTTCAAAGGTGGAAAGCGGGAACTTTATATCCGCTCGATCACTCAGTTTTCAGAAATTTTTTATCAAAAGTTTTCAACCAGAATTGCGGCGTCTGAAGACAAAGTACAATTCATCAGACAGTTTTTTCTGAGCCTCGCTGACGCTTCTGATTGTGATAAAGAACGTGGCTGTTATTTAGGGAATGCCTTGGTACAGCTTTCTGAGAAGGATCATGAAATAAAGAAAATTACCGCCCAATTGCTGAAAAAGCTACAGATTTTGTTTGCAGAGACCATCAGAAATGCACAGGAAAACAGACAAATCTCCAGCACTGAAGATCCGGAAATTATAGGTTGGCACCTGAGCAATTTATGGAACGGGATCCATGTTACAAGAAGAATGGAAAGCTCCCCTAAAATTTTGAGAAACATTATTGAAATGAATCTTAAAATACTAATCTAAAATTTTTTATTCAATTATGTACTATTTAGTACAATATAAAATACTTATTAATTTAATACTTAAAATGTTATGAACATTACCAACAACACGATTTTAATCACTGGCGGAGGCTCAGGAATCGGCTTAGAAATTGCAAAAACACTGAACAGCTCTAACAAAATTATTATTGCGGGAAGAAATAAAGAAAAGCTTGACACAGCAGCAAAAGGGCTCGAAAATGTTTTTACTATTCAGGCTGATATTACCAATGAACAAGATGTAAACCGCTTAATTGAGGAAATTAAAGTGAATTTCGGCGAACTGAATATTCTGATCAACAATGCAGGGCATGCCTATGCTTATACAATTTCTGATACCTCAGACACTTACGGCAAGGCAGTCGCTGAGTTTGAAACCAATTATTTTGCGCCCATCCGTCTGACTGAAAAGTTACTGCCTTTACTGAAACAGCAGGAAAACGCCGCAGTTGTCAATGTTTCTTCTATTGTAGCATTTGCTCCGGGCTCGCATGTTCCTACTTATTCTGATTCTAAAGCGGCTCTTCATTCTTACACCAAAATATTAAGGCATGAGCTGGCAAAAGACACTTCTATTAAAGTTTTTGAATTGATGCCACCTCTTGTTAATACAGATTTTTCCGCAGAAATCGGGGGCAAGGAGAATGGCATCCCTGCTTCGGAGGTAGCAGACAGCTTTGTAAATGCTCTTATGCATGATACCTATGAAATCCGTGTAGGAAATACCGAGGTTCTGTACAACAGCTTTTTTGCAGGTTCTGAAGAAGCTTTTAGCATGATGAACGGATAATTTTTTTTACATACCGGTTGTTCGCTGCGGGAGAAGATCCTTTCTTCTCCCGCAGTTTTGCTGCTATCCATTCTACATTTTTTTATTTAAATTTTAAAAATATCATTTTATTGCAGATGAGCTGAATGTGCCCCAAGTTATTAACCGGTTTGCTAAAATTCTTACTGAACAGAATATCCGACCAACACCCAATGCTAAATAACGAAAAATAAACACCATTAATTAATCAATAATTAAAAATAAAAGTATTTTTATCACTAAAAAATGAAATATAATTTATTTTTTATATATTTATAGTAAACTAAATTAATATTAATTACTATGAAAAAAACATTTTTGTTTGCTATTGCGTGTACCTTTTTCTTGACATCATGCAATAATGAAAGCATTCCAACTGTGGCCCAGGAATCTCTGAAAACAGATGCTGTTCAGAATTTCAAGCGTGCCATTACAACCATGAATACCTCTAAAGATCTTCCCATGAGCGAAGAAAAGCAGAATTCTGAATATCAATTTCCTCAATTAAGTGAGAAAAGAAAGGATATCCTGCTTCCCGCCGCAAAATCTCTTATAAAATCTACGGGAATAAAGGATGAGCAAATTGAAAAAACCACCCATGGTGATAAGACCAAAATCATATTATGGGCTATGGAAATTTTCCATGATAATTACACGAATTCTTCTTTATAACCTTAAGCTTTAATTACCCAATCAATATGAAAAATATTTCATTATTCCTTTTACTATTAATTGGAACTTTCGCATATGCTCAGACAGGAAGCATGACTATTTATAATTTCTCTACCCAGAGTGTCAGCTACAATCTGATAGGCACCAATGACAACAGCTATCCCATAGACTGCCAGCCTATTGTGGAAGGCAATTCTGCAACATCATTAGCTCCGGCATCCACAGTGGTTTACTCACAATATAATACCAGCCATCTGGTAACCCCTGCCATCAATCAGTGGGCCGTAATTTCAGAGGCAATAGGAATTCCCAGCCAGATCTATAATATATCTGCAGGAGTTACTGTTCCACCTGTGATCGCTACCCCTACTTCCTGGCAATCAGTACGTCTTAATTTTTCAAATGGTGAAATGATACATCTCGCAAGAGACTGTGGCTATGTTGACAGCCATCATGGAGTTTTTAGCGGCTCGACAGCAAGCGGTATTACTGCAACATGGAACTATTTAGGAAATAACGTGGTTGTATTCATTAATTAATACAAATCATAACAGATATAATATCACAGCAGGTTCAACTATTGAGCCTGCTTTTTTATAGGTTAAAGGTAATTTGATCTAAAGTAATAAATATTATGGTTCAGCTGTTATTATTATATGAAAGCCATCCAATTATTTATATTTATCTTCATATCCTTGATTACTGTCACAGCTCAGAACCATGATCCTGATAATTTCTTTGAGACGTCAGATCACGTCAAGATCAAATACAAAATTTCAGGAAAAGGAGAAGCCTGTATTTATGTTCCGGGAGGTCCGGGACAGGGATATTCGTCATTTGAGCTTTTAGGAGGAAGTGCTCTGGAAAAAAATATGAAAATGATTTATATGGATCAGCGAGGATCCGGTGAATCGGAAAAATCGGAAAATTATCATCTGGATGCAATGGTTCAGGATATTGAAGAGCTGAGACAACATTTAAAGATGGATGAAGTTTTTCTGCTCGCCCATTCTTTCGGAGGAATTATTGCTGTGAATTATGCTAAAAAGTATCCTCAGCATACAAAAGGGCTTATTCTGTCCAATATTACCCTCCATTTCCTGAATAATGAATCCGTGAAAGAACAGATCGAATATGGAAACAGTCTTCTCAAGAAACCCAATAAAGCTGTTCCTGAAGATAGTCTTTCCGCAGAACTTTCAAAAATAAGTGCGGCATTACGAAAGAAAAGAATCGGATATAAATTTCTCACCGAGGATATTGAAACTATTAGGCAGATGGACAAAATAGATTCCCTTCATCCAAGGATCATAGATTTTGGTATGGCTGTGATCTCAAAACCTAAAGACTTCCCGGAATATTATATCGATCATGCGCCGATCACAAAAGACATTCAGGTTCCGACATTAATTATTACCGGAAAAAAAGATAAAGCCGTAGGAACACAGCATTACAAAACCTTTCAGTTTCCGAATCAGAAAGTAGTTTCTATTAACGGAGGACATCTTTTGTATTATGAAAAGAACAGGGAATTTGCGGAGACAGTATGGGGGTTTGTGAATAAACACCAATGGAAGTGATAACTTTTATTAAATTTGCTCACGTTTAAATACCCCAATGAGTACCAATAGAAATATCCTAGAAAAAATGTCAGATCAGGAGCTCGAACAATACATAAATCCTGAAAGTCGCTTTACTCCGGAAGCCGTTAAATACGCATCAGAAATTCTCCAGTCAAGGGGAAGAATATTCAGCGCTGAAGAGGAAGAACGGATTAGCGCCTCCATCTCATCAATACAAAATCACAAAGAAGCAATCATACACCCCAACCATACCAAAGCTGCGAATCTAATGTATTTGTCAGGAGCCCTAGGTATTGGAAATATGATCTGGATTTATGAATCTTTAAATTCACCATCCTCTATCACCGGTGCTATAGCCACTTTAGCCTTTATCTTCGGAATGGGATATCTGGCAAGCAAGGGAACTGATTGGATCAAATACGTTCTACTAATCATCTTTCTAATTGGATTGATTGGAATTCAGTCCATTTATTTAAACTTATTATCTGATCCTGTATTAGGAATATTAAGCATTGCACAGACCATTCTTCAGATCTGGACAATTATAGTACTCTTTCAAGTTCCTAAATCATAGAAAGTATAGTCTAAAATATTAACAATGAATCTGAAAAATGAATTTTCAGGAGACACTTATATAAGCCTATCTAATCATTCAGACTGTTTTGAAAAAGCTAAAAAACCGCGCCCTCCAGGCGCGGTTTCAATATATAAAGCTTAAATTAATTAAAACTTAAGATCGCCGTTCACTTCTCTCACAGCATTGGCTGCTTCAGCAAACTTTAACTGCTCATCTGCAGTAAGTGTTACGTTGACAATCTTTTCCACACCGTTTGCTCCAATAATAGCAGGAACACCTAGGCAGATATCATTTTGTCCGTATTCACCTTCAAGCATTAAAGAACAAGGGATCATTTTTTTCTGGTCGCAAGCGATCGCCTGAACCATTACAGAAACAGCTGCACCCGGCGCATACCAAGCTGAAGTTCCTAATAATTTAGTCAATGTAGCTCCTCCTACTTTTGTTTCTTCAATTACATATTTCTGTTTCTCGTCATCTAAGAATTCAGTTACAGGAACACCGTTTCTTGTAGCTTTGCTTAATAATGGAAGCATTCCTGTGTCACTGTGTGCAGCGATTACCATACCGTCTACGTCAGAGATAGGGCTTTCCAATGCTTCAGCCAACCTGTATTTGAACCTTGCAGAATCCAATGCACCACCCATTCCGATGATCTTGTGCTTAGGAAGACCTGAAGTTTTGTGTACCAGATAAGCCATAGTATCCATCGGGTTAGAAACTACGATGATAATAACTTCCGGAGAATTTTTCACTAAGTTTTCAGTAACTTCTTTCACAATACCAGCGTTGATACCGATCAGTTCCTCTCTTGTCATTCCAGGTTTTCTTGGAATACCTGAAGTGATTACTGCTACATGAGAGCCTGCAGTTTTGCTGTAATCTCCTGTTGTTCCGGTAATTTTTGTATCGAATCCGTTAAGCGATGCAGTCTGCATCAAATCCATTGCTTTACCTTCAGCAAATCCTTCTTTAATGTCTACTAAAACTACTTCTGAACAGAAGTTTTTCATTGCGATGTATTCTGCACAGCTTGCGCCTACAGCACCTGCACCTACTACAGTTACTTTCATATTGTATACTTTTTTTAAATTATTTTTTAGTTTAGTCTAAAAATTGAAACGCCCAAATTTAACAATTCCTGAAAATGTGGGCAATTTTTCAGAAATTTAATTAAGCTTCGTTGAAATTAATTGACGTTCAGTAAAAACGTATATAGTTTTTTTGCTCCCGACAGAACCTCATTGTAATTTTCCTCGGTAACTTCAGTATCTAAAACCTCTTTGAAGCTCTTCCACATGGATCCCGTATTTTCCTGGTAGCATCCAAAGAAATTGAAGGTCACATGATCAAAACCTTCCGTTTTAGAAAGCTGTTTGGCAATTACATTTCCACCTAAAGTAGAACCTTCGATCACGTACATTGCTCCCAAAGCTTCGTGTTCGCTGTTAAACTCAAGGCTGTGGGAAGCATCCTGATTTTCCAGAGAAAGGCTTTCAAGATCCTTTTCAATAAGGGAAAGCTTTCTTCTGCTGTTGAGCTGAAGCTTTTCTGAATACTTACCAGAAAGACTTCTGAATATTTTATCTTCGCTGTGAAGAAGCATCAGATAATTTGTATTGATAATCTTTTTGTAATCTTCTAATGTGAAGGTCTTATTAAAAATTTTTTCAGAATTGAAAAGTTTTTCCGCAGCATCGTGATATTCCGCTGTATTTTGCTTAAGATATTCTGATACCATAAAATAGGGGTTTAAAGTTTCCCAAATTTACGGTTTTTTGAACGTTAAAATAAAACATGTCCCCTCTTTATTGCTCTCATAATCCACATTTCCTCCAAGTCGTTTCATAATCCTGTGCACAATAGACAGCCCGACTCCATTTCCTTTGAATGTTTTAGCGTTATCCATCCTGTTGAATATTTTGAACATTTTATGCTTTTCCTGCTCAGGAATTCCAATACCGTTATCTGAGATCCTGTATACAACAATATTACTTTCTTCGTTTCCCTGGATTTCCACTTTAGGTTCTTCCTGATGAGATGAATATTTTACAGCATTATTGATGATATTTAAAAATACCTGATGAAGCATTGTTTTATCCGCAAGTACATCAGGACAATCCTTAATAGTGATTATGCTTTTCGGACTATCAAAAGTGATCTTTGCATTTTCCGATATCTTCTGGATCATGTTCAAAGGCTGCTGGCGTTCCAGCTCTATCTCGCTGTGCTTCGCACGGCTGAGCTGCAGTACATCATGCATCATTTCGGCCATATTGTCGATTTCTTCAACAATAGAATTCAGCTTATTTTTATTTTTTTCTGTTTTTTCAAAATTAGAAAGCAGCATCTGTGCATTGAGCTTCATTACGGTCAAAGGAGTTCCCAGGTCATGAGAAATCGTGTAAGAGAAACTGTCAAGCTCTTCATTCACCTTTCTAAGCTCATTATTCAGTGCTTTGATCGCATTGTACTGTTTGTGTGAGGTCTCCAGGATCACATCGCGAACAGCCTGTACCGAAATGATATCTCTGGAATTCCATCTCTTTGAGTTCCCTTTGATATTTTCTGTAAAAATCTGAAAAGAGGTCCTTGGTGAAACAATCTGTATTTCCTTACCGCCCTGCAATAATACTTCTATTTTCTTCTCGGGATTTCCGGCCCAGTCGATATGTTCATCAAACTCTTTGCGGAACCAGATCAACATTTCCTTTTTGCTCCTCTCAATAAAATAAATAATGATTCCGGCTGCATTTCCATCCAATTCCAGCTCCTCTCCATAATCTTTAAGAAAGCTTCTGCTCACAAAAATACTTTCAGCAGTATTCTCAAGAGCCCAATGGGCAATGGTATCAATAATTCTATTTTCAGGAACCACTCCAACAGTAACTGTATTCCCTTCTGAAATAATAGCTAAACCGTCTGCCTCAGGCAGCTTTCTGATCTTTCCTTTATTATCTGCGAGAGAATCAAAAAGATTGTTATGCTTTAAAAATTCTGCTTTCAACTGTGACGATTTTTCGTTCAGCTCCAGTCGGTATTTCAGTTCATTTTTAGATTTAAATGAAGAATAGGCATTGGAAGCAAGAGCTGTAAAAATCCCAGCCTGCACCCTGTCTTCAAGATCAATATGCTTGGCCTCCGAGTTCTGGCAGGTAACCAGACCCCAAAGATGATCCTCAATAATAATAGACACACTGAAACTGGAAGAAGCTCCGGAATTTTTAATGTACTGCCCATGAATAGGCGACATTCCTCTTGAAGCCACAAAAGTAAGATCAATATTTTCATTCGTCCGGCTTATCAGCGGAACCGTTTCAGCATATACATTACTGAATATCCTTTTTCTTTTCTTTAAATAAAGCTCTCTGGCCTGTCTTGGAATATCAGATTCAGGGTAATAAAGCCCCAGATAGCTCTCCATATTATCATTCCTTCTTTCTGCAATCACTTTTCCTGAGCCGTCCATCATAAATTTATAAACCATCATCCGGTCATAATTCACAATTTTAGAAAGCGTACTTAGCAACTGTTCCCACAGATCCTTTTCATTATCTATAACATAAAAATTATCATATTTATTGGAAATACGCTTATTGGGATTTTCCAGCACAGCTTCAAATTCAAGAAAAATGTGTTGGCCGCTTCTGAAAATGGAAAAATGATATTCTTTTCCGCCAATGAATACTTTATCAAAATGGGTTTCATTTTCTCTTTTTATAAAGTCATGCATGGAAGTATAAAGATCAGAATCAATAACGGTTCGGAAGATTTCGGGAAAATCAACAAGATTTCTTTCAAAAAGCTGTTCCGCATTTCCGATTCTGAATATATCCGTTATATTCTGGCTGAAAAAAGTAATGGATTGAGATTCTGCATCAATGCCAATCAGGTATCCAAAACTTTGTATATACCCAGGAATATGGATAGGTTCCTCATGACACTCTACAAAATTCATATATTTTTTTGATCTATCAAATATAACGATTTTTTTAACGGCATATTACTTTGTGGTATTAAATAGCAAAAGCATTGAAAGCATTACTATTCCTGCAATCAACAGGCTTAATTGATCTGATTTTCAGCTCAATTACTGTTCTTTTTTCAATATCGATTAAAAGACTCAATTTATAATATACTAAAAATTTTGCAGTAAATCAAGTTTAATTTTCTGATCATGATTCATTGCATGATTTCAGATTAGCATCTTAAATAATTATGTTAATTAAGCAAAATTTATTAAATTTATATCACCAAATAATGAATACGATTATAAAATATTAAATTTTTACATTATTTTCAATAGAATATTCATTTTAATTCAAATAACACGACTATGAAAAAGTTCCCTTTAATTATCCTCACCCCTCGCTGCCTATTAGGAGTCGAAATCAATGATGAGACTAGTATACGAAAAGCATATAAAGATCCCGAAAATACTATGATCACTACTTATTCATAATTTGGAGCAAGTACCTTTCAGATTCCCGGGATTTAAATAATAATCATTAAACACAAGTACTATGACCTTTTTTTCGCAAAAAAAGAGAAGCCTGCTATTATTCGCTTTGCTGGCAGCCTTTTCAGCTAATGCACAGATCCAGGACTCACTCCGCCCCGATAAACAGGAAGAAGATCATGTGAAATATCCTGTACTTCAGATTAAGGGACTTTTTCAGGCACGTTACCTCGTAGGTATGACCGAAGATGTTGATGTGAACGGCCTGCATCATGCGGACGGATCAGGAACCAGCAATAATTTTATGCTCAAGTATATGAGGGTTCAGGTACGTGCACAAATCAGCAAAAGAACAGAAGTCGTGGCACTCGCCAATTTTGCTGATTTTAAAAACGACCCCAAAAGCAGGGTCCTGGAAAATGCTTATCTGAAATATACTTTCAACCCTAAATTAGCCTTTACTGTCGGACAGTTCCGGCCCTGGTTCGGAATTGAGGAGACGTATCCTATTGACATCATCAAGTCTCTGGATTGGTCTAATCAGTATACAGAATTCGGAAAACTCGGCTGGACAAGTTTCCAGATCGGACTTTCAGCAACTGGGCAGCTTCAACTGGGCCCAATCCCTTTCCAGTATGCTGTATCAGTCGTCAATGGGAACGGAAAGAATCAAATCAATGACAATGATAATGGAAAGCAATATTCTACGAGATTGGTTTTCGGTCTGTCTAAAAAATACAATTTTAATGTCGGGCTGAATGGTGGAATCGGTGAAGTTTCGAGCAAAAAAGTATATGCAGTAGGTATTGACCTAAGCTCATTGATCCGATTTGATCCGAAATGGAGCCTTGATATGCAGCTGGAAGCCAAACAGGCAACCAATCATGTCCTTTACAATACCATCGATCCGGAACTCAGAGCCTCCAATCCTGATCAGTATCTGATCCGCGGAGCCTATTTCCTCCCGAATCTGAGATACGAGATCAATCATAAAAACCTCAGTGCCTTCGAGCTGTCATGCCGATATGAATATCTGGATACCAATTTCAGACTGAGCTCCAATCCAAGACAGACCATAACTCCTATGTTCGGACTGGAATTCCTGAAAAACTACGGTGCAAGGATCCAGCTGGGCGTACAGTTCGACCGTTACAAACATCAGGTAGAAAATACATCACAATATAATAACAATCTGTTTATAGTTCAGGTACAAAGTAGATTTTAACCGCTTAAATATTTATAGATCATGAAAGAAATTAATATCAAAAATATCGCGATAACGTTTGCCATTGCATTGATCATATGGTTTATTCCGGCTCCTGAAGGGGTCACTGAAAACGCCTGGCATCTGTTTGCTATTTTTGCGGCAACCATTTTAGGAATTATCCTCAAAGCAGCTCCTATGGGCACTATGTGTATGATGGCCATTGCATTTACAGCGCTTACGCAGGTAGTCGCTCCCGGAGATGCAGGAAAATCCATTACGAAAGCATTGTCAGGTTTTGGAGATAAGGTAATCTGGCTGATCGGGATCTCATTCTTTATTGCCAGAGGATTTATCAAAACCGGATTGGGGAACAGGATTGCCTTTTTATTCATCAGAATCTTCGGTAAAAGCTCGTTGGGACTAGCCTACGGACTTGGACTGGCCGATGTATGTCTGGCTCCTGCCATTCCCAGTAATACAGCAAGAGGTGGCGGAATTATCTACCCTATCATGAAATCTATGGCCATAAGTTTTGACTCAGTTCCTGAAAAACCGGAAACTCACAGAAAATTGGGCTCTTTCCTTACGCTCAACAGTTATTATATGAACCTCATCGCTTCATCCATGTTTCTTACCGGAACAGCAAGTAACCCAATGTGTCAGAAATTTGCAGCGAATTTAGGGATCAATATCACCTGGATGTCATGGGCTGCCGCCGGCTTCGTTCCCGGATTGGTGGCTTTCTTTGTCGTTCCTTTGGTTTTATACAAATTATATCCGCCTGAACTGAAAAAAACAGGGGATGCGCCGAAAATGGCCGCTCAAAAACTAAAAGAAATGGGGCCTATTTCCCGAAATGAATGGCTGATGTTATTGGCATTCTTCATTCTATTAGCACTTTGGATATTTGGAGGAGCGTTGTCAATTGATGCTACGACAACGGCTTTCATTGGACTTACCATGTTACTTCTTACTTCCGTACTGACGTGGGAAGATATCAAAGGAGAAAAAGGAGCCTGGGACACGATTGTGTGGTTCGCGGTTCTGGTGATGATGGCCAGTTCTTTAAATGAGCTGGGTTTCATCGGCTGGTTCAGTGATCTTATCAAAGTAAAAATAGGCGGATTAAGCTGGCAAGTAGCCTTTCCGGTGATCATTGTCGTGTACTTTTTCAGTCACTATATTTTCGCGAGCGCAACAGCTCACGTGGCTGCCATGTATGCAGCTTTGTTAGGAGTTGGCGTTTCTTTAGGAATTCCGCCTATGCTGTTAGCTATGATGCTTGGTTTCTTAGGTTCAATTTACGGAGTGCTTACCCATTACGGCCATGGCCCTGCTCCGGTATTCTACGGAAGCGGTTATGTTGAACTGAAAGCCTGGTGGCTGAGAGGTCTTGAAATCGGAATTGTTTTACTCATCATCTATATGGGAGTAGGAGGACTTTGGATGAAAGTTTTAGGATATTATTAATCAATTAAATAAAAAATATGCTGTCAACCTTGTCAAGAAAAATGCTGATGTGCCTTACAGGACTTTTTCTGAGCTTCTTCCTGCTGATTCATTTCTTGGGAAACCTCCAGCTGTTTCTTCCACCGGAGCAGGCGCACCTTCAGTTTAATGCCTATTCGCATTTTCTGTCCGGCAACATTGCGATCAAAATGGTTTCATATGTTCTGTATGCAAGTATTATCCTGCATGCTCTGGACGGACTGGTCATTACCCTGAAAAATAAAAAATCTGGCGGAAATTATCAGTCGGAAAAACGCGACAGAGCGAGTAGATGGTATTCCCGAAATATGGGAATTCTCGGTACCCTGATCCTGATATTCCTGGTGATTCACTTTCAGAATTTCTGGTATGTCTACAAATTTGGAAACCCACCGCTGGATGAAAACGGAAATAAGGATCTGTACATTCTTGTCGTAACGGTTTTCAAGGAATGGTGGTACGTCATCATTTATATATTATCAATGGGAGCTTTATGCTATCATCTGATCCACGGAATTCACAGTGCAGCCAGAACGTTGGGATTATTTCACCCCAAATTTGTGAAATGGTTTAAAACCGCGGGAATTGTCTATTCAGTCATTATCAGTATAGGTTTTGCACTGATGCCCGTTTACGTATTCTTTACTGCCCATTAAAACAGAAAAGTTATGATCTTAAATTCAAAAATACCACAGGGCCCATTGGAACAAAAATGGGATAATTATAAAAAGAAAGCAAAGCTCGTCAATCCTGCTAACCGTAAAAAGCTGGACGTTATTGTAGTAGGAACCGGGCTGGCAGGAAGCTCCGTTGCTGCTTCCCTGGGCGAAATGGGTTACAATGTCAAATCATTCTGTTTCCAGGACAGTCCAAGAAGAGCTCATTCTGTAGCCGCGCAAGGTGGCGTGAATGCCGCTAAAAATTATAAAAATGATGGTGACAGCGTTTACAGAATGTTTGCAGATACACTGAAAGGCGGAGATTTCAGAGCCCGTGAAGCAAATGTCTACCGTATGGCAGAATGTTCTTTAAACCTCATCGATCAGGCCGTAGCACAAGGGGTTCCGTTCGGACGTGAATATGGTGGCTACCTCAACAACCGTTCCTTCGGTGGGGTTCAGGTGAGCCGTACGTTTTATGCAAGGGGACAAACCGGGCAACAGCTGCTTCTGGGAGCCTATCAGGCGCTGATGAGGCAAGTTGGAAAAGGAACCGTGCAACTATATTCTCGACATGAAATGCTTGATCTGGTCATGATCGATGGCAAAGCAAGAGGAATTATTGTCAGAAATTTAGATACCGGGGAAATTGAAAGACATGCTGCACATGCCGTTGTTCTCGCAACCGGAGGTTATGGAAAGATTTATTATCTCTCAACCCTGGCAATGGGTTGTAACGGGTCTGCAATCTGGCGGGCTCATAAGAAAGGAGCTTTAATGGCTTCACCGAGCTGGATTCAGGTACATCCTACTTCCCTTCCGCAATCAGGAGATTATCAGTCTAAATTAACTTTAATGTCAGAATCATTACGTAATGACGGAAGAATCTGGGTCCCTTCAAAAGCTGAGGAAACCAGACCACCCAATGATATTCCGGAAAACGAAAGAGATTATTATCTGGAGCGCCGGTATCCTGCTTTTGGAAACCTGGCTCCGAGAGATATTTCTTCCCGTGCTGCCAAAGAAAGAATTGATGCCGGCTATGGAATCGGGCCTCTGAAAAATGCTGTTTATCTTGATTTTTCCAAGGCGATCAGAGAACAGGGAAAGGAAAAGATCCAGGAGAAATACGGAAATTTATTTGATATGTATCTTAAGATCACAGGATATAATGCCTATAATGAACCGATGATGATCTCCCCTTCTGCCCACTTTTCGATGGGTGGTCTATGGGTAGATTATGAACTGATGACTACCATTCCTGGGCTTTTTGCTTTGGGAGAGGCTAATTTTGCGGATCACGGAGCCAACAGATTGGGCGCTAATTCCCTTCTGCAAGCTTCTGTAGACGGCTATTTTATTGCTCCTTATACCATTGCCAATTATTTAGCCGATGAGATCCACACCGGAGAAATTTCACCGGATGCTTCTGAATTTGAAGTGGCAGAAAAAGCGGTAAAAGAACAGATTCAAGGTTTCATCAATATCAAGGGAACCAAAACGGTTGATTATTTTCATAAAACTTTAGGAAAACTTTTATACGATTATTGCGGACTGGCAAGAAATGAAGAGGGTTTGAAATACGCGATAGAAGAAATCAGGAAACTAAAACAGGAATTTTACCAGGATGTACGAGTTTCCGGACAAGGGAACCAAATGAATTCAGAACTGGAAAAAGCGGGCCGCGTTGCCGATTATTTCGAGATCGGGGAACTGATGTGTTATGATGCCTTAACCCGGAATGAATCCTGCGGTGCCCACTTCCGCGAAGAATTTCAAACCCCGGACGGAGAAGCACTTAGAAACGATACCGAATATCAGTTTATCTCTGCCTGGGCATGGAAAGGCGAAAGTACTGAACCTGAACTGATCAAAGAACCGCTGATATTTGAGGAAATACAGCCTACCGTAAGAAGTTACAAATAAAAAACAGAAATTATGGATTTACATCTTAAGATATGGAGACAGAAAGACAGAGAGAGCAAAGGAAAACTGGTCAGTTATGATCTGAAACAACTGAACCCTCATATGTCTTTCCTGGAAATGCTGGATACTTTAAATGAAAAACTCATTACTGAAGGCGACGAACCTGTAGAATTTGATCACGACTGCCGGGAAGGGATCTGCGGGCAGTGCGGTATGATGATCAACGGAATTGCCCACGGCCCTTTAAAAAATACAACGACCTGCCAGCTTCACTTACGGTCTTTCAAAGACGGTGAAACCATTTTAATCGAACCTTTCCGGGCAGAAGCTTTCCCGGTAAAGAAAGACCTTAAAGTAGACCGGTCTGCTTTTGACAGAATTATTTCTTCAGGCGGATTTGTCTCGGTGAATACAGGCCAGGCCCCTGATGCAACAGCGATAGCAGTTACCCATCAAATAGCTGAGGAAGCTTTTGATTCTGCAGCCTGTATCGGATGTGGTGCATGTGTAGCCACCTGCAAAAACGGAAGTGCTGCCTTATTTACTTCCGCAAAAATTACTCATATGGTCCTTCTTCCTCAGGGTAAAGAAGAAAGGAGCGAACGTGTCCTGAATATGGTCACTCAGATGGATCATGAACTTTTCGGGCATTGCTCCAATACGGAAGCCTGTGAAGTGGAATGTCCTCAGGGAATTTCTGTCCTGAATATCGCCCGGATGAATTATGAGTATGGAAGGGCACTGTTTTTCAGAAGAAAGAGTAAATAAAAGAAAATAAAAATAGCGGATAGGGCAATTTGCTTTCTCCGCTATTTTTATTTTGCTTATTATTCTATTTTCGTTCTAAACTCCCGGTATGGTTATTTTCTTAGGATCATTTTCGTTGTACAGGATTTCCACGGTTCCCTGTTTTGGGACAGAGGAAAGATCAAGAAGCCGTACAATTTTTTTGTAAGTTGTAATGTGTTCAGCGCCTTTAGTATCTTTAAAACTAACCTGAAACATAATTTGGGGCTGATCATTTACCGTCAATCCGGTTTGAGTGACACTGATGATCTGTGCTAAAGCACTTCTCCCGGCAAACAGGATCTGCTCTTCTTTTTTATTCTTTATAAGTTTTCCAACAATCAGCTTATATACCAACAGGGTTAAGAGGAACATGACCCCACTGAAAATAATCGGATGCATAAAGGTAAGGAACCTCCAGCCGAAATCAAATGATTCCCTCAGGTAAAAATAGCTGTAAAGTCCTATGACATAAGCAATCATGAAAACCACAATTACAATCCTCAAGATCATATTTTTAACTTTAAATTTGGTCTGTGCCCCGCTTAGAATAAAATAGGGTTCTTTCGAAATATCAGGATTCAGAAGAAGCTTAACCGTTTTTCCAACATCAAATCTTTTTTCCAGAGGTTTTGTATCATAGAACATCATTTCGTGCCGGATCAGTGTATTGCTGAGATTCCGAAAAGAAAGAACAATATGGATCAGATTGATATTGGTCCCGGGATTATATTTTACAAGCTTATAATCTGTAATTTCCGCTTCCCTCGGAAGTCCGTTCTGAACAATATGACTGATGGTATTTTTTTCCTTAAAAGTTTTAATGAGAAGATTGTTGATCAGAAAAACTAAAACATACAGCCATATCAGCAAAGAAAAACCGAGATATACATAGCTCACTGCCAATGTATTTCTCGGTTCCGTTGTTATTTCCGAAGTCGTCAGATAAATAAAGATCGGAAACGGTATGCAGAAAAAAAGCATATAGAGTGTCCAGAAAATGATCATAAATTTCATAACTGTTTATTTTGCGGTGCGATATAAAGTTATGATATTATTCTTTAACGGACTTTCCTCTTTAAACTTCTTTATCGAAATAAAGTCTGTAGTATTTTCCTTTATCGTCCTCACCCATTTCCAGCTTCTGCCTGTCGCCGTGGATATAGATATGGAAATTTTTATCCAGTTTGATAATGCTTTTGAAATGACGCTGGGTTTTCTTTACTGCCGCTTCACTGATCGGGAATTCTTCAGCAATGTTCACCTGCATATCCTGCTCGTAATCCGTTTTGAAATTCACGAAACTTTCAATCACATGCTGGTCTCCCAATACTTCATTGGTAAAGTCATCCAGTTTAAACTCTTCTTTTTCTTTGAAGAAATTAATGGATTTATTTAAAAAATCTGCCTGATCTGCCTTGGAAACTTCAAATTCCTGTGGAAGCTGTTTCGTGATATAATCTTTGTAAACCATCAGGGCTTCCTGGGTGTGGAAATATTCGTCGTCACGCTGTTTTACTTTCAGGAAATCTTCGAACCAGTAGTACATATCTCCGTTTTTGTTATTGTCAACCACAGAAAGTACATATCCGGTCTCTTTATTATTGTTGTAGATCAAAGCTGCCTTATCAATTTTAGACAGACCGATTCCTTGGTCTTTTTCTATGTCAAAAGTTTCTTCCTGAGGAGAAATCTTCAGGAAAGATTCTCTCTTTTCTGTTTTAAAAATCCCGATTTTATCTACTTTATCCGGACGGTCGCTTTCTTCCTCGAAAAGAACAATAAACAGTTCCCCGCCTTGAACTCTTGGGTTTTCAGCCGCTTCAAAAAGATGTTTTGCAATATTTTCAGATTCCCAAAGGAACTTTGCTTTGTCTTCAAAGATCTCGGAAACGGAACTGTAGACAGGATTATTGACCAAATACGTGTCACTGTAAAAATTGAAGGTCTCTTCTGATTTAAAAGAGCCTAAAAAGTAATCTTCAAGCAATTCTGCCATTCCTTCTTCCAGCTTCAGCTCTTCCTGAGACAGCGTTAAAGATTCTCCGTTGATTTTATTTCCTACTCGGTGTACTATAATTTTTGAAAACATGTCCTGAATAATTTGGAGTGCAAAGATATTCATTCTATTCTTTCTATCATATAAATAAAATGATCCCAAAAACTAAAAAGTTGATTTAACATTAAGTTTTGTTTGCTGTTCAAAAAATATTTAAAAGATCTGCTCCATCTGCAAAATCTGCTGATATTTTTAATTTTTATAAAAAAGAGTATATTTTTTTATCTCTCGCAGATTTTTCAAATAGAGCAGATTATATTTCATACAGATAATTAAATCATAAAAGAAGTTTCTTCATTTCGTTTTGATAAAAACCTTATCATTTTGACATGTTTTTTTTCGAATATGCCACTCACACAAAACACACAACAATCTGATTTTTAAATAATTAAATAAAATCTATTTTCAAAGGAACGCCATTGGCTTCATGATCTTCAAAACATACACAATGGACCTAAAGACCTTAAACCGCCTTGACAAGTTAAGAAGATTAAAAAGCAGAGGACCTGAAACTCCGAAATGGTTAAAACCTTATCATGTGCTTCTCATGGCTTTTCTGACCGTTTTCGTTTTTGGAGCCATCATTAAACTTTTAGAACAAAATCATTAATTATATGAACTATTCAGAAGCTGTCCAGGAAATTACTGAGATTATTCCTGACTTTGAAAAAGAACTTACAAAAAACAAGGCACAGAACCCATACAGCATGATCCGTACTTTCACAGAACGAATCAAAAGTATGGTCCGACAGAATGACAGAAATGTTTTATTCAAAAGCCTTCAAAAGATGGACAAAATTTACACAAACGGAGATACTGCTTTAAAAAATGCAGTAGAAGGAATTTTTATTTATTCTCTGGACAATTTTACATCTTTCTGCAGTGGGGAATACAGAAAAGTGATTTTCAGTCACATTTCAAAGGAGTTACAGCAGACCTACTCCAAACAGATTTACAATCATGGCATATAAATTTTTTATTACATTTTTTATGTGTTTCATTACAAAAGCACATTTTGTCTAAAAATTAAAACAGCTAAAAATCAACAGGTTATGAAAACAAAAATCAGAAGAATTTCCGACTGGAAAACATGGAAAACAACGACTAACAGACACAATACAGAGGTATTGCTTACTCACATTGCTGTGATCATAGGCGTTTTTATTATTGCTGCCATGCTGTAAATTTTGGTACACATTTGGCTGCAAGATAAGTACTGAAAAATATTAGTTATGATGAAAGTACAAATGCAGGCTATAAATAAGAAAATAGCCGTTGAATACTTAAAATTTTTCTATCCGCCACTTCGAAATGAAATCACACAGTTATCTGTTCAGGAAAACTTTGCAGGCGTTATCCAGGCTACCATCAATTATTTGAAGGATATGCTGCAGGAATCGAAAATCTACATTGTAGCCCATCACATTAAGCTGATGGACTGGATCTACAGAAACGGTGATTCTTATGTAAGAACCGTCATCGAAAACCTGTTTGTAAGATCCCTGGAGAGTTTTAAAAAGCATTCCAAGACCCAGCATTGGAAGCTCCTTTATCAGAACATGCCTGATAATTTTCAGCTTATTTATAATGAGCAACAGAAACAGGACGAGATTTTCTTCGGTAAATAAGGAATAATTTAATTTGTAAATAGGCTCTTCAGGCATTTTGTCTGAGGAGCTTTTATTTGAAGTTTTCGAAATTTGAAAAAGCGAAGATTTAGCGAAAAACATTGTTATGCTTGACAGATTTTTCACCGAAATATATTTCACTATACGGTGTAAAATGTGTAATTTTGAAAAATTTCCCGATAAACTTGATAACTATCGGAGATACTAATCTTTAGTCTGCTATTGATTATAAAAACTAACAAATTTTGACGATGTGTTATCAGATCCTAGAAATATCCTTTCATACATTTACTTGATCTGATAACAACCTCCCCTGACTGATGCCGGGGAGGTTTTACTTATTTATCTTTTTTCACAAAGACCTTCTGGATGATCTGAAGTTCTTCTTTGTTCATTTTTGAGCTCTTTTCCAGCTTGGCCAGAAAGGAAGACACTTCTTCAGGAGTTGCGGGTGATCCTAAATTCTCCCCTTTACTGTCGAAAGAATCTGCAAGCACTTCTCCTTTTGGATTTAGGACCAGCCAGAAAGGAAGTCCGGCATTTTCTCCTTTATATTTATTCATCAGTTCCTGCCCACCGGGATTTTCAAGCTTTTTCTTCTCTTCTCTTTCCTGAACATCGATATAAGTCGTCACGAATTTTTTATCGAAGATAGGCTTCGTTTCAGGAAGGTTCATATTTTTTTCCATCAGCTTACACCAGCCGCACCATGAAGCATGGAATACAAGCAGAACATTTTTCTTTTGGGCTTTGGCTTCGGTAAGGGCTTTATTTAAGACAATATCCGCTTTTTCCTGAGCGAAATTTAATTGAAATAAGATGAGTCCTAATAGAAAAAGTATCTTCGAAAATTTCATTTGAATTATTTTTTTGAGTTAAAAATTATACTAATTTAAGATTTTCTGTTTTATTCAGATCAAAATTCTCTTACTTGAAAAAGTAGATTCTAAATAATGATAACAAAAAATCCCCTCGCTGCCGCTCGGGGATCCTATATAAAACCTAAAATATTTTAAGGATTTTGTTCATATCCTGCTACCTGAACTTGAGATAAAGGAATCTGGTATAGATAATCATTTGTTGTAATCGTATAATTATAATTAAGTTCTGCAGCAGCCTGATTAATAACACTTACCGCCGTATTCCAACGTACCAGATCGTGCCAGTAAATACCCTCGCCGGCAAATTCCACTCTTCTTTCCTTGCGAAGGGCTGTCGTAAAATCAGTACTTGAAATAGACGCAGAAAGTGGGCTTAGTCCTGCTCTTTGACGAATTCTATTCACAAAAGGAACGGCTCCACTCGTATTTCCTTCATTATTTAAAACTTCCGCATACATTAAAAGAACATCTTCATAACGGATAATCGGGAAATTAATAGGCCAGTCATAACGGTTGGTGATGACCAATCCCGGTTCACGAAATTTCACGAAATAATTGGCATTGTCTGGCTGTCCGTTTTGTGCTATGAATTGAGTTTTAATGGTTAAAGAACGTCTTAAATCTCCCGATTCATAAGCATTAATCAATGATTGAGAAACTCCTAATTCAGCAGAACTGTATAAGCTGCCTTGTGCGTTGTATAAAGGATCTGCACTCCCAAAAGTTGGTGAAACATAACTTGGTAAATAAGAACCTTGCGATAAACCGCCGCTGATATGCTGGATTTCGAAAATATGGTATTTGTTATCATTTGCGCTTTTAAACAGATCTGCATAATTAGGTGCGAAAGTTACATATTGCCCTTCTCCTTGAATTACAGTATATAAATGGTCTTTTGCCTTTTGCAAATAAGAGCTATTGTTGAGAGGATAACCATTTCCTGTAAGGTATATTCTGCCTAACATCGCATGAGCAGCCGATTTTGTGATCCTACCTTTATTTTTTGCGTCATACGTATTTTTTAAACCATCTACAGATGCCTCAATTTCTGAAGTGATAAAATTATAAAGTGTCGGTAAATCTGTTCTTTTGATAGAAGCCGCTTCTTCAGGACTCACGGGACGGTCCACTAAAGGAACTTTTCCGAAATTACGCATCAGCTCGAAATAAGCGTAAGCTCTTAAAAAACGGGTTTCGGAACGGTATTGCTCTTTTACAGCAGGATCTGCAAAAGGAACGGCATCGATTCTGGCTAAAATATAATTCGCATAGGAAATCAATTGATAGGCATCTTCCCAAAGAATTTCCACTTCTTCCGTTGAAGAAGTATCCTGAAAACGGTTGATTGCGTAATAATCTCTGTTTCCGTTTTGTGAGATTGCATTAAAATTATTAGAACGAACCTCTGATGCCAATAAATAAAAATTGACATCAAAACCTCCTCTGGAAGATGAATTTATCATGGCAGAATACACTCCTGAGAGCGCCTGACTGATTTGGAGTTCTGTCGTATAAAAAGAAGTTTGGGTGATATTGTTTTCAGGTTCCAACATTAAATCTTTTTCACAGCTAATCATTCCTAATGTTAATATTCCTCCAATTAATATCTTTTTAAAAGTTTTATTATTTAATGGTAAAAGAGATGTATTTCTTGTGTAAGTTGTTTTCATTTTTTTAAAATTTTAAAAGTTAAAGTTTAAGCCCATCATATACACCTTTGCATTAGGATAAGCTCCGTAATCAGTTCCGTCTGATTGTACGGATTCCGGGTTGTACCCTCCGTAATAATGATCTTTTCGCCAGACATTTTCTAAACTAACATAAATTCTAAGATTTGAAATTTTAAGCTTACTCGCCAGATCTTGAGAAAAATTATATCCCAGTGTTACATTTTTCAATTGGATATACGTTGCATCATATAACCATCTCGTATCCAGCAGACTTCCTGTAGTACCGTCCAATCTTGGGGTTTTCCCATCTCCGGGATTTTCATCGGAACGCCAGCGATTTGCCCAATTTCCCATTACATTTGTTGTCGTTCCCATACTGGTACGATCGATTGCACGACCTAATAATGCATAGCTGTAACCTCCTTTTTGCCCTTGGAAGAACACAGAAAGATCAAACCCTTTAAAAGAAAATGTATTGGTGAATCCCCAATAATAATCAGGAGTCGGACCTCCGATGATATGACGGTCTTTTTCGTTGATAACACCATCTCCATTTACATCCCTGTATTTAACGTCTCCGGCAATTGCTCCATTTGTTTTTGCAACACTTGTATTGTTGATATCTGCCGTAGATAATACACCTATCGCTTCATAAAGATAGAATGCGTTCAGTTCCTGTCCTACCTGTATAATATTGGTGCTTTCGCTATAACCTGTGGGAATCGGTTTGTTATTACTTCCTAACTGTAATACTTTATTATTATTAAATGCAATATTAGCAGAAGTATTCCATTTGAATTCTCCGATTAAATTTTTTGTGCTTAATTCTAATTCCAATCCTTTGTTTTGAACCGAACCAACGTTTTTCCACATTGTTTTATATCCTGATATAGAAGGAATCGGTTCTTCCAGAAGAAGATCATTGGTTTTTTTGATATAATAATCTGCTGTAAAGTCGATTCTGTTAAATAATCCTAATTCGAAACCAAAATCAGAGGATTGCGTTTTTTCCCAGGTAAGATTAGGATTTGCAATTGTGTTGGGGATTAAGCCATTTGATAAGTTTCCTCCAAAAGAATAATTTCCTCCTGCAAGTGTTCCAAATGCCCTATAATCACCAATAGAATTGTTTCCGTTTTCTCCCCAGCTGTATCTTAGCTTAAGATTATTCAGCCATTTTACATCTTTTAAGAAATCTTCCTTGTCTACCTTCCAACCAGCTCCGAATGCTGCAAATGTTCCCCAAAGATTATTCCATCCGAATCTCGAAGACCCGTCTCTACGGATACTTGCCGATAACATATATTTCTTTTTATAATCATAATTCACACGACCAAACATAGAAATCAACATCCATTCTGAAGCGGTGTATTCTGAATTAAGCACCGATGCAGATTGTGTAAAGTTGAATGTTTTTAAATCATCATTCGGAAAACCTTTGTTTCGGTTATACTGAGTGGTTGTCCTATAATTTTCTGCACTGTAACCTGCAATCGCATTTACGCTGTGAGATTCTCCAAAGGTTGTTTTATAACTTAACAAACCTTCACCCAAATATCTATTATAATTAACTGTTCTTCGGCTCGCAATACTTACCTGCCCGGGAATATTCGTGATTAAATCAAAGGTTGGAGTGTAGCCATTATTTATATTAAAATTATTTGTTGCACCTCCCGAAATTTTAAAATTCAAATTTGGTAAAATGTCATAAGACACATACAAACTGGACAGTAAACGAAATTCATTTGTATCGTTGGTCGTATTTTCCATGAGTCCGATCGGACTTTGCGTAGAACCGGCCCATCTGTACCTTGTATTTTTCCAGAAATTAGTGTAAAGACCTGCACTTAATTCAGCTACAGGAACCATTGATAGCATTTTATGGGCAAGATTGTCTTTTCCATCTACTGTGGCTCCGTAACTCTGTGAGTAACTTGGTCGCAACGCAATTCCGGCTTTCCATTTGTCTGAAATATTGACATCGATAACCGCATTTAAATTAAATCTGTTAAACCCTGTATTAATTGCCAAACCTTCCTGATCAAAATAGGCTCCTGAGATCATGTATTTCACATTTTTATTTCCGCCACGCACTGCCAATTGATAACTTTGAATTGCAGCTGGACGATAAAATTCATCCTGCCAATCAATATTAGCAACCTGATTAGTACCCCATCTTGGATCGATCATAAAATTGATATTGGCAAGATTATAATCTGTGGTATTGGCTAAACCAAAATAATTTGCCCTTACTGCATAACTATCCGATGCTGAATTACCCGGAGCTAAAGCAACCCATTTTTTATTAATAGCTTCAGTTGCATAATCGATCCACTCTGCACTGGTCATAATATCCAGTTTTTTCTCAATCGTCTGAACTCCATAATATTGGGAAAAACTAAATGAAGGTTTTCCCGTTGTCCCTTTCTTTGTTGTTATGATAACCACACCGTTGGAACCTCGGGATCCATACATTGCTGTAGATGCCGCATCTTTCAACACTTCAATCGATTGCACATCATCCGGCGAAATGTTTGCCATATCGTCTACCACCATTCCGTCCACAACGTAAACAGGTGAATTGCTTGCGGAAATTGAAGCTGTTCCACGTACCCGGATTTCCAACGATTCGCCTGGTTTTCCGGATGTTGCACGGGTTTTTACACCGGCAATCTGACCAGTTAATGCCTGATCAACCCTTGCGATGGGGCGATCTTTAAAACTTTCGGCGCTTACTCTGCCTACAGATCCCGTAACTTCGCCTCTTTTTTGTGTACCGTAAGCTATGATTACGACTTCTTCTATATCCTTCGTTTTATTATTCGGATTTGGCTGTATCGTATCGTTTGCCTTCGCAGCCGTTTTTTTTTCCTGCGCAAAGATAAATCCTGCAGTACCGACTAAAAGCCCCAGTGTTAATATTGTATTTCTCATAGACCGGTTATTAATTATTAAAAAAAAATTACCATTACTTTGTATACTTTCAATTTGTTCGTTTTATAAAAGTATAGTTATCGAAAAATACAGCTATCCTGTAGTTACCTGCTAATACTCTCATTGAAGAGAAATAATGAATCGTTATTAATTTTTGATTTAATAGTTTTATGGAATATTTAATTCATAAGATGAAAGAACTTTCTGAAACAAAAAATCGCTATAAACTTCGTTTATAGCGATTCTGAAATTATTTAATTTACTGTTTATCCAGTAATTATTTTACTTCTTCGAAGTCTGCATCCTGCACATCATCAGCACCTCCCGCATTACCTCCAGGGTTTTGAGCTCCTGCGTCTGCACCCTGCGCCTGCTGTCCTGCTGCATACAATTCTTCTGAAGCTGCCATCCATGCTGCATCTAAAGCTTCTGTTTTAGCTTTCACGTCATCTGCATTTTTAGCTTCAAAAGCTGTCTTCAATTCTCCGTGAGCTGCTTCAATAGCAGCTTTCTTATCAGCAGACAATTTTTCACCGAATTCTTTTAACTGCTTTTCAGTCTGGAAGATCAATCCGTCAGCTTTGTTGAAAATCTCAACTTCTTCTTTTTTCTTAGCATCTGCTGCAGAGTTTTCCTGAGCTTCTTTCTTCATCCTTTCAATTTCTTCGTCAGAAAGACCTGAAGAAGCCTGGATCTTGATCGTTTGCTCTTTTCCAGTTCCTTTATCCTTAGCAGAAACGCTTAGAATACCGTTGGCATCAATATCGAAAGTTACTTCGATCTGAGGAACTCCTCTTGGTGCCGGTGGAATATCTGCAAGATCAAATCTTCCAATCTCTTTATTATCGTTGAACATTGGTCTCTCTCCCTGTCCTACTCTGATGCTTACAGCCGGCTGATTGTCAGAAGCTGTAGAGAATACCTCAGATTTTTTAGTTGGGATCGTAGTGTTTGCTTCAATTAATTTCGTGAATACAGAACCCATTGTTTCAATACCTAGAGAAAGCGGTGTAACGTCAAGAAGCAATACATCTTTAACATCTCCTGTCAGTACCCCACCCTGAATTGCTGCTCCAACAGCTACTACCTCATCCGGGTTAACTCCTTTTGACGGTTTTTTACCAAAGAATTTTTCTACTTCTTCCTGGATGATCGGGATTCTTGTAGAACCTCCTACCAAAATTACCTCATCAATATCAGAAGTTGATAAGCCTGCATCTTTCAATGCTTTTGCTACCGGCTCCATTGATCTTCTTACTAAATCTGAAGCCAATTGCTCGAATTTAGCTTTAGTTAAAGTCTTTACCAAGTGCTTAGGACCTGTAGCCGTAGCTGTAATATATGGTAAGTTGATCTCTGTCTGAGCAGAAGAAGATAACTCGATTTTTGCTTTTTCAGCTGCTTCTTTTAATCTCTGAAGTGCGATAGCATCAGTTTTAAGATCTACTCCTTCTTCAGATTTGAATTCATCTGCCATCCAGTTGATGATCACATCATCAAAATCATCACCTCCTAGGTGTGTATCACCGTTAGTGGATAATACCTCGAATACACCATCACCTAGGTCTAGGATAGAGATATCGAAAGTACCCCCTCCAAGGTCGTATACAGCAATCTTTTGATCTTTATGGTTTTTATCCAAACCGTAAGCCAATGCAGCAGCCGTAGGCTCGTTGATGATTCTTTCTACTTTAAGACCTGCGATTTCTCCAGCTTCTTTAGTAGCCTGTCTCTGTGCATCGTTAAAGTATGCAGGAACCGTGATTACCGCTCTTGTAACTTCCTGTCCAAGATAATCTTCAGCAGTCTTCTTCATTTTTTGAAGCGTCATTGCAGAAATTTCCTGTGGTGTATATTCTCTGTCGTCAATTTTTACTTTTACAGTATCATTTGGTCCTGCTACTACTTCATAAGGCACTCTTGAAATTTCTTTAGCATCTTCCTTAAAATGAGTACCGATAAATCTTTTGATAGAGTATACAGTTTTCTTTGGATTCGTTACAGCCTGTCTTTTTGCAGGATCCCCTACTTTCCTTTCACCATCTTCCGTGAATGCCACAATAGATGGAGTCGTTCTTTTACCTTCTGCGTTAGGGATAACAACAGGGTCTTTACCCTCCATTACAGCAACACATGAGTTGGTTGTTCCTAAATCAATTCCAATTATTTTACTCATAATATTTATATTTTTTCTAATTTTTATATTTTAATTTACACTCTCAATTTCTCAATATCTGTACCATATCCTTTTTTGTGACAAAATGACAGAATCAAAAATAAACAAAGTAAACAATACCCGCCAGATTATGTTAAATTGTACTATTCAAGACAGTTTGAACATTGGAAATTTTAAAAAATTAATCAAAGTTTAACCTTAGAAATATCAATTAAACTCTACGAATTGTTATTTTTGATAAAATATAAACTTTAGAATGTCAGTACACTTTAATCCGCGAGATATTACATGGCTTGCTTTCAATGAAAGGGTTTTACAGGAAGCTATGGACGAAAATGTCCCCTTACATTTAAGAATACGTTTCCTGGGGATCTTCTCCAACAATTTAGATGAATTTTTCAGGGTACGTGTGGCAGGATTAAAACGGGCAATGGATTTTAAGGAAAAAGTGATCGCTGAATCTTTTTATCAGCCTCCTTCAAAAATTCTTCAGCGGATCAATGAAATTGTGATGAAACAACAGCAGAATTTTGATAAAACCTGGAAACATATCCAGGCTGAAATGGCTGATCTTAAGGTTTCTATCAAGACATCTAAAAATCTGACCACCAAACAGAAGGAATTTGTAAGACAGTATTTTGATGAAGTAGTAGAATCTAATGTTATCCCTATCCTGCTTCATGAAAATACGCCGATGCCCTATTTACGGGATAAAAGTCTCTATCTGGGTGTGGCCATGAGAAAGAAAGACTGGCAGTATTCCAGCAATTATGCGATTATTGAAATTCCATCACGTTTTGTAGGAAGATTTGTCCTGCTGCCTACGGAAGATCCGGAAGAAAAAAACGTTATGCTGCTTGAGGATGTTATTACATTCAACCTTCCGCATATATTCTCTTATTTTGGCTATGACGAATTTTCTGCCAATGCTTTTAAGGTAACAAAAGATGCTGAACTGGACCTTGATAATGACATTCGTACCAATTTTGCAGAAAAAATAGAAAAGGGACTCAAAAACAGAAGGAAAGGAAAGCCTACCCGGTTTGTTTTTGATAAGGATATGGACAAGGCCCTGCTGGAGCTTCTTATCCGAAAATTAAATTTAACGAAAAAGGACAGCATTATTCCGGGAGGAAAAATTCATAATTTCAAGCATTTTATGGATTTTCCTGATGTTTTTGAAACGTATGAAAGACCTGTAGAAAGATCTTCTTTTACCCATCAGGCTTTTGAAAACGGAGAAAGGGTGACAGATGTTATCTTAAAGAAAGATGTTCTGCTTACTTTCCCTTACCACAAATACAATCCGGTAATCGATCTTTTACGCGAAGCTGCTATGGACCCGGATGTAAAATCTATACAGATCACTGCTTACCGCCTGGCCAGTAACTCAAAGATCAGTAATGCCCTGATTTACGCCGCCAGAAATGGCAAGGAAGTAACAGTCATGCTGGAGCTTCAGGCAAGGTTTGATGAAGAATCCAACCTTAAGTGGAAAGAAATGTTTGAACCCGAAGGTATTACTGTACTTGTGGGCCTTCCGAATAAAAAAGTACACGCCAAACTCTGCGTAATAAAAAAAAGATCGCATAATAAGACGCTGCAATACGGCTTTGTAAGTACTGGAAACTTTAATGAAAAAACAGCAAGAATTTACGGGGACCATTTATTGATGACGTCGGACAGAGGTATCATGGCAGATATCAATAAAGTATTTAATGTCCTGAAAAAACCAAAAGATGATTTTCTTCCTGTTTTAAAAACGTGCAAAAACTTGATGATTTGTCCACAGTTCATGCGGGAAAAGATCGTTCACCATATTGATAAGGAAATCGAAGAAGCTAAAGCAGGAAGAAGAGCAGAAATCATCGTCAAGGCCAATTCTATGAGTGACAGAGCCCTTATTGAAAAACTTTATGAAGCCGCAAAAGCAGGAGTCGTTACAAAAACGATCGTAAGAGGAATCTACTGCGCTGTTAACCAAAAGGAGTTTAAAGAAAAGATAAAAGCAATAAGCATTGTCGATGAATATCTGGAACATGCCAGGGTCATGTATTTCTATAATAAAGGTGCAGAAGACCTTTACATCTCATCTGCCGACTGGATGACCCGAAACCTGGACTACAGAATTGAAGCAGCGGCAAAGATCACAGACAAGGAACTGAAGAAGGAATTAAAAGATATTCTCGACATTCAGTTGAGAGATAACGTAAAAGCTCGTATTTTAGACAAAAAATTGAGCAACGAGTATGTGAGGAATGATAAAAAGGAATGCCGTTCTCAAATAGAAACCTACAAATATTTAAAAGCTAAAACAAGCAAAGAATGAAGATTGCAGCGATAGATATAGGAAGCAACGCCGCCAGACTTCTGATCAATGAAGTAAAGGTCAGTAACAGAAAACCTGAATTTATAAAACTTAATCTTTTAAGAATTCCTTTGAGGCTGGGCATGGATGTGTTCACCATGGGGATGATCGGAGAAGAAAGAGAGAAAATGGTCATCGACTCTATGAAAATTTTCAGCGATCTTATGAAGATTTATAAAGTAGAGCATTACCGTGCCTGTGCTACCAGTGCTATGCGCGATGCCTCCAATGGGAATGAAATCATCAAGCAGGTAAAAGATACTTCAGGAATCAATATAGAGATCATTTCCGGTGACGAGGAAGCCACCCTTATCTATGAAAATCATGTTGCAGAAGGACTTGACAAAGAGTTTGCCTATCTGTACATTGACGTGGGAGGAGGTTCCACAGAACTTACTTTTTACGAAAACGGAAAAATGGTTTATGAAAAATCCTTCAATATCGGGACTATCCGCCTTCTGAACAATCTGGTAACTCCAGAAAACTGGCAGGAGATGAAGGATGAAATTCAAAAGAATATTGTCAGTAAAAGACCTGTTGTAGCTATCGGTTCTGGAGGAAATATCAATAAGGTTTTCTCAATGAGCAAGACTAAAGACGGAAAACCCATGACACTTTCCCATCTTAAAAAAGTTTATAAAGAATTTAATGAGCTTTCTGTAGAGGAAAGGATGACTAAGCACAACCTCAGAGAAGACAGAGCCGATGTTCTGGTTCACGCCTTGAGGATCTTTAATAACGTCATGTCATGGTCGGATATCAGCAGGATATTTGTTCCTAAAATTTCCGTGGCCGATGGTCTTATCCACAATATCTACAGTCAGCTGCACGAAAAAAAATAAATTTTCACTCTATAATCATTTGAAAACCAGCTATCTATTTTGGCTGGTTTTGTTTTATGTCATTGCGAACGAAATGACAGAAAACTTCATATCTATAAAGCTACTCTTCAGTATTATATTTCAAAATGTAGAATTTTTGCTGTAAATTTAAAGTAAAACCAAACGGTAGTACGTCATACATAATAACAACAGAAAAAGAATGAATCCGATCAAAATAATTCTTACGGGAGCAACCGGCATGGTAGGTGAAGGTGTTTTAATGGAATGCCTTGAAAATCCTAATGTTTCCGAAATATTAAGCGTAAGCAGAAAGCCTTCCGGAAAAACACATGCCAAGCTTAAGGAGTATCTGGTTCCGGACTTTTTATCTATCGACATGAACGATGAAAAACTTAAAGGCTATGATGCCTGCTTCTTCTGTGCAGGGATCAGCAGCATAGGAATGAGCGAGGAAGATTATACGAAGGTCACCTATGATACTACAGTTCATTTTGCCAAAGCAGTGCTGAACCAAAATCCGGAAATGGTCTTCAACTATGTATCAGGAACATCTACGGACAGTACAGAAAGCGGAAAGATGATGTGGGCAAGAGTAAAAGGCAGGACAGAAAATACTTTGAAAAAACTAGGCTTCAGGAATGCCTTCAATTTCCGTCCGGGATTCATGAAACCCGTTGAAGGTCAAATCAATGTAAAATGGTTCTTTAAACCATTTATTTGGTTTTTTCCTGTTTTATTACCTTCAAAATCATTAACTTTACATGAAGTGGGTAGAGCAATGATCAATGCCGTACATAGAGGCTATCCCACATCTACTTTGGAAATTAGGGATATTAAAAATTTAGCAATATGAGGGATATGTTAAAAAGAATAGTTCTTGTTATTTTTATACTTCTGGTTCTGTTGGCTATTTCAGGATTTTTATACATGCAGAAACATCCTTTGGAAGGAAAAAAATCGGCAGATAAAACATCAGATAGTCTTCGAAATATGATGACCAGGTAAAATAAAGGAACAGAGAAGCCGGATATGCTTATTTGTAAATTTGTTTTTCATTCCGTTATTTTACAATATATTTTGCTATTTTCCCTTTTCTCAGTAACTGTTACCTTTTTATTAAACATTTCTTAAGATTCCATTAAAATACTTGCAGTCTATAAAGTTCATTTTTGCATAAAATCTAATGCAAGTAAAAAATGATCAACAATTACCTATTAAAAGGATCTGTCATTGCCGCATTTTTCCTTCAGGGCGGACTTTTTGGACAAACACTTATCCATTACTGGAATTTCAACAATAATACATCTGCAGCATCCCTTACAGCTCCATCTTCCACTTTGGTGGGCGGATCTCTTGTTGCTCTAGCCGGGGGAACAAGCGAAATAGATTTTGCTGGCGGCACAGGACAAAACTTCAGTACCGATAATTTAAATGCCCGGAACGGAGATGCATCCGGAACTCATTTAAGATTCAACAATCCTATTGGAGGAGCATTAGTGTTCAATCTTCCTACGACAGGTTATCAAAATGCCGTTGTAAAATTTACAACGAGAAGGTCCGGACAGGGTGCAGGAACCCAATCCTGGTCTTATTCAACGGATGGAACTACTTTTGTTCCGTATCAGACCATTAATCCTCAGGATGCGAACCCGCAACTGATTACTTTTGATTTTTCTAGTGTTTCAGGAGCTTCCAATAACCCGAATTTTAAATTAAAAGTAGAATTTTCTGCCACAGGAGGCGGAACCGGTGGAAATAACCGTTTTGACAATTTTACAGTAGATGCCGCCACTGCCGGAGGAATAGATACTACACCTCCAACGACTGCCTATTTTCCCGCTCACAACACAAATAATGCTTCCATTTCGGTAAATCCAACTATTTCTTTCAATGAAAATGTAAGACTTACTGATAATTCCGCGATCAACGATTCTAATGCACAAAGCCTTGTAGAATTCCGTATTGGAAACGCTTCAGGCACTCAGGTTCCCTTCACTACAACTTTTAACAGTAATAAGATTACAGTAATTCCCACAACAGCACTTACTCCCGGACAGACCTATTATCTGGCTTTAAAACCCAATATGGTTGAAGATGTAAGTGACAATGGAGTGATAGCAATCACTTCAAGTACCTTTGCTACAGCGGGAACAACAGTTTCCCTGGATAAAAACTTCATTAAGGTTAACGAAAATGCAGGAACTCTGGCGTTCAAGATCAATGTAATCAATCCTTCCGCAGCTACAGTTAATCTTGTGGTAAAGCCGGCACCGTTCAGTACGGCAAACAGCAATGACTTCACTTTAGCCAACCAGACAATTAATATTACACCATCTACGACAAGCTATACTATAAATATTCCTATTCTTGATGATACGCTGGAAGAACAGCAGGCTGAATATTTCGTGGCAAGCCTTGAAAATCCGGTGGGGGCCACTATTTCAGGAGATAATACAGCAACCGTTTATATTGTTGATAATGATAAGCCTGCTCCGGTTGCTTCCGGACAGATTCAGCTAAATTATATCGGAAGCTTTGACCCTTCTGGAAACAACAACAGTTCTACGGAAATTGTAGTCCATGATCCTGCCAGCCAGAAATTATTTACCATCAGTTCAATCACGGGTGTTTTTGACATTATTGATTTTACTAATCCAAATGCTCTTTCCGTGGTTAAAACAGTAAATATGGGTCCATACGGAGGAATCACGAGCATTGCGGTGAAAAACGGTATCATTGCAACTGCTTCACCCAATGCAGATCCACAACAGAACGGCTCTGTGGTCTTTTTTGATATTAACGGAAACTTCCTGAAACAGGTAACCGTAGGTGCGCTTCCTGACATGATCACTTTCACTCCGGATGGAACAAAAGTAATCACGGCTAATGAGGGTGAGCCCAATGACGCCTACACCATAGATCCTGAAGGAACCATTAGCATCATTGATATCTCTGGTGGTATTGGAAGTCTTACGCAAAGTAATGTCACAACTCTTAATTTTAACAGTTTCGATTCTCAGACAGCCGCTTTAATGGCAACGGGACTGAGAAAAGTGAGAACAAACAATACCCTATCCCAGGATCTGGAACCTGAATATGTTACGGTAAGTTCAGACAGCCAGCAAGCATGGATAACACTTCAGGAAAACAATGCCATCGCTGAAATTAATTTAGTCACAAAAACAATTTCCGGAATCTGGGGATTGGGTAAGAAAGATATGAATCTTCCTGGTAATGGTTTTGATGCTTCGGATAATAATGGTGAGGTACTGATCGCCAATTGGCCTGTAAAAGCCTATTATATTCCTGATGCAGTGCAGAACTACAAAATAGGAACTACCAATTATATTGTCACAGCCAACGAAGGGGATGAAAAAGATCTTTCCGGATACAGCGAAAGAACAACAGTAGGGGCCAATACTTATACATTGGATCCTGTGCTTTTTCCTCAGGCATCTGTTTTAAAAGCTTCTCATAATTTAGGAAGATTCAGGGTTTCCAGCGCGACGGGGAATACGGATCCAGACTCAGAATTTGAAGAAATTGCAGCTTTGGGGGCACGTTCATTCTCAATTTTCAATGCAGATACAAAACAGTTGGTGTATGACAGTGGTGACCGATTTGAAAGATACATTTTCGCAAAGCATCCACTTATCTTTAATGCTGATAATGAGAGCAATGGTTCCAAAAACCGAAGCCGTGCCAAAGGTCCTGAACCTGAAGGGGTTGTTTTGGGTACTATCAACGGGCAAACTTACGCTTTCATCACTTTAGAAAGAACCGGAGGGGTAATGGTTTATAATATTACGGATCCAAATAATCCTGTATTCACAGATTATAAGCATTCCCGTTCTACTTCAGCTTACGGCGGTGATAACGGGCCTGAAGGTATCACCTACATTGCTCCGGGGAATACAACAACCGCAAAAGGCTATATTATTATCGCCAACGAAATCAGCGGAACATTATCAATATATGAAGTTGCTTCTCCTCCAACGTTAGGAACCGGAGAAATAAAAACAGAGAAAATGACCTTCAATGTATTCCCTAATCCTGTAACAAAAGGAAATACATTATATTTCAACAGGGCACAGGATTATGAGCTGTACGATATGTCAGGAAAGATGCTCGGAAAGGAGAAAAATGCTTTAACTATAGATACTTCAAGGCTTACTGCAGGAGTTTATCTTGTGAAAACTTCTGAAGGACACATCAAGAGGGTTATTGTAAAATAGAATATTTGATTGAGTTGATTGAAGGCCCCGGAAATCCGGGGCTTTTTTTAGGTGTATGTATCTTAATCAGGAAATCAATGAAAAATATTTGTGGAAAAAGTTCAGACGAAAAGAATTGCATGGATGGCTTGGATTTGCATTTTTAACACAATCTGATGAAATGGACAGAGAAAATGTCAAAGTATTTCTTGATGGTAATTTGTTTGATTGTTTTGAAGGGTTTTATTGTACTCTTGGAGAAGAGGTAAACGGACCGGGAGGTTATTTCGGAAGAAATGGCAATGCTCTGGATGATTGTTTTTATAGAGGTTTTGGTGTAAAATCTATGTCTGAAGTGACATGGAAAAATCATGAAAGGAGTAAAAATTATTAAAAGATCACTTTGATATAATTCTTAAAACCTTTGCAGATCATCGTGTAAAAGTTATTTTAGAATAAAAAAGCCCCGGGCGGAAAGCTTCGCTTTCCGCCCGGGGCTTATCTCCAATATTTTAATATTATGCTTGCGGAGTTTCAGGTTCCGGACTCATATCATCAAAATTCTTTTTCTCTTTCTTTTCCGGAACGGTTACAATTTCTGTTTTAACCTCATCCGGTTTTCCTTTTAAATATTCAGGTAAATTAAGACCAGCCATATTAAACAGATCGTTCAGAGGTGGTACCGTTTTCATCATTCCTGAAACAAAATTAGCGGTAGAACCATTTCCGTCCTGTCCGTTTCCACTGTCCCAAACTGTAATTTTATCAATTTTAATATTCTTAACGGCTTCCACCTGGGTTTTAACCAATTCAGGAAGTTTCTCAATTAACAGCAACTGGAAGGCACTGTTGGTATCACCTCCCGCAGCCTGTACTATTTTATCATAACCCTGAGCCTGCTTGGTCAGGATCTCGTAAAGACCTTTTGCTTCTGCTTCCATCTTTGCGAAAATAGCATCAGCCTCTCCTTTTGCCTGTAGCCGGATTTTTTCTGCTTCGGCCTGCGCATCGATAATAGCTTTCTGTTTTGCAATTTCTGCGTGAACTACAATATTGGCCTGCTGGGTAGAACGTTCTCTTTCTGCTCTTGCGGCTTCCGCTTTCTGTTCAGCAAGGTAAGATTCTTCCAAAGACCGTGCAGCCTGCACTTTTTCGGCAGCAGTGGCAATTCTCAATGCTTCCGCTTCTTTTTCTCTTCTTTCAGCATCAGAGTTGGCGATCGTAATTTTTGCTTCGTTCTCCCCTTTTACAGCAATAGAATTTGCCAATGAAGTGGCAATCCTGGACTCTTTTTCCGCTTCTGCCTTACCGATAGACTCATCTTTTACGGCGGCTGCAATACTGATCTCTTTATCTTTTTGTGTGATTGCAATTTTTACATCTCTGTCTCTCTGTGTTTCTGCGATCTGCGTATCTTTTTCCCTGTCTGCAATTGCTTTTCCGGTTTCCCCGATCTTCGTTTGCTCAGCAACACTGATAATCGCTTCGTTAATAGCTTTTGCTGCAGCTTCTTTACCCAAAGCTTCAATATATCCGGATTCATCTCTGATATCCGTTACGTTCACGTTGATCAGTTTTAAACCGATTTTCTTTAATTCAGTATCTACGTTTTTAGAAATATTGTCTAAGAATTTATCCCTGTCTGAGTTGATTTCTTCAATTGTCATCGTAGCAATCACCAGACGAAGCTGACCGAACAGGATATCTTTGGAAAGTTCCTGAATCTGCTCCTGAGCCAATCCTAGTAATCTTTCCGCTGCATTTCCCATAGAATCCGGTTCTGTAGAAATAGCAATGGTAAATCTACACGGTACATCCACACGGATATTTTGCCTGGATAAGGCATTGGTAAGATTGGCCTCTATAGAAATCGGTTTCAGGTCAAGGTACGCAAAATCCTGAATGACAGGCCATACAAACGCACCACCTCCGTGGATACATTTTGCTGAGCTGCCTCCCGTTTTCCCGTAAATAACCAAAATTTTATCCGAAGGACATCTTTTGTACCTCGAAATAAGGGCTAAAAATGTGACGAATAGTACAAGTACAATAACTAATGTTAAAATAAGACTTCCTGGTATTGCCATAAATAGTTTTTATAATGGTTGATAATGAATTAAATTTTTGAAACAACAAGGATCTTGTCATAGATATAAGCGACCCTCACAGAATCACCGGACGGAATATTTTCTTTTTCTTCCGTCATCGCAGGAAGTTCGTGGCTGGTTCCGTTTACAGAAATTGTGATCTTGCCTTTTCCGCCCATATCTGCTGGAATGGTAAGATAAACTTCTCCTGCCCTTCCAATCAGGTTTTCCATTTTAAACGTATTGTCTTCTGTAAGTTTAAGGATCTGCATGATCAGGATAAAGAACAGAAATATAAATCCTGCTCCTACAAGCACGGCAACAAAAATCAACAGCGACTTGCTGCCTATTGAGTCGTAGAACGCTACACCACTCCATCCGAATCCTAAAAGGAAATTGATCAGGTTTCTGAAAGAAAATAACTGAAAAGGACTGTCAGCATGGCTGTCTCCACTAAAATCAGCATGAATTGTATCTCCATGACTGCCTCCGACAAAAGTAAGAACCGTTTGAATTAAAAAGATAAAGCTGGCTGCTATGGCTGTATACCAGAACCCTTGATGAAGCGGTTCTAAGTTTTGCAGAAATTCAAACATAAGATGCGTTTTTAACAAATATAATTAAAAAAAATCAATAAAGCCAATAAAAATAAGTATAAAAGACCGCTTTAAAGTGTAAATGGTAAGACTTTAAAATGATCTCTTCAAACATAATTCTCTCAGAATATGATCAAGAATTCAGCACAAAAAAAGACAGGCTGAAAAAACCTGTCTTTAAAAAATATTTCGTGTACTTTTTACTCTACATTGATTACTTTTTCAATCTCCGGGGCATGTTGCTTGATGGTATTTTCTACGCCCAGTTTCAGGGTTGAAAAATTCAGCGAACACCCGGAACAGTTACCCAAAAGTTTTACAAAAACCTGGTTATCCTTCACGTCAATAAGCTCGATATCACCTCCATCCTTATTCAGGAACGGCCTGATGCTTTCCAGAGCTTCCATTACTCTCGTTACTGTATCTTCGTGTGTTATATTTGTTTCCATATTTCTTTAGTTCAATTCGGCTTTTTCAAACTCAATTGAAAATAATTATTTTTTAGCTTTCGGTGAGCATCCTGCCATTGTTGTAATTTTTACAGCTTCCGTAGGCGGAAGGTTTTTATTTCTTTCTACAAGACTTTCTACCATATTTCTTGCCGTTTCTGTATAGATCTCTGCAATTTTAGACCCTTCCTGAAGCGCGGCCGGTCTTCCGACATCTCCTGCTTCTCTGATACTCTGGATCAATGGAATCTCTCCCAATACCGGAATCCCCAGATCTTCAGCAAGATACTGAGCTCCCTGCTGCCCAAAGATGTAATACTTATTATCAGGAAGTTCTGCCGGCGTAAAATACGCCATATTTTCGATTAATCCAAGAACCGGAATGTTAATACTTTCCATCTGGAACATTGCAATCCCCTTTCTTACGTCTGCCAATGCTACATGCTGAGGTGTGCTCACGATCACAGCACCCGTTACAGGTACTTCCTGGATGATAGATAAGTGGATATCTCCCGTTCCCGGAGGAAGGTCGATCAATAAAAAGTCAAGTTCTCCCCATGCAGCATCTCTGATCATCTGGTTCAAAGCTTTGGAAGCCATAGGACCTCTCCAAACTACAGCCTGGTTGGCTCCTGAAAAATATCCTATAGACAACATTTTCACCCCGTAATTTTCTACAGGCTTCATCATACTTTTCCCGTTAACTTCTACAGAAATCGGTTTTTCGCCCTCTGTATCGAACATCGTAGGAACAGACGGTCCATAGATATCGGCATCCAGTAATCCTACTTTGAAACCCATTTTAGCTAAAGTAACCGCCATATTTGCAGCCACTGTAGATTTTCCTACACCTCCTTTTCCAGAAGCAATAGCTATAATATTCTGGATTCCTGCAATCTGCTTACCTTTAATCTGGCTCTGCTGAATCTCGCTGGGCTCCGGAGAAACAATTTTCAATTTCAGATTAATATCTTCTCCGAACTCACTGGCAAAGGCCTGCTTCATAGCCGCCTCCAGCTTTTTCTTTTCGTGCATTGCCGGTGAATGGGCTGTCATGTCTATATAAACATCATTACCCATGATTTGAAAGTTACTTACCAAATCGTCTACTTCTATCTCTTTAAGGAAATCCTGAACCTTTTCTTTCGTCAACATACTAAATATAAATTGTTCACAAATTTACGGATTTTTTCGACAATTTAGAATCAATAAAATCTATAACCTGATGTGATAAATAAGATTATAAAAATTCTGACGTTATATTTATTATCCTCATTCTTACAATACAGTTTTATCACCCTATAAATAAACTATGAATACCAACAGCTATCCTTCTAAACACGCATCTTCCAAAGGTATTTTTGTACTAGGAAAGACCAGATTCAAATGGTATAATCTGGCTGAAGATCCCTCTACGGTTTCTGCTCAAGATATTATCAATGCTAAAACCTGTATAAAAAATGCTGAGGAAAGTTTTCAGAATAAAGATGACCTGGGCTTTGTCATTATGCACAGATGCGGTGAACATTATCTGTTATTGGTCTGCACCTGGAGAAGCGAAAACGAATTATGGGAAAGCGTTTACTATGACGGTTCAGGAAAATTTGAAGTCTGGGACAGGGACAAAATTCATCTTCCCACGTACTGTGTCTGGGAAATGGGAATTGTATACCACGAATCCATATCCTGGAAAAAATTTCTGGGAACCGACCGAACAGAAACTCAGCAGCAAAATTATTTAGATGATCTTTTTGAAGGAGAAGTTTAGAATTTTAAGGTTAAAGATTGAATAATCCGTATAAATTCAATGGGCAGACATCTGACCAGGTTTTATTTAGCTTGCCCTGCTTTCTCCCAATTCTGTCTTTTTTATTACATTCCGTTCTACTGTTTTTTTAATATATTCGTTGGTGTAAAATTATGATATGAAAAATAGACTGGCGGTTTTCTCATTATTTATTGTCCAGATTATATATTCCCAGAATTATTCCCAATATGTAAATCCTTTTATAGGAACGGGAGGTCATGGCCACACTTTTCCCGGAGCCACTGCTCCGTTTGGAATGGTACAGCTTTCACCTGATACAAGGATAGACGGGAGTTGGGACGGATGCAGCGGCTATCATTATTCGGATTCTGTGATCTATGGCTTTTCCCATACGCATCTCAATGGAACAGGAGTTTCGGATTACGGGGATATCATGCTGATGCCAACGATGGGAAATTCGAGCCTGAATTACAAAGATTATTCTTCTAAGTTTTCGCATAAAAATGAAAAAGCTTCTGCAGGATTTTATTCTGTCAAATTAGATAAAAACAATATTGATGTCCGTCTGACCACTACCAAAAGAGTCGGCTACCACGAATACACCTTTAACAATTCCGGAAAGGCCAATATCATTCTGGACCTCAACCACCGGGATAAGCTTCTGGAAGGTGAAGTAAAGATTATTGATGATAAAACCATTGAAGTTTTCAGAAGAAGTGAAGCCTGGGCAGCCAATCAGTATATCTACGCCAGAATTGAATTTTCAAAACCCATGAAAATCTCCAAAAAAGAGGTTAACGGAAAGCAGGAGGACAAACTTTTCACAGGAACAAAACTGGCTCTGGCATTTTCAGCAGATGTAAAGAAAGGAGAGAAGATCAATGTAAAAGTAGCCATTTCTCCGACAGGTTATGAAGGAACAGGAAAAAACATGCTGGCGGAAGGAAAATCCAATGATTTTGAAACCGTAAGAAAACAGGCCGAAACTGATTGGAACAACGAGCTTTCAAAAATTGAGGTTAAATCTGATGATAAGGATAAACTTTCAATCTTCTACACAGCTCTTTACCATGTTTTTACCCAACCGAATATCAATATGGATGTGGATGGAAAATACAGAGGCCGCGATAACAAACTCTACACTACTAATGGACCTGATTATTACTCCGTCTTCTCACTCTGGGATACATTCAGAGCTGCCCATCCGCTGATGACGCTGATCGACAGAAAGAGAACAGCAGATTTCATCAATACGTTCATCAAACAGTACGAGCAGGGCGGAAAGCTTCCCGTTTGGGAGTTGGCTTCCAATGAAACGGAATGTATGATCGGCTACCATTCTGTTTCTGTAATTGCAGATGCAATGGCGAAAGGTATCCAGGGATTTGATTATGAAAAAGCATTCCAAGCATCTAAAAATTCTGCCATGCTGGATATTTTCGGTTTAAATGCTTATAAACAGAACAATTACATCAGTATTGATGATGAGCATGAAAGTGTTTCGAAAACGGTAGAATACGCCTATGATGATTGGTGCATTGCCCAAATGGCTAAAATTTTAGGCAAAAAAGAAGATTATCAGCATTTCATGAAACGTTCGCAGAACTGGAAAAACCTTTACAATCCTAACAACGGTTTTATACAGCCCAGAAAGAATGGAAACTGGTATGAGCCTTTTGACCCAAGGGAAGTGAACAATAATTATACAGAAGGAAATTCATGGCATTACTCTTATTCTGTGCAGCAGGATATTCCGGGGCTGATTGCTGTACACGGCGGAAAAGAAAAATTTGAGCAGTTCATTGATGCTATTTTCGCAGCACCAGAAAAAACAACGGGAAGAGAGCAGGCAGACATCACAGGACTGATGGGACAATATGCTCAGGGGAATGAACCGAGCCATCATATTGCTTATTTATACAATTATGTAGGGAAACCGGAAAAGACAGATGCCAAGATCAAATATATCCTTGATCATTTTTATAAAAATACTCCGGACGGCCTTATCGGAAATGAAGACTGCGGCCAGATGAGTGCATGGTACATCTTAAGCTCACTGGGCATTTATTCTGTAACGCCGGGATTACCTGAATGGCAGACGACAACGCCGTATTTCGATGAGGTTAAAATTCATCTGGAAGACGGTACCACGAAAGTGATCACGAAGAATACCAGTAAATCCGAGCTTCAAAAATTAGGGTTTGAAAACAGTAAACCGTCAAAGGATTTTAAATATACACAGCTGACTCCGGCACCGGTTATTGCCTCCGACAGAATCTTCGATTTTTCTGCAAAAGTACAGATCACTCCTCTGAATCCGGCTGATAAAGTATATTATATGACCTTAAGTGATAGTGATGCCAATGTAAGAAAGACCTTCACTACCTATAAAGGGCCTTTCACTATCAGCAAGACCACTCAGGTCCTCGCCTATTCGGAAAGAAATGGTGAAAAAAGCTCAGTTACGGTAGCCAATTTCAACAGAAGGCCTAACTATTGGGATATTACCATCAATTCAAAAGTTAATCCACAATATACCGCCACTGGAAAACTGGCATTGATTGACGGTATCAACGGTGATGTGAACTGGAGAAAAGGTGAATGGCATGGCTATCAGGGACAGGATTTTGAAGCGGTAATTGATTTAAAGTCACCTCAGCAGATTACAAAATTATCATCCACTTATCTTCAGGACAGCAAAGCCTGGATCTTAATGCCTGAAAAAGTAGAATATTATGCTTCCATGAACGGGAAAGACTTTGTCCTTCTGAAAACTTTAGATAATACCATAGATCCTAAAGATGAAAAAGTACAGATCAAGGATTTCGGAACAGAAATTCTTCCGACGGAAACCCGATACATCAAAGTAAAAGCGTACTACTACGGAAAACTTCCGGAGTGGCACCAAGGGGCCGGCGGTGAGGCTTATATCTTTATTGATGAGATTTCTGTGAAATAGTTGGGAGGGAAGTCTGAGGATTTCTGAATCTTGGTTTTATTATCACCGGATTAAACATCTATACAATAACGATCAGAAGTAGATTAACAAACAGCAACTTCTATCTTCCTAAATAAAAAGAAAGCCCTTTGAAAAATTCAAAGGGCTTTCTTTTATAAAGATTCTTCACATTTGAGATCCTGAAATCTATATTCTGCCTCTGGCCGATGCATGTTTTAATTCATCCTCTCAGACCATTGCAATTCTTCAGGCAGTTCCATATCAGAAAATTCTATATGAATCACTCTTCTCCTCCTCCCATCTGTTGTTCTGTTCGAACCGTGAAGCGTAAGGGGTTTCATAATCATAATACCGCCCTTCTGTACATCACAGATTTTTTCCGTTTCCGTACTCCAGTCTATGGTTTCCGGTCTGTAGATTCCTTTGGTGTGAGATCCCGGGATGACTTTCAATGCTCCGTTATATTCATCCGTATCATCCAGGTGAATCCTGATGGTACATATATTTTCAAGAAACGGAAGAGGTGGCTGTACAGCAAACTGATCGTTCTTGGTTGTCCATGGCCCGAAGCCCTGCATTTCCAGCTTTTTATCCACAGAAATCGTCAGATCCTGATGATAGGCCACATACCAGTTTGAGGTTTCCGGTTTGTCAAAATAAATACTTTTTACGGCAAAATATTTTTCTCCGAAGAGTTTTCTTACAATGGTTTTAATGGTATCGTTAAATATGAGGTCTTTAACTTCCGGAACTTCCTTCAGGAACTGTCTTACAGCAAAAAGGTCATCAGATTTTCTAAAATTCTTTCTCGAGTTATCAGCATTCTGAATGCTCTTTGCGATCTTTTCAATCTCATCATCAGAAAAGACCGAATTGATTACGGTAAGGCCTTTTTCAAAGAAATATTGTTTATGATTCTCTATATATTGTTTTGTCATGTGCGATTATACTTCCTGAGGTGTATTTTCAAGCTGTCCTTCCCATTTGGAAACAGCAGAAGTTGCCAATGCATTTCCTAATACATTCGTCATACTTCTTCCCATATCACAGAAATGGTCGATTGGCAGGATCAAGGCGATACCTTCCGGCGGAATTCCAAACATAGAACAGGTTGCCACAATGATTACCAAAGAAGCTCTCGGAACTCCGGCAATTCCTTTTGAGGTAAGCATTAAAACTAAAAGCATTGTGATCTGCTGCCCAATTTCCATTTCAATGCCATAGATTTGGGCTATGAAGATGGAAGCAAAGGTCATATACATCATACTTCCGTCAAGGTTAAATGAATATCCTAAAGGCAGGATGAAGGATACTACTCTGTTATTACATCCGAATTTTTCCAGCTCTTCCACCAATTTAGGGAAAACAGCTTCTGAACTCGTTGTTGAAAAAGCAATCAGTAACGGAGCTTTTATTCTTTTGAGCAATTCGAAAAGACGGTTTCCTAAGATCAAATAGCCTACCAATAAAAGAACAAGCCAAAGTACCCCCAATGCAAAGAAAAAGTCTCTCAGGTAAATTGCATAAACTTTGAATATTTCGAACCCGTTCATGGCCACTACTGCAGCAATGGCTCCCAAAACCCCAAGTGGTGCAAACCACATGATATAACCTACCATTTTAAGGATGGCATGGGCAATAATATCAAAAAGCTTAACCACAGGCTTTGAATATTCTTCTCCCAGATTAGCAAGAGCTACCCCAAACATAATGGAAAAAACAACAATCTGCAGTACCTCATTGGTGGCAAAAGCTTCAAATAAACTTTTAGGGATCATATGTTTTACAAAGTCTTCCAATGAAAAACCTTTACTGCTTTTTAAAAGATCTTCTGCAGCTGCTGCATCCTGGATAGGCAGTTTTGTTACATGTCCCGGCTCAAGCCAGTTAACCAATATCAGCCCTATAAAAAGAGAAACCAATGAAGCACTAATAAACCACAACATTGCTTTCGTTCCTACCCTTCCAATCATTTTGATATCGCTCATTTTGGCAATTCCCACGACAAGCGTGGTAAAAACCAGCGGTGCGATAATCATCTGTACCAGCCTGATAAAAACAGTTCCCAGCAATTTGATATTTTTGGAAAAGGGTTCTGCACTTTCGGGATACTGTACATGTACAAGACCTCCGATTCCTACTCCCAGGATAAGTGCAATGATAATGGCAATAAAAAGTTTATTTTGTCCTTTCATATATGTAGTTCAATTCCCGCAAATATAATAGTTTTTCAATTGGTATAAGATTTTGTCTGAATTCAGTTAAGATTTAGTTAAATTTATAATACATTAAAATTAAATCGCTGATTCCTAAAATATTGTAAAAAATTTAAGAAACATTTATTGAGCTTTTATTATTTTGGTACAAATTTTATTATTACATTTGATTGTATTAACAACATTAATAAATATACAACTATGAAAAAAACTATCGCAATGGCTGCATTAGCTGTAGCTATATCTTTTGGAGCGGTGTCTTGCAAAAAGAAAATTTCTGACGCCGATCTTCAAACTCAGGCTACAACTGTGGTAACTTCTAATCCCAATGCTTCTGTAGAAGTAAAAGAAGGAGTGGCTCATTTAAGCGGAACTTTCGCAGACCAGCAGTCTAAGGATGCCATGATTGCAAAATTAAAAGCTATCACAGGAGTCAAAGAAGTGATGGATATGTCTACTATAGCTGCACCGGTTACAACTGCACCAGTGGAGACAGCATCTGCTGTAGATCCAGCAGTTCAGAAAAAAGTTCAGGATGCTGTGAAGGATTTCCCATCTGTGAAGGTAGAGGTTGTGAACGGACAACTTACACTTACAGGAAATGTTTCAGGCCTTCAGGCGAGAAAAATCAAAGAATCTGTAGATGCTTTGAAAATCGGAAAGTATAACAATAACCTAGTGGTAAAATAATTTTAAGATGAGCACATTACAAGATAAATATTCAAGCGTAGTTTCAGCAGCACAGTCTGCAGGAATTTCTAATCTTCAGGTTCAGGAACAGGATGGTATTCTTTATGTTACTGGGAATGCTTCCAATACAGCAGCAAAAGATGCAGTATGGAATGCTTTAGGAACTATTGATTCTACCTATTCAGCTTCAGATATCAATATTGATGTACAAGTGGCAGGATTAACTTCAGGTGCTTCTTTAACAGTAGCTACAGAGGATTCTAATCTTAACATCAGACAGGAGCCTTCTACTGAGGCTGCCGTAGTAGGAAAAGCTGCAAAAGGTTCATCGGTAACTTTGATCGAGCAGACTTCTGATGACTGGTGGAAAGTGAAAACTGATGACGGCCAAGAAGGTTATGCTTATTCAAGATATTTAAGAGCTTAATTTTTTCAAAATATCAAACTTTTGAAAAAAATCAATACAGACATCCCCAATTGGGGATGTTTTTTTATAATATCCCTCAGTCAGTCAGATCCAGCAGGTGTTTTTGCTTTGGTCTTATCCTCTTCTATTTTCCATTGAAAGATGTATATGGGAGCCATTTTATTTCTAAATTAGCAGTAAATTTTATTTATGAAGATCCATATTTCAATTTTATTTGTTTTCTTTTTTATCCTTGGAATTTCACAGAGTACAGACCAGAAGGATACTTTCGTAAAAGATAATTTCACCAAAAAGGAATTTTACATTCCGATGCGTGACGGTGTAAAGCTTTTCACAGCAGTATATGTTCCGAAAGATATTTCAAATAAGAACAAATATCCTTTCCTGATGCAGAGAACCTGCTACAGCATTGCTCCCTATGGTGAAAATGAATACAAAACCAAGCTGGGTCCTAACCAGTTCCTGATGAAGGATAAGTATATTTTTGTATTCCAGGATGTACGCGGAAGGTATATGAGTGAAGGAACTTTCACCAATATGACTCCTCAGATAGACCGCAAAACCAAAAAGGATGTGGATGAAAGTACAGATACATATGACACGATAGAATGGCTTTTGAAAAACATCAAGGATAATAACGGAAAGGCCGGTCAGTATGGAACTTCATATCCAGGATTTTATACTGCGGTAGGAATACTGGCACAGCATCCTGCTTTGGTAGCTTCGTCGCCTCAGGCTCCTATTTCGGATTTCTGGAATGATGATTTTCTTCATAACGGCAGATTTATGCTGGGGTATTTCAGAACTTTCCCGGTTTTCGGGATTCAGAAAACAAAACCAGAAAACAAAGCCTGGTATATGGATAGCTTCGTAAAGCAGACTTCTGAAGATGGCCTTAAGTTTTACAGGGATATGGGAACTTTAAAGGATGGTTATGAAAAATATTATAAAAACAATTTCTTCATGACGGAGATCATGAATCATCCTAATTATGATGAATACTGGCAGAAAAGAAATCTTCTTCCCCATTTAAAGAATGTAAACCATGCAGTAATGACCGTTGGGGGTTGGTTTGATGCAGAAGATCTTTCAGGACCGCTGAATATTTACAAAACCATAGAAAAAACAAGTCCGAAAGCTAAAAATACCATCGTAATGGGTCCTTTCTCTCACGGAGCATGGGCGCAGGAGCAGGGAAAACATTTCCACAACCAGATCTATTTCGGAGATAGCATTGCAACCTATTACCAGAAGAATATTGAAACTAAATTTTTTAATCATTATTTAAAGGGAAACACGAAAGAAGATGCCGGGCTTCCGGAAGCTCTGATGTATGATACAGGATCTAAAGAATGGAGAGAATTCTCCTCTTATCCTCCGAAGAATGCCCAGAAAATAAGTTTTTATTTAACTGACGGAGCATTGAAAAGAACAGCAGGACAGGGTTTTTCAGAATACTACAGCGACCCAAACAATCCTGTTTTAAGTTCCGACAATCTGAAAGATTTCAATGGTTTTACTCCTAAAAATTATATGTCAGAAGACCAGAGATTTGCAGTAGGCAGACCGGACGTTTTGACATTTACAACGGATATTTTGACGGAAGATATCAGTTTTGCAGGAGAGATCATGGCTAAGCTGAATATTGCTACCTCTTCTACAGATGCAGATTTTGCAGTAAAACTGATCGATGTTTATCCTGAAGACTTTAAACCTGCAGAAAAGAAAGATGGTGTGATCTATCCAAACTATCATCAAATGGTAAGAAGTGAAATTATGCCAGCCAGATTCAGAAATTCCAGAGAAAAAGGAGAAGCGCTGGTACCTAACGAGAAAACTGCAGTGAATTTCAGACTGCAGGATGTGATGCATACTTTCAAAAAAGGACATAAGATCCAGATTCAGATCAGCAGCACATGGTGGCCGCTTTTTGCAATAAATCCTCAGAAATTCATGGAGAATCCAAATTTCGCTACGAAAGAAGATTATACGAAAGCTTTTATCAAAGTGTATAATGACAGTTCTATCGAAGCTGAAGTTTTGAAATAAAAGCAAAATCCCGGTGACTTTGAGAACCTCAGTCATCAGGATTCATATTCATCTCTGCTTCTTAAAACGTAAAAGCCGATCGCTTCGAGAATCTTAGCGACCGACTTTTTTTATATTTTGTAAGCTTTGGTGGCCGAGTCCCTCAAAGTCACCAGAGTTTTTACTCTTCAATTGTCCTGAAAGTAAGATTTACCCTTGGTGTTTTTACTTTTGTTGTTGGAGGAAGCCTGTGCAGCCAGTTTTCCTGTGTTGTTCCTTTCATAATCAGCAAACTTCCGTTTTCCAAGAATATTTCCACTTTTTCCTTGGTCGTTTTATGTTTAAATAAAAACTTTCTTTCGGCGCCGAAAGTGAGGGAGGCAATTGCACCATGTTTTTTAAGATCGGTTTCGCCATCACTGTGGTAGGCCATTCCCTCACTTCCGTCGTGATATAGATTGAGAAGACAGGAATTGTAGGTTTCTCCGGAGACCTCTTCGCATTTTTTCTTTAATTCTAATAATTCCGGAGTCCATAATTTTGCCAATTTTGTCCGTTTTGAATAGGTATATTCAAAGGCTTTTTCTCCGAACCATGCCACTTTTCTTTTCGTTAAAATTAATTTTCCGAAGATCACTGCTTCATCACTCTCCCAAGGAATCTGATTCAGCAAATAATCATAAAAAAAGTCGGATTTATCTTTACTGAAAACCGTTCCGTAATAGTGGACCGTTCCGTCATGCGGAAGGATATTCAAAGGATATTCTGATATTTCTTCAAACAGGCTGTTCATGATTTTGATTTGTAAAAAATATAATGTATTGATGATTTTTAATAATTTTTCAACCACAAAAGTCGCAAAAGTCTTTAACACTTTAGTTTTTTAAATTATTATTAAAACATTGAATAAAATGCACTTAAGATTTTTATTCTGTAATAATATCTAAAATATGATTTGCAATATTTACATCAATAGGAACGGACTTCAGTCCGTTTTATAAATAAAAAACACAATCTGGCTTTAGCCAAAACTTAAATCAGATTAAGGTAAACAAAATCTAATTTCCAGCATAAACCTTTGAACTTTCCCAACCCACGATCAGCTGCTTTCTTCCGCTTCCCCATCGGTAACCCCCAATATTTCCGGTAGATTGAATCACACGGTGGCATGGAATAAGAAAAGCCACAGGATTGCTGCCAATCGCTGTTCCGACAGCTCTGGATGCCTTCGGATTTCCTATTTTTTCAGCGAGATTTCCGTAGGTGGAAAGTTTTCCCATTGGAATAGAAAGTAAACTTTCCCAGACTTTAAGCTGGAAATCGGTACCTTTTAAATGTAATTTAATCGTGTTGAGCTTCGTCCAGTCTTTATCAAATATGGACAGGGCATTTTTCTGCAGGGCATCCTGTGTTTCAAAAAAAGAAGCATTGGGGAATTTCAGTTTCAAATTTCCCAATGCTGTTTCTTTATCGTCTTCAAAAGCCATATAGCAGATCCCTTTTTCTGTAGATGCTGCCATTACATATCCAAAAGGGCTTTTGGAAAAACTGTAATTGATGTTCAGGCTTTTTCCGCCGTTTTTATATTCTGCCGGAGACATTCCTTCTATGTTCACAAAGAGGTCATGAAGCCTGCTTGTGCTGGATAGCCCCGTCTCATAGGCGGTATCAAATAAAGTCGCTTTCTCTTCCTTCAGTAAATTTTTAGCGTGTTCAAGGCTGATGAACTGCAAAAATTTCTTAGGACTTGTTCCTGCCCATTCTGTAAATATCTTCTGAAAATGAGCCGGACTCAAGTGAATATTCTCTGCCACTTCCTCCAAACTTGGCTGAAGCCTGAAATTGCTCTGGATATATTCTATCGCTTTGGCAATTCTGTTATAATCTATCTGATTTTGTGCGGACATATTATTTCTTTTTTACCTCACAAATTTCCAAAGAATATAGGGCAGAAAAAATCTGATTCTTGCGGAATTTTAGTTGTTGTTATAAATATGGTTATAAGCAAGCATTTTGTAATATAACTTAGCTGCAAGGAAAGCTGTTGGCTTAGCCATCGGAGAATCCATTAATTCTACAATATCGAAAGCTACCACATTACATTTTTCAAATACTTTTCTCAACAATTCCAAAGTTGGGTACCACTGAAGTCCACCTGGTTCCGGAGTTCCTGTAGAAGGAGCAATTGACGGATCAAAAGCATCAAGGTCGATGGTGATATATACGTTTCCTGAAACTTTTTCTAAAACATCATTGATCCAGTTATCGTTATTCGCAATTTCATGGGCAAAAAACACTCTTCCTTCCGGCAGATACTGGGCTTCTTCCACGTCCATAGAACGGATTCCCACCTGAACCAGATTATGCTTCTGATTGGCTTCAAAAACTGCACATGCATGGTTAGAAGTAGAACCGTGAAATTCCGGGCGTAAATCTGTATGGGCATCCAGCTGAAGAACGGTAAGGTTTTCAAACTTTTCTCCTACCGCACGGATAGAACCGATAGAAACCGAGTGCTCACCACCGAAAAGGGTAAATACTTTTCCTTCGTTATTCAAAAGCTCTTTGGTTTTTTGGTAAACGGCTTCTGTCATGGTTTCAGGCGTAGAATTTTCAGAAATTTCTCCAGCCAGATATACTCCGTCAAGATAAGGTTCAGTTCCTGTTTCAATGTCGTAAAGCTCCATGTTTTCGGAAGCATCAAGGAATAATTCAGGGCCTTTGTCAGCTCCTTTTCCCCATGTTGAAGTCCCATCATAAGGAACGGTTACCAGCATTACTTTAGAGTTCTCTAACGTTGCATTTTCTTCAGGAATTCCTGCGTATGTTCTCATGTTTTATTTAAAAAATTAAATGATATAAAGATTAATTTAGCAAAGATAAGAAGAATTTTTCTCTAGATTTTACTCTCTGGTAATTGTTTTATTAGAAACTGAATTGTCTGAAAATATTATTTGTAGTATATAGCCTCCCTTAGAAAGGTCTCTTAAATCAATTTTATTATTTTCCCACTTAAACTCAAGCAATTTTTTTCCGGAAAAATCAACAAGATTTACATTTTTTATTTTCTTTTTTGAATGTACATTAATAAAATCTTTTGTTGGATTCGGATAGATAAGTATATTATCATTATCCTTCTGTATTTCTGAAGTGCTTAACACCCCAGGGGTAGTAAAAAATACGCCGTAGCAATTATTAAATTGTTCAGTTTGATAATTATATCCGGATGCACTATAAAAATAATTTGTATCAGGCTCTAAAGAACTGGTTAATTGATAATTAGTTACATACCCAACATCCAGATTATCTAAAACATCACTTGTACTATTTGAACCAATATATTTTCCTAAACTCAATCTAAATCCCCCTGTTGGAGCAACAAAATCTTTAGTCCCCCAGCTTAATTTTGGGGTAAGTGATGATACTACGTTACCATTTGGTGAATGAAAAGCAAGTGGTGCACATGGTATTTGAGTCTTAAAACTTTTTGTAGCACATCCAAAAGATTCACCAGACGCATTGTATGTTTTAACAGTGAAATAATATTGAGTATTAAATAAAAGTGGAGCTGAAGGATGAAATGTAGTTACATTACCTACATCAACATTGTTTAAAATATCGTTACCTTGTGGTGTTGTACCTACAGTTATTTTATAACCTGCAGCATCTGAAACAGGATCCCATTTAAATCCATTGATTGTTGAAGCAATATTACCACTAGGTAGTAAATTTTCTGGACAAAGTAATTTATCAGTTATAAAATCAGAAGTTAATGTACAAGAAGCATTTCCAAAGGAGTTATACGGAGTGATTGTTACAAAATATTGTATGGAATGTTGTAAGGTAGATATAAAATGATGGGTCGTATTTCCGATATCTAAATTGTTTATGACATCAGTCCCTCCTGGAGTAGTTCCTAAACTAATATAATATCCTGTTGCACCTTTTGCTGGATACCATTGAATATCTGTTTTTAATGGATTTTTAGGATTAGTAAAATATACCTGTGTATTCAAGCATGATGGAATTCCTGTAGGGATTTGCTCAAGCTTAATATCATCAATACCAACCGTCTGATATGGATATGCAGGATTATTTGCTACAACAGTATTTTTTACCATGAATCTAAATTTAAATGTAGACCCCGTAGGAATATTACCTGCTGGTATTGTTCCTGAAACTAAAGTACAAGGTATGGCTGCCCCTGCGATTGGTACTAAAAATGTTATGGGACTTCCCAAATCAGTCCAGCTAGTTCCTCCATCTAAAGAGTAACTTGTAGTAATATTACCTCCTGAACTATAATTGGCCATTGATTCAACAAAATATTTAAATGAATATTTTAATTCAGCACCATTAGAATGATTTGTTGTGTATATTAAAGTAGTAGTTTGCCCTCCAAAAGTATTAAGAAAACTTTTATAGGCCCTTGTCCCCGTACAAGATGTAGAACCAATACGTAAAGGTGTCCATCCATATATGGATATAGCATCTCCTAGTAAACCTGGTCGTTCAAAATCTTCAAATATTGTAATCTGAGCTGAACAAAAAGCATGACACATTAGTATACAAGTAAATAGCATTTTTTTCATAGTTGTAAGTTTTTTTATTTTTCATATGCTATAAATTTAATTATTTTTCCATAGAAATGTATATTTATTGATTATAAAAATACAATATTATTAAATAGAACTATTTGTTAGTATCTTTGTTTAAATTTTAATTTTATGTCCTTAAAAGCTGTTCTTTTCGATATGGACGGGGTTATTGTAGATACGGAACCACTGCACAGAAAAGCTTATTTTGCCACCTTTGACGAACTGGAAATTGCCGTTTCCGAAGACCTGTACACCTCTTTTACAGGAGCCTCCACAAAAAGAGTCTGTGAGACACTGATCCAGAAATACAATTTAGCCCATACCCACGAAACCATTGCCGGTATTAAAAGATCATACTTCAAAGATTATTTTGATAATGACGAAGAATTTGATCTGATTCCGGGAGTAAGGGAGCTAATCAAGCATTACCATGAGAATGGTATCAAACTTATCCTTGCCTCTTCGGCTACAATGACGACCATCAATATGGTTTTTGAAAAATTCGGGCTTGAACAATATTTCAGCGGGAAAATAAGCGGCGCCGCGCTAAAGGAATCCAAACCTCATCCTGAGGTATTTCTTCTTGCAGCACAGATGGCAGAAGAATCAGCAGGGAACTGCATGGTGATTGAAGATTCGACTAACGGAATCCTTGCCGCCAACAGGGCGAAAATTTTCTGCGCTGCCTACAGAAGCCCGCATTCAAAAAATCAGGATTATACTCTAGCGGATATCGTAGTTACAGATTATGAAGAACTGGAGCTGGATAAGCTTACAAAATATTTTTAAAGGAAAAAGCTCTCAAATTTTGAGAGCTTTATTTTTTATGTTTTTCTAGGGAAGTGTAGATTCTTAATAAAAGCCTTAATGATTTAAAATTGAAACATTAATAATTAAGTTGTTAAGATTATTAAGATGAGATTGCTTCGTCACTTCCGTTCCTCGCAATGACTAGTAACCCAAAATTTTCAGAATATCTTCAGGTTCCTGTTTTTCACGGAAAATTTCATACTGAAGCTCACCGTTTTCATCTTTCTGGATCAGAACATGTCTTGGCTGAGGCATCAAACAGTGGTGAACACCGCCATATCCTCCAATTGTTTCCTGATACGCTCCTGTATGGAAAAACCCTATGTACAGAGGTTTTGTATCACTGAAAACAGGCAGGTAAATTGCGTTCGTATGCTGTTCAGAATTGTAATAATCATCCGAATCACAGGTTAATCCTCCCAGGAATACTCTTTCATAAGTATCTTCCCATCTGTTTAATGGAAGCATGATAAAGTGTCTTGAAATAGCCCATGTATCCGGAAGTGTGGTCATGAATGAAGAATCTATCATATTCCACTTCTCTCTGTCGTTCTGGCGTTTCTGAGAGATAATTTTATAGAGGTTTGCTCCGCTTTCCCCTACTGTAAAGCTTCCGAATTCCGTATAAATATTAGGTTCTTCCACGCCTTCCTCTTCACAGAACTTTTTGATCTGAGAAACGATTTCCTCTACCATATACTGATAGTCGTACTCGAAGTTTAAAGAAGTTTTGATCGGGAAACCGCCACCAATATTCAAGGAATCAACTTCCGGGGCAATCTTCTTCAAACGTGCATATACACGAAGGCATTTATATAATTCGTTCCAGTAATAAGCAGTGTCCTTGATCCCTGTATTAATGAAGAAGTGAAGCATTTTCAGCCTTGCATTCGGATGCTCGGCAATTTTCTGGCTGTAATAAGGAATAATATCCCTATATCCGATCCCCAGTCTTGAGGTATAAAATTCGAATTTCGGCTCTTCTTCTGAAGCAATTCTGATCCCGATGTCGAAAGTGGTATCAATACTTTCAGTAAGCTTATCCAGCTCACGGTAGTTATCCAGGATCGGGGTAATATTTTCAAAGCCACTGTTGATCATTTCTGAAATTTTCACCAGATAATCATCAGTTTTGAATCCATTACAAATGACTTCAATATTTTTATCTACTTTTCCCTTCTCATAAAGAGATTTTACAATGTCCATATCATATGCTGAAGAAGTTTCGATAGAGATATCGTTCTTAAGAGCTTCTTCAAGCACAAAATTGAAATGACTGGATTTTGTACAGTAGCAGTAGGTATAATTCTTTTTATATTCGGCTTTCTCAAAAGCTTCCCTGAACCAGCTTTTCGCCTTCTGGATGTTTTGAGAAATTCTTGGCAGGTAGCTAATTTTTAGCGGGGTGCCAAATTTTTCAACGACTTCCATTAAAGGAACATCGTGAAATAACAAATTGTTCTCAGAAACATTAAATTCTTCCGTAGGAAAATATAATGTCTGATCAATAAGTTCCGAGTACTTTATTTTCATTTCTTGACAAGTGAATTACGAAATGCAAAATTGCTAAAAAAGTTTGATTTTTAAGCGTTAAATTTATTATAAATTTCAAAACAGGATCAGGCAAAAACCGAAACAGATTATTAATTTGTAAACTTCTTAATATATTCTTCTCTCTTATCCGTTGAAATTCCCAATACCTTTTGAATATAAGTGTCGGTGGAGCCATATTTCTTATTGATTTCATCAAAAGCTGCATCGAGATAAGCGATTTCCACCCAACTCAGCTTTTCAAGAACCTTTACATCCATTTTGGGATATAGAAAATGTAAGTTGTCAGCCAGACTTAGCCTTTTCATGACTAATTTTTTCCTGTAATTATTGGATAAGAGATAATCATTGTAAATTGTTTCCTTATCAAACTTTAGAATAGCCAGAATTAAAGCAGTTATTATTCCTGTCCTGTCTTTCCCTGCGGTACAGTGATAGAGGACCGGCTGTTCGGATTCCAGAATTTCAGTGATGATTTTTCTGATCACTTCCGGATTTTCTGTTACATATTCTCTGTAGAAATCAATCATTCTTTTATCAGCATCGGAACTGTTAACCTTTCCTTTCAGAACCAGTTTTCTGGCCTGAGTCAACTGGTCTCCTTCATCTGCAAAGGCTGAATATTTTTTATAAATGATGCCATCGGGAAGTTGGTCCGGTTTATCAGAAATTTCTTTTGAATTCCTAAGATCAATGACTTCTTTTATTCCCAGGCTTTGAATTTCTTTGAATGATCTTTTCTTCAGTTTGTGAAGATGACCGCTTCTGTAAAGTTTTCCTGCTTTTAAAGTTCTGCCTTCAGTATTTTTAATGTCCCCGACCGTCCTGAAATTGTATACTTTTTTAACTTCAATAAGATGATCCGTTTCATTTTTACCATATTCGGGCCGGGCAAAATTCTGTGTTTTACAGGATAAAACACAAAATATCACCATGAACAGGATTGATATTTTTATGAATGATTTCAATACATTCCGGGGTTTTCTATTTCATTAACTCCTACAAAAAACAGAAGGTCACCAGATTGATACTGAATGGTAACCTCATCTTCAACCGCAAAATTTCTTGTCCCTATTCTTGAAGTGATGTTTAGCTTTCCATTGGTCAATGGCCAGTTTAATCCTGTTGTTGTTATATTTTCAACTGAAGGAAAAGGATACAATGAGATCATTCTATTCTTAACCCCTCTCATTTTAAAATTTTTCGGGACAAAATAATATTCAGAAAAATCATCATAAAACTTTATTTTCAACTGGTCTTTAAATGCATAAGCGACGGTAAGGTTTCCTAAAAAATGGTCCTGCTCGCCACCGCTTCCTCCAAAGACATCTACAGAAATGCATCCTCTTTCTAAAACAATTTCCAAAGCTTTATGAAAATCTGTTTTATCCTGATCCAGGGTAAGGATAAATTTTTCTTGATAAACGTCCTCGTCTGCCCCTGAATGGGAATCGAAATCACCGGAAATAAAGTCCAACTTCCCTAAGGGAAAACCTAACTGCTTTAAATAATGAAATGCACCGTCTGTACAGGCAATTAAGCCATACTGATCCGGATCTGGAAAGTTTTTCGGATGGTCTCCGTTAATGAAAAGTAATGCTTTATCTTTCATTCGGATTCCAATATTCTTCCGGTTCGTTATTGATTTTTGAAATATATCTTGCCAGAACAAAAAGATAATCAGAAAGTCTGTTCAGATACTTGATCAGCTCAGGACGTACTTCTTCAGATTCATTCAGGAAAACCAGAGAACGTTCTGCTCTTCTGCAGATGGTTCTTGCAGCATGTAAAAATGTTGCCGATTTTCCGCCACCGGGAAGAATAAAGTATTGCAGAGGCTCCAGCTTTTCTTCAAAAGCATCCATCCACTGTTCCAGCTCTTCAATTTCAGTGTCTGAAATGATTAATGGCAGACGTGATTTTCCATTGGCCAACATTAATTTATCAACCGGCGTCGCAGCTTCCGAACCAACAGTAAAGAGATCAAACTGAATTTTTTTCAACTGCTTCAAAACTTCTTCATCCTCAATATGACTTTTGGAAATACCAATGAATGAATTAAGCTCGTCTATATTTCCGTAGCTGTCCACTCTTGCACTGGCTTTGGAAACTCTTGTGCCGCCATATAAAGCGGTCTGTCCTTTATCTCCTGTTTTCGTATAAATTTTCATAGCACTAAATTACTTTATTTTGTACAATGTAAAAAGCAAAATGTATTCATGATCCTGGAACATGGAAATGCAATATTCCCGCAGAGATAAATATGAATGTAGGTTTGGCTAAAGCCGGATTAATGGTGAATAATCGTTTAAATGGGCTTTAGCCCATTCCTATTGAATATATTCGGTGTAATAAAAATGACCGGACAAATCCGGTCACTTACAAATTATTTATTTACCTCTACATATTGTATGATGGTCTGGTTTTTGGGGTTATAGATTATTGTACTGTTGTGGGGAAACCTTTTCAGCTTATAATATTCTATATTCTTATCATTTTTAATATCTTCTAAGAAACTGGTGTCAAAAGTATTCTCGGGAAGAAATTTTGAAACAAAACTTATTTTGTCGATGATGCTTTGGCCGTCTATTTTACGGGCTGTTTTATCTGATTTGTTTTCATCGGAAGAAGGCTGCTTTTCCAGAAAAGGAAGCAGTATTGTGATATCTGATTTATATTTGAAAATATAGCCTTCGGAACCGTTAGGAAATTTAAATTTCTTTCCGGTGTCCTCTGAAACTATATGTTTTCCTCCATCAGGAAATACCTGGTTGAACTTTATATCCTGAGAATTCGTTAAAGAATTAATTGATTCACTGACTGTTTTCTTCACTGTTTCTTCAACCGCCTGCTGGGTTTTCTGCTGTACCGCTTCAGTAGTCTTCTGAACGGTCTGGTCTATCTTTTCTTCAATTTTATTACATGATATTAATAAAAGAGCGGGAATAACAGGCAAAATATACTTCTTCATTTTAAAATTCTAATAAGGATCCAATTCTTTTTTATCCATACACTTCCCTTCTAACGGAAAACAGCTACAGATATTTCAGTAAAGAAATAAAATATTTTTTAATATCAAAAATCCTACTGACAAACTGTTGTCATAACTCTGCCATACCTTTGTATCAACAATAACAAACTAAACAATACAATTATGACAACTACAGCAACAGCCACAAAACAATTCATGACTTCTGACCAATTATTAGAGCACTGGCAGGGACACAGAAATCTGACAAGAAGAGTAATAGAAGCTTTTCCTGAGAAAGAATTATTTGAATTTTCTGTAGGAGGAATGAGACCTTTCGCAAAACTGGCGACAGAACTGATCAGCATCGGAGGGCCTGCTTTGAAAGGAATTGTTGGTAAAAACATGGAAGCTTACAATGAGGAAGGATTCAATCCGAAAACAAAAGAAGATCTTCTGAAAAAATGGGATGAAGAAACGGATGTTATTAACCAGTACTTCGGCCAGATTACAGAAGAACGTTTCCAGGAAACTTTTAATCTATTCGGTCAGTATGAATTTCCGGTGTACCAGAATATTCTTTACTTCGTAGATAATGAAATTCACCACAGAGGCCAGGGATATGTCTATCTGAGAGCTTTAGGAATTGAGCCCCCTTTTTTTTGGGAGAGATTCTAGGATCATTAATGCCTTTGCTTAGACTGAAAATGATGATTCAACTCAGACAAAAAGAGGAAACTTCAGAATCACAAAACAAATCATACAGATTCTCCATTCATTAAATATAGACACTACAGATTTTGTTGTTTTTGATTTTTTGTCTTTTAGTTTAAGTAAAAGTTTTTCCTTATTCAGATGATATAAATTTCTAAAAATCCGGCTTCACGAATGTGAAGCCGGATTTTATATTCTCTATTCCATTTTTTTTGAAATATCCGAAGCCAGATTTCTGAGCTTTATTTTTAAAGATTCCGGCTCCAAAATGGTCGCATAATCTGCAAATGTAATCAGCCACCTGGGAAAACCTTCGTTTATCCATTCCGTATCAAAGATCATTTCAATTCCATGTTCTGTTTCCGTTTCTTCGATAAATCCATAATATCTTCTGGAATTAACGATATGTCCTATTATTTTTTTCTCAACTAAAAGTCTTACTCTGGTTTTTTCCCCTTTCGAATACCTTCTGTAATCATTGATCTGTCCGTATTCCTGTGAAAAGGGATTTTGGGTTTTGAGAATCTGCAGAATCCTGTCGACACGGAACTGTCTGAAATCTTTTCTCATGGTACAGAAGGCCATAATATACCAGTAATTGAACTCAAAGAAAATACCGACCGCTTCAATAGTTCTTTTCGTTATCCGGGAATCAACTGTTTTGTATTCAATGAACAGCTGTGTTTTATCTGCAATACTTTCCAGAATGGTAGGTATCACATTTTTGATCGTGTCATCTGCCTGTGGATGATGATTATAAACATCAATCTGCTTTTCAATATTCAGGATCAGGTTTTTATCTGAATTCCGAAGCACAGAGCGAACTTTTTCCATGGCCATCTGGTAATGATTCCCAAGGCTTTGGTGAGAAAATTTCTGCATCAGTTTTTCCGCGGTGATAAAACTCAATACCTCTTCTTTTGTAAACATGATGGGCGGAAGCTTATAGCCATCCATCAGGGAATAGCCGTTTCCTGCCTCTCCTATAATAGGAATCCCGGCATTTTCCAACGTTTTGACATCCCGGTAGATCGTGCGGATACTGACATCAAATTTTGCTGCAAGGTCCTGTGCCCTTACGGTCGGTTTTGACTGTAATTGTGTCAGAATAGCCGTTACTCTGTCGAGTTTTTTAAGATAATGGTCGTTCATATTGATACAGCAAATCTATCAATCTTTTTTGGTCCGGAAAATATAAATCAGGATTCTCTCTCGGATTAAGCAGGTCCATAATGCATAAAAATCTGTGAAATCAGTATGATCTGCGGGAAAAAAGATCAATTATCCTTAAAAGAATTCACCAGTTTATCCAGATTCAAACTTCTGGCAGATGCATCAAAGATCTCCCGGTAAGTTCCGTTAAGCTGAACCAGCTCGTCATGAGCTCCACTTTCCACTACCCTTCCTTTTTTCATCACATAAATGGTATCCGCGTCCAGAATCTGTGACAGTGAATGGGAAATAATGACCACAGTACGGCCTTCTTTGATGGCATCCAGTGAGTTTTTTATCTGCTCGGTGGCAATAGCGTCCAGACTGGCAGTAGGTTCATCCAGGAAAATAATAGGTGGATCTTTCAGGAATAGCCTCGCAATGGCAATTCTCTGCTGCTGACCACCGGAAAGCTGGGTTGCATCGTGATTGTAACCATCAGGAAGATCAAGGATCTGATCATGAAGATATGCTTTTTTTGAAGCTTCCTGAATTTCATCAAAACTGGCATTCATATCGCCATACCGGATATTGTCTTCAATGCTTCCTTGAAAAATATGGTTTTTCTGCAATACCAGGCCAAGCTCGTCCCTCAGAAAGGTATTATCATAATTATTTAGATCCACTCCGTCCAATAAAATCTCTCCGGAATTCGGAAGGTAAAACTTACAGAGAAGATTGATCACTGTTGATTTTCCAGCTCCACTCAATCCTACTAATGCTGTTGTTTTCCCATTCTCTATCTTCATGGAAACATTGTGCAGGGCTTTTGTTCCGTTGGGATAGCTGAAATCTACATTTTTCAGTTCAAAATTACCTTTGATCTCCTTTTCTATAAAACTTCCGTTCGGTTCTTTTTCATCTTCTGCATTAAGGATTTCAAAATAACCTTCAGCGTAGATCATAGCATCATTCATATCGTCATAAATCCTGTGCAGCTGGCGTATAGGCGCTGATATATTATTGAACAGCATAATATGAAGCATAATAGCCCCAATAGTCATCTGCTGATCCAGCACCAGATAAACGGTCAGAAGAATAATTAAAACCACTCCGAACTGTTCAATAAAGGTTTTTAAACCGTCATAAATAAAGTTGGTTTTTCTGGTGAACATCTGGCTTTCCATCAGCTCCATCTGCAGATCATACTGCTTTTTGCCTTCAAATTTTTCCCGGACAAAGCTTTTGATCACCATAATAGAGTTGATCAGGTTCAAAAGTCCTGACGTTTTTCTCTCCCTTTGGTTTCTGAGCTGACGGCGCACTCCCCCAAGCTTTTTTGCCTGTAATGAGCTTATATAAAAATAGATTGGAATAATGATCGTAGAAACCATCCCTACATACACATTCTGCATATACATAATGATCAGGGCAATAATAGCATTGGAAAAAAGTGGCAGTATATCGATGAAAAAATTCTGTACCAGCCTTGTTAAACTTTCGATTCCACGGTCTATCCTGATCTGCAGTTTTCCGGATTCATGATTCTCATCATTGAAATACGCCACCCGGTACATCAGTATTTTATCAATGGCAGACTGTGCCAGAACAGAGCTTACATTGATCCTTATTTTTTCGCCGTAAAATTTCTGTCCGAAGTTGATAAAAATATTAAGCAGTTCTTTTCCCAGTAAAATAATGGAGATCACTACCAGGATGTGAATCCCTTCAGACATCGGATGCGGAAGATGGGTAAGCTTTGTCACCTCATCTACCGTATATTTTAATACAATAGGATTGACCTGCGCTGCCAGAGCTCCTAAAAAAGTAAGAAAGAGCGTCCCGTAAATCATTAAACGGTAAGGCTTTATAAATGGAACGAGCTGTTTGTAGATCCCGAATAAAGTAACTGTTCTGTTAAAGGGTTTTGCCATAGAATTATTTTAACTAAAAAACGTACCGTTTCCGAAAGAAAAGGTACGTTTTATTCTATTTTTCAGCAAATACTTTTACAATATATCCAGTTTTTATCCTTCGTAGAAATAGGTTGTAAGATAATGCAGCTCTGGCTTGCTGGCCGCTTTGGATTCAGCCTGTGCCTGTTCCAGAGGATATTGTGAAGTCAGTTCTTTCTTTTGGAAAACGAATGAATTATTAGCATTTTTATCTACTACATCATTGAAAATATGTTCAATCTCAGAATTGGCAAGGGATGCAAAGCTGATATCTTCAAAGCCATACATCAGTCTCAGATCATCATATTGTCCAAAGTTTTCATCTACAAATCCCTGCAGCTGGGTTTTTGAATCAAAGTTACCTGCCCAGATATTGTAAATGTACTTTTTCTTTTTCGGTTTGTCTAAAATACTCTGATACACAAAGTTTTCCCCAAGATAAGCTTCTCTTACCTGCGGATCGTTGGCAAGATCTTCCGGAAGTCCTTCTTTCAGGATTTTCCCTTCAAACATGATGTATGTTTTGTTGGTGATGGCTAAAGTCTGCTGTACATTGTGGTCCGTGATCAGGATTCCGATATTTTTATCTACCAGGCTTCTTACAATTTTCTGGATATCTTCTACTGCAATCGGGTCTACTCCGGCAAAGGGCTCATCAAGAAGAATAAAGTTCGGGCTTGTGGCAAGGCAACGTGCAATCTCTGTTCTACGTCTTTCCCCCCCCGAAAGAAGGTCACCTCTGTTTTTACGTACGTGCTGCAGTGAAAACTCTTCTATCAGCTCATCACATTTAATCTGCTGCTCACGTCTTGAAAGCTTGGTAAGCTGCAGGACACCCATAATATTTTCTTCTACGGACAGCTTTCTAAAAACTGAAGCTTCCTGTGCCAGATAACCGATGCCCTTTTGAGCACGGCGATACATAGCATCGGTGGTAATCTCCTGTTTATCCAGGAAAATTTTTCCTGAAGTAGGCTTAACCAGTCCTACGATCATGTAAAACGAAGTGGTTTTTCCTGCTCCGTTGGGACCAAGCAAACCAACAATTTCTCCCTGTTGAACCTGTACAGAAACGCCTTTTACTACTTTTTTAGGACCGTATTCTTTGATTAAGTTTTCTCCTCGTAAAATCATAGGAGCAAAGATAAAGTTTTTTTGAATTCAAATTTTAGATTATGAAATGTACCTGCAGTTTTTTAAGCGGCAGACTTTTTTTGTATTTTTTTAGATAGGTTCTGATAAAGATTCAACTTCGTCCAGTATAAACGTGCTACAGAAAGTCATTATTTAAACTGCTATCCTGTAACTCTTAGGGATTTTATTCGACATATTGAAAAATCATTTTACTCATCACAAAGAAATTAACAATGGAAAATTACGGTTATACAAAAACAGAAGGCACCCAAAATCAGCAGAATAATGTTCCTTACCGTTCGGAAAAGAAAATTCCTGCAGCAATATTAGGAATTCTTGTAGGCTGGCTGGCTTTAAATAAATTCTATCTTGGCTATACGAAAGAAGGTGTGATTCAGCTTGTCCTTAATATTGTCACTTTAGGAGCAGCTTCTATCATTCCTTTTATTGAAGGGATTTTATACCTGTTCATGAGCGATAAGCAGTTTGATGACACTTATGTTTACGGAAGAAAAGGTTGGTTGTAAGAATTATTTTATTTCCATAATTTTATACCACCAAATCAAGAATTAAAATAATATGGAAAATAATCAAGACCTGACAGATCTTCTTGCCTTGGATCTGGGTATTAATATTGTTGACAGAAGGCCTTATGCCAAGGAAGTTTTCAAATGGCAGGATATGGACCTTCTTCCCCATTCGTCCGTAGATACGCTGCTTTGCGAGATTTTCGAATGGAATGGAAGAAACTGGAGAACTACCGGAAATAATCTTATAGGATTCCTGTTTTCAGGAGATGTTCTTAATACGGTAAAGGAGCAGCTAATCAATACACCTAAACATCCTGCACTGATCCCTGATTTTGAATTCACAAAAGAGAGCATGGTTGAATATGGCCTGTCGCTCCCTTCTTTATTCAATATCGGAGTAAACGGCAACATTAAAAATGCCAAAAGCTTTTCAGTGAGGGTAAACGGCGTAACCAAATCCAGGGTAACAAACATTGATTCTCCAGGAATTGAAATTCTTAAAAATTATTCTCTGTTTACACAAAGTAAATCTAAGACCTACAGAAAGAACATTAAGTTCAATTATTTGAGCACTTCCCTCTTTTATGCTGAAAGTGTAGAGATTTTTCTTGAAAAAGAGTCGGGAGTTGGATTAGACGTGAGCTTTCAGACACAGAATGTAGATGTGGATGCTAAAATAGATACGGATACCAAGAAGCATTTTGTCTTAAAATACTCCGGAAACCAAGCTCCTTTTGCAGCAAAATTCACTAAAGGAAAAGATTTCAATATTATGTGACAAATTTTTATTATCTTAGTTTTACTAACCTATAAAATATTTGTCATGAAAAAATTAACGAAAAAACAACTCAAGAACATCAACGGTGGAAATATCAGATTTCCTGATGCAAACGGTAATTGTCCCTCAGGATGGTACCTTTGCCCAACCAATGTCTGTGTCAATGACAACGGTGGAGAAAATCCCATAACACCTTCAAGTCCTTATTATACAGCTTGTTTCGGATAAAAAATAAAAACACCTCAAATTGAGGTGTTTTATTTTTAACAATTTTCTATTTATTTAAAATCATTGCAGCTTCTTTCGCAAAATACGTAAAGATCATATCTGCTCCAGCTCTCTTGAAGCAGGTAAGGCTTTCAATAATTGTTTTATCATTATCCAGCCATCCATTCTGTGCAGCTGCTTTTACCATGGCATATTCTCCACTCACATTGTAAACTGCTATCGGAAGATCAATAGCTTCACGAACTTTAGAAACGATGTCCAGATAAGGAAGGCCTGGTTTGATCATAATGATATCAGCTCCTTCATCAATATCTTTGAATACCTCATTCAAAGCTTCACGGGAATTGTGAAAATCCATCTGATAGGTCTTTTTATCTTTCGGAATTTCCATATTGTCTTTCGGTGCACTGTCCAGAGCACTTCTGAAAGGTCCATAGAAAGAACTTGCATATTTTGCAGAATAACTCAGGATTCCTACATCGGCAAATCCGCTTTCCTCTAAAGCTTCACGAATTGCCAGTACTCTTCCGTCCATCATGTCGCTTGGCGCCACAATATCTGCTCCGGCTTCAGCATGGGATACAGACATTCTTGCCAGTGCATCATTGGTAGCATCGTTCACGATCTTTCCGTTTTCAATGATCCCGTCATGACCGTAGATCGAATAAGGGTCTAAAGCTACATCAGGCATCACAATCATTTCCGGAACTGCATCTTTGATCGCTTTGATCGTCTGCTGCATCAGTCCGTCTTTGTTCCATGCTTCTTTTCCTGTATTGTCTTTCAAATGTTCTGATACTTTCATATACAGATTGACAGATTTTACACCCAAAGAAAATAACTCCTTACATTCCTTTACCGTTAAATCTATACTCCTCCTGAAAATCCCAGGCATCGACGGTATCGCTTCTTGTTGATTTCCGCCCTCCATTACGAAAATCGGCATTACAAAATCATCAGTTGTAAGGGTATTTTCTCTTACTAAACTTCTGATAGATTCATTAACTCTAAGTCTTCTATTTCTTGAATGTATCATTTTGGAATACTTTTTGAATAAGTTTCTACAAATTTACTACAACTTATATAAAAAACTATTGTATAGAATTGTAGAATTGTTTATTTTTGTTTTAATACATTCGAGAAATTATAATTTGATGAAAAAACTTTTACTTTTATTTTTATTTATAGGCGCTTTCGTTGGGTTTTCCAATAATATACAGGCACAGTTGCGAGAGCCGGGTTCCATCACACAGAAGTCTGATGACGGCGTATTGGTTGCCTACCCAAATCCTGCAAAAGATTTCCTTCTGATCAAAGCAAAAGATTCTGCCTTAAAGATCAAAAGTGTAACCTTTTATTCAATTTTAGGAACACAGGTAGCTAACTATTCTGTCAACATGAATTCCGGAGAAATCAATATTGAAAAACTGAAACCCGGGAAATATCTGATCCGCTATATTTTAAGCGATAATACCCAAAAGGTTACTCAAATTGTAAAACAATAAAATTAAATCCTGATAATCATCAGGATTTTTTCTTTTGCATCAGTTCTGCCTTAATATTTCCGTAACTTTAAGGACTTTTTATACTCATTGTTAAAAACAATTTAATGCTTAAAGCTGAACATATCAGAAAGACCTATAGTGCCGGGAAGAAAGTAGCATTGGATGATTTCAGCATCCATGTACCACAGGGCAGTATTTACGGTCTTCTAGGCCCGAACGGAGCCGGAAAAACTTCCTTTATCCGTATCATCAACCAAATTACCCAGGCGGATTCCGGAGATGTATTCATTAATGGAAACAAGCTTAATCCCAGCCATATCAGAGACATCGGTTATATGCCCGAAGAAAGAGGGTTATATAAAAACATGAGCGTGGGTGATCAGATCCTTTATTTCGGGGAACTGAAAGGGATGAGCAAAAGTGATGCTCTGAACGAAGCCAAGAAGTGGTTTGAAAAACTGAATATCGATCAGTGGTGGAAAAAGAAACTTTCAGAACTTTCAAAAGGGATGGCACAGAAGATCCAGTTTGTGGTAACAGTTCTTCACCGTCCGCATCTTCTGATTCTTGATGAACCCTTTTCAGGTTTTGATCCGGTAAATGCCAATTTAATTAAAGATCAGATCATTGATCTCAAAAATAACGGAACGACGATCATTCTTTCTACACACAGAATGGAAAGTGTTGAGGAAATGTGTGATTATGTGGCGCTGATCAACAATTCTAAAAAAATTATCGATGGAAGGGTCTTTGATGTAAGAGAAAAATTTAAAAAAAATATTTTCGGAGTCACTCTTTCTGAAGTAGATGAAACCAAGTTTGAGAATTTTAAAAACAGCCATAATATTTTTAATTTTTCTAATGAAAATAACCTGGTTTCTTTTGATCTGAAAAATGAAAGCGGGCAGAACGATATCCTTCTGGATCTTGTGAATGTAGGAAAAGTAAGGTCATTCGACGAAAGAATTCCAAGCATGAATGAAGTGTTTATTAATGCCGTAAGTAATCATTCTTAATTTTATGAACAATATTTTTTTAATTACAAAAAGAGAGTTTCTTACACAGGTTAAGAAAAGGTCCTTCATTATATTAACGCTACTCGCACCTATTTTACTGATTGGCTTTGGAGCAGTGATCGGATTAATGTTTAAAGCCAACGAATCTCACAGCATTATTGAAGTTGTGGATAGAAGCGGACTTTTTAAAGATCAACTGAAATCTAATGATAAACTGAATTACATATTTGTTTCTGCAGCGGATGAGAAAGCGAAGATCAATAACCTGAAAGACAATGAATCCCTGGATGGTATTCTGATCCTTCCTGAGCTGAAAGATCATGACTATACCGGACTTGAAAACGGTACAAGACTTATCGTAAATGCCAAAATGGGCTTTGATACGAAACAAAAGATCGTTTCTGATATTACAGATGTGATCAAAAAGGAAAAAATCAAGCAGCTTGGTATTGAAGAAAGCCAGCTGAACAGTCTTGACAAAGGCTTTACTTTAAAAACCATTAATGTTTCTGATAACAATAAGGAAGATTCTGATCTTGCTTTCGGTGTAAAAAGTGGCTTAAGCATCCTTTTGATGTATGTCACTTTTATGTTCATCATTATTTACGGTGTAAGAGTTATGAGAAGCGTTCTTGAAGAGAAAAACAACCGTGTGGTTGAGATTATTATTTCATCTGTCAAGCCGTTTGAACTGATGATGGGTAAGATATTAGGAGTAACTCTGGTCGCTTTGACACAGTTTCTGATCTGGATCTCTATGTCTGTTATAGGTGCATTGGTTTTAAATACAGGATTTTCTTCTTTCCAAAAGAACATTCCGGGAGGCAATGAAGAGATTGCCAACAAGCTGGATATTGCCCAGATTGCAACACAGGTTTCACACAGTTTACTGGAATTAAATTTTCCGTTGATTATTTTTGTATTTATCGTATTTTTCCTTTTGGGATATATTTTCTACAGTTCAATCTATGCAGCCATCGGTTCTGCAGTAGATAATGAAACGGAGACTCAGCAGTTCACTTTATTTGCTATTTTACCGCTTACGTTGGGAATGTATGGAAGCTTCTCCCTGATGAACAATCCTGACGGTCCATTAGGCTTTTGGCTGTCTATTATCCCGTTTACTTCGCCAGTTGCGATGATCGCAAGAATACCGTTCGGGGTTCCTGCATGGCAGATTGCTTTGTCTATTGTATTATTGCTGGGAACTACCATCCTTATGATATTCCTTGCTGGAAAAATCTACCGTGTAGGGATTTTGATGTATGGAAACAAAGCAACTTTAAAGGAGATCTGGAAGTGGATCAGAGGATAAGCCTAAAAAGTTTCTTTTGTCTTGAAATGAACCAAAAATTCAAAGCTGGAATCTTCCACTAAAAATTAAAACTTGCTTCTAAAATTCCCAAAACCCGTGTGGACCTACTGCTGCTTTGTCTCAGTATTTTACCCGCAATCAAACAGTGGAAATTTTTAACAGATCTGGATTTAATTTTTTTAATGCTACAGCTTCCCAGGTCATAATGAGTTCAGCGACAACTTTTAGTGATAAAAAACAAAAATCCCGGAAATTTAAATTTTCGGGATTTTTTTATCATTGAATAACTCGTTATTCTATTTGAAAATATAGCTTAAGCTTAAGCTGATCACTTGCTCAGACTTGCCTTTAGTAGTACCTCCTTTTTCTTTTGCAAGATCAGGATAAGTATCTGAAAGACCAAGGTCATATTTAAGAGCCAGTTCCAGCTGTCTCTTATAACTGTATCCTACACCTAATCCCAAAGCAAAGTTAAAGCTTGATGCTTTTCCGCTTACTGACGGATATAAAGGATCGGTAACATCCGGGTCATAATATGGTCTGCTTACCGGAGGATTTTTAACATTCTGGCTCATCAAAAAGTTAAATCTTGGCCCTATCATTCCAAAGAATTCAGATTCTGCTTCAGAAAAATATCCTTTAAAATAAACAGGTACGCTCAGATAATTGTTACCATATACTGCATCATAACCATCTTTTCCTTTAGACTCTTTATCTTTACCGGTTTCTCCTGCACCGTAATACACGACTTCCGGCTGTAAAAAGAACTGGTTTGCCTTCCCGATCGGGATAAGAGCCAAAGCTCCACCTTGGAATGCGAATCTCGGACCAGAAGGGTTATGGGCATTTCTTACTCTGGAGTAGTTACCTCCTGCCGTGACACCAAATCTTGTATTTGCAAAGTCGATCTGGGCAAACGACAGAGTTGAAAGGGTCAATGCTGAGGTTAATAAAAATTTTTTCATATGTTTTGTTTTTGTATGTTTTATCCTAGAACTTTTGCAACAGTAACACCAATATCTGCAGGAGAGTCTACAACGTTGATTCCGTTTTCTCTCATGATCTGCATTTTTGCCTGAGCAGTATCTTCATCACCTCCTACGATAGCACCAGCGTGTCCCATAGTTCTTCCTTTAGGAGCAGTCTGTCCGGCAATAAATCCTACAACCGGTTTAGTAGATCCGCTTGCTTTATACCATCTTGCAGCTTCAGCTTCTAATCCACCACCGATCTCACCAATCATTACTACCGCTTCAGTTTCAGGGTCGTTGATGAATAATTCCAAAGCTTCTCTTGTCGTAGTTCCAATGATTGGGTCACCACCAATACCGATTGCTGTAGAAACACCGTAACCAGCTTTTACAACCTGATCAGCAGCTTCATAAGTAAGAGTTCCTGATTTTGAAACGATACCTACTTTACCTTTTTTGAAAACGAATCCTGGCATGATACCAATTTTAGCTTCTTCAGAAGTAATGATTCCCGGACAGTTTGGACCGATTAATCTGCAATCTCTGTCAGCGATGTAAGATTTTACTTTCACCATATCTGCTACAGGAATACCTTCAGTAATACATACGATAACTTTGATCCCTGCCTCAGCAGCCTCCATAATCGCATCAGCAGCGAATGCAGGTGGTACGAAAATAATACTTACATTGGCGCCAGCTTTTTGAACGGCATCAGCTACTGTATTGAACACAGGCTTTCCTAAGTGCTCAGATCCTCCTTTTCCTGGAGTAACCCCTCCTACTACGTTGGTTCCGTATTCAATCATCTGGCCCGCGTGGAAAGTACCTTCGTTCCCTGTAAATCCTTGTACAATTACTTTAGAATCTTTGTTTACTAAAATTGACATTTTATTGATGTTTTAATTTATTTAAATATTTTATTAATGCTCACAAATTTACTTATTTTTCTTTGATTTTGGACAAAACCAAGTGAATAGTTTATTTGAGATTTCTCAGCTTTACTTCTTTTTTCAAATAGCCTTTGAAATCTTCTGCAAACATCCCAATGTACGTTCCTTTTTTAAGATCTCTGTTCACTCCTGTTTTACCAAGAATAACGGATCCGCTTTCAATTTTATTACCGGAAGCGATACCAACCTGTCCCCAAAGTGTCACTTCATCTCCTATGACACAACATCCGGCAATTCCAACCTGTGATGCAATAAGGCATTTTTTCCCGATAACGGTATCATGACCTATTTGAATCTGGTTATCCAAAACTGAACCCTCCCCAATTACGGTAGAATCTGTAACACCTCTGTCGATCGTACAGTTATTTCCGATCTCTACATTGTTTTCAATAATGACATTTCCTACGGAGATCAAACGGTCAAAATTTCCGTTCAGTTTTCTGTAATAGAAAGCATCCCCGCCCAATACGGTTCCGGATTGGATAATAACATTATCCCCAATCTCGATTCTGTCTCCGATCACCACGTTAGGGAAGATAAGGCTGTTTTTCCCAATCTTTACATTGTTTCCAATGACTGCTGAAGAGTGAATTCTGGTTCCTTCTCCTATTTCAACATCGTGAAGCTCTTCGGTGAAGTTGTATATTCTTGTAAAATGAGTATTAATCTTATTGAAGTCTCTGAAAGGATCATCAGAAACCAGAAGTGCTTTTCCTTCCGGACATTCTACCTTTTTGTCGATCAGAATAATTGTCGCTGCAGAATTCAGTGCTTTATCGTAATATTTCGGGTGGTTGACAAAAACAATGTCACCCGGTTTAACCATGTGGATCTCATTGGTTCCCAGAATTTCAAAGTCTTCAGGACCAACAAATTCTGAGCCTATTAAATCGGCAATAGTTTTGAGCTTTTGTGGAGAATGGAATCTCATAACAATTGATTTTCTTATAAAAACAAAATTCGGACTGCTAATGCAAACCGAATTTATGTAAATTTAATGATTATTTTACTCTTTCTAAGTAGCTGCCGTCTTCTGTACTTACTTTAATTTTGTCTCCCGGCTCGATGAATAAAGGAACCATTACTCTAGCTCCCGTTTCAACAATTGCATTCTTAAGAGCATTGGTTGCTGTATTCCCTTTTACTCCCGGATCAGCTTCCACTACTTCAAGATAAACAGATTGAGGAAGTTCGGCAGAAAGCGGCGTTTCATCAGCTTCTTTTAAAATGATCGTCACTTCTTCTCCTGCTTTCATGAACTGTGAGTTTTCAATCATTTCTTTGTTCAGATATAATTGAGAGAAATCATCGTTATTCATAAAGTGGAATCCGTTCTCATCATCATAAAGATACTGGAACTTTCTTGTGATCACTTTAACTTCGTCAATTTTATGTCCTGCAGAAAAAGTATTATCAATCACTTTCCCATTAGTTACTGACTTTAATTTTGTTCTTACGAAAGCAGGTCCTTTCCCTGGTTTTACGTGAAGAAATTCTATTACTTTAAAAATATCGTTACTGTACTCAATGCAAAGTCCCTTTCTGATATCGTTGCTTGTTGCCATTAATTTATGTTATCTTTTTATTTTTAGTTTTTTGACTCAGGTAAAGTTGCCCTTTAGCTGCTAATTACTTTCCTTGGTTGTTCCGTATCCTTTTACAATACCTCTTGGAGAATTTTGGATAAACTGAAGGATCTCATCTCTTTCAGCGGTTGGAAGCATTTCTTTTTCAATATAAGTTACGGCTTGCGAAACGTTCATTTTCATTTGGAAAATAGTTCTGTAGATCTTTTGGATCTCAAAAATTTTCTCATTAGTAAATCCTCTTCTTCTCAAACCTACAGAGTTGATTCCTGCATAAGACATAGGTTCTCTTGCAACCTTTACATAAGGCGGAATATCTTTTCTTACCAAAGTTCCTCCGGAAATCATTACATGCTTCCCTATTTTACCGAACTGATGCACAGCACTAAGACCTCCCATTACAGTATAGTCTCCGATTTCTACGTGCCCTGCAATACCGCAACCGTTTACAATGATAACGTGATCTCCGATAACACAATCGTGTGCAATATGGGACGTTGCCATGATAAGGCAGTTTTTACCTATTTTAGTAAATCCAAGAGCTTTTGTCCCTCTGTTTACAGTAACACACTCTCTGATCGTAGTTTCATCACCAATAATTACCTGAGTATCTTCACCATCAAACTTTAAATCCTGGGGAATCGCAGAAATTACCGTTCCGGGAAAAATTCTGCAATTTTTACCTATTCTTGCTCCATCCATGATGGTAACATTAGGACCAATCCAAGTTCCTTCTCCGATTTCCACGTCCCCTGCAATTGTAGTAAAAGGTTCTACAATAACATTTTTGCTGATTTTCGCGCGTTTATCTACGGCTGCTAATTGATGAATCATTTAATCAACTTTATTTTTTGCAACTTGAGCCATTAATTCTGCTTCTACTGCTACAGTATCTCCCACATATCCGTATCCCTGCATATGAACAATTCCCCTTCTTATAGGCTCTATCAATTCTATTTTGAAAATCATAGTATCCCCGGGAACTACTTTTCTTTTGAATTTTACTTTATCAATTTTAATGAAATAAGTAGAGTAATTTTCAGGATCCGGAACGCTGGCCAGTACAAGGATACCTCCTGTCTGTGCCAAAGCTTCCACTTGTAATACTCCAGGCATTACAGGCTCTTTAGGAAAATGGCCTACAAAGAAAGGCTCATTCATGGTAACATTTTTCAGACCTACCACGTGGGAATCTGAAAGTTCAAGAATTTTATCGATCAATAAGAACGGAGGTCTGTGCGGCATAAGACGCATAATTCCATTGATATCAAAAACCGGCTCTTTGGTTAAATCAAAATCCGGAACATTTTTTTTCTTCTGCAATTTCCACTGGCGGTTCAGTTTTTTCGCAAATTGAGTGTTCACAAAGTGTCCAGGCTTATTTGCAATTACTTTACCTTTTATTTTTACTCCTGCCAATGCCAAATCACCAATTACATCGAGTAATTTGTGTCTTGCGGCTTCGTTAGGATAGTTTAACGTAAGATTATCAAGAATACCGTTCGGTCTGATAGAAACATTATCTTTTCCGAATGCTTTTTTCAATTTTTCTGTAGTGTCGGGTGTAAGATCCTTATCCACATACACAATAGCGTTTGATATATCCCCTCCCCTGATCAATCCGTGATCCAAAAGCATTTCCAGTTCATGCAAAAAGCTGAATGTTCTGGCAGATGAGATCTCGTCTTTAAATTCTGAAATATTTTTAAGAGTAGCATTTTGAGTACCCAAAACTTTGGTTCCAAAATCTACCATGGTAGTCACTTCGTAGGTATCTGAAGGAATAATGGTAATTTCTGATCCTGACGCAGGGTCTGCATAGCTCAGTACTTCTTTGATTACCAAGTATTCTCTGGCAATATTCTGTTCTGCTATTCCTACACTTTCGATAGCTTCAACAAAGAATTTTGAAGATCCATCTAAAATTGGAGGCTCGGAGGCATCCATTTCAAGAATGGCATTATCAATATCACATCCCACCAACGCAGCCAAAAGGTGCTCGCAGGTAGTAATTTTTACACCTAATTTCTCTAATGTTGTTCCTCTTTCTGTTGCTACTACATAATTAACATCAGCTTCTACTTGAGGATGTCCCTCTAGATCTGTTCTTACGAACACAAAACCTGTATTTTCTTTAGCTGGTTTAATGGTAAGTTTTACTTCTTTACCAGTATGAAGGCCAATTCCAGAAAGTGTTACTTCTTTCTGGAGTGTTTTTTGCATATCACTCATTAGTTTTATCTTTTGAGATATCCTCAAGATTATTTATTCTCTTTACAATTTCAGTGAAATTTCTGAAATGGACATAATTTCTAAGATAGTCATTGTAGCTTATCGCCGGGGAACCATACAATGTTTCTTTATCATTAACACTGGAATTCACACCACTCTGGGCCTGAATTTTCACCTGATTCCCAATTTTGATATGGCCAACCACTCCTACCTGTCCACCGATCTGGTTCCAGTCTCCAATTGTAGTAGACCCTGCAATTCCGGCCTGTGCCGCAATCACATTATTTTGCCCGATCTTCACATTATGGGCAATTTGGATCAGGTTATCGATTTTTGTTCCTTTTCCTATAATAGTGGAACCAATAGTTGCTCTGTCGATACTACAGTTGGAACCGATCTCCACATCATCTTCGATAATAACGTTTCCTAGCTGAGGAATTTTTTTGAATCCTTCAGCAGTAGGCTGAAAACCGAATCCGTCACCGCCTACAACCGTATTGGAATGGATCACACAGTTGTCCCCGATAATACAGTAGTCATAGATTCTGGCTCCGCTGTCGATCTTACAGTTTTTACCGATCTTAACTCCTTTACCGATATAGACCTGCGGATAAATCTGCGAACCTTCTCCAATCTTAGCTTTCTCTGAAACATAGGTAAATGCTCCGATATAGGCCTTTTCTCCGATCACGGCAGTCTCATGAATAGAAGAACCGGTTTCGATTCCCTCTTTTCTTCCCTGCATTTCCTGATACAGATTCATTAAAACCTGAAAAGAAAGGTAGGCATCCTTTACAACAATTAAGGTAGGATTATAATTAACTTTATCTATAAGTTTTTCCGAAACAATAATTACGGAGCATTTTGAGGTATTTAAAAAATGGGAAAATCGATCCTGTGCTATAAAAGAAAGATGTCCTGATTCACCATTCTCAATTGGTGAAACCCCTGTAATAACCGTACTTTCGTCGCCTATTATTTGTCCGTCAATAAAACTTGCAATTTGCGAAGCTGTAAATTCCATATTCTGCAAAGATAAGAAATTCTGTAATTCGCAAACATTTTTTGATTTTAGGAACGTGAATTTTAAGATTATTTAAGATATTATGTGGGAAATATCTCTTGGAAATGTAAGAATATACCGGGCAGTCTTGTGTACCATAAGCCCGGACAATAACTGGTCCTGTGACTCTTCCAATCTAATCTTTTTACCGTTTTTCTGGAGTAAATAAATCGGCTGCTTTTTAGTGTCATAAGGCAGTAATTTTCTTTTAATCTCGTGTACAAGCTCTTTTCCGTTATTGATTCCGAAAAATTCATTGGTATTTTTTATTTTTTCCTCAATAAACTTCCGTTTGAAAGGATGTGTCGAGATAACCGTTTTCGGAAGGTTTCTCTGGATCACGCATTTGCACCAATAGGAAAGAATAAAGTCCTCCGAATCCTGCCAGGATTTCATCGCATGAATTATATCATTGTCATCAAGTTGCGTAAATCTATAAATATCTTCATCGGTAGCAGAACTTTTCCCGCGGTTTAGAAAATACTTCAGATTGTCTCCTGCAGGGAGATCCATTCCTTCAGAGATCAGATATTTTGCTCTTTCCAGGATTTTAACCAGAAGAAACTCTGCCAATGCTGAAGTTTTATGATAATATACCTGCCAGTACATAAACATTCTGGCAGTCAGGAAATTTTCAATGGAGTAAACCCCTTTGGCATCGATAACCAATTCGCCTTCGCTGCAGACATTCATCATGGAAATAATCCTTTGGGTATTGATATTTCCTTCAGAAACACCTGTGAAAAAGCTGTCTCTGTTCAGGTAATCAAGTCTGTCCACATCAAGCTGGGAAGAAATGAGCTGATTGAAAAATTTCCTGTGATATTTCCCCTGAAACATTTCGATGGCTACAGAAAGCTGACCTTCAAATTCTTCATTTAACTTATTCATCAGTAATAAGGAAAGTTTCTCATGGTGCCAGTCGTCCATCAGCATATTTTCCAATGCGTGAGAGAAAGGTCCGTGCCCAATATCATGCATAAGGATCGCAAGCATGGCTCCTTTTTCTTCTTCCTCGGTAATTTTAACGCCTTTCTGACGCAGGGTTTCCAATGCGGTAAACATCAAATGCATCGCTCCCAAAGCGTGATGAAATCTTGTATGGGTAGCTCCCGGGAATATCAGATTGAGAAGCCCGGTCTGACCAATCCTGCGCAACCTCTGAAAATAAGGGTGTTCTATAACGTCAAATAAAATTTCGTGTGGGATTCTGATGAAACCATGAACGGGGTCGTTGATGATCTTAAGCTTATTCTGCATTGAAACTTTGGTATTAGTAAACAAAGTTAGGGATTTTAAATTTTAAGCATAATTAAATTCCTATTAAAGAATTCGAACGTTCCAAAACATACTATACACCTTGTCTCTGAAATAATTAATTGCGGTATTTGGGTCTTAGCTTTTTCAACTACAGATCCATTAATTTTACGCAGATGTTTTCGCCATATTCTGTTTTAAAAATATATCTTTGATAGCATAAATAACCATTCCATTTAATGAGAAAGATTTCTCTTTTCGTCTTATTTTTTTTCTGTTTATCTTTTTCTGCACGGTCTTTATCAGAAACCCAAAAGCTGGAATCGCTCTGTAAGGTCTGGGGATTTTTAAAATATTACCATCCTCATGTTGCAAAAGGGGATTTTGATTGGGACAAACAGCTTTTTGAGAAAATTGATGAACTTGACCATATTCAAGATAAGGCTCAGCTTAACGAATTATATTCCAAATGGATCAGCAGTCTGGGAAAAGTTGATGAATGTAAAAAATGTTCGAAGGAAGATAAAGAGAAGGTATATTTTCTGAGAAATTTTGACCTGAGCTGGGTTGGTAATCGGAAAATATTCACTCAAGAGGTAAGCCAACAGCTGCTTTTTATTCAAAAGAACAGGAATTCAGGCAGCAGCCATTATTTTGGAAAAGGTGGAAAAAAGGTTTATTTTAAGAATGAAAATTCATATGGTTCAAAATTTACCTCAAAAAAGACCAGTCTTTTAGAACTTTTCAGATATTGGAATTTTGTAGAATATTTTTTTCCGTACAAATATCAGACAGACGAAAACTGGAATGATGTTTTAACTGAGATGATCCCTAAATTCCTGACGGTCGATAATGATGAAGATTATCATGTGACCCTCGCAGAGCTTGTCGCAAAAACTGATGACTCTCATGCCTTTTTACATTCACCATTGATCAATGCCAGTCAGTATGGGATGAGAAAAGTTCCGGCAGAATATGTCTATGCGGAAGGAAAGCTGGTCGTAATGAGGGTCAGTAAAAATAAATTCAACGAAGAAATACCTCTGAAAACCGGTGATGTAATTTACGATATTGATGACCGGACAATTCCTCAGATGGTCAACAGTTTTGGAAAATATGTTCCTGCTTCCAATTCCTGGGGAAAGATTTTAAAGGTAAAAAACCTTTTTCTTTTCAGTAATAGGGATTCTACTACCTTAAAAATAGAGCGTGACGGGCAAAATCTGGTTGTTAGAGCAAAAACTTATCTTCTCAAAGATATTATCCGGGAAGCACCACCTGTTCAGCAGAAATGGAAGTTTCTGGATAATGACAAAAAGACAGGTTATGTAAATATGGGCAGTATTGAGAAAAGTGACCTGGACACTATGTATAAGGATTTAAAATCTGCAGAGTCTATCATTTTTGATCTCAGGAATTACCCTAAACAGACCATTTTTCCTTTAAGCAGGATGATTCTTCCGGAAAAATCAATTTATTATCAATTTAATTTCCCGGAGACCAATTATTTGAGTAAATTTTATAGCGCAAAAAACAGCATCGGCAGAAAGAATCCGGATTATTATAAAGGGAACGTGGTTGTTTTGGCAGATGAAAACACACAGAGTCAGGCTGAAACGACCGTCATGATGCTTAAACAGCATCCAAAGGCTAAGATAATAGGGAGCCATACTTCAGGAGCTAATGGTGATATTATCAGATTTAAAATTGCGGATCTGGATACCTGCTTTACAGGACTTGGAGCGTATTATCCTGATGGAAGGGAAACACAGCGGATAGGAATTATCCCTGACATTATCATAAAACCCACTGTGAAGGGTGTACAAGAAGGAAAAGACGAGGTTCTGGAAAGAGCTTTGGATTATATAAAGACCGGTTTCTAAACAAATTGAGTATCAGTATTAATGAGCCTAATTTTCATTTAACTAATATTTAACTTTTGTTGTCTCTAATTTGTGAGAATTTAAAAGGAATTGGTCAACATTTTGATGCTATAACCATGTAAAAAAATAAATTATGTCGGAAAAGATATTATGGATAGATGATGAAATAGATTTACTCAAACCCCATATCGTATTTTTAGAAAAAAAAGGTTACCAGGTAACCCCTGTTAACAATGTAAATGAAGCTCTGGAACTAATGGATTCGGAGAAATTTGCATTAACACTTATTGATGAAAACATGCCCGGTATTTCGGGATTGGAAGCCATTCCCATGATCAAGGAGAAGGATAATTCTTTAAAGATCGTGATGGTGACAAAAAGTGAGGAGGAACATATTATGGAAGAAGCCATCGGATCTCAGATTGCGGACTACATTCTAAAACCGGTAAATCCCAACCAGATTTTATTGTCATTGAAAAAGAATCTCCAGGAGGATAATCTTGTAGAGCAGAAAACAATTCTTCAGTACCAGCAGGAATTCAGAAACCTGTCTATGGAACTTTCTTATATCAGAACTTACCAGGAATGGGCAGAATATTATAAGAAAATCCTGAGCTGGGAAATTAAATTTGATAAGGTAGCGGATAACGAATTTTCCGATCTTCTGCAATCACAGAAAGAGGAAGCCAACATTCAATTTGCCAAATTCATTGAAAAAAATTACGAAAGCTGGCTTACAGATCCAGATAAGCCATTAATGAGCCACACGCTTTTTAAAGAAAAAGTAAAGCCTGAAGTAGAGAAAGAAAAAGTTCTTCTTCTTATGGTGGATAATCTCCGCTTTGACCAATGGAGGGTTATTGAGCCATTATTCACAAAATACTACAATAAAATATCGGAAGATTATTATTACAGTATTCTTCCTACAGCCACTCAATATGCAAGAAACTCTTTCTTTGCAGGACTGATGCCGTCTGAAATTGAAAAGCGTTTTCCGGATAAATGGTTCAATGATAATGAAGAAGGGAATAAGAATGAGTTTGAACGCGATTTTCTTGAAGACCAGATGAAAAGAATCGGTTTAGGATCTAAATCCATGAAATATCTTAAAGTCCTGAATGCAGATTTTGAGCGAAAGATTTATGATGATTTCAACCAGCATAAGAACAATGATCTTCTGGTAATTGTTTACAACTTTATTGACATCCTTTCTCACGCTAAAACAGATAATCATATTGTAGACCAGCTGATCCGTGATGATAAAACATTCAGATCTCTTACACTTAACTGGTTCGAGAATTCATCATTGCTGAAGATTATCAAAGCAGCTGCAGAAAGCGGATATAAACTTGTGATCACCACAGATCACGGAACAGTATACGTTAAAAAACCGAGCAAGGTAGTCGGAGACCGTGAAACATCAACAAATATCCGTTATAAGACCGGAAAGAGTTTAACTTATGACGACAGTGATGTATGGGCTGTTACCAACCCTGAAAAACTATTCCTTCCAAAAGGAAATTTAAGTTCAAAATATATTTTTGCAAAAAACAATATTTTCCTGGCTTATCCAAAAAATTACAATCACTTTGTGAATTACTATAAAGAGACTTACCAACATGGAGGGATCTCATTGGAAGAATGTATTATTCCTATCAGCATTTTAGAACCCAAGTAGTTTTTTTCATAGTTTATTTAAATTTTGGGTTTAAGGCGGCAAAAATCGAATGATTTTTGCCGCCTCTTTTTTGCAACTCCTTTTAATAGTCTCCAAGAGTTCATATCTTAGCAAAAAAACAATGTTTATTATTTCGCTTACCTACAAAACTGCTCTGGAAAATGTAGAGCGCTTCATTCCAGAACATAATATATTTCTTGAAAAACATTATCATTCCGGAAATTTTATCGCTTCGGGGAGAAAGGAGCCGAGAACAGGAGGAATCATACTAGCCGATGCTGTTTCTAAAAAAGAAGTTGAAGAGATTATTAAAGAAGATCCTTTTTATATTCATCAGGTAGCAGTTTATGATATCACTGAATTTATTCCATCAAAATATAACGAACACTTTAAATTTTTTATTAAAAACTCATGAGGCTAATTACATATAACGTTAACGGAATCAGAGCTGCCTTTACGAAAGATTTTTTGGGCTGGCTGAAGACTGCGGACCCGGATATTGTCTGTATCCAGGAAAGCAAGGCTGGAAATGATCAAATAGATATTGAAAGTCTTGAAAAAATAGGCTATAATAGTTATTGGCATTCTGCTGTAAGAAAAGGCTATAGCGGCGTTGGAATCGCGTCAAAAATCAAACCTAACCATATTGAATACGGATGTGGTATTGAAAGCTATGATAATGAAGGCAGGATCATCCGTGCTGATTTCGATGGATACTCCGTAATTTCGGTATATGTTCCGTCTGCCAGCAATATTGAAAGATTAGAGTTTAAAATGCAATTCTGCCATGATTTTCTGGCTTATATAAAGGAACTGAGGAAAACAATTCCTAATCTTATTATTTCAGGTGATTTCAATATATGTCATCAGGCTATTGATATTCATGATCCGGTCCGTTTAAAGAATGTTTCCGGTTTCCTGCCAATGGAAAGGGAGTGGATGACCAGTTTCATTGAAGAATGTGAGCTGATTGACAGTTTCCGTTTTTTCAATAATGAACCCGACAATTACACATGGTGGAGCTACAGACAGAATTCCAGGGCTAAGAACAAAGGCTGGAGGTTAGATTATAATTTTGCAACCTATACACTGAAAGATAAGCTCTCAAGAGCGGTAATACTAAAGGAGGCTGTGCATTCTGATCACTGTCCTGCCCTATTGGAAGTAAACGTTTAAAATAATAAAAGCCAGCTGATCAGCTGGCTTTTTAATTTAAATCATAAGGTTAGTCGACAATTTCATATTCAACCGGAATGGTACCACGACTGATATCTCCGATTTCATCGAACGCGGCTTTAGAAATATCTAATGCTCTTGATGCATGGAAAGGTCCTCTATCATTAATTTTCACTATTACCTGTTTTCCATTGTTCAGATTGGTAACTCTAATATTAGTTCCAAACGGAAGCGTTCTGTTCGCAGCGGTAAACTTTGAATTACTAAAGATCTCTCCGCTTGCTGTTTTTCTACCATTAAACTTATCGTGGTAGTACGATGCATAACTTGTTTTCTTCGCATCTAAGGTATTACCTGTAAAAGAATAAACACCTAAGGTTGAAATCATCATTATGATTACGAGAATGAATCTTTTCATCATCTTGAATTTTATTGGTTTTGACGGAGCAAAAGTATAAGGAATGTTGTAAAGTCCCTACTCCATATGTTAAAAACCGTTAACAGAATCTCAATTATATGTTAACAAAGCCTGTAAGTACCTATTAACAGGGGTTTTAAGTAGTACTGTTAAAAAACGTTAAAAAAAACAATCAAAAGTTAACATAATTAACTTATTGTCGAAAAAATTCAAATTACAAATTATTTAAAATACTAATTATCAATAACTTAAATATTTTTGGAAAAATTTAAATAATGACTATAGTTACTTATAAAAAACAAAAATTTTATGATATTAAATGAATAGACCTGTTTAATAGAAGTCAATACGAGCATAGGTGTATATCACTCTGTATTTATTTTAACAATGGTTTTTAACAGTAGAAAGAAAAGTAACTTCAAAATTCTATTAATTAAAAAAGGTGGATTGACTTTCTGCTTTAAACATTCTTATTTCTTATTCATTATATTCAAATGAAGTAAACAAAATTGAGGTCCTTAAATACTAAAGATTCCTCCCATTATAACCACTCTTATAAAAACAAAAAACCAATGATAGCTCATTGGTTTTAAATATATAAATAAGTATTAATCTTATTTTAAGTATTCTATTACATAATCATATGTTCCCGAAGGGTAAACAACTGACATACTTGGCGAACCCGTGATTGCATTTCCTGCAGTGGTTGCAATTGTATAAGAATATAAACTTCTGTCATAAACAGTGTTTGTTCCTGCTTTATAGATAGTAATACCATATAAAGTAGTCATCCCTGTTGGAGAAGGAATATTTACGGCTGTGGAAGTACCACTTGCTGTAAAAGATCCTTTCATAGCAAAAAGCTGCTTATCACCTGTTGTAGTATTGATTAGCGTATTGGTGGTTGTTTCAGTAGTAGCAATCGTTACTTTAGGAGATTCTCCGCCAATAGGCCTCCAAACACCTGCAGTTACATTACTATTTGATGCACCATTTGGATTATAGAAATAATAGTATCCTGGTGCTACTGGTGTCGCAGTAGAAGATCTGTTACCGGTTGTAAGCGTTGTACCCGTTGAACTGTTATATACAAGCATACCGTCGAAGTATGTTGGAAATGTAACACCATCTGCTAATGCAAGATCAAATTCAAAATTAACTAAATTTACACTCGGGATTACAACTCCTTTACCCACATTAGGACCAGCACCAGCTTCTGTACTAAAAGAACTGCTTAAGTCTATTCCTACATTTGAATTATTAATGCTAGACTGAACATTATTATTAACGTTTACCTGAGCATTGATTAAGGAACCAAAAGCTGCAATAGCTAAAAAACTAAATATATTTTTCATCTTGTTCTAAATTTTAAAATTATTTTTGTGGAACAGCCCAAAGAGTTCCTGTCCAAATGAATTCAATTCCTCTACCCTGGTTAGTTGATAAATTCGCCCCAACAGGTGTTGATCCTACATAAGTTAATCCCGTTGCTGTAGTATTATTATTAATAACCTTAACAATACGGCCTATATCAGCAGGTGTATTTGTCAGTGTAGGAAGTGTAATTTGAACACCTACACTAGCTTGTGTAACTATAACATTATCCGTTGCTGCAACAGTATAAGCACCTGTATTAACAAATGTTATATTACCTCTGATTCCTTCATATCTCTGAGGGGTAGCAGCACCGCCGCCACCTACAGCAACCCAAACAGAATTTGGAGCATCATAGTAGTAGAAGCCAGTTCCAGTTACATTTACTGTCTTACCAGCTGCAGTACCATCTAAAGTGGTAACAAAGGTAAGAGCTCCATTTTGAGCAGCTACATAAGCTGCATCTTTAGCTGCTAATTCAGCTCTTGACATACGAGGGACTAGTAAGGCATCAGGTCTGGCATTGTCAGTAGTATTAGCTACTACATCTAATGTTGCGGCTGGTGTGGTTGTGTTAATACCTACACGCCCCGTTGTCTGAGCCTTGGAAACTGCCGAAAGGCCAACGAGCATTGTCGCTGTTAATAAAAATTTTTTCATAAGTTTTTAAAGATTTTAAATTACATTATTTTCCATCAATATTTCCAAATGGAAGATGCATCCCAACTTGCGAACCATTAAGGTTAACTATTTTAGCTTTGTTGGATAGGCAACTCATTGAAGCATTTGATTTTAAAACATTGCTTACTGCGCAAATTTAAGATATAATTTTGAAATTTATTCATTTTATCTAAAAAAAATAAGATACTTTTATCCAATAAAACAATAACATGCTGAAAATCAACATAATCAATATTTTAACAACTATATAAAGTAAGTTAAATTTTGGTAATATTCGGAAAAATATAAATCTATATTTTAATTGTAAAAAGCAGGTTTTCAGACTAATTCCCCATATAAATCAAATTCTTCTGCAGAAGTTATTTTTACTTCAGCAAATTCTCCTATAGAAATATAGGTTTCATCGGCTGAAACGAGAACTGTATTATCTACATCAGGGGAATCAAATTCTGTTCTTCCGATGAAATAATTGCCTTCTTTTCTATCGAATATACATCTGAATGTTTTCCCAACCTTCTCCTGATTTTTCTCCCAAGAAATCTGTGACTGCAGCTCCATGATCTCTTCTACTCTTGCTTCTTTTACTTCCTGTGGAATATTATCCTCTAATACATAAGCTCCTGTATTTTCTTCGTGGGAATAGGTAAAACATCCAAGTCTGTCAAATTTCTGCTCACGCACCCAGTCTTTCAGCTCCTGAAATCTTTCTTCAGTTTCTCCAGGGTAACCTACGATTAAAGTTGTTCTAACTGCCATACCTGGAACTTTCTCTCTGAACTTAGCCAGTAGTGCATTGGTTTTTTCATGGTTAGTTCCGCGTTTCATTGATTTCAACAGATCGGAATTGATATGCTGAAGAGGAATATCAATGTAATTGCAGACTTTAGGCTCTTCACGGATGATATCAAGAACGTCTTCAGGAAAACCACTTGGAAAAGCATAATGAAGACGGATCCATTCGATCCCGTCAACTTTTACCAACTCTTTTAAAAGTTCTCCAAGCGCCCGTTTTTTATAGAGATCAAGGCCATAATAAGTAAGGTCCTGCGCAATAAGGATGATTTCTTTTGTTCCTTTTTTTGCCAGTTTTTGTGCTTCCAAAACAAGTTTTTCGATAGGTGTAGATACGTGTCCACCTCTCATTAAAGGGATGGCACAGAACGAACACGGTCGGTCACAACCTTCTGAAATCTTAAGATATGCGTAATGCTTAGGAGTGGTTGTCAATCTCTCTCCTACCAGCTCATGTTTGTAATCTGCCCCAAGATGCTTTAAAAGGATCGGAAGGTCTCTTGTCCCGAAATACTGATCTACATCCGGAATTTCTTTAATAAGATCCGGCTTGTATCTTTCGGAAAGGCAACCTGTAACAAAAACTTTTTCGACTTCACCTCTGTTTTTAGCTTCTACATAATCAAGGATTGTATTAATAGACTCTTCTTTGGCATTATCAATAAATCCGCATGTATTGATCACTACAATATCTCCGCGGTCTTCATGAACCACTTCTTTTCCATTCGCTTTCAGCTGGCTCATTAATACTTCAGAATCATATACATTCTTGGAGCATCCTAGCGTAACTACATTGATTTTCTTCTTCCCTACAGATTTTGTGCGCATCGTTTTGATTTTGAGTGTGCAAAGATACAAAATAATAAAGAGTTAGCTCAAAAAATAAAAACCACTTTAGGAAAGTGGTTTTCAAAGTTTTATTTAAAAGTTCTTCTCTTTGAAGCTTGGAGCATTCAGATCTTTTTCTGAAAGTATCATATCTTTTTCATCAATTTTCCAGTCTATGGTAAGGTCAGGATCATTAAATTTTACACTTCCTTCAGATTCTTTATTATAAAAATTATCACATTTATAGGCAAATACTGCAGTTTCGCTCAATACAGAAAATCCGTGTCCGAACCCACGAGGAACATACAGCTGTATTTTATTTCCTGCTGTAAGCTCTAATCCGAACCATTTACCAAAAGTAGGAGAATCTTCTCTAAGATCAACCGCAACATCCCATACTTTTCCTTCTAAACATGAAACTAGTTTTGCCTGCGCATGTTCACCTTTCTGTAAGTGAAGCCCCCTGAGTACTCCATATGAAGATTTTGAAATGTTATCCTGTACAAAGTGTCCATTCATTCCGGTTAGTTCTTCGAATTTTCTTTCATTGAATTTTTCAAAGAAATATCCTCTATCATCTTCGAATATAGTCGGTTCTATAATATAACAGTCCTTTAGTGGAGTTTCTTTTATTTTCATGTTTATGCTTCTATAAATTGTACTTTTTTTTCAAATTCCATTTTAATCCTAGATAAATTCCTCCCGCAGGAATAAATATAACCAAAATAATGGCCCAAACGGGAAGCTGTGAATGAATTAAGAATATATTAATTAATAGTTGACAAACAGCATAAACCGAACTTATTACTAAGTGTGAAACTTTTTTCTCGTTGGCAAAAAGCTGGTATAAGTGCCGTCTGTGTGCTTCAAAAATGTTCTCTTTCAATAATATCCTTTCAATGATTGTAAGGACTACCTCCATTCCGTAAATTGAAAGTAGCAGAATATATTTATATTCTCCGGTCCTCATGATAAGAAGGGTAATAAGACCTATTACCCAAAAACCAATTCCCATACTTCCAACATCTCCTGCAAAACATTTCGCCTTTTGCCTAAAATTAAAAAAAAGAAAAACGAGACATGCTAAAATTGAATACAATATAAAATTCTCATCTGTGAACTGAATAATATTCTTATTGATATAGGCTAATGAACCTAAAGTTACAAGACTATAGATCCCTGTCATTCCATTAATTCCATCCATGAAATTATAGGCATTCAAAGTTCCTATTATCATGACAAATAAAATAGGCCAAGTCCAAAAAGGCATCAGACTAAATGCACCTGTAAAATATAAAAGCAGGATTACTGAAATCAAATGAACTGAAAGTCTGATTTTATTTGATAAAGTCTTAACATCATCAATAAAACTGATTGTACATATAGCTAAAAGTCCTAACCCGAAGGACCAATAATTCTGTATGGCTTCATTAAGATTGAAAAGACAGAAAATAACAAATGCTACAGGAAAGATGATTCCTCCACCTCTTAATGTAATTTGTGTATGCGCGCTTCTATGATTGGGCTTATCGATAATATTGTATTTGTGAGCAATTTTGAAATAAGCCAACATCGAGATAAAAAATAAAATTATTACAAGTGCAAATTCCATAATTATAATTGAAGTTTTTCCAATGTGTTGGAAGGATTAAATTCTAATTCTCTTTTTATTTTTTCATTAGAGAAAGTAAGAGAATCTGTAATCTTTCTTAACCTTGAAGAATTAATAGGAGCTTTATTTCCAAACAAATCACCCATTTTGGCTATTAATTTGGCTACAAAATAAGGAATACTTGCTGGGGATTTTTTATTTAGAATATTTGCTATCTTATCGGAAATCTCCTTAAAACTAGGGTTTTCATCATCACAAATATTATAGATCCCTCCATTTTTTCCTACAATATTAGCTGTAATCTCAGCGAGATCTTCCACCCAGAGGATACTTTTTCGGGCTTTCCCTCCAGCAATATTAAAGTATCTTCCATTTTTTACAGCACTAATCATATCTCCTAAATTACCGGGTGGATTAGGACCAGCGATTAATGAAGGTCTTAAAATAAATAATTTCACATTATTTGTTCTGCACCAGTCGATAAGGAACTTTTCAGCCATGATTTTACTTTTCGCATAGGGAGTATAACCTTCCAATGCTGCATTTTCATTTATACTTTCGCCAAAATCCCTTCCATAAACAGCAACTGTACTGATGAATATAAAATATTTGGGAAGCGCGCTCTCTAAAGCCTCACAAAGATTTCTTGTTCCCTCATAATTTACTGTATAAAATAATTGCTCATCTGCTTGATTTTGAGGAATAGAATGTGCCTTACCTGCAGCATGAAAAATGGCATCGAATTTTTCATCAAATGGGACTATTGTATTAGTGATATTATACATGTAATCTGCGTTACTGGTCCCAAAAGTTTTTACATGGAATTCTTTTTCTCTAAGTAAAGGAATTACATTTCTTCCTAAAAAGCCATTAGCACCTGTGAATAGCACTTTCATCTAAATTGTATTATAAAATTTGTTCAATATTGTGTTTTCTGAAAATTTCTCTTCAACTATCTGTCTTGCTTTTTCTTTTTTCAATTTTAAATCTAAGATTGACTTTTCATTAAAAGAATTAAAAAAACTTAAAAGCTCTTGATGTTCAAAATGCTGAAACGAATATCCTATATTTTTTTCATTTACAAGCAGATCAATCTCACTATTTTTTTCACCAATATATAAAATAGGCTTTCCGGCAGCCAAAATATTATATGTTTTAGAAGGAACTCCCAAACCAAACATACCAGGTGCTAAACTTACAAAAGCTACGTCTGTTCTGTTTAATACTGAAAGCTGATCTTCTCTTGAATAAACTTCGCCAAAATAAACATTTTGTAATTTATTTTCCTGTACATACTGAAGCATCTTTTGCTTAACTGCTCCTTCCCCTACAAAATAAAAAGCAAGCTTATCATTATTTACTTTTTTAATTATCTCCAATATTTCCAGCAGGCCTTGAACCCTGCCTATATTTCCGGCATACTGAAAGATAATCTTATTTTTTATAGGTGAATCATTATCGAAAACCTCTTCTTTTGAAAGGGGGTAAATATTTTCAACATCACCCCAGTTTTCTATGATCTCAATTCTTGAATTACTGTTGTATCTTCGAATCTTGTTTTTAATAACTTGCTGCATATCTCTTCCCAACGTGATCAGCTGATCAGCATTTGAATAAGCTTTGTCAAATATCCTTCTCAAAATCTTGTAAGTAAATGATTTTTCAGATTTAATGATTCCAGCAGGAATTGTATTTTCAGGAAAGACATCATGTACTAAAATAATCAATTCAATTTTTTTAAATTTTTTAAGTATTGAAATGAATAGAATCAAAGGAGCCGGATTAGTCACAATAAAAACTTTTTCACCTTTCTTTACTTTTCCCCAAAGAAAGAAGAAGATTGAAAAACTTAAAAAGACAAATCTTAAAGACCTCCTTATTAAACTATTTTTATTACCTCCGAAACCTTTTATCCTATGAACAAAAACTTTAGAATTAAGAGTAAAATTCTCACTTTTTTTTTGTGTATCATATACAGGATCTCCACAAACAACTTTTACATCATATTTTTCTGACAGTTTGTTTGCTATTTTAGTAAGAATAAAAGAGGTGGAGGTTTCCTCAGGATAAAAAAGCTCAGTTGCGATCCAAAGATTTTTCATTATTTTTTGCTCCAAACTACTCTATTAATGTAATCGGTATAACTTAAGATAATTCGTACCATTTTCTCAGAAACATTTGGCATGGAATAATCAGATACGGCTCGGTAATTTCTCTCTTTACCTGTTTTTTGCTGTTGAAGCTGGGTAAGCCCCTGTAAAATTCTTTCTGGGGAAAGTCCCACCATCATTACTGATGCTTCTTCCATCGCTTCCGGTCTTTCGTGAGCATCTCTGATATTAAGTGCTCTGAAATTAAGGATGGATGATTCTTCAGAAATTGTTCCTGAATCAGACAGTACAGCATAGCTTCTCATTTGCAATGCATTATAGTCATGGAAGCCCAATGGTTTTAAAAACTGAATTTCAGGTCTTACTGCTATCTGCTTTTTATCTATCATATTTCTTGTTCTAGGGTGCGTAGAAACAATAATAGGATATTTAAATTTTTCTGCAATAGCATTAAGGCTATCCATTAAACCGTTAAAATTCTTCTCAGAATTAATATTCTCTTCTCTATGAGAGGATACTACAAAATATTGACCTTCTTCCAGGTTTAATCTTTTTAAAACATCAGAATTTTCTATTTCCGGTAAATAATGGTTCAATACTTCGAACATAGGTGATCCTGTTTTAATAATTCTATCGGCAGGAAGGCCTTCTCTTAATAAATATTCACGGGCAATATCTGAATACGTTAGATTGACATCTGCCGTATGGTCTACAATTTTCCGGTTGGTTTCTTCCGGGACTCTTTGATCAAAACATCTGTTTCCTGCTTCCATATGAAAAATAGGAATCTGTCTTTTCTTTGCTGGAATTGCACAAAGGCAAGAATTTGTGTCTCCTAAAACAAGGAAGGCATCAGGTTGAAGTTCTTCAAGAAGAGGATCGATTTTAATTAAGATATTTCCTACTGTTTCTGTAGCCGATTTTCCTGCCGCTTCTAGAAAGTAGTCAGGTTTACGCAAGCCCAGATCTTCAAAAAAGATCTGATTCAGTTCGTAATCGTAGTTTTGCCCTGTATGGACAATGATATGATCTACAGCTTCGGAAACATCCAAAGCTGTTAATACTCTTGATAATCTAATAATCTCCGGTCGTGTGCCTACGACCGTCATTACTTTTAATTTTTTCATCATTACAAAATAAAATTATAGATATAATTACTGCTGAAAAGCACCAAAATTCAATATTGGCAAATATACAGTAAGAAGTTTGAACAAGAACGAGATACTGAACGAAAAATAAAAAGTAGGGTAAATAATAGATATTTTCTTTAATATAACTTAGTTTAAACTTCAAAAGATCTTTAAAATATAAACCAAATAAGATCAATCCAAATATTCCCATACTCATTAATACTTCGATAAAAATATTATGTGGATACATTCCATCTTCGAATAAAATAGTTCCTCCAAAGAATGGGTTATTTTTAAAAACATCCCACCCTTTAGACAGATAATAGGATCTTCCATAACCATTACCTTCAAAAATTGCATCGTAAATTCTTACAATATATTCGGTAGAAAAGGAACTGTATCTCAAATAATAGATTCCAACAATAAAAATAATTATAGAAGTTACCAATACCAGCCAATACTTCAGTTTATTGATATAAAAGAACATTATAATAACAAGGACTGTAGCAGCTAAAATAGGACTTCTGGCAGAGGAAATCAATATGGCAAATAAACCTAATCCTGCTCCTAAAGCTGGTTTTATTATTTTTTTAGGTGATAAGAAATAATAAAATACTGATAATATAATCAATGAAAGTCCATAATGTCCAGTATTGATATAGTAACTAACGAATATACCACTTGCTCTAGCAAAAATATGGCTCACCAAGATAACATACAAAAAACTACACCCTAACATTATTAATAAAAAATTAAAAATGAGGCTGGTCAGTTTTTTGACCATTTCTTTTGAAAAACTGATACTTAGAAGCGCCACAAAAGGAGTCATATTCAGACATATTATCCTTATATAGACCTCATATTCGAGATTTAAAGTTTTTTTAATAAAGAAATTATAGTAATTAAAGCTATAAAATGCTTTAAATAAGTAAAAAAGCCAAAAAAAGCAAATAAAAAAAATAGTTGATCTTCTTTTTTTTATATTTTCAAAATTCTTATATACAATATATATAGCTGTAAAAAATATAATAATACGAAAAGGAACAATAAAATAATGATTAGAGGTATTGAATGGAATTGCAAATGAATAAAAAAATATATATCCAAAAGTAATCAGGAAAACGAAAAAGAACTCTATATTATTCTTTATATAATCCTTTCTTAGTGACTCCATATTTAAACCTCCAAAAAGTAAGTGTCAGCATCTTCAGCATTAAAAGGTTCATTGATCCAAAAAATGGTATATAATTCCTCTTCGCCAATATTTTTAATATTATGAGTATACCAAATTGGCATATCTACATATGCAGGTTCTTTTCCATCCAGATAAAAATCCAACACTTCCTCCGTATCAATTTTTCTGAGCTGTATTAATGCTTTTCCTTTTATGACTGCAAATCTTTCTATTTTTCTGGTATGGAAATGATTTCCACGGGTGATGCCCGGAACTGTTGTGGAAAAAGAGCACTGTCCACCTATTCCAAGCCGGATCACTTCCACAAAAGCACCTCTCGGATCAATATGTTGAGTAAATTTTACAGGATAATGATCCCTAATTTCGAAGTAGCAACGAAATGTATTGAAAAGGTTTAAATCAAATCTTGTTGTCAATTCTGGTATTTCTCCATTATCAAAATATAGTTGTTTATATTTCTTCAATTTTTCCAAAACTTCTGAAACTTTATTTTCTGAAGTGTGTGGAACTTCATATATATTCTGGGTTTCAGCAGTTTCAATTTTATCAATAATTTCCTGAACCAGTTCTCCAACGTAAATAAGCTTTACTTTACCATCATTATCAATAACGGGAGTTTCATCATGAGTCAGCTTATGACAAAACGTTGCAATAAAAGAATTGTAATTTGGCTTTCCAAATGGTCCAAATACATTCGGAATAATCAAACCTGTAAATTTTCCTCCAGATTTCATTGCCCATTCTGCAAAGATTTCTCTACCTTCTTTTTTAGATTTTCCGTATAGATTATCTTTCTCTTCTTGTGATGAAGACGAGAACAAAACATGTGTTTTTGATCTTGTTCTTTCCAGCGAGGCCACTAAAATCTTCACTAAATCTATATTATTATTAAAAATCACTCCAGCATCAGGGTGACGGTTCATAGCCGCCAAATGTACAATGACATCACATTGTTTTACAAATTCATCCAGCTTTTCAGAATCTTCAAAAAAATTTCTTTCAAAATTAATTCTCTCAAACTCATCAGACTTTAAACCTAAAGTATTATATAAATGTGAGCCTACAAACCCATTCTGTCCTGTAATTCCTATTCTTTTCATTTTATAAATTTACAAAGTAATCTAAAGGGAAACGGAAATCATCATCTATTTCTCCTAAATAATAATCTGCCATTACTAATAATCTTGAACCTTTTTCTCCAGCCTGGATAGCAGTTACATATCCTTTTGGCACATGAAGAACGCTTAATTTCTTGGAATCTATTTTGAACTTTAAAACATTTGATTCCTTTAATGGGGCTCGCCAATTATCTATCTTGATCAGCCTGATAACAAAACTTCCCTGAATTGCTGAAAACCAACGTTGCTCAATCTTATGACCAGTCCAGCCTCTGATAAATTCAGTATCAATATTTTCTATACAGTAGATTCTTTTAACTTTAGAAGCATTGAAATTATTATTGAAAAAGAGATTTCCTCTTTCATCAGAATAAGTTCCACCTTCAAAAATTTCCGGAGTTTCCATGTTTATTTTTTAATCAGGATACTGCATTAGATCTTCACCTAAAATCTCTTTTCTTATCAGGGGAAGTTTCCACAAAAGATTTTTCATCCCTTCAACATTCTGCTGTTCTGTATTATGTGAATGATAATCTTCTATTTTTGATACGTCTTCTATGCCTTCTGAAAAATACTGGGCATAGTTTAAATCTCTGTTGTCTGCAGGGATTCTATAGAAATCGCCCATATCTTCTGCTTTGATCATTTCTTCACGAGTACATAATGTTTCATAAAGTTTTTCACCGTGCCTTGTTCCAATAATTTTTATAGGATTATCTGCATTAAACATTTCTTTTAATGCCTGTGCCAGATCACCTACAGTACCTGCAGGTGCCTTATTAACAAATAAATCTCCTGGATTTCCATGTTCAAATGCAAATAATACTAAATCAACAGCTTCCTCTAATGACATTAAGAACCTAGTCATATTGGGATCTGTAATAGTAATCTCATTACCATTTTTAATTTGTTTTATAAATAATGGTATTACAGACCCTCTTGAAGCCATTACATTTCCATATCTGGTAAGACAAACAATGGTATCTTCTAAGTTTCTGGAAGCAGCTACCGCTACTTTTTCCATCATAGCCTTTGAAATCCCCATTGCATTGATAGGATAGGCTGCTTTGTCAGTACTTAGACAGATCACTTTTTTTACTCTATTTTTTGCAGCAGCATCAATGACATTTTGAGTTCCTTCAACGTTAGTCTTTACTGCCTGCATTGGGAAAAACTCGCAAGAAGGAACCTGTTTTAATGCAGCTGCATGAAAAACATAATCTACATTTCTCATGGCAGGTTCAACACTTTTATAATCTCTTACATCACCGATATAAAATTTCAATTTATCATTTTTAAATTGATTTCTCATATCATCCTGCTTTTTTTCATCGCGGGAAAAAATTCTGATTTCTTTGAAGTGTTCTGTATTTATAAACTTTCTTAAGACTGCCGTCCCGAAAGAGCCTGTTCCGCCGGTAATAAGAAGTATTCTATCTTTTATCTGCATATGTGTTTTTATATTATTTTATTATATCGACAATAATCAGTCGTATATTAAAAGTATTTTTTTATTATATCCTCTTTATCAGAAAAATTGGGATAATTAATCAAAACCGCTTTAAGTTTCCCTTTAAAAACAAATAAACTTCCAGCTGCAGCGCCGATTATCCCAAACTTACGAATAAGTTCACCAATATCTTCTAACTTACCAGCCCCCCCTATTGCGGTAAGCGGCAAGGTCGTCTCATTCCTTGAGGCTTCAATAAGCTTTATATCATAACCTTTCATTTCACCGTCTTTGTCAATAGAATTAATTACTATTTCACCAGCACCAAGCTGTTCAAACTTTTTAATTAACTCAAGTGGTGATTTTCCGGTTGCTTTTTTTCCGTTATGGGTATAAACTTCATATCCTCCAAATAATTTCTTTTTAACATCTAAAACAACAACAACACTCTGGCTTCCAACTTTTTCAGAGATTTCCTTAATAATCTCGGGATTATTAATTGCTCCTGCACTAAATGCTATTTTTTCTACACCTAATGAAAAGATTTTCTGTGCCTGTTCTACAGTTGTTACACCTCCTCCATAGCATAAGGGCATTCTGCACTCTTCAGCCCAATGTTCAATCATTTTAAAATCGGGACCTCTGCCCTCTACGGTAGCATCTATATCTAAAATAATCAGTTCGTCAACTTCTTTTTCATTAAAAATTCTAACCGCATTCATAGGATCACCAAGATATCTTGGGTTCTTGAAATGCTCGGTTTTTACCAATCCTTTATCATGAACCAAAAGGCAGGGTATAATTCTTGGTCTTAACATCTTTCAGCAAAATTCTTTAATAGTTGGATTCCAAAATGGTGGCTCTTTTCAGGATGGAATTGTGCTCCAAAAATGTTATCATGATTAACAGCACTGGTAAAGTTTATTCCATAATTTGTTTCTGCAATAGAATCATTCTGATCATTACATTTAAAATAATAGCTATGCAAGAAATAATATCTCGGATCCCTTTCCAAGTCTTTAAGGAGAGGTGTATCTTTAACTATTTGAATATCGTTCCATCCCATGTGTGGTAATGGCAATTTGGCAGAAACCTGTGATGCATCGAATTTATGAACATAAGCATTTATCCACCCCAATCCGGGAAGGCTGCCTTCATCACTTCCTTTTGCCATCATCTGCATTCCAACACAAACACCTACTACCGGAACTTTCTGATTAACCACAAGCTCATTTACTTTATCCTTCATTCCGGATTCTGTAAATCGCTGCATAGCATAATCAAAGTGTCCTACACCCGGAAGGATAAGTTTTGTTGCATGGTCTAGCCCTGCAGCTGTCTTTGCTGTGGTAGCCGGTATATTTAGCTGCTTGTAAATGTTCAGGAAAGCGTTGATATTGCCAACACCATAATCAATAATTGTAACCATATTATTTAAACGCTCTTTTTTCAAGACCTAACAATTGCATCACTTTAGTGCCCAATTGTATTAATTTATAATTATTTTTATAGTCTCTAAAAGTTTTATTCGGTCCATTGAAATACCCCCAAAGTTCATCAACTGTAAAATCAAGCTTTTTAGCTACATATTCAAACTCCTTCATCAATTCATCTTCCGGCAACTCCGATCTTGAAACTCGATCAAGGGCAGCTTCTCTTGTCAGTTGACCTGTAAGAACTAAGCTTGAAAGGTGATTTTTTCTTTTATCAAATCCGAATTTTCTTGGCAGCCAAAATGCTTCATAGAATCTTGTAAATCTCGATTCATGATGTTTGTGCTGGTATCTCTGCCATCCGAATTTTGCTTCCAAGAGATCTTCAGCTTCTTTTTTGATAAATCTTGTATGGTCAAGAGGCTTTACAACCCTTACACCATTCACCAACCTGTATTGAATTTTATATTTAAAAATATCACATCTAGGGAAAGTTTTTAATTTTCTTTCACCAAACTTTTTATGAATATCATTTACATATTTCATATCTGTCTGATAATAAGCCCCCCAATGAAGAGGCTCTCTCACACATTCTGTAGAGAAATTTCCTCCGGTTAATATATATTTAATTCCGTTTTTAGCACAGTAATTATAAAGTGATGAGAAGAATACCAAATCCTGAGGTGTATCAATATCCGGCACCTGAGATTTTATAAAAGCTCTTTGAAGGTCTTTCATTTCTTCCCAATTGATAACATCCGTATATAAATCTAATCCTAAACCATCAACAAGATTTTTGATATTATTGGTAGAAACATCTGAATTCCAACCTGCATCTACGTGGTAAAGCATTGGTCTTAAGCCCCATTTTTCTACAGCTAAATATACTAAGTATGAGCTATCCAAACCACCAGAAATACCTATGATACAATCATAATCTTTCCCTTTTCCTTCTTCTTTGATTTTATCAATAACTTTTTGTATTTCCTTTTCGCCCTGCTCATCTGGATGCCAGTTTGGCAAAATATTGTTATAATAATTTCCACAATAGTCACATACGCCTTTTTCATCGAATATAATTGTTTCATCCGTAGAGTCCATAATGCAGTTAACGCATACCTGAACAGGTTTTTCCGAATTTTTCATCATTTTATTTTTAATTTGCAAAGATATAATAATATAAGCTATATAAAATTGAATTTTTTATTTTTTGTCAGTTGCCTGATATACAAAAAACTTGCTAAGCAAAAATTCTATTTCCATTTTTTCAATCTTAAATATTACTTTATAATTTTGTTTTTCCGAACTAAATTACTTCCTGTATTTTCTTCTTTAAAAGACACCAACTCTTCCTGTTTTTTTAGGTTTCCGATAATTTCATTATTTTCAAATACATTACTTTTAACTTTATTCCCAACATATCTTTTAGCCTTGTCAGCTCCAGTACCTGAGAAATACAAAACATTTCCTTTAGTATAAAACTTGTTATTTTTTATTATAAAATTTCGTCCGGTATCTAAATTCAAATATTTATCTGTTTGCATCTGATCTTTGATATATTGAAGGGATGTATTTTCAAAGTAACCTTTAATAACAACCTCGCCTATATTTTGAAAAATGTTTCCAGATATCTCTACATCATTCATATTGATAAAGTAGGATCCAGACTTTCGAATATCTTTAATTTGATTATTAACAAATTTTGAATTAAAGCTATAGTCACTTACAATTCCATACATATATGAATTTCCAATAATATTATCCGAAACAATTGTTTCTGGAGAAAGACTTACAGATATTGCCCCAGGCCCCAAGGTTTCTTTTTCATCAGAGCTTCTTAGAACGTTATTAATTTTATTACTAATAATTCTTGAGTTTGGAGATTTCATTAAATAAATCCCCATTCCTTTGTATGTCTTTGCTCCTTCCCAATTCCCAATATCTTCCACAGAATTATTAGTAATTACTGTACCAGACAAAGATTTATCAGTATATATGGATTCATATGCAATAATTCCATAATGTCTGAACCCTTTTATTTTATTATTATTAATGATATTATCCCTTCCGTGGCCAATAATTCCAATCCCAATTTTTGGGATATTATTTCCATCGAGCTGATTGTTTTCTATTAAATTTTTAGAATGAAAATACCCATCTCCGGAATATCCCATCAATATAACGGCATCATCACCTTCATTCTTTGATGTTTCCATTTTTGGATTTGTAAAAATGTTATTTCTTATAATATTTTCCTGGCAACCTATGCTGTTATTGGGTATCATCATAATATTAACCCCTGAAATATTATCAAAGTGATTATTTTTGATAATACATTTGGAGGCGCCTTGCATCAGAATGCCAAAACCTTCATAAAAAGAACGTGTACTCTTACCAGTTCCTGAAAAGAATCCATTTTCTATAATACATGAATTTTTATTTATCAATATCCCTGAGCCTTCATTGGCAAATAGGAGCTTTGATTTCTTATCAAAGGAAAGCATTGTATTATCATTTCCAAATACAATGACCGAATTAACCTGGAAATTCCCTTTTAAATATATTTTTAGGTAATCCGTTTTCATTTTAGTATTAAGGGCACTTTGCAGATTTTTAGTGTCAGTTTCCGCATTATTGGTTCCTTGTAGTACTATTTTCAAAGTATCTATCAAAAAAGCATCTCCTAAGCCCTTTATCGGTGTTTTTCCGAAAGAAGAATTCATAAAAAAGAGTAGGACTAAAATTAGGTATTTATTCATTGATCTTTTTTATAAATAGTTCCACATTATTAAAATACCGTGCATATTCTTTGATCTTATCATCATTCCAATTATACCAATCTGTTCGCAATAACTGGTTAATTGTTTCATCATCAAATCTTTTTCTGATCCGTTTTGCCGGGTTTCCAGCCCAAATTTCATATGGTCCTACATCTTTCACCACTATACTTCCCATTCCTATAACAGCTCCGTTACCAATCTTAACCCCTGCTTTTATCTGAACATTATTGGCGATCCATACATCATGGCCAATATTTGTTTCTAGAAACAGATCAAATTTATGGTGGGAAAATTTTTGTTTTAGGTGATCCTTATTCTCGTTAAAGACAGGAGAAGTTGATACCCAATCGATGCTATGTGATAGTCCGCCAATAATAATATTAGCCCCAAGAGAACAAAACGAACCTATACTGGTATTGATTATTGTACAATCATACCCTATATCTGAGTGTTTTCCCATGACCACATTTACCAATTGTGAACCGGAACAAACTTTGGATGTAGAGTGAATTTTACTGTCAACAACTGCCTTAAATCTGATTTTCTTCAGAATTTTATTCCAGATGTATTCTATTTTCTGTAACATATTTTTTAGCTAATTGCTCTTTTTGCTATATTGTTGTATGAAAACTTTTCTAATCCTTTATTTCTGGCATTTTCCAGCATTTTCTTATATTCAGACTTGTCATTTATAAGAACTTCTTTTAATTCTTTATAAATTTCATCAGCCGAATCTTTATACAAAAATCTGCAGTTTCCTCCTACATCAACGTGAGTCATTCCATCCCAATGTTTAAAAAAGCTAGGGGTTCCAGATCCCACCGCCTGTTCCCACAATACGGAATGTGTCCCAGGAAACATAATCAAATCTGCTAAGATGAAATAATCTAAAATATCTTCTGCGGAAAGCCAATTTACAAAAATAATTCCTCCATTGGATTCTTTTAACAGTTTTTCGAATAGATCATTAATTTCAGGATTGACCGTTCCAAAAACAATCAGTTTGATATTCGGAATTTCTTTATTCACTTGATTAAAGGCTTCCATAACCAAATGAATATTTTTCAAATAATCAATCTTTCCTCCAGTAACAATTACAAAATCATTCCCTAAATTATATTTTGAACGAAGCCTTTCTCCAGTGTTTTCTTTCATTTTCTGTTCGAACACTACATCGTCAATACCCATTTCTAAAAGCTCTGTCTTTTCCAAGCTAATTCTATAGGCATCTCTTAAAAAGTCACAACGTAATGGAGTAACTCCATAAAATTTGGTAACATAGGGAGAGAGAACTTTACCATAGTATCTCCAAATGATATGATGAAATATATTTTTAGAAAGCCAGGTTTTTGCGCTGTTGATATAATCCGTATGACAGTCAACATATACTTTGACGTTCTTATTATTCTTTAAATACTTCAGGACAACAGTAATATCCAGGAATGAATAGTCATGAATAAATAGTAAATCAGGTTTTTCCTCGTACAAATATTTATTCAAATCTTTATAAATACGTAGAAAGCGACTAAATTTATAGAAAGGTTTTTTATAATCTATCCTAATTACTTTATAATTATCCTTACATATTTTGGTAGATTCTTCAGTAAGAAAATCCTGCTGCCCCTTTGAATTGAACGTAACCATAGAAGCAAGCACAGTGACATCGTGCCCTTGCAGTGTATGGTATTTTGGAAGCATATTTTCCTGATAGGAATAATCATCGATATAAAAACTGGACAAACAAAGGTGGACTATTTTCATCTTATTGCTTACTTGATTTAAAAAATATAAAATATAAATTTAGAAAAATAAAGCCTCCACTCAACAAAGATGTAAATAACCCTACGTTCAATATAATGAAACAGAAGGGAATAAACAAAAGTCCCAACAATAATCCGTTGGTGGAAGAAATTTGAGACTTTGTAAATGCAAAATATAGACCTAACAATACACAAATAAAAATAATGCCTGGCAACCCAAAACTTGCAATACCATCTGTAGCAATAAAATTTGCATTTGCATTGGTAACCCCATCACCCACAAAATATTCTGAAACTTCAACTCCCAGACTGTTTTTATACTTGTATCCTCCCGTAACTGCATTGACTAAGTTGATGTGAGAAAGATAGGTTTTCTCATGGATTTTAAAAAACTCACTATACTGGTATGTTAATAAGCCGGCAATGCCAAAAGTTCTCATTAATATTACTGCGGAAAATAAAAAAAAACTTTTTGAGATTGCCATAAAAAATAGACAAAGTCCACTAAATACAAGCCCCAGTGCATTAACGATTGAAGTGTTAGGATACTTATTATATAAATAATAAATAAGATAAATCACTAAAGGAATAAAAAGTGTGATTTTACTTGCACTTATTCCATATATAAATACTACTGCAAAAAAACCATATATTATCTGTGCTTTGTTTTTCTTTAGTAACCCGATAATAAAGATAAGCGGCCCGATAAAATAGCTGATCCAAAGGACAAGATACCCACTCAACATTGATGACTCTTTGGCCATATCTCTCTGATCATACACTTTTTCAAAGCTTACAATAGAGTATACATCTCTAAACTCAAATAAAATATACAAAATGATAAACAATGAAAAAAAGTACAGGACTCTAAGCTTTGGAGCAGGAAATTTGGTGGATGATGTTATCTTGGGAAAATTAATTCTTGCAAGCAAAAAGATAAGCATAAACCCAATAAGTACCGGAAGTTGATTAATCAGCCTTTCATACCAGTCACCATAATGAAACATAAAGGTGATCATTATAGGAATATACAAAAGGTAATAAAATATAGTAAAAGAAACTTCTATAAACAGATATTTCCTTTTTCTTATTAAAGCAATAGGCAGAACAATCATCACATAGGTAATGATTAAACTGAATATATCCACATCCTTTTTCATATATCCCAGATAGTCAAAGTATTTATACAGATAATCCGTGTGGATATATTGATATATAAGACTAAAAAAGAGAATCGAAAAAAATTCTTTATACTGTTTGAACATTTTTTACTTTTACAATTTTTATAAAACAATAACATGAAATGGCGGAAAACACCATCATAACTACTGATAATACAATCAGAAAAGTTTCAAATTGCCATTTAAGCAGATATGCCCCCAAATATATTATTAATGTAAGAAACAATTGTATAATATTAAGTTTCAATAACAGCTTTTTCCTATCAAAGACCAATGGAATATTACTAAGAGGAATAAAGAAAAATTGGGATACTGCATAAAAAATAATCAGAACTGATATATGCTCTATGCCATTCCATCTGGAAATATTAACAAAATTTTTAAGTTGGAATACAAAAAACTCTAAAACAGGAAAACATATCAGACAACTTAACAAAAGCCATAAAAGGATTCTATTCACTTCTTTTTTGATATTTGTATATTCTCCACTAAAATATAATTTGGATAAACTGTTTCTTAATAAAGCTCCTGTAACCGTTCCAATAATAATGGATGGCAACAGCAATATTCTCAATGCAAAGGAAAACAGTCCAACGTTCGCACTGTTATAAAGGTATGAAAGCAGTATAGGGTGAAAATAAAGAATTAGAATGGTAGCAATAGAGCTAGGAAATATATATTTCACGAAGGATCTGTTTTCATGAAAAATTTTTTTTAAAGACGGTAAAGAAAAAACAAGATATTCTTTCCCTTTTTTCAGCATCCAAAAAATATAAAAAAAAGTAACAAGCCATGAAGAGATTGTATATGCAAATATTAGCGCGTTGCTTCCCTTTAACAACAATAGGAAAATCAAATTCAGCAAGGCTGTCAAAACAGGCAATATACCATTAAGCATATGATTTTCTTCAAACAAAATATATTGCTGGATACTTCCATTCATAGCAATAGTGATAGACATTGCGATCAATATAAATAGGTCGATATTTGGCTCAAATACAAAATACAATACAGACATTATTATATTTGTAAGAAAACTTATAAATACAGTTAAACTGAGTTTTTCAATGGCTGATTTCGAATTTTTTGAAATGGCAACAGAAAGTTCAAACTTTAGGGTAGACAAAGATCCAATAATAGATGTTACGGATAAAACAAGACTAAAATATCCAAAGTCTTCAGGAGAAAAATGATATAAAATGTAAAGTGTGGTTAGCAATGTAATAACCTGAGACAATGCCGTTCCCACATAATAAACAAAATTCTCCTTATTGATCATTACTAAATTTTTTATTAAAAAACGCTTCGTTCTTTAAAATTTCTATTTTATCCCATTCCCACCATTTTGAAGACTCAAGCTCTTCTATAGACTGTCTGCTAAATCTTTCTCTTATTTTTTTTGCGGGATTGCCTGCAACAATCGTGTAAGGTTCAACATCCTTTGTAATCACAGACCCAGCACCGATTATTGCTCCCCTTCCAATTTTAACACCTGATAAAACCACAGAATTAGAGCCAATCCATACATCATCTTCGATAACAATACTTCCTTTTGAAATCAAATCACTTGCGTGCGAACGGAAAAAATGCGCCTGCATATTATAAGTGGTTGCCAAGTCATAATTATGGTAAAACTCCTGTATGACTACATTAGAAGCAATGGAACAGAAAGAGCCGATAACCACCTGATTCACTTCTGCACAAATCCTTGTAGACGGACCGCTTATACTTGTGTATTTTCCGACAACAACATTTCCAAAAATTTCAGGTTTATTAAAGAAAGTAACTCCATTATTTAATGTTATTCCTGACCCAAGTAAGGCATCTCTTAAATTTATATCTTTCAGTTTACTTTTCATGAGATAAAAAAAAACGTTATGTGACATACTCACATTAAAGTTGCATTTTATCTTTTTAAAAATATTAATAAAAAAGGCAAAAAAAAGGTTTGCAATAAATCTTTTCATATTAATTATTTCTTCAGTGAGTTTATCCTTTTCAATAGTATCTATTATCTTAAGTTCTTCAAGAATATCAATATCTTGGTAATAGCGCTTCTATTTTTTTAACATGTACTACAATTATCTATTACATATTGATGATTCCTGTTAACCCACTTATAAGCACCATTCTATTCAAGGAATTGATATGCAGTAGTCCCAGCATTGCATAACCTCTTATATTACAAATCTAACACAACAAAAAGGAGCATTAATATTTTGGTGTATAATCAAACCTCTTAAAATTTATTAATGCTTCCACATCCTAAATTTAAGAAATCGTATCTGCATATTTTTCTAAATTGATTTTACTTAACTATTCTCCACCTCGATGAGCTCTAAAGCATATAAATAACTTTTTATACGTCGTGATATTCTTTATGAGAACCTATAAAATTATAACCTTGCGTCGACCAAATTTCTGTCTAAACACGCCTTAGTATCAAAAACTACTGCATTTTCTTTCTTTAGTTTATCAAGATCCATATCAAGAAATTCATTGTGAGAAACTGCTATAATAAGAGATTCATATTTCTTTTCCTGAAGGCTATCAAGAATATCAATCCCATATTCACGCTTTACTTCTTCTTTGCTTACCCATGGATCGTAAATATCTACATTTACACCGTAATCTTTAAGTTCTTTATAAATATCTACAACTTTAGTATTTCTTACATCGGGGCAGTTTTCTTTAAAGGTAACTCCTAGGATTAAAGCATTTGAACCTTTAATAACTCCACCTTTCGCAATAAGAAGTTTTACAACCTTAGAAGCTACAAATTTGGCAATAGAATCATTTACTCGTCTCCCTGATAAAATAACGTCAGGATGATATCCTAGCTGTTCTGCTTTATGAGCTAAATAATATGGATCAACCGAAATACAGTGTCCACCTACTAATCCTGGCTTATATTTAAGAAAATTATATTTTGTTCCAGCAGCTTCAAGTACATCATTAGTATCAATACCAATTCTGTCAAAAATTAAAGCAAGTTCATTCACAAAAGAGATATTAACATCTCGCTGTGCATTTTCAATAGCTTTTGAAGCTTCTGCCACTTTTATGCTTGAAGTCTTATGTGTTCCAGCTGTAATAATTTTTTTGTATAACTGGTCTACTTCTTCAGCTATTTCTTCTGTGGATCCCGAGGTCACTTTTTTAACATTGGTAAGAGTATTTACTTTATCACCTGGATTGATTCTCTCAGGAGAATAGCCTACATAAAAATCTTCATTGAACTTTAATCCAGAAAATTTTTCCAGAACCGGTACACATTCTTCTTCAGTACATCCAGGAAAAACTGTGGATTCATAAATAACAATATCTCCTTTTTTTATAATTGCCCCCAACATTTTAGAAGCCGAAATCAAAGGGTTGAGATCTGGGGCATTATATTTGTCTATAGGAGTGGGAACTGTTACTATAAAAACATTAGCCTGTGCAATATCAGACAATTGATCTGTAGCTGTATATCCAATATCTCCATTAGATTCTTTATATTTTTTTAAGCCTTCATTAAGTTTTGTAATTTCAGCTTCAAGAGTTATATCCAGTCCATTATTAAGCTGTTCCACTCTTAGTGTATTGATATCAAATCCTAAAACGGGATAATGATCAGCAAATTCTAAAGACAAAGGTAACCCTACATATCCCTGTCCAATAACTGCTATTTTATATTTTTTCATCATTAGCTAAATTTATTTTTAATTTTTTCAAACCATGTCTTTTCTTTATGGTTATTATATCCATAACCATATTTGTTGTTGTAGCCTAAGTTTTCGCTGCTGACATCGTTAAGAACAAATCCAACATTTTTAATCTTGTTTGTATCAATATTATTGTTAGCAAACTCCAGAAGTGATTTCTCAGTATACTTTGACCTTGACACATAGATAGTCACATCAGCCAATTCAGCAATCAGGAATGTATCTGTAACTAAAAGCAACGGTGCTGTATCTAAAATAATATAATCATAGTTTTCCTTCAATTCAGTCAAAAGAATTTCATAGCGTCCGTTAGAAAGTAATTCAGTAGGATTTGGAGGAATCATTCCAGAATAAATTACATCCAAATGAGGATTAAAAGATGATACATGAACAATATCTTCCAACTTTGTCTGGTCACTATAAAGATATTCAGTAAGTCCTGTAAGTCCTCTTCTTGCTGGATTATATCTTTGAAGTTGTGGATTTCTAATATCCGAACCTATAATAATAGCTTTTTTCTTAGGATTAGCCAGTGTTAGTGCCAAGTTAACCGATGTAAATGTTTTCCCTTCACCCTTCACCGTTGATGTAACAAATACTACCTTGCTTTTTTTATTTTTGGGCAACATAAAATTCATATTTGTAATAAGAATTCGGAATGCTTCCGCCATTGGATTAATATCATTCACCTGAACAATATCAGAATCTCCTTTTTCAAGACTTGGCAATTCTGCGATGACAGGAGCATGAATTAATTTCTCTAAATCATGTTTGGTAACAACCTTATTATTCAGAAGAAGCATCAAATAAATAATAAGGAAAGGCAGTAATAATCCCAGAGCTAGAGCAGCCATAAGGACAGCATTATTTTTAGGAGAAATAGGAGCAGGGGAAGCATATGCTTTATCAACCACCTTCGCTTTAGGAGCAACAATAGATTGTGCAATGGCCGTTTCTTCTCTCTTTTGAAGTAACAGAAGGTACAGATTCTCTTTTATCTGTTGCTGTCTCTCTATACTTCTGAACATTTTTTCGATTGAAGGAAGTTTTGAAATCTTCCCGGAAACTTTATTCTGTTCGTTTAAATATTCATTTCTTGCCAATTCAAGACCAACTTTATTTCGTTGAAGGCTCTGCGTAATGGAATTACGCATGGAATTAATTTGTTTTGTTACATCTACAACTGTAGGATTTTCTGAGGTAGCAGATTCAAGAAGTCTGTTTCTTTGTAAGATAAGCTGATTATATGCAGAAATACCGGATGTAGACTCTGGACTGTTCAATCCTACATTAGAAGGAAGAATCTGATATTGCCCTTGTTTTGAGACATAATTTATCAACGCATTAGTAAGTTCTAACTGAGCGTCAACTTCCAACTGTTTTGCTCTGGCTGCTGCAGAACTTTCTAAATTAATCTTAGCTTCTGTTTCTAAGTCGGTCAGATTATTTTTAGATTTAAAACTTTCTTTCTGATTTTCAACTTCTCCGAGCTCGCCTGACAATTTTTTAATTCTATCTTCTATGAAGTTAAGAGTCTTTCCTGATTCTGAATTTTTATCAGAAATAGCATCATTATTATAAGCTATTACTAAGGTATTAAGAATATCTTTAGCTTTTGAAATCTGGGGATACTTAAGCCCTAATTTAACTACTGTAGCATCTTTTGCAGTAAGGGTCACATCAAGAGCACTTTGAAGGCTGTTTACCTTTGCATCCAGCATAGATATTTGAAGTAGAAGATTATTTGTATCAACACCTTTAATCTCAGTTGGATCAAATTTAGGGTTTTTTGTAATAATAATATTAGCGAATGGAAGACTTATTGTTTTTCCGTATGTAGTAACAAATTCTTTATTTAACTTTTCAGAAGTTAAAATTAACTTGTCATTTTCTATTATTAATTTAACTGTATTTGATAGGCCTTTACCTTGTTTTTCTGAAATTACTTTCACTTCTATGGGAGAAGTTTCTTTATATAACTCTAAAGTGGTAATTCTTCCTTTTGCAATAATGTTTGTCTGAAGATTTTGAGTTACAACCACTTCACGCATCATTTTCTTCGACTTTAAAATCTCTATCTCATTGGCAATACTGTTTGTCTTAAGCCCACCCAGCCCTGAAAGGTCAGGTAAAATTCCAAGATCATTAGGTATTGGCGAAGAAGAGTTCTTAGCATCCTTTATTAATATTGTAGACTGCACATCATATACAGGTACCATAAACTTTAATGAAATATATCCAATAACAAGCGCAGTAAATGCACTTAAAAAGAACCATGGCCACCTACGGAGAAACGGTTTTATAATTTCATTAATATTAATTGAATTTCTTTCTTCTGAAAATTGTGAAGGCTGTTGGTTATCCATCAATTTTTATTTCTTATTAAATAAACTTACTACTACTGCCACAGCCGTAACTGCTATAGAAATTCCGGTCAAGATAAGTCCTGTGTTCGGATTTTGTTTAGATGCAAGATCTCTTGTATTATTAGAAGAAACTATGATAGCATCTCCTTGCTTTAGATTATAATAAGGAGAATTAATAAGGTTAGCATCCTGCAAATTTACTCTTCCATGGGTAACTTGTCCATTCTCTGTTCTGATCACTAATACATCTTCCCTTTTTCCAAACATAGTAAGATCTCCTGCAAGACCTAAAGCATTTAGAATTGTAGCTTGTCCATTTGTTATAGTGTAATCTCCCTGTCTGTTAACTTCTCCTAAAACTGTAACTTTAAAATTGGCAAGTCTTACATTCACCGTAGGATTAATAACATATTTCTCCATTTTTGTTCTCAGATCATCCTTAAAGTCTACTAAGCTTTTACCAGATGTACTTAGTTTTCCTAATACAGGAAAATCTATCTCTCCATTAGTATCTACTATATATGTTGGACCAGAAAGCAAGGTTGCTCCTTGATTAGGCATATTGCTACCAGCAAAACTGTTTGTCTGCACTAATTCTGAAGATGAATAATTCTGATTGAACGGCTTTACTACGTCCATATCTTTTGCGGTAATTAAAATAATCAGTTGATCACCGGATTGTATTGTAGCTTTTGAATTTTTTTCTGACGCTTCAATAGCCACTTTTTCTATATTCTGCATATAGTTTAAGTCATTTGGCTTGTTTTGATTAACCTTACAGGAAACCAGCATTAATGCCAAAAATATCACTAATATTTTTCCATTCATATCTTAAAATTGTACAAATATACATTTATATTTTTCTATTTATCTAACAGTTCATAGACCGAATTATTACTCTTAAACTCCGGAACAATTGACTTTAAAATCTTGACTACCTCTACTTTATCCTTTACAACGGAAGCATCTGTAATCAAGTTGATAAGATTTTCTATTTCCAGAAATTCCATAGTCGGGTCTTTAGAAATCATGATCTTTTCATTATGAGTAGGAAGTGTTTTTGCATTGTCACTTAACAGCTCTTCATATAGCTTTTCACCCGGTCTGAGACCTGTATATATTATTTTTATATCAATATTTGGTTCAAAACCGGATAACTTAATCATTCTTCTCGCCAAGTCTAGAATCTTTACCGGTTCTCCCATATCAAAGACAAAAATTTCGCCTCCCTGTCCCATTGTTCCTGCATGAAGAACCAGCTCACAGGCTTCCGGAATGGTCATAAAATACCTTACAATATCCGGATGTGTAATCGTTACCGGACCTCCAGCTTCAATCTGTCTTTTAAAATGTGGAATAACGGAACCGTTTGAACCTAACACGTTTCCAAATCGGGTAGTAATAAATTTTGTAGTATTTCCTTCAACATGCTGTAAAGACTGAACAAATAATTCGGCAGCTCTTTTAGAAGCCCCCATTACATTGGTAGGATTTACAGCTTTATCTGTAGAAATCATTACAAACCTGTTGACTTTATAACGGCTTGATAAAACAGCAATATTTTTTGACCCTAAAACATTGACGCGTATAGCCTCATTAGGATTTTCCTCGACCAGCGGAACATGCTTATAAGCAGCCGCATGGTACACCATCGAAAAGTTATAGGTCTGAAATACAGGTTCAACTCTATGTATATTGGAAACATCGGCCAAAACAAATTTAAATCTGATATGAGGAAATTTCTCCTTCATTTCGAGCTCAATATCATACAGTGGTGTTTCAGCCTGATCCAGAACAACAATCAATGAAGGGTTGAACTGTGCTACCTGTCTTACGATTTCGCTTCCGATAGACCCTGCACCACCTGTTACCAATATATTTTTATTAAAGTGTCTGCTTCTGACTTCTTCGCTTTCTATTTTTATTGGTTTCCTGTTAAGCAGATCTTCGATCTGAAGATTCCTGATTGCTCCTCCCAGATCACTGTCTCTTAATTTTTGTACAGATGGAGCTTTGAATATATTTAAGTCTTTCTCTAAAAATAAATTAACCCATGAATTCATCTCATCTTTAGACATCATTTCTTTTACAATAATGACTCCGTCAATAATAAGATCCTCTTTTGTAGATTCTTCAATTTTGCTTTTTTCATAGATAGGTTTTCCTAATAAAGAAGCTCTTTTGGAATCTGTTCTTTGGGTAAGAAAGCCTACCACCTGATAAGGCAAACTTGGGTTATCCAAAATAGCACGTGCTATAGCGATAGACTGCTCATCAATACCAAGTACCAGAATTCTTTTCTTAAGAGTGCTTCTTCTATATTCTCTTACAATATGGAAAAATTCTTTCACATACAGTCTGAAAAGGAACAGCCCCATAAAAGAAATGATAAAATACAAGATCAAGAATGGTGTAAGTATAAATTTTCCGCCTGTAGACCAGAAATAGATAAGATTGACCAGCCCTACTACAGTCATAGTGCAGAAGCAGGAAATCAGCAATTTGAAAAGGTCAATAAACGTAGAGTGCCTTATAATTCCTGCATAGGTTTTGAAAAAATACATAAAAATTGTATTTATCAAAATAATAAAAGCAAAAACAATGCTTTTATCTTCGTGATAAATAAACTCTTTTTGGGTAATCTTTTCAATAGTATAAGTAGAGAGAAATAAAGACATTACCAGAATAATAATATCTATTACAAGTATTATCCATCTGGGAAGATATCTTACGTCTGAGAGATTGACAACATTATCACCTCCAAATATTTTTTTTCTAAGAGAGCTGTACATTGCCTGTATTTATGTTCATATTTAAAAGGGTAAACCTACTTTATTAATATTCGTTTCTTGGTGATACAAAATTAAAATAAAATCCTATCTATACTTAAATAAAAATAAATTTATTAAATTTTATTTTGTATTACTTCAGAAATCCTGGATCTGCAGTCGTCCGTTAAATTGGTCCCTGACGGCAAGCAAAGTCCTGTGTCAAAAAGTGTACCAGATAAATTATTTCCAAAAAACTTACACTTTTCATATAGAGGTTGAAGATGCATGGGTTTCCATAGATATCTGGTTTCTATATCATTCTGCGAAAATATTTCTCTAAGCTTTTCCTTCGAAAGTTTATTTTTTAAAATAACGGTATTAAGCCAATAATTAGAAAAAAAATCGCTATTCGGTGCGGAAAACAACTCAATATTTTCATTATTCTTCACCAGCTCTTGATAAAAATCATGATTTTTTCTCTTTTGTTTCACTTTTTCGTCCAGTATTTCCATCTGCCCTCTTCCCATCCCTGCTGCAATATTATCCATCCTGTAATTATATCCTAATTCGGAATGGCTGTAAAATTCTGCATTGTCTTTAGCTTGTGTTGCAAGGATAAGCGCTCTGCTTTTGAAATGTTCATTTCTTGAGATCAAAATTCCCCCACCGCCAGTTGTAATAATTTTATTTCCATTAAAGCTTATAATAGAAAGGTCACCAAAAGTTCCGCAGGGCTGCCCTTTATATTTACTGCCCAGTGCTTCTGCGCTATCTTCAACAATAGGAATTTCATATTTCTTTGAGATCTGGAGTATTTCTTCTGCCATAAAGGGCATTCCGTATAAGGATACTGCAATAATAGCTTTGGGCTTTTTTCCCTGCTGCATGCAATGTTTCACGGCATCTTCCAGAGCATTTGGACACATATTCCAGGTTTGGCTTTCGCTATCTACGAATACAGGAACAGCTTTGAGATAAAGAATGGGGTTGGCGGAAGCGACAAATGTAAAAGATTGGCAGATCACAAAATCCCCTTCTTCTATATTCAATAACCTCAATGCCAGATGGATAGCTGCAGTACCGGAAGATAAAGCTGTAACATGCGAGTTATTGCCTAAATAATTTTCCAGGTTCTTTTCAAATTCATCTATATTGGAGCCATATTGGGAAATCCAGTTGGTATCAAATGCGTTATGTATATATTTAAGCTCATTTCCTCCCATATGAGGAGGTGAAAGCCAAATTTTTTCTTTTTTCAATTATCTATTTATGTTTCGTCAAAAGTATCATTTATTTTTTCATATTCAAAGCCTCTGCTCATTAAATATTTTATCGTTTTAGATTTTTTTTGATATTCCTGCATTCCTTTTTGCCTGGAATAATAATCTTCGAAGATTTTCCTGATCATTTTTTCATAATCATCCTCATTTATTTCATCAAAACAGCTGTTGATAAGCTTTTCTGGAACCTGTTTCTGTTTAAGATGCATTCTGATCTTATTCCTGCCCCAGTGTTTGATATAAAACTTTCCTCTGATATAGCTGCGTGTAAATCTTTCTTCGTTGAGATAATTCTCTTTCAGAAGGTATAGGATAATTTCATCTTTTGCTTCGTCAATTAACAGAAACTCTCTCATTTTTTGCTCAACTTCTGCATGGCAACGGTCCTGATAAACACAATAATTTACCAGTTTCAGTTTTATTTCATCAAAGGTGAAAGATTTCTTCTCCATATAGATATGAAAAAGAATGGACAGGTGCCCATTCTTTATTATAATGTTTTTAAAATCAAATTAATAGTTGAACAGGGCTTTACCTTCCATCAGCTCATTTACTTTCTTTCTTACTGAAGTGATAACTTCTTCATTTTTGATATTGTCAACTACCTCAGAGATTAGTCCTGCAATGGTATCCATATCATTTTCTTTAAGACCTCTTGTCGTAATCGCTGCAGTTCCTAACCTGATACCGGAAGTCGTGAACGGCGATTTGTCATCAAAAGGAACCATGTTTTTGTTACATGTAATATCTGCAAGCACTAATGCTTTTTCTGTTTCTTTTCCGTTTACATTCTTATTTCTAAGGTCTACCAACATTAAATGGTTATCCGTACCACCGCTTACAATATCGAAGCCTCTGTCGGTCATTGCTTTTGAAAGTGCCTGTGCATTGGCTTTAACCTGTTTGGCATAAGTCTCGAACTGGCCGTCCAATGCCTCACCGAAAGCAACTGCTTTACCAGCAATAACATGCTCCAGCGGCCCGCCCTGAATTCCAGGAAAAACGGCTCCGTCCAATACCTGGCTCATCATTTTTGTTTCTCCTTTCGGGGTTTTGTGGCCATATGTATTTTCGAAATCTTTACCCATCATGATCATTCCTCCTCTTGGACCTCTTAAAGTTTTATGAGTGGTAGTGGTCACTACATGACAGTGCTCGAATGGAGAATTCAACAGTCCTTTTGCTACTAGCCCGGCCGGGTGGGCAATATCAGCCCAAAGTGTAGCTCCGATCTCATCTGCAACCTCTCTGAATTTAGCATAATCAAGATCTCTTGAATAGGCTGAGAAACCTGCAATAAGCATTTTCGGTCTTTCTCTTAAAGCAACTTCTCTCATCTGATCATAATCGATAAGTCCTGTTTCTTTCTGAACACCATAAGAAACCACCTGATATTGAATTCCTGAGAAATTAACTCCTGAACCATGAGTAAGGTGTCCTCCCATTGAAAGATCCATTCCCATGATTTTGTCTCCTGCTTTCAAAACTGCAAGATAAACGGCGGCATTAGCCTGAGACCCTGAATGCGGCTGTACATTAACATAGTCAACACCGAAAAGTTCTTTTGCTCTGTTGATGGCTAATGTTTCAACCTCATCTACTACTTCACAGCCTCCGTAATATCTTTTTCCGGGATATCCTTCAGCATATTTGTTGGTCAGTACACTTCCCATTGCTTTCATCACGTTCTCAGAAACAAAGTTTTCTGATGCAATAAGCTCTAATCCATGGGATTGTCTTTGTCTCTCTTTTTCAATCAGGTCGAAAATAATGTCCATTTTACTTTTAGTTTTTGAAATTTTTCACCCCAAATGTACGGAATTTCCTGTAAGATTTCTTTATCCCAAAGTCTGATTTGGGAATAAAATTTCAGATATTATGCATCAATTTACCATCATTTGTGACTTTTTACCCCATTTTATAGCTTCTTTTTAAATATAAACTTGCTTTCACCAATAAGATCAATACAGGAACCTCTACCAAAGGGCCGATAACTCCTACAAAAGCTTGTGATGAATGAATCCCAAAAACGGCAATACTCACTGCGATAGCCAATTCAAAATTATTTCCTGTCGCCGTAAAAGCAATGGAGACATTTTTGTCATAAGGAACTTGAAGCCATTTGTTTATTGAAAAACTAATAAAAAACATCAATACAAAATAAATGATCAGTGGAATTGCAATTTTTACAACATCCATAGGCAGTTCCAATATTTTATCCCCTTTTAGGCTAAACATTAAGACAATCGTAAATAGTAAAGCATATAAAGTGAGAGGTGAAATGACAGGAATGAATTTTTGGGTGTACCATTCTTTTCCTTTGAATTTCGTGAGAAAATAACGGCTTAGAAAACCTGCTAAAAAAGGGATGCCCAGATAAATTAAGACGCTTTCCGTCACATCGCTGATGGGTACAGAAACATTAAAATTACCCAATCCCAATTTTTGAGGAAGGATATTAATAAACAGCCAAACAAGAAAACTGTAGGATATAATTTGGAAAATACTATTTAAAGCAATCAGCAGAGCTGCATATTCCCGGTTTCCTTTTGCCAGGTCATTCCAGACAATAACCATAGCAATGCATCTTGCCAGGCCTATAAGGATCAGACCGATCATAAAATCCGGTTCATTTTTAAGAAAAATAACAGCTAAAACAAACATTAAAACAGGACCTACGACCCAGTTTAACAATAACGAAACAGATATTACTTTTTTATCCCGGAACACTTGTGGTAATAGGCTGTAATCTACTTTCGCCAGAGGTGGATACATCATCAGGATTAATCCGACAGCTAAAGGGATATTGGTTGTCCCTGAAGAAAATGAATTTGTGATTACAGGGATATCAGGAAAAAAGTATCCTAAACCAACTCCGATGATCATGGCAAGAAAAATCCAAAGTGTTAAATACCTATCAAGAAATTTCAATTTGGTCTTCATTTTTAATGATTTATTTTGGAAAAAACATAAAACATTTCAGCACCAATTTGCAGGCTCCTTTCTTTGTATATTCTGGTTTGTTCAGGTGTGCCATCTGAAATTTTCGGGTCTTCAAACATAACTGGAATACGTTTTTCGGCCCCTGAAATGAAGGGACATCCTTTATCTGCCTGTGAGCAGGTCATAACCGCAGCAAAACCTGTACTTGGATTAAAAATAGTATCATGCTTTTTAGAAAATCCAATAAGAGGTAAAGCATTTTCAGAATACTTAACAGCGTATACAGGGTTTTCGCCGTCACTTAATTTCCAAATATGAAAACCAGCTTCTGTTAATGTTTCGACAACTTTAGGAAATAAAGCTGTTGTTTCTGTGCCTCCGGAATAACAATTCACATTAGAGATTTTAAAATAGGCGGATGCAGTTTGTGCCCAGATTTGTGCAAGATGGCTTCTCCTGGAATTATGGGTACAGATGAAATTAACAGATATTGATTCTTGATCTCTTTTTTTCTGCTGTATAAAATCTATTAACGGCTGCAGCACAGCTTTTCTCTCTTCGCTGATCTCTAGAGAAAGAATTTCTTCTATATGTTTTGTCAATTTAGGATACATTCCAATCATTATAAAGGTTAATATTAGCAACAGCCCGAACCTGGTGTACAGCCAGAATCCTGAGTAGCCTTCAGCCCACTTAAGCTTATCTTTTGCTTTTCCAGAGGGATTCCACAGGCATCTGCCGCTAAGCAGGCCGTCAGTTTATTTCTTAAGACAAAATTTTTACCGGTAAATTCCAGGTCATATTTTCCGATGGTCTGATCCTGATATTCTACTTCAATTTCAAAATCTCCAATTCCCAGCTTCTCTTCTGACAGGTTGATGATATGCAGCAATTTTCCAGGTTTAAGACGGTGTTCATAATCTTCAGCATTCCATAGCTGGAAATTCACACGTTCTTCTTTTCTGATGGTTCCTCCACAGTCGATGAAGTTTTTGGTAACCATTCCTATTTCTGTGACATGGAAGTGTTCCGGCACAAATCTTCCGTCTTCCAGCTGGAATTCTACATTTTCCAATCCGGGTAAAATGTTTTTAATGTCTGATAGTTTCATAATTTAATATTTTAATTGTTATAATGCAATATTACGATGATTAAATTCAAAAAAATTTTAACAGCAGTTTTGTTTTTTAACAGTGAAAATAACATTTGAAAAGAAAACATTTAAAATTTCAAAAGCTTTTTCATCAATACAGTAACATACAGAATTGCCTTCAATATTCCCTTTGATCAGACCTGCATTCTTTAATTCTTTCAGGTGTTGTGAGACGGTAGGCTGTGCAAGGGGAAGCTCATTAACGATATCCCCACAGATGCATTCATTGACTTTCAGAAGATACTCAATGATGGCAATTCTTGCCGGATGTCCCAAAGCTTTTGCAATGACTGCGATCTTATTCTGCTCATCCGTAAAGAAATCTGTTTTTGTAGCGCCCATGATATTTATTTATATCGCAATATTACGATAATATATTTTAGCCACAAAATTTTTAAGTAAAAATCCCCGCAGAAATTTTCTGCAGGGACCACACCAATTTATAATATATGATTAAAAACTTTCTTCTGCAAGCTCTTTATTAACAACAGCCCCTGTAAAATTTCCCTGGGCAACAACATTAGCCACAGACCTCATCATGGTGACATTATCGCCGCAAGCAAAAACACCGGGAATATTGGTTTTATGCATAGAATCAACTTTGATAAATCCGTGTTCTGTCAATTCACAGCCTAGGTCTCCGGAAGCATTGATATTTTGAAGAAAAGGTATTTTAGCGTACAGTGCTTTCAGAGAGATTTCTTTTCCGCTTTTAAAAATGATTTTCCGGATGCTTCCGTTTTCGTGTTCTATTTTTTCAATTTCATCTTCAACCAGACTGATATTATTCTGAGCCAGTTTGTTTTTCTGATCTTTGGAAAGAACCGACTTACCATTGCTGAATAGGAAAAGATCTTTCGTCAGGTTATAGACCAGTTTTGAAAATTCATAGCCCATATCACCATCTGAAAGAATTCCAGTCACTTCATTTTTCACTTCATACCCATGGCAGTATGGGCAATGCAGCACTGAAATTCCCCAACATTCTGCAAATCCGGGAATATCCGGCATAATATCTTTCACTCCTGATGCCAGGATCAGCTTTTTGGTGTAGAATTTTTCGCCGGCAGAGGTTTCCGTTTCAAATCCTTGATCTTTTCTTCTCAATTTTATGACAGAACCTTCATGAAATATTACCGTATCATATGCTTCGACCTGTTGCCTGGCAAGATCAGAAATTTCTTTTGGTGCTTTTCCGTCGTGTGTAATAAAGTTATGTGAATGCGGAGTTTGCCTGTTGCATGGCTTGCCGTTGTCAATGATCAGGATATTTCTTAATGATCTTCCCAAAGACATTCCTGCAGATAGCCCTGCATAACTTCCTCCTATGATAATGACATCGAAATTTTTCATTTTACTAGATAATATGAGCTGTTATTCTGTTTTTGATTTTAGCTGTTCGCTTTTCATTACAAAGTTAAAATAAAATTTCACTAATGCAATATTGTTGCGTTAATATTCTACCAGACTGTATACTTATTTTCAACCGATCTGCGAATCAATAAATTAAAATATGTTTCACGCTCAGGTATTAGATCATACTGAATTGAGTATTAATCTCTGTGCTTCACTTCATTAATTTCATCCCTGATTTTTGTGCGGATATCAATTTTTGCTCCTTTAAAACTAAAGATCGTGGTTCCTTTTTCACGGGCAAATTTATTAACAATGGAATCTGCGGCTTTGGAGCTTTCGAAGTAAGGACCTGTTTCTTTTAATTCATCATCTTCTTTGGAAAATTCTTTTACCCGGATCAGATTATCATATTTTTTACTGAGATCGAACCAGTTAATATAATCTGCGTTGAAGGAAACTGCCTCAATCCCTTTCCTGGAATAATAATTAATAGCCCCTGCCTGCCCGTAATTATCGCAAAGAACCAAAGTTCTGCCGCTTCCTGAAAGCTGGGAATATTCCTTATCAACTTTTTGAGCAAGCTCTTTCCATCCCTGCATATCTGCAAAATCCTGGGGCAGTGCATGATCTTTACCGTCTTCCCAACGAAGCAGTCCCATTTTTTTATATTTTTCAGGATGGCTGATGATATATTCCGGACTTTTATTGGGAAAAGCTACATTATATAAGGGTAGAAACAGCAGTACAGGAATCAGGATAAAAACAGGCCTTAGAAACTTCTTCCAGCCTTTTTCAAAAGTGTGGGCCAGAAAAACGGAACCGAATGCTATAAAAACGGGATAAAGCCCGACAGCATAATAATCTTTGGCCCTGAAAAACAAAAATAAGGCAATCGTGATTACATACATCCAAAAGAAGGATCTGAACTTTTCAAACGGTTTATAAAAAAGCAGGGCATAAAATCCCGCAAGGATCACTAATAGTGAACCGATAAAGAAAACGATCTGAGATTTAAAGAAATCAAACCTGTCAACATGAACCAACTGTCTTTCAGTAAGCTCTTTCATGTGATGAACCACAGGAAAATCATGATGGTATTGCCACCACAGATTAGGAAGCACTATCAGTAAAACTAGCAGTCCTGCCCCGTAAAGATGAGGCTGGACAAAGACCTTCCTTTGTCTGGTGAGCAGAATGGCGGGAATAATTCCCAATACGGAAAAAACAATATTATATTTATTCAAAACGCCTAGTGCAAAGATCACGGCAGCAAGGTAGAGCCATTTTACTTTTTCGGAATTAAAATACAGGATCAGGACATAATAAATAAGTGTCCATAGTAATATCTCCAGGGAAGTGGGCTGAAAAAGCATATTGATACGGAGAAGCACCGAAAGTAAAAGACCTGTTGAAGCGAGAATTTTGGCATATAAACTGCCCTGAAGCTGTTCTATAATTTTCCATACAACAACAATGGTCATTGCTCCGAAGAATGCCGGAAAAAATTTCACCCAAAATACGGATCCTCCGAGTGTTTTAACGAGCCAGGCCAGCCATGAATTCACTGGGGGAACGGAAAGATAGCCCCAAGCCAGATGATTACCCTGATCCAAATGCAAATACTCATCTCTGTGTAGCTCATACTCAGGGCTGATCAGGGAATACTGCAGGATAAATTTTGCAGTTATAAAGAAAAAGAGAATAAGGTAGCTTTTCTTCATGGCGTATGGGATAATATGGCTATTGTTTCTTTTAAGACAATTTATTAAAAGTATCCGTTACATCAATGTAAACAATTAAAATAAAAAATCCTGAGAAATAGTTCCCCAGGATCTTACAGTTTAAATATATAGTGATTGTTTACTATTTTTTCTTTTCTTTAAGCTCTTCTTTATCCTTATCGGAAGGGTTCCATACTTTCACCTCAGAATCTTTGGTAAGGCCTGAAAGAATCTGTACATTGATCCCGTCGCTGGCTCCTAATTTCACATATACTTTTTTGAACTTTCCATCCGGCTGTTTTACTTCTACAAAAGGAGTGTCTTTTCCGTTCTTCTTTTCGTACTGGATAAGTGATTCATCCAATAGCAATGCATTTTTCTCAGATTTCAGGACAATTTCACCGTTAGCAGAAAATCCTGCTCTGATATATTCGTTGTTAGGGTTGTTTACATCCCCTTCTACCGGGAATTTTATGGTTCCCAAATTATCTTTTCCTTTAGGAGCGATCATGGTCAGTTTTCCTGGAAACGTTTTGTTCTGAAGGGCACCGATCACGATCTTCATATCCATTCCCTGCTTCAGTTTCCCTGCCTGAGCTTCATCTATCTCTCCCTGGAAGATCAAAGAATTAAGATCTGCAATGGAACAGATGGTTGTACCTGCGTTGAATGAGTTGGCCTCGATTACCTGGCTTCCTACTTTTACAGGAACTTCAAGCACGGTACCTGCTGCTTTGGAACGGATCTGCGTAGTTGCCAGGCCCTGAAGTTCCGGAGTAGCTCCCGTTTTTACGATCTGTAATCTTTTTTGAGCTGTAGCCAGCTGCTGGTTGGCATTTCTAAGGGCCTGCTGCTGTGAAAACAATTGCTGCTGCGAGTTTAAGTACTCCTGCTTGGAAATAACGCCCTGCTTGTACAGCTTTTCCTGCATGGAATATTGCTTCTGCATATTATCTACGTTCATTTTAGCATTACTGATCTGCAGTTGGGAATTCACTACTTCCTGCTGTGCATTATTTACATCAGCAATATTAGGGATGATTCTCACAGTAGCAATCAGCTGTCCTGCCGTTACTTTATCTCCTTCATCTACCAGAATTTTATCAATGATTCCTGCAATATTCGGTTTGATCTCGATCTCTTCTTTTGGGATGATCTTCCCTGTTGCCATTACCTTGTCTTCCATATCCTGGTACTTTGGTTTTCTGGTCAGGAAAGCTTCACTTTCTTTAGAATTGGATTTCACGAGATACCCGATCCCGGAGAACAATGCCACTGCAAATAAAAGCCCCAGTACAATATAAATGGCTTTTTTCCAAGTGAATTTCTTTTTCATATATCTAGTTTATTTTTTACGATTAAAAAGGTTAAAGATTTAAAAACATTATTCTGATCTCAAGGCTTCAATCGGCCGGATCTTTACTGCACGCTGTGCGGGGATCATCCCGATAATCAGGCCGAGAACCACCATTACGGCCATAGCTCCAAATACATTTCCATAATTTACGGTCGGGTTATAGAATGGAAACTCGTCCTGGTTCTGGGTCACCATATTTAAAATAATCAGAACAAAGATCCCACACATGAATCCGAGAATTCCTGAAGAAAGGGTAATGACAACACTTTCCAGAAGAATCTGGTTTCTTACTTCAGCCGGTTTTGCTCCTAAAGCTCGTCGTATTCCTATTTCTTTTGTCCTTTCTTTTACCGTGATCAGAAGGATATTCGAAATGGCAATAACTCCCGCAAGAATAGTCAGTGTTCCTACGATGATCGTTAAAAGCTGCATTCCTGTAAGGAAACCTGTCAGTTTTTTAAATTCTTTTCCTAAGTTGAAGCTTCCGAAGGCATTGGTATCTTCGGGAGATACTTTATTTTTAGTCTTCAGTACTTGTTTTACATTTTCTTCTACTCCGTTAACGTTGGCATTGGGCTTGCTTACAATGGCAAACATGTCAATCTGTTCTCCTGCATTATACATTTTTGTATAGGTTGAAAGAGGGATAAAAGCAGTTCTGTCATTTTCAAAACCACCTCCTTTTTTAACTCTGAAAACACCGATCACGTTAAAGAATATCCCTTTTATATTCACCTGTTTTCCAATGGGATTTTCTTTTTTCTTGGCATCAAAGAAGTTCTTGTAGATTTCTTCTCCAATTACCACTACATTCTTATTTCCCATAACATCAGCATCGTTGAGATAGCGTCCGAAAATAAGTTTTTTCTCAGAAATTTTATTTCCTACCGCATAGTCTCCTGTAAGAGAATAAGTGCTGCTTTTACCGTTTCTGGACATGGACTCGCCGGGCGTTCCGGTAAAGCTTCCTCTGGCATTCTGTGGAGAGATATAATCTATTGCAGTCACTTTTCTTTTCAGCATTTCCATATCTGATAACTGGAGGTGAACTTCCCTTCCTTTCGGAAATCCATCAAATGGAATAGAAGTTTTCTGAGCCCAAAGAAAAATAGAGTTGGTCGCAAATCCGGAGAATAGCTTATCGAAACCATTTTCCATTCCTTTTGCTGCTCCAAGAAGACTCACATACAAAAACATTCCCCAGCCTACACCAATCATGGTAAGGAATGTTCGGAGCTTATTATTCCTCAGTGAATAATAAATTTCCTGCCAAGTATCTTTTTTAAATAAAATGTTCACTTCTTTGAGTTATAAGTTTATAATAATACTATGAGTGATGATTGATAATTGATACTGTCGTAAGAATCATCTGATTATCTTATCACTATTCAGTTCTGAGAGCTTCTATCGGTTTGATCCTGGAAGCTCTGTATGCCGGAACGAATCCTGCAATAAGCCCTGAACACACCAAAGCTATAAATGCCATGAAAATGGTTCCCCATCCTACGCTCGGGCTTTTGATGAAATATTCTTCAAGACTGTCTCCTATTAAGCTAAGCGCCAATACTCCCACTGCAACTCCAACAATTCCTGAAACTACCGTGATCACAACACTTTCCTGTACAATAAGCGCTACAATACTTCTCGGTTTGGCTCCAATAGCTTTACGTACACCGATTTCCTTGGTTCTTTCCTTTACGATATACACCATGATATTACTGATCCCGATAATTCCTGCCAGCAATGTTCCCAGTCCGATAAAACCTACAATCAGGGTAAGCACTGCCATAAACTGGAAGGTCTCGTTCATATTCTGGGCATTATTCCAGACACGGACTCCATTTTCATCATCGGGAGCAACATTCTTCCTGGCTTTTAACCGGTCTTTAAGCTCATCACCATACTTTATGGCTTCCTGTGGGGTTAATTTCTCATTATAGGCGATATATGCTGTAGATACTGTATCGGAACCTTTTTTCATCTGCTGAAGGGTCGTAATTGGAACGGTAATATGTCTTTCGTCCCAGTCTCCGCCGTCATCGGAAAATACGCCCACTACTTTGAACATGGTTCCGTTGATATTTAGGTCTTTTCCAACCGGGCTTCCGTTTTTGATCAAGTCACGCTGAACCATTCTTCCGATCACCGCTACATTCTGCTTTCTTGTAAGGTCCATAGGCGAAAGATAGCGCCCATCCAGCATCTTCCTGTTCTCAATCGTCTTTTCTCCCGGTTCCGCTCCGTTGATCTGGTAAGTACCGCTTTCCTTCCCGTATTTTACCATTAAACTTGTGGTATATCTTGGGCTGGCATCACCTACTTTTTCTTTATCTGTATTAATCAGGAAATCATAATCTTCATTATCCATCGTGACCGTTCTGTCAGACTGAAGTCCTTTATAGGCCAGCGTGGTTTTGCCTGTATAGATCGTGATAAGATTCTGTGCATCTCTTGCAAAACCTTCGGTAAAGGCATTCTGAAGCCCTTTCCCTATTCCGAAAAGAACAACAAAAATAAAAAGCCCCAAAGCCACTGTAAACCCCGAAAGCACCGTCCGCAATACGTTACTGCGAATAGAACTGAATATTTCCTGCCAACGATCTAGGTCAAACATAGTTTTTATTTTTTACTTTGTAAAAGTCAATTAACTGCGTTGTAAATTTTCTCCGAAGTCAATTAACCCTGTTGTCAATGGTAAAGTTGTTCTTAAAGTAGATTCTTTACAAATTTTAATTCACTATTGACAATTCACAACTAATTTTTTATCCTTTTTTCAACATTCCGCTTAATAAAATAAATGTTGTTTTTATTAAATTTTCAATTTTTACTAATTCTTCTTTTTTGATATAATTACAGTCTATAACTATATCAAACATGAATCTAATTCTATAACCGAGCCTCTGGCTATTTCAAAATATCTTTTCCTTTCAATTTCCGATCTTCTGGAACATCCTTCCGTTATATTTAAAACTACCGAAGTTGAAGCTCTCCGTATCTGATCTGTCAGATTAAATCTTTCACTATCCGGAATCACAGATAAAATTTTATAACATTCAATTCTTAACTGTCTGGCCGATTGATAAACATCAAGTTTATAGTGGTTCAGATTTAAAAACATGATTATTTTTTTTCATTTGTATTGGTGTGTTTGTATAACTTAATTTCTAATTAAAATTGATTTTTCAACATTCACAATTCACTTGCGAAGCAAAATTCACCATTCACCATCTACCATCACCTACAAAACAATCTGCTTAATAAACTCATCACTTTCTATGATGCCGTCTTTCAGTATTACATTTCTTTTGGTCTGTGCCGCCACGTCGGGTTCGTGGGTGACAACGATAATAGTTCTGCCTTCATTATTGATATCCTGAAGGAGTTTCATAATATCATGGGTCGTTTTTGAATCCAGTGCTCCGGTTGGCTCATCGGCCAGAACCACTTTAGGATCTGTGATCAACGCCCGTGCAATGGCTACCCTCTGTTTCTGCCCTCCCGAAAGCTCATTGGGAAGGTGGCCGGCCCATTGTGCAAGACCCACTTTTTCCAGATATTCCAGTGCTTTCTGGTTACGTTCTTTTCTCGGAACATTCTGATAGTATAAAGGAAGCGCTACATTTTCCAAAGCTGTTTTATAGCTGATCAGGTTAAAAGACTGAAAAATAAAGCCCAGAAATTTGCTTCTGTACTCTGCAGCTTTTACTTCAGACAGATGCTCAATCGGAACATTATCCAGCTCATAAGTTCCTGAATCTTTTTCATCCAGAATACCGATGATATTAAGAAGCGTAGATTTCCCGGAACCGGAACTTCCCATAATAGAAACAAACTCTCCTTCGGAAATATTAAGATTAATCCCCTTAAGAACGTGCAGCTTGCTTTTCCCCGTATCGTATGATTTATGTAAATCCTGAATTACTAACATTAAGTGATGCTTGTTTTATACCCAATAAGTAGATGATATTTTCAATTTGTTACAAGAACAATAATTTATTCGAATATTTTATTGTTTAACTTATTAATCCTTTATTTACAGTACATTACAAAAAAGTGTTTAACTGTAACTTTAATTTTTCATTTATTTTTTATCAATAACCCCTTCTAAGCCATTATCCGTGCTGGTTTCATGTAAATGTGGAAAACTTTTACAGTTAAAACTCAGCCAATTAGTATTTACCCCTTTCAAAATCAGTTCTTTTTTTCGAACTTTGTCATTAGTTCTTTACAAGAAACCGACACTTATGAATGTGAATATGTTTCTCATGTAAATACCAAACATACAAGAAGTTAAGCATTACTTCAGCGTTATCCACAGTGATGCAGATTATTTAATTTTAAAGCTATTTTAATATGGGAATTTTCGATAAAAGAGTAAGTTACAAGCCATTTGAATACCCTGAGGTTCTTCAGTTTGTAGAGGCGATCAACAAATCGTTCTGGGTGCATTCGGAAGTGGATTTTACTGCAGATGTTCAGGATTTTCATTCGCAGTTAGAGCCGCACGAAAAACATGCTGTGAAAAATGCACTTTTAGCCATTGCACAGATCGAGGTGTCTGTAAAGACATTCTGGGGAAACCTATACAATCACTTGCCAAAACCTGAATTCAACGGACTTGGAGCTACTTTTGCAGAATGCGAATTCCGTCATTCTGAAGCCTATTCCCGATTGGTAGAGGTATTGGGATATAACGAAGAATTTTCGAATGTTATAGAAATTCCTGCCGTGAAAAAAAGAATTGACTTCCTGTCCAATGTTCTGAAACACGCCAATTCTACAACACCGAAAGAATATGTATCTTCTCTTTTATTATTCAGTATCCTGATCGAAAACGTATCGCTATTCTCACAATTTGCGATCATCCTTTCTTTCACAAGATTCAAGGGATATATGAAGAATGTTTCCAATATCATCGCATGGACATCTGTTGACGAGCAGATTCACGCCAACGCAGGAATCTACCTGATCAACAAGATCCGTGAAGAACAGCCTGATCTGTTAACAGATTCAGATATCGAGGACATTTATACCTTGGTAGATCAGTCCATTGAGCTGGAAAGTGAGATCCTGGACTGGATCTTTGAACTGGGAGAATTAAGCGTTTTCTCAAAAGAAGATCTTCTGAATTTCATGAAATACCGTGTAGACGACAGCTTAAAGAAAATCGACATGGAAACCCGTTACAACGTTTCTCCTGAACAATACCGTCCAATGAAGTGGTTTGAAGAAGAAGTTTTCGCGAATTCTATGGATGATTTCTTTGCCAAAAGACCGGTAGATTACACGAAACACGATAAGAGTATTACGGCGAACGATTTGTTTTAATAAGTGAATAAATGTAGCGCGAGCGAAGCGAGCGTCAAAGCAGATAGTATCAGCAATATCATATTGAGTCTATCGAAGCATTTTATTCAAATAAAATTTCTTCATTTCCCGGAATGACAAAATAATTCAAAGCACAAAAAATGATCAATGTAATCGTAACCTACACCGTAAATCCTGAATACGTTTCAGAGAACAAAACCCGTATTCAAACATTTCTTGATGATTTTAAAAATCTGGATCAGGAAACATTTGAGTATAAGGTGTATGTAAAAGAAGACGGGGTTACCTTTTTACATTATTCAAACTACATCAATGAAGAAGTTCAGCATGAGGTTTTGAATACCCCTTCTTTTAAGAAATTTCAAAGATTAAGAGATGAAAGCGGACTGAACGGTACGCACAAAGTGGACATATTACAATCAATATAAAAAGCAACAAAATTCCGGAGCATAAACACTGTTCCGGAATTCGAAAATATAACATCTATGGAAGAACAAAATTCAAATATATGGTGGCTCAATGAAGAGTCTGAGCAGATGCTGAACAGAGGATATCTGTTAAAAGGAGAAACTGTGGACGGAGCCATCGACAGAATTACGACTGCAGCTGCAAAAAAATTATACAAGCCGGAACTACAGCCTGCTTTCAAAGAAATGATCACCAAAGGATGGATCAGCTTCTCATCTCCCGTTTGGGCGAATATGGGAACACAGAGAGGTCTTCCTATTTCTTGTTTCAACGTTCACATTCCGGACAGCATCGAAGGAATTACCCACAAAATGGGTGAAGTGATCATGCAGACGAAAATCGGAGGGGGAACTTCAGGGTATTTCGGAGAACTTAGAAACAGAGGTACGGCAGTGACGGATAACGGAAAATCTTCAGGGGCGGTTTCGTTCATGAAGTTATTCGATACTGCAATGGATGTGGTTTCTCAGGGAGGCGTAAGAAGAGGTGCTTTTGCCGCTTATCTGGATATTGACCATGGTGATATTGAAGAATTCTTATCAATCAAAGATATCGGTAGCCCGATCCAGAACCTGTTTACAGGGATCTGTGTTCCTGATTACTGGATGCAGGATATGATTGATGGGGATATGGATAAACGTAAAATCTGGGCAAGAGTTCTTGAAAGCCGCCAGCAGAAAGGTCTTCCATATATATTCTTTACTGATAATGTTAACAGAAACAAGCCTCAGGTTTATAAGGATCTGGGAATGCCTGTCAATGCAAGTAATCTTTGCTCTGAGATCATGCTTCCTTCTACCAGAGAAGAATCTTTCATCTGCTGTTTATCTTCCATGAACCTGGAATTGTATGATGAGTGGAAAGATACTGATGCCGTAAAACTGGCTGTCTATTTCCTGGATGCTGTTTTAACTGAATTTATCGAAAAAACTGAAGGAAACTACTACCTGCAGGGAGCAAGAAACTTCGCAATGCGTCACAGAGCTCTTGGATTAGGGGTTTTAGGATACCATTCTTATTTACAGAAAAACATGATCCCGTTTGAAAGTTTTGAGGCAACTCAGTTCAACGCAAGGGCTTTCAAACATATCAAAGAACAGGCGGAAACTGCTTCAAGAGAATTAGCCAATATCTACGGCGAGCCGGAACTGTTAAAAGGGTACGGATTGAGAAATACTACCACAATGGCTATTGCTCCTACCACTTCAAGTTCTGCGATCTTAGGACAGACTTCTCCCGGAATTGAGCCGTTTGCTTCCAACTATTATAAAGCAGGTCTTGCCAAAGGAAACTTTATGCGTAAGAACAAATATTTAGCAAAATTATTGGAAGAAAAAGGTCTTGATAACGAAGAAACCTGGAGAACCATTATGCTGAACCACGGTTCTGTACAGCACCTGAAAGAGCTGACTGATGAAGAGAAAGCAGTATTCAAAACATTCAAAGAGATTTCTCCAATGGAAATCATCTCTCAGGCTGCTCAAAGACAGCAATATATTGACCAGGCCCAATCCCTGAACTTACAGATTCCATCTACAATGCCTGTAAAAGATGTTAATTACCTTTATATTGAGGCATGGAAGAAAGGGGTAAAAACTCTTTACTATCAAAGAAGTTCTTCTGTTTCTAAGGAAATGATGGTCAATTTTGTGACCTGTTCTGCTTGCGAAGCATAATAATATCTTAATAATAACATTTATATAATATCAAAGCACACTCTAAAAAGTGTGCTTTTTATTTATAATTAAATTTTAACACATCTTAACATTTAAATTAAAAAATTTAATTTCCTGCTTAATCTTCCGTTAATACTGAAAATATTCACTCACTGTTCCCAGAAACGTGAATCAAGTATCTGCAGTATAAATTTTTAGCAGTTATTATTAGTAATTTTTATATACATTTGTTAAAATTCTATAATACAGAATTTTAAATTATTTATTATTGGCAAGAAATTTGTTAATAGTACACAACACAAAAACAACACAAAAAAAATTATTTCGAAATGCACAAGATTATTACTTTAATTTTGGTAATGGCTTTTTGTACCATTACTGCTCAGGTGGGTATTAACACTTCAACACCTGATCCAAGCTCAACTTTAGACATTACGAGTACTTCTAAAGGAGTTCTTTTACCAAGAATCAGCAACATTGCAGCGGTGACTAGTCCTGCCACAGGGTTAGTTATTTTTGATGTCAACAAGAAATGTATCAGCCAAAACGTAGGAACTCCTGCCCTTCCGGACTGGGTGTGCCTTTCTCCGTATGTAGCCAAATTCTTCTACATGCCGAGCGTAGTTTTTGATACTACCACTATTGCTGCAGGACAAACAAAAGACCTGTATACTTTGTATAAAAACCAGTTCTCGAATGTACCGACGAATGCAAGAAGTGCATCCGCACCGGCTTCGATTCCGTTTTTTCCAAATGCAACAGATCTGTACTATTATGTAACGGGGTATGATGCCTCTGTTTTCAGAATAAACAGCATCAGCAGCACAGGCGTACTAAATTATGATGTCTTATCAAATGCTACTTCAGCATCTTTCATCAACATCGTATTTGTTGTAAAATAAGCAGCCATGAAGCAAAATTTTAAAGGGCTATCTTTGATGAGCCTTGTTTTCACCCTGCTTACCAACTTCGTGTATGCACAGACAGACAGTACTGAGGTAGCAAGTATTTATGGGTTCTATTCCTATTCAAGTTCGCTAATGAATGCTTCTTCGGCATCAGAACTTTCGATACAGGGAAGTGCCTCTCATACTTCTACAGGAGTACAGCTTACTCCAGCAAGCTCTGGCCAGTTTGGAGGATTGTTTATCAACGGAAGAACTTTTACTTCGGTAAACGGACTTCATGTTGAATTTGAATATGACATGAAAAATGGGACACCTCTAGGAGGCGCCTATGGAGACGGTTTATCTTTTTTCCTTTATGACGGGGCAGTAACAAGCCCTACCATTGGAGCGCCTGGTGCCGGTATCGGATATTCCTATAACAGAACACAAAATACCTATGCAAGCCAAAGAAAAGCTGGTTTATCCGGGGCTTACCTGGGTATTGCCCTGGACGAGTTCGGGAACTTTAAATCGAAGCGTTTCCAGGGGGAATCCAGAATAAATGGTATTGCGGGGGTAACATGGAGCCAGGCAACAAGTCATGTTACTTTAAGAGGAGCCAGAGGAGCAGCCATCAATGCCAATGGTTTAGGATTAGGATATACCGGATATCCCGTATTGGTTACCCGTTCTACCTTAAGCAACTCAGGAGCGGTAGGAAGAATCCTGCAAACTGACAGAAGCTATCTTACAACTTCCAATACACTTCCCTCTTTATTTGATCTCAGAAATAACGCCGGAGAGTTCAGGAAAGTATACCTTGATTTGATCCCGCATTTTACAACTCCAACTACAACGGACGGATTTGATATCAAAGTGGATATCCAGACTACCCAAAACGGAACACCTGTGAATGTGATCAATTATTATCATTACAAAACTTCAGTACCTTATACTGAGAATGCAAATCCGCAAACAACTGATTTTAATACTTCGGATGTTGAAGGAGCTCCCACACCCCAAACGCTGAATGCAACCGTTCCGTCTGTTTTGAAACTAGGCTTTGCAGCAGCTACAGGAGGAGCTTTTCAGCAGCATATTATCCGGAATGTGAGACTTACCCTTCCTTATGCAGCTGTCACGAGAGACGATGTCACTTCCACTTGTAAGCTACAGCCAGTTAACATTCCAGTCTTCACTAATGATGTAGCCTACAAAGGCCCTATCAGTATTACTACTCCACCAACAGCGAGCAGTACTAATATAGATTATTCTACATTCAGTTTTACGAAAAGCAGTGATACGGATCTTACGCTATACCGTAAAAAAGTGACTCCGCAAGGAACATGGACCTATAATCAGTCTACAGGCATTGTCACCTTCAATCCATCGAGTGGATTTACAGGAACAGCAACGATGACTTATACAGTAAAAGGAAGAACTGTAAAAGATTCAAACGGCAGAATCATTGAACCTTACGGCGATACGGCTTACCGGTCTACTCCAGCTACCATCACGGTCAATTTAAAAACCACAGGCTGTATCTATTCTGTTATTTCGAACAGAATGGTAACACAGGGGGTAAAATAAAACAATAATATTCAATTATAAAAGGCATTACAAAACCATAGAACTTTCTATGGTTTTTGTTTTATATTTGTTAAAGTAGTTTAATCCTTAAATATTAAATATGAAATTCGGACAAGTAGAAGACCCTTCAAAAATAGATTTCACACTTCCTAAAGATCATTCCAAAACCAAGGAAATTTTAAGTCAGAATAAAAAAGGGCTGGAAAACATTTCCATCGGATGTGCAAAATGGAACAAAACCGACCTTAAAGGATTTTATCCTAAAGGCACCAAGGACGAACTGACCTATTATGCCAGGCAGTTTAATTCTATTGAGCTGAATGCTACTTTCTACGGTATGCCTACTCCTGAACAGGTAACAGTCTGGAAAGAAAAAACACCAGAGAATTTTAAATTTTTCCCAAAAATAACCAATACGGTTTCTCATTTCAGAAGGCTAATCGATGTTACTGAGCCGGTAACCCAGTTTGCATCAGCTGTCATGAATTTTGATCAGAAATTAGGAATGGCTTTTCTGCAGCTTCATGATAATTTTAAACCAAAGGATTATGACAGGCTGGAGAAATTCGTGAAAGACTGGCCCAAAGAAGTTCCTCTTGCCATTGAGCTCCGCAATACAGAATGGTTTACTGACGAGGAGATTTTCAATACTACCTGTGAGCTTTTTGAAGCCAACAATATCACTAATATCATCGTGGATACCGCAGGGAGAAGAGACATGCTTCATATGCGCCTTACTACCCCCAATGCTTTTATCCGATATGTAGGCGCCAATGCCGAAAGCGACTATGAAAGGCTGGACGACTGGATGAAACATCTGACAAAATGGAAAAAAGAGGGTCTGCAGAATGTATATTTCTTTGTCCATCAGAATATTGAAAAAGCATCTCCACTGCTTTCTGCCTATTTCATTAAAAAGATGAATGAGGAATGGAAAACCAATCTTAATATTCCGCAAATGGCTACCGATAATAACGGAACATTATTCTAGCAATCATGGAAAAGGATTCTATTTTTTCAATTAAAAGCCACAAAAAATTGATTTTGTTGAAAAAATTTAGTAACTTAGGATACACTGTGTCCATCTAAAGCACAGTACCTTAAAATACAAATGCCATGGAAAAAAAAATTTGCACAATCAGTATTGCCAGTACGTGGCTCGGTGATGAATATACGTTTTACGAAGACCATAAAATAAAAAGGGTTTATGATAATCACAGCCTGAGCTCCAACCGGACTGAGTGGCTGGAACCTCACCAGATCAGTAAGCAGAATAAGGATAAGCTGATTAAAAACTGTCCTGAAGAATTTAAGGAACAGGTCATGCAGATCCTGGATTATCCGTAATATATAAGTAATGAGTAATAGGTAATGGGTAATTCTTTAAACCAACAGTTTAATATTACCCATTGTTTATTGCTTATTCTTTCTTAACAAAAGTACAAGGTTCAGGAACAGGAGCAGAAAATCTAAGGATACCCAGATTCCCAGCTTTGCATTTTCATAATTATAAGTCTCCACCTGTTTTTTTGCAGCTTCCGAAAGTTTTACACTTTGATTGATATAGTTCTGGACTTCCACAATCTGGTCGATATTTTTGTTCGGAACAGCATGCTGGGAGAAATAGACCATATTCTTTTTACCCAGATATCCTATAATCCAGTATTCATCGGATTTGTCCATTTTAAGATATTCTATTCTGTAATATTCCGGACGTATTTTCCCGATATGTTTAGGCTCCAGATTTTGACTTTTGGCAGTATCCACCTTGATAAGATAAAAATCCAGTGTCTGGGGAAGCTTATTGACCACCTGCAGACCTACAGAATTATCTACAAAACCTACCGCACTTTTTTTAATGAACCAGTACGTAAACGTTGAGATTGAAAAAACCAGTGTAAGGATACGGAACAGTTTTGCCCATTTTGCCACCCTTCCTGATTTTACCTTATATAAAACCAAAGAAAGGACACAAGCCCAAAAGATAACAAAAATGATAAATACCATACTGCAAAGATACTGATTTAAGATTTTTCAGAGGAATCTTAATCTACATTCCATTCTTTGTAAAACTGATCAAGGAATCCCAGCATATAATCATGCCTTTCCTGAGCCAGCTCCTTTCCTTTTCCGGTATTCATAAGGTCTTTTAAAAGCAAAAGTTTTTCGTAGAAATGATTGATCGTGGTACCGTTGGATTTTTTATACTCTTCTTTAGACATGTTCAAACTTGGCTGAACTTCCGGATCATACATCGGATTGTTTTTAAAACCACCGAAATTGAACGTTCTTCCGATTCCAATTGCGCCAATTGCGTCTATACGGTCCGCATCCTGTACGATCTTAAGCTCAATCGGCAGCTCAGCCGGAACTTCTCCTCTGTTTTTAAATGAGATATTTTTAATGATAAATAAAACTTTTTCTATTACCCCTTCAGAAATCTGCTGACCTTCCAGAAATTCTCTTGCTATTTTTGGAGCTATGGTTTCATCCCCGTTATGAAACTTTGGATCAGCAATATCATGCAGCAATGCGGAAAGTTCTACAACTTCCTGATTACAGTCTTCTGTTGCTGCTATTTTTTTCGACAGCTTCCATACTCTTTCAATGTGGTACCAATCGTGTCCGGCTTCGGCGCCTTCTAATTTTTCTTTTACAAATTCTACGGTGTTTTCAATCGTACTTTTCATTTATCTGCCAATTCGTTTAAAATAATATTCCAGAGTTTTTTGTTATAACTTCTAAAAAAATTGATGTGCCCGATCTCATTTTTATCAGATTCAGAGGTTTTTACCAGCCTGTAGGAAGGTTTTAGGTTGGGATATGTATTGTTTAAAAGGCTCAACACTCCCTTTTCAGTCAGCCATACATCGTCTTCTGCGCGGATCACAAACACTTTTTGCGTCAATTTTTTAGAATAGTCATCAATTTTTTCCAACAATCTGTTGGTTGATTTCCTGTTTAAAATTAAGGTTCTCCAGTCATATGCGCAATTTTTTGGAAGACTTTCTCCAAGCCCGAACCAGTTCGCGGGAAAATAACCTAACAATCCGGTGGTTAATGGCTGAACAATTCCAAACCCAAGATATGCCTCTACTTTAGTTCTGAGTTTCAGGTTTCCTACAAATGCATTCTGTGTTCCCACAAAAATAAATTCATCAAACATCATGGAATCTTCATTCATACCGAGAATCAATGCCCCCACCGAATGTCCCAGACAATATTTTTTATGTTCCGGAAATTGTATTTTAATATATTGGGTCAGTGTTTTATAATCTTCAGAACCCCAGATTCTCATGGAGGCTTTAAAGCCTTTCATATTTTCCGGTTTTGAAAGCCCTATTCCTCTATAATCATAAGCAATGACTGTAAATCCTTGTTCTGAGAAAAAATGAGCAAATGAGAAATACACCTGCTGCTTTACACCTGTGGCAGAATTGATCAGAAGCAGTTTTCCGTTGCTTTTTCCGGGTCTGAAAAGATGAACTGCCAGAGGTATGTGGTCTTTTGTAATGAGCTCAAGTTTTTCCATATTATAAAAAGAAAAAATCCACTATAAAAGTGGAGATTTTACTTATATTTTTATGTTAAGTTTACAACTTTCGATATGTGGTAAATAGCTTTAGGATAAGAAATCGGACATTCTTGGAAGCCCTGTCTGTGAACCCTTCCCTCCGGAAACCCTTGAGGAAACTTCATTACCGAATTTCACACAATCCTCGATAGAATTTCCGTGACAGAGCGCTACAGCAAATCCTGAAGTAAAGGCATCTCCCATCCCCATTTTATAAACGGTTTCGTCTTTGTCATTTCGATAATATTTCATTTCTGTTCCGTCAAAATAGACTGTCGAATTGGTATCATCCCTTACGAAAACCTTATTGAAATATTTCTTCAGTATCTCTTCTCTCTTATCTTCGCCAAAAACAGTATGGAGCTCACTGCTTTTTGTCACAATAAAATCTACATTCTCTATAATTCCTTCACTGATTTTCATAGCTGGTGAAGCATAAAGCCCTACTTTCTTGCCGTATTTCTTCGCCTTTCTTACGGTATATTCTACAACTTCCATCGCTACTTCAAGCTGGACAAGAATAAGATCTGCCGTATGAAAATACCGATCTGCATCTTCTATATGCTGTATACTAAGGAATTTATTGGCTGCTGGAACCACTACAATAGCTGCATTTCCATGGCTGGTGGTTACATATGCTGTGCCTGTAGATTCCAAATCAGTTTCATGGACAAAGCCCACATTCACACCTTCACCTACCAGATTCCGCATGATCTGCTGGCCTAAGGGATCCATTCCCACACATCCTATAAAATAGACATTAGCTCCCAATCTTGCAGTTCCTACTGCCTGATTGGCGCCTTTTCCTCCAAAATAACTATCTGAATTGACAGCCAAAACCGTTTCATTGGTTTGAGGAATTTTTTCAGTTTCTAAAACCAGATCGATTGAAGAGCTGCCTACAACAATAATTTTGGGTTGTTCTGATGAGAAGTTCATTGGTGTTTTTATGTTAGTTTAATATATTCCATTCAAAAAACTAGGTTCCAAAAATAACTAATTTAATTAACTTATTTCAATAAATTCTGTAATTATCTTCACAGGTTTGTGATCTTGGCCGTATGCAATATAGCTGGCATAAAATCCTTCACCATATCCTGTTTCAAAGGCAAAAATTGTTCCCGGATGCCCATCGGCCGGCTTCAGGAATGCATACTGGTCTATGGCTCCTTTCTCATCAAAGAAATAGTCATGGAAAAATTCTTCATAGATTCCCATGAAATCGGCCCCTTTGCTGTGATACAATTTTTTTTCAAGTTCATTAAGGCTATGCTGGGTATCTACATCCATCAGGCATCCCATTCCACTTTCTACAGGATATCCGAAAACCTCCTCTTCAGCAAGATCTCTGATATCCTGGCCTTCGGTAACAGCCATTTTCCAGTCTGTAATTTCTGTATTGCTGAAAATAACTTCCGCATATGCGACACAGTTGCTTTCTCTTTCTTTATGCAGTAAAACAGGAAAATTCCCTTTTGGGAATTCTGTCGTGAAAGGCAGCATGTCATTAGTAATCAAAGGATCGCAGGCAACGAGCTTCCCACTGGAAAGATAAAGTTTCCCCACTTCGAAGCTTTCCAGTAAAGGACTTTCCACGAAGTTTCTTGAGAATAGTTTTTTTATGTTTTCTATATGTGTCATTTATTCTTTATTAATCTGCACCAGTCAATGTGATGTGTACATTTTCACTCCCTACATTGAGACAAAACAAAATATTATTCATTTCATCTTCCGAGCTTTCAATTATTAAAAGCTGATAGATTTTAGGGTCATTAGCCATTTCAATATTTTCTGTAGAAGAAATTCTTGCTGAAACTGCTAAGCTTGAATTTAAAACAATATTGACATAACTGTTTTCTATCAAATTTCCGTCCAACAGTTCTCCAATCAGATAAAACTCTTTTTTTCTTCTGATGGTAAAACTGCTAATGATCCTAAAAGTCCCAATTTTATCTTTAAAGTTCATTACAAACTTTTCAGCTTCTCTTCTAAAATAGCGATTTTATCCTGAGCATCTTTCTGTTTCTGGCGTTCTATTTCTACAACTTCAGGCTTCGCGTTAGCCACAAATTTTTCATTAGACAGCTTTTTGTCCACAGAAATTAAGAATCCTTTTAAATATTTCAATTCTTCTTCTGTTTTCTTTTTCTCTTCACCCAGATCTAAATTTTCACTCAGAGGAATGGAAACTTCTGTTGCGCTAACAAGGAATGTAAAGCTAGGCTTGTCTGTTTTTTTGCTGAAATGAATTTCAGTAACATTGCCCAGTTTTCTGATCACGGCTTCATTCTCAAAACCGGTCGCATTCGTGTAAACCTCAACCGCTTCTCTGGGAGAAATCCCTTTGGTCTGGCGGTAGTTTCGGATTCCGGAAATAATTTCTTCAGCAGTTTCGAAATTTTTAATGATTCCTTCATTAAATGTTCCTGCTTTCTTCTGCTGAGCAACGATTAAAGCTTCTTCAATGCTTCTCTCAGAAATAGTCTGCCATAATTCTTCCGTTAAGAAAGGCATAAATGGATGAAGTAATTTCATTAATTCTTCAAAGAAATATATTGTTTTATGATAAACTTCTTTAGAGATCCCTTCTCCGTAATTCGGCTTAATGGCTTCAAGATACCAACCGCAGAAATCATCCCAGATTAATTTATAAATTAAATGAAGAGCATCTGAAATTCTGAATTTTTCAAACTGATCATTAATCTCAACAATTGTTTTATTGAGCTTATTTTCAAACCACACAATAGTTTGGTTGTCTGCAAAGTTTGCCGGCTTGTCTTCATGATTCCACATATTGATCAATCGGAAAGCATTCCAGATCTTTGTTGCAAAATTTCTTCCCTGCAGCATCAAATCTTTATCAAAAAGAAGGTCATTACCTGCTGCTGAGCTCAATAAAATTCCAACACGAACTCCATCTGCCCCAAATTCAGAAATTAATTCTAACGGATCCGGAGAATTCCCTAACGATTTTGACATCTTCCTTCTCTGGCTATCTCTTACTATACCTGTAAAATATACATTTTTGAACGGAACTTCTTTTCTGTATTCCAGTCCGGCCATAATCATTCTGGCTACCCAGAAGAAAATAATATCCGGGCCTGTTACCAGGTCAGCGGTTGGATAATAATAGTTGATCTCTTTATTTTCAGGATCCAAAAGACCATCGAATACAGACATTGGCCATAACCACGATGAGAACCAGGTATCAAGCGCGTCTTCGTCCTGACGCAGATCATCTAATGTTGCAATAATTCCCTTTTGCTCTTCTAATACTACAAGAGCCTGGTATTTATCTTCTGCAACGACAAAATCATTTTCCCCATCTCCATAGTAAAAGGCAGGAATCTGCTGTCCCCACCAAAGCTGGCGGGAAATATTCCAGTCACGGATGTTTTCCATCCAGTGCTTATAGGTATTTTTGAATTTTTCCGGATAAAATTTCACCTCATCATCCATTACTACATCCAAAGCAGGTTTAGCAATTTCAGACATTTTCAGAAACCACTGAACTGAAACCTTAGGCTCAATAACTGCGCCTGTTCTTTCTGAAGTTCCAACCTTGTTCACATAATCTTCTGCTTTCAGTAAAAGATCTTTTTCCTGTAATTCTTTTGCAATCAGCTTTCTTACATCAAATCTGTTTTTACCTGCATAATGCAAACCATGCTCGTTAAGGTTTCCGTCATCATCCAAAGCATCGATCATTTTCAACTGATGCTTTTGCCCGATTTCATAATCATTGGTATCGTGGGCAGGCGTAATTTTCAACGCTCCGGTTCCAAATTCAATATCTACATAGTCGTCCTCAATGATCGGGATTACTCGGTTAACGATGGGTACAATTACATTTTTACCTTTCAGGTGGGCATATCTTTCATCATTAGGGTTAATGCATACCGCAGTATCCCCGAAAATAGTCTCGGGACGCGTGGTGGCAACGGAAAGAAATTCTTCCGTTCCTTCGATTTTATATTTTAGGAAATATAATTTTCCGTTCTGTTCTTTAAATATAACCTCTTCATCAGAGATATTGGTTTTTGCTTCAGGATCCCAGTTAACCATTCTATAGCCTCTATAGATCAGTCCTTTATTATACAGATCTACGAAGCTCTTGATTACCTGTTCTGAAAGTTTCTCTTCCATGGTGAAACGGGTTCTGTCCCAGTCACATGAGCAACCAAGCTTTTTCAGCTGCTCAAGAATGGTTCCTCCATATTTATCAGTCCATTCCCAGGCATGTTTTAAGAATTCCTCACGGGTAATATCTGATTTGCTGACCCCTTCAGACTTCAGTTTGGCAACAACTTTGGCTTCAGTGGCAATTGAAGCATGATCTGTACCTGGAATCCAGCAGGCATTAAAGCCCTGCATTCTTGCACGGCGGACGAGAACATCTTGAATGGTATTGTTCAGCATATGTCCCATGTGTAATATCCCCGTTACGTTTGGCGGAGGAATTACCACAGTATATGGTGGCTTCTCATTAGGTTCCGAATGGAAAAATTTGTTTTCCATCCAGAAGTTGTACCATTTCTGTTCTGTTTCCTGTGGATTGTACTTTTCTGAAATCTGCATAAAATTCTGTTTCTTTTGCTTACAATTTGCAAAAATAGTCTAAAGAAAAAAAATTTTAAGTATGAATTAAAATAATTTTTAACTTTGTTTCTTGAAATTTATCTAACAAACATATTAACATTCAAGAATATGAAAAATTTAATTGCAGGAATTGCATTATTTGGAACGTTTGCATTGGCTTCTGCACAAACGATTACGTTTGACAAAACTACTTTTGACTATGGTACTATCAAGCCAAGTGCTGACGGTACAAGATTCTTTACAGTAACGAACACAGGCGACAAACCTTTGATTCTTTCTAATGTAAAACCTTCTTGTGGATGTACTACACCTGAGTTCAGTCAGGATCCAATTATGCCAGGAAAGTCTGCTAAAATTAAAGTGGGATATAACACTACGCTTAACGGACCTTTCAATAAAATGATTGAAGTTTTCTCTAATGACCCTGCTAACAGCAGAAGCGTAATCTACATCAAAGGTAATGTAGACGCTAATGCTCCTGAACCAAAGCCTTTAACAGCTGAGGAACAAAAAGCAGCTGCAAAGGCTGAAAAGAAAGCAGCTAAACTAGCTAAAAAAGCAGCAGCAAAATAATCTCTACTAAAAAAATAAAAGAACCGTCTTCACTTGGAGACGGTTTTTTTATTACATTTAAGTAAGATATCAGATTGTAGAGGTTAGTATGAGTTGGCATTAACTAAAATCCCTTAATCTTTAATCTTTTGATCTTTAAATTTTTCAATCATTTAATCTAAAAAAATATGGACATCAATTTTTCAGATGACTTCCTGGTAAAGGGAAAGATCACAATAAAAAAAATTTCAACAGAATATAAAGGAAAGCTTACAAAAGAAGAAGGTGAGCAGTTATTGATTGCAGAAAAAGAAAAACTCCGCGAATTGCAGGAAAAACTTTATGCCGATGGCAGCCAGTCTCTGCTTGTTGTCCTGCAGGCAATGGATGCAGCAGGGAAAGACAGTTTGATAGAACATGTTTTCGGAGGGGTGAATCCACAGGGCTGCAGTGTTACAAGCTTTAAAACCCCAAGCTCAAAGGAATATTCCCACGATTTTCTGTGGAGACATTACCTGGCTCTTCCACAGAAAGGAATGATTGGTATTTTTAACAGATCTCATTATGAAAGTGTTCTGGTATGCAAGGTTCATCCTGAATATAATCTCAGTGAAAAAACATGGTCTTCTGTAAAGGATTTCGATGCAAATTTCTGGAAAAACAGGTATGAGAGTATCCGGAATTTCGAACAGCATCTGGCCCAGAACGGAACTACTATTGTGAAGATATTTTTAAATGTTTCCAAGGACGAGCAAAAGAAGAGGCTTCTGGACAGAATTGATGAACAGGAAAAAAACTGGAAGTTTTCTGCTGCAGATCTTCCTGAAAGGGCACTTTTCCCAAAATATATGGAAGCTTATGAAACAGCTATCAATGAAACTTCAAAGGACTATGCTCCATGGTATGTACTTCCTGCAGACACTAAATGGTTTGCAAGAGTAGCGGCTATCCAGATCATTATTGATACTTTGGAGAAAATGGATCTTAAATACCCACAGCTGGGTGAAAAGGAAAAATCTGAACTCCTGGAAGCTAAAAAAACACTTGAAAGCGAATAAACTAAGCGTAAAATATCCCATCATAGCTAAATAAATGTAAATAATTTAACAAATAAGACACTAAAAAGTGTATAATTTATTGTTCATGTTATTTTTTTTTATAAATTTATCAAAAATTAGTTTTTAACCATAAATCATTAAACTTTAGCTATGAAAAAACATTTATTATTATCAGCAATCGCTGTAATGAGTCTTATTTCCTGTAATAATGAGGGAACAGCTGTAAGTACTGTAGAAAGCATGAAGACTCCGCAAATGGAAAATTTCGACAAAGCTTTCAAAAGCCTCGGTGACCCTCAGAACAGGCCTACTGAAGAAGAGAAGAAAAGGAATACTTCTGAATTGAGTGACAGAAGAAAAGCTCTCCTTGTTCCGGCATCCAAAGAACTGATTCTTTCCACAGGTGTTACAGAAGCTGAGCTTACCAGAAAAACCGGTGGCGATATGAGCCAGATCATTGTCTGGGCTACCCAGATCTATATGCAGAAAAGTGACGAGATCCGTAGAAGCTTAAAATCTGATAAATAGATTATGAAAAGGCTATTACTTGTTCTGGGGATCTGTTCTGTTTCCTCAGCATATGCCCAGGGAGGTCCCCTTATCATTCAGAATTTCACCTCCAATTATGATTTTCATGGAACTATTTATGCCAATAATAATATAGGAGGCGGATGCTACCCCTTTGTTATTTCCAAAGATCCTGACCCTATAATAATACCGCCTGGCACTACAGTAAAATATGAAAATTACAGAGATCAATACTCTTTTTCCGGTTACCCGATTTCTACCTGGGATGTTATTTTGGGAGCAGGATCTCTTGCCTCGCCAAGACCATGGAATCATGGAAGTCTTATTCCAGGCGGTGTGATTTCCAATAACACAAGATGGTCCATGTCTAAATTCCAAATGTACCACACCGGAACTTCAGTACCTGAAACCTACTTTAACGGGGATATCGGAGAAACCGCTGCTCCGTGTAATACTGCCCCCGATGCCATAACAACAGCGTGGGGAAGCGCCAAATGGTTTACCATTACTTCCGGTACAGACGTATACACTTACCTTATCATCCAATAAACTTATTACTATGAAAAAGATACTCTTACTTTTATCAGCTTTGGCAGGAATTCTTTCTTTTGCCCAGACTTCTCCTTTAATCATACAGAACTACAACACTTTTGATGCTGTAGGAAGACTGCGTACCGGCATGCCCGGTGGCGCTCCCGGACCTTATATGTATGCTGCCCCAAATGCTCCATATGGAACATACACTATACCTGCAGGGGCTGGTACAGTATATAATACATTCGATACTTCCGGCACTGCCTTACTTCCCATAACAATTTGGTACGTTACAGATCCAACTAACCCGGCCAACAGCGGAACATATCCCTATAATCATCCTTTTATCACAACTGTAATGAACCCATCCAATGTTTGGGGCGGATTCCACTTCTGGCTGACAGACCCTTCAACCGGAGCCACGGATACTTACGAGTTGGGAGATCCTACGGTATATCCGGGATTCAGTGCTTCAGGAACGGGTACTTTTTCAAGTGCAGACTGGTTCACGATAACCACACCCAGCGGCCCAACCACTTACCTGCAGATCTTTTAGATAAACGGCAGCTGTTCTGCAGCTGCCTATTTTATTGAACAGCATGATACGGAAAATAGCAGTTTGCTTTCCGGGGATATTCTACGTCCAAATTTCACTAATCATTTACTCTATACTTAATACAAATTTAATCATGAAAAAAATATTTTTATCAGCTTTATTGGCTGTTTTAACATTAGTGTCATGCAGCAATGAAAACACTGCTGCAAATACTGTGGAAAGTATGAAAACCCCACAGATGGAAAACTTTGATAAGGCTTTTAAAAGTCTCGGCGATCCACAGAACAGACCTACAGAGGAGGAGAGAAAAAGAAATACTTCAGAGCTGAGCGACAGAAGAAAAGCTCTTCTTGTTCCGGCTTCCAAGGAACTGATTCTTTCCGCAGGGGTTACAGAAGCTGAACTGATGAGAAAGACAGGTGGCGACATGAGCCAGATCATTGTCTGGGCTACCCAGATCTATATGCAGAAAAGTGACGAGATCAGAAAAAACCTAAAATCAGAGAAATAATTATGAAAAAGTATTTAACTATGATAGGATTAGTATCCTTATCTTTTGCTTATGCTCAGGGCGGTCCTCTTGTTATCAACAATTATACATCGTATGATTTCCACACCAGAGTTACTGCAGCTAATCTTGCTACACCAGGATGTTATTTTTATGTGGCTTTAGACAACCCTGAGCTTGTAATCCCAGGCGGAGGTTCTTCTACGTATAACAGCTACAATATTCCAGGCACCAGCTGGAAGGTATCTACATCACCTTCGCCTGCAACGCTAAGATTAGGGAGCCATCCAAGTCTTGCACTGGGAGGAGCAATCTCTAATAATACGAAATGGGTGGTATCTCAATTTCAGTTTTATCAGTCGGGAACGCCTTTATCGGTGGGAGCTGTAGGTGATACTTCTTATACATGTGAACCTGTTCCTAATATTTTCATCACTCCACAAGCATCGGTGGAATGGTTTACCGTTACCAGCGGATCAACCACTTATACTTATCTCCAAATTTATTAACCTTTTTTAAAAATTCAACTTAAAAATTAATTACCTGCTCCTATTATGAAAAAATATTTTTTACAGACTGCTTTTACCGTTCTGGTTTTGATTTCATGCAGTAATGAAAATTCTGCTGTACATACTGTGGAAAGCATGAAAACGCCACAGATGGAAAACTTCGACAAAGCTTTTAAAAGTCTCGGTGATCCACAGAACAGGCCTACTGAAGAGGAAAGAAAAAGGAGTACTTCGGAACTGAGTGACAGAAGAAAAGCACTTCTGGTCCCTGCTTCTAAGGAAATGATCCTTTCTACAGGTGTTACAGAAGCTGAACTAATGAGAAAGACAGGTGGCGACATGAGCCAGATCATTGTTTGGGCAACTCAGATTTATATGCAGAAAAGCGATGATATCAGAAAAAACTTAAAATCAGAGAAATAAACACTAATCATTAAACAAATTACAACATGAAAAAACTAAGCATTATTTTAGGTATCATTGCAGGAGTAACCATTGCTGCCCAATCTTCTACGCTGGTGATCAATAATTACAGTAGTTATGATGCTGCAGGGAGGTTTATGACAGTGGGATCAGCAGGCTCTGGGTCATCCCAACCTTATATGTATGCTCTTGCCAATGCCCCTTACACCAGATATACAATTCCTGCTGGTGGCTATACCAAATATGATAAATTCGACAATACCGGAGCGGGCAACCCCATTCCTATTCCCGGCTGGTATTATATTGATCCGTTAAACAGCGCCAATACGGGAAACTACCCTTATAATCATCCTATCATCACAGCGGTGACCGCCATAGATGAATGGATGGGCTTCGCTTTCGTACTTACAGACAATACCGGATACAGCTATGACAGTTTCGAGGTAGGAGATCCTGCACTGTCAGGAGGCTTTTTAAGCAATACCCAAACCGGAGTCAATACAGGTGTTACTGCAGATTGGTACACAATCACAACAACTGGAGGACAGATTACTTATTTCCAAATCTATTAATATCTCTAATATAATCAGACCGAACATTAAAAAATATCCTATGAAAAAACTACTGTTATCTGCTGCTTTTGCCATTTTAACTTTGGCATCATGCAGCAATGAAGGCTCTGCCGTAAATACTGTGGAAAGCATGAAAACCCCACAGATGGAAAACTTCGATAAAGCTTTTAGAAGTCTGGGAGATCCGCAGAACAGGCCTACTGAAGAGGAAAGAAAAAGAAATACTTCAGAGCTGAGCGACAGAAGAAAAGCACTTCTTGTTCCGGCTTCCAAGGAACTGATTCTTTCCACAGGCATTACAGAAGCTGAACTAATGAGAAAAACAGGAGGGGATATGAGCCAGATCATTGTCTGGGCCACTCAGATCTATATGACAAAAAGTGATGAAATCCGTAAAAATATTAAATCTGATAAATAATGACTGCCATGAAAAAAATATTGACAATAGTAGGAATTACAATAGCCTCTCTGGTTTATTCGCAGGGAGGAACAATGATCGTAAACAATTATACCCCTTATGAATACCGCGGAGCCTTAATCGCTAATAATTTTTCCGGGGGATGCTATCCTATCATCGGGACCAATGCTGGAGTTATCATTCCGCCGGACTCTCATACGGGCAATGGCAATGCATTGATATATACCAATTACAGAGACCAGTATACCACATCACTATATCCTATGCCGAGCTGGACGGTTAGCCTTGCAGCCAACAGCAACAGCATAAGACCCTGGAACCATGGCAGTCTTATTCCCGGAGGAACACTTTCCAATAATACAAAATGGTCTGCATCAAAGTTTGAAATGTATGATCCTGCAACTTCTGCTTATGTTCCGGGGTTCAATACGACCGTAAGCTTAGCAGGAAACTCATGCTATATGGCACCAGACTACTTTGTAACTCCAAGCGGGGCCAACAGTGCAGAAATATTTACAATCACAACAAGTACTGGTTTAGTAGAAACCTATCTGCAACTTTATTAATCTGATTTTAAATCATGAAAAAAATATTCGCCATTATTACATTACTGTTTCTGTCATCTGCTGATGCACAACACAGCCTGATGATCGTTAATAATTACTCTACAACCTATGATTTTCAGGGAACAATTGGTGCTCATAATTTCGCCGGGAGCTGTTATCCTTATGTAACATCAAGTACCCCAATAGCGATCACCGTTCCTGCAGACTCCCATACAGGTAATGGTAAAGAATTGGCTTACAAAAACTTCAGGGATCAGTTTACAGGGTCTTTGTATCCTACTACAAACTGGACAGTGCAGGTCTCTCCTACTAATTCTTCGGTAAGAGTGTGGAATCATCCAAGTATAGCACCGGGTGGTGTTATTTCTGAGAATGTGAAATGGGCTTCTTCGCAGTTTCAGATGTATTATGCCGGAACTTCTACACCGGAGCCTGGTTTCAGCGGTCTTATCGGAGAGTCTCCTGACCCCTGTACAGGTGCCACCGGATATATTTCAACACCATACGGAGATGCAGAATGGTTCAATATCACAGTAGCCAATATTACCTATTCTTATTTACAAGTTTATTAATCAAAAAAATCAACCCTAAATTCTAATTAATTATGAAAAAACTTTTTTTATCAGCCGCTTTTGCTGCTTTAACTTTAATGTCATGTAATAATGAAGGTTCTGCAGTACATACTGTGGAAAGCATGAAGACTCCACAAATGGAAAACTTCGACAAAGCTTTTAAAAGTCTGGGTGATCCACAGAACAGACCTACTGAAGAGGAGAGAAAAAGAAATACCTCGGAACTGAGCGACAGAAGAAAAGCACTTCTTGTTCCGGCTTCTAAGGAACTGATCCTTTCTACAGGTATTACAGAAGCTGAACTGATGAGAAAAACAGGCGGCGACATGAGCCAGATCATAGTCTGGGCTACACAAATCTACATGCAGAAAAGTGACGAAATCCGTAAGAATATCAAATCTGATAAATAAATTATGAAAAAAATTTTAACAGTATTAGGAATAGCGGTAACATCGCTGGCTTATTCGCAGGGAATGTTCATGCTTAACAATTATTCTCCGCATGACTACCATGGAAATCTTTTGGCCATTAATCTCAGCGGATGTGTTCCTGCAGTCATCAATAATGACCCGGCTACAATTATCGTTCCTGCCAATTCACATATGGGAAACAGTCTTGCATGGAAAATTGATAATTACAGGGATCAGTTTGCTAATTCTCTGTATCCCATCACCAACTGGCTTGTAACACTAGGACCATCACCTTCAACAGTAAGACAATGGGATAACCCCAGCCTTATGCCAGGCGGTGTAATCTCCAACAATACCAAATGGATGACGTCTAAGTTTGCCATGTATTATGCAGGAACAGGCAACAAGGTTTTCGGCTTCAATACGAATCTGGGAGATGCAACCCCAAATTCATGTGTCACCAGTATTGATTATTTTTCTACTCCGGACGGTTCTGCAGAATGGTTTACCATCACAGCAGGGACTACAACAACAACTTATCTTCAAATATATCCATGAAAAAAACAGCAGCTTTATTATTGGGTTTAGCAGGGATATTGTCCTATGCCCAGAGTTCTTCGTTTGTATTTAATAACTACAATGTCTATGATGCTGTAGGAAGGCTGATGACCTGCAGCCCCACCCCGGGACTGATTAAGTATATGTATGCTTCTCCAAATGGGTCCTACGGATCGTATACGATGCCGGCAGGAATTTCTTCTTCCTATGCATCTTTTGGGACTACCGGTCTGGCTCCTTTCCCTATGAACATGAATTATTGGAATGTAACGGACCCTGCTAATACCGCGAATAATACATCATATCCTTATAACCATCCTTATATCACCTCTACTATGTCTTCTATTAACGAGTGGGCCTCATTCCATTTCTTTCTGAAGGACAGTGCAGGAAACAACATTGACTCTTATCTTGTAGGAGACCCCGCCGTTGCCATTAATGCAGGAGTAACGGCGAATGCCTATCAGGTGGGAACCAACAGTGGTATAGAAGCGGAATGGTTTACGATAACAACACCTACGGGAAAGGTTACCTATTTCAGTATTTATTAATGGTCCTGAACCATGTGACATGCATGAAATAGTATTTAATCCGGAGAAAGACTTTCTCCGGGTTTATTCGTTTAAAGTCAGGATAAAGTGCGTCCTTAAAAAGAAAAAACAGAGATTATTTCTCTGTTTTTTTATAAGTAATGATAATATACATAAAAAATCACGAGAAAATCTATAAGCCGGATTTTGTCCTTCCGAAGAAGTGCCTGTTATTTATCTACGTTTTACATTGCTGCAAAACTTGAGCTGATTACCCCTCGGCTTTCAGGACGAGCCGCCCCTATTTCCATTACTGAAAAGAACCGATATACTTATCATTGCACCGCAAAGAGTTTACCTGGTTTCACTACAGCCGAACTGTACCTGCTTTCTGTTGCACTTGTCCTACCCTCACGGGTGACGGATGTTATCCGCTTTGCTGCTCTATGGTGTCCGGACTTTCCTACCCCCGCCGAAACAGGAATCAACAAGCCGATTTTCTCGCGACTGCAAAGATACGCGATAATTTCGACAATTGAGAACGTGGAAACAGGTCAATTTGAAATCTTAAAATGCAGTGTCTTTTCAAATTAAGAAATTATACCGTCACATATCAACAAATTACTGCATTATTATTATCTTCGTGCCATTATATATCTATGAATTCCAGAGAAAAAGAATTTGCGCAGCTTATTAAGGATAATCAGGGCCTGATTATTAAAGTTTCGCGTTTGTATACCAATTCTCTTGAAGATGAAGAAGATCTGTTTCAGGAGATCGTCTTGCAACTCTGGAGAAGCTACGATTCTTTTAAAGGAAACTCTAAAATTTCTACGTGGATGTACCGTGTAGCCCTTAATACAGCCATTACTCTTTTCAGAAAAAAAAGCAAAAGCCTTCCAACGAACGAACTGGATATCAATCACAGGGATTTTGTAGAGGATGACGATGAAAAGCAGCAGCAGATTTCCCTTCTGTACACTGTGATTAAAACACTACCCAATGTAGAAAGAGCAATTGTAATGATGTATCTTGACGACCTGCCTTATAAGGATATTGCAGAAAACCTCGGGATTACCGAAGTTAATGCACGCGTGAAAATGAACAGATTAAAGAAAACCCTTAAAGAACAGATGCAGAAATATGCCTGATTTTGATTTAGACAGTTTTAAGAAAACATGGCAAGAGCAGCCTGTTCAGCCAAAATATGACAGCAATGAAATCCTTCAGATGCTGAACAAAAAATCACGTAATTATGTGAAGTATATTTTCTGGATCAGCGTGGCAGAATTTTTATTCTTTTCTGTTCTGGGATTATTCTATTTCTTTCAGGACGAGGAATCGGATAGCTTCCGTAAGATACTGGAAAAGCTGGGAGCTCAGAAATCCCCTGAAATAGAAACCAATTTTGACCATGCTTATTTAGCTATAAAAATTTTAAGTCTTTTAATCACAGCCTACTTTGTTCTAAAATTTTATCAGAATTACCGCAAAATAAAGATCGAAGAAAATCTCAAAGGCCTCATTATACGGATCATTAAGTTCAAGAAAACCGTTAATGCTTTTATTCTTATCAGTATTGCACTGCTAGTTGCTTTTACATTTGTATTCACCGCCTTTATTTTCTATGTTTTAAATTCTCAAAATGTACGTCCGGATAATTCCAACCTGATTATTGTTATTATCGGAATAATCGTAAGCACAGTAATGTGTGTACTGCTGATCTGGCTTTACTACAGACTTGTGTATGGAATTATCATCAGAAAACTGGACAAAAATCTAAAACAGCTTAAAGACATAGATTCTCAGGAAAATTAGCATAAACAGGCATCAGTTCAAGATTTTTCATTAATTTTATTCCACCAAATCTTAAACTATGCCATTATCTTACGTCTATGGAACTTCCGCCATTCCATTACTGGGACAAACCATCGGTGGAAATCTTAAAAAAACCGTTGAAAAATATCCGAACCAAGAAGCTTTAGTTTCTGTTCATCAGAATTACAGGGCTACCTATCAGGAATTTTATAATCAGACAACAGCTGTTGCAAAAGCTTTAATTTTTCTAGGAGCTAAATCCGGAGACAGGATCGGAATCTGGGCTTCAAACCGCTATGAATGGGTTCTGCTTCAGTATGCTACAGCCCGGATAGGAACCATATTGGTGAATATCAATCCTGCCTACAGAACACATGAACTTACTTATGTGATCAATCAATCCGGTATCCGGCTGATGTTTTCTTCCTTAAGCTTTAAAACGAGCAATTATAAGGAAATGGTAGAATATGCCAAAGAAGTCTGTCCCAGTCTTGAGCATGAAATCTTTTTTGATGATAACTGGGAAGATTTTTTGAATAACGGACAGGATATTTCGGATGACACACTTCACAGCTTTGAAGAACATGTGCAGTTCGATGATCCTGTAAATATTCAGTATACTTCGGGAACCACGGGCTTTCCAAAAGGCGTTACCCTTTCCCATCATAATATTTTAAATAACGGATATTTTATAGGCGTACGCTTAAAATATTCGGAGAAAGACCGTGTCTGCATTCCTGTTCCTTTCTATCATTGCTTTGGAATGGTGATCGGAAATATCTGTTGTACCGCTCATGGCGCATGCATCGTAATTCCCAACGACAGCTTTGATCCGGATATTACTTTAAAAACAGTTTCTGCAGAAAAATGCACCTCTTTATACGGAGTCCCAACGATGTTTATCGCTGAACTGGCTGTTAAGGATTTTGACACCTATGATTTTTCAAATTTAAGAACCGGGGTCATGGCAGGATCAGTCTGTCCGCCTGAAATTATGAAAAAGGTGGAAAGTCTGATGAACATTAAAGAAATGAGTATCTGCTATGGAATGACTGAAACATCTCCCGTTTCTACACAGACCCTGATAGGAACCCCATTGGAAAAGCAGGTCAGTACTGTAGGAACCGTTCAGGACCATCTTGAAATAAAGATCATTGACGAAAACGGAAAAACTGTAAAGCGTGGTGAACACGGTGAATTATGCACCAGAGGCTATTCTGTGATGCTGAAATACTGGAATGATCCGGAAAACACGAAAAAAGTACTGGATGACGCCCGGTGGATGCACACCGGCGATATGGCTGTAATGGATGATGATGGCTTTATTGCCATATCCGGAAGAATAAAAGATCTCATCATTCGCGGCGGTGAGAATATTTCCCCTAAAGAAGTTGAGGATTTCCTGTACACTTACCCCAACATCCTTGATGTACAGATTATCGGGGTTCCTAGTGAGAAATTCGGGGAAGAAGTCATGGCCTGGGTAAAGGTCAGAAAAGGGTTTAATGTATCGGAGACCGAACTTTTAGAATACTGTCAGGGAAGGATTGCGCATTATAAAGTTCCGAAATACTGGAAATTTGTGGATGAATTCCCAATGACAATATCCGGGAAAATAAGAAAGGTGGAAATGCGGGAGATTTCTATAAAAGAATTGGAACTGGATAAATTGAAACAGCGTATCTAAAATTGTTTTTGATATAGTACAAATATAGGGGTGAGAATGCTTCAACTGCATGAATAAAATTCCATAGATTAAACAGAAATCCACTCTAAAAAAAGCCCAGAAATACTGGGCTTTTACTTATTTATAGATAACTTACTAAAGTTCTTTTCTTAATCTTGCTACCGGAATATTGAGCTGTTCACGGTATTTGGCGATTGTTCTTCTGGCAATATTATAGCCCTGTTCTTTCAACATTACGACCAAAGCATCATCTGTAAGGGGTTTTCTTTTGTTTTCTTTCCCGATCACTTCCTGAAGATGGGTTTTGATCTCTTTCGTAGAAACTTCTTCACCGTCATCATTAGTCAGGCTGTCAGAGAAAAGATCTTTCAGATACACGATCCCGTTCGAAGTATCGGCATATTTACTTTTCACAACCCTTGAAATGGTAGAAATATCAAATCCAGTGATATCTGCAACATCTTTCAGAATCATTGGTCTCAGAGATTTTTCATCACCTGTGATAAAATAGTCCTTCTGAAATTTCACGATAGCTGTAATGGTTTGCAGCAGGGTGTTCTGACGTTGGTTAATAGCGTCTATATACCATTTTGCAGCATCTAATTTCTGTTTGATAAACAATGCTGCCTGTTTGTGCTCTGAAGAGTTTTTGTCATGGGAATACGTGGTTAAAATGTCCTTATATTCTTCTGAAACTCTTAACGTCGGAGCATTTTTGCTGTTAAGCATTGGAATCACTACTCCATCTTTTACCTGAATCACAAAATCCGGAATAATTTCCTGATTGATGGTGATCGTCTGTGTATCAAAGTTCCCTCCAACTTTTGGGGAAAGTTTTGAGATTTCATCAAGGGCATCTTTAAGATCTTCTTCTTCAATATCGTACTTCTGGATAATCTTGTTGTAATGCTTATTGGTAAGGGCATCGAACTGATGCCTTAAGATATTGGCTGCCAAGGAAACTGCTTTATCAGAACTTACTTTCTTTTCGATCTGAAGCAACAGACATTCCTGAAGACCTCTTGCTCCCACTCCCGGCGGATCCAGCTTCTGGATGTAGTTTTCCAGAATATCTTCAACTTTTTCCTTAGTAGTATAAATTCCCTGTGAGAAAGCAAGATCATCTACAATAGCTTTGATCTCTCTTCTTAAATATCCATCAGTATCGAGATTTCCAATCACATACTCTGCAATTTTCTCATCTTCGTCACTGATATTCACCAAATGAATCTGCTCCAACAGATAATCATATAATGACTGACCTTCCGTTAAAAGGCTTTCATTATCGAACTCTTCATCGTCCGGAGAGTAGTTGCTTGATGCAGTTTTATAGTTAGGTTCGTCATCATAAATATACTCGTTGACGTCAAAATCTGTTTGAATACTTTCTGTTCCTTCATCCTGATAAGCATCTTCAAGAGAAGAATATTCATCTTCTTTAGGATCTTCCTTAACAATTTCCAAAGCAGGATTTTCCTCTAGCTCTCTTTCCAGCTCCTCTTCAAACTCCAGTGTATGAAGCTGAATAAGCTTCATCAACTGAATCTGCTGAGGGGCCAGCTTCTGTCCTAATTTGAGTTGTAAGTGTTGTTTAAGCATATTAGTCTTTGTGTTTTAACATAAGATATCTACGAATTTAATAAATTAATTCGACAAAAAACACATTTAGCATGATTTTTGCATTAACTTATTAACATAATAAACTATTAGAAAATAAAAAAAGCCTTAATTTTTACATTAAGGCTTTTTTATTGATCTAGAATTCAGCACTTTTCGGTGTTCTAGGGAAGGGAATCACATCTCTGATATTGGTCATTCCCGTTACGAAAAGAACCAGTCTTTCCAATCCTAAACCGAAGCCTGCATGCGGCACAGAACCGAACTTTCGGGTATCAAGGTACCACCAAAGTTCTTCTGCATCTACATGCATATCTTCCATTTTCTGTTTCAGTACATCCAATCTTGCTTCTCTTTCCGATCCTCCGATGATTTCGCCGATACCGGGGAAAAGAACGTCCATTGCTGCAACGGTCTTATTGTCATCATTCAGTTTCATATAGAAAGCTTTGATCTCTTTAGGATAATCGAATAATACTACCGGGCTTTCAAAATGTTTTTCCACCAGGAATCTTTCGTGTTCAGACTGAAGATCCGTTCCCCAGCTTTCAACCGGATACTGGAATTTTCCTTTTTTATTTTCTTTTGAGTTCATCAGGATCTCAATGGCTTCTGTATAACTTACACGTTTGAAACGTTTGGCTATAACATTCTGAAGTTTTTCAATAAGTCCTTCTTTTGCTCTGTCTTTTTCAGGTTTTCCTTTCTGTTCCTCCTCAAAACGTTTGTCCAGGAATTCAAGATCATCTTTACAGTTGTCAAGAACGTACTGGATCACATATTTTAAGAAATCTTCCGCAAGGTCGATATTGTCTTCGAGGTTGTTAAAGGCCACTTCCGGCTCTATCATCCAGAATTCGGCAAGGTGCCTTGTTGTATTTGAGTTTTCAGCACGGAAAGTTGGTCCGAATGTATAAATTCTGCCTAATCCCATTGCCGCCGTTTCTCCCTCAAGCTGTCCGGAAACCGTCAGGTTGGTTTTCTTTCCGAAGAAATCCTGTGCAAAATCAATTTCACCGTCTTCAGTTCTTGGGATATTGTTCAGATCAAAGTTGGTTACCCCAAACATTTCTCCTGCTCCTTCTGCATCAGCTCCTGTGATTACCGGTGTGTTGATATAGAAGAACTGGTTTTTGTTAAAGAATGAATGCACTGCAAAGCTAACCGCATGACGCACTCTGAAAACAGCCCCGAATAAATTCGTTCTGAATCTTAAATGGGCCTGATCTCTCAGAACTTCCAAAGAATGTTTTTTAGGCTGAAGAATCGTTTTATCTCTGTCTTCTGTAAAGTTGTCTCCTAAAATAATAATTTTCTTTGCCACGATTTCAACGCTCTGCCCTGCTCCCTGACTTTCCACAACTTCACCTACTACTTTTAATGAAGCAGCCGTGCTGATTTTACTGATAACCTCTTCATCGAAATTTTCGAAATCAACAACAATCTGCAAATTATTAATCGTAGAACCATCATTTAGTGCTATAAAGCGATTGGCGCGGAATGTTCTTACCCAGCCGTAAACCGTAATGTCATGATGTAATACTTTCTTGTAATCCTGTAGGATTTCTTTAATCGTCTGCTTTTTCATTTGTTGATTATAAATTTTCTTATAAAATTAACGTCTGCAAAGTTACAAAAAAACAGCGCAACTTGATGATTACGCTGTCTTTTTAAAAAATCATTTATCAAAATATTGAATCTAAAACTATGCTATAGATATTATTTAGACGATGATATACTTTAATGGACCAATTATCACTATTTATTAAGTCTTCTCTCCGTATGTCTGTAACTACACATGCTGCATTTATTGTCCTGGTATAATTAATTTTTGATTTTATTAGAGCTTTAAATGGCAGATTAAAGTATATTAGTATCAAAATAATCTTTCGATAGTATAATTTACTCAGATGATCATCATATACCGTAAAACAGCTTTAATCGAAGGGCTTTCATATCTGATTCTGCTCTTCGTTGCCATGCCTTTAAAGTACTTTTTTAACATACCGGAAGGAGTAAAATATTTTGGATGGATCCATGGAATTTTGTTTCTTGTATTTCTGATAGCTCTTCTGTTATCCGCAATAAAATACAGGTGGAGTTTAAAAAGAATCATATTGTATCTAATAGGTTCAGTACTTCCATTTGTACCATTTATACTGGATAAAAGGCTCAAAGAAGAATATTCATAAAGTAATTTCGTGACCATTATTTTAGAATTTAAAAAGCAGGAAGCTGCCTTATTTTATCGGGATTTCAAAGGTCAATAAAACCGCGTTACAGTTCTGCTTTTAAACGATCCTCTTCCAATTCCGTCTCCTCACATTATACTCTAATTAAAGAATACTGTTTTTTTTCTCTCTTTTCCGGTTCGGATTTTCCATGCATGATAGGAGCTTGGTACGTCATATTGCCATTTGGGAAGCAGTAAAATGATCAGTATAACATCGATATGGGATACAAATCCTAACCCGACTGTAAGGTAGAATGCCCAGCCTGTCTGTTGAAACCCGATCAAATAGGTAAAAGCAATCAACAGGCTTAAGCCCCACATTTTTGACAGAAAAGCGTGCGTACAGGTTTCTTTACCGAATTTACAGATACTGACAATGTAGCAAAGGGCTTCCATGATGAAGATCAGAAGAACTCCCTGCCATTCATTTTTAATTAATCCAGGATTTAGGAAATAGGACGCAAATCCTAAGGAAAGCCAGAAAATCAAATCGGTCTGGCTGTCTAATCTTCTTAATTTTTCTGATGAAACACCGACTTTTCGGGCAATGATTCCATCGAAGATATCTGTTAATAATCCTAAATACATTAAAGCTACAATTAAAAATCTTGATTCTGTGCCTTTAACATAGGCTAATAACAAAATTACCGGAGCTAAGATAAATCTGGTTGCAATAAGCAGATATGGGAGTTGTTTCATGACTTTTTATTTTTAAAATTCCAATTGATCAGGGGGAATTTTCTTTTTTCATTTTGATTCCAAAAACCGATCTGTATTCCCCGTGAATCTTTACAGACATTGATTAAAGCAACCTGGACACCTCTGCATTTTTGACTTACATTCGCAAGAGTGGAAATGGCCACGCCTTTCGTTGTATGATGAAAATTGTACAATGGTGATACAGCAACTCCATTGGTGACTGAAGGTGCACTGATATTACTGGATAAACTTAATTCCAACCCGTTGGTAACAGTAGGCTCCATATTGACAATAGAAAGCTGCAGACCGTTAATCTTATTCATTTTATCCGGTAAAGGATCCGAACCGATATCATTAATTTCCCAGTTATCAATAGATGTAATGTTAACAAGGAACAACACGGGAAAGAAAATTCCTAAGCCATTAAACCCTAATCCAATCCCATTAACTTTCTTAGGCTTTATTTCCTGATCAATTTCATCATAATATTTAATCAGCATTCCATTAACATTTTTAGTTTCTTTCGAAGGAGAAAAGCCTATAATCCCAGGTTTATCCGATTGAGTATATAAACTATCCTGAGCATTGATAATACTTCCTGTAAAGAAAGCAATCATCATTAAAAATTTTATTTTCATAATTCATTGTTTTAAAAGTATGTTCAAAATTATCTGTGAAAAACACAAATCCGAATGCGAAAAAAAATTAAAATAAAGAAGTACATTTGTGAAAATCACAAAACCATGTATCAGGAACTTTTACTTAAGGAAATCCGCAGAAAAATTGGTAACAAATCTTTGAATGATGAGATTGCCAATATTCTCAATATAAGTTATGACGCATCGCACAGAAGGACCTCCCTGAAAGCAAAATTCAGTTTTGAAGAAGCTTTGGAACTGGCAAAATATTATCAGATTTCTCTTAATCAATTTATCACTTCAGATCAGCAGCTTGTGGTTCAGAAAACCTCAGTGGTGAATGAAATGGAAGATCTACAGTCTTTTTTTCAGAATAATCTCAGTATTTTTGAAAATCTGCCACTTTCCGATGAGATGACTATTTACTATTCTGCGAAAGATATTCCGTTTTTTTATACACTTTCAGACACTCTGCTTTCCCGTTTTAAAATTTATGTATGGATGAATCTGCTTAATGCGAAACAGGTTTTTATTCCCTTTCTGCAGTTTTCTCCGCCATATTTTGAATCAAATACACAGGAACTCAAGAAAAAATATGAAGCACAAAACATTGTGGAACTGTGGAATGACCGGACTATTTCCAGTATTCTGCAACAGATTTTATTTTATTTCGAAACCGGACTTTTACAGAAGAATGAAGCCGGAATTATTCTGAAAGAGCTTAACGAGCTTATTGAATATATCGAACAGAAGACAGAAAACAACCCAAAGTTTCATTTATACGAAAATGAATTGATGCACCTTTCCAATGACATTTTTTTCCATCATTCCCACCAGTCACTTTTTGCGATACCTGTGAATATGTTTGGATATATTCTGATTAATGATGAGAAAACCTGTGGTGAAACACGGAATTATTTTGAACATCAGATCAAAAACTCAAAGTCTCTGAATACTTCCGGAAACCGTGACAGAAAAATATTTTTCAATAAAATGTATGAGCAGATTGAAAATTTAAAACAAAAACTCTAGCATGAAAAACCTTCATAATGGTGAATTTTTCGGGAAGACTCATGAAACCCTTCGTTTCGACGGACTGACCATTACGGATACGGAATATACGCATCCTTACGTCGACTGGCATTACCATGAAAATGCTTATTTCACTTTTATGCTGCAGGGAAATATGACGGAAGGAAACAAAAAAGAAATTTATGACTGTCCGGCAGGAACACTCCTCTATCATCATTGGGAAGATGCTCATTACAACATCAAACCGGATATTTTCACAAGAGGATTCCATCTTGAACTTACGGAAGAATGGTTTGAACAATTTGACATTTCAAAGGATTCCATTGAAGGCAGCTTTAATTTGAAAAATCCGGATATAAAATTGTTAATGTATAGGATTTTCAGAGAAACGAAATTGAATGATCCATCCTTTGAGCTGTCTGTTCATGAGCTTTTACTCAACATTTTCTGCACGCTATACAATAAGGTTCAGAACCCTGATAAAAAACCAAGCTGGGTAAACAAAATTGATGAAATTCTTCATGAAAGCTTTACAGAAAAACTGAATCTGACAGATCTTTCTAAAACTATAGACATTCATCCCGTTCATCTGAGCCGGGATTTCCAGAAACATTTTCACTGTAATTTAGGCACATATATCAGAAAACTGAGGATTAACAGATCTTTAGCCCTTCTCAACACGCATAAATCTTTAGCTGAAGCAGCACTGGAATGTGGTTTTGCAGATCAAAGTCATTTTATCAGGTCATTCAGAGAGCATATGGGAATTACCCCTTTGCAGTATAAAAATCTTCTGAAGAAATAAGGATGTTAATTTCATTCTATTTTTTCTGAAAACCTATTTATACTTTTGTCAGAATAAAACATTAAAATGAAATCTATCCTGCTGTTTGCCTTATTTCTTAGTTTCGGATTTTCTTTGGGACAGTCCAAAAATAGTACAGGTCCTGACACCATAATAAATCCTCTCCATAAAAAATACATTGGTAAAATTGTTTTCCTGGATAAAACCGTTCTTCCAGACCATTTAAAAGAATCTGACTTCCTTAAAACCACAATATTCCAGGAAGATAAAGATCTCGACATCCGTGTTTTTATGGACAATTCTCTGGTTAATTATTTACGTCAGATTGATCCTTCATTATCATCTGAAGAATTACTGAAAAAAGGAAATTATCAATTCAGTTTCTACATTGACGGAAAATTAATCTATACTGAAAATTTGAATACCGGAGCTGGAACCCAGGAGGACAAAAAGAAGAAAACCACGTTTAGAATTCCTTTATTAAGTTCAAAAAATGAAGATTCCTGGGGGAAATATATGTGGATGAGATTTTACCTGGGCAATGGAGGTATTGATGCCCTGGAAGAGGGAAATCATATTTTAAAAATTGAAATCAGGCCTTACTTAAAAACTTCATCAGTAAAAGTTGGAAATATTATTGCTTCTGGTGAAATTAACTTAACGGTTCCTCACAAGAATATTTCAGAACAGCAAATTGCCGTGCAAAAGATCCAGCCCAATAGTGGATGGAAGATGTCTGACGAAAAACTTGATGAGGAAAAAATCAGGCTTTTAAATACGAAAATTGCAGGGAACAGGTTCAGAGATATCACAAGTATTGTGATTATTAAAAATGAAAGACTTCTTTTAGAAGAATATTTCAGCCAGTCCGGAAGAGATTCTTTGCAGGATACCCGTTCGGTAGGAAAGTCTTTTGCTTCCGCACTGATGGGGATTGCCATCAAAGACGGTTATTTTAAAAGTGAAAATCAAATGCTGAAGGAGTTTTATGATCTAAAGCAATTCAAAAATTATTCGTCCCACAAAGACAGTGTTACTCTCAAAAGTCTGCTGACGATGAGCTCCGGATTTGACGGAAATGATGCAGATGAGACATCTCCGGGAAACGAGGAAAACATGTATCCTACAGAAAATTGGGTGAAGTTTGCACTGGATCTGCCTACGACCCAAAATAAGCCCGGAAAAATCTGGAATTACTTTACGGCTGGTGTTGTGGTGACAGGAGATATTTTAGACAGAACCGTTCCAAAGGGACTGGAAAATTATGCAGAGAAAAAACTATTTCAACCTCTTGGAATCACAAATTATAAATGGCAGTTTACCCCACAGCAGAAGCCTTCTTTAGCTGGTGGCCTGCGAATGAGAACATTGGATTTTGCCAAATTCGGACAACTTTATAAAAATAATGGAGTATGGAATGGTAAAAATATCTTCGATAAAAGCTGGATACAGAAATCTTTCACCAATTATTTCACCAATGATCAGAATTTTGAAGGGTACGGCTATTTATTTTGGAGGAAGATTTATAAAGTGGGAACCCAAAATTTTGAAGCTTACCAATCCAGTGGAAACGGTGGAAACAAAATTATCATCTTCACAGAAATCCCTGTTGTGATCGTTATTACAGCAAAAGCTTATAACCAGCCTTATGCCCATCCACAGGCAGATAAAATAGTTGAGGAATATTTACTGCCTTCAATAAATGATAAATAAGTCAATATGCCAGCCGATCAGCCTGGAAAACCAAATGGTTTCAACGAAAAATCATATCAGAATGACCGCTTCTGAACCTAAGGACCAAAGCGGAAAATATTTTTCAGTAAGTTATTTGAAATAGATAGGTTTCAGACCTTTATCTGAAAATTGATTATTCGTCTTTTTTAGAGGAAACTAAAAAGACATCGATAAGTCCTTCCGGCAGCTGCATTTTGATGAATCTTTCTTCCCGGTTCACCTCAAGAATCCAGTCTTTGATGATGGGAATCACCACTTCTTTTCCATCCAGATTGGTCACGAAATAGTTTTGGGCAGTCTGATCATTTACAGATCTTATGACCCCACATTCTTTGTCATTTTCATCCAGAATATCGAAACCGATGATCTCATGATAATAGAACTGCTTTCCTGAAAGTTTTGGAAGTGTAGAAAGGGGTAAGTAGACATTTTTCCCTAAGGATTGGTCTACCAATGCCTCGGAAGAGTTTTTAAAAGCAAGATTCAGCGCATCGTTTTTACTCCATGCTGATTTTGCAATAAAAAAAGGAACCAATAATCCGTTGATTTCAACGAATATTGATTCCAATTTATTGTAAAGCTCGGGCTGATCGGTATCCAGTTTAAGGATAACGTTTCCCGCAAGGCCATGTCTGCGTGTGATTTTTCCTAATAAATAGCAATCTTCTTTACGCATACAGGGATTTCTTAAGCTTCAGTGTTTTCTTCAGTTTCAGCAGCAGGAGCTTCTCCTTCTGTAGCTTCAGCAACTTCCTCAGCAGGTGCGTTAGCAGCTTCTTCAGCAGCTTTAGCATCAGCTTCAACTTGTGCAGCAGCAGCGATTCTAGCTTCGTTTACTTTAGCTTCAGCTTCTAAAGCAGCTTTCTTAGAGTCAGCCTGAGCTTTAGATAAACCTTCAACTTTACCTTGTACTTTTTGTTCTTTAGATTCTAACCAAGCATTGAATCTTTTTTCAGCTTCAGCTTCGTCAAAAGCACCTTTAGCAACACCACCTTGTAAGTGTTTTTTGTAAAGGGCACCTTTATAAGAAAGGATTGCTCTTGCAGTATCAGTTGGCTGAGCACCGTTGTTTAACCACTTTACAGCAGAATCAACGTTCAAATCGATAGTTGCAGGGTTAGTAATTGGGTTGTAAGTTCCTAGTTTCTCGATGAATCTACCATCTCTTCTAGCTCTAGAATCTGCAACCACGATGTGGAAGAAAGGCTTACCTTTTTTACCGTGTCTTTGTAATCTGATTTTTACTGACATAATGTTGTGAATTTTATGGGAACTCGTCCCAGTTAAATATTTAAGAGTGCAAAGATATATAAAAATTTTTATTCAACAATTATTAAATACAACAATTTATCAATCTAGCAATATAACAGTATTTTTGATTTTTCTTACCTAAAAATTCAATGGTAAATTGGTCAAATTTCACATAATTATTAATCTACCTTTCCCATATAGAAAAGCCCAAGGCATTTCTGGTTTTCTTCGATGGTTAAAGATTCTTTAAGATGATTCACAATACCGGGAGAGCTCCAATAGCATCCGACATTATTCGCTGTACAGGTAAGGTACATATTCTGAACTGCCATGGAAACAGCAGCGATTTCTTCCCATTCAGGAACCATACCACTGAAATTCACCACAATGGAAACTACAGCATCTGCTTTATTGATTTTGAAACCGATATCCTGGTATTTTTTCTCCAGAAAAGTCTCTTCAGGTTGTGTAGCTTTATAAATAGTCTGCATTTCTGAAGCTAATTTTGCTTTTTCTTCCCCTTTAAAAACCTTAAAACGCCAAGGTTTTGTACGCTTATGATTAGGAGCTAGAGTTGCTGAGTGCAAAATTTCATCTATGATTTCCTGAGATATTTCATTTTCAGAATAATCTTTCGGGAATATACTCCTTCTTTGTTCTATGATTTCTTTTAAAATTTCTGCATTATTCATATTGCAAATTTACAATATGTAATTGAATGCATTACACTGATTGATACCTGATTTTTCAGCAGTAAACTTTGCTTTCTGTACTATCCTGTAATTCCTGAATGGAAATATAAATGGATTTTGAGTATATGATTTACAAATTAGCTAAGGAGAACATCTTGCGCAATTAAATTAAAGACTTCAAAAATCTGAAACCTGGCATCTTGATTCTTGGTTCCCGGCTCTTGGCGAGCAATCAAATCACCTCTACAATTTTCTGATGGATATTATTCAGTGTAAAAGCATCACCGGATTTCATACCCATCATTTTTTTAGCCATAGGGCTTTCCGGGGAAATAGCGTAAAAACGGTCGCCTTCATAAAAGAATTCTCCCAATGAAACCGAAATATAGAAACGGGCTTTATTAGTGATTACCAGAGAACCCAGCTGTATTCTTTCAGTAGAAGTGTTCAGAACTTTTGACATATTTCTTTTAAGATCATTCAAAGCACCTAGCTGACGCTGCATCTGATAAATTTCTTCCTGCATTTCTTCCCGCATACTGTCATATTTTGGGGTCTTTTTAATATCACGGCTTGCTTCCAGGGTAAATTCAATAAAATTTTTAAGCTTTTCTATTTTTTCAGAAATTACTGTTTTTACATAATCTCTTATATCACTTTTTTCAAATACGATCTTCTCCATGAATCTAATCTTTACATAAAGATAATAATTTTTTAAAATAATCTGAGTCCGGATAAAAAATGTGTAATCCAAAAAAGGCAGCAAAAAGCCTTGCATTTCTACAAGGCTTATATCTTTAGTTTTCGGCAATCTTTTTAAGATCTCCCAACCCCTGATCAAACATCTTTTTCATATTCATATCCATCATAGGTTTCATGATCTTCATCATGGTAGTCAGTTCGTAATCAATTGCCCAGGTTACTTTGGTTCCGTTTCCTTCAGGAGTTAGCACAAAGGCAGTTTTAGCGTCGCTTTCAAAAGGTTTGATAAAATGAAGCTTTGTAATTAACTTTTCATTGGGTACACTTTCTGTAATGGATTGTTCTCCCTCTCCTACTTTATCATTGCCCTTCCAGTGGTAGGAATCTCCCACTTTGTCACCTGCCCCGGAATAGGTGATTACAATATTTTTGTCAGCTTTGGAAAAAGGATCCCACACATTGTATCCTTTCAGCGATCCTACATGCTGCCATACTTTTTCTTTAGGAGCATTGATCATCATCGATCTTTCAAAATGATAATCTTTACTGAAAGCCAGCATTGCAATAATTGCATATACTATAGCCAAAAGGATGATTACGCCAAGAATTTTTAAGAGTGTTTTCATAGTTTTGATATTTAAAGTTGTTGGTTTAATTTTTCAAATACAAAAGTTACATTAATTTGAAATTCAAATATTTATGAAACTTATATATTTCCCGTTTATTCTTTTCAAAATTAGTTATTCCATCCTCGCCGTCTCTTTTCATATGACAAGATTATTAAAGATAAAGCATTTTTGTCATATCTTGATATCCGGGCATTATTTTTGTGTATTTCAGCTCTGATTCCCGATGAATCATTAAATTTACCTTTATATAAAAATCGAAAAATGAATATTTTAACAGAGAAATTCAATACACCATATCACGCAGCGCCTTTTGATGGCATTAAAAATGAAGATTTCCTTCCCGCATTCAAGGAACTGATCAAAAAATCTGAAGACGAAATCAATGATATTGTCAGCAATCCTGAATCCCCCACTTTTGAAAATGTCATTGAAGCATTGGCTTACTCGGGTGATCAGCTGGATGTGGTTTCGAATATTTTTTTCAATTTAAATTCTGCGGAAACAAGTGACGAAATTCAAAAAATCGCCCAGGAAGTTTCCCCGCTTCTCACTGAATATTCTTCAAAGATCTCTCAAAACGAGGCTCTTTTTAGTAAGATCAAAACAGTATACGACGAAAAAGAAAAATACAATCTGAATGAGGAACAGGAAATGCTATTAAACGAAACTTATAAAGGTTTTGTAAGAAGTGGCGCACTGCTGAATGAGGAAGACAAAGAAAAACTGCAGAAGATCAATATGGACCTGTCTTTGAAATCGCTTCAGTTCGGGCAGAATGTTTTGGCATCTACCAATTCCTATTTTAAACATGTTACCAATAAAGAAGATCTGGCAGGGATTCCAGAAGCTATCCTTGAGCAGTATGCTGAAGAAGCGAAAGAAAGAGAACTTGGAGGCTGGGTAATTACTTTACAATATCCTAGCTACATCCCGTTTATGACCTATGCTGAAAACCGTGAGCTGAGAAAGGAAATTGCCTTGGCCAGTGGTAAAAAATCTTTTGACGGTGGAGAATTCGACAATCAGGAGCTCATTAAAGAGCTTCTGCAGCTAAAGCAGCAGAAAGCTGAACTATTAGGCTATAAGAATTATGCAGAGTATGTTCTGGAAGAGAGAATGGCAAAATCTCCGGTGAAAGTTTTTGATTTTTTAAATGAACTTTTAACGAAAGCAAAGCCTTATGCAGACAAAGAAATTGAAGAATTGAAATCCTTGGCCAAAGCTGACGGAATAGATGAATTACAAGGATATGATCACACGTTCTACGCAGAAAAGCTCCGAAAACAGAAATATGATTTTAATGATGAAGAGCTGAAGCCGTATTTTCCATTGAGCCAAGTACAGGAAGCTGTTTTTGGCCTGGCAGGAAAACTTTTCGGACTTAGTTTTGAAGAAAGACATGATATTCCGAAATACCATGAGGATGTAAAAGTATATGAAGTTTCTGAGGCTGGAAGCATGAATACACAGAAAGATTTCAAAGCATTGCTTTATGTAGACTATTTTCCAAGAAAAGGCAAAAGAGCAGGAGCATGGATGACAAGCTATAAAAATCAGTATAAAAAAGACGACGAAAACTCCCGGCCGCATATTTCTATAGTCTGCAATTTCAGCAAGCCAACAAAAGATACCCCAAGCTTACTGACATTCCAGGAAGTGACGACCTTATTCCACGAATTCGGACATGCACTTCACGGAATGATGGCGGATACACAGTATCCAAGCCTTTCCGGAACTTCTGTGAAATGGGATTTCGTAGAGCTGCCCTCTCAGTTCCTGGAAAATTTCTGCTATGAACCTGAATTTTTAAAAACGTTTGCCAAACATTATAAAACAGGCGAAGTTCTTCCTGATGAAAAGATCGAAAAAATTGAACAGTCTAAAAACTTCATGGAGGGTTATCAAACCATGAGACAGCTTGGTTTCGGACTTCTGGATATGAATTACCATACGAAAGTTGGAGAATTGGAAAGTGTAAGTGTGAAAGAATTTGAAGATAAGCACACAAAAGCCACTTCGCTTTATCCCGTGAATCCTGAAACGGCTATGAGTCCTAGCTTTTCTCATATCTTCCAGGGCGGATACTCTGCAGGTTATTATTCTTACAAATGGGCAGAGGTTCTGGATGCGGATGCGTTCCAGTATTTTAAGGAAACCGGAATTTTCAATCCTGAAACGGCTGCCAAATACAAAGTTCTTCTTTCTTCAGGCGGAACAAAAGATCCTATGGAATTGTATAAGAGCTTCAGGGGAAGTGAGCCAAAGGTGGAGAGTTTACTGAAGAGAGCGTTTGGGTAAAACAGAATGAATTCATTCAAAAAGTAATTAAATAAAATCTCTAAGTTGCAATGAAAGAAAATAAATATGACACCCCATCTTTTTTCGAGCAATACGGAAAAATGCTCCGCTCTCAGAAAGGGCTGGAAGGCGCAGGAGAATGGCATACTTTTCAAAAGATGTTACCTGATTTTACCTCAAAAGTTGTTCTTGATCTGGGGTGTGGCTTTGGGTGGCACTGCCGCTATGCAATGGAACAAGGAGCACAATCTGTTATCGGAATTGATCTTTCGGAAAAGATACTCGAAAAGGCCCAAGAGATCAATCAACTGGACGGCATTGCATATGAAAGAAAGGCACTTGAAGATGTTGATTACCCTGCTGAACAGTTTGATCTTGTCTTAAGTTCTTTGACATTTCATTATGTAGAATCATTTGAGGCAATAGCAGCTAACATATATAAATGGCTTAAACCTGAAGGCCATTTTGTTTTCTCTGTAGAACATCCAGTTTTTACAGCAGAAGGTAGTCAGGATTGGGCTTACGGATCCCTAGGGCAGAAGCAGAACTGGCCTGTAGACAATTATTTTCTGGAAGGAAAAAGAAATACAACGTTTCTTGGTAAAAATGTTGTGAAATACCACAGAACTTTAACGAATTATCTCAGCAGCCTTTTGAAACAGGGTTTCAAGATTAAAGAAGTGATTGAGCCGCAGCCTACTGCAGAAATGCTGAAAGAATTCCCAGAAATGAAGGAGGAATTGCGACGTCCTATGATGCTGTTGATTTCTGTAAAAAAGTAATTTAGTTTTTAATTTCTAAGCCATATAAAGCCACTTTACATTTCGTGTAAAGTGGCCTTTTTACTTCTGCGAAAATGTGTAAATTGCCCGGATTGTATTTTTAATCTTATCTAATAATACCTATAAACTGTTATGTTACATTTTTAATATCCAAAACAAATAACCTATGAAGAAAATTTTAATTTTAATTTTTATTACAATCATTTCCAGTGGTTTGGTTTATGCCCTGGCTTACTATATCAGAATGGATAGCTTCTCTTTCGCATTGGCTCTGAACTTCATGCTGATGGCATGTGTACTTACTTTTACCGAAGTAATGAAAAGCGGACTCAATTCCCCTTACTTTAACGAAAAGACCTGGGAGAAGAAAGGACAAATTTATGAGTCTCTTGGAATCCATTTTTTCAGAAAATTATTAGTCGTAACCGGCTGGGAAAAACTGAACAAAAAAAGCAAACCGGTACAAAAGAATCCGGAAGCTTTAGTAAATCTGTATTACCGCACAAAACAAGATGAGCTGGGTCACCTGATTATTATGATTATTGTTTTGGGATTTAATATTTTCGTTGCCTATAAATTTGGAATCCTTAAATCCATGTGGTTGCTGATATTAAATATTTTACTCAATATATACCCTATTTTTTTACAGCGATACAACCGGCCGCGAATAGAAAGAATTATGCATTTCATCGGGCGTAGATAAATTTGGTTGCAAAGCTCAAATATTAGAAAATACCGCAATGACAGAGTTAATTCCTACAATAAACGAAATTATCAAGTATGGGCTTACTTTCCCATTATTTGAATGTCTTTAAACAGCATATCAACAACAAGAATGAACATACAGGAACAAATCAAAGAATACATCATCAGCCAGCCTGAACTGAAACGCAGCGATATGCAGGAGCTACATCGTATTATTCTGGAAATCATGCCAGAATGTAAATTATGGTTTCTGGATGAGAAAAACGATGAAGGTAAAACTGTTTCCAATCCCAATATTGGCTATGGACACTATACCATACACTATGCTGGTGGAAAAACCAGAGAGTTTTATCAAATAGGGCTCAGTGCGAACACAACCGGAATTTCTGTCTATATTCTCAGCATTAATGATAAGACTTACTTAGCTGAAACATATGGGAAAGAAATTGGCAAGGCAAGCGTGACTGGGTATTGCATTAAATTCAAAACCCTGGAAGATATCAATATTGAAATACTTAAGGCAGCCATATATGATGGGTTTAAGGCACGGTAACACTGTCCAAAACCTAAGATAAAGGACAAACTGAGATTCCCTTACCTTCAGCATACGTTTTACCCCAATCGCAAAGGCTTTCTAAAATAGGAATTAAATCCAGACCTTTATTGGTCAAAACATATTTAACTCCGGCAGGAACAGTTTCAGGAATTTCTTTCTTGACAATTACCGCATGGGTCTCCAGCTCTTTGAGTTGCCTCCCCAAAACCTGCTCAGAAATATTCGGGAGCTCCTTTTTCAGCAAATGAAACCGATTGTTCCCCTGTGAAATGGAATAAACAATTTGCGACTTCCAACGGCCGCCAATCATTGCTATTGCTGAATTTAATTCACAGACCTGAAACAAAAACTGTTCATTGATTGCATTGGTAGAATTTTCTTTACGCATAACTGTCGTTTTAATGCTCACAATTTTGTTCGTTATTGCACACCACAAATTGCTAGCCGAATTTTGCAATAAAAATACGAAATATGAACAAAGCAATAAGTATGATAATTGGATTACTGGCAGCAATTTCATCAAAAGCCCAGGAAAAATGGATTATAAAATCTGAGCATTTAGCACAATCCGATACTGTTCTGGTTTTTAAGCCAAAAGCATATAACAGAACGGAAAAATTCCCTTTGGTTTATCTTTTACATGGTTACAGTGAAAACTATAAACAATGGTCGCAAACTACAGATTTACAAAAAACGGCTGATCAATACGGTTTTATCATCGTTACCCCAGACGGTTTTACCTCTTATTACATGAACAGCCCAATCAACAAAGGTTCGCAGTATGAAGATTTTTTCTTCAAAGAATTGGTTCCGAAAGTGCATCATTCATTTAATATTGATAACAAGAATATTTTCATCAGTGGTTTGAGCATGGGTGGCTATGGCGCTTTGCGGTATTTCATTTTACATTCTGACTACTTTAATACAGCGGGTTCCACAAGTGGAGCCCTGGAAATTGATTATTCGAATTTTCAAAAAGTAAGCCAGCAATTTTGGCAGAACAGCAGAATGCCGGAGGACCTAACAACGAAATTGGGAAATCCCAAAAACACCAATTGGAATCAGTTCAGTATATCAACCCTTTTGAAACAGCATCCTGATTTTAAGAAAGCATTTATCTTTGACTGCGGAACGGAAGACATTTTATATTCAAATTCCATCAGCCTGAAGCAACAAACCGAAAGTCTGAACATTCCTGCAACTTTTATCAGCCAGCCGGGCGATCATAATACAGAATACTGGAGCAAGTCTATTGAGCATCATTTTGTGTATTTTAAACAGCATTTGATAAAATAGTGAATCAAAAGCAACTGAAAAATCACTTAAAATCTATAGATTTAAAAATAAAAGTTAATTAGATTCTTTCTCCGGTACGTTTATGAATTCACCATTTTCAATCACAACCCGGTTGCCCCATTCTGTAATTACTTCTAAAACAGGAATAAACGTTTTTCCAAGATCAGTAAGGCTGTACACCACTTTGATGGGAGGTTTTTTACCAAAAACTTTCCTTGACACCAACCCGTCCTTTTCTAATTGCTTCAACTGTAAGCTCAACGTCATCTCGGTAACCGTTGCCAGCTCTTTACGAAGTTCGCTGTATCTTTTAGCCTCGTTTTTTAAATGGTAAAGTATAACTGCTTTCCATTTTCCGCCTACCAAATCCATGGTAAGACTTACGGTACAGGGATATGTTTTCCCTTTCAATTTCACGTGATCACCAATACATTCTGTTTTCATTTCAATTGTATTTAGCCTATCTGTTTAGATAGTTATTGCATATTCAGTGTACTAAAAATAATTTTGTAACTCAATTAATTATAGTACAAATTTAGAAAAAATGAAAATACTTATTATCCTTGCTCATCCTGAAGAAAAAAGTTTCAATGCAGCCATGTTTAACACCGCCATCAGCACTTTGGAAAAGGAAGGCCACGAAGTCAAAACGACTAACTTATACCGGGAGAACTATCAGCCTGTAAGCGGAAAAGGAAATTTCACCCAATTAAAAAATGCAGATTATTTCAAACAGCAGGACGAAGAGGTATTTGCCTTACAACAGTCTACATTCATGCCGGATATTGTATCGGAACAAGAAAAGATTGAATGGTGTGAAATGATGATCTGGCAGTTTCCACTGTACTGGTTTTCTGTTCCTGCCATCTTAAAAGGCTGGATCGACAAGGTTTTTACCATGGGGAAATTTTATGACAACGGAAAAATTTTTGAAAATGGATTTTCGGCAGGGAAAAAAGCCATACTCTCTGTGACGACCGGCGGTCCTGAAAAAAATTATGTGGATGACAGATACGGAAATATCAATTCAATCTTATTTCCAATACATCGCGGAATTCTCGAATTTCTTGGCTTTTCAGTTGTACAGCCGGAAGTGGTCTATTCTGTTGAACGGCTTTCTGAAGAGGAAAGAAACAGGGTATTAGATAACTGGTCAAAAAGGCTAATCAATATTGAGAGGGAAATCACAAGGGAGTAAGGAGCAAACCGGATTGAAGTAGTACATTTGTATTTGCGATATAACCTACCATAAAACCATTCAGGAAATTGAAAAATATACTAAGCTTAATAATCCTATTTTTAACCTGTATCCATTTATATTCTCAAAATACATATGTCTTTTTTGGCTCATTTAACCGGGATAAAACAACCGAAGGATTATATGTTTATAAGCTGGATACTATTAGGGGGAGATTATCCAAAGTAACTTCCGTAAAAGGAATTTTGAACCCCTCATTTCTGACTGTATCTCCAAACGGTCAATACATTTTTGCCTGTACGGAAAGTAAAACGCCCAATGCAGGAAGTGTCAGCAGTTTTAAGTTCAACCCCAAAGATGAAACGCTTACTTTTATAAACAGCCAGAAAAGCGGCGGTGAAAATCCGGTTTATGTAACTGTTCATAAAAATGGTAAATGGTTGGTTAATGCCAATTACACCGAAGGCAGCGTTTCTGTATATCCATTGTCTGAAGACGGAACGATACATGCATATGTACAGAATTTTCAGTTTTCAGAGGGAAGCATCAATAAGGAAAGGCAGGACAGGTCGCATGTCCACGCAGCTGTTTTTTCTCCGGATTTCAAACAGCTGTTTTTACCAGATCTCGGTGCTGATAAAATCAGGTCTTATAAGTTTGACACTGATAAAACAGAGCCTTTGCAGCCGGCCAGGCAACCGTACATACAATCCGCATCAGGAAGCGGGCCAAGGCATTTTACTTTTCATCCTAACGGGAAATTTGCCTATTGTATCAATGAGTTATCCGGAACTATCAATGCCTACAGGTATGAAAATTCCAGCGCGGAAAGCATTCAGACAATTAATGCACATACAGACCAATACAAAGAAGAGTTTGAAAGTTCTGATATTCACATTTCTCCGGATGGTAAATTTCTTTACGCTTCCAACCGCGGGTACGAAAATAATATAGCTATTTTCTCAATCTTTAAAGACGGGACGCTAAAAAATATTGGTTATCAGCCGACTTTTGGGAAACAGTTAAGAGTTTTTGACATGGATGAGACCGGAAAGTTTTTAATTGTAACCAATGCAGCCACCGGAAATGTTTTTGTATTCAGGCGGAACCCTGAAACAGGTTTATTAAAAAAAGCAGGAAGAAGAACAAAAATTCATGGTGTTTCCAGCGTGAAAATCAGAAAATATTAATTCAAATTAAAGATTCCCCGAATTTACTGCTTTTGATTTTGTTTTATTCAGGTTCATTATTAACGGTCTAGTAACAAATAGGTTTGCATTCATACTTATCTTTAGGGTTGTCGGAAGATCAGATAATCCAGTAAAATATCATCAAAACTTAAAATCATGTTACTAGCCATCTTACTTCCTTTTCTTTCCTTTATGGTTCGTGGAAAAATTCTTACCGGGATCATCTGTCTGATTTTGCAAATTACCCTCATTGGCTGGCTTCCTGCTGCCATCTGGGCTGCTTTATCCCTAAACAGTGCAAGAGCAGAACGGCGCAATGAAAAACTGATTCGCGCGATCAAGCAAAATCAAAGATAATAGATGAGCCCTGTACTTTTCAGATTATCTTCTTTTAGGAAGTATATGTTCCGGAACTTTTAAAATCGACAATAAAACGATAAAAAGACAAATAATATTCACCCCCAAAGCGATAGAGAAAGCACTACGATAATGCTGTGATGAAGGCTTTGTTCCTAAAAAATAATAAAAGATACTTCCTACCACAATAATTCCGACTATCGCAGCCGCCTGCTGAAAAGTATTATAAACTCCCGAAGCATTTCCTGCAAGTGCTTGCGGCAGCCCGGACAAAGCAAGATTGGCCAGTGAAGGAATAATAGACCCGACCCCTAACCCATGAAAAAACAGCAACAGACAGAGTATAAAAAAAGGAGTTTCCGAATCAAATAAAAGAATCTGAAGGAGAAGAACTACTATAATCAAGCCCAATCCGGCAACTAAAAAATTTTTGCCATAACATAAAATAAGCTTTGCAGAAAACAGAGAGGCCAGGATAAAACCCAATCCCTGAAAAACAATAATTTCCCCTGCAGCCATTGACCCAATCCGCAGCCCATCCTGGAAAAACAGGGACAGGATATAAAAATAAGAATCCAGCATTATAAAGAAAAAAGAAACCGCCAAAATACCAAGATTGAAATTTTTATAACTGAATAAACTTAAATCCATCAGATAAGGCTTTCCTTGCTTTATTCTTATCTTTTGATTTTTAATAAAATAAATTAAAATGAGTATTGAAACCATCGTTATTACTATACTTTTAACCTGGATTCCGTGATGTTCAGATATAGTAAGCGAATAGGTAAAGCAGAAGAGTCCGGCAGCCAATATCATCACACCAAAAAAGTCAAAAGTATTTTTTCCGGCTAAGGTTTTAGATTCATTTAATATTTTCTGACTAAAAAATAGGGCGAGCATACACACCGGAATATTGATGAGAAAAATAAGTCTCCAGGATTCCTGCATCAGGGTTATGGACAAAAAATAGCCCCCAAGGAACTGCCCCAGAACGGTCCCTGCCCCAATAGTGATTCCGTACCAGCCCATCGCTCTGGTTCTTTCTTCGTGTTCTGAAAACAGGATCTGTATCATCGACAGAACTTGCGGAGACATAAGCGCTGCACTGACTCCCTGAATAAAGCGGGAAACAACAAGAAGGACTGCATCGGACGATAATCCACATGCAATAGAACTCAGCATGAAAAAAGCGAGCCCCGTCATAAATATCCTTTTCCTGCCGAACAAATCCCCAAGTCTTCCGCCTGTAATCAGAAATGAAGCAAAACCGATAAGATAAGATGCAATCATCAGCTGCATTTCGCCATTGGAAGCATGAAGATCACGCTGGATTGACGGAATGGATACATTGATAATGAAAATATCCATGATGGTTAGCAACTGACCGGATAATATCACCATCAGTTTCAAATATTTATCTTTCATTTTTATATAGATATATCTATTTTTATTTAAGAAAAAAATTAAGGCAGCTGAGCCTCAATCATTTTTTGAATCTGGTCAAAAGAATCTGAATTTTTATTGATCGTGGAAGTTACTACTGCTCCTTCTATCAGCAGGAAAATATTTTCAGTAAGCAAATCTGCATCCGTGTTTTTTTTATTGTCCACATAATCACTTACCAGCTTTCTGATCAATTCTTTCTGTTTCAGTTTGTGTTGCCTTACAAAATCAGAAACTGCCGGGCTGCTGTCTCCTACTTCCGAAACAATTTTGATGAAATGACAGCCTGCGAATTTTGATGATAGCTGTAATTTTTTACGGTAATCAATCAACGAAAATATTTTTTTTTTCGGCTCAGAGACTTTTGCAGCATGTTCTTCAAACCCTTTGAACCATTCAAATTCTTCTCTGGTAAGGTAAGCCTGAAGAAGATCATTCTTGGAGGAAAAATGATTATACAGTGAACCTATTGCAATATCAGCTTCGGCAATAATCTGGTTGATCCCGGTTGAATTAAAACCCTGTCTGTAAAAAAGATCTGAGGCCACTCTGATAATCCTTTCCTGTACTTTCTCCTTTTTCATCTGAAAAATTTTTACAAATCTACATAAAAAAATAGATAAGTCTATCTATTTTACTTTACATGTGTGTAAAAAATGAATGATATTAAACTAGAATATTGATAAAGCAATGATTGAGGGACTTTTATCAAAAAACACCAAAAATATGAATATCCTACAGCAGAATTTAAGGATTACGAAGGGAGTAAAAGATAATTTTATAAAAACATAAATATGATTAATAATTTACTGCATAATATTTTTAATTTTAATCGCTACATATTTTGTATCTTTAGTTACCACTTTACAAAAAGATCATGTGGTACAAAGCAATGGCAGAAGAACTTTATTTCATCAAAACGAATCCGAATATTGCTAAAATCAATTTGTACAATAAACTTTGCCGTGAAGAAGAAAATATCATAAACTTTCTTCAGGCCGATCCCAAAGTAAGTCTTGAGATTATCAAAAAAAAAGTAAAAGACTCGGTAGAAAATCTCTCGAAAGAGGAACTTTCAAGCATTTTTACGTGGTTCAGCAGCATTTATCCGGCTGACCGCGAAGAGGCCAAAACCCAGCTTTTCATCCATGGACTTGATCTTTTTTACGAAATTCCGAAAACACAGAATGTACAAACTTTCCGGGAGATGCTTTCAGCATACGAAAATTACTCTAAACAGAAACTGGATTTTATGGTAGACGCTCAAAATTTCAATCAGTTCCTTCTCTACGGATTATTTTTCACAGACATCTCCTTAAAAGAAAAAGGAAACTCTACCACTCTTTCCCATTATTTGAAAACAGATTACCCCTTATTGTATGCTCTTGCAGAAGACCAGTTTCAGAAAAAAGGATCTGATCAGGATAATGATCTTGCTCTGCAGCGTTATTTCGGGGAACTGTATGATCTGACCAAATTTTATAAAGGATCAATTATTCAGCTTCACACTTCATAGCTCTGTATTGTCATTTAAATTACAGACGTTGAGCCGTAATTTGTTTTTCTTTTATACTACAGATTTGAACTACTGACATATCTGAATCAGAGCAAAGGTTCTAATTTTGAAATATGATTTAAACTCTCTTATATTCGGGCCGTGAAAACCAAGGATAAAATATTGTCAAAAGCAATGAAACTGTTCAATGATCGATATTTTACTCAATGATTTACAGACTATAAAAAATAGAAGCTTTATGAAGAAAAATACATATTTGGGTCATGATCATGAAACTGAGAATTGATGCAGAAAAAAATCCAAGAATCGCTATCTTAGATTCCTATTAATTCCGGGAGGTCTCAACAACAGCTTATGAATACTAATATCACCTACAGAAAAGCTTCAGAAAACGATATCGATTATCTTCTTGATTTAAGAATGAAAACCATGAATCCGCACTACATCGATTCTAATCTTCCAACGGACAAGGAAACAACGCTCCAGAGAATCCTGTATCAATTCGACAAAGCCCATATCATTCTTTTAAACGATGAAGCTGTCGGATTATTGAAGATCAACAAAGCTGATGATAAAACAGAAGTTTTGCAGCTGCAGATAGACCCAAGCCAACAAGGGAAAGGGCTGGGAAAAACGATTTTAACAGCTATTCTGAAGGAAGCTTCCGCAGCAGGAAAAACAGTAGCATTAAGTGTCTTAAAAACTAATAAAGCTCAACATTTATACACAAGTCTGGGGTTTAAAACTGTAGATGAGGATGAGCATTCCTTTTTTATGGAATTTAAAGGTACAATGGCCTCTCATTAATGACAATCATTTCTGGAGACTGCATCCACTTAGATTTTTTATGATTGATTCGCTAAAGTAACAAAAATCAACCTTCCGCCTTCTTCAGCAGACAAAAGTATTTTCTTACCATCCGCCAGTTCCACCATAGATCCCGGCGGAATCTCTTTCTGTTCCGTAACATCCTTCATCGAAGTCAGGCTCTGATTCACCAGCACCCATCTTCCTTCATGAAAAGTGAAATATCCGACTGGCATTTTATCCTGCATCGTAAGGTTTTCATTTCTGATCACCTTTCTTGAAACATGCCATTTGAATAAATACTGGTTATTGTAAACCATCAATCGGTGGTTTTCGGGCTTCCATACGTCATCATCAAATTGATAATAGAGGTCCAGAACGGGAAGCGTTCCCTTATGCGAGGTACCGCAGAAAGGGCACTTTGGATTGCTGCTGTTGTCAAATACATACCATTTTTCCGTGCATTCCGGATTGTGACAGGGTTGGATAAGATCGGCAGTCTTTAGAAGCGCAGTTTCCCATTCATTGGCTGTAGGACGTCTGATCGGATCATGAAGTCCGTCTATAAATGCTTTTCTAAACAGTTCAGAAAGATAAGGACCGGCAGCGGTATAGGGAATTTTTTGAGGATCGCCCCAGAAAGCATCCCATTTTCTCAGATGATCAGCTTTAACTTGGTTGGACGGATCACTGGAATGCTCTATGAATAAAGCTTTTTCACCCATAGAAATAATATCGTCCTTTTCAGAATCCAGATCCCATATCTTTCCTCCTCTCAAAGGATGTCTCCGGAAAAGATACATATAGATGAGCACTGCCAGTGCATGAAGATCGGTCTTCTGATTGGGCAGATGCCTGCCGGGATCCTGCATGCTGAGATGTTTGGTCTTTAAAACTTCGGGTGCAATAAAATCTGCCGTCCCAATTACTTCCGGCGGGAATAACTTCGGAACCACTAATCCGTCTATATCAATGATGCAGGCGGATTTCGTCACCGGGTCTATCAGAATGTTATTATACGAAAGGTCGGAGTGTGCCAGTCCCATCTGGTGAAGCTTTTTCACTCCTCTGCTGATATTGATGGTGATCTGAAAATAGCTCAGCCAATCTCCGAGTTCCGAATGATCGAGCCTCAGCGGATACTGCTGGTTTCTGAACATGGGAGCAGTGAACCATTTCCCTACTTTATCCTGACCCTGGATATTATCTGATCCGATATATCCTTTTGCAAAGAAGAATTTTTTATGGTAAACGGGCACCACAATTCCCGTCAGTTTATTTTTTTCTACAATATCATACGGCCATCTGAATATTTCGTTCAGAAAGTAATCTGCTGAATTTCCGTTCTGAATATTTCCAAGATAAGTGGAAACAATTCTCATAATACGCTCTTTCTGCCCGGCGTCCAGAGGATTCCGGTAAAAAGCCACTACATATTCTCTGTCCGGCGAAAAATAAACATCTTTCACTCCGCCGCGGATAGGGCTTTCATCAACATATTCATAGGATTTTGCTGCGTCCAGAATAGAAACAACTTGAATGGTCTTTTTCATGCTTAATAGATTATGGCCAGTGTTCTGTCGTCATGATTTCCCCGGCTCCAGAAATCGGTCCATGCCAGAAGTTGTTGATCAATATCTGCATCGCTGACAAAGTCTACTTTTGTGCGGTCATCGTTATTTCCTGCAAGGTCATTAAAAAATGTTTTCCAGCTGTTGATATCTTCAAGCTTGTTTTCTGTCATGAATTTCGGATCATAAATACCATCGGTCATCAGCACGAGATAGGAAAAATCATCCACACAGGTTATTTCAAATCTTGAAGCCATATCATCACCAAATATCTCCTTCATTGTAATAAAACGGGTACCGCCTCCAAATTCACCCACATCCATACGGTTCAAAAGCTTTACTTCTGAAAAATCGGGGCTGATCAGGTTGATCGGGCAGTCTCCTACTCCAAAAGTGAGAATTATATAGCCGAAATCAAACTTTTTAAGCAATACAAAAATCAGTGTAGTATGGAGATCTTTTATAGAAAAAGAGTTTTCTGTGGCCGTCTTGTCTAAAATATTATACACGTTCAGGATTCCCTCATAGAGAGTTCTTATAATATTTCCTCTGGCTTCGGACTGTATTTCTTTTGATGATTCAGAGGTCCTGTAGACGATTTCAATATTTTTTTCGATCCCGGTTAAAATCTCTTCAGAATTAAGAAAACTGTTTATTGAAACTGTTGCCAGCCTGGAACCTTCTCTTGCCATTACCGCAGAACCGGCACCGTCAGCAACTGAAACAATGCTCCACCCTCCGGGAAGTTCATCAACAGCAAAATCATCATCCCTGAATTTTCCTTCATGGGCATGGGAGCGTCCTCTTTTTGATACAATGGTGATTTTCTTGTCTGAAAACTTTCCTTTGTAGGATATTTCATCTGGTTTATAGTAAATATCATTTGTATCAGATGGAATGTTTTTCCAAAGATCTTTTGGATCCGCATTCACAAACAGATGTGTTTTTTTGATTTCCATCCTGTTTTCATCGTAGATATGATAGAACTCAATATCCAGGTCATGAACACTGTTTACATAGGGAATACCCGATATTTTGTTGTTTTCGAAGGTAAGTCCTGTTCCCTTAAGGTTGGCTATGTTTTTGATCCTGATATTCGGAAAGCTCTCCATATCGAAACGATATTCATAAAACTGCTTTGAACTGGCATTTTTAAGTACCAAATGAATCTCTTTAAATTCTTCTTTCTCCCTGTAAATAACGGCTTTTTCCATGGTTTTGCATTTGATCTCGAAAATAAAATTCTCTTTCGTTATCCAAGAGTTCGGTTAATATCAAATCCTTCGCTGGAAAACCCATAGTAATCCGAAGTTCCGCACCATGGGCATTTGTTGTATCCTTCTCCTTTCAGACAGTGAATTCCGCCACATGAGCAGGTTGCCAGCGCAACAGGATTGGCACAATGAGGGCATGAAGTCCCTCCCTGAAGTTCTTCAATAGAAATTTTAAGGTTATTTTTCTGGGAAGATGACAGCCTTAAATATGCTTTTTCATCAATTTTATAGGCTCCATCCAGTCTGTAATATCTTGTAGACATTCCGGGTATGCTTGATTCAGCAAATGTTTTTTTAAACTTCATCAAATACAGCTTCTCCGTTTCTGAGCATTTTCCGTTTAAAACAACAAAGTTATTGTCCGGAAACTTCTGCTCCAGCTCAGGATCTACTTTTTCAAGGATAATGGAATCGATCTTGGAAAGGTTAATTCCTTCTTTATTGGCCTCAGTAACACTCTGGCTGGTCGTTTTGATGGAATCTGTCACCCATTTGAAAAATTCTTTATAGGAATTTTCATCGGAATTATTAAACAGTAAAACGTTGTCTGATAAAGTTCCCAGCAGCTTATAGTTGGTATTTTCTCCGATAGATACCGCAATCGTATTGGATTTCCCGTGATATTTAGTATTCCATCTTTCAATAGCTTTTGTGGCATCATCGGTAGGAACCCCGTCTGTAAAGAGAAAAACAATAGGTTTCCAGTCGCCTTTTCTTTCATAAGTGGTTTTCACAATATCCCTGTCTATACAGTCCATCACTTTAATAAGACCTTGGGACAGTGATGTTCCGCTTCCAATCGGGATTTTTGGCGGATAAAAACTGATGATGTCCTGCAATGGTGTGATAACTTCCGCCTCTCCGGCAAAACCTATGATGGAAATATAAACCGTTTCCAGTGAATACGGATCTTTTTTTAATTCTCTGATGATATTGGCAATACCTTCCTGTACCTGCTCAATAGGCTCTCCAACCATAGATTCGGAGACATCGACTAAAAAATAAATGGGCAGTCTTCTCATGATTTATATTAAAGACAAATGATTTAGATAATAATATTAAGCTCGGAAGGCGGCGGAGGCAACGGTGTACTTTCTCCGGTTCCTTGTGACTTTCCGCCCATCGTGATGGATGAACTTACCCATTTGAAAAATGAGGAAAGCGTTATCGCATCAGTTGTATCCAATTTTACCACGTGGTCTGTAAGCTCCTGCAGAAATTGTTCATCTGCTTTCGGACCTGCTGCACAGCCTACAATAGCTCCGAATTCCAAACTTCTGATCACCGGAATCATCTGTCTATATTTCTGGATATCGGAAGGTTTTCCGTCAGTAAATATAAACAGCAGCGGTCTCCAGTCTTCTTTTTCATCTGAAGACCCTTTGACCAGTTCTTTTTTGACCAGCTCCGAAACCATCTCCAATGCCGCACCGGTATGGGTCGGTCCGCTGTCCGGACAGGTAATCTCCATAGGGTAAAAACTGGCCAGATCGGTCAGAGGAATAATATTTTTAACCTCACGGTCAAAAGTGATGACACTCAGATGGAGACTGTCCATTGCCTGCGGATCTGCGCGGAGCATGCTTATCAGCCCGTTAAATCCATTATTGAGTGCCTGGATAGGTTCTCCATTCATAGAACCAGAAGTGTCCAGTAAAAAATATGCTAATAATCTCCTGCTCATGATAAGACAATATTAATTCTGAAACCGTCAGGGAAAGTTTTCAACTTTCCCTGACGGTTTTATGTTTGATAATCTGGTTTAATTGGAATATGCGTATTGCTTCAGGATCTCAATAAAGTTATCGGTCTGATGCGGTTCTCCAATGGCCCGGAATTTCCAGTCCCCATTGTGACGGTAGGCTTCGGCAAAAACCATCGCACATTTACCGTTCATACTTGCATCTCCTGAAAGACTGTATTTTGTAATTTCTTTGCCTTTGGCGTCTACAGCTCTGATAAAGGCATTCTCGATCATTCCGAAATGCTGGTTATTCTGTTTTCCCTGGTAAATGGTCACCAGGAATAATATTTTCTGATAGCTTTCATCCAGCTGGTCAAGTTTAACGATGATCTGTTCATCGTCTCCATCTCCGGCACCAGTTCTGTTATCTCCTGTCAGCCATATATTTCCGCTTGGATGCTGCATGGAATTAAAGAAAACCACATCACCCTGATACAATGCGATCTGCCTTCCTTCATTGGTCTGTACTGTTTTTCCAAGGTTCGCTACTTTGCCGTTTCCATCTAAAAGAAATGCAACGGCATCAAGATCATATTCTGCTTCTTTGCTGAACAGTTTCCCAAAGAAACCGCCCTGCTTTCTTACATCCCATCCCAAACCGATCGTTACTTTTGAAAGATCGTAAACATTTTCCCCACGGTCATTTTTTCTTAAATCAATCGTCTGACCTTTCTGTAAATTAATTGCCATAGTTATCGTTTTTTTTATTTAAAAATATAATTATTTTATGATCTGTCCTTTGTAGTATTTCTCAAGGAAAAAGGAAAGATCTGCTCTGTAGCCGATTCCTGACGCTTCAAATTTCCAGCTTCCATTTCTTTTGTATAATCTTCCGAATTCTACTCCGGTTTCGATGGAGAAATCTTCATCCAGCTCATATTTTGCAATCTCCTGACCGTTACTGTTATCCACAATTCTGATGTATGAATTTCTTACCTGACCGAAGTTCTGCTTTCTTCTTTCAAAGTCTTCAATGGTTACTACAAAAAGTATTTCTTCCGCTCTTGGGTCTACTTTTTCAAGATCTACGATAATTGCCTCATCATCGTCACCATCACTGTTTTTACCGCTTGGATCATCTCCTGTATGGGTCAGTGCCCCATCAGGGGACTGAAGGTTGTTATAAAAAACAAAACATTCCTCATTGATTAATTTTCTATCGGAGTCAATCATGATGGCAGAAGCGTCCAAATCAAAGTCGAAGCCAGTTCCTTCATTTGGGTCCCAGCCTAGTCCTATCGTCATTTTTGTAAGCCCTATCTCGATCTTTTGTCCTTTCTGTAAATTAATTGCCATAGTGTTTCAGTTATTAATTATTTTTTGTTTAAGATAAATTTGATTTGTGGATTGACCAAATTTATTGATAAAAAATAAATGGCAGACGATAATGTTTCATTTTAATAGGGTTTTAACATAAAAAAAGCCCAATTAAAAATTGGACCTGTATTTATGAAAGTTATTGTTGAACTTAATTTTCAAATTCTTTTTCAGAAACGGCTTTTTCTCTTGCCTTCGCCAGCATAGGAATAGAGATAAGACCCATCACTAGCATAATGGTGATCTGTAACGGAAGTGAAATAAATGAATAGGTCAGTCCCATTTCGCCACCTAATTCTGCAGTTTTCCCCATTGAAATAAACAATGCCATAAATCCGTACTTCATGGCCAGATTAAATGCTCCAATTCCGCCGCTGGCAGGAATGATCATCCCCAGAGTACCAACAACGATAATGAAAAAACCGTCAGCAATAGTGAAATTAGAGGTTTCAGGAAGTGCAAAACACACAAGATAAGCTGCAAAGTAATAGCAAACCCATATTCCTATAGTATAAAGGATAAATTTTCCTTTTTCTTTTAATTTAAATATTGTGGCCAGCCCTTCGAAAATCCCGTCTATAAAACTTACTATCTTTCCTAAAAACGGAACACCTGCAAGCCTTTTTCTAAATACAAAGAACAGAACTGTACCAACTCCCAGGATTAAAAGGACAAACAGGATCTTATTGGGTATCTGAATATCTGAATTCTCATAAAAAGACAAAATTGCATCATATTTAAACAACAGGGTTAGTCCCAGAAATCCCAGCATGCAGATAAGATCTACTACTCTTTCCAGAATAATTGTTCCGAAAGACTTGTCAACAGGAACTTTTTCCACTCCGTATAAAGCTGTAGCTCTTGCTACTTCCCCGCTTCTCGGAATGGTAAGATTCATCAGATATCCGAAAGATATGGACCAGAGTGAATTTGAATTAGAAATCTTATGTCCCATAGGTTCCAGCATTAGATTCCAGCGTATAGCTCTGAACCAGTAGGCCAGAATACCGAATACCGAAGCAAACAGAACCCACAGATAGTTAGCCTTCGCTAAAGATTCTTTGATCACCTTGAAATCAAGACCTTTTAAGGCAAGCCATAAAAAAAAGCCTGCAAAAGCAAGCGATATTACTATTGTTAATATTGATTTTATAGGATTCTTTGATTTTTTCTCCATGGATCAGGTTAGAAGATTTGTTTTTTCATCCGGGAAAACAATTTTCGGCTGAAATGCTTTTGCTTCTTCGGGTGTCATCTGTGCATAGGCAATAATGATAATGATATCATCTCTCTGTACTTTTCTTGCAGCAGGTCCGTTTAAGCATACTTCCCCAGATTTTCTTTTTCCTTTGATAACATAGGTATCAAAACGTTCTCCATTATTCACATTAACGATATAAACTCTTTCTCCCACTACCAAACCGGCAGCTTCTATAAGATCTTCGTCGATCGTTATACTTCCAATATAATTAAGGTCTGAGGCTGTAACCCGTACCCTGTGGATCTTAGATTTGAAAACTTCTATTAACATTCTGCAAATTTATTAATAAAAATTAATAAATCGGGCTTTTGGAATCATTTTAAAACTCCCACAAAGCCAGCTATTTAATTTTATATTATACAAGCTTTCAGGCCATTATTTATAAAATCAGCAAACATATCATCAAAAATATTAATACTTTACACGTAATTTAGGATTTAATAAATACAGAAAATAATATTATTTTTTTGCTAAAGTCAATACTCATAAGCATTTGGCATGATTTTAGTGAGCGGTAACGTAGATTTTACGTGAAAAGTCAAATTATCATATTTTAACTGTTTTCATCAAAAAGCAAAAAAATTTTATAACTTTTAATAAAATAATTGCACAATTAGAAAATAGTATTATATTTGCTATAATTACGAACTAACTTAATATTAAAAATTATGAACAAGTCTGAATTAATCGACGCAATCGCAAAAGATGCAGGAATCACTAAAGTTGCAGCTAAAGCTGCTTTAGAATCATTCATTGGTAATGTAACTACTACTTTAAAGAAAAAAGATGGAAAAGTTTCTTTAGTAGGATTCGGTACTTTCTCAGTAGCTGAGAGAGCTGCTAGACAAGGAATCAACCCTGCAACTAAAAAACCAATCAAAATTGCTGCTAAAAAAGTTGCTAAATTCAAAGCAGGAGCTGATTTATCCAATGCAGTTTCTGGTGCTAAGAAAAAATAATCATTCAGATTAAAAAATTCAAAGGCCGTTTCTTAAGGAAACGGCTTTTTTTATTTTGAATCTGGCAGCTTCGAAGACAACAGAAAGCCAATCATTTACTTTTTCTCTTTTAAGTTTTGGCTAAAGCCTCTGTAATATCTATAAAAATTTAAAGCGGGCTAAAGCCCGCTCCTATTGAATTTTAAATAGCATTTTTTCTTTATAGAAATTAGCGATTCTCTTCAACACCATAAAGTTCAGATATCCTCATCAGAACCTCCCTCCCCCATCTTCTAGCCTCTAATTTCCAGCTTCCAAATTGTGTTATGGTGCCAATCGTGAAATCTTCCAGTCCAGATCTTCCAGCTGATAAATAATCCTGTCATGAAGACGGTTGGGTCTCCCCTGCCAGAATTCAATTTCGTAGGGTTTTGCAATGTACCCTCCCCAGTTGGAAGGTCTTGGGACCTCACTGGTTTCATATTCTTTTTCCAGCTCTTTTAATTTTTCTTCCAGAAATTCTCTGTTCGGGATTGCCTGGCTTTGAGGTGAAACTACCGCCCCAAGCTGACTTCCTTTAGGCCGCGAATGAAAATATCCATCACTTAAGTTTTCTGCAATTCTTTCAAGGTTTGCTTTAATAATGATTTGCCGTTCGAGGTTCGGCCAGAAGAAACTAAGACAGGCTTTATGGCTGTTTTCTATTGCTTTTCCTTTTCTACTGTCATAGTTGGTGTAAAATATGAAACCTTCATAAGTATATTCCTTAAGCAGTACCATTCTGGTTCTCGGACAGCCGTCTTCTTCTACTGTAGAAATAGCCATGGCATTGGCTTCTGAGACCGCCGGACTATTGCTGGCTTCAATATACCAGTCTCTGAACTGTTCAATGGGGTTTTGTTTTATCTCACTTTCAATAAGTTGGGATTTCTCATACACTTTTCTTTTGTCGTGCAGGTTTTCCATAAATATTTTTTATTAAATTTGAGTATGAATTACTCATACAAAGGTAAAATATTAATTTCCACACCTGACATTTCCGGCGATATTTTTTCGAGATCGGTGGTGTTGATCGTTGAACATAACGAAAGCGGGGCATTTGGTTTGATATTGAACAAAAAAAATAACCAGATGAGTAGTAAGTTCAAAAACTTTTTTGATTTTAAAATAGAGGTCTACGACGGCGGGCCTGTGGAAAACGACAAGGTATTTTTTATCGTTAAAGAAAAGAAGGTAACTCAGGTCTATTCTGAGATCAGCAAGGATTTTTATATTACGGAAGACATTGAAAGTATCATCAGTGCTGTTCTTAATAAGGAATTAAGCATCAATGATGTGAAAATTTTCTCAGGATACTCAGGATGGTCTGCTGAGCAGCTGGATAATGAGGTACAGAGGAAGATGTGGACTGTGGTAGATATTTATAATTTGGACTATACACTTCCTAATGACCAAACCCTCTGGAAGTCAATTATGCAGAACCTGGGCGGAGAATATCTACTCTGGGCCAATTCACCTGAAGACATTTCCCTTAACTAATTGAATTTCTATCTGATACGCTTTAAAAACATTAACAAAATTTAAGATTATGTTAACCAATTTTAAAGAAAGAATTCACGTTATTTGAAAAACCAAAATCACTGACATGAAAGGAATCAAATTACTTGCTTTATCAGTTTTCTCTGCTTCATTTTTATCATTTACTCCTATCAATAAAAAATATATTGTTATTGATGCCGGACATGGTGGAAATGATATGGGATCGGTTTTCAATAAATTCTCTGAAAAAGAGATTACAATAAATATTGCTAAAGAGATTCAGAAGCTGAATGAAAATCAGGATCAGTACGAAGTGATATTAACGAGGGATTCTGATACATCTCCAACCCTTCAGGAAAGAACAGCTATAATCAACAAGCTTAATCCGGAAATGGTTATTTCTCTTCACATGAATAGCAGTCCTCACAAGGAAGCTGTGAAACAAGGGACTGAAGTGTATATTCAGAATACTGAAAATTCAAAAAAACTTGCTGAAAAAATTTCCAAAAAATTTAACGTCATTAAAATTGAGGAACGTAATCTCCACATGCTGAGAGAAACAAAAGCTCCTGCGGTACTGGTAGAGCTTGGCTTTATCAATAATGCCAAAGACAGGGAATATGCTACCAGCGAAAATGGACAGAAGGAAATCGCTCAAAAATTCACAGAAATCATCCGTGAATACTAAATAAAGAAACAATTTCTGATTTATTCAGAATAAAACCCGGTAAAGGACTTGGGTACTTTGTTGTTTACCGGGTTTGTCAATTTTAAAAACTATTCTTCCAGCTTTCCACCATTTCTATAAAACGGGAGCTTTCAAAAGTCTTATTTCTTATTTTACCTACACAAAATATGCCTTTCTCGTCAGAGATCATTAAAATCTCTTCAGCCTTTTGTGATTCAAAAGCGATTATCTCATGTTCCTGAATATCTGCAAGGTTATTTTTATGCAAGAAAGTCACGAAGTTTTCCATCAAGGGAGAGATGTATGCGCCTTCGGACTGCTTGGGAACTTTGATCACAGTTCCTTCTAAAAACAATAAATTTCCGGAAGTGGTACGCGCAATCCTCTTGTTCGGATTAAGGAGAATCACATCATCCAGGTCATTTTCTTCTGCATAAATTTCTCCGTAAATATTTTCTGGACAATGAACCCTGATATTGCTTAACAAATTATTGTTTACATTGATTTCCTTGGTAAGATCCATTTCCAGCGGTCTTTGATGAACCGCAAGTATATCATCCGATTCCGTTACTTCATAAAAATAAGATACGGAAGATTTTGAAACGGTTACCGCATCATTATTTCTGAAAACCTGAAAATTGATAATTCCATTTTTTATTCCTTTGCCATCGATAACATCTTTATGAAAAAGCGTCTGAAAAAATTCCAGGGTATAGGTAAGCGGAATATTCATTCTCATTTTCCTCATGGAAGCCATTAAGAAGAAGTAGCATTCTTCGTCCATGATCAATCCCCCGTTTCTCACGAAGAAAGAAACCTTCACTGCGTCGCCCAAAAGGAACGCTCTGTTCTTTACATTTAATCCGTCTGATGTAAAATATTGATTTTCCAATTTTTGAAGTGATTTATTTATAAAAAAATAATGAACGATAAATCGTTCATCAGTTTTACCATTTAATAGTGTACAGCTTATGCAGCACCTAATTTTATTCTAAGGTTTTCTATAAGGTTTTCCCAATATAATGCATTTTCTTCTTCATCACCTTCCTCACAGAAATCTGTAATATTTAAAGCCAAGTCTTCTGTAATATCATCTATCGTGATAGTCATTTCAAAGAAATTCTTAGTTCCCTCATCTTCTTCCCATCTGAAACGAACGAAACCTTCAGGCTTATATCTAATCAAAGTGGCCTTTTCAGCAGGTCCTCCACCCCAGCTAAAAAAGAAATCATCGCCTTTCTCTGTTACCTCATCCGCAAACCATTCAGATAAACCCTCCGCCGTTGCCAGATATTCGTATAAAATCTCTGATAAACAATGCATTGGAAATTCGTAATGGACTTTATGTTTCGCCATATAATCTTTGTTTTTATCGTCCCGCAATATATAAATTAATTTTTTTATTACACTAAAAAGCAATTATTTTTTTAAAGAATCTTCATGATATTTATCACAGCTTTTAAATCTTTTCTGAATATAATTTTTAGTCCTAAAAACTGCCATGTAACACATAAAAAATCTCTCCGAAAATGGAGAGATTTATCGTCTATTTTTCATTTAAAACATCCAGAATGATTTGGCATCCCTGCCGGATTTCATCCATAGAAATGGTAAGTGGCGGTGAGATTCTCATATATTCATTTCTGTAAAGCTGCCAGAATACAATAAGACCCTTTTCCATACATTTTTTAGCAGCTTCAAGGGTATATTCGGGTGTTCCAAGATTCACAGCCAGCATTAAGCCTTTCCCATTAATATTTTTAATCTTTGGATGTACAAGAAGTTCTCTGAACAGCTTTTCTTTTTCAGTGGTTTCATCCATCAGCCCGCTTTCTAAAACTTCTTTCAAAGTAGCATGGCTGGCTGCTGCTATCAGCGGATTTCCCCCAAATGTTGTAATATGTCCCAGCTTTGGTGAATGTGACAGGGTTTCCATAATCTTTCTGGAACTCATAAAAGCACCTACCGGTACTCCTCCTCCCATTCCTTTACCCATTACAAGGATATCGGGAACAATTCCGAAGTGTTCAAAAGAGAATAATTTACCGGTTCTTCCAAAGCCTGGTTGAATCTCGTCAAGGATAAGAAGAGCTCCTACTTCTTCACATCTTTTTTTAAGTTTGATCAGGTAATTTTCTTCAGGCATTAAGAATCCTGCTGCTCCCTGAATTGTTTCCAGGATCACACAGGCGGTTTTCTCTGTAATTTTATCAAAATCATTTTCATTGTTGAATTCTATAAAGCTGACCATTGGCAGCAAAGGACGGAATTCTCTTTTATGGGTTTCGTTTCCGGATACACTTAAGGCGCCGTGCGTATTACCGTGATATGAATTTTTAAAGGAAACAATCTCTTCCCTTCCTGTATAACGTTTGGCCAGCTTAAGGCTTCCGTCGATAGCTTCTGCTCCGCTGTTTACCAGATAAGTGATTTCCAAGGGGTCAGGGGTAGCTTCTGCCAGAAGCTTACAGAGTGATACAGGTTTTTCCTGTGCATATTCTCCATACACCATTACATGCAGGTATTTGTCTGCCTGCTCTTTGATAGCTTTTATCACTTTAGGGTGTGAATGCCCCAAGGTATTGGCAGAAACACCTGCCACGAAATCCAGATATTTTTTTCCATTTGTTCCGTAGATATAGCTTCCTTCTGCTTTTTCGACTTCAAAACCTGCTGCAAATTTTGTGGTCTGTGCCTGATATAAAAAAAAGTCTTTATGCATTTCCATGTCGCGAAAATTTTTCAGCAAAGCTAAAAAAGATTCATCACATGTAGAAATTATCTGTCTTAATAAAAAATTACCCTTAAAATCTTAAAGGTAATTTTTATTCTAAAAGTATATACTGTTATTACAAAACCTTTTCTATTGTAACATAACTGTTATTCGTTACTGTATAGGAAGTGGTTCCTCCAACCTCAGAAACAGCTTCTAAGGTAATATACTGTCCCTGTATGGCATAAACGGAGAAATCCAAGTTAATTTTCCTATTGGTCCCATCAAAATTTACAGTATTTTCCAACAACTGAAATCTCTGTGAGTCATTCACATACAGACCGGCACCCAATCTGCTGCTGAAAGAGCCTGCAGGTCCTGTAAAAGTGATATTTAAGTTAATTCTGTATAAACCTGTCTGGCGGATATATAACCTGTTAAGATTAGCGCCCGTCGTTGGAACATTGGTTTTAAGCTTTAAAGGATCAGCCAGGAAATTAACCTTATCTATTGTAGGGTTGATCGGAAGCAATACAGATCCTGACGTTGTGGAAACCGAATTGAGCTGAAATCTGGAAGTATTATCTGATTCCACTTCAAAAGCCTTACTCCATACTAATCCATTAAAAACCATTGTCTGTCCCGTACTTTTAACGAACAGCAACATTCCTTTTAATTCTTCTATAGCCGTTACCGGTGCACTTGCTCCTGTAAAAGGCAGTAAAGCCTCTGTATCAACAGCCGGAAGGCCAAAACCCTTAACTCCTGCGGCTTCGCTTGTATTGGTAATGTATAACATGACCTGATCATTTCCGCTGGCGTTGGAATCCGGATTGGGAATATTAGTAACATTAACCTGTGCGCTGTATATATTGATCATCAATATCAAACAGCAGAACATATATTTTTTCATGATTAGTAAGCTTTAATTAAACGTGCTGCAAGATATGAACTGGACGGATTTGTGTCTGTTCCGTAAGCAGCCAAAGCTCCACCGGAAATAGCAGTGGAACTGATTGCAGGGACCACTCTAAGCTCAGCTCCTGCCGGAAGAGAAATGGTCTGGGCAAAACTTGATGTTTTATTACCCTGTGTATCCACGATAAAAACGATAGAATAATTGGTCTTCGAAACTACAGTTTCCCAATCTGAAGCCGGTGTATATTTAACTTGCAGTGTAAGTTTAAATTCTGTAACTCCAGCTACTGCTCCAAAACTTCCGCCTGTAAAAACAAGAGCAACTCCCACATCATAAACCCCTGCTGCCTTAACTGTTACACTGCTTGCATTTTTAAGAAGTAAGTTATCAACAAGAACCTGGCTTCTGTTATCGGGTGCCAGATAACTCGGAGCTCCTCCTGCGAAGCAGAATCCTATCCCAAATGAAATACACGGAATGGATATTCCCGAAGATATTCCAAGTCTTGATGCTTTTGGCTGATAGATGCCCTGGATCTGTCTTGAGGGATTCCATGCATAACCGTCATATTTGTAATACTGTTCGTCATTCTTGTTATAGATAAGACTTCCTACAAGATTAGGATAGTCATCAAATATATCGGGCGCTGAAGCATTATATCTCGGAAAAGAGGTGTAAATATTTGAATACGGAAGGATCGCTCCTTTTACACCGTCCTCAACTTTCAGTATATTCTGATTACTTACCGTACTGCTGCCGATAGTAACCTGTGCCATTAATACGTAATGAAAAATAAGCACTATAAATAATGTAATCTTTTTCATCTTATTGCATATTTATTTTTTCAACAATGATTTCAGAAACAGCATTTCCGGTTTTTGACATCGCAAAAAACATGTTATTTCCACCTAATGCCCCAGTACAGATTCCTGTACCGATATCCTGGGTACCACCCATTGTAAGCCTAAGCTTATCTCCTGCATTGAAAACGCCTACATAGGTAAATGCCAGAGACTGTCCTACATCTATAGATCCAGGAAGAAGAGTGGTCACAGACAGGGCTCCGGCTGTGGAACCACTTGTAGTATCATTAATAGGTCTCCAGGTAGCATCTGAAGCTGTACTCAGTTCCAGATCAAGTTTTGACCTTAGATTGATGATAACACCTATACAAAGTGGAGTACTGATGTCTAATGCCCCACTTTTGAAGGAAACTTTGTATAGACCTCTTGTATTGATATTGATCACATTACTTGTAGCTGCTGCTAATGATACATCTGTTGAAATTTCATTAAAACTTGGTGCAGTGGTTGTAAAATTAACATTAGCTACACTGCAGGTCCTCACTGTCAAAGCGCAAGCCAATCCACAGGTTCCACAGCTGGTAGTAACAGTACCTGACCTGATGAAACGTGCCATTTTGTTATTTTTCATGGTCGTTACAATAGGATCTGATATTTTCCAGACTGTACCGTCATTCTGTACAATACTTCCCGTTTCCCTATTGAAAATAATGGAACCCTGGGTCCCATTCCCTGTTGTCCCTGTAGCAGATACGGGTAGTAATGCAGCTGTGTTAGAGCGGGGCATCCGGGCTGCATTGTTATCCTGTTTTACATGCAGAAGTGATCTTGTGTCGGGTTGAAAACCTGGAGCTTTCGAAATCCCAACCTGTGCGTTGACCCCTATAAAGCAAAAAATAAGGGCCAAGAGGAAATAGTTGATTTTCATTTTTAAATTTTTTTATCATTCTTGGTGTATTAAATTTATAAAATATTATAACTCAAATGATATCATTCATGAAAAAATTAATGTTAAATAAAAAAGGAAGAAGAAAAACATAGATTTAAAGCGGTGTTTGCGCATTAAACAATTTACCATAAGATTAAAAAAAACAATTATTTTACTACATTTCAAACGTATTTACATTTTTTTATCATAAAAAAATCACCATTTCTTAATTAAAAATGGTGATTTATTACTCTTCGTTGAAAGATATTGGTTTATTTCCGTACCCGTTTGGGTTTTTTGGCTTCTTCTTTAGCTCTTTCTTTATCTATGGCTTCCTGAGCCTGATTAAAGAGTTCATTATCAGCAGAATATTTTATTTCTTCGTAGTTTGGGCTATCGACAAGGATATCCTGCCATTTTCTGATCCGGTCTCTGGTATTCCAATTGAAATCGGGGAATTTTCTTTTATCCGGCTCTATTTTACTCATTGGATAAGTATCTGAATTGGCCCCTATACTGCATGATATAATCTGTAAGCCTCTTTCTTCAAATAAAGCTCCTATGATCCCGCAGGTAGAAAGGGTAATCCCTATTCTCTGAGGCTGCTTTGTTTCCTGATCTACATCATCAACATAGACGATTGACTGCGCATTTCCGACTACTCTGGCTTCTTTAATATCATTATTTTCATAGTAAACGGTCATAAACTTACCTTTTACCTGATTGAATTCATCTTTAAGATTTAATGAATCTACTTTGCTGATCGCAAACGCATTTCCAATTACTTTAAGTGAGTCTATATTTTCAGTTTTAGTATTGAAATACGCTTCAACTTTGTCTCCGGTTACCTGTTTTTCGCCACTCCAAAGAATGGGGCTGGTATACATGTGCATGATACCGTCTGTTTCGTTGAAAGCAATGGAATCTGCTCTTCCCTGGGCATTTGATTTGAAGATACGTGCTTTTTTATAAGCTCTTAAAAAGCTTTTCTTTACACTTATATCTGCTGAATCGGGTTTCTGGTAGGAAAGAATCTTTTCTGCAGCAAAGTAAATAGAGTCTTTTTCCATGATTTTAACAGCATAAGGACTGTTGGTCATCATGGCAGAATCTTTTTTCTGAAAAACTTCTCCATAACCGCCTTTGATATATCTTCTTTCTATGGGATCATCGAGTGTAACGTTTCCGGTTGCTTTACCGAACCCGGTAATATTGTTAAAATACATATCATCCCCGGTAAGAATTTTGTCGTTATAAAAGATTTTAGAATTTTTGTTAAGGAAGGCTTCCTTAGTTTCCATTCTGTAAGTTCCTCTTTCTGTATAAATACGGTTCTTAGGATTGGCTCGGTTAGTAATTGTTGTAGGCCCAAAAAACTCAGCAATTTTGGTATTTTGGTTCTGCTTGATGTTAGGGCCTTCTATGATGTAATCCGGGCTGTCGATCTTTACGTTCCCTACAAAATCAATCATTTTGGTATTAAGAAAATAGGTCGCAGATTTGGTATACATTACATTCTGCGCATCAGAAATCGTCCCTCCGGTATTGAAGTATGCCTGATTGGCAAGCCTGTCATAATACAGGATATCAGTTTTAATAGTCTGTTTCGGATCGGTAAGAACAACATCTTTTTTGGCAACCCCTTTCTGGGTAACTCCGTTGTACTCCATTTCGTGGGCTGTAATCACGGAGCCGTCTGCATTTTGCAGCTTTGCATTACCAATAGCTTTTACCAGGCTTTGGTCGTTGTAAAGGATAACTTCATCAGCATAGAGGATAGAACCCTGATGTTCTATCTGAACATGGCCTACCATATACTGGTTTCCTTCGTACTTGGTGTCTTTTTTAAATTCGTCGGAATGGATGATTTTCACCTTATCTTCCGGTCTTACTGCAGGCGAAGTTTTTCCTTTATTTTGGATATAAGGATCCATCTGCGTAGTTTTATTGTCCTGTGCGGAGCTGAACGCAGAAATAAAAATTAACAGAAAAAGGATTATTCTCATTGATTAATCATTCTTAGTACCATAGAAATACAGCGAATGCGAATCAATATTTACGCCAAAAGCTTCTTCAATTGCTTCTTTGATTCCCTGTATTCTCGGATCACAGAACTCTATAATTTCTTCGATTTCTTTATCAGAGCCTTTTTTGTAGATTACCAAATGGTCATGCTGCTTATCAAAATAAGACTTCTCATAAGATGAAGAGGTCAATGTTTTTTCTCCAAACTGATGCTTACGGATCAAACCTGCATCAAGGAAAATTTCAATAGTATTGTAAATCGTTGCTTTTGAAACATGATATTTCTTCTGCATCATAAGAAGATACAGATCATCCACATTGAAGTGATGATCCATACTATAAATCTCTTCTAATATCGTATATCGTTCAGGTGTGTTTCTGAAACCCTTTTCTAAAAGGTAGTTTCTGAGAACATCCTTAATCAAAGCAATATTTTTTTCTTTTTGTACTGTATCCATCAAAAAAATTATCTACAAATTTATTGATTTTTATTTAAATAAACCTTATGGTTTCGTAGACTCCTATTTAAGAATTATGACGGAAAAAACCCGATTGTTCAATTTTGTTGTCATAAACTGTAAGTTCTGTGATGGGTGCAGATTCCACTTCTACGTTGTGCGAAGATACGCCCCAAGCTTTGAAATCATCGCTTCCGATGTACTTCACAAAGCTATAGATATTGAGGGTAATCTTCTGTTTAACAGTTAAAAGTATATCGTTGATATATGTATTATCAATAATTACATATTTCAGATCCGGCGGAATGTTGTGCGCTCTCAGAGACGGATGGCTGCTTCTTGATGGAATGGTTCCTTCTGCCATAAGATCTTTGAGTACCATATTAAAATAATCGTTGATTCTACGGTCTACTTTAAATCCTAAGAGGAAATTGACTTTGTATACGGTTCCGGGCAGAATTTCGTCTACCGTATATTTGAAAGTATACGGATCTTCCTGGTTAACAATACTTAATATAAAATAATGATCTGCTCTTTTGGGCTGCTTCTTGATAATGGAATAGATAATTTTTGATTCTACTTCATCGTTTCTTTTGGCTCTGCTCAGGTAAGCAAGATTGGTTGCGTATTTGGGAATGCTTTCATCCAGCTTCATATCTTTTATGATAGAAACATATTTCTCTATTTTTACAAACTGGATAAATCTTGTTTTTATCAGTCTTCCATTATACCATGCATACATTGAAATTCCGATGGAACCGGCCAGCACAACCGTAATCCATCCACCTTCCATGAACTTGATGATGTTTGCACTGAAAAATCCTAGTTCAATAGCCATATAAACCAAAGCGAAAAATACAATTAATACTTTGCTTACTCTGTGCTTCAGCAACCAGAAAACCAACAGGACTGTTGTCATCAGCATGGTTACTGTAATGGAAAGTCCGTATGCAGCTTCCATTTTGCCTGATTCCCTAAAATGGAGTACTACAATAATACATAAAATAAGAAGTCCCCAGTTGATTCTTGGAATATACATTTGTCCTTTAACTCCGGAAGGGTAATCGATTTTTTGATTTGGCCACAAATTAAGGGACATTGCTTCTGAGAAAATGGTAAAAGAGCCTGTAATCAAGGCCTGGCTTGCAATAATTGCTGCTGCAGTTGCCAAAATTACTCCCGGTACAATCATCCACTCTTCCATGATTCCAAAGAATGGGTTGACTACAGAAAATCCAGGTTTACCGTGATTGGTTAATAACCAGGCACCCTGTCCAAGATAGTTTAAAATAAGCATGATTTTAACGAACCCCCAGCTTACTCTTATATTTTTGGCACCACAGTGTCCTAAATCTGAATAAAGAGCTTCTGCCCCCGTTGTACACAGGAAAACAGCACCAAGAATAACAATTGCACTTGGAGAATTTACAATAAGCTTGTAGGCATAATAAGGATTGAAAGATCTTAAAATTTCTAAATTTTCACTTAAATGCATTACACCCAAACCACCCAGAACTAAAAACCAGACAACCATTACAGGGCCAAAAAATTTCCCGATAAAACTGGTTCCGAATTGCTGTACTACAAAAATTACAATCAGAATTCCAATGGTAATAGGCACAACCGGTGTATGAGGATTATAGATCTCCAGACCTTCAATAGCTGACATCACTGTAAGCGACGGAGTGATTACCCCATCCGCGACGAGTGCTGCTGCACCTACGATAGCTATAAGATACAGCCATCCTTTTTTAAGGTTTTTAACTAACGAGAATAAAGCTAAAATACCTCCTTCCCCTTTGTTGTCTGCCCTTAAAGCGATGATCACATATTTTATCGTAGTCTGCAGAGTAAGTGTCCAAATAATACAGGAAAGAGCTCCTTCTATATATTCGTTGAAAGGCATATTACTACCTCCGTCTTTTGCATTTACGATCGCTTTCATTACGTAAAGCGGGGATGTTCCAATATCTCCGAAAACAATTCCGAGAGAGACTAAAACCCCAATAAAAGAAAGTTTCTTTATGTCAAAATGATAACCATCTTCTGTAAGTTCTGCCATATCAGCTTATTTTTTTAAACGCGCAAATTTATACTAATTTTATGACGTCAAGAACTATTCTTCATGAATAGAATAAATGAAAAAACTTCCTTTCGGAAGTTTTTCTCTATAATAGTTATTTTACGTACATCGCTTTTTTGATCTCCTCTTTCACTTTTTCAAGCTTAGGGAACCATTCTGCAAATAATGCAGCAGAATAAGGTGCAGGCGCATCAGGAGTAGTAATTCTCTTGATAGGCGCATCCAGATAGTCAAATGCTTTCTGCTGTACCATATATGTAATTTCGGAAGATATCGAAGCAAACGGCCAGGCTTCTTCCAGGATCACTAATCTGTTTGTTTTTTTAACGGAAGCTAAAACAGTATCAAAATCAAGAGGACGAACGGTTCTAAGGTCGATCACCTCTACAGAGATTCCTTCTTTAGCCATATCTTCAGCCGCCTGGATAGCCAGCTTCATAATTTTACCGAAAGAAACCAAAGTAACATCTGTACCTTCTCTCTTGATATCTGCTTTACCTATTGGCAGGTAGTATTCTTCTTCAGGAATTTCCATTTTGTCGCCATACATCTGCTCAGATTCCATGAAAATCACCGGATCATTATCCTGAATAGCTGTTTTCAATAATCCTTTTGCATCGTAAGGGTTAGAAGGAACTACTACTTTAAGCCCCGGAACGTTCGCAAACCAGTTTTCAAAAGCCTGAGAGTGTGTAGCACCCAATTGTCCAGCCGAAGCTGTAGGCCCTCTGAAAACGATAGGACAGTTCCACTGGCCACCACTCATCTGACGGATCTTAGCCGCATTATTAATAATCTGATCAATACCTACCAATGAGAAATTGAACGTCATATACTCTACAATTGGCCTGTTACCATTCATCGCAGCCCCTACAGCAATCCCTGTAAAACCAAGCTCAGCAATGGGTGTATCGATTACTCTTTTAGGACCAAATTCATCCAACATTCCTTTTGAAGCTTTATACGCACCATTGTATTCTGCAACTTCCTCCCCCATTAAAAAGATGGATTCGTCTTTACGCATTTCCTCGCTCATTGCTTGTGCAATTACCTCACGAAAAGTATATTCTGCCATATTTATTTGAAAAATTTAGACTACAAAAATAGTGTTTTTTTATTACTAACATAACAAAAAAGGCATCTCATTGAATGAGATGCCTTAATTATTTAATCAGAGAGGTTTTTCCTATTACCTATCTGTTTATTCATAGCTTTTTTATGGCTGAACATAATTTTTATGAAAATGAAAAACGGCATCTCATTTCTGAAATACCGTCCTAAAAGTTTATTTAAAAACTGATTAATTTACTTTGTCCCAAACCTGGGTTCTTCCGAATACAGAAACTCCCATATAACCTCTTACATTCAGTTTGTCACCGCTTTTTGTAATGGTACATTTGTAAGTTTTACCTGTTTTAGGGTCGGTAATAGTTCCTCCTGTAAATTCATCTCCTTCTTTTTTAAGTCCTCTGATGATCTCCAGTCCTAAGATTGGCTTCCCTTTTCTGTCATCCTTACATGATGTACAGTTTGGATTTGTAGGCTTTATAAGCAGCTGGAAAACTTTTCCGTAATACTTTCCATCTGACTTTTTATAGATCTCAACAATAGATTTAGCCTGTTTTGTTTCGTCATCTATAGTCTTCCATTTACCTTCAATCTGTGCAAACGATAATACGCCAAACAGGGAAAGCACGAAGGTTAATAATAATTTTTTCATATTTCTTATAGTTTTAATTCTGATACGTTTTTGTTATCTATCTACTGCTAAATGTATAAATTAAATTTTAAACGAACAAAAACTTTTACTATACAGAGCATATGATAGGCCAAAACCGCAAATTTATTATAAACCTTGGTATTTTGCAGTTTAGCAATGCTGTCTTTATTTAAGTTTTCTATTGATCACTCTATCCATATAATCCTGGTACCAAGCCTTTGCAGTCTTCATTTCCTTTTCTATTTCAGGTGTCTTTAATTTTCCTATTAAGTTGTTTGCGAATCCCAGGTCATTCTTCTCATAGATTCCTGTAATTTCCTTGCCATCAAAACGGTACATATGGTCTCCTATGATGAACTGTTCTGAACTTCCATCCGAATTCACTACAATAGACGGATATTTTTTATCGCTTACAAGACTCCTTCCCCAGCTTCTGATCTGTTTATTGTATCCGATAAGATCTGCCAGCGTAGGATAGATATCTATTTGCTGTGCTGTTTCAGGATTCACGCCTTTAAGATTGTACGCCGGATTTGGGGAATACAATATTAGAGGAACAGCAAAACGGTTCATTGCTTTTTCATACTCCCCATAAGCAATCTGGTTGGTATGATCTCCCGTGAAAACGAAGATGGTATTATTGAACCATGGCTGTTTTTTAGCCGTTTCAAAATATTCTTTGATAGCATAATCCGTGTATTGCATCGGCTCGTGCATTTCTATAGTTCCTTTTTTAAATTTTCCCTTGTATTTTTCCGGGACTTTAAACGGATGGTGTGACGAGGCCGTAAATACTGTGGACATAAAAGGCTGCGTTTTTCCTACATTCTTCGCAAAGTACTGAAGAAAAGGCTCATCCCATATCGCCCACATTCCATCAAAATCTTCATCATGGTTGAATTCATTCTTCCCGAAATAATGCTTAAAGCCCAATATATTCCCAAATCCGAGGAAACCCATCGAGCCGTTCGGAGCTCCGTGATAAAAAGAAGTGTCATAGCCCAGATCATTACAAACTGAAACAATAGACTGAATTTTCTGATTGGAATACGGCGAGCTGGTAAAGGCATCGGTAAGGCTTGGAATTCCCGCCAGCACGCTGCTCATCCCATGAATAGACTGTCTGCCGTTAGCAAACATGTTAGGAAAAATCAAACTTTGACCTGCAAGGCTATCTATAAAGGGAGTATAGGAAACGTAACCGTTTATATTTTTGTCTTTATTAAAGGCGCCTGAATATTCACGCCCAAAAGATTCAACAATAAAAATAACAATATTGGGACGGTCCTCCACCTTCCTGTCATATATTTTATAAGGCTGAACATGGTCAGCAATATATTTTTCGTCTACAAAATGAACTTCTTTAAAGTTATTGGTTCCTAAGGTTCTGAAAAACGAGAATGTACTGTTCAACACTATATTTCCCTGCAGAGGGTTCGCTACAAAACGGTTAGCATCTACTAAATTAATGGGTCTTGTGCTATGCTTGAAATCGCCCCGGATTCCTCCAATAGCCAAAACAGCCGTACCGCAAAGAACTAACACAGACCAGATAAAGTATGGAATAAGCTTTACCGGTTTCCGTTCCGTAATCTTCACCTTTTTATAAAGGAAAACCCAAAGTGCCATTAAAATAATGAACCATATGAGAACAAAAGGATGTTGTCCTAAAGAAACTGTGAATACTTTAAAAATGTTGGTTTCATGTTTTGCGACCTCTAATGCTGTGGATGTCAATCTTGCCTGTGAAAATTTATAATAGACAAAATCACCGAAATTCATGGCATAGGCAATTCCGTTGGTTATAAAATACAGCCAGAATAAAACCGTCTGGTATCCTTTCTTTGTATTGATAACAATTGGGACCAGGCTTAAGAGAATAAATAAAGCATTGACATATAAGATTGCCGTGGTATCAAAGGCAGTTCCATGGAATGCCAGGTTGAAATAATCTGAAACGGAATCCACTTTAATAAGCTCTTTATTGAAGTACCAAAACAAAAGCCGGGCAATCTGATAAAAAACGTATGCTAAGAAAATCCGGTAAAAAAGGACCAGAACTTCTTGTTTTCTAAATTCTTTAAAAAATTTCATTCGGCAAATTTACATCAAAAACCTATTAATGTATTTTTTCCTTCATAATATTTCAGGTTAAAATTTGGAAAAACTGTACTTTTGCTGACATGAATTTCATAAAAAATAATCTTGCCAATTTATTGACCCTTGCCAATTTACTTGCAGGCTGTGTAGGTGCGATACATCTTATTCTGGGCGATTACCAGACTACGGCAATCTGTATCATTCTTTCTTCTGTTTTTGATTTTTTTGACGGGTTTGTAGCCCGGGCTGTAAAATCAAACTCCAATCTGGGGCTTCAGCTGGATTCGCTGGCGGATATGGTAAGCTTCGGACTGATTCCCGGTCTTACGATGTATAAGGCGCTGGAACCTTTTGGAAATCAAATATTAGGCATTCATCTTCCTTTTGAGGCAAGTTATATTGGTCTTCTGGTGACGGTTTTTTCATGCCTCAGACTTGCGATCTTTAACCTTGATGAGGAGCAGCGTTATTATTTTAAAGGACTGAATACACCTACCAACACGGTATTGCTGTTTGGATTATATTATGCTTTCAAAGAAACAGGAGCTTTTGAATTTTTATTTGAAAATTCATTGTTTTTAGTTTTATTAACGGTTATCACATCGTGGCTTCTGATCAGCCCAATTAAGATGATGGCAATGAAATTCAAATCTAAAAAGCTCCAGGACAATTACCCGAAAGTTATTTTACTAGGCGGCGGAATTGCTATTCTGGCCCTGTTTCAGATCGTTGGCATTCCCATGCTTGTTATTTATTATATAGTAGTATCACTTATTTTTCAGAAACAGCTTAATTAGAAGTTAGATTTCAGATATTAGACTTTGGAAGCTACAAATTTAAAGATTAGCTTATTTTCAAATTAACACATTATCAAATTATAGACATGAATTTAAAACTCCATAAACCTCTCTGCATTTTTGACCTTGAAACCACGGGAACCAATATCGGAAAAGACAAAATTGTAGAAATCTGCATTTTAAAAGTAAACCCGGATGCATCCAGAGAAAGCAAAACATGGCGTGTAAATCCGGAAATACCTATCCCGAAAGAATGCAGCGAAATCCACGGGATTTATGATGAAGATGTAAAAGATGCCCCAACATTCAGAGAAATTGCTCCAAAAATCATGGAAATGCTTTCTGGAAGTGATTTGGGAGGCTTTAATTCGAACCGTTTTGATGTTCCGCTTCTGGCAGAAGAGCTGCTAAGAGTAGAAATTGATTTTGACCTCAGTAAATTCAGACTGGTAGATGCCCAAACCATTTTCCACAAGAAAGAACCGAGAAATTTAGGAGCTGCTTATCAGTTTTACTGTGGAAAGGTTCTGGAAAATGCCCACTCTGCAGAAGCTGATGTAATGGCCACTTTTGAAGTGCTGGATGCACAGGTCGGAAAATATGATGATATTCCTAATGAAATTGCTCCTTTAAGCGAATTCACATTCCACAATAAGAATGCAGATCTTGCCGGATTCATTGGATATAATGAAAAATCAGAACCCGTTTTCAATTTCGGAAAATATAAGGGACAGGTGGTAAAAGCTGTTTTCCAGAAAGACCTGGGATATTACGGATGGCTTCAAAATGCCGATTTCCCGCTTTACACGAAGAAAGTCTTTACAAAAATTCAATTGTCAGGTAAATTTTAAAAAATGTCAAACCTAGTTCGTTTTAAATTTTACGAAACAGCTCTTGAAGCCAACCGGGACAAGCAGATCCTTGCCGAAAACGGAGTGAACGGGTTCATTGCTAACGAACAGCTCATCCAGTCTGACTGGCTGCTTTCTCAGGCTGTAGGCGGTATCCAGCTCCAGGTTTTTGAAGATGATCTGGAAAAAGCGAAACAAATACTGCAGGATTATAACGATAACGAAGCTTATTCCCTGGAAGTTGAACATACTATAAAAGACCCGGCATTTGATTTTGTATGTCCGAAATGCGGTTCAAACCATATTTACAGGGACGACAGAGCAACGAGCTTCTTTGGAATATCAATTTTGTCAAGCCAGAAGTTTGTGTGCTATTATTGTGGAAATGAATTTACACACTAAAATACATTTCATATTAATGTATGAGAAAAATTAAAAGACTTCTTTTATTCATTGGTATTGTTACTGTTTCAATCCCAGTCTTTATTGCGGCTTATTATTTTATAGCGTTGAAACAGAATGAAACGGACCCTTATTTATCCAAAAATCCAATTTTTAAGATTTTCGACAAACAAAAACAAAAAACAATCTTCGTAGGAGAATCGGAAGGTGGGAAGTCTAATAATTTAATAATAAAAACAGATACTGATACCGGTGAAGAATTTTACAACTGCTATATCAGTGACAATAAACTGTCCCTTGATATCAAATTTTCCGTAGGAGATGGTTTTAGTGGTGGAGGTTATGAACTGGAAATAATAAAGAACAGACACCAACTTTCTCCTTATCATTATACCGATGTGATAAGACCCTTTGATTTCCTCGACACAGGAGAGTATTTTAAAATCTTAGAAAGCCGACTGATCCTTAATAAAGATTCCTACAAAAAAGGAGACAGCATCTATGGATATACAGCATTTAAGATTCAAAGAAGATACGGTCCTGAAAAATATATTGAAGAAGGAAAAGGCTATTTTAAAGGCATAGTAAATTAAATAATTAAAGAGTTATGAAAATCATTTGTATAGGAAGAAATTACAGCGAACATGCAAAAGAATTAGGAAACGAAATTCCTGAAAAGCCGGTTATTTTCATGAAGCCGGATACAGCAGTTTTGAAGGGAAATGATTTTTATATCCCTGAATTTTCCAATGACATTCACTATGAGCTGGAAGTTGTTGTAAAGATTTCAAAAGGAGGAAAATATATCCAGAAAGAGGTGGCTCACAAACATTATGAAGAAATCAGCTTAGGAATAGATTTTACAGCCAGGGATCTTCAGAGCGAACTCAAATCCAAAGGTCTTCCCTGGGAGCTGGCTAAAGGTTTTGACGGTTCTGCAGTGGTGGGAAACTTTTACAATAAAGAAAATTATGATCTTGAAGGGCTGCAGTTTTCATTGCTGCAAAACAAAGAAAAAGTTCAGGATGGTAATACAAAAGACATGATCTTCAGTGTTGATGATATTATTGCTTTTGCTTCACAGTATTTTACATTAAGGGTAGGTGATCTTATTTTTACCGGAACTCCAAAAGGGGTGGGAAAGGTGAATGAAAATGATATTCTTGAGGCTTATCTGAAAGATGATAAAATTCTTGATATTCGAATATTATAAGTATTTAACATAAGAAATTGGGCAATTTTTCTTATCTTTAAATAACAAAATTAAAGGTCATGATAAATATTGTACTACCCGTAGATTTTGGGGACAAAACAGAACAGCTTGTAGACGGAGCTGTAAAATTTGCAAAACAGCTGAACGGCAGAATTTTTCTGATTCACGTAGCACCTTCGGATATTGGTTTTGCTATCGGAGATATGGGATATCAATATTTTCCTGAAGTAGAAGCCAATGAGATCAGAGAGGAACTTATACAGCTGAATAAGATCGAGCAAAGGATTATTGCCCATGATATAGACTGCGAGCATCTATTAAAACAGGGCATTGCAAAAGATACCATCCTGGAATATGCAAAAGCAAAAAATGCTGATTATATCGTAATGGGATCACACGGAAGAAGCGGAATATATGATGTTTTTGTAGGAAGTTTAACGAAAGGACTTACAAAAGATTCTCATGTTCCGGTACTGGTGCTTCCTATCCACGACTAAAAAATAAATTTTAATCGTTAATAAAAAAACCGATCAGACCAGAGTCCGATCGGTTTTTTACTATATAACCAATTAATTAACCTTCTTTTTTATAGATCTTAGGATCGTAGTAAGGGTTCTTACCCTCAGTAGGAGAATAATAGTCTTTATCCTTATCGCCACCTAGTTTTACTACCAGTACATAGCACCAGTAAGTAAACAATACGCAGCAAACGATAAATAAAATCCAGTTTAGAACATTTCCAAATGCATCAAAAAAACCGAAGGCCCATTTGAAAACTTTACTTAAGAATAACCAGAAAGACGTCATTATTTTCCTTTTTTAAATTAACTTTGTACAAATTTATAAAAAATGTTTAAATTACTTTCAAAAGAAAGCAATATTTTTTCAATTCCTGTTTATATTGGTTTTCTTCTTTTAGTAGTCATAATATTTAACATACTGAATTTCAACACTTATGAAGCGATTATCGCAGGAATAACTTTCCTGGGAATCGCTTTGGGATATTTTTGTTTTCACAGTATTGCGCTTAATTATCAGACACATCTGCCGTTATTTTTATATACATTTTTTATTTTTGGCCTTTATCCGGGAAATCTGGATATCGGAATTGCCGTTTCACTGCTTACCAATTCTTTTCTGTTACTGCTTTTAACGAGTGCAGATGAAGACATCAGGAAGAAATCGTATGTTCTGGTAGGAGCCATTGTTGCGCTGAATTTTATTTTCCTTCCTACAACATGGCCCATGGCTCTTTTTGTAATCGCTCACGTGATTGCAACCTCTCAAAAAATAAGCCTGAATCTTTTCAGGTTTCTCTTGGGGATTGTATTGATTGCCTTCAGTTATTTTTCCCTCATGTTCTTTTTCCAGTTTACTACATGGAATATTGATTATTTCCCTTTTGGAAAAATGAGGCTTAAGACAGATTATATTGATCTGATACCTTTAATTCCTATCCTCCTGATGCTTATTTATGCAGTATACGACCATTTTAAAAATTACAACAAGAAAAGCCCGATAAGCAGATATAAGTACACGTTTTTACTTGTATTCTCACTGGCCCAGCTGGTAACGATTATTCTGTACATGAATAAAAACTATGAATATTTACTGCTTCTGGCATTTCCATCGAGCATTATCCTGAGCAGGATGATGAGATTTCTGCCTAAGTACTGGATGCAGGAGGTGAGCTTATGGCTTATCATTATAAGTTTGATTGCTTTTAAAGCAGGTACGTATTTTAATTTATTTTAAAGATTATGATTCAGATAGACGATAAATTGATTTCAGAGGATATATTTTCCGAAGAATTTGTTTGCAACCTTACGAAATGTAAAGGTGCATGCTGCGTGGAAGGAGATGTAGGTGCTCCGCTAGATAAAGATGAACTTGAGATTTTAGACAGCATTTTTGATAAAATAAAACCTTATCTTACACAGGAAGGCATCAAAGCTCTTGAAGAACAGGGAACATGGACAACCGATCCGCAAGACGGCATGTACGTTACCCCTATGGTGGAAGACCGCGAATGTGCCTATGTTACTTTCGACGAAAGAGGAATTACCAAATGTGGTATTGAAAAAGCATATGAAGACGGTGCTGTCGACTGGCAAAAACCGATCTCCTGCCACCTCTATCCGATCCGCGTTACGGAATATTCTACTTTTACTGCCCTGAACTATCATGAATGGAATGTATGCAGCGATGCCTGCACCCTGGGAAAAGAGCTGCAGGTCCCTGTCTACAAGTTCCTCAAAACTCCGCTGACCAGAAAATATGGTGAAGAGTTCTATAACGTTTTAAGCGAAGCTGCCGATGAATGGAAAAAAGCATATGGCTCTTAAATAAAAAAACCGCAGACTGATCTGCGGTTTTTCTTTTATCAATTATTTTTTAAATAAATTACTGTTTAACTACTGTTGCTCCCATTACTGCTGTTTTCGTCTCTTCTTTTTTAGCATTTTCCCAACCGTCTTCCGGCATCAGCGTTGCTGTAATTTTTCCTTTTGTCAGGTACTTTTTAGCCACATCCTGAAGGTCTTTCACAGTAAGTGCTTTTACTTTTTCCTGATAGTTCAGGATGTCATATTTATCACTTCCATCCAGTTGATTTTTAGCAAGAGCATTCAGCCAGAACATATTGTCCTTAAGTTCTGTTTTGTTGTCGTTGTACTCTCCTTCTTTGTATTTGTCAAGATCTTTCTGTTCAGGACCTTTATCGATCAGTTTCTGAAGTTCGGTAACGGCACTTTTCGTAAGTTTCTCCGCATTCTCAGGTCCGCAAGGGAAACTGATGCTGAAATTGTAAGCACTGTAAGGAATTTTATTCATGCTTCCTCTTGCACCACCACCGTAAATTCCGCTTTCATCTTCTCTAAGCTTTTCAATGACCTTGATGGTAGCTACTTCTCCAAGCGCTGCAAGGGCCAAAGCATCTTTCTCATTGTAAGGAGCTTCTCCACTGTAAGAGATCGTCACTAAACTCTTAGGATCTTTTCCTTTTTTGTACACTTTCGAATGATCTCCGGTCAGCTGTCTGTAGCCCGTATCTTTAAATGTTGAAGTTTTTCCTGATGAAGGAAGACTGCCGATATACTGAAGTATCTGCTCTTTAAAGGTAGCTTCGTCAATATTTCCTACGAAATAGAACTGGAAGTTTCCTGCATTGGCAAATTTCTCCTTGTAGATGTCGTAAGCCTTTTTATAATCTGTATTAGCCCAGTCTTTTTCCATTGGAAACAGTCCGATAAATCGTGGGTTCTTCTGATTCATGAATTTTGCATGCTCATTGGAGAAGTAAGCCTGTGGATTGGACAAAAGATTATCAAGCATTGCAGACTGCTTTTCTTTGTAAGCATTAAATGCTGCAGGGTTATAATTTAAACCTGTAAAGTATGCGTAGGTAAGCTCCATAGCGGTTCCTAAGTCTTTTTGGGAAGTTCTTCCTGAAATTCCCTCATAATAAGGTCCAACCATTGGATTTACACTCACCTGCTTTCCGGCAAGATAGTTGGTGAGATCTGCTTTTGAGAATCCACCTACTCCTGCTTCGGATAATGCTGCAAAAGCGAACTGAGTTTTTATAAAATCAGCATCGGAGATCAGGGAATTTCCGCCCAGGCTTCTTGCAGAAAATACAATTTCGTCATCTTTGAAATCGGTCTTTTTGAAAGTCACTTTAGCTCCGTTGCTTAATGTCCAGGTTGTTGTTCCCAGTTTGGCATCTGTTTCAGTTTTAGCAATTTTCCCTTCTGATTTGAAAGGTTTCACTAAGTTTTTGATCGCTGCCTTCTCTTCGTAAGGCTTAAGATCTGCCATTTTCACAGATTCAAAGGTATTCAGAACCATTGCTTCTGTAGGCATGGTAACGTTATCTTTTTTAGGTCCTGTAATTACGATCACACGGCTGTCATCCTTCACCATTTTCTTGATCACTTCATTGGTCTGAGCCAAAGTAACTTTAGGAAGGAAGGACTTCGTATCTTCATATTCCCAGGCGATTCCGGGCATCGGTTCCTGCTCCAGGAAATTTCTTACATACTCATCTACCAGCATATCACTTTCTGTCTTGTCGCGGTTATTGTAAGATCTTTCAAGGTTAGACAGCATCTGCGCTTTTGCTCGGTCAAGTTCTGTCTGTGTAAACCCGAATCTCTTCGCTCTTTCCACTTCTTCCAAAAGGACTTTCAGAGCGTTTAGCTGGTTTCCTTCCTTTACCATTGCAAATCCCTGAAATGCTTCTTTGCTTCTTGCATAGGTTCCTCCGTGATAAACCGATCCGAAAGTAAAAGGAGGATTATTTGAGTTAATCAGTTCTTTTAATCTATTGTTCAGCATTGTAGTGGAAAGACCTTCTACAAGGCTTTGGTTGTACTGCTCAATCGTTACATCCGGCTGATAAGCCTCAGCATCTTTCATAATAAACTGAACCATTGAATTTGTAGCATCGGGATCCGTTTCTATAGCTACTAATGTTTCTTTATGGTTGGGAAGGTCAAATACTTTTCTCTCTCTTGGTTTAGAAGGATTTTTATATTTGCCGAAATTGTCTTTAATCTTCTTTTCAACCTCATCTACGTTGATATCTCCTACTACTACAATCGCCATCAGATCGGGCCTGTACCAGTCCTGATGGAATTTTCGGATCACATCCGGCTTGAAGTTTTCCAGTACATCTTTTTTACCGATCGGAAGTCTGTCTGCGTATTGAGATTTGTATAATAATTTAGGAAGATATTTATCAGCCATTCTTTTGTCGGCGCCAAGACCCAGTCTCAGTTCTTCCAGGACAACACCTCTTTCTTTATTGATCTGCGCGTCGGAAAGTGTTGCATTAAAAGCCCAGTCTTCCATTACTTTCAGTCCTGCATCCAGATTGCCCGGCTTATCTAATGGAACCGGAAGCATGTATACAGTTTCGTCAAAGCTTGTATAGGCATTAAGGTGCTGACCGAATTTTACCCCGATAGACTGCAGGAAATCCACAAGCTTGTTGTCTGGAAAATTTTTGGTTCCGTTGAAGTTCATGTGCTCCATAAAGTGCGCTAAGCCTCTCTGGTTTTCATCTTCAAGAATAGATCCGGCATTGATGGCCAGACGGAAATCTACTTTCTTTTCAGGTAATGTGTTTTTTTTGATATAGTACTTCATTCCGTTGGGAAGAGTACCGATTCTCACGGAAGAATCCACAGGAATATTCTGTCCGAAAACATTTGATGACATCAGGAAGATGACCGCAAATGAGGATAAAACTTTCTTCATATTATTAATTTTTTATTTTCTGACTAAAAGTATTAATTATTCACCATCTGAAGAAGTTTTAAAATTCATATTAAAGTTAAAATTGAGTTAAAATTATAAAGGCAACAAAAAAGCCGGAAAATATCCGGCTTTTACATTGTAAAACGTGAGTCTTTATTTAAAATTAGCATCGGAAACTCCGGTATTAAGAACAACTTTGGTTGTCTTTATTGTTACTTTCTGACCTTTCCCGTCAATATCCACTTCGGAAGGGAACTTTATACCTTCCACTGTCATATAGTTTTTCACGATAACACTTCCTTCCCCTACAGAAGATTGGTATAAAAGTCCGGTAGCGGCATCAAAGTAGAATTTTCCTTTTTCTGAAGACAATACATTATAGTCTTTGGAGTCCAGTTTTTCCACAGTAACATCTTTGAACTTTGAGGGATCAAAAGCCAACGCCTCAATGGTAGTTCCTTTCTTCAGTTCAGCAATATTATCGGCAGGAAAATCAGTTTTCTGTCCTGCTCTTTCTATATATCCTTTTTCACCGTCAAAAACCTGGCTTACCGTCTGTCCCATTGCAGTCTGTACAGATTTAAATTTGTTGCCCATTTTTGTAGTGCTCATGGTGATATCCATTCCCTGAACGTTCAGTGTATTATCAATAACCGTAGATTTTACTGCTTCTAATTTACTTTTACCTCCCAGAGCTTTAAAATAATTATCAATAACATCTTTTGGGGTCAGTTTAGATTTCACGACTTCTGTCTTTACGGGAGCTGCATTGGTTTGAGCTGCTGCCGGAACTGCAAAGAGTACAGCACAGAAAAACGGAATGATGATCTTTTTCATATCTATAATAAGTTTAAGGTGTAAATATATGAATATTGATCACAAGAAAATTAAACACAGCATATTTATGGGGAATACAGTATAATTCCTGCCCGGATATATTAAGGTTTTTTAAGAATATCCGAAACTAAATAACAAGATTGCTTACTTATAGTAGTGATTTCTGGTAATAAAAATGAGGAATATATTAAAAGAAATATAAATTTTAGTCCGGAGATAAAAAAAACCTCCGATTCTTCGGAGGTTTTGAAATATTTATATCGGAATAAATTACTTTTTAAGCTCTTCTAAAAACTCGTCGTGAGAGATTTTAGTTTCTTTTTTAGATGCTTTTTCAAGAATTACATCTTTCAGTTTAGCCATAGCTACTTCAGAAGAAATCTGTCTTACCTGCTCCTGGTCTTTCAACATTTCAACAGCATATTTCTGGATTTCCTCATCACCTAAGTGGTGGATTCCGTAAATAGCCAACTGATTTCTTACTAATTGCTCAGCCTGTGCCAATACATCAGCATAATCTAACTGGATGTCGTTATCTGTCATTAATTTACCTTCAATAATCTGGTATCTTAACTGGCTTTTCTCTGCTTCAAGAATTCCTTTAGCCTGCTCTTCAGACTGGATGTTCTGGTTAGAGAATAATAACCATTTTACAAGGAAATTTTCAGGAAGCTTCACTTCTTCTTTTTCAGTAACCTGCTCCAATACTTTATTCACATAATGAACGTCAGCATTCTGCTGGAAGTACTCATCCAGCTCAGATTTTACTTTTTCTTTAAGTTCTTCTTCAGACTTGATTGTTCCTTCACCATACACTTTGTCGAATAGCTCCTGATTAAGTTCAGCAAGTTTCAATGAATAGAAATCTTTTACCTTAACTTCTACTTCAGCATGGTGTAAATGCTCAACTTCTTCTTTGCTGAATCCTAATTCTTTAGCCAAGTCTTCGTCACCTGCAAGAGTTTCTTTAGATACTTTTACAGAACCGTCCATTTTTAAAGCTTTTACCAATTTGAAAGCTTCTTTGTTTTCAGCAGTAATGGTAACGTTCTTTGGATGGTGGTGGTGTTCTCCTTCAGCATCTTCTTCTACAACCTGAGAAATTTCTAAAGCTATATAAGAATCCTTAGTGATTTTATCCTGAGGAACCTGCTCTGCAAAACGCTTTTGCATGTTCTCAATGCTCTTCGTAATTTCTTTGTCAGAAGCTTCTACTTTATAATGAGGAGCTTCATATTTAGCTAAATCTATAGTGAATTCAGGCTCATATCCTACTTCGAAAGCAACTTCAATTTTTTCAGCGTTGTAATCCAATTGATTTACTGGCTGAGGAACAGGCTGACCAACTAATCTTAACTTGTTTTCGTTAACATAGTTATTCAATGCGTCAGAAACCTGTTTGTTGATTTCTTCGAATGCAATACCTGCTTCATATTGTTTTTTAACCATACTCAAAGGCACTTTCCCTTTTCTGAAACCAGGAACTTGCGCATTTTTAGCATAATTAATCAACTGCTTGTCTACTTTTTCTTTGTAGTCAGATTTTTCCAATGTCACTGTAAGTAATGCACTTACGTCATCATGGTTTTGTGCGGTAACCTTCATTATTGATTAAAATTTTAGGTTGCAAAAATATGAAATTTTTATGAGAATTACCTACTTATAATCAATTCTTAGCATTCAAATGTTTATAAATAAAAAACCACTGAAAATCTCAGTGGTTTTTATGGTTTGATATGAAAAAATTTATTATTGAACCCCTATTAAGGCATCTACATCACTTTCACCTCCTGTGGTAGTTCCCTGCTGGTTGTCCGCAGAAGGGGAATTCTGGTTTACAGCACTAGGTGCATGGATCAGTTTAATGTTGGCTGTGGCATTGGAAGGTGCACCGGTAACCGTCCAAACTGTTTTAAGACCTAATTTATTTCCGTCCGTTCTTACAATATCATCAGCTGCTCTTTTCACATTTACATTTACGCCTGCAAATTTGTAGGTAATGAAATGCTCATCTTTCTCTTCAATGATCTCGTCATTGGCACTGTGAGAATGATCGTCATGGATAGTCTGGAAGTCCAGGCTTACATTATATGTTTTTCCGTTTTGTAGAATTATTTTTTTATTTGCCACTCCCCCAATGTATGTAATAACTTGTGGAGTTCCTCCTGCATTATCAGCAATAGTCACCTCAAGTTTGGAAATCTCTTCATGCTCATGGATATCTTCAGGAATATCAGTGTTGTCATCATTACGGCAAGAGAATAATAAAACGGCAGCTAATAGTAAAAGTGTTATGTTAAATATTTTTTTCATTGTAATTTAAATTTTAAGTATTAATAATAATTAGAAGTTGTATTTAAGAGTAACCACGAAATTTCTTCCGGCTTCAGGCATATAATATCTCAATCTGTTCAGATATTCCCTGTACTCTTTATTGAATATATTGTTGATCCTGAAATTCAGATTCAGGTTCCTGAAAAGGTCTGCTCCCACAGACGCATGAAATATGGAGAACGCAGCAGGGGTGGAACTGTAGTCAATTACTCTGGTAACCAGTTCGTCATCCTGGATAAACTGTACGCTCTGATCCCTGATCGGGAAACTATTCTGCTTGAAAACATTTTCGTTTTCCAGTCTTATATAGAAATTGGAAGGCTTATTCAGATTCAGCTCGATAGAATTTCTGAGATTCGTAGGCATCATCAGGATAAGCGGTTCATTCTTCGTCAGATCTTCACCTTTAAGGGTACTGAAACTGGTCGTCCATTTCAGGTTGTCAAGAATTTTAAGCTGTGCATCTGCATCAATTCCATAGATTCTCGCTTTTACCTGCTGATATTCCCAGATCGCAAAGCTTCCTCTGTTAGTCGATTGGAAACCTACCGGCATCTGGTTGATAAAACTGTCCGAGAACATCATATACGGATTGGCTTCCACCTGAAGACCTTTCAAAACATCAAAACGTCCGGTAAGGGAAAGATTGGCATTATAGATCTCTTCTTTTTTTATCCTTAAATCTCCTTTTTCAATAATCGCCGCAGAATGATGAAGCCCATCGGCAAATAATTCCGCTGGATTCGGTGTTCTGCTCATTCTTGAAAAATTAAACTTAATGTCAAAATCCCTGGAAGGCTGGTAATTCAATCCGATATTGGCTGAGAAATTATGATAGTCAAAGACTGGGCGGGCCAAGATTCTGCTGTCATTCTTCTGCACATAAAACTGCGGAAAAACAGAGGCATATTTCTCTTCCCATTCCGATCCGTCATAATATTTATAAGAATCATATCTGCTGAAATCATATCTCACACCAGCTTCAGCATTCAGTTTTGGGCTGAAACGGTATTTAAATACAGAAAAAGCTCCTGCATCATATCTGTAATAATCAGGAATCAACCTTCTTGCTTTGGTAGCCGGATTGGGATAATTATCCTGATAACCTGCGGAAATCCCGCTTTCCAGACTCCAGCCTGCACGTTCTATAAGATGAGTGAGGCTTGCTGTATGGGTAATGAGCCTTAGGTCCATTGAAGGAACATCGTTCAGCTCTCCCCTTCTGATATCATATTCTTTACGTCTGTTTAACTGAAAGCTGTACTGGAACGTAAGTTTTCCGAAATCAGCGAAGCGTTTGTAAGCGGAAAGCTTTACAATATGATGTTCTACATCCTGCTTAGGATTGGTGATATCATAACTGAAATCGTCCAGGAAATACGGCTGCCCGAAATTAATCGCCATATAGGCATCATAATTATTACCCAGATGCGCTCCCTTATAGATGCCGAATTCCTGATTGATTCCGCTGTAGGAAACATCAAATCCCTGCATAAAGCCATGATTACCAAAAGAAAAGTTAAAAGAATTCACTTCTGCTCCGGTATTCTGAAGGGTATGATGGGGGATATAAAGATCACCTGTCTTTTTATAGCTTCCTCCCGCTTTTACAAACCATTCGTTTTCCCATGATTTAAGAACACTCGCTGCAATTTCTCCTCCTCTTCCGTTAGAAATTCCTGAAAGCTTCAGGTTTCCCATAACAGTATCTTTTTTCGGAGGTATAGCCGGCTCCAGCAGGACAACACCCGCTACTCCGTCGTTGCCATATTTCAATGCAGATGCCCCTTTAATGACATCGATATGCTCGAAATCATTCACATCTACATTCGGGGCGTGTTCCGCGCCCCATTCCTGTTCTGCCATCTTCACACCGTTATTCATAATAGAAATACGGCTTCCGTACATTCCATGGATCACAGGTTTTGTAATATTATTCCCCGTCTTCAGTACTGCGACTCCTGAAATTTTAGAAAGAAGGTTTCCCAGATTCTCCGTGGAATTTCTTTCTATATCGGTTTTGTCCAGTGTTTTCAATACTACAGAGCCTTTATTTTTGTGATTTCCGTGCAGGGTTACGGTTTCAATATCACCGACATGATGCTCTAAAGTAATGGCAATGTTCAGATCCTGATTAATTCCTATATTTTCAGTATAATCATTACAATCAGGATGCTTCGCAATGAGTATATATTTTCCCGCAGGAATTTTATTCAACGTAAACTTACCGGCGTGATCTGTTTTAGTGGTAAATCCCCCGATCTTCACTACTGCATTTTCTAACGCAGTTTTATCATGAAAATCCTGAACAGTTCCTTCTACAGTATACGTTTTTTGTGCATTTATCAATGTCAGTCCACATAGAACCAGCATCAGACTATATATCAATTTCATTGTCAATAGATTGATTGCGTACCTTATACAGGTACATTTTCGTAAAAATTTGTTGAATGGGTTGGTTTTACATTGTAAAATGTAGAATCTAAAAGTATTAATGACTGATGAATAGATGTCAGATTGTGATGTCAGATATCAGACTTGAGATATTAGAACAATTAATTCTGTCCAAGAACATCAAACCAAAAACTCTGAATCTCCGAATCACATAACGCGTATTTCGTATCCCGAAAAATCCGGAATTCAGAAACCACATCTACAGCTATCAATCAATAGCTTTAAACCCAAAGTATTGAACTTTAAACCGAATTAAAGTCAATAAAAAAATCTATGATTATGCAACTGCAGGAGGCCCCCGGAGCTGAAACGTGAATTTGGTCTGAGACCATATTTTTTCCTGAACAGCAATTACCTGTTTTACTTCGTGTGTAAAATGCTCGAAGGTAAAGCGGAATTCTTCAGGAACCAGTGTATGCCCTGTAGCTAAGAAATGGCACGCCAGACAGTCACCAGGCTTTTCTTTAGCTGAAGTTTTGGCCATTGTATTTTCTGTCTTTTTAAGATTGAAACTCTTAAGATAATCGACAGTATCATGATGGTGAAAACTTTGAGAAAACAGCGCAATGAAGTATATCCCAAACAAAAGTTTGGAGATAAAGTTCTTCAGATTTCTGCTTTCTTTAAAAATCATCCTGTAAAATTATAAAAATAATTTAAGTTTTAAATTAAGTTTTAGTAAAACTCTCCAATACGTCGGCGGAAGTATGCTTTTGTTACAAACTTATACCTGGGCGAATGTACTTGTTTTTTATACTAAAAATTTTCGACTTCGCTCAGGATGACCCTGTTAAAAAATAATACCGTCGTATTAGATTATTATCAGCAAGCTATCCTGAGCAAAGTCGAAAGATCTGTAATATTTTAAATCTAAAAAATTAAATCAGTTGAGAACCCAAATGCTCCCATTCCTGTAGAGCAACTTCTAATTCTTCTTTAGTTTTATTGTATTTTTCTAAAGTTTCTTCAGAAGGATTTTCTTTTGTGAATGAAGCTTCCAATGTTTCAATTTCCGCTTCAAGCTCGGAAATTTTCTCTTCTACTTTCTTTAATTTATTCTGAATATTTTTTTGCTCTTTGCTGACAATTGTTGATGATTTTTCTTCAACCTTTACTTCTTTGGGAACTGGTTTTGCCTCAACTTTCACATCATCGCTGTGAAGTTTTGCTTTTTCGGCAGATATTTCCCTAAGGGTTTCCTTTTGTCTGTATTCAAGATATTCACCAACGCTTCCCAGGAATTCCTTCATTCTTCCGTCACGGAATTCATAAATTTTATCACAAAGCCCATCCAGGAATTCCCTGTCGTGAGAAATTACGATCAATGTCCCTTCAAAATTCTGTAAAGCCAGTTTGATAATCTCCTTAGACTGAATATCAAGGTGGTTGGTAGGCTCATCCATAATCAATGTATTGAAAGGACGGAGCAACAACTTACAAAGGGCCAGACGGTTTCTTTCTCCTCCGGAAAGTACTTTTGTTTTCTTGGTTACCGCTTCACCCTGGAAAAGGAAAGATCCTAAAAGGTCTCTTACCCTAGGTCTGGTTTCTTCTGTAGCGGCATCTTCGGCTTCTTCCAGAACTGTTTTATTCGGAGTCAGTACTTCTTCCTGGTTTTGGGCAAAGTACCCGATGTTTACATTGTGTCCTAAGTTCCATGTCCCTGTATAATCTTTGATATCTCCGGCAAGAATTTTAGCCAAGGTTGTTTTTCCCTGCCCGTTCTGTCCTAAAAGGGCAATCCTATCTCCTCTCTGAACAATAAAGTCTACATCATCAAAAATTTGTTTTTTCCCGTAAGCTTTTCCTAAATGATTAGCCTCAAAAATAACTTTTCCGGGAACCATAGACTGTACGAAACGGATGTTGAATTTTGAAACGTCTTCGTTATCTACCTCGATGCGTTCAATCTTATCCAATTTTTTAATAAGTGACTGTGCAAAAGATGCTTTTGTAGCACTGGCACGGAACTTATTGATGTTATCTTCCATCTGCTTGATCTCCGCATCCTGATTCTTTTTGGCCTGAATCAGTTTTTCACGGCGTTCTTCACGCATAACCAGATATTTGGAATAATTGGCTTTATAGTCGTCAACTTTTCTATTGTTGATGTCAAAAGTCCTGTTGCAGACAGCCGTCATAAACTGCTTATCGTGACTTACCAGAACAATAGCTCCGGGATAATCTTTCAGGAAGTTTTCCAGCCAGATGATGGATTCCATATCGAGGTGGTTGGTAGGCTCATCGAGAAGCATGATGTCGTTCTTCTGAAGAAGCAGTTTGGCCAGCTCAATTCTCATTCTCCATCCTCCGGAAAATTCATCTGTAATTTTATGAAAATCATCTGCCTTAAAACCTAAACCGAATAATATTTTCTCCATATCACCTTCCAGGTTATAGGCATCATGGTTCATCAGAAGATCATTCAGTTCTGTCATTTTGTTGATCAGGTCTGTGTAGGCATCACTTTCGTAATCAGTTCTTGTTGCCAATTGGTGATTAACTTCTTCCAGCTCATTTTTCCAGGCATTGATCTGTTCAAAAGCCTGCATTGTTTCGTTCCAGACGGTTCTTCCTTTTACAAAGTCAAGATCCTGCTTCAAGAAACCTATGGTAACATTTCCTTCGGGAACAACACTTCCTTCATAGAAATTAATTTCTCCGGAAAGCATTTTCAGTAAAGTAGATTTTCCTGCTCCGTTTTTCCCAACGAGACCTACTTTATCATCCTTTTTAATGGTGAAATTTGTATTTTGAAACAGATAGTTTCCTGAATGATGTAATCCTAAACCTTGAACCGAAAGCATTTTATTAAATAAAAATTAAGTGATGAATAATGAATTTTCGGGTGCAAAAGTACGGAAAAAGAAATGAATAGCCCAGAAATAAAAAGTGCCTGCCCCGGAATAACATAAAAAGGGATGCCCTGACAGACACCCCTTCGCAACCTAAATTTAAAACTGAAAAGTACATTTAATTCTGTTCTGCCGCAAAAGATCTTATCTCTATTGTGCGGCTCCAGATATCATTATTGGGAACATTGGTTCCGTACATAAAGTCTGCGGTGAAGCTGTCTTCAGAAAGATGCAGCTCAGTAAGAAGTTTGGTATGAATCTCCCGGTCTGCAGATGTACTGCTGGGTACATTCAGGCCAATGTTGATCAGTTCCGCTTCTGTTTCATCAGCTGATTTTTGTAATGTATGGTCATGATACCGCCCGAAATTGGCTGAAATATGGGTATATGCTGCAAAGTTCGCATAATCATAATGAGGTTTCATAGCAGGTGAAAAATTTTTAACATATGCGGCAAGATCGATACAAAAGTTTGCCAGAAAAGTATCATTCACAATTTCAAGGCCTGAATTGGCAAGATCTGTACTGAAAATTCCGGACATTGCATGATTGGTTTCTTCCAGCATTATCCTGCCGTACACAAATGGAAGTGTATTGAAAACTAACTCTCTGGAAACATAAGCCTGGGAGAGAACAACTCCTTTATCGATCTGAAAATCCGACAACAATGAATTCCATATCTTGTTTCCTTCGGCATCGGTTTTTGTATTTCTCACCTCTGAAATATAGTCCTGTAAATCGCTGACATTCATAAAGTCTGTAGAAATATAAACTGACTGGGGCGCTGGCAGATATCCGCCACCTACATCGGCATGAGCACCGGGAACGAAAACTTCTTTCCATATGGAACCGGCTGTCTCAATTTTGGTGTCCTGCATACTTCCTGAATTTTCAAAAAAACCTGTGAGCGGGAAAAAGAACCTGCATTCATTAACCGCGCATAGATGAAGGGCATGTTCCACTTCCTGAGGCAGGCTCATGTCGTACGTGTTAAATGGTTTGGACTCCACGGTATCAAAAACACCTAAAAACTTTATGATAATATTTCCACTGGGATAATCTGCCACGAGCCGGTTACAGAATTCTCTCGCCAGCATACTTCCCCTGCTGAATCCGTAGACGTAAAAATGATAGTCAATAGTTTTGCCATTCACAAGATTCTGTACAAAAGCATTGGCTTTCTGCAGTTTGTCATCGGAAGAATATCCCTGAGTGTCGGGAGGATTAGCGCAGGTGGCCATGGCAAAGTTGCTGTCTTCACCACCTGTAACCGTTCCTATTCCTTCTACATATATTTTGTTGTTTCCGCTGAATAGATGAAACAGTTTAAAAACATTGGTAGGTGCTCCTTTATAGCTTTCATTATTCGCTGAAGGCATATCGGCTGAGCCTGCATTGATCCCGTTATTTCCGGTTCCGTCAAAAAAGATTCCGACAGGTAATACTGTATTGCTTTCCATCGCTGTGTTTTGTTTTAATTGTTGAAAGTTTTCCAGGACACTATCTTGCTTTGAATCCTGTAAAACTTATTTTTCAAATTAACGGAAGAAGAAAAAACAATACTAGCGTGAAAAATACCAAATAAAAAATTCCGTATTTCTACGGAATTACATTTTATCAAGAGAATATATATTGTTCACAACTGCATAAATAACAATTCCGACTGTGTTCTTCGCTCCAATCTTTTCCAGGATCCGCTGGCGGTGGCTTTCTACCGTTCTGGGACTGATGAAGAGCTTTTCTCCGATCTCATTATTGGTGTATTCCTGGCAGATCAGCTTCACAACATCTTTTTCCCGTTCGGAGAGTTCGTCTTCCATTTCAAAGAGAGATTTCTTTTTTGCAGAACTGTTCATATAGGTAAAAAGCATCTGATGATCTTCTGCCGTGAAGAAAACTCCATTTTTGTAGACCATGGTAATGGCATCGATAAATGTTTTGCGGTCTGAATTTTTAGGAAGAAAAGCTGAAACTCCCAATTTAACCATATACCCCAAAATGGAAGTTTTGTAATGGGAGGAAAGGATAATGATCCTGAGATCGGGATATTTTTCTTTAAGAATTTCTACAAGTTCAAAGCCGTTCATAGGCTGCATCTGTACATCTACAAGAGCTATGTGGGGGAAATCATCTTCAGAAAGGGTTCCCAGCTTTTCAATAAAATCTGCACCATTATTGGAGGTAAGGCATACGGAGATATTCTTTTCATTCGAAAGCAGCATTTTCACCCCTTCCAGGATCAGCTGTTCGTCATCAATTAAGGCTATTTTGATTTGGGAGTTCATGGTTATCTGGAATTAAAATGATTAAACGGCTTCCTTTATTCAGGGTATTTTTCCATTTATGGACGGCATTCATAGATTTTACCCTGGATTCGATGTTTTTGATGCCCATTCCTTTTTTTACGAGATCAAAATCAAATCCCTGTCCGTTGTCAGAAATAATGACAGCCATATGCCGGGGATAGTCTTTGATGTAGATCCACAGGTCTGTAGCCGTAGAATGTTTGATCACATTGGTCGTAAATTCCTGAATGATACGGTACAGCTGCACCTCTATAAAGATATCTTTTTTCTCATATCCGGGCATTACCCGCATAGAAATATTGATCTTATGGGAGAGGTTGGCAATCATTTCTTCTACATAGAGAACAAATCCCACCGATTCCAGGTTAACGGGATACAGGGAGTGGGAAATACTCCGGGCTGCATCAATGAGAGACGACATCTGGCTGTAGATCTTTTTCTTGATGATCTCATCTCCTTTTGTATCAAGGTTGTTGAGCCACAGGGAAAGGATATTGAGCCTGTTCCCAATATCATCATGGATCATAACGGCTATTCTTTTTCTCTCTTCTTCCTGGGCTTTGATGTTTTCAAGCACGAGCTTTTTCTGATGAAGAACCTCAGCTTCGTGCTGAGCATTCTTTTCTTTGATAATCCTGCTGATAAAAGATCTGTAGGCTAAGAGAATAAAGGACACTATAACTGTTATGGTAACAATTATAAGGATCAGCAGGCTAATATTTAAGGTTACTTCTTTAATTTGATGAAAGTATATAAAAATGAACAGTATAAAATGCTTGACAGAATATTATTCACACTGAGAATAATTAAGTACTCATTTTCTGAAAGATTCGCGATCTGATGCTGGATAATAAAAATAAATACCGAAACTGAATAGTAAAAAAAAATACAGGCATCCACAAGAAGAAAACGGTTCTCTGTGGAGACACCCCTGATCTCTCTGATCAGAGTAAATCCTGAAAGGCATATAATGATGATATTTGATATTACTTTTACAATATCACTGTTGAAGGGGTAGTTGAATACATATTTTGATATCATAAATCCAGCTGCAAGAAGTGCTGTAATTCCTAAAAAGTATTTTGGAAGCTCTAGTTTCCTGATAAATAAGGCGGTGATCAGAGAAAATTCGCCGGCGATATACAAAGGATACAGAAAAGAGGTATCATTAAAATTGAAAAGATAAGGCAGGGCTAAATTTAATAATTCAATAAAAAAAAGAAAAGCAATACAGTGAAAATATTGCTTTTCTTTGGCATTCAGTATACGGTATTTGGCTGCTCCCAAAAATATAATGGACAGAAGCAGACCATAATTTAGGAATAAAATTGCTTTAAAAAAATCTGTCATTCCTGTTTATACTATGTATTTAAGATCCAATTTCAGGAATACGGCAGACAGGCGGGCATGGTTTCGCCCAATCATAAGTATTTGAAATAGTTGCCACATTGGTTCCTTCCTGTAACAGTTCATGAAAGGAAATAAAGATCAGTGTTACCAGCATTCTCTGATAAATATCATTATGCCTAAGTCCGAAAGAGCATTTAATGCCTAAAACCTCAGGGCTAGGGTGAGTGAGGTCTTCCATAGGAATATAGAATCTTCTGAAAACTCTTTGTCCCCCGAATTCATTACACTCACGGAAAAACCATTCCATTCCTTCATTTCTCCAGCGTTCAATTGCTTCTACAGCAATATCCTGGTCCAGAATTGGCTGTTCGGATACCGGAACAGAGGTATTAGTATTACCGTCCACTTTCGTAAGGTTACTGGAAAGAACAGCATTTTTGGTAACCGTAAACTCTTTTGTTTCCTGTAGTCTGAGATCATATTTAAGTGGTCCCAGGACAGTATACTGATATTCAACAACACTTTTATCCACATGTCCCTGTGCATCCAAAGGAAGGAAAATCAGGACCATACTGCTGTTGTACACACCTACCTCAGCGCATACATCTACATATTTGTTGTGCTCCATTATTTTTCCGATCTGTTCCGAAGAAAGCTCAAAAATGTAATTGGTGGGAATTAAATTTGCAATTCTAGGATAATCTGACACATACTTGGCCCATTCGGCGGTTGCCAGCTTGTAATCGTTCTCATTCATAAGTTCATAGTTATTTAGTTGCATAAAATTATACAAACTAAATATCCTGCACAAATAATCGCATCATAAATTTATTATTCGTAAAATAAATTTAATTTTAGCGGGAAGAAATTTCCGATCACAAAACAGTTTAAGATTAACTGATCACATCAATAATTCCTCACAGTAATGTGATAACAGCTTTGCTGCCTTTCCCTGATATAATAAATCCTGCCGGCATTGGCATAATACTTTAGAACTTTTTCCAGCGCCGCTTCCATTTTAGGATTGTATTTCAATACATCATTGAACCTGACATAGGAAATATCAAAGGAATTGCCGTAATTATGTGAGCTTATCCCTAAGGATGCATTGGAATTCACTTTCCTTAGCCTGCACTGATCTTCAAGTGTTCTTGTGATGGATGAAACGGTAAAAGTATGACCTTTTGTCTCCTTACTGAACCTGGCCCCCATCTTTTCAAGGGTGATTTTCGCTTTAGAAACCATATACGGCCTGCTGTAATCAAGTTTCTGAACCCGATATCCTTTTCCGCTTTTTTTTATTTTATGAAATTTTCCGTTGCCTATATACTTTTGCACTGTTTTGGAATCTTTCAGCAGTTTTACCTTAAAACTTTTGGAAGCATCCAGATGCGGCTTGTACAGAGCGGTAGGCTCTACTTTCAGTACCGATGTCAAATCATAGCAGGGAAGTGCTTTTTTTGCTGCCTGCGGGTAATAAAAGCTATACATAAAAGGCACGAAGGCTACACAAAAATACTTTCTCATTAACCACACTTTTAAATTACTAAACGAAAGATAAACATTTATGATATACTATTTAATTTACACATAATGTCGTTATAAAAAAATTCCCAACAAACATTAAACCAAATTACTAAATATGTAATTTTATATTAAGAAATCCTAAAAGATTTTTAAGTTTTATCTTTTTATTTTAAAATTTAAATTTTACATTTGAGATACATTTAAATAATAAACATATGATAAAAAAACTTTTTGCTGAATTTTTCGGCACATTTTGGCTTGTTTTCGGTGGTTGCGGAAGTGCAGTTTTCGCTGCCGGAGTTCCCGATATAGGTATTGGCCTTTTAGGGGTTTCTTTAGCCTTTGGTCTTACGGTTCTCACGATGGCCTATGCTGTCGGGCATATTTCTGGCGGACATTTCAATCCGGCAGTATCCTTTGGACTTTTTGCGGGAGGCAGGTTCCCAGCTAAAGATCTTATCCCTTACATTGTGGCGCAATGTCTTGGAGCATTGGTAGCAGCGGGATGTCTTTACGTTATCCTCAGTGGTTCGGGAGCTTTAGATTTTTCCCAGCCAGGGGCTTTTGCCACTAACTTCTATGGAGAGGCAGTCTACAATGGAAAAGCATTCAGCATGGGAGCAGCATTTCTTGCTGAGTTTTTATTAACAGCTTTTTTCCTTATTGTTATTTTAGGAGCTACGGACAAATGGGCTAACGGAAAATTCGCAGGTATTGCTATTGGTTTGGCACTTACCCTGATTCACCTTATCTCTATTCCTATTACCAATACTTCCGTAAACCCGGCAAGATCGCTTTCACAGGCTGTTTTTACGGGTGGACTTGCAATGTCTCAGCTTTGGCTGTTTTGGGCAGCACCTATTTTAGGAGGGATTGTAGGAGGATTGATCTACAAGTTCCTGCTTCAGAGAGATACTGTTGAAGTTACTGATTAATACTAATTTTCATATTTATATAAAATCCTGTCGTCTGGCAGGATTTTTTTGTGTCGAGAATCATTCATTTGTAAACAATTTTAGGCTATTCTTTCCCATTTACGAGACTGTTGCTATTTTACATTTATGAAAAGAAAAGAAACAGTTATTGAATAATCTTCCACATTTGCTAATTATCCTTTTAGCAGGTAAATAATAAGCCTCAATTTTAGTTAAGATTAATCGAAATAAATAACAGAATAACTTAAAATTTAACTAAAATGAAAAAAATTCTCTTTTTACTATTCTTTGTATTGATTTGCGAAAACCAATTAAACGCACAAAAAAATACAGCTCCCGCACCAACTTATAACATCACCGTTACCAGAAATGATATTTTTGGCGAAAATGTCCCCGGTCATGCCCATACGGATGTTAAATTTGACATTAAAATCGGGTCCAATGAACGGGTCGCTGCACCTTTTCCTCCAGATATCAGTACATTCAGAACTTATAACTTTCCTGTAACTTTCACACTTCCCGGAGGAACTCCCCCAATCAGATACGGCAAAGTAAGCTTTAGCAATCCATCTACATTATACAGCGGATATTACCCGCTTCCAACTGCAATTGGAGACCATACAACAATTCCTTCAGAACCTACTATGATCTATTATCCGGGGCAGTTTGGATACGGAGTAGACATTACCTGCACAGGCCCCAATCAATATCTCATAGGTGTTACCAGGTTTGAATGCTATATATGCGTTCCCGGTGGTGGCACAGTATCAAAACAAGCAGCATCACAGCCTAAAACAGCTATAGTATCAAATCCTGATATGGGAATAAGCGAACTTTACTATACAGCTGCAGACAGAGAAACTGTTTCAATACGTGTTATTGACCTTAACGGTAAAACAGTAAGAGCATATACCACAGATGTAAGAGCCGGACAAAATAAACTGCCGATTGATCTCCAGAACCATCCGGGAGGCACTTATCTTGTTAAATGGAGCTCCAGCACCGGCGCAAACGGAACCTTAAAAATGGTGAAAAACAAATAACCATGGTTTAATATTTATATCCAACTCCTGTAGAAATGCAGGAGTTTTTCATCTTATTTTTTCCTGATCTCGAAAGGATTTTTGAAAATGAGTTCTTCCTGCCTACCTTTGATTTCCATTTTACGCTGCAGTAGATTCAGGGCCATTTTCCGGATAAAAAGATCTTTGTCAGTAAGTTTCCAGTAAGGATCCTCATGGACTCTTTTGGGCTTACGTATGAGGTAGAATTCAGTTTCCCAGGTATCTGCATTGTGGTAAAATTCAATAATTCCGCAATGCTCCGGAATTAGGTTATGTTCTATCATTCCCATCGGAAGCAGAAAACTGAAGGTATTACAAATATAGTCACCACATGAAATCTTATCATGTTTCAGGAATCTCTCCCCGGTATCTTTATTGAGATACGATTTTTTAAAATCGTTTTTAAAATCGCTTTTTGAAAGTTTAATTTCAATTTCATGACTAAACCCTTCAGAATCTATGAACAGCATATCTGCTTCCCAGTCGGCCTGGAAATAGTTCGTCAGCACAATTTCTTTTTCGAAATCGCAATGAGAATGGATATATGCATGAACAAGCTCTTCTATTTTCAGCATTACAATTAAAGTTTTTTAATTAACATGAATTCGAATAAGTGGTTAAAAATAAAAACAAGGATAAACAAGAATTTTAAGCAATCAATTGTTTTTAAGTTAAATAAAAGTCATTTCACTTATTGGTAAGTAATACAAAGGAAATGCTTTGTACTATTTGCTGAAGGAAATATCTTTTGCTTGCCTTGGCAACAATAAAATCGATTTCAGGTATTTTCTTCAAACCCAGACTAATTTATTTTTTGAAGCTCTACTATCCCATAGTGCAGCCATATTCCAAAGACACCTGTTTTGGTAAAGTATTTTTCATCTTTCCCAAATGTAACGGAAGTATTAGGCTGTGTCTGACAAATAAAAAAATGTCCGCCGTCAATACAGTTCATTTTCCCTTCTTTATGCAGCTCTGTCCATCCAAATTCCTTATAAGCATCCCGGTCATTTTCTCCATCAAATGAAAACTGCCTAACCGTAGCTTTATCTTTATCTCCATCTCTTTTCGAAATCAAAGACCACCGGACCATATCTGATTCTTCCTTTACCGGAATTCCTTTCGGATCGGCATCTTTCATACTCGCAACCACTAGAGTATCTGTAATCCCGGAAACTCCGTTATTGAGTTCATTTACCAGATAAGTACCGGACCAGATATCTTTTTCGGTCATTGTTTGTGCTGACAATAGATCAGATATACCTATTAAGATTAAAAATAAAAAGAAACTTTTCTTCCAGTCCATAATAAGAAGTCTTTATTTGTTTATTTCTAATATCAAGAAACCAATAAGCTGCATCCGCGGATATCGGAGTGATCTATTCTTCCGAGTACCTGGAACTTATCTTCCGGAAGCGATTTTCCCAAATCCTGCGTTGCTATAAAACAGCATGAATGGATATTGGCCAAATCTATAATATTTATCGCTCCGGTTCTTCCCTCTTTTTCGTAAGAAAAGGGATCTTCTGCATTCCGGACCAATATTCTCATCCAGTTGGGACATTTATATTCATTGTTCCCAAGAGAATAAGCCTGCGAAAGCAGTTCTGTCATTGAATATTCTGAGTAAATCTTTTCTGTTTTAAAGCCATTCTGCAGAATTTTCAGCAGCTCGTCTTTGGTCATTTCTTCTTTTCTACCCTTCATACCTCCTGTTTCAATAATTATCAGATTTTGAGATCCGGAAACTGAAAGGTTCAGAGATTCAACGGAATCCAGGAAGTCCAACAAGGCGAAAGATACCCCGAAAAGAATGACTTTTTTATCTTTCAAAGTGTTTAAAAGCTGGAACAGTTCGGAATGGTTGTAAAGAAAATATCCGTTTTCAGGTTTAGCAGATTTTTTCATGAGATAATCTACCATATAGATCAAAGAAGAATTCTGTTTCTCCAGATAGCTTGGAAGAAGGCCCAGAAAAATAAAATCTTCCGGCTTTCCTATAAACTGCTCAAAACTTTTATAAATGCTTTCTTCATAGATGCCCGGATTTGCTATAAAATGTTTTGAAAGATTCATCTGTGTAGTTCCTGAACTTTGAAAAAACAGATCAGCAGCTGCATTTTTATCCAAGATCTGATGGTTTTTAAACATTTCTATCGGCAGGAAAGGAATTTTTTCCAGACTGCGAACCTCATCCGGATTTATTTTCAGGAAATCCACGAACTTTCTATATATCCCAACATTTTCATACTGATAATGAAAAGCTGCCAATGATGCATCCAGGAAATCCTGTTCTGTCTGTATGCTGAATATATTTTTCAATTTTTGGAGATTTTTTTTAAGCTATTACCAACTCATAATTAGCCAGTTATACAAAAAGCTTGTTTTTTTAATATTTTTTTAATCTATGATTAATACTTTGGTAAACTTCTTGCAATTGTTAATGTGGAATATGGATTAAAAACAAGAGTGGACTTCGGTTCATTCGGAAATTACCTCTCTCTCAGGGGTAATTTTTTTTGTTCCGTCTGCAAAGGTTTTGAGTTCAAATTCTTTTTCAAAGACTCCATACGTAAAGTAGGAAATCCAGTCACCCAGATTAACGTATTTTGCTTTCGGTTCAAGATCCAGCACCATCGGAAGATGGCGGTGGCCATAAATAAAATAGTCAATTTCCTGAGTCTTAAGCTTTTCTTTTGAATAGATGACAAGAAACTCTTTATCTTCTCCTAAAAATGCTTTATCTTCTTCTCCGGAGATCATTTTATTTTTCTGTGAAAGATACAGCGCCACTTTCATGGCGATATCGGGATGAAGCCATTTGAAAAACCATTGTGCCACAGGATTTGTAAACAGTTTTTTCATTCTTTTATAGCCTTTATCGCCAGGCCCCAGTCCATCTCCATGAGCCAGCAGAAACTGCTTTCCTCCCATTTCAAAATACTGCTTTTTGTAAAAAACGGTACACCCTATTTCTTCTTCAAGATAGTCTTTCATCCACAGATCATGGTTTCCTACAAAGAAATAGATATGAATTCCACGGTCTTTCAGTTCAGCAATTTTTCCGAGAACACGCACATATCCTTTTGGAATAACATGTTTCCACTCGTGCCAGAAATCAAAAAGATCACCCATTAAAAACAAAACCTGAGCATCTTCTTTAATCTCATCCATCCAACGGATAAATTTCTCTTCACGCACTTTGCTTTCCTTCGGTGTGGGAGCACCAAAATGCTGATCTGAAGCGAAATACACTTTTTTTCCAGGCTCTAAATTAATAATCGTTTTTAACACCGGTCTGAATTTTATTGATAATTAGTGTTACTTATTGTCTTCTGCAAACCATTCTCCATAGGAGTTTTCTGTTTCGTGAAGTTTAAGATAGGCCAGAGAAACCTCAGCAGGAAGCCTGGATTTTATTTTGGCTGCAATGGCATACAGCATATTCTCACAGGTAGGCTGAAAGCTGCAGTAGATCACTTTGTGACCTTTATTTTCAAGGTCTTCGCCCAGTTCTTTATGGGGAGACAATGCATTAACAAGAACTGCATGATCCCAGACATCCACAATTTCAGATTTTACGATACTTTTGATATCTCCAAAATCCACCACCATCCCGTTTTTGGGATTTTCCAAATCATTAACCGGTCTTCCTTTTACTGTTACAAAGAGCTTATAGGAATGTCCATGCATATTTTTACATTTCCCATCATAGTTATACAGCACATGAGCTGTCTCGAATGTGAAAATTTTTGTAATACGTATCATAGTGCAAAGATATGACAAAACATAATGATAAGTTGCGTATTAAACTTGGAAAAACAAATTCTAACCTCTTGTTGTAGTTGTATAATAATTTAAATCACGCAGTTTACCCTAGCTTATCCAGCCAGTCGCTTTCCAGCCTTTTAATCTTTTGAGTTTTCGAATCAACCAGGACCCAAAGGGTACTTGAATCCACGACAAGCTGATCATTGCAGTAAAATTCAACTTTTCTGGGCTGCCGGATTCCTTCCGGAGCTTTCGGATAGGTTTTAACGGTGATCACATCTCCAAGGTAAACCTGCTTTTTGTATTGAATATGATGATCAACGAGCATCCATATATCTTCCGGATACTCTGTTTTTTCCTTTACTTTTTCCCAGTGTTCACCCGCAATTTCTTCTACCCAATGCACATACTGCACATTGTTGACATGCTTGTTCCGGTCTATATGTTCTTCCGTTACCTGAATCTGTTTTTGGTATATTAAATTCATTTTTCTTCAGCTTCATTAATAATCAAATATATGGACTTTAAGTTTTTTTATTCTTATTTAAACCAAAAACCTTCCCAAAATTGAGAAGGTTTCACTCTGAAAAATTTATTTTAATATGGAAAATGATCAATGGAACTGGGCTGTTTCTGTAGAGTCTTTCATGGCTACTGTTGCCGAAGAACCGTTAGTTACCACATTCTGAACCTCATCAAAATAGCCGGTTCCTACGAATGATTGGTGTTTTACTGCTCGGAATCCTTTCTGCTGAAGGGCAAACTCCCGTTCCTGAAGTTCGGAATAGCCTGCCATTCCTCTTTCTTTATAAGCCAAAGCAAGCTCAAACATTGCGGTATTCAACGCATGAAAACCTGCCAGCGTGATAAACTGGAACTTATAGCCCATTTTTGCAAGCTCTTCACGGAAATTAGCCATTTCTTCCACACTAAGCCTCGCAGCCCAGTTGAAAGATGGCGAACAGTTATACGCCAGCATTTTTCCCGGAAACTGGGCATGGATTCCTTCTGCAAATTTTCTTGCCTGCTCCAGATCAGGATTAGAAGTTTCCATCCAGATCAGGTCTGCATAAGGTGCATAAGAAAGACCGCGGTCGATTCCCTGCTCTACTCCATTATTTACAACGTAAAAGCCTTCGGAAGTTCTTTCTCCGGTCACAAATTTTTTGTCTCTGTCATCAATATCCGAAGTCAGCAGATCTGCCGCATCTGCATCTGTTCTTGCGATAATAATGCTTGGCACACCCAGTACATCCGAAGCTAAACGGGCTGCAACCAGCTTATTAATCGCTTCTTGGGTAGGAACCAGAACCTTACCTCCCAGATGCCCGCATTTTTTTGCCGAAGAAAGCTGGTCTTCAAAATGAACTGCCGCTGCTCCAGCCTCGATCATCTGCTTCATGAGCTCGAAAGCATTCAGATTTCCACCAAATCCGGCTTCTGCATCTGCTATAATCGGAACCAGATATTCTTTATTTCCGTTCCCGCTTACCGACTGCACCTGATCTGCTCTTAATAAAGCATTATTAATTTTCTTGACCACAGAAGGCACTGAATTGGCCGGATACAATGACTGGTCAGGATACATTTCCCCCGAAAGGTTCGCATCAGCAGCCACCTGCCATCCTGAAAGATATATAGCTTCCAGCCCTGCATCCACTTCCTGAACCGCCTGATTCCCCGTCAAGGCACCAAGCCCGGCCACATAATCCTGGCTATTCAGTTTGTCCCAGAATTTTTTGGACATTTCCGTTGCAATGGTATAATCAATTTTATAAGAACCGCGAAGCTTCAGTACTTCTTCAGCCGTATAGGTTCTTTTTACTCCATTCCAGCGGGGATTATTCAGCCAGTCTTGTTCTATAGTCTGGATTTGTTCTTGTCTTGTTTTCATAATATTTGGATTTATTGTTTTTCTTGGAATTAGTTGAGTTATCATTTATAAGAGATACATTATGAGGCTGAGCAAATTGTTTTAGTATCGTAGAATTTTCTACTTTTTAACACGTCAATTCCCCTACACTCAAATGCTTCAAGCTCCTTCTCTAAAAAATATTTCAAGCTAAAATACTCTTACTCAATAAACGGATATGCTTTCAAAGTCAGGAATTCTTCAAATTTTTCTGAAAATATCAGTTCATTGAAAAGCTCTTTGGCTAAATTGAATTTTCCGTTTCTGAAACGCTGTTCGCCTACATATTTTTCAATATGCTCTATTTCTTCGGACTCCCATTGAAGGATCATTTCACGGGTCAGAACAAGTCCGTTGTCCAGCCTGGCATCGTTTTTCAGCCATTGCCAGATTTGTGTCCTCGAGATCTCAGCAGTGGCCGCATCTTCCATCAGATTGTAAATTGCCGCCGCACCAGTTCCCATCAGCCAGCTTTCCAGGTAAAGAATACCTACATTGATATTTTTTCGCACTCCTTTTTCGGTAATTTCACCTTTTGGAATTTCCAGCAGATCCGTTTCTTTGATATGGTATTCAAATTTTTTGTCGATCTGGTTTTCTGCCGGCATATATTGGTCAAAGACATCTTTTGCAACAGACACTAAAGCCGGATGTGCCACCCAGGTTCCATCATGACCGTTCTTCACCTCAAGTTTTTTGTCATTACGTACTTTTTCAAAAGCAATACTGTTGGCTTCATAGTTATCTTTTACAGGAATCTGGGCAGCCATTCCTCCAATGGCATGAACGTTTCTTTTATGACAGATCTCAATCACTCTTTTTGAATAAGCGCTCATAAATGGAGAAGCCATTGTTACCTGATCCCTGTCCGGAACGATAAATTCGGGAAGATTTCTGAATTTTTTGATGAATGAAAAAATGTAATCCCATCTTCCGCAGTTCAAACCTGCACTGTGTTCTTTTAATTCGAATAAAATTTCATCGATCTGGAAAGAAGCAGTGATTGTTTCTATCAAAACGGTAGCTTTAATAGTTCCTTCCGGAATACCTAAATAACTTTGAGCAAAGACAAAAACCTCGTTCCACCATCGGGCTTCTTTATAATGTTCTAATTTCGGAAGGTAGAAATATGGACCACTTCCGTTTTTCAACAACTGTTCTGCATTAGAAAAAAAATAAATTCCAAAATCGGTCAGCGAGCCTGATGCTTCCTCCCCATTGATCTCGATATGCTTTTCCGGAAGATGCAACCCTCTTGGACGTACCTGAAGAACAGCTGTTTTTTCATTGAGCTGATAAGATTTTCCATTTTCAGCAGTAAAATCTATTTTCCGACGGACCGCATCTGCAAGATTAATCTGTCCCTGAATGCAATTTTCCCAGGTTGGCGAACTGCTGTCTTCAAAGTCAGCCATAAAAGTCGATGCCCCGGAATTTAATGCATTAATGATCATTTTCCGGTCTACAGGTCCTGTGATCTCTACCCTTCTGTCCAACAGATCGATAGGAAGGGGCGCACAGCTCCAACTACCGTTTCTCACTTCTTCAGTTTCAGACAAAAATCCAGGAAGATTTCCCAAATCAAAAAAGTGCTGTGTATTTTTTCTTTCTTCTAAAAGCGTCAATCTTCTTTGATTAAAATTCTGATGAAGAGCCACCAAAAAATCTGTCAGTTCCGGAGTAAAAATCTCCCTAAACTGTTTCTGAGCTTTTATTTCCAATTGAGTTTCTGTTTCCATAACCTGTTGATTTTGTGATTTGATATTACAAACATAAATAAAAATATTCACAATTAGCGAACGTTCGCTAATTATTTTAAAAAATTATTATGCGAATAATCGCATTCATTTTTTATATTTGATTATGAATTCAGAAAGTGATTTTATTAAAACGGTCTTTGGATTGAAGCTGAAACAGCTGAGACAAAAGAAAAACTGGTCTCTGCAGGATCTTGCTGTAAAGACCGGGCTGTCTAAATCTTATTTAAACGAAATTGAAAACGGAAAGAAATATCCGAAGCACGATAAAATCATCCAGCTTTCAGAATCCCTGGGCTGCACCTTTGATGAACTCGTTTCTACCAAGCTGGATAAAAGCTTAGCTCCTTTTAACGAGATCCTGCAATCGGATTTTTTCAAGGAAGTACCCCTGGACCTTTTCGGCATCAGTAAAAATAATCTTATCAGCATTATCAGTGATGCTCCCAAAAAAGTTACTGCTTTTATCAATGCACTTATTGAGATCTCTCAGAATTACAATTTGGGCAAGGAACGTTTTTATTTTGCCGTACTGAGGTCTTTCCAGGAGCTTTACGATAATTATTTTCCCGAAATTGAAGAAAAAGCGATGGCATTCATCAGAGGAAACGGACTGGATATCAGTAAAGACCTGAGATCTTCTGTTTTGGAAAGCATTCTTACTGAAAAATTCAATTACAGTATAAGGTCTGAAGATTTTGAACAGTTCGGAACTCTTGACAACCTGCGCTCTCTTTTTATTCCTGAGCAGAAGCTTCTTCTGTTGAACCGGAAACTTGAAAAAGATCAAAGAACGTTTATTCTGGCCAAGGAAATAGGATTCAATGTTTTGGAATTAAAGATCCGCCCGAACACTTATTCATGGCTGGATTTCGGAAGTTTTGAGGAAATTCTGAACAATTTTTATGCTTCGTATTTTGCCGGAGCTTTACTGATCTCTAAGGAACAGACCATTGGAAAAACCACGGAATTTCTTCTTCAGCATACCTGGGAACCGAAAAGCTTTGAGGAACTGATTGAAAACTTTACAGATTCTCCTGAAACTTTTTATTACAGGCTTACCAATCTGCTTTCTTCTGAAATGGGTATCAAGGACTTATTTTATCTGTGCTTGGTCAAGAAAAAGGATTCGGATAAGATTCAGATCTTAAAGGAACTTCACCTCAACCATCAGCAGGCTCCTCATGCCAATGCGACCAACGAACATTACTGCCGAAGATGGATCGCTGTAAAAAACCTGCATCATTTAAAGGAGAATGAAACGCTTACGGATGCCCAGATCTCGCATTACAAAGATCAGGGAGTCAGTTATCTTGTTATTTCAACATCACAGAAAAATCCATTTTCAGACGGAAGTAACAGAAGCTACTGTCTGGGAATTTTATTAAACACGCAAACGATAAAAAAGATCGGTTTTATAAAATCTCCGACTTTAAAAACAATCAATGTAGGAGTTACCTGCGAATCCTGCAGCATTCCGGATTGTGAAGTGAGGCAGGCACCACCGGTCCGGCTGGAAAAGGAACACTTTAACCTGAGTATGAAGAATGCGATTGAGAAAATCAGGAAACTGATCATTGATAATTAAAACTTGAAATCTAGCTTCTAACTAAAAAAACACAAATGATATTAGACTTATTTTTTCCCAACCGCTGCATCAACTGCAGCCGGATCATAGATGCAGAGCTTTTAGTCTGCAGCTTATGTTTTGAACAAATTCATTTTACCCATTTTGATTATTTCAGCGAAAACATTATCAAAGAAAAATGCAGGCTTCTGTTTCCAGTTGAGAACACTTATGGATTGATGAAGTTTGAGGAAAATGGACTGAGCCGGAAACTCATCCATGAGCTAAAATACAAAAGCAGGAAAAATGCGGGTAAAACTCTCGCCGAATGGACTGTAGAGCGTCTGGACTTCAAAGATGAAAAACCTGATCTTTTGGTATCTGTTCCGCTTCATCCGAAAAAATTAAGGGAAAGAGGTTACAACCAGCTGCATTTATTTACAGAGGTTTTGTCCGGGTTTTATCAGATTCCATATGACCATGAACTGATTGAAAGAAATCATTATTCAAAAGCCCAGGCTTTAAAGGATAAGAAGCACCGCCTGGAAACAGTAAATCCTTTTTCTGTTTCGAAACCCATCTCCGGAAGACACGTTCTTTTAATTGATGACGTTTTTACTACCGGAAATACCATATCATCCATTGCCTGGGAGATTTTAAATGCCGGAGATAACAGGGTGAGTGTTTTGGTGATGGCAGTAGATGCGTAATTATAAGGGTTTGAGGGTATAAGCTTGAGAGCTTTTAGTATCGGTGTTTAACATGTAAATCTCGGAGGGAGCTCAACCAAAAACTCTCTTTTTTCTTCCGATTCTTTTTCTTAATTTTCCGGTAAACTATTGATCATGAAAAACTTGCTTTTGCTGCATGGTGCACTGGGTCACAGCGATATTTTTAAGCCTTATGAAAAGGAGCTGTCCAAACACTTCAATATTCATACACTTTTATTTTCCGGGCACGGAAATACAGAACTACCGGAAAATGCTATCAGTATTGAAAAATACACTGAGGAAATAAAGAATTATTTAGAAAAAGAAGAGTTAAAGGACGTTTGCATTTTTGGACACAGCATGGGAGGATATGCAGCGCTTTGCTGTGCATTAAGATATCCTGAAAGGATCAGTTCCATCATGACCCTGGGTACAAAATTCGACTGGACTGAAGAGCAGGCTTTAAAGGAAAGTAAAATGCTTGATCCGGAAGCTATTCTTTTGAAAATTCCAAAATATGCAGAGCAGCTGGAGAATCAGCACGGTGCAAAATGGAAACAGCTGCTGCCTGCCATTGCAGGGATGATGATTGCAATGGGGAAAAATCCTCCTTTGAATGAAAATAACCTTTGGGCGATTACTATTCCAGTACAAATTATGACCGGAGATAAAGACAGTATGGTAAGTATCGAGGAAAGCATCAGTGTTTACCGCAGTATTCCTAATGCAAAATTGGCCATACTTCCGGATACTAAACATCCTATGGAAAAAGTACGGCCCAATTTATTATTTGATCTGATGAAAGATTTCTGGAATCTTTCTTAATCTATCGTTGTAGTTTTTCTCCGTAGCTTAAGTCTCCGGCATCACCAAGTCCTGGCGTGATGTATCCTTTTGATGTTAATCCTTCATCTATGGCCCCTACCCAAATTTTTGCCTCAGGATAAGCCTTTTCGATGGTTTCCACACCCTGTCTGGAGGCTATTGCAGCTACAATATGCAACTGGGTCGGAGTTCCGTTGGTCAGAAGGTCTTTGATAGCCTCAATTAATGAAGCCCCTGTTGCCAGCATGGGATCTGCTACGATCAATGGTCTTCCTTCAATATTCGGACAGGTAAGATAATCCTGTTTAATAGAGAAGTAATCATTGGCATCGTGTTTTCTGTAAGCAGCTACGAAACCACAGTCTGCCTTGTCAAGATAACTCAGAATACCTTCAAACAAGGGCACTCCTGCTCTTAAAATCGTGGTAATTACCGGCTGAACAGCTATTTCCTGAACTTTAATCTTATCTAAAGGTGTTTGAATCTCTATTTCTTTATATTCCAGCTCTTTACTGATCTCAAAAGCCGCAATTTCACCAATACGTTCCATATTTCTACGGAATCTCATTCTGTCATGCTGGATGTCTATATTTCTGAGCTCATTGATCCAGGAGTTTACTAAAGAAAATTGTTTTGACAATACAATTGTATTCATTATTCTGAAAAAACTTTTATTAAAAATATTGAATTTACTATGAATAAAATCCCTCTTAGAAAAATCTAAAAGGGATTGTTTTTTATTTCTGTCTGAAATACACTTCGATCGGAACTCCGGTAAACCCGAATTCTTTTCTCAATTGGTTTTCTGTAAATCTTTTGTAAGGTTCTTTTACATACTGAGGGAGGTTGCAGAAAAACACAAACTGTGGTGACGGCGTAGGAAGCTGTACACAGTATTTGATTTTAATATATTTCCCTTTGTTGGCCGGCGGCGGTGTCTGCTCAAAAATAGGAAGCATCACTTCGTTTAGTTTTGACGTTTTGATCTTCTTTTTACGATCTTCATACACCTGCATAGCCACTTCTACAGCTTTTAAAATTCTCTGTTTCGTTAAAGCTGAAACAAACAAAATTGGAATATCATGGAACTGACCGATCTTCTCTTTAATTGAGTTTTCAAAATCCCTAACTGTGTTGGTTTTCTTATCTTCAATAAGATCCCACTTATTTACAACAATCACAATTCCTTTTCTGTTCTTTTGTGCTAAACCGAAAATATTCATATCCTGAGATTCCCAGCCCAGTGTGGCATCCACCATAATGATCACAACATCTGAAAATTCAATAGAACGGATCGATCTCATTACCGAATAGAATTCCAAATCCTCATTTACTTTAGATTTTCTTCTCATTCCGGCAGTATCAACTAAAACAAATTCGTACCCGAATTTATTATAAAGAGTCTGAATACTATCTCTTGTAGTCCCTGCAACATCAGTTACGATGTTTCTTTCCACATCAAGCAAAGCATTTGTTAAGGTAGATTTCCCAACATTGGGACGGCCTGCGATCGTAATTTTCGGCAAACCTTCAAAAGGATCTTTATAATCTGTGGTAGGGAAATCTTTAACGATATCATCCAAGACTTCTCCTGTTCCTGAACCTGTAGCTGAAGATAAAGTATAATATTTTTCAATTCCTAACTGATAGAATTCAGTAGCATTTATTTCTTCTTTGGCAGAATCTACTTTATTGATAACGATATAAACGGGTTTATTTGATCTTCTAAGAAGTTCGTGAATTTCGTAATCGGTATCAGTAAGACCTTCTTCCACATTCATCATAAAAATGATGGATGTAGCTTCGTCTATTGCCAGCTGAACCTGCTTGCGGATCTCTTCTTCAAAAATATCATCCGTTCCTACATCATATCCGCCGGTATCTATAACTGTAAAATCTACTCCGTTCCAATCAGATTTTCCGTAATGACGGTCTCTGGTAACACCAGCCGTAGAATCTACGATGGCCTCCCTTCTTTCTAGTAAACGGTTAAAAAGTGTGGATTTTCCTACGTTGGGACGCCCAACGATTGCGACAATATTTGACATAAAAATGTTTAATAAATGAAATTATTAATGGGTATCTCCAACTTTTGGAGCCCAATTTTTTTGCAAAGATAGGATTTTATTATTTAGCTGCTGAAAAAGTACAGTTTGTGAAATTATTTTAGTTAAATCATCATCCACCTATTCAATTCAAAATCATTCAATTATGGATAAACACAGCTTTTTTAATTATTAACCTTCAAAAAATTATTTTTTAATTAAATATTTTTTTATAATTTCGCGCCACCAAAATAAGCAGACCTATAGTGTAACGGTAGCACTCCGGTTTTTGGTACCGTCAGTCGGGGTTCGAATCCCTGTGGGTCTACAAACAAATAAAAGCAACTCGCTAATTTACAGCAAGTTGCTTTTTTTATTTTGGTCACTTCTGGTCACTTGGTCACGATTTTGGTCACTCTTTTTGTAAAAACACTCTTCTTACACCTTATTTAACTTATTTGAATGTGATTGCATTTCAGCAACGGAAGTAAAGACCGTTTCACTTTAATAACCATCTATTCATGAGTATCTATTATGAGTATTAACAAAATCATAAAGAGAGATACTTTTTATAAATAATAAAACCACTGCAATTACAGTGGTTTTTGTTATTCTATTCATTATTGTAATAAATAAGATATTTCTCTTATTTTACAACTCCAGAAAATAATTTAATCATGATTCATTGATGATATATAGTGTAGCATTTGATAAATGCCCTTGTACGGTAATCCTTTTTCTGTATCGATAATTAAAGATGAATTGTCATTGCAAGTTATTAAAAGTTTTGTGAAATCATCTGCCTTAGTAACACCATTTTTAATTTCTTCAGATAAAGCAGGCTTAACATGCATAAGTTTATTATATTCTAATTCTGATAATTGATTTTTTTTACTGAAAATTATTTTGGTATCTGTAAATAACATCCAAGATTCATTATCAATAAAGTAAATTAAAATTGAATTTTCACATTCTTTTATATCATAATTAATTTGAGCTAACAAACTATAATCATTTTTAATTAATCTTGTTTTAAGTCCTTCACCACCTTTTCTATTGAAGATGGATTCTAATGTTGTTTTTTTTACCATAAATCTTATTTTAATGTCTTTTGTAATAGACTACCCGAACCTATTTTCTCAAAAGAATATCCAAAACGTTTTGCTATAGCTGGATTTAAAAAACCGTCATTTATAACTGCTGCTCCATAAATAGAAATTTTGTTTGCCCCTTTTTGAGCAGCTTGCTTTTCCATCGTAGCAATTGTAGATCTTAGTCCAGAAAGACTTTTTTTCTTGGTTTCCATTAAGAAAATATTTCGAGTGTAAGTATCTCCTACCAGTCCTTGAGTCCCATATATACTATAAGTTCCAATAGTCTCAGGTAAATCACGAGATGCTTGTTCAAGTGTTTCTTCTGCCATTGGAACAAGAAAACCTTTAGCCTCTTTCTCTGCCATTTCTTTAGCAGCAGTTTTGGCAGCATCTTTAACTGCCATTTCTATACCTTCCTCTACCAGTTCAGTACCAATAGCTTTTACTCCACCTTTGATTACAGATCCCGCTCCCAGTGTCGCTATGTCCAAGGCTAATCCACCAACACCGATACCAGCCTGTACCCAGTTACCATCTCTTATCCCTTCATAGATATCTAATCCACTCCCTACAATAGGTACAAAACCAACACCAACTCTTGCTGCATCCCCCCAGCTAATTCCACCTAGATTTTGACTCGAAACTGCAGAAGCACTAGAAGACGATTGGAAAGTTCCTAAATCTACAGTTTCAATATTTCTTGTACCATCTGCTCCTATTGAATATTCTGTATGAGATAAGCTAAGTCCATTTACCTCCATATCTCCTTGTGCATTAAGCACATACGCTTCCAATCCTTCTATTTCCCTGGCATCAATAACCCTGTTTTCAGAGAAATTATAATGAGACTGATAAGCATACATTTCACTTAGCGGGTCAATATTAAAAAATCTGCCCACATCTGGCATATAGTTTCTCCATTTAAAGCTGTACCATCCATTTTCCTGAAGCTCCTGTCCCTGATATTTATATTGATAGGCATTTCGGGTTGTGGCAGCGTAATTATGCAACATACCAAAAGGATAGTAATTGTTTGTTTCTACAATTTCGCCAGGCTTCCACTCTCCCAAGCACCCAAATGTAGGTAAACATGTTGAAGTATTATATTGTCTGGGTTGGATAATTCCATCACCATTTGTATCTGTATAGCTTAATCGTAGATTTCCTAAATGATCCGTGAAATTATAAACATATTTATTTAGCAGGGTATCATAATAACCTTCAGAGGTGGGAATTATTCTCAGCTTTAATACTGGTATTTCATTAGGATCAGGATGATAGGTTCCCTCACCGTTCCATGATTCTATTTGAAATGTGGACTTATACTGAAATCCGTCTAGATAATCTGTTTCTAAATCTCCAAAGAGCTTCTTTACTTTTACACCGTCTGCTCTGTAGGTGTAATTTGTTATTTTGGCATTTTGAGTAACCTGTTTGGGTAAATTTAGATAATTATATTGTATTGAGGAAATACCCTTATCCAGATGGCTTGTCATGTTTCCATTACCAATACCTCCATTATCATATTGAATGGTATTAGGATTGACCAGATAAGGATAACCTGAAGGGTTTTGCTGTTCATCCGTTACCTTTATTAATCTGTTTCCAACATAATCATATTTCAGATTATCAATTACCTGTGCTGTACTACCTCCAATGAGAGCTCCTTCTGACCTTTTTAATCTCTGGATATTACCATTCAGATCATATTCCAGTTTTTCAAAGTATTCTTTTGCCGTTTCACTGCCTGCCTTTTGGTAAAAGCCCCCTAAAAGCCTGTTTAACGGATCATAAGAATATCCGTATCTTTTTAAAGGCTCATTTTCCTCAGTAAGTGTTTTCCAGTCTACTTCCGCAATATTTCCATTATATTTAGGCTTTACTTTAAGTTCAGGAAAATCTGAGTTAGGAATTTCCAAACCTTCACGCTGGGCATATTTAATTTTATATCCAAATAAATCATTTCCTAAGTTATTGGGATCATTAACTGCTGTCATCCAGCCTCGAATGTTATAAATATAATCAACCGTCTGAAGTGGCATTGAAATATTTGTTCCACCCACTTTTTTAGTTTTTAACTGCGAAAGTTCATTATATTCATTCTGGGCAAGAATCTCTTCGGTATTATTGTCAATTTTATGTTTTTGTACTTTCAACCTGTTTTGGTTGTCATACTCAAACGTTTCGGTAACAATTTTTTCTGTATCTGTATTGAGCCTTCTATGATAGGTTTTAGTTTGTTTAGGTAAACCTGAAAAATCAAGTTCAGCCTCAGTTTTAGTATATCCTCCTAAATGATTGACAGAATGAGTTCCTATTACTCTTCCTTTGGTATCGTACCAGAAAAAATCTTTACTCCAATTATCATCTTCTATATTCTTAATATAAGAAGCAGTAGGGAAACTCTTTGTACTTCTTGATGAGCTTTGTGCATCCTGCGTTAATACTGATTGTGTTGGATTTATGATATAAGAAGGAATCGAAACACCTGCTGGAAGTGGAGGGTAAGTATCATAATAATTGATGATTAAGACCCTTCCTACATTTACAGGAGTAGCTACATTGGAATAATATATAGGCATTCCATTCATTGTAAAGGCAGCTGTACTTCTGGATTCGTATACATTGGTGCTGGCATTTGCATTGGTTTGTAATGCCTGCCTTGTAAGGGAAGTTATTGAAATACCAGTATAAGTGACTCTTCCAAATTTATCATATTTAGTAAACATCCAATTCGAAGATATCCTCATATTGGCATCCTGACTCATAATGAGTTTATCAGCCTTGTTATACACCATATATTCCCAGCCTTTGCCTGGAAGTTTCTTTTCAACTAATCTATTTTTGTTATCATAACGGTACTGATAACACAGATTATCTAACGTAGTTGAAGTTAGTGCAGATGAAACCGATGCTAATGGTGGAATAACATAGGCTAAATGATCATTACTATCATACACATAATATGTATCAATATTATGTGTTCCATCATTTTTTCTTATCAATACAATGTGACCATAAAGATCTTTAAATACTATCTTTTCATTATTGTCTTCATCTTTGACACTAAACTTATATAATGAATTTTCATCATAAATAGTAATCTGAGAAAGAGTTGAATTATAAATTTGATTGGTATTATCCCATGTTGTAGTAGCCTGATATTTCTTTACCTGATCACTTGTTGAATTGGCATCATAAGCATATTTTACAGTATGCCCAGAATTCATTTTCCATTCTTCCCCAGGGCTGGCAGATTGAAACATTCTGCTTAAAGGGGAAGATTCAAGCTCTTTTTCGGAAAATGCATTGGTAACCCCATAATATGAATTAACCGTACTTTCTGTAACTGAAGTTTGAATACCAGCATTAGAGGTCTGTACAGGAACAGGCAAATAATCCTTTGTTACCCTGCCAAACTGGTCATAAACTATTGGTAAAACCATATCCTGCCCTGATGGTGTAGACTTTACAGATATTATTTGCTTAGGTCTCCCAAGTCCATCCAAATACTGGACATCTTCTAACTGTTTCTGTACAGGATCGAAAGGATCAGAAAGGTATGTTTTCTTGTAAATATAATTTTCAGTATCAGTAAGATTCTGAGAGTAGGAATAACTAAAAATTATCCCTAATAATATGAATAATATTTTCTTCATGATTTTAGTTTTTATAGTGATACTTATATTCCTCTCTTACCTTACTATCAACATCTATCACTTTTTCAAGTTTATGGGTCTGAGCATGATACTTATAATTTTCTCTTAATCCGTCGGGATTTGTAAGGCTTGTTATTCCGATCAAAGGATCATAAGTATAAGTTGTGATCTGGTAGTCTTTAAAAGCTATATTTTTTCTAAGATCATCCAATAATGAAATCAGGATATTTTCTGAGGCTGTATCCACATCGACATCTGAAGCATCCTGTAAGTATCCAATGTTTGTGTTTGTGCTTACATAATTATAAGTCGCACCTACAATTTTTGCAATGGGCTGAGATTTATTGTACCCCCAAATTATTGTTGTAGGAATCCCAGAAGCATCAGTATACTGTAAAACACGACCATGAGCGTCATATAAATCATAGGTTACTTTCGTATCAACACTTGAATCACTTCCATAATCTATAACACCAGTTTTTATAGATCTGGTAGAAATTGGAAGAATCAGATTATTCGTGGTAGAATTTTTGGCAAAAATCGTCTCACTTCTAGATATAGGTTGCTGGGCTTCATTATATTTTGTAGCTGATAAAGGAATTCCTATCATATTTTTAGCAATCATATCAGAAAAAAGCTGGCTTGAAGTACCCATATCTGTCGCATATTGGAACTTAACACTCTTGAACTTTGAAAGATCAAATTTATTGGGGTATTCCTCTATTTTATCAATGAGATTGTAGCTTGGGTCAACAGGGTTTTGGTAGTAATACTTTTTTAAATATTGTAAGTTTCTTCCATCTTTAAAAAATTCTGTTGTAAAAATTTCACTTAAAAGATTATCTGAATAATCAATCTCATAAGGGGATGCATTAGTGATGCAAAAATAACAATTAACATAAGTGCTTGTAGAAAACAAATCATAAGAGACACCTCTACCAAGCAAATTTGTTGTTTTTATGTATTTGAAATCTATTCTCTTAATAATTTTTTGACTATTGTCATAAAAATCTTTTCTTAATAATAAACCTCTTTGATTAGATAAATCATTTCTGGTTAATCCTAGTGTGTTATTACTAGGTATTATTCCAGGATAATAATTATCAGGAACATCAAAATGAGTTGAAAAATTATAATGGGTATAACCATCATTACTTTTCTCGAAAACTGATGAATATACTACATCTGAAGGCTCAAATATCGATTTCGGATTAATCCCCATTATATTCCCTATATATGTATTGTTTGGAAAAGAGGGGTTTGCATTAGAATTATTATAGAAACCTAATATTTCTAAAGCTTTATTTGAATTATCATAGAAAATCGGTTCATTAACCAAAATACCACTTGATATGTTATAATCCATTTCATTAAAAGAGTTCGTATAAAAAAACTCTTTTGTAGTATTATCAGAAGTTATTTTCTTAATTCTTGCACCTCCGCCAGGTAAATTTGCAGAAACTAAGTTACCACTTTTGGGGTAAACTCTTGTTGTGAAGCTGTTGGACTCCCAGTCAAGGACAGTTTTTCCTCCAGTTGGCCAATATATTTCTTTAAGAGTTCCATAATATAAATATGGAGTATTAACTTGTAATTCCCCGAATTTGTTATTTTCAAAATTATTCCAATAAGTTTTTGTACTCCCAAAATCTACATGTATTTTATATGGAATATTATTATAGTATCCCCACATGTCAGTTTTATTACTTAACAGTGGCGGAAGTAAATTTAAGTTATCATAATTAAAGACGTAAGTTTTTTCATTATTTTTAATACTATAAAGGAAAATTCTTTGTGTTGCATTGGCATGAGTAAGCTTAATATCATTAATAAGAGCCCCAGTTGATGAAGTCAATTTTATTGTCGTCAACTTTCTTTTTTTAAACTTATTAAAAGATGCTGTATTATCTCCAATCCCAAGTGTTGGTGAATTACTACCCCATGTATGTGGTGGTGTTAGTATGTTGTTATAATAGGAAGGATCATTCTCAAGCAATGTGTTCCCTGAACTACTAAAATAATTTAAATTATCTTCAATTATTGACAAGAAATCAATCTTATTTCCTGATTTTGTTCTAATTACACTTGGATATGTTGGAATATATAAAATCCCAGAGGCCTTATAAAAACTACTATAATGTGCTGTACTATTAGTGGTATTATTAGGGTGAACTGATGTAGTGGTTAAAGGATTATTTCCATCCGTTGATTCTTTAGGCACTACGATATATTGTTTACTATTACTATACAAATAGTTAGAATAGTGTTCTCCATTAATATGTTCAAAGTCATATAAAACAATATTATTGGAATCATAAACCTTAACAATACTCCAAGAATTTGCATATACAGGAAGCGAATCTACTCCATGATAAAAATCTCGCAAATTCATTTCAATATTTCTCACATTATTGTCTCCAAAAACATACTTATAACCTTTATCATCAATAATAGTAAATCTACCAATAGTTTTTATTCTGCATGTTGCTGGATACGCTCCCCAAATATCTTTAAATCCATTTAAGCCATAAAACATATCCTGTTCTTTGTCAAAAAGTATTTTTAAATTACTTTTTGATGAAACTTTCCACATTCCATCAGGTCCAATAAAGAAAAATCCAGTATGGCCAAAAAAACTAAAATTAAAAATATCTGGCTCATAATCAGCTCTATATCCACCGTCTTTTGGGGTTGTTTCTGCCATCAAGTTTACAAGATTGTCTAACCCACGCCAACTATTATCGGTTGAGTTAATTTTAGAATGTGTGAGCATAAAGCCTTTTGCTAATCCACCATATTGGAAATCTCCCACTCCAACTGTTCCACTTGGTAAAGGATAACAATTGCCATCATGATTATTTGGAGCAACACCTTCAGCATTGTTAAAGTCTAATTCATCAAATTGCATTCCCTTAACTGTTCGATTAATGCTACCAACTTCTAACATCCAATCATGTCCTACCCAATTTGAGGGTTTATTAACTTTAACACCTTGAGACTTATATTTTAATGAAATATCTAACGTTAGCCCTCCCTCTTCAACACTAAATAACGGAATATTTATATTAGGCTGACCTCGATAATGATCTACACTAATCAAATCATTGCCATATTTATTTACAGAAAAATCATTGTTTTCACCCCATTTTGCTACTGGTATTAACTCCGCTTGCCCCCAGATAAGTGTATTAAGTGAGATTGATAATAATAGACCAAGAATTATTTTTGTATTCATCATTTTTTAATCAATTTAGCGTTAGCAGTTTTATTCGTATCTGTTTTTATCGTAACCAGATAAGCTCCCTGAATTAAATTCTGAGTATTGATCTTAGTTACTTTGTTCTTTGTCTTCAAACTCTGAAGCTGTCTTCCTCCCATGTCATACAACAAAATATCTGCTTCTTTAAATTCAAAACCGATTTCTACATATGCATAGTCTGAAACAGGGTTTGGATAGATTTTGATGTCTTGTTTTTCAATCAGCTGATCAAGCTGTTTATCTCCCAGCTTTACGATCTTCCAGTTTTCTTTTCCTAATTCTTCTGCGCTGGTTCCTGCCAAAATAATGGAGCCGTCTCTATTCAGCTTTAAATCGGAAAGTCTCTCCTCACGTTTTCTGGATTCGCCTTTTACGTGTTTTCGCCACTGCTCGTTTCCATTGGTATCTAAATAAAGCATCCAAAAAGTTTCATCATCCGATTCTATTTTCCCTTCTGCTTGGGTATAGCCACCTAATAGAATTCCTTTGGAAGACTTATCATCTGCTGAATGAAGTACACTTGTGCCCATCAGAATATCTCTGTTTCCAAAATTGTAGGATTTTTGCCAGATCTCTTCACCTCTTTCGTTTAAGGAGATTAACCACAGATCTGTTCCTTCTTCTATTCCTCCAGTTTTGTTTCCTGATCTTTCGGATCTGGATTCTCCACCAATTAAATAACCTGTAGATGTTAATGACAGTGTTCTTAGATGATCATCAGCCTTACCTCCAAAGTTCTTTTCCCATTCTGTTTTTCCGGTTTTATCCAGCTTGATCACCCAGAAATCTCCTTCGCCAAAGTTTTCGGTTTTCTTTGAGCCGCCTGTAGTACTTCTGGAATAAATTCCTAGCAAGGCTCCACCATCTTTTGTAGGAATCATCTTCTCCACTTCATCCAGACCTTTTCCTCCTAAAATTGATTGAGACAGTTCTTTTCCGTCTTTGTCCAGTTTTACAACCCAAACGTCTTTGGAGCCATAACCTTTGGCTGAGTTTTGAACATTACCAGCTACAAAGAATCCGAGATCTGTCGTCTGAATAACTGATCTTGCTTCTTCATCGGATGCTGATCCTACTGTTTTCTGCCAAAGCTCATCTCCAAATTCATTCAATCTGATGAGCCAGATGTCTGAACCTCCTTTTGAATCTTCTTTTTTATCGAGACCTTTGCTGGAATACGAAGAACCTGACACCAAAAATCCTCCGTCCTGTGTAGAAACCGTTGCAGATAAATAGTCATGATTGTTTCCAACAAAGAACTTTTCCCAAACTTCCTGACCTTGCTGATTGAGCTTCACCAAATGAAAGTCGTAGCCGTTGTTTTGCTTACTGTCTTGTTGCAGTTTATTGCTCTGAATTAAGCTTCCGGTAATCAGATACTGTTGATCTATAGTTGTAGTGATTTGGCTTAAAAAATCCTGAGTAGTGGATTTGATATCTTTTTGCCAAACAACCTCCTGAGCCGACAGACCCAAGATTGTGCACATCGTAAATGCACTCATGTAGAATTTTCTCATCTATTTGTGTATATTAGTTCGTATAGTTGCAAATTTAACGCTTTTTAACACAGTCAAATCATATTAATGTGATTTAATGTAAATTTTAACACCAGACATCTATATTATGACTTTAACCTTTATTAATACAAATCTACTGATACGAAGCGACAGAATATGTCGTGTTAAAATATAATATTACTATTTTAAAAATGATTTGTGAAAAATTAATAAAAATAATGGATACCAACTGAGGGTCCACAAAAAAGCCTTTAAAATAATAGTTTTAAAGGCTTTTGTCTTTCAATGGGAAAATCCATTCTTTAGAATAGATTAGGTTAATAAAGATTTTAATATCTCGAAATCACCACCCAGGCTGAGCCGGTACTTTGCACCACAATTGCTCTTCCCCAATCACTGTTATTCAAACCATAATTGGTAAAATTGCCTCCGTTAATCCTAAAATTTCCATTAACAGTAACATTTCCAGCTGTATCATTGACCAGATTATAAACTTTTCCTTGATTGGCTGCAGTTGCAGCCGGAAGTGAAATATTTCCTGTAACAAGGATGGTGTAATCATCTGCTGCAACAGGCCCTGAAGACATTGTTCTTATTTTTGCATTTAAAGATGAGCCATCTCTCCAGAATAACGTTCCAGCCCCGTCTGTCGCTAAAACCTGACTGGCCTGACCACTTGTTCTTGGAAAAGTATAATTTCCCTGAGAGGCACCAGAAACATCTTTATAAGAAAAGGTAACCCCTTTAAGCTTTTCAATGGTAATATCTGTTGATCCTGTCCCAACTCCATTATGGCTCAGGGTAAGATTATTGATACTTCCATTACTTATCCCCCATATAGAAGCATTGACACTTTGATCAAGATTATTGGAAACTAAACCAAAAGAGCCACCACTAGACTCTGAAAAAGCAGCAATACTTCCTCCACCCAATCCATTATTAGATTGTAAACTGCTTATTCCCGGTCTCGTTATCACTACACTTGTACTGGTAGCAGCGGCCAAATCACTGTTATCTGAATAGTATAACCCATTGCCCACCCCAAAAAGATTTGTATCTATTCCAAAGTAATTGCTTCCAGCTCCATACTGAGCTTTCATATCACCTTTCACTTCAAATTGTCTGTCAGACACAGTATCAGTAGCAGCAAATCCAATCCCTACCTTTCCATTTTGATAAATATTTTGGATATGAGAAGTCGCAGCAGAAGATGTATTCTGTACATTCCATGGTGATGTGGAAATTCCGGAATTAAGCTTTACCCATTTATTCAGATCCCCATTAAAGTAATAATAGCCTACAGAATTTACGTCAGCAGTCTGTCCAGTTAAAACTCCGGCGGCCGTAACATACACCAATGCTCCTGTTTGTAAAGGAGTGTAATTTTTCAGATTGAGCTGATCTCCTGTGATTCTCGGCGCAATAATTCCGTCGTATTTTGAAGTATCAGCCGGGTTTCCAGCTATGTCCAGTGTAGCATTGGGAAGCTCTGTATTAACCCCGACTTGAGCGAAACTGAAAGAACCTAGCAATAACAGGGCAGGAAATAATTTTCTTAACATATAATATTTGTTTGTTTTTCAACAAATATATAATTAATTTGAATATTTTAATCATTTATAATTAATTTTAAATAATAATCAATAAAAAAAGGTGACTTTTGCAGTCACCTTCACAATATTATGTTAAGTTTGATTATTTTAAATCAAATCTGTCAGAATTCATCACTTTAATCCAGGCAGAAGCAAAATCATTTACAAACTTTCTCTGAGCATCGGAACTGGCATATACTTCTGCAACCGCTCTCAGTTCGGAATTGGATCCGAATACAAGATCAGCACGGGTAGCAGTCCATTTTGGCTGTCCTGTTGACCGGTCAGTCCCCATATATAACTCATTATCTTCAGAAATTGCTTTCCATTGCGTTCCCATATCGAGAAGATTAACAAAGAAGTCGTTGGTAAGTACCCCTGGACGGTTGGTAAACACACCGTGTTTTGATCCGTCAAAATTCGTATCCAATACGCGCATTCCGCCTATAAGAACTGTAAGTTCGGGAGCTGTTAGGTTTAAAAGCTGTGCCTTGTCAATCAATAAAGATTCTGTAGATACACTGAACTTTCTTTTCAGATAATTACGGAAGCCGTCTGCTGCAGGCTCCAGATAACCCATAGATTCTACATCGGTCTGTTCCTGTGAAGCATCCATTCTCCCAGGTGCGAAAGGAATTTTGACATCATGCCCTGAATCTTTTGCGGCTTTTTCAACGCCTGCACTTCCAGCAAGAACAATTACATCTGCCAATGATACTTTTTTACCATCAATTTGATTTTCGTTGAACTCTTTTTGAATGTTTTCTAAAATTCCTAAAACTTTCTGAAGCTGGGCAGGATTGTTTACCTCCCAGTCTTTTTGAGGAGCCAGCCTGATTCTTGCACCGTTAGCTCCCCCACGCTTATCACTTCCTCTGAATGTAGAGGCAGAAGCCCAGGCAGTTGCTACCAATTCCGAAACGCTTAATCCGGAATTCAACATTTTCTCTTTTAAAGCATCAATATCTGTATCGTTTACCAATCCATGATTAACTTCAGGAATGGGATCCTGCCAGATCAGTTCTTCCTGAGGTACATCCGGTCCCAGATATCTTGCCTTAGGCCCCATATCCCTGTGGGTAAGCTTAAACCATGCTCTGGAGAAAGCATCTGCAAATGCATCCGGATTTTCATAAAAGTGTCTTGATATCTTTTCGTAGACAGGATCCAATCTTAAGGAAAGATCTGTCGTAAGCATCGTAGGTCTGTGTTTTTTTGCCGGATCAAAAGCATCCGGAATAATCTCCGCTCCGTTTTTAGCCACCCATTGGTGAGCTCCGGCAGGGCTTTTTGTCAATTCCCATTCATTTTCAAATAAATTCTTAAAGAAATAATTGCTCCACTCAGTTGGTGTTTCCGTCCAGGTAACTTCCAGCCCACTGGAAATGGCATCTGCCCCTTTTCCTGATTTATAAGTGCTACTCCACCCTAATCCCTGAAGTTCAATTCCGGCGGCTTCCGGCTCTTTTCCAACGTTATCGGCAGGTCCGGCACCATGTGTTTTCCCAAAGGTATGTCCGCCGGCAATTAAAGCTACCGTTTCTTCATCATTCATTGCCATACGTCCGAAAGTATCCCGGATATCTTTAGCTGCAGCGATAGGATCAGGATTTCCGTCCGGTCCTTCAGGATTTACATAAATAAGTCCCATCTGTACAGCTGCAAGCGGTTTTTCAAGGTTCCTGGAGTGAATATCACCATCTGCATTATCATCGGTAGGAAGTACACCGTGTTTTTCCCCTACACCTTCTGAACCATGGGCATAACGCAAATCGCCGCCCAGCCATGTTTTTTCCGATCCCCAATAGATATCCATATCCGGTTCCCAGACATCCTCACGCCCTCCTGCAAAACCGAATGTTTTAAAGCCCATAGATTCCAGAGCAATGTTTCCGGTAAGAATCAAAAGATCTGCCCATGAGATTTTATTTCCATACTTCTGCTTGATTGGCCATAATAATCTTCTGGCTTTGTCTAAACTTACATTATCCGGCCAGCTGTTCAGAGGGGCAAAACGCTGCTGTCCTGACCCGGCTCCTCCTCTTCCGTCACCAACACGGTATGTACCTGCACTATGCCACGCCATACGAATGAACAGGGGACCATAATGTCCGAAATCGGCCGGCCACCAGTCCTGAGAATCTGTCATCAGTGCATGGAGGTCTCTTTTTACAGCTTCGAGGTCGAGGCTTTTAAATGCTTCAGCATAATCAAAGTCTTTATCCATAGGATCTGAAAGAGATGAATGCTGGCGCAGAATATCTACCCTAAGCTGGTCAGGCCACCAATCAAGATTTTTGGTTCCTCCGCCTGCTACAGCTTCTTTTTTCATTGTTCCGTTGTGAAACGGGCATTTACTGATGTCATTTAAATCATTTTCCATTGTCGTTTAATATTTTTTATGTTGATTAATACAGTTTATTCTTAAAGACATGACAAATCTACAAAGCTTTATTTATAAATACAATCTATTAATTTTTATTCTTATGATAGTTAAAAACTATGGGAAAATATTCCTGGCAACATCAAAACTAAAACACAATTGTTGCATTAAGTTAGTAAATTTTAAGAACCCTTGTTTAAAGTATGGAGATAATTACTATATTTAGAATGATTCAATGAAACTCATCCTAGTTCATAGATACCATCAATAGACAATTACATTATGGCAACAGAGATTCTACAACAGACCTTTTTCCACAGAAGAACCAGACAAAATAATACATAAAAATGTAGAAGGAACCTGAGATTTTACTTACTACGATATGAATATTAATTATTATTCAAGTTCCTGAGTTATCGCAATAACACATTCCATAGAAACAGTGAAAGTTGCAGGATAGAAGAATATGAGTATAAAGATGGGATCTTAGCTAAAATTTCATTATTTTTATAATGTAAACAAGAATTCGATATGAAAAAAATAGTGGTTGTCCTTCTCGTAGCATTTATCATCATTCAGTTTTTTCCAATCGATAAAACCAATCCGCCACCTACTCCGGGAATGGATTTTCTGAAAATCAAAAATACGCCGGAACCTATTGCAAAAATCATCAGAGCCTCCTGCTATGACTGCCATTCCAATGAAACTGAATATCCATGGTATGCAAGCATTTCACCGGCTTCATGGTTTGTTAAAAATCATATAGAGGAAGGCAGAAAGCATCTCAATTTCTCTACTTTCGCAGTATATGAACCTAGGAGACAGGCCGATAAACTGAAAGAATGTATAGAAATGACAGAAAAAGAAGAAATGCCTCTGGAATCTTATTATGTAGGACATCAGGATGCCAAGCTAACGGCTGAACAGCGCAAAGAACTGATAAAATATTTCAAAAAAGTGCAAGAAGATACCGAAAGGAAAATATTATTTTAAGATCAACATTATGAAGGAGAAATGGGAAGATAAACATATTGTGTTTTTTGACGGCGACTGTGGTTTCTGTAATTTTTGGGTGCAGTGGATCCTTGAACGGGATAAAAATGACAGATTTATGTTTGCATCCCTGCAGTCCGGTTTCGGACAGAAATTTTTATCTGAAAGAGGTCTGGAAACTAAAGTATTCAATACGCTATACCTCTGGAAACCCGGAGAATATTACTTTACCAAATCACGGGCTGTGCTGCAGATCGCCAATATATTGGGCGGAGTGTACAGATTATCAGCTGCCGGAAAAGTATTGCCTGCATTTTTGAGTGATCAGGTGTATGATTTTATTTCGAGAAACAGAATGAAAATGGCCAACCAGAAATGTTTTCTTCCGGATCGTGAGCAAAAGAAGAAATTTATCGAGATCTAATTGGTTAAATCACTGCAGGCTGGTCCGTTTCTATTAATCAATATTTTTCAAAATATAAATAAAAAAAGCAAAGATGAAATTCATCCTTGCTTTTCTTAAATTTTTACTGGTTCAATGACCATATTGAATAACTGTTTGGTGGTGCCTGAATTTTCACCCATTTATCACCCTGTGTCGTTGGATACCAGCCAGAGTTACCTGTGAAATCTTTTATCTGCTGACTGCTCCAGTTGGTTTCTACCCATCTTTCCTGCCAGCTCGAAGAATTATTGATATAGACAACCAGTCCCGGATTTCCGTTATAGCCGTTACGTCTTGCAATATACTCATCATTATCGGTATAGAGTATGGAAGTTGTTCCTGTAGCTTTATTATTGTGGATCCAGATCAGATTATTCAACCTTTCTTTGTTTAGCCATTCTTCGTAATCACGGTAAAAAATGGTAGGATAGCCTTCATGAGTAAGAATATAGGCGTAGGCCGGCATTTTGTTGTTAATGATATCGGTGTCATGATTGGCTACGAAAGTCACTGCTTTATATGGGTTTCTTTTCCACATCATATCGTCATTAAGAACATTTAAATTCCCATTATCGAAAGCTTCATCCATTTTATAATAGGCTGCAAAATCGAATACAGAGCTATTGGCATTATTGGCCCACCATTCCAGGGTATTCACATTGGAATCCCACAGCTCTCCAATGGAAAATCCACCTACATTAGAATTCCAGCTATTGACAACCCAAGGCCCGAAACCTTTGACATAATCAAATCTCCAGCCGTCAAATTTCATAACATTTTTATAATATTTCCCGACAGAATCATCCCTTCCCCAAAGCCAGTCCTGCACATAAGGATTAGCATGACACAGATCCGGAAAGCCTCCGAAAGCACCTTCATCATTATTTCCGTAAGAATTTTTGTAAAAGTCGTTATAACTTCGCTGGAATTTTCCGGATGCGATTCCTGAAAAATCAGTCCATGTATTTGTTCCGGTAAAAGGATTCGCCTGGGACTGTCCACCACTATTGTGATTGATGACAATATCTGCATAGACCTGCATGTTTTCAGCGTGGGCTTTTGTAATCAATGCTTCCAGTTCAGTCCGGGATCCAAAGCGGGTTTCCACACTTCCGTTCTGATTAAAATTCCCAAAATCATAATAATCTGTAGGATCATACCCCATAGAATAAGCTCCGTTTTGAGCTTTTGAGGCGGGAGGAAGCCAAACTGCACTGATACCTGAGTCTGACCAGGCTGTCAGCTTGTCTTTTACAGTAGTCCACCAGTTTCCACCTTCAGGAACGTCCCAATAAAAGCCCTGCATGAGAACTCCGCCTCCTGGACCGGATACAAATTTCCCAACTGCAGATCCGTTTCCGGTGCTAAAAGGCCGCCCATCATGATTCGTAACATTTACGGTTTTGGCATGGACTTCCTGATCCCTGAGATTTTCATTATCGTTTTCATCACCGCTCCGGCAGGAACTGAAAAATGCTAAAGCCAGCATCGAAACTAAGAAATGTGTTTTTTTCATACGTGTATTTTAATTGTTAATCTATTAACTAAATTACAATTTTCTTGAAACAAAGTCTATAAAATGTAAAATATTTTCATTTTCACTAAAAGATTTCTACTAATGAGTATATAAAAATTTCATTAAAAAATCATAAACTTTTAATAATTTCAAAACAATTTTTCTTTTAATCCATATATTTGCATACTATGGAATATAACACCCAAAAAACTCAGCTTCATATGCCGGAATACGGCAGAATTATACAGCAGCTGGTTGAACGCTGCAAAGAGCTCCCTACCAAAGAGGAAAGGAGTGAAATGGCTATGGCCATTATCGATTTTATGGGTCAGAGAAACCCTCAGCTCCGTGACGAAGAAAATTATAAACATAAACTTTGGGATCATCTTTTCATTTTAGCAGAATATGATCTTGATGTGGAATCACCATACCCTTTTCCTACCAGAGAACAGCTAGCTGAAAAACCTAAAAGAATGGAATACCCTAAGCTTCAGGGAGATTTTAAATTTTACGGAAAAAGTATTCTTCAGCTGATAGAAAAAGCTATCGAATTGGAACCGGGTGATGAAAAAGAAGCACTAATCGAGGTGATTGCCAATAACATGAAGAAGTCTTATAATGTATATAATAAGGAACATGTAACCGATGACGTTATTTTCCGTCACCTGAAAGAGCTTTCTGAAAACAGGCTGGATCTTACCGGAATAGAATCGCTTGAAAAGAGCAAAATCTACTATACCAGCAATAACAACAACAGCAGAAACAACAGTAACAGCGGCAGAAGCAGCAACAGTAATAACAACAATAATAAAAACCAGACCAGTAAGAGAAGGCATAACAACAACCATAAAAACAGAAAGTAATGAGTGGAACATTTCAGATAAGAGGAGGGAAAAGACTGCATGGTGAAATCACTCCACAAGGGGCAAAAAATGAAGCCCTACAAATTTTATGTGCTGTCCTGTTAACAGATGAGGAGGTAAGAATTAAAAATATTCCGGACATTCATGATGTAAACAGATTGATTGAAATTCTTGGTGATTTCGGGGTTAAAGTAACCAAGAATGGCCAGGGCGATTTTACATTTAAAGCTGATAAAGTCAATTTCGATTATATCAAGTCTGATGAATTTAAAAAAGACGGAGCCAAACTAAGGGGTTCTATTATGCTGATGGGGCCAATGCTTGCCCGTTACGGTGAAGCCTATATGCCGACTCCGGGAGGTGACAAGATAGGAAGAAGAAGACTAGATACTCATTTCCAGGGACTTGTGGAACTCGGTGCTGAATTTAATTATGACGAGGATGAATATTTTTATTCTTTAAAAGCTAAGGAACTCAGAGGGAAGTTTATTCTTCTGGAAGAGGCTTCTGTAACCGGAACTGCGAATATTGTAATGGCTGCAGCTCTTGCCAAAGGAAAAACAAGAATTTATAATGCCGCCTGCGAACCTTATCTTCAGCAACTATGCAAAATGCTGAACAGAATGGGTGCAAATATTTCCGGAATCGGGTCCAACCTGGTAACGATTGAAGGAGTAGAACATCTTCACGGTACGGAACACACGATGCTTCCGGATATGGTAGAGATCGGATCATGGATAGGTCTTGCTGCCATGACTAAATCCGAGATCACTATTAAAAATGTGAACTGGAGCCAGCTTGGCGTTATCCCTAACACTTTCAGAAAATTAGGAATCGAGCTTGAGCAGAGCAATGACGATATATTCATTCCTGCCCAGGAAAACTATAAGATCCAGAAATTTATCGACGGATCTATTCTTACCATCTCAGATGCTCCGTGGCCTGGATTTACACCGGATTTATTATCAATTATCCTGGTGGTAGCCACTCAGGCAAAAGGAAGTCTTTTGGTTCACCAGAAAATGTTTGAATCCAGATTATTCTTTGTGGATAAACTGATCGATATGGGTGCGCAGATCATTTTATGTGATCCGCACAGAGCTACGGTAATCGGGCTGAACCAGGAAGCTCCGTTGAGAGGAACTACAATGGTTTCCCCGGATATCAGAGCGGGAAATGCCCTTCTTATCGCAGCCCTTTCTGCAGAAGGAAAATCCATCATCCACAATATCGAGCAAATCGACAGAGGTTACGAGAATATTGACGGAAGGCTGAAAGCCATTGGTGCTGACATAGAAAGAATTTAGAAATATATTATTCTAATCCAATAAAAAAGCGTTCAAATTAATTTTTGAACGCTTTTATTTTTTTATAAGCTTTGATGGCTACCAGACACCTCCGCCACCGCCACCGGAACCGCTGCTGGAGCTGAATGACTTGGTAGATGCAGACTGTATGGACTGCGTAAGACTTGAGTTTAAAGTATTGGCACAAGCGTAATGATTCATTACACCTCCGTAATACCAGGTATTATGATATTCCGTGGCTGTTCTTTTCAGGAGTTCATCAAATTTCTCTCCCCAGATCTGATCCACTCCCATGGCCATAGCAAAAGGAAGCAAGGCCTCAAAAACCTGCAGGGTCATCTGAGGAGGATTATGGAATTTCAGCTGTTCGTTCTCTGCTGCTCCGGATAAACAGTAGGGATTTCCGAATCTATCCCGTATTTCATCCAGGTTAAATAAAGATACAGCATCAATCCTGAGAAAATGACACATCCGCCAATCAGGATCCCATACTTTTCCAGAAGACATTAAGAAGAATTTATGGATAAAATTAATTAAGATCGATCATTTGGATTTTGTAAGGCATTGAAGAGGTTGTTTTTAATATCCTTCGCGGTTTATTACATCTTAATGATCAGAAATAGAAGTTAGTCCTGTCCATGGTAAACGGTTATAACAAAAAAAGCACCCGATAAACCGGATACTTTCTTGTAATTAAAACTATATGAATCTCCCTTAAAAATACTTACGGCAGTTATATTCCACCGTGGTACTTAAAAGTTTATTTTTATTCAGATAAAATTCCAGCTGCTGGTAATCTTCTGAATTAACGTTAATATATAATTGTACTGAACCAAAACTGTTTCCGTTGACATATTCTACATTAGCAGAGAGCACCCTGTGGCAGATTCCGAACTGGTTATAGATAGTGTTCATTAAATGCTCAAATTTCATTTTGCCATTTAGTTCTATTTCCAGTATCAATTCTTTTTTAGGCAGGCCTATTTTGTTGGGTAATACCTGCAACGTAGGATTAGGTGTAATCATCACTAAACAATTTTTTGGTTAAACATTTTCTAGATCATGGTTGCTTTTGCGTTAAATCTTTGACAAAAGTATAAAAAATTATTAGTCCACCAAATTAGTGGACTAATAATTTTAAATTTTAACTAAATTTTTTTCTTAGTTTAATATTGAAGAATTATCATATCAACCTTTTGGGCCAGATTTGTAAACAAAAAATCGCCCTAAAGATCATTACATCTTCAAGGGTAAAGTTACTCCTTAAGCGTTATTTATAATTCTCCTATTCTTTCCAATTTTTCTGAAGCAGCCAGCCCATTGGGATTACACCCCGGTTGGCCTTCAGGAACATCCAGATTTTTCTTTTTGTAAAATTCTGTCCAAAATTCATTGGTTTTACCGGTTTGGGGATCAATGAATGTCATAGGTTCCAGTTTGAATATATGATTATCCCTGAATGCTCTTTCAATATAATCTGAGCAGTAATAAGAATTGTCGTCCAGAATATAATTGAAATTATAAGGCTTCCCTATCATGGATTCTGCTTTTTTAAGAGCAGCCGGAATAGATTGCTGATATTCCGGTTTAAGACGGTAAATCATTACTTTCTGACCATCATCAGCCTGATCTTTAAGAAAAGATGTCATGTCCTGTTTTTGAGAACCTCCTTTGGGAGCTGCATGCAAAACATACCAGTGATTATTTTCTTTCTCTACAATCCCAATATGATCAAATGAGGCCTCTTTCTGCTTTTGAGTAACATTATTGATGGCTCCTGAAAGTCCGGTATCTTTTGCGGTGACAAAAAGCAGATCTCCGTTCATCAGCTTCCCGGATTTAGCCTGAGAGGTACATTGCTGCAATAACAAAATAACAACGAGGAAAATAGCACAGGCCAGCGTTTCAGGAACTTTTTGAAACAAATCTTTTTTAAGTTTAAACATAGTATTTTTATCCTAATACAATCAGGAGCTACAATTATTATTAAGTCTATTTTCCTTTTGAAACAGATTCCTTACTTTTTTTAAACTGTGTTTCATAGGTATTGATCCAGTCTTCAACTGTCATTTTTTTACTGACCTCAGCAATGAGTTCAAAAGGAATATCATCCATTTTTTTGAACCTTACACAGGATTTCCCCATATCGAGCTTTCTCTTTGAGTATTTGGGATATTCAGCTACGAACCAGTTTAATAATTCAGGATCTGCATAAATTCCCATATGATAGAATGCGATAAAATTTTTCTGGGAAGCCAGGGCCATAAACGGCAATGGAGTACCCGGTGCACAATGGTAGCCGGCAGGATAGGTTTCGAGTGGAACACCCCAGCCAACCATGCCGTAGCTGATATTTTCCCGGAAGCCTTTTGGCAGGCTATCGTTTATGGTATCAAATAGCTTTTTGAATACTTCCTGTCTTTCTTCAGGAATTTTTGAGATATAATCGGGTATAGAATCCGCTGGAATTTGCATTTTCAGTAAGTTTTAATTTCTCCAAAATAACAAAAATTATAAATACCATACCGAAAATTTAATCCACAAAAAACGGCAGTACATCAATGCACTGCCGCTCAACCTTATTGACATTAAAAAAATTATTTTTTGACAGCCTTCACCGTAGATTGTGAACCGTCTTTGAAGTAGATCGTAACAAAATACAGACCCGCATTCAGTGTACTTAGATCAAGCTCTTTTACAGTTTCTGCAATTGTTTTTACAGTTCTTCCGGAAGAATCCCCTACCGTTACAGATTTTACTTCTCTTTTATCCGAAATATAAAGAATGTCTTTAAACGGATTTGGATGAACCGCTACTTTCTTAATACTCTCTTTTACTTCTGAAGTACTCAGCTGTGCACTTTCAACAGTAAAATTATCAATATAAAAATTATAGTCAGGGGCATCGTTCACTGTTCCGTCTGTTCCGTAAAACGCAAATACGGTATTGGCACTGTTATATCCTGTTAAGCTGTAAGCATACTGAGTTGATGTGTTGGTAGGTGCATTAGCCTCATTCCAGGTCTCCAGAACAGTCCATGTCGTTCCACCATCATTGGACACCAAAAGCTGAACAGAATCATCAGATCCCATCGGTGAAGAAGTAGTACTCAGATATTCTGTAACACCATAATCAAATTTTACTTTATAGGTTCCCGCGGAAAGATTAAAAGGTACTGTCTTTAGCCAGCCTGTTCTCCCTGTACTGTATAAATTGATGGTCGCTGATCCTCCAGAACCGGTACCTAAGAATCCACCTGATTCCCAATAAGAAGTAGTTCCTGTAGGACCTGTAGCAGGAGTACCGCCGGAAATCCCGCCGGCCCAGCATGTTCCCGGGAAGGTGCTGAAATCATTCGTATAGGAAGGAACCACCGCACCACACAAAGTGGTAAATGTTCCTGGTAACGACCAGCCGCTCTGAGACGTTGCCGTGCTGCAATTGCTTCTTACCCAATAATAATAGACCGTACTTGGTGATAAAGAAGGAATCGTAAAAGAAGTTCCTGTAACTCCAGGATGATTAGGGACTGTTGCAGCTGTAGGTGCTGTATTGCTGGTGCTGTAATAAATATCATAGCTTACCGCCTGAACACTGGCCGGTATCGTCCATGAAACATGAGCGGAATTTGAAGTAAGCGTACCTACAGGCTGAAGTGTTGGTGCCACACAATCTGTATAGGCATCGGCAGAGAAAGCAAAAACATTCGCGATCCCTGTACCGCTTACTTTCGTTACTGTAACACTTTGAATAGGTTTGGTTTGATTGGCAGCATCGATGGTTAAGGCAGACTGATACAATCTGGGGTTAAAAGAATTCGGCTCCAAAACATTATTGCTCCTGTTGATTCTTCCTATTCCCTGGATGGCATAATTTGATCCGTCATACCAATCGGAGATTGCTACCCCTGAAAATGTTTGGGAAGTATTATCAGTAAAATTGACTGTTACATTGGCTGTACATGTTCCACTTCCGCTGGTAGAAAGCATATATACTTTAAAAGCGGAAACAGGAGTTACAAATGAAAGTGTTCCGCTGTTACTGCCGGCAGCATTGCTTGAAATCTTCAAAGAATTGTTTCCGGACAGATCTCCCAGTTTAAAACTCAGCCCGGGAGTAGAGCTTACTACAGAATTTATGATTCCGTTAGCCGGAAGTCCATAAGTAATTGGCGTACTGCTGGATGTAAGTTGAAAATCCCTTGCTACAAATGCAAAAGATACCCCGTCAACATCTTCTGTAGTGGATACCATTGCAGAACCCACGCCATTGGCAATGACATCTGCCGTATATCCGGACTGGACAGGCATGGTTTGAAAGTTTTGGGCATTCATCATTGTTGCCGCAAAAAGAGTCATAACAGGTAGAACTCGAAGTGGTAAATTTGTTTTCATAATTATTTTTTATTATCGCCTAAATTTAACAATAAAACCAATACAATATCATAATTTTTATAAAATAATTAAAGATTAGCCTATATTTTTAATATATATATATTTCAAATTATATAAAAACATTATTTTATGACCAAATGTTTTATTCGCATTTTAATATATTATTTTAACAATTTCATCCATTTTGACATGTAATCAATTTCAAACTATCAATATCTTTAAAAAATCGCCGGCCAATATCAAGCCCAATCAATTTTCAATTCACTGATTTTCAAAACAATTAAAAAGCTCTCAAAATGGGTGACAGGTTATTTTATTATTGAGAAATTAAATCTTATTTTTGCCATACAAATTTTTTGAACAATGCCAAATATTTCAAACAGAGCACAGCATATGCCGCCATCGCCGGTAAGAAAACTGGTTCCTTATGCTTCAAAAGCAAAACAGCAGGGAATAAAAGTATATCACCTCAACATCGGGCAGCCTGATATTGAAACACCGGAAACAGCTTTAAATGCTTTAAAGAATATTGATCTTAAAGTATTGGAATATGCGCTTTCTGAAGGTAATATAGAGTACAGAAAAGCCCTTACAGAGTATTATCACACCTTAGGTTTTTCAGATCTGACCCCTGATAATTTCATTGTGACGAACGGGGGATCTGAAGCATTAAACTTCGCAATCTCCACTTTATGTGATGATGGCGACGAAGTAATCATTCCTGAGCCTTATTACGCCAATTATAATGGATTTACCAGCACATTCAACGTTAATGTTGTAGCAGTTCCTTCAACTATTGATACAGGTTTTGCCCTTCCACCAATCGAAGAATTTGAGAAAAAAATCACAGAAAAAACAAGAGCAATTGTTATCTGTAACCCAGGTAACCCTACGGGATATCTCTATACCCGTGAAGAGCTTCAGAAGCTGGCAGAAATTGCTTTGAAATATGACATCGTTGTTATCTCCGACGAAGTCTACAGAGAATATGTGTATGACGGAAAACAGCAGATCTCAATGCTGGATTTCCCTGAACTGAGCGACAACTGCATTATTATTGATTCAGAATCCAAGCGTTATTCTATGTGCGGGGTAAGAATCGGGTGCATGGTTACACGTTCTAAAAAGATCCATGATGCGGCGATGCTTTTTGCGCAGGCAAGACTGAGTCCTGTTCTTTTGGGACAGATTGCAGCAACAGCAGCACACCAGAACGACGGCGCATACATCAGAGCGGTAAGAGAAGAATACACACACAGAAGAAATATCCTGGTAGACCTTCTTAATGCGATTCCCGGAGTTATCTGTCCTAAGCCAAGAGGCGCTTTCTACTGTGTAGCAGAGCTTCCGGTAGATGATACTGAAAAATTTGCACAGTGGCTTTTAGAAAAATATTCCCTTAATAAGGAAACGATTATGGTAGCTCCTGCAGGAGGCTTCTACAGTGATCCTGAATTGGGGAAAAAGCAGGTGAGAATTGCTTACGTTTTAAAAGAAGAAGATCTTAAGAGAAGCGCAGAGATCCTTAAAGAAGCTTTGAAAAAATACAGAGAAGAATTCAGTCTCTAAAATATAATCTATGATGCCGGCAATAAAAAATACCCATCTGAAACTCCTGTTTTCACTGTTTTTGCTGCCGGCATCTTTTTCCTGTGACAAAAAGAAAGAACAAACTTCTGCCAGTCATAAAAACCCGAATGAAATAACTTTCATCAGTTTATCCAATATCGGTGGTGACCAGGGAGATTATAAGATCATCAAAGTCACAAAAGATTCCATACACGCAGAACAGGGCACTACAACCCGCAAAACTCATAAAGAATGGGATTCATCCATTAGTATACAAACCTGGAACAATCTAATCTCCCCGATTAACATTAAAGATCTGGATGTGATACAAAGTTCTCCAAGCCAACAGTCTGTAGACGGCATTGACGAAACTTTTCAGATCAGGACTCCAAGAAAGTCACACATTTATGTCAATTCTTATGCAGACACACTGCATTACAGACAGCTGAAACAGTTTAAAGAACAACTCAAGCTCATTCTTCCCACAGAATACCAATAAACATGCAAGAAAATTTTTCCTTAAAGCCTTACAATACATTTGGTGTTGATGCCAAATCAAAATACTTCACTGAAGTCCAGACGCTTGAACAGCTCAGGGATGCGGTCAAATATTCCAAAAATCATCATCTTCAGATTTTATTTCTAGGCGGTGGAAGCAATATCCTGATGACCAAAGATTTTGATGGTCTTGCCATTAAGCTCAGCTTAAAGGGAATTTCTGAAAAAGACCTTAATGAAGATGAAGTTCTTGTAACGGCAAAAGCCGGAGAAAACTGGCATGAATTTGTGATGTACAGCCTTGAAAAAAATTATGGCGGACTGGAAAACCTCTCATTAATCCCGGGAAATGTAGGAACTTCACCAATGCAGAATATTGGAGCTTACGGAACGGAAATAAAAGATGTTTTTGTCAGCTGTACTGTTTTAGATCTTGAAAATCTTGAGCTTAAAACTTTTAATATTGAAGAATGTCGTTTCGGCTATAGGGATTCTGTTTTCAAGCAGGAAGGAAAAGGAAGGTATGTAATTCTGGAAGTCAGTTTTAAACTAACAAAGAAGAATCACCACATTAAAACAGAATATGGAGCAATAAAAGCAGAGCTGGAAAATTTAGGCATCACTCATCCTACCATTCAGGATGTTTCCAAAGCGGTCATCAATATCAGACAGAGCAAACTTCCGGATCCTAAAGAAACGGGGAATGCCGGAAGCTTTTTTAAAAACCCAACTATTCCTCTCACCCAGTTTGAAGACTTAAAGCTAAAATTTGAAAATATTCCGGGATATCCGAACGGAGACGTTGTAAAAGTACCTGCAGGGTGGCTGATCGAGCAATGCGGATGGAAGGGAAAACAAATAGGAAATGCAGCCTCTCATAAACTCCAGGCATTGGTTATTGTCAATGCTACGGGAAACGCTACGGGAAAAGAGATTTTTGATTTTTCTACTGAGATTATCCATTCTGTAAAAGAAAAGTTTGGGATAGAGCTGGAAAGAGAGGTGAATATTATATAAATCCAACTGGGTATTATGTAAGTTTTCTCCAAATATATTTCTGATTTTTATCAATTATTTTAATTTATTCTAAATAAGTATTTATTCGCGTTATTATATTCAATACTTTTGCGCTTGAATTTTTATTTAGAATAAATCAGAATGATCAGATTTTTATCTTTCGCTTTCTTTTTCATTTTCTGCACACAATATGTTTATGCTCAAGATGACAAATACCAGTTAAACATTACTGTTTTTGATGACAAAAACAAAGTGCTGGAAGAAGCTTCTATTGCTATTAACCAGATCTCAACAGTTACAGACAAAAACGGCAATGCTAATCTAACACTCCCAAATGGAAAGTATAATCTAAAAATTACTCATCCTAATTACCAGGAAAAAGAAATAACTTTAACACTATCCGACGGACTGAACTTAACAGTCCAGCTACAACCTGTCAACAAACTGGAAGAAGTCGTTATATTCTCTAAAGAAAGCAAGGGACTGACCACTAAATCTGTGATAGACAGACAGGCAATGCAGCATTTACAGCCGTCAAGTTTTACAGATCTGATGGAACTATTGCCCGGCGGCCTTGCAAAATTCCCTTCTTTGAACGGTGTAAATAAAGCAACCCTGAGAGAAAATACCGGTGGACTTTCTGGTGATAAATACAGCACCTCATCACTTGGTGTTCAATTCATGGTGGATGACAATATCATTAATTCCAATGCAGATTTGCAACTTTCAGTTGATCCAAAGCAGTTTTTACAAGCTCCAATGGGCAGAGAAACAGCTTTTTCAGGGGTAGATATGAGAACTATTTCTACGAATGATATTGAAAAAGTGGAGATCATCAGAGGAATCCCTTCTGCATCTTATGGTGACCTGACTTCCGGACTGATCAAAATAGAACGTAAAATAGGACAATCACCTTTGCAGGCCCGATTCAAAGCGGATGGATACAGCAAGCAGTATTATGTAAGCAAAGGTTTTAAAGTAACGGATAAATGGCAGCTGAGTGCAAGTGCGGATTATCTTGATTCCAAATCTGATCCTACGAATGAATTTGAAAATTACCAGCGTATCACAGCTTCTATCCGTTCAAAAAAAATGTTAAATTTATGGGGCAGACCTTTGGAATGGAGATCTAATATTGACTTTTCCACCAATATTGACAAATTGAAATACGATCCGGACAACGGATACCCTTCAACGGATAAGTATGAATCCACCAATACAAGAATCAGCCTGACCAACAATTTTATCTATCAGCTGGAAAAGGCTTTTTTCTTCAATAAATTTACTTTAAACACAGCCATCCGACAAGGTTTTGAGAAGATTGAACAGGTAAAACTGATTCAGCTTTCAGGGCCGCGTTCATTCTCTCTGGCTACTGAACAGGGCGAGAATGTAGGATTTTATCCCAACCTTCGTTATGTGGCGAATTTTTCAACGGAAGGAAGACCTTTGGATATCACCGCTTTATTCAAAGCCAATGGAGTAAGAAAAACAGGAGGAATTACACACATTTATGAAGCCGGACTTGACTGGAGGTATTCAAAGAACAACGGAAAAGGCTTGCAGTACGATATGAGAACGCCTCCATCTGCCTCTGTCAATATAGAAAGACCGAGAGCTTATGATGAGCTGCCGGCATCCAATCTTTTATCTGCTTTTTTTGGTGATCAGATGAGCTATGCGCTTGACCAGCATAAATTTACTTTGTATGCAGGTTTAAGAATGTCTAAAAACTTTGGAATTGATGAATCATTTGCCATCAGCAAAAAAGTTTTTACAGAACCGAGATTGAATTTCCAGTACAATCTTCCTCATCTGATGATCAACAATTATCCACTGAAAACAGATATAACTTTAGGGTATGGGCTTTTCTACAAACAGCCTACACTTCTGATGCTTTATCCGAATAAAGATTACCAGGACTATACCCAGCTGAATTATTACCATAACGATGAGCAATACCGTTATGTCAACTTTATGACCTATGTTCAATCGAGGGAAAATAAAGCCATTGAAGCAGCCAAAAGTATTAAAAAGGAAATCCGTCTTGACCTGAGCTACAGGAATCATGAGCTTTTCGTTACATATTTTAAAGAAGATATGAACAATGGTTTCCGTAATATGGTTCATACGGCAGTTCATTCCTACAAGCAGTATGATGCTACACAGGTAGATGTGTCCCAATGGACTCCTAACGGTCCGGATCTTACGAATGTCCCTTACGAGTTAAAAACAAATCTTGGTGAATACCTGGTCACAGAAAACGGAAGTGAGACTTTAAAACAAGGTATTGAATTCGGGTATACTTCGCCAAGGATCAAAGCTATCAATACAAGATTTACATTTACCGGTGCCTGGTTCAAAACGCAGTACAGAAATTCTGTGCCTTATGCTTTCAAGCCTAATGTATCAATTGGTGTAGGACCATTCCCTTATTATGGAATTTATAAAAATGATGACGGCTATAATAATTCCAACATCAATTATAATTTACTGATTGACACTTATCTTCCAAGCCTGGATCTGATTGTTTCAGCATCTTTACAGGGAAGCCTGTATGATCACAGCATCAATGACAGGAGAATTCCTGAACCTATTTCCTATTACGGAGCAGACGGTATCATTCATCCTTTCACGGATGCCGACAGAGCAGATATGTATAAGCAGTGGCTGGTAAGAAATGTGTCTGTAACCGATAATTTAGACAGGTTAACCACTTTTACGCTTACCGGAAATATTAAAATAACGAAAAGCATTTACAAAGCCTTAAAAACTTCACTGTTTGTCAACAGGCTTTTCAATTACAGCGCCCCTTATACTTTCAACAATGTAAAAGTGTACAGAAAAGGGCTGAATACTCCGTATTTCGGAATGGAATTAAATTATAATTTTTAATATATATCAAAAGAAAACAACATGAAAAAAAGAGTTATACTATTAAGTTTAGCAGCAATGATGACCGCTACATTTACGGTAACTTCTTGCTCCAGCGATGATGATTTCGGAGTAACAACTGCACAGAAAGGAGCTTTAACTTTGTCTTTTTCGGGAGAGAATATTTCTTCTTACAAAACCCTTGATGTAGAGCTGAAAGAAGTGAACACAGGAGCCATCATCAAGCAAACCATACAAAATAAAAATACTTATACTTTCGAGGTCCCTTACGGTTCTTATAAGATTACAGTAAACGGTGTGGTAATTTCCAGCAATGATGAGATCGGAGTAGGTGCTTCTGCACAGACTGACATCTCAACTTTGATCACCAATCTTGAGATTCCGTTGATCCTGAAAAAATTCCATGAGGATTTTGTGATTGAAGAAGTATTTTTTACAGGGGTAAAAACCGCTGATGGTAAAAACTACAATTCAAGTCGTTACTTCAAATTAACCAACAATACCAAAAAAGTACTGTACGCCGACAAACTTATTCTGGGACAGTCGGAATTCCTGACAACAGATGATAAAAATCCTACTCCATACAGCAAAAACCTTTCATTTGCAGTAAAAGCAGTAATGGTTTTACCGGGAACAGGAACCGAATACCCTGTACAGCCGGGTGACTTCATCGTAATTGCAGACAATGCCATTAATCATAAGGAAAACACAAGTACAGCATATGACCTTCATAATGCTAATTTTGAATTCCCGTCTGTAAATCCTGCACTGGGACAGGTGGACAACCCTTCTGTACCGAATGCGAAAATCATTTATACCCAGATGAACTTCAATATGTTCTTCCTTCACGACCGTGGATTTGAAAGCTATATTATCGCACGTTTCCCTGCCGGAGAAGATGAAAATACATTCCTTACGAATTTCAAATATGATTATACTTACCAGAACAGTGCGGGAGGAGTTACTTCAAAAAGCGCCTATGCTATTCCGAACTCATGGATCATAGACGGTGTAAACAACAGTATTTCAACAAAATTTGTTCATATTCTGACTTCAGCAAGCATCGATGGAGGATGGACATCAGTAGGAACAATAGACAAGGATCCAACCCGTTTTGGCAAGTCTGTAAGACGTAAAGTAACAGGACAGATGGACAACGGTAAAAACCTTTATTTGGATACCAACAATTCGTCTAATGACTTCACCAAAGACTCTGAGCCAAGTCTGAAAAACGGTATTATACACTAAAAGTTTAGATTACTTTATTATGCTGCATACAAAAGGATCTTTCTTCTTACTATTGATCGTGTTTTCATTAACAGCAAAAGCTCAGGACAGTCTGAGTCTTTTCAAAACCCTGAACAATCAGTACAGTACAGAAAGAAATTTTAAAAATAATTTCTACTATAATCCGGCAGCCATGTCGGATTATAGTTCTGCTTCCTTCTCAGAATTTAATGCCGGATATCATGACAACAATGAAAAAAACTACCGCCAGCAATTGGGAAGCGGGAGCAAAGGCTTAACGGTAGAAGCAAAATCTTTTCAAAAATTAAAGCCTAACCGCTATGTCTGGGGAAATGCAAGCTATCAGAACTTAAAAGTTAATTCTGTAAAATGGAATGAAACTTTAGATTATGACCGCATTGCACCTTACATCACAGCAGATTCTGTAGGTGGAAAATTAAATCTTGAACGCTATCAGTTTGCCGGTGGTTATCTCCAAAAGCTGAACCGTTGGACCCTTGCCGGACAGGTAAGTTATTCCGCACAGCTTGGATACCGTTCAAGAGATCCGAGAATGAGAAGCACAACTTCTGACCTGAAAATCAATGCCGGATTGAACTACAAGGTTTTCAAAACATATGAAATAGGCATTTTCGGTGAGTTGAATAAATACACCCAGAACAGTTCTGTCAACTTCCAGAGCTTATTGGGAAGACCTTATGTTTATCAGATGTCAGGCTTCGGCTTTTCCAACTATCTTTTCAATGGAGGAACATTTCCTAAAAACACGTTTGAAGAATTTTCTTACAAGGGAGGAATTCAGATTTCCGGGAACGGAGGCCAGAATTTTTACCTTCAGGCATCCGCAGGAACGGGTAATAACCTGAAAAGCTATAATGACGGCTCCAATAATTTCTTTGATATTTCTGATCTGAAGAATGAAAACCTTGAAATAGAAGGTGCTAAGTTCTTCACTGTTCACGAAAAACACAGATTAGGTGTATTAGTCAACTACAGAGCGGCAAGAAATACAGGCTCAGAATATGGCTATTCCCTGAATACTGTAGCTTTAACTCAAATTTTTAAAAGAGAATCCTATCGCAGGGAAAATTACGAAACTACCGTAAAAGGTTTCTATCAGTACACCAAAGATAATTTTTCGGTGACAGCAGTTCCTTTTTTCAGCCGTGAAGACATCAAAGAAAGAAGATTATTTCCTGATGCCGGGCAAAAATTTGTTTACTCTTATTTCGGGATTAATGCAGATGTAAAACATCAGATCAATGACCGTCAAATAATCACATTCCAGCCTTATTTTTCTACAAGAAAGGTGAATAAATCCATTAATGCACTGGCCACCACACCAAATGCCGGGGTTAATGCGTGGATTCTTCAGGATTTCAACTTCCAGGCCAGTGATATCACTACATTCGGAGCATCTTTAAGGTATGATTTTAAGCTTGAAAAACTGCCTGCATTCTTTGTAAGTGTACAGTATCAATCACAAAAAATTCAGGAAAAAAATAATAATTTTGCAGGAGGAAATATCGGAATAACATTTTAAGTGATGAAAAGAGGTATATATTGGGTTTTAGGATTGGTTTTATTGGTATTGTGGAGTTTTACCTCTAAAGTAAATCAGGATCTTTCGAATATTCAGGATCCGGGTATTGAGGATATTGTAAAAAGCTACAAAAAAGCAATCACAGATTGGCCGAAACCTGATATCGATTACGGAGTGCAATGGAAAGAATTTGCTCCCATTAAAAATGATACCGCTTTTTTCACCGAGCAGGATAAGCCTGGTGTTATTTTAGGTAAAATGCTTTTCTTTGATCCTAAATTATCCAAATCAAGCCAGGTTTCCTGCAGTTCATGCCACGATCCTGAAATGGGCTGGTCGGATCGCAGACGTGTTGCTTTGGGAAGCGACCATCTTTTAGGAAACAGAAATTCCATCTCCCTGTATAATATTTCAGAACGCCAGTCGTTTTTCTGGGACGGAAGGGCAAAAACCCTTGAAGAGCAGGCAGCAGGTCCGCTGGGTGCCCATCATGAAATGGCAATGGATGTAAAAACACTTCCTGCCAAGATACAGGCCGTGAAAGGATATAAAGAACTGTTCAAAAAAGCGTACGGCACAGATAAAGTGACATATGACCGAATTGTAAAAGCCATTGCCGATTTCCAGAGAACCATCAAAAGCCAGCCGAGCCGTTTCGACAAATTCCTGGAAGGAAAATACAACGCTTTATCAGACGAAGAAATCTACGGAATGCATATTTTCCGTACCAAAGCCCGATGCATGAACTGTCATAACGGGCAGTACCTTACAGACGAATCTTTCCACAATATCGGGCTTACCTATTACAAAAAGAAATACCAGGATCTGGGATTGTATGATGTTACCAAAAAACCTGAAGATATCGGTAAATTCAGGACCCCGCAATTAAGAGATCTACTGCTTACCCAGCCATGGATGCACAACGGACTGTTCAATGATCTTGAAGGTGTTGTAAATATTTACAACAGCGGAATGCATCAGCTGGACCCCAGTCCTGAAAAAAAGAAACTGGACCCGATGCACCCTGTTACCGACCCTTTATTAAAACCTCTGAACTTAACAAAAGAAGAAACCAAAGCGCTCGTTTCTTTCCTGGAATCTCTTTCAGGAACAAAATTTAAAATGAGACGTCCGGAATTTCCTACGGAATAGAATTTAAGCTGATTCACACCCTATCTTTGGTTAAATAGTTTTAATTTAGCTGAAATATCGGGACTATGGCCAAAAAGTATTCAGAAAAAGCATTTAAAAAATCAATCCAAAACATATCCGGAATATTGACTTTGTCAAAATTACTCTTGATGATGATTCTGCAATACGTGGTTTCTTGGTAAAATTATCTGATGATTTTCTAATGATGGAAGATACTTATGACTTTACATTGGCAGGGACTAAAATTATTCCCTACAAAACAATCAGAGGTATCCGAAACAATATATAAAAACTACCTATAAAGAATAAAGAACACAAATATGAAAATAGCCATCCTCGGAGCCGGCAATATGGGCCTATCCTTTTCGAAATCATTTTTAAAATATGAGCTGATCAAGCCGGAGCATCTTCACCTGATCACCCGCAGCAAGACTAAAATCTCTAAAATTGCTGAAGATTTCCCAAAATCTAAAATCTCCACTTTTGAAGAAACTCAAGAGCTGGATGCCGATCTTATCATAGTAGCAGTAAAACCGCAGGACTTTCTGCATGTTACTGAAAATCTTCAATTTACATTAAAAGAAAACCAGATGGTTCTGTCTATCATGGCAGGAATTAAGATAGAAAAGATTCAGAAATTATTAAACCATCCTCTTGTTGTAAGAGCCATGCCCAACTCTCCTACCCTTCTGGGAATGGGGATCACAGGCTACACTGCTGCTGCAGGCATTTCTTTCAGCCAGCTGATCAATATTGAAAGATTACTGAACAGCACTGGCAGATCGGTTTATCTCGAAAATGAAAATCTTCTGGACGGCGTTACGGCACTTTCGGGAAGCGGACCTGCTTACTTCTATTATATTGTAGATGCCATGATAAAAGCAGGTGTAGAAATGGGGATAGAAGAAAATTTGTCTAAACTCTTTGTACAGCAGACCATGTTGGGTGCTTATCACCTGATCAACAATTCTGAAAAGAATCTGGAGGAACTTATCAAAGATGTGGCTTCCAAAGGCGGAACTACTGAAGCTGCTTTAAAAACATTTGAGGATAACAGCTTTAAAGAAATTTTAAAAAACGGAATTTTAAATGCCGAAAAGCGCGCTAAAGAATTAAACGGCTAAATCTTTTTTCAATCAACCTGCAGAGTACCCATCCGAGATAAACACCGAAAGTATTAAGAATAACATCATCTACCTCGAATATCCCCATTCTGGTAAAATACTGAAGTGCTTCAATGACAACAATGGAGGAAATGAACGTATAGAGCAGTACTTGCAGATCTTTGAGCCGGGGAAAGATCCAGCCGAGAAAGCCGAAAGGAATAAACATAATAATATTACCCAGAACAATAATGACAATATCCTTCCATCCAATCGTATTGCGGATAAACTGTACGGTAGACAAAAACGGCTCTATCCTGATCAGGTTATCCTCATACTGAAACCTGCCCATCCCAAGAAACATAAGATAAAGCAGAAACAGCGTATACGGAACAATAATAATTTTATAAGATTTCTTTAACATCAGCTACAAATGTATTCATTTCAAAAACATTAAATTTGTGTGTTAAATTAATTTAATGAAATACATTTTACTTACGCTTATTTCAGCAATGCTGCTATCTGTTTCGTGGCCTACTTACGGAGTTCCGTTCTTTATATTTTTTGCACTTGTTCCGCTTTTAATGATGGAACACGGAATCTCAAAATTTTCATCGTATAAAAGAAAAAGCTGGATGGTTTTCGGACTATCCTATCTTTGTTTTGTGATCTGGAATATTGTAACAACAGGATGGCTGTATGGCTCCAGAAACCCGGACGGAAGTCATTCCATGATGGCGGTTGTATTTCCCGTTTTGGTCAACTCCTTCCTTTATTCTCTTGTTTTCCAGTGCTATCACTGGTACAAAAATGCACAGGGAACCTATTGGGGATTGGGATTTCTGATTGCCATATGGATGGGGTTCGAAAAATTCCATATGAACTGGGAACTCACCTGGCCGTGGCTGAATTTAGGAAATGTGTTTTCAGATTATCCTAAATTAATACAATGGTATGATACTTTGGGAGCAACCGGTGGAAGCTTCTGGATCTTATTAATCAATGTTTTGATCTTCTATACTTTAAGAATCTGGGAAGCGGGAAGAAAAAGAAAAGACCTGATCAAAAACAGCTCAATTGTTGCTGCTTTGATCATTCTTCCGATGATTATCTCATTGATCAAATACAATAATTTTGATGAAAAGCCTTCCGGACAGGTCAATGTTCTGATGCTGCAGCCGGATCTTGATCCTTACGCTGAAAAGTATTCAAAAGACAGTCTGACGATTGAAAATGACCTTTTAACCCTGGCAGAAAGCAATTCAAAAGGAAAAATTGATTATTATATTGCTCCGGAAACAGCTCTTCCCGGAAGAGGATCCATCTCTGAAACCGCTTTTGAGAAAAGTCTGCTTTTAAATAATGTAAAAGGATTTCTAACAAAACACCCTGGGGCCGTTTTTGCAACCGGAATTTCTTCACACCGTTTTTATAAAAACCAGGAAAACATCCCGAAAGAAGCCTACCAGATCAATCCAGAGCTTTGGGTGGAAAGCTATAACACCGCTATCCAGCTTGCACCGCAACAGAAGGTTCAGGTGTATCACAAAGGAAAACTCGTTCCAGGCGTTGAGATCTTCCCTTACATGAGTGTTTTAAAGCCTATTTTAGGCAATGCCATGCTTAATCTGGGCGGAACTGTGGCTTCTTTAGGAATAGATGAGGAAAGAAAATCTTTTTCAAATCCTTACAATAAAGGCAGGCTGGCACCTATTATCTGCTACGAAAGTATTTATGGAGAATTTACCACGGATTATGTGAAAAAGGGGGCCAATTTCTTAGGCATTATGACCAATGATTCCTGGTGGGGTGTTACCGAAGGACATAAGCAGCTTTTATCGTATGCAAAGTTAAGAGCTATTGAAACCAGACGAGAAATTGCACGTGCAGCCAACAGCGGCATATCCGCCCACATCAATGCAAAAGGAGAAGTGGTAGCCGATACTTTCTATGGCGATAAAACAACATTATTCGCCAAAGTGAATCTTTACGAAACGATGACCTTCTATACGAGAGCCGGAGACCTGCTATCGAGATTTTCCATTTTTGCACTGGGCTTTTTACTGTTTTACTTTTTGATCGAAAAGTTCAGGAACAAGGCCAAGAAAGCATAATATTGACTACAAAAGTCACAAAAGATAAATATTTAGTTTTTAGTTTTAAAGTTTGTGCATAAAAAGTACACTTAAGTTTTTTTTAACTCTAAAGATTTATCCACGACTTGTACAATTAATTTGATGAGCAGTTTACAACAATACAACCAAAATATAAAAGAACTTTATCTACCGGGATAAAGTTCTTTTATAATCTTCATGGTAAAAAACAGAAAAGCCAGCTGGACGTCTGGCTTTTCTTACTAATAGAACTCTTCAGTTTTATTTAATCATAAGTTTTTGACTGGTTATCTCGTTTTTAATTTTCAGTTTTAATAAATAAGTTCCTTTCGTAAGGTGTGATATGTTGATCGACTGATCGTTGTTTAAAATAACATTCTGTTTTCTTCCATCCATAGAATATATTTCAACGTCCGAAACCTTTTCTCCTTTAATAAATACTTTCTCTGATGCCGGATTCGGATATACTGAAACCTTGCTGTTTATTGCTCTATCACGCGTTCCCAATGTGCCCTGTGCTGAAGCATCAGAAAACACCTTTGAAGCATCTATTGATTTTACACTCCAATACACATTCTGAACAGAAGGATCCAGATCCAGAAACCATGACGGTGTGGTTACAACGTATTTTGCAATATTGGCGGCTCCGGGAGTAGTTCCGACTTTGATCTCGTAACGCAGGGCATTCGTTGGTGTTTTATCATCAGATGCACCGCTCCAGGAGAAATTAAAACGGCTTCCGGTCTTTGTTACATTAAGGACTGCAGGAGGTGCAGGTTTCAGATTAACTTCCGTAGAAGTGTTTTTGAAAATTTTGGTAAGTGAAGGCATGCCCGGATCTGCCCAATCAAATCCGGCCAATAAAATATCCAGACGGTGGTTATTGTCAAAGTCAAGTAAATTCACAAAACCCGGACCTCCTAAAGTATGCAGTCCTGTAGGTATATTTTCAGTAAAATTTTGAGTGGAAGGATTGTATAAAAAAGTTTTTACTACGGCATCGTTGTTTTCATCATTGCCTGAAACAATAAAATCATAGTATCCGTCATTATTCAGGTCACCTGTAGCTACAGATGAGTCAGAGATCTCAGCAACGTTTATCTGCTGAGTGTTCAGATGCCCGGTTCCATCATTCACCAGTACGGCAAGAAATCCGGAATAACTGTTATCCTGACCTGTAATAACAATATCCTGATAGCCATCTGCATTGAAGTCTGCAAAATCCATTTTCCCACCTGTCAAGGCAGTAAGATCCTGCGAAAACATCAGTGTTCCTGCCTGATTCAGATACACTTTACAGGCCGGATGATCACCTTGCTCCATTCCAAGAATAACGAGGTCCAGAAGATGATCATTATTAAGATCTACAAACTTAAAGCTTCCGTTCTGTGTTCCGGGTTGCCAGCCTTTAAAGATCTCAAAATCAGTTCCGGTATTCTTATAAAAATCAAGGTTGTTCAGAAACCCAGCTCCCTCTACATATTGTGTTCCGTTAATAGCATAATCTATCTTACCATCATTATTAAAATCAAAGGCCTCTAAAGACCCATAGATTTTTCCGTCAAGCACAGCTTCATTAATAAAACCTGTTCCTGAGTTCCGGAACCTGTAATGTTTATAATTAACAACATCATTATAGCTTAATCCTGTAGAAATAATATCCAGAAGACCGTCATTATCAAAATCCATGAATTTTATATCTCCCAGGTGCGTTGCATTCACTCCCAGATTAGCATAAGGTTCCAGTGAAGTGCCGTTATTTTTGTATACTTCATTAAAAGACGTATCAACATTTCCATCATGGTCAGTATCAATAGCTCCGTTGATTACTACATCCTGCTTTCCGTCACCATCCATATCAGCCGTATCAGCCGATCCATAGTAAAAATTTTTCATATTGGTCTGGATTTCAGCATAGTTTTGCGCTATCAATCCAACGGGAAGCATAGATAAAAGAATACAAATTCTCTTCATATTATTTTTATTTAGATTAATTAAAAACAAAGGTAAAACATTCGGATTTGCTTTTACCGGAAAGTTTACATGAAATATATCAGTCACTTGGCTTAGCATGTCTCAGGGATTATTTTATTTTAAAATTCATGATTATTAATCAGTCAGTTATTTATAAATATTTTCTAAAAGATTTGTCTATCTAAAAAATTCTTCGTTATTTTGCAACCTCAAATATTATACAAATAAGAACATCGAGATATGTCAAGAATTTGCCAAATAACAGGAAAGCGTGCAATGGTTGGTAACAACGTTTCTCACGCTAATAACAAAACGAAGCGTCGTTTTGAAATTAACTTATTGGAGAAGAAGTTTTACCTTCCGGAGCAAGATAAGCACGTAACACTGAAAGTATCAGCTCATGGATTGAGAGTGATTAACAAGATTGGAATCGAGGAAGCTATTGAAAGAGCTACTAGAAACGGATTGATTAAAAAGAATTAATAAATCATGGCAAAAAAAGGAAACAGAGTTCAGGTAATCCTTGAATGTACAGAGCACAAAGAGAGTGGTATGGCGGGAATGTCAAGATACATTTCCACTAAAAATAAAAAGAACACTACTGAGAGACTGGAATTGAAAAAGTACAATCCTGTTCTTAAGAAGGTTACAGTTCACAAAGAAATCAAGTAATTTATAAATATAATTTACCATGGCAAAGAAAGTAGTAGCAACCCTACAAAGCGGTCAGTCAAAAAAAATGACTAAAGTTGTGAAAATGGTTAAGTCATCTAAGTCAGGTGCTTACGTTTTCGAAGAAAAAGTAATGAATGCAGACGAAGTAGACGGTTATTTGAAGAAATAATCTCCACTTTATTTACAATATAAAAAACTACTCATATTTTGGGTAGTTTTTTTGTTATCTTTGTTCACCAGATTATTAATCAATTAAATATATTCATATGAAAAAGATTCTTATTCTGGCTTTCACAGAAATTTTTCTATTTTCATTCGGTCAGGAAAAAATGAACAATGTAGAATACAAAAGCTCCCCAGAGGTTTTTACCATTAAAGGGCTTTCACAATCAGTAAGTATCGACTGTGGGACTTCTACAATGATTTTGCTTTCCGGACAGGTTCCGCTGGATGCTGCAGGTAATCTTGTAGGAAATGATGTTGAGAAGCAAACCCAACAGGTTTTTAAAAACATTGAATTCATTCTGAAAGAATATGGAGCTACTGGAAAAGATATTGTAAAACTGGGAATCTTCATTACTGATATTTCCAAAACACCAGACTTTAGAAAAATCCGTGACTTATATATCAACCTTCAAAATCCTCCCGTAAGCAGCCTTGTGGAAGTAAGCCGTCTTTTCAGAGATGATGTGCTTATAGAAGTAGAAGCTACGGCAGTTATAAAAAACAAATAAGAATGAACTATGAGTTGGTTTAAAAATATTTTCAAAAAAGAAGAAAAGGAAACTTTAGATAAAGGCCTGGAAAAATCCAGCCAGGGTTTCTTTGAAAAAATGACGAAAGCCGTAGTCGGTAAAAGCAAAGTAGATGATGAAGTCCTGGATAACCTGGAAGAAATACTGATTGCATCCGATGTAGGCGCCTCCACAACCATTAAAATCATAGAAAGGATTGAAGAACGCGTTTCTCGTGATAAATATGTAGGTGTAGATGAACTTGACCATATTCTCCGGGAAGAAATTTCAGGACTGCTTCTTGAAAATCCTCATGCTGGAACAGGAAACATTGATACTTCAAAAAAACCTTATGTCATCATGGTAGTGGGTGTAAATGGTGTTGGGAAAACCACTACGATCGGAAAACTTGCTCACCAGTTCAAATCCGAAGGAAGAAAGGTTGTTCTGGGCGCAGCAGACACCTTCAGAGCTGCAGCAGTAGACCAGCTGACCATCTGGAGCGAAAGAGTGGGAGTTCCTATTGTTAAACAGGATATGGGCTCAGATCCGGCCTCTGTAGCTTTTGACACTGTACAAAGTGCTGTTGCACAGGGTGCAGATGTAGTGATCATTGATACTGCAGGAAGGCTTCATAATAAGATCAACCTGATGAATGAACTTTCAAAGATCAAAAGGGTAATGCAGAAAGTAATTCCAGATGCTCCTCATGAGATCCTGCTGGTTCTTGACGGATCTACAGGACAGAATGCATTTGAGCAGGCAAAACAGTTTACAGCAGCCACAGAAGTGAATGCATTGGCAGTAACAAAGCTTGACGGCACAGCTAAAGGAGGTGTCGTTATAGGGATATCAGATCAGTTCCAGATTCCGGTAAAATATATAGGGGTAGGCGAAAAGATGCAGGACCTACAATTGTTTAATGGTACAGAATTTGTAGACTCTTTTTTCAAAAAAAGATGATATTTATCATATTTTATCTTTAACTTAGATATCAAATTTACACATTATTAACAATTAAAAATTTAGGACTATGGGAATTTTAACTTGGATCATATTTGGGCTACTGGCTGGAGCCATTGCAAAAATGATTATGCCTGGTAACCAGGGAGGCGGATGGCTGATCACTATTATTTTAGGAATTATTGGAGCATTCGTTGGAGGTGCCATTGGAGTTTATGTTCTGCACTGGGGTGACGTTACTTCATTCTGGAATCCAAAAAGCTGGATCCTGGCTATCGGAGGCGCTTTAATTGTTCTCTGGATCTACGGAATGGCCACAAAGAAAGGCTAATACAAGCAAATAAAAAATAAAATCCCGGGACTGAAATTCAGTCCCGGGATTTTTCTTACAATATAATTTAGTTTAGTTGATCTTAACCTGGTAAGGCATTTCCATTTTCACCTCAGACTGTAGCTTTTCATCAGTAATCTGCTGAAGAATTTCATAGTTGGCTTTACCTATTTTATTTTTAATGATCCTTGCAGAAATATCTTCTTCATTCAGATCTTTGAAGATCTGTTCAAATGGAGACATTCTTTTAGGATAAGAAGATACATGGTAAGATTTCAGTCCTGCTTTTTGTGCTGCAAATTTTACAGCATCATTTAGAGTTCCAAGTTCATCTACAAGACCGACTTCCTTGGCACGTACACCACTCCACACTCTTCCACCTCCAACACTGTCGATCTGTTCAAAGGTTTGCTTTCTGTTTTGTGTCACAAAATGTACAAATCTTTTATAGGTTCCTTCCACACTTCTGGTGATCAGGTTTACTCCGTAAGGGGTAACGCCGTTCAGAGGTGAATAATATTGGGAATTGGCATTGGTAGCGACAATATCTGAACGGATACCGTTTTTGTTTGCGATATCCTTATAATAAGGTATCACTCCGAAAACTCCGATAGACCCTGTCAGTGTATTAGGCTCTGAATAGATTTTATCTGCTGCCATTGCAATATAATAACCTCCTGAAGCCGCATAGTCACCAAAAGAAACCACTAATGGCTTTTTCTTTTTCAGCTGTTGCAATTCAAATAAAATTTCATCTGAAGCATTAGCACTTCCCCCGGGAGAATTGATTCTGAAAACAACTGCTTTTACTTTATCATCATCCTGAAGGTCCTTGATGTATTTCACATATTTTTCAGAATAGATCTCATTGTAACCGTCCCCATTGTTAATTCCTCCTGAAGCATATAAAACGGCTACTTTTTCTCCAGACTTATCTTCATCTGCATAAGAACTGATATAGCCTGCTAGCGATACCTTATTCAGTTTTTCTTTTTCTTTAAGACTGAGTTTGGATTTAATCATCTGATCATATTCTGTTTTCTGGATCAGTTTGTCAGCAAGTTTATATTTTAATCCTAATTCTGGGATCATCCCGTATAAACTGTCTACTACCATTCTGAACTGGGCTGTATCAATTTTTCTTGAAACGGCCATTTTAGTTGAAGTGTTTTTCCAGATGTCATTTAAAAGAGTACCCAGTTGCTCTTTATTTTCCGGAGAAATATCATTTCTTAGGAAGGGCTCAACCGCTGACTTAAATTTTCCATGTCTTATTACTTCTAAACCTATACCGTATTTATCCGCAAAATCTTTAAAAAAAGTAACTTCAGTAGCCAGTCCTTTTAATTCTATCATTCCTGATGGGTTAAGATAGTACTTATCAGCAACAGATCCTAAATAATAAGAAGCCTGTGAAACAGCATTTCCATAAGCATATACAAATTTTCCGCTCTTTTTAAAATCTTCGATAGCACTTCTGATATCATCTATCTGCGTTATTCCGGCATGCAGATCATCTGCTTCGATACTTATACCTTTAATATGATCATCAGTTTTAGCTTTTTTAATAGCCTCCAATACATCATACAGCATTACACTCTTGCTCTTGTCACTGATATTGAACAGTCCCATTTCCTCTTCAGTAGGGCTATCTATTATATTAGTCTTTAAATTAATCGTAAGAACAGAATTATTTTTCACCACAACAGATTTGTCATTCCCCATAGAACTGAACACAAGCATCATAATGAAAAAGACGAAAAATAAGGCACATAATAGGACAATAGCCACTATATTTGCCAATACGTTTTTAAAGAAACTTCTCATAAATCAATCAATTTTCCAATATGTCGCAGCATAAGGTAGTTTTGTTACTAGGAAGTAACCTGGGAGATCAAAAAAAAAATTTAGAACTGGCCTTACAAAAAATCAGTGAGGGCGGTAATTACATTTCACAAATAAGCGAATTTTTAATAACCGAACCCGTAGAATTTGTCAGTTCCAATATTTTTTGTAATATTGCATCAGTAATATTCACGCATCACTCGCCAATTCAACTGCTTGATTTTATTAAAAGTATAGAAGTTGAGATGGGAAGAACCAACGATTCATCAGCATCTGGCGGTTATAGCGATAGAATAATAGATATTGATATCATTAAATATAACGATCTGAAATTCAGATCAGAGAAATTAGAGATACCCCATCAAAAGCATTTATTAGAAAGGGAATTTTCTAAAATATTATTGAAAGATTTTATCTAAATAAAACATAAAAAACATATATGAAATTAGGTTTATTATTATTGGCCACACTACCTATCGCGGCTTATGCCCAGGATAGTACCGCAGTAAACACTTCTAGTGAGTATCCTAATACCTTCTCTTCAGGTTCTGCTAATGTACAGCGTTTTGACAACAAAGCCAGACGTTTCAACGACTGGTCTATTTCCGTTGGTGGAGGTGCTGCATTCATGGCGCACTCTGATCTTAGATCTTTTTATGACAAAAAGGTTAACTGGGGGTATAATGCTTACGTGAGTGTTGACAAACAGATTACTCATGTTTTTGGATTAAGCCTTATCTATCAGAGAGGTGAAACAAAACAGAAAGCGATGTTACCAGGCTCAGCAGGTGCTGCAGCCGGAGTAGGTACAGCAACTACCAAATTTGATCAGGTTGCTTTAATGGGAGACATTAACTTTTCCAATCTTTTGAGAAGAGTAGACAATCATTCTCCTTACAGATGGGCTTTACACGGTTATGCAGGAATTGGGTTCCAAGGTTACAACACTTCTCTGCATGATTCAAATGAATTCAGATGGAGCGAAAGCCCAAAGAGAGTTCCTTTATTTATTGACAAGAAATTTGACATTAACTCTCTATACTACCAGTTTGGAACAGGGTTGAAATACAAAGTCTCAAAACTTATCGACATCGAAGCTAGAACAATGTATATTGTAAGTGGTGATGATGAATTCGACGGAGGCGGATGGGCTGAGCCTAACGACTACGACCCAGCAACTCCGGGTTCAAAGTATAATATGATCAGTGATTCAAGATCTGACAATGCATGGACTGTGACTTTAGGAGTTTCTTTCAAATTAGGAAACAAACTGTCACACTTAGCATGGCATGACCCACTTCAGGAAGCATACTACAGAACAAGCGTTTTAGAAAATGCAGCTACAGAACTTGTAGTATGTGAAAAAGGAGACGCAGATAATGACGGCGTATGTGATGACTGGGACAGACAGCTTGATACCCCTGCAGGGGCAAGAGTAGATGGTGCCGGTGTAGCTTTAGATATGGATCTTGACGGAGTGATAGATCTCTATGACAAATGCGTAACGGTTCCCGGACCTGTTGAAAACAACGGATGTCCTACAAAATAAATCATTTAATTAACTAAAATAAAAAAATACACTATGAAATTAAGTTTAGCAATTGTAGCATTAGCAATGGCAATTCCAGCCGCAAGCTATGCACAAGACTCAACAGCAGTTTCAAATGGAGAATATCCAAACACATTTTCTTCTGGTTCTGCCAATGTTTCTCCGTTTACCAATCAGTCAAAAAGATTTAATGATTGGTCTATTTCAGCCGGTGCAGGTGTACCACTTGTACAGTCAGCTGATTTAACATCCATTAAAAATGGTAACGGTAAAAACCTTTTCGGATACTCTGCTTATGTAAGTATTGATAAAGCGATCACTCATGCGTTCGGTTTAAAATTACAATATGACAGAGGTGAAACAAGACAAGGATGGTTCAACACTAAAGATGCTGCTCCAGATGCAAAAGCTGTAGGAGCAAGAACTCAATATGATGCAATCTCTTTATTAGGAGACATCAACTTCTCTAATTTATTGAGAAGAGTTGACAACCATTCACCTTTCAGATGGGCACTTCACGGTTATGCCGGTATAGGTACTATTGCCTACAGAGCTTATCAAAAAGACATCAACGGACAGAGACTGGCTACGGAAGTTAAACCTTTCAAACTAGGATCAATGTTTATGCAGGCTGGTGCCGGTTTAAAATACAAAATTAACAGAAGACTTGATCTTGAAGGAAGATTGATGTATGTAGTAACTGGTGATGATGAATTTGATGGAGGAGGTGACAAATACAGTGCAATCAATAAACGTGAAGAGCAGGTATCTGATAACTTCTTTAATGCTACTTTAGGTCTTACATTGAAGTTAGGAAAACACGAGTCTCACCTAATGTGGCATGATCCACTTCAGGAAATCTATTACAAGCTTGATGTTTTGGCTAACAAAAATCAGGATATTGAAGTATGTAAAAAAGGTGATGCTGATAACGACGGAGTTTGTGACGATTGGGACAGACAGCTTGATACTCCTGCTGGGGCAAGAGTAGATGGTGCTGGTGTTGCTCTTGATACTGACCTTGACGGTGTAATCGACCTTTACGATAAGTGTGTAACTGTTCCTGGACCTGTTGAAAACAACGGATGTCCTACAACAACTGCAGGACCTATAGTAGAAACAGAAACTAAGCTTGAAGGAATTGAGTTTGATTTAAATTCTGACAGAATTTTACCTTCAAACACTCCAATCTTAAATAATGCTGTTTCATATATCAACTCTTCAAACGGAGCATATAATGTAATCGGAGCTACAGATACAAGAGCTTCTGATGCTTATAACCAAAAGCTATCTGAAAGAAGAGCGAATAGCGTTAAGAACTATTTGATCAAAAACGGAGTTGAATCTTCTAAACTGAACGCAATCGGTAGAGGTGAAAAAGACCTTAAATATCCTGAGTGTGAACCAGCTACTAAATGCCCTGAATGGAAAAACAGAGCTAACAGAAGAGTATATTTCGAAGCTAAATAATATAATTATTAGTAAGTATATCAAAGCCGTGCCTTGCACGGCTTTTTTTGTTGTAATACTTTTATTACATTTACCTTATGATTTCTCAGCAGGACTTTCAAAAATTAAAATATGATACCCTAAAATATTTTTGGGGTTATGATGCTTTCAGAGATTCCCAGGAAGGGATTATCGATGCAGTCATTAATGAAAAAGACTGTCTCGTTCTTCTGCCTACCGGTGCAGGGAAATCTCTATGCTACCAGCTTCCTGCCTTATTAAAAGAAGGGACCTGCCTTGTCATCTCTCCCCTTCTTGCATTAATGAAAGATCAGGTAAGTCAGCTTAAACATCGCGGTATTGAGGCAGAATATCTATCCTCTGAACTTGACGAATATGATGCAGAAGCCGTATACGACCGCTGCAAAGACGGGCTTACCAAACTGCTTTATGTATCCCCGGAAAGACTGATGAATACTCAGTTTCTTCAGAACATTGATGAAATTCGGCTGTCATTTATAGCTGTAGATGAAGCCCACTGTATTTCAGAATGGGGACAAGATTTCCGTCCCAGCTACCAGAATATTAAAGAATTCAGAAAAAATCATCCCAAGATCCCTTGCCTTGCCCTTACAGCCACGGCAACTCCCAAAGTTTTGGAAGAGATCAAAAATAAATTGGAGCTTAAAAGTCCTTTTGTTTTTCAGAAAAGCTTTAGGAGAGAAAATATCAGAATTTTCTTGGATGAAGTTTCTGATAAATTCCAGCGTGTTTTTGACATTTTAAAGCATAATAACGATTCCGGAATTGTCTATGTGAGAACCCGGAAGGATGCAGAAATGCTGGCAGAATTTCTCAAAAAAAATCAGGTAAAAAATGTAGATTATTTTCATGCCGGTTTAACAACGAAAGAAAAAAATACAAGACAGACTATCTGGAATAAAAACGACAACCATGTCCTGATCTCCACCAATGCCTTCGGGATGGGAATAGACAAGGACAATGTACGTTTTGTGATTCACTTCTCCCCTGCTCCGTCACTGGAAAATTATTACCAGGAGATCGGAAGAGCGGGAAGAGATAGTAAAGACAGTTTTGCCTTTCTTCTTTGGAATAAACAGGAACTGCTCAATTTTGATGAGATTTTAAAAAACCAGACTCCCAACAAAGCTGAATTTTTAAAGATCATCACCTATCTCTACTCTATTTTCCAGGTTGCAGAATATGAGCTGCTGGAAAAAGTTTTTCAGCTGAATATTCAGGGAATACAGAATTTTACCAGGCTTTCTAAAGCAAAAATCAGCAACGTTCTTAATTTTCTGCACAATCAGGAAATCATATACCATAATGACAACAAAAGCTTGTCTTCATTGCAGCTTCTCTTCAATGCTGAGGAAATAGATCAGCTGCCACAGAAGGATGCCTATTTCATAGAGCTTCTGCTGCGTACCGTATCAGGAATTACTACACATAAAGTAATGTTCAGTGAACAGCAGGTCAGCAATAAGATCGGAGTAAGTGTTCCGCTGATTAAAGAACGGCTTAAAGAACTTCAACAGAAAAATTATCTGGAATATGTGGATGGAGCTCTTTCAAGTATCAAATTTCTGAAACCACGTGATGAAAGAGCCATTAATGCTGCCTATTGGAAACTTTTTGAACATATCCAAAAAAATAAAATCCAGAAGTGGGAAGAAATTAAGTTTTTTATAGAAAATACTGATTACTGTAAGATGAAACTTATTCTCGCCTATTTTGGTGAAAAGAACACAAAAAATTGCGGACAATGCTCAGTCTGTGAGAAAAACAAGCAATCGATTTTCGGAAAAAACATTTCCCAGCAGATCATCAATTTACTGGCTAAAAAACCTTCAACTATCGAAGACCTTTCTGTCCAGCTCAACTATCATTCTAAAAACAATATTTTAGAAAACCTTATTTTCCTTTTAGATTCAGGAAAAGTGAAAATGTTGAATTTCAGGACATATGCGCTGAATTCTGAATAATAAGCTTCGCAAGTGAATGATGAGTGGATAATAAAGATCAAGATTTTAGATTCCAGATAACAGACATCAGATTTCAGAATTTTCAACTTATTTACGCTCAAACTCCCAAACCCTAATACCCTTCAACTCCTAAAAACTCTTATCTTTGCCGTATGAAATCATTGAAAGTCATTTTTTTAGGAACCCCGGAATTTGCAAAGACTTCTTTGGAGGCAATCCATCAGTCAAATCATGAAGTTGTAGGTGTTGTAACGGTTGCCGATAAAGCCAGTGGCCGCGGACAGAAGATCAGCCAGTCACCGGTAAAGGTGTATGCTTCAGAAAATAATATTCCTGTTTTTCAGCCAGAAAAGTTGAGAAATCCTGAGTTTTTAGAAGAACTTAGAAAACTGGATGCTGATATTTTTGTAGTAGTAGCCTTCAGAATGATGCCAAAGGTTCTTTTTGAAATGCCCAGAATGGGAACTTTTAATCTTCATGCTTCGCTTCTTCCTGATTACAGAGGCGCTGCTCCTATCAATTATGCAGTGATCAACGGTGAAGAAAAAACCGGTGCCACCACATTCTTCATTAACGAAAAAATAGATGAAGGAAATATTCTCCTTCAGGAAGAGCTGGAAATTTTACCGGATGAAAATGCAGGAAGTCTCCATGACAGGTTAATGGTAATGGGTTCAAAGCTGGTTGTAAAAACACTTAATGGTTTGGCAGAAAACTCTATTATTGAAAGGCCTCAGCCTCATGTAGAGCATCCTAAAAATGCCTATAAAATATTTAAAGAAGATACTAAAATCAACTGGAATGCTCCTTCAAAGACAATTCACCAGTTTATCCTTGGAATGTCCCCTTATCCGGCTGCTTTCACCTCTATAAAAATAGGGGAAGAAGAAAAAGGACTAAAAATATTCGCCGGAAAATTTGAAATCACAGATCATGGAAGGCCTTCCGGAACTCTGGATATTTCCAAGAACGAATTTAAAATCTATACAGAAGACGGAATTTATTTCCCTCAGGAGCTTCAACTCGAAGGCAAAAAAAGAATGACTGTGAAGGATTTTCTGAACGGGTTTAGAAATTTTGATGAAATAAGCATGTAAAGTATCAGTTAAAAATAAAAAAGGTTTAGAATTTTCTAAACCTTTTTTATTTTATTTAATCTTCGATCTCTAAATAAAATTTGACAACGAAGTTAATTCATATTTGATCATTCGCTTTTACAGCTGAACCAATTCCGTAACCTCTACATCATATCCACCAACCTGTGGCTTGATATTTGGGTTTTGCGTGATTACTTTGAATTTATTGATTCCTAAATTCTTAAGGATCTGTGTTCCGATACCGTAATCTCTGTAATTATATGCTAAAGTAGGATGCTGCTCCTGCCCGTCCTGGTAATTCAGGAACTGCTGAAGTTTTCTCAGTGTATTTTCAGAATTTGAAACGTTATTGATGAAAATAACAGCTCCTTTTCCCGCTTCATTTACCATATTGGTTACCTTCTCCAACAAAGGTTTTTCTCCGTTATTCAGTCTTGTCAGCACATCAAAATATGAATCTGAAGACTGAACTCTTACCAAAACAGGCTCATCAACCGTCCATGAACCTTTTGTCAAGGCAAAATGGATCTGGTCATTGGATGTTTCTCTGAATGCAAAAAAATCGAACTCACCATAAGCTGTTTTTACTTTTCTTTCTTCCAGTCTTTCGATAAGGTTTCCTTTTTTAAGCTGATAATGGATCAGATCTTCGATGGAAACGATCTTCATATTATGTTTTTGAGCGAAAGCATGCAGTTCCGGCAAACGTGACATGGTACCGTCATCATTCATGATCTCACAGATCACTCCTCCTTCTTTTAATCCTGCTAAGTTCGTAAGATCAATAGCTGCTTCAGTATGTCCTGCTCTTTTTAAAACCCCTCCTTTTCTTGCACGAAGCGGGAAAATATGGCCGGGTCTCATGAAATCTGTCGGCTTGGACTTTTCATCCATCAAAGCTAAAATTGTTTTGGCTCTGTCACCAGCAGAAATTCCTGTAGAGGTCCCGTTTCCAAGAAGGTCAACAGAAACGGTAAAAGCGGTTTCCTTAGGATCACTGCTTCTGCTTACCATTACTTCAAGGCCAAGCTCGTCGCATCTTTTTTCGGGAAGCGGCATACAGATCAGCCCTCTCCCGTGAAATGCCATAAAATTGATAATTTCCGGCGTTGTTAGTTCTGCAGCACAAAGAAAATCGCCTTCGTTTTCTCTGTCTTCATCATCTACTACTATTATTATTTTACCATTTTTGAGGTCTTCAATGGCCTCTGGAATAGTATTCAATTTAATATCAGACATGTTTACTTTTTATTTGTGCAAAGATACTTATAAAAATAAGCATCTGCCAATTAATATGAAGGGTTTGTTAGGCTTTGGATAAAGAGTTTACTGCCTCTCTGAAAATCTCGTAAGATCTCAGTCTCTTATGATGATCGTAGATATGTGAATTGATAATTAATTCATCTACATTGAATTTTTCCTGAAAATCTTTCAGCTTTTCTTCAATTTCTGCCTGATTCCCGATCAATGTATATTTTAGTTTCTGAAGCACCATCGATTTTTCCATGGGCGACCAGATGTCATCCATATCATCTACTGGCGGCGCAAAAGGTTTCCTGTCATTTCTTATGATATTGATAAATGCCTGGAATAAGGTTGTGGAAATTTTATGTGCTTCTTCGGAAGTTTCTGCTGCCACTCCATTGACGCACGCCATCACGTAAGGTTTATCCAGCTGAGCAGAAGGCTGAAAATGTTCTCTGTAAATTTTAAAAGCCATCTCCATTTGTTCAGGAGCAAAATGTCCCGCAAAAGCATACGGAAGTCCTAGTTCCGCAGCCAGCCACGCACTCTCTGTACTGGATCCTAAGATATAAAGCGGAATATCGAGACCTTCCCCCGGAATGGCACGAACTAAAGCATCAGAATTTTCTTTCGAGAAATACGTTTGCAGCTCTAAGATCTGTCTCGGAAACTGCTGGTTGATGATGGCAGGATTTCTTCCTAAAGCCTGGGCTGTAAGACCATCTGTACCGGGAGCTCTTCCCAGACCAAGATCTATCCTTCCCGGAAAAAGGGATTCCAGAGTGCCTAACTGTTCTGCAATGATTAACGAACTGTGGTTGGGAAGCATGATTCCACCGGATCCCACTCTTATTGTTTTTGTTCCGTTGGCAATAAAACCGATCAGAACTGTGGTGGCGGAGCTGGCAATACTTTCCATATTATGATGCTCGGCCAGCCAGAATCTTTTATAATTTAAGTTTTCAGTATGGTTTGCTAAAGACAAACTGTCCTGAAAGGTATCATGAATACTTTTCCCTTGCTTTACAGGAGCAAGATCAAGCACCGATATTTCAAAATGTTTCATATTTTAAATTTTAGGTTTAAAAAACCAAACAAATTTAAAGCTTATAAATTGCATTAGTTACTTTTTGTAATTGATAGGATGGATTAGCTAGTTCAGGCAAAAACTATTGGAATAAAGTTTAATTAAATTATTTTTTCCTAAGATGTGAGCATACTTTGTATATTTGATTATAAACAATCCTATGAAAACTATTGTTATTGCTTTATTAATACTAACTTTTGCACGTTGTACAAAGCATAAAAATATGAAAGATAAAGTTCCTGCAGAAAGTCAACAAAACTCCTCTTCATATAAAGCAAATCGCAACTCAAAATATTATACAAAGCTAAATACAATAGTAATAGCAACCGAAATTGGTGATACATTACAATTTAAAGGAAAAGATTTTAACAAAATAATAGATAATCATGGTGAATTTCTTTTTGAGATTCCTGAAAATCCCGATTATTTATATAGGGAGTTTGGAAACAGATTAAATTTTGGAAGCGAAAGAGGAAAAGATGAATATTATATTTTGTACGCTTATTTTGTGAAGCAAAAAAATGGTATTGAAAAATATTCAGATCAAAGAAAAAAACTTATTGACATTTATTCAAATATTAATACTCTGTTCAGCTACATTCAATATGGGGGAACTTATTTCGGACATCAGCAATTAAGAATCTTAGGGTATGCTGAGTATTCAATTTATCTATATTCAAGAAATAATGATAATATTCAAAAAACTTACGATATTTCAAAACAGAAAGCGCTCTATATAAAATCTTTAAGACAAGTAGTAGATGATGAAATTAACATTGATCATCAAACATCTGACCAACAGAAAGCTGACAGATCAAAAAAGATGAACACACTGATTGATAAACTTAATGAGCAGATTACAAACAATTTCTACTTGCAACGAGCACAAGCTTTTCATTACGGGAATTATGAATACTATTAAAATTGCAACTGATATACTATGATCTTTCGTCAAAACTATTTGATTCCATCCCATAAAAAATAGAATTTATCAATTAACAAACTATAAAAAATTATTATGAAAAGCCTATAACTTATTTTTATTTCTTTTCTCCAGACCATTTGTTCTAATCAGACCTTTTTTGTTATATCGAATCGTTCTTCTCCTTCTTAAAATTATAATGATTAATCAAAATCCTGATCTCATTAAACTCAAAATCATTAGGCAATGCATTTTTCCATTCTGTTAGAGTTTCATGCGGGTTTTCATAGAATTCTTTTTCAAAGGCTTTGATCTTATCCGAAGTAATCACTCTTGAAATATCAAGCAGCCCCTGTTCTGCAAATTTTGCCAGATGCCCGATTACAGTTTCTTTTACCAAACCTCTTTCCATGGCTATTTCACCAATAGTTTTTCCCTGCTCAAATAACTGGAAGGTCAGAACCTGCGAAGGAACTTTTGCGATCTTTAAATTGATCTCTTTATCATTTTTCTCATCTAAAAGCTTAGTTTCCAACAGATGAATTTCTTTCAGGCTGTTCAGGTATTCTTCAGTATCTTCCAGCCAGTTTCTGAATTCCTCATTATACTGTTTCAGGCCTTTTGCCCCTTTAATTTCGGCATAGAATTCCTTCAGCGGATTGAATACTTTGTCTCTGATTTCTGTGAAAAAGAAATTAACCGCACCTTTGGTTTTGCTTTCAATGTCGGACCATTCTTCTTTATTTTCAATAAAATTATTAACTTTCTGGGAAATTACCCTTTCCAGTTTTTCGAAGATCTTTCCAAGATTAACTATTTCGTGTTTCAGCTGAAGGTACAGCTGGTTTGTTTTTACATGATCAATACTTTTCGTGGTTATGGAAAGCTTATTCCACTCCTCTACTTCATTCAGGAACCATAAACAGTTGACGGTACGAAGTACTTTTTTGATGCTGTAGTCATATTTTTCACGGTTAAGAATAGCCTCCACACTATCATTGGCAAAAGTATCTCCCTGGAACTGCAGAATCCTGTTGTCCTTGAAGATCACTTCAGGGGTAATTTTAGATTTCAAAACGATCCCTTCCAATGTACGGCATCTCGACAGCGCAACATAAACCTGCCCGGCCGTAAAACTTTTTCCGGCATCAATGATTACATTATCAAAGGTCAAGCCCTGGCTTTTATGAATGGTAACTGCCCACGCCAGCTTTATCGGAAACTGCTCGAAACTTCCTAAAACTTCTTCTTTGATATTTTTTTCGGTATCGAGAAAGTACTTTTTCTGCTCCCAGACCTCTCTTTTAACTGTAATTTCTCTTTCACTGCCATTAAGAACAACCTTGATCTCATTATCGTCTAAAGCAGAAATTTCTCCCAGCTTTCCGTTGAAATATTTTTTCTCTCCGGTAATATCATTTCTGATGAACATGACCTGTGCTCCGACTTTCAATTCTAAAAACTGCTCGTTCGGAAACTGATTTTCCTTAAAATCTCCAAATAGCTTGGCTTCATAGGTTTTAACAGTCAGATCAATTTCTTCCAGCTTTTCCTGATTGATCTCATCCGCCATTTTATTGTGTGAACACAGATAAACGTAAGATTCAGTTCCTGCCTTAAAATCAGGATCATATCTTTTATTAAGCTCCTCAAAATTGATATTGGCAACATCACCGTCACGGATTGCGTTCAAAATATCCAGGAATTTTTCATCCGACTGTCTGTAAACCTTAGTCAGTTCAATGGTCAGTAACGGAATATCTTTAATGGCATGACTGTCAAAAAAGAACGGTGACTGGTAGCATATCTTTAAAATATGCTCGTCTCTCACTACAGGCGGAAGCTGATAAAGATCTCCAATGAACAGCATCTGCACCCCACCGAAACGCTGGTTATTTCTTCTGATAAATCTCAGTGAGAAATCCATCATATCGAGAACATCAGCCCTCAGCATGGAAACCTCATCAATGATAAGAACCTCTACTTCTCTTAAGAGCTTGAGCTTATCTTTTCTGTATTTGAAATGAGGCATCAGGTCGGCAATATTATTTGCCAAGCTTCCGTCAATACGATCTGTGGTTGGTAAAAAAGTCCTTAAAGGCAGTCCAAACATGGAATGAATGGTAACTCCTCCTGCATTAATCGCAGCAATTCCGGTAGGAGCAACCACAATATATTTTTTCCTCGTCTTCTTTACAAAATCATTAAGGAAGGTAGTTTTACCTGTTCCTGCCTTCCCTGTAAGAAAAACGCTTCTGTTCGTATGCTCTATTAAGTCAAAAAAATGATTGTTCATTGTGCTTCAAAATTACGGAAATGAATTTGAATTTCTTACCTTGGCATAACTTTTGAAAATTCTTCAACAGAAAAGAAAATTATAATGAAAATAAATTTCATATACACTCCACTATTAGTATTATGCACTATGTTTGCCCTGGTTTCTTGCAATACATCCAAGAACGCCAATACGAATCTGCCTAAAGATATTTCTGAAAGACCTGCGGATGAAGACAGCCAGAAATATGAGCAGGCCCAGCTGGATAAGTTAAAAGCATCCATTGAATCTGAAACATCCAAAGAAAAATGTACTGCCGCTTCGGAATGGACGTTTGCTCCAATGGGCGCCAAAGCCTGTGGCGGACCTCAGCAATACATCGCTTATCCTAAAAAAACAGAGACGACCATTCTTCCAAGAATTGAGGAATATACACAGAAAGTAAAAGCTTTCAATGAAAAATACAATATCACTTCTGACTGTATGCTGGTGATGCCGCCAACATCTGTGAAATGTATCAATGGAAAAGCGCAGCTTATAACAGCGGAGCAATAAGTAAAAAAAATCAAAGCAAAGGTTATATATCCTGTTGAAAATCAACACAAAAAAAACTCATTCAGGAGTTTATACTAAGGATTGAAAAAAGCTCTATCGGTATGATGGAGCTTTTGTTTTGTTTTTTTAAATGTAAAATACAATGTATTAATGTTGGAGGTAGATTCCAGAGGACATACATCAAATTTCCCTAGTATGAGACCTTTTGATAGTGATTTGAGCAAGTATCAACCAGCAGCTTTTCCCACAAATACGCTCAAATCCTCCAATTCAGAACTAACTTCCCACTTCCAGATTTTCTTTATACCATGAAGAATACTTCACGTAATTATCAGCAATTCTGTTTACTTCTCCTTCCAATAACTGGGCAGAAATATCTTTAATTTTTCTTGCCGGAACTCCACCCCAGACTTCTCCTGATTTAATATGAGTCCCCTGTGTCACTACAGAACCTGCTCCTACGATAGAGTTTTCTTCTACCAGACAGTCATCCATTACGATAGCTCCCATACCGATGAGTACGTTATCTTTGATGGTACAGCCATGCACAATTGCATTATGTCCTATGGAAACATTATTCCCAATATTTAAGGGATGCTTCTGATAAGTACAGTGCAGCATAGCATTGTCCTGAACATTTACTTTATCGCCCATCCTGATGTAATGTACATCTCCTCTGATCACTGCATTATACCAGATACTGCAGTCCTTTCCCATAGTAACGTCACCAATAATTGTTGCCGTTTCTGCCAAAAATGTACCCTCTCCTATCTGAGGTATTTTCCCTAAAAGTTCTTTTACAATTGCCATAATTTTAGTTTGGTGATGAGTCAATTCGAAAATAATAATTTCTAAAAACGGCCACTTCTATTCTCTGTCTTCTAATTTTAAAATAACCGTGATAGCAAAAATCTAATTTCTAATCTCTAACTTCTAATTTCTAATTGCGTATTTTTGTATTTCAAATTTAACGAAAAAATGCGTACGATACTTATAGAACCAACTGAAAACCCGAAAGTGATGAAATTTGTCGCGGATTATAACCTGATCCCGGGCTCTTTAGAGTTGGACAGAAGTTCAGATATTTCAGAAATTCCTTTAGCTCAGGAACTTTTCAACTATCCTTTTGTGGAAAGAATTTTCATTACAGCTAATTTTGTAGCTATAGCGAAACAGGACACTGTAGAATGGGAACATGTAGCTGACAGCCTTAAAAATGTCATTGAGGATGAATTATTGGCCAATCCAAGAATTTACCTTCAGAAAAGAAAGGAAATGTATCAGATTTATGCTGAAATGACTCCTAATCCGAGTGCTATGAAGTTTGTTTCCAATAAACTGCTTATGGAGGGGTTTGTGGAAGTAAAATCGAGAGAAAAATCCGAAGGGGTTCCTTTGGCTCAGGCTATCTTTAATGAATTTGATTTTGCAAAAGAAATTTTTATTTCAGACAATTTTGTAGCTGTAACAAGAGATGATTCTGTGGAATGGCATCAGGTGATGATGGCTGTACGCGGTTTTATTGCTGAATATCTTCAGAGTGGAGGCGAAATTTCAAATCTTGAGCCTCAGAAACATGAAAACCCTGTTGAAAAGATCATCAATAGAGATTATACAGATGACGAGCAGAAAATTTCAGATATTTTAAATGAATATGTAGCGCCTGCTGTGGAAAATGACGGTGGAAAAATTTCCCTGATGGAATATGATCAGGAAAGTAAAACAGCCAAGATGCTTTTACAGGGTGCCTGTTCAGGATGCCCGAGCTCTACAGCTACTTTGAAAAACGGAATTGAAAATATTTTAAAACAGTTTGTTCCGGACTTAGTGGAAAAAGTAGAAGCCGTAAACGGATAACTGATCGTAAAATGGTACCCGCAAAGAAGATTTTGGTCATTATTGGAAGTGCCACAAAACAATCCAGCAATCTGAAATTAATAGAACAGGTTCTGGAAAAACATTCGGACACCGGTTTCCGCATATATGATAATCTTTCTGCTCTTCCGCATTTTGACCCTTCATTAACGGACACAGATACACCACAGGAAGTATTGAAGATCAGGGAAGAAATTGAAAATTCCGATGGTATTTTATTTTCGACTCCGGAATATATTTTCAGCATCCCCAGCAGACTGAAGAATTTATTGGAATGGTGTGTTTCTACCACTGTTTTTTATGAAAAACCGGTTGCTGTCATTACAGCATCGGCCAACGGAGAAAAAGGACATGAAGAATTAGTTATGATTTTGAAAACACTTGGAGCCAAAACAGAAGGTCAGCATCAGCTTTTAATAAAAGGGATAAAGGGTAAATTTAATGATAAAGGCTTGGTCGAAAATAATATCTTTGCCCAAGTATCAACATTGATAACAGATTTCGAAAACGCTGTTTCATAATTAAAATTAAAAATATTGGATAAAAAAGGAATTTTACTGGTAAATCTTGGTTCTCCAAAATCTACGGCTGTAAATGATGTAAAGGAATATCTTGATGAGTTTTTAATGGATGAAAGGGTCATCGATTACCGCTGGATTTTCCGTGCACTGCTGGTTCAGGGAATTATTCTTAAAACAAGACCCGCAAAATCCGCAGAAGCCTATAAAACAGTATGGACGGATGAAGGTTCACCTTTAATAGTCATTACCGAAAAAATCCAAAAGAAACTGCAGAAAGTAGTGGATGTTCCTGTGGAAATCGGGATGAGATATGCTGAACCAAGCATTGAAACTGGAATTCAGAAGTTAGTGGATCAGGGAGTTTCCGAGATCGTTCTGTTCCCATTGTACCCGCAATATGCGATGAGTACTACGGAAACAGTGATTGAAAAAGCAGAGGAAGTACGGAAAAAGAAATTTCCGAATGTAAAGATCAATTATATACAGCCCTTTTACAACCGGGAGATCTATATCAACTGTCTTGCGGAAAGCATTAAGGAAAAGCTTCCTGAAAATTTTGATGTTTTACAGTTTTCTTATCATGGTGTACCGGAAAGGCACATTTATAAAACAGATCCTACAAAGACCTGTAATCTTAACGACTGCTGTTCAAGGGATACTAATCCAAGCCACCAGTTCTGTTACCGCCATCAGTGCTATAAAACGACAGAAGCTGTTATTGCCAGGATAGGGCTTCCGAAAGAAAAAACAATTGTTTCTTTCCAGTCAAGATTAGGAAAAGACAAATGGATAGAACCTTATACGGATGAGACTTTGGAAACGATTCCTAAAAAAGGAGTAAAAAACCTGGCTATTGTCTGCCCGGCTTTTGTTTCAGACTGCCTGGAAACCCTGGAAGAAATTTCGGTAGAAGGTAAGGAACAGTTTCAACATGGAGGCGGAGAAAACTTCCACTACATTCCGTGTCTGAATGATGAAGACCGATGGATTGATGTAGTAAAGATACTCTGTGAAGAAAAGCTGAATGATTTTTATCTGGTATAAATTTCTCAATACATAAAACAAAAGGCTGCAAAATTATTTTGCAGCCTTTTTTGAAATATATAAAATTTATTTTTTGATAAGACATCTGTTCCCAGTATCTCATCATTCTCGGCACCTACGAAAATTACTGTCTGCTTACTGAACTTTCTGCATGGATATCAAATTTATAGGTTTTACACCGGATGGTTTTTGATTCAAAATTATTTCCCGATAGGAGTTCTGAATTCCCCATATCCCATCAGTCCATCATAATTACGTCCGAAAGGGGCATAATATAGAAATGCCTGGTACAGGTTTTCCGTCTGCCAGAAATTACCGTTTATCTCTCCAAAGTTCAGAGATCCATTACTTTCTTTTGTGGCAAGGATATAATTGTAAAACCCTTGTTTCAGGAATATTTTAGCAATATATTTTTTACTAGCAGCATCGTACTGCATCTGATTTTCTTTACCTGGTTTAAAATTATTAAAACCTCCCAGCACATAAATTTCTTTATCCACAGGGTCAGAATCCAGAGAAAAGTATACCCATGAATAATCAGCTTCCCTTTCTGCATTTCTCTCCAATCCCAGATCATTTCTTCTATAGAACCATGCTCCGTTTACGTCAGGCTGGTACTGATAGTTCAGAGGAAAAGCCCATACCGGATGCAGATATGTGTGATTCACTCCGTCCTTCAATTCTGTAGCACTCACCATATCCGCAGCCATATTCATATTCTTATTGTCAAAATAATAGAATTCGTTATTGCCGGGGAATGTTAAGTTCATCTGCTGAAAAAGCAGCTGGTTCCCTAATGTTGCGCTTGGTTTTAGATTATTAACCACTTCATTAGGATTGTTGTTCTGCATAACGTTTAAAGTCATTGAATTGACATTGGAAGAAAGGTCTCCCGCTTTTGAAGTTGCTTTTACTTCTACCCTTTGATTGATATCTGGTTTTTTGGCATCAGCAATTCTTGAGACATTTAAAGCAAGTGTTGCGGCATCTTCTACCAGATAAAATCGTTTTTTAAAAAGTGGTCTGTCAGCAGAATCTTTATAAACAATCAGTTCAAAATTTCCTGAGATTTTCGGCTGCATTTTATCATTCGGGAAGGTAAGCTTATAATGGGTATAAGCCTGTATGGTATTAAAAGAATATTGAAACTGGTCCAGAAGCCCGTTTAAGCTTCCATTGGCAATCTCTGTAAAAAACAGGTTGTCATCATTCCAATTTCTGTCGTAATGCTTAATGGTGTACCTATAAATCTCGCTGGCATTACTGAGGTCATCAAAGCTTAAAACAAGCTGTTCGCCGAACTTTATAACGGGCGTTTCATCGTTCGTCTGAGGGTTGAATAATTGTATACTCTGGATGTTTTGTCCAAAAACCAGTCCTCCTAAAGAAAGTAAAAGTATTCGCAAAGTTTTCATTATGACGAAGATAACGAAAAATCGGGATTTTCTTAATAATATCGTATTTTTGAAATAAAAAATATCCGTTATGCTTCAGATTCAAGGCTTCGTTTTCAATTTTGCCAGCGAAAATACTTATATCCTTTACAACGAAAATAAAAATGCCTGGCTGATTGACCCGGGAAATATGAATGAACAGGAAACCAAGGCTATAGAAAGCTTTATTTCTGAAAACAGTCTGAAAATCGAAAAAATCCTCCTCACCCATGCTCATATTGATCACGTTCTGGGTTTGCAGTGGGCTTTTGATACTTTTAAAGTTCCTGTTCATATGCATAAGGAAGATCAGGAAGTCCTGGACATGCTTCAGGCCAGCGGAATGAGATTCGGATTTCCTGTTGAACCCGTAAAAGCAGACATCAAATATATTAACGAAGGGGAAGTTCTTGACCTAGACGGAGAAAAATTCAAAATTTACCACGTTCCGGGACATTCACCGGGAAGCGTAGTTTACCATAATGAAAATCAAAAATTCATGATCTCAGGGGATGTTCTTTTTGAAGGCAGTATCGGAAGAACCGATCTTTACAAAGGGAATCATGAACAACTGATCAACGGTATCACCAATAAACTATTTGTACTGGATGATGAAACACAGGTTTTTTCAGGCCACGGCAACCCTACTACAATAGGTTTTGAGAAACAATACAATCCGTTTTTTAAGTAGATTTAGTTACTAAAAACAAAATCTGGCATCTGACCTTGATTCTTGGCTCTCAGATTATTCACCAATACTAAAAAACCGCCAGAAATAATTTTATTCTGGCGGTTCATTTATGAAGAAAATAAATATAAGTTTAGAAATCCAGTGTCACAGACGCTCTTGCAGCGGCACCCATAATTGGTCTTGCCATTCTGATATTCGTTCCCGCTGTAGTCTGAGATCTTGGATCTCCTTCGGTAATTCCGATGGTGTTAAAGATATTGGTTCCATCTACTGCGAAACGTATTTTCCCTAACTGGTAAGACATTCCTGCACCCACTTCAGTGAATGAAGGCAGAATATTATCATCTGTATTCCCTTCGTTCTGGAAACGTTTTCCATAATAGTTCATGCTTACATAGGCTCTCCATTGTTTTGTGATATTCACTGCCGGAGAAATATTAAAATAGAACTTTGGCATTCTTCTTACCGTATTTCCATCGTAATCAAATAGAGTTCCGTCCGCGTTTTTTCCTACGAAATCTTTGTATTTGGGATTCTGGATCGTCCCATTGAAAGTAACTTCAAGTATATTGTTGAACAATCTTGTGTATCCTTCGATCTCTACCCCAAAATTCGTGGTATTGGCGAATTTATTTTCTGAAGTTCCGTCTGAAAATACATCGGTGAATGAAAGGTTTTTAAGCGTAGAATAGAAAGGAATAATTCCGATATCAAAAGTACGTGAATAATATTTGTATCCTACTTCCAACTGATTGGTATCAACCGCTTTAATTGCGCTTAGGTCTGACATATTATTATAGTAGGCTTCTTCATTCGGAGATCTGAAACCGTGGGAGAAACGTGCATATACAGCATTCCCTCTGTTGATCTTATAATTTGCAGCCAATGTATAGGAAACCTTATTGATATCATAGTACCAATAGGTGTACTTATTGCCCAGCACTGCCATATTATCGTCAGCCGTTGTTGTTTCAAAACCGTGAGTTCCATCGGTCGTTAAGCCTGAATTGTTAAGATTTGAGGTTGTTGTATTCACTCCGTATCCTTTATAAAAGTCGCGGCTGTAGCGCATTCCTCCGTTTAAGCTCAGGGCATCTGTAATATTATAATCTAAATTTAAATAAAGATCATTAAGACTCCCCTGTATCTGCGAATCTCTGATCAGGAAGGACATATCGGTAACCCCATTGTAAGTTTTGGAATAACCGGCATCTGATGGATTAAGTGAAGGATCAACCAGATTTAAAAGCTGCGGCCTGTCTGAAGCTGTTGTTAAAATATTGCTCCAGTTCCAGTATTGGTGCGATTTCCAGTTTGATTTGTAGAAGCCAGCTGTTACATTTCCTTTATCAAATTTATAATTCAGCTGAAGGTCATTTACAAAATTATTCATCTGCTTATCAATAGCCCAGAAGCCTAATTTCTGTACATATTGAGGATTCACAACGGAACCATTGCTCACAAGAGAATATTGATAGCTGCTCATTCCTAAACCTCCCTGGTCAACAGGATTTCCAGCAAATTCAGAGGCCAGTTTAGGAGCTCCGGCAGGGAACATTCCGGTATATTCCATATTAATATTGGTATACCTTGTTTTGTTCAGCACGCTGAAATTATTTCCAAGATCATATTTAAATTCTGCACCTACCACATCTACTTTCGGGTGAATTCCGTTTTCAAGATCTCTTTTGAAAAATCCGCCACCGGCCTGTGGAATATTAAGCTGACTGATCGTTCTGTAGTTGTATGTTCCGTAATTTGCATCGAAACCTGCGAATTCTTTAAGATCATTTCCGTCTTGAATCAAAGGAATCGGAAGGAAAAATGTATTCCTGTCATCCAGTTTTTTATAATATACTTTAGCATAGCCTTTATCAAAGACATATTTAAGGTTCATTCTGATCTGCCCGCCGTTATTGGCTCTGAAACCCGTCTTTCTGATTCCGTTATCTGTTCGGTAAAATCCGCCAACGTTAAAGAACAATTTATCCTGAACTAAGGCACCTCCTACGTTAATATCTGTACGCATCAGGCCATAAGTACTGGTTTCCAGTTTAGCTGTACCTCTAAAATCATTGCTCCCTTCTTTAGTAATAAAGTTGATCAGACCTCCGGGAGAATTATTTGCATAGATAGAGCCTGAACCTCCTCTCAGGGCTTCCAGACGGTTTACTGTATTATCCACACGGAAAAAATTATCTGCATTCGCAAACTGAAGTGCACCGTCTTCAAAAACCGGCAGCCCATCTTCCTGGACCTGTACAAATTCATAAGCTCCTGCAGAGGGAATACCTCTTGCAAAAAGGTTGTTACCTACTTCACCACCTGAAGTTTCCACGGCAAATCCAGGAACTCTCTGCAGTAATGCAGCAGCACTGATGGGGTTCTGCTTCTGGATTTCTTTCGCGGTAAATGTAGAAATAGCTGTACTGGATTCTATTTTCTTTTTCGGTCCGGAGTTCCCGGTAATAACAATTTGGTCTATGGAAGACGTTTTGACTGAATCCTGAGGGGTTTCCTGGGCATACGCATTATTAAAGTAAAGCGTAGCGGTGGCAGCCATTAAAAATATCGATCTTTTTTTCATAGCATGATTTTTATATAGTTAGTTTTGTTTTAATTTAAGATAGACCCCATTTGTCCATCCGAATCCATCCTGATTCGGATATTCTCCGCCTCCCGCAATTGTTTCAGTATCTAACGCATTGTATTTTTCCATTAATTTTCCGGTGTTGCTGTATACCCTTTCTACATTTCCGCACCAGTTGTTTTTTATTTCCGCAGCCAGTTCATTAAAGCCGTAATTCTTCATCGCTTTGAAACCTAACCACTGGTATGGGGCCCATGCATTTGGAAGATCCCATTGCTGGCCGGTTTTCTTTGTAGTGGTCACAAGACCTCCCTGATACAGGAACTTCTCTGCTATATTTCTGGCAACAGATTCTGCCTGTGCCTGGTCTGCCAGTCCCAGAAATAAAGGGTAAAGAGCAGCAATATGTTCAGACGGTGTGTTTTTGTGTTTTTTTAAGTGATAATCTTTATAACATTCAGTATTTTCATCCCAAAAGTATATATTGATCATCTGTCTGCGTCTTGCTGCTCTTTCAGTAAAATAATTTTCTTTTTCTGTCAGATTCAGAAGCGCTGAAGATTGTGCCAGTGTTTTCTCCAAATGCCATAAAAGGCTGTTCAGATCCACTTCTGCAATATTCAGTGTTTCTATCGTCTGTATGTGTTCTCCGTCTGCAAACCATCTGCTGGAAAAATCCCAGCCGGATTCGCAGGCACTTCTTATATTACGGTAGAATTCCTCTCCTGTATTTTCGCTGTCTTCAATATCAATCAGATAACTTTCAGGGCGTGGGGCATTTTCTGCATCATAATAACGGTTCAGGATATCTCCGTTCTTTGTCTTTGCCACTCGTTCTACAGTGGAATCGTTGTCCAGCCATTCTTCCCCGTTCATCCAGAAAGCATATTCTTTTTCTAAAGTGTCATGATATTGAGTATAAATTTTTTCGTCATTGTTGGTTTCAAAAAGCAGATCCAGCATCAGCGAAAAGTATGGAGGCTGTGAACGGCTCAAAAAATGTGTTCTGCTTGCATTTGGAACAAAGCCTACATTTTGAATTAGATATGAACAGTTCTCCACAATGTTTTCCATCATTTCCGTTCTCCCGGAAACCTGTAGACCAAGCATAATGAAATAGCTGTCCCAATAAAAGAACTCATTAAAACGGCCTCCCGGCACAATGTATGGTTTTGGAAGCTTTAGTAATGTTCCTTTTTCTTCATAAGCCGTACGGGTCAGTTCATCCCAAAGCTTTTCGATATGTTGCTCGATCGGCAAGTGATCTTCCCTTTGAATTGATATTTTAGCTTCCAGAAAATCAAAATTGGCCATTACAAAATCTTTCAGATCAAACCCTTCACTGCTCTTTTTCTTGTTATACTCTGCATTGATCTCAGAAACAGGAAACATCGGAACGGCATCTGTCATCATCTTTTGATCCTCAAAGATCTGTGCTCTCTGTACAACATCAAAAAGAGCCTGAATTTCCTTTATGTAAAGCTGTTTATTCATTATTATTTCTTAGGATTTATTTTTAATTTATTCATGAAAATAGCTGAAATGATCAGCAGTGAAAGCGGAATCAGTGAAAGATAAAATGCCTGCTGCCCACTGAATTCCTGGAAAACAAAACCGGTGATCATAGAGCCAATCGTTCCGCCGATCGCAGAAAAAACCACAATCAGCCCGGACATGGCGCTGTGTAAATATTTTGGAATGGATGCCAGGATCACAGAATTGATACTTGGGTAAATAGGTGCCAGCAAACCTCCCATTAAAGGAAATAAATACACCACAAGAGGTGCATTAAACCATCCTGTTCCTTCATCAATCCGAATGTTATGAGTCAGTGGCAGAACCAAAATAATACTTACCGCAAACCCGACCACACAGAAAGAAACCACATAGATCCAGCTGAATTTTTTCGAGAAAAACCCCGATAAGAATCTTCCCAGTGCAAAAGCTCCTGCCAGAACTGCTCCCGCCTGGATACTCATAGAAGTAGGAAGTTTTAATATTTCTTTATAAAAAGTAGGTGTCCATGTCTGGAAGCTCTGTTCTACCAGTACAAATAAGAAGGCACACAAGAGGAAAAACAATACTTTTTTATAACTGAATAAACTGATACTGTTCTTCAGATCTCCCAGCAAATCAGTTTTCTCGCTTCTGGCTTCGTTTTCATTTAGCTTTGAAAAGAATAAAAACAAAAATGACAATGCGGAAAGTGCTCCCAACACCCAATATACATTCAGCCATTGGGTAGATTTCGGATTGTGATCATCAATAAACAAGCTGAAAAGTACATTTCCCGCCAGTACACCGATCATAAAAAAACCTTCCAGAAATCCCATAAAGCTCGAATGCTCTTTATCTGTATCGGTGACAAGACCAATAGAAGTAAAAACTGAGATCTTTATTAAAGCAAATGAAATTCCTACAATAGCAAATAGCAATTTGAAAAACCAGAAGTCATTTGAAAATGGCATTACAAAGCACATACAGCTCACCAGAAAAAGCCCAATGAGCATAGAGTTCTTGATTCCTATTTTGGGCAGAAATGAAGCCAGAATAAATGAGCATATGGCAATCGGCAGATCTTTAAAGCCTTCTAGAACGCTTGCAGAAGATTTTGAGATTCCGAAGTTTTGCTGTACCTGCAGAATAACGGTTCCCACGGAATTCAAAAGAATCGCAAAAACAAAATAATTCAAAAATAATACAGCTTTAATATTGAAATTTTTCATGGAGATCATTTCTTGTCAGCTAAGATAGAAGCATTTAGGTTAACATTAATTTAACACAATAAATCAATATTTGAACTATATTAATATAATTAGTATTTTTATTGAATAAATACGATTAATCAGATGAAAGTTAGTTTTGAAAGAATAATTCCTGACGAAAAGAGTTCCTTCCGCACTTTGCACAACAATTCGCCGATTTCAGAATTTAAATGGGAGTACCATTACCATCCCGAAATCGAACTTGTATGTATTGTTTCTGGAAACGGAACCCGCCATGTGGGCTATCACAAAAGCAATTATACGAATGGTGATTTGGTATTAATAGGTTCCAATATTCCGCATTCAGGTTTTGGATTAAATTCTACAGATCCTCATGAAGAAATTGTCCTTCAGTTCAGGGAGGAAATTCTTCAGTTCCCGCAACAGGAAGTGGAAGCCCGATCGATCAAAAATCTGTTGGAAATTTCGAAATATGGAATTCATTTTCCTCATAAGATCAAAAAAGTGATGCTTCCCAAACTAAAACTGATGCTGGAATCCGAAGGCTACAAAAGATATCTGCTCCTGCTGGAAATTCTGTTTGAGCTTTCAAAATGTAAAGATTATGATCTTTTGAACAAAGAAATCATGCCTTACACCATTATCTCAAAAAACAAGACAAGACTGGAGAACATCTTTACTTACGTAGAACATAATTATGATCAGGAAATCAATATCGAAGATGTAGCACGAATTGCGAACCTCACGCTTCCGGCTTTCTGTAATTTTTTCAAAAAAGCCACCCAGATCACGTTTACGGAATTCGTAAACCGGTATCGTATTAATAAGGCATGTCTGCTGATGGCTCAGGATAAGAGTATCTCAGAATGCAGTTACAGCTGCGGATTTAATAATGTAACTTATTTTAACAGGATGTTTAAAAAGTATACGGAGAAGACGCCTTCTGAGTTTATTAAAAACTATTCCCATAATAATGTAAATGTGGATTTAAAGGTTGAGAATGAAGCTAAGGTTAAGGCCAGTTTTTAAATCCTTTGTCAATTAATTTATCCTGTTGATGGAAAACCAGCAATGGCACCCAATATTTAAGGACTGAAGCAGACAGTACAGTAAAAAATAATTTATTGTCACTTCCGGAATGTCCATAAAATAGTCTGGGCATAGAAAAGCTGCTCTTGAAAAAGAACAGCTTTATACTTATTTATATGATGGTCAAAATCTCAACCATTCAGTATTATTTCCATTTGATATTACACCCCATACTTGGTCTTTGGATCTCTTCCTGCGGTTCCCCCAACAAAAGATTTTCGAAAGCAATGATCAGATCTTCCCCGGTTACATCTTTATTATTTCCAGGTCTTGAATCATCCATTTGTCCTCTGTAGATAAGGTCTAATTTATCATCAAAGAAATAAAAGTCCGGTGTACATGCAGCATCATAAGCTTTAGCAACGGCCTGACTTTCGTCGTACAAATAAGGGAAATCAAAATTTCTTTCGATCTGGAATTCTATCATTTTTTCCGGAGCATCAGCCAGATATTTTTCTACATCATTGGCATTGATCGCAATAAATTCAATCCCTTTATCATTATAATCTTCATACAATTCGTTGATCTTGTCGATCACGTGAAGAACAAACGGGCAATGGTTGCACATAAAGATCACCAGTGTTCCTTTTTCACCTTTCAGATCTTCCAGAGATTGGATCTCATTAGCCTTTGAAGGGTTCGGAAGCTCAAAAAAAGGAGCCTTGGTTCCTAGAGCCAGCATATTTGAGGGAGTATTCATATCCTTTATTTTCTTTATCCGCAAAGATAAAGTTTCTTTTAATACAAGCCAATTCAGTAATTTATAAACTTGCGTTAAATGTTAATTATCAAATATTATTTGGAAGATATATTAAAAAGTTTGTAGTTTTGCTAACACTGTTAGTAAATAAAAATCATGGGCCTATATGAACGTCGTCAAAGAGAGAAAGAATCTATCCGTGCAAATATCTTGCAGGCGGCTTTCGGTTTGGCTAAAACAGAGGGCTGGGCATCACTTTCGATGCGTAAGATTGCAGATGCTATTGAGTACAGTGCTCCTGTAGTGTATGATTATTTTGAAAACAAAGAAGCAATTTTATATGAAATTTCCCTGAACGGCTTTCACAGTCTTCACATAGAACTCTTAAAAGCACAGAGAAAATTTGATACTCCTGAGGAACAGCTTATTGCTATAGTAGATGCCTACTGGAATTTTGCTTTTAAAAATAAGGAATACTACCAATTGATGTTCGGTTTAGGAATGCAATGCAGTGGAAAAGGTCAGATGAAAGAAGAATTTTCGTCATTCCAGGACCTTATTTATGAGTGTACCTATAATATCATCAAGAAAAACGGATCTAATCCGGATAATGCCTGCCATATGTCACACGCTCTATTTTCAGCTGTGCATGGACTGATCTCTATTATGATGATGCGAAATACGGATATTCCTTCTACAATGAATAAAACAACTTTAGACGAAACGGTTTCCGCTTTCGTTAAGTCTTTATAAATTTTTTTTGAACCAAAAATTAACACCGTTAGGAAAAATAACATCAAATATCGGTAAATTATTCAGTTAAAAACTAAAAAACATGGAAACTATCATTCAATATTTCAGGGCAAATTTCCCCCATTCACTTAACACCGTTAGATAATTTAACACACATTTAATACACCTCATTTATATACTTCAACATTAAAAAACAGACAGCAATTATGAAAATGACGATCTGACTCCTTTATTAAAAATTCTGAAATTTTTTTTGAACAAATCATTAACACCGTTAGGAAAAATAACAGAATTCATTTAAAAGAACACTATTACTTAAATTTAACACTTCATTAAAAAAATTAAACCAACAATGAAAATACCTGGAAAAATAAGGTTTATCGTACTTATATCAAGTATTATCCTTTTGCAGAACTGTACCCAAGCAGCAGAAGGTTCCAATGCAGCACCGCCTGCTCCGGAACTTCCGGTTTACACCGTGATCACCTCTCCAGCTACAACATATCAGGAATTCCCTACCGCACTGGAAGGTAAAAATAACGTAGAGATCAGATCTCAGGTCGATGGATACCTGGACAGGATCTACGTGGAAGAGGGCTCTTATGTAAGAGCCGGACAGCCTTTATTTAAAATAGACTCAAGAGCATATGGCGAGCAAATGAATATGGCCCAGGCCAATTTGCAGGTGGCCAATGCCAATATTCAGAAAGCTAAAGTGGAAGTTGACAGACTTCAGCCACTGGTAGCTGCTAAAGTAGTTTCTGATGTGCAGATGAAAACAGCAAAAGCAAACTACGCCGCCGCAGTGGCCGCCGCATCACAGGCAAAAGCATCTGTAGGAGGCGCTAAAATCAATGTAGGATTTACCACCATTACAGCGCCTGTAAGCGGATATATCGGAAGAATTCCTTACAAAAAAGGAAGTCTGATCTCAAGAACAGATCCCAGCCCATTGACGCTATTATCGGATATCAGCGAAATTTATGCCTACTTCTCTTTAAGTGAATTGGATTTCATTGCATTTCAGAATAAATATCCCGGAGCAACTTTAGATGAAAAGCTGAAGAATATGCCAATGGTAGATCTGGTGATCGCAGACAACAGCACTTACCCTGAAAAAGGTAAAATGAGTATTGTAGACGGACAGTTTGATAAAACTACCGGAGCCATCACCGTTCGTGCAGTTTTCCCTAATGCAAAAGGTGCTTTAAGAACAGGAAATACAGGAAGAGTGCGCATGCCTCAGATGCTTTCCAATGCTGTTGTCATTCCACAGGAATCCACTTTTGAAATTCAGGACAAAACCTATGTCTATATTTTAGGTAAAGACAACAAAGTAACCAGCAAACCGGTAAAAATCTCAGGAAAAACCGAAAGCTATTACTTTATTTCTGAAGGACTTTCTCCGGGTGAGAAAATCGTATACACCGGAATCGGAAACTTAAAGGATGGAGCTTCTATCAAGCCGAAAGCAATTTCATCTGACAGCTTATTGAGAGCTAAACCTTTATAACCTATTCCATATACAGAAGACTTAAAAAAATAAACTTCTTATGTTAAAACAATTTATAGAAAGACCGGTACTATCAACGGTCATCTCCATCATACTGCTATTGCTGGGAGCTCTTTCGGTTTTCAACCTGCCGATCACGCTGTTTCCGGATATTGCACCTCCCAGCGTTCAGGTAACCGCATTTTATCCGGGTGCGAACGCTGAAGTTGTAGCCCGTTCCGTTGCCGTTCCTATTGAAGAAGCTGTAAACGGGGTTGAGAATATGACCTACATGACTTCCAATTCAAGTAACGACGGTACCATGACCCTGAGCGTGTTCTTCAAGCAGGGCTCAGATGCAGATAATGCTGCCGTAAACGTTCAGAACCGTGTATCTAAAGCAATGAGCCAGCTTCCTCAGGAAGTCGTTCAGGCCGGAATATCCACACAGAAAGTACAGAACAGTATGATCATGTTCATGGGACTGTCAAGTGATGATCCTAAACAATATGACGAACTGTTTCTTCAAAACTATCTTAAGATCAATGTTATTCCTCAGATACAGCGTATTCCGGGTGTTGCCCAGGCTCAGGTTTTCGGAACGAGGGATTACTCGATGAGAATCTGGTTAAAACCAGACAGATTAGCCGCTAATAATCTTTCTCCACAGGAAGTAATGGCTGCTATCAAAGACCACAACCTTGAAGCTGCCCCGGGACGTCTCGGTCAGGGAAGTAAAGAAACTTACGAATATATTCTAAAGTATAAAGGTAAATTAAGCAAAAATGAAGACTACGAAAACATTGCTATTAAAGCCAATAATGACGGCTCGTTTTTAAGATTAAAAGACGTAGCAAGAGTAGAATTCGGTTCCTATACTTATACAGCAGCCAACAGAGTGGACGGTAAACCTGTAGCAGGATTCGCTATTCTTCAGACTGCAGGTTCCAATGCGAATGAAATTTTAACTGAAATTGAAAAACAGGTGGATCAGTTTTCCACTACCCTTCCAAAAGGGGTGAAACCGATCATTATGTACAATTCCAAAGATTTCCTTGATGCTTCTATTCATCAGGTGGTTGAGACTTTGGTGATTGCATTTATCCTGGTATTTATTGTAGTATATATTTTCCTTCAGGATTTCAGATCTACATTGATTCCTGCGATTGCAGTTCCTGTTGCGATTATTGGTACCTTTTTCTTCCTGCAATTATTTGGATTCAGTATCAATATGTTGACGTTGTTCGCCTTGGTACTCGCCATCGGTATTGTGGTGGATGATGCCATTGTGGTAGTAGAGGCCGTCCATTCCAAAATGGAACAGACAGGTATGCCTGTAGAGCAGGCCACTACAAATTCCATGAGTGAAATTTCCGGCGCTATTATTTCCATTACCCTGGTCATGTGTGCTGTATTTATTCCGGTTGGTTTCATGCAGGGTCCTGCGGGAGTTTTCTACAGACAGTTCGCTTTTACTTTGGTCATTGCAATTATGATTTCAGCAGTAAATGCATTAACGTTGAGTCCTGCTTTATGTGCCTTATTCCTGAACGATCCTCAGGGGGAACATGGCGAGCACGGTCATAAAAAAGGTTTTGGAGCGAAATTCTTCAATGCATTCAATGTCGCATTTAATAATATGACCAGAAAATATATCTACAGCCTTAAGTTTTTAATCAAAAACAAATGGGTTGCAGTAGGAGGACTAGCTGTTATCATTGCTGCCAGTGTTTTCTTAATCAATAAAGCGCCTACAGGATTTATTCCAACAGAAGACCAGGGATTTGTTCTGTATGCCGTGAATACCCCTCCGGGAAGTTCACTGGACAGAACGAACAGAGCGACTGAGCAGATCGATAAAATTGTAAATGCTGAAAAAGCCATGAATCACCTTTGGGTAGCCGATGGGATGAACTTTATCAGTAATGCCAACGCTTCCCCTTATTCTGCCGGTTTTATCAAACTGAAAGATTATAAAGACCGCGGTGAAATGAAAGATCCTGACCAGATTGCAGCAGCATTGACAGGGAAAGTTGCGCAGGTGAAAGATGCCAATGCATTCTTCTTCAATTTCCCAACAGTACAGGGATTTGGTAACGTTTCCGGATTTGAATTCATGCTTCAGGATAAAACAAACGGCTCTTTTGAACAGTTGGGAACAACAACCCAAGCCTTCATCGGCGAACTGATGAAACGTCCTGAAATTGCATTTGCTTTTACCACTTATGCTGCCGGAAATCCACAGTACACAATTGATGTAGATTCGGATAAAGCCAATCAGCTGGGTGTTTCCATAACAGAATTGATGCAGACCATGCAGATCTATTACGGAAGTAGCTTTGTTTCGGATTTCAACAGGTTCGGGAAATATTACAGGGTAATGGCCCAGGCAGATATTCCTTACCGTACAGACGCGAATTCCCTGGAAGGAATTTACGTTAAAAATAATTTAGGTGAAATGGTTCCTGTAAAAACCTTGGTCACTTTAAAAAGAACTTTCGGCCCTGAAACCGTAACAAGAAACAACCTGTTCAATGCAGTAACCATTAACGGAACTCCAAAACCTGGTTACAGTACCGGAGACGCCATTAAAGCTGTAGAAGAAGTGGCTCAGAAATCACTTCCGAGAGGTTTCGGGTATGAATGGACGGGAATTACCCGTGAGGAGATCAAAACAGGTGGCCAGACTGCATTTGTATTCATGTTAAGTATACTATTTGTGTATTTCTTATTGGCTGCCCAGTATGAAAGTTATATCCTTCCGTTCGCTGTTATTTTGACAGTTCCTACAGGGATTTTCGGAGTATTTGCTTTCACTGGTTTAGCGGGAATTGACAATAATATTTACGTTCAGGTAGGTTTGATCATGCTGGTCGGGCTGTTAGCGAAAAACGCAATTCTGATTGTAGAGTTTGCCGTTCAGAGAAGAAAAGCAGGAAAAACACTGATTGAATCAGCACTTCAGGCTTCAAGATTACGTTTGAGACCTATTCTGATGACCTCATTTGCTTTTATCATCGGTATGCTTCCACTGGTTTGGACACAGGGAGCTGCAGCAAAAGGTAACCACTCTATCGGTATCAGTACCGTAGGAGGAATGTTTACAGGTGTAGTATTCGGGATCTTCATTATTCCGGTAATGTATGTGATCTTCCAGTATCTGCATGAAAAAATGCCTAGCAGGAAAAAGAGAAGACTTCAAAAACAGAAATTGGAGGAAGAACTTTTAGCCCCTGCACATTAATACATATGATATACAAAACTTTGGGATCAATAGAGAAGCAACTATTCAAACTGACATCATTGATGCAAATTTCTCCTACTAAAGACTCTTTGCAATAAAAGCATCTCAAAGTTTTGTTTTCAATTAAAATTCTATTTAAAACTATGAAAAGAATTAAGAATTTTCTTCTAACACTTATATTGGCTTTAGGCGCGGTTTCGTGTGTGTCAAAACTGGCATACACGGAGCCGGACCTTCAGCTCCCGGAAAAATTCCAATACACAGCAACTGCTGATACAGCAAGTGTTGCCAACCTGGAATGGAAACAGTTTTTCAGCGACCCCATTTTACAGGGACTGATTGAAAAAGGAATAAAAAATAACTATGATCTGCAGATCGCTCTGAAACAGGTAGCTTCTTCACAGGAAAAACTGAAACAGGCAAAATATCTTCAATATCCTGATGTAGGCTTTGCAGTTTCCGCGCAAATTTCAAAACCTTCGGAAAACAGCATGAACGGGAAAAGCTTAAATTCATTTTTAGGCCAGAACCACGTTGAAGATTACAATGCTGCATTCAACCTTTCATGGGAAGCTGACATCTGGGGTAAGATCAAAAATCAGCAGGAAGTTTCAAGAATGCAGTACCTGCAAACTTATGAAGCTACAAAAGCAATTCAGACACAGGTTGTAGCAGCGATTGCCCAGGGATATTATAACCTGTTGATGCTTGACAAGCAATTAAATATTGCAAAATCAAATCTGGAATTAAGCACCAATACCCTTTCGATTACTGAAAAAATGTGGCAAAGCGGTGATACAACTTCTTTAGGTGTTCAGCAGGCTACGGCACAGAAACAGTCTACGGAGCTCTTGATTACTCAATTGGAACAAAATATTGCAATCCAGGAAAATGCTTTGAGTATTCTTGTAGGTGAAAACCCGACTAAAATCAGCAGAACAATCGAAATGTCTGACACTTCTCTTCCACAGGGTATTTCAGCAGGACTTCCGGCAGCAATGGTGAGCCGTCGTCCGGATGTCCGTCAGCAGGAACTGGTTCTGTTGGAATCCAATTCAATGGTGGGAATTGCTCAGGCAAATATGTACCCGGCTTTGAAGATTACAGCAAGCGGAGGCGTAAATTCATTTAAAATTGATAATTGGTTCCAGATTCCGGCCTCTCTGTTCGGATCTGTATTGGGAGGAATTACCCAGCCAATTTTTCAGAAAAGACAGTTAAAAACCGACCTGAATGTAGCTAAAATCCAGAGAGAGAAAAACGTTTTGGCCTTCCGTCAATCTGTTTTAAATGCTGTGGGTGAAGTTTCCGATGCTTTGGTTTCCAATGAAAGCTTAAAAGTTCAGGAACAGAAAGCAACAGAACAGGTGTCAACGTTGAAAAACGGAATAAAAAGTGCCGAGATGCTTTACAAAGGCGGTATGGCCAATTACTTAGAAGTGATCACAGCTCAGGGAAATTCTCTGCAGGCTGAACTGAATCTTGCGTCTGTAAAAAGACAGAGGCTGAGCAGCATTGTAGATCTTTACAGAGCTCTTGGCGGCGGTTGGAAGTAGTAAATTTAATTATATTGTTTGGAGTGCGGTCTTTCGGGATCGCATTTTTATTTTTCTCAAATAATTTCCTTAACAAATGTATGACAATTTGTCACAAAAGCAACAATGTCACATTTTTTAACACATTGTCATTAAAAATTAAAATGGAATATTTTTTGTGCGAAAAAACTTTAGTGCTAGTTTGCACCAAAGTTGGTTTCAGCCTTTTAGAAACACTGAATTTGATCGTTTAAGTGTGCAAAGGTATAAATAATTATATTTGAAACAAATTTTGGTGCGTTTTTAACATATTTTTAACATATTAAATTTTGTACCAATGAAAAAAAATGTACATGTCACTCCAAAAGGAGAAAATTGGCAAGTTAAAACTGCCAATAGTAGTAAAGCGTATAGAATTGTAGATACGCAGAAGAAAGCTATCCAAATAGCTAAAAATGTCGCCACAAACAATCAGTCCGAACTATTAATACATAGACAAAATGGACAAATAAGAGCAAAAGATTCTTATGGAAATGATACATTCCCACCTAAAGGTTAAATTTATGAAGAAGTGTATCATATCCATAAATCAGTATGCAGATTTTGTAAAAGCTACTGATTCAAAAAAGCAAAGAATTATTAGGCAACAAAAAAAGCCTAATCTATTTAGAATTGCTTATTATCAGCTTGCAAAAGCGAGAATTAGAAAAACATTAAAGAATAATGGCTCTCTGAAACATATAGATGATGCTTTGGCAAACTTATCAGCAAGAGTCCCACAATCAAAAAGGCAATCAAGTGACAAAACTGTTTCAATCGAAGCATTAGAAAAATTTTTAATGCTGAAAATCCCTAAGGTTTTTAAAGATGAAAATTTAGAATTTTTGAATCCAAAACAGTTTAAAAATGATATAGAGGTTAATGGAATTTCAATAATTATAGCACCTGAAATTATCTTCAAAACGATAATTAACGGAAATGAAGTATTTGGAGGGATTAAGCTTCATATCTCAAAATCAAACTACTTTGATACAGAACAACAACAAATTATTGCTTCTGGAATTTGTACTTTTCTAGAGAAAAATGTAACAGAGGGAAAGCAGATTGTTTTGCCTGAATTCTGTATTTCTTTGGATATTTTTGGTAGTGGATTTATATCAAATTCAACTGCAAAAAAAAATATTATTAGTTCCTATAAAAAGGAATGTCTAGAAATTATTAAAATCTGGGACGCTGCCTAAATTAATTTACAGCTAGCACTATTAACTGAATTTCATTTTTATGAGGTTCAGTTTTTTTATAAGTATACAAAGCTTTATTAAAATTTTCATTAATTTATTTCAAATTTTCTCACTTACATACTTAATCAACCCATCAAAATCCTCTTTTGAATATCCCAATGGCAAATAGTGAATATCATCCGCTTTTCTGTACCACGTCAACTGACGCTTGGCATATCTGCGGCTGTTCTTTTTAATTTCGGAAACGGCAAATTCCAGATCCCATTCTCCGTCGAAATATTTGAATAATTCTGCATATCCAACAGTTTTTAACGCTGTAAGATCTTTAAATTTCTCTAAACTTTCCACTTCCGCCAAAAGCCCTTTCTCCATCATGATATCTACCCTGCTATTGATTCTGTCATACAAATCTTCCCTTGGAGCTTCAATTCCGATACGGATCACATTAAAGTCTCTGGAATCCTGGGAAACAGCAATCTGCTCAGAGTATTTTTTATTCGTCTGCCAGATCACGTCAATAGCCCGTAAAAGTCTTCTGTGATTGTGAAAATCCACCACTTCGAAATATTCAGGATCAAGTTCTTTCAGGATTTGCTGAAGTTTTTCGATTCCCTCCGTATCAAGGATTTCCTGTAATTTCTTCTGATTGTTTTCATCAGCTTCAGGCAGATCATTCAATCCTTCAATAACTGCTTTTTCATACATCATACTTCCACCGACCAAAATAACAGTGTCATGATTGACAAAAAGTTCATTAAGTTTTTTTAACGCATCTTCCTCGTATTGTCCGATAGAATAGTATTCCTGAACAGAAAGATTTCCGATAAAATGATGAGGGGCTTCCGCCAGTTCTTCTTCCGACGGCGATGCTGTCCCTATTTTCATTTCTTTAAAAAACTGGCGGGAATCACAAGAAACAATTTCCGTATTGAAATGCTTTGCCAGATCAATTGCAAGTCTCGTTTTGCCTATTCCGGTGGGCCCTACAACAGAAATCAAATTTTTCATATGTAGTTTATCTGTTTGTTTTTTAAAGGTCATATGGAATCTAAAATCTTCATCATTAATTGTGATTTCCAAATCACTGCGATTTCACAGTGCTAATTTAAATGTTTATCTTTGTACAACAATAAAAAACTATGATTTTATCAATGACGGGATTCGGCAGAGCCGAAGGTGTTTTTGAAGGAAAAAAGATTTCAATAGATATTAAATCTCTGAACAGCAAAAGCTTCGATTTGAATATCAAAGTACCTTTACGTTATAAAGAGAAAGAATTTGAGATCAGAAAAATCCTTAACGACAGAATTATCCGTGGAAAGGTAGATTGCTACATTAATTTGGAGAACCTTGAAGAGACAAATGACGTGAAGATCAACAGGAGCCTAATTGACTCCTATATGAATGAACTTCGAAACATCGCTTCGGACGGCCCAGACTTTGAATACCTGAAAATGGCAGTAAGGCTTCCTGATGCCATTACTTCAAGACCTGACGAACTTACGGAAGGAGAATGGGAAGCTTTGGCAAAGATCGTTCATGCAGCTGTAGATCGTTTCATGGAATTCAGAAAGACAGAAGGAACTATTTTACATGAAGAACTCGAAAGAAATATCCAGAATATTGATAGATATCTTTCTGAAGTGGTTCCTTTTGAAGAAGAAAGAATCATTTCTGTAAAAGAACGTTATCAGAAATCTTTAAAAGAATTCGAGAATGTGGATGAAACGCGTTTCTATCAGGAAATGGCTTATTTCACGGAGAAACTTGATATTGCAGAGGAAAAAGTAAGGCTGACCCAGCATTTGAAATACTACAAAGAAGTAATGGATACTGAAGATTTCAACGGAAAAAAACTTGGTTTTATCTCTCAAGAGATCGGAAGGGAGATCAATACTTTAGGTTCAAAGGCCAATCATGCAGAAATCCAGAAGCTGGTGGTCATGATGAAGGATGATTTGGAAAAAATTAAAGAACAGACATTAAACGTATTATAAGTTACGGGGTCCGGATACGTAGCTTGGAATAAAACCTGGAATCCGAGACTCGAAACCCGAAATAAAATGAATAAAGTTATCATATTTTCAGCACCATCGGGGAGCGGAAAAACTACATTAGTAAAGCATTCTCTGGAAACGTTTCCTGAACTGGCATTTTCTATCTCATGTACTACAAGACAGCCAAGAGGAAGTGAAACCCATGCAGTGGATTATCATTTTCTGAGTCCGGATGAATTCAGACAGAAAATAGCAGAAGATGCTTTTGTAGAATATGAAGAGGTATATACTGACAAATATTACGGTACTTTAAAATCTGAAGTGGAGAAAATCTGGAATCAGGGAAAAGTAGTTATTTTTGATGTAGATGTAAAAGGAGGCATTTCCTTAAAAAAGTATTTTGGAGAGAAAGCCCTGTCTATTTTCATTGAACCGCCTTCCATAGAAGAATTGGAACGAAGATTGATCTCCAGAAACACGGACGATGCAGAAACCATCAAAACCCGTGTAGCAAAGGCAGGAGAAGAAATGACCTTTGCGAAAGAGTTTGACAGGATCGTCATTAATACCGATCTTGACGTAGCAAAAAGAGAAATAGAAAGTTTAATAAAAAAATTTATAGAAAGAAGCTAGAAATTAGAAGTTAGTTGTACTGTTATACTTATTTAAGTTGCATTTAAACTCTAATTTCTAATTTCTAATCTCTAACTTCTATAATTAAAAAACATTAAGGTGGATATGAGTACCGAAACATTAGAAAAAGCTAAATCTGCGATTCCTGTAAGAGGATTTCTGGATATAAAAGACATAGCGATTCCTCAAGGAGAAGAATTGGTGAAAGCTATTCTGAAACTTAAAGAAGAAAAAAATGCAGTGATCCTTGCCCATTATTATCAGCCGGGAGAGATCCAGGATATTGCTGATTTCCTGGGAGATTCCCTGCAGCTGGCAAGACAGGCCAAAGATACCAATGCAGACATGATCGTGTTCTGCGGAGTACACTTCATGGCAGAAGCTGCTAAAATTCTGAACCCGACTAAAAAAGTAGTTCTTCCCGATACCATGGCCGGATGCTCTTTGGCAGACGGATGTTCAGGAGAAGGACTGAGAAAGATGCGCGAGCAGCATCCTAATGCTCTGATCGCCACTTATATCAACTGCAACGCTGAAACTAAAGCTGAAAGTGATATCATTGTAACCAGCTCAAATGCTGAAACCGTGATTGAAGCCCTGCCAAAAGACAGACCTATCATTTTTGCCCCGGATAAAAACTTAGGAAGATATTTATCTAAGAAAACCGGTCGTGATATGATTCTTTGGGATGGAAGCTGCATAGTACACGAAGCATTTTCTATGGAAAGAATTGCCCAACAGATGGCAGACAACCCTGATGCGAAGCTTATTGCCCATCCTGAAAGTGAGGAAGCCGTTTTAAAGCTGGCTCATTTCATTGGTTCTACTTCAGCCCTGTTGAATTTTGTAGAAAAAGATGACTGTCAGAAATTCATTATCGCAACCGAGGAAGGAATTCTTCACGAAATGAAAAAACGTGCTCCACACAAGGAATTGATTCCGGCGCTGGTTTTTGACGAAAGCTGCAACTGCTCAGAATGTTTCTATATGAAACGTAATACCATGGAGAAATTATATCTGTGTATGAAATATGAACTTCCGGAAATCCTTATCGACGAAGAGCTTCGTTTAAAAGCTTTGAAACCTATTGAGGCAATGCTGGATCTTTCGAAAAGTATAAAATAATTTTTTATATATTTAAGGTTCAAACCAAAATCTTTTAATATGAAAAATTTTAAAAAATTAGACAAAGTATGTCTTAAAAGTATCAATGGCGGAACATCAACAGAATGTGCCACTTATTGTAAACCCGATGAAGTATGCATTCCGGGAGTATGCGGTAGCCCGCCAAAATGTTTAGCCACTTCTTAAAAGTTGATGAGTTAATCAATTTTAGTAAATTAAAAAAGCACTGTTATGAAACAGTGCTTTATTTTTTATATGGGTCCGAAGCAGAAATAATCTACTTTCACCCTTAATTTGCAGCATTCAGGCAAAGCATTAAAATCTTCACATGATTTTGGATACTCCGGGCCTACTCCATAAGGTCCTGGAGGGCAATACTCAAAACAGGTATTTCCTCCGTTAATTGATTTCAGATTCTCCCTGCCTAATTTTTTAAGATTTTTCATATTGATTTGTTTTGGTTTCTAAATATAGCATTTTAAACCTCATCCATGAAAACATATTAATAAAATAAAGACTGGCTTAAAATAATTACACCATTGGAGCATAGCATGTACCTCCCGGAGTCCTCCAGCAGCCCCAGGCACCGCCACCACGGAAGCATACATAAGCAGCACCGCCACATGTCTCAATCTGAAAATCGGTAAACCCACCGCTGATTTTACCCTTTTCTTCTCTTGAAAGTTTCTTTAAATTTTTCATAGTCATTTTATTTAATAAAATAATACTTTAAACATCATTAGTGAAGAAATATCACACCATGAAGAATAAAATTTCAATTAACTACCGGGCCTATGCAACTCATCATCACAAGATACTGCCCTTTACAGCAATCCGTCAAAGCCGCATATTGCTGGCAGCTGCGCGTTGCTCCAGATCCCGGAGGGCCAAAAGTAGTTCCTGCAGGATAGGGACAACCTCCGGGACATGCTGCACCATTTATTGTTTTCAACTGTTGTTTCGATAATTTTCTCATAATATTTTTTTATTGTTAGTAACGATTTATGTAAACATAGGAACATAACAGGTTCCCGGAGTTCTCCAGCAGCCCCAAGCGCCACCGCTACGGTAACATACATAAGCAGCACCGCCACATGTGTCGATCTGAAACTGGGTAAACCCACCACTTATTTTACTCTTTTCTTCTCTTGAAAGTTTTTTAATTTTTTTCATAATATCTTGAATTTGCATTTCGATTATAACTGAATTTTTATATACTGTTGTATGCTTAACAAATATGAATCATACAGGCTTTAAAACAAAACAAGAATTAATAGGTGTAGCCAAATATTGATTAACTGATACAGTTTGAATGATTTCTGTAGTAACAATAAAAAAGGACTGTCTTTACAGACAGCCCCACAATTCTTTTTTACTACCGGTTATTGGAAACATTCCGAGCTAACAAAAACACAGCTTTTGCATCGGCTCGGAAGAACGTTATAATCTTCACATGAATAATCATATCCTCCGGAAGGCCCACCAGGACCAAATCCACCAGTCGGGCATCCACTACAGTCGGAAACTGCACCGTTAATCTTTCCTAATTTTTCCCGAGACATTTTCTTTAAATTTTTCATAGTAATTTTATTTTGTTTTAGAATTTAAATATAGCTCTTTTAAAAGAAAAAATCAAATTTCACCCCATATATATCCCTTAAAAATGAATTACAAATAGAATTGTACACTAAAATAATTTTGATATCTCCGAATAATTTGTACATTTGTTTGGTAAAGAATGAACTTTCTAAGAAACATATCAGATATTTCTGTACCGGAATCACTTATTTCGGGACTATCTTTTGTTTCTACATTCACAACTACAACAACTACCCCTTAGCGGGGTACATATTCACATATTATTTCCTGCACCCGTACTCTTTTTTTAAAGAGTAAACCTTTCGTTTTACCCAACCTTAAATATTAATTGGATGAAAGTCTTAAAATTCGGCGGTACATCCGTCGCCAATGCCGGAAATATCCTTCTGGCAGAAAATATTATTAAAAAAGAATCTTTACAGAGCAAAGTAATTGTTGTAGTTTCAGCCCTTCACAATGTTACCGACACCCTGATAAAAGCAGCTGAATATGCCTCTCTTAAAGATGAAAAGTATATTTCCCTCATTAAAAACCTGGAAGAAAAACATCTGGAACTTGTCAAAGAACTGATTCCTGTTTTATTACAGAGCTCGTGGCTAAGCTTCGTTAAAAAACATTTTAATGACATGGAAGATATCTACAGCGGAATATTTGTATTAGGTGAATTTACAGATAAGATCCGGGACAGGATTACTTCATATGGAGAGTTTCTGTCTTCAAGCCTTATTGCAGCCAGGCTTCAGTATGAGGGATTGGACTGTATATGGATGAATTCAGCTGACCACATAAGAACCGACAGCAGCTTTACCAATGCAAAAGTAAATTTTGAAATCACTGAAAAAAATGTGAAAAATTTTGCAGCCGATCATAAAAATCAGATTATTGTTGCGCCCGGTTTTATTGCCAAAGACCAAAATGGGAATGCCACCACACTAGGTAGAGGCGGCTCGGATTATACAGCAGCAATTATTGCAGGAGCAGTTTCAGCTGAAGAACTCCAAATCTGGACCGATGTAGACGGGATGATGACTGCAGATCCGAGATTGGTTTCCAATGCAAAGCCCATATCAGAAATTTCTTATCATGAAGCCATGGAACTGTCCCATTTTGGGGCCAAAGTTCTGTATCCGCCATCCATACAACCTGTCATGATTAAAAATATCAACCTTAAGATTAAAAATACTTTTGCCCCGGAAGCGCATGGAACATTAGTTTCCCATAAATTAAACAAATCAGCAGTTGAAAAGCAAAAAATAGCCGCAGGAGTTTCCAATATGAGCCATATTGCCCTTCTTACCCTGGAAGGCAGCGGAATGGTAGGAATTCCCGGAACTTCAGCAAAACTCTTTCAGTGTCTCAGTCTTGAAAAAATTAATGTTATTCTTATTACCCAGGGTTCTTCAGAACATTCTATTACCATTGCCGTCAATGAAAAAGAGGTGTTTCATGCAGAAAGTGCTGTGAATTCCTCTTTTGAAGATGACATAAAACTTCAGAGAGTGACTCCTGTAAAAATAGAAACCGGGCTTTCAATTGTGGCGCTGGTAGGAGAAAACATGAAAAACAGAAGCGGAATCAGTGCCAAAATGTTCGGATGCCTGGGAAACAACGGGATTAATATCAGAGCTATTGCGCAGGGATCCTCAGAAAGGAACATCAGCATTGTTATTTCAGAAAAGGATACTAGAAAAGCGGTTAATGTTCTTCATGAAGAATTTTTTGAATCTGAAATCAAGCAGGTACATCTTTATCTCTGTGGAGTAGGAAATGTAGGCTCAAAACTGGTAGAACAGATCTTTGAACAAAATGAGTATCTCCGGGAAAACAATTTGATTAATCTAAGAATTGCGGGGATTTCCAACAGCCGGAAAATGTTTTTTTCTGATCAGGGAATTTCTGAAACCGAGTACAGTAACTGGATTGAAAAAGGTGTCGAAGCGTCTATCTATGGCTTTGCAGAAGAAATTATTTCCCGAAACCTTCGGAATTCAGTATTTATTGATGTAACTGCCAGCTCATCAGTGCCGGAAATTTATGATAATTTATTAAAAAGAAGCATCAATATTGTGGCCTGCAATAAAATTGCAGCTTCCTCAGATTTTGAAGTGTATAAAAACTTAAAAAGTACTGCCCGGAATCACAACTGCAAATTCTACTTTGAAACCAATGTAGGAGCCGGGCTTCCGGTTATCGGGACCATTAATGATCTCATGAAAAGCGGTGATAAAATCACGTCCATTCAGGCAGTACTAAGCGGAACCTTAAATTTTGTCTTTAACAATTATGACGGAAGCAGAACGTTTTCAGAAGTTGTTGCCCAGGCTCAGAAAGAAGGTTTTACTGAACCTGATCCACGGCTGGATCTGACCGGAACTGATGTAGCCCGAAAAATTTTAATTCTGGCCAGAGAAGCCGGATACCCACTCCAGTTTGAAAATATAGAAAATGAAAGTTTTCTGCCTGAGGAATGCCTCCAGGGAAGTGTAGAAAACTTCTATGAGAAGCTTACTGAATACGAAAATCACTTTAAAAATTTAGTTAGTGAAGCACAGAAAAATGGCAAGATCCTGAAATATACTGCTGAATTTAAAGATGGTAAAGCTAAAGTCGGTCTTCAGCATGTTGCTCCGGACAGTGATCTCTACCATCTGTATGGCAAAGACAATATTGTCATCTTCAAAACTTTAAGATACTCCGAGCAGCCTCTTGTTGTAAAGGGAGCCGGTGCAGGGGCTGAAGTAACTGCCAGCGGTGTTTTTGCAGATATTATACGGTCAGTTTAAAATAAATAATATGAAAAAGATAAAAATAAAAGTCCCGGCTACGGTAGCCAATCTCGTTTGCGGATTTGATATCCTGGGAATGGCTATCCATGAGCCCTATGACGAAATGGAACTGAAATTACTGGACAGTCCTGAGATCATTATCAGACATGAAGATCATTTTGGACTTCCGGAAGATCCGTCAAAAAATGTAGCAGGTGTTGTCCTTCAGAATATCATAGAACATCTAAAACTGACGAAAGGTTTTGAAGTAACGATCCGTAAACATATAAAGCCGGGCAGCGGGCTCGGCTCCAGTGCGGCAAGTGCCGCCGGAGCCGCTTTTGGGGCCAATGCTTTATTAGGAAATATTTTATCCCAGGAAGAAATGATTCACTTTGCCATGTTCGGTGAAGAGCTCGCTTCCGGAGTACGCCATGCAGACAATATTGCTCCGTGCATTTATGGAGGTATCACATTGGTAAAATCCTCCTCTCCGATTGATATTATTCCTTTAAGTACACCCAATCTGTTTGTGGCTGCAGTACATCCGCAGGTAGAGGTTAAAACTTCTGACGCACGACAGATTTTAAAGAAAAATATCCTTCTTAAAGACGCTGTTGAACAGTGGGGAAACATTGCAGGACTGGTGACTGGAATCCTTAAAAACGACATCCCCCTCATCGGACGAAGTCTGAATGATGTGATTATAGAACCCGTAAGGAGCATTCTAATTCCGAAATTTGATGAGATTAAAGCAAGAAGTTTGGAAGCTGGTGCGCTTGGAGGCGGGATTTCAGGTTCAGGACCTTCAATTTTTATGCTGGCAGAAAAAAAAGAAACAGCAGAAAAGATTGCCCAGCTGATGAAATCTGTGTACGATGAAATTGAAATCGAGAGCTTTGTGTATGTATCAAAAATAAATTCTTCAGGAATTGAGATTGTTGAAGAAGGTAACGAGAATAACCAATAAATTAAAACAAATGAATTATTATAATTTAAAAGACAGGCAGGAAATCGTTAATTTCAAAACAGCTGCTATAAAAAGCCAGGGTAGCCAAAAAGGATTGTTTTTCCCGGAAAAAATTCCTCAGTTTGATAAAGAGTTTATTCAAAATCTACATCTGTATTCCAATGAAGAAATTGCTTTCAGATGTATGAAAGATCTTGTCGGGGACGAGATTCCTTCAGAGGCATTAAAGAAAATTGCTACTGAAACGGTGAACTTTGAGATTCCTTTAAAAAAGATCAGTGAGCGAATATCCATTCTGGAGCTTTTTCATGGACCAACCTTAGCATTCAAAGATATGGGTGCACGGTTTATGAGCCGCTGCCTGTCCTATTTTCTAAAAGATCAGGATAAAAAAGTAATGGTTCTTGTTGCCACTTCCGGTGATACGGGCGGAGCTGTTGCCCATGGATTTTATAATGTCCCGGGAATCAATGTGGTTATTCTTTACCCCAAAAACAAGGTGAGTACTGTTCAGGAAAAGCAGCTTACAGCACTGGGAGGAAATATTTCAGCACTGGAAGTCAACGGAAATTTTGATGACTGTCAGAATCTTGTCAAGCAGGCTTTTTCAGATGAAAGTATCAACTCAGCGTTGTTTTTAACCTCCGCTAATTCTATTAATGTTGCGAGATGGCTTCCTCAGCAGATTTATTATTTATTAGCTTTAAAACAATGGAAACAGCACGAAAACCAGGATCCGGCAATTGGTGTCCCAAGTGGAAATTTCGGAAATATCTGTGCGGGGCTTCTTACTTATTTCCGCGGGCTTCCCGCAGAGCATTTTATCGCTGCATGCAATGAAAATGATGTAGTTCCTGATTATCTGAAAAACCATCAGTATCATCCTAAAAAAGCTGTAGCCACCCTATCCAATGCCATGGACGTGGGAGATCCAAGTAATTTTACCAGAATTCTGGAACTTTTTGGACATCAGTTTGATCATCTGAAAAATATGATTTCGGGATATTCAATAGATGATGAATCCACACTGCAAACCCTAAAAAAGGTATATAAAAAATACGAGTATATCCTCGACCCTCACAGTGCTGTTGCATTTGCCGCTATGGAACAGTATCTGAATGAGAATCCCGGCAAAAAGGGATTTATATTGGGAACAGCACACCCTGTGAAATTCCCTGAAGCAGTAGAAAAAGCAGTCCATATTAAAATTCATATCCCTGAAGCATTGAATGATCTCATGAAAAAGGAGAAAAAAACTGTAGAAATAAATGCAGATTTTGAAGAATTAAAACGATTTTTGCTGAATAAAAATCAGGAACAATGAGCAAGATCTTTCTTGAAGATATAAAAATATATGCATATCATGGTGTACTTCCCGAAGAAAATATCATCGGAACCTATTATATTTTAAATGCAGAACTGCACACGGATCTTTGGAAAGCCTCGGAAACAGATGATCTGAATGATACGATAAGTTATGCAGACATCAACGGGATTATTCATCAGGAAATGACTATTAAATCCAAATTATTGGAGCACGTGGCAGGAAGAATTATCATGAAGATTCATGAAAGTTTCCCTCAGATTTCCTACATTAAACTGAAGATTACAAAAACTTCCCCGCCGATGCAGGGTGAAATGAAAGGGGCAAGCATTGAGCTGGAAAGAAGTTTCAAACCTGATGATTTTTAAATTTTATCTACATAAAAACATACTGAATTGAAATCCATTAAATTATTATTTCTATTAAGTTTCGCCATGGTTTTCGGCCAGACTGCTGTTGATAATCAATCTGCTGTTTATAATTTCCCGAAAATAAAATCCAGCATTACGATGCCGGTAACCATTCCGCTTTCTGAAATCAGCAATATGATCAATGCTTCGGTAAAGGAACTGGTATTTCAGGATGATTCTTATACGGATAACAACAATGACCAGTTTAAGGTAAAGGTGTGGAAGACCCGCCCTATCCGTCTAGTAGGTGGAACAAGCCAAAATCTTCTGATAGAAGTTCCTTTAAAAATATGGGCTGAAAAAGGGATTGGTACACTTGGAATATATTCATACCAGAACACGACTTTTGAAACGGTCATGTCCTTCAATACCACGGTTAATTTTAACAATAACTGGACAATTTCTACCAATACGCAGCCCAATGGCTTCAGATGGGTAACGAAACCTGTTCTGGATTATGGCAGAATACAGATCCCCATCACCTCTCTGGTAGAGAAAAGCCTGAAGGAACAGCAGGGGAAATTTGCCAAGACTATTGATCAGCAGATGGCTACCCAATTGAATTTTCAACAGTATGCAGTAATGGCATGGAATGTTTTCTCACAGCCTTTTAATATTTCCGAAGAATATAATACGTGGCTGAAAATAAGCCCGGTCGGCGTGAATATCACTCCACTGAAATTCTATGGAAACGAGATCACCACAAATATAGGAATGGATATTTATTCGGAAACGTTTACTGGAAGCAAACCTGCTGCTGCATCAACGGTAAAATCAGCAGGAAACTTCAATGTAGTTCCTGTTCTGGCAGATAAGTTCCTTTTGCAGACCACTGCTAATGTTCCTTTTTCTGAAGCAACAAATATTGCCAGAAATATGTTCATGAACAAGGAATACGATGTCAGAGGTTCCAAGGTAAAAATCAAAGATATCCGGGTTTACGGTTCCGGAGAAAGAGTGATCATTGAAGCTGAAACGGAAGGCTATGTAAATGGAAAAGCTATTATTTCAGGAATTCCTGTATATGACGAAACGAAAAAGAAAATTGTGCTGTCTAATACAAAATTCAATCTAAGGACGGCCAATGTTCTGCAAAAAACCGCTACCCTGCTTTTTAAAGGAAAAATTGTAAAAATGATCGAAGAGGAATACGGAATTCCTACACTGGAACTGGAACTGGCATCAAAAAAAAGTATAGAGGAAGCATTCAATAAAGAATATTATAAGGGTTTAAAAATGAATGGAAGGGTTTTTAACCTGAAGCCCGGCAGTGTCCTGTTAAACCAATCCGGCATCACTGCAGTTATTGAAACGAATGCCACTTTAAAATTAATACTTAACGGAATTTAAATTAACATAAAAAACTAAATACAAACAAATGAGAAAATACCTGGCAGTTGTCGACAGACATAAGGCCACATTCGGCAAACGCTTTCTTAATTTCTTTTTAGACAGACTTTTTATACAGGCAATATATTATGCATTCTTTTTTTTATTTGGAATAGCATATGCGATAGTGTATGGAGAAGGGTTTTCTGCTGAAAATGAGGATCAAAGTTTTACTTTTAACCTGATTACGTTCTTTATTTATCTGGCCTTGTCTTTTGCCTATTTCTTTTTCATGGAATATTATCTGGGCAAGACTATTGCTAAATATATTACAGGAACGGAGGTTATCAGCATAGATGGAAATAAACCAACATCCCAACAGATTATTGCCCGTACATTTTCCCGTGCCGTACCTTTTGACTCCCTTTCTTTTTTAGGGAATAACGGCTGGCATGACAGCTGGAGTGATACTAGAGTGATCAACGGTAAAGACTATGTTGCTGAAAGACAATTAAAAGAAGAAATAAGCAGCATTGGAGCGAAAGAAATGATTTAAAAATTTTTGTTCATTAAATTTTTTTGCTATATTTGCACACCTCGAAAATGGTAAAAATGGTACTTTGGCCGAGCGGCTAGGCAGTGGTCTGCAACACCATCTACAGCGGTTCGAATCCGCTAGGTACCTCTTTAAAAAACCTCTAATTATCTTATTAACAGATTTTTAGAGGTTTTTTGTTTTAGCTTGTTCCAACCTGACAAAAAAGCTTTTTAATATTACATCTTTATTTCACTAGTTTCTTTATTCGTTGGCATAAATTTAAAAAATATCTGCGTCATTTCTTAGACATACAAAAATATACTCCCAATTTTTTATACAAACAAATGATGAGCAGAAGCCTTAGCTTCTGTTTTTATTTTATAGGGTTATAATTTCAACCCTCTTATTCTTCTGTATTTTTGACTTATCTGTTCTTACAGTACAAATCTCCGAACTGGCTACAGGTGAACGTTCTATGATTAATCGCTTATTGAAAACAGTCACCATTACTTACTCTTTTTCTGCTCATTAATTATGATAAATATGATCAAAAAAAATCCCCGAATTGCTTCGGGGATAAAAACTAATAACCATGAAAACTCAAATTAAACATGAGTTGCTTCATATATTGAAAAATCGTGCCAAAGTTGTTTTTAGAACAAATATTTTTTTCATCCCAACTAATCATTCCTCGTAGCTATTTTAAAATGATTGAGACATAAAAAAACCTTTATAGATTAGCGATTACAGCACAATCATAAATAATAGAAGCATTCATAAATGGAAACTTGATTATTATTTAATGATTAATATCATGTTTTATTATCTTTCCAAAAAAGCCCCCTGACGGAGGCCTCAAAAACACAAATGATGAAAAAAATTTTTTAATTTAAAGAGAAAATTATTATTCTAATTCTACGCTTTAAAGATAGTGCCTACTACGCTTTCCATTTCATGAGTTTAGTCATAATCATCTTCACATCATTGTTTTCAGAATAATTCTTTCCAACAATTATTTTAATCCCTTGGTAAACTACATCAAAATTGCTGTAAAAGTCAATCAAACACAAGCTATCAATAAAAAAGCTCCAATTCAGGAAGCTTAAAGTTAATTTAATCACAATTACTCAGCCCAGGTCACCGGAATGTACACGGTAATATATCCGTCAGCGTCTACCTGAGCGTCTGATACAGTTCCTGTCACCGACCCATAACCTGTCCAGCCTCCCTGCCCCTGCATCGCAGAGAAAATATAAGTTCCCGCGGGAATCCCTTCATAATAGGCAGGCAATGTCTGGAAACCTCCACTATAATAAGTATCATAAACCTCTCCTGTAACTGTATTCTCAGCAAGGAAACTGCCTACATCATGACTTCCTGAAAGCGTTTTCGTTCCATTCAAAGATATAAGACCGAATCTTACCTTATAGGTTTTCGTTTTTGAAGCTTCTTTAGAGGTTTCCGAATGAGCCTGAGGCTTTGCATCTGTTACCATATCATCATTCGAAGAACACGAAATGACAACAGTTGACAATAACGTAAAAGTTATTGTCTTAAAAATTGATATTTTCATATTAAAGTAATTTTGGTATCTCAAAAGTAACCAATTCATGTGAATTGAATAAAAAGTTTTAATTAACTTAAAATTACATTCGTAACCATTCTAAGCAATCTGAAAAAATTTCAGATTATCATAAAATTCATCACTTTAACACTTCTTAACTAATTTTGGCTTCATAATTGAAAATAAATAGGAAGTTACTGCCGTTTCGGCTAAGACTACTTAAAATTTGAATTATGAGAAAGATAGTATTAGCAGGTTTTTTATCAGTCTTTTTACTGACAGCCTGCAAAAAGGATGAAAGAACAGCTGAGAAATCTCTGGAAGAGCAAAAACTTGAATTTCAGGCAAGACAGCTTGAAATAGAAAAGCAAAAGCTCGCTATCGAGAAAGAAAAAATAGTGTACGAAGCACAGAAAAAAGCAGACAGCATTGCTGAAAGTAAAAAATCTCAGGCAGCTGCTGCCAATAATTCAAAGCCTCAGGTCATCAGAGAAACAAGAACAGTATATAGAGACAGAGGATCAAACTCTAATTCAGAAGGCGGAACTTATGCAGACAATGGAAACAGTTCCTCTCAGGGAACCACTGCCACCCAAAAGAAGGGATGGAGTAAAGCAGCAAAAGGAACTGCTATCGGCGCTGTAGGTGGTGCCGCATTAGGAGCTATTGTTGCCAAGAAAAACAGAGGTCTTGGAGCTGTGATTGGTGGTGTAGTTGGTGGCGCAACCGGTTATACGATCGGTAGGGCTGGAGATAGAAAAGACGGAAGAGTTCAGCCGCGCTAATTAATATTTTCACGATAACATTTAAAGATTGCTTATTTTTAAGCAATCTTTTTTTATGATACTACTTTTACTTTCTTCGGTTCTCATTCTTTCAGTACTCGCAGGCTGGGGGGAAGTCATTGAAAACTTTTTCGGCTCTCTAACCGGAAGTGTTTCAGGTAGTATTTTAAGCGGAATATTAGGACTCAGCCTTATATGGACTGTTCTGGCTTTTTTTATTCCAATTAATATATATATAGAAATTCCCGTTTTAATAGGCGGTATTTTCTTCTTTTTCAGAAAGAAATTATATCAGAAAATACATCAGTTTTCAAAGAAAGATACAATTTTAATCGGTGGTATTTCGCTGATCATTTTATACAGCAGTTCTTTTTATCCTTATATACTGGATCATTTCGGATACTATATTCCCACCATCAAATGGCTTACAGAATACGGCCTGATAAAAGGTATTTCCAATCTGGACCTGACATTGGGACAGATGTCGGTATGGCATATTTTTCAGGCGGGATTTTCCGGTTTTTCTGACCCTTTTTTAAGAATCAATGCCATTCTCCTGATTGTTTATACAATTTATATTTTTGAAAGAAAAAGTTGGGTTCAGCTTTGCTTCATTCCCGTACTCTTACTTTTTTCACAGTCACCAAGTCCTGATCTTCCCGTCATCACTTTATCATTGATTATTTTAAATGAAATCATGGCAGGAAACAAAAATATCAGCCTTCTTTTTGCTTATGCCGTTTTTGTTTTTTCCATAAAGCCAACCATGATGTGGCTTCCATTACTGGTATTTTTCTGTTCTGTATTTATTTTTAAACCCAATTATAAAAGCTTGGTTTTAGGAACCGGAATCCTTATTGTGTTCTTTATCAAAAACATATGGACATTCGGGTATCCGGTATTTCCTGTTGCAATAGGTGATTTTGGATTCACTTGGAAACCCAATCCGGAAGTATTGAAAATTTCATCGCAATATGCTATTCAGAAAACATATGACATGCAGTACAGCTACGAAGAAATTCAAAAATTCTCTTTTTATGATGCGGTCAGAAACTGGTTTACCCTGGAAGGAATTAAATCAAAAATCAACCTGATTTTCATTTTAAGCCTGGTTATTTTTTCCGTTTTTGCCTTCATTAAAAAGAAAAAAATCATTAGCCTTATCTGCATTTCCTTATTAATAAAAAGCATACTGGTGTTAGCTTTCTCGGCACAATACCGTTTTTTTCTTGATGTATTTTTCGTGATCGCTTTTATCCTGTTTATTCATTTCAGCAAAAAAAAATCACTTGCTTTTTTCTCCGTCTCAAGTGTATTGGTGATCGGGGTTTTAAGTTTCCCCAATTTCATCCGTCAGTATATTCCTAGTTTCAGACCGGGGAACTTTATGGCCGGATTGAAAAAAGAACAGCTGTATCAGCCCTCAACTTATCATTACAACCAATTTGAAACTTTCAAAACGGGAAACTTAAAATTTAATGTATCAAAAGATTACCCTTTTAATTTTGACACTCCCATTCCTGCAATCTCTGCAAGTTATATTTTTGATGATGCCAAAGCAGGAATTTTCCCTCAGTACATTGACGAAAAAAACATCAAAAAAGGGTTGATCTGGAAAAAACTCACGCCACAGGAAAAAACAGAAGCAGAGAACGTTATCAATAATATAAAAAGCACTGATAAATAGAACAAATCCAGAAACTTTATTATCTGAAGAAAAATAGGTAATTTTGTAACATGTTCAATACATTAGGTAATCTTCTCAGTCTTACAACATTTGGAGAAAGTCACGGCGTGGCTTACGGCGGCATCATTAATAATTTTCCGGCAGGTTTAACGGTAGATTTCGATAAAATTCAATATGAATTGGATCGCAGGAAGCCGGGCCAGTCTGCAATTGTCACTCAAAGAAAAGAAAGTGATACGGTAAAGTTTCTTTCAGGAATCTTTGAAGGAAAAACGACAGGTACTCCAATCGGTTTTATTATAGAAAATGAAAATCAGAAGTCTAAAGACTATGATCATATTGCGGATTCATACCGCCCAAGCCATGCAGATTTCACATATGACCAGAAATTTGGGATCCGAGACTATCGCGGCGGAGGAAAATCTTCGGCAAGGGAAACCATCAACTGGGTTGTTGCAGGAGCTTTGGCCAAGCAGCTTTTATCCAGCATTGAGATCAATGCTTACGTGTCTTCGGTAGGCGATATTTTCTGTGAAAAACCTTATCAGGCTTTAGACTTTTCAAAAACAGAAAGTAATGATGTACGTTGCCCGGATGCTGAAACAGCTGAGAAAATGATCGAAAGAATCAAAGAGATCAAGAAAGAAGGCAATACTATCGGCGGTACGGTTACCTGTGTGATCAAAAACGTTCCTGTAGGAATCGGAGAGCCTATATTTTCCAAACTTCAGGCTGAATTGGGCAAAGCCATGCTGAATATCAATGCCTGCAAAGGGTTTGAATACGGAAGCGGTTTCTGTGGAGCTAAAATGACAGGAAAAGAGCATAACGATGCTTTCAATACAGATTTCACTACAAAATCCAATCTTTCAGGAGGAATCCAGGGAGGAATTTCTAACGGAATGGATATCTATTTCCGTGCTGCATTCAAACCTGTAGCGACTATTCTGAGACCTCAGGATAGTGTAGATAAATACGGAAACCCTGTAATTGTAGAAGGAAAAGGGCGTCATGATCCGTGTGTAGTGCCAAGAGCTGTTCCTGTTGTGGAAAGCTTAGCTGCATTTGTATTGGCCGACCTGTTTTTAATCAACAAAACAAGAAACATCAATAATTTTTAACATAAATATTTTATAATGAAAAATTACTGGGATCAGGGAATTTCTTTTGAAGAATATGTTCGTATCGGAAAAGAAAGATTAGAAAATCCTTCCAGCCAACAGGAAACCGAATACAGGCAATACTATGAATTAGGGCTTCAGAGAATGGACAGAACATTGAAAAAGTATACTCCGGATCAAGAACAGTTAAAAGAATTGGCTTCTAAAAATTTTGATGGAAAAATTTTGATTATTTCAGAAGCATGGTGTGGTGATGCCAGCGCTACGGTTCCCGCTCTTGTCACTTTTTTCAAGGGACACAATGATGTAAGAATTTTTCTGAGGGACAGTGATAAAAGCCTGATCAATCAATATCTGACCAACGGTACAGAATCCATCCCAAAAGTGCTCATTCTGGATAAAGATTTCAATGTAAAAAATTCATGGGGACCACGTCCGAAATACGGATATGAATTATTAATGAAGCACAAAGCAGATCCGGAAGCTTATCCAAAAGATAATTTCTATAACGACCTGCAGCTCTATTATGCTAAAAACAGAGGCAAGGATGCAGTCCAGGAGATTTTGGAACTATTATAATATAAATTGAATTCCATCGGTAAAAAATAACAGTAAAGATCAACGCATGAAAAAGAATATCATTTATCTTGTCCTTATCATCATTATCGGTGTAATAGCTTTTGTTCCGGGAGTAAAAGAATACCTGAAAGACCAATTCTTCCCGATTGCAACAATTGAAAATGCCGTACATGTAAGTGAAGAAGATTATGACATTGAGCTGAAAGGAATCAATGTACCAAGTACCAATCTTAAAACCTTTAAGAATAAACCTGTTTTTCTTAATTTCTGGGGAACCTGGTGCCCGCCGTGCAGAAAAGAATGGCCCAGCATTCAAAAATTATATGATTCCAGAAAAGGAAATGTAGACTTTGTTCTTATTGCCATGAACGACAAGGAAGAGGATGTAAAAAAGTTTCTAAAAGAAAATAATTATTCAGTTCCTGTCTATATCGCGCAAAGTCCTATTTCCGAAAAAATTCTTCCTAAAGTATTCCCTACCACTTTTCTTATTGATCAACACGGAAGAATCATTATTAAAGAAGATGCTTCCAGAGATTGGAACACTGAAACTGTGCATCAGTTTATTGATAATATTATTAAGTAATTATTTTAACTAAATTTTATAATTTATTGGTATAGAATTTGCGAAATTTACTATGTTGAAAAATTTATTAAAACTAAACACAAAATGAAATATTCAAAATTGAATCTTGCAAAAGAAGCGATAAGCCATAAAGGCTTTGTCAAAAAAATTCCTGACATTTTCAGAATGGTTAAATTATGGAGAAAAGGAGAATATCCGATGAAATCCATTGATATTATCTTACCACTTTTGGGGCTTTTATATGTAATTTCTCCTATTGACATACTTCCTGAATTTGCCGTACCTATTTTAGGTGTTATGGATGACCTGGCAGTATTGTCATTGACAATTCCAAAACTTATCAAAGAAGTGGATAAATTTTTGCTGTGGGAAGCTGAACAAAGACTGAACGGCACTAAAGTTATCGATGCAGAAATTATAAAATAATAATTTACAAGAAATATTCTTTAAGCCATCCTGAAACATTTCAGGGTGGTTTTTTTTGACAAATAGCTGATAAATTTTTAAGCCTTGTTTCAAATCATTAAATTTGCAGTATCTAATAAAAAATAATGGAAAGTAAAAAAGAATTTTTCTTAGAGTGTTACAAGCTGGGCATCATCAAATTCGGAAGGTTCACCTTAAAAAGCGGCATTGAAAGTCCGTTCTACGTAGACCTGAGACCATTGGCCTCAGACCCGAAAATCTTAAAAAATCTGGCTAATTATTTATTGGAAATGCTTCCACTGGATAATTTTGATTTAATCTGCGGAGTGCCTTATGCAGCGCTTCCGATGGCTACTGCGATGTCTTTGGAAAGTTATATTCCATTAATTATTAAAAGAAAAGAAGCCAAAAGCTATGGAACTAAAAAGCTGATCGAAGGAATTTACCAGAAAGGCCAGAACTGTCTTTTGGTAGAAGATGTGATCACTTCCGGAAAATCTCTTGTAGAAACCATTGCAGAGGTAGAGCAGGAAGATCTTAAAGTAGCCGATATCGTTGTGGTCCTTGACAGAGAGCAAGGTGGAAAACAGCTTTTGGAAAGTAAAGGCTACAGAGTTCATACCCTTTTCAATATTTCAGAGGTTTGTACTATTCTTCAGGAAAATGGAGAACTGTCTGATGAAGAGGTAAAAAGAATCCAGGATTTCCTTCAGGGGAACCATATTCAGTTTGAAGAAAAGACTAGAAGTTCTTACGAGCAGAAATTAGAGCATGCTCAGCATTCGGTTTCTAAGAAACTGCTGGAAACCGCTTTGGCGAAAAAATCAAACCTGATTGCATCTGCTGACGTTACCACAACACAGGAACTGCTTGATCTTGCTGAAAAAGTAGGGCCTCATATTATTGCATTAAAAACGCATATCGATATCATTTCAGATTTTGAATATGAAAAAACGATTGTTCCGTTAAAACTTTTGGCTGAAAAGCATCAGTTTTTATTGATGGAGGACAGAAAGTTTGCAGATATTGGCAATACACAGGAACTGCAGTTCACCAGCGGTGTATTTAAAATTACAGACTGGGCAGATTTCATTACTTCACAGGTAATCGGTGGATTTGAATCTCTGGACTGCTTCAAAAATGTGGGCGTTGTCGCTATTGTAGGAATGTCTTCCAAGGGAGCTCTGACTACAACGAGCTACCGTGAAGAGGCTCTGAAAGTAGCCCTATCACATCCAAATGTGATTGGAGGGGTATCACAGAACCAGATTCCTGAAGAGCTATTGCTTTTCACTCCAGGCGTTAATCTTGCAGATTCAGGGGACGGAAAAGGACAGCAGTACAATACTCCCGAACATGTTTTTAAAATGCTTCACTCCGACTTCATCATCGTAGGTAGAGGAATTTATAAATCTGAAGATCCTGAAACCGCTGCTATTACTTATAAAAATGAGGGCTGGAATGCGTATGTTAATTCTTTGCAAAAAAACGTAGTTCAGGACTAAAATCCTGCTGGATATTTTCAAAATAAGTTTATATTTGGGCTTTATCACAGGATTTTGAAAAAGATTACGACTTGTCTTGTTTTGTTTTGGGGAATTGTACAGGTTTCTGGGCAAAAAGACAGTATATACATTGAAGCTAAATTATCTACCGACAGAAAGACACTAGAGGTTAATCAGGAAATTGTGTATTACAATCATTCCGATAAAGACCTACAGTCTGTAAAACTCCTCAACTGGGTTTCTGCTTATAACAAAAAAGGGACATCCCTTGTCTACAGAAAACTGGAAGACCGGAGTAGCGATCTGCATTTTGCAAAACCCGATCAGCTGGGTAAACTGCTGGATTTGCAGATTAAAAATTCAGAACAGCAACCTGTTTCGGTGAATTCCACAGCGGATGAGAATCTTTTTCTTCCTTTAACAGAGGCCTTAAAGCCTGGTGAAAGCATCAAATTACAGCTTCAGTATAAAATGCATCTCCCCGACAAGAAATTTACGGGTTATGGCACATCTGATAAAATCACTGCATTAAAATATTTCTTTATTGTTCCGGATCATTTTGATCCGGACAATATTTCCAAAAGAAACTATCACGATATTGAGGAATCGGTAAGTTTCAATACTTTCTGGACTGTCAATTTTGATCTTCCCCCTGACAGTTTCATCGAAAGTAATCTACCACAGATTCAGATGAATGCATTTAAGGGTTACCTTGATTCTGATCCTGAATTTGTGATCTCACAGAACGGACTTCCTTCTATAAAAGTAAGTGTGGATGGGGCTGATACTGAGGTTAAATTCGGGTATAATCTGAAACCGGAAGAAAAACAGAATCTTGAATTTTACCTGCCTTTGCATTTGAAGTTCATTAAAGAAAAAATAGGTTTTCTTCCAAAAAATCTCTTTATTTCAGAAAAATTCAAATCTTCAGAAGATTTTTTCGGGAGTAATGATATCTCTTTCTGGAAATTCAGATTTCAGCTGTTCACTGACTCCGAAAAAACAGATCTCGATTATTTCGGAATCATCGCAAAAAAAATACTTGATGAAAGCATTATTGCGGATAAACAGAAAAACCATTGGTTTAAAAACGGTCTAAAATCATATCTGGAAATCCAGTATCTTCAAAAGTTTTACAAAGAAACCAAATTATTGGGTACTTTACCAGAGACACGTATTTTTGGAGTAAAACCATTAAAACTCTTCCACGCCTCTAAAGTAAAATTGATCGACCGCTATGGACTGGCCTACCAATATATCATGTCTCAGAATCTAGACCAGAAAATCAGCGAGAATTTTACGGTTTTGAGTAACTTTAATGATATGGCGGTCAGCAGTTTTGAAACAGGAAGTCTTTTTAATTATACTGCTGAAAAAATGGGTTATGAGCAGTTCAATAGTATTCTGAAAGAATATATTTCCAAAAATACAGATAAGAAAATTGAGCCGGAGGAATTTCTTAAAGAGCTGGCTGAAAAAGACAAAACATCAGGTTATCTCAGTAATTTTTTAAAACAAAAGAACAGGGCTAACTTCAGACTGAAAAATATCAAGAAGGAGGACAATTATCTGAATATTAAAATTGGTAAAAATATGGATCCTCCTATTCCTGTACGGCTTGAAACCCAAACTAGCGAAGGTGAGGTAAAATCGTATTGGATAGACACGAAAGAAAACGAAAGAATCACCAATTTCGCACTTCCTGCTTCAGAAGATATTCACAAAGTAACTCTAAACTCGGATTATATTTTTCCGGAATCCAAATACCGAGACAATTTTCTATATGCAAAAGGTATATTTTCGAATACAAAAAAAATAAAGTTTAAACTTATCAAGGATATTCCCAATCCTGAATACAACGAAATATACATAAGCCCAAGAGTACGTTTTAATAATACGTATGATAAATTCCTTTTGGGTGTTAACTTAAAAAACCAGTCTTTCTTCGATCAGAAGTTCCTGTATTCATTTACGCCTACTTACAGTACCGGAACCGGAAAGCTGACCGGATCAGGCGCTATCTCCTACTCTTTCCTTCCGGCTGAAAGTATTTTCAGAAGTATTACTTTTGGGGTATCAGGTTCTTACTTCCATTATGATTATGGACTGGCTTACAGGAAAGGCTCAATATTTTCCAATTTCAATTTCAGGAAAAATCCACGAAGTACAGTAAGCAGAAGCTTAGGATTTTCCTACAATTATTTAGAGAGAGATCTTAGTCCCAAAATGATCGCCAGCAAAGATTATGATAAGTATAATCTTTGGAGCGCAGGCTATGGATATAGTGACAGCCAGATGATCCATGAAAAAAGTTTAAGCTTAAGTACCCAAGGCATGGAAGACTTCAATAAAATAACAGCTGAAGGATTTTACAGGTGGGAATTTGCTCCAAAGCAAAAGTTAAGCGTCAGGTTATTTGCCGGTTATTTTATAAGAAATGAGACCCGGAATAATACGTTTAACTACGGAATTTCAAGGGTATCCAACTACTCTTTCTCTTATAATCTGTTAGGAGAAAGTGCTAACAGCGGTCTTCTGTCCCAGCAGTTTATCCTGGCTGACGGAGGTTTTAAATCTTTTATACCGGGATCTGTTAATCAATGGATTACTTCTTTTAATGTAGATTCAAGCGTATGGAAAATCTTTCATGTATATGCAGATGCAGGGATCTACAAAAATAAAAACCGCCCTGCAGAGTTTATCTGGGACAGTGGTATTAAAGTAAGACTTATCCCTGATTTCCTTGAAATTTACTTTCCTATCCAGTCATCACTAGGTTTTGAACCTTCTTTCAAGGATTATGCAAAACGTATAAGATATACCTTGGTTCTTAATCTTGGCGCCGTTATCAATGCTGCGAGAAGAGGCTGGTACTAAACTAAAAAAGCAACTGTAAAACAGCTGCTTCTTTTAACATGTTATATTGAAAACTAACTTTTGCTTTTTGACTTAAACCTTGTTCAGTACAAAGTATTTCTTAAATGAATATTCTCTTTCTTTCTATTCAATATACATCAAATACAATACCACAAAAATTAAAATATTCAAAAAAATATACAACATCCCATCTTTAAACATTAAATAAAATTCCAGACCAACTATAATTATAAAAAAGCTCCGGCCATTTCTACGAAATGGCCGGAGCTCATATTAATAAAGAAACTAAAATTAGTCTTTTAAAATCTTCTGAGATACAGGTTCATTATTTACAGTTCCTGTAACAATATAGCTTCCTTTTGCTAGCCCATCAACATTCACAGTTTCATTTTCTTTTACAGAAAGAGATTTTACAACTTGTCCGAACATATTAAAGATTTTTACATCTTTACAATTTTTCGCAAAATTAATCTCTGATTTAACAAAGGTATTTTTAACTAAGCTATATTTTGATGCTGAGAAATCAATTGTAGATAAAGATCCGTTTTGGATTAAAGAAAACTCATCAAAACTAGCAGTAGAATTATTATAAGCACGTACTTGCAATTGGAACTGTGCTGCAGATACCGGAGAAGTAAAAGTTACAGTTTTTTGAGTCCAAACACTTACTTTAGCCAAATAACTATTATTATTTCTCAATGGATCTGTTGATGCATCACTTGTCAAATAGACAGGTGCAGCAGAAGAATCTAAAAAGCAAGACCAAATTCTAGCTCCATTCCCACTACCAGACGACTTATACCAAAAGCTAACTACATATTGAGTATTGGCACTGATAGGGATGTTTTGATAAAAGCCATTTGTTGCAGTTGCTACATATTTAGCATAATTTACTCCTTGGTATGGAGTATCCGTTTCAACAGTAGGTAATGTATAAGATGTTCCTGTACCAGCTGTCCAGCTGCTAAGCCCACTTTCAAAGCTTGGGTTTTGAACTAAGTTCTGAGAAAATCCGAAAACACATGAAGTGATTCCCAAAATAGTAAAGATTTTTTTCATTATAAAAAGTTTTTAATTTATTGGATAAAAATACAAAAAACCGACACTATATTAAAGTGGTGGCACATAATTAACAATTAATTAAAGTTACTTTTTAACAACCTTCCTGGAAACCGCACCACCATTAATATTTCCTATTGTAAAATAAATCTCTCCTTAAAGACTTATTATATTTGAAATTCCGTAATTATATAAGTTTAACTAACGAATGAAATTTTATTTAACTAATAATATACATGATAAAATCATGTGTAATTTTCAGGGATTTACAATAATTGGATTAAATTTCTGTTAATAATGCTAAACTCCTTTCCATTAACATTTTTTAGCTATTTTTACGAATTATTTTTAAACACTTGCGTAATCTTTTTCTTTTGATCGGTTTGTTTTTCATGGGCATATTTTCGGCCCATGCGCAAATATTTTCGTGGAAAAATCCAAACATTCCGGAAGACAGTATTAAGAAAGACAGCATCCTTGCAGCCCGTTTTGAACAGGATATTTTTGCAAAAGACACCTTGGATTTTGTAAAAACCAACAACAAAATAATCGTAGATGAAGCGGTACTTGTCAAAAACGACAAAAAAAGATTTTTAGGAGAACTGAACTCTAAAGGTTCTATCATTCGTGGAATCACATTCGGTAATAATCAGGGGCAGTCTGTACAGAGTTCCATGGATCTTCAGATTTCCGGAAGACTTTCGAAGGACGTGACTATTTTAGCAAGTATTTCGGATCACAATCTTCCTATTCAGGCTGATGGCTACACACAAACCCTGGAGGAGTTTGACAAAATCTATATGCAGCTGAATATTAAGGATAAATCGATCCTCAGAGCTGGGCATCTTGATCTCGTAGAATCCAAAAATTATTTTGCGAAATTCCAAAGACGAAGCATGGGGCTTGAGTTTCAGACTGAATTCGGAAAGGATAACAAAACTTTTGTTGATGTTTCTATGGGCGTTGCCCGAAGTGAATTTCACAGGGTCCGTTTTCAGGGAGTGGAAGGTAACCAGGGTCCTTACCGTTTAACCGGGAAAAATGGCGAACAGTTCATTACCCTTATTTCAGGCTCTGAGCAGGTATTTATTGATGGTATTTTAATGAAACGCGGTGAAAACCAGGATTACGTCATTAATTATAATACCGGAGAGGTAACATTTACCAGTTTCCGTCCGATTTTCCAGCAGAATTTTATTACAATTTCATATAACTATACGAACAGGAATTACTCCCGATATTTATTTACCGGAAAATTAGAGCATCAGAGAGAAAAGTTTAAAGTAGGACTGAACTGGTTCATGGAAAACGACAACAAAAACGCTCCACTTTCTTTAAACCTCTCAAAAGAAGATGAACAGATCCTTGCCGATGCTGGTAATGATCCCAATCTGATGTATGCGCCTTCAGGAGTGGTTACTCCATATGATGTCAATAAAATCCTGTACCGCTTAAACCCAGCCGGAAATTTCTACGAATTTTCGACGGATCAGAATGAAACACTTTATCAGGTTTCTTTTACTTATTTTGGCATTAATCAAGGGGATTACAAAATTACGCAGACAACTAATAACGGACGTGTTTTTGAATATGTCGGGAATAATGTGGGAGATTACAGAGCGGTAAGAAAGCTTCCTTCCCCTCAGAAATCGCAGGTTTATTCGGTAAATTCCGAATATCTTTTAAAAGAGGGAAAAATAGGGGCAGATTTCTCACTGAGCAATTACGACCTGAATTTATTTTCTTCAAAAGATGCCGCTCAAAACATTGGATATGCATGGCGTATTTTCGGAAATAAAAGTTTTACAAAAAACAACTGGAAAGGAACTCCAAGTTTTGAATATCAATATATAGACAAGCAGTTCCATATTTTAGACCGTATCAATGATGTAGAATTCTCGAGAGATTTTAACCTGGTACAGGAGTTCAGCCAGAGAACTCAAAACAGATTCATATTCAGCTTTTTAAATAAATGGAATAATAAATCCACTCTGAATTACCGCATGAACTACCTGGATGAACAGGATACCTACAAAGGGATAAAAAATGATCTTGATCTTAGCTGGATCACCGGAAAGTTCTTTACAAAAGGAAATCTGTCATACCTCAATACCAATGCTACACTTCAGGATACCAAATTTATCCGGGGTGGAGTTTCTACTGAATTTACCGGCAAAAAAGGAAGCTGGACTGTCGGAGGAAGCATGGAACATAATGAGAAGAAGTATAATGATACGCAGCTTATGGATGTGACCAGTTTCAGCTGGAAAGAAATCTTTGTTCAGAAAAAAATCGGCGACAGCACGCGTACAAAGCTTCTTGCAAAAGTGTACATGAGAGATAATGACTCTGTACGAAACAACAGGCTGGAAAGTATGAATAATATTCTGGGAATTATGGCAGAAAGCCAGCTGATCAAAACTGAAAGAACGACTTTAAATGCTTTGATACACTATAGAAAATTCTTCTACCAGAGTGATGAGGCCGACATGACCCGAAATAACGATTTCGTAGTTGGAAATATTCTATATAACCAGCAGTTGTTCAGAAACGGGATGCGCCTGCAGGCGTTTTATGAGCTTGGAAACGGGCAGGAAGCACAGAGAGAATTCCAGTATCTTAAGGTAACAGACGGGCAGGGTGTTTATAAATGGACCGATTATAATGGAGACGGCATCCAGCAGCTCGATGAATTCGAAATTGCAGAATATTCTGACTTAGCACAGTACATCAGGATTTATACAAATTCTGTTCGCTATATTCCTTCCAATAAAAATAAAATTCAGTTGGCATTATTCGTTAATCCGTCAATTGTTTTCAATTCTGAAAACGCATTTTTAAAACGCTGGAATTTTAATGTTTCCTTAAACTCACAAAACTCTTTCTACAAAAAGGACAAGGTTCTGGTACTGAATCCTTTTGAAAAGAACAGTGATCAGATCTTGAAAAACCAAAATATTTTAGCCTCTGTCCAGTTTAATCCAACTGAGAAATCCGGCTGGAATGGGAACTACCGTTTTATCACCAATGATAACCTCATCAATGCCAATTTCAGTAATGAAGAACGTGAGCAGGTTTCTCATTTCATCAATATCGGATATTGGTTTAACAAGGAATTCAGGGTGGATTGGGAAAATTCGATTCACGATCTTAAAAATTCATCCCAGCTATTTGCCACAAGGGATTACCGTTTAAATAATATTGAAACAAAACCGAAGGCAACTTATAAATTTACAGATGCGATCCAGGCGGAACTTTCTTCTGCTTACCGTCAGAAAAAAAGAATAGATGGTGAGGAACTCCTGAAAGCTTTTGATGTAACGGGAACCATTCAGTGGGAACGCAAAAAAACTTCAATCAGGGGAAATTTCTCTTTCATTAATAATGATTTTACAGGAAACAATTTCAGTATTGTAGGAAACCAGATGCTGGACGGCCTTAAACCAGGAAAAAACCAGGTATGGAGTGTTTTTATCCAACAGGCGATCAATTCTTTCCTTCAGCTCAATTTAAATTATGAAGGAAGAAATTCCGGAGACAGGACCATTCATATCGGAAGTATGCAGGTGAAGGCAAGTTTCTAATTGAGTTGAAGAGGTTGAGGGTATGAGAGATTGAGAGTGGAATCAATTACTGATTGCCAGTTGCTTGTTTTTTGTGTCATTTATCAAATTTAAATCCTTCGTCTGGTTTCTGAAATCTAACATCTGTCATCTACATGATATCATTTACCTCTCGCTGGCGAAGCAAAATTTACAATTCACACCTTAATAACATTTAAATCCAAAAACTCAATAGTTTGATGTATCAAAATCTGAGATCTGATGTCTCATATCTTGTGTCTAAAATCTTGATTCTTGACTCTTTTCCTCACCTATATTCACAATAGAAATTATCATATTTCCAAATGTTTATAATTTCGTAAATTTACCGAATGGTAAAAATAGGCAATATAGAACTGCCGGAATTTCCGCTTTTGCTGGCTCCGATGGAAGATGTAAGTGATCCTCCATTCAGACGCCTGTGCAAGTTGCACGGGGCAGATCTGATGTATTCAGAATTCATTTCTTCTGAGGGCTTGATTCGTGATGCAATGAAGAGCCGCAAGAAGCTGGATATTTTCGATTATGAAAGACCGGTTGGTATTCAGATCTTCGGTGGAGATGAAGAGGCAATGGCGATGTCTGCAAGGATTGTAGAGACGGTAAACCCGGATCTGGTAGATATTAATTTCGGATGTCCTGTAAAAAAAGTAGTCTGTAAAGGAGCGGGAGCAGGAGTTCTTAAGGATATTGACCTTATGGTGCGTCTTACCAAAGCTGTTGTAAGCTCTACTCATCTGCCGGTAACGGTCAAAACCCGTCTGGGATGGGACAGCACCAGCATCAATATAGATGAAGTGGCAGAGCGCCTACAGGAAACAGGCATCAAAGCTTTAACGATCCATGCCAGAACCCGTGCACAGATGTATAAGGGCGAAGCGGACTGGGAACATATTTCGAGAATAAAACAAAATCCTAATATTGAGATTCCTATTTTCGGGAACGGCGATATTGATTCTCCGGAAAAAGCTCTTGAATACAAACAAAAATATGCATGCGACGGAATTATGATCGGTCGTGCAGCGATTGGATATCCATGGATTTTTAATGAGATCAAACATTTTTTCAAAACTGGAGAGCACCTTCCGGAACCGGTTATTGCAGACCGTCTACTAGCCGTCCGTCAACATGCGGAATGGAGTGCGGAATGGAAAGGTGAAAAATTGGGTCTTATCGAAATGAGACAGCATTACAGCAATTATTTCCGTGGGGTTCCTCATTTTAAAGAATTCAGAAAAAAATTCCTTGAGGTCTTTACTTTAGAAGAAATGGATGCTTTGATTAAAGAAACGCAACAGTTCTACGAAGAATATCAGGCACAGGTATAAAAATTAAAAAACCATCAGATTGATGGTTTTTTTGTCTTAATAGCCTCCGGGTGAAGATTCATTTTTTATTAAATTCAAAGCTGAGGATGTTCCGATTCTTTTTACTCCCATACTGATCATTCTTTCAGCATCTTCAGGGGTTCTTACACCTCCGGCTGCTTTTACGGGAAGTTTTCCTGCATTATCCAGCATGATTTTTATACCTTCAAATGTAGCACCGTTCGGCTTACCGTCTTCTGTCTGATAAAAGCCTGTAGAAGATTTCACAAAAATGTTCGGCAGATCATTTTCGGAAAAATTTTCCACCGCCCAGTTTGAGATATTCTTAGTAATATCTGCAATCTGTACATCTGTCAGCGCTGCAATTTCAATGATCCATTTTGCAATCTTCTGATTCTGCAGAGCAAGTTTTGTACATTTTACAAACTCGTCTTTTACCAGGACAAGATCTCCATTGAGATAGGCATTATAATTAATAACAAAATCGAGTTCATCAGCTCCGTCTTCAATTGCTTGTGAAGCTTCAGCAAGCTTGTCATCAATAGAACGGTTTCCTTCATGAAAACCTATTACAGTTCCCACTACAACATTTGAATTTCTTTCCTGAATATACTTTTTGATCTCGGCTACATAATCCGGACGGATCATTACGGCAAAAATACCATGGTCTATGGCTTCCTGCGCAAGCTTTTTATCTATCTGTAATGTTTCTTCGTTTGAAATACCTGACTGTTCGGGTGTTTTCAAATAGGTTGAATCCAAATATTGGGCAATCTTCATAATCTTTATACTTTCAGTTGTCTGTAAATACCTTGTTCCAAAGATATGAAAGTTTCCGTTCTTGTCACCCCTTTCAGCTTCTGAAGTTTGTTTAGGATTTGCATAAGATGGTCATTGTCTTTACAAAGAACCTTTAAGAATATGGTGTAATTTCCTGTTGTGTAATGGGCTTCTACGACCTCATTCACTTCTTTCAGAGATTTTACAACCTCCGGATAATGGCTGGGCTGGTCCAGAAACATTCCGATATACGAAATTACTTTATATCCAATTTTTTTAGGATTAAGGAATGAAATAGAGTTTTCAATAACTCCGGCATGCTCGAGTTTTTTAATTCTCTGATGTACTGCTGTTGTAGAAATTCCAACATTTTTTGAAATGTGGGCTAAGGACGTTTTAGCATTATCCATCAGCATGTAAATGATCTCTTTGTCAATCGAGTCTAAATGATAACTTGTGTTACTTGAATTTTTCATTTTCTACTTTATTATTTATGTTTTTGTTTCTTCAAATTTTACAAAAACCGGAAAGTGGTCGCTGTATCCGCCTAAATACCGTGTACCGGCATAGGTTCGGAAGGGACGTCCTTCAAAATTTTTCACCTGGCTGCTTATTTTTTCAGAATTAAAAATATGGGCACTCTGAAAATTCAAAGCATCATTTTCAAAAAGGGATTTTGAAATGATAATCTGATCATACAGCAGTCCGGACTTATAATGAAAAGTAGAATAATTTCTTGTATTAAACAATTCTTGAAAAGGGTTTACCAGGACCTTCTCATGTTTGTTGTCGTAGAGAATTTTTACTAAATTTCCATCATCAGGGTTTTCGTTAAAATCACCACACAATATTACATGTTCCTTTTCGCTACCTACAATTTTCAGAATCCTGTTACGGATTTCATTAAGAATAAAGTCTCTTTTGGGCTTATTAATATCTTTTTCTCGCTTAGAGGGAAGATGGGCGATAAAAACATTAATAATAGTTTCTTTATACTTAATTTTAGAAAACAGTACGTCTCTGGTTGTGTCGTAATTTTCTGTGTTTTTTCTATTTATAATTTCAAAGAAGAAGGTAATAGTTTCTGAGTCTATAATCTCTACTTTGTCTTTATGATATAACATAGCTACATCTACCTTTCTCTCGTCCATAGAATTGTAATGTACAATTCCATATTCTGAATTAAAAGGTTCCATTTCCACCAAATCCTCTAAAACTTTCCTTCCGGAAACTTCAGAAAGCCCGATTAAAAATGGAAGTGTTCCATTTTCCTCCTTCATTAATTGAAAAACATGTGAAATTTTAAAAAGCTTGTTCCTATATCTTCTTTCATCCCAACCTTTCAATCCTGATTTTGTAGGATCTAATCTGTGAAGAGGTTTAGGATCAGGTAAAAATAAATTTTCAACATTATAAAAAGAGAACATCTCCATCCGCAAAATTTGCTATCTTAAAATTATCAATTTCTTTTTCGTTGTAAATTTATTGTTTTTTTTCAAATTTTATTAATTTATTTATAATATTTTCATATTAATATTATGTAAGCAATATAAAACATTTAACAAAAATTATCAATAAAAAACACCTTTACAGTGTCAAATTATTAAGCATTTAAAATTACCAACACATAAAACAAAAACAAAACAATATACAGTTGCTTAATTAACAAGAAAAAAATTATAGTCATTATGAAATATGGTGGATAATTTTCATTCACACTTCACCTTATGTCAATTCTTATTCCATTTAATCAACAGATTCCCACAAACATGAAAAAAAAACATTTTTCTTATAGTTTTGCGTTATTATTTTTAGAGCAAGTCAGGACGTTTTTCCTGGGTGATCCTTACAGCTTCTTCATGGCGCCATTCTTCGATCCTGGCAAAATTTCCACTTAATAACACCTTCGGCACCTCCAATCCTTTATAAACCTCAGGCCTTGTATAAATGGGCGGTGAAAGAAGATCATCCTGGAAGCTGTCTGTAAGCGCGCTTTGTTCATCGTTTAAAACTCCCGGAAGCAGTCTGATAATGGAATCTGCAAGAACACATGCAGCCAGCTCACCTCCTGTAAGTACATAATCACCAATTGAAATTTCTTTGGTAATATGAAGATCACGAACTCTCTGATCAATACCTTTGTAGTGGCCACAAAGGAAAATCAGATTGTTTTTTATTGAAAGAGTATTTGCAATTTTTTGGGTTAATGTGATACCGTCCGGCGTAAGATAAATTACTTCATCATACTGTCTCTGGGATTTAAGTTCAGAAATACATTTATCCAACGGCTCTATCATCATCACCATTCCTGCTCCGCCTCCATACGGTTCATCATCAATCTGTCTGTGTTTGTTGATCGCCCAGTCTCTCAGGTGATGGAAATGAACTTCTACTAAACCTTTATCCATGGCTCTTCTTAAAATAGAAGTCTGAAACGGACTTTCCATTAATTCGGGAAGTACGCTTATTATATCAATTCTCATTGTAATGTTCCGTTTTTCTTATTAGGTGAAATAATTAATCTTAAAGAAGAATCTTTGTTGAAATAGCTCCACATCCAGTTGAAGAAGACCGCAAGCTTATTCCTTACGCTCAGGATGAGCATCAGGTGAAGGAACATCCAGAAATACCATGCCAGGAATCCCTGAAATTTCATAAACGGAAGATCTACTACAGCTCTGTGCTTTCCAATAGTTGCCAATGAGCCCTGATCTTTGTACTCATACTCCACCCAATCTCCTGCATTTTTCTTCAGCAGATTTTTACCTAAATTTTTAGCTTGATTAATGGCTACGTTTGCTACCTGCGGATGCCCCTGCGGATACTTTGGTGTTTCCATATAGGCAATATCTCCTACTGCATAAATATTGTCGTACCCTTTTATTTTATTAAATCTATCTACTATATATCTGTTTTTTACTAATTTTTCATCAGGAAATCCACCCACCACATTTCCGGTAACTCCTGCTGCCCAGATCACATTATTGGATGGAATATCTTTTCCGCTTTTCGTGTATACTTTATTACCGTCATAGTCCGTAACGACTTCACCGCTTAGAAAGGTTACCCCAAGATCTTTAAGATACTTTTCAGATTGTTCCTGTGCCTCACTGCTCATTACTGCAAGCGGCTTTTCTGTAGAACTTACCAGAATGATCTTAAGCTGGTTGAAATTCATGTACGGATAATCTCTTGGAAGAATTTCTTTTTTCATTTCTGCAAAAGCACCTGCCAGCTCTACACCGGTAGGCCCGCTTCCGACAATAACGATATTCCAGTTGCCATCATCACTCCTGCTTTTTTCAAGGATGAGTTTTTCAAAGGTCATCAGTACATGATTCCTGATGCTTATCGCTTCCTGGGTATTTTTCATTCCGAAAGCCCTTGCTTCCATATCTTTGTTTCCAAAGAAATTGGTTTTACACCCTGTAGCGATTATCAGTTTGTCATAGGTAAACTCAGCTTCATCCGTAATCACCTTATTGTTGGCAGGATCAATCTCCTTAACTTCGGTAAGACGAAACTGTGTATTTCTGGATTGCTGAAAAATCTTCCTGAAAGGGAAGGAAATATTGGATGGTTCTATCCTTCCGCATGCAACCTGATAAAAAAGCGGCTGAAACATATGATGATTCACCCGGTCCAGAACAATTACTTTTTTATTTCTGTTATTCAATGTTTTAGCAAGCTGCAGCCCCGCAAAGCCTCCTCCTATAATGATGATCTTTTCGCGTGTTTCCATAATACACAAATTTACTGATTTTATTTAGCATTTAGTAGTGAAAAAAGTTAGTTTTGCAAAACTTTATGACACCAAAAAAGTACACCAAAAAGACGGCCAAAAAAGTACATAAAAACCGTCGGAAGAATTATTTTTTCCGGAGAAAAGTAATATTGGCTGTTTTAATTCTTGCTTTAATAGGAACAGGATTTTACCTGAAACAGTCTGTCAGCTATTATTATGCACTGTACTTCAATAAATTCAGACATAAAAAACTACACAACAATGAAGTAGAAGCAGCAAGGATTCAGAAGATTCTTACGGCAAATCTTGACAAAACATATGGTTTTGATGTTTCTCATTATCAGAACAGGGAAGATATCAAATGGGACAGCCTGAGTATTGGAAACAAAACAATTCCATTGGAATTCGTAGTCATGCGTGCCACGATGGGAAACCGTAATGCCGACAAGCATTTCGATGAGTTCTGGATGAAGGCCCAAAAGCATAATCTGATTCGCGGAGCCTACCATTTTTACAGGGCTGATGAGGATCCTGTGATCCAGGCCAATAATTTTTTAGCCAACGTAAAACTGGAAAGTGGAGATCTTCCTCCTATTTTAGATATTGAAAAGATCCCGAAAAGAAAAACTAATAAAAAACTGATAGAAGATTTAAAGGTATGGTGCAAGATCGTAGAGGAAACTTATGGGGAAAAGCCAATCATCTATACTTATTATCATTACTATAAAGATTTTCTAAAGGGAGAATTTGATGATTATCCGCTCTGGCTGGCAAATTACAATGATGTGCCCTCTCCCACTCCTAATGATCATTGGGATTTCTGGCAATTTACAGAAAGTGGTATCGTTCACGGGATTAACACGAAGGTAGATCTCGACATCTACAATGGAAGCACCTGGTCACTGAAAAGACTCACGCTGGATTAGCTAGAATGATGACAGGAATTCTTGGAGGAATTACCTTTCCGGCTTATTCAATTAATTAAAGTCAATCTGATAAATCATTAGGAATTGCAGAAATCAAACATCTGCAACACCTTTCTACCTCCCCCTTTCCGGTTTCACTCCAATCAAAATCATTTCTCCAGAAACTTTAAAATATCTGCATTCAGCTCATCTGCATTCTCAAAAGGAATCATGTGGGTTGCATTTTTATAGATCTTAAGCTCGGCATGAGGTATTTGTTTGGCCATCATTTCGGTATGATCCTGTTTGATCACATCTTTATCACCTGCAATCACCAAAACCAGATTTTCTATTTTTGAAAGTTCTTTTTTGCTGATATGCGGCTCTTTAAGCATGATTGTTACTAATCTGCGTTCATTAAATTTTTCGGGTTTATTCTCCACATTCAGTACCAGAAGCTGGGTTTTCATATGAGAAATCAATCGTTCGTCAACACCTGCGGGAGAGGCATTTGCCCCGATGACAATTAATTTATTAAGATTTTTCGGATATTTTAAAGCAAATTCAAGGCCTGTGATCCCGCCGTCACTCCATCCGGCAATATTGATTTTATTTAGCCCTAACTTATTAGCAAGCGCTTTTATATCTTCTGCAAATTGGATATAGGTAAACTCTTTATGAGAAGTATCGGCACTTTTGCCTTGTCCCCTGGTATCCGGAACAATCACTTTGAAGTGTTTCGACAGAACTGGGATCTGCTGGTAAAAATCTTTTATGCTTCCTGAATTTCCATGAAGAAGAAAAAGAGGCTCCCCTTCCCCATAGATTTCATAGTAAAGTTTGGTGTCTTTCAATTCAATATAATTACCCAAAGATTTGTTTTTTCCGTAGCCGGACTCTTCAGATTCTTTATTATACTGGGAAATATCAGAGATGAGCCCTTCAAGGTCATCTCCTGAAGCCGCTACTTCGTCTTTGATATTCTTCGCGCTTTTATCCACTTTTACATCGATATTGATAGCCGGTGCTGCAAGAGTTATTTTCTGCCAATCTCCATAAAACTTTCTGATAAAGCCTGTTCGGAACAGGGCCGCGCTGATATTTACCTTTCCTTCAAATTCTTTTAAAAACTGAATTCCGATAAAGAATTTTCCCTGAACCCAGATATTATGCTCATTAACATCTAGCGCATACGTTCCGTCTTTGATCATATCCTCTGTAAGTTCTACCGTTATTTCTTCCTCCAGGATATTTTTATCCGGAAAACCGTTTTTTTCCGTGTAAATACTGTACCTCATCAATACAGGCTTGTCTGATGTATAGCTGGCAATATTCAGGTTGATGTTTTTGATCTTGGACCTTTTGCTGGCATTAAATTCCAAAGCTGTTTCTCCAAGGAAATCTTCTTTTCTGAACTTGGGATTAACGGAATACAGAACACTTTTTGTTTTCGTATTGACTCCCCAGTTTTTATCAACCAGTTTTTTGATTTTAATATTGACTTCCTTTATATCTTTAACTTTTTCTTTTAAAAATATTTGCTGCCGGCTCTGTTTTCTGAAATTCTGTACAGTTTCAGCATAAGGCTCATAACCTGGAACTTCTATTCTGAGCTTTCGGGAAGCATCCAGTCCGGAAAGATCAATAGAAAAGTTGCCCGCTCCATCAGAAACAGTTCCTATATTTTCTTTTTCTATCCCAATTTTCACATAAGGAACCGGCTGGTTTTCATTGTTGGACATAACAGTTCCGGAAATCACTTGCGCATTAAAAGAACAGGCAGCTAAAAGAAAGAAGAAGGCATTGAATTTTTTCATGGTTTAAGTTTGTGCAAAATTCTTCATTTCCCCCATTGAATATTCATAATGCCCTATTAAATTTTAAAACCGTTTAGTTAAACTTATGGTAAAACATCACTGATCTGTGATCAAATTTCTAAAAAATATATAAACTTTCTTTAAAGAGCATTCATGATCTCTTCCCAGGAATACACTCTTTTGTAGTTTTCATTTTCTATGAGTTCATTATGAGGCTGTGTAAAAATGAATTTCTCTCCGGGAAAATGATCCAGGTTTTTCGGATAATCATCGATCATTATATCTCCATGAACTACCTTTTTGCTCCCGCATAAAACAATTTGTTCCCAGCTGATAAAAGGAAAATGTTCTGCCAGCCAGTCAAATTTTTCTCTTAAACTGTTTGGAAATTCCATCCCTGCTGAAACGATATACAGTTCATATTTGCTGTTAATATATTCTAAAGCGTCCCGGCTTCCTTCCATTACGGGAAGTGTTCTGAAAAATCCTACTTCATTAACGTGTTTTTTTCCGTTCGGGAAAGCTTCAAGTTCCGTCATTCCTGTAAGATCACGGATCTCAATTTCTTTTCCGGAATCTCTTTTTTCAAACTGCATAAGCTGATGGTAGACATCTGCCATTACCCCATCCATATCTACAATTACTTTTTTCATTATTTAAATGTGATTTAATATTTTTTTAAAATTAAGATTAAGTTTGGTTCAAATTTACTAAATATCTTCTCAGAGATTGGGTGCCAGAATATTAAATAAATCTTAAAACCCTTCTCTAAGCTGAATTCAAATTGAGTAATGAATAGCATTCTGTAAAACTTTTCTAGTTACATTTTCGTACTTTTGCCGCTCAATCCAAAATCAATATCAAACCATTACATTCCAATGAATTACGTTTCTGTCGAAAATCTTACTAAATCTTATGGCATCAAAGTTTTGTTCGAAAATATCTCCTTTCATGTAAATGAAGGAGACAAAATAGCCATTGTTGCCAAAAACGGAAGTGGAAAGTCTACCCTTCTTAAAATATTAATGGGGAAAGAAATTGCAGACAGCGGAACTGTAAATATTAATAAAGACATCCAGGTAGTCTTATTTGACCAGGAGATCGATTTTGATTCTGACTTAACCATTGATGAGTTTATGATGACGCTTGATTCTGCGCCCATTCAGGCTTTGAAAAATTATCATAAATCATTGCTTTCTACAGATTATGATTTTATTGAAAAAGCTTTGGCTGAAATGGAAATTCATAAGGCGTGGGATCTGGAAAATGATATGAAACAAATTCTCTCCCAGCTGAAAATCACTGATCTGGATGCTAAAATGGGAACTCTTTCAGGAGGACAGATCAAACGTGTTGCTCTGGCAAAACTATTAACTGAAACAAGAGCCGAACACCGCCATACGCTTCTCATCATGGATGAGCCCACCAACCACCTTGATGTGGAAATGGTAGAATGGCTTGAAAGCTATTTGAGTAAAGCAAAAATAACGTTGATTCTGGTTACTCACGACAGATATTTCCTCGATGCAGTTTGCGGAATCATCTGGGAGATGGAAGATAAGAACCTGTATTTCCACAATGGTTCTTATGCAACTTATCTTGAAAACAAAATGATCCGTGAGGACAATATGAACTCTACTATCGACAAAGCCAATAATCTTTACAGAAAAGAACTGGAGTGGATGAGAAGACAGCCCAAAGCGAGAACTACAAAATCGAAATCCAGACAAGATGACTTTTACGAAACTGAAAAAATAGCCAAAACCGATACGAGAAAAGAATCTCTGGAACTTGATTTCGAAATGAAAAGGCTCGGAAACAAAATTCTGGAACTCAGGGATATTTCTAAAAGCTATGGCGATAAATTATTATTAAAAGATTTCAGCTATCAGTTTCAAAGAGGAGAAAAGGTAGGAATTGTAGGAAAAAACGGAGCCGGAAAATCTACATTACTGAATATCATCCAGGGACTTGAACCCAAAGATTCGGGAGAAATTGAAACGGGAGAAACGATCAAATTCGGATATTTTTCACAAAAAGGACTGAAGTATAAAGAAGACGAAAGAGTCATTGATTTCATCAAAGAAATTTCTGAAAACTTTCCTTTAGCTAATGGAAAAACCATTTCTGCATCACAATTTTTGAGATTATTTTTATTTGATGACCAAACACAGTATTCCCCTATTTCAAAACTTTCGGGAGGTGAAAAAAGAAGACTGCATCTGATGTATATTTTGTATCAGAATCCTAACTTTCTGATATTTGATGAACCTACTAACGATCTTGATCTTCCGACATTGACTGTACTGGAAAACTTTCTGTTGAACTTCCAGGGAAGTTTGATTATTGTTTCTCACGACAGATATTTTATGGACAGAATTGTTGATCATATTCTTGCGTTTGAAGGAAATGGAAAGATCAAAGATTTTATCGGCAATTTCTCAGAGTACAGGGAAGCCAAAAGCCGTGAGGATGCACAGGAAAAAAATGCAGTATCCAAACCGGAACCTGTAAAAGAAATTGTTGCTGTACCAGAAGCTCCACAGCCTACTTCTCAAAAAAGAAAAATGTCTTTTAAAGAACAAAGGGAACTGGAAACAATAGAAAAAGAAATGCCTGAGCTTGAACAGCAGCGTGCTAAGATCATTGATCAATTAAATAACGAAACGGATTATGAAAAGGTAGCCAAACTTTCTGCTGAATTAGAGGCCATTTCTGAAAAGCTTGAAGAGTATGAGATGAGATGGCTGGAGCTTCAGGAGCTTTAAATAAGCTTGAGAGTTTTAGAATAGGAGTGTCTGAAGGTTCATACCAAACGCTATTATTCTAAAACTCTCTTACCATCAAACTCTACTACAAGTAAACCATCTTCTCCCCTTTTGAGCTCTCCAGGGATGCGTCTATGATCTTCATATTCTGGACAATTTCTCTTCCCTGAGATGGCAATGCATATCCGAAAACAATATATTCATAGATCTGCTGGTAGTAATCCATATAATTTCCGGGCTCGCTGGCAGTCAGGATTCTTTCGGTTTCTGAGTTTTCATTTAAGAAATTTAAAATCCCGTCTGCTTCTTTTAAAGGCTCAGTCCATTCCTTGCCATAAACCGGTATAGCCCCTGCAACCAGTTCGTTTTCCTGATTATCGGTTCTTTCCTGTAAAAAGCTTCCTTTTTCTCCATAAATGGTGTATGCGTAATGGGCTTCTTTTGTAAAGACAGATGATTTCAGCCTTACTCTCAGATTATTTTTATAATACAACAGGATTTCAAAATAATCATTGGCATATTCTTCTCCTTTCATGGAAAATACATCGGCAAAAAGCTTTTCAGGATACCCGAAATACTGCACCGCCTGATCTACAAGATGGGCTCCCAAATCATGAAGTGACCCCGAACCTGTTTGCAGTGGATCTTCTTTATGCTGTTTTCCGCTGGGCGTGGTACGGAATCTGTCGAAACGGATTTCCGCTTCTTTAATATTTCCCAGCTTCCCTTCATTGAGTATTTTATAAACCTGTAAAAAATCACGGTCAAATCTTCTGTTTTGGTAAACGCTTAAAAATAATCCTTTTTCTTCTGCCAGATTCACAAGCTGCTCTGCTTCTGATACACTTACTGTAAAAGGTTTTTCAACAATTATATTTTTTCCTGCCTCAAGCGCCATTTTAGCATATTCAAAATGAGTCTGTACTGGTGTATTGATGATCACGAGTTCAATATCTGCATTCTGAAGCATATCCTCTACCGAACGGTAAATGGTAGCTTCCGGATATTTTTCTTTTGACTCTTCTTTACTTCTCTCTACTACGGCAGCCATAAAAAATCCGGGATGTTCTTTTAAAAACGGAGCATGAAATATTTTTCCGCTCATTCCAAAGGCACAAAGCCCTGCTTTTATCAATTGCATAATATATAATTTTCAACAAATATATTCAATAATCCTCAGTTTAAGAAGGCTCAGAAGCAATTGCTTATTTTGCAGCATTCATAAAATATGATTTAAATCATTTTATTATTTTTATCAATTCTAAATTAACATTTGAAAAATCCTTACTTTTGCCGCTATTTAAAACTAGTCTACATAAAAATAAAATGAACAAACAACTTGCATCAATAGGATTTTTATTGGCAGCCCTGTCTTTAGGCGCACAAATGAAAAATACTGAAACAGATACCATCAGAACCCAGACCATTGAAGATATTAACCTTCATAAAACAGGTAATCCGAACCAGGCTAGACCACTATCTACAAAATCTACCCTTACGGTAATGGAAACCCCTCAGCCAATATCCATTGTAACCCACGAAATTATTGAACAACAACAGGCAAAGCAGCTGAGCGATGTTCTTCAAAATGTAAATGGTATGTATATTACTTCATCCAGAGGTAATTCTCAGGACAGTTTTGGTGGACGTGGATTTATTTTGGGAAATGATAATATTTTTAAAAACGGTGCAAGAGTTAACAGTGGTGTTTTTCCTGAAGTAAGCGGCCTGGAAAGAGTTGAAGTACTCAAAGGAGCCAATGCGATGCTGTACGGAAATACAGCTGCAGGAGGTATCATTAATATGATCACTAAGAAGCCTAAATTTAATTTTGGAGGAAGTGTAGGACTGAACGGCGGAAGCTGGAACTCTTATAAGCCAACAGTTGATATTTACGGGCCTTTATCTAAAAACATTGCATTCAGAGTTAATGGTGCTTATGAGTATGCGGAAAGTTTCAGAGATGTTGTAGAATCTGAGAAATACTATTTCAATCCTTCATTTTTATTCAATTTAAGTCCGAAATCTCAGCTAATTGTAGAAGCGGATTATCTTCAGAATAATTTCACCCCGGATTTTGGAATTGGTTCTATTACCAATGCTGACAAAAGCTACACTATGAATAATCTGCTGTCCAAAAATGCTTTCCTGGGAACAGACTGGCAGTACCAAAATGTAGAGCAATTATCAACGAACATCACATTTAATCATCAGTTCAGTGAAAGATGGTCATTGAGTGCTACCGCTTCTTATCAAAATTACACTAAAGATTACTTTTCCACAGAAAGAATACAATGGGAATATACAACCGGTAATCGATTAGCATGGAAAAGACCTTTAAACAGAACTTACAACGAACAAAATTATACATCGTTCCAAGCTAATATCAATGGTGAATTCAACACAGGAAAAGTTAATCATAAAGTTTTAATAGGAGCAGATGCTGATTATGGCATTGCTGATTCCTATACTTATTATGATCCTACTATTGCTGATCCTAAGAAGGCAGTATATGGAACTTCTTATCTGTTTGGTACGAACGGAAATTCTAATGGCCTTGTTTATTTGGATGATCCGTCTACATGGGCTGGTGGCAGTATGCCTACTTCGGAACGCGTAGCAAAATTTGAGCGCTCAAGAATTCCTACACAAAGGATAGGGGTATATGCTCAGGATTTCATCAGCATTTCAAAGCAGTTTAAAGTACTTGCAGGCTTAAGATGGTCTTATGTGGAAAACAAAAGCACAAGAAAGGAAAACTTTAAAGACAATACTACTCCGTATGTTCCGTTCTCAAGTTCATCCGATATGGCCATATCACCAAAAGCAGGTATCATCTATATGCCGAATGATAATTTATCAGTATTCGCAACCTATACCAATTCATTCTCCAATAATGTTGGTTTGAACAGACTTGATCAAAATCAAGCTCTTAAACCTACTTATATTGATCAATATGAAGTGGGAGCAAAGAAAAACCTGTGGAATAATGCCCTGGCTATTAATCTTACTGTTTACCAGATTCTATACAAAAATTATTATCAGGTTGCTTTAAATGATGCGGGATTACAAATAGATCCTAACGGACTTTTAAAAGATTTTGCAGGAAAAATGAGAAGCCGCGGTGTGGAGCTGGATATCACAGGAAATCCTACAGAAAATCTATCAATTATTGGAGGGTTCTCTTACAACAATTCAGTATATCTTGATACTCCTGAACAATTTGGATATGTAGAAGAGCAGAGACTTGTGAGAACTCCGGCTACCACAGCCAATGCATCAATTTTCTATAAATTCACCAGATTTGCCAAAGGGCTAAAAGTAGGGGCAGGCGCTTACTTTATAGGTGACCGATTGGCAGGATGGAATGATACAAAAACCGGAAGCAATAGTTTGGCTGCCAGAAATGGAGTAAGCAGAGTATTTGAATTAAAAGATTATACAACAGTAAACGTATCTATAGGCTACGAATGGAATAAATTCTCCATCCAGGGGAAAGTGGGCAACCTGTTCGATGTAGTGAATTACAACGTACATGAAAACTATTCTGTAAATCCTATTACACCAAGAAACTATTATTTTACACTGACCTATAAACTATAGAATTAAATATATAATAATTTCATCATTCAAAGTGGAAATTGCATTTTTGCAGTTTCCATTTTTAAATATAAACAAACAATACGATATGGATAAGATTAAGGACACAAGAAGTTTTATGAGGATTACCCACCGCTATCTGGGGTATTTTCTTGCAGGCATAATGGCTGTATATGCGGTGAGCGGTATTTTACTTGTTTACAGGGACACCGATTTCCTTAAAAAAGAAAAAAAATATGATAAAACTGTCGCTGTCAATCTTACAGAGAAAGAACTTGGAAAAGAACTGAAGATCAAAGGTCTTGAAGTAGAAAAAAATGAAGGTACTGTTCTCTATTTTAAGCAGGGGACTTATGATACCACTACCGGAAAGGCAAAATACTCTAAAAAGGAGCTTCCATTTGTACTGGACAAGATGGTTAAACTTCATAAATCCCAGTCAAAAGATACCCTATCACCCCTGAATACGTTTTTCGGGATCTCTTTATTTTTCTTTGTGATCTCCAGCTTCTGGATGTTCAACCCTAAAACAAAAGCTTTCAAACGCGGAATAAAATTCACCATTGCAGGCCTTATCATTTCGGTAATTCTTCTGTGCATTTAAATTATAAAATCATCAAAAAAATGACCAAATAATTCACATTTCGATTACCTTCAAATTAACATTTATTCTGAGTTTTTATCTAAAATTAAGAAGCTTGGCACATTTCTTGTTTTTTATTTATTCTACAAATGGTAACATTTAATTATTAAAATAATAAATTATGAAAAAACTAATCTTCGCAGGAATATTGGCAGCAACAGGTTTGACTGCAACAGCTAATGCTCAAATTCAAAAAGGTAACTGGCTGGTAGGAAGTAGCCTTTTATCAAGTAATTTTGGTTTAAATACTGGTGGTGGATACAGCATTGCTATTCAGCCTAAAGGTGCTTATTTTATAGATGATAATGTTGCAGTGGGTGGATATGTTAATTTAGGAATTAGCAAAGTTACCAATGGTAGCCCAACAAGATTTGATTATGCAGTAGGTGGATTGGGTCGTTATTATCTTTCTCCGGGTGAAAAAGGAGTGGATAATTTACTAAATCACGGACGTTGGTTCTTTGAAGGTAATGTAGGGATCGGAGGATCATCTGTTGAAAACGGTAATTCTACAACAGGTCTTGACTTTGGTGTAGGCCCAGGTTACTCTTACTTCATTACTCCAAACATTGGTTTAGAAGGCTTGGTTAAATATCAGGGGCAAACTGGATTTGGTAGCGAAGGCTTAAATTCTAATATTACGTTCAACGTAGGATTCAGTATTTATTTACCTACTTCAAAGGCTAAAGAAGTAGCTAATGATTTGAAATAATCACTTTATATTCACTTGAATAAAAAATGAAATCGCCCCGAAATTATTTCGGGGCGATTTTCGTACAAATTAAAACTAAACTATAAAAAATCAAATAAATCATGTATTAGGTTGAGGCGTATATCTCAGATACGGCTTTATTTCTGTCACTCCTTTTGGGAATATCTTTCTGGCATCATCTGTTGAAATAGCAGGCGGTACAATAACATCGTCGCCATTTTCCCAGTTAACAGGAGTAGCTACTTTGTGTGAATCAACCAGCTGAAGAGAATCCAGCACTCTTAGGATCTCATTAAAATTCCTTCCTGTAGAAGCCGGATAAGTAATGATCAGCCTCACTTTTTTATCGGGATCAATGATCAATAAAGACCGTACGGTAGCCGTAGCTGAAGCATTCGGATGAATAAAATCATAGAGTTCCGAAATTTTCCGGTCCTTATCAGCAATAATGGGAAACTGTACATCTGTATTCTGAGTTTCATTAATATCTTTAATCCAGCTTTGATGGTCTTCTACCCCATCTACACTTAAGGCGATAACTTTTGTTCCTCTTTTATCAAATTCCGATTTCAGTTTTGATGTATAGCCCAGCTCTGTAGTGCATACCGGCGTATAATCTGCAGGATGTGAGAATAAAATTCCCCAGGAATCCCCTAAAAATTCATGAAATTTAATATCACCTAAAGACGTCTCTGCCTGAAAGTCCGGTGCTGTATCTCCGAGTTTGATTGACATAATATTCCGCTTTGTTAGTCTACAAATTTAGTAGACTTTTTGATACTGGCAAAATTTTTGTTGAAATTTATTTATATTTAATAAATTTTTTTCATGCAGAACAATGGATACAGCTACTTAGATGTTATTTACAGGGTTTTGGAAAGCTGGTATATGAGGTTTGCCGAGCTTACACCGAAACTTATCGTCGGAATTTTAGTATTTTCGTTTTTTCTTGTTACCAGTAAATACTTAAGCTTAGGGGCTGTAAAATTATTTCACAAATTTTTCCCAAAGAGCCAAAAAGAGAGTTCTTTGGTTACTTTAATAAGCATATTCAGATTCCTGATCATGCTGATGGGGACTTTCATTGCCCTTGAAATCATGGGTTTCAGCGGTTTCCTGTGGAAGTTTATCGGAAGTTTAGGGGTGGCCGGAGTAATTGCCGGGGTCGCTTTAAAGGATCTGGTGTCCAGTATTTTTTCGGGAATGCTGATCGGGATTGACAAAGCATTTAAAATAGGAGATTATATTACGATCGGAGCCCATTCCGGAACAGTTCAGGAAATCGGTTTTTTAACGACAAAAATCATTACTGACGACGGTAGAAAAGCTTACATCCCAAACCAGGTGATCTTCAATGCTCCTTTTTACAATATCACAGCTTCGCCACAGCGCAGAATTATTTTAAATTTTGAGATTCCTGCGGATGAAGACATCAGCAAAGCCCAGAAAGGCATGCTGGATGTCATTAAAAACCTGGATGGTGTAGACAGACTGGATACTTCAGAAGTGATCTTTACCGATTTGAAACAGGGTAATTTCAACCTCCAGGCTAAATTCTGGATGAAAGTAGGCGCCAATATGGTTCAGGTAAAAAGTGAAGCCTATCTCAGCATCAAGGAACGTCTGGATGCAGATCAAATTCAACTGGTAACTCCTACAAGCATCAGTATTACCAGCGGTGAGAATAATTTAAATGAAAATCAGGATAAATAAATGTTTTCATATTGATTCACCGGTTTAATTAGGCTAAGGTTTTAGATCCAAATTGTTATCATATAATTTCATACTTTTATGTAAAGATCTTAATCAACAAAATAATGCCATCACAATCCAATTCATTCCACCCTATTGAATCAAAAACTTCAAAAAGGCTTACTTTATTGATCAAGATGATTGGCAGATCGTTTTTAATTATGACCCCATTATACGTCATAATAATGGCTATATTGGTATTTAATGCAAAAGAAATCTCTATAGAAATAAAGAGTGTTTTAATTGCCCTTTTTATTGCAATCCTATGTTTTTGTATCTGGGTGCTCTTTCAGAAAAACAAAAAAAGTATGACCACTCATATTATTGTTGATGAAAAAGGACTTCATCATTATTGCAATCAGGACATTTTATCTTCCATCCCCTATGCTGAACTTCATCCAAACCCGGAAACTGGCAAATATGATGTATTATTGACGGAGTATGATGAATCTGCTCCTAGTTTATGTATCTATTTCTTTGAACCTGCATTAAAAAAAGCGATGCGGAAGGCTGTGAATTTAGATATTGATACAGTGATTACAAATGGTAATTTGTTGCTCAAAAATTTTGTAAAAGGAATATTGATTTTCAGGCCGGATTTAAAAGTTGCACCCAATGTTCTGGATCTTTACCATCTAGAGGAATTCAATAAATAAAATCATATTATTTCAACAGGCCACCTTCAAAATAATAACAAAAAAACCGCTCCAAAAATGGAACGGTTTTCTATTTATCTGAGAATTTTAGATTATGCTAAAACTTCTTTTACTTTGTTTGCAGCTTCTTCTAAAGTAATTGCAGAATGTACAGGAAGACCTGAATCATCAATTAATTTTTTAGCTTCTACAGCATTAGTTCCCTGTAATCTTACGATCAATGGAACAGGAAGGCTTCCCATAGCTCTGTAAGCATCTACAACACCCTGAGCCACTCTGTCACATCTTACAATACCTCCGAAGATATTGATCAGGATTGCTTTTACGTTTGGATCTCTCAAGATGATTCCGAAAGCAGTCTGAACTCTCTGAGCATCAGCAGTACCTCCTACGTCAAGGAAGTTAGCAGGATTACCACCAGATAATTTGATGATGTCCATAGTTGCCATTGCAAGACCGGCTCCGTTTACCATACAAGCAACGTTACCATCAAGTTTCACGAAGTTAAGACCAGCTTCACCCGCTTCAACGTCCATTGGATCTTCTTCTCTTGTATCTCTAAGTTCAGCTAAGTCTTTGTGACGGAACAATGAGTTGTCATCCAAAGTTACTTTAGCATCTACAGCGATAATTTTGTTATCAGAAGTTTTCAATACAGGGTTGATCTCGAAAAGAGAAGCATCAATTCCAGTGTAAGCATTGTAAAGAGATGCAATGAATTTTGTGAATTCTTTGAAAGCATTTCCTTCAAGACCTAGGTTGAAAGCAATTTTTCTAGCCTGGAATCCTTGAAGACCTAAAGCAGGATCAATGATTTCTTTGTGGATCAAATGAGGGGTTACTTCTGCAACATGCTCAATATCCATCCCTCCTTCAGTAGAATATACGATAGTATTTTTCCCTTCAGCTCTGTCTAAAAGAATAGAAACATAAAATTCTTTAGTTTCAGATTCTCCAGGATAATAAACATCTTCTGCAACCAAAACAGAGTGTACTTTTTTACCTTCAGCAGAAGTTTGTGGAGTTACCAACTGCATTCCGATGATGTTCTGTGCATTTTCTTTAAGCTTATCCATGTTTGGAGAGAACTTAACACCACCACCTTTACCACGTCCACCTGCGTGAATCTGTGCTTTTACTACCCAAGCCTGAGCTCCGGTTTCAGCAGTAAGCTTTTCTGCAGCTGCTACAGCTTCGTCTACATTATTCGCTACGAAACCGCGTTGGATAGCTACTCCATACTTTGATAAAATCTCTTTTGATTGATACTCGTGAAGATTCATATTATTTTATTATTTTATTTTAAAATTTAAAGGTTGACAAATTTACTAAAAAGACATGGAAGTTCAAGTTTATTGACTTAAAAATTAAAGCGCAGTGAACTTGATTTTTAACATGTTTACGAAATTTGCTCTATTCTTCGGACAATTTCTCAGACTGTGAACCGATGAACGGTATCTTTGGAGCCAGGAAATAACCTGTCAGGCTGGCAAAAAGTATCGGAACGAAATAGGTAAAGCCGGTTAAGGTTCCCAGAATAATCGTGGTACTCATTGGTGTTCTTGTTACACAGGCATTAATAGCTGCCATACAGCTCACAATGGCTAAAGTAGTATCAACTGAAGGAAACAGCTGGTGAATAATCAGTCCTAAAGTGGTCCCTACAAAAAACAGCGGGATAATGAAACCACCTCTCCATCCTGAAGTCACGGTAACCGCAATGGCTATGATTTTAAAAATGAGGGTGATAATTAAAAAGTTCAGGGCGAAATTTCCGTTGATCAGCTCGTTGATCTCATGATGGCCAAAGTATCTCGTAATCGGAAAATTGTAAGCAATAACTCCTAAAATAATTCCGCCAACCAGGGTTTTTATATAAATCGGAAATGATCGGTACTCAAAAACCTTTTTGAAGAATTTCACCACAAAAATAAAAATCCATCCGAAAATGGTAGCCACTACTCCAAACAAAAAGGCATAGATAAAATCATATACACCTGAATAATGATACGCCTTTAGATCCCATGTCGCGCCTATTCCCAAATGAATGATCAGAGCAAACATAACATAGCTGAAACAGCTAGCAACCAAAGCAGGAATAATAGCCCTATAATATTCTACCGCATGTTTGTGGTGCAGAATTTCAAGAGAAAAAAGACTTCCTCCAAGCGGTGCTCCAAACAAAGCAGTAAAACCCGAAGCCATCCCTGCAATGCTCAAAGAACGCAGCTCTTCGCCTTTCAGCCTGAAAATTGTTCCAAGCCAGGTTCCGGTTGATCCTGTTACCTGAACCAAAGGTGCTTCAGGGCCCAAGCTTCCGCCTGATGCTACACAAAACAGGGACGAAAGGATCATGGAAGGATTGTTCTTTGGCTCTAATTTTCCTTTGTTAAACCTGATATTATTAACGATCAGATGGATTTCCCCGGGATCTCCGATGAAATGGATCACAAGTCCCGCCAGCAGACCACAAACAGCCATGATAGGAATAACCATCCAGCCCTGGAATTCAGCTAAAAATTCTGTAAAATGTTCCAGCACGATCCAGTACCCTCCTGCAATGGTTCCTCCCACAACACCTGTAAAAGCCCACATGAAAAAAGTCCGGCTGAATACAAATGGGTTGAATCTTATAGGCTGATCAAGAAGATTGAATGTTTTTATTAACCGTCTTCTCCGATTGATTTTCATTCTTAGATTCTGTTTTTAGCAAAGTAAAGAATAAGCATTCCCCAGCTCAGAATCATAAAAAGCCCTCCCAGCGGAGTAATAGGTCCTAAAAATTTAAGGTTTACCCCAAGGTAATCCTGTAAACTAAGAAAATAAATACTGAAAGAAAATAATACTGTTCCCACAATCATCAGAATGGAAGTCCATTTTTCAGATGATGTTTCAAATTTTAAAATATATCCGATGATCAGCAAAAAGAAGGCAGCATACATCTGATATCTCACTCCTGTCTCAAAGCTTTCAAGTCTTTCCACAGACAGTATTTTTTTTAAGGCGTGTGCTCCGAAGGCGCCCAGAATAACAGACAGCATTCCATATGCAGCACCGAAAATTAAAGTAATTGTTTTCATTTTATAATTCTTCTAATTCTAGATTTAAATATTTTTTTGTTTTGTAATCCTGCCAGGTTCCCACAATTTTATTGCCTTGCAGATCTGCTTCTACAAACCCTCTCAGCATCCATTGTCTGGCTTCCTCACTATAATATTCACTTTCCGTGATGGAAACATGGTTCCCTTTCATCTTACCGTTCCACTCGATCAGTTTTTTATTTTTATCATACCAATACACCGCAGAAAAGCTACCGTCACCATATACCGTTTTGATAAAAACCGTAATGGGATATTTTCCATCAATTTTTCCTTTGTACAGCTTATTCATGAAACTGGTCTTATCTGCTTGCTTAGAGCCGGATATTAAGTTTTTCGCATAAGGGCTCCAATATTCTTCCAGGTCTTTGTACGTAAACTCTACCATATGACTACCCAGCTCATCCAAAGCTCTCGTTGCATGATTGGAACATCTTGGTGCAATAAATCTCAGCTTATCTTTTCCAAAATAATACCCGATATCATCTAAGCCATATTCCATAAAACATTCTTCATATATAGCAATCTGATCCGGCATCTCTTCAGAAGTATTTTTCTCTGATTTTAACTTAATAAGAAAATCATCAACCTTTTTCTTGACATTTTTCTGAATTAATTTTTCAATTGTTTTAACAGCATATGGCTGAAAAAGATCCTTTGCATTAATAAAATTCCCTGTCCTCAGGTCAAAATTCTTCCAGATTAAAAAGCTTTCAGGATAAGCCCCCGAAGCTTCTCCACTCATCTCAATACTCAAAATATTCTCAGGGGTTTCTAATTTTTCCCAGCTGTAATAATCCACATAATTTGCATAAGAATTAGTAGCTGTGGAAGCCAGTTTAAAAGGGTTACCGCCGGAATTCGGGACATATTCCAATTCACTTACCTGCAAAAAAGTATTAATTTTATTCTCTACAGAAGGTTTTTCACTGTAAGAAACTAACGGAAAAACATGGCTTTCAGAGATAGGCTGCAGATTATTGATCTTCACATTTTTCTGTTGTGAAAAACTTAAACCTGAAATCAAAAGGAAGAATAGAAGATTCCGTTTCACTATTTCGATTTTATATAGATTAAAATAAATTTCGCTACCAACGTTGAGATTCCCAATATGATAAAGACATTGGAAAACTTTTTAGAATTCCTAAAGCCCGGCGATGTCGTCTTCTTTAAAAAGATTCCGAAGATGATAAATATAATAGGTAAGATGATCTGCAGCATTATTGAGCTCTTAATCTGTTAAACTCATGAATAACTTCATGATGGCTTACCGTTTTATCTTTAAAATAGTTCACAAAATGCTGCTTTTCCTCTTCCGTGGCTCCCATTTGGTTTAAAATATTCAGTAGGTGCATTTTCATGTGTCCTTTCTGGATACCTGTGGTTACAAGGGAACGAAGCGCTCCGAAGTTTTGGGCAAGACCGGAAACAGCCAGAATGCTCATCAATTCCTGTGCGGAAGGTTTTCCAAGCAATGCCAATGAGAATTTGACCAATGGATGAAGATTGGTAAGCCCTCCTACTACACCTACGGAAATCGGAAGATCGATCCAGAATCTGAAAATTCCGTTGTCCGTTGTACAGTGTGTCAGTGATCTGTATTGTCCGTCTCTTGCTGCATAGGCATGAGCACAGGCTTCTGTAGCTCTGAAATCATTTCCTGTAGCAATTACTACAGCATCTACTCCATTCATCACGCCTTTGTTGTGGGTCGTCGCACGGAACGGTTCAATTTCAGCGATGGTAACGGCCTGTTTGAATTTTCTTGCGAATTCTTCATTGGAAATCCCGCTATCATCCTTTAAGTCTTCAATTTTACATGAAACCTCAGCTCTTACCAGACAGTCTGGTGTAAAGTTGGAAAGAATATTCATCACGATTTGAAGCGAATTTTTCTCTTCCTGCGTGAAATCTTCACTCGTTGCGATCTCTTGCTTCATGGTTTTCCCAAACTGCTCAAGGCATGAATTGATAAAATTCGCGCCCATGGAGTCTACCGTATCAAAGCTTGCTTTAAGCTGGTAATAATCCGGCATTTCGGAGGTTTTGTCTATTAATTTGATATCCAGAATTCCACCGCCGCGTTTTCTCATATTGGCAGTAATATCTTCTGTAGCTTCAAACAGTCTTTTCTTTAGCTTAAAATTAAAGAAATGTAAAAGTTTATGAGGCTCTACATTGAATATGAAATGGGTGTGTCCTAATTTTTCGTTGTTGATGATGGTGGTTTTAAAACCTCCTTTATCAATCCAGAATTTAGCGGCTTTTGAAGCGGCTGCTACTACTGAACTTTCCTCAACGGCCATTGGAAGGGCGAATAATTTCCCGTCAATTAAGAAATTCGGGGCAATTCCGTACGGCATATAGAAATTGGAGATCGTATTTTCTGAAAATTCTTCATGGAGTTTCTGAAGATCAGCATTTTCGTTCCAGTATTGTTTTAGTATATTTTGATATTCTTCGTTTCCTTCAAGGTATTCGCTGACAAGCCAATCGATTTTCCCTTGCTTTGTAAGTTTAGAGAAACCTTCTACCGGTTTATGATTCATAGCATAAATTTAATAGGTGTAAAGATAGTAATTTTGAAAGTCTTTGGTGTTGATAACTTCTATTGAAAAAGATTGGTATTTATCAATTTTGGAACTACTTTTGAACAGAATTTAGATACAAATTATAACATTCTCCTGAAAATGAATTTTGAACGCCTGAAAGAAAAGCTTGAAATCCTTGCTGATGCAGCGAAATATGACGTTTCCTGCTCATCCAGCGGAGGAACGCGAAAGAATAAAAAAGGCGCCTTAGGAGACAGTTCCGTAAGCGGTATCTGTCATACCTACACAGAAGACGGACGATGTGTTTCCCTACTCAAAATTCTATTGACCAATCATTGTATTTATGATTGTGCTTACTGTGTATCCAGAAGTTCCAATGATATTAAAAGAGCAGGATTTACAGTAGAAGAAGTTGTGGATCTGACGATTAATTTTTACCGCAGAAATTATATTGAAGGGTTATTTCTCAGTTCCGGTATTTTCAAAAATGCAGATGTGACAATGGAACGTCTGGTAAGGGTAGCAAAAAAACTACGTGTAGAGGAGAATTTCAACGGCTATATTCATTTAAAATCCATTCCGGGAGCAAGTGATGAGCTGATGCAGGAAGCAGCTCTTTATGCAGACAGATTATCTATCAATCTTGAAATTCCTACAGAAAGCGGACTGAAATTATTAGCCCCTGAAAAAAACCGCCAGGACATGCTTAATCCTATGAAATATATCCAAAATGGGATTGAGCAATATAAGGATGAAAAGAAAATTTTCAGAAAAGTTCCGAAATTTGCTCCAGCAGGACAATCTACTCAAATGATTGTGGGAGCAACCAATGAGAATGATTTGCAAATCATCAAAGTTGCCGATCATTTTTATAAGAATTTTAACCTTAAAAGAGTGTATTATTCTGGTTATGTCCCTGTTTTGGAGGACAAAAGGCTTCCTTCCCTCACAACGGAAGTCCCGATGCTCCGTGAAAACAGGCTATACCAGTCTGACTGGCTGATGAGGTTTTATGGTTTTAAAGCTGATGAAATTCTGGATCCAGGCATGCCGTTTTTAGATCTTGAAGTGGATCCTAAATTGAGCTGGGCTTTGAGACATCTGCATCAATTTCCTGTTAATCTGCAGACTGCGGATTATCAGATGATTTTAAGGATTCCGGGAATTGGCGTGAAAACTGCGCAGAAAATTGTAAGTGCAAGGCGTTTTCAGATTTTAAGTATGGATCATCTGAAAAAACTCGGCGCTGCTGTCAACCGGGCAAAATATTTTATTGATTTTAATGCTGGAAATGTTTATCTAAAATATTTAACAGATAAAAATTTGAGGAAACTGCTTGTGGGTGGAAGCTCTTCCAAGTTTCACAGTCAATTTTCGCAACAGCTGAGTTTATTTTAAATTGATTAAAAGATTTGTGTATAAGACAAAAATACAACATCTGAACATCATTCATTTTCAATTAATCCATTTTCAAATTTTGAAATTAGTATGACAACTCTACTTTATGATGCCAGTTTCGACGGACTTTTCACAGCAATATTTGAAGTTTTTGAATATCGTTATAAAGAGGTGGAAATTGTGAATAAAGAGAGATTTCATCAGGAAAATATTTTTGCTGAAATTCATGAGGTGATCACTCAAAATGATAAAGCTGAACGGGTTTTAAATAAGCTGGAACAAAATATTGGACAATCAGGAATCCATGAGTTACTAAAAGTTTATTTATCAGAGGATCCGGAATCGGAACATCTTATTTTATCCGCTGTAAAACAATCTATAAAACATCCTGATGAAAATATCCTGCAGAATTTTGCAGACAATGATATTTTGAAAATTTCAAAAATCTGTAAATCTGTAAGCCGGGAACGACACAGGATGACTGCTTTTGTCCGGTTTGAAAAAATGAAGGATGGTGTTTTCTTTGCAAAAATAGATCCTGATTTTGATGTTCTTCCTCTTATTCGCAAACATTTTAAAGATCGCTATCAGGACCAAAAGTGGATGATTTATGATTTGAGAAGGAATTATGGAATTTTATATGATCTGGAAAACTGCGATTTCTTTTATCCGGATAAGAAACTGGATCTGAAGCAATACCAGCAGAAGTTTCATGATGATGAAAACAATTATCAGATGTTGTGGCAAAGGTATTTTACAAAGACCAACATTGTGGAAAGAAAGAATTTGAAACTGCACGTTCAGCATGTTCCGAAAAGATATTGGAAGTATCTTACGGAAAAGCGGTGATGTAATTATGTAATACAACCATGTTCCACAGATTGAACTGATGGCATATCTGATCGAATGCAAACGCTTGTACAAATGGTGTAAAAGTTATTTTTATTAAGCGAAGTATTTCCTCCGATACATCTATTCATATTCTTCCCAATCTTTTCGATAAAAATATTTCGCCTTTGTACAGTCTGGATATAAATGTTTCAGAAACAAAAACAGCAAAGTATTTTTTTAGCTCTACAAATTTTAGGAGCTTTTAATTATATATATTCAAAACTCTTATGAACTTACTGCCATTATCTGAACTTGTTTTTGTAAATTTGTGTTCGAAATTTTTTACTAGATGAAAGAGAGTGCTGTAAAAAAAATTGCAGTTCTTACTTCAGGAGGCGATTCTCCGGGTATGAATGCAGCATTAAGAGCAGTTGTTAGAACTGCAAACTATTATAATATCGAATGCTACGGAGTAAGGGAAGGCTATAACGGTCTCATCCACGATGATTTCCTGAAAATGGGCCCCCGTTCTGTAAAAAATATAATCAACCAGGGCGGAACAATTCTAAAATCTGCCAGATCTGCAGAATTCAGAACTCCGGAAGGACGTCAGAAAGCTTACGACAACTGTGTGAAACATGGTGTGGATGCCTTGGTATGCATCGGAGGTGACGGTACTTTTACAGGAGCAAAGATCTTCAATGAGGAGTTCGGGATCAGAGTAATCGGTGTACCGGGAACCATCGATAATGATATTTTCGGAACGGATAACACAATAGGCTATGATACGGCTTTAAATACAGCTATGGAAGCTATTGACAAGGTTCGTGATACCGCCACTTCACACAACAGGGTTTTCTTTGTAGAGGTAATGGGTCGTGACGCCGGTTTCATTGCGTTAAACAGCGGGCTGGCAACTGGTGCTCTGGACATCCTGATTCCTGAGAAAAAAGACAGCATGGAAGATCTTTTCGCCAATTTCAGAAAAGCTGAAAAAACAGGAAAAGCATCAAGCATCGTTGTAGTGGCTGAAGGTGAAAAGCTGGGAAGCATCTATGATCTTGCCAATCAAACCAAAGAAGAATTCCCTGATTATGATATCCGTGTAACGATCCTGGGACATATCCAGAGAGGTGGTTCTCCAAGCTGTGCAGACCGGGTTCTGGCAAGCAGGCTGGGCTATGGTGCCGTAGTGGGACTCATGGAAGGAAAAACTAATGTAATGGCCGGTATGCGTTCCAACGATATGGTTTACACACCGATCGAAGAAGCCATTAAAAAACATAACGAAATCAATAAAGATCTTTTACTGATTTCTGAAATTTTAGCAATCTAATTATTTTTTATAATCTAAAACAAACTATTATGTCAACAATCAAAGTAGGTATCAACGGTTTTGGTAGAATTGGACGTCTTGTTTTCAGAGCAATGACTGAAAGAGATAACATTGAAGTAGTAGGAATCAATGACCTAATCAACGCAGAATACATGGCTTACATGTTAAAATACGATTCTGTACACGGTATTTTCCCTGGAGAAGTTTCTGTAGAAGGAAATGATCTTGTGGTAAACGGAAAAAGAATCAGAGTAACTGCTGAGAAAGACCCTAACAACCTAAAATGGAATGAAATAGGCGCTGACTATATCGTAGAATCTACAGGTCTTTTCTTATCCAAAGATTCTGCTCAGGCTCACATCAATGCCGGTGCTAAAAAAGTAATCCTTTCTGCTCCATCTAAAGATGACACTCCGATGTTCGTAATGGGTGTGAACCACAAAGAACTTACTGACGATATCAAAATTTTATCTAATGCTTCTTGTACAACTAACTGTTTAGCTCCTTTAGCTAAAGTAATCCACGATAACTTCGGAATCGTTGAAGGTCTTATGACTACTGTACACGCTACAACAGCAACTCAGAAAACGGTTGACGGTCCTTCAATGAAAGACTGGAGAGGTGGTAGAGCTGCTCTAAACAACATTATTCCTTCTTCTACAGGTGCTGCTAAAGCGGTAGGAAAAGTAATCCCTTCATTAAACGGAAAATTAACAGGTATGTCTTTCAGAGTACCAACTGTTGACGTTTCTGTAGTAGATTTAACAGTGAGAATTGAAAAGGCTGCTTCTTATGAAGAAATCTGCTCAGTAATCAAAGCTGCTTCCGAAGGTGAGTTGAAAGGAATCTTAGGATACACTGAAGATGCAGTAGTTTCTCAGGACTTCGTAGGAGATAAGAGAACTTCTATCTTCGACAAAGATGCCGGTATCATGCTTTCTCCAAACTTTGTAAAGCTTGTTTCTTGGTATGACAACGAAATGGGTTATTCTAACAAATTGGTAGATATGCTTGTACACGCTGCTTCTTTATCATAAGTAATGAGCAATCAGCAATAAATAATAAAAACCTTCCTCTCGGAAGGTTTTTATTTTATAATTAATCAATTTATTGACTATAGGCACAATAGACAACGACTGAGTCGCCACTCATTTCCTGATGCTTTTGTTTGAATCCGTTCACAAAGCCCACAAGGTATTCAGAGTTTTCATCACATGCCATACGGGTCTCAACTATTTTTCCGGCTTTAGATTCTGCAATACAAGATACACAATCTTCTTTTGCACAAGAGTAAAAAGACATGATGGAAATAAGCAATCCTGTTCTGATCATCGTTTTCATTTTTACAGTTTTTATCAAATTATTACTTTACTACAAATGGATTTTTATCAAATCTAAAAGAGATTCCTACAAAAGGATTCACTCTGTATTGCATTTTATTCAGATTATCCGATGTTACTGAGCTGTCAATTGCCTGCCCCACTGTATAATCTGTATTAGGACGGTTCTGCTTATGCACAGCAACACCGGCCGTCAAAATAATATTTTGCCCAATCCCCAAAGCACCACCGGCAAAAACAGACAGTTCTTCAAAATTAAATCCTAAACCACCAGTAAATCCTGGAGAAAAGTTTTGCTGATTATTCATAAATGTAAACATAATACTAGGCATCAGATCCATCATTTTTCCATCTCTGTTTTGTGCTACTATATTATCTACGGATGTAAATCTTGAACGGCTGGTGAGAAAAACAGCATTCGCCCCGAAGGAAGTTGTCCATTTCCAGTCAGATTCACTTTTCAGAACATATTTTCTTATCTTATTTTCGCCTGTTACGCCAATGTACAGAATATACTGAGTATTGTTTCTAAAAACCAATTCCGCAACCTCACTTTCAGTAAAACCGTTTTTTGTGCTGTCTTTTTTTTCCTGCTCCATTTTAAATGGTTCATATTTAATCGCTTTTTTTCTTATCACTAAGCTTTTCAGCTGCGAAGATGGTATATATAGTTTATAATTTCCTTTCTCTACAGGTATTTCTATGCTGTCAATTTTAACAGACAGATCAATAGTAATCTTTCCATTGATTCTTTTCTTCCCGTTCTCTGCAGTTTCCTTTTCTACTTCAACTTTTATTTGTGAAAAAAAGATTGAGGGTATAAAAATTACAAAAGCAAGAATCTTTAATAATAAATGTGTTTTCATGGCTATTAGTTTTCTACAAAGTTTGGAAATCCATGAACACAAGTAAATTACCCATTCGGGTGATTTTGGCATATCAAAAGCAATGTTTGAGAGAATATATTCCAAAAGAAAAAGCCTCTCCAGCAACGAGAGGCTCATAGTTTATCATTTTCAAACAACTAAAAAGAAAAGAGTAAACTGTTTATATAACATTCATTAATTAACTTCGAATAAACCGTGCGTAAAAATTCAGTGGTCTGAGACTTAAACCATAAAACAAAACGGAACAAAAGAAATTGAGTCGCCATGGTTATTAGCTAGTACAAAGTTTAGCATTTTATCAGTGTAAAAAAATCCCCCTTTTGTGGTATTTTGTAAGTATTTTAGTTATTTTAGCTAAAACTAATTTATTCATGGAGAACTCAGAAAAAAAACATCCTCTCATTGAAGTCTGGAACACATACCCCGGCGTCAGGAGAGACAGGAAAATCCTGGATAAGCCACCCATAGAACGCATCATTGGTGAAATGTTTGCTATAGGAGAGTTTTATTATTACGCTCTGAATCTTACCAACAGTACACTTTCACACCATCATGAAAACATTCTGAAACTTCATGGTCTTTCATCATATCCGGAAAATTTAAAAGAAGTTATTGATCTTACCCATCCTGATGATATAGAATTTGTGATGAAAGCTGAGCAGATCCTTATTAACAAAATAACAGAAATTGGTCTGGAACATCAGCTTTACATTAAGGGCAGCTATTGCTTCAGAATGAAAACAGCAGAAGGAAATTATGAACTGTTCCATCACCAGTCCATTATCACCATGGAGGATGAAACGGGAATTCCCGTGCAGGCAATAAACATCCACACCAACATTCATCATATCACAAAAGAAAATCCTTATACCGTTCTGGTTTCCGGGATAGGTCCCCGAAATGACTTTCACCAGGTAAAACTGGACTCGTTTTCGAAACCGGAAAATTTCTCTGAACATTTAACGAAAAGAGAAATGGAAATTCTGGGTCTTATCACCAAAGGATATTCCGCACCGGAAATAGCCCAGGCACTGATCTTGTCTGAACATACAGTTCGTACCCACAGAAAAAATATTTTACGGAAAACAGATTCCAGAAACAGCAAAGAACTTATAAAAAAGGCTTTTGAAAGAGGGCTTATCTAATACTTTCAATGTTTAATAAAGACTGACAAATCTCACCATTGAATTTCGGTGCAAAACTTGTATTTTTATCCAAAATGGACACACCGATTATACAACCTCGCTTTAAAGAATCTCCTCATTTCAAAAATTTTTGGGAAAAAGGCAATGGGAAACAGCTTATTGATTTTTCAGGAGCTGAAGTGAACTTTAAGGATTTTGACAAATTTTCACACTATTTTTATCATGTGGATACAGTCGGTGATGAAGTTGTCCGGGATGTTTATTTTACTAAAAAATTTCATGAAGCATCAAGAGAAATTGAAGGATATATACGAAATGGCATCTTTGAAACAGATGTTCCTGAAAGCGTAAAAAAGCTCTTCACCCAAACCCAACAGGTTCCTGAGTGGCTTGATTACAGTCTATTGAAAAGCGGCGCAGAACTCTGCATGCGAAGCAACCTGGATTCCCTGATCTCATTAAGGGATTACTGCCTGATGGGTGGTTATGACTATGCTTACCTCAACAAGCCTCTTACCGCTACAGAAGCGCTTAAAAAGGGTGCTGTAAAGCGTCTTTCAGAAACATTGGATTTTTGGGTAAACGTTACACGCTACGATGCATTGGAACTTCATGCAAAAGGCTACGAATTTGCTATAAAAACCCGTCTTATCCATTCTTACGCCAGACTTTCCATCAAAAAACATTACAGGCAATGGGATACTGAAAACTGGGGCGAACCGATTAATTCATGGGATATGATGGCTACTTATATTGGGTTTAGCCTCGTTTTTCTTCATAGTCTCCAAAAATTAGGAAATACTTTTTCCGAGGAAGAAGAGAAAGGAATTTTCCATCTCTGGAAATATGTCGGATATCTGTTGGGAGTCCCCGAGAACCTCCTTCCCGACAGTAAAAAGCAGGCAACGGAATATTTCTACCTGTGGACGTCCGTACAGCCTCCATCAGATAAAGATTCTATTCTGCTGGCTCATTCTTTACTGAATGAATCGATCGAAAATCCTATTTTAAAATTCAAATTTCAACGGGAAAACCTGAGGTATCTTCACATCTGCTGTACCTGGTTTCTTCTGGATGAGGAAGTATGTAAAAGGCTGCAGATTCCCGAGGTTTCCAACCGGAAGCTGTTTCCAAAAACAAAGATCATCATCAACAAAATTTATGATAAGCTGTTAAGCCGGCATGCAAGAATAAAAAAAGGAAACAAAGGCCAGATGAAAGTACTGGAAGACTATCTTAAAATCACTAAGAATTCAAATTTTCACTAGAAAAGCCCTAAGGAGTTCTTCTATAAAAAGTACAAAATATATTTTTGTGTGTTTTGAATCTCAAATACTGCATCCCGTTCGTAATGAATGATATCAGTCTCAATATTTTATTATTTTTTAACTCTAAAAACAGATTTTCATCCCAAATAATATTAGTATTTGATGTTTAAATTATGTACTTTTGAGAAATTATTTTAATAGAGATGAGCAACATAGAAGATAAGAAAAAAGCACTGGCCCTGGTGCTTGATAAGCTAGATAAAACATACGGAAAAGGAACTGTAATGACATTGGGAGATGACTCCGTAGACAATACAATAGAAGTAATTCCTTCCGGATCTTTGGGACTGGACATTGCTTTAGGCGTAGGTGGTTATCCTAGAGGAAGAATTATTGAAATATACGGACCTGAATCTTCAGGTAAAACCACATTAACTCTTCATGCCATTGCTGAAGCTCAAAAAGCAGGAGGTATTGCAGCATTTATTGATGCAGAACACGCTTTCGACAGAGGTTATGCAGGGAAACTGGGAATTGATCTGGAAAACCTTATTATTTCTCAGCCGGACAACGGAGAGCAGGCATTAGAAATTGCAGACAACCTGATCCGTTCAGGAGCAATTGATATTGTAGTTATTGACTCGGTAGCAGCTCTTACTCCAAAAGCGGAAATTGAAGGTGAAATGGGAGATTCCAAAATGGGTCTTCACGCAAGATTAATGTCTCAAGCATTAAGAAAGCTTACTGCAACTATTTCAAGAACAAAATGCACAGTAATTTTCATCAACCAGTTGAGAGAAAAAATCGGTGTAATGTTTGGAAACCCTGAAACTACAACCGGTGGTAATGCGTTGAAATTCTACGCTTCTGTAAGAGTGGATATCAGAAAAGCCAGTGCCCCTATTAAAAATGGAGATGAGGCAGTAGGAAGCCGTGTAAAAGTGAAAATTGTGAAAAACAAAGTAGCTCCACCTTTCAAACAGGCTGAATTTGACATTATGTATGGTGAAGGAGTCTCTAAAACAGGGGAAATCCTTGATCAGGCTGTAGAACAGGGAATTGTAAAGAAGAGCGGCTCCTGGTTCAGTTATGAGGAAACTAAGCTAGGACAAGGTCGTGATGCTGTGAAAGATGTATTAAAAGACAATCCCGAACTTGCTGAGGAATTAGAAAATAAAATTAAAGAAGAATTGAAAAATAAGGTGAAATAATCTTTTTTTCAATCTATAAATTAAGACAGCTTTTGGGCTGTCTTTTTTTTGCTATAATTTAAAATCCTTTAATCACATTTATCATCTGACATTCTGTCACATTCTTCTTCATGGTATTTTTTTTGAGACCTGTATAGTATAGAAAATTAAAAAACAAAAATTATTATGACTAAAGGAAATATTAATGTATCTGTGGAAAATATTTTCCCGCTTATTAAAAAATTTCTTTACAGTGACCACGAAATATTCCTGAGAGAACTGATCTCCAATGCAACGGATGCTACTTTGAAATTAAAGCACCTGACGAGCATCGGAGAAGCAAAGATTGAGTACGGAAATCCGAAGATTGAAGTTAAAATCGACAAAGAACAGAAAACTTTACGTATTATCGATCAGGGAATTGGTATGACTACTGAAGAGGTTGAAAAATACATCAACCAAGTTGCCTTTTCCGGTGCCGAAGAATTTCTTGAGAAATATAAAGATACTGCAAAAGATGCAGGAATCATCGGACATTTCGGCCTTGGTTTCTATTCTGCATTTATGGTAGCCGAAAAAGTAGAAATTCTTACAAAATCTTATAAAGAAGGTTCTGCTGTAAGATGGATCTGTGACGGAAGCCCGGAATTCACTCTTGAGGAAACCGCTGACAAAACTGACAGGGGAACGGAAATTATTCTCCACATTGCAGAAGATTCTACAGAATTTTTAGAGGAAACTAAAATCCGTGAATTGTTGTCAAAATACAATAAATTCATGCCTGTTCCAATTAAATTCGGGACAAGAACGCATACCCTTCCTTTACCTGAGGATGCTCCGGAAGATGCTGTTGCAGAAACTGAAGAAGTGGACAATATCATCAATAATCCTACTCCTGCATGGACAATTGCGCCAAATGAGCTGACGAATGAGGACTACATGAAGTTCTACCATGAACTGTATCCTATGCAATTCGAGGAACCGTTATTCAATATTCACCTGAATGTTGATTATCCTTTTAACCTTACTGGTGTCTTATTCTTCCCGAAACTGAGCAACAATTTAAATATTGACAAGGATAAAATCCAATTGTATCAGAACCAGGTATTTGTAACGGATGAAGTAAAAGGCATCGTTCCGGATTTCCTTATGCTTTTAAGAGGGGTAATTGATTCTCCGGATATTCCATTGAATGTTTCCCGTTCTTACCTTCAAGCAGATGGTGCAGTGAAGAAGATTTCTTCTTACATTACTAAGAAGGTTGCCGATAAAATGTCTTCTCTGATCAACGAAAACCGTGAAGATTATGAGCAAAAATGGAACGACATCAAGATAGTGATCGAGTACGGAATTATCACGGAAGATAAATTTGCAGAAAAGGCAGATAAATTCACACTGTACCCTACCACAGACGGAAAATATTTCCTGTGGAATGAATTAATTGAAAAGATCCAGCCTGCACATACGGATAAAAACGGTAATACAGTAATCCTTTATGCAACCAATGCAGATGAACAGCACAGCTATATTCAGGCAGCTAACAATAAAGGCTATGACGTCCTGCTATTAGACTCACCTGTGATTTCCCACGTAATCCAAAAACTGGAAACTTCAAAAGAGAAAATCTCATTTGCAAGAGTGGATGCAGACCACATCAACAACCTTATCAAAAAAGACGAACCAGCTATTTCTAAATTAAATGAAACTGAAAAGGAGTCTTTAAAGAAAGACGTGGAAGAAGCTGTAAAAGATGCCAAATTCACGGTACAGCTTGAAGATCTTGACAGCAATGATGCTCCGTTTACGATCACACAGCCAGAATTCATGAGAAGAATGAAGGAAATGCAGGCAACCGGCGGTGGCGGTATGTTCGGAATGGGAGGTTTCCCAGAGATGTATAATCTGGTAGTAAACTCGAACAGCGAACTTTCAAACCAAATCTTAAAGACAGAAAATTCTGAAGAAAAGGAAACGCTGATTAAATATGCTCTTGACCTGGCAAAGCTTTCACAGAATCTACTGAAAGGAAAAGACCTGACAGATTTTATCCAAAGAAGTTATAAACAGCTGGAAAAATAACAAAATAGTACAGAATTGAATAAGGCTGTTCTCTTATAGGGAACAGCTTTATGCTTTTTAAGTCTAGAGATTGGGTTAACAGCAAAAATGTACCTGCAATAAAATTTTTAATAATAGCCTTAATGATTCAAGCAAAAACTATAGACTAGCTTGATATTCTAAACTTTTCCAGCGTTTTTGATTAAATTCTGCCGTTCACTGCATATTTTTTCTCTTTTTTATTGTACACATTGTGCTTTTTTTCCATTTTTGTATAAAATGTAGGATATGCAAAAAGAAAAATTACGCGTTATCAGAAAACAAAAAGGCTATACTCAGCAGCAGATAGCTGATATTATCGCGACTGATGTATCCAACTACAGCAGAAAGGAAAGTGGTGATGTAAAGATCGTAAGGGATGAATGGGAGAAGATTGCCCGTTTTTTAGATGTTTCGGTAGAAGATATTTATGAGGATGAAGAAGCTAAAGTTGTGATCAATAATAACCATCCTGTGTACAATGATCAATCCTCTTCATCATCAGGAGTGATCACTCAGTTTCATAATATTTCAGCATCTATTATTCAGAACCTACAGGATTATATTGCCCTGCTGAAAGAGGAAAATGAGAAATTAAAAGAAGAATTAAGAACACCAAAAGGAAGAAAATAAGGTTGTAGTTTTAGAGATCAGCCCGTTTTTTCTGTATAAATTTTAAAATCCTTTAATACTCAATAGTATCAAAGGATTTTTTATTGTGAATACCTTTTAATTCTCCCATCTTTTTGCAAGCAAAACCCCGCGATGTGAATTCTTAACTGAACAGTAAAGTTAATCCTAAATCTCCTCAAGTGGATTCCAGAACAGTTTTTTGAAATCTTTTATTCTCAAATTTTCAACGGTAATGCCTTCTGCTTCCAGTCTTTTTTGAAATTCAGGAACTGATAATACTCCTGAACTGGATATGACACGATGTGCGGGTACATCTTCCGGGCATCCTCCCATCGCCTTCCCTACATGACGGGAGTGATTTGGATAACCTACCGCCTTAGCTATGGCACCATAAGAGGAAACTCTTCCTTTCGGGATAAGTCTTGTAATCTCATAAATCTGTTGTTTAAAAATTTCATCCATAACTTAGCGATCTGTTTTATCGTGTTGAAAAATAGGCTTTAAAAACATCTTTCTGCATCATTTTTGGACTCTAAACCATTCAATGATGTCTGATTTTAAATATTAAAGATATGAAAAAAACATTTTTTAAGCTGCTGAATGCAGTCAATAAAAAGCTGCTTCCAAAGTTGAGTAATAAAGACCCGAACAAACTTACTAAAATTGAGAAAGGAATTCTGGCCTACCGGTATTTTGTGCTGATAAATTCGCTTGACTGACCTTTATGCAGAGGGAGGAATAGAGGGCAGCATATCGGAACGAAATGGAGCCCGTAGCAGCCTGCTGTGAATCATGAAATAACGAGAGCGTACTTATAAAAAGTATTTATGGTGCTATTTCTTAATAGTTTTTATTTTGAAATAGGTTATCATTGATTTTAAGAACATTAAGTTGGGCTTCGCTAATGACAGTACAGAAAACAAAAACGCTCCAAATAAATTGAAGCGTTGATATTTTATAAGTTTATTCTTAAGAATTTTCTAAGATGTAAGAGAACATCAATGGCGCACAGATCGTAGCATCACTTTCAACGATGAATTTCGGTGTCGTGATATCCAGTTTACCCCAAGTAATCTTCTCATTCGGAACTGCTCCTGAATATGAACCGTAAGATGTTGTAGAATCCGAAATCTGGCAGAAATAAGACCAGAAAGGAATATCATGCATTTCCATATCCTGATACAACATCGGCACTACACAGATCGGGAAATCTCCTGCAATACCTCCTCCGATCTGGAAGAATCCAACTCCTTTTCCTGCCGAATTTTTGGTATACCAGTCAGCAAGGTATGTCATATACTCGATTCCCGATTTCATAGTTGTTGCAGTAAGTTCACCTTTGATACAGTAAGAAGCGAAGATGTTCCCCATGGTAGAATCTTCCCATCCCGGAACTACAATCGGCAGGTTTTTCTCAGCTGCAGCAATCATCCATGAGTTTTCTCTTGGAATTTCATAATACTGCTCAAGAACCCCTGAAAGGATCATCTTGTACATGAATTCGTGCGGGAAATAACGCTCACCTTTAGCTTCTGCATCTTTCCAGATCTCAACGATATGCTTCTGAAGTCTTCTGAAAGCTTCTTCTTCCGGAATACATGTATCTGTAACTCTGTTTAATCCTCTTTCCAAAAGGTCCCACTCATCCTGTGCCGTAAGATCTCTGTAATGCGGAACTCTTTCGTAGTGAGAGTGTGCCACAAGATTCATTAAATCTTCTTCAAGGTTGGCTCCTGTACAAGAAATAAAATCAACTTTTCCCTGACGGATCATTTCTGCAAGGATCTTTCCCAATTCAGCAGTAGACATCGCTCCTGCTAAAGTGATCATCATTTTTCCGCCATCTTTAAGATGTGCAACATACCCTTTAGATGCATCTACCAATGCAGCTGCATTGAAGTGCAGGTAATATTTCTCTATAAATTCAGAAATCGGTTTGCTCATTTTTTTAATTTTTGCAAAGATAAAACTTAAAAACGGAATGAAACATGCGTACTTAAAGAAACTCTTGCCTGAACATTCTTTTTTAACAAATGATAAGAATAGCCTTAGCCATCAAGATTATAAAAAAAGTACAGCCTAAGCTGTACTTCATATAGATACACAGGATTACCCGTGCCAAGATTCTACTTTTAAGATTTCTATTTTCCTTTCTCCATCCCTGAAAGGCCAGTCGATGATATCTCCTACTTTATACCCAACCGTTGCCAGCGCAATATCAGATAAAATGGAATGCTTATTTTTTGCCGGTTTCGCTTTCGCGGAGGCTACAAAAATATATTCGTGTTCAAAATTCTGAGTATGATCTTTGATTGTTACTTTTCTGTCAACAGTCACTACATCAGCTGGAAGCTCTCTTCTTAAAACCTGTTTGGCTTTTCTCAGTTCTTCTGTAAGCTTTTTTTCTTCGGGTATGCTTACTTTTTTTCTTCTGAGTGTATCTTTTATAGCATCATAAATTCCGGTAGTTACAATAATATGATTGGACATTTTTTAATTTTTAAAGTAATGGGATGCAGTCACTCCATGATCCAATGCAGGATGTGAGACCTCGTCAGTCTTTCCCCTGTAGAAAACCGCAAAAAAATAATATGTGAAATTCGTTGGAATGTATTCCCTGCCCAGGATCCTGACAGGGCCTAATTAATAAAGTCCTTGGAACTTTTAAGAAAAGAATCTTTATGAAGGTACAGCAACGACAGCAAAAGGCCATTAGAGTGGCAGTCTGCAGATAAAGAAATAGTTGCTGTCATATTTAAATATTAATAATACTCTAAGATAGTCAAAAATCCTGACATGCGGAAAAAGCTTCTTACAAATTCCACATTCTGAACCCCACAACTTTCATTCCGAATCTCAAATCCCTAAAACTTGAATTTCCTGTTCTCCTTTTTTTCAGAAATTTTCTTTTTGGTGTCCAGGCGTTTTTGTTTTTGTCCCTTTGACGGTTTTGTTGCCAGTCTTTTCTTTGGAACAATTAAAGCTTTATCGACTATTTCAATAATTTTCTCAATTGCCTTATTCTTGTTCATCAGTTGAGTTCTGCTCTCGGATACGGTAAGGAACAGATATCCTTCAGCATTGATCCTGTTTTTTAATTTAGTTTGGATCAGCTCCTTCTGATAGTCATTAAAAAATTCAGATTCAGCAACAAGCCAAAGAACCGTAACGGAAGTTTCCACCTTATTTACGTTTTGTCCTCCTGCTCCACTGCTCCGGGAAGTTTTAAAGCTTAGTTCTTTTGAGAAGTCTTTCATGTTTTTATATTTTTAGATTCACGAACCAGGAACCAAGGTATACAAGATGCCGGATAAAAATTATAAACCTTCAGCTATTATTTTTTGCAATTCTATTCTATTGACTTTACCGTTTGGGGTTCTTGGAATCTTTTCTGTGAAAATGATTTCTTTAGGTTGATGGAAGTTTTTTTCAAAAGGTATTGCTGATATTTTTGATTTAAATTCAGCAGATACTTCTCCTTCTATAACCAGTATCAATTTCTGTCCCAAACTTTCATCTTTTATTCCGATAAAAACCGCCTCATTAGGAATCTCTTTTTTTACTAAAGCTTCCAATACTTCAGGGAAAATCTTGGCCCCTCCGGAATTAATGACATTGTCTATTCTCCCGAGAAATTTAAACTCTCTTTCATTTCTAATTTCAACTAAATCATTAGTTTGCAGAACCTCAGCATTCACATCGGGAGCAAAGATCTTCAGACAGCCTCTTTCGTCCACGCTAACGGAAACATTTTCGAAAGCTGTGAAATAATCTTCCGGTTCCGGCATTATCTGTTTAAGGGCAATATGTGAAAGAGTCTCGGACATTCCATAGGTTTCAAAGATACGGATATCCCTTAATCTTTCATTTTGGGCTATTTTTTTCTTTAGTGACTCTGAAACAGTTGCTCCCCCAATGATCAGGTTCTTTATCAAATGAAGATGTTCCAGTGAATTTTCCACCTGAAGCGGAGTCATTGCACAGAAATCTATTTCTTCGTTCAAATATTCAACAGGTTTTAATGACGGATTCGAAACGATAAGCTTTAATTTTCTTTCAATGGAACGAACAACCATCATTTTACCTGAAATATATTCTACAGGCAAACATATTACTGCTTTATCCCCTTCTTTCAGCCCTAAAAAATTACAGGTCATCACCGCAGAATTCACCATTTTCTTTTTTTCGATTTCAAAAACTTTCGGTGCCCCTGTAGAACCCGAAGTTTGAACTTTTACGGTATATCCATCAGAAAACCATTCGTCCAAAAAATTTTTAATTTTCTGTTCGAAATCTGTTTGAAAGGATAAATTATTAATATTGAGATTATTGAAGTCTATCAGCATGATTGGGGTTAAATAAAAAGCAATGTAAATTTAAAAAAAACTTTAAAAAATTCTTGTATCTAAACAAAAAAGCTGTAAATTTGCCTCACCAAAATAAAACAGACCTATAGTGTAACGGTAGCACTCCGGTTTTTGGTACCGTCAGTCGGGGTTCGAATCCCTGTGGGTCTACAAACCATCCTTTTTAAGGGTGGTTTTTGTTTTTTGGGGATTCAGACTTTTATTATTTTTAAGCTCATCTCACAATCAACCGGAATCCAGCTTTAAAAGTACAGCACAAAAAAACAAGATCAGGTCAAAAATAAGGCTTAATTCATTGGATTTTCTCCAAACAGCTCTTTGTGTGTAAAGAAAAAAATTGTAGATTTGCACCACCAAAAAATAAAAATAGACCTATAGTGTAACGGTAGCACTCCGGTTTTTGGTACCGTCAGTCGGGGTTCGAATCCCTGTGGGTCTACAACTAAAAGAAAAACCACTTGAAAATCAAGTGGTTTTTCTTTTCCCGTCAATATACTTATTTACAAAAAGTAATTTCAAAATATTACCTATATCTTTCTTACAGGGTTTCCAAAAATATATTAAAAAACATTGCTAAAAATATTAAGTTACCCTATATTTTTTCTTCCATTTGGCAATACTATTGCGGCTTAATTTAAATTTTATAGCAATCTGAGTATTGTTGAGCTTATATTCTTTTTGATATTCAATAATTTCCTTTACCGTTTGTTCACAGTAAGAACGAAGCTTTTGATTGAAAATAACCGCTTCTTTATCCTGCTCTCCAAATATTATTTTATTCAGTGCAATAATATCCAAAGTGGAAAGCATTTTCTTGTTTAATATTCCCTGGCATACAGATATCTTATGTGGATATTTTCTATCTAAAATATCAGTATAAATTTTTTTATAATCAGGAGCATCATTCATATCTTCATTGTTTTTTAGAATTACTATATTTACTAAGCCATTTGTAAAGAGTGGTTTTTGGAATTTTATATTCTCTTATGACCTGTGCTTTGGATTTTTCTCCACTCTCTACAAGACCGAGAATAAATTCGATGATTTCTTTTGTATAAATATTTTTTCTGAAAGATGGGAGTTGTGTAACCCCATTATTGTATTCCATAGACGCCTGTGGCGAATAGAAAATAAGATGCTGAGAGTATAGTCTGAAAAAGTCATACTCTAATAGCTTACTCCATTTTAATAATATATCTGCCTCTAAAGATTGCTTTTCATACATTTTTTCAATATCCTCTTCAGGACATTTAAGAAAATTACATATCCTTTTTATATTGATGTTGCATTCTAAAACTCTCTGCCTGATTAATTGTCCGATATATATTTCTTTAAGATCTGGTCCCATATTTTTAAGTTATATGAAAGCCTCCATTTTGTAAATAAGAATTGATGAGTGGAGGCAAAAAATTAATATTATACTCTTGACTTGATGGATTCACTTATACTTTAAAGTATTGTATCACTTTTTGGTGAGATGAACCTGGATCTTGTTGTACAGTCAGGCCCGATAGATTTGCAATTTTACATGATTATAATAAGTGAAACAAAAAACCAGACTTTACTTATATATTACAGCTTCTACATTTCAATCAGGAGCAATACAAAATATTACTTTTAAAATCAATACAATGCAAACAGTCAGCGCTCCGGAATTATCTTATCTCATGGCTTAAAGTATGTAAAAATCACGGAAAACAATAATAATATGTGACATGTAACACCTATGTAATATGTCATTTTAATCATTCATCTTCTTAAATCTATAACATTGTCGGAAAAACACAGATTCCTATAATTAATAAGAAATTCTGTTCATAGAGACTGTACTTGAAAAGCTGAAGCCAATGGATGAATTAAACACTTAAGAACGAATAAAAAAAATTAAGAATAAATCAAACAATTAATCATTTTATGATTAATTTTGTATATATAAATTTATTTTAACTGAAATAAAGACACAAAACATTTAATATGATGAAATTTTTTATTTTCTTTTTCCCATTATTAATATTTGCACAACAAAAAATTACCCCTCAGTATATTGATGCGGAATATGATAAAGCAGAAACCTTTCGTAAAGAAGGAAAATATAATGAATATGTTAAAAAAAACCTGATTCTCCTAAAGGAATCCAGAAAGACAAACTACTCTAAAGGAATTGCGCTAGGTTATTTACATCTTGCTGGCAGTTATTCATATGCAAAGGATTATAAAAAGGGATTAGAGTATCTAAAACTGGCAAGGAATGAAGAATATGCAGATAATAATCCGGAATTTCAAATTTTAATTAAAAGATATCTAGGCTTTAATTATTATAATATGGGGCTTTATCAGGAAGCCATTACTGCGTTTAAAGATGTTGTGTCCTTATCAGATGAACTTCCGGCAGATACTTCAAAATATTTTAAGTCGGCTGCTTATATTGAAATGGGGATCGTTTATAAAGATCAGAATAAACTGGATTCTTCCGGAATATCTTTGAGGAAAGGGCTTACTATTTTACGGAATAGAAAAATAACGTCCGAATCAAAAGTAACTTTAATGATCTATTCTTTAGTACTGATTGAAATCGATGTTTATGAAAATAAAATTGATTCGGCTGAAATAAAACTTAAATCACTTGAAGCCAATGCAACAAAAATTCTCGGAAATTATAACTTCCAGCTATATAAAGTAAAAGGCCTGATCCATGAGCATAAAAAAGAGTATGATTCAGCTATTTCATATTATCAACAGGCAATCCCATTAGCTAAAAACGTCAGGAATGTTACTCAGATCCAATGGCTGTATAATGCCATCTCCAACGTGTATCAGAAAACAGGTGATAAGGATTCGGCTGAAAAATATTTCCAAAAGTATACAACTATTAAGGATAGTCTGGCCAATGCTAAACAACCTGCTATTGAAAATACAGTAAAAGAATTAGTTAATCAAAAAGAAAATGAAATAAAAACCAAGAGTAAATTTCTGGTTTATATAATATGGATTGGAGCTTTTGGTATCATTCTTTTTATTCTATTGGCTATAAAAAGAATACGCAGAAAAAATAAAATTTTGGATGTAAAAGAACAGGAAACCCAGGCATTAAACAAAAAACTTAATCTTGCTTTTGAAGAGGTTGTACGACTTGCAAAAAATAACGACCCTGAATTCCTTACAAGATTTCAGGAAGTGTATCCTAATTTTTTTCCAAAATTATTACAAATAGAACCCCAATTACAAAATAGTGAATTAAAATTTTGTGCTTTACTGTTTCTAAATTTTTCTTCTAAAGACATAGCAACTTATACATTTGTTCAGCCACAATCTATACAAACCAGAAAGAACAGATTGAGAAAAAAGCTGAATATTCCCTCCGAAGAAGACATTTACATCTGGATGAAAAATATTAGCAGTCAATAATGTACTTACTCTTAGCAACTCAATACTACTAATAGTTCCTTTATTTAGTTAAGTTTCGTCGAGAAAAATTTTAATTTTTTAGAGAAATCTAATGATAAGATCAACTTTCCATACATTATTTTTCCGGCCAATAAGCCGGATGTGGAAAATACTCCCTTTATTAGTCGGATCAATTTAAAGTCACTTAATAATGATATTCAACCGATTACAATAATGTAACACCTATGTAATAGGTGTTTTTTATTGAATAAACAAGTCTATCACTCAAATTTGCACCCCCATACCCAAATATGTTAAGAATGGATAAAACATAAATGATTCTAAAAACACAATAATAACAAAAAACAATTTCTTACAGATGAAAAACAAAATTTCGATTTTAGCAGTAGCCCTTGTACTGCCAGTATGTATGTATTCTCAAGTGGGTATTTTAACGGACAAACCACATAGTACCCTTGATCTGGGCACTAAAATTGGCAACAGTGTCACTGATGGTGCAGGTAAAAAATTGGCTATTTATAATAATACAAACGGTACAGACTTTTATGGATTGGGGGTCAGCCCGAACTTCCTGCAATTTTATGTAAATTCTGCACCTGCCAACACTCTACCGGCTATGATACTTAAAAAATACCAGACTGATTTTCATCAATTGGGTATTAATACAACCAATCCCCATAATGTAATTGATTTGGGGCCTACAATGGGGAATATTGCAGATCCTTTGAGTAAGAAACTCGCTGTTTACAACAGTGCGGACGGAAATGATTTTTACGGTTTAGGGGTCAGCCCGTCTGTCCTTCAGTTTCATGCAGGAACAGTATCTGATCAGGCTCCGGCTATGATCGTTAAAAAGTATAAGACTAATTTTTATCAGTTAGGCATTAACACAACCAATCCTCATAATGTAATTGATATGGGACCTACAATGGGGAATATTGCAGATCCGGACAGTAAAAAGTTAGCTGTTTACAATAGTGCGGACGGAAATGATTTTTACGGGTTAGGAGTCAGTTCGTCTGTCCTTCAGTTTCATGCAGGAACAGTTTCAAATCAGGCTCCCAATATGGTCCTTAAAAAGTACCAGGATAATATCCATCAACTAGGCATTAATACAACTAATCCCCATAATATAATTGACCTGGGTTCTACGATGGGTGGTATTGCAGATCCGCTGAGTAAGAAACTGGCCATTTTCAACAGTGCAGACGGAAATGATTTCTACGGTTTAGGAGTTAGTCCTGGTACTCTTCAGTTTCATGCCGGAACCGTGAACAATCAGGCTCCCCATATGGTGCTTCAAGACAATGGACGTCTTGGTATTGGCACGTCTGCTCCTACTTCTACACTTTCAGTAAACGGGACAGCAGATAAACCTGGCGGAGGAAGCTGGGAAACTTTTTCAGACAGAAGGGTAAAAAAAGATATTAAAGATTTCAAAGACGGATTAAACATCATTAATCAGCTTAAGCCTGTGAGCTATAAATACAATGAAAAATCCGGATATAAGGATTTGAATAAAGAGTATGTAGGGTTCATAGCACAGGATGTAGAAAAAGTGGCACCCTATATGATCAATGTAATAGATGATACCGCAAAAAGTGGTTTGCCAGATAAAAGAGAATTAAATGAAAGTGCTCTTACCAAAATACTGGTTAATGCAATACAACAACAGCAACTAGAAATAGATGAGCTTAAAAAAGAAATCTCAGAGATAAAAAAACATAATTAATGGATGCTAAAGCACTTACTACTTCATTAAAGTAAACTTTAGGTACCTGATCCGGCTGGGATTTCTTGTCCCAGCCTTCTTTTCTAAACTTTGAATTGGAATATACAGCCACAAATTGAAAATGTATTCGTAAACCACAGTTCATGGTTTTAAAGATCATTTTCCGTTATTCTAAACATTTACAAAATTCAATTTCCCTAATACTACAGCATAAGACAACAAAAACTTTATTATAGATTGGGCTCCATGGCTTACAAAACTAATCACGGAAACCTACATATACTAGTAATCAATTGATTAAATTAATGTAGCATCCATGTAATAGGTGTTTTTTTTGAATAGGCAGATTAATAATTCAAATTTGAAACTTGATAGTAATTATTTAAAATACTATGATTTAACAAATAAGAATGAAAAAAAAACAATTTTTTTTAGCAAGCATTTTACTTTTGTCAGTAAATGCTTACTCACAAGTAGGAATTAATACAGCAACACCCAATCCTTCTGCTATTTTAGATGTAGTTTCAGCCAGCAAAGGACTATTAATTCCCAGAATATCCTTAACCAGCAATACTGATATTATTACTGTGCCTAATCCTACGAATGGTCTGCTGGTTTTTAATTTAGCAGATGCAGGTAGCGGAGCCAATAGAGTCGTTAGAAATAATCTGTATAAATTTAATAGTACCACCAATAAATGGGAACTAATGCTGGATGAAAATGCCATGAATGCTCTTTCTATTCCTGCTCCTGCGGTATTTCGACTTTCTGGTGATATAAATAGCTTTTTGAACGGTTATGCCGAAGGTTCCTCTCAATTAGTCCCTATGGATACCGTTAAAAATCAAATACTTGGGCTTAGCTATGATAACTCAACCTCCACCCTTACTTTTCCCGCAGGAACTTATAAAATGGAATTTGTATATGAAGCAAATCATAACATCTCGGGTTGTACGATTAGTTCATATTTCATTGATTTTCCTGATGGTGCAAGCGCCACCAGGATCCATAGTACCGCATCTCATATGGAGGGGACAAAGAGTAATCATGGCGGAACAATCTCTTATACAACTACATTACCGGCAAATAAAACATGGCAGATAAAATTAGGAAGAGGTCAGTCTGGAAATTGCATGGGGACGGGCAGCATATTGGTAGGTAGACGAACTGAAGTCTTAATATTTAAAATCGGAGATTAGAATACCTATTAAAATTATAAGCTTAAGACTAAATGAATCTTTTCATATATTTTTTGCGGATATTTTTACAAGGTAATTCGATAAGATACTTACTTCAATTATAGGAATAAAAATTTGAATAATTATAATATTATTTTATGGAGAATCCATCGTAATTATCTCCACATTTATTCTCAAATCTGGCTGGGATTTCTTATCCCGGCCTTCTTTTTAAAATTGAAACAAAAAGATTTTCATAACTATCTATAGGTTTCAGAAACTGTCTGTCATTTTCTAAATTAAACTATTTACAGAATCCAACTTTTCTAATATTTGGAAATAAGATAAGACAATATATCTTATAAGCTTGATCTACCATTCCATATAATCCTATTGAAAAACAAGACATTACATTTATGTAACACCTATGTAATAGGTGCTTTTTTTGAATAAGCATACTAATAATTCACCTTTGCAACTCAATAACAATTATTTAGTTTAACAATTAAGAATGAAAAAAAATGAAAAAAAAAATGTTATTTTTAGCAGGCACTGTATTTTTATCAGTAAATGCTTATTCCCAAGTAGGTATTAACACGTCAACACCTTCCAGCACTTTAGATATAAAAGGGGCTATTGAAGGTAATTTCCGTGAAATTACAGGCACAAGTACCCTGGACAATCAGGATTATCACGTTTCCTTTTCAGGAACTTCAGACGCAATTCTGAACCTTCCTACAAAATCTACTACAGATGGGGGCGTTTCAGATTTCAGGGGAAGAAAATATTATATAAAAAACAACAGCCTTTCCAGCAAACTGTCTTTAACAGCTGCCGCTGGCCAGACCATACGTCTCGGAGGAAGTGGAACTGCTGCCAATACCCTTGATTTAAAACCCGGTACATTTGGGTTTCTTACAGCCAATGGAGTGAACGGATGGGATTTAGATTTTGTTGCAACCGCATATAACAACAATTGGATGCTGGCTAATTCTGAAGTCAACGGCCCTCCTACAACTGCAACTTCACAAGTTATACCTTCAGGAACGAGTACGTTTACAGTAGTAAATGGCTGCGCTGTTACTGTAACTGTACCTTCCGGCGTAGCAAGTTCAAAAGTGGTATTAAATTTTACAGGTTGGGGAGATGCTGTTGGTAGTACTAATTCTATTGGTTCTTTTCGTTTCCAGATTGTCAGGACAGGAACATCAACAGCAACGTATGCTTCGGCAATGATGACCTCTTGGGCAGTAGGCTCTGCAGCTTTGGTTCGTTATAATTATCCGGTAGTATATTCTATTTCGAATCTTGCCCCGGGTACTTATACTTTTACTTTACAGGTAAGGAGAGAAGACGAATCAGGAACTGGTATAACAACCACTTTTTGGGGTACAATGGGTAGAGCAGATGTTTATGTCAAAGAATAAAACAGATGTCTTGGTTCCAATCCAAATATTTTTATAGCTTAAAGTTTAGTTATTAGTAGGAGATGAGCCACTCCGCCCCTTTTCGGGGCGGGGAGGATCATCACAAGAGCGTATCCATTCTCTATTATTCTGTATTTATTAGTATACCAATATTTAACGTGAATAAACTCAGGAAAGACACCATGTCAAAGACAGTAATTATCAGTCTTGGATGCCATTAAAATTACTCTAATCAAAAGCTTATCTGAACAGTAAAAACGATGAAAGTAAAACTATTTTTTAATCAGTAAATGTTTTACTCCCAAATAAGGATTAACACAACAATCATTTTTTGAGACATGATGGACAGAGCAAATATTTACGTTAAAGATTACTATAGTATTTATAGTCCAGACCTAGTCTAAATATTTTGCGATGCACATCAATTAATCGACGAAAAAGCTCGGAAATGCTTAAACTAATCTGGGTATAAAAACTTTGTTTAGAAAAAATTTCCATGTATTCTCTAAACAATTGTATTCATGATGAAATAATATTCCCTATTTCAGAATGTTTACAGCGATTCTAAACACACAATGACGAAAAACTACCGCAGAATTTATTTTATTCGGTAGTTTTTTAAATATGCTATTTAATCAGAATCAAATTATAAATACTGATAATCAACCAATTAAACTCATGTAATATTTATGTAATAGGTGTTTTTTTTGAATAAAAAAACTTATAATTCAACTTTACAGCTCAATAACAATTATTTAAACACTGAAGTTTAACCCTTAAAAATGAAAAAAATGAATACAAAACTATTACTTTTAGTGAGCATTTTATTTTTATCAGTAAACGTTCACTCCCAAGTAGGGATCAATACACCAACACCTTCCAGCACTTTAGATATAAAAGGTTCTGTTGAAGGAAATTTCCGTGAAATTACAGGTACGGGTACTCTTGATAACCAGGACTATCATGTTTCTTTTTCCGGAATATCAGATGCAGTTTTGAACCTTCCTGCAAAATCCGCTACAGACAGTACTCCGGCAGACTTTAGAGGCAGAAAATACTATATCAAGAATAATAGTATGGCAAACAATTTAACATTAACCGCTGCAGCCGGACAGGTAATACGTTCGGGAGGAACGGCCGCTGCAAATAACACTTTTATAATGCAGCCGGGAAAGTATGCGGTACTTACAGCCAGTGGAACCAACGGATGGGATCTGGATGTCGTGGTAGCCAGTGTTGCTGCTAATAATTGGGAGCTCGTTAGTACTGATGCAAATGGAGCTACAGGAGCTGTAACTATACCAACTGGTACAGCCTTTACAACTTTATCTAGCGGTAGAGTTACAGTTACCATACCAAGCGGATATACTTCATCAAGAGTAGTGCTGAATTTTACAGGCTGGGGAGCTGCAGGAAATAGCGATGGCCTAGCTGGAAAAGGTTCATTACGTTTTCAAGTACTTCAGACCGGTACAAAAGCAGACGGCACAGCGGCAAATGCAACATATGCTTCTGCAATGATGACATCTTGGGTAATGCCCACCCCAGCAAGTTCTACCCGATTTAATTATCCAGTAACTTTGACTCTCTCAACTCTTTCTGCCGGAACTTATATTTTTGATATACAGATGAGAAGAGAAGATGAAAATAATGCCACAACCTCCATTGCAAATTGGGGTATAACAGGTAAGGCAGATGTTTATGTTAAATAAGTATTGCATTCATTCTAAAATAATGTTCTCTATTTCAGGATGCTTACAGCGATTCTAAATACACAATGATGGAACTGCCGCAGAATTGATTTTCTTCCGGCAGTTTTTTTCTCTTCAATTATTAACAATAATATATATTTTGCTTAGACGTTAATCTGAGAAAGCAAATCAAAATAAAGATTTTCATTTTGAAGAGTTTTAATTTCTTGTGAGTTTACAAACCATTCTTTTAACGATGGTTTGTTATTTTACCACATGTTGCAGAAAAACTGCTTAAAGCTGATAACTATTTTTTCAAAGTTGAATACTTCACAATAAGACATAAAAGAGGGACAGATAAAAAATCCATCCCTCATATCTTTCATTTACCGATTATTTGTTTTTATACAGTTTAAACATCAAAAACAGGAAAATCAGCCATACCGGAATTAAGATCACCTGAATTTCCATTCCTGTAATACTCATCAATACCAAAATAGCAACCAGAAACAGGATACATATGTAATTCGAAACAGGGTAAAATATGGAAGGGAATGAGGTCTTCACACCTGTTCTGTTTTTTTCTTTTCTAAATTTTAAATGGGTATAGCAGATCATCAGCCAATTGATAATTAACGTAGAAACCACTAAAGCCATTAAATATTCAAATGCCTTTTCAGGAACCAGCTTATTGATGACAATACAGATTCCCGCAAAACAGGAAGAGATCAAGATCGCATTGGTAGGAACACTGTTCTTATTCAGTTTCTTTAAAAATTTCGGAGCATTTCCCTGCTGGGCCAGTCCGAAAAGCATTCTGCTGTTGCTGTAAACACTGCTGTTATACACCGACAAAGCAGCTGTCAAAACAATCAGGTTAAGAATATTGGCAATTAACACATTGAACTGGATCACTTTTCCGAAGATATTGAATTGAAATCCATTTAAATTCTGAAAAACCATCACAAACGGACTTGTCCCTTCTGTGATTTCTCTCCACGGGCTCAACGCAAACAAGATAACCAATGCCCCTACATAGAAAATTAAAATCCTGTAAATAACCTGATTCGTTGCTTTTGGAATGGTCTTTTCAGGATTCTTAGCTTCCGCAGCTGTAATCCCGATTAATTCCAGTCCTCCGAAAGAGAACATGATCATCGCCATGGCTGCAAACAATCCGGAAAACCCGTTCTCACTTTTATTAAAAAAACCTTTTGGGAAAAATCCGCCGTCGTTCCATAAATTTGAAATGCTTGCCTTATCTCCTCCGGTACCGCTTAACAATAAATAAATACCAAAAACAATCATCCCGATAATCGCTACCACCTTGATGATGGAAAACCAGAATTCCGTTTCTCCGTATACTTTTACGGAAGCAAGGTTTAAAGCATTAATGACAATAAAAAAGAATAAACTGGAAACCCAGAGCGGGATTTCGGGCCACCAAAAATGAATATAATGTCCGATAGCCGTTAGCTCGGCCATACTCACAAGAATATATAGGATCCAGTAATTCCAGCCGGAAGCAAAACCCGGAAAATTTCCCCAATATTTATAGGCAAAATGACTGAAACTTCCAGAAACAGGCTCATGAACCACCATTTCACCAAGCTGGCGCATAATAAAAAATGCTATGATTCCTGCTAAAGCATATCCCAGAATAACGGATGGACCTGCTAAAACTGCTGCCGGGCCGATTCCAAGAAACAATCCCGTTCCTATGGCTCCTCCGAGGGCAATTAATTGAATATGTCTGTTGGTTAATCCTCTGACTAGAGCCCTATCATTGGACTCCGTTTTCTGTTCGCTGCTCATAAAATCAATTATGCCCTAAATATATAAAACTTTAGAGAAATTCACCTTCTGTGAAGCCTGCAAAACGTTCAACAAGTTCATTTTTAATGAATTAAAAAGTAAAAAACTGTATTTCTTTACAAATATTCCTCCGGAATTGAAATATTATTCTTTTTCATGTACTCTAAAAGTGACTGGTACCTGCCATCATTCCCATCTGTTCCGCATTTATGCGAGATACTGCAGATATCGGAAGGCTTAATTTCCAGAATATCGGAAATCTTCGTCAGTATTTCCAGATTGATTTTCACTTTAGAATTTTCAATGTCAGAATAGGCCTTCTGGGAAATACCCATTTCAAAAGCCATATACTCCTGCGTAAAGTCTTTACTTCTACGGATTTTCCTGATATTTTGACCACATACTTTCATCGTTTTTGTTTTTAGTAGTTTTCAGTATAGTTTAGAAGGATACCTACTAGACTTACACAAAGTTAATAAATACCTTTGGCAAAACATTATACACGTTACATGATATTTATTTTTTCATATAAATCAGGGTCAATATCCTCTGATTTCAGAGGATAAATATTTTCGGTACAATACAATTGGAATTATGGAGACGCAAAAATTCAATTATGACAATAATATTGTCAGAGCATTCTTGTATGCTACTATCGTATTTGGGCTGGTCGGCTTTCTGCTGGGACTTACAGCCGCGCTGATGCTTTTCTACCCTGAATTACCAGAGTTTTTATTTGGAACGGATGATACCACAATCCAGAGTTTGAGAAGCGGAAATATCCAGGGACTCATCAACACACAGGGAGCTATGGGATTCGGAAGAATCAGAATGCTTCATACCAGTGCCGTCATTTTTGCTTTCGTGTGTAATTCCTTCTTCTGCGGTGCCTATTACAGCATGCAGAGACTTTTAAAAACAAGAATGTACAGCGATACGCTTTCATGGATCCATTTCTGGAGCTGGCAGCTGATGATCGTTGCCGTAGTGATCACGTTCTTAATGGGAATCAATACTTCAAAAGAATATGCGGAACACGAATGGCCTATCGATATCCTGATTACCTTCTCATGGGTTATTTTCGGAATCAATATGTTCGGAACCATTGCCAAGAGAAGAGTAAGACACCTTTATGTAGCCATCTGGTTCTACATCGCCACCTGGATTGCCGTAGCCATGCTGCATATCTTTAATAATCTTGAAGTTCCCTTATCATTCACAAGCTGGAAATCCTATTCCGTATATGCCGGTGTAAAAGATGCTCTTGTACAATGGTGGTACGGTCACAATGCCGTAGCATTCGTACTGACAACTCCGGTATTGGGTCTGATGTATTATTTCATGCCGAAAGCGGCACAGCGACCTGTATTCTCCTATAAATTATCCATTATTCACTTTTGGTCGCTGATATTCGTATACCTTTGGGCAGGCCCTCACCACCTTCAGTATACGGCGCTTCCGGCATGGGCTCAGGCCGTAGGAACGGGATTCTCTATCATGCTTATCGCACCGTCATGGGGAGGAATGCTGAACGGTCTTCTTACCTTAAGAGGAGCCTGGGATAAAGTGAGAGAAAACCCGATCCTTAAATTCTTCGTCGTAGCAATTACCTGTTATGGTATGGCCACTTTCGAGGGACCTTTGTTAGCCACAAAATCTTTAAATAAAATCGGGCACTATACCGACTGGGTAATCGGGCATGTACATTTGGGTGCACTTGGATGGAATGGCTTCATGGCTTTCGGAGTCGTATATTATCTGATCCCGATCATGTGGAGAACACCGCTATGGTCTAAAAAACTGGCCAACTGGCACTTCTGGCTGGGAACATTAGGAATTATCTTTTATGCAGTTCCGATGTATATCTCAGGATTCACGCAGGGATTAATGTGGAAACAGTTTAATCCGGACGGTACTTTAATGTATAAAAACTGGCTGGATACAGTAACAGCAATCATTCCTTACTTTAAAATGAGATTCTTAGGAGGTATCCTTTATCTTTCAGGAGCTATTTTAATGGTGATTAATGTGATCAAAACCGTAAGATCAGGCTCATTCCAGAAAGAAGTTCCTGCAGAAGCCCCTGCATTGGCAGACATCGGTACCGCAAGAAAAGAAGGCGAAGGCGTACACCTTTGGCTGGAAAGAACTCCAAAACTATTATCTATCCTGGCTTTCATCACTGTTGCCATCGGCGGATTAATAGAAATTGTTCCAACATTATCATTAAAACAAAGTGTTCCAACGATTACCGCCGTAAAGCCATACACACCGCTTGAACTGGAAGGAAGAGATTTATATGTTCGTGAAGGATGTAACTCCTGCCACTCACAGATGATCCGTCCTTTCCGTGATGAGATCGTAAGATTTGAAGGTAAAAACGGACAGTATTCCAAAGCCGGAGAATTTATTTACGACAGACCGTTTTTATGGGGATCTAAAAGAACCGGACCGGACCTTCACAGAGAAGGTGGCAGAAACCCGGATTCATGGCACTTTAAACATATGTACAACCCGAGAATTACGTCTGCAGGCTCCATCATGCCGCGTTTCCCATGGCTAATCACTAATAAGCTGGACCGTACTCAAATGGTTGACAAGATGAGATTAATGAAAAATGCTTTCGATGTGCCTTATTCAAAAGCTGAAATAGATTCTGCAAATAAATGGGCAGATAACCAGTCCAAAGCTATCGTACAGAGAATTTATTCTGAAGCCACAGATGTGAAAGATCAGATGGAAAAAGAAAAAACAGTAAAAGGAGCATCTTATGTACCTCTTGAGCAGAGAGAAATCATAGCAATGATTGCCTACCTGCAAAGATTGGGAACCGATATTAAAACGACACAGATCCAGACGGCAAGTGCTGAATAACCTTTAAAATTAACCGCAATGAAAAAAAGAACCCCAATTTCAATATATATCGCAACAATGATAGGCTTAACGATCATGGCGTTTGAAATGTTCGCCGGAGATTCAGGTTATTTTTCCTCCCCGTTTTTCTGGGCGTTGATGTTGATCGCTGTCATCCTCCTTCTGATCATGAACTCTATCGGAGATCTGGTGGAAAACGAAAGTTTCAGCAGACTGTCGGAAGAAGAAAAGAAAGAATATTTAGCAGAAAAAAACATTCCTTATTATCAGAAACTTTGGAATTCAGCTTTTAAAAAACAATCTGCTACCGAAGAAAAAGATATTCTTATTGACCATGGTTTTGATGGGATCACAGAACTTGACAACTCACTGCCAAAATGGTGGATAGGCCTGTTCTGGTTCGGATGCATATTCTGTGTGGTGTATATGACAGCCTTTGCGTTTACAGAATACGCCCATCCTGAAGCAGAATTAAATCAAGAAACCACTACAATGCTGGCTTCCATAGCAGAATATGAGAAAACCGCACCCCAGATTGATCTGGAAACCGCAAAATACAGTGCAGACCATATCGCAGAAGGTCAGGAGCTTTTCAAAACCAACTGTGTAACCTGTCATGGAGACGGCGGAAAAGGTGGTATCGGCCCTAACCTTACGGATACACACTGGATCAATATCAAAGAAAAAAGTCTGTTCAAAAATGTTTTCTGGATGCTTGAAAACGGTTCGCCTAATAATCCTACGATGCGGCCTTTTATAAAAGAGGGTACCATCACAGGAAGGGATGCTGAAAAAATTGCAGCCTATATCTACCATATCAATCAGGAAACTTCTCCTATCACTCCGGCCCAGGGCGGTGCAACACCACAGGGTGAAGATGTGAAATGGGAAAACGCAAGTAATTAATTAAAATTTATTATCTCCATATATTATATTTCTTTGCCCCCTTTAAAACCTATCTAACATTTGAATTTCATTTTTGCTAACCTTTTCAACGTTTAAAAATGATATAAAGGGGGCTTTTTTAAAGAAAAAAATCCAAACCTTGGTTGTCTTTATCAACTGATTCACTTGACAACTACTAAACTAAATTCCATAATAAGGCAGCCAAGGCAGGATTTTTGTATTGCTAGTAGGATACCACAACAAAGAACTTATAAAATAGTATTATTATCTTTGTTAGAAAACCTAATCGCATTTGAAACTGAAAATTAACAAAAGAAAGCTCTTAAAGCGTATTGCAATAACCTTTATTTCAATATTGGTTTTTCTTACCCTTCTGATATTTAGCTTAAGGCTTCCTGTCGTTCAAAACTTCATCAAAGACAAACTGGTTGTATATCTTGAGAAAAAAATCAAGACCAAAGTAAGCCTGGAAAAAGTTCATATAGGGTTTCCGAACAGCCTTATCATGGAAAACCTTTACCTTAAAGGACAGGATGTGGATACGCTTCTTGCCGTAAAAAAACTGGATGTAGGTTTAAACATGCTGAAGCTTATCAGTTCCACTGCTGATATTACTTCAGTAGATCTTGAAGGAGCCCGCGCCAATGTAGTACGAAAACCCAACGGGACATTCAATTTCGATTATATTATCAATGCTTTTGCAACAAGCGACAAAGAGGAAAGTCCTTCCAAGCCGTTTATTATTTCCCTGGATAAGATCAATTTAAAAGATATTGGGGTAACGTTCAACGACCAGCAGTCGAAGAATGACATTCAGCTCTATTTCAAATCATTTGATACAAGGGTTAAAACTTTTGACCTCAATAAAAATACCTATGCTGTTAATGATATTAATCTGGATGGATTGAAATTAAAATTAAAGCAGGATCTTGTTGAGGAAGTGTCTAAAAAAGTAGAAAAAAAGGTAGATTCACTGAATGATAAAAAGCCAATGAGTATTGGCCTCAGAGGAATCAAGCTTACCAATTTCAATATTGATTACGGGGATGACAATACCAAAACTTTTGCTAAAGTTCTGTTCAAAGAATTAAGTACGAAGGTCAATAAGCTTGATCTTGAGAATAATTCCTACAATATTTCCAATGTTTTCCTTTCCGGGGCAGATATTAACGCCAATCTGTATCTTCCAGCGCAAGATGCCAATCCGAAAGATCAAAAAGAACCTGAAGTTTCAAAAGTTTCGGACAAGGAAAAAGCCATGAAGCTGCTTCTTGGAAAACTTGTTATGAATGATGTAAAAGCCATTTATAACAATACTGCGATTGCCCCAACCAAACAGGGAATGGATTTCAACCACATGAATTTCTCTAAAATGAATGTGGAGATAAGAAGCTTTAAAATGGAGAATAATACTTTTGCGGGAACAGTAAATTCAGCAGAGGTTCAGGAAGGAAGGGGACTGAATATCCAGAAGTTCAATACGGATTTTTTATATGCAGAAAAACAGGCATATTTAAAAGATCTATATCTGCAGACTCCGAAAACGCTGATCCGTGATGAGGTGATTTTAAATTATAATTCTCTTGACCAGCTGACTACAAATCCCGGTGCTGTAAAAATTTCAGCCAACATTAAAGATTCCAAAATAGGTTTCGCTGATATTTTAAATATTGTCCCTACTTTACGAAATACGGTTCCGTTCAACAAATATCCGAACGCTATCCTGAGTGTCAATGCCAATGTACAGGGAGTTGTGAATGATCTTCTTATCAAAGATCTTAAAGTCTCCGGACTGGATCAGTTAAGAGTCGCTGCATCAGGAAGAATCAAAAATGCAATGAAACCTGAAAATCTGTACTATGATCTTAGGATCGGAGAATTTTCTGCAGAAGCTAAAACAGTGTACAATCTGGTTCCGAAAAACACAATCCCTTCCAATATTTCACTGCCTTCCCACTTCAGCATCAAAGGAAATGCAAAAGGAACAACCAAAGTGGTCAAGGCAGACCTCAACCTCTACTCTACCCTTGGAAACGCTGGTATTATTGCTGATGTGGATATGAGCAGAAAAAACCGGGAGCTTTATGATGTAAAAGCAAATCTTCAGGCTGTCCAGGTTGGAAGGATCATTCAAAATAAAGATATTGGCCCTGTTACGGCACAAATTGCAGCAAAAGGAGAAAGCTTTGATTTCCAGAATGCCAAAGCTGACCTTAAAGGGCATGTCGCATCCGCCGTCTACAAAGGATACCGTTATCAGAATATGGATTTAACGGGCAAAATAAACCGCGGTGTCTACAATATCGTTTTAAACTCAAAAGATCCAAATGCGAATCTGAATTTAATAGCTTCCGGAGTTTATAATGAAAAAAATCCTACGGTAAAGATCAATGGTGAGGTGATCAAGCTCGATATGAATAAGCTTGGATTCTATGAAAAACCGATGATCATTGCCGGAAAGATCGATGGTGATTTTTCAAGCCTCAATCCGGATGCTCTGAATGGATATTTAAATCTGAAAGATTTTGCATTTTCAGATACAAAAGAGGTTTATCCTGTACAGGAAGTGAATCTGAAAGCTTCTTCTACACAGGATTCTACGCAGATCACTTTTAATTCTCAGATTGCTGATGTTTCTTTAAAAGGAAAATATAAGCTGACCCAGATTTTTGGTGCTTTAACCCAAACAGTCAATCAATATTACCAGTTCCAAAAGCCTGCAAAAGGTCAGAAAATTGATCCGGGACAGTTCTTTACATTCAATGCAAAGATCAAAAATGACGATCTGATCAGGAAATTTGTTCCCGATTTAAAAAGCTTTGAAACCATCAATTTAGCAGGAAATTATGATGCAGATTCTCAAAAAATTGAAATAGACGGACAGATCCCGCAATTATTATATGGTGAAAATTCGTTGGAAAATGTTGCTTTAAAGGTAACCAATGGAAACCAGGCGATACAGTACAGCCTCAATGCAGGTTCTTTAAAAAGCTCTAGCTTTTCGCTGAAAAAAATCGCGATAAACGGAGATGTTGCCAATAATACCGTCAATTATAATATTACCACGAAAGATGATAAAGATGCCACCCAGTTCCTCATTGCAGGAAATGCAAAGTCTCTAAATGATATTACAGAAATTTCCCTGAACCCGAATGGTTTAAAATTAAATTATTCAGACTGGAATGTTGCTGAAAACAATAAAATCCAGATCAGCAGCCAGGGAATTTTAGCTGATAATTTCATCCTGTCCAATGGCGGAAGTGAAATATCGCTTCAGTCTGAGACCGCTAGCCCAACCAGCCCTTTAAATGTTTCGCTGAAAGATTTTAAAATTGAAACGATTACTGAGCTTATCAAAAAAGATACGGTTCTCGCAAAAGGAATCATTAACGGAACAGCTCAGCTTAGAGATGTTACGAAAAATATGACCTTTACTTCCGATCTGAATATTTCAGACCTGATCGTGTATGGAAGTCCGGTTGGAAATCTGGCAGTAAAAGTGAACAACATTTCACCAAATATTTTAAATGCTGATGTTGCTCTTTCCGGCAATAATAATGATGTGAAAATCCTTGGAGATTACAATACTTCTTCCAGTACATTTGATCTGAATATGGCCATCAACCAACTGCAGATGAAGAGTGTCCAGGGCTTTTCCATGAATGCAATAACAAATACGGAAGGTTATCTTTCAGGAAATTTAAAGATCACCGGAAATACTGACAAACCGAATATTTTAGGTAAAATAAAGTTCAATGATGCCGGGCTGGAAATAGCCAAAACAGGCAGTGATTTCAGAAAAATTAATGATGAAATTGATTTTACAAACCGCGGAATAGAGCTCAATAGGTTTAGGATAAATGATAAGGATGGAAATTCGCTTGTAATCAACGGGCAGGTTCTTACGCAGACCTACAGGGATTTTGCATTCAATCTGGATGTGAACGCCAAAGACTTTAAAGTGGTTAATTCAGAAAAATCCAATGATGCAATGATGTATGGGATTCTTGCGATTGATGCGGGACTTCATATCAGAGGGAATTTAGATCTTCCAAAAGTTGACGGCCGGCTGTCGGTTTCTGATGATACAGATTTCACTTTTGTCCTTCCCCAATCCAGTCCTTCCCTGCAGGAGAGAGACGGAATTGTAGAATTTATTGACCAGGACCAGATAGTTTTAAATAAAACCATCAATGCCGATTCGCTGAAAGCGCAAAGCCGTTTTAAAGGAATGGATGTGAGTGTAAATATTGAAGTAAGCAAGGAAGCTAAAATGTCAATTGTTATTGATAAGGCCAACGGAGATTTTATAAAACTTCAGGGAGAAGCGGAACTTACCGGAGGAATAGACCCTTCAGGAAAAACAACTCTTGTGGGGGTGTATGAAGTGGAAAAAGGATCTTATGAGCTTTCTGTAAGCCTTCTGAAACGTAAGTTTGATATTCAGAAAGGAAGTACGATCACGTGGACCGGAGAGCCTACTGCAGCCATCATGGATATTACTGCAGTCTATAAAACGGAAGCTCCGCCTATAGATCTCGTTGAACAGCAGGTAAGCGGTGAAGATGCATCTGTCATGAACCAGTTTAAGCAGAGAATACCTTTCAATACTTTGTTAAAAATGAAAGGCGAGCTTTTGAAACCACAAATCACGTTCGATATTACTACGGATGAAAAAAACAATTCTGTATCCTCAACGGTAACTGATATTGTAGACCAAAAGCTTACCCAGCTCAGAACACAGGAATCAGAAATGAACAAGCAGGTTTTTGCTCTTCTGCTGCTGAACCGTTTCATTGGAGAAAATCCTTTTGAATCCGGCGCGGGAATGTCGGCTGAGATGATGGCCAGACAGAGTGTGAGTAAAATTCTATCCCAGCAGCTGAATAATCTGGCTTCAGGCCTGATCAAAGGGGTTGATATCGACCTGGGCCTTGATTCTTCCGAAGATTATTCAAGCGGAACAAAGAATACAAGGACGGATCTGAACGTGGGAGTAAGCAAAAGATTGCTGAATGACCGCCTGAAAGTTTCTGTGGGAAGTAATTTTGCACTGGAAGGTGAAGCGCGCCAGAATGAAAACACAACGAATATTGCAGGAAACGTCACCGTAGACTACAGTCTATCAAAAGACGGAAGATATATGCTTCGGGCTTATCGTAAGGATGAATATCAGGTAGCTCTGCAAGGGCAGATTATAGAAACGGGATTAGGATTCATCATCACTTTAGACTATGATAAATTCCGTGAGATTTTTCAAAAATCCAAGAAGGACAGACGTAAAAAAGAAAACAAAAATAACCAGGTGGTAGAATTTAAATAATGAAAGTCAGATTTAATATATATTGGAAATATCTATTTGCTTCAGGATTTGCCGCTGTTGCTTTCTCATGCAGTAATACAAAATTCCTGAAGGAAGGCCAGATGCTTTATGTAGGAGGAGAAGTGAAAATAGAGAATGATACCATTTCCAAGAAGGAGAAAAATGAGCTTCAGTCTGCATTGGAAGAAAATCTGGTTCCAAAGCCCAATTCCACCATATTAGGGCTTCGTCCGAGATTGTATTTTTATAATATTGCCAAAGAGCCTAAAAAAGATAAAGGGTTCAATTACTGGCTGAAATATAAGGCAGGTGAAAAACCTGTTCTGTTAGGAGATGTCGATCGTGAATTCAATAGAGAAATCATTGAAAACTATTCTGAAAACAAAGGGTATTTCAATGCCAGAGCTACCTATGATACGGTTTCCAAGAACAAAAAAGCAAAGGTAACCTATACTTTAAGACCGGGCTCAAGATACTTTATCAGTAATGTTAAGTTCCAACAGGACTCTACCCTTGTCAATAGAGAAATTCAAAGTTTAACGGATAAAACTTTACTTAAGCCAGGAAAACCTTTTGATCTTGATGTGATTAAAGATGAAAGGGAGCGTATTGATAATGGCTTAAAAGAGAGGGGATTTTATTATTTCAATCCTGATAATATTATTGTTCAGGCAGACAGTACGGTAAGTAAGAATCATAAGGTTGAACTTAACGTAAAATTAAAAGACAATACTCCAGACCTGGCAACGGAGCAGTTCAGTATCGATAAGGTCATTGTATTTCCGAATTATAATATACAGGATGTAAAGAGAGGCCAGTACAGTGTTCCGATGAACACGGATTCGCTTTCTAAGTATGCATACAATGACATTTATGTAATTGACCCTCAGCACAAATTCAAACCGAAAATCTTCGACAGAGCTCTGTATTTTAAGAAAGGAGATCTTTATAACCGTTCCAATCACAATCTTACGCTTAACCGCCTGATCAGTCTGGGAGTCTTTAAATTTGTGAAAAATGAATTCATTGTTTCAGATTCATTAAAACATCAGTTTGATGCGTATTATTTACTGACACCGAGACAAATTCAGTCGCTGAGGCTGGAAGCTTTGGGGCGAACCAATTCCGCCAATTATGCGGGAAGTGAATTAAACCTGAACTGGACACATAGAAACTTTTTCAGAGGAGCCGAACAGTTTAAAGCAGCTGTTTATGGCGCTTTTGATTTCCAGATGGGAGGCCAGGAAAATGCAAAGAATCTGTTCCGCGCAGGAACGAATGTCCAGCTTTCCATTCCAAGGATCGTTGCGCCTTTCCGTTTCAATTCTTCAAGTGCTTTTGTTCCGAGAACGAATATTACTTTGGGCTATGAATTTCAAAACCGTACCCAATTTTATACGCTTAATAATTTTACGGCTTCATTTGGTTATGTCTGGAAAGAGAACGCCAGAAAAGAACATGATCTGAAGGTTATTGACATTACCCTGGTTTCTCCTGCCAAGGTAACCGATGAATTCCTTAAGCAGGCAACTACTCCTGCTGCACGAAGAGTGGTTGAAAAGCAGCTTATTTTTGGTCCAACTTATTCGTATACGTATACCAATACAATGCTTCCTATAACCAATACGATCTATTATAAAGGAACATTGGATCTTGCAGGAAATATTACCGGTTTGGTAACGGGAGCCAACGTAAAAAAAGATAAAGAAAAGAAAATTTTCGGAGTTCCATTCAGCCAATACGCAAAGATGGAACATGATTTCAGATTCTATCATAAGTTCACCGAAAAAAGTTCATTCGCCAGTAGATTTATTGGCGGAATAGCCTATCCATATGGAAATTCGGAATTCATTCCTTTCTCTAAACAGTTTTTCGCAGGAGGAAGTAACAGTATCCGTGCTTTCCGTGCAAGAACTTTGGGCCCCGGGAGTTTTGATCCCCGAACAATTGAAAAAGGTACTCTATTGGACCAGGCCGGAGATATTAAATTAGAATTAAACGCTGAATACCGGGCTAATATTTATAAATTTCTGAATGTTGCTGCTTTTGTTGATGCAGGAAATGTCTGGCTGATCAATGATGATAAGGACAGACCCGGAGGTAAATTCTCGAAAGAATTTTTAAGTGAAATTGCAGTGGGGGCCGGAGTTGGCCTGAGACTTGATTTTTCTATCCTGATTTTGAGACTTGATCTGGCAATGCCTTTGAGGGTTCCGTATTATGAAAAAGGAGACCGATGGGCATTTAACCGGATCAATTTCGGAGATTCAAGCTGGAGAAAAGATAATTTAATTTTAAATATAGCCATCGGATATCCTTTCTAATATGGTCAATACAATCAAGTTTTTCTGGGAGGTACTTAAAGAAACCTTTACTGAATGGAATGATTCTTCCGCATCAAAAGATTCGGCAAGTCTTGCCTATTATGCGATCTTTTCTATCCCAGGACTATTGATTATTATTATTTGGATTGCAGGAAATTTTTTCGGTGAAGAAGCTATCCGTGGAGAGATCAGTAACCAGATCAGCGGATTGATGGGAAAAGACGTTGCTAAAAGCATTGAAGGAATGATTGCAGGAGCACTCATTGACAAGCAGAATATTTTCATGAAAATTGTAGGGATAGGATCTTTAGTTTTTGGTTCCACTACTTTATTTTTTCAGCTGCAGCATACTTTAAATACGCTTTGGGACGTAGAAGCAGCTCCTAAAAAGGCTTTGGTTAAGTTTCTGCTAGACAGAGCCAATTCGTTAGGAATGATTCTTATTTTAGGTTTTTTACTGATGATCACCATGATTTTATCATCAATGATCAGTCTGTTTAACAACTGGATCACCAGTTATTTTGGCCTTGAAACCTATATGCTTGTAGAGTTTGTGAATTTTGCCATTGGTTTTGGATTGGTGATGCTCTTGTTTGCATTAATGTTTAAAGTACTTCCTGATATTAAAATCAGTTGGAAACCGGTATGGAAAGGGGCATTACTCACCACTATTTTGTTTACATTAGGTAAATTTTTACTGAGTCTGTATTTTGGTAATTTTAAACCTACTTCTACATTTGGTGCAGCAGGAACCGTTATTTTAATTATGATGTGGATTAATTATTCGTGTATGCTTATCTTTTTCGGAGCCGTATTTACAAAAGTGTACAACTACAAAAAGGGCTATAAAGTTGTTCTTTCCAAGCATGCAAAATGGAGCGCTGCGAAGCTGTATAAAGAAGTAAAAAGAGAAAATGAATTGAGAGAGAGCAAAGAGATTCGGGATGTGTGAGTTCGAGTTAATACAATCCCTGGGTACAAGATCAATTGTACTAATAGTTGTTTATTATATTTTACATCATAAAAAAATGGCCTCCCAAAAAAATTTCAGGAGGCTTTGTTTTTTTACATTCTGTCTACGGTTCCGATACCGAGCAATGCTAATGACTTTTTGATCGTTTTAGCTGTAAGGTCAGATAGATTTAAACGGAATTGTTTTAATTTTTCATCTTCCAGTTTCAGAATGATATTACTCTGATAGAATGAATTATAAGATTTAACCAGATCATAAACATAATTAGCTACTAAAGCAGGGCTTAATGCTTCTGCTGATTTTGCAACTACAGTTTTATAGTTTGTCAATAACATGATCAATTCTTTCTCGTATTGATTTAAGATTACATCGGAAATTTCCTTGTAATCTACATCAGCCTTTGACAGCAACGATTGAATACGTGCATAAGTATAAAGAATAAATGGACCTGTATTGCCTGAAAATTCTACACTTTCAGCAGGATTAAACATCATCTTTTTCTTTGGATCTACTTTTAGCATAAAGTACTTCAAAGCAGCTAATCCTATTATTTCATAAGAAATTTCTTTTTCTTCTTCAGAAAGCCCTTCCAGTTTTCCCAGCTCTGTAGTGATAGATTTTGCTGTCCCATACATTTCCTGCATCAGATCATCTGCATCTACTACGGTTCCTTCACGGGATTTCATTTTTCCTTCAGGAAGTTCTACCATTCCGTAAGAAAGATGGAACAGTTGATCTGCCCAGGAATATCCAAGCTTTTTCATGATCTTGAATAAAACCTGGAAGTGATAATCCTGCTCGTTTCCTACCGTGTAGATCAGCTTTTGGATATTATTTTCTTTGAAACGCTGAACAGCTGTTCCCAAATCCTGAGTCATATAAACCGAAGTGCCGTCTGAACGAAGCAGAAGTTTCTGATCAAGACCTTCATCAGTAAGATCGCACCATACAGATCCATCTTCTTTCTGATAAAGAATGCCTTTGTCTAAACCTTCCTGAATCAGATCCTTTCCTAGAATATAGGTATTGCTTTCATATTGAACCTGGTCAAAATCTACTCCTAGTCTTTGATACGTCTCATTGAATCCTTTATAAACCCAGGAATTCATTTCGTTCCAAAGGTCTCTTACTTGCTGATCCCCATTTTCCCAGTCTACCAGCATTTTCTGAGCTTCTTTGATCAGCGGAGCATCTTTTTTAGCCTGTTCTTCTTCTATTCCCTGTCCTACAAGCTCAGCAATTTCTTTTTTGTAATTCTTATCGAATTCCACGTAGTAGTTTCCTACAAATTTGTCTCCTTTTGTATTTGTCGTTTCAGGAGTTTCTCCATGCCCGAATTTTTCCCAGGCCAGCATAGATTTGCAAATATGAATTCCTCTGTCATTAATGATTTGTGATTTGATCACATCATAACCCGCCTCTTTTAAGATCTGAGCCACAGAAAAACCTAACAGGTTGTTTCTTACGTGTCCCAGGTGAAGTGGCTTATTGGTATTCGGAGAAGAATATTCCACCATTACTGCAGAATTTTTCGTTTCTATGGTATCAAAATCACTGCCTACAGATCTAAAACTATCTACAAACAACTGGTTCTGTACTTTAACGTTAAGGAAGCCCTTCACCACATTAAAACTTTCGAACAGATCAGACTGCTCGGTCAAAGCTTCTCCCAGCTCAACGCCAATTCTTTCCGGATTTTTCTTAAGCTGTTTCACCAATGGAAAGGTAACAATGGTAAAGTCGCCTTCAAATTCCGTTTTATTTTCCTGAATCTCCAGATTGATGTCTTTTAACTGATATACATTTAAAATAATCTCTGCAAGTTTCTTTTCTATACTATCTTTAATATTCATGTGTATGTATTACTTTTTTAAGGCCACATGGAATGGTCTTATTTCATCTCAAAATTTGAGATACAAATATACGGAAATAAAAAAACCGCCCGAAGGCGGTTTTTGATATGAATGTTAAATATATTAATTTGATTTGTTAGTTTACATCCCAGAATACTTTGTTACCCTGTACATCTCCAGTTACAGCACCCCATTGTGCTACAGCCGCATTCGTTCTGTTTGTATTGTTTACACTGGTTTCATTTACCGGATAAGGCATTCTTAAAGGTACAGCTCTAGAACCTGGTTTAACAAAAGTTCTAAAGTCTAATCTTCTTGAGAACTCCCAAGCCTCAAAGCCTCTGTTATATGCTGCTATCCAAGCTTGATTTCCAATTTTCTGCTTCCATGTTCCAGGTAGTGTTACATAATTATTTGCAGCTAAATAAGCAGCTTGCTCAGCAGGTGCTACGCCCCAAAAATCTAAAGATGCTTGAATTCCTGCTGTAAAATGAGTAGCAGCTGTTCCTCCAACACTGTATCCTCTTTCTGCAGCTTCTGCAAGCATAAATCTAGTTTCTGCAGCATCAAATAAATAAGCCATGCTATCCGCTACCAAGAAGCTGTCGTTTACATGAGAGAAGTTTGCATAGACATTTTGCTTACCATATAAGCCACCTACATAAGCCCCGTCTTTAAGGGTAAAATATTTAGCTCTTCTTGGATCATTTGATGCATTCAGTACATCAACAAATGTGTTTGCCGGAATAAAGTCATTTCTTCCACTTGTAACCATCTCCTGATATACAGGACTTGTAAACTGTCCTGAAGAACTAAACTTAAGGCCAATATTTTGTGTATTAGTTAAAACTACTCCTTTTGAATAGGCACTTTCAACTGTAGCTTTTGCTAAAGCATTATTTACATCTGCTAAATTAAGCCCCATTCTAAGTTTAAGTGTATTTAAGAATAATTTTACCTTCTCATTGTTCCCTCCAAAAATAGGATCGAAAGTACCAAATCCTGAAGAAGAATTTGATTCCAAAGCTGTAATGGCAGCATCTGCTCTTTTAATCAGGTCAGCATAAATTGTCTTAGCATCATCATAAACCGGGGTAGGATATTTATCTACCTGAATTGCCTGTGAATATGGTACATTTCCGTAAGTATCTACCAATGTAGCAAAAATATATATTTCCAAGGCTTCAATTACTGCTATCCTGCTTGCTTTAAGCGAAGCATCCGAAAGAGAATTTGCTGTATTTCTTGCCAGTTCCAGTTTTGTCATCTGAGAATACATTCTATTCCAGTTATTATCAGGTACACTTCTTTTCACCAGATTATAAACAGCTTCATCTATATATTGGGTTTCTGTCCATTGTTGGGTGAAGAATCTATAGTTATTAAAGTTTACACTAGGAGTTGTCATCTGTGAAACTAATCCCACACTTGCAGAGGTAAACATAACCTCAGTATTTACTACAGATGGTTGTGTTGGATTATCATTCAGGCTCGTTATATCGCTTCCGCACGATGTTAGCACTAACCCAGCAGCAAAAAGACTTATTATTATTTTTTTCATTGTAATGCAGTTTAGAAGTTAATAGTAAAGTTAGCACCAAAAGTTCTGGTTGTTGGCATTGCCCCAATAGAGTAACCTCTTGAAAGGTTTCCTCCATTCACCCCTATAGAAGATCCTCCAGTGTATCCAGCTTCAGGGTCAGCATAAGGAAGGTTTTTGTGAATTATCCATAAATTTCTGCCGAAAATACCAAATTTCATGGATTTAATAAATGTATTGGCATACAAACTTTTTGGAATATCAAAATAGATAGCAGCCTCTCTTAATTTAACAAATGTTGCATCATATACGAATTGGCTGGATGGATAGTTTGCTGAAGCGTTTATTGACCCTGTCTCAGAAGGTGCATTATCTGCTGACAAAGGCACATTATTCTGAACATACTGCCCATTTTGCATCACAACACCAGGCAGAATAACACCAGGCTCTCTGATAGCTAATGTTTCAGGATATAATCCCGTATCTGTTCCGTACAGCATATCTCCCGAAAACACATCTCCTCCCTGCTGTCCATCGATAAGGAAAGTAAATGTAAATGCTTTATAGTTGATACTGTTTCTTACACTCCAAGTCCAGTCCGGCATAATATTACCAATACTGTTGTTTCTTGATGTTGTAATCATATAAGCTCCTGTTTCAGGATCAATTACTTTTTGGCCGTCAGGTGAATAGACAAAATCTGTTCCATGGATTTCTCCATAAGGTTTTCCTACTTCTGCATTAAATGTTACTGAATTCACCCCACTTCCCAACTGTAAATTATTAATTCCCTCGTTAAGGCTTAAGACTTTACTTCTGTTGATAGCCCAGTTTATATTCATATCCCATTTAAAGTCAGTACTTTTTATTGGAGTTACATTTAACTGTACTTCTACTCCTTTATTTTCTAATTCTCCGGCATTGTACCATTTTCTGGTATATCCTGAAGCACCAGAAATAGGAACCATCAAAATCTGATCTTTGGAATTAGTCTTATAAGCACTTACGTCAAATCCAATTCTGTTGTTAAGAAATCTGGCCTCCATTCCCACTTCTACTTCTGTAGATGTTTCAGGTTTTAGATTAGGATTATTTTTATAACTGAACGGATCCACAATAGGAATACCATTGTATAAACTTCTAATATTATACGTATCAATCAGTCTATAATTATCTGTTGTCTTACCTACCTGAGCCCAGTTACCTCTTATCTTCCAGAAAGATAACCAGTTTTGATTTATAAGATTGGACAATACTACAGAGGCAGATACAGATGGATAAAAGTAAAGATTTTCACCGTCAGGTAGATTTGATGATAAATCTAAACTTCCTGTACCTTCTAAAAAGTAAGTATCTTTATATCCCAATGAAAGCTGAGCGTACCCTCTCGGTAATGTAGAGGTAGCTCTAACTTCCTGTGTAGGTAAAACCTGACCTGCAGAATTTCTTATTGCGTAAAGACCCGGTACAATCAACCCTTCACCAGATTGATCTGGTTCTGTAGAAGCATCTATAGTTTCTATTACGTTTCGTCTAATAGATGTTCCCAATACCCCTCCTAAACTTATTTCATTATCAAATTTCTTGTTGTAATTTGCAAACAAATCGAAGTTCATTTCGTTAGTATACAGATTACTTAAGTAAAATCCTGAAGCAGCATTTAGCTGGGAAAGACCAAAAGCTTCCGCCTTACTACCTACAGCTTTTCTTACTTGATTTGTCTGATACGCAAAATCTGTTGATACCCTTCCTGTCACACTAACAGCATCCGAAAATTTATAATTTAACATCCCATAACCGAAAAATCTATTTCTACTGTCGCTTTGGTAATTTTCGTATCTGTCAAAATATGGGTTATTCCAATATGCTGGTGTAAAAAAGTTGTCCGGATCACTATATCCATTTAAATTCCAGGTGATATTTTGACCGGTATTATTATATGCATCTCTCAGTTCATATATGTCCGTATTCGTTTGCCACCATTGTCTGAAACCTGTAAGAATATTATCATTATATCCTGTAGCATTTCTACCTTTAGTATTCTGCATTGTTAGAGACGAGTATACTGTAGCACTAAGTTTATCAGTAACTTTATAATCGAACTTGGCAGAAATCGTATTTTTCTTCTGCTCAGAATTAGGCATTACCCCAGTCGTTAAAAAATTATTATAATTAATTAAAATACTAGAGGTTTCATTTCCTTTTTCAATCGTAACAGAATTGGAAGTTGTTTGAGCTGCCTGGAAAAAATCAACCGGTGTATTTTTTGCGGCTACCCAAGGTGTAGCTTTGTGATATCCCGGAAGCTGTGGATACAATGAATTCCATTGATACACCATTAAATTAGGATCAAATACAGTTCCAACAGATGCATCATTGTTGGTTCCAACTACCAAGTCATCAATTCCATCCCCATTAACATCAGCATCTAAAAAACTTGATCCTCCATATCCTGAGCCATACTTATTCTGATATTTGGCAAATGTTGATTTATCAATTTCACCATATTGATATTCAGTTGAAAGAGTTACTCCCCATTCATTATTTTTTCTGGACTTTCCTTTTTTTGTTGTAATAACGACTACCCCTGCTGAAGCTCTTTCACCATATAAAGCAGAAGCGGCAGCTCCTTTCAGTACGTTAATACTTTCAATATCATTAGGGTTAATATCTGATATTGAGTTCCCACCATCAAAAATCGTATAATCCGATGAAATAGAACTGTTATTATTACTTACAGGAACCCCATCAATTACGAAGAGCGCCTGGTTATTCCCCCCGATTGATTTCATTCCTCTTATCACAACACTGGAAGCTCCTCCGAAGTTTGCACTTGTAACTACTTGTACCCCAGCTGCCTTTCCAGCCATTTGACTAGATAAATTTCCTGTGTTTGCACCTTCTCTAAGCACATCTCCTTTAATTTCCTGGGATGCATATCCTAGGGCTTTCTTTTCTCTTTTGATTCCGAGTGCAGTTACCACTACCCCTTCAATTTCTTTTGTTTTTATAGTATCATTCTTCTGCTGTGCATGGACTACAGCAATGGAAGACGACAATACTAAAACAAGCAGACTTGCTGTTAGTTTCTTCATATCAAATTTTAATTTTGTATCCTGTACAAATTTGTAAAACTTTCTTAAAAACACAAAACAAAATCTTAAAAAAATATCAAATATTCACTTATTTCTAAAATAACTATTATAAAAATTATTAAATTAAGTTAAAAACAAAATAATTAACAAAGACAAACTATATAAGCAATATTTTTTTTCAGAAAAATACAAATCATTTTAATTGATAATTTCTATATAAAATATTAATAAAAAAACGCAATAACAAACTGATTATCAAAGACATTAATCATATAAAAATAATTAATAAAGGTTCAACAAAAATAAAATACAATGCAAAGCATATTATATTTTTTTTCTTTTAAACGATAGTTGTAAGCATATTACAGTAAAAATTTGTTCAAATATTTTAACTAAAAAGGTGCATATTCGCTTATAATATTATACAACAAAATGCTGGATTTTGGACATTCTCTTCGTTTGATGTTTATGCTATTCTTCTAATAATAGATCAATATTTATAGCAAATAAACACTACATATATAAAAACAGACATTCATTTAATTAAAATGTAATTTACTAATTTTGCCCCATCGTATGATAGTATTAAACTTATGGATTTATTACAAAAATGGACAGAACTTTACATCGAGGCTGGATGTGATGAAGTGGGAAGAGGGTGCCTCAGCGGGCCGGTAGTGGCTGCAGCTGTTATTTTGGATGATAGTTTTAAGCCAAATTTGGTTAATGATTCCAAGAAATTAACATTCAAAACGAGGATGGAACTGGATAGTTATATAAAAGATAATGTAAAAAGTTATGCTATTGCAGAACTTCCCCCTTCATTTATTGATGAGCATAATATTCTTAATGCAAGTATCCATGCCATGCATCGTGCATTAGACCAATTAACAATAATTCCGGAGTTGATTTTAGTAGATGGAAATAAATTCCATCCCTATAATTATATTCCTCATCAGTGCATCATACAAGGAGATGCAAAAGTTTTGTCTATTGCAGCCGCTTCTATTCTGGCCAAAAATTATAGAGATAAACTGATGATTGAGCTCCACGAAGAATATCCGGAATATAACTGGAACACGAATTTTGGATATGCCACAAAGGCCCATCAGCAAGCTTTAATAAGATACGGCCCAACAAAACACCATAGACAATCATTCAGGCTGAAGTATGATTAAGTAGGAAATGTTTCAAAGAATTTAATAAAAATAAAAAGCGAAGCAGATTACTGCTTCGCTTTTGTTATATGTTATAATAAACTATACTATTATCTTACTTCTTTTTTTTCTGCTGCTCCTGAACCTTTTGCTGTTCCTGAGCTTTTTCCATCATCTCTCTCATTCTCTTCTGGAATTTACCTTCAGCTTTCGGCTTTTCTTTATTTGCCTGAATCTGGGCATGGATTTTCTTTTCATCCAGTATCAGGTATTTAATAACAAGGATAATCAGAATGTTGATCGCATTGGATACAAAATAATACCATGAAAGACCTGATGCTGATGTATTCAGGAAGAACAGGAATGTGATCGGGAAAATATACATTAACACTTTCATGTTCGGCATTCCTTCCTGTTGAGGCTGCTGCATATTTCCTGAAGTCATTACCGTATAAATCAAAATCACAATGGTACATGCCAAAGCAAAAACACTTAAATGATCCCCCAGGAAAGGAATTTTAAATGGAAGTTTGATCAGATCATCATAAGCCGTTAAATCTTTTGCAAACCAGAATCCCTGACCTCTCAAATCGATAAAGTTCGGGAAGAAACGGAATAAGGCATAGAAAATAGGAATCTGCACCAATGCCGGAAGACATCCCGCCATCTGATTCACCCCCGCCTTTCGGTAGATTTCCATAGTAGCCTGTTGCTTCTTCATTGGGTCCGCATCTTTCAGCTTTGCATTTACTTCATCAATTTCAGGACGGATCACCTTCATCATTGCACTTAACTTATGCTGCTTGTACATAATTGGCGATAAGATCAGCTTTACAATAATCGTCATTAAGAAAATCACCCAACCCGCTGTAAGTCCCCAATCTGCGATGATATTATACATCGGCATAAAGAACCCACGGTTCATCCATCCAATGAAAGACCATCCTAGTGGTAATATTTCGTCAAAGTTTTTATCATATGATTTTAACAGAGGTAAATCAAGCGGCATAAAATACCAGGTAAAGTCCTGATTAAGCTCGCTTCCTGTCATCTGTACGAATCCTTCAAAATTAAGTTTCTTCAGATATTCGCCTTCTTCAATAGCTTCCTGGTTTCCTTTGCTTTGTGTGAAACCGCTTTTAGCTTCGATTACAGAAGAGAAAAACTGTTGTTTTACACCAATCCAGTTAAGAGTTTCTTTTTCCTCTTCCATTGTTGTTCTCCCGTCATAATCATAATCTTTATAATTATTGAAAGCATATGAGAATTCTGAGTGGGACTGTTCCTGCGCTCTACCCTTTTCCAAGTTTCTTACACTGTAATCCCAGATAAAATCCGCTTTATTATCTGCAGTGATAGCAGCAAGACCCTTTGTTCTTACTTTAAAATCCAGTGTATATTTTGGAAGCAACGTATAAACAAACTGAATAACAGCACTGTTATAGTTAGCTGTCATCGTTACAGCATTTCCATTAACAGCAGGGGTAAAAACCAAATCTTTAGTATTGATTACTTTTCCCGTTTTATCTTTAAACTGAAAACCGTAGTTTGAGTTCTTTTTGTCGATCAGGTAAAGAGGAAGATCTGCCTTATCTGTTTTATGATCATACGCTTTATATTGTGAAAGCTGTACTTTAGAAACCTGCCCTCCTAAGCTCGAGAATTCCACGTTCAGTTCTTTGTTGCTCAAACTGGCAGTTTGAATTGAACCAGGAGTTACATTTGGATTGATATTGCTTGCCTGAGTCTGTTTTACAGCATTTTTCACCTGCTCGACTTTCTGTTCCTGAGCTTTTAACTGCTCTTCTTTCGCCTGCTTGTTCTGGAAATAGAACATGAATCCGAAAAGAACCAAACATAAAACCGCAAAACTGATCATTTGACTTTTATCGATTCCCTTGTTTTGTTGCATTTTATTTTTATATTAAAATTTTTAATTTAATCAAGCATCACAGTATGTTGCTTTTTGAGCTGACAAAAATACTGTTTTTTTATCAAAACTCTATGCATTACCATGTTACTATATAATAAACTCAAGCTGAGAATAATCAGCCTGAGTTTATTATAAGACGTTTATGGTAAACAATTACCTTATTTCTTTTCACAAGCCTTGATAAAAGCTCTGAACAGAGGATGCGGTGTTGCTACTGTACTTTTGTATTCAGGGTGGTACTGCACTCCCACATAGAACGGATGATCAGGAAGCTCAAGAGCCTCTACCAGACCTGTTTCCGGATTGGTTCCTGTTGCCAGAAACCCGTTCTTTTCAAATTCCTGAAGATAATCACTGTTAAATTCATAACGGTGACGGTGTCTTTCTGTAATATTTTTAGTTCCGTAAATATCATATAGTTTGGAACCATTTTTCAAGGAACATTTCCAAGCTCCAAGACGCATTGTGCCTCCCTTGTCAACGATATTTTTCTGCTCTTCCATGATAGAAATTACAGGATCCGGCGTCGACGTATCAAATTCCATTGAATTCGCTTTGGTAAGGCCAAGAACATTTCTTGCAAATTCAATAGTCATAATCTGCATTCCCAGGCAAATTCCCAACATAGGAATTTTATTTTCTCTTGCATATTGTGCAGTAAGAACTTTTCCTTCAATTCCCCTGTCTCCGAATCCGGGAGCAACAAGGATTCCATTCACTCCTTTTAGGGTATCTTTAATATTTTCTGCTGTAATATCTCCACTGTACACCCATCTTACTTTCACTTCCGTTTCAAGATCTGCACCGGCATGTTTGAAGGCTTCAGCGATAGAAATATACGAATCCTGAAGAGAAATATATTTTCCTACTAAAGCAATTTCTACTGTTTTTTTAGGATTCTGGAATTTTTTAAGGAAATTCTTCCAGTCTTTAAGATCAGCCTCTTTATCACTTTTAAGGTCTAAGCCTTTTAACACAACATCATCAAAATTCTGCTTTTGAAGATAGATAGGAACTTCATAAATCGTTTCCAGATCTTTACATTCAATCACATTGTCTAAAGAAACATTACAAAACTGAGCCAGTTTTGCTCTCTGATCTTTCGGAATCTTATGTTCTGTTCTGCAAACCAAAACATCCGCCATTATTCCGCTTTCCATCAATTGACGAACGGAATGCTGCGAAGGTTTTGTTTTCAATTCACCGCTTGAAGCAAGATAAGGCAGCAGGGTAAGATGGATCACCATAGAATTTTTCTCACCAAGTTCCCATTTCAGCTGACGTACAGTTTCAATGTATGGAAGAGATTCAATATCCCCTACAGTTCCCCCGATCTCAGTAATGATGATATCGTAGTTCTGCTTGGAAAGCATTTTGATTCTGCGCTTGATCTCGTTGGTGATATGAGGAATTACCTGAACCGTTTTTCCCAAGAAGTCCCCTTTTCTTTCTTTTTCAATAACTGTTTGGTAGATTTTCCCTGTAGTAACATTGTTGTTTTGGGAAGTAGGAGCATCAAGATAACGCTCGTAGTGGCCTAAATCCAGATCCGTTTCTGCACCATCTTCGGTTACATAGCATTCTCCGTGTTCATATGGATTCAGTGTTCCCGGGTCGATGTTGATATAAGGATCCAGTTTTTGGATCGTTACGCTAAAACCGCGTGATTTTAACAAAAGCCCTAGAGAAGCAGACACGATTCCTTTTCCCAAAGATGAAGTTACACCTCCTGTCACAAAGATGTACTTTGTATTCTTTTTACTCATTAGATTAGGTTTGTGCAAAGTTATGGGAAAAAGAGATACAAAGCAATTTTTTAAATTTTGAAAACCGAAAAATCCTCTTGAATCATTTATAAATTCTGCTTAGAAATTTTTTCTATATTTTATAAACACAATGCCAAAAAGCGATAACCATCATGATTTCGGTATATAAATGAAAAACAAAAATCCAGCAGCGATTTATCTCGGTTTATTATTCCTGCATAAGAATGGCTTTAAATGTACTGATAGGGTGATGACAATAAAAAAGGCTTCCAATTATAGAAAACCCTTTGAATTTAAATTATTTTATAAAATTATTGTTTTATCAGCTCAAAATATAAACTTACTTCCACATCTTTAGCTACTCCTGCACCGGTTGGATCGTATTTAATTCCATAATCTAAACGGTTTACTGTGAATTTTGTCTGAAAGCCCATCACTTCTTTTCCCTGCTGGTTTTTAGTGACTCCTCCGAATGTTACCGGAACACTTATTTCTTTTACAGTTTCCTTGATTTTCAGGGTTCCTTTCAGAATGTATGAATTATTTTTGTCCTTGGTAATAGAAGTGCTGTGAAAGCTTATTGCCGGATATTTATCTGCATCAAAAAAATCAGCACTTTTAAGGTGCTTATCTCTCATTTCTACTCCTGTATTAATAGAGTTTACTTCTACCCCAAAATCAAAAACGCCGTTATCTAAATTGGCACCATCAGTTGTTACTCTTCCTTTAAATGTATCAAACCGGCCCTGTACAAAACTAATACCCATATGTTTGATATTAAAGTTCACCGAAGAATGCATAGGATCTACTGCCCATTCTGTTTGTGCGAAGCCCAGGACGCTTAACAGTGTGAAAACGAAAGATAAAAATACTTTTTTCATAATAACTTAATTTTAGTTGAGTAAAGATAATACATATTGATTATCCTGTTCTTGATCTAGGTTAGTTTTTAATTTTTGATGAAATTATTTTAGAATATAACAAGCGGAAGACAAATATCATCAGAAATACAACGAATGAATTCACATACAGGAATAAAGCAAGAAGCCCCACATCTGTTTTATTTGAAAAATAAGCAAAGGGATTCGTTCCTGAAATAATTAATGTGATTAAGTAAATGGTTTCAAATAAAACCGCAATTTTTAAAACTGAACTATAATTATTTCTGAAGATTAATACCGTAATAAAACTGACTATTGTTACAATAAGACATTCCACTAAAACCCCAATTGGTACCAGAGCTAGTCCGTCCGGTTTCTCTCTTAAAAAATGCAATGTCCATTCGCTGAATTGGGCATTAAGCAGACTCATCACAATAAATATGACCAAGCTTCTCACTAAAATATTTTTCATGTTTGAAAATTAATTAAAATTCTGAAAGACATTCATTTTTTTTAACTTCGCAGTATGGCAAAACTAAAAACAGCATATTTCTGTCAAAACTGCGGAACCCAATACTCTCAATGGATGGGACAGTGTAAAAACTGCGGCGAATGGAATACTCTTGTGGAGGAAGTCGTAGAAAAAACCTCATCCAAAACTCCACCATTTTCAAAATCCAAACAGCACGTCATCAACATTATTGAAGTGGAGACCAGCGAAGAACCGAGAATAAAAACACCTTCCGAGGAACTGAACCGTGTTCTGGGGGGTGGTATTGTGCTCGGTTCTGTCACACTGATCGGAGGTGAGCCCGGAATCGGAAAATCTACTCTTTTGCTTCAGCTGGCCTTAAAGATGAAAAAAAAGATTTTCTATGTTTCCGGAGAGGAAAGCGCTTCACAGATCAAAATGAGGGCGGACAGGCTAACAGATGTTCAGAATCCGAACTGTTTCCTTTTTACAGAAACCTCACTGGAAAAGATCCTCCATGAAGCCAAAAAACTGGAGCCGGATTTCATGATTATCGATTCTATACAGACTTTGCAGTCTCAATTAATAGAAAGTTCCCCCGGAACCGTTTCCCAGATCAGAGAATGTTCGAATGAAATTATAAAATTTGCAAAAGAGAACAATACCCCTGTATTCCTTGTAGGCCATATTACAAAAGACGGCCAGATTGCCGGACCAAAAGTACTGGAGCATATGGTAGATGTGGTTTTAAATTTCGATGGCGACAGAAATCATCTTTTCCGGTTACTCAGAGCCAATAAAAACCGTTTCGGGTCTACTTCCGAGATCGGTATATATGAAATGGTTTCCCAGGGCTTAAAAGAAATCAGAAATCCTTCTGAGATCCTTATCACTAAGAAATTTGAAGAACTTTCCGGCAATTCCGTAGCAGTAACCCTGGAAGGAAACCGGCCTATGCTTCTGGAGATCCAGGCGTTAGTAAGTACAGCTGTTTACGGTACTCCACAGAGAAGCTCTACAGGATTTGATGCAAAAAGACTGAATATGCTTCTGGCTGTTCTGGAAAAGCGTGCAGGATTTCAACTTGGTGCTAAGGATGTTTTTTTAAATATTACCGGAGGTATAAAAACGGATGATCCGGCATTAGATCTTGCCGTGGTAGCTTCTATCCTGTCGTCCAACGAAGATATTGCTATTTCCGAGCATTTCTGCTTTGCTGGCGAAATCGGACTCAGTGGTGAGATCCGGCCAATAGCACAGGTTGAACAGAGAATTACAGAAGCTGAAAAATTAGGCTACGAAAAAATATTTGTTTCGAATCTTAACAAAATTCCTAAAAGAAAATTTGGAATTAAGATTGAGGAGGTAAGCAAAATTGAGGATTTCCACGAAAGGATCTTTTAAAACAGCATTCAAAGGATTAAAGAAAAAACTGATAGGTGAAGCGGATTGATTATTCCTCATTCACATTTAATCTCTATCTTTAATCTATGAATTATCTCGCGCATTCCTTCCTTACTTTTTCGGACGGGCAAATTGTAGGACAGTTTCTTGAAGATTTTATCCGGAACAAAGACCGCTATTCTTTTCCGAAAGATATTCAGGATGGCATTACGCTGCACAGAGCCGTGGATACATTCACAGATTCCCATCCGGCCATTCATGAAGCTAAAAAGGCCTTCTCTCCTTTAGTCAGGCTGTATGCCGGTGCTTTTGTGGATGTTGCCATGGATTATTTCGTGGCCACTGATCTTTCCCTGTATTCTTTAGCTGAATGGAAGGCGCATTCCCTACGTGTATACAGAGTTCTGAACGAGCATAATGAATGGCTTCCCGAAAACTTCAAAATAATGCTGGCTAAAATGGAAAAAGATGACTGGCTGTATAATTACCGGGAAGACTGGGGCATTAAATTCAGCATGCGCAATGTTCTTAATAAAGCAAAATATCTGAGCCCTGACATTCCCGTTTTCGAGGCATTCCTGAAAAACAAACCTTTCCTTCAAGAGTGTTACAACGATTTTTTTCCTGATCTTCTTGATCACGCCAAAGGTATCAATGCAATGATTCAAATGGACCATAAATAAAAAACACTTACAGGGAACGTAAGTGCTTTTTTAACAATTTGTGTTATTAGAATCCGCTGCCTCAAAGGTGATAAATGGTGGTTTATATTAAACCGATATTTAGACCGTCTTTATTTATCCTCAATTTTATTAATCCCTACTTAATCAATAAGCATTTTTAAGATGACCAATTTTATTAGAAAGCAGATACGTTTCAATTATATGATATTTCTACTCTTTCTAATGAGCTTCTGTTTTTCTATTTCTCTTACAAATTTTATAATTTCAAAAAAAATGCTCCTTTAATAAATCATTAATTAAAAATTAATAATAACAAAACAGCTCTACACAAATATAATTTTTTTTAAATCAATAAACAAATATAATATGCATTAATTAAAAAATAACACTTACACATGAATTATTAACAATAAATTATTGAATTATTTAAAAAATAACCATTGTGGAAATGAAAAATAAATACAATTTAATGCTATTAATCAAAAATTAGTGATTAAAATTTTTCAAACTTATAGAGCCAAGAAGGAAAAGTTACAAATTAAAAGTGCTGATATAAATACCGATTGGGATAGGTAAGCTTTTCACTTTTTCTCTCACCATTAACAATTATATGAACAATATTAATTTGGTCATCGAAGAGATTATACAGAAAGCTGACCGCCGCTTCTACTTTTTTAGGCATAGCAGCCGTTTCTGATTCAAGAAAAACATTCACCGATTCGCTGTCTTCTTCATACCCTACGTAATTTACTTTTAAAAACCGCCCGTCAGCTTTCAATTTAAAATATTCCGCACAGTATTTTTCCACAGCCTGATTGAGTCTGGTTTTGTATTTTTCGTCATTAAAATGGAAAGAACCGCCATACTTTTTACTTAAACCGTTTTCCAGGTCATCAAGAAAAAATCTGCCTGTGATCTCAAAAGATTTAGATTGGGAATTATAATTAATTTCTACAGAACCTACATGATAAGGATGCTTCACCTTTGAAAAAGAGAATAAAAAAAATACCGGTAATAAAAACAGCCATAAATGCTTCATATGTCCTGACCTTTAAAATTTGTTCGAAATTAATCATTATTTTCGTACGCATTATATTTTTACGTTATGATGCAGGATTTTCTCTTCTATTTAAACCTTGGCTGGGAACATATTATTTCTCTGGATGCGCTGGACCATCAATTGTTTGTTCTCGCTCTGATCGCCGTATATTCTTACACTGACTGGAAAAAAATACTGATCCTTGTGACCGCTTTTACCATTGGGCATTCTATTACATTGGCATTGAGTATTCTCGATATTTTCAGAGTTCCTTCTGCCTGGGTAGAGTTTTTAATTCCGTTAACAATCGTCCTCACTTCTCTGGACAATATTTTCATGAAAAATAAAAAACAGACCCTGATGCGGGCCAATTATTATCTGGCAGCTATCTTTGGACTTATCCATGGAATGGGTTTCGCGAATACAGCAAGAGTGATGATCGCCAAAAGCCAGAGTATCGCCATCCCGTTATTAGGCTTTAACATTGGGCTGGAATTGGGACAGATCGTTATTGTATGTGCCATTCTTATCCTTTTATTTATTTTGCTGAGCATTTTTAAGGTTAACAAAAAAGACTGGGTCCTGTTCGTATCTTCCGGAGTGTTCGCATTGGCCTTAAAAATGACTTTGGAGAGAATTCCTTTTTAACTTTGAAACATTTCTAATTTTTCAACGACTTATTATTATCTTTGATAACTATTAAATCAATCCGGTAATGAAATTAAAAGCAGCCCTACTTTCATTTTCTGTATTTGCATATACAGGCCTCACCGCACAAAACATTCAGAATAACCCTGGAAGTAACCACGGAAACAGATTCGAACAGCTTGGGACTATTCTCCCGACTCCCAATATTTACAGAACAGCTTCAGGAGCTCCCGGCCAGGGATATTGGCAGAACAGGGCTGACTATGACATTACAGCTTATCTTGATGAAGATAAAAGAAATCTGAAAGGTTCAGAAACCATCACCTATTACAACAATTCTCCAGATAACCTGGACTATATCTGGCTTCAGCTGGATGAAAATGAACAATCCACTGTAAAAAATGCAGGTTTTGCGTTTCCTTCTACTCTTCCGGCCTCTGCTAACGATCAGCAGCTGAAACTTACTGAACTGCCTGAAAAAGATAATGGCTATGGTGTGAATCTGGAGAAAGTGACCGATGCTTCAGGAAATCCCCTGAAATATACGGTGAACAAAACGATGATGCGTATTGATCTGCCCAAAGCATTAAAGAAAGGAGAAAAGCTGGTCTTCAAAATAGACTGGAACTATAATATACCGAACAGAATCCAAATGGGCGGCCGCGGAGGCTATGAAAATTTTGCCGAAGACGGAAACGATCTGTACACCATGACGCAATGGTATCCGAGAATGTGTGTATACAGTGATTTTCAAGGATGGCAGAACCACCAGTTCACAGGGCGTGGTGAATTTGCATTGGTGTTCGGAAATTTCAAAGTTTCAATGAATGTCCCTGCTGATCATATTGTAGGCGGAACCGGCGAATGTAAAAATTATGAGCAGGTTTTAACTCCAGACCAGATGGCAAGATACCGTAAGGCAGAAAATGCTACTGAACCCATAGAGATTGTAACGCTGGACGAGGCAAAAAAAGCTGAAAAAAATCATTCTAAGCAAAGAAAGACATGGAATTTTGAAGCAACTGATGTAAGAGATTTCGCATGGACTTCATCCAGAAAATTTGTCTGGGACGGAATGCGTGTCACAATTCCTGAAAACAACAATAAAGTGATGGCTATGAGTTTCTATCCAAAAGAAGCTTATGGTTTGTACAGAAAATATTCAACAAAAGCGGTTGCCCATACCATCAAAACCTATTCTGAATTCACAATTCCCTACCCGTATCCCGTAGCACAGTCTGTAGAGGCAGCCAATGGAATGGAATATCCCATGATCTGTTTCAATTTCGGAAGAACTGAAAAGGACGGAACCTATTCTGAGGGAACCAAGAACGGAATGATCGGGGTAATAATCCACGAGGTTGGGCACAATTTCTTCCCGATGATCATCAATTCTGATGAGAGGCAGTGGAGCTGGATGGATGAGGGATTAAATACATTTACTGAATATCTCACAGAGGAAAAATGGGATAATAAATTCCCTTCAAAAAGAGGTCCAGCCTGGACAATTACAGATTATATGAAGCTTCCTAAAGACCAGCTGGAGCCCATTATGAGTAATTCTGAAAATATAATTCAATTCGGCCCGAATGCGTACTCAAAACCGGCTACCGGATTAAATATTCTTCGCGAAACGATTATGGGAAGAGAATTATTCGATAAAGCTTTTAAAACATATGCAAAAAGATGGGCATTCAAACATCCCGAACCTGCAGACTTCTTCCGTACCATGGAAGATGCCAGCGGTGAAGATCTCGACTGGTTCTGGAGAGGATGGTTCTACGGAACGGATCCTGTAGATATTGCAATTGATAAAGTAACTGTGGCTGTTCCGGATCTCAACACTCCCCCAAAGGCAGCCAAAGAGATAAAATATAATGTGGAAGAACCTATTCAGAACTCATTTGAAGATATTTCAAAGATCAGAAACAAAGAGGATAAAAATATTACATTCTATGTAGATAAGGATAAAGATCTACAGGATTTTTATTACAGATATGACAGAGGCCAGGAGAAAGTAGATGCTGGTAAAGAATATACTGTAAAAACGGAAGCCGGTGTTCCTCTGGATGCCAAGGATAAAGAGAAATTCAAAAATCTTACAGGCTACCAGATCGATTTTGTCAACAAGGGAGGACTTGTAATGCCTATCATTCTTGAATTTACGTTTGAAGACGGAACAAAACTGTATGACAAGTCATCTGCACAAATCTGGAGACAGAATGAAAAGAAGGTCTCCAAGACGTATTATTTTGATAAAAAAATCAAGTCGATACAGCTTGACCCAATGAGGGAAACCGCAGACATTGACACTTCCAATAATTTATGGAGCAGTAACGGTTCGGACAGCCAGGTTTCAAAATTTCAGTTGTTCAAACAAAAACAAGGAGCCGGTCCGGTAAGAGGAGGGGCCAACGGAAAAGTAAATCCGATGCAGGCTGCCGGAAAGAAATCATAAAAACTAAAGAGGTTGTTTCAAATTTGAGACAACCTTTTTTTCTTATAATGCAACATTTTACTGATTTGGCTAAAGTCAGTTTTCGATGTTCATTAAAAACATTAGGCGGGCTAAAGCCCACCCCTATTGAATTTTAAAAAAATATCTGTGTAATCCATGCGGTCTGCGGGAGTTTTTCAAACAAGAAAATTAATTCAGATAAGCTTTTAAAGAATTTTTATACGTTCTCCCAAGCGGAAGTTTCTCTCCGTTTTTAAGATAAACATGAGCTGCATCATACGAACTGATATGGGAAGAAAGAACAATATATGATTTATGGATTCTGATAAATCCTAAGTTTTTAAATTTCTCTTCAAAATTAGACATCCGCTCAAGGATCATATATTTTTTCAGGCGGGTCACCAGAATAATATATTCCCCGAATCCCTGTACCCATTGTATATCATCCAGAAGAACTTTGTTCATCACATAATTGGATTTGAACATAATAAAGTCTTCCTTTTTCTGCTGTTCTGTAGAATTTCTGAACTGCAGGAAATCTTTCGCCTTATTGATCGCTTTTCTAAAGGTCTCAAAATCCACAGGCTTCACAAGATAATGTACGACGTCAAGCTCAAAAGCTTTGACGGCATACTGAGTTTCCAGCGTGAGAAATATACACAATGGCTTGTAAGGCAACTGATGTAAAAGCTCAATTCCATTGATATAAGGCATATTAATATCCAGAATTACCAGATCTACCCTGTTCTGCCTAAGATATCCCAATGCTTCTTCAGGATCCTGAAAAATCTTCAGCAGATTTACATCATCCATCTGCCCGCAATATTTTTGGATAAGCTGGAGCGCCGGATATTCATCATCTACACTTACGATCGTCAGGTTAGCCATTACAGTTTAATTTTTAAAATAGTCTGATAGTCGTTCTCCGCAGGTTCGGATATAAAAGTATATTTTCCTGCATAGTTTTTTTCCAAAATATTGATCACCGCTTCATTTCCCAGACCACTGTCATTCATATTCCCGACAAGATTTTTTTTCTTTGATACAGAATTTCGGATCTCAAACAAAAATTCCTGACCCTTTATTTTATAGGTGACATTGATATAACTTTCCGGTTCTATTCCCACCGCGGAATGCTTCAGGGCGTTTTCAAATAATGTGAGACATACGGAAGGCGGAATATCAATTAGTTCCAGCGTTTCTTGATCCTGGATATCGAAACTAATGTTCAGTACATTATTATATTTTAGCTGATACAGTCCTGCAAGAGATTTAATAGATGAAAACTCCTGGGCCATAGAAATTTTCTCTTTGCTGGTGTCATAAATCACATACTGAAGCAGTTTGCTGAGCTGCAAAATAGACTCTGAAGTATTTTCTGAAGGTTGGAAGCTTTTGGAATAAATATTATTAAGGGTATTCAGCAGAAAGTGAGGATTCATTTTAGATTTCAAAAGATCCAGATACAGCTGATCTTTTTCTTCGCCCAGATCTTTAAAATCCTCCTCAATAAGAAACTTATCTTTTGTAATTCCTAGAAACGAGGCAACAAGGATCACAATTCCCTGCGCCGTATATACATTGTACAGGAATTTTGTATTGGAAAGGTTCTCAGTAAAATTCATATGAAAAACCGTCGGCTGCAGCAGAATTCTGAAAAGACTCGAGACCAGAAAACTGATTAAGGCATAGAGAATAAACTCAGGATATTTGTTGGAAAGATAAAATTCCGGGACCAGATAAAAGTAGACGAGACTGTAAATTCCGACATTAAAAATAATGACCGATAAAACACTCCAGATGAGTTCCGGGACATCCAGAAAGTAGTTTTCAGTAAAAAAAGTGATGATCAGGAAGATCAAAAGGAAAAAAACATGCTGAAACTTCAGCAAAAATCCCCAGTGATAATCCATCAGTCTTCTCAAAACTTTCGCATTAAACAAAACCCTGAAAACCAACAATATAAATACAATATTTATAATTAAAAACATCTAAAAATTCCAATTTTCAATCTTTCAAATATACCATCTTTTTTCACCCATCATGCAGTTCACTGATAAAAACTGTCATTGATTGAAAAATAAATCTGCGGCTGGTTCTTATAAATATATTTGAGACATCAGGATATTAACTCAATATTACATGAAAATTAAATTCAGATTAATCATCATTTTGATGCTGGGAATGATCCGGCTGGCCAACGCACAAAGCCGCGACAACTACAATATGTGGTTCCAGTATCTGATGTCTGCAAAACTGACAGATAAAAGCACACTGACTGCCTTATCCCAATACCGTTCTTTTGATCTTGCATATGATACAAGGCTTTTTCTGATTTCTGCCTATGTAGATTATGAAATAGCCAATGAAGTGAAACCTGCTGCCGGATTCATGTTCCTGGTTCTGGATTCTTATAAATCTGACAATTCAAAAAAAGAACGGTATGAAAAAAGACCTTTCCAGCAAGTGACCTTGGGAGGCAATATCGGACGAACTTCTGTCTCGCACCGTTTCCGTGTGGAAGAGCGGTTTATAAGCAATCCTGATGAATTCATCGTCCGGCTCCGTTATCTTATTTCCCTGAAAATTCCTTTTAACAGGGTAGGAGAAAAAGAAAAGCTGTATGGCATTCTGAAAAATGAACTAAGGATGAATGTCGTAAAAGAAGATCCCTTTGACAGTAACCGTTTAACAGCCGGGCTTGGAATGAAAGTCGGAAAAAATTCAGCTATTGAAGTTGCTTTTATCAATCAGCTGGAGACTGGATCTACAAGTAATTACGGTTATATCGGCTACAGAAACAGTTTCGACTGGAGAAAGAAAAACAAAAATAAATAACTATAAAAATCATCTATGCTTACTTTCCTTGGATTCCTCATGATTCTGATCTTCATGGTTCTGATCATGAACAAAAAAATGACTCCGCTTACTGCATTGATCATCGTTCCTGTAACCGTAGCTCTCTTTGCAGGTTTTGGCCCTGAACTGGGAGGAATGATGAAAAACGGTGTTAAAGAAATAGCCCTCACCGGTGTTATGCTCATCTTTGCCATCCTGTATTTCAGTCTGATGATCGATACCGGGCTTTTTGAACCCCTGGTAAATATTATCTTGAAGGCCGTTGGGGACAACCCCATTAAAACAACAATAGGAACCGCTATCCTTACCACATTGGTATCCCTGGACGGCGACGGTTCCTCCACTTATTTAATTGTCGTAGCTGCAATGCTTCCTTTGTATAAAAAACAGGGCATGAATCCGCTGATCCTTACCTGCATTATTATGCTTGCCGGGCAAATCATGAATATCCTCCCTTGGGGCGGACCTACTGCAAGGGTAATGAGTTCTCTGAAACTTGGACACACAGAAATTTTTGTTCCTATGATTCCGATTATGGCTATCGGTATCCTGTGGGTGATATTCGTTGCCTACATTTTAGGCAGAAGAGAAAAAATAAGAATTGCCAAACATGGAAAATTCACCAATTATAACAGCAATGATATCATCGGTGAAGTAGACCTTAAGCTGAGACGCCCAAAACTTATCCTGATCAACCTGTCTCTCACGACAGCTCTTTTGGTGGTAATGATCCTGGATATTGTTCCTTTGGGTATTGCCTTTATGATTGCCTTCTGTATTGCTTCCATTATTAATTACCCTAAATTAAAAGATCAGCAGAAAATAATTTCCAAACATGCAGGAAATGCTTTATCAGTTGCCGGAATGATTTTCGGGGCAGGAATTTTCACCGGGATTCTGAATGGCTCAGGCATTATGCAGGCGATGGGAAACAGCATGATAGAAATAATCCCCAAAAGCTGGGGAGGATATATGAATATCGTTACCGCCGTATTCAGTATTCCATTTACTTTCTTCTTATCCAATGATGCTTATTATTTTGGAATTTTACCTATTATCGTTGCTACCGGACATCAGCTGGGAATTTCACCGGAAATACTTGGGAGAGCCAGCCTTATCGGCCAGGGATCGCATCTGCTGAGTCCCCTGGTTCCATCTACCTATTTATTAGTTTCATTGGCAGGTGTAGAATTTTCGGACCATTTGAAATATACTTTAAAATGGGCTTTGGGATCTTCCATTGTAATGCTGTTGGCAGGACTGATTCTCGGAGTTATCTGATTCTATTTCATATTGAATTAAGGTTAATTATCATTATATTTCGGATGTATAAATAAACTACAGGTTATGTACGGACCGCATATTTTTTTCAGATGAACTTTTTTGAAACAAGAAAAACATTCACCGGAAGGTATTTAAAAAATCTTACCTTATATGTATTTGCCGCAATTATCGGTGGAGTGCTCACAGGATATTATGCCCCTGAAGCAAGCATTCAGCTGGGAATTGTAAGCCGGTATTTTTTCATGGTTCTGGAAATACTGATCCTTCCGATTATTTTCATGGCGATCATGTATGGAATCTGCCAGCTTTCCGGGCTCAGAAATGCGAGCAGCATCGTTTGGAAGACCATTCTGTACTTCCTGATCATCAGTTCGGTGGCTATTATTTTAGGATTTATCTTTGGTTTTGCTATAAAACCGGGAGCCGATACCGGAATTGATACAGTGAAAATCAGTAAATCTCTTCCCAAAACATTTGAGATCAACGATACCAGTGTATCCGGTACTCTGTATCTCAATAGACATGGCATTTTTCTTATTGTTTCTATTCTGGCCGGGATTTTTATGAATCTTTCCAGGGCAAGAGAAAAGTTTCTGAATATATTAGATTATGGCCTTAAGATTTTTTATACAGTGATCAAATATCTGTATCTGATTCTTCCCATCATTATTTTCTGCAATATCGCGTATGGAATTGCGGTATATGGCATCAATACTCTTCTTCCGCTCAGTAAGGTTGTTGCAACAGTATATCTGGCTGATATTGTCTTTATCTTTGGGATTTTAGGAATTGTATCCTATCTGTTCAAAATACGGCTTTGGAAATTTCTGCTTGATTTAAAGGAAGAAATTATCCTGGTCATTACTACATCAAGCTCCAAAACAGCTTTTCCGCTAATCTTTGAAAAAATGGAGTCCGAAGGATACAGCAGAAAAATTTTGAGGTTTGTGATTCCTTTAGGGTATAATTTTAATCTTTCCGGAGCCTGTATTTACATTTCTGTGACGTGCTGCTTTCTTATCCAGTTTTATAATATTTCTTTAACTGTGACCGATTATCTGTGGCTTTTCGTTATTATTTCCATCACATCAAAAACGGCATCGGGAGTTCCGGGCTCAGGATTCCTGGCTCTTATTTTCACGTTGAACAGGTTCGGGAAAATTCCTTTAACGGATATTGCTCTTCTTTATAGTGTAGACCGTTTTATGAATGAGGCGAGATCAGTTACCAACTTTATCAGCATTGCTGTTTCCGGGGCGGTGATCTCGAAGATCAGTCAAAATCAGAAAAATAAGATTGATTCTGTATGATCGAAAAGAAGAAGGTTGATATCGGGTTTGTAACTTTTTGAGAATCAGAAATACTTATTAATAAAAAATCATGAAAACATTTCTTGTTCTTTTATTGGTAAGCAGCATTAATTTATTTTCGCAAAAACTGCTCACACCAAGTAACAGCAATATTGATCCCAAGTTGATAAAAGATGAAACATCAGAAGCGGTCTGGTATGCTGAAAATGCAGGAACAAAAATAGAGATTGGAAACATTATTACAGAACTCAAAAAATTAAACAAAACGGATCTTCTCATCAAAACTACCGTAAAGCTAAAGCAGGCACCGGATGCCAAGTGGATAGATTCTACCATCGTAAAAACTGCTAATTTCCAGCCAGTCTATCATTCGTCTTTTAATATGATGAGGGATATGGTTCTGAAATCCGGCAAGACAAAAGTAACCGGCTATTATCTGGATAAAAAATCTCAGAAAAAAGACCTTATCGAAATGGATGCTGCAGATTATTTTGACAGCAGCAGCTATCCTATGCTGATCAGGTTTTCTCCCCTGAAAGAAAATTATACTGCTGATCTCTCTATTTTCGATTATAACCCGGATGCTAAGAAAGGACTTATAAAAGCCTATATACTGGACGTAAAGAAAACAGATTACAACGGAAAAAAAGTATGGGCTGTAAAAACAACCGATGATATCAAAGATAAGACAACGATTGTTACTTATCACATAGATACCGAAACCAGAAGGATCCTGAAACAGGATATTGACCTCGGCGGTAGAAAAATGATATTGGAAACCATTCAATAATAGACCTGAAAAGTTTACCGTAATGGTAAGCTTTTTCTTTTTAATGTTCAATCCAAAATGATAAAACCTTCGTACTCCCTTGTTACAAAACACTCATTAAACAACTGATAATCAAAATACAAAATCCATAAATAAATCTACAAACAGTGTATAATCTGATCATAAAATTTTTTATCTTTGATATCACTTATCACACCAATGGTCAAAATCCTGATTGACACTAAATGTTCAGGAATGTAGAACCAACACAATATTATTTATGAAAAATGCTAAATCATTAAGCAGAGACGCCCAGAAATCTATTATCGGAGGTGCAGCGAGAGCTGTTTGCTGCGAGTGGGACGAACAGGGAAGATGTACTTTATGGATCGGACCGGGACAGCACTGTCCTTAATCCATGAATTATTGGAGTTAAATACAAAAGCCGGAATTTTCCGGCTTTATTTTTTTCCATTTTTCTGCCAAATTTTCACACTGGGAAGTAAAATTCTGCCATTTCATCCACAGGACTCTCATGGCATACATTTAGAGAATTATAATGGAGAATTAATTAAAAAATAAAATATATTATGTCAGTAAACTTTAAACCATTAGCAGACAGAGTTTTGATCGAGCCGATCGCTGCAGAAACTAAAACAGCTTCAGGTATTATTATTCCGGACACCGCAAAAGAAAAACCACAGGAAGGTACAGTAGTAGCAGTAGGTCCAGGGAAAAAAGATGAGCCTACAACTGTTCAGGTAGGTGACAAAGTTCTTTATGGAAAATATTCAGGTTCTGAACTAAAATTAGACGGAAAAGATTTCTTAATCGTTAAGGAAGGAGATTTACTTGGAGTAATAGGTTAATTTGTAAAAAGTAAAATGTATTCATGTAAAATGATTTCATGAATATATATTCATTAATACATTGTACAAAGTACATTAATACAATAAAAAATTATGGCAAAAGAAATAAAATTCGATATTGAATCAAGAGACGCTTTAAAAAGAGGGGTTGATGCATTGGCTAATGCAGTAAAAGTAACTTTAGGACCAAAAGGAAGAAACGTAGTGATTGAAAAATCTTTCGGAGCTCCTCACGTAACTAAGGACGGTGTTTCTGTAGCAAAGGAAATCGAACTTGAAGACAGAGTAGAAAATATGGGAGCGCAGATGGTAAAAGAAGTGGCTTCCAAAACCAATGATATCGCAGGAGACGGTACTACTACCGCTACTGTATTGGCACAGGCTATCGTAAGAGAAGGTCTTAAGAACGTAGCTGCAGGTGCTAATCCAATGGATCTGAAAAGAGGAATCGACAAGGCAGTAACTGCAGTTGTTGAAAACCTTAAATCCCAGTCTAAAACAGTTGGAGATTCTACAGAAATGGTGAAGCAGGTAGCTTCAGTTTCTGCAAATAACGACGAAACGATCGGATCTCTGATCGCTGAGGCTTTCGGAAAAGTAGGAAAAGAAGGCGTAATCACTGTAGAAGAAGCTAAAGGTATCGATACAACGGTAGATGTTGTAGAAGGTATGCAGTTCGACAGAGGATACCAGTCTCCTTACTTCGTGACGAACCCTGAGAAAATGGTAGCTGAAGTAGAAAATCCTTATATCCTTTTGGTGGAAAAGAAAATCTCTTCAATGAAGGAATTGCTTCCGGTTCTTGAGCCGATTGCACAGGGTGGAAAATCTCTATTGATTATTTCTGAAGAAGTGGAAGGTGAAGCTTTAGCTACTTTGGTGGTAAACAAATTAAGAGGTTCTCTTAAAATTGCTGCTGTAAAAGCTCCAGGATTCGGAGACAGAAGAAAAGCAATGCTGGAAGATATCGCAATCCTTACAGGTGGACAGGTTATTTCTGAAGAGCAAGGTTTCACTATGGAGAACATCTCTCTGGATATGCTTGGAACTGCTGAGAAAGTAACTATCGATAAAGACAACACAACGATCGTAAACGGTGGTGGTGATGAAGCTAAAATCAAAGGAAGAGTAGCTCAGATCAAAGCTCAGATGGAAACTACGACTTCTGACTACGACAGAGAAAAACTACAGGAGAGACTGGCTAAGTTAGCCGGTGGTGTTGCCGTACTTTACGTAGGTGCAGCTTCTGAAGTGGAAATGAAGGAGAAAAAAGACAGAGTAGATGATGCCCTTCACGCTACAAGAGCGGCAGTTGAAGAAGGTATCGTTGCCGGTGGTGGTGTTGCTTTAGTAAGAGCAATCTCAGCTTTGGAAAACCTTACAGGAATCAACTCTGACGAAACTACAGGGATCAAAATCGTGAAAAGAGCGATCGAAGAGCCATTAAGACAAATCGTTGCCAACGCAGGTGGTGAAGGTTCTGTAATCGTAGCGAAAGTTGCGGAAGGTACAGGAGACTTCGGATACAACGCAAAAACTGACGAGTATGTAAACATGCTTGAAGCAGGGATCATTGACCCTACGAAAGTAACAAGAGTTGCCCTTGAAAATGCAGCTTCTGTTTCTGGAATGCTTCTTACTACTGAATGTGTAATCACTGAAGTGAAAAAAGACGAACCAGCTATGCCAATGGGTGGTGGAATGCCAGGAATGATGTAACAGCGTGTCGCTGAGACAATTTAATATACTAACCGCTTTGCTTTTGTAGGGCGGTTTTTTTGTTTGGAATAATAATAAAACAGCAAATCAAGAAAAGCTACAAAAGCCGTTTCACGCAATTGCGAATTTTGTGGTGAATTCATCTTTACGTTTCGCAAGAAGCTTTATCTTTACCAAAAAATAAACTAAAACCATGACTTTCATTAAAACAATTTCTACATTTTTAATTACGCTTTTATTTGTAACCACAATTTTTGGACAAGAATCTAAACAAAAAACCAAAATCCTGTTAATAGGGACCATTCACTTCGAAACCCCACATTTAGATACGTTTGAATTAAAGACTGACGATTTTTTAGCTCCGAAAAGACAGAAGGAACTGGAAGAACTGACCGAAGTTTTAAAACGGACAAACGCTGATAAAGTGATGATAGAAAAACCATTGAATCAACAAAAGCAAATTGATAGTCTGTATAATGCCTATTCCAAAAACAAATATACATTAACCGTTTCTGAACGAGAGCAAATCGGTTTTAGACTAGCTAAAAAATTAAATTTAAAACACATCAATTGTATAGATATTTTTTATGGAATGAAACATGACAGTTTGGTTTCTGTCACTGCTAAAGAAAAAAATCAGTTATATCTGTTAAAGGAATTAGGGACTACTGCGAATAACTTAAAACTTGAATTCGATGGTGTAGTAAAAAGAAATTCAATAACTGAAGTCCTAAAATATATCAATACAAAAGAACTTTTGCAGAAAAATTTATCATTGTACTTAAAATATATTGCAAAAATTGGTGCAGGAGAGAATTATATTGGTGCGGAATCAGTTTCTGATTGGTATTTGAGGAATTTAGCTATTTACGCTAATATCACTAATCAAATAAATGCCAATGACAAATATGTTATCCTCATATTTGGGCAGGGACATATTCCTATATTAAAACATTTACTGCAAAATAATGACGACTTTGAAGTCGTTGAATTAAATAGCGTACTAAAATAAAAAGCCCCAAACAGTTAAAGTTACCAGACGAAAAAGGAATGCTTCTTACCACTGAATGTGTTATCACTGAAGTGAAGAAAAATGAACCTGCTATGCCAATGGGAGGTGGAATGCCAGGAATGATGTAACAGCGTGTCGCTGAGACAATTTAATATACTAGCCGTTCTACTTTTTGTAGAGCGGTTTTTTGTTTGAATACGGTTTTCCGTAAGGAAATAGTATATTTATACTTTATATTTAATGATTGACAAATAGAAAGCTAAAATCAAAACAATATTAGCATAATTGTATATTATATTGACGCAATGTGTAAATTTGGTTGTTAGCTACAATTGGTTATAAACACAAATTTAATTTGGAACATAAAAGAATATTTATTGGTAGAGAAGAGGAATTAAATCAACTTGAAGATTTTGTAATTAAAAAAAAGAAAAAACTTATTGCTATAACCGGAAATAACGCAACAGGTAAAACTTACTTGTGGCAGGAATTCATTAAACAAACAAAATTAGATGGCAATAGTGAAATTCAAGTTTTTAATTTTAATAATTCACATTCCCTTATAAAGTCTAATGACATATCCACCGAAAGTAAAATAATAATATTTGATGATTTGTCATATATCAGTTCTTTTCGACTTGTTGACAATTTGAAAAAAATTATATCAAAACATAGTGAAAAACAATTCATAATAGTATCTCCATTTCAAAATCTTGTCAAAAACTTCGAATTAGATTTACACATCCATCTTGATTCATTTGATTTAAATGAATCGAGGCGTTTATTTGAGGCTTTATGGAAAAATAATTTAGAAACACACGAGGCTGATATTTTATTGGAAATTACTAAAGGTAATCCGCTACTCATTAATTTGTCCATTGATTTACTTAATAGTAAAAAATATAATGTTCAACAAATTGTCCGTCTATTATCAGAAAATTTAAAAATAGAGAATTATGTTTCAACCACAAATAATATTATTGTTGAAAAAACACCAGAAATAGTACAACTTACATCTGACATTAAGATTATAAATCAAAGTATAATAGACAGTGTAAGAAATAACCCGTTCAATATTTATAATTTAAATCCAAGAGAATTTGAGGAATTTGTTGCCGAACTTTTAACAAAAAAAGGTTATAATGTTGACCTTACTAAAATGACGAGAGATGGTGGCAAAGATTTAATAATTGCTGAGAGTAAAGATATAGGGAATTTTTTATATTATGTAGAATGTAAAAAATATTCACAAAATAATCCTGTAGGAATTAAATTAGTTAGGGAATTAGCCGGTACAATTACAGCTGATAGAGTAACAGCAGGAATTTTTGTAACTTCTTCTTATTTCTCACAAGATGCTGTAAATTTTTCCGAAAAATTTAAGAATCAAATAAGCTTAATAGATTTTATTAAACTAAAACAATGGTTAAATCAACTTTAGCTAACAAGATATTGACAAAAGCAGGGCTAAAGGAGTTCTATTGAACTTTTTGCCATATTCGAACTTTGCAACAATTATTTTTAAAAGTTATAATATATTAAATGGAGCGTTTATTAAAATTAAATTTGAATTTTCCAAATGACAAATTTGGTTCTTCAAAATATACTATTCAATTAGAAATTACAAATATTTCTGATGAAAAAGTTTATATTGATGAAGTTGAGGCTGATATAATTCCTGGAATAATAATTTCCAAAAATCAGACAAATTCAACTTCTGAACTAACAACTCTTGAGTATGAAAAAAAAGAAATTGTAGAAGAATTAGAACTTCAATTAGATAGAGCATATGATAGACAGAGATATAATAAACTGGATTTCATATCAAAACTATTTATTACATATGCAACAACACCAGAAATCATAGCATCTATACTTACAAAAACCAAACCTGAAATGAGTTTCCCAAATTGGGCAAAAAAAGCATTTTCAATTAAAGAGTGGGATGATGTTATTCAATTAGAAGAAATTATTATGTCGAAAGAAAAAGACGATTCTCTTCTAAAAAAGGCTTTTTCAATAAATAAATCAAAACTCGAAAAGATATTATCAAAATTATCTGTTGCAAAGGAATATTCTGACGTAAATCTTAGCTATTCATATACTTTAAATCCCAAAGAAACGATAATTATTCCTTATCATTGTAGAGCACCTCATTTATATAAAGAATCTAATTTTGATATATTATTCAATTTAAAATTTAGAACTTCAGATAATAAAAATATTTTTAATCAAGCGATTTCAGATAATATAAAATTTAAGTCTTCAAGTTTTGCAGTCCCACTTGGAGCATCTTTAGGAGGCATTCTAGGATTTCTAATAAAATTGATTTTTGTGTCAAAAGGTGAGTTTTTTGACGATAATTTTTATAGAATTTTAATCGGAAGCGTTGCAATATCTTTAGTTTTAGGCTTGATAATGAATAATTCAAGTGAATCCAAAAAGTTCATAACAGTTGAAGGTTTTGTAGGTGGTTTAATCATAGGAGCAATTGCAGGACTATTTACTGAAAATATAATTGAGTATTTAGAAAAATTTATCCCACAATAACTATAGCCAACATTTTATTGGCAAAAACGGGAAGAACCTCTAAACTCAACCGATCTTAAGCCAATAAAATAATCCCTTTAAAACAATCTCCGAAGTCTTCAGACTTCGGAGATTGTTTATTTATCTAATTCAGAATAGTATTCTTCAAAATCAAATACAATATCAAATAATTCTTTCTGGTGTATTCTTAATCCAGTTGCAATTTCAATGAACCATACAATATATTTAAAACCGTTCTATTTTCCAGAACGGTTTCATTATTTTTACACCACAAAAAAGTGAACATTACATGAAGAAAATAGAACAAAAAATTGATGAGGCCTTTAAAAACACTTTTCTGCTTCCCAGGGAAAAAACAGTCACCCAATTCCTGGTTGATGTTTTCAATTCCAAATATACATTCAGGGAAGATGATAAAAAAATTGAGGTGATCAGCTTGTATTACAATGCTTCAAGTCCTTTAAGTTCCCTATTTGTGTTGCCTAATTATGAATATTATTCTCCCGATAAAACTGTTCAGATCGCAGAGCTCCATTTGAAAGAGCATTCATTGAAAGACTATTCTCCTATTGATGTTCAGGAATTATGCAAAAAGGTACTGAACGAAAATAATATTGATTATTCTGCTTACCTTGATGAAAATAATCATTTGGATTATGCCCACTACTGGGAAAACCAATTCGGTCTGGAAACTGATTTCCTAATGAATTGCTGGAAAAATGCCAAAGAACAAACTCAGTCTAGGATGCTGGGGTTTTTAGAATCTTCAGACGGAGAAAGTGGCATGTTTGATCTGGATAATAATTTTGTGATTCCTTTTGATGTTGAGCTTGATGAATATCTTCAGTCGCATAGTTTTATTATTGAGAAAGAGAATTAACAACTGTAATAACTGAACTGCACCAACTATTAAAATCAATAATCACGGACTGGAAAAAACAAAACTGTATGAAAGACACCATGAAAAAAACCTTTAAATTCCTTAAACACTTAGAAAAAAACAACAACCGTGAATGGTTTACTCAGCATAAATCTGAATACGATTCCGTTATAAAAGAAAACAAAACTCTTTTCAATCAGATCTATACTGAACTTCAGGAATACGATAATTTAAAAGGAATCCATATTTTCAGGATTTACAGAGACGTCCGTTTTTCCAAGGACCCTACTCCGTACAAAACCAATTTCGGGGTTGGATTTTCCCGTTCAAAACCGATGCTGAGAGGAGGATATTATATTCAGCTGGAACCTGGTAACAGTTTCGTGGGTGGCGGTTTCTGGGGACCTGAGGCTAAAGATCTGCTCCGTATCCGTAAAGAATTCGAGCTCAATACCACAGAAATTGAAAAGATCACTTCTGATGAAACTTTCAAACAATATTTTGGAGAAATCAAAGGAGATACTGTGAAAACAGCCCCGAGAGGTTTTGATAAAAATCACCCTGCCATAGATCTAATCAGGAAAAAACAATTTGTCGTGATGCGGAAATTTACTGATAAGGAAGTTCTATCAGACAGTTTTCAGAAAGAAGCAGTCCTTACCTTATTAGCCATGCGCCCTTTTTTTGATTATATGAGTGAAGTGCTTACTACGGACTTAAATGGGGAGCCATTATATTAAAATAAATAATCAAATTGTTTAAAGATCAATTTAAGATGATTTCTATTTTTAGAATCCAGTTAATATTTTACTTATTTTTATATCCACCAAAATCATTACAAAATATTAATCATCATGAATTTAAAAACGTTAATCACACACAGTGTTCAGTACAATAATTGGGTAGTCAATAAATACATCGACTGGCTTTCCACAAAGTCTGATGAGCAGCTTAACCAGGAAGTTATTTCAAGCTTTCCAACGATCTTATCAACCTTGCATCATATCTGGCAGACGCAGCAGTATTGGTGGGCTTATATTGCGGAAAATGGCGATTTCGATTTTGCTGCAAATTCTGCTGCATTGACTAAAGAAGAAATTTTTTCTGGTATAAAAAACAACTCCCAGAAATTAATGGAGTACGTAGAAACCTTATCCGAAGAAGACCTGGCAAAAAACGTAAAAATTGAATCCCAATGGTTCCAGTGTGACTTTTCAAAATTCGAGTACATCCAGCATGTGATCGTTCACGGAACATATCACAGAGGACAGATCGTTACCATGGGGCGGAATGTCGGGATCACAGATGCTCCAATGACAGATTACAACTTCTGGAATGTCTATAAAAATTCAGAAGCAACATCTGAAGCATAACCCAATACCGGATATTTTATATTTTTCACCAAAGAATCAGGACAATGAATTCAAATCTTTCTGAAGAACCCATCATTTACTATCACGGCACAAAAGCCGATCTTAAACCCGGAGACCTCATCGAAATTGGTTTCAGCTCAAATTACGGCACCAAGAGAAAAGCAAAATACATTTATCTTTCCGCTACTTTGGAAGCTGCCATATGGGGTGCAGAGTTAGCATTTGGAGAGGGAAAAGAAAGAATTTATATTGTAGAACCGACTGGTCCTATTGAAGATGATCCCAATTTAACCGACAAAAAATTTCCCGGAAATCCCACAAAATCTTACCGGTCTCAACATCCTTTTAAAGTTATTGGAGAAGTTGAAGAGTGGCAGGGACATTCACCGGAACAGCTCAAGGCCATGAAAGATCACCTTGAAAAGCTAAAACAACAAGGCATTGAAGCTATTGAGGACTGATAAATACCATTAAAACATGACAGATCTTGAACCCTGGGAAGAAAAGTTAAAAACAATATGGAATCAGCTGGGCAAAATCCCCAATGATGATTTTATTGAAAAAATAAAACTGCATACGGACAAGCTCCACGATGCTTATCCTGCCATTGCAGATTTTGAAAGAGCCTGTGCCTACGATTCTACTGGCTTTGAAAAAAACGCAGAGCCGCTTTACAGATCTGCGTTAGAATTGGGTCTTACAGGATTACGGAGAAGAAGAGCCAGAATTCAGCTGGTAAGTACTTTACGGAATAATGGAAAATTTCATGAAAGCATAGAAATATTAAGAGAAGAAAAAGAAAGATATTCCGATGAGCTGGATGATGCCGTCAACGCATTTTTGGCGCTGTCGCTTTCCTCAGTCAACAATGATAAGGAAGCATTGTCTTTAGTTCTGGAATCACTATCCGTACATTTGCCGAGGTATAATAAATCAGTGTATAATTATTCCAAGGAACTCATCAAATAAACAATATCCCTGAATTGGGATAAGGATTAAAATAATTGGTTTCATGTATTTTCTTATCTCAAATTCAGATTAATATTTTTTACATTCATCAATTAAATAACTTCACAGACGTCCCTGTTCTGTTACTTTTCGTAATTTAACAGTCCGGACATGATTTCCATATCACCAAATATCACATTATGAAAACCAACAGCAATGTAAAGACAAAGCTTTCTATACTTCTGTGCTGTATCTGTCTCCTGCTCAATTCCTGTTCAGAGCCAGCTCCTGCATCAAAAATTGAAGATATTTCGGATTTAAAAGCCGAAATTGAAATCTACCAGAGTTTAACGGATGAAAATGACAACAGCATTTCTGTAATCCTGTATGATAAAAAAGGAAAAGAATTCGGCAATGATTCTGTGAAAATAACCGTCAACGAGAAAAAAGCAGAATACAAAATTATGCAGCAGCTGTATTACGGTAAAAACTACGATTACCGTGCTGAAAATGTACCTCCCAAAAATGACAGCTATGAGCTCCGGATCCAGCTGAGCAATGGAAAAAAGTTTTTTCTGTCCCGTATCCCTTCCCTGAAACTAAGCAGCTCGCGAAACATTATCTATAGAGAAAATGCACCATTGAACCAGGACTACTCTATACAATGGTCCGGGCTTCAGGATGTCAATGTGCTCTATCTATCCAAAAGTGTAAAAATTCAGACGAAAGAAAAAAGCAATATAGAAACCTTTGTAGAACAGGCTGCAGACACCATAAAGATTGGCCCTTCCGGAAATTACGCCATAAAAAAAGAAACATTCTCGAAGCCCGGCGAAACGCTGAGTATGATGAATTTTGAGTTCACAGCAGAGAAAGACGGCATAGTAAATCCTCAGCTTCTAAAAGGAAGCAGCGGCAAAATCAGGGGCTATCATGAGGAAAGAGTAAGTTTTAAATAGTACTTTAAAGCAATATGACGTTTTATTGCAAGATCATGACGAATTATGGTAGGGAAGAATGAATTTCTGGAATGGAAATAGTAAAATTTATAAAGCAAAACGTTCGTTCTTCAGAGCGTTTTTCTGTATTTTTACAAGTATTCAACGATAAATCCATACTATCATATGAGAAAAATAATCCTGGACCTGGCTGTCACTTTAGATGGATTCATTGAAGGTCCCAATGGCGAAACAGACTGGTGCATCATGGATGATGACATGAATTTTGACGGATTTCTGAACAGTGTTGATACCATCTTTTATGGAAGAGTAAGTTATGATTCCTGGGGAACGTATCAGCCGGAAGAAACCGCTGATCCTGAAGAAAAGAAATTTTGGCAATCCATTCATTCTAAAAATAAGTATGTTTTTTCAGGACAGAACAGAAAAGATCCAGGAGCCATTTTTATCAGCTCCGATATTGCTGAAAAAGTAGCTGAAATTAAGAAACAGAATGGAAAAGATATCTGGCTGTATGGCGGAGCAAGTCTTATTAAAACCTTTATTAATTCAGATCTTATTGATGTATACAGAATTTCAGTTCACCCCGTTGCTTTGGGAAGCGGAAAACCTTTGTTTGAAAACCTGAAAGAAAGACTGGAGCTGAAACTGATCACTACAAACGTTTTCAGATCAGGAGTGGTACAGCTTATCTACGAGCCAAAAGACCAATAAATTAAATCTCATAAAATATAATAATCATGGAAAAATACACAAAGTCTTCGGACGGACAGAATATTCATTTTAAAGAAAGCGGACAGGGAAACCCTTCCATCTTATTCGTACACGGATGGCTCGGCAATGCAGAATGGTGGAACAGCCAGCAGGAATATTTCAAAGACAGATATCATATCGTGCAGATGGATCTTGCCGGGCACGGAAAATCTGGCACCTCCAGAAATGAATGGACAAGCGCATTGTATGCAGATGATATCATAGCGGTAGCAGGCCAGATAAATTCTTCCGGAATCATCCTTGTAGGACATTCTATGTCGGGAGCCTATGTTCTTGAAGCGTCTTTAAAAATCCCTCAGGTAAAAGCGCTTATCCTGATCGACACTGTAAAAGATCTTGACGAAGCGTTCACTGAAGAACAGGCCGAACAGTTTTTATTCATGCATTACCGCAATGATTTTAAAAATGCCGTTGAAAATATTCTTCCTCAATATCTTTTTGCAGAAAAAACGCCATCCGATGTAAAACGCAGTCTTCAGGATGAGTTTCTTCAAAATACATCGGAAAAAGCCATTGATCTGCTCAGACCTTTGTATAAGAAAGATTACAGGGAAACGGCGTCCCAAGTTCAGGTTCCGGTAAGAGCTATCAATTCCGATAACTTCCCTACCAACATGGAGAATAACCGGAAATATTTAAAAGATTATAATTATACTGAAATAGCCGGGCTAGGCCACTATCCTATGCTGGAAAATCCAAAAGAATTTAACCGTATCCTTGATGACATTCTTAAAGAAATCAATGGGAAGCCTTAATACGAGTAAGTTGAACATTAATTAAAAGCCATGCAGAACACCAGAATTTATACTACTGCTTTTGCCAGTGTTTATCCTCATTATATTCAAAAAGCAGAAAAGAAAGGACGTACAAAATCCGAAGTTCATGAAATCATATTCTGGTTAACAGGATATGATGAAAAAAGTTTACAGGAAATTTTAGATAACAGAACAGATTTTAAAACATTCTTTGAACAGGCGCCACAAATGAATCCCAATGTTTCACTGATCAAGGGAGTCATCTGTGGATACCGTGTGGAAGATATTGAAGATGAACTGATGAGAAATATCCGTTATCTGGATAAACTTATTGATGAGCTGGCAAAGGGAAAGAAGATGGAGAAGATATTGAGAGAATAGGGCAGCCGTTCTGAACTAAAAATATAATTAAACTGAATCAAACTCTTCCTCAATTCAAGAAACTTTCCGAAATTTGTGGCCTGTGCGTTAAATATAATCAATGAAATAAAAATTTAAATCAGAACATACAGTAAAACTTAGTATAAGTTTTCTTCGGGGCAGGGTGAAATTCCCTACCGGCGGTTACAGTCCGCGACTCCTTTCTTTTGAAGGGACTGATTTGGTGAAATTCCAAAACCGACAGTTAAAGTCTGGATGGGAGAAGAAAATGAAACGGTCAGTAAGATTCCTTACAGGCTTATTATGCCGTATTTCATTTCCATGTACCGAAGACTATTTTAACTTTTAAAAGTAAAATAACATGGAAAAATTATTAGAACAATTTGGAGCAACCTCCACAGAACGTGTAGAAAATGCACTTCTAAAACTACAACAGGGAAAAGGAATTCTTTTAGTAGATGATGAAAACCGTGAAAACGAAGGCGATATCATCTTTCCCGCATCCACCATTACAGAAAAGGACATGGCACTTCTGATCCGCGAATGCAGCGGAATCGTCTGTCTGTGCATTTCAGAAGAGAAAAGTAAACATCTCAATCTCCGTCCGATGGTAGAGAACAACAACTCTAAAAACCAGACGGCATTCACCATTTCTATTGAAGCCAAAGAAGGCGTTGAATCCGGCGTTTCAGCAAGAGACCGGGTAACAACAATCAGAACTGCCGTGGCAGAAAATGCAGAAGCCGACCATATTGCAAGCCCGGGGCACGTTTTTCCATTAATTGCTAAAAAAGGGGGTGTTTTTGAGAGACGCGGACATACTGAAGGCAGCGTAGATCTGGTGAAAATGGCCAATCTCGGTGACGATGCCGTACTCTGCGAACTGACCAATGAAGACGGCTCTATGGCAAGGCTTCCGGAAATCGTGAATTTTGCCTCCCAAAAAGAAATGAGCGTCGTAACTATTGAAGATATTTACGCCTACCGCAAAATAATAAGCAACTAAAAATATATGTAACGCACAGAACCACCGCCCGATTTCATCGGGCGGCGGTCTTATTAAATATTCATTAAAAAATTAAAAAGTGGCTGCAGGAGCAGTTTCGTTATTCAGTTTTCTTTGGATTTCTGTTTTCTTTCCTTTTGAAAAATCAAAGCTTACGCCCAGAACAAACATGGACTTATTATTCATAATCTTCGTATGAACATTATAATCCACTAAACTTTCAGGAAGACTTTTTGTTTTATACTCCGAAGGCATCCCGATCCAGTACATTCCCGCCGTAAAATTCCAGTTTTTAAGTCTGTAACTGGCGAAGAGATGATTCTGGTTTTCATTCGTATTAAGGAAAGCACCGTTTAGTGTATACACCGGGACATTGACCATATACTGCACACCAAACGATTTGTATTCCGAGGATACTGAAAAATTATTAGCCAGGTAATCGTTTTTGATCAGCGCACCTTTACTCGTTCTTAAAGTCTCTGAGGTTGGTGTTAATACGGCTTTCAAAACAAGCAGACTGCTTCCGAACGGCTTATAAGAACCGGACAGCTGTACTCCATACCGCTGGGCATTTTTCCCGTTTTCGTAGGTCAGTGCATATCCTCCGAAAGTATCATCCAGAACATAATATTGATTGATGACACGATCCGTATACCGGTAGAAAAGGGTTGCATTAAAGTCAAACTTTTTATTATTAAAAGAATAAATTAAATTATTGGAGAAATTCTGCTGTGATTTAAGGAAAGGATTCCCCTTCTGGACAATATTCGGGGCAAGCTGTACCACATTACTGCTGAGCGCGCTGCTCCATGGGCTTGTAGGACTGTAACTGCTTGTCAGCCTTAGGCTTTGGTTACTTTTCAGCTGATAGCCCAGGATAACTTTTGGCGTGAATGACCATTCATCAAAGGTATTTGCCGCACTTTTATTATGAATATTGGTAAGTCCCGCTCCGATCCTGTAGCTAAATTTATCTACTTTTCCTGAAAACTCAGAATAAAAGTACTGTTCAAGGTAATTAACGCTGTACTGTGAATATCCTGCAAGATTATTCAGATCGTTGGAAATAGCAGTGCTTGAAATACGGTAGCCTGAAGAAAGCTTTCCTGCTTTAAAGTCATGAGTATGGGCAAATTCACCGACAAAATTAGTCTGCTCTGTTTCCAGGACCATATCATTGTCATACACTGAAATTCCGGTAGGAATGATCCATTCCCTGGCAGATTCAGTCGTGTTGGTCTTATAATGGGAGCCTACCACGTTTAAACTTAATTCATCCTTAGACCCTATCTTTTTGGAATAATACAGATCCAGTTTAGGAATCGTATAGCTGGAGCCACTATTTTTAAACATTTCGTGTTCTTCGCTAAAACTATCTTTTATAAAAACACTTTTTCCGGTTCCTTTTGAAAACCTGCTGAAAATATCCATATTCAGTCTAGTCTGGAAAACATAGTCATCAGGGACCATACGTGTATAGCGCAAAGCAATATTCTGAGAAGTATATCCAAAATGATCCTGCCTTTTCTCATCCGAACGGTAATACTCTCCGTTGAGCTTGTAATCATAGATGCTCTGAACTTTTCTGTTGTCATAATCCCTGAGATTAAGCGAATATTCCAATCCGAAATTATTCTTCCCTTTGGTAAAATTAGCATAGGAAGATGCATTCACAAATCCCGTAGTCAATCCCGACATTACATCTGCTCCGAAAACATATCCGCTTTCATTGGATCTTGTAATAATATTGATCACGGTTTCCGCTCTGGAAGCCCATCTCGCGGGTGGGATATCATAATATTCCACTTTCACCACCTCGCTTGGCACAACACTCCTGATCTGCAGGTCTGTGGCCTCTATCCCATTGATAAGGAACAGAGAAGTTCCGCCTTTTGTACTTATAATGGTATTGGAAACAGGATCCAGCTGCAGTTCAGGCAGCGTTTGAAGTAAGTCTTTTGCATACCTTGCTTTCTCCAAAGCTTCTTTATCAAAGGTGTAAACGGACTTGTCCGAAAACTGCTTTTTACGTTGAGACTTTAAAATCACTTCCTGGATTTCCTTTGTGCCCACCCCTAAAGTATCATTTTTCGTGCTCTCCTGCGAAAACACCAAAATCCCACAAAGAAAAAACACAGAATATATAGTCTTTTTCATAGTCAGAAATAAATTGTATTGATGAAAATAAGACATTCAATCTCTAACATTCATTACATGTATCTCAAGATTTAAAGGAAATAAAAGCAAATAACTAACCTATAGCAACTCATTTATCTTACCATATTTAATACTACATTAAACAAAAAGCTGAATTAAAGCTTCAGTTAAATCTTCTGTTGTATTAAGCTATATGTAAGAATGAACCATACATCAATATTATTAGTTTTGAATTAAAAATTAAATCATATTGAAATATTATTGGTTTTTTGCCTGCTTTTTGCTGCTATTTCTTTACATCACAAAATATAAAATCATGAAAAAATTCCTCACCTTAATTCCCTTTTTTCTGTTTTCAGAAGCAGACACACAGGAACTTCAGGCTGTTCCTACGGAGAAAATGAACATTATTAAAACCAACGTTACAGCTTATACATTTAGAAATATTAACCTGTCTTACGAAAGAGCGATCAACCAGTGGTTCTCTCTTAACATAGGTTTCGGAACAATGACACAGGGAAAAGTGCCATTCATTAATGCATTTTTGAAAGACGAAGATGAAAAAAGATTCCAAAATCTGAGAGTAAAGGCAACCAATTTCACGATTGAACCCAGGTTTTACATCGGAAGAGGCTACGGCAGGGGATTCTACTTTGCACCCTATTACCGGTATTCAGATGTTTCTTCCAATAGCTTTGACTTCTATTACGATTATGATGCTATCGATGGAAATACCTACCAGATCCCCCTCAAGGGACAGGGAAGCACCAGCGGAAACAGTGGCGGCCTGATGGTTGGCGTACAGTTTTTCCTTACCAGAAGCCAGAATCTGGTTCTTGATTTCTGGATCGCAGGTGCCCATTATGGTAGTGGAAAAGGTGACTTCACTATGACCAGCAATTATGTGCTGACTCCGGAAATGCAGGCACAGCTTAAGCAGGAAATTGAAAATCTTGATATCCCTTTTGTAGAGTATGCCGTAGAAACGAATCCCAATGGAGCAAAAGTAAAAGTGGACGGGCCATGGGCAGGCTTTAGAAGCGGGCTGTCGATTGGGTACAGATTTTAAAAATGATATTTACCATTTTTAAGCCGTTCTTAAAAGAGCGGCTTATTTTTTTACAAAATTTGTATCTTGCCTTTCTTTATACCTCTTCATTATCTACAAATAAATCTATGAATTCATCTCCAATAACTACCGCTCAAAGGATCAAAGCCATTGTAGGAGGATCTATCGGAAATCTTGTTGAGTGGTACGACTGGTATGCTTATGCTGCTTTTGCCATTTATTTTTCTCATTCATTTTTTCCGGATTCAGATCTTAACGCTCAGCTGATGAATACGGCAGGAATCTTTGCCGTAGGATTTTTAATGAGGCCAATCGGGGGCTGGATATTTGGAAGTATTGCCGACAAGGTTGGGAGAAAAAAAGCAATGACCTTTTCTGTGCTGCTGATGTCTTTTGGCTCGCTTCTTATTGCACTTACTCCAACTTATAAGACTATCGGAATTCTGGCACCTGCACTTCTGCTTCTTGCGAGATTACTGCAGGGACTGAGTGTTGGCGGAGAATATGGTGTTTCAGCAACCTACCTCAGCGAAATGGCATCGGAAAACCGGAGAGGCTTTTATTCAAGTTTTCAGTATGTAACACTTATAGGCGGGCAGCTGATTGCCTTAGGAATTCAGTTGATTCTACAGAAACTTCTTTTAACAGAGACCCAACTTGAGGAATGGGGATGGAGAATTCCTTTTGTGATCGGAGCATTACTGTCTGTGATCGCTTTATATTTAAGAGCCAATCTTCATGAGACTGAGGCATTTGAAAATAAAAAAGAAGTCAGTGAAAAGAAAAAAGGAACAGTCACCGAGCTTCTCAAACATCCTAAAGCCTTGCTTACTGTAATAGGGCTTACTTTAGGCGGAACCCTGGCTTTTTATACGTATACCACTTATATGCAGAAATTTTTAGTGAACACCGTACATCTTACCAAAGAGCAGTCTACCCTGATCTCTTTTATTTCATTATTTATATTTGCCTGCCTGCAGCCTGTTTTCGGAGCTTTGTCGGACAGGATCGGAAGAAGACCTCTTCTTTTAGGTTTTGGAATTCTAGGTACCCTGTTTACAGTTCCCCTTCTTACAGCGTTAAGTACCACAACTTCGATGTGGACCGCATTTTTCCTGATTATGGCCGCCCTGATCATTGTCAGCGGATATACTTCAATTAATGCTGTAGTAAAAGCAGAACTTTTCCCTTCTGAAATCAGAGCGTTGGGAGTGGGACTTCCTTATGCCCTTACAGTAGCTATTTTTGGCGGAACCGCAGAATATATTGCCCTTTGGTTCAAAAAGGCGGGAACGGAAGAATATTTTTATTGGTATATTACCGGATGTATATTATTCTCACTTATTGTTTATGCCGGAATGAAGGACACCAAGGAGACCTCAGCACTGGATAGGGATTAATAATTGTTCATAAAAAACCGGGCGCCGCAGATTCTCTGCGGCGCCCGTCTATATTGTTAGTGGTAAGCTTTCTTAAATTTCTCCACCATGCTGTCCAGGTTATGGCGTTGGACATATACACTCTTCACTTCCTGGTACCTCGGTGACTTATAAAAAACTTCATGGAAATCCATACTTCCGTTTCCTACCTTCACTACTTTCTGCACATCGATATTCAGCTTTTTCAGCTCGTCTTTAAAGACTTTAAATTCGTCTTGTATATTGTTCATTTATATTTTTGGATTTTAGTTAAAAAAATTATTTTATACTTAACACCCTTCAATTTTCTAGGGCATACTCTAAATTTATAATAAAAATAGTGAATTTTCCAATATAATCATCAGGTAAACACTATTTTTTTACTTAATTTAATGATTCTATATGAATTTTGCATTTTTTCATGTTTGTAAAATAATTTAAATTTTCGAAATCTTCCAGAAAATATATTTGAAAAGCCCGTTAATTCAGGGGAAATTCTGGATTCTTATATTAGAGAATATGTACATCTGCGATGTATCTCAAATTCAAATCTAAAGCAAGCCAAAACTTAACAGATTAATTCATAAATTCGAAACGGACAGTTAAAATTTCTTGACAGGAACCAAATGAAGGTTCTTTTTGTCCCTATTAAACAAATTAAAGATGAATAAAACTAACAAAGAACACTGGGAAAACGTATATGAGACGAAAAATCCGGGCGAAGTAAGCTGGACGCAGGAAAAACCAAAGACATCCCTTGATTTTATTCACTCCTTCAGTTTGGGAAAAGATGCCAGGATTATTGATATAGGAGGTGGAGACAGTAATCTCGTTGACTGTCTTCTTGAGGAAGGCTATGAAAATATTAGTGTTCTTGATATTTCTGTCAAAGCCCTGGAAAAAGCAAAAAAAAGGTTAGGAGAAAAAGCTGATAAAATAACCTGGATCGCTTCGGATATTACAGAATTTGAATCCCGGGAAAAGTATGATATCTGGCATGACAGGGCTGCTTTCCATTTTTTAACAACTCCGGAAGAGGTTTCCCAATATATTAAAATAGCAGGCAAAAGCGTAACCGGGTTTATGATTTTGGGAACTTTTTCCAAAAACGGCCCCGCAAAATGCAGCGGTCTGAATATTCAACAATACGATGATAAATCACTGCCTGCAAAATTTGAATCAGATTTTGAAAAAATAAAATGCCTGACAGAAAATCATACAACTCCTTTTGGTACGGTGCAGAATTTCGTCTTCTGCAGTTTTAAAAAAATTTAAGAGGTAAATTTTAAAGAATCATTAAGTATAATAGCTTTTCTCTTTTACTTCTTATTCTAAGCAAACCAATGCTTATTTTTCAATTCACAAAATCTTTTATTTTCGTAGTTTTTTCTAATAAAATTTAACACTATTTAGATCATTTAATAATAAAAAGCGTTTTTTGTTATTTATTTTATTATTTTTAATACACCATAATCTAATAATATAATTTATGAAAAAACTACTATTAATCATTGTTTCAGGCTTGGCCTGTGCAAATTTTTATTCACAGAAGTTAGAATTCCAGGAGTGCGGGACTGATGAATTAATGCGAAAACATTATGAAAGGCATCCGGAACAGAAGGCTCAGGACGATGCTTTTAACCTGGAATTATCCAAGCTGATCAAAAGCGGAAAATTATCCCGCACATTAAACAAGAACCAGGTATATGAAATTCCTATTGTTGTTCATGTGGTAGGCGATGGAAGTGCCATTGGAACAGTCAATAACAAATCTGATGCTGATATTATAGCATGGGTGAATTATACGAACGGAGTATTTTCAGGAAGCACAACCAGCGGAATGTCAGGAACCAGTGCTATATTGCCTGTAAAATTTGTTTTTGCCAAGGTGAATCCAAGCTGTAATCCCACCAATGGAATCAACAGGATCAATGCTTCTCATCTTCCAAAGTATGTGAGCGGAGGGGTGAATAATGATAATACCACAAATGCTGTAACCGCTTCTGAGATTACTGCTCTGGGAATGTGGGATACCAGTAAGTATTACAATATCTATGTCGTTAAGAAACTGGCATCCAATTCAGGAACCTTGAACGGATTTGCCTATTATCCTGGTGGCAGCAATGATTATTCTTTTATGTCTACAAGCGCTTCAGCAGTGAATGCACAGACTTTAGCTCATGAATTTGGGCATGCACTCGGCCTCCGCCACACGCATGAAGGTTACAGTGAATCCACCGGAGCCTGCCCTACAAATACAGACTGTACTCTTCAGGGAGACTTGGTATGTGATACCGAGCCTATGAAAAGCCTTTATCATTCATCTGTTCCTTATACCTGCCAGACAGGACAGGTTAATCCGTGTACCAGCCAGGTTTACGCTGGTGGTGAAAGAAATGTTATGGCTTATACATTCTGTTTCAGGAACCTATTTACCCAGGGACAGTCTGACAGAGCAACTGCACAGCTTCTGCAGTACAGACAGTCTCTGATCAATTCTCCGGTAGCGTCCTCAACTACCCCTAATAACAGTTCTGTTTTAACTGCAACATGCACTCCAACTTCTATGACAAATCCAGGTAACTTTAATATTGGAATTACTTCTGTGAAATTCGCAAATATTAATAACTACTCTGCCAATTACAAACAGGCTTCCAATAATTTCTATGAAAATTTTACAGGAAATTACTGCTCTGGTATTTCAAAAACTACAATTCCTTCCAATACTGCAACGGTACTTACAGTTGCCCCAGGAACCAGTAATCCTCATATTATCAAGGCGTATATAGATTACAATAATGACGGACAGTTTAATGAAACCACAGAACTTGTACTTAATCAAAGCGCAATCAGTAGCGGTTCTGTTGCTACCGCATCAGTGACTCCTCCTGCAAGTGCCGTAACTAATACACCATTAAGAATGAGGGTGATTGGTGAATTTAACGGAACAGCCGTTACTGCCTGCTATACTCCGAAATATGGACAGGTAGAGGATTATTCTGTCATCATTACCTCTCAGAATCTCTTGGCTACTGAAAGCGTAAACAAATCAAGCATTACACAAATTATCAAAGATGAGAGTTTTGTACAGGTAAAAAGTGATCTTAAAATCTCCGCCGTTCATATCTATGATGCTTCGGGAAGGCTTTTGACCAGCAGAACAGATATAAAATCCTCTGAATTCAGATTTCCTGTTAATGAAAAAAATTCCATCATCACTGTAACAGCAGTTTTGGAAAACGGGAAAGTGATCAATAAGAAATTAAAATTTTAAAGAACACCTTTTAAATACAAAAGAGAGCTTAAAGCTCTCTTTTGTATTATATGGCATCATGCTGATTTATGATCTTTGTTTTTCTTCTTCCAGCTCCACTTCATGTCTTAACTGGGCTTTGTAAAGTGTTGAGTAATACCCGTTCTTATCAAGAAGTTCCAGATGTTTTCCTTCTTCTACAATTTTACCGTGCTCCATAACGATGATCTTATCTGCCTTTTCAATAGTAGAAAGCCTGTGGGCAATGATGATGGAAGTTCTGTTTTGGGTAATTTTTTCTGTTGCTCTCTGGATCAACTTTTCGCTTTCGTGGTCTATAGAAGAAGTGGCTTCATCCAGAATAAGGATTTTAGGATCTGATAAATAAGCTCTCAGGAAGGACAACAGCTGTCTCTGACCTAAGGAAATGGAAGATCCTCTTTCGCTTACCACAAAATCATATCCTCCAGGAAGCTGCTCAATAAACTGATCTACTTCAATTTCTTTTGCTCCAGCCTTTATTTTCTCTAAAGTAATGCTTTCATCTCCAAAGGCAAGGTTTTCAAAAATGCTCCCATGGAAAAGAAATACATCCTGCAGAACGACTCCGATATGACTTCTCAGGTTATAAAGCTCATAGTCTTTTAAATCCACATCATCAATTATAATCTTTCCAGAATTAATATCATAAAGTCTCGTGATAAGACTGATGATGGTTGATTTCCCCGCACCGGTTGCCCCTACAATAGCTACTGTCTCTCCCGGATTCACTTTAAAATCAATTCCTTTTAGCACTTCCTGCTTGTCATCGTAAGCAAAACGTACATTCTCGAATTCAATTTTACCGTCGAAATGATCCTTCTTTACGGTTCCTGTATTCGGCATGGCATAATCTTCATCCATAACACCCAGTACTCTTTCTGCTCCTACGATACCTCTCTGGATATTATTGAAACGGTCTGCAATCTGTCTCAAAGGACGGATTAGCATCGAAATATATTGTATAAATGCAATAACAACTCCGGCACTGATTGTGATATAGCCCCCATAAAAAAGGATAAATCCTATAAATAAGGAAGAAATAAGCTCTACTACAGGAAAAAACAGCGAGAAAATAAATACGGTTCTCAAAAGGGCTGTCTTCAGTGTAATATTAATATCATCAAACTTCTTAAATTCAGCTTCCTGCCTGTTGAAAACCTGGATAATAGACATTCCTGCCAATCTTTCCTGAACGAAAGAATTCTGATTGGCCGTCCATGTTCTTTCATCTCCGAATGCTTTTTTCAGTCTTTTTTGGAAAAATCTGGTAATCATGACCATTAAAGGCAGAATCGCCAATGTGATATAGCTCAAATGCACATTGGTATTGAACATCATGACCAGGACAAATGCAATTCTGAGAATATCCCCGAAGACCATAAGAAAACCATCTGTGTAAACCGTAGCGATAGTCTCCACATCACCTACAGCACGGGTTACAAGCTGCCCAATAGGCGTTTTATCAAAAAATGAGGTCCTAAAATAGATCAGCTTTGCATAGAGCCTCTCACGAATGTCACGAATAACGTTCTGTGAAATAAAATTTGAAAAGTAAACTAAAAAAAAGTTTAAAATAGTTTCTGCAAAAACCAAACCTACCAATATGTAGATATGCTTCATCATTAAAGCATTATCTTTCAATTTGGTGATATCATTATCCACCACCACCATAGTAAGGTAAGGCCTATAGGTAGAAACCACAGACAGTAAGACAGAAATAATTAAAGTAAGGATGAACCAGGACCGGAATTTCATTCCTATAAAGAACAGCCTCTTAACAATCCCCCAGGTATCTTGTTTTTTCATTGTACGAATTGAAGAAAGAATTTAAAATTCTATGCAAAAATAAGACTTTAAAATTTGACAGCCTTTACAACTTCATCAATTCGTCATAGAAAATTACAGATAAGGGTTATTTACAATATGAATATATTAAGTTCGGTCTTTCAGCCAGTTCAGAATGTATCCCGCCACTTCTTCCCAACCTTTTTCACCACAGATAAAATGGCTTCGCCCTTCAAATTCTTTAAAATCTGCAATGCTGTTCTGGTCTTTGTAAGCAGATGCTATCTTTCTGGAAAAAGCTGCCGGAAAAATATGATCATTGGAACCGGCAATAAAAAGCAAAGGCTCGTGAGGTTTCTTTAAATCTAGTGTTGCCGAAGATTTGAAAAGTGGATCTCTTGCCAGCTTACGGCTCTCAGGAACAGCAACCGTTTCATACAGTTTGTCACTTTCGGATTTTGAATAATTGTTGAAAAATGCTTTATGATACCATTCTTTTGTCCCTAAATACGGGCTGTTTCCTTTAAAAAAATTCACTACAGGCCATACGATTTTTACTGTAGAAAAAGGAGCCATTACATTTTTGGGAGGAGCGCCATCAATACTTACTCCGGCACTGGCTTTTCCCATGTCAATAAGTTTCTGAACCATCAGACCACCAAACGAATGCCCGATCACAATTGGTTTTTCCGGGAGTGTATCAATAAATTTCACCAAATGGTCAACTGTGTCATCAAAACCTATATTTTCCAGTTCTGACGGAATATTTATTTTCAGTTGTTGGGGATTCCCTTCATGTCCGGGATTGGAAGGCGTATGAACAGTATAGCCCTGAGCTTCAAAATAAGTTTTCCATTCTTTCCAGCTTGTATTATTCACAAATAATCCATGAATCAATACGATAGTTTTTGTTTTCATAATCTTTATTGTTTTAAATTATGAGACAAAGTTCCGCAGATAAAATGAGGATTATTTTAACCTCGGTTAAAATCGTACTACTTCCCTGAAATTCTTTTTCTTATCCTGCTCAAAGACGGCCCCTGAATCCCTAAATAAGAAGAAATATGATACAAAGGAACATTCTTGAAAATATCCGGGTGCTGCCTGATCAGATCCAGGTACCGTTCTTCAGGGGATTTCAGCAGAAACCCTTCAATTCTGGTCATGGTAATATTGAATGCCTCCTGAGCCAAAAGTCTTCCAAACTTTTCCCAGCGGTGCGACTGCTGATACAGTGAAAGCAGATCGGTATAGCGGATGTAAATAATGGATGCATCCGTTAAAGCCTGAGTGTGATAATCACACGGAATCTGATTGATAAAACTTTTAAAAGAAACCACGAAACCATTCTCAGAGTACAGAAAAACATTTTTCTCTTCCCCTGTCTTTTCCTCGATGGTATAAGAACGGAAGACACCGTCAATAATGAATCCGAAATAAGTACACACAGTTCCCCGGAGATTGTAGAATTCTCCTTTTTTATAGGTCTTCGGCTGCCAAAAATTTTCTGAAAGTTTAAATTCTTCTTCCGAAAGACCGGCAAAGTGATTCAGGGCAAAGGCTAATTTCTCGATTTCGGTCATGACTGGTGTTTTTAAATGATAGATAAAAAACATCCGGTGACTTTAGTCACCTCAACTAAGCATCGTTTCAGTTTTATAAATCTTGATCTCCGATTTTTTCAATCTCCAGAGAAGGTTTATTCACATTTTCTTTCACAAATTTTCTTTCAAGTAGCAGATAAACTCCATATACTGCTGCGATTGAAATGATCCAGCTGATAATATTGATCACGGAAAATCCAGTATAATCCACACCCACCGAAGCAGGATCTGTCAAGCCCTTATAAATTCCATAAGAAAAGCCAAAGACCAGCTGCGTTCCTAAATACACTCCAATCGCTAGAAGCCCATAGTGCCATTTTGTTTTTCCGAACCTTTCTGCCAGCTGTGCATAGTACCTGTAGGCTCCGATAAGAATAAAGATTGATAACATAATTCGTGTTTTTATATATTAAATTTCAGTAATATTCTAAATTTATAAAAAATAAAATTCATATCCTACATCCACAAGAAACAAACCGTGGCCTGGGGCTGAAGTTCCTGCAGCATTACGGTTTTTGTCTTCAATGATTGTACGCAGATCTTCAGGTTTTATTTTACCACTCCCGATCTCAACCATAGTTCCAACGATAGCACGGACCATATTTCTGAGAAAACGATTGGCTGAAACTGTAAACTTAAGTTCTGTTCCTTCCTGCTCCCACTCTGCTTTGTACATTTTGCAGATGTTAGTTTTATTATCTGTTTTCAATTTAGCAAAACTTGTAAAATCCTCATATTCAAACAAAATTTTACAAGCTTCATTCATTTTATGAATGTCCAGCGGCCTTTTCCAGTGCTGCCATGCTGATTCCAGGGTAAAAGGATTTTTCGCCAGGGAAATATAATATTCATAAGTCCTGTACATAGCATCAAAACGGGCATGGAAATCGCCTTTCACCTTAAAGATCCGCTTTATCGAAATATCAGGTGGTAAAAAACTGTTTAATTTATATGGAAGATTGATCTCATCCACAGGCTGTTCCGTATCAAAATGGGCAAATATTTTTTTAGCATGAACGCCTGTATCCGTCCTTCCGGCACCTGTCGTTTTGATCTCTTCCCTTAATATTGTGGAAAGTGCTTTTTCAAGCTCTTCCTGTACAGTAATAGCATCCGGCTGTATCTGATAACCGAAATAGTTTTTCCCGTTGTAAGAAAATTCAATAAAGTATCTCAATGTAGTATAATAACTCAACAAAAATACTTTAATTTAATGAAATATTTGTTGAAAACTCTTTGAGATATTATATAAAATCCTTACGAAAATTCCTATTTTTGCAGACGTATGAAAAGATGGTACCTTTATCCTTTTTCCCTCGGTTATCATTTGGTAACGGGTATCCGAAACACAATGTATGATCTTGGAGTTTTTAGGACAACAAAATTCAAGACCCCGATAATTAATGTCGGAAACCTTTCTGTAGGCGGAAGCGGGAAATCACCTATGGTGATGTACCTTGCCCAATTTCTGTCCAAGCATTACAGGACAGGAGTACTTTCACGCGGCTACGGAAGACTGACAAAAGGTTATGAAGTAACAAATTATGAAAGCAATTATAAAATTGTAGGCGATGAAGCCATGCAGCTTTTTGAGCGTTTCAAAAACCGTTTCGTCATTGCCGTTTCAGAAGAAAGAGTTCCAGGAGCCAAAAAGGTAATTGAAGATATGGATCTTGACGTTCTTGTTCTGGACGATGCCATGCAACACAGAGCCATAAAGGCAGGATTCAATATTCTGATGACTGATTTTAATGATCCTTATTTTAAAGACCATCTGCTTCCGGCCGGCGACCTTAGAGAATCCAGAAACGGTTCCAAGAGAGCAGACATCATCATGGTCAGCAAATGTCCTGATGAGCTTACCGAAGAAACCAAACGCTATTATATTTCAAGAATAAGGCCTTCTTATAACCAAAAAGTATTCTTTTCATCCATCGGTTATGACGAAAATGTGTACGGAAAAGATAAAATGCTTCCGGATAATAACCTGAACTATTATGATATCCTTCTGATTACAGGAATCGCCAACCCAAAACCGCTTCTGGAACATCTGGCTAAATTTTCGCAGCGGGTTAAGCATTTGAAATTCAGAGACCATCATAATTTTACGGATGATGACATCAAAAAGATCACCGAAGAATATAAAAAATTAGGTGAATATAAGCTGATCCTGACCACAGAGAAAGATTATGTACGTCTGAAAACTTTTGACTATCTTAGAGACATTGTTTACTACTGGCCTATTAATGTCATCATTGATAAAAAGGAAGAATTCAATCAAATCATCTTAGATTATGTTAGAAAAAATTAAGCAGACCGCCGATTTCATTAAAAGTACAATCAAAGAAATTCCGGACTTTGCTATTATTTTAGGATCCGGATTGGGGAAACTGCAGGATGAAGTGGAAGCCATCCACATTTTGGAATATCCTGAAATTCCTAATTTCCCACAGACTACTGTTGTTGGGCATGGAGGAAAATTAATTTACGGAATTCTGGATGGCAAAAAAGTTCTTATGATGAGCGGCCGTTTCCATTATTACGAAGGTCATTCTATGGAGACCGTGACTTTTCCAATACGGGTTTTTCACCTGCTGGGCATTAAAAACCTCATCCTTTCCAATGCCTGTGGCGGCGTAAATCCTGCCTACAGCGTTGCTGATATCGTTATTTTAAAAGACCATATCAATATGATGCCTGAACATCCGCTTCGTGGTAAAAATATTGAATCATTCGGGCCGCGTTTTGTGGATATGAGCGAGCCTTATAACAGGAAAATGATCGAAGTGGCTGAAAAAGCTGCTGCCGACAATAATATTAAAATCCATAAGGGAGTATATGTTGCGCTACAAGGACCTACCTTCGAAACCCCTGCAGAATATGGAATGATCAAAGCCATTGGTGGTGATATGGTAGGAATGAGTACTGTTCCTGAAGTAATTGTTGCCAGACATATGGAAATGAATGTTTTCTGCATCTCCGTGATTACAGACCTTGGCGGGCCGGATATTGCCTTTGCCGTTTCTCACGAAGAAGTTCTGAATGCAGCCAATAAAGCAATGCCGAATGTGATCACTGTAGTAAAAGGTGTAGTAAAAAACTATCAATAGATCTTTATAGAAATTTTCAATCTCATAAATTTTTCCTAATTCATAGGAAATCAATCTCAAATTGCGTTTCATTGTTTAGATTTGTATAAATGAAATTGAGAAAATGAAAAAGTTAGTATTAATTTTTATGATAAATATTTTCGGGCTGGGTTATTCACAGCAGCAGCCGAAAGTACTCAAAACCAATTTCTCCCAAGAAGCTCTGGTACAAAAGCTGGAAGATGAGGAAGGGAAAAATATTACCATTCAGCAAATCCTTGATCAACATAAAGGAAAAGTTTTGGTGATTGATTTCTGGGCCGGATGGTGCAGAGACTGTTTGAAAGCACTTCCAAAAGCTGAAGAACTTGAAAAAAACAATCCAAACGTAGATTTTGTATTCCTTTCACTGGAAAGATCAAAAGAGGGTTTTAACAAAAGTCTGGACAGATTCAATATGAAGGACAAGGATAATTACTGGTTTGCTTCGGGCTGGAAAAATGATTTTAACAATTATATCGACCTCAACTGGATACCTAGATATATGGTTGTAGACCAGAAATCTTCCATCGCAAAATATTACGCTATTTCCCCTGAAGATCCGGAAATACAGGAAACTATCAACCGTCTTTTACAATAATGATCACAAGAAAAGCTACAGAACAGGATCTGAAGGTCCTTTTAGAATTTGAACAGGGAATTGTTTCTGCAGAAAGGCCGTTTAACAGTACTCTTATGGATGGAGAGATTCACTATTATGATCTGCTTCATTTGATACAGGCTGAGGATTCCTTAGTATTGGTTACAGAAGAAAATAATGAAATTATCGCCTCAGGTTACGCACGGATCAAAAAACCGGAAAACAACTATTCTAATTTTGACCGTTATGCTTACCTGGGATTTATGTATGTAAAGCCTGAACACAGAGGAAAAGGGGTTAATAAGCTGATCCTTGACGAACTGATCCGCTGGGCGAAATCCAAAGACATTTCAGAAGTAAGACTTGATGTGTATGCCCAAAATGAATCCGCTGTAAAAGCCTATGAAAAAGCAGGGTTTGAATCATTACTCGTTACCATGAGAATGAAAACATGATAAGAATTTAATTCAAAATAAATGAATCCATATCTTTGCGGTATGGATTCTTCTTTTCCCACCCGTAAAATTATTCATGTCGATATGGATGCATTTTATGCTTCTGTGGAACAGCATGACAATCCTTCGCTTAAGGGAAAGCCTATTGCTGTAGGAGGAGAACACCGGGGAGTCGTTGCAGCAGCAAGCTATGAAGCCAGAAAATATGGTGTACGTTCTGCAATGCCCAGCAAAACAGCCAAAGAAAAATGCCCTCATATCATTTTTGTGACGCCCCGCTTTGCACGGTATAAAGAAATATCAAAACAGATTCGCGAAATTTTCCATGAATATACTGATCTTGTAGAACCCCTGTCGTTGGACGAAGCTTACCTTGATGTCACCGAAAATAAAAAAGACATAGAATCTGCCAATCAGATTGCCAGAGAGATCCGTCAGAAAATATTTGAACAGACGGGGCTTACCGCTTCTGCAGGCATTTCCATAAACAAATTTCTCGCAAAAGTAGCATCTGACATCAATAAGCCGAACGGACAGAAAACCATTCATCCGGATAGAATTGAAGGTTTTCTTGAAGAGCTTCCGGTCGAAAAATTTCACGGTGTTGGCAAGGTTACGGCTAACAAAATGTTTAGTTTAGGTATTTACAAAGGAAAAGATTTAAAGAAAAAAACACTCGAAGAGCTGGTCAGACTTTTTGGAAAGTCCGGCGGTTACTATTACAATGTAGTACGCGGCATTCATAATTCTGAGGTAAAGCCACACCGGATTCAGAAAAGCGTTGCGGTAGAGAGAACTTTTTTTGAGGATCTTTTTGACGACCAGGCGATTAATGAAAAGCTGGAACATCTGAGCCAGGAACTTCACCAGAGGCTGCAAAAGAATAATATTCTGGGAAGGGCCTTAACTTTAAAGATCAAATATAAAGATTTTTCGCTTTTTACAAGAAGCTTTACAAAAGAAGAGTATTTTACTTCTCCTGAACAGTATTTCAGCACCGGGAAAAAGCTTTGGGAACTAAGGCCGTTTGATAAGCCTGTTAGATTGCTGGGGCTATCCCTCTCCCACCTCAACACCGAGGAAAAAAAGCAGGTTTCTATTCAACTAAAAATCCCGTTTGAAGAATTTGAGATTTAACAGGTAAAAAAAATTCACTATCTTGTAGTGACCAAATTACAGCCTATGAACCCGACAATGATTCAATTTTTCCACTGGTACTCGGAAGGGAATGGAAGATTATGGAAAGAAGCAGAAAAACAGGCCGCATATCTGGCAAAATTAGGAATTACTTCAGTATGGTTTCCTCCTGCCTATAAAGGAACAAACGGAGGCTACTCTGTAGGATATGATGCTTATGATCTGTATGACCTCGGCGAGTTTGACCAAAAAGGAAGCATTCCCACCAAATATGGCACCAGGAATGATTATGTCAAAGCTATTAAAGCCTTAAAAAAACAAAATATAGAGGTAATCGTAGATATTGTCCTGGGGCATAAAGCCGGCGGGGATGAACTGGAAAGGTTTAAAGCCGTAAAGGTAGATGAAAACAACAGGGAAAAGATTATTTCAGAGGTTATTGAGATAGAATCCTATACTAAGTTCACGTTTCCCGGAAGAAAAAAAAAATATTCTGATTTTGAATGGAACTTCACCTGCTTCAGTGGTGTGGATTATGCTGAAGGTATGGATTCACACATCTTTAAAATACAGTCTGAGTACGGAAACGATTGGGAAGAGATGATTGACGATGAGAAAGGGAATTACGATTATCTGATGTACAACGACATCGAACACCGGAATCCTTTTGTGCGCGAAGAGCTTAATAGCTGGGCAGAATGGTATTTTAATGTGACTGATTTTGATGGAGTAAGACTGGATGCCTTAAAACATATTTCATTTGATTTTTATAAGGAATGGCTGACGATGCTCCGTTCCAATTCCGGAAAAAATATTTTTGCAGTCGGGGAATACTGGGCCCCGGGGCAGCTCAATCTTCTGCAGAAATATATTGAGGTAACGGAAGGATGCATGAGCCTTTTTGACAGCTCACTGCAGAATAATTTCCATACTGCATCTAATGAAGGCAGCTCCTATGATCTCCGCAGGATTTTTGACCAAACCCTTACCCAGGTTGATCCAATGCACTCTGTAAGTCTTGTGGATAATCATGACACGCAGCCCCTTCAGGATCTCGAAGCTCCGGTACAGTCGTGGTTCAAGCCGATAGCTTATGCGCTGATCCTGCTTCGCGAGAATGGATATCCATGTGTTTTTTATCCTGATCTCTATGGTGCCCATTACGTTGATAAAGGCAGAGACGATAATAGCCATGAGATTTTCCTGCCTAAAGTGGATGGTATAGAAGAACTTCTAAAGGCAAGAAAGGAACATGCGTATGGAACGCAGAGGGATTATTTTGAAGATACCAACTGTCTGGGCTGGACGCGTGAAGGTGACGATGAACACTCCGGATGTGCCGTAGTTCTCAGCAATAAAGATGCCTACAGCAAGCCTATGGAAATGGGAAAACAGTATGCAGGCAAAAAGTTTCATGATCTGCTTAAACGGTTTAAAGAAAAAGTAATCATTGATGAAAACGGATGGGGAAATTTCCCGGTCCCTGCAGGAAATGTAAGCGTATGGATCTCTGAGTAATCCTTGCGACCATATAAAAGGCATCCATAACTCTTTAGTTATGGATGCCTTAAATTACTTTAATGACAGAATAATTAGCAGTGGATATACCTGCAATTCTGTATATTAATGGCCCATTCGCAGCAATAGCCATCCTCGTTGGAGGTACAGCATACATTGTTCCCGATAATATCTCCACCCTTTAGGTTCTTAAGTTCTTTTCTGTCAAGTTTTCGTACGTTAGCAAAAAGTTTTGTTTTCATAATTAATAGATTTTTGGTTTGGTTATCCTAATATACGTAAAATATCATAATTACCATCCAATATATCACCAAACGGATACTTAAGCTGTATATCCCGAAAATCAAGCACTTACATTGCACTCCCTTACAAAAATTTTGTTTGAATTTATTTAAAACTTAATTTTTGTATTTTCAGGATTTCCGGACGTTCCGAATCATCAGAAATAGTTCCGTTTCTTGCAAATTCTGCCCAAAGTGCCCTGAGTTTTTTGCCATTCTCATTAATATATTCCCACGGAACATTTTTTAACATTTCAGAGAATTTCCATGCCGATTCATTTCCGAAAATCAAAGGAAGATCAATACAGTGTGGCGCTCCGATATGGCTGCTGTCTGATCTGGAATGGATTCTAAATAGGTAAATGCTCCCTCCCGCTTTTGCATAGTTTTCAGCAAATATTTTTGCGGGAGTTCCATAAATGAGTTCAGTGGTTTTTTGGACCGTTTTATCCATGATTTTCAGTCCCAGCCCTTTTCCGAAATATTTATTCAAAGCATCAGAAGTTTTAAGATAAAATGCTGTTTCATCATTATTCAGGCCAATCAATACATCATATTTTTTTGCGTTTGCCTTCCATTGCTCTTCAGATTCCTCTTCTTTACATAAGGGTGAAAATCCATACTGAATACCGAAAGGCATAGCGGCCTTTAAGCCATATTTAATGACAGAAGGTACATATTTTCTGTATTCATCCATCAGTTTAAAAACATCAGTTTCATCTTTCAGCACTTCAGTCTTTCTTAAAAATTCGGCAGACATTTTCTGCCTTTTATGGCGTAATCCCAACGGGGCACTCTGAATAATCACTCTTTGAAACAAACCCTCAACACCTTCGGAAATCATAAGATGGGCAATAGCATCGCCACCTGAAGACTGACCTAAAAGAGTAACATTTTCAAAATCACCCCCAAATTCTGAAATATAGGTCTTGATCCATTTTAATGCTTCTATGATATCGAGCAGACCCAAGTTTGGCGGCCTTTCGTCGCCTCCCAGAAATCCGAAAAGCCCGAGCCTGTAGGAAACGGCAACAACAATGATTTGCTGTTCTTTCACCCATTCGCTGGGATCGGATGTAGGAAGATCACCACATCCTATTTCATAGGAGCCACCATGAATCCAGACTATTACAGGAAGCTTTTCATTATCTGTGAAACGGTCAGGACGGAAGACCGAAAGATACTGTGGGGATTCATCAGGATCAAAGTTCTCGATATGTGTAGGACCAATCATTTTTTCTACCAGCGGACTAATTGTCTGCGGGCAAACAGGAGTTTTATCAGGGAAAATAATTTCTTCAGGAGACGGCCGTTCTGCAACAGGCTTTTGAAATCTTTCAGAGCGGGCATACCGGATGCTGTTGGCTCTGATAACACCATTGTTTTTTAATGAAATAACTTTCCCGAAAGAAGTCTGAAAAATGTGGGTTGTGGTCTGCTCAACGGTCATTTTAAAAACTTTGAAAAATTTTATTTATTAAAATTAATCCGGTTTTTTGAAATAAGAAAATTTTCAATTGGTTTTAACGCTAAAATGCCAAGACTTTTATATGGTTAATTTATAAAGTAAGTTTAAAGGACATTTTAAACACTAATTTCCACAAATAGTTCAAAGTAAAATTACGATTTTAGTGTTGCTTGTGTTTAAATGATCAGTTTAACGTTTTATATTCGCTCGGAGAAACCCCAACCTTAGTTTTGAATAATCTTGTAAAATGCTGAGGATATTTAAATCCAAGGTCATAGGAAATCTCACTGATTGATTTTGACGGATTCAGTATCTGTTCTTTGGCCACATCGATCAGCTTGTTGTGGATAAATTCCTGAGCAGAAACTCCTAATTCTTTTTTGATCAGGTCACCGAAATAATTGGCAGACAGATTCAGTTTTTCTGCAAAGTAATTAACCATAGGAAAGCCAATATTTTTTGGATTATCGGATTTAAAATAATCATCCACCAGATTTTCAAATTTACCTATAACGCCCTGGTTAACGTGGTCTCTTGTAATAAACTGACGATCATAAAACCGCATACAGTAATTTAAAAACAGTTCAATATTGTTAACGATTAATGATTTGCTGTGCTTGTCGATAGACTGCTCAAGCTCAAGCTTTATATTTTTAAAACATTCGAGAATAATTTCCCTTTCTTTTTCTGAAAGATGCAAAGCTTCGTGTACATCATAGGAAAAGAAGCTGTAGTCTTTGATATTTTTTCCGAGATTAGTCCCCTTAATAAGATCCGGGTGAAACAGCAGCGCATATCCTCCCGGCTGTATAGATTTTCCGTCATTTGTAACCCCACTTACCTGCCCTGGAGCAATAAAGACCAGAGTCCCTTCCTGATAGTCATAGCTGTGCTTACCGTAATGCATATCACCACAGATCACATCTTTCAGAAAAACGGTGTAAAACGTATGGGTTCTTTTGTACTGGCATATGGGATCGGATTTTGCAAAATCTACCACACTTACCAACGGATGCAGTGTTTCATGATTTACCATTTTATTGTAATCTGAAATACTGTTTACTTTTTCAACTTCCTGATCTTCCATTGACTATCTTTTTAAACTTATTCAAAATTACCACTTTCCTGCGGACCTTTTTAAGATGTCTGTAAAATTGGTAAGTATTCCGGTAATCTGTATAAGTTATGTTTACTTAAAAGTATCGACTTTTGTACGGTTATGGAAACATTCAATACCAATATTTTTCTCAAAGGAGAAAAGGCTCCCGAAGCTTATTTTTCGGGAGGAACCGCCTGGGTTCATATCTTAAAGCCGAACGAAGATGATCTGAACTGCCAGATCGGAAATGTTATTTTTGAACCCGGCTACAGAAATAACTGGCATTCTCACGGTGGAGGCCAGATTTTAATTGTAACTTCAGGAACAGGTTTTTATCAGGAAAAAGGCAAACCCGCACAGGTTTTACATCCCGGAGATGTAGTGAATATCCTTCCCGGTATTATCCACTGGCATGGAGCGTCTGAAGACAGTGAATTCACACATATTGCCATCAATCCCAATACTCAAAACGGTATTGTGGAATGGATGGAACCTGTAAGTGATGAGGAATATAACAATTTATAACTAAACTTAATTATAATTAAATTAAATAAACCAATGAGCACAATCACAGTAAAAGCCTACGGGGCTGAGTCTACTACGGCGGATCTGAAAGAGATGAATATTGAAAGAAGGGAAACAACACCTAAGGATATAGAAATTGAAATTCTGTACTGCGGAGTGTGTCACTCTGATCTGCATACGGCGAGAAACGACTGGGGCGGATCTTTGTATCCTGTAGTTCCCGGACATGAAATTGTAGGAAGAATAACCAATGTGGGAAGTGAAGTTTCCAAATTTAAAGTGGGAGACCTTGCAGCAGTAGGTTGTATGGTAGATTCATGCGGAACCTGCGACAGCTGTAAGAAAGATTTGGAGCAGTATTGTCTGAATGGATTTACAGGAACGTATAACGGAAAAGACAAACACTTGGGCGGCCATACTTTCGGAGGATATTCTGAAAAGGTAGTTGTGGATGAAAGTTTTGTTTTAAGGGTGCCTGAAAACTTAGAGCTGGCAGCTGTAGCTCCATTACTTTGCGCAGGTATTACCACATGGTCTCCATTGAAACATTGGAACGTGGGACCTGGTTCTAAAGTAGCTGTTGTTGGACTAGGTGGATTAGGTCATATGGCAATTAAACTGGCAAAAGGATTAGGTGCAGAAGTTACTTTATTCTCAAGAACTCCGGGAAAAACAGATGATGCCAAGCAGCTGGGGGCAGATCACGTGGTCATTTCCACAGATGATGAGCATATGAATTCTGTAAAAGGAAAATTCGATGTGATTATTGATACTGTTCCTTATGTACATGATGTAAATCCTTATGTGGCTACTTTAAATATCAGCGGAACCCTTGTTTTAGTAGGCTATTTAGGTGGTTTGGAACCTATCTTGAATACGGTTCCTATGATCATGGGAAGAAGATCTGTAGCAGCTTCTTTAATCGGAGGTATTGCTGAAACCCAGGAAATGCTAGATTTCTGTGGGGAACACAATATTGTTTCTGAAATTGAGATTATCAAGATGCAGGAGATCAATGAAGCTTACGAAAGAATGCTGAAAAGCGATGTGAGATACCGTTTCGTTATTGATATGAAGTCTTTATCATAATTTCCAGCTCTTAAAATAAAAAGACTCTTCGCTTTGAAGAGTCTTTTTTATTGATATTTAGTAAGCCTTTTTCATATCCTGAAAAGCCCAGTCTGCCATTGCATCGATGACAGGAGCCAGTTTGAGACCTGCTTTACTCAGTTCGTAAGTAACATGCGGAGGAACTACAGGTTTTGCTGTTCTGATAACCAGCCCATCAGCTTCTAACTGCTTCAGATGCTGGATCAGCATTTTTTCTGTCACCTCAGGAATGGCTCTTTTTAATTCGCTGTACCTCTTCTCTCCTGTTGAAAGATTGAACAGAATAATAGGTTTCCAAAAACCACCTATTTTTTCCATCACATACATTACAGGGCACTGTTCCAATACACTTTTTTTGTTCTGCTGAATGGTAGAACTTTCTTTAATTGCTGTCATGATACATACTTTAGGGTAAGTACTTGTATAAAAGTAAGTACAAATATAACTTTGTATAAAGAAATAAACAACATTTAATATGAAAATTATTGTAACAGGTTCTTTAGGGAACACCGCAAAACCGTTAGCAGAGCAATTAATTGCAGAAGGCCATGATATTACCGTAATCAGTAGCAGTGAAGCCAAAAAAGGTGAGATTGAATCTTTAGGAGCAAAAGCTTCCATCGGTTCTATCACTGATGTGAATTTTTTAGTTAAAGCATTTGAAGGGGCTGATGCCGTATTTGTAATGACTCCCCCGATTATAGGTGAGACTCATATTGTTGAAAATACAGTGAATGCCGGAAAAAATTATGCAGAAGCCATTGCAAAAACAGGGGTAAAAAGAGTGGTCATGCTAAGCAGCGTGGGAGCTGATTCACCGGTTGAAAACGGTCCAATTAAAGGGCTTCATTATATTGAAAAACTATATAATGAACTGGAAAACACTTCTGTCACTTTGCTAAGAGCAGGTTATTTCTACATTAATTTTTTCAATGATATTCCATTGATTAAAAATGCGGGTATTATCGGTGGAAATTATCCTGAAAATATAAATATTCCATTGGTCCATCCCACTGATATTGCCAAAGCTGCAGCTGAAGAACTGGTAAAAAATACAGCAGGCAAAAATATCCGTTATGTAGTAAGCGATTCGCGACCGCCTGCAGATTTTGCAAAGGTCTTAGGAGCCGCAGTTGGGAATCCTGAATTACCCTGGGTTGAATTTACAGATGAGCAGTCTTTAGAGGGAATGGTACAGGCAGGTCTTCCACAGGAAATGGCTGAACTTTATGTTGAAATGGGAAAAGGTATGAGAACCGGTGTTGTGCAGAAGGACTTTATTGAACAGGGATCTCCGGTTAATGGCTCAGTAAGCCTTGAGGACTTTTCCCGTGAATTTGCTAATAAATTTTAAGTTCGAATTTTTTGAAATGAAAAAACTTCTATAAACATTTCGGCGCACCTGCGGTGCGCCGAAATGTTTTTTTAACTGAATCTATACTCTATTTTTATTAAAGCTATTCTTATTTTTTCTCTTTCAAAGTTCCTTTTAAAACCTTTAGTTTTCCATCAATAGGCTGATCAGATTTTAATCCTAAAACTTCGGCAACCAAAGGATAAACGTTAACGTTGGTAAATTCATTGATTACCAGATTATTTTTGAATTCAGGTCCCCATGCATAGAATATTGCCTTCATTTCAGGAACAATCTTTGGATTATAGCCATGCTTACCTACAGATGTTTTCTTGCCTTTTTCTAAAAATATTTTGGGGGCATTTGGAATCAGAAGGATCTGTCCTATCCTGCCATATCTGTCATCTTTGGTCGCAAAATGCAGGTATTTGGGCAGCTTCTTATCAAGATACACTTCATAATCGACTGTTCTATTGGCTTTGAGGCCTTTATAAACGGCTTTAACCTCAGCAGGATCCTTGACATATACTCTAAGCAAGGTCTGGGAATTGTAAAAATCGAATCTGTTTTTATCAAGAAGCATAGCCGGAATGTCTAATGGAGCTCCACCATCCACTTTTATCATTCCATGATCGGAAACAAAAATAAAGTTGACATTTTTCAGCCCAAGGTTATTGACTTTCTGAACAAGCTCTCCAATTGCATCATCAATCAAATGTACGGCACTTTCTGTTTCCGGACTATCCGGGCCGTAATGATGGCCACTTCCGTCAACTTCCGGGAAATACAGGGAAATAAAATGTGGCCTTTTTTCCTCAGGAAGCTTCAGCCAGTTCACAACCTTATCCACTTTTTCGGAAGGTTTAAATTTTTCATGATACGGATAATAATAGGAAGGCCTCATTCCTCCTGCATTGCTTGCAGAGCCTACCCACATTAGAGAAGCTGAAACCACTCCCTGCTTTTCAGCCAATGACCACAGCGGAGTTCCTCCATACCAGCTGCCGTCTTCAGCATTCTTCTTATTGTTCATCGCATACGGCTCTTTTCTTTTGTAATCATAAAAGAAATTATCGATCAGCCCGTGATGGGAGGGATAAAGCCCGGTGATCAGGCTCCAGTGATTGGGAAACGTAATGCTTGGATAGCTTGGGATCATTGCGTCGGCCTGAACCCCATTAGCGGACAGCTTCAGAAGATTTTCAGCATTATATTTTTTCGCGTAATCATACCGAAAACCATCGGTAGAAATCATGATCACATAAGGTTTTGTTTGGGCTTCAGCACTGTTCGTTCGGCCGGGAACAACTATCTGAGCAGTATCTATATGTGTATGTTGAGCAGAGATGACCAAAGAAAAAAACAGCAGCAAAATTTGTATTCCTCGCTTCATTATTAAAATTTTCGGCAAAGTTACGGTCTCTACTGCTTCCGGGAAAGTTTATAAGATTAAAAGTATATTAAAACAGATTAAATTTTAAATATCCTTCTTCATTTCAAACTGGGACACCCAATTTTTAAGTCCGGCTGCATTTAAAAAGGCAGAAGTATTTTCCGAAGTATCATCTACATTGTTTACAGAGACAGCCTGCCCTCCGTTCATTTGCCCGATTGTACCCAAAAGTTTTGTACCAATCCCCTGCCTTCTGGAATTTTGATCAACAGCAATCTGATAGACTTTTTTAACGGCAGGATTGTAAATGATATATCCTTTAAGCTGCTCATCTTTATACGCTCCCAAAATTGTACAGCTTTGACGAATATGTTCAAGTACCATTATCGAGCTTTGCCATGATGGCTCTATATCCCAGAAAGACTGGAATATTTCCCATTGTACATTTTCAATCTCTTTTATTGAAATATTAATACTCTTTTCTTCAAGGTTAATAATTCCATTAAAACACAACAGCTTCCGTACTATTTTGAAACCTAAATTCTCATATGCCCTGATAGCTGGATTATTACCTTCGATTACTTCAAGGGTTAACATATCCGTTTTTCTTTCCCTGAATACCGGAAGAATATAATCATACATTTTTCTTACCAGCCCCTGTCCTCTAAATTCCGGGACAACGCCAGTTCCTCCATTATATGCTATACGTTTTCCGTCTTCCTCTTTTTCGGCATTAAGAATAAATCCTGCCAGCTTTCCGGATTCAAATGCCCCTACAGACAGGTTCAAATCTATTTTGTCCGCTATAATTTTCAATTCAAGCTGTTCCCGTGACAGGTGAAAGGGAACAATATAATCTGAAAAGGACCTGTTAAACACAGATAAAAGTTCATCTGTAGAAATATTATTTAAATTTCCGATCTCCATAGCTTATTGTATATCTAAACCCATCAAAGGTATAAAAAACGTTCAGTATTAAGGAAATACAGTATCCAAATAACGTTAATAAAAAAATGCCTCCGGTATCGAAGGCATTTGGATGAGTTATATATTTTTATCAATGCTTATTCTTTAATCAGTTTCTCATAAGACAGGTTTCCATCTTTCAGAGTGATTTCAAGATAATAGATGCCGGGTTTAAGATCTCTTACATCTATACTTTCTCCGTCCGGTTTTACAGATCTCACTTTTCTTCCTGCCGATTCATAAATATCAATAGATTTTATTTTATCTACATTTTTAAACGTTACGGTTTCTTTCGATGGGTTTGGATAAAAAACAACTTTTTTATTTGTCATTTCAGTATCATTTACCCCTAATACGGAAGTAAAAGATGCAGTAGCATATCCAACATTGGCTGTTCCGCCGTGAGGACCAACCGTAGTAGTTGCAGAAGCAGGTCTAGGGCCTGCAAAACTTATTGAATTGGTAGTTGCATAAGGCATTTGATAGTCATTAGGATCTGAATTGGTCAAAGCCCTTGTTAAAGTTAATGTTCTTACAGATCCGGCAACAACATCACTTACTATTGTCCAGTCTTGTGAACTGTCTAATGGAGGCTGTACAAATCCTGTAAAATTTCTGTCCGTAAGTTTGGGAGTTGTTACCGCAGAATAGACCACAGCATCTCCTGCCGACATGCTAAATCCTGCACTAACACCAATTCCTAAACCAAACCATCTGTCAGAAGGGCCTTTCAATACCAAGGTTACTGTAGATGTTGTATTGTCAAGAGTAAAATTTGCAGTTATCCCAATATTAGGGGATAAAGGTACGTCACCTGTAGTTTTTTGCTGCGAAATGCCCAAAAAACTGATTAATAGAAAAGAAAAGAGTACAATGTTTTTCATATTTTAATTTTTTAGTTGGTTGATAAGTTCTGGATTTTTTGATAAAACGGCATATTCAAAGGCTGTATTTCCCTGTTTATCTTTTACCGTTTTATTTGCTTTATATTTTACAAGAAGTTTCACCATTTCTGTATTTCCCAATTTCGAAGCAAAAATAAGCGGTGTCGTTCCCTGTGAATCTATTGTATTTATATCTGATTTATGATCTAATAATTCCTGAGCTAATTTTATATCTCCTTTAAATACAGCGGCCATGAGCGCAGTTCCCATCGAAGAATTATAATCAATATCTTTTACAGTGTCCATCAAAAATTCAGCCACTTCGGTATTGCCTCTGTAGCACGCCAAGATAAGAGGGGAAAAGCCACTTTCATTGGTTTTGTTGATGATATCCGGATCCTGTTTCATAAGATCTTTCACTTCGGCTACCGTACCGCTTCTGGCAATATCAAATATTGATTTTACTTTTTCCTGGGCAGACATCATAGAAGAACCCAGAAAAATACTTATGATAAAGATGATATTTTTCATTGTTTTGTCATTACGTAATTGTATTCTACATTGACACTTTCAGCGATCTTTTTGGTTACCATTTTCGGGATAGTCACCTTGTGATCTGCAGGTCTTGCCACAAAGTTCCCCTGCATATAGATCTTCCCATCTTTGCTGTAAATAGTAGCCGTGGAAGAAACCGCCTTATCCACACCATGAAAATTAAGGGTTCCCTGAACAGTATATTTCTGTGGCGAAGCTGCAAGTTTTGTTTTATCAAAATTTACGATCTTCCCTTTGAAAGTTGCTTTGGGATATTTTGCTGTTTCTGCATAGCTTTCATTAAAATGCTCCTCCATTAGTTTGGTTTTAAAATGAAAGTTTTTCACGACTGAAACGGAAGCCATTTCTCCATTGTCTGCATTCAGAATAACAACATTATTATCATCCTTAGCATACACGTCTTCAAATAGCGGCACGGATGCTTCAAAGGTTACCCGGCCTGTTTTAGAACTGTATTTCTGGGCTGAAGCAAAGCCTGTGAAAAACAGTATGCTTCCTATTAATGCTAATCTTTTCATATCAAATATTTTTAATTTTCAGCAAGCCCGTCGGCTTTCCATTTTATGAAGGTATTAATCTGTGTCTGAGATAAGGATCCGCCCTGTGGCATTTTTTCCGGGTCTCCATTAGGCCTCTGTATCCTGTCGAGGATACCATCAATATTGTTTTTTACGTCTGTATAGGTTGTGAGGGGCTTAAAGCTTCCTGCAGCATGGCATCCGATACAGTTATTGTCAACGATTGATTTTACGTCAGAATTATATTTTACAGTCACTGTAATTGGGGTAGTATCTGAAATCTCTTCATAAGTCCTGCTGTCACAAGCAATAAACAGGGAGGCTGATGATAATAGGTATAATATCTTTTTCATCTTAAAAAACTCTGTAAAGGTTAAACCCAAAGAAAATCTGCCCTTTTCCCCACTTTCCTACCGCATTGGAAAGATATCCTATATCTGAATTGATCTGGGAATTCGAAAATAAAAGCTGGAAAACATGCCCCCCTGTTTCTATATCCATCCCAAGTGACAGAGGATTTTTATAGAAACTGTGATCATCGAAATTCACAAAATATTCTGCATTAATAGAAATTCTTTTGGAAATTTTATAACGGCCGCCTAATCCGGCCAGAAACTGATTTTTATCTTCAATAGCCGGATCATAAAGATTTTTATGAATATAGGAAGGAGTCAGCTGCAAAGAAAACTTTTCATTGAACCTTCTTGAGATCAGGGCCTGTGTAAGATAAGAAAGCCTGTCACTGAATCTGAGATGGGGATAATTGTCCTTATCCAGATCTGTGTTTAAAGCCATTACGTTATAGCCTACGATCTCTGCGGGAAAATTTTCTGACTGCTTTACAAGCTTATACTTTACAGCGCCTTCAAATGTTTTCATGTTTGTCTCCCTGGAAAGGCTGACTGAAATACCATCTGTAACACCGTAAATAACCCCTAGTTTGGTAGAAGCATCATCCAGCCCGAAAAAGTTTTTAAATCCTGTACTAATGTCTCCGAAACGGTGAGCCACAATAATGTACCACTCATTTTTAGCAGAGAGTTTTGTGGATTGTCCCGTGACGATCTGCAGGGCTTTAAAAGCTGGCTGTGAAGTTGATGTAGTTGTTTTGAGAGTGTCAATATCTTTTAGCAGATCTTCCTGTGCTGAGACAAGACCTGAGGCCAATACCGACAAAAATAAGAGAGTTTTTGTCATATACAATTGCATTAATTATGATATGACAAACTTATTGAGTTATCGATTCAAAAGTGTGTGATAAAAGTCACCATAAGAATTGTTTTTATCAATGATAAAAATAAAATAATTAAAACTTCATATATTAGACAGGTCTAACATTTTCATTTACAAGGATTTTGATTCCTTCTTTGGTCTGAAGAATTTCGCCTTCGTTTTCAATCTTTTTCAAAACCCTGCTTACAACCTCTCTGGAAGTGCCCAAATTGTTGGCTATTTCACGATGCGTGATCTTTAAAGGGTTGTTTCCGGTAGCTGAAATCTGCTGACGGATATAGTTCAAAACTCTTTTATCGAGCCTGTGAAATACGGCATCATTCACCATATTCATTATATCTGAGAAACGTCTATCATATTCATGATAAAATACCCTGTTGAGCTCAGGAAAACGGATCAGCCAACCATGGATAACAGAAACAGGAATCAGGATCACTTCAGATTCTTCTTCTGCAACAGCATATACCCTGCTTGTATAATCTGTAAAAATGGATGAAAAAGTCATCAGGCAGCTGTCATTGGGTTTAATATAGTAGTAAATCAGTTCTCTACCATCATTGAGGGTAAAGACTTTTATAGACCCTTTAATGAGAAAAGGAACATATTTATTTTTTTGTCCTTCCCTGATAATTTCTGTTTTTGATTTTATTTCAGTAATAATCGCATTCGCATGCAGCTCATTTAAAAAATCATCCCCCAAAAACCCAAATTTGCTAAGGATAAATTGGTTATTTATCATATCTTCTATATTGTTTTCAAAGCAAATATATAAAATTGGCTAATTGATATTATCAGAAAAAAAATATTCTTTAATTATCTGATAAAAACTTAACAGTTTATTGATAAATAAATATTAAACAAAAATGATGATCCAGCTTAAACTGTGGTTCAAATTCCGGTTTTCTTTTTTTCAGTTTTCAACTATATATGGGAATAAAAAATGCCTCAAATAAATTTGAGGCATTCTTATGTATTGTAAGAAATATCTTAAGCTTGTACGTTGTTCCCACCTAATACGAAAGGCTCAACTTCTTTGATTTCTCCAAATTGCTGCTCGTAGTTAGTGATGTTTTGTTGAAGAGCAGAAAGTACTCTCTTAGCGTGAAGTGGAGCAAGAATGATTCTTGATCTTACTTTAGCCTGTTGTACACCTGGCATTAATTGGATGAAATCTACAACGAATTCAGATGGAGAGTGGTTTACCAATGCTAAGTTAGCATATACTCCAGCAGCTACCATTTCGTTTAATTCGATGTTGATGTTTCCATCTTGAGGATTTTGATTGTTGTCCATTGTTATAAATTATGTTTTTTAAATTCGAAATTTGAGATTGTGAAAATATAAAAATAAATCCAAACCTCAAATTTCAAATCATTAATTTTAGTTAAGGTCTTCAAATTCTTTTTTAGAACCTACAATTACATTCTGGTATTCTTTAAGACCTGTACCTGCAGGGATTCTGTGTCCTACAATTACATTTTCTTTAAGGCCACTTAAGAAGTCTACTTTACCAGCAACAGCTGCTTCGTTCAGAACTTTAGTAGTTTCCTGGAATGATGCTGCAGACATGAATGACTTAGTCTGAAGAGCTGCTCTTGTAATACCCTGCAATACAGGCGTTGCTGTAGCAGGAAGTGCTTCTCTTACTTCAACTAAAGCCTGATCTTCACGCTTCAACTTAGAGTTTTCATCTCTTAATTCTCTTGCAGTAATCATCTGACCTGGCTTGAATTCTTTAGAATCACCAGCTTCAACTACTACTTTAAGACCGAATACCCTGTTGTTTTCTTCCAGGAAGTCAAATTTATGTTCTAGTGCACCTTCAAGGAACTGAGTATCACCTCCATCTACGATAGATACTTTTGTCATCATCTGTCTTACGATGATTTCGAAATGCTTATCGTCTATTTTTACCCCCTGAAGACGGTAAACTTCCTGAATTTCATTTACTAAATATTCCTGAACTGCAGTTGGGCCTTTGATTCTTAAGATATCATCCGGTGTGATTGAACCGTCAGAAAGTGGCGAACCAGCTCTTACGAAGTCATTCTCCTGAACAAGGATCTGGTTGGAAAGTTTTACAAGATAAATCTTTCTTTCGCCAGTTTTAGCTTCAACAATAAGTTCACGGTTACCTCTCTTGATTTTTCCGTAAGAAACTACCCCATCGATTTCAGTAACAACCGCCGGGTTTGAAGGGTTTCTTGCTTCGAATAATTCGGTAACTCTCGGAAGACCTCCGGTGATATCCCCTGCTTTTGCAGATTTTCTTGGGATCTTGATCAAGACTTTACCAGCCTTAATTTTTTCACCATCGTTTACCATTAAGTGGGCTCCTACCGGTAAGTTGTAACCTTTCTGCTCAACTCCTTTAGAATCTACCACTTTCAGAGTAGGTACGGCTTTCTTATTTCTGGATTCAGAGATTACTTTCTCTTCGAATCCTGTTTGTTCATCAATTTCAAGCTGGAATGAAATACCCTGGATGATATCCTCGTATTCTACTTTACCAGCAGTTTCAGCAATAATTACCGCGTTATACGGATCCCATTTTGCAATAAGATCACCTTTCTTCACTTTATCACCGGATTTAACTACTAACTGGGAACCGTAAGGTACGTTAGTAATCATTAATGGTGTTCTCTGCTCATTATCGGTAACCAATCTGAATTCTGTTGTACGGGAAACTACCACTTCTGCAGTATTACCGTTTTCATCTTCAGAAGTAATTGTTCTTACTTCGTCCAATTCTACGATACCGTCTCTTCTTGCAACAATAGATGGGTTTTCTGAAACGTTCGTGGATACACCCCCTTGGTGGAAGGTTCTCAACGTAAGCTGAGTACCAGGCTCCCCAATGGACTGTGCAGCAATTACACCTACTGCTTCACCCATATGAATCATTTTACCTGTTGCTAAGTTTCTACCGTAACATTTCGCACAGATCCCTTTCTTAGTTTCACAAGTAAGTGGAGAACGAACTTCCACAAATTCCAGTCCGGCTGCTTCAATTCTCTTGGCTAATGCTTCATTAATTACCTGATCTGCCTCAGCGATTAACTCGTCTGTTTCAGGATCATAGATGTTATGAAGAGAAACTCTACCTAAGATTCTTTCGGAGATCTTTTCAACGATCTCGTCATTCTTCTTCAGTGCAGTAACTTCAGTACCTCTTAAAGTACCACAGTCGTCCTCGGTAACGATAACGTCCTGAGCAACGTCTACCAATCTTCTTGTTAAGTAACCGGCATCGGCTGTTTTAAGAGCGGTATCCGCAAGACCTTTACGGGCACCGTGAGTAGAGATAAAGTACTCAAGGATGGAAAGACCTTCTTTAAAGTTTGCCAGGATCGGGTTTTCAATAATTTCCGCACCGGTAGAACCAGCTTTCTGCGGTTTTGCCATCAAACCTCTCATCCCTGATAACTGACGGATCTGTTCTTTGGAACCCCTCGCACCAGAATCAAGCATCATATATACAGAGTTGAATCCACCTTGATCGGTTTTCATTCTACCCATGATCATTTCAGTTAATCCGGCGTTGGTGTTTGTCCAAACGTCAATTACCTGGTTATAACGTTCTGTATCTGTAATCAGACCCATGTTATAGTTGGCTCTAATTTCGTCAACAGTTTCAATAGATGTAGCAATCATTTTCTTTTTCTCAACGGGAACAACGATGTCACCTAATGAGAATGAAAGACCTCCTTTGAATGCATTTGAATATCCTAAATCTTTCATTGCATCTAGGAACTTCACAGTTGTAGGGAAATCTGTATCAGCAAGTACTTTACCAATAACATTTCTTAATGATTTCTTAGTAAGAAGTTCATTAATATATCCTGACTGCTTAGGCACGATCTGGTTGAATAAGATTCTACCTACAGAAGTTTCGATCAATTTTGTTGTAATTTGACCATCTTCTTTAACTGGCAGTCTACATCTTACCTTAGCGTTTAATGAAACTCTACCTTCAGCATAAGCGATTTCCGCTTCTTCCGGAGAATAGAATGCTAAACCTTCTCCTAAAACTTTTTTCTCCTCCGTAGAACTTAATTCTTTGGTCATGAAATAAAGACCAAGAACCATGTCCTGAGAAGGTACGGTAATAGGAGAACCGTTTGCAGGGTTCAGGATGTTCTGAGAACCTAGCATCAATAACTGAGCTTCAAGGATCGCTTCAGGGCCTAACGGTAAGTGTACCGCCATCTGGTCACCATCGAAATCGGCGTTGAATGCTGTTGTTACCAACGGGTGAAGCTGAATAGCCTTACCTTCGATCATCTTAGGCTGGAATGCCTGGATACCCAGTCTGTGAAGAGTAGGTGCTCTGTTCAGTAGAACAGGGTGACCTTTCATCACGTTTTCAAGGATATCATATACTACAGGCTCTTTTCTGTCGATGATTCTCTTTGCAGATTTCACAGTTTTTACAATACCTCTTTCAATCAGTTTTCTGATGATGAACGGCTTGTAAAGCTCTGCTGCCATATCTTTAGGAATACCGCATTCGTGAAGCTGTAAGTTTGGACCTACAACAATTACGGAACGCGCAGAGTAGTCAACCCTTTTCCCTAGTAAGTTCTGACGGAAACGACCCTGCTTACCTTTCAATGAATCAGAAAGTGATTTCAATGGTCTGTTTGATTCAGATTTTACAGCAGAAGATTTTCTTGTATTATCGAATAATGAATCTACTGATTCCTGAAGCATACGCTTCTCGTTTCTCAAGATTACTTCCGGAGCTTTGATCTCCAATAGTCTTTTCAGACGGTTGTTTCTGATAATAACTCTTCTGTAAAGGTCATTTAAGTCAGAAGTTGCAAAACGTCCTCCATCCAACGGAACCAATGGTCTCAGCTCTGGTGGTATTACAGGAAGCACACGCATAATCATCCACTCCGGTCTGTTGATCATTCTTGTATTGGCACCTCTTAATGCCTCTACAACGTTCAATCTTTTAAGAGCTTCAGTTCTTCTTTGCTTGGAACCTTCATTGTGAGCTTTGTGTCTTAAATCGAAAGACAATGCATCAAGATCGATTCTTTTTAACAGATCTTCAACAGCTTCAGCACCCATTCTGGCGATGAATTTGTTTGGATCGGAATCATCAAGATACTGGTTTTCCACAGGAAGAGTTTCCATGATGTCAAGGTACTCTTCTTCTGTAAGGAACTCCATGTTATCGAAGTCGGAACCGTCTAATTTTTTAGCAATACCCTGCTGAATCACTACATATCTTTCGTAGTAGATGATCATGTCTAATTTCTTAGAGGGAATTCCTAAAAGGTAACCGATCTTATTCGGTAATGAACGGAAATACCAGATGTGCGCGATAGGCACTACAAGGTTGATGTGTCCGATTCTCTCTCTTCTTACTTTTTTCTCAGTAACTTCTACTCCACAACGGTCACAAACGATCCCTTTGTAACGAATTCTCTTGTATTTACCACAAGCACATTCGTAATCCTTTACCGGACCAAAGATTTTTTCACAGAACAAACCGTCTCTTTCAGGTTTGTGTGTTCTGTAGTTAATAGTTTCCGGCTTTAAGACTTCCCCTCTTGATTCCTGAAGAATCGATTCTGGTGAAGCTAAACCGATGGTTATTTTATTAAATCTACTTGATTTATTTTTATTTGACATAATTTAATTTTTGATTAAAAGATTAAAAGATTGAAAGATTTAAAATCACTTTCGCTCTTATCATCTCAGAGTTAATTAATTCTTTAATTTTTTAATAATTAAATCTTTTAATTACTCCTCCAATCTTACATCAAGTCCAAGTCCTTGTAACTCGTGAAGTAATACGTTGAATGATTCCGGAATACCTGGTTCAGGCATCGATTCACCTTTTGCAATTGCTTCATAAGTTTTTGCTCTACCAATCACGTCATCCGACTTCACAGTCAGAATCTCTCTCAAGATATTTGATGCTCCGAATGCTTCAAGAGCCCAAACCTCCATCTCTCCGAATCTCTGACCTCCGAACTGAGCTTTACCTCCTAACGGCTGCTGAGTAATCAATGAGTAAGGACCAATAGAACGTGCATGCATCTTATCATCAACCATGTGTCCTAGTTTCAGCATATAAATAATACCTACTGTAGCCGGCTGAGTAAATCTTTCTCCGGTACCACCATCATAAAGGTGAGTGTTACCGAATTTAGGAAGACCAGCTTTTTCTGTATATTCAGTGATCTGATCCAGACTTGCCCCATCAAAAATTGGTGTAGCGAACTTCATTCCCAGTTTCTGACCAGCCCATCCAAGAACTGTTTCATAGATCTGTCCGATGTTCATACGGGAAGGTACCCCTAGTGGATTTAATACGATATCTACCGGTGTTCCGTCTTCAAGGAATGGCATATCTTCTTCACGAACGATTCTTGAAACGATACCTTTGTTACCGTGACGTCCTGCCATTTTATCCCCTACATTCAACTTACGTTTTTTAGCGATATATACTTTAGCCAGCTTCATGATCCCTGCAGGAAGCTCATCTCCGATAGAAATAGCAAATTTCTCACGGTTTTTAACGCCCTGAATATCGTTGAACTTGATTTTATAGTTATGAATTAATTGTTTTACCAATTCATTCTTATCATTATCTACAGTCCAGTCTGCACCGCTTACATTAACGTAATCTTCAACTGAAGTCAATAATTTATGAGTGAATTTCACACCTTTACCGATGATTTCTTCATCAAGGTCGTTGGTAACTCCCTGAGAAGTTTTACCACCTACCAGTGTATTTAATTTTTCAATTAAAGTGTTTCTTAACTCATCAAACTTAGCCTTGTAAGTGTTTTCAATTTCTTCAAGTTTAAGTTTTTCTTCAGTTCTTTTCTTTTTATCTTTAATGTTTCTGGAGAACAGTTTTTTGTTGATCACAACTCCTCTTAGTGAAGAATCCGCTTTTAATGAAGCGTCTTTTACATCACCGGCTTTGTCACCAAAAATTGCTCTAAGAAGTTTCTCTTCCGGAGTTGGGTCAGATTCACCTTTTGGAGTAATCTTACCGATCATAATATCACCAGGCTTCACTTCAGCACCGATTCTGATCATACCATTCTCGTCAAGATCTTTAGTTGCTTCTTCAGAAACGTTAGGAATATCTGCTGTCAATTCTTCCATACCAAGTTTGGTATCACGAACTTCAAGTGAATATTCATCTACGTGGATTGAAGTAAACCAGTCTTCACGTACAACTTTTTCGTTGATTACGATTGCATCCTCAAAGTTGTATCCTTTCCAAGGCATGAAGGCTACCACTAAGTTTCTACCAAGAGCTAATTCTCCGTTTTCAGTAGCATAGCCGTCACAAAGCACCTGTCCTTTCTGCACTGTTTCACCTACTCTTACGTTTGGTCTAAGTGTAATCGTTGTACTCTGGTTGGTTTTTCTGAACTTAGTAAGGTGGTATGTTTTAGTGGCAGACTCGAATTGTACTAAATCTTCGTCAGCACTTCTTTCATATTTGATGGTAATTTTATCAGCATCTACGTATTCTACAACACCTGTACCTTCTGCATTGATCAAGATTCTTGAATCTTTAGCAACCTGCTGTTCCAGACCTGTACCAACGATTGGAGCTTGTGGCTTCAATAAAGGAACAGCCTGACGCATCATGTTTGATCCCATCAATGCACGGTTTGCATCATCATGTTCCAGGAATGGAATTAATGAAGCTGAAATACCGGAAATTTGGTTTGGCGCAACGTCGATAAGGTTAACCTGAGAAGGTTCAACTACCGGATAGTCACCATCCAATCTTGCGATAATTCTGTCTGTTAAGAATTCTCCGCCATCGTTCAACTCTACGTTAGCCTGAGCAATTACTTTATCTTCTTCGTCTTCTGCATTAAGATAAATAGGATCTGCATTAAGATCTACTTTACTGTTTTCTACTTTTCTGTATGGTGTTTCAATGAAACCTAAGGTATTGATTTTAGCATAAATACCTAAAGATGAAATCAAACCAATGTTTGGTCCTTCCGGAGTTTCAATCGGACAAATTCTTCCGTAATGGGTATGGTGAACGTCACGAACCTCGAAACCTGCTCTTTCTCTTGATAGACCACCAGGCCCTAGTGCAGAAAGTCTACGCTTGTGCGTGATCTCTGAAAGCGGGTTAGTCTGGTCCATGAACTGAGAAAGCTGGTTGGTACCGAAGAACGAGTTAATTACCGATGTTAATGTTTTAGCATTTACAAGATCAAGTGGAGTAAAGATTTCGTTATCTCTAACGTTCATTCTTTCTTTGATTGTTCTTGCAATTCTTGAAAGACCTACACCGAACTGCCCGGCCAATTGCTCTCCAACAGTTTTAATTCTTCTGTTTGACAAGTGGTCAATATCATCAACCTCAGCTTTAGAGTTCACAAGCTCGATCAAGTGTCTTACGATAGCAATGATATCTTCTTTTGTAAGAACCTCAGTTGTAGTAGGAATGTTAAGACCTAACTTTTTGTTCAGTCTGTAACGTCCAACTTCACCAAGTGAATATCTTTGTTCGGAGAAGAACAATTTCTCAATGATTCCTCTTGCTGTTTCCTCATCTGGCGGATCTGCATTTCTTAACTGACGGTAGATGTACTCTACAGCTTCTTTTTCAGAGTTTGTAGGGTCTTTCTGTAATGTATTCTGGATGATAGAGAATTCATTGCTGTTTTCTTTGTGAATCAGGATAGATTTCACACCAGCATCAAGAATAAGATCTAAATGTTCTTTTTCAAGAATTGTTTCTCTGTCCAGGATGATTTCGTTTCTTTCGATAGAAACTACTTCACCTGTATCTTCGTCTACGAAATCTTCGAACCAAGTGTTCAATACTCTCGCAGCCAATGTTCTTCCTTCTACTTTCTTAAGGGCAGCTTTAGAAACTTTCACTTCTTCAGCAAGGTCAAAGATCTGAAGGATATCCTTATCAGATTCATAACCGATCGCTCTTAAAAGGGTAGTTAATGGTAACTTTTTCTTACGGTCGATATACGCGTACATTACGCTATTGATATCTGTCGTAAATTCCATCCAAGATCCTTTGAAAGGGATAATTCTTGAATAATACAGTTTAGTTCCGTTTGCGTGGTAAGTCTGTCCGAAGAATACACCAGGTGAACGGTGAAGCTGCGTAACAATAACTCTCTCTGCACCATTGATGATGAAAGATCCACTAGGCGTCATATAAGGAACCGGGCCTAAATACACATCCTGAACCACAGTCTGGAAATCCTCGTGCTCAGGGTCTGTACAATACAATTTAAGTCTTGCTTTAAGAGGGACTGAATACGTCAATCCTCTTTCCACACACTCGTTAATTGAATAACGTGGAGAATCTACCAGATAATCAAGGAATTCCAATACGAACTGATTTCTAGAATCGGTGATCGGGAAGTTTTCCTGGAAGGTTCTGTATAAACCTTCGTCTGTTCTGTCTTCTGGAAGGGTATCAAGCTGGAAAAAATCTCTGAAAGACTCAAGCTGGATGTCCAGGAAGTCCGGAGTGATGATTTTTCCTTTAGCTGATGAGAAGTTAATTCTCTGATTCCCCCTTGTAGTTGCTGTTGTTTTACTCATAAAACTTTTAAGAAAGGGTTAAAAAATATTTTGATTCATTAAAAAATATCAGAAGAAGACAAAAGAAAAAAGGTGAAAGGAAAAGAATATGTAAGAAAATTTTGGCGCAATCATCGGTCTATTCTTTGTTCTTTTACTCTAAAAAATCTTTAATCTAACTTCTAACTGCAACGCTGGTATATCTTTTCACAGCGTAATGCAAAATATTTTCATTTACTTTTGAGGCAGAATTTGCCGCAGTGTCTATATATGAGAAACCTCCTTCATTATTTCATGAAAGAGCTGATTTCCAATATTTTATAGATTTACAAACAATTATTCGCGCCAAAAGAGGGACAAAGGTACAAAATTTCATCCACACAGACAAATAAAACCTCTTCATTTTGAGATCGTTAAAACGTATCCAAATAAAAAAGGCCATCCCGCGGGACAGCCTTTTATTATATTATAATTCCGAAATTATTTTACAATGATCTTATAAGACTTCGTTGTTGATTTAGTTTCGATTTTCACGATGTAAATACCTGCAGGTAGTGAAGCTGTATTAATTTCAGCATTACCAGAGAATTTACCTGATTTGATCAACTGTCCTTGAGCAGAGAACAATGTATAAGTTCCTTCTTCTCCAGATTTAACATTAAGGTTTTCACCTGATTTTACCGGATTAGGGTATACACGGATATCATTTGCAGTTGAAGTAACATCAGAGGTGATTCCCCTTGCATCTTCTTTCATCAATCCGCTCTTTAACATAGCAGCGTAAGGAGATAATGGAGAATTAGGCGCTCCTCTCTTTACAAGATCTGTATCTACAACAGCCTGGATACCATCTTTATCTGTATCATTGATTCTAGAGATAAATCCTGCCCCAAAATCATCTAAGTTATCTTTACCGATAGCCCACAGATCATAATCAACCCCGTTTGAATTTAAGTCAACAAAATCTGGCTTATCATCACCGTCTGTATTCTTAAGAGGATATTTCAATACTCCAGAATCCGGAGAAGTTTCTAAAATATCTGCAATACCATTACTTCCTACTGCAACATTGCTATCAATAATACCATTACGATCTGTATCGATTTGGCTGATTACTGATGCTGGGATACCAGATTCAAATAAATCTAAAATAGCATCATTATCAGAATCTAAATCCAGGTAGCTGGAAATTCCATCTCCCAATACCTGAACTGGCCCAAACACTCCTTCTGTATCATCATCTTCAAATTTACCATTTCCGTCAAGGTCTTCCAATGCATCTGTAATTCCATCATTATCAGAATCAAGATCACATGCATCCACAATTCCATCACCATCCGTATCAATACTAGGAGACTTATCATTTACTGCTGTACATCCTTCTGCACAATCAGGAATACCGTTCCCGTTATTATCAATACTGTCATTACCGTTAGGACACTGATCGAAGCAGTTTGGCACTCCGTCGTTATCATCATCTCTACTTGCAAACGCATTATAGATATAATAGTTCTGAGGGATACGTACTCCTGTACCGCTGTAGAACGTAACTTTAATACGATTGAAAGGCTTAGTTGCCTTACCTCCTACATAAAATTTATTAGAATCTGTAGTGAAGAAATTTCCACTGATCAAACTTCCTGTACTTGTGAAAGTATCTGTCTGAGTATTATTATTGTAAAGGGTTACTGTAATATTTTCAAGAACACTTACCCCAATCAGGTTCGCAGCTTTTTCCAATGTGAATCCAGCATATGTATTAGCAGGAAGCAAACTGTTAGTGCTTACTGTTGCATAAGCAGAGAAAATACTTAAAAATGAAGCAGCTGGAATAGTTGCTGTAGCATAATTAGATGTATTGGTATCTACAATAGCTGACGGATTTACCATTTTTGCTAAAATAAGACCAAACAGTCCAGGGCCGGAAGTCCAGCTACTTCCTGATACTATGTTTCCCGGAATTGCAGAACCGCTTGTCTGAATTTTGTCATTACAATCACAAGATGCAGGCTCCTCAAATGCATAATACACTTTCAAAGCTCCGATGTTAACCCCTAAAGTCTGTGTAACTTTCAAGCGTACTTCGTTAAAAGGCTTAGAAGCCGTAAGTGTCACTTTCTGTTTTCCTGAACCAAAACCTAAAACTTTAATATTAATAAGTCCTCCTCCGTCAGATAATGTTCTGGAATCCTGAAGCTGACCATATAAATAAGTTTCTACAGTGATATTTTTCAGAAATTCTGCGCTTAAAAGTTTTCCTTCATCATCTGGAGAGATTACAAAACCTGTTCTGTTTCCTGCAGGATAAACCTGATTTTTGTCTAATACACCTACTGAATAAGATCCAAGAAGCCCAGCCGGCAATACAATTGATCCGTAAGAATTTTTATCTCCGTCTCCTATTCTTTCTTTATTCTGAACAAAAGAAAGCGGAGCAAGGAAACTGCTGCTTCCTGATACGTTTCCATCTACACCGCTTCCTGCGATAATATCATCACAGATACCATTGGTATCAACAGGAACTTTAGTAGGATCAAATGCAAAGGCATAATACACATTCATTGCACTGAATATAGACAGCACATTGGTTTGGTACAATCTTACTTCGTCAAACTCCCTGGTTGTCTTAAAGTGAAGGAAAATTCTGTTTTTAGCACCTCCAAATGCAGGAACTGACAATAAAGTACTGCTTGTAGTAGATTCCTGAAGTACACCATTTTTGTATGTACTGATTCTTAGTGAACTCAACAGATCTACTGTAATAAAGCTTGTTCCCAGATCCACATTGAAACCTGTGATATAACCTGCAGGATAAGTAGTATTTGTATTTTTCACAGAAATACCGTTACCGCTTACCAAAGAAGCAAAGTTTCCCATGTTTACACTGTTGTCTAAATTAGCATCTACAACAGGATTCATACTTCCATTATAGCACGCCAGACAAATACCTGAATTATTTACAGGTTTGGCTTCTACTCCCATCCCTCGGATAGGTTCATAACCTTTTTGAGCAGTTACTGCTGCAGACATCATAAATATCATCAGCATTACCGCAAATTTCTCGAATAATTTTTTTGCCATTTTTTTGTTATTTTGTTGTTTATTTTTTTATTAAAGTTTGTGTTCTTCAATTAATTATAGAGTCTGCCACCCGTACGAAGTGCTATTAATTTGTCTGCAGCCAACAAAATTGCCGGATGTTACCCCCAGTACAGTTGCCACTTCATATATTATTGATCCAGCATTCGATGCATCACACGTCGGTCTTGTAGCAGAAGATTTTATCTGAACAGCCTTACTCACTTCCAAATCCGCATAGTTTGTTGAACTCGGGCTTACATTTATTCCCACATCAGTTAGCGTTGTACCTACAGCTCCCTGCCCTGAAAACACATGGGCATTATTGGCATAAGTTGACTGGTTAGCCAGTGATGTCCCGCCAATTCCAATCGCGATAGCTCCTGAAGTTCCGCTCACATTATTATTGCTTCCAAAAGCAAAATTATTTAAGGTCACAACATTGTTAGCTCCAAAAGCAAATCCTCCATTAGTAGCATTATTTGTATGCCCCACTGCTATAGCAATTGAATTCCCTGTTGTATTAAAAGCCCCAAAAGCGAAATTATTTGATGATACTGCAGTATTTGATGTTCCAAATACTTTTCCTCCTCCTGTTGCTGTATTTAATGCCCCTATTGCTACCGACGGAAAATTTGCGCCTGTAGTAGTAGCTGTATTTCCTTTTCCCAATGCTATATTATTTGATGTACTGTTAATAACATTTGCACTTCCCCAGGATAGATTCGAAGCATTTTCGCCTCCTCCTGAAAGACCACCAGCAGCATCAAGAACCGCATGTACTTTATTGGCGCTTATCATTACGAGATCAGCAACTCCTTTAGGCCCCAGATAATTGGCAGAAGCCGGAACAGCTCCCAAAACTTCTGTGGTAGTAGAAATTTCCCCTACCGCATTTCCTTTAATCTGCCATTCTGTACCCGTTTGTTTCTGCCATATTGCTCCATCAAAATAATAATATCCCGGAGCCGTCACATTAATTGTTGAGCCCGAAGGAGTAGCGTTAATAGACAGCACATATACTAAAGCTCCTGTCTGAGCAGCTGCATACGTCTTTGCAGCCAGCTGACTTAGCGAAAGTCTTGGTGCAATGATACCATCAGGCTTATTTGTATTTGTCGGAAATCCGACCACGTCCAATGTAGCCTGAGGAAGGCCGGTATTAATTCCAACCTGTGCGTTTATAAGACATCCTGTAAAGGATAAAACCGCGAGTGTTAATAATTTGTTTTTCATTGAAATGATATTTGTTGTTTTTTTATGTTTATGTTTTTTTAGAGAATACAGAAACCTCCATCCAATAGTACATAGCGTGTACTAAATCCAACCTGTGCATCTATAAGGTAATCCTATAAGATACCCTCCACGTGTACTGGTAATTGTTTTCGTTAAAATAATTGGAAATATCTGCTTTGGTATGATTAAGATAATTTATCCGGAAACTTAATTATAAAATCAAAACCTTCCCAAACCTTGGGATTTTCAACAGAACGTATCGGTTTATGCTGTTGTACAATTTCTGCATCTCTATATAGCAAGCCCTGATGCCTATCAGCATACAGCTTATTTATTACTACAGAAGCATTACTAACAACAGAGGCCTTATCTTTTTCTGAATATCCTGTAAACTCACCTGTTTTGCAAAATGAGCAGGATGATACAGCAGCGTTCTGTACTGCTAAAGATGTGGCATTGAGATTTCCTATCTGCCATGCAAACAACATATTCATACAATATGCTATAGCATAGCCATAGAAGATAAAGTAACTTCTTTTCAAATTATGTATGTGTTTTTTTTCGATACAAATATAGTAAATTTTCAATTAAAACAACTTTTTAATATTAAATTTTAATTAAAAATAAACAATTCTACAAATAATAAATATTCAATTATGTTAATTTATGCGAAATACATAATAATAATTAAATATTAAAACATATAAATCAATAATATTTAAATACTTTAATAAATTATATTGATTTTTAGATTGTTATAAAAACAAAGAAGCCCGGACATTACTGTCCGGGCTTCTCATTTTATGGTAAATTGAATTATTTCAATTCTACTTCAGCACCAGCTTCTTCTAATTGCTTTTTAAGAGCTTCAGCTTCGTCTTTAGAAATTCCTTGCTTGATAGCAGCAGGAGCTCCGTCTACGATATCTTTAGCTTCTTTAAGTCCAGCACCAGTTAAATCTTTTACTAATTTAACGATAGCCAATTTAGAAGCACCTGCAGACTTAAGAATTACATCGAATTCTGTTTTTTCTTCAGCAGCTTCACCTGCACCACCTGCAGCAACTACTACAGCAGCAGCAGCTGGCTCAATTCCGTACTCATCCTTAAGGATAGTAGCTAATTCGTTTACGTCTTTTACTGTTAGGTTTACTAGCGTTTCAGCTAAATTTTTTAAATCTGACATTGTTGTAATGTTTTTGTTGATTATTTATTTAATTTTTTGAGAGTAATTATTCAGCAGCTGGCGTTTCGTCAGTGCTTTCTGCAGCTGGAGCTTCCGGAGCCTCAGCAGCAGGAGTTTCTTCTACAGCAGGTGCAGCTTCTTCAGCTGTAGCCTCTACTGTTTCAGATTTGTTTTGAAGAGCAGAAACAACTCTTTGAATTGGAGACTGAAGTAATCCGATGATTTCACCGATCATTTCTTCTCTAGACTTAATGCTTACTAAAGCATCAAGGTTGTTGTCACCAACATAGAAAGTTTCCTGTACAAAAGCAGACTTCAAAGCCGGCTTTTCTTCTTTTTTTCTAAAGTCTTTGATTAATTTTGCAGGAGCACTAGCTGTTTCAGCAATCATCAAAGCAGAATTTCCTTTGAATGTTTGGAACATTTCAGAGAAATCTACTCCGTCAATTTGCTCCATTGCTTTTTGTAAAAGTGTGTTTTTCACCACTTTCACTTTGATATTCTGCTTGAAAGCCTGTCTTCTGAAATCAGAAGATTTAGCAGCGTTCAAACCGTCTAAATCTGCTACATAAACTACTTTCGCATCCTGAAGCAAATCTTTGATCTCTTGTATTGCTACAACTTTTTGGTCTTTTGTCATTGTCTTAAGGATTATTATTAGTTAACAGATTTACTATCAATTGCAATACCTGGGCTCATGGTAGAAGACAAATAAATGCTCTTCACATAAGTACCTTTAGCAGCAGTTGGTTTCATTTTGATCAATGTAGAAATTAATTCCTGAGCATTTTCTTTGATTTTAACAGCATCAAAAGATACTTTACCAATACCGGCATGGATAATACCATACTTGTCTACTTTGAAATCAATTTTACCTGCTTTTACTTCAGTTACTGCTTTACCAATTTCCATAGTTACAGTTCCTGATTTAGGGTTAGGCATAAGACCTCTTGGTCCTAATACTCTACCTAATGGACCTAATTTACCCATAACAGCTGGCATAGTAACGATAACGTCAACATCTGTCCAGCCTTCTTTTATTTTTTGTAAATATTCGTCAAGACCTACATAATCAGCTCCAGCTTCTTTCGCTTCAGCTTCTTTATCTGGTGTAACCAATGCTAAAACTTTAACATCTTTACCAGTTCCATGAGGAAGAGATACTACACCTCTTACCATTTGGTTTGCTTTTCTTGGATCTACACCCAATCTTACAGCGATATCTACAGAAGCATCAAACTTTGTAGTGTTTACTTCTTTTACAAGAGCAGAACCTTCTTCAAGGTTATAGATTCTTCCTTTTTCTACTTTGCTTAAAGCTTCCTTTTGCTTTTTAGTTAATTTTGCCATTTCTATTAGTTTTAAGCGTTAAAAGTTGGTTTAGTTCCTGTTACTCTTAATCCCATAGATCTAGCAGTACCTGCAACCATAGAAACTGCAGAATCCACTGTAAAGCAGTTAAGGTCAGTCATTTTATCCTCAGCGATTTTCTTTACCTGATCCCAAGATACAGAACCTACTTTGTTTCTGTTTGGTTCTCCGGAACCTCCTTTGATCTTAGCCGCATCCATTAACTGAATTGCTGCAGGTGGAGTTTTAATAACGAATTCAAAAGATTTGTCTTCGTATACTGTAATTACTACAGGTAAAACTTGCCCTGGCTTATCTTGGGTTCTCCCGTTAAATTGCTTACAAAACTCCATGATGTTCACACCTGCAGAACCCAATGCTGGACCTACCGGTGGAGAAGGGTTAGCTGCGCCACCTTTCACCTGAAGCTTTACCATTTTAAAGACTTTCTTAGCCATTTTTAATTTTTTTAGTTTGAATAATTAATGAGTTTGGAAGCATTTATTATTCAGCAGATTACCGACTCACATACAGCAAATCTACTTTTCGGACTGCAAAATTATGAAATATTTTTGAATTAGCAAATGGAAAGTGCTGATTTTTAGAAAGAATTAATAAATATTTTTTTATTTACTTTTACCAAAAACAAAGCCTCCATGAAACTGAAACTTCTACTTTTGAGTATATTTTTAATGTTTTGCTGTGCTTTTAAAAGCACAAAATGAATTTATTACGGTGTGGAAGCCAAGCAATACAGGCTTACTTCCCACAACAAGTACATCCAATCAAATTCTATTTCCCGGAGTAGGAACCGGCTACAAAATCTATTGGGAAGAGGTAGGCTATCCTACCCACAACGGAATACTGGATAATGTAACAACCTTACTTAACAATCCTCTTTTAATTGATTTTGGAAGTTCTTTGAATCCTGTACCTGCAAATGCAACCTACATTCTAAAAGTAAGTAACGGAAATGGCAACTTCCACCGTATCTGCTTTTATTCCCCTTCCGCACCCGTACGTGGAGACATTTACAAAATCATCGAGGTATCCCAATGGGGAAATATTAAGTGGTCCAGTATGGCAAACGCTTTTTTCTATTGCGAAGAAATGGATGTTACAGCAACGGATATTCCGTTTTTGAATCACCTCACTGATATGTCGGGCATGTTTGGAGGATGCTATAAGCTGGCTGGAAATTCCTCTTTCAGTAATTGGGATCTATCTGCTGTGACCAATTTGAGTCAATTTTTTTACTCTGCTAAAATATTTAACCAGCCCATCAGCAGTTGGAACATTTCCAATGTGACAGATATTTCATTAATGTTTTTTGGAGCCACATCATTTAATCAGCCTATAGGAAACTGGGATACTTCCCAGGTAATCAATATGCAAGGCGCCTTAGCATTTACCGGCCAGTTTAATCAGCCTCTTGCCAACTGGGATACATCCAATGTAACCAATATGAGCCTATTATTCTCTGATGCTTTATTATTTAACCAACCCATTGGAAATTGGGATACTTCCCAGGTAACTAATATGTCACATATGTTCGGTTCAACACAGATGTTCAACCAGCCCATTGCCAACTGGAATACATCCAATGTAACCAATATAAAATATATGTTTACTAATGCCGCTAAATTTAATCAACCTATCGGAAATTGGGACACTTCAAAGGTTACAGATATGTCCGGAGTCTTTAGGGAAACTAAAGCCTTTGACCAACCTATTGGAAATTGGAATACTTCTAAGGTAACCAATATGATGGATATGTTTGCAAGAGCAGAAAAATTCAATCAGCCCATCGGAAACTGGAACACTTCATTAGTTACCAACATGAGCTACATGTTTACTCAAACGTTACTTTTTAACCAGCCTATCGGAAGCTGGAATACCTCCAATGTAGATAATATGCTTTATATGTTTACAGATAACCCGATTTTTAATCAACCGATTGGTAACTGGAACACTTCGTCTGTAACGGATATGCGCCATGCATTCAAAAATGCTACAGCTTTCAACCATGATTTAAGCAACTGGAGTTTATATTCTGTTACACAATTAAATTCTATGTTGGATTTCTCCGGATTATCCTGTGCCAATTATAATACCACATTACAGGGTTGGGCAAACAGTACTTCCACACCGAGCAATCTGGCTTTAGGATCATCCGGGTTGGTCTACTCTACTCCGCAGGCTCTGGCGGCAAGAAATACTTTAACCAACCTTAAAGGCTGGACGATAACCAATGACACTTACGACATAGAATGTAATGTACTTTCAACATCTGAAGCCAATAAAAAACCTGGCTTGAATATCTATCCCAATCCTGTAAAAAGCACATTATTCTTTTCAGAAGAGTTAAAAGAAATTGAAATTTATTCTATACAGGGGAAACTGTTAAAAAGAAGCCCTAAAGGAAATAATATTGATATTTCCGAATTACTAAAAGGAATATATATTTTAAAAGCTAAGGACAATTCGGAAAATTCACTATCTAAAAAATTCATTAAAGATTAAAAAAAACTGTATAATTTTGATAATCGGTTGTCTCTGATTATTGTGATCACTCAAAAAATAATTTTTTGAAACTTTTATATTTCCACCAGTCCTTTTTCATGGTTGGCCTTTCAACAAAAATAAAAAACAATACAGAGATTATAAGCACGACTGAAAGAGCGATCGTAAATTTTATCAAGAAATCAATCAAATAATTATTAAATAACATTTTAGAAAAGAGTGGGGAAATATAGTAGATGAGTTTTTGATGGAGCATATAAATAGTATAGCACATTCCGCCAATAATATATAAAAACTTCTTCTCTAACAATCTGATAAAGTAAAACGACTTTGAAGAAAGAACTAATAAAATAAAGTTACCTGATAATATCAATATGGGATTTGACGTTAAGAAAGCTGTTATTAATGCAATAACACATAAAAAATCAAAGAATAAACTATTCTTAATTTTGTCTTTATATTCCATATATATATCTGCTGCTAAAAATCCTATCAGGAAAAAAGGTAAATATCCTACTATGGTCTTGAATTCAAAATGAATAAAATTAATATCGTTCCAAAAAAATATTAACAGAAAAAGTATACTTCTCCTCATTATTTTATTAGCTCTGAAAAGAAGCGCAAAGACAGGAGCAAGAATATAAAATTGGATTTCTATTTCCAATGTCCATAATACAGGGTTTATTACAGACCCTTCATTGTAAATAATATTGTGAACATAAAATAAAGATGCTAAAAGATGTGGAAATAAAGCCTCAAAACTTTTAGTCTGTAAAATAAATACCTGCAGTATAAAAATTGATACCAGCAATATAATATAAGGCGGTTCAAGCCTTGTCAGCCTTCTGATGAAATAGCTTTTAATATCTACATTTCCTTCTTTATATAAATACTGCCTTATAAACGGCAATCCTATAATAAACCCACTAATGGAAAAGAACAGATAAATACCTGTTGAACCTATATATTCATATTGTGCAATGGTATATTTTTTTGCAAAAAAAGGATTCTTGTCACAGTAATAGTCTATAAAATGCTCAATAAATACGGTTATTACACAAAAAAACCTTAAACCATCAATATAGAGAATTTTTTTACCTCCAGAGGTAACCCTCTGTAATAATTTCAATGAATGCATGCTTTATAAATTAATTAAGTGCTCATATCTTTACCCGCTATATATTTTAGAAATGGTCACAAACATCCATACTTCCCTTGAATACGCGAGGAGAGTAAAAAGTATAAACTATTTTAAAGGATATTATGATTCCGTGTTTCAAAGCATAAAAAGTGGTGGGAAACATTCAACAAGTAGAAAAGCTGATGTCTTAGTAATGATATGTTTACTTCTAAAATGGCAGTATTAAATATTTATTGCTGAAGAGCTGATTGTATCATGGCTAATCTCAACTTTGGAGATGCAATTACAGAAAGACTAGGATAAAGATTTTGTTCATATTTCTGAGTTTTTAAGTAAGAAAAATAAAGTCTAAAAAACTTTTCATTCATATTTGTTATTAATTTAAGTATGGCAAATATATAGATATCAAACACCTAATCAAATCAAATTAAAAAAATACTATCAAAAAAAATGCATGTGCTGTATTTTCTTATTAACTTAACAATACAAATAATCTTTATATGAAAATATTAATTCACCTAAAAATGATTATTCACAAAAAAAAATGATAAAATAGTATATATTCCAAAATATAGTTCAAAACACTATGACATTTTAAAATCGGTAAAATATTCTACTAATTAGGCTTATCAAGGAATTGTTTAAGCAATTCGCTTATCATATAAGGAACGGAAATATAATTATAAACATAAAAAAGACTGCTGTTTAAGCAGTCTTTATATATTTTAAAAAGTACGAATTATACTTTTTCCACTTGCATATAGCTAAGCTCCATTGGTGTTTTTCTACCGAAGATCAATACGGAAACTTCAATTTTCTTTTTGTCTTCAAGAATCTTCTCAACAGTTCCGTTGAATCCATTGAAAGGGCCGTCAATTACTTTAACGTTTTCACCTACAATGTATGGGATCTCAACGTCGCTTGCAAATTCTGAAAGCTCATCCATTCTTCCCAGCATTCTGTTGACCTCAGATTTTCTCATAGGAACAGGATCACCACCTTTTGTTAAGCTTAAGAAAGATATTACTCCCGGAATATTTTTAATCACGTGAGGAATTTCTCCCATCAGATCAGCTTCGATCATTAAGTATCCAGGATAATAAGGTTTCTCTTTAGGAACTTTTTTCCCGTTTCTGATCTGAATAACCTTTTCCATAGGAATAACCACTTGAGTAACGTACTGCTCAAACCCTAAACGCTTGATTTCTGTCTCAATATAGTTTTTCACTTTATTTTCCTGTCCGCTGATAGCTTTCAGCACATACCATTTCAATTCGCTCATTATGGGAAAATACTTTTTTAGTTGAACACGTTAATTAGCATTCCAATTATGTTGCTGATTGCTTTCGAAAACAATTCATCAACTCCAAAGGTAAACAATGCCAAAATCACTGTAGCAATAGTTACCACAATAGTAGAAGACTGAAGATCAGCCCACTTTGGCCATTCAACTTTATGTCTGAATTCGTTATAAGAACCTTTTAAAAAATCGACAAATGAACTCATAATTAATATTTGCACGGGCACAAGGATTCGAACCCTGATCAACGGTTTTGGAGACCGGTATCCTACCATTGGACGATGCCCGTAGATAAAAAGCTTCCGAGAGTTTCCTTCCGGAAGCTTTATTTATTTTAAGATGATTAGTCTAAGATTTCAGTAACCTGACCTGAACCAACTGTTCTACCTCCTTCTCTGATCGCAAATCTAAGACCTACGTTAAGAGCGATTGGCTGTAACAATTCTACAGTGATCTCTAAGTTATCACCAGGCATTACCATTTCTACACCTTCTGGTAAGAAGATCTCACCTGTAACGTCAGTAGTTCTTACGTAGAACTGAGGACGGTATTTGTTGTGGAATGGAGTGTGACGTCCACCTTCTTCTTTAGAAAGGATATAAACTGAAGCTTTGAATTTTTTGTGTGGCTTAACAGAATCTTTCTTAGCGATTACCATACCTCTCTTGATGTCAGTTTTTTCAATACCTCTCAACAATAGACCTACGTTATCACCAGCTTCACCTCTGTCTAGGATTTTTCTGAACATCTCAACTCCTGTAATAGTAGAAGTTAATTTTTCTTCACCCATACCGATGATATCAACAGGATCACCTGTATTGATAATACCAGCTTCGATTCTACCAGTTGCAACAGTACCTCTACCTGTAATAGAGAATACGTCTTCGATTGGCATCAAGAATGGCTTATCAGTATCTCTTGGTGGTTGCTCGATCCAGTTATCAACAGCATCCATTAATTCTTCAACGCTCTTGAACCATTTATCTTCAGTATCAGGAGTAGCTGCTGTAGCTGCTGTAAGAGCACCTAATGCAGAACCTTGAATTACTGGAGAGTTATCTCCGTCAAAATCGTAAGTAGATAATAAGTCTCTAAGCTCCATTTCAACAAGCTCTAATAACTCAGCATCATCCACCATATCAACTTTGTTCATGAAAACAACGATTCTAGGTACATTTACCTGACGGCAAAGTAGGATATGTTCTCTAGTCTGAGGCATTGGACCGTCAGTTGCAGCACATACTACGATAGCTCCATCCATTTGAGCAGCACCAGTTACCATGTTCTTTACGTAATCCGCGTGACCTGGACAGTCAACGTGAGCATAGTGTCTTTTTTCAGTTTCGTATTCGATGTGAGCAGTATTGATAGTAATACCTCTTTCTTTTTCTTCTGGAGCAGAGTCAATTGCAGAGAAGTCTTTTTTCTCAGCAAGACCTTTGCTAGCTAGTACAGCAGAAATAGCAGCTGTAAGAGTAGTTTTACCATGGTCAACGTGACCAATAGTACCAATGTTCAAGTGTGGTTTGTTACGATTAAACGTTTCCTTTGCCATGATTTAAAATTATTTATTTTATTATTTTTCAATTTTTCGGTGTGCAAATATAATGATTTTTTAAATACCAAAACCTTTTTATTTAAAAAAGTTTTAATATTCAAATCAAAGAAGCACAAACCTTATATTTCAATGTATGAGACAGCAAATTTACACAAATTTCCGGATTGAAAAAAATCATTATAAACGTTTTTATTTAAAAGCATAAAGTATCGGGCTAATTCTGAATACTATAGAATATAAAAAAAATATTTACGGATAAAATTACACTCTATAAAACTGCTAAAAATGTTTTCTGACGCATACAAAATCCTATATTTTTTTCCAGATAAACAATTTGAAGATCATCATAATGCCCAAAAATACGAGCTGGGAGCTTTCCAGCAGAATTTAGGACTTTATTATTGAGATACAGGAAGCGCAGAAAACATAGCTTCCTGCGCTTCTCTTCATATAATATAGATAGAAGAAATATTAAATCTGTTGATGTTTTTTTGTCCTGTTAAAAATCCAGAAAATAATCGGGAAGATCAACAAGGTTAGTACAGTCGCGGTAATCAGTCCTCCTATAATTACAATTGCCAAAGGTTTCTGAGATTCCGAGCCAATACCTGTAGATAATGCAGCAGGCATTAATCCTATGGAAGCCATCAATGCAGTCATGATAACAGGCCTTGTTCTTGATTTTACTCCATTAAGTATTGCAGTATCCAAAGTCAGTCCGTTCTTTACATTTTGGTGGAACTCTGTGATGAGAATAACTCCGTTTTGAATACAGATGCCGAGCAAAGCAATCATACCCACTCCTGCGGAAATTCCAAAATTCATCCTGGTCAAATGAAGGGCTATAATTCCTCCTATCAGAGCAAAAGGTACATTCGCCAATACCAGCAAGGAATCTTTCATGTTTCCAAATAAGATAAATAATAAGAAGAAAATCCCCAAAATACTGATCGGCACCACCTGCGCCAGCCTATGTGAAGCTCTTTGCTGATTTTCAAACTGGCCTGTCCAGCCAATGGAATAACCGTCCGGAAGATCAATATTGGCCACTTTTTTTTGGGCATCAGCAATGGTACTTCCTAAATCCCTGTCGCGGATTGAGAATTTCACCCCAATGTATCTCTTAATATCATCTCTGTAAATAAATGCTGCTCCGTTGTCTTTTACAATGGTACTGATCTCTTTCAGGGGAATCTTTGCGCCGTCCTGTGTAGGAACCATCAGGGAAGCAATATCATTTTCATCTTTTCTGTATTCCTGGGAATAACGCAGACGGATCGGGAATTTCCTTTCGCCGTCAAACATTTCCGAAGCAGTTTTTCCCCCAAAAGCCATTTCCAATACAGACTGTGCATCATCAGGCATCACTCCATAGGCTGCCATTTTATCCCGATCCAGCACAACACTTACTTCCGGCTGACCGATATTTTTAATGATCCCGGGATCTTTTACTCCGTCTACGCCTTTGATCTGTTTTAAAACCTCATCAGCCAATTTGTCTAAGGTTTCCAGATTATCACCATAAATTTTGATCCCGTTTTCTGCTTTGAAACCGGCTACGGCTTCTGCTACATTATCCGAGATCGGTTGGGAGTAATTGAAAGTAATTCCCTGATAGCTTCTGAGTTTTTTATCTATTTCCTCGATCAGTTCTTCATAGCTGATTTTGCGTTTCCATTCTTCTTTTGGCTTAAGGTTGACGGCAAACTGCACAAATCCAAATCCGTTCGGGTCTGTTCCGTCATTACTCCGCCCGGTTTGAGCCAGCACATCCGTGACTTCAGGAAAGCTCATAATATCTTTCTTCAAAAGATCTGCAGTTTTCAGAGATTCTTTTAACGATGAACTCATCGGCATTTCTGCGGTGATCCAAAGCGAACCTTCATTCAGCTGGGGCAGAAATTCTGTTCCTAAGAATTTCCCTGAGAATAAGGTAGCTACCATGAAAGATATGGCAACCATTAAACTCATTTTTTTATGTTTAAAAGTATAGTTGAACCCTTTCAGAACAATTCTGTCCCAGAAATTCACAAACGGGTTGTTTTTTTCTTTTACATTCTTATTTAATAGAATATGGGAAAGAACGGGAACCAGCGTCAGTGTGAATATCAGCGCTCCTATCAAAGCAAATCCTAAGGTAAATGCTAAAGGGGAAAACATCTTCCCTTCCACTTTCTGGAATGAGAAAATGGGGATTAACGATGTAATGATGATTAGTTTTGAAAAGAAGATGGCTTTTCCTAAACCTGTCCCGGTCTGCTTGATCCAGCCTCCTTTTGATAGCTTATTAAATTTTTCTGTTCCGTATTTAAGCGCTTTATGGTCGAGCATGACAAAAAGCCCTTCCACCATGACGACGGCTCCATCAATAATAATTCCGAAATCTACCGCACCCAATGAAAGCAGGTTGGCGCTCATTCCCGCAAGCTTTAAGCATAAAAATGCAAACAACAGGGATAGCGGTATTATAATGGAAACAATGAGAGTGGTTCTCCAGTCCGCCATAAAGATCAGAACGATCACCGTAACGAGAATGATCCCCTCGATCAGGTTATGCATGACAGTATGTGTCGTGAAATCCATCAGATTGTCACGGTCGTAGAATGTTACCATTTTAACATCTTTTGGAAGAATCTTTTCATTAAGTTCTTTGATTTTGGCTTTCACTCCAACCAGAACTTCCCTCGGGTTCTCCCCTTTTCTCATTACAACAATCCCTTCAACGGTATCTTCATGATTATTCAATCCGGCCTGTCCTACTCTCGGCATTGAACTTTCGTGAACTTCGGCAACATTTTTAACCAGAACAGGATTTCCGCTGTCATTCTGAATGGTAATATTTCCGATATCATTAGTGGATTTAACCAAACCGATTCCTCTCACCACATAAGCCTGACCGTTTTTTTCAATGACATCACCTCCGACATTTAAATTGCTTTTGAAAACCGCATCATACACCTGGAGTGGGGTCAGATTGTATTTATCCAATGCTCTCGGATCAATGCTCAATTCGAATATTTTATCTTGGCCTCCGAAAACATTGATATCTGCAACTCCCGGAACGCCTCTCAGCGCGCGGTCGACCACCCAGTTCTGCAGGGTCAGCAGTTCTCTTGAATCTTTTGTTTTGCTTTCCAGGGTATATCTGAAGATTTCCCCGGTAGGCCCGTAGGGTGGCTGAACTTCCGGATCCACCTCATCAGGAAGGCTTACGGTTCTTAATTGGTTATTGACCTGATTTCTGGCGAAAGTATCATCCACCCCATCGTCGAAAAGAATTTTAACAATAGAGAGACCAAACATTGTGGTACTTCTCACACTTGTTTTCTTCTGGACCGGGCTCATAGCCAATTCAATGGGCGTAGTCACAAAACGTTCCACTTCTTCTGCGCTTCGCCCATTCCATTGGGTTATAATGACAATCTGGGTATTGGTAACATCCGGGAAAGCTTCAATCGGCATATTTTTGAAACTGATAAAACCCGCAACAGCCAGAATAGCCACCCAGATAAAAGTAAATGCTTTATTTTTTAACGAGAAGGCAATTATATTTTTAATGAACTTATTCATAGTAGAGATGAGATGTTAGATTATTGAAGTTTTTTTGAACCATTAAGTTTTTATTTAAGGAGTTAAGATTATTAGGTAATCCGCAAGCGAATTGAATAAGCTGCAATGCTTAATATTTTCTTAATTAAACTTACTTTTAAATTAATTCTTTAATTATTCAAAGAGCGGTAAATCAGCAATTGATTATGAGTGATTACTTCTTCTCCTTCAGACAATCCTTCGATATAAATGATGTCTCTAACTTGCTTTAAAACCTTTATTTCTTTAACCTTAACATCTGTTCTTGATTTGTAGATCACCACAAAACTTCTGTTATCATCAAAAATGACAGCATTGGAAGGAACTGTTAATGCCGTTTTATTTTCCGAGCTTGAGACTTTTATGGTTGCCTTGCTTTCAGGAATTAATAATCCGTTTGCATTATTTAAAACAACCCTTGCCTGCATCGCATTGGTTTGTGGATCAATAATTTTAAATATTTTATCAATTTTTCCATCAAAAACTTTGTCCGGATAAGACAGTGTGGAAACCTGGGCCTTCATTCCAAGACTGATTTTTTCAATATCTGATTCGTTGACATTCATAATTGCCCAAACGTTCGTGGTATTCGCTACATCAAAAATATTATCACTTCTGTCACTTCTCAGCTGCATATCTTTATTGATATTCTTTTGAACGATGTAACCGCTGATCGGAGCTACAACACTGTAAATATTCCCCTTCTTCACATTATAAACCGTACTCACTGCACCTGCTCTCTGCATTTGGTCCTGAGCTTTCTGCAATTGGCTTTTGGCTTCCAGCACATCTCTTTCGGTGTTCAGTTTTCCTTCGTACATTTCCCGGGCAACGCGAAGATTGTTTTGAGCAACAACCAAATCCGTTTTCGCATCACTTACATCTTTCTGAACTTCAGCCAACTCCGTACTTCTGATGGTCGCCAAAACCTGCCCTTTCGTCACATGATCTCCCAACTCTACATTTACACTTAAAACATTCCCTCCAACCAGCGGATAAACATCGATATAACTGTTTTTATCTGCCGATATTTTTCCGTAAAAATTATAATCGTCTTCTATATTTTTTTTCTCAACTTTTGCTAAGGAAATTGACTTCAGCATTGTGTTGCTCAATTCAAAACCTTTTTTTGCCTGTGGTTTTGCTTCTTCTTTTTTTGAACAAGACAGAATTAGCAAAGCCACCATTGTCAGGGTTATATATTTTTTCATGCTTAATAGAAGATTTTCGTTTGTACCAATTGATTAAGCTGTTCTGCCGACTGTATGATTTCATTCTTCATATCGAAGATCTGGAGAGCCGTCTCTCTGTAACTATCCATGAAATCTGTAAACTCTATAAGGCTGACATTTCCTTTCCTGAAATTTTTCAGCATTCCGTCATACACCAGTTCCATATTGCTAAGATCTGTGGTTTTGATCTCTGCAAGCTGGTTGTACTGGCTTTTCCAGTTCTTATAAGCAGCCTGAACTTTAGTTTCAAGATTCAGTTTCCGGTAATCTGCATTTTTCTGGTTCTGCTGAATGGCATAATTGGCTTTTTCCACATTTCCCTGATTGGATTTCCATAATGGCAATGGAATTCCTATCATAAGATTAACCTCGTTTTTAAAGGTTCCCCCATTCTGATCCCACCCTGCTCCTACATTAAGGTCCGGAACATTAAGAGACTTCTGCCACTGTGCATATAATTTGCTGTTGTCAATTAATTTTAAGAAATATTGATAGTCAGAATTATGTTCCAGTGCTTTTCTCTTTAGTTCGTCCTCATCTCCGAATGGCTGGGCTGCAAGGATTTCTTTTACATCTGCATCAGAAAGCTGCGGCTCTATCTCATCGGAACTTCCGGTTAGTACTTTTAAATTTTGTTCAAATTCAAGGATATTTTTATTAATTCCCAGTTTATCATTATTAAGCTGAATCACGAGACTCTGCAGCCTTATTTCGTCTTTAAGGGAAACGTTGCCTTTGGCAGACTGTACGCGGTAAGCATTTAACAGGTCATTCATGTATCCCAGCTGCTTCTCGGTGTTGTCGAGCTTTTGTTTCTCATAATATAAGTTGAAATAAGCAGTACGAAGCTGGGCTCTCAGATCCACTAAAAGCTGTGAAAACTGAAGCTGCGCGAGCTCCTTGTTTGATTTTGCAAAAGCAATTTCATTTTTCTTTTTTCCCCCCATATAGATCAGCTGGGTGATCTCCGCTCCTTTGGCATGTCCAATATCAAAAGCTTTTTTTCCTTCTGGATTGTAGGCATTGATCTGACCGCTCAGTTGGGGGAGTTCCCAGATCTTAGCCTGCAGAATGTCTGCATCGGCCATATTGATATTATATTGTTCTGCAAGAAGCTGAAGATTGTTTTTCTGAAAAGCTTCTTCACAGTCCAGAAGTGACATCTGCTGCTGCCCTGCCATGAATGAGGAAATGGCAATAAACAGCCCTGCAATTTTATTCATTCTATCTCTTTTATGGTGCAAAATTGCCTTTACACAATTAAAAGGGCCTTAAAGGAGCCTTAAAAAAAAATTAAATTTGGCTTAGGAATACAATGTTTTTTAGAAAATGGATTGAAGATTTATCCTTTATAACCATTAAGATGAAATAAGTAATTAAGAATATTAAGATGGGGGATGAAGAACAGATATATGCCTTTACAACTATAGAATTATAAAGTATCTAAAACTGTTTATTAAAGATAATGCTGAATTTATTGATCTGATCAGCCGGAGAAGAATATTTGATTTTTGCATTGTGATATTCCAGAATTCGCTTAACAATTCGTAGCCCAAGACCTGAACCGGAAATATTTTGAGAGTTATTACCTCTCATGAACGCTTCAAATAGTTTTGCCTGCTCTTCTTCAGGAATGGTATCTCCATGAGAAATAACATCCACCGAAAGCTTATCATTGGTTTCCTTTATCAAAACATCTACTTCTGCATTATCAGAATATACAGCCGCATTTTTAAAGAGATTGATAAAGACAATAACCAACAGAGACTGGATACCACTAATGATAAGCAGCCCGTTTTCCGAAGTATCTTCAGAGATCAGGAAATCCAGTTTCAAAGCAGGATAGCTTTTTTCCACAGCTTCGAAGGCCTCGAAAATAGCTTCATCAATCCTTACCTCTTCGTAAATGCTCTGGATATTCTCTTTGTCGAATTTTGTAAGCAGTAAAAGGGAATTGGTAAGGTCCGACAGCTGATACACATCCCGTTGAATTTGCTTTAAAGAAGAAAGGGTTTCGGGAGAATGTTCTTCAAATTTGATCAGGTTTTCCAGCTGAAATGCCATTCTTGTAATAGGTGTCCTGATTTCATGTGATGCGCTTGCCGTAAAATCTTTCTGCGACTGAAAGACATCATCCAGCCTTGCGATCATCGTATTAAAGGATTTTGCCAAAACATTAATCTCATCATTGGATTCCTGGACCGGAATCTGTGTGGTAAGTTTATGGGCTGTGACCTCGGAAATTTCGGTGTTCAGATCTTCTAACGGACGAAGGAACCGCCCCATGAAATAATAACTGAAAAAACCGATCAGGAGGGTGCTCATCACATAGGCCGTAATCAGAAGGTATTTAAGGAATTCCAGTTTCGATTTTCCGTTGGTATCAAAAGCGCTGGTAAGGATGTAGTAGTTTTCTCCATTGATCTTTCGCAGGGCTGCATAGATTTCCGGAACTGTTTTTTCGGTGTAAATAATTTTCTTTTCATCCAGCTCTTTGAGAAGCGCATTATCCCAGGTTACATTCCGGTCTTTGATTGTACTGTAGACCAGTTCTTTGTCTGCATTGAAAATTAAGATTGTTTCATTGAGAAGGATATTGTCTGAATTTTCGTTAAAAAAAATAGGTGCTTCTTCTTCGAAATTCCTGGACTTTGAAATGAAGTGTGAAGTAAATTCAAGGCGCTGTCTGAATCTTTCTTTGAACTCGTCTCTTCTAAAATCATTAAAAGATAGATAGATCACCGCCATCACCATTGCAAAAAGCAGGGAAAAAGCGATACTTAATGTTAATGCTATCTTTCTTTTTAAAGACATTTATAATGGGCTTAGGTAATATCCGAAACCAGAACGGGTGTGGATAAGTTTAAGTTTAAAATCCTTATCGATCTTTTTTCTCAAAAAATTGATGTAGACTTCTACCGTATTGGTATTCGTATTAAAATTATGTTCCCACACATGTTCCGTGATCTGCTGCTTGGAAACGGTTCTTCCCTGCGCCTCTGCAAGATAGACCAGAAGCTGAAATTCCTTAAGAGTAAGGGCTATTTCATTGCCTGCTCTATAGACTTTCTGTTCAGTTTTATTGATGATAAGGTCGTCCACCCTGATGATATCCTGGTCTGCAGCATCGGACGGGGACTTTCTCCTTAGCAGCGAATTGATTCTCAGCAGCAGCTCTTCAAACTGGAAAGGCTTCACCAGGTAATCATCTGCAAGTCTGGTAAACGCATCTTTTTTATCAGAAATGTCTCCGTAAGCCGAGATAATGATGATGGGAGTATTTTTATCGAAAGAACGGATGGTCTGGCAAACGTCAAGCCCATTTATCTTGGGAACATTGATGTCGAGCAGATACAGGTCATACGTATTGTTCTTGATTTGCCGGAGAAAGGTTTCACCATCATAGATCTTATCACAGGTGAAGCTGTTCGATTCTAAAAACCGGCAAAGCTCCGCCGAAAGAATGAGGTCGTCTTCCAATAAAAGAATATTCATCAAAATCTTATTTTATACGAATTTAACGAAATTTTTATGTTCCTGTATTATCCATTGAAAGCTGATGGACAGATTTAATTAAATTTTAAGGTAAATTTTTACAAAAAAAGGAGTAATTATTGTTTTTTTTTGTTGCTGAAGATTTCTGGGAGGCATACTATAAACCAGACTTAAAACTAGATTTTAGGGTAAAAAAAAAATCCCGAAAAGATTCGGGAAATATAGAGAGCCAACTACGGGACTTGAACCCGTGACCTCTTCCTTACCAAGGAAGCACTCTACCGCTGAGCTAAGTCGGCATTGAAGCAAAAAAATCACACTAATTAGCGTGATTTTCTTTGAGCGGAAGACGGGGGTCGAACCCGCGACATTCAGCTTGGAAGGCTGACGCTCTACCAACTGAGCTACTTCCGCAATTTTGTTTCCAAAACTATTGGTAACGCTGTGCAAATCTAGGAAAATCCTTTTAAATCTACAAAACTTTTTTTATTAATATAAATGTGGGGAGAGCAGGATTCGAACCTACGAAGCCGAAGCAACTGAGTTACAGTCAGTCCCATTTAGCCACTCTGGAATCTCCCCTCATGTTATATTAAAATTGAGCCTCCAGAGGGATTCGAACCCACGACCCCGAGATTACAAATCACGTGCTCTGGCCAACTGAGCTATGGAGGCAATTTTAAAATGTAAACTGAAGGCTTTAGAGAGAATCTACTCTATGCTTTTCAGCAGTTAAAAAAAAATCACCCTCTAGCAGAGTGATCTATTTTGAGCGGAAGACGGGGGTCGAACCCGCGACATTCAGCTTGGAAGGCTGACGCTCTACCAACTGAGCTACTTCCGCAATTTTGTTTCCAAAACTATTGGTAACGCTGTGCAAACTTAGGAAAAATCCTTTAGATACACAAGTTTTCATCTAATATAAAATGTGGGGAGAGCAGGATTCGAACCTACGAAGCCGAAGCAACTGAGTTACAGTCAGTCCCATTTAGCCACTCTGGAATCTCCCCTCATGTTTATATTAAAAAGAGCCTCCAGAGGGATTCGAACCCACGACCCCGAGATTACAAATCACGTGCTCTGGCCAACTGAGCTATGGAGGCATATAAAAAAGAATTCAAAAGATCGCTGTTCCCTTTTTGCGAGTGCAAATATAGAACGGATTTTTTGAATTCTCAAACTTTTCTATAACTTTTTTAAACTTTTTTTACTACGCCATTTCTTTTTTCTTGATTAATAGCTTTTTAGCAGTATCAACACATAGGTCTAAACTTTCTTCAAAAGTTTCAGACGTCTTTTTTACAACGATATCGTCGCCTGGGACGGCTAAAATAAGCTCGGCAGTTTTGTTGTTTCTATCAGAGTTATTTTCAACTTTTAAGAACACCTTACACTCATGAATTTTATCATAAAAGGTTTCCAATTTGCTTACTTTTTTGTCAATGTGTGATTCTAATGGTTCGTGTGGAGTTAAACCAATTGATTGAACTGTGATCTTCATAATTCTTCTTTTTTAGATGCTCGAGGATGAGCCTGATTAAACACTTTTTTCAATTGTTCAATATTAGCATTCGTATAGACCTGAGTACTTGCAAGACTGGAATGCCCTAATATTTTTTTTACTTTGGAGATCTCCGCCCCATTATCCAAAACGTGTGTAGCAAAGCTATGCCGAAGGATGTGAGGACTTCTTTTTTCTTTCGTTGTTACAAGACTAAGGTACTTATTAACTACCACATAAACAAATTTTTCATTGAGTTTTTTACCCTTTTTATTGATGAAAAAATAGGTTTTATATTCGGTATCAGATTTCCTTATTTCCAGGTAACTTCTAAGCAGATTTGAGAGGTCTGCGGAAATGGGAATAAAACGTTCTTTATTTCCTTTTCCTATTACCTTGAGCTCATTTCCTTCTAGGTTAACGTGTTCAAACATCAGGCCACAAAGCTCAGCTTTACGCATTCCGGTCTGGTATAATACCTCTATAATACATTTTTCCAGAATATCGGGTTGATCTATCAGAACACCGTCACTGAGCGCCTGCATTTCTTCCTGTGAGATAGGAATCTGTTTTTCAGCGTAAAACTTAAGGGAAGATATACTTTCCGTGGGAGAGACTTTAATTTCACCGACCTTTAAAAGGAATAAATAAAAACTTCTGAGGGATGATAATTTTCTATTGATGCTTCTTTTTGAAATATTATTTTCGCTCAATTCGACGATAAAATTCCTGATTACTTTTTTATCAGCCTTGGAAATATCTTCAGAAGCTTCTGTTTTAAGGTAGAAATGGGAAAAGTCTTCAAGATCTTTTCGGTAACTTGTAATAGTGTGAGGCGAATACCTCTTTTCGAACTGTAAATATTCTAAATACTTATCTAACATTACATAAGGTATAAAAACAAAAATTCACCTCTCAAATATACGTATTTAAGAAGTGAATTTAGTATGTGGTTAAGAAAAATCTTAAGCCTGCTCTTCCTTGCTAAGTCCTCTTTGTTTGTAAGCGGCCTTTAGTCTAGCTTGTCTTAAAGTTACAGAAGGCTTAATAAACGCTTGTCTAGATCTCAATTGACGAACTGTACCCGTTTTATCAAATTTTCTTTTATATTTTTTTAAAGCTCTGTCGATGGATTCCCCATCTTTTACTGGAATTATTAACATATTTTACATCTCATTTTGGATTGCAAAACTAGACATTTTTTATTAAACTGCAAAATTTAGCTCCACTTTCTTTAAAAAACACATTATAAGTTATCCACAATCAGATACAATAATGTGGACAAGTATGCTATTTTTAAAATTTTGAGTCCTCTCTATTATCCGTTATATACTAATAACAGCAATATAAACATACTGGGGATTATCTGAAAAGTATGTCATATTATGAACTATATGTAAACAAAAATCCCTATCTTTGTAGCTACTTTATTCATGGGGTTGACTGGTTTCGACAGCAAGATCAATGGGTAAGTAAGCATGCAGAGAACCGTAGCGCGATCTCTTTAATCCCTTGCTACACAACTTTAACTGGCAACGAAGAGTTCGCTCTTGCAGCTTAATATCGAAGTATAGTAGATCAAGCGTTTTCCTGAAGATAGTAAGGAAGCAAGATATCTCACAAATGCTCTGTTCTGCGGCGTTTGATTCTGGGATATAGGAATGCAGGAATAAGGTTTCAGATGCTTTGGCTGAAACTCGAAAACTTCAGAAGATAAGCTGGAAGTTGGGTGTCTGCCCTCTGCCTCCAGTCGAAAACCAATGGTAGAATAAGCATGTAGAAATCTTATGTATTGCTTGTTTGGACGAGGGTTCGAATCCCTCCAACTCCACTTTTAATAAAAAAGGTCCTTTTCCAAGGTCCTTTTTTTATTTTGTTATACCATATAGATATTAAAACGAAATTTTCAAAATTTCATCATCCAGTTATTGAGGTCTTCATGCGAAGGAATATCCAGTTGTTTCCTTAATCTGTTTTTTTTGGTTTCAATTCCCCGAATAGTCAGGTGATTATAATGAGCAATTTCTTTAGTAGAAAAATTGAGACGGAGCAATGCACAAAATTTAAGCTGTCCTGAAGTGAGAAAAGGATACGTTTCTGATAGTTTTTTATAAAATTCCGGATAAATCTCTTTAAATCTTAAAAGAAAAGCAGGATCATCTGATTTTGCTAATTGAACTACTTCTTCAAAAGCATCATTCATTTTATCTTCCAAATCAGAAATCACCACTTCCTTTTGTTTCTTCTCCTTTCTTTCTTTTCGGTATCTTTTAAAATATCTTACTGCATAATAGACCATGATCAATAAGACACTTAAAATAAGCCCTAAAATAATATAAAATCTACCGGATTGCTGTTTACTTGTTTCGTTATCCCGTATTGATTCTTTATTTACAGCCATTTTTTCAACATTACGTAAGCTGTCAGCAAGACTTTTATATTTATTTCTGTAAAACAAGGAATTTTTATAATCTTTTTGTTTTTCATAAACAAGAGCAAGATTATCATAAACATCCTTCAATTGATAAGGTCTTGCACTCAATTTTGTAATAGGTAAAGCTTTCTTTAAATAGAAAAGAGCACTATCCTGTTCATCACTCTTATAATAATAAGAACCCATATTACTAAAAATAAAACCCACATTTACCGTATCTTTTCTTGAAATGGAAAGCCTCAATGCTTTGCGGCTATAGTAACGTGCAGAATCAAGTTGATGAACTTCGGAAAAATACATCCCTATATTAGAATACATTGGAATTAAGGATATTTCTTTTTTATCTTTATCCTGCATTTTATTATACCACTTCAAACTTTCTTTAAGATAAACTAATGTACTTTTATCATAAGATAATCTCATTTCACTTTTGAGGATAACCAGATCACTAAATAATGATCCTTTTCCCGCAAACATCTCATCTCCTTTTAGTTTTGAGGCTTTTTCAAGGGCTTGCTTCAACAAACTTTCCGATTTATTATAAACTCCCAACTTCATATAAGATATTGCCCTCATACGAATAGCCAGCATTTCAAAAAACGGATAACCAAGTTTATGAGCATAATCTTCCAGTCTTAGAGAATATTCTATTAGTTTTTCGTATTCTGCCATATCATAATAAACAGTTAAAGCACGATACATTGCATACATTTCTTCCTTCTCATACCCACTTTCACCAGCAATATCAACGTATTTAAAAAGCAGTTGTAAAGCTTCCTTTTTATTGGTCATACTAAAAGCTGCTATTTTACCAAGACTATCTATTTCTTTTGGGGTATATTTTTGTCCTAAAAGATGTACAGAAACAGAAATTGTGAAAAGCAGAAAAAGTATTTTTTTCAACATAGTATTAATGCATATTTATGATGTAAGTAAAGTTAAAAAAAAGACTTCACTTTAATTAAATAAAACCATATCATTTAATTTGCATTCTAAATAATGTATAGTAAATCATTATAATGAATCTTTCAGAGATTTATTGATTGTATGTAAATTACCCTCTGTCATATACTGTAATACAAAAATTTGGATTACCACTTTTTCGGCGGCTTTACTATTAATAAAAATCAAAAGTTTTTTTGTTGCAAAATCCACTTTGGCAGAATGAATTTCAGTTAAAGGGATTTCTACCTGCCTGTAAAACATCAACAGGGATCCTATACGTATTGGATAAAATTCTTTTATACTGAATACTGCTTCAGAATTTTCTATTTCAATATATCTCAGATTAAGCAGCAGAAACAGAAAAAAAATGATTAATAAACAGATAACAATCTGAATACAATATAAGTATAAGAAACTTACACAAAGTAAATAGGACATTATCAATATAAAGAATTCTAATAAAATACTGAAAAAATAAAAATACATCCAGCGATCAACCTTTTTTTTATTATTTATTCTGATCATAGTTTTGTTTAGAATTTAAAATAGTGGCTGCTGTAGCAGCCACTATTCAAATACACATATGTAAAAAATGAAAAAAAAAATCTAGAATTAGTGTACCACTTTTAGAAAATCACCTGTTCTGTACAACGCCCCAATAGGTAACCCAGCTGCAATGGCTGCTGCGTTATCTGGAAGGTCACTACATCCCTCAATAATTGCAGGCGTAAGATCTGAAGCCTGCTTTACTACATGAAGTGGTGCAGCGGGAGCATTAACCCCGATACCTACTCTTCCTTCGAAATAGTTTTTGGTACTCACTCCTTTAGAATATAAGTTGTAACTAGTCGCAGCTGTTCCTCCGGAAAAAGTAAAGTCGTCAATATAAATACCATATGCATTAGCAGGAGTAGCATTCCTAGAAGCTCTATTGATGTGAAGCCCATAAAGATTGGTAAACTTATTATTGGCCGCAGTACCCGTCAAATTAATCTGGCTTCTCAATCCTGCTCCATAAGTAATATTTCTGACTCCTGCATCCTGAGTATACAAAGCTCCATCAAGACCAATAGCTTCAAAAGAGGTTATATTACCCGCTCCTGCAAGAGTTACGCGCAATTGTGCACCTTTTATATCTCCGCTTACAGTAAGTGATTTTCCAGCAGAAGCACTTGCAATTAAAATGGTATTATAAGATCTTAAATACGATGCTGTAACATCATTAGTGTTTGCAGTAATAGTTGGCCAAGTACTAAAAGCATACATTTGAGATATATTCCTATCACTAAGGTTAATCGAGTTATTCACACCATAATAAGAAGAAGACCCTGAAGATGCCGGTGATGCAGTAATAGAGTTATTCAATCCATAGGTTGAAAATGATCCGGATGTAGAGCTGTCATAGATTTGATTATTGAATCCAAACTTAAATCCTAACTTGTTACTAATTAATGTATTGTCAACACCTGTTGAATTTCCCGTATCTCCTGAGCTTGTAGTTTCCATAATCTGAAGATTAGCAGCCGGAGAAGTTCCGGGATTAACCCCAATTCCTACTTTGCCCATCTGATAAATGTCTTGGGTATTGGCAGAAGCCTGGGTATTGGTTCCAGAAATGTTCCAGGGCTCTTGACCTCCGCTTGTTAAGGCTTTCCATAAACTACCATCAAAATAATAATAACCAACAGCAGTCACATTGGCTGTTTTTGTTGTTGTATCAATAGGGAGTAATGCTTGGGTAACATAAATAATGGTTCCGGTTTGTGGAACATCATAATTGGCATCTTTTGCTTTCAGTTCAGTTCCTGTTAATCTTGGAGCAATAAAACCATCAGTTTTTGTAAGATCTGCAGGCGTGGATGTTACATCCAGCGTTGCTTTGGGAGTTGCGGTATTGATTCCGACCTGTCCATACGCAATAGAGGAGACAGCAATAGTTGCTGCTAATAATAATTTTTTCGTCATAGTGTTTGAAATTAAAAGTTATTAATTAAACTTTTTTGTTTGAATAATTTTTGGCAAAGTAAATTTCAAATCCGGACAACATGCAAAAAAAGCGCTACTTCAAATCTACGCCAGTTTTACAACTATCTGGAAATCAAAACAATTATTCACTAACACACAACATTGACCAACTCATTCAAAATGAGAAACTTTTCTTATTATTATTAAAATTGAACTTTAAAAATCTAGAATATAAGATTATTTCAGAAGCTTATATTTTCATTAAAAATGGATTTTTTAAATTAAAAAGCAGATTTACACTACTGCATAAGAAACAGAATAGTATCTTGAATAGTATATAAGTTTTATGGTAAAACAATGCAAGCTTTAGAATTACTGAATAATTTCAATTTAATAAGATGCTGATAAGTAAGGAAAATAGGAGCTTAAAAAATGAATGGAATTATTTTAATCAATGACTTTTCAATTTCGCATCAGCAGACACCCTAACATAACCATCTGAAAACTAAAAGACTAAAACCAAACAAACTAAAATGAAAGCTTCTAGTCCACAAAAAAGACTAAAAAAATGTTTTATCGTGAAGAATTTTATATATTTGCACCATCTAACAATTAAAAAAATAATTTACTATGTCAGACATTGCATCAAGAGTAAAAGCTATCATCGCTGATAAGCTTGACGTTGAAGAAACAGAAGTAACTCCTGAAGCTAGCTTCACTAACGATTTAGGAGCTGACTCATTGGATACAGTTGAGTTAATCATGGAATTTGAAAAAGAATTCAATATTCAAATCCCTGATGACCAGGCTGAAAAAATTACTACTGTAGGGCACGCTATCGCTTACATCGAAGAAGTAGTAAATAAATAATATTCTTCAACAAAAAAGAAAATTTTAAAAGTTTATGGAATTAAAAAGAGTAGTTGTAACCGGTTTTGGCGCAATAACACCGATTGGAAATAATGCAAAAGAATACTGGGAAAATCTTCTTAAAGGTGAGAGCGGTGCTGCTCCGATTACTCTTTTTGATGCCAAAAACTTTAAAACTAAATTCGCTTGCGAGGTGAAAGGCTTCGATCCATTACAGCATTTCGATAAGAAGGAAGCTAAAAAAATGGACCGGAATACCCAGCTTGGGCTGGTAGCTGCAAGAGAAGCGGTAGCGCACTCCAGGATTATGGAAGACAATGTAGATAAAAACAGAGTCGGTGTAATCTGGGGGTCAGGAATCGGAGGTTTAGAAACTTTTGAAACTGAGGTTTTAGGATGGGCGAACACGGAAATTCCAAGATTCAACCCATTCTTTATTCCTAAGATGATCGCGGATATCACTCCTGGACATATTTCAATAGAGTATGGCTTTCACGGGCCGAATTATACTACGGTATCTGCCTGTGCATCTTCAGCCAACGCTTTAATTGATTCCAAGATGATTATCCAGCTTGGAAAAGCAGATGTTATTGTATGCGGAGGCTCTGAAGCAGCCGTAACAGCAAGTGGTGTCGGTGGATTTAATGCGATGATGGCACTTTCTACAAGAAATGACGATCCTAAAACAGCTTCAAGACCTTTTGACAAAGACAGAGATGGCTTTGTGTTGGGCGAAGGAGCAGGATGTATCATCCTTGAGGAATATGAGCACGCAGTAAAACGTGGTGCTACAATTTATGCAGAATTACAAGGTGGCGGGATGAGTGCAGATGCACATCACATGACTGCCCCGCATCCTGAAGGACTGGGAGCTTATCTGGTAATGAAAAACTGTTTGGAAGACGCAGGCTTAACTGCTGATGAAGTAGACCATATCAACATGCATGGTACCTCTACTCCATTAGGAGATATTGCAGAATCCAACGCAATTTCAAAATTACTGGGCGAGCACGCTTTTGATATTCAGATTAATTCTACAAAATCAATGACCGGACACCTTCTGGGAGCTGCCGGAGTAATTGAAGCTATCGCTGCATTAGGAACTATTATTCATGGTATTGTTCCGCCTACCATCAACCATTTTACTGATGATGAAAATATTGACAGCAGACTGAATTTCACATTCAACAACGCTGTTAAGAAAGATGTGAAAGTAGCCATGAGCAATACTTTTGGATTTGGCGGGCATAACGCTTGCGTTCTATTTAAGAAAATCTAAATTCAATGAATGGAGTTACAGAAATACTTTTCTAAATTCCTTCTCAAACAAAGAAAAAGAAAATTAACGGAGAGAGACTATTTCCTTAGTACCGAGCTGAAAAAAATGCTGGGTGCGGAGGTTCAGAATATTGCTCTTTACCGTGAAGCTTTTTCTTTAAAAAGTTCTTCTAAAAATCAAGACTGCAATTACGAGAGGCTTGAATTTTTGGGAGATTCTGTTTTGGGTACAATTATTTCCTGTCATCTGTTCCAGACCTATCCTCAGGCTAATGAAGGATATCTGACACAGATGAAATCTAAAATTGTTAATAGGAAGAATCTTAATAAATTAGGAGAAGACCTGAAGCTTATCGATCTTTTGCAGAAGCAGGGATCCGCAGCATTGGGAGAAAACATTTCCGGAAATTTATTTGAGGCGCTTATTGGTGCTGTTTATCTGGATTTTCATTACGATGCCTGTAAGAAGATCATCCTGGAAAGATTACTGACGCCTACTGAAATTAACAAGCTTGAGAACAAAATTGTAAGCTATAAAGGTCTTCTTCTTGAATGGAGTCAGAAGAAAAAAGTAAATATAAAATATGAGACCTGTGAAGAGGTCCAACCCAATAAAGCAATAGTATTCAGATGTCACGTCTGGCTGGGAGCAGAAAAAATCGCCAATGCGACGGAAACTTCCAAAAAGAAAGCAGAAGAAAAGGCAGCACAAAGAGCATTTTATATTTTAAACAAAAAAGAAAACATACTTGGAAATTCAAAAACTTTATGATCTGGATGATATAGAATTTGAAGATATTACCATAGGATTGGTAAGATTAGCAAAAGATATACCTGCTCATGAGTTTTTCTACCAAATAAATCAAATCAACGGCCTTGCCTTTTCCAGAAAGAAAGATGTGATCATTCACGGGGCTTATTATGATTATTATTTCCAGAGATTTGAGGCTTATCACAAGTTTACAAAGACATGTTTTACATTTATTTCAAACCGGTCTTCGGAAAGTAAGCAAAAAAAACTGCAGACCGAGCTCTTCACAGAAGAAGAAAACATTAAATTTTTATTAAATAATCAGGTAGATGTGGAATATATTCTGCATTCTTCGGAACAAATTCCTGATTTTTCCGTAATTTTGCTCCCGGAAAATCTTGTATTTCCGATACAAGACTATATATTAGGTTCTGAAGAAGAACTTTATCAAATTATCCAGTATTATGAATAAGTATTTAAAGAAGACAAAAATTATTGCAACACTAGGGCCTGCTTCCTCATCGAAGGAGGTAATGTTAGGACTAATGAAAGCGGGTGTTGATATTTTCAGAATAAATTTTTCACATGCAGATTACGAATTAGTTCGAAGTAATATTGAAATTATCAGAGAGCTTAACCAGGAATATGGTTTTTCCGTGGGTATCCTGGGGGACCTTCAGGGGCCAAAGCTGAGAGTAGGTGTTGTAAAGGAAGGTTCTTATCTGAACCCTGGAGATATCCTTACATTTACGAATGAAAAAATCGAGGGCGATTCCACTAAGGTTTACATGACCTATCAGCAGTTTCCTCAAGATGTAAAAGTTGGGGAAAGAATCCTTATTGATGACGGAAAGCTGATGCTGGAGGTTATTGAAACCAACCAAATAGATACGGTAAAGGCAAAGACTATTCAAGGGGGGCCTCTGAGCTCTAAGAAAGGGGTAAACTTGCCGAATACCAATGTCTCTCTTCCTGCCCTTACGGAAAAAGACGTTCAGGACGCTAATTTCATGCTTGACATGGAGGTTGACTGGATCGCGCTTTCTTTCGTACGACATGCACAGGATATTATAGACCTGAAAAAGCTGATCGACAGCCATCCAAACGGGAAATTCAAAACTCCGATTATTGCTAAGATCGAAAAACCTGAGGGCGTTAAAAATATTGACGAAATCTTATTGGAATGTGACGGATTGATGGTTGCCCGTGGGGACCTTGGTGTGGAAGTTCCGATGGAAGAAGTTCCTGCTATCCAGAAAAACCTGGTAGAGAAAGCAAGATTCTATTCAAAACCGGTAATTATTGCTACACAGATGATGGAAACAATGATCAACAGCCTTACGCCGACAAGAGCGGAGGTAAATGACGTTGCCAACTCTGTATTGGACGGTGCGGATGCGGTAATGCTTTCCGGAGAAACTTCTGTAGGAAGATATCCAGTTCAGGTAGTTGAAAACATGTCAAAAATCGTACAGAACATTGAAAAGACTCATTTTTATCAGCATAAAAACGAACCTATCGAAAAAGACTATAACTGTATTGATGAAAGATTCATTACCAACAGGGTATGTCTTGCAGCAGTAAGAATTGCTAAAACTACCAATGTTTCTGCTATTGTTACGCTAACACATTCAGGATATACAGCATTCCAGCTTGCAGCACACAGACCGAATTCACATATCATCGTATACAGTGGAAACCGAAGAGTGATCACTATGCTGAACCTTCTTTGGGGAGTTCATGCCTTTTATTATGACATGAAAAAGTCTACTGACGAAACAATCATTCAGGTTAATATGCTGACCCATAATCACGGTTATATTGAAAGTGGAGACTTTGTGATCAATATCAATGCTACGCCATCTTATGAAGGAGGAAAGACGAATACATTGAGACTGACAACAGTTTAGAGCAATAAGCAAATTACTTTTTGACCACCATACAAAAAAGTCCCGAAAATAGATACTTCGGGACTTTTTTTATATTAATAACTATAGGTTACATTAATATATTATGCTTTTACATTATACAAATTAATTTCCCACAATAGTTTTAGCAGTAACAAATTCTCTTAAAGCCAGCAATGACAGCTCGGTTCCATAACCGGAAGATTTAGTTCCTCCAAATGGGAAGCGTGGGTCAGAGCTCGTCATTCTGTTAATATTTACCGTTCCTGATTCCAAGTTTTCAATAAAAAATAACTGACGGTCTGCTTTTTTCGTCCAAACGGAATTTGAGAGTCCAAAAGGAATATCATTAGCCATTTGTAAAGCTTCTTCATCGCTTTTAGCAATCATGACCATTCCAAGAGGTCCAAAAAGCTCTTCTTTTAAAATAGGATTTCCCTCCTGAACACGAATTAAACCTGGCTTAAATTCATTTTCAGAAATTCTTTCCAAAGGAATAATGATTTCAGCACCATTTTCCAATGCCCGGTTGAATTGAGCTTCCAACTCGTCGGCCAGATCCGGTCTTGCCATTCCCGCTAGTTTGGTTTCCTTATTTAAAGGATCTCCAACTTCATAAGTTTTATATTCCTCAATGAATTTCAACAAAAATTCATCTTCAATTTTTTCATCAATAATAAATCTTTTAGCAGCAGTACAGGTTTGCCCGCAATTTTGAAGTCTGGATTTTACTCCTGCTTTTGCCGCTTCTTCTAAATCTGCATCATTAAAAATAATGAAGGCATCGCTTCCTCCTAATTCCAATAAGGATTTTTTGATATTTAAACCGGCGATTGAAGCTACTTCTCCACCAGCTTTTCCGCTGCCTGTAAGGCTTACTCCTTTTACAGCATCGTGCTCAAGAATTTCTTTTACAGCTTTATGCCCTACTTCCAGGTTCTGGAAAACTCCTTCCGGAAAACCGGCCTCTAAAAGAACCTCTACAATTGCATTCCCGCTTCCGAAACAAATTGAAGCGTGTTTCAGAACTACTGTATTTCCAGCCAAAATTGCAGGAACAGCAAATCTCAATACCTGCCAGAAAGGAAAATTCCAGGGCATAACGCCTAAAATAACACCTTTCGGAACATAGTGAACTTCAGAATAGGAAAATTCAGATTCAATTTTTTCAGGTTTTAAAACATTTTGAGCACCTGCATAATAATTCATCATTAAGGCACATTTTTCAACTTCAGCAATCGACTCTGAAATAGGCTTATTCATTTCAGTTGTGATGATCCTGCCGAATTTTTCTGAATTGTTCTTTAAAATTTCTGCCGCCTTTGCAATCAGCTTCTGCTTTTCTTCAAACGGTACTTTTCTCCATTCTGAAAATGTCTTATCTGCTTTAATAAGCTTATTTTCAATTAACTGTTCCATAATCTAATTTCTGTTTCAAATTCACAAAATGAATTTATTAATGCTTTACTCTAAAAGCAGTGTGAAAGTAACAAATTTTATTCCTTAAGGCTAAATAAAATAATGTTTTTTCTCTATCGAAATAATATAATTTTATCTTCAGATCATAAACCATTCATTCACAAGACATGCGGCCAGGCGGGCTGTTCTATCCTGAATATCAAGTGATGGATTAACTTCTGCTGCATCAAGTGCTATAAGTTTTTTGCTTTTTAAAATGTGTCTGTAAAAATGCATAAAAGGTGTATCTGCAAAGATCCCGTTGTAAGCAGAAGCGGAAACTCCGGGAGCGATCGATGCATTGAAAACATCCATACAGATCGTAAGATAGACAAAATCTACACTCTCCGCCAACTCATCAATACGCTGATAGATGGAAGGAAGGTTTTCAAAAAAGAGTTCATCGGCAAGGATATATTTCATTCCGTACTGATGGGCCGTATCAAAAAGCTTCAGGGTATTTGAATTTCTCTGGATCCCGATATGAAGTGAGTTGATCTGCCCTTCCTGTGCAATTTGCCAGAATCCGGTTCCTGAGCTTGCTCCTATTCCTTTTTCCGGCTGCCTGTTATCAAAATGAGCATCTATGTTGATGATCCCGATCTTCTGTTCCGGAAAAGCTGTTTTTACGCCTAAATAGTGGCCATAGGTTACTTCATGGCCTCCGCCTAAAACAAGTGATTTCCCTCCTTTCAGCAAAACTTTCGAAACATTTTTCGCAAGGCTGTTCTGGGTGCTTTCAAGATCGCTGTCTTCACAGGTTATATTTCCGAAATCAAGAAGGGAAAAATCCGGCAGGATCACGGGGAAATTAGACATATTTTTTCGGATTACATCGGGGGCATCTTTGGCGCCCTGCCGTCCTTTATTCCGTCTCACGCCTTCATCCACCGCAAAGCCATGCAGAACAAAATCATCTGCTTTAATATTATCGTAATTATGTTCTTTTTTAACTCTTTGAAATATTCTGTGGAAAAGAGGTTCTTCTCCGTCTAATCTGCCTTGCCAAGTGTCCTGAAACATAGATCTAAATTAAATTTTAATTACTGCGTTTTATCCAGTAAATCTAAATAATATTGTTTAGATATTAAAATGCTCCTGTGTTCAATTTCATAACCGCTCCATGACATCCGTCATTCCTATCATATACTTATCTTAAATCATTCTTTTTTCTGATTGGCATTACTGCTTATGAACATTTCATTGCGTTCTTCTGAAACAATTTCCAGGAATCGTTCATAATGCTTGAGTACATCGGAAATCAGCTCATTTTTTGTAAAATACTGCACATCATATCCTTCTCTCCCATCTCCGAAATAGGATCTCGGGTAGTGGGTTTTATTATCCTCCAGATCAGGAAGATTCTCTTCTTTGATCATATATTCGGAAACGGTTTTCACTTTATTTTCAATCCCATAAATGAAATTATTGACGACTCCCTGGTGAATCTCTATTTCTATTCTGGCAGGATTTTCATAATGATTTATTTTTGCTTCAATTCCGTTGGCTGCAAATTCCTGCTGCAGATCCGTAAAGGCTTCTTTTGTTTTAACCTGAATAAAATGATCTACTGAAGAATTATCTTTAAAGGAAACAATGTTTTTTAAACGTTCTCTCCAAAATTCACCCGACCAGGGAACGGTGGAAGCCGAAAAGTTGGTATCATAATATTTCTGGTCAATGATCAATCCCTTCATCAAGCTTACTATAAATAAAAGAACTATGATTGAAAAGGGCAATGCTGTAATTAAAGTCATACTTTGCAGGGCCTTTAATCCCCCGGCATTTAATAACAAAAGGGAAAGTACAGCAAGCAAAATACCCCAGAATACAACCTGCCACTTAGGAGATTTTTTAGCATTTTTGGTAGCTATACTGTTCATTACGAATATTCCCGAATCGGCGGATGTCACAAAGAAAATAATAATGATGGCAATAACAAAAAATCCGGTCAGGGTTGATAAGGGCATATATTCTAAAAACCGGAACATCAGTGCATCAGGATCGGATGCCAGTTCACTTAATTTCCCGTTAGCAACATTCAGATCGAACCAGATGGCACTGTTCCCAAACACGGACATCCAGATAAAATTGAATAATGTAGGAAGTACTAAAACTGCGAGAATAAATTCTCTAATGGTACGTCCTTTGGAAATTCGGGCGATAAATAATCCTACATATGGCGACCATGAAATCCACCATGCCCAGTATAAAATGGTCCAGTCATAGAACCATGGTAATGCATTTTTTTCGTAAACATGGGTGTTGAAAGTAAGATTAAAAAAATTATTGATATAGTTTCCCAACCCATCGGTAAAGCTTCCTATCAGATATACCGTCGGACCTAATATCAGTACAAAAAGTAAGAGCACAATCACACTCATTACATTGATATTGCTTAAAATCTTTACGCCTTTATCCACTCCGCTAATCGCTGAAAATACAGAAAGAGCAATAAGGCTGATCACAATAATCACCTGATTGGTAAAACTGTTTTCCGCAGTAATATGGAGTATATTCAAGCCTGAACTGATCTGTACCACTCCAAATCCTAAGGTAGTGGTCAGTCCAAAGAATGTACAGCATAATGCAAAAACATCAATTGCATTTCCCCACCTGCCATTAATCTTATCTTTCAGCAACGGATAAAAGCAGCTTCGTAAGGAAAGAGGTAATCTGTAACGATATGCAAAGTACGATAAGGAAAGCCCTACAACTCCATAAATGGCCCAGGCATGAATTCCCCAGTGAAAAAAGGTGTATAATTGTGCTTGCTTTGCTCTGCTGACATAATGATTATCTGCAAAAACTTCGGAAGAATAGTGCTGCATAGGTTCTGCCACACTAAAGTAAATCAACCCGATTCCCATTCCTGCCGCAAACAGCATTGATATCCATGAAAAAAAGGAATATTCCGGTTTACTGTCGTTAGTTCCCAGCTTTATATTCGCATATTTACTGAACAGCAGATAAACTAAAAAGATCACAAACAGCGTAACCGCCCAGACATACACCCAGTTCAGATTAATAAATATGAACTGTTTAATCTCATTCAGGACACTTTCCGTCGGCTTAGGATATAGAGCGGAAAGAAAACATGTTCCAATAATAAAAATAAGACTTGGAATTGTAACTCCCTTGTTGAAAGTAGATTGTACGTTTTTAAACTTCATCAAATTTATTTTTCGGATTAATATTGACAGACAGGCATAGCCCCGGCAGAAGTACTCAAAGAATAATATGACTGCATTATTTTCCTTTTCAGGGGTGTACTTAAGAACTATAGAAAATTACTGTTTTATACAATGAATCAACAGTAATGAGGTCACAATATAAGAAAACTTAAATAAAAAATAAAAGCCTAAGGCTGTATTCCGCTTAATTTGCCATACAAAAAAATGAATATTCTTTAATTTACATTGTAGTGTTCAAAACTCTGCCAGTACTTATCTTTATAAATTTCCAGTGAAATTTTATATTGAGGATTTTCTTTTATGATCTGATCAAAAACTTTAGAAGACCGCCTGAAATCTTTGCTTGCAAAATAAATGCTTTTGGAATTGTCTGCCGTTTCCCTGCCAATATACAGATGACCATCTTTTGAGCTAAGATGCTCTATCGCATAATCCTCAATGGCATTCATTGTATTGTAATCTGCTTCTTCCGGAAAACCATTATTGTTCTTTCCATCGTAAAAAATCTTCAGGACTGAGATCCACGGATAAGAAGCTTTTGCATCATATTTTAACAGAGAAGCATTCACTGTGGCCATAAGTGGCATCCCGTTTTCCAGGGTGGCTTCAAGGAGAGAAAACTGATCTTCACTTTCCAAAACCTCCAGATCTTTGTACTTTTCTGTAAATTCCCTTTCTCTCCAAAGAAGAAATTCTTTTAATTTTTCTATGGGAACAAGTTCCTGTTCCGCTTCACTTTTGCTTATAATGCTGAAAGTATCAATTTGCGTAGCAAAATTCAATTCACCCAGGAAGTTATCCAGAAAAATACAGATCCCTGTCGTAGCAGATTCTCTGTTTTCTTCATCTAAGTTTTCATAAACAAAGACCAGATCGATCTCATCCGGATAACCTTTTATGTCATTGGAATAAAAATAGATATTATTTTTTGTAAACTCTAAACTGCCCATTTTCAGTCCAATATTTTCAATATCCGTTTCGGGCTTGAGTGCTGTAAACTTCCAATGATCAATCTTAGGGGCTGCGGCAATAAGCTCTTCAGCGAAAATTATTTTTTTCACGTCACCTTCTACCGTAATGATGAGTTCCGCCGTATCTTCATCACACATTCCTGAGAGAAAATAGTAACCATCATTTATTTTGGTAAGCTCAGGAGATATGATATCGAAGAACTGCTCTTCAATATGTTCTCTGCCTTTTACAATTTCAAAAAAAAATTTTTCTTTTGTCAAAAACCAGTCCCAAAAATCCTTATAGGTTTTGGTTTCTTTTTCCGGCTGTTTTTTGCTTAAGATCTTATCAAAAATACCCATAATCTAATGACTAAGATTTCCGCTGATATAAACAGTTTCAGCATTCAGGCTTCCCTGATTGTAAAGAACGTTCTGAAAATTATCTGTTTTAAACGTTACAAAATCTGCTTTTTTACCCGTTTCCAGCTTTCCTATATCTTCAAGACCGAGCGCATGGGCAGCACGAAATGTAATTCCTGCCAATACTTCAGCTGTTGTTAATTTTTCAAATGTTGCCAAAATAGAAGCCTGGGTAATTAAATTCCCCATTGGTGCGGATCCCGGATTCCAGTCGCTGGCAATGGCTACAATAGCTCCGGCATCCAGCAGTTTTCTGGCCGGTGTAAATTTTTCTCCCAATCCTAAACTTGCTCCAGGAAGCGCCGTAGCAACAGTATCCGATTGTGCTAAAAACTCAATATCTTCGTCAATAGTGGCTTCCAGGTGATCTGCAGATTTTGCACCCACTTCCACTGCGATTCGGGAACTTCCCGGTGTAAACTGATCCGCATGAACGGTAATATCAAAACCTAATTCTTTAGTTTTAACCAGGAAATCCCTGCTTTCATCAGGCTGGAATGCAGATTTCTCTATAAATATATCTACACGCTGTGCTAGTCCTTCTTCTTTTACTTTCGGTAAAATATCTGTAAGGATATACTCTAAATATTCCTGATTGCTTCCATCAAAATCTCTAGGTTTCAGGTGGGCGGAAAGACAGGTTGGAACCAGCCTTGCTTTTGTCTGCCCTTGCGCTTTTTTAATGATTCTAAGCATTTTCAGCTCATTCGCGGCATCTAATCCATAGCCACTTTTTATTTCAACGGTTGTAATTCCTAATGAAATCAGGAAGCTGATTCTTTCTACCAATGTCTTTAATAATTCTTCTTCTGAAGCATTCCTTGTGTGCTGCACAGAGCTCCAGATCCCACCGCCACTTTCTGCTATTTCAAGATAAGTTTTCCCCGCATTACGCATGGCAAAGTCATTGGCACGGTTTCCTCCAAAACAGATATGGGTATGTGAATCTACAAATCCGGGGAGAGCAATCTGTTCACCTTCAATAATTTCCGTTTCTGTACCCGGATTTTCAGTCTTTAGCATCTTAAAGTTTCCAACTTTCTTAATCAAGCCATTATCTACCAAAATTCCTCCGTCTGTAATAATATCAATTTGCTCATCGGATATTTTTCCTCTTAACGGAAGATCTGCCAACGTAATGATCTGCTTGAAAGGTCCTATTAATTTCATTTTTAGTTAGGTTTAGATTAAAGCTGAGATTTAGAGTTAGGTTTAGATTAATATTGACTGTTATTTTTCAAATAATTGGTAATTTTATTTAAATCAAATATTACCTCATCAATTAGAATATGAATTTGTAAACAATCATTATCAGAAAAGTATTTTACTCTATTTCCGTATATCAAATGACTTTTAGTTTCAAATGCTGACCCTCTGGAAATATCATAAAATCTGCTTTTATCTTTAGCAGTCCTTCTTCCAAAGCCTTCAGCAATATTTGCTGCAATACTTTGTGCAGATCTTCTCAGTTGTGAAGTCAATGCATAATCTTCCTGTTTAGGTAAGTCAGCAGATATAAGAAAACATCTTTCGGCAATTTCAATTGCTTTTTGCCAAACGGGCATTTCTGTAAAATCTTTTATCAATTTAATCTGTAGCTTTTCTTCTCAAAAATACTTAAAATATCTCAATGTACTAAATCAAAATCACCTTTAGCCTCAGCTATTGTATTTACCTTTGCCTTTACCTCAGCCTTACAATCATCCTTTTTTGAATCCCTGAATTTTCTCAATCTAATTCTAAATTTCCTATCTTTGAGGTAAATGAAATGAATTAATGCCAGATTTTTTACATCCAGATAAGGAAAACTACTCACATGAAGAGCTTATGCAGGAGGAGCAGATCCGCCCGCAGAGTTTTAAGGACTTTGCCGGGCAGAGAAAAACCTTGGAAAACCTTGAAGTCTTTGTAAGTGCTGCCAAAAGACGGGGTGGTGCTCTTGATCATGTTCTTCTGCATGGTCCTCCAGGTCTGGGTAAAACAACTTTAGCCAATATTATTGCCAATGAGCTTGGTGTAAGCTGCAAGGTCACTTCCGGTCCTGTTTTGGATAAGCCAGGAAGTTTAGCTGGATTGCTGACAAATCTGGAAGAAAATGATGTTCTTTTTATTGATGAGATTCACCGTCTGTCTCCTGTTGTAGAAGAATATCTGTATTCTGCCATGGAAGATTATAAGATAGATATTATGCTGGAAACCGGTCCTAATGCCAGGAGTGTGCAAATCGGCCTGAATCCTTTCACTTTGGTAGGGGCAACCACAAGAAGTGGAATGCTAACGAAGCCGATGCTGGCAAGATTTGGGATTCAAAGCAGGCTTGAATATTATTCGGTTGAACTTTTATCGATGATCATTCAGCGAAGCTCAAGGGTTCTGGGGAGTAAGATTTATGAAGATGCAGCGATAGAGATTGCCAGAAGAAGCCGCGGAACGCCAAGGATTGCGAATGCTTTGCTGAGAAGGGTACGTGATTTTGCCGAAATCAAAGGAAACGGAGAAATTGAGATCAACATTACAAAATATGCATTGAATTCTCTCAATGTGGATGAATTTGGCCTAGATGAAATGGATAACAAGATTATGCGGGTCATGATTGAAAACTTTAAAGGAAAACCGGTTGGGATTTCCGCTCTTGCTACCTCAATTGCTGAAAATCCTGAGACCCTGGAAGAGGTTTATGAACCTTTTCTGATCCAGGAAGGATTTATCATCAGAACACCGAGAGGAAGAGAAGTAACCGACAAAGCCTATAAGCATTTAAACATATCCAGACCGGGAAATCCGGGAGAATTATTTTAACAGTCTATGTTTATTCCAAAATTATACAGAAGTGAAGATTATGATCTGATGAAAGAAATCATCAGGGATAATGCATTTGCCCTGCTTATTTCTTCCGTTGAAAAAATAAGAGCCACCCATTCTATGATGATGTTTAATGAGGATGATCCTGAGAATGTATATGTAGAAACTCATATCTCAAGAGCTAATCCTCAGGCAAAAATATTAAAGGACGGAGATGAAGTCCTTTGTGATTTCCTGGGAGCTCATACTTATATTTCGAGCAGCTGGTATGATCATATGAATGTTTCAACCTGGAATTATGAAGCTGTTCAGGTCTATGGAAAAGTGCAGCTGATGAATCATGACGAACTTTATCAGCATCTGGAAAAATTAACTTCAAAGTATGAAAGTTTTCAGAAGTGTCCTGTCATGGTAAAAGATATGGGAAGAGAGTTTGTGGAGAAGGAAATGAAAGGTGCTTTCGGACTAAAAATAATTCCGACAGAAATATTCATCAAGCAAAAGCTTTCTCAAAACAGAAAAGATCGTGATTATCAGAATATTATCTCTGAACTTGAAAATTCGGATGAGAATGGAAGAAAAATTGCTGAGAAAATGAAATTAATAAAGAAATAATAATCAAAAATATATATGAAGCTATATCCAATACAATGTGGAAAATTTAAACTGGACGGCGGTGCCATGTTTGGGGTCGTCCCAAAGAGTCTGTGGGAAAAAACCAATCCTGCAGACGAAAGAAACCTGATTGAACTGGGAACGAGATCCCTGCTTATAGAAGACGGCAAGAAACTGATCCTTGTAGACTGTGGTCTCGGAAATAAACAAGATGATAAATTCTTCGGGCACTATTCACTTTGGGGAGACGATAATCTTGATAAGAATTTAAAGAAATTCGGTTTTGTGAAAGAAGATATTACGGATGTATTCCTTACGCATCTTCACTTTGATCATTGCGGAGGTGCTATTGAATGGAATGATGACAGAACGGGATACAGACCGGCTTTTAAAAACGCTCAGTTCTGGACAAATGAAAACCACTGGCAATGGGCTACAGAACCGAATGCAAGAGAAAAAGCCAGCTTTCTGAAAGAGAATATTCTTCCGATGCAGGAAAGCGGACAACTTAACTTTCTGCCTCTTCCTACTACGGGAAATTACGGTTTCGCTCCTGACCTGAAAATGGATGTGATTTTTGTAGACGGACATACGGAAAAACAAATGCTTCCGGTAATCCAATATCAGGAAAAAACGATTGTTTTTGCAGCCGACCTTATTCCTACCGCAGGGCATATTAATCAGGTTTATGTGATGGGATATGATACAAGACCTCTCTTGACATTGGAAGAGAAAGGAAAGTTCCTGAAACAGTGTATAGACAATGAATATCTTCTGTTCTTTGAACATGATGCCCACAATGAACTGGCGAGTCTTAAAATGACTGAAAAAGGGGTAAGATTGGATGAAATTCACAGTTTTAATGATGTTTTTGGTTATTAATTTTTGATTATGGAAGATTTACATTCAGAAACACAGCAAGCAGAACCGGAACCGGGACCCAAGGTGATCGGTCTTACCGGTGGTATAGGCTCAGGAAAGACCACTGTAGCCCATTTTATTGAGGACTTTGGATTTCCTGTTTACTATTCCGATGATAGGGCGAAAGCCATTGTGAATGAGAGTGAGGATTTAAAGGTAAAAATAGTAGGTTTACTGGGCGATAAAGCTTATGATGCAAATGGGCTATATGATAGAAAATTTGTAGCAGAAAAAGTTTTCAATAATAAGGAACAGCTTCATGAATTAAATGAGATTATTCATCCTGCCGTACGGATTGATTTTGAAGAATGGCTTAAAAAACAAACTAAGTATCTGGTCTTTAAAGAAACTGCTTTATTATTTGAATTAAAGCTGAACCGGCAGTGTTACAAATCTCTTTTGGTCACTGCTGAAGATAATATCAGAGCCAAAAGAGTCATGGACAGGGATGGGAAAACTTACCGCGAAGTAGAATCTGTCATGGAAAAGCAGATGCCGGAAAAAGATAAGATAAAACTCGCAGACTGCATTATCTATAACAATAGCAACCTGGAGGATCTTAAGGAACAAACTGAACAGATCATCTTTAGTATTGAATAAAAAAAACCTCGTTAGAAAAATTTCTAACGAGGTTTTTAATGTAATTTTTTTAAACAAAAAACTTTCAGCAATAAATAAGCCCTCATTTCTGAGGGCTTATTTGTATTTGAAATTTAATATTATTCTTTAATAAATTTCTTTTGAACCGTTACACCATTGTCATCGATATCTATTACATAAATACCATTGATCAATTTGCTGACGTTGATCTGGTTGTTAAGCAAAATACCGTCGCTGATGATCTGCCCTGCAGAATTGTAGATCTTATATTTAGCTTTTTTGCTAATATTCTTCACATACAATACTGTGCTTACCGGGTTAGGGTAAATCATGATATCAGTCTGGTTAACAGAGTTAGGCACTCCCGGTTTAGCAATTCTTACTGAGTAATCCTCTACTTCCCCATTTGCAAAATTTGTACAGTTCACAGGAACTCCGTCTCTCATCATTGCTACTCTCATTACTACATACTTATAGTTCGTCATACTTACATATGCGTCTACAGGTACGTTGAATGTTCCTGTAACAGGACTTGTAGTGTTCGGAGGTGATGTAAGTACTCTTTCATCAATATCAAAGTATCCGTTTCTGTTGAAATCTATCCATACTGCAATTCCTTCATTATGGTTAGTTCCGTTCCATTTTTTCTCAATCGTGATCTGATTTCCAGTAGATCCCTGCACCATTTCTATGAATGTGTCAGGTACTCCTGTATAATTTGTATAGCTGGAAGGTCCTGAAGCATTTTCCATTTTAGGTCTTCCAGTTGGAACTACCGTAACTTTGGAAATATGTTCGTTAACAGCATTTTGAGAACCCATCTGACAGTAGGTTACTGTAGGTGTCGTGAAATAGTATGGAGGCGTGTATGTACCCGGTGTACCGTTACAGATGTTCACAACCTGCATTTCATATTTCGTTTCTTCCAATAATCCTGTTATTGTGTAAGTATTCGTTGTTAGAGGGACATTGGTCCAGCTTGGAATACCTACTTTTCTATATCTCAGGATATAAGTTGCACCAGGGAAACCTTCCCATGTAACTTCAGCCGATGTAGGGGTAATCTGAGTGATAGTTAACCCTGGAGGAGGAAGCTCACATGTTCTTTCCGTAGTAAATACTTTCGGATTTGAATATGGGTTAAGAGTATTTTCTCCAACACACTTATTTGCAACTCTCACTTCATATTTTGTATACGGATCTAAACCTGTTAACAAATGAGTGTTAGTAGGAGGAGCAATGTTAGGAACCTGAGTCCAAGTAGCAGCTCCTACTTTTCTCCATTCCAGTGTATACGTGGAGCTCGCTGCAAGCGGTGCCCAAGTGATCAATGCAGAGTTTGTTGTAATATTACTTACTGTAACATTTGGAGGTGTAGGGTCACATCTTGTTACGAATGTTTTGATCGGTGTAAATGTACCGATAGCATCTCCACAAACAGTAGCCACCTGAACTTCATAGATTGTAGCCGGAGTTAAACCGTTCAATACAAGTGGAAGGTTGTTTAACAATGCTGAAGCATATACTTCCGTCCATGCTCCCGGAGGAGTTGCCTGAACTCTGTATCTTACAAAATAAGTGACATTGGTTGCCGAACCGGTTAACGTAAGCGTGGCAGAGTTATGAGTCGCCGTGATAGTAGGCTGGTTTGGTGTTGCATTGCTACAAGGTCTAATTTTCACTGCATAATCCTCAACCTCACCGTTGACTGCATTCTGGCATAATACCGGAGCACTGGTACGTTTAAGCACTACTCTCATTGTAGTTGTCAGCGGACCTGTATAAGCTGTTCCCGGAACACTGAAACTATTATTAGTAACAGGAGTTGCAGTACTCGCTGCTGAGTTTATAATCTGTTCTGAGGTGTCAAAAACCCCGTTTCTGTCATAGTCTATCCAAACTGATACTGCATCATTGCTCGTGGCACCTGTCCATCCTTTTGCTACAGAGATTTTATTATTTATAGAACCTGCATCAAGAGTGATTAATGTTTGAGGTGTTGAATAGCTTGTATAATTATTCTGTACAGTTGTATTACTCATCACCGGAACTCCAGGGTTAGAAGACGTAACGGTTACATTTGAAATGTGGTCGTTAGTTCCCGTACCTGTCATCGGGCAATATGAAAGTGGTGGTGTTGTAAACTGTACTGTTGTAGAGTATCCTCCTGTAGAAGTTCCGCATGTAGTAGAAACCTGTACATCATATTTAGTCTGCTCAGTAAGACCAGGAATAGTATAATTACTTACTCCAGGTGCTAGAGTTACAGGTGGAATTGTATAAGTCCCTGCAGTAGCCAGCTTCCATCTGATGGTATAAGTAGCATTCGCAGCACCCATCCAATAAACCGTAGCTGTAGAAGCTGTAAGGTTTGTAACGGTAATATTCGTAGGCGGCGCAGTAGTACAAGCAGGCTGATCAATCAATTTTACTGCATAATCTTCTACTTCACCCCAAGTGAACGTTCCACAAGCAGCAGCTGCTCCACTTTCTCTTAATGCTACACGCATACGGGTATTAAGATTTCCTGTGTAAACTCCTCCAGCAACGTTAGGTACAGTGAAGGTAGCAGTAACAGGAGTGGTAGTATTACTTGGTGAATTCAGTACTTGCTCAAAACTTTCAAAAACTCCGTTTCTGTTAAAGTCAATCCATACTCCTGTTCCGAACGACCATTGAGTTCCAGGCCATGACTTTTCAATAGTAACGGTATTAGCTCCTAAACCTCTCACTAAAGTAATAAGCCTTGCAGGATCTGTAGTGTAATCCGTATAATTGCTGAAATCTGAAGTACTGGTCATTGGTATTGCAGCATTAGGAGTTACCACAACTTTACTGATAAAGCCATCAATCGTAGTACTTGTAGAACCCGCATTACAATAAGAAATAGCAGGAGTTGTAAAATTAGTACTTGTAGAGAATGGTCCTTGCGTTCCACAGATTGTAGCAATCTGAACTTCATATTGGGTCTGTTCTGTAAGATTGTTTATCGTATAACTGCTCGCAAGTGGAGTAGTAATATTTACGGTATTCCATGTTGGCGCAGTTACAGCTTTATATCTTAGCACATAAGTAGCACCTATTGAAGGCAGCCAGCTCACAAGAGCTGTAGTTGGTGTAATATTGGACACTGCAATATTCGCTGGAGGCGAAGTACTACATGGTTGTAAGGCAATAACATTTAATGTAAAGTCTACAAAATTACCCCACGCTGCAGGTCCACATGAAGTATTGGCTCCAATATAGGATGTTGATGTTCTTACTCTGTAATTACCAGGAGCCTGTGTTCCGGGTATTACAATTGATGCTGTTCCGTTTGTAACATAACCGGTAGTTGCCAGAATGGTTTCCCCCGGATCATTAAAACTCATATTATTATTCCAGTCAACCCAAACATAATAATTATAAGTGCTGGTTCCACTGTTCAAGTTCATGGTTATTGTATTGGTTGGTAACCCTGAAAAAACTGTGGCTGAATTATTAACATACGCTGTATAGGAGTTAGCAGAATAATTTAAATTCGTAATTCCTCCTGTTGTAGTAATCGTTTTCAGGTAATATGAAGTTGAACTAGAACCCCCTGTTGGCGTACAATATCCTGTAAACACGTTCACAGGTCCTATCCATGAACTCTGGTCTGATGTACTACATCTTGATCTAACCCATATATAATAAGCAGTATTGGCGGTCAATGGAGAAAGTGTTGCACTTGTTCCTGTAGTAATCGTCTGCGAAGGCACAGTTGCAGCCGTTGGGGCTGTAGGAGATGTACTGTAATATACATCATATCCTCCCGCAGGTACAGATGAAGGAGCAGTCCAGCTGATCGCTGCACTCGTTGGTGTTACCGCTCCTAAAGTTAGTCCGGAAGGAGGTAAACATGAAGGAGCAGCCCCAAAAGTCAATTGAATATTGGGTCTATTGGAGTTAACATTTCCTGTATCAGTTGTAGGAGGTGAATTATCCGTTTCAATATACATATGCTTTGACGTAGCACTGGAATAAGCAAAAGCACTTCCTGATGTATTTCCGGTACCTGTACCACCATGATCAGTCTCAACCAATACCATCAGATTTTCGGTTCCGTTATAATAAAAAGGAGACTGTAGGGTGAATGTATTCCATCCTGTAGTGATATTGTTGATCGTTCCGCTATACACTAAAGTAGCGCCGGCAGTTGTCGCAGACCAGACTTGTGATGTAATAGTGGTTGTAGCAGCCGGAACAGATTTTAAATAAATCTTTACCGGGAAAGTTGCTGTTGTTGCTGTTGTAGCATTCCATGCAACTGTCTGTACACTCCCACCCGCAGGCAGATTGATTTCTGCTGCTGTATAAAGTGATGCATCTCTTTGAAATCCATAGTACACACCCAAAGGATATCTTTGAGTATTTGTACCTGTACCAATGGTAATTGTTTGTGCCTGTGAAAACAGTCCGAAGACCATACAAAGCAATGTTATGAGCACCCTAAAAGGCCTGCTCATTTTACAGAGTAAAAATCCACTCATATTTTTTAAATTTAGTTATAATAACAATAGTAAATAAGTATAGTGTTCCCTATTTGCTGACGTTCAAATATGCTTGAAACATCTATTTTTACAGATAACCTGTATTGAAAAAAATAGTTTTTTAATTCATACGCTAATATTTTAATAATTACACAAATCTAATAATTTTTTCACTATTAATGTATTCATTCAAATATTTTTTTGTAAAAATTTCACAATAATAATACATTCTATACATTAAAATACAAAATCCTCAGGAGAGCCTGAGGATTTTATATTATTGTTAATTACTGTTATTTCTTGATAAATTTAGACCTGAACTGATCTTTTCCTTTTTCATCAATTGTGATGACGTATCCGCCTTTCACTAAATTTGAAACATTGATCTTTCCGTCATTAATATTTCCATTTCCTACCAGCTGACCGGCAGTATTGTAGATTTTAAAAGCCGCTTTATCTGAAACTTTAGTTACGTTCAGAATATCACTTACTGGGTTAGGATAAATCTGAATATCGTTATTTGGATTGCTAACATCGTTTGTACTCAACGGAGATGTTATTACCACATTATAATCTTCAACTTCTCCATACTGCAAGTTTCCACATGCTCCGGTTATAGTACCACCTGTTTGATCACCTCCGTAAACCAGTAGTACTCTCATCCTTAATGTCTGATTCTCAATAGCAGAAGAAGGAATATTAACTGTAGAAGTAACTGGAGCTGAAATAGGTGTTGCAGGAACAGGGTAGTTAAGAACTCTCTCCGCAACTTCAAAAATTCCGTTTCTATTATAATCAATAAAGGCAGCAACTGCGTCTAGGTCAGGATTTGAAATTGTTACTGATAGTGGATAAGAAGTTCCTTTTACCAGATTTATCTGAAGAGCAGAATTCGTGGTATAATTTCCATAGTTTGTCTGCAATGAGCTGTTGTTAACATTGGCAATTGTCACATTCGAAATATATTCATAAGCCGGATTTGTAGATATCGAAGTGGCTGGACAATATGTTACTGAAGGAGTACTGAAATTAGTTGAAGAAGAATATGTTCCTGTAGTTCCTGAACATACTGCAGCAACCTGTACTTCATATGCAGTTCCGTCTACTAAATTATTTAATGTTACATTATTTACAGTAGAAGTCACTTCAACCCAATTCGTTTCACTTAATTTCTTATATCTGATCTTATAAGAACCTGCATTAATAATTGGTGTCCATGAAATGTACGCAGATACTGTTGTAAGGTTAGAAGCAGTTATATTGGTTGGCGCACTTCCGTCACAAATTGAAAATGCACTTACAGCGATAGATTTCACAGCATAGAATACATTTCCTATAGCGGAAATTCTCAATTTTATATTCTGTCCGTTCAATGAAGCTGGAAGAGTCATATTTTCTGTTCCGTCATTTGCAGTTGAAGCAGAAAGAACAGTCCAAGTAGTTCCATTGTCGGTAGTATAATCAATTTTTACATTAGCAACATTATAAGGGGCTGCATTTGTATTCGCTATATTCCACTCAAGCATTGTAGGAGCAGTTGTATTGGCGTAAGCGGTATTTATTTTAAATGGACCGTCATTACCTACTACTATTGTCTGTTCCGCAAACTGTGACTGCTGTTGTGCAGGGTTAGCATTATTATCTCTTACTGTTACTGCAAAATGAGTAGTTCTTGCTACTTTGGAAACAGATTCCCATAAGTTATTAGAATTATCCAATACTCCGTTAAGTACAGAAGACAGCTTAGGGAAATATCTTGTAGGACTTGCAGTAGGAACAAGCGATCTGAATGTAGCTCCTGTAGTAGTAGTCCCTATGTTTGTTTTATTAATAACAACATTGGCGTTATCAATCTGTTCCCACATATAAGTAATAGGATCATTTTCAGGATCCGTAGCCGAAGCTGTTAAAACAAATGCCGTTTCCTTAGGAATATTATAAGTAGGCAGTGGAGCTATTACCGGAGGATTATTCGTAATTGAAGTTTCCACATCACAAGTCTTATTAATCAGATTGGTCTGAATCTGTCCAATACTTGCTTTATGAAAGAAAGCATCCGAGTGCGGCTGAACGTCCGTATTAGCGCCTGTAATACCAGCATACCCCATAATAGTGGTTCCTGAACCCGGCTCCATGTTTACTCCTGAACCTTCTAATGCATGTGCAAAAGTATGGTTCGCGCCCAATTGATGCCCCATCTCATGAGCAACGAAATCAATATCAAAATTATCTCCTACCGGACTTGTGCTCTGTGTAAATGCAGAACCTTTTCCTCTCGGCACAGTAGTAGTCGGCGAAATACATACGCAGCCAATACATCCTGCATTTCCATTATTCCCTGCAGCATTGAATACGTGTCCAATATCATAATTCTCCTCTCCTACATCTGCAGTAAGAGTCTGTTGAAGCTGTAAATTCAAGTTGTTTGTGTAAGGATCAGTTGCTGCATTGGTATAGATAATTCCCGGTAGATCCAGGACATTCAGATGCAGGGCAAGATCTTTTTCAAAAACCGCATTTACTCTGGTCATTGTGGCATTTACAGCCTGAATAGCACCTAGCTGCGTTCCACCATGAAAAGCTGTATACTCTCCTGTAACAGACATAGCCAATCTCATGGTTCTATATTTCTTATCAGAAGTTTTTGAAAAATCAGTTGGCTGGTTAGTAAAATTCTGGCCGGCTGTAAGCATCTCCTGAAGCTGATTAACTGCTTTTGGGCTTTCAGAGGTTGTACATACAAAGCTTTTACCCTCTGTATTTAAAGTTTTAGGATGTACTCCGTATAATGTTTTATCTGAATTCTGCGGATCAATGAATTCATATTCACCTCCTTTGATAATCATAGACTGAAAATCATTGGGGCCAACAGAGAATCTCAGATATTTGGAAGGATCATCAACGCCTACTCCCACATAGGAGCCCAGATTATATCTATCAGCTAATGATTTAACAAGAACAGGAAAGCTATAAACGTTAAATTTCTCTATTTTACCATTTAATGTTGGCATAGAAATCACCACCGCTTTATTCCCACTCCCCATTTCCTGAGCATTTTTCAATTGCTGTCTCAGGATATCCAAATCTAATTTGTAATGTTGTCTGACACCAGTTGATTTTAAATTGGTTGATCTGACTTTAGCATCAGGCTTGGTGGGAATCCATTGGGCAGAGACCATCCCTCCTATCAAACCTAAACACAAAGTAGTAATAAGTTTCTTCATATTATTTAAACATTAGATTAATTTCACAAATATAGCATTTCTATTAAAACAAAATCACTAAACAATAAAGAATAATAAAGAATAAATATAAATCGATTTAATTACAAACTTATCACTACAGCAAAAATCCCCAGGCATAGCTGAGGATTTTTTATCGTAAAAGTGAATTTATTCTAAAATTTATAGGCAATATTCCAGGCAAAGCCCATATTGAATTTAGCTGAGCTTTTACCAAATCCAGGAACAATCATGGGTGTAATATCATCCTGCTTGGACGTGTATGCCAAATATTTTGGCTGAAGATTGACATCTATATAAAAGTTGGATTCAAACAGCTGTACTCTTCCTCCCAAGGTTCCTTCCACCCATGCAGAGGTTTGTGAAGACGATGGAAATGCCACAGATGAAGTACTTCCCCCAAACCCACGAACCGGAATTGCCATATATTCCTGATTGTAGAATGCGGCTCCTATTTTACCTCCTGCATAAAAACCATTGAATTCATTTTCAAGATCTTTTGCCAGCATATAAAAAGCCCCCAGTTTTATAAAGGGACCGCTTGCTTTTGCATCATAACCATTCTTTTGATATACATTTTTTTCAAAGCCGGCTTCTGCAATAGCGTGTACATTTCCTTTCACTTTTGATGAAATAAAACCCTGGTAAAGCATTCTATCCGAGAAAAAAGAAACACCGGTATTAAGAACATCAAAACCTACCATAAAATTCGGTTTGTATTTTTCCTGAACTTTTTTGGCTTCCTGGGTCTCCTTTTTTTCCTGGGCGAACCCGGTTATTCCTATTATGCTAAAAAAGAAGGAAAAGATTAGTCTTGTCTTCATTCTCAATTTGGTTTTGTCCTGCTTCGAGCTGTTGTACAGGATTTGATTGTATTAATTTTGAGCTTAAATTCTCGTATGTTTTTTTGATTCCACATCCCGGGGAAACATATGTACTCTTCGTTGTATAATTAATGCGAACATGAGATTCTGCCCCTTTATCTGCAAGTCTGAAATAAACATCTGTATAAGGGGAATCATCCACTCTTAGCGGGATAAGCCTTGAATCTATTTTCTCAGCTTTCCCCAGTTGTACTTTCCCAGCCCCATAATCTACGGCTACATATAATGAATCCAAAATAACTGCTTTACCAGATTCAAGAGATTTGAATGCCACTTTTATCCTGGGTGTCCCTTCACCGCTTTCGCAGATATCGTCATCTCCACCACAGGAAAAGAGCATTCCAACGAAGCAGATCATGATAAGAAATTTAAAATATTTCATCTGCATATTTTTATTTTTTATTTTGGTCAGATGGAACTTACGTTTCATATTAAGATTTGAAATCAAATTTAAATAAATTTATTTTTTAATCAGCAATGCTATATTTTCCACGTGGTGGGTTTGCGGGAACATATCTACCGGCAGGATTTTCACCAGCGTATAATGTTCTTTCATCAGAGCAAGGTCTCTTGCCTGTGTTGCTGAGTTACAGCTTACATAAACTACTTTTTCCGGAGCAAGTTTCAATATCTGTTCTACCACTTTCTGGTGCATCCCGTCTCTTGGCGGATCCGTAATTAAAACATCTGCTTTCGGATGATTTTCTAAAAATTCATCGTTAAAGACATTTTTCATATCTCCACAATAGAATGTTGTGTTGGTAAGACCATTTAATTCGGCATGCTCAATGGCTGCATCAATAGCCTCCTGAACAGATTCTATGCCTATAACGTGTTTTGCATTTCTGGCAACATATTGGGCAATAGTCCCTGTTCCTGTATAAAGGTCATATACTACTTCATGACCTTTTAAATCAGCAAACTCTAATGTTTTTCTGTAAAGTTCCAAAGCCTGTTTGTAATTGGTCTGAAAGAATGATTTAGGACCTATTTTAAACTTCAGCCCATCCATTTCTTCCATCAGGAAACCTTCTCCTGAATAAATATTGATATCCAGATCGTAAATAGAATCATTCTGCTTCGGATTGATGGCATAGACCAATGTTTTGATCTGCGGGAATTTCTCCAGCAAGAACTGGAAAAGCTTTTCTCTGTTTTCTTTTTCTTCTCTGTAAAGCTGGAATAAGACCATCCACTCACCTTTAGAATTCTGTCTCATCATTAAGGTTCTTAAAAAGCCTTCCTGATTTCTGACATCAAAGAAATCCAACCCATTTTGTACTCCATAGTTTTTTACAGCTAAACGTATCGCATTGGAGGGCTCTTCCTGCAGGAAGCACTCTTTCAGGTCCAGGATCTTACTCCACATTCCGGGAATATGGAAACCTAAAGCATCTTTGCTTCCGAAATTCTCTTCGGAGCTTATTTCGTATTGGGTAAGCCATCTCGCATTGGAAAAGGAAAATTCCATTTTATTTCTGTAGAAATACTGTTCTTCGGCACCTAAGATCGGAACGGTTTCAAAATCATCAATTCCGCCGATTCTTTTAATATTATTATAGACTTCTTCCTGTTTGAAATCGAGCTGTTTTTCGTAACTCATGTTCTGCCACTTGCATCCGCCGCATGTTCCGAAATGAATACATTTGGGATCTACTCTGAATGGAGACTTCTCCACAATTTCTGTGGTTTCAGCCTCATAGTATTTGGATTTGGATTTTTTCACTCTTGCATTAACTATATCTCCGGGAACCGCTCCGGAAATCAGCACGGTTTTTCCTTCTTCGGTTTTTCCTATGGCAACGCCTTTTGCGCCTGCACCAAACAGTTTAATATTTTCAAGAATTATATCTTTCTTCTTTCTCATCCCTAAACTCAATTTCTTTTAATGGCCGGATGAACCCTCCGGCTCATCCTAAATTCTATTTCTATTTTTTCTAACACCGAAAACAATCTTCCGGTTTGATTCCGCAAAAATACAATAAAAAAAACCTTATCCGAAGATAAGGTTTCCATCTATATTAAAGTTTATTATTTTGTCGGGGCAGGCTGAGGATTTACAGGCTGCGCTGAAGGATCCATCGCTCCCGGCTGCATTTGAATATTTGGCTGTACTTTCGGTGCAGAAAGACCTGTAAGTTTATCCAGGATCGTTACGACTTCCTGCTCGCCAAGGTTCACAAAAGATCTGCTTGCAATTTTACCGTCTTTGTCCACGATCACAAAGCAAGGCAGTTTAAATCCGTAAACTCCATATTTTTTAGCAATATCGGATTCTAAACCTTTTTCTCCGTACACATTTGTTCCCGGAATTCCTTTTAATAATGAGCTGCTGGTTTTTACAAACTGGTCTTTGGTATCATCTACGTTTACAAAAACAAAGTTCATTTTAGATTTATAGAAATTCACAACTTCTTTTAGTACCGGAACTGTAGCTTCACTGATATAAGGATTCCACGATGCATAGAAAAACAGCATGTATGGTTTTCCTTTATTTTCGGAAAGCTGGTAAGATTTACCGTCTACCTTTACTAATGATGCTTCCGGCGCAACTTCTCCTACTTTAACTCCATTGATTGCTACCTGCATTTTAACTAGATCTGCTTTGATACCGGCATCTGTGATATCTGTATCAATGATTTTTTTAACTTTCTCCGTATTTTTTGCAGGAGCACCCGGATGAATATCCTGAGCCACTACAAACGCTAAAAGATAATCCTTCGCAGTCTGTGAAACTTCTTTTCTGTCTTTCAGAAACTGTGCGAATACTTCAGAAGTGATCATGTCTGTTTTTCCTTTAGTCTTTGCTTCAGCATATTTCTGAAAGTCAGGACTCATTTTTACAAGAAGATACTGTCTGTATAATGGAATAGTCTTCACCATTACATCTTTATTGCCTTCCAGTTTTGTTTCATAATCCTGGAATGCTTTTGATACTTTAAATGATGGATTTCCCGACATCTGGCGCTGTGACATTTCGTAGTTGGCAAGAAGGTTAAGGATAGTTACTTTCACATCATTCTTTTTCCATTCTAAGATTCCTTTGCTTGGATTATTTTTTTGAGCAAGATCTTCTACGTTTTTATTGATGTCTGCTTCAATCTTCTGAGCTCCCTTTAAGAAAGTTTTTTCGTCTCCTGACATTAACTGCTGGATATTGATTTTACTTCCATACTCACCCAAGAACTTTTGGCTGGCCTGAAGGAAATCATTATTTTTCTTTGCATCTCCTGTAACGACGAACTCATTTGGAAAGGTCATTGCATTTCCGGAAATATTCAGGTTCTGTCCGCCCTCAAGATAAATCAGGTTTTGTCTTCCTGCATAGTTGATTACGTACATCCCATCTTTAGGAGCTTCGAAGCTTCCCGTAAAGTTTCCATTTTTATCTAAACCAATATTAACAAGTGGAAGGGTTGCCACACCTGAAGCTTCAACAAATTCAATTCTTTCGAGTGGTGAACTTCCGGTAATTTTTCCTTTAACTTCAACTTTTTTTGAACAAGACATCACAAAGGCTGTGATGATAAACAATAAAAGATATTTTTTCATTTCGATTTTAATATTACGCAAAAATACGTTTTTTACGGCTTGTTAATTAACACTATTTATTTTTTTTGAAAATTTTATGAGAACCTGTAAAATGGATACTTTAAGGCCCTTTTGGTTCTGTAAAATTCTCCCGGGAAAAGAAACAATCCTTTTCCGATACACCAAGTGCTCACCAAATATAGACTTATTAAATTAAAGAATATCTTATCTGATCAACACCTTAACAAATTTTAACAGCTGAAGTATAGGTATAAAAAAATCGTCTCCATAATGAAGACGATTTTTTATGTATTTGAATAGGTTCTATCCCTGATCTACCATGGCAGCCATATATTCTCTGTTCATTCTGGCGATGTTTTCAAGAGAAATTCCTTTCGGACATTCCACTTCACAAGCTCCAGTATTTGAACAGTTCCCGAATCCTTCTTCGTCCATAGCTTTCACCATGTTCAGAACTCTTCTTTTAGCTTCTACCCTACCTTGAGGAAGTAAAGCAAACTGAGAAACCTTAGCTCCAACGAATAGCATTGCTGATCCGTTTTTACAGGTTGCTACACACGCCCCACATCCGATACATGCTGCAGCATCCATTGCTTTGTCTGCATCTTCTTTAGGAACCGGAATGGCATTAGCATCTAATGTATTACCTGAAGTGTTCACTGAAATGAATCCTCCGGCAGCCATTACTCTGTCGAATGCGCTTCTGTCTACCATTAAGTCTTTGATAACCGGGAAAGCTGCACTTCTCCAAGGCTCAATAACGATGGTTTCACCGTCTTTGAACATTCTCATGTGAAGCTGGCAGGTCGTTATCCCTGTATCCGGGCCATGTGCTCTACCGTTGATATAAAGGGAACACATCCCGCAGATTCCTTCACGACAGTCGTGATCAAAAGCGATAGGTTCTTTTCCTTCGTTAATAATGTTTTCGTTCAGGATGTCCAGCATTTCCAGAAACGAGGAATCTGTAGAAACATCTGATATTTTGTAGGTCTCAAACTGACCTTTAGTTTTACTATTTTTCTGTCTCCAAATTTTCAGGGTAAGATGAAGGCCTTTTTTTGCACTCATAATGTTATATTTATAGGTTGGAGATTATTTATAACTTCTAGTTTTAACCTCGATGTTGTCATATATCAGGTCTTCTTTGTGCAACACTTCTGCGTTGATATCACTACCCTGATATTCCCAAGCTCCAACGTATTTATAGTTTACGTCGTCTCTTTCCGCTTCTCCATCCGGCGTGGAATGGTCTTCACGGAAATGCCCACCACAAGATTCGTTTCTATGCAGTGCATCGATAGCCATTAATTGTCCCAGTTCCAGGAAGTCTGCCACTCTGAATGCTTTTTCAAGCTCAGTGTTCATTCCTTCAACATCACCAGGTACTTTTACATTTTTCCAGAAGTCATTTCTTACTTCTTCGATTTCTTTGATTGCTTCTCTTAAACCTTCAGGAGTTCTTCCCATTCCTACTTTATTCCACATGATGTGTCCTAATTTTTTGTGGAAATGGTCTACTGAATGTGTTCCTTTATTATTTAAGAAGAATTCTATTTTTTCTTTAATTCCTTTTTCAGCCTCATCAAAATCAGGCGAGTTTGTAGGGATTGTTCCTGTTCTGATATCTGCAGAAAGATAATCTGCAATGGTGTAAGGAAGTACGAAATATCCGTCAGCCAGACCTTGCATCAAAGCAGAAGCACCTAATCTGTTCGCTCCGTGGTCAGAGAAGTTAGCTTCACCGATTACGAAACATCCAGGAATAGTAGACTGAAGGTTATAATCAACCCAAACTCCACCCATTGTGTAGTGAACGGCAGGATAAATCTTCATTGGAGTTTTGTAAGGATCGTCAGCCGTAATTTTTTCGTACATCACGAATAAGTTACCGTATTTCTCCTCAACCCAGCTCTTACCTAAGTCATACAACTGTTGATCAGTCGGGTTATGAATATGTTTTTCGATGGCAGCTTCTCTACCTTTTTTCATGATCTCTGTTGAGAAATCCAGGTAAACACCTTCCTGAGTGTCATTATTTTCGATTCCGAAACCGGCATCACATCTTTCTTTAGCAGCTCTGGACGCAACGTCTCTAGGCACCAAGTTTCCGAATGCAGGATATCTTCTCTCTAAATAATAGTCTCTATCTTCTTCTTTAATATTTTCAGGTCTTAATTTACCTTCTCTGATGGCTACTGAATCTTCAATTTTCTTAGGAACCCAGATTCTTCCGGAGTTTCTTAATGATTCAGACATCAAAGTCAGTTTAGACTGCTGTGTTCCGTGAACCGGAATACAAGTCGGGTGGATCTGTACATAACAAGGATTTGCAAAGTATGCTCCTTTTTTGTGGATTTTCCAAGCTGCAGAAACGTTTGAACCCATTGCGTTTGTAGAAAGGAAATATACGTTTCCGTAACCTCCAGAAGCAATTACAACGGCATGAGCAGAGTGTCTTTCGATTTCACCTGTTACAAGGTTTCTTGCGATAATTCCTCTTGCTTTTCCATCAACAATTACAAGGTCTAACATTTCGTGACGGTTGTACATCTTTATTCTCCCTTTACCGATCTGACGGCTCATTGCAGAATAGGCACCTAACAATAATTGCTGTCCGGTTTGTCCCTTTGCGTAAAATGTTCTTTTTACCTGAACTCCACCAAATGAACGGTTATCCAGCTGACCGCCGTAATCTCTACCGAAAGGAACACCTTGCGAAACACATTGGTCGATAATGTTGGCAGAAACCTCAGCTAATCTGTAAACGTTGGCTTCTCTTGCTCTATAGTCGCCACCTTTGATAGTGTCATAGAATAATCTGTACGTAGAATCACCATCTCCCTGATAGTTTTTAGCGGCATTGATACCTCCCTGCGCAGCAATGGAGTGTGCTCTTCTTGGAGAATCCTGATAGCAAAATGCTTTTACGTTATATCCCTGCTCAGCTAAAGTCGCTGCAGCAGAACCTCCTGCCAAACCTGTACCTACAACAATAATATCAATCTTATCTCTGTTGTTTGGTGCAACAAGGTTCATATGGTCTTTATGATGCTTCCATTTATCCTTTAAAGGACCAGCCGGAATTTTTGAATCTAATTTACTCATATTGGTATATTGATATTATTGAGTTACGAAGTGAAAAATTGCAATAAAAATAAAACCTGCAGGAATAAGGATTGAATACCATTTTCCAAAAGCTTTAATTACCGGAGTATATTTCGGATGTCTTGCACCAATAGACTGGAACGAAGATTGGAAACCGTGAGCCAAATGCAGTCCCAGTAAAATAAAAGAGATCACATATAAAGCGACTCTCCAGATATCTGCAAATTTCTCATGCAGCTCCGGCCAGAAACGTTCCGCATCAGGGGTAAGTCCTTCTACATACTTGTAATTGATTTCATGAAGCCAGAAATCATAGAGGTGAAGCGCCAAGAATGCTAAAATAACAGCTCCGGAAACAATCATATTTCTGGACATCCATGAAGAGTTCACGGAAGGGTTGTTTGAAGCATACTTTATCGGACGTGCTTTATTGTTCTTAATTTCCAATACAAATCCCATTATGAAATGGAAAATGACTGCAAAACCAAGAACAGGCTGCATTAAGAACTGCACAAAAGGATTATAGCCCATAAAATCAGATGCTGTATTGAACGCATCACGATTCAGGACTGATAACAAATTGGTCGTCAAATGCAGTATAAGAAAGATCAGCAAAAACAGAGCTGATAATGCCATCGCATATTTTCTACCTATCGTAGAACTCGTTAAACCTGCCATATAAGTTTAAATTTGAATTTCCCACAAAATTAAGAAATGTTAACAATATCGGGAAGTGAGAAATCTCACAATTAGCCAGTTTGTAATCTTTCTAAATAAGAATCTATCACATTATTTAAAGGGAAAATTTAAAAGTAGGACTTCTTATTTCAAATTATAAATTTTGTCATTATAAACGACCTTTTCTGCTGTTTGAGGAATTTTTTTTATTTCCATGGTTTGAATACGTCTTGAAGAGCAGTAAGGGCCGGCTATAAATTTTAAAATTTTCTTTTTATCAGAATTTTCTGCTATCCAGAAACAGGCCTTACTTCCTTTCTTTACTGATAATACTTTAGTTTTATTAAAATCATGAAGTAGTATTTCTTCTTTCTGATTTTCAAAAATAGTAAAGCCTGTTCTGATTATAAAAAAAACTAAAACCATCGCTACCACTCTAGTTAAATTTTTAAAATTGATATTTAAAAGTAATGGTCTCATCACATAAACGATAAAGGATAAGGATACCACTTCAGCAATATTCATCCCTATATTTGAGTAAAATAGCATATCCTTCTCTGAAAACCAGTGAATAAGGCTTAATAAAACTTGAATAGATCCGTCATATATAAACTTGATCCATGTAAAGTCGATCTTCAACCCAATGAGAACTGTCATTAAAAAAGAAAATATAATTAATATTTCTGAAAACGGAACAATCAGCATATTGGCAGGTACAGAAATTAATGAAAACTGATGAAAGTAATAAAGAACCAGCGGAAGTGTCGCCAGTTGGGCGGAAAGAGAGATCGTTATGGTATTGCAGATTAATTTTTTAAAATAACCATTCTGCCGGGGAAAATATTTCAAAAGCGGCTGGTTCAGCCAGAAAATCCCAAGCACAGCCAAAAAGCTAAGCTGAAACCCGACGTCAAAAAGCTGCTGTGTATCAATAACTAAAATAATCATTGCCGATAAAGAAAGAGAATGGAGCAAATCCGGTTTCCTCTGAAGAAGAACATAGACATAGTATACCGTGAGCATCATGCAGGAACGCATCACCGAATTTCCGAAACCAATAAATATGGCAAACAACCAAATAAAAAAGATGCTGGAAATCACCGCATACTTTCTGAATCGTAAAGGACTGAACCTTGTCAATAAAAAATAGAACATCCCAAAAATAACGACAATATGTGTTCCCGAAATAGCTAATAAATGAACCATTCCTGATCTGTTGAAATCCTCTACCGTTTCAGAATCCATTTCGGTCCTGTCTGCCAGGATGATTCCTTTTAAAAATTCCCGGGTTCTGGAAGACATTTCAACGCTGTCGATCTTTTGGAGTATTTCTAATCTGCGTTGCTGAATCTGCTCATTTAGATTTAAATCATTTCTTTCTGCGGAAAAAATTCCTTTTGACAGATAACACTGATATTCAATATTTTTTCTTTTCAGATATTTATTATAATCAAATTGAAAGTCATGCTTTGGAGGTCTTGGCTTTGATAGGTAAGCCTCGGCTTTGTAATAATGTCCAAAATCAAGTTCTTGATCTGTTTTTTGAATATAGAGAACAGCATTGAAACTTTCTTTTCCAACATGAATCACAGCCTCATATTTTTTATTTTTCTCTGTAGAATTCAATTTCTTTAAGATCTTAAAAAATACGGTTCCATTTTGAGGAACAGACAGATTTCCGGACGAAAAAGTATTGAAAAAATGAAGAGTTATTCCGGCCCCGAAGAACATCAACCCCAAAAGTATCGCTTTTGCTTTATGCAGAAAATAAGAATTCAAAAAATATAGAAGGAAAATTGATAAACAGCTCGCGGACACCATATAAATCATCATTTTATCCAGCGAAAATTTATCCTGAAGAAAGATCCCGAGTATAAAACATACGGATAAAATGAGAAGTGGCTGCCTGTTCAACTGTACAATATTTACACTCAAAAAGTAATTCATTTATTTGGTTATTTAATAACACAAATTTTGCAGAATTGATGCATTATTCCCAATTAAATGAATAATATACGGCTTGATTATTTACTATGAAATCAAGTTTTAAATAAAAAAATAAAGCCATCTGCAAAAGATGACTTTTTATTAAAAAACTGCATATAACAGCAATTTCTATTATTTAATTAAAATTTTTAATGTAATATATCTTTTCGTAAATGAAATATCTTTCCAAAGGATAATTTTCTAATTATTTACCACTTAAAAAAATTTGTCTGCCAACCGCTTCGTTTCTTTTATATAGAACCAGGAATCTTTTCCGTAATCTTCATATTTGAAATCTCCTGCCTTTTTAGGAATGGCGGGCTCTATCTGTGTTCCTTCATGCCATTCATTGAAAGAAGTGATTCTGATAAAATCCGGATTTACTTTTGCAGCTGCATCAAACATTCTTTCATAATATTTTCCGTTTTCTCTGCTTTTAAAATTGGCTTCATTCCAAGGTCTTATTCTGGTATCGGAATAACCTGGGCCTACGCACGGAATAAAAATAAGGTTCCTGTCTTTTGCGTATTTCGAAAGATAATTCCAATTGGAAGTTGTGCTTCCGAAAACAAAACCATCGCTGGCAAAATAGGTATAAAAGCCATCAAAACCAGATTTTACAAAAAATTCCGAATGTTCTTTTTCAACCCATAATCCTATGTAAACTCCGTCTAACTCTGTTTTCCGAACCGTTTTTTCTCCATTTTCAGAAAGAAGCTCAGACCATTCTGACGGTGAAATTTTATAACTGTCATAAACATAGTACAGCGGCTTACCATCAATTTTATAAAAAGCATGATGTAGCGAATAGGCCTTCACCAAATAGGAAATCTGCTCTCTAAGCTCAGTTATATTTTTATAAAACGGTTCTATGTGAAAAGCAACCTTTAAATGAAATTGGTCAGCTATATCCAGATATTGGGCAATACTCTTATCTACAAATGAATCTTTTCCCAGCCAGCTTAAAACAACCACTCCAATACCGGATTTCCGGATCATTTCCATATGCTTTTTAATGATCGCAGGATCATTCGAGCTGTAATTTCCCAAAGCGGGATAAAAATTAGCACCAATATCATCTGCGCCTTTGTAGTTTCCTAAATTGTTCCATTTTGGATTGCTCCAGTGAGGTAAGATATCATGATTCCAATGATCATATTTCCCGTCAACCTCAGGGTTTCCGTACCATCCATAATAGAAGATCTGGACCTTATCCCGGGATTTGCTCTTTTGAGCAAAACTTTTCGGTGAAATGCAGATCAATAAAATTAATACCAGAAAGCTTTTAAACAAATTCATTTGATAAAAATTAAAAATCTATAAATTATTCAGGATATGGATGGCCTTAAAAACTAAGATCATTCCGAAAGAGTAATTAAATACTTAAAATTACCTCAGCCGCTTTTTCACTGGCCCCTTTTCCGCCGAGCTTTTCTCTTAAAAGGCTATAATCTGCCAAAACCTGATTTCTTTTTTCCCCTTCTATCACTTTATTGAGCTCTTTCACAAGGTTTTTGGTATTCAGATCGGTCTGGATCAACTCCTTCACAACTTCTCTGTCCATGATCAGATTGACCAGAGAAATATATTTAATGTTTTTAACAAGTCTTTTTGCAATGGCATAAGAGATTTTGCTTCCTCGGTAGCAGACAACTTCCGGAACATTAAGCAAAGCCGTTTCCAGTGTTGCTGTTCCCGAAGTTACTAAAGCTGCTTTTGAGCACCTCAGCAGATCATATGTTCTGTTGGAAACAAAATGGACGTTGTCATCCACATATTTTTGATAGAATTCTTTCGGAAGGCTTGGTGCACCGGCAATGACAAACTGGTAATTTTTAAAATATGGTCTCACTGAAAGCATAATTTCAAGCATCTTTTCCACTTCCTGCTTTCTGGAACCGGGAAGAAGCGCTATGATTTCTTTTTCATTAAGACCGTTTTCTTTTTTAAATTCTTCAACATTGATATCATTCAATCCGGCTATTGCATCAAGAAGCGGATGCCCTACAAAATGAGAATGAACACCATGCCCTTTATAAAAATCCTCTTCAAAAGGAAGAATGACCATCATTTCATCTACATATTTTTTAATGATCTCTACCCTGCCTTCTTTCCAGGCCCAGAGCTGTGGAGAAATATAATAGACCACTTTTATCCCGAGCTCCTTCGCAAACTTTGCAATTCTTAAATTAAATCCGGGATAATCAACCAGAATAAGAATATCGGGTTTGTTTTTTCTGATATCCTCCTTGCAGAATTTGATATTGTTGAGGATGGTCCTTAAATTCATAGCGACTTCCAGAAAACCCATAAATGCCAGATCACGGTAGTGTTTTACCAATGTTCCTCCCTGTGCTTTCATAAGATCGCCGCCCCAGAATCTTATTTCCGCCTGTGGATCTTTCTGTTTAAGGGCTTTCATTAAATTGCTTGCATGCAGATCACCGGAAGCCTCTCCTGCGATAATATAATACTTCATTTCTATAGTAAGGATAGAGAACAAATTAAGGTTTACTTGATCTTAATTTGTAAATTTGTCCAAAGATAATGATAAAAAATGTCAGAAGAATTTGAAATCCGAAATAAAGTTGCTGAAAGCGGCCTTGTGAATTTCGACCTATCCACTCTGGTTCCTAAAGGAATAAGAAAGGGTATTGACCTTAAAGATTTTCTTTTCCAGGAATTGATTCTAAAGGAAAAAGATTTCAGGGAGAAGGTAGATGCCATCAATACTGAAGAATATGAAGACGCTTATATATATATTTACAATTCTGTAGATACTATTGTTCCGTTGTGGGCTTATTTCGTATTGACCGCCAAGCTTACAGACGTTGCGAAAAAGATCGTCTTCGGAGACCGTGAAGATTTGGAGGTGATCCTGATGCACAATGCTATCCAGACTTACGATTTTGAAGATATGAGGGGTAAAAGAGTTCTTGTAAAGGGCTGCTCCGACAAAGAAATTCCTGAAAATGCATACATAGAACTGGTTGAACAATTGAAACCTTTAGTAAAATCACTAATGTTTGGCGAAGCCTGTTCTAATGTTCCTATTGTAAAGAATTAACATGAGGAACTCTTTATCCGCCTTATTTTTATTCTTTATTTTTCTAGTAATTTACTACTCTGGGAGCTTTACAAAAATTCCTTTTGCAGACTGTGTTGGTTTTGTGCTGGATGCTGAGAAAGGTAAATTCATGACAACGGCTACGGCTACTACTCATTTCTTATATATCAATACGGTTATTTTAATTAAAAATATAACCGGGCTTAATGGGATCGAGGCAAGCCGTTTATTGGTAGTTTTTTCAGGAGCCGCAACCGTTTCCGTGATCTATCTTACTGTTAAAAGTATTACGAAAACAGAATGGGCTTCTCTCACAGCAGCATTTGTTTTTGGTTTCAGCTTCTCATTCTGGCGAAATGCAGAGATTGTAGAAGTATATACGTACAACACCTTATGGATAAGTCTTTTTTTCTTCTCGATTATCAAGAGTTTTATAGAAAACAAAAAACAATATATTGTATGGGCAGGTATATTTTTAGGCATCAGCCTTTGGGTACATATCCAGAATATTTTACTGATCCCTGCTTTCTTACTTTTCCTTTTTTATTTTAAAAGTCAAAAAAAATATTTCTATCCTTCATTGTTGGTATTTGTACTGTTATTCGCCTCATTATTTATTCTGAATATATCACAGGGGCTTTCTTTCAATTCACCATATAGCTCGGATCAGGGAAACTGGGTGGAAGAATCTTTCAGGAAAACCTTTTTGCAGTATGTTAAAGATTTTTTCCAATCTTTCGCTTATCTCATCTATAATTTCAACTTATTTACTTTCTTCGGAGTAATGGGTGCTGTATTTCTATACAAATCTAACAGAAAAATGTTCTTTGTTTTTCTTGCAGGATCTTTGTGTGTGTATGGCTTTTCAACTTTTTATGCAGTTTCGGATAATTATGTTTTTTTTCTTCCTTTCAACATTATTTTTGCATTGTCTGTGGGATACGGGCTGTCACATCCGAAATATGCTGCTCTCAAAAAAATGTCATGGGTCTGCCTGCTTATTCCCTTAGGATATGTGTTTGCTTATAAAGCCGTTTTCCAGACAGAAAGAGGAAAGGCATTCCACGACTTCAAAAAGTATAAAGGCGGCCTGGACTATTATATACTGCCATGGATGAATGACAATGCCGGTATTCTGGAATTTACAATTGATAAAAAAGAAGCTCCGGAACCTATTAACTGGATGACCCTGAGTGCTCTGGAATATATAAAACTGCTAAAAAGTAAAGGATATACGGAAGAGGAGATCAAAAAACTTTAACAATAATTGTGAGGCAAAAAATTCCGTGAATCACATTTTTTGATATCTTTGATTTACTTAATATTTTAAAATAAACACAAACATGAGTTTAATCGACCTACTTACAGGTAGCACCAGCAATCAGGTTGCTGAACAGGCAGAAAACAAATTCGGAATCAGCAGAAACCAGATTATCGCCTTATTGGCAGTAGCTGCACCTTTGGTTATTTCTTACCTTAGAAACAAGTCTCAGGACGCTAACGAAGCAGAAGCTTTAAATAACGCTTTAGATAAAGACCACGACGGAAGTATTCTAGATGATGCTTCACAAGCTGAAGCCAGACAAGCTGAAGGAGGATCTATCCTTGATCATGTTTTTGGCGGGCAAAAAAGCACTGTAGAAAATCAGCTTTCTCAAAATACAGGGATCTCAATTGATAAAATCGGGCCTATTTTAGCGATGCTTGCTCCGGTAATTATGGGATATATCGGTAAAGAGAAGCAACAGAATAATGTAGGAGCCGGAGGATTGGGAGATCTTTTGGGCGGAATTCTTGGAAATGCATCTAACCAGGCTCAGGAACAGCAATCCAGTCCTTTAAATGACATTTTGGGAAGCGTTTTAGGAGGTGGCCAGGCCCAGTCCGGAGGAAACCCACTTAACGACATCTTAGGAAGCGTACTTGGCGGTGGCGGACAGCAACAGCAACAACAGGGAGGCGGATTAGGAAGTATCCTTGGTAACCTTTTAGGAGGAAAATAATTTAATTTTGTATATTGAAAAAAGGCTGAAGATTGATCTTCAGCCTTTTTATTTTTAGCTCTTCGCTTTAGTTTCAGAAGAACCGATGGACTTAGAAGCTTTTCTAGGTCTTCTTTTACCATAGCTTCCTGCATTGATCTTTCCTCTTCTTGATTTTTTGTCTCCTTTTCCCATAGTGATAAATATTTATTGGTTAAATACTAAATTAGCAATAATGGTATACATCAAAAAAATTAAGGCTGTTAAAATTTTTATAAATATAACATAGATAAGGGAGTACAAGATTAGCTACTTTCAGCTTCCTGCCTCCATACATTTATCTATTTACACTTTAACCGTTTTCCACTTTCCTTTTTTAAACAAAATAAAAGCAACAATGGTAATTAAAGTTTCTGCAGCAGGAATAGAGATAAATACTCCTTTAGGTCCCATTCCAAAATGTTTGGAAAGAAAATAAGCCAGCGGGATCTGAAATAACCAAAATCCGAAAAAATTCACCCAAGTAGGTGTCCAGGTATCGCCGGCTCCATTAAAGGCATTAATGAGTACCATCCCAATTCCATAGAAAATAAATCCGACACTCATAATATGTAATGCGTTTTTGGCAAAATCTTTAATCTCTACTTCCTGGGTAAAAAATCCTACAAGAAAATCTCCAAGCAGAAAAAATATCAGACTTACAGCAAGCATAAAAATCACATTATATTTTACTGTTTTCATCACAGACTGTTCAGCTCTCAGCATTTCATTAGCTCCCATATTCTGCCCAACCAGCGTGGAAGCTGCATTGCTAAGCCCCCAGGCGGGAAGCATAAAAAACATCATCAGTCTCAGAGCCGTCTGATATCCTGCAGAAGCGTTTTCGCCTCCCGTAGTGGCAACCAGCTGGGCAAGAAAAATCCAGCTGCAAGAAGCAATCACAAACTGGAAAATTCCGGGAGTAGCAATTTTCACAATAGATTTTATCTGTTTGAAATCAGGGTTAAAGTAAGATAGTGCAATCCGGATCTGAGTATCGGCAACCAAGAGATGATACAGCTGATAAACCACCCCGATGCTTCTACCTATCGTAGTTGCTAAAGCCGCTCCGGTAAGGCCCATTGCAGGAACAGGCCCAAAACCTTTGATAAGAACAGGGCAGAGAATAATGTTAACGATATTAGCAATCCACAGCGATTTCATGGCAATAGCCGCATTTCCCGCTCCCCTGAAGATTCCGTTGATCAAAAATAAAAGCATAATGATCACACTGCTTCCCATCATGATTCTGGTGAAATCTTTTCCATAAGCTGCAGCTTCTGGTTTTGAGCCCATCAGAATCAAAATTTCCTCAGCATAAATTACTCCGAACAAACTCAAAATTGATGTCACAATAAATGAAACCAATAAAACCTGTGCTGCACTTCTGGAAGCCTGCTCAGGATTTTTCTCTCCTATTCTACGTGCTACCAAAGCTGTTGCCGCCATACTCATTCCTATGGCAATAGAATACATTACTGAAAGTACAGATTCCGTTAAGCCTACACTCTGAATCGCATAACCGCTTTCTTTCAGATGTCCTACAAAATATAGATCAACTAAGGCAAAAACTGATTCCATGGCCATTTCCAGCATCATAGGAACAGCCAGTAAAAGTACAGCACTCCTTATCGTTATTTTCGTATAATCTACTTCTGCACCACTAAAGGCTCTTTTCAAAAAGTCTATATATTTTGTCATTTTCTAATCAATAATTATCTGATTTCCAAAAATACAAATTCAATTCTTATAAAAATTTAGTTACCCATATCAAAAAAATAATTTAGATTTGTATATTGTTAAAATGAATCTTATGAAAAAAATAATCTCTACTGCCTTTCTACTTGTAATTTCAGTGTCTGCAAATATGCTTTCTGCGCAATCATTTAGTAAAAAACAGATGCAGGCTATTCAGTCTGATGACGTGGCATCATTTAAAAAGAATTTTTCAAAAGCCGACTACAACAAATGTTTCCCACTTAAGGATGAGACTTTTAGCGCATTAGGTTTCAGCTCGCTTTACGGCAGAAATAATATTGTTAAATTCCTTTTGGACAACCAGGCAGATATTAACAAAGAATGTAACGGAAAAACACCTCTTGCTTTAGCTAAATTAGGAAACAAAGAACAAACCGTACAGCTGCTGATACAAAAAGGTGCTGCGAATAATTAATTAAAAAGCCCTCAAATAATATACAAGACTTCCGAAAGGAAGTTTTTTTTGTTTATAGAACCTGCAAAAAATCTTATCTTTGCATCCGGAAATTATGGTGAAAAACTTCATGATCAGAAAGCTAAACCATATATCTTAAACATTGAACCTTAAACAAATAATTATGTTTCGATCACACACGAACGGAGAATTATCTCTGAAAAATCTTAATGAAGAAGTTACACTTTCCGGATGGGTACAGACTATCCGTGACAAAGGATTTATGATTTGGATAGATCTTCGGGATCGTTACGGAATTACCCAACTGGTTTTCGATCAGGAGCGTTCGTCTGCACAGCTGATGGAAGAAGCAAAAAAGCTGGGCCGTGAGTTCGTGATACAGGTTACAGGAAAAGTAATCGAAAGGATAAGCAAAAACCCCAATATTTCAACGGGAGAAATTGAAATTTTAGTTGAAAAATTAACGGTTCTTAATGAATCCCAGCTTCCACCTTTCACTATTGAAGATGAAACGGATGGCGGTGAAGAATTGAGAATGAAATACCGTTATCTGGATATTAGAAGAGCTCCGGTAAGAGATAAACTGATCTTCCGTCACAAAATGGCGCAGAAAGTAAGAAACTATCTTTCAGACGAAGGGTTTATTGAAGTGGAAACTCCGGTTTTAATCAAATCTACTCCGGAAGGCGCAAGAGACTTTGTGGTTCCGAGCAGAATGAATCCGGGACAGTTTTATGCCCTTCCACAATCGCCACAGACGTTCAAGCAGCTTCTGATGGTAGGCGGAATGGATAAGTATTTCCAAATTGTAAAATGTTTCCGTGACGAAGACTTAAGAGCTGACAGACAGCCGGAATTTACACAAATCGACTGTGAAATGGCTTTCGTAGAACAGGAAGATATCATGAATGTCTTTGAAGGAATGACGAAAACATTAATTAAAGATATTACAGGACAGGAATTCGGAGATTTCCCAAGAATGACTTTCGCAGATGCGATGAGAAAGTACGGAAACGACAAACCGGATATCCGTTTCGGAATGGAGTTTGTGGAACTTAACGAACTTGTAAAAGGAAAAGATTTTAAAATCTTTGATGACGCTGAATTGGTTGTAGGAATCAATGTAGAAGGTTGTGCTGACTATACAAGAAAGCAGATCGACGAGCTTGTTGACTGGGTAAAACGCCCGCAGATCGGAGCATCCGGAATGGTTTGGGCTAAATTCCAGAATGACGGTGTGAAAACATCTTCTGTCAACAAATTCTACAACGAAGAAGATCTGGCGAAGATCATCGAAAAATTCGGGGCTAAAGAAGGTGACCTAATGTTGATTTTATCCGGGAACGAAAATAAAGTGAGAGCTCAGCTTTCTGCTTTGAGAATGGAGCTTGGAAACCGTTTGGGATTAAGAAAAGGAAATGTATTTGCACCACTTTGGGTTGTTGATTTCCCATTATTGGAATTTGACGAAGAAAGTGGACGTTACCACGCCATGCACCACCCTTTCACTTCTCCTAAACCTGAAGATATTCACTTACTGGAAACAGATCCGGGTAAAGCAAGAGCGAATGCTTATGACATGGTTTTAAACGGAAACGAGATCGGTGGCGGTTCGATCAGAATCTTCGATAAAGATTTACAATCAAGAATGTTTGACTTATTAGGATTCTCGAAGGAAGAAGCAGAAGCTCAGTTTGGGTTCTTAATGAACGCTTTCAAATACGGAGCTCCGCCTCACGGTGGTCTGGCTTTCGGATTTGACCGTTTGGTAGCAATTCTTGACGGAAATGAGGTGATCAGAGATTATATCGCATTCCCTAAGAATAATTCAGGACGTGATGTGATGATCGATGCGCCGGCATCCATCGCAGACGCACAGCTGGATGAACTGGAAATACAATTGAATTTAAAAGCATAATGTAAAGCAGAGACAAAATCTCTGCTTTTTTAATGAGAAAAAAATGAAAATCGCAGCAGCTCAAATCAAGCCAGTAAAAGGAGATATTCTTAAAAACATTGAAAAACACAAAACAGTAATCAATGCCGCAGCTCATCATAATGTTGACCTGATGATCTTCCCGGAACTGTCGATTACCGGCTACGAACCAGAATTGGCAAAGCAGCTTTCCATTCATTATGAAGATCCTGTTTTAGACATTTTTCAAAAAATGGCAGATGAAAACAAAATAAGCATCACTGTTGGAATGCCGGTAAAGTCTGATGACCAGGTATTCATCAGCAGTATTATATTCCAGCCCGGAAAAAGAAGAGATGTTTATTTAAAACGTAATCTTTTTTCTACAGAAACCGGCATTTTTTCAAAAGGTGAGAACTTCTGCCAACTGGAAATATTGCAGAACAAAGTTTCATTAGCCATATGTTATGACTTATCTGATCCAATGCATTCGCAGGAAGCTTATCAGGTGGGATCAGATATCTATACAGCAAGTGTTCTTAATTCCGTAAATGGTGTTGATGAAGACCTCGTTAAACTTTCCAATATTGCAAAAACATATCACATGCATGTTGTAATGGCGAATTTTACAGGAGAATCAGGAGGCTATGAATGTGCCGGAAAATCTTCCGTATGGAATAATAATGGAAGTTTACTCGGACAGCTCAATCGTGAAAATGAAGGACTTCTTATTTTAAATATGGAAAATAATCAGGTAGAAAAAATCTACATAAATTAATCCTAAAAAAGATGGAGAAAATTTTCTTCACCTTTTTTATTTCACAAACTCTAATTCTTTTACTTTCAATATCTGATCTCTTCCCGTCCGGTAGAAAGGAACGCTATTTTGGAAAAGTATAAGAGTACAGAAATAATCATTACAACCCGCTGATATTTGACAACAAAGCCTGTAAAATGTACCACATCACGGTTCATCGGCATGTTAATTGATTGATTTTTAAAAACGTAAGACAATGAAAGCAATTTGGAACGGCGCCATTGGCTTTGGTTTAGTCAATATCCCTGTGAAAATTTATTCGGCAACTGAGACAAGCAAACTCGATCTGGATATGCTTGACAAGTCTGATTTTTCAAATATCAAATTCAAAAGAGTCAACGAAAAAACAGGCAAAGAAGTAAAATGGGAAAATATTGTGAAAGGTTATCTGATGGATGACAAATACATTATTCTCGATGAAGAAGATTACGAAGCCGCAAGTCCTGAAAAAAGCAAAATACTCTCTATCGATCAGTTTGTAAAAGAAATTGAAGTTGACAGCGTTTATTTTGAAAACCCTTATTTTCTCGAACCTCAAAAGAACGGGGAAAATGCTTACAGACTCTTATTAAAAGCTTTGTCACAAACAAAAATGGTGGGTGTCGGAACTTTTGTTCTTCGTGAAAGTGAAGCAATCGGAATGATCCGGCCTTACAATGATGAGGTTCTGGTTCTAAACCGCTTACGGTTCGCCCAGGAAATCAGGGATTATAAAGATTTAAAAATCCCTGCCAAAAAAGCTCCGAAACCTGCTGAATTAAAAATGGCAGTAAGTCTTATCGAACAACTTTCGCAAGAGTTTGACCCTGAGATGTATCAGGACACTTATTCCGAATCTTTGATGAAAATCATTAAGCAAAAAGCTAAAGGTAAAGGAGTAAAAGCTAAAAAAACGGAGCCTGTAAAAGAGGGCAAAGTAATTGATCTTATGGCTCAGTTAAAAGCCAGTTTACAAAATTCAAAATCTAAAAATGCATCGTAATGGCTCTCAAAGATTATAACGAGAAACGGAAGTTCGATGAAACAAGCGAACCTAAAGGAAAAACAAAAAAGAGTAAAGACAAGCTTATTTTTGTGGTTCAAAGGCATGCTGCGTCTCGTCTACATTATGATTTCCGGTTAGAAATGGAAGGCGTTCTGAAAAGTTGGGCGGTTCCCAAAGGTCCGTCATTAGATCCAAAAGACAAACGCCTGGCTATGGAAGTTGAGGATCACCCTTACGATTATAAAGATTTTGAAGGAAATATTCCGGAAGGAAATTACGGAGCAGGTCAGGTTGAAGTCTGGGACAGCGGAACGTATGAACCGTTGGATGATACCAGCAAACTTTCCGATGAAAAAGAATTGTTGAAAGAATTAAAAGCCGGTTCAATAAAATTCATTTTACATGGAAAGAAACTGAAAGGTGAATTTGCTTTGGTTAAAATGAAAAACGCTGAAAATAACGCCTGGCTTTTAATTAAACATAAAGACGAATTTGCCGAAGAAAATTATGACGCAGAAGAAAACACATCTAAAAATTCTGCAGTAACGAAGTTTTTAGAGGAAAAAAAAGCCTAAAAAAAAGCAAAAAGAAGTCATAGCTTCTGAAACAAAACCCAGATTTCAAAGATTCAACTCTTTAGTTGACGAAAAAAAATTAGAGAATTTCATCAGGCCTATGCTGGCCAAATCTTTTGAAACAGCCTTTGATGATGAAGACTGGGTTTTTGAAATAAAATGGGACGGTTACAGGGCAATTGCCGATCTCAGCCATAAAGATCCGCTGTTCTATTCCCGGAATGGAATTTCTTTTTTATCAAAATTTGAAAAAGTCACAAAAGATTTTGAACACCAGAAGTATCAAATGATCTTGGACGGAGAAATTGTTGCCTATGATGAACATGGAAAACCCAGCTTTCAGCTTTTACAACAAATCGGTGACAATCCCGATCTTGCTTTAACCTACCAGGTATTTGATCTTCTGTGGCTCAACGACCATTCTACGGAAGAGCTTCCACTTTTACAACGGAAAGAGCTTTTAAAGGAAGCTTTAACAGAAACAGATGTTATAAAATACTGTGACCATATTCCTGAAAAAGGTCTTGCTTTTTTCGAACAGATGAAGGAAATGAAACTGGAGGGGATGATCGCAAAAAAAGCAGACAGCTTATATATTGAAAATTATAGAACGACCGACTGGCTTAAAATAAAATTCACCAATACTGAGGAAGTAATTATTTGCGGATTTACAGAACCCCGAGGATCAAGGCAAGGTTTTGGAGCTTTAATTTTAGGAAAATATATTGACGGAAAACTAATTTATTCCGGACATACAGGAACAGGGTTTAATAAAGAATCCTTAAGCCAAATGCATGAAAGGCTAAAAAAATTGATTGTAAAAGCTTCCCCATTTGAAAAAAAACCTAAAACAAATATGCCCGTAACCTGGACAAAGCCTGAATTGGTATGTGAAATAAAATTCTCTGAAATCACCAAAGACGGCATTTTTCGGCATCCTGTTTTTGTTACCCTGCGTGAAGATAAAAATCCTGAAGAAATCAGTGATTCAATCAAGAAAATAAGTCAAATTAATGAAAATCCTAAAGAGATGAAAGCTAAAGCTGCACCTAAGAAAAGTATCAATCCCGCTGAAAAAGAAAAGGAGATCACTTTAAACAGACATACCGTAAAACTGACCAATCAGGATAAAATTTATTTTCCGAAAGATGGCATTACGAAAGGTGATGTGATAGACTATTATCAATCGGTTGCTGAATATATTCTTCCTTATCTGAAAAACCGTCCGTTATCTCTTAACCGTTTTCCAAACGGCATTGAAGAGCAGGGTTTTTACCAGAAAGATGCCGGAGACCATATGCCGGACTGGATTAAAACCACGGAAGTCTATTCGGAATCCAACGATAAGTATATTGATTATGTATACTGTAATGATAAAGCTACGTTAGCCTATCTGAATAATTTAGGCTGTATTGATTTAAACCCATGGAACAGTGCCCTCCCCGATCTGGAACATCCGGATTACCTTGTCCTGGATCTGGACCCATCAAAGAAAAATACATTTGACGATGTCATTGAAACGGCTCTTCAGGTGAACGAGGTTTTAAATTCAGTTAAAATCAAAGGCTATTGCAAAACTTCTGGAAGCACAGGAATTCATGTCTATATCCCGATGGGCGGAAAATATGATTTTGACCAGGTAAAAGATTTTGCTCATATTTTAATGAAACAGGTTCATGAACAGCTTCCGGAAATCACAACGTTAGAAAGAAGCTTACAGAAAAGAGATGATAAAAAAATATATCTGGATTATCTGCAAAACAGAACTGGGCAGACTTTAGCAAGTGCTTACAGCTTACGCCCCAAAGAAGGTGCTTCTGTTTCAATGCCTTTGGATTGGAAGGAAGTGAAGCCCGGTATGAAACCGACGGATTTTACGATTGATAATGCTTTGGATAGAATTAAAGAAAAAGGCGATTTGTTCAAACCTGTTTTGGGAAAGGGAATTGATATGATGAAGGCATTGGAGTTGCTGCAAAATATTGAATAATTTCTATATTTTTGCTAAAGTAAATTTTCATAAATGCCTGAATTCACCAAATTAACACTTCTTTTTGATGAAAATACAGAAAGAGATAACCAACAATTCTTTTTTAAATATATCCAGAAAAAAACTTTTAGTGAACTTAAAAAATCGGTCATTTATGCTGTTATATTCCTTTGTCTAGGCTTTTTTCCATTAGAGGGTTTACAAAAAAGCCCAATTCCATATATATTCAAATACTTAGGTTTTATTTATATTGGTTATATATACTATTTGGTATATCAGTATTTTGCTTCTAAAAAGAAAACTTATAAATCTATTGAAGATACTATCAAGGAGTTAAAGAAAAAGGATGAAAATCTTTATTCTATCACTTTAGATGAAAATAACATAAGTATTGAAAATCCTTTTAACACAATTAATTCTGTTTGGGAGAAAACGAGTTATAAGTTCATCGATAAATATCTCATTTTAAGCACCTTAAATGGTTATTTGAGTTTTATTTTTACTTCATTTGAATTTAAAAATAATGATTATCAAATTCTGTTAGATTATTTACAAAAAAATTCTAAACAGATAAATTAAGGCAGCTTCGCAACCAACCCTTCCGGCAATATTTTCAAAATAATATAAATAATCTTCCACTTAAAATTCGGGACAGTGGTAAAACAATTTCCGGCATTGACGATATGTCGTGCCACATAATCCGGCTCCATAATCAAAGATTCATTGAGTTGAAGGCCTTCGTTGATCTTCGTTCTGATATACCCAATCACCAAAGCGTTAACCTTTATTTTCCTGGAAGCCAGTTCCTGTCGTAACCCTGCTAAATATTGGGTGAAAGCAGCTTTTGTACTTCCGTACACAAAATTACTTTTTCTGCCTCTTACACCGGAAAGTGAAGACAATCCGATAATTCTTTCCAGATAAGCATTGTTCTTGTCCATGGCAATAATATTCAGAATAGAAACGGCGCCCATATAATTCACCTGCATCATCTGATAAGTTCGTTTAAAGTCTCTCAATGCTTTTTCATTATCAACCAAAAAACCGGCTGCATACACTACAATGTGAGGTTTCACCGGAAGTTCATCATAGAATTTCTGGTGGGAGTCAAAATCAACAGCATCAAAATAAAGAATACTAACTTTTAAAGGATCTAAATGATGATCTGCCACAAATTTTTCCAGCGACACAGTATCCCGTGAAGCTGCCAATACCGAAAATCCTTTTTCTGTGTACTGTTTGATACACTGTTTGGCTACATCTGAATTGGCTCCTAAAATGAGAACGGTTTTGCCTGTATTTTGATTCATGGTGCAAAGATATTTATTTGATTTTATGATGATGAATTTTGAATGGAAATACTTTTAAAACATAAATTTCACGAATGATTATCACGGATAACACCAATTTAAATACTATTTTTCATGCAGAGCTATCTTACTGAAAATATATTAGGTAAGAAATCTACCTAGTCAGTGTGATCTGCAGGAAATTTCTAACGCAAAGTTTCAAGATGTTTGGGTGAGGCAAAGAAATGTGGCTCCGCCACTGAATAAGTAAATGTTTACTTACTGTGTTGATAACTATATAAAAACTCGGCGCGGTGAACTTCGTTCACCGCGCCGAGCAATATTTTCAAACTAAAAAATTATTTCTTTTCAGTTTCAATTTCTTTTTTCTCTGTTGTTTTGTCTGCAGCTTTTGCTTTGTCTCCAAAACGTGCTTCAGTGAATTCTCTGGAAACAGCAGCTTTTTCGAATTTCAGCTTTCCGGATAAAGTTTCAATAACAAATCCATCATCCTGAACCTGAGCAATTCTTCCGTGAAGACCTGAAGTAAGGACCACTCTGGTTCCAACTTTTAAGGTTTCCTGAAAGGTTTTCTCCTGCTTCTGTTTTCTCATCTGTGGTCTTATCATCAGAAAATAAAACCCCACAAACATTACCCCCATCATGATCAGCATCATTGATGAAGATCCTTGTGGCTGTGCCTGTAAAAAGATTGTCAACATATTTTTAAATTACGGTTGAATGTTCGCTGTGAACGTTAATTTGATAGGAGCCTTATCTACGTTTGCAAATACATCTGCATATTTCTGAACGTTTCCGTCGAAGCTTGAAGAGTCAAAATGCAGAGTAATTTTTCCTTTTTTACCAGGAAGAATAGGATCTTTTGTAAAATCAGGAGCTGTACATCCGCATCCAGGCTTTACTTCAGAGATCACCAAAGGATTTTTCCCTGTATTGGTAATTTCGTAAACGTGCTCTACTTTATCTCCTTTTTTAATATTTCCAAAATCGAAGTTGTTTTCAGACAGGGCAACTGATGTTAACGGCTGGTTAGAAACCGGAGCTACTTCTGCTGTATTGGCTGTAGGAGCTGCCGCTGAATCGGTAGGGGCTAAATTGGTTGCACCTGCTGTAGAATCTGTAATATTAGCAGCTTCTGCACCGGCAGCAGCTTGCTGGTTCTCTTTTTTACAAGAAACTAAACCAAGGCCTATAATAGACAAGGCGATAATTGATAACGTCTTTTTCATGTTAAATTCTATTTTGATCTTTACAATATTTATCCAAAATTCCGTTGATGAAGATATTGGAACGGTCAGTCGCAAATACTTTTGCAATTTCAATATATTCATTGATAATAACTCTTGAAGGTGTAAAAGGAAAATTATCCAGTTCCGAAATAGCAGTCGACAAAATTACTTTATCCATTAAAGAAACTCTTTCCAGATCCCAGTTTTCCAATCTTTCACTTAGTTTTTTCTCATTCGCTTCCCAGTTATTCAGAGTATCTCTAAGAAGTTTTCCGGCGAAAATTTTATCCTCTTCATCTTTAATCATTTTAATTAAAGTTCTGCTTTCTTCATCTTCTTTCAGGAAACCGATTGTTTTCTGAACCATTGAGTTGGCGATGTGAATATCATCATACCATGAAAGTTCCTTGTCACTAAGATATTCCTGGAAATCATCATTCTCAGCAATATATCTTAAAAACAGTTTTCCAATAAACTTCTGATCTTCCTCAAAAGAATAGCCTTCTTCTTTCATGAAATCCTGATAACGCTTTCCTGCTGTAATTCTCTGAAAAGTTTTTACCAATATATCATCATGCATATCCCATTTCAGCTGTTTGTGCTGACCTGTGAAAAATAATCTTTCAGGATTTTCTTCCAGTTTAATCAGTACCTGATTATTGATAAATTTTTGGTTAGGGTTAATTTCAGCATCAGTTTTAAGATATTTGTTCTTCCCAATTTCGATCTGAGTCTCTGCCAATTCTTTCAGAGCCACTAAAAAATTAAGCTGATAGATATAGAGATTATAGATTTTCTCTATTCCTGAGAACATGTTTTTCTCTAAAACATCAAATTTCAGAGGATTCTGATAGTATGAATACACTGTTTGTACTACTTTTTCACGGATTTGTCGTCTTCCTAACATTCAAAGAGCTTTTTATGGGTGCAAAGATACAAAAATTAAAATTGATGAAATTCGTAGTCTGTTTACATTTTTGTAAATTTGCAAAACTTTATGAAAGCGCTAAAAACCTTAAACCCCTATTTTTGGAAACACAAAATATTATTGTTTTGGGGGTTATTATTTATCATTGCCAGTAATTTTTTCAATATCTATAAGGTTCAGTTTGTAGGAAAGTCGGTAGATGAGCTTACAAAAAGTGGAAATCTCGGATTCAATAAACAGGTTTTGATATATGTTGCCATTATTGTAGGCTGTTCGCTTTTAACAGGATTTTTCACCTTCATGATGCGCCAGACGATCATTGTAGCCTCAAGAAGAATTGAATACGAACTAAAGAATAAAATTTACAGACATTATCAGGACCTTTCACTTACAGATTACAAACAGACCACCATCGGGGATCTTATGAACAGGTTAAGTGAAGATGTTGTTGCTGTAAGAATGTATCTTGGTCCGGGAGTAATGTATGTTGTGAATCTGGTGATCCTTCTTTTAATCACCAGCATTTATATGGTGAAAACAGATGCTTCCATGACTTTATGGACATTATTGCCGCTCCCCATTTTATCTTATATTATATTTAAGGTAAGTTCGATTATCAACCAGAAGTCGAAAATTATGCAGAAAAGCCAGTCTGCGATTTCCACTTTCGTACAGGATAGCTTTTCAGGGATCCGGGTGGTGAAGTTTTTTGCTAAAGAAAACTACATTAAGAAAAACTATGGCATAAAAGTAACAGACTATCAGAATAAAGCACTCGATTTAGCAAAAACAGAAGCCTATTTCTTCACCATTATTTTATTTGTCATCGGGCTTCTGAATGTCGCTGTTATTTTAATTGGTGGACAGAAATATATTGCAGGGCAGTTAAGTGTCGGTAAAATTGCTGATTTCTTTATGTACATCAATATTCTGATCTGGCCATTCTCAATGGTGGGCTGGGTCACTTCAGTTAACCAACGAGCCGAAGCTTCGATGCAGAGAATTAATGAGTTCCTGGATAAAAAATCGGAGGTCATCAATACGAACTTTGAGAACTATCCTATTAAAGGGGATATTGAGTTCAGAAATGTTTCATACATTTATCCGAATACAGGAATCAAAGCATTAGATAACTTAAGCTTTAAAATCAAGGCTGGAGAATCTCTTGCCATAATGGGTAAAACAGGAAGTGGAAAATCTACTATTGCCCTTCTGCTTTGCCGGCTTATTGATCCTACAGAAGGAGAAATCTTAATTGATGGTAAAAACCTGAAAGAGCATAATCTTACTAATTACAGAAATTTTATCGGATACATTCCTCAGGAAAGTTATTTATTCTCTGATTCAATCGAAAACAATATAGGATTTGCCATTGACCATCCATCCCACGAAAAAGTGGTGGAATATGCTAAAATTGCAGACGTTGATAAAAATATTGTTGGATTTAAAGAACAGTATAAAACACTTGTAGGTGAACGCGGCGTGATGCTTTCGGGAGGACAGAAGCAAAGAATATGTATCGCAAGAGCATTAATTAAGGACCCAAATATCATTATTTTTGATGATTCCCTGTCTGCTCTGGATACGGAAACCGAGCAGAATATCCTTGAAAATATTGATAAGAAAATCAGCAACGCCACATCCATAATTATCACACACAGAGAGTCTAGCGCTCAAAGGGCAGATAAAATCATCAACCTTACCGAAATTACCAATTCTGTAACCGCTTAGCGGTTTCATTCTCAATTGTTAAATAAATCATAAAAAAAATTTTGTGATTAAAAGAATTCTTTTATATTTGTTCTTAACAAGATTAAAAAATATCTAACAATGAGTGAATACAAGGAACGCCATGAAAATGAAATTTTCACGAAGGTGTTAAAAGCAGGAAGAAGAACTTATTTCTTTGATGTGCGCGAGACGAAAGCAGGAGATTATTATCTTACGATTACCGAAAGTAAAAAGAATTTCGGGGAGAATGGTGAAGCTACATTCGAGAAACATAAAATTTATCTTTACAAAGAGGATTTTAAAAGTTTCCAGGAGATGTTTAATGAATCCACAGATTTCATCATTAATGAAAAAGGTGAGGATGTAATATCAGAAAAGCATGACAAAGACTTCAAAAGCAAATCATTCACAATTGATTCTGACGACGAAGTTTAAAAAAGAATATTTCTAAAAACACAAGCATCTGAAAAAGATGCTTTTTTTTATATCCAAACCGAGATTCTCCCGATAAATAACCTTAGGCTGAAATATATTAGAAAATTCTTTAAATAATTAAGAAGTATTTGCTAGTTTTTAAAGAATCCAAATGGTGGCGAAATAGCATAAAATAAAAAAGTACACTTTAAAAAGTGTACTTTTCTTGGGTGAATGAGGGGTCTCGAACCCCCGACCTTCGGAACCACAATCCGACGCTCTAACCAACTGAGCTACAATCACCGTTTTGTGAGTGCAAATATAGGGAAGATTTTTTAATTACCAAACAATTCCGTCAAAATTTTTCATTGCAATCAGCTTCTCAGACGTAAATCCCTCAGCATAAGCAACTCCCGATAATCGTCCTAAATCCTGCGCGCGGTAAGTAAGGCTTTCAAAAAAATCCTTTGTTGCAATAGGAGTAACCGGCTCATTGGATGTTGGGTCGTAGAACTGTGTTTTGAAAGCCATACATGCCTCAATTTTCTTATCTAGGTGCTCTGATATATCAATAACAAATTCCGGTTTGATATCTTTCCATTGGATATAATGAAAAATATGCTTCGGTCTCCACACTTCCTGGTTTTCTCCTTCTAAAACGGTTTCAATTTTTCTAAGCCCGGATAAAAAGCATGCATCCGACACTAATTTCGCTCCTTTTGCATGATCCGGATGCCTATCATCAATGGCATTGGCTAAGACAATTTCAGGGCGGTATTTGCGGATCATTTTTACGATCTCTATCTGATATTCTTCAGAATTCAGTAAAAACCCATCTTTCATACCCAGATTTTCTCTGGCAGAAACGCCAAGGATTCTGGCAGAGTCTTGTGCTTCTACTTTTCGGGTTTCATCAGTTCCTCTGGTTCCCAGCTCTCCTCTTGTAAGATCTACAATGGCACATGTTTTACCTTCTGAAATCATTTTAGCGATAGTTCCGCCACATCCCAGTTCTACATCATCAGGATGTGCTCCAAAAGCAAGTATATCTATTTTCATATTTTCAAAGATAAGATTTAAAATAAAAACTCCCCAAACAATGAGAATGGGAAGTTTTAATATCTATAATTTAAATTTTAAATTACTTATTGATTTCTGCGTTTAATTTTACAGCATCCTGATAAGTAGGATCAAGCTGTAAAGATTTAGCTACATAATCTTTAGCTTTTGCAAGATCAGTATCTTTACTCATATAAGCTACTGCAAAATAAGCGTAGGCTAAAGTCTGCTTGTTGGCTTCCTGATCTGCAGGTTTTACTGTGCTGATGAATTTTTCATACGCTATTTTCGCTGCATCATTATTTCCTGCCTGCTGATAAGAATATCCCTGGCTGTAATAAGCCGGAGCCCAATCAGGAAGAAGGGTACTCATTTTTTGCCATGTAAGGATTGCCCCGTTCCAGTTCTTAGCATCCTGGTAAGCTGTTGCCAACTTAAACAGGGAATCTGAATCCTGTGGATTAGCAGCAACTTTCTTTTTCAATGCTTCAATTTCCGGTGTAGATGGTCCTTTTTCTGCTTCAGCCTGAGAAGCTCCTCCTCCGGCAATGTTAGCAAGTTCCATATCCCACTTCATTGTTTCATCTTTAGCTGCTTTAGCAATAGCAATTTTTTGCTGTGCTTCTGTTGTTAAAGCTGATTTTTTAGCAGCATCAGTTTCAGTTTTTGCCAGTCCAGCAGCGATAAGTCCCTGAAGACCCTGGTCGGCCGGCTGTATTCTTGTTTTTTCGGCCTGAGATACGAAAGTATCCATATTCTGTTTTGCCTCAGCATAGTTTCCGTCTGCATAAGACTGATAAGCTCTTAATTTAAATTTGATTGGATCATCAATTTTATCAAAGATCTTATCCAATACATTTTTAGAGTTTGCATAATCTTCGTTCGTGAAGTATAATTTAGCAATTTCTAGCTGGGTATATGGATCCTCATCAGCATATTTTGTATAGTTGATAAGGTCTTGTGTTGCTTTTGCATTTTCCTGGTATCTGATATCGTAAGAAGCTAAAGCTTTGTAAGCAGGAGCATAAGTAGGGTCTACACCAATTGCTTTGTCGATGCTTTGTTTAGCTTGCTGCCATTGTTGTGCCGCCATCCATAGGGTAGCCATTCTTGTATAAACAGATGCCTTATTTTTAGCTAAAGGAAGAGCTTTGTCATAAGCAGACATTGCTTCACCCGGAGCTCTTTTTATTCTGTAAGCATCTCCAAGAGTATAGTAATAGTGAGCAGGAACTCCTTTTTTCTCAGCCTTTTCAATAGCCTTGTTCAGGAACTGAATAGCAGCATCAGGAGCATTGTTTTTCTCAAACAAAGTTAAAGCTTCTGCTGCTCTGAATAATACTTCAGCGTCTTTTTCTCTGGAATCTGCCACAATTTTCTGAATCTCAGCAATTGCGCTTTTATCTCCTTTACCTAATTTTACGGTAGCCAAACCTATTTTGTTAAGGTAGCTTTTGTTATCAGCAGCAAGACCTTTGTTAAAGCTTTCTATAGCTTTAGCATAATCAGGTTCTCCTTGCTTCAGGTAAGTATTTCCTAAATAGAAGTAATTTTCTGCTGTAGGTGCTTTGGCAACCATTTCTGTAAAATTGGTTTTAGCTTGTGCATACTTATCACTGTCTATACTGTTAATACCATCCTGCAGTGTCTGTGCAGTGGCAAAACCGGAAAAAAATACTACGGCTGCACCAAAAGCAATTTTCTTTACATTCATAATCATTATATCTTTCATTTTATATTTTTCTATATTTTTGAGTTATATGCTCCACAATTTTCAGACCAAAATAATATTTTTATAAGGGGTCTCTATTTTTTTAATATTTTTTAACGCATCTGTACTTCTCTTTTGTATATATTATAGGGCTGTAAGCCTTCTTTTTCTACAATCATCTGTCCCAGCTGTGTGCATGAATATCTGATAAATCCGTTAGCTATATTAAAGTTACCTTCGTTTGTTAAAAAATAGAGAACGCGTGTAAAAGGGTATTTCATTTCACGAAGGCCCGCACTATCAGGAGTATATAGTTTTCCTTTATCCTCTATTGGAAGAATTTTCACCATATCTCTCAACTTTTCAGATACTTTATCATAAGGTCTACTGAATGTGTTAAGCCCTATCACTCCTATTTTATCTGGATATTTTCCTAATTCCTCTATGATATTTTGATTTCCCGGAATAATGGAAAATTTAAGGTCTTTTGGCAGTTTATTCAGTTTTTGTGCAACGAAGTTGAGGTTGCTTGAATTCGTTCCGTCAAAAATAAAATTTTTAGCATCAGATGCTAATCCACTCTTGATTTCATCCATTGAGATACTCTGCTTTGGGGAATCTTTAGGAACAACGAATACGACTGCATCTGCAGCAAACCTGGCAGGAAGAAATTTCAGATCTACCTGTTCTTCATATGCTTTTTTCTCTTCAGGAGTCAGATCTCTGGACATTACAGTTATTCTTGCTTTATCTTTCAACAGATCAAGAAAAGCTAGATCTTCTTTTTGGGTTACTATTTTGATGCGGGTTTCCGGATAATTGATCATATATCCGTCTGCCAATGCTTCGGTAACGCTTTTAAAAGACTCATCCGTAAGTATGGTAAGATCTCCTTTATGATAAGATGGAGATTTATCTTCTTTTTTGCAGCCTACTGCAATGATGCTCATCATAGAAAGCAACGCAATTTTTAAACTATTCTTCATTTCCTGAATCTTTAATTCTTGAAACTGCTCTATAGATTCTAAATATTCCATAAAGAATAAGCACTGCACCCATTGCATAGGCAATGACAGGCTCCAAAATCGTAAAGAAAAATTTGTAGACAATAACTACAATCCCCAATACGATATAAAATAATCCTGTAACTAAGGATAACCAATTGAACATCATATAACAAAAATACCAAAAAAAATAAAAAGAGAAGCATATGCTTCTCTTTTTATTTATAATTCGAATAAATTAAGTCTTATTCAAAGTTCATCGTAAATGGTACGCTATAGTAAGATCTTACGCTCTCCCCGTTTCTTTTCGCAGGAGTCCATTTTTTAAGTTTCTTAACTACACGGATCGCTTCATTGTTGAAGTCGCTATTTGGAGATTTCTCTTCAATAGTAACTGCTGAAACTGTTCCGTCTCTCTCTACAACGAACTTAAGCTTAGCTTTAAGTGTACCTTCACCTCCTTCCATTAAAGAAGTATCAAAGTTTTCCCCAAGGAACTTTCTTAATGCGCCCATACCTCCAGGATATTCTGCAGATTGGTCTACATCTTTGTAGATCTCATTAGGGTTATTTGTTTTTACTTCCGCAGTACTGGCTTTGTTACCGGTAGATGGCGGTGGTGGCGGTGGTGTATAAGCCGGAGCTTTTACCCCTTCCTGATTATTTAAACCAGTCGTCGTTTCTAACTGCTTAGAAATTGGCGGCGGTGGTGTTTCAATCTTTGGAGCTTTTACAGGCTCCGGAACTACGTTCTGAATAACCTCGATTTTTTCCTCTTCTTTTGGAGGAGGTGGAGGAGGTGGTTCTTCTTCTTTTGGCTGCTCAATGATCGGATCTTCTTCAATAATGTTTACTAAATCTGCCTTCACTTCTTGCTTAGGTGGTTCAGTAAGTCTCTTAATTGTAAGATAAATAAAAGGAGACAAAGCCGCAACCAGGAATAATGCCGTTCCAACAATAAAAGATTTTGTCAGAAGTCTTGGATACTGATGTCTAAGATCATAGGCACCATATTCCTTGTTTCTATTTTCAAATACAATCTCATCTAAAGTAAGATTCTGATTGTATACATTTTCATCTGCCATAGATTTACAGTTTTATGGTTAAATTACTTTGTAGCTGGTGCCGTAGCTCCATTATTCCCAACTTTTCTATCATAGATGGCTTTTTCCCAAGGCTTCACATCGGTTACCCCATACTGCTCGCTTTTGGTAATTGCCATTTCGTCAAGAATATCTACAAAGTTCTTATATACAGCATCGTCAGTCGGCTTGATAATAACAGTAAATTTGGTTTTATCTACTGCGCCTGCTTTTGCTTTCTCAATTATTTTTCTAATCCCTTCTCTATCATAAGTAGTCTCGTTAAGATTCTGATCAGTTAAAGATGTAGGATCCTGCTGATGCCAAAAAATCTTATTGTCTTTACCCAATAATAAAGAGATTGAGTTAGAAAGTTTAATTTCTGTTGGAGGTGGTTTCGGCTGATCCTCTTTAGGTTTTGCCGGAAGTCCCAAATCCATTACATTCGGTTTACTAAATGTGGTTGTGAACATAAAGAAGGTTATCAATAGAAACCCCAAGTCCACCATTGGAGTCATATCGACTCTGGTATTCTGCTTCTTGGAACGTACTTTGCCGCCTTTGCCGCCTTTTTCCTGTACTTGTACTTCTGCCATTTCTAAATGATATTATTGTTTACCTTCTTGTGATGTAATCAACCAGAATTTAAGAAAATCGATATCTCTTAAACCTTCAAATAGGCTTTTAACTTTAGGATACTCAGTGGTAACGTCTCCTTTGATTGCTAATTTGTAATCAGGATTTACGCTCAGACTTTGTTTTACCCATTCTACTAACTGCTTATTTGTACTATCCATAGGAATCCCGGTAGGACTCTTAAAGCTTTTCTGCTCCTCATCTGACAAATCGAGATAGCCTTTCAGTTGGTTCATAGGAACCCCAATTGCTTGTACTTTTTGAAAGGCAGCTTTTTCTTGGTTGGTAAAAGTCATATTATACTTTTGTCCCATTTTTTCTAAAAGCTGTAATCTCTCTGATGCATTCTCTACCGGCTGGAAATAGAATTTCCCGTCCGGAGTGGCATTGATGGTCATCAAACTTGCATCAGGAAGTAACTTCTCTGATATTGAAGATGGCGGTTTAATCTGCTCCACGTCAGGTTTTTTAAACTGAGTGGTCAATATAAAGAATGTAAGTAGTAGGAAGGCAACGTCACACATTGCCGTCATATCCGTCACTACACCATGTCTTTTTGGTTTGACTCTCGCCATTGTTTTTGAATTATTTTAAATTAAACTTCTTTTAATTGGAATGCAAATTCCCTGCTACAAATTCAATTCTTAGTTGAATTCAGCAAAAGACTGCTGGATGCTCATAGCGATCTCGTCGATCTTATAAGTTAATCCATCAATTTTAGAAGTAAAGTAATTGTAAAGGATAATCGCGATAGCTGAAGTACCAATACCTAATGCCGTGTTGATCAAGGCTTCGGAGATACCTGTAGAAAGTGCAGCAGCATCCGGAGTACCACCACCTGAACCTAATGCAAAGAATGCTTTGATCATCCCGATTACAGTTCCTAAAAGTGCGATTAGTGTTGCTACAGTACCTAAAGTAGAAAGAATCATCATGTTCTTTTCAAGCATTGGCATTTCAAGAGTAGTAGCCTCTTCGATAGCTTTGTTAAGAGCTACCATTTTTTGCTCTTTATTTAAAGTAGTATCGTGAGAAAGTGCTTTGTAAGTAGTAAGACCTTCTTTCACTACGTTACCTACAGATCCTTGTTGTCTGTCGCACTCTTCTAAAGCTTCATCAATTTTGTTTTGATTCAATAAGCTTCTTACTTGTACTACGAAGTTGTCTAAGTTTCCTTTTCCAGCAGCCTTACCTAGTACGAAATATCTTTCAAAAGAGAAAACGATTACAGTAATCATGAAAGTAATCAAGATTGGTACGATAACCCCTCCTTTGTAGATAATACCTAAAAACGATTCTGGGTGAATGTCTTTTCCATCAACACTTGAGAAAGCTACAGATCCGCCACCTAGCTTTTCTGCGTCTTTAAAGTTTCCTGGGTTCCCAAGAACAAATAAATAAATACAAACTCCTATAACGAATAAAATAGGAATAATAACAGCCGGGTTTAAACCTCCTGCTTTTCTAGCAACTACTTGCTCATCATTTTTTGAAACATTCATTTCCATATTTAACTAAATTATATTGTTTTAAAATTTTACAGGGTGTAAATTAAAGGCAAAATTAATTAAAATGCAAGAGTCTTAAATAAACATTTTGCATTTTTCTGATAAAGAAAATTTAATACGATTTCGATATAATAATTATTTTAAATTATTTTATTTATTTTTCTCAATTTTAACATTTGAGTTAGAAATTTAAAAAAATAAAACCCTCATTTTTTTTAATTTGCCAATGTTAACTTTTTTTTAAATTACGATATTCACAATACGGTGATGCACAACGATGATTTTTTTAGGTGTTTTACCCTCCAAAATCGGCTGCATTCTTTCATCCGAAATCACCAAATCTTCGACTTCCTTGGCTGATAACTGAGCGGAAAGTGAAATTTTGAACTTCATTTTACCATTTACACTTACCGGATATTCAATTTCATCTTCTACTAGGTATTCCTCATTCAATATAGGGAATTTCTCAAATTCCACAGATTCTTTATTTCCCAGCAAACTCCAAAGCTCTTCGCAGATGTGTGGTGCATACGGAGAGATGATAACGGCTAATGGTTCTAAAATATTGCGTTTGTTGCATTTTATTTTTTGCAGTTCGTTTACAGCAATCATAAATGAAGATACAGAGGTATTGAATGAGAAGTTCTCAATGTCATAAACCACCTTCTTTATCAGGGTATGTAAAACTTTGTATTCTGCTTTTGTAGGTTCTTCATTGGAAACTTCAAAAGTATCACCGTTGAAATACAGGTTCCAGAATTTCTTGAGGAAACCATATACTCCGCTTAGCCCTTGTGTATTCCATGGCTTGGACTGCTCTAAAGGTCCTAAGAACATTTCGTACAGTCTTAATCCGTCTGCTCCGTATTCTTCACAGATATCATCAGGATTTACAACATTGTATTTGGACTTGGACATTTTTTCCACTTCACGGTCTGTGATATATTTTCCGTCTTCCAGGATAAATTCTGCATTGGCATAGTCTGGCCTCCAGGCTTTAAAAGCTTCAGTATCCAATTCATCAGAGGTTCCTTTTAATAAGGATACATCAACATGGATCTTTTGAGTCTGATAATTACCTGCCAGGTTTTTAGAAACATATTGATTGGTTCCGTCAATTCTATACACAAATGCACTCATTCCCAAAATCATCCCCTGATTGATCAGTTTCTGGAAAGGTTCATCATTATTAATATAGCCTCTGTCCTTTAGGAACATGTTCCAGAAACGGGAATATAATAAGTGGCCGGTTGCATGCTCGCTACCTCCGATGTATAAATCTACCTGTCCCCAATAATCTGCCAGTTCTTTTTTAACAAAAACCTCCTGATCATTCGGATCCATATATCTAAGGAAATACCATGAGCTTCCAGCCCAACCCGGCATAGTAGATAATTCCAATGGGAATATAGTTTTATCATCAATCAGATCTGTAGATACTACCTTCTGATGAGCCTCATCCCATGCAAACTCTTTTGCATTCCCTAATGGCGGATCACCATCTTCGGTAGGAAGATATTTTTCAACTTCAGGAAGTTCCAGCGGCAAAGCAGAAACCGGAAGTGTGTAAGGCATTCCTTCCTTATAATATATAGGAACCGGTTCGCCCCAGTAACGTTGTCTTGAAAAAATAGCGTCACGCTGTCTGTAGTTCGTGGTTCCGTGGCCGATTCCCTTCTTTTCAATAGCATCAATTATTAATGCCTTTGCCTCGTCGTAATTTAAGCCGTTTAAGAAATCCGAGTTTACGCAAACGCTTGTTTTAGAATCAAAAGATTTTTCCTGAACGTCTTCATCAGTTTCAACAACTTTTTTAATTTCTAAATTAAATTTCTTCGCAAATCTGTGATCACGCTCATCATGTGCAGGAACCGCCATTACAGCACCTGTTCCGTAACCCATCAATACATAATCTGAAATATAGATCGGCATTTTCTCGGCACTGAAAGGATTGATAGCATAACTTCCCGTAAAGGCGCCGCTCACGTTCTTCACGTCAGACATCCTGTCTCTTTCCGTTTTCTTGGAAGTTTCTTCTATATAAGAATCTACTTCTGCTTTCTGAGCTTCTGTAGTAATAGTATCTACCAAAGGATTTTCAGGAGCCAGCACCATAAATGTTGCTCCGAAAATAGTGTCAGGTCTTGTTGTAAATACCTCAACGATCTCGTCATGACCTTCTACCTGAAACTGAACCTGTGCTCCCTGGGATTTCCCGATCCAGTATTCCTGGGCATCTTTAAGAGGCTGCGGCCAGTCTAATGTATGAAGTTCCTGCAATAATCTTTCGGAGTATGCAGAAATCCTCATGCTCCACTGCATCATTTTCTTCTGGAATACGGGGAATCCTCCTCTTTCGGATTTTCCGTCTTTTACCTCATCATTCGCCAATACGGTTCCCAGAGCCGGGCACCAGTTTACGGTAGTTTCTGCTCTGTAAGCCAGACGGTAATTTAAAAGGATATCTTCTTTATCAAGATCTGAAGACTCTTTCCATTCTTCTGCCGTGAAATTTAATTCGTCGTTTTGATTGGCATTTAATCCCTCGGTCCCTTTTTCTTCAAAATGTTGAATTAAAGTATTGATAGATTCCGCTTTGTCTGTGTTTTTATTATACCATGAATGATACAGCTCGATGAAGATCCACTGTGTCCATTTATAATAAGATGCGTCTGAAGTTCTTACTTCTCTGCTCCAGTCGAATGAAAAACCGATCTTTTTTAGCTGCTCCTCATATCTGTTGATATTCTCTTCAGTAGTGATTGCCGGATGCTGCCCTGTCTGGATCGCATACTGCTCAGCAGGAAGGCCGAAACTGTCGTATCCTACCGGGTGAAGAACATTAAACCCCTGATGTCTTTTATATCTCGCATAAATATCTGATGCAATATACCCGAGCGGGTGCCCCACATGAAGCCCTGCTCCGGATGGATACGGAAACATATCGAGAACATAAAATTTAGGTTTGTCTGTGTTATTGGAGGTTTTGTAGGTTTGATTTTCCTCCCAGTACTTCTGCCACTTTTTTTCTATCTGCTGATGATCGTAAAACACTTTATTATAGATATTAGATGTTAGATATTAGATGTTAGATTTTTTCACTCCCATTCTAATTTTCACAAAAATAATGATTTTAAAAGAAATGGAAATTTTAATTTTTGATTAATTCAAGAATGTCCTTCAACAAAAAATCCCATCCGGAGATGAGATCTGTATTTAGGTATGTATATTTTATTTACTGAGGAATTCTCTTCATTGTAAATGTTCTTGTTTTATATACAGTCGGATCCTGAGTCTCTTCTCTAAATGCAATGTTTAAGGTAGCATCATTAAGAGTAATTATCTTACCATTGGATGGTTCTACAATACCCTGATACTTAACTATTACTGTTTTTGCACTTTTATCATACGTGTAGGTGAAATTTCTGTCTGACGTAATAGCACATTGTGGAGTTGTACCAATTTCTCCCCATTCAGTTCTTTTTCCGGCTGCCTCAGTATTAAATCTCCATCTGGAGTCTTTCTGACAGTCGGTATATGTAATAAGATCTGAAACAGGCTCTTCACCAACTTCTACAGTAGTAACTACTTCTTTCAACGGCTGCCAAACGCCTACAAGAGGATATTCCATCTCATTATCATCATCATCATTACATCCTGTAGCTACAAATAATGATAAACCTGCAAATAGTAATGCTAATTTCTTCATATATAAAATTTTCAAGGCTTAAAATTATAATTTTTTTGATTTATATCATCATTTTTTATGAAAAATAATTTTGATAAAGTATTTTTCTGAAAATTTTAGAGTATTAGCCCTCAAAACAGCCATTATTTAACAAAATATTGAATCCCAGTTTCCCCTCTATCTATTAAAAAAACTATTTTTGCAGAAAGAAACAAAAATGCAGAGTATAACGAAAAATAATTTTGACTTCATCCGTGTTCTCCTTGCCTTCATTGTCTTTGTAGGACATTTGGGAGCTTTAAGTGATTCCAGCCGCCTTACTTTTTTAACACACAGTCCTGTAGAAGTTGCCGTTTTTTCGTTTTTTGTTGTCAGCGGATTCCTTATTGCAAGGAGCTACGAGAGATCTTCCAGCCTGAAAAGCTATGCAAAGAAAAGGTTCAACAGGATCGTGCCTGCTTATTTGCTGGTTATATGCCTCTGCACCATTCTTCTGAGCCTGGTAAGTACCTTGTCTTTTTCTGATTATTTCGGGAACATAGAGGTTTATAAATATTTTTTCTGGAACTCTATTTTCATGAATTTCATGGCTCCCTCCCTTCCCGGAGTATTCGGAAATGAAGCTGTAAATGGTGCTTTATGGACACTAAAAATTGAAATATGCTTTTATGCTGCCGTTCCACTGATCTTCTTATTATTCGGAAAGAATAATAAATACAGGAATACCAGCCTGATTGTTCTGTACTTTCTCTCTCTGTTATTTCTCAATTATTTTGAAATGACCGGGAAAGCTGCTATTTCCAGACAGCTGCCGGGCTCACTGTGCTATTTTATTGGCGGAATGCTGATTTATTTTCATTTTGAAAAATTCATCAAGTATAAAAACATCCTGTTTATTATTGCTCTCATAACGGTTTGGATAGACCTGATCTTACATATCAAATTATTCTCTCCCATTATGATCAGTATTATTGTACTATATATCGCATATTCACTTAAATTCCTGAACAATTTTGGAAAATACGGAGATTTCACTTACGGTATTTATATATTCCATTTTCCTATTATCAGGGTATTTGCTACGCTTGGTTTTTTTGCCAACTACAATCCTTTTTTTATGAGTTTTGTATGTATGCTCGTCGTTATCGGAGTAGGAATTGCATCATGGCATCTTTATGAGAAAAAATTTTTATAATTTTACCCCAGTAAAAACGCAAATGAACGACTTAGTCTCCATCATCACTCCTTGTTACAATTCTGCCGAATTCATCGAAGAAACGATACAATCTGTTCTAAACCAGACCCATCACAACTGGGAATGGCTGATCACTGATGATCTTTCTAAAGACAATACCGTAGAAATCATAAGAAAATACAATGATCCCAGAATAAAATTACAGGTCCTTGAGAAAAACGGCGGTGCCGGAAATGCAAGGAACAACAGCCTGGAAAGGGCTACAGGACGATATATTGCCTTTCTGGATTCTGATGACTTCTGGTATCCTGAATATCTGGAAACGATGACCGGTTACATGCAGGAAAACAATGTCGAGCTGGTCTACTGCAATTATTCAAGATGTAATGAGCAGTTACAGCCTGTTTTGAAAGACTTCATGGCGGATAAAGTGGTAACCTTCTCTAATCTCCTAAAAACCTGCAGACTGGCCCCGGTTTCTACCATGTACGATACCAAAAGAGTTGGAAAATTTTTATTTCCCATAAAAAGCAAGCGTGAAGATCATGTCATGTGGCTGAATCTTTTAAAAGTAATTCCTGAAGGGATACCTATCAATAAAACCCTGGCAAAATACAGGATGCGTGAAAACAGCGTTTCCCGAAAGAAAAAAAACATCATTAAAGATCAGTATCTCGTATATAAAGATTTTATGGGATTTTCTACGGTGAAATCATTTTACTATACAGCCAATTGGGCTATTAACGGGTTCCTGAAATATTCTAAAATTTTTAATTAATGGAATATTCAAAAGAGTTTAAGGCAGCATTAAGTGCTTTTTCCAACGTAGAAAAAGACCGTCTTATTTTCAGGCTACTGAGGAAGGATAAACTTTTATCTAAAAAACTGTATTTCGAACTGATCGATCAGGAAACTACAGATGATAAAAGAAATGCGATGGAAGAAAATGTTGCAGAACAGGTTCTTCTAGCCTCGAAATATGTTGGAAATGCCAAATATTTCCTTACCATTATTCGAAAACTGAGCGCAGAGATAACGGAACACATCAAAATAACCACAGATAAATTCGGGGAAGTATCTCTGAACCTTTTGCTGGTTAACAGAATTCTGGATTCCAACAGTGATTTCAGCAGACAGAGATTCGATAATGTTTACAAACTCTACATTTATATCATTAATAAAGTATTCAAGGCACTGGTATTAACCAAGAAGCTGGATGAAGATTATTGGATGGAGATTGATGAGCTTTTGAGAGAAACAAAAAGTAAAATTTCCGAAAATCATTATTTGCAGAAGCTTTGTATCAATAATGGATTAGATATCAACTGGCTTGAATCCGATAATATTCCGGACAATATAGAGCAGATCATGAAAGATACCAAAAGCCAGGGGTTTTTAAGATAAAATTTTTCGGACAATCAGGTTGGTGGCATCAGGTTTCTCATCTACAAATTTTCGGGCATTGTCAGACATTTCTTTAAGTTCTTCCTCATTGTTCAGGAGAAACAGTACAAAATCTGCCGCCGCATATTCTTCTGTAAAAGATTTCCCTCCGTAATATGCAATAAGGTCGTCCGCTTCAGGATTTTTTCTATAATGATTCCCAAAGATCACAGGAGTACCAAATGTTGCAGCTTCCAAAATATTGTGCAGTCCTGCATCATGAAAACCTCCGCCTACCACAGCCACATCTGCATATGAATAAAGTCTGGACAATAAACCAATGCTGTCGATGATTAAAATCTGATATTTAGAAACAGGAAACTCTGCTTTATCTATTTGGCTGTACAGTAATGCTTCAGGAAAAAGACTTTTTAAATGCCCCACTCTTTTGAGATCATGGGGAGCAATAATCAATTTCAAATTTGCATTCATTCTGAAAATCGTAGAAGCGATCTTTTCTTCAGCCTGCCACGAACTTCCGAATACAACAGACTGATGTTCTCCTATAAAGTCCGAAATAAATTTAACATGATTGTCCCTTGCCCTAAGCTGTTTCACTCTGTCGAATCTTGTATCTCCTGTCACTGAGGAATTGGTCAGACCTATATTCTTAGCCAATGCAAAAGAAAAAGCAGTTTGATGAAAAAACCAGTCTACATTTTTTCTGAGCTGTTTTACAAACCACTTTCCATAGGAAGTAAAGAAGGCCTGTCTTTCATAAAACAAAGCAGAGATCACATAGATCTTAGTGCCTTTCTGTTTCAATTCAGCCAAAAGGTGATACCAGTAATCATATTTCACTGTAAAGAACAATTCCGCATCAAACTGGGAAATAAATTCCTTTATAATACTCTTTTTATCGAAGGGAAGATAGCAGATTACATCCGCGATATGTTTCTTTTTTACAACATTTTCATAACCGGACGGGGAAAAGAAAGTGACAAGGATCTTATGTTCTGGAAGTTTCTCTTTCAGCTTTTCCAAAACCGGAAGCCCCTGTTCATATTCGCCGAGACTGGCCGCATGCATCCAGATCACCTTGTCTGAGGGCGAAAATTCAGTTTTTACTTTGTTTAAAGACTGCTTTCTTCCTTCAACTCCTTTTTTAGTTTTATCATTAAACCAAGAGAAAACTTTCATTCCGAAGATGAGCAGGCTAATAAATATGTTGTATAGGAAAGACATTTAATTTATTTTTCGATTTCAATTCGGTCATTATAAGTAGATGGACTGGAAATAACCAGAAACTCCAATTCATCCTTAGATTCGTTGGAAATAAAATGTTTTGATTTGGGTTTAACAGCAATACTTTCTCCCGCCTGTACTGAAAACTTTTTATCATTAATATCAAATACCGCCTCGCCTTTTAGAATATAAAAAACCTGTTCTGCCACTTCATGGAAATGCAGTTTCTCAACAGTTCCGGCAGGCATTTTTTCCTGTTTTACAGAAAGATGGCGGGAATCGTTTAGAATCCAGCTGTCACAGCCCTTCCCCCAGATATAATGTGCTGAATTATCTTTAGAATATATCATTTGAATATCGCTACAAAAATAAAAACTACAATCAGGCTTCCGATTACTGATAAGATAGCTGTAGATAACGGTACTTTTGGCTTTACATTTTCATCAAAAGAATACCTGAACATATAATCCTGACTATTCATAAAAATAAGCATGATTAATACAAACAGCCATCTTATAAAAACCTCCATAATCAGGAACTGGGCGTACCTGTTATTTTCTGTAATTTCTACAGGAAAATTAGCAGTTTCCGGATGTCTTAATGCATAGACAAAAAAACAAAATAAAGCAGTCCCGATAACCGGAGTAACAAAAGAATATATTTTGCTTCCAAAGTTATCAGCCTTTCCGTCAAAATCGAAATGTACGGGAATTCTTTTAGGAAGGGTTTTGTAATGCTTCAGGGTAAACCACCAGAAAAAAACTACCAATCCGAAATTAAAAATATCAAAAGCTGTAAAAATAATATTCTCCATTCAGACCGTATTTAAGGTTAGAGTACATTTTTGATCACTCTCAGCTTATGGGTATGCTTATTCATTTCTTTATTAAAGATCCCTGTAGAATCTAGGATATCTATTCTCACTTTTCCTGAAGCATGAATAATCTTCTGATTCTCAAGCATAATTCCTACATGAATAATTTTACCTTCAGGGTTTTCAAAAAAAGCTAAATCACCGGGCTGGCTTTCTTCCACAAAGCTCAAAGGTTCACCCACCTCTGCCTGCTGATAGGTATCTCTCGGCAATTTAATATCATGAATCTTATAGACAAGCTGGGTAAAACCGGAACAGTCTACTGCAAAAAAACTCTTCCCGCCCCATAAATAAGGTACATTAAGAAACTCCCTGGCAGCTAAAGCTATACTCTCCCGGAGGTCGTGACTTCTTCTTGAAGCCACTGCAGGAAATTCCACCTCGGAACCCATTGACAGGAGGGTCTTTCCGTCATTCATTAACACTGAAGAAAAATCTTCAGTCACTACGGTAACTTTTCTTTTTGCCAGTTCTTCCTCTGTTACAGGTTTCAGCTGTTTGGTATCCATCCATCCTTCATATCCGTCATAATGCATTTTTATTTTGGTCCAGTTTTTATTCACTTCCAGGATATCAGCACTTTCTCCAAACAGTATTTCTGTAACAATTTCCGCTTTGTCAGAATTCTCTGCACGAACCGGTGCTACTGTAACATTACAAATTCCTTTATTCATTCATTCTCAATTAAAAGATTTAATGATTTAAAGATTAAAGAATTAGATTCCGTAAAATCTTTTAATTTTTTAATTTTTAAATCTTTTACCTATTTTCTTCTCAGAAAATTCACTCCGTCACGCAAAGGTAAAATAAGATTTTCAAAATCATCGTCTTTTGCGATCAAATCATTCAGTTCTTTAATGACCTGTGTAGATCTCTGTTTCGGATTTTCCTCCAGTACTTTTCCATACCATAGAACGTTATCAAACATCACTACCGAACCCGTTTTTGTTCTGGGTTTGATCAGCCTGAAATATTCCGCATAATTTTCCTTATCGGCATCTATAAAAATAAGATCAAAAATCTGATCCGTTTCTCTTAAAAATTCTTTGGCATCCTGAAGCTTAAAATCGATCTGTCCTGCATATTCGCTTTCTTCAAAATATTTTTTCGGCAGATAAGCAAGGTCTCCATTAACATCCAGTGTGGTAATTTTTCCATCCTTAGCAAGCCCTGCTGCCAGGCAAAGTGTGGCATATCCTGTAAAGGTTCCGATTTCCAATACCTTTTTCGGCTGAATCATTTGGGAGATAATAGTTAAAAGCCTTCCCTGCTGATATCCTGATATCATATGCGGCTGTGTGGTTTTCTGATAGGTCTCTCTTCTCAGTTTTTTCAGAATTTCAGGCTCTGAGGAAGCATGTGTTTCCAGATACCTGTCCATTTCAGGATTTTTTTCTTCAAAAAAGCTCATACTGCAATTCTTTTATGTTATTCAAAAGTACTTAAATATAAAGAAAAAATTATTACTGACCGGCATTTTTTCATCCGTCTCTCCGTAAAAATCCCATTAAAAATACCGTGAAAATACGGATATGTTTGCCTGAAAGATAGTTTTACATTTGCAGAGAACAAGGGGTAAAAACACTAAGACAAAAAACAATGAATGCAGGGGGAAAACTAATTAACACTGAGAATCAGAAGACCGCAAAGCCAAATGGCAGCGCGGATTCTTCGTCAAAAAAAACTAAGACAGAAATATCCAACTCATTTTTTCAACGAATTATTTCATTATTGAAAAAAGAAGAATTAATTTGATTAAAAAAAAATCCCGAATGACTTCGGGATTTTTTTTATGGGTATATTTCAATTTACTTCTTAGGGGCAATATCCATTAATTTCATGAACTCATCCAGCTTAGGCATAATGATGATTTCCGTTCTTCTGTTTTCCGCTCTTCCCGAAACGCTCATATTGGTTGCTTTAGGATTGTATTCGGAACGTCCTCCCGCAGTAATTCTTGCCGGATCTACTCCGAACTGGGTCTGAAGAACCTTTGCAATGGCCGTACCTCTCAATGCAGAAAGATCCCAGTTGTCTCTTGGCAGATTAGGTGAGCTTAAAGGTGCATTATCTGTATTCCCTTCAATCAACACAGAATATTTATCATAATCATTAATTACTTTAGCTACTTTTCCTAATACTTCCTGAGCAGCAGGCAATACATTGTAATCGCCTGTTTTATACAGCATTTTATCTGAAAGAGAGATCATTACCACTCCTTTCAACACCTTCACTTGTACATCGTCATCCGCTACATTATCAAGAGATCTTTTAAGCTTGTTGGACAATGCCATATTCAGACTGTCATTTTTAGCATTGTTTGAAATCAACTGTTTGATATATGAATTGGAAGCATTGATCTCTCCAACCAGTTTATCAATATTAGCTGAGCTTTTTCCTGTATTTGAAAGACATGCATCCAGAGATGATTTCAAAGCATCATGCTGGCTTTTTAAAAGATTATTCTCACCTGACAATGCAGAATTCTGAGACTTTAGATCCTGGATCTCTCTTTGTCTTTCACCGATATTTTCAATACACTGCTTATAGTTGGAGCTTAATGCATCATACTGCTTTTTGCTGACACAAGAGGTCAGTCCCAACGCCATTACAGTTACTCCTAAAATTTTAATAATCTTCATATGTAATCATTTTTAGACGAATCAAAGTTAGGAAAATTGAATTGAATTTTATGGATTATCTTTGCATAAAAGAAATCTTCAACATACCTTTTGGAAAAATTTAGTTTTAAAAATCAGCTAGAAAACCTTGTCCGAAATCCGGAAACTCACAGCTATCTTCTGGCTGTAAGCGGAGGTGCCGATTCTATGGTCCTGGCCTCTCTTTTTAAGGGTTTGGTACTTGATTTCCAGATAGCTCATATCAATTATAAACTCCGGGGTGAAGATTCTGATCTGGATCAAAAAACAGTTCAGGATTTTTGTGAGAAAAATCATATTCAATTTCATCTGTATGAGGTTTCGGAAAAAGATAATAGACCGGAAAATTCTATCCAGCTTTGGGCAAGGGAAATCCGCTACCGGTTTTTCAGGGAAGTTCGCGAACAGGAAAACCTTGAATTTCTTGTTACTGCGCATCATCTGAATGACCAGCTGGAGACTTTCATCATTAACCTATCCAAAGCTTCCGGTATCACCGGACTGAGTGGAATTCCGGCAAATAAAAACAATATGATCCGGCCTCTTCTCAACTTTTCAAAAAAAGAAATTTATGAGTACGCTGAGAAAAATAAAATTGATTTCCGGGAAGATCTCTCCAACAAGAAAAGTGATTATTTAAGAAACAAAATCAGAAATGAGATCGTTCCCAAGCTTTTGGAAACCAATGAGCATTTTCTGGAAAATTTCAAAAAAAGTTCTTCTTATCTGAATCAAACCAGAAATTTTGTAGAAAAACAGATTGGGGAAATTGAAAATAAACTTACGGTATTTAACCCTGACCATAAAATCTTATCCAAAGAAAAGCTGGGGCAGGAAAGTGCTTTCGTACAGTTTGAGATTTTAAAGAAATACGGATTCGATAAGGAAGAAGAAATTTCCAAAATTTTTGCAGCGGAAAACGGCAGCTCTTTTTTTTCAAAAGACTATCAGCTTATCACTAGCCGCAATGAATTAATTTTCATCAGTAAAAATCAAAAGCAGGAAACTGAAGATGAAATTATTCTGATTGAAAATTTTGATTTTTCCCAAATCCAAATGGATATCAGTCTTGAAAACACAATTGAAAATATGGATGGAATCAATAACTGTTTTGAATGGAATTTTGATGCCGCAAAACTTCAGTTTCCATTGCGTTTGAGAAAACAGCAGGACGGCGACGAGTTTTATCCTGTTGGCTTTTCAGGCAAAAAGAAGGTTTCTAAGTTTTTTAGGGACGAAAAATTATCTATTTTAGCGAGGCCAAAAATTTGGATCCTGTGTGACAGCTGCAATTCTGTACTTGGAATTGTACCCTTCAGACAGGACAGACGATATGCAAGTGATGAGAAAACGCAAAGTATTCTCAAAATTTTTAATGAAAAGAAAAAATGAAATTTAGAAACTGGTTTTTAGTAGTACTGCTGTTTTTAGCGGCAGGAATTAATGCACAGATCAAGAACCCTGTAAAGTTCAAGTTCACTGTGAACGACTTAGGGAATAACCAATATGAAGCGGTTTTAAATGCTACTATGGAAAGCGGCTGGCATATTTATTCCAAAGATCTTCCTGAGGATACGGGAATTCCTACCGAATATAAAGTTTCAGGGAAAAATATTGAACTGATCGGAAAGTTTACTGAAGTCGGCAAAAAGCACGAGGAATTTTCAGAAGCTTTTGGAGGAACGATAGTTTTTTATTCCAATTCTGCCGGTTTCAAACAGAAATTTAAATTAAAAGATCCTACAAAACCTGCTGACGTTACATCTGAAATTACTTATCAGACTTGTGACGACAGGGTTTGTCTGGCCCCGAATACTTTAGAATTCAACCAGAAAATCACCCCAAAAGGAGCTATTGAGGAAACGGTAGAAGAAAAAACTGAAGCTACAAAAGATTCGGTAAAAACTATAGAAACAGTTGTTACAGCTCCTGAAAAAGGTGAAGTAACGGTTACAGAAACTTCAAAACTGGATCCAAAACAGTTAAAAATAGCAACCATTGATTTCCAAAAACCTTTGACGGATTGTGGAACAGCCGTGGAAGAAGTTGGAGAAAATTACTGGACTTATTTATTCTTAGGATTTGTAGGCGGTCTGATTGCTTTGCTGACACCTTGTGTTTTTCCTATGATCCCGCTGACAGTTTCTTTCTTTACGAAAGGGAATAAAAATAAGGCAAAAGGTAAAAGAGATGCTCTGATCTATGGATTTTTCATTCTTCTGATCTTTGTCCTTCTGAGCCTTCCTTTCCATCTTATCGATGGAATTGCCGGGAATATTTTCAATGAAATATCTACGAGTGTATGGCTGAATATTGCCTTCTTTATTATATTCATCTTCTTTGCAGGAAGTTTCTTCGGATATTATGATATCACACTGCCGAGCTCTATTGCCAATAAGTCTTCAAAAGCAGAAGAAGCGGGAGGAATCATCGGTATTTTCTTTATGGCACTCACACTGGTTATTGTTTCTTTCTCATGTACCGGACCTATTCTGGGAAGCCTACTGGGAAGTGCTGTGACGGGATCTACCAACGTACCTATGCTGCTTACCTTTGCACTGGCAGGATTCGGGCTGGCATGGGCCATTGTTTTTGGATTGCTGGCTTTATTCCCACAGGCTTTACAGAGTCTTCCAAAATCCGGCGGATGGATGAATACCGTGAAAGTGGTTCTTGGTTTTGTAGAATTGGCTTTAGCTTTAAAATTCTTATCCAAGGCAGATTTAGTTTCTAAAACATTCTTATTAAAAAGAGAACTTTTCATTGCTATCTGGATCGTAATTGCACTAGGACTGGCCCTTTATCTATTTGGAATCATAAGATTTCCGCACGATGATAAAAAACCAAAAATTTCTATAACAAGGAAGATATTAGGAGCTTTAGGAATAGGTTTTGTGATCTATCTGATTCAGGGATTAATTCCTGCTGAACGTCCAAAACTCCAGCTGTTAAGCGGAATCCTGCCACCATTGAATGTAAGTTATCTTCACGACGAAAAAGACGGCATTCTGGGCATGCATCCTGAACACGATTTCTTTAAAGCTATTGAACTGGCTAAAAAGGAAAACAAACCAATTTTGATCGATTTCACCGGCTATGGCTGTGAAAACTGCCGAAAAATGGAAGAATTCGTCTGGAGTGAACCTGATATCCTTCCAATTTTACAGAATGATGTGGTACTGGCATCCCTGTACGTAGATGATAAGGAAGAGCTTCCGGAAGATCAGAAAACGAAAATAGATCTTGGGGACGGACAGATAAAAAAGGTAAAAACGATTGGTGACCGATGGAGCTTATTCCAACAGGTGAATTTCAACAACAATTCCCAGCCGCACTATGTTCTGATAACACCGGACGGGAAAGTGATCAATACGCCCGTATCCGGATATATGCCGAAAGAAGATTTTAAAAAATTCTTAGAATGCGGCGTTAATTATTACAAAACAACAAAGTAAGATTATTCTCAATATAAAAAAGCCTTATCAAGTCATTTTGATAAGGCTTTTTTGTACACTTATTAGAAGAATATCTACACTTACTAATTGATTTGAAAACAATTCCCTTTTTTCATTAAATTACATCCTGAGTCATTCAAATACAATCACATATGAAATATTTTAAATTTACTTTTTTATTTTCCCTGATCATTTACTCCTTTCTGCCGGCACAGACCGCGCCTGCTATACAATGGCAGAAATCACTGGGAGGAAGTTATGGAGATCAAGCAAAATCTGTCCAGCAAACTTCTGATGGAGGCTATATCGTTGCCGGGGAGTCTTCTTCTACCGACGGAGATGTGACAGGAAATCATGGAGATTCTGATTTCTGGATTGTAAAACTGGATGCCTCAGGAACTATACAATGGCAAAAATCACTAGGTGGGAGTTCTTATGACAACGCCAATTTTATTCAACAAACCTCTGACGGAGGATATATTATTGCAGGGGAGTCTAATTCTACCGACGGAGACGTGACAGGAAATCATGGGAATTTTGATTACTGGATTGTGAAATTAGATGCCTCAGGAAATATGCAATGGCAAAAATCATTGGGTGGGAGTAATCAGGATATAGCCAATTCTGTCCGGCAAACTTCTGACGGAGGGTATATCGTTGCAGGGGGAACTGGTTCTTTTGATGGAGATGTGACAGGAAATCATGGAAGTTTCGATTACTGGATTGTAAAACTGGATGCCTCAGGAACTATACAATGGCAGAAGTCACTGGGGGGAACTTCTTATGAAAGAGCCAATTCAATCCAGCAGACCTCTGACGGAGGATACATTATTGCAGGGGCAGCCAGCTCTACGAATGGAGATGTTACTATAAATTATGGAAACGAAGATTTCTGGATTGTAAAATTAGATGCCTCAGGAGTTGTGCAATGGCAGAAATCATTGCTGGGTAATCTTGCTGATTCCGCACAATCTATCCAACAAACATCAGAGGGAGAATATATTGTTGCCGGCTTGTCTAATTCTGTAAACTCTGAAATTCCGACAATGTTCGGAATAGCCAATTATTGTGTGGCAAAATTAGATGTTAACGGAAATACATTATGGCAAAGATATTTTGGTGGTAGCGGTGGCGATCATCCTTACTCTATCCAAACTACTTCTGACGGAGGATATATCGTTGCAGGGGGAACCGGTTCTTTTGACGGAGATGTGACAGGAAATCATGGAAGTTTCGATTACTGGATCTTAAAATTAGATGCCTCAGGAAACATACAATGGCAGAAATTATTGGGTGGAAGTGATTTTGATGAAGCCTATTCCATTCAACAGACAGCTGATGGCGGATATATAATCGCAGGTATGGTTTTTTCTGCAGACGGAAATATTACAGGCTACCACGGAAACAATGACGCATGGATCATCAAATTAGGCTCCAACCAATTAAACACTGAAGAAACCCAACTTATTAATAAGCCAATGATTTATCCTAACCCGGCAAAAGATATTATTTATCTGGATCATCTTCCCGCAGAAACGGTTGTACATATTACCGATATGTCCGGAAGAAAATTATTCTCTGGAAAGTATAAGGGTATAAAGACTTCTATAAATATTAATCAATTCATAAGTGGCACCTACATTATTCAGGTAGAAAACAAGGAAAAGATTATTCTATCTGAGAAACTACTCATAACCCAATAGTAATCATATTCTTAAAAAATCATAAAGCCTTGTGAATATAAAACCTCACAAGGCTTTTTCATGTCAAACATATCATGAATTTAAAAATTTATTACCATTTATTAATTTTAGGTATAAACTTTGTATAGATTCCTTCAAATAAGTACCAACACTCTACTTTTTACCAAAAACCGTTTAACATTTAAAAATATTAATTATGGCTGAAGTAATTGCACAAGAAAAACAGGGAGGCAAACAAAAGAAAAAATTAATCCGAGTAGACATGACTCCAATGGTGGATCTGGGATTTTTACTGATCACATTCTTCATGTTTACTACTAATTTCACAAAACCCAATGTGATGGATCTGGGACTTCCTGCAAAGGATCCTAACCCACGTCCGATAAATACACCTTATATTGGAGATCAAAACCAGGTTACCTTTATTTTGGGAAAAGACAACAGGGTATTTTACCACCAGAGTAATGAAAAAGATTTAACTACAGGAAATTTGAAAGAAACAGATTTCAGCGGTGTAAAAATTTCCAAGATTATTTCTGAAGCTTATAAAAACGCTCCAGTGCCGGAGAACTTTACAATCATTGTAAAACCTACCGATGAGGCCAATTATAAAAATTTCGTGGATATTCTGGACAATATCGCGATCTCTAAAAAAGAAAAATACGGGATTACAGATATAAAACCATGGGAAGAGAAAATTTATACTGAATTAATCAGATAATACAAAGGAGCATTTTTTTACAATGCTCTTTTTTTATGTAAATTTGAAGATACAACTGACATCGTCAGCTGAACATTTTAACTGTTATAAAATTTAAGATTATGCTGAACTTTGAAAGAAAAGGAAATGGAAAAGAGATTCTGGTACTGCTTCACGGCTTTATGGAAAACCTTTCTATCTGGAGTGATATGGAGCCACATCTTTCCAGAGATTTTTCACTGTTGAAAATAGATCTTCCCGGCCATGGCCAGTCCGACATCCTGGCTGAAGTCCACACTATGGAGCTGATGGCTGATGAAGTGAAAAAAGTTTTAGATCACGAGAAGCTTGATAAAGTACATCTTTTAGGGCATTCCATGGGAGGATATACTTCACTGGCTTTTGCAGAAAAGTATCCTGCAACTCTTAAAAGTCTGACTTTATTTTTTTCCACTTATTTTCCAGACGATGAAGAAAAAAAACAACAGCGGATCAAAAGTTACAGGATCATCAAAGATTCTTTTCCCCATTATGTACGGGCGGGAATTCCAAATCTTTTCAATCCCAATGAAAGAGATGTTCTGGAAGGAAAAATTGAAACCGCACTTGAGACCGCACTTTCTACCAACAATCTGGGAGCTCTTGCCTGTGTAAAAGGCATGGTGGAAAGAACGGACAAAAAAGATGTCATGCAAAACCTGGAAGCAAAAATTCTGATATTGGCAGGAAAACACGATAATGCTGTAAAAACAGATATGATGATCAAACATCTTCCGGACAGAACCAATATAAAATCCTATATCCTGGACTGTGGACACAATGGGCACTGGGAAAAACCCAGCATCTGCGCAGAAATTATCAATGCGGAACTTCTTCATAACCTTCCCAAGAAATTAGTCCTGTAATAACCCGACAATGGCTTTATTGGCCGGTGCATATCAAAATTTCTTGTATCTTAGTAAGGAATAATTATTTCAATGGGCTTATTCTCGTTCAAAAAAAAGAAACTGCCGGTCATCGGCCTTACGCTTTCCGGTGGAGGTATGCGCGGAATTGCCCATATCGCAGTACTGAAAGCACTGGAAGAATATAATCTGAGACCGCATATCATTTCTGGAACCAGCGCCGGCTCTATTGTGGGAGCATTTTATTCCTTCGGAAAATCGCCGGATGAGATGATGGATATTGTAAAGCAAACGACATTTTTTTCAAGGTCTTACCTGAAACTTTCTAAAAACGGTATTTTCAGCTCTAATTTCATCTTAAAACTTTTTAATGATCATTTTCCAGAGAATGATTTTAAAATCTTAAAAATCCCCGTTTATGTTGCAGCTACAGAAATGACCCACGGAATTGTGGATTTCTTTTCGGAAGGTGAGCTTTTCGGACCGCTTTTGGCCTCAACAAGCGTTCCGTTTATTTTGCCTCCTGTGAGAATGGGTGAAAAAATATATGTTGACGGAGGCGTTTTGGATAATCTTCCTATAGAGCCGATCATTGACAAATGTGATTTTTTAATTGCCTCACATGTCAATTCAATAAGCTATGATGAATTAAATAAAATGAGTCTTATGAAGGAATTCGACCGTATCCTCCATTTAGCGATCGCCAAATCGGTCTACTCCAAAGCAAAGTCGTGTGATATTTTTTTAGATCCACCTAAAATGACAAAATTCAGTTTGTTCAGTAAGAAAAACCTTGATATCATGTTTCAGGAAGTATATGAATACACCTGTAAAGAACTTGAAAGCAAGGGATATACTAAAGATATGAACCTCGGAGTGTAAGTAGTTTACTGACCGAAATCAGTCTGTATTTTCATACGACAATTTCTTATAATTCCTCCTGCTCCAGCCTTTTCTTAAATGTCTCGATAGTATCCTGAAGAGATTCATCAGATTTTCCACCTGCTGCATTGATGTGTCCGCCGCCACTGAAATATTTTCTGGAAAACTGATTCACATCCACATCATCCTTACTTCTGAACGAGATCTTGATAAAATCATCATACAGGTCTTCCATAAAGAAAGCCGCCATTTTAACTCCCGCAATGCTCAGTCCATAGTTTACAAAACCTTCTGTATCTCCTTTCTGAAAGCCAAATTCCTTTAGCTCATTTCTTGTAAGAGACAGCACGGCCACTTTGCCATCATTCACCACTTCTATCCTTCCTAGTACGAGAGCAAGAAGATGAAGACGGGAAACCGTATTGGTATCCCATGTATTTGAGGTTATAACGGACGGATCAGCTCCTTTTTCTATCAGATGAGCAATAATCCTGTGGGTCGTTGCACTTGTGGAACGGAAACGGAAACCACCTGTATCTGTCATGATTCCTGTATAAAGACATTCTGCAACATCCTGGTTCACCAGCTTTTCATCTTCCATTGCTTCAATAAAATGATAGATCATCTGCGAAGTAGCAGGAATTACCGTATCAGAATATACAAAGTCAAAATTTTCCGGTTGCTGATGATGGTCGATGAGAATCTTCTTAGCTTTAGATTTGCTTAACCATTCGCCCAGCAGCCCTATCCTTGAAGGAGAATTAAAATCAAGGCAGAAGATAACGTCTGCCCCGCTGATCAGATCAAATGCATGCTTTCTCTTATACTCGCCGATGATCACCTTTTTAGATTCCGGCATCCATTTCAGAAATTTCGGAAAATCATTGGGAACAATTACATCAGTCGGAATTCCTTTTGCCCCAAGATAATGCTTTAATCCCAGACTGGAACCTATGGCATCTCCATCCGGGTTATAGTGGGTAAGGATAATTATCTTATTTTCGGGCGTAAGTAATGTATTGATATCTAAAAGTTCTGCTGGTGTAAACATCGTGTGTTTATTTTTCTTTAAATTTGAGTTTTCAAAGATAGAGCTTTTAAATAAATCAGCTAAATATTATTTCTTTACACAAAATTTCGTTTCTTGGCACAGTTTGTCAATATTGGAATAAAAAGCATTTCAAATAATTTCTAAAAAAAGATGAGTAAAATTTGTAACTTTTAAAAATTTCTATATCTTTGCAACCTGAAAATTAATAGATTAATTACGATTTAAATATATAGTAATGAGTAAAAGAACATTCCAGCCATCAGAAAGAAAGAAAAGAAACAAACACGGTTTCAGAGAAAGAATGTCTACGCCAAATGGTAGAAGAGTTTTGGCAGCAAGAAGAGCTAAAGGCAGAAAGAGTTTAACTGTTAGTGCAGCCCGCGCTAAGAGATAATATCTCGAATTATCATATACAGATCATGCTTGAAAAGAAGTTTTTCAGGCATTTTTTGTTGTTAAACTTTCCTAAAGTTTAAGGTTTTTAAGCTTCTTTTTTCTATTTTTAAGATCTGAAAAAATATTTTAGAAATAGCACTATAAAATTGAATTATGCCGCATACACATATCTCCGGAGATAATATTATAAGCTTACAGCACGCAAAAATTGCGCAAAAAAACTTCACTGTTCTTTCTGATGTTAATCTTAACATCAAAAAGGGCAGATTCTGTTACCTTATCGGAAAGACAGGTTCCGGAAAAAGCTCCCTTCTGAAAACACTTTACGGACACATTCCTTTAGCATCAGGACATGGAGCTGTGGTAGGTTTTGAACTTGCCAAGCTGAGACCTTCAGATATTCCTAACCTGAGAAGAAAACTAGGGATTGTATTTCAGGACTTCCAGCTTCTTTCCGACAGAACAGTTGAAAAAAACCTAAAATTCGTTCTTGAAGCCACAGGATGGAGCGATAAAATAAAAATGGAAGACCGCATCAATGAAGTTCTGGGAAGCGTAAATATGAAAAGCAAAAAGCACAAGATGCCGCATGAACTTTCAGGAGGCGAGCAGCAACGTATCGCTATTGCAAGAGCTTTACTGAATCATCCTGATCTGATCTTAGCGGATGAGCCGACAGGAAATCTTGACCCGGAAACATCCAACGAAATCATGACGCTTCTGAAGCAGGTAGCCCTTGAAAACGGAGCTGCTGTAGTAATGGCAACACATGATTATCATATGATACAGAACTTCCCGGGTGAAGCCATCAGATGTGAAGACGGAAAAGTATCAGTATTGGATACTGCAGAATTATTTGAGTAAAATTAAGAAAAAAATAGAGACCGAAAGATAGCTGATCTGGATTATCTAACTTCTAATCTCTAGCTTCTATTTTCTAAAGACATGAAACTCCTTCGTGAGTTCAAGATATTGGTCCGAGTATTGTCTCGGACTTTTTTCTATTACAAAATCAGATTCCTCGATTCTTCCTTCTGCGAACGAAAATTCAAGAACTAATCTTTTAGTTTTTGAATTTTCAATCCCTTTAATATTAACTTTTCGTTTTAAGAATAAACGGTTTTCTGACGCTATTTCAATAAAAACACTGCCGGCTTCAACAGGGATAATAACCGACAGAACACCATGATCAGACAGAAGTTTTGCAGATATTGAAACAAGCTGCTGAAAGTTCAGCTCTACAGTCTGACGTGCTATTTTATCTTTATCAGATCCGGATTCTTCGAAATAAGGAGGATTTGAAACAATCAGGTCAAATTTTTTTTCTGTTTTAAAAGTTTTAAGATCCTGATGGATATTTTTCAGCCTTGAATAAAAAGGAGAATATTCGAAATTCGTTTTTGTTAGCAAAGCTGCATCTTCATTGATATCAATCCCCAGAAAAGAGGCGTGAGCATTTCTCTGAGCAAGCATTAATGAAATCAGGCCGGTTCCGGTTCCTATCTCCAAAACTTCTGAAGCACCTTCTATATCAGCCAAAACACCCAGCAAAACACCGTCTGTGCCTACACGAAAGACTTCTTTTGACTGCTGAATTTCAAAATATTTAAATTTAAAAGGCTTCACTATAAATTTGTAGGTAATGTAATAGTAAATGTAGACCCCTTCCCTACTTCTGATTTCACTGCGATCTCCCCTTTGTAGTCTTCGACCATTTTTCTTACCATAGAAAGCCCAAGCCCCATACCGCTGTTTTTAGAGGTGAAATTAGGCTCAAATATCCTTTCGTACATATTTTCAGAAATCCCGATTCCGTTGTCCTGTACGGAAATCATTACCCTTCTCTGATGCTGCTCCACATCTACGTTAATGATCAGTTTACGTTCATCACTTTGGGCCTGTTTTGCATTGGTGACAAGGTTGGTTATAATCCTGGAAAGATAAATCCTGTCCATATTGATCATAATATTGCCTTTATTGGAGTGCATAAAAATACTGTCATCATTGAAAACACGCAGAATATCTTCAACCTCAGTATTAAGATTGATGACTTCATTATTTTTTTCGGGAAGTTTTGCAAATTCCGAGAAAGCTGAAGCAACAGTCGCGATCAGATCAATCTGATCTACCATGGTTTTGCTCATCTGTTTTACCCTTTCTCTGATGTTTGGATTTTCAGGATCAAATTTTCTCTCAAAATTCTGGATGGTAAGTTTCATTGGGGTAAGAGGGTTCTTAACCTCATGGGCGACCTGTTTGGCCATTTCCCTCCAGGCTTCTTCAGACGCCTTGAAACGTAATCTTTCTTTTTGGTCCTGGATCTGCAGGATCATTCTGTTGTAAGCTCTTGCCAATGCATTAAGCTCATCGTTTTTATAGTATCTGATAGGCCGCATTTCATTTTCAAATAATGTAATACGGGTGATCATATCAGAAAATTTAGTGATATTTTTAGCCAGACTGTTAGATGTTACCCAGCTTATCCAGATACTGAACAGAATCAGGAAAATATCCACCAATAAGATATATTTAACGTATTGATGAAGAACATCAAGATAAGCAGATTCATTGTGATACAAAGGAATATATACAATTCCTATGGGCTCAAGCTCATTATTTTTTAAAAGAAGATAAGAGGAAGTACGTCCTGCATCTTTGGTCTTGTCATACCCTTTAATATCAACTCTGGAATCAGTAGCCAGAATTTTATTGACTATATTGAGCGGAATGACTCTCTGGTCAATAAGACTTTCATCTTTATTGGAAAGAAGATAATTTCCTTTCAGATCATAGATCACAATATCATGCTGGTTGATATCTGCTATTTCAAAAATCTTATTTCCCAAAACTTGTGGCAGGTCCTCTGTCTCCACAAGGGTGCGGCTCACAGCATAATCCAGATACCTCATCACCGCATTGGTCTTCTCCTGCATATCAATATTACTCTGCTGCAGGGAGTTATTCCTTAAAACAAAATAAGGAACCAGCGATGTAGCGACAACACTTAAAAAACATACGAGTAAGAATCCGAAAAATACCCGGTTCCTTAAACTGTATCCTCTGTATTTACTTACTGGCATCCTATTTTTTAATTAACCTAGCAATATACTTACCAATGATGTCAAATTCTAAATTAACTTTATCTCCGATTTTAAGATGCTGCATATTTGTAAACTCCCAAGTATACGGAATAATGGCTACAGAAAACTGTGTGTCTTCACTTTTTGCCACTGTAAGGCTTATTCCGTTTACCGTAATGGAACCCTGCGGAACAGTTACAAAACTACCATTGTCTTCATATTTAATGGTAATAAAATAGCTTCCGTCCTTGTTTTCAATTCCTGTTACTTCACCGGTTTTATCAACATGTCCCTGCACAATATGTCCGTCTAACCTTCCATCCATCTTCATGCATCGTTCAAGATTTACCACAGTACCCACATCCCATTTTCCAAGGTTGGTCTTTTCCAGTGTTTCATTGATTGCCGTCACCACATATTGGCTATCTTTAATCTCTACAACTGTAAGGCAGCACCCGTTATGAGCAAGGCTTTGATCTATTTTCAGTTCGCTTGTAAAAGGGCATGTTAATGTGAAATCTATGTTGCTTCCTTTTTCTTCAATCTTTTCAATAACACCAACTGCTTCAATAATTCCTGTGAACATATTATTTTTTGCTAAATTTGTAAATTATAATCTTCAAAGATAATCAAAATGAGCCCAAAAAACCATAAAGTACGAGTAGGAATTTCAATCGGTGATTTTAACGGCATCGGTCCGGAGATCATCATGAAATCCCTGAGTGACAAAACCATTACGGATTTTTTCACTCCGGTGATTTTTGGCTCGGGAAAGTTATTTACCTTCCAGAAGAATATTTTCAAGCTGAATCTGAATTTCAACTACATCAATGAAGCATCACAGGCTCAGGCAGGGAAACTCAATATGGTGAACCTCACCAAAGATAACGTGAATGTAGAGTTGGGTGTTCCTACAGAAGAATCTACCAAAATGGCTATTGATTCTCTGGAACTGGCTACCGAAGCCTTAATGAAAGGAGAGATTGACGTGCTTGTTACAGCACCTATCAACAAGGATGAAATGGTAAAAATGGGCTTTAAACATGCAGGGCACACAGGCTATTTTGAGGAAAAATTCAGTAAAAAGGGGCTGATGTTCTTGGTTACAGAAGATCTTAAAGTAGCGGTATCCACACACCATATCCCGATTGCCAGTGTTGCAGAAAATATTTCCAAAGAAAAAATAAAAAAACAGATCAGAGCTCTGAATCAGACATTAATCGAAGATTTCTGTGTACAGAAACCGAAAATCGCAGTATTAGGACTGAACCCTCATGCAGGAGACGGAGGCGTAATCGGAAAAGAAGAGATCGAGATCATAGAGCCGGCAATAAAAGAGCTTTCTGACAACGGAATACTGGCATTTGGACCTTATCCTGCTGACAGTTTTTTCCAGCCTAATAAATACAAAAGTTTTGATGCTGTTTTAGCAATGTATCATGATCAGGGACTTGCTCCCTTTAAAACATTAGCCTATGAAGAAGGCGTAAATTATACGGCAGGACTTCCGTTTATCAGAACTTCACCGGATCATGGAGTCGCTTATGATATCGCCGGAAAAAACATGGCTGATGAACAAAGTTTTACTGAAGCTATCTTCACTGCTATTAAAATTTTCAAGAACAGAAGCGAATATAACGACCTGATGAACAATCGTATGCAGCCGAGAAAAATGGTTATTGATAACGGAGTAGATGAAGATCTTCCAGACGAAAACGAAGGATAAATTGTTAAAACAAATTTTAAATTAATTTGTTATGAATTTTATTTGTTATTATAAAAAAATTGCATATTTTTGCACACTCATTTTATGGACAAGTTAAGAAACTATGACGTAAGCTTTTCCGGACTTAAAAACGGTAAGCACGTGTTCAAATTTGAGATAGATAAAACGTTCTTTCAATTATTTGACACTGAACAGGAATTTACAAATCCTAAAATAACAGCAGATGTTTTTCTTGAAAAGCATACTACATTTTTAGAATTTGAGATCAAAGTACATGGAACAGTAGAACTTATTTGTGATATCACAAATGATGAATTCAACTATCCTATTGAAAACGAGATTAGAATTTTGGTGCATTTTGGTGAAGAATACGACGACAGCAATGAAGACGTCATTACCATCCCAGCCTCAGATCATGCATTCAATGTGGCGCAGCTGATCTATGAAAATGTACAGCTTTCTATACCGATGAAAAAGATTTCACCGAATGTAAGCGATGAAGATCTGGAAATTCTGAACAGGTTCAGTCCAAAAGATATTGAAGAGCCTGAGGAGGAAAATTATAATAGCGATCCCAGATGGGACGCGCTAAGAAAGTTAAAAGATAATAATTAAATAAAATAATTTAAATATGATGAGATGATGAATCTCATCGCTCATCAATTAAAAAAGTTATTCAAAATGGCACATCCTAAGAGAAGACAGTCGTCCACAAGAAGAGATAAGAGAAGAACTCATTATAAAGCAGTAGTTCCTCAATTAGCTAAAGATGCAACAACTGGTGAACTTCACCTTTACCACAGAGCTCACTGGCATGAAGGAAAACTTTACTACAGAGGTAAAGTAGTATTGGAAAAAGAAGTAGCAACTACAGAAGAAAACTAAGAGTCGCTTTTCATTAAAAAAGCCTCATTTTAATACAAAAACCGCCCAATTTTGATAAAATTAGGCGGTTTTTTGTTGTTTTTTGTGTTTTTTTGGTATCTTTGGGACAAAATCAAATATCAAATTTATGGACATTAAAGACATACAGAATCTTATTAAGTTTGTATCTAAAGCTGAAGTTTCAGAAGTAAAATACAAAACTAAAGATTTCGAAATCACTATTAAAACTCCATTAGCCGGTAGCGATGCGGTTTATGCACAGCCTGCAGTTTACCATACAGCTCCTCAGGCTGCATCGGCTCCTGCTCCTGTAGCAGCTCCGGCAGCGGCTCCTGCTGAAAAAGCGGAAGCAGCATCTGATGACAGCAAATATGTAGCTATCAAATCTCCTATGATCGGTACTTTCTACAGAAAACCATCACCGGATAAAGATGTATTTGTAAATGTAGGTGACGAAGTTTCTGCAGGAAAAGTAGTTTGCGTAATCGAAGCAATGAAGTTATTCAACCAGATCGATTCTGAGATCAGCGGAAAAATTGTTAAGATCTTAGTAGACGACGCCACTCCGGTAGAATATGACCAGCCTTTATTCTTAGTAGACCCATCTTAATTTAGAGTTAGATGTTAGACATTAGATGTTAGACTTAATTCTGCATTCAAAATAACATTATCTAATTTTCAAATTATCTAATTTTCAAATTGAAGAAGATGTTCAAAAAAATATTAATAGCCAATCGTGGCGAAATTGCAATGCGTATTTTACGTACCTGCAAAGAAATGGGGATCAAGACCGTTGCGGTATACTCTACTGCAGACAAAGACAGCCTTCATGTAAGATTTGCTGATGAAGCAGTTTGTATAGGTCCTGCTATGAGCAAGGACTCTTACCTTAAAATCCCTAATATTATTGCGGCAGCAGAAATTACTAATGCTGATGCCATTCATCCAGGTTACGGATTCCTGTCTGAAAATGCCAACTTCTCCAGAATCTGCCAGAAAAATAACATCAAATTCATTGGTGCTTCTCCTGAACAGATCGAAAAAATGGGTGATAAGGCAAACGCCAAAGCAACGATGAAAGCTGCAGGAGTACCATGTGTACCCGGTTCTGACGGATTAATCGAATCTTACGAGCATGCTGTAAAAGTAGCTGAAGAAACGGGATATCCTGTGATGATCAAAGCTACTGCAGGTGGCGGCGGAAAAGGAATGAGAGCCGTATGGAAAGCTGAAGACCTTAAAGATCACTGGGAATCTGCAATTCAGGAAGCTGTGGCGGCCTTCGGAAACGGAGGAATGTACATGGAGAAACTGATTGAAGAGCCAAGACATATCGAGATTCAGGTTGCAGGTGACCAATTTGGTAAAGCATGCCATCTTTCTGAAAGAGACTGTTCTGTACAGAGAAGAAACCAGAAACTGACTGAAGAAACTCCTTCTCCGTTCATGACTGATGAACTTCGTGAGAAAATGGGTGAAGCTGCCGTAAAAGCTGCTGAATTTATTGGATATGAAGGGGTGGGAACTATTGAATTCCTTGTAGATAAACACAGAAATTTCTATTTCATGGAAATGAATACAAGAATTCAGGTGGAACATCCTATCACTGAACAGGTAATTGATTATGACCTGATCAGAGAACAGATCCTTCTTGCTGCAGGAACGCCTATTTCAGGAATCAACTATTACCCGAAATTACACTCAATTGAGTGTAGAATCAATGCTGAAGATCCTTATGCCGACTTCAGACCTTCTCCCGGGAAAATCACAAGATTAAATATTCCCGGCGGACACGGAATCAGAGTAGATACTCACGTATATTCAGGATATACCATTCCTTCCAATTATGACTCAATGATCGCTAAGCTTATTACTACGGCTCAAACCCGTGAGGAAGCTATCGCTAAAATGAAACGCGCATTGGAAGAATTTTATATTGAAGGGGTAAAAACAACTATTCCTTTCCATAGACAGCTGATGGATAATGAAGATTATCTGGCCGGAAACTATACAACAAAATTCATGGAAGATTTTGTAATGGATAGAAAATATGATAATCACTAAGATTATTGATATATAAATGTAAAACTGCCTCATTTCTGAGGCAGTTTTTTTATGCTTGATTCTACAATGACTTATTTTTTTGAATAAAAATTTATATGTATTTCAAGACCCCATCCAATCGTCCTATCCATCGGGAGTCTACAGATCCTTAATATAAAAATACATAAATCACTGATTTTTAGCCAACAACAAACCTAACAACTGTTAGTCGAAGAATTACGACACTTTTTAAGATTTCCTCAATTTTTTTTTCTTGATAATATAATTACTTCTAAATTTGGTGACATAAGATATCAAATCACACAATATTAACATTTAAAATTTACTAATCATGGCAGAAAGAAATTCAAGAGGAATTCTAAAATTCAATGGCGGTGAAGGACAGAAGTTATTAAAACTTAACTACAGTGTATCCCGTTCTACAGATGTATCAGGAAGAGTGGCATCAGATCCTTCTAATGCATTGATCAAAATTACGGTTGAAGCTACAGAAAAATCAGATATTCTGGAAAGTCTTCTTAACGGAAAATACAAGCCTACAACCGGAGAGGTTACATTCAACAAGTCTCATGAAGAAGGAACACTGACTACTTTGAAATGGGAAAACGGATATGTTATCCAGCACGAAGTAGATTTCGATGCGGTAGATGACAACAGTATGTACATCAGCTTTGTAGTAAGTGCAGAACTTATTGATCTGGGTAATTCTTCTTATAGAGCAGAATGGCCTACATCTTAAGAATCTAATTTCTAAATCAAAACATCAGACAGAATGGTAAACCGAAGTAAGGGATACTATTCTGTCTTTTTTGCTGTATTGAAAAAATACTGTTCTTTAAAAGATTGCAGTGTGTATGAACATGAACCAAATATAACAAAACACTGTTCTAAAAATAATTCAGATCATGCCGGAAAGATATAAAACCTACACCGTCTGGTCAGGAAAGAAATATTTTCTAAAACAGCACATCCCAACGTGAAAATACACTTTAAATACTATCCTGTACCGTATTACGTTTTTGTTCATGCATCTCATTAATAATGCTTAAATTTGTCAAAAACCAAAACATATGTCAACAGCAGCAACAGCAAAAAACTCACAGTATTTTATTGACCTTGAAGACAAACATGGAGCCCATAACTATCACCCTCTGCCAGTGGTCCTTGACCGAGGAGAAGGCGTTTTTGTATGGGACGTGGAAGGCAAGAAATACTATGATTTTCTTTCAGCATATTCTGCTGTGAACCAAGGACATTCCCACCCCAAAATAGTAGCCGCACTTGTAGATCAGGCTCAGAAACTAGCCCTGACCTCAAGAGCATTTTACAATTCAAAATTAGGCGAATACGAGAAAAAAATTACTTCCCTTTTTGGATTTGACAAGGTACTTCCTATGAATTCCGGAGCTGAAGCCGTAGAAACGGCCGTAAAATTAGCCAGAAAATGGAGCTATGAAGTAAAGGGAATTTCAGAAAATGCAGCCAAGATCATCGTATGCGAAAATAATTTCCACGGAAGAACAACTACCATTGTTTCTTTCTCCAACGATCCCGATGCTAACCAAAACTATGGCCCCTTCACACCAGGATTCATAAAGATACCTTACAATGATACTGCAGCGTTAGAAGAGGTGCTGAACAGAGAAGCAGAAAATATCGCTGCATTTTTAGTGGAGCCTATTCAGGGTGAAGCCGGTGTTTATGTTCCGGATGAAGGTTTCCTGAAAAATGCTTCTGAATTATGTAAAAAACATAACGTACTGTTTATTGCAGATGAGGTACAGACCGGTATTGCAAGAACAGGACAACTGATTGCCTGCCATCACGAAAATGTACAGCCTGATATTCTTATTTTAGGGAAAGCCCTTTCCGGAGGAATGTATCCTGTTTCTGCAGTGTTGGCCGATGACAGCATTATGAATGTGATTAGACCAGGACAGCACGGTTCTACATTCGGAGGAAATCCTGTCGCGTGTGCCGTAGCAGTAGCAGCATTGGATGTAGTTGCCGATGAGAAACTTTCCGAAAGAGCAGAACATTTGGGCCAGCTTTTCAGAGCAGAAATAGAAAAGATCATTAAAGAAAACAGTCTTATTACCAAAGTAAGAGGAAAAGGCCTTTTGAATGCTATTTTGATTAATGATACTCCAGACAGCTCTACAGCATGGAATTTATGTCTGCAGCTAAAGGAAAATGGTCTTTTGGCCAAACCTACCCATGGTAATATCATCAGATTGGCACCACCTTTGGTTATTACAGAAGAGCAGCTTTTAGACTGTGTCAAAATCATTGAAAAAACTATTACAGAATTTCGTTAATGAAGTTATCAGTCTGTTATATTGTTTTAAATGGGGAAAGAATCATTGAAAAAAGTATCAGCAGCGTCTATGAGATAGCTGATGAGATTATTGTCGTTGATTCTTTTTCCACAGACAAAACTGAAGAGATCTGCACTGGGTTTCCAAAAGTAAAATTTATCAGAAAAAAATTTCACGGCTTCGGCTGTCAGAAAAACTATACCCTGTCTGAAGCTTCCGGAGAATGGATACTGTTTTTGGATTCTGATGAAGTTCCGGATAAAACTGCTGTAAATGCTATTAAAGAAGTTTTAACAACTTCCAGTCCTGCCTATAACGTATACGAAATCCACTTCAACAATATCCTGCTGAAGAAAACCATAAAATATGGTGGCTGGGGTAATGTGTGGAGAGAAAGATTCTTCAGAAAAGGCCACGGAAAATACTCTGACGATCTGGTGCATGAATGTTTTATTACACAGGATAAAAAAGGAAAACTTCCCGGAAATATTGATCACTACACCTATAAAAGCATTGCCCATCACATTGAAAAGATCAATAATTATACACAACTCATGGCAGAAAAAAAAGTTTTGAACGGAAAATCTGTATCTCTTTTTAAGATTATTTTTTCCCCGTTCTATGACTTTATGAAAACCTATTTTTTTAAGCTGGGCTTTCTGGATGGTGTTGCCGGATTTTATATATCGATTACCGGAGCATTTTACACCTTTCTGAAATACATAAAAATAAACGAGATCTACAAATTCAAATAAATATCTTTCAGATTAAAATAAAAACAGTCAGCTTAATTGTATTATAGCCGGCTGTTCTATTCTGCGTATTTCTTTTTCCTGTTTGCTGTCCTTACTTAATACACCTTCTTTAATTTTGAAGTTAAATCTTATTTTAATATATTTTTAAGCCAGTGCGTTCAATATTTAATTAATTTTGAATTCTGTAACAGATGTCTTTTTTTGTAGACTCATATATTATTCAGGGAATCAGTTAGTCGGTAATAAATACAATTATATAGCCCGTAAATAATTTTATCGACAATCATTCCATAAAACATACGGTTTATACATTCAGATAACCATGCTCAGATTTGTCAAAAGGACACTCGGATTTTCAGGAACAGAAAGTGTCCGTATTCTCATGTATCATAAAGTTCTGCCGGAGAAAAAAATTTCCTGCAGAGATTTGCTGACGGTTTCAGCAGAAGATCTGGAACAGCAATTTAAGTACATTAAAAATAATTATAACACTTTATTTTTTAATGACCTGAAGGCTAATGGCCAGCTGAAGCGCAAGCTTATACTCACTTTTGATGATGGCTATCTCAACAATCTTCAGTACTTGGTCCCATTGTTGGAAAAATATCGCTTGAAAGCCACAATCTTCATTCCGACCGAACTTATCCAGGAAAATGAAACAAGTGAAAACCGCCAGTTAATGACCTTTGATGAGATCAGGTCCCTCAACCCTGAAATTGTGGAAATTGCACTTCACAGCCACTCTCATAAGAACTATTCGCAGATCTCACTGCAGGAAGCAGCAGATGATATTCATAAAAATATCCGTACCCTTGAAGAAAATGAAATACCGTTTACCAAGGTGCTCGCTTACCCTTATGGCAAATTTCCTAAGAAAAGAGAACAAAAAAAAGAATTCTTCTCCATACTCGAAAAGGCAGGAATTATTTCTGCAGTACGCATCGGTAACAATATTGCCTACTATCCATGGAAAAATAAATTTGAGATCAAAAGGATTGACATCAGGGGTGGTGACAGTTTTGATGTATTTAAGTGGAAATTAAGGCTCGGAAAGATTAAGCTTTAATTCAGCAGCTCATTGTAAAGTTTTTCATAAGCTCCGGCCATTTCAAGGTATCCGAACTTTATGGCTCTCTGCTTTAGCTGTAAGGCATATTCAGCCGTCCTGGAACCATAAGTCTGCATTCCGTATGCATAAACCTGCTGCATATGCTCCACTGAAAAGTCGTCAAAATAAAAAGCCAGATCCCCTCCAATTTCAGGAAGGCTGGTTAATTTGCTTAAAAAAACAGGCTTTCCAAAATACATGGCCTCAACGGGAGGAATGCCAAAACCTTCTGCCAATGAGGGATGACAATACGATTCGCAATGCTGGAGAAGAAAATATTTTTCATTATTATCTATATTTTCCAAAATATGCACTTTCCCTTCCAGTCCCAGTATTTTTATTTTCTCTAAAAATCTCTCTTTATAGGCAGATTTTGCAGATGAAGTTACCAATACAAGATGCCTGTCATTTTTTGAAATAAGGTCTAAAAGCGCTTCTTGATTTTTTTTTGGGAAAAGCACCCCGATATTTAAAATATATTTCTTCCCGATGAAACCGTAAGTATGTTCAGAAGTGAACTCTGTGGTTACAGGAAAAACCAGTCCGTTATAGATCACTTTTACTTTAACATTGTTTTTTAAAGTAAAAAATTTCCTGTTCTTAAGAAAATCTTCTTTTACAAATTCTGAAATACAAACTATGGCATCTGCATTACCTATATTTTTCTGAACCAGTTTTGTATATTTTTTTACTTTTTGTTCCGAACTTCCATCGTGAAGAAAATTAAGATCATGGAGCGTTACTACCTTTTTCTGCCCTTTTTTTACAATATGAAAATATTTGGAAAGCTGATGAGCGGTATGGATCAGGGAAAAAGATTGAGTATTTATAGAAAATTTCTTCTGCCAGAACTTCCAGTTGATAATATTAAAGTTTTTTTTTGTCTGCGGAATATTTTTTTTTGGTCCGTAAAAAGTATACTCAAAATCAGAGGGTTTCTCGTCCAGACCCTTTATTAATGAAACACATACGTTGGCGATTCCCGACTTCGGGTACTTCAATCTTTCGGCATCAATAAGGATTTTCTTTTTCATTCCGGTCAGGCTTTTCATCAAAAATATAAATTTAAATATGAAATTTTTATTTTTGCAGTATGAAAATTTGTTTAATCAGCTTCGATTTCTGGCATTATGATGAACACATAGTGGAAAAACTGAGTGATAAAGGCATTGAAGCATGCCATATCAACATCGGAGCCTTTACCCACAAAAATACGGGAGAGCGTATAAAAAACACGTTCAGCAAGATTTTTCTGGGCAAAAATCCGAAATATCACAAAAGACAAAGTTTCATACTGGAATCTCTGGAAAAAATAGGGCGACAGGATCAGATTCTGGTCATCAATCCTGAGGCTATTGATGAGAGCATCCATCAGAAAATCAGAGAATATGCAGACCGGAACATTGCCTACCTCTATGACAGTATGGCAAGAAACCCAGCTACACATCTTCTTCATTATTTTGACACGATTTTTTCTTTTGATGATGAAGATGTGAAAAACTTCGGATTCGAAAAGATCACCAATTATAATTATCTCGATCATATTCCGGCAGCCAAACAGTGTCCGAAGCTGGATCTGTTCTACATCACGTCTTATGACCAAAAAAGGCTTTCTGCGTTGAATCTATTAATTAACCGTATACATCCGATGAAAATAAAATTCGAGGTCTATATGGTCGGTAAAAAAGGCTGGAAAAATAAACTGAACCAGATCATTGATAAGAAGAATATTGATATCTTAAAGTTCGGAAGAAAAAAGATACCTCATCACGTACTGCCTGCCTATTATAAGAATACTAAAGCAATCCTTGACCTGATGCGGGCCGACCAGACCGGGCTCAGCTTCAGGATATTTGAAGCCATGGCCCTGGAAAAGAAAATTATTACGGATAATCCCACGATTAAAACGTATGATTTTTATAATCCCAATAATATTTTGGTACTGGATAAAAATTTCCGTAATCTGAAAAAAGATTTTTTCACTACGCCATACGAAAAACTGCCTGAAGAAGTTTATTATAAGTATACTCTTGACCATTGGGTGAACACTGTATTTAAACTGAATTCATGAAAGAAATTAAAAATGTGCTTATTGTAACCAGGGAATACAAATCATCCCGCACTCCTAAAATGGGCGGTACAGGCGTCTTTTATAAAAATTTATGTACAGAACTTGTAAAGAGGGGTATTTCAGTACATGTTTTCTTAATCTCAAAATATATATTTGATATAGAGGAAGATGGTGTAAAAATCCATTCTATCAAAGATATTTTCAAAGCCAATCCTCTTCTTGAGCTTGTAAGATCTTTTACAGGAAAACTGAAAATTCTTGAGCAGATTCATTTTAAAACCTATTTGTATGAGAAAAAAGGCATCTCTGATCAGATCAATGCCTGGATCAAGAAGAATAGCCTCCATTTTGATATTGCAGAAACCCATGATTTCGATGGTCTGGCACTTTCTATCCCTAAAGAAATTCCTTGTGTGATCAGATGCCACGGCTCGTGGTCTGTTCTGGAAAAATATTTCGGTTACAAAAAAGTTCATAAGGGAAGAATCTTTTGTGAAAAAGAAGCTTTTAAAGGCCAAGAAAATATCATTACGATATCCCGGTACAATGAGAAAATCAATAAAACACTGTTCGGTATCAAAGATCCGAAACTCATTTACAATGGCATTGATGAAACATTCTACAAGCCTGCAGAAAATGTAGAAATTTTTCCTAAATCTGTTTTCTTTTTAGGGAATGTTTCTTTTGAAAAAGGCGCAGAAACTTTGATCAATTCCTTTATTAAGCTTAAAAAAAACCATCCGGAAGCGTCACTCCATTTTATCGGGAACTCTAATCATTACCCTACCTATATCACTGAGAATATTCAGGACATGGAGACCCGGAATTCAATTCATTTTTATGGTAATAAATCGGGAACGGAAATTGTAGAGCTCATCGGCAAAGCAGAGGTGGTGTGCTTCCCATCTAAAGGTGAAAATTTTAGCTTATCTTTGCTTGAGGTAATGGCCATGCAGAAACCTATTGTATGTTCTGCAATAGATTCCTTTAAAGAAATTATAGAGGAGCCTATAAACGGCTTGATTGCCGAGGAAGGAAACTTCCATGAAAAGATAAGTCTCATTTTTGAAGATGCTGATCTGAGAAACAGGCTATCCGTTAATGCAAGAAAATTAGTAGAATTAAAATTCAGCATTGATAAGATGGTTGATGAAACGGTACATTATTATCAGGAGATTATATAGAAAATACAGTCTGTCTATCTACAGAGATAACCCGGATTTCTTAGTTCATCCTAAGTTTTAGAATATGAATGCGCAGGAACAAATTGAAAATTTAGAAAAACAGCTTAAAGCACTTAGAAAAAAATATTATATCAAATCCTTTTTCAGAAAAGCAAAAAGGCTTGTAACCGATTTTTTGCCGCTGGATTCTGTCCCGTCTGAATACTGTACGGAAAGAATCAAGATCATTGAAAAACAAGAGGTAGAAATTTTTCTCCCTAAAACCTTTTATGCTCCTCAGGCTTCTGTAAAAGCACCTAAAAATACCATAGAGATTTTTGCTCTTCAAAATGTACTGTGTATTCCTAATTCCACGTATTTCTTAAACCTGAAAAAAGATAAAATTTTTTATGAAAGATGGCATGATGATGACAGGATTACTTATGTATACAATACCACCAATTTAATACAACATTCCATGACTCTTGCAAAAGTAAAGAATTACAAGAATGTGTATTATGATGATGAAGCTATTTTTATGGGTGGAACTTTTACGTTCAATTATTATCATTTTCTGGTTGATATTCTTTCTAAAGTTGAGTTTTTTAAATATATCCCCGACGCTAAGAATAAACTGATTATCATAGATGAAGAAGTACAAAAGGTTGAAAACCTGAAAGACCTACTGATGTTTTTTCTGAAGGATTATAAAATTCTATTTCTCAACAACAATAAAAATTATTACCAGTTCAAAAAGCTGTGGCATATCTCGAGTATCAATTATGCCATCCCGAACATTATGCCGGGCGAAAAATATGAAGCCGGATTTGCAAAATTATCGAAATCCTCTTTGCAGTATCTTAGAAAAACGGCCTTTGATAATCTAGACCTAAGCAAGGTCCGTATCGAGCCTATTAAAAAAGTATTTATTTCAAGAAGATCACAGTATAGAAAATATAACGATCATGAAATTTTTGAAACAGCAAAAAAATATGGGTTTGAAAAGGTTTTCTTTGAAGACCTTAACATTCACGAGCAAATATACCTGGTCAATAAGGCTGATTATATCATAGGGCCAACAGGAGCGGCATGGACCAACATCCTTTTTACAAATCCGGGAGCCAAAGGATTACTTTGGCTTAGTTCTGTTTGGGGGGATTTCGCTATTTTCTCTACATTGGCAAAAGAAATTGGCCTTGATTTACACTTTTATATTTATCCTCAAACAAGTAAAGATTTTCATGAAGATTATAGGTTGGATCCCGAAATTTTCTCAAATGAACTAAAACAACTTTTAAGCTTATGATAAATATACATCCTACTGCAGAAGTGCTAAGCAAGTCTATTGGTGAAAATACAATGATATGGCAGTACTGCGTTGTGCTTCCCAATGCCGTAATAGGTGAAAATTGTAATATCAACTATAATGTTTTCATAGAAAATAATGTTTATATTGGAAATAATGTTACTATAAAGCCGGGAGTACAAATATGGGATGGGATTTCTATTGAGGATGATGTTTTTATTGGGCCCAATGTAACTTTCACCAATGATAAAAAGCCTGTATCAAAAAATAAAAATTTCACTTTACTAAAAACCATTGTCAAAAAGGGAGCCTCTATTGGAGCAAATGCAACAATACTTCCGGGAATTACCATTCATGAGAATGCAGTAGTAGGGGCAGGAAGTGTTGTGACAAAAGATGTGCCTGCCGGAGAAACATGGTTTGGAAATCCGGCAAAAAAACAAATCAAATGAAATGCTTGAAATAATCTAATGATAGCTACTCGTAGCTGGATTGTTTTATGATAATCAACCATGTGATTTTATAATCAGTTTGATAACAGAATTTTATTTTTGCAGTATGAAAATTTGTTTAATCAGCTTCGATTTTTTGGCATTATGATGAATACATAGTGCAGATAGGAAATATATGACAAATATGGATTCGGTACCCAATTATAATAAAAATCAGATTTTCTCTTATGGAATATTACTTTTATCAGGTCTGTATTTTGCCTTCATAAGTGCTTACTCTATCAATCAGGCTGATTTAGGGTTTCAGTTATCTGCAGTGGGAAGATTAAAAACAGGGCAGATTATTTATAAAGACTACGATTTTATCCGTCCTTTTTTTGGGGTTATTTTTTGGGATTATCTGCTGAAGGTTATTCCGCTTCAGTTTGATTATTTAATTTTAATCTCTAGAATCCTTGTCATTATAGAGAGCTTTGTCATTTGTTCTGTCATCCAGAAGCTTATCTTTGATAAGAAGGATTTACAGACTACCGTATTTCTGGTATTATGTTTTCTTCACACCTTCCCTATCATGCCCTGGCATACTATAGATGGAATTTTCTTTGCCGTGCTTGCTTTGCTGTTTTATAAAGAAAAATGGTATCTGAGTTCACTTCTTTTTATTGCATTTGCTTCACTTACCAAGCAATCGTTTGCTATTTTCGGACTGGGCGCATCAGTCATTATCCTTTTTGATCTGTTTAAAAAATTTGTGATTACAAAAAAAGATCTCTACCTCTTTATTCCTTCTTTTTTATTCTTAATTGCAGTACTGTTTCAGTATCGGATTATTGAAAATTTCAACTTATTTATAGAACAGGTTTTACAACCTGCGTCTCCATCTTATGTTTATGAGGGCTGTATAGCACCTTACTTTTCTTTTGAAAAAAAATTTCACACCATACTTTATATACTTTCATTAGCCCTTATCTATTTTATAAACATTAATAGAAAAGTATTTGAAATAGCATTGGTGGTTGTATTGCCTGTCTTTATCATATATCCTTTTTTTAATGACGGGCAGTTTAAGGGGACTTATGTTTTGTATGTCATCTTATTTATCTTATTTCTCAAGTATGAACGGCAAAATAAATTTATATTTTTATTGCTGTTTCTAGGATGGTGCTCTTCCATATCCTGGGGATATAATACACCTGTTTTTTTTATTTTAATTCTTCTTTACAAGTTTATAGAAAAGCAAGACCGGTTTTTCCTGCTTTTATGGGGAATCGTATTAACCGTTTTTTCAATATACAGAGGCAAGTACCCTTATCATTCTGAGAGTCTTACATCTAAACATGTTTTTATTAAAAATGCTCCGGCAGTTTCAGGATTGTTGGTTTCTGAAAAAGAATACTCTTATATCCTGGAGGCACAACAGATACATAAAACACATAAAGATGTTATATTCTTACCTGCCTCTCCTCTTTTGGATATTATTAACGCAAGTTTTTTAAACCGTGCGTCATGGGAAATGGATGTGGAATATCCAAGCTGGAAATCCGATCTTCAAAAATTAAAAACAAACACAATAGCAGTAGATAATAATCTCCTGCATTACTATAAAGAGGGCTTCTTTGTCAGTTCAATGACTCTTGAAATGATGAAACAAAAAAAAGCCATCAAAAAGACAAAATATTTTACCATTTTAAGGTAATTAAACTCATCCTATCTAAAATCAGTATCTTTAAACAATGAATAACCCGTCGCTTGTAAGCCTCATCATCATCACCATGAACCATGAAAAGTTCATTGAGCAGGCATGCTTGTCCGCCATTTCACAGACCTACCCCAATTATGAAATTATTCTCTTGGATAATGCTTCGAAAGACAGGACGTTTGAAAATGCAGAACAGGCCCTTTCAACCTTTGACAAGCATTACAAAATCATCAGAAATACTGAGAGCTTCGGCGTAGCAAAAAACCTTAACATTGCAGTTTCCCATGCTTCAGGAGAATACATTTCCATACTTTCGGGAGATGACTGGTTTACGGAAGATCATCTTTCAGAAAAAGTATCATATATTGAGAAAAATCCGGTAGACTTTATTCTTTCAGACGGTTATAAATATTATCAGTCTGAAGAGAAAATGACAGATGCCTATACTCCGAAAGAGAAAAAGCAGATCATAGACACCCTTGATAATTTTTTCCAGGAAAACGTTTCCGAAAACAAAACAGCCAATGTAGGAACATTTGTAAAAAGAGAGCTTCTCGTGAAATATCCGTTTGATGAAAACATCAATACTGAAGACTGGGATATGAATCTGAGACTGACTTCCAAAGGCTATAAAATTGGGTTTATCGACAAAAAGCTATTCTACTACAGAATCCTTTCTACCAGCCTTTCGAGAAACTGGAAGCTAATGAAAGATTCTTATGAAAAAGTGACCCATAAATACATTGATTACATAAAAGCAGATCAGGAGCTTTATAAAAAATACAGGCTTAAGCTTATTCATTTCAAGTACGAAATCCTTTTATCAGAAACAGATTCGGAATCTGAGAAAAAAAGGCTGCAAACGGAATGGAAAAAAGAAAAGTACAGAATTAAGTACAAAAATCCTGTCCTATTCTTTAAACTGCTGATGCTAAAAAAGTAAATAAAAAAGATGGAGTGAATTTTCACTTCATCCTTTTTACTGTCTAAAACCAAAAAAACCAACAACGAAAGTGTAAATAATCCTTAAAACATATAATTTTAAGTAAATTTGCACCAAAATTTTTATTGAAATGGAGAAAGTAAGAGTTCGTTTTGCTCCAAGTCCTACCGGACCTTTGCATTTGGGAGGCGTAAGAACCGCATTATATGATTATCTTTTTGCCAAAAACCAGGGTGGTGAATTTGTCCTTCGAATCGAAGATACAGATACAGCCAGATATGTGGAAGGGGCTGAAGACTATATCGAAGAAGCTTTAGAGTGGTGCGGAATCATTCCTGATGAAAGCCCTAAGAAAGGAGGAAAATTTGCACCTTACAGACAATCTGAAAGAAGGGATATCTACGACAGATATACAGAGCAGATCCTGAAAACAGACTATGCCTACATCGCCTTTGATACGCCAGAAGAGCTGGATGCGATCCGTGCTGAATTCGAAGCGGAAGGAGATGTTTTCTCTTATGACAACAAGACCAGAAACCGACTGCGAAACAGTATTGCCCTTTCTGAAGAAGAAGTTCAGAAATTACTGGATGAAAAAACGCCTTATGTGGTAAGATTCAAAATGCCGGTTGACAGAACATTAAACCTTCACGATATCATCCGAGGAAATTCTTCTGTGAACACCAATACCCTGGACGATAAAGTTCTTGTAAAGAACGACGGAATGCCTACTTACCATTTTGCCAACATCATTGATGATCACGAAATGGAAATTTCCCACGTGATCCGTGGCGAAGAATGGCTGCCGTCTTTAGGGCTTCACACTTTATTATACGAAGCTATGGGTTGGGAAGCACCTCAGTTTGCCCACCTGTCTCTAATCCTGAAGCCTGATGTATCGACTTTAATTAATAAAGATAATATTGACAGCATCACAAAATCTTTTGCAGAAGAATTTGTCCTGAAAAACAGCCAGTTTTCTTTTGATGAATCAGCAGAGCTTATTAAATTATTCTTTGCAGAAGTAAAAAGCCCGAGATTTAAATCAATGCTGGGCGAAAATGATAAGGATAATCCATTAACAGCTTCTGTAAAACAGTTTTTAAAGAAAGGGCTATCCGGAAAATTAAGCAAAAGAGATGGTGATAAATTTGGATTCCCTGTATTCCCGCTGGACTTCAAAGACCCTTCCACGGGAGTTGTTTCCAAAGGATACAGAGAAAACGAATATCTTCCTGATGCATTCATCAATATGGTAGCCCTGCTGGGCTGGACTCCTGCAGATGATAAAGAAATCCTGTCTCTGGAAGAAATGAGCAAAGAATTTGATCTTCATAAAGTACATAAAGCCGGCGCCAGATTCAGTAAGGAAAAATCAGAATGGTTCAACCATCAGTATATCCAGATGAAGTCTGACGATGAACTTCTTCAGATACTAAAGAATACAGACCTTAACCTGTCCGGTGTTGCTGATGAAAAATTAGTAAAGATCATCGGTTTGATGAAAGAAAGAGCTACCTTCCCTAAAGATATTTACGAAAACGGAAAATTTTTCTTCGAAGCTCCGGTTTCCTATGATGAAAAAGCATCTAAAAAAGCCTGGAACGAAGAAACTTCAGCTGTTTTAGAGGAGTTAGTCAAAAATCTTGCTACCACTGAATTTACTTCAGAAATCCTAAAGCAGGCAGTCCACGATTTCGCGGAAAACAAAGGCCTGGGGATGGGAAAAGTGATGATGCCGCTGCGTTTATCTTTAGTAGGAGAGCTGAAAGGCCCTGATGTTCCGGATATCATGGAACTGATTGGAAAAGAGGAAAGTATCTCCCGAATAAACAATGCTATCAATAATTTTAAATAGTTTTTCATAATTTTTCATAAATTTGAAAGATTTAATTTACTTCAAGAAATGGAATATTTAAGTTTCGAACTTCCTATAAAAGATCTGATGGATCAACTTCAGACTTGTTCTTTAGTAGGAGAAGAAAGTGGTGTTGATGTAAAATTAGCATGCAGCCAGATTGAGGATAAGATTTTGGAAAAGAAAAAAGAAATCTACGAAAATCTTACCCCTTGGCAGAGAGTACAACTATCCCGTCATCCTGATCGTCCCTATACAATTGACTATATCAACGGAATGGTAGATAAAGGAAGTTTTCTGGAACTTCACGGAGACAGAAATTTCGCAGACGATCCCGCAATGATCGGCGGTTTGGCTACATTGGATGGTCAGAAAGTAATGATCATAGGAACCCAGAAAGGGAGAACAACCAAAGAAAGACAGTACAGAAGATTCGGAATGCCGAATCCTGAAGGATACAGAAAAGCTTTACGACTGATGAAGCTTGCTGAAAAATTCAAAATCCCTGTGGTAACTTTAGTAGATACACCGGGAGCTTATCCGGGACTAGAAGCTGAAGAAAGAGGACAGGGTGAAGCAATTGCCAGAAACATTTTCGAAATGGTTCAGCTTAAAACTCCAATTTTCACTTATATTATCGGTGAAGGAGCGAGTGGCGGAGCTTTGGGAATAGGTGTAGGAAATAAGGTATACATGCTTGAAAATACATGGTACACTGTAATTGCTCCGGAAAGCTGTTCTTCTATCTTATGGAGAAACTGGGATCACAAAGAAGATGCAGCCAATGCATTGAATCTTACTCCAAAAGATGCTTTAAGAGAAAAATTCATTGACGGTATTATTGAAGAACCCCTTGGTGGAGCTCAATATGATCCGGAAACAGCTTATCTGAATCTTAAACATTCGATTTTACAGAATATCAAAGCTTTTTCAAAATTCTCAGGACAGGAACTTGAAACCCAAAGGCAGGAGAAATTCATTGCGATGGGACAGTTTAAAGGATAAAAATAAAAAACGGTTAAGAAATTTCTTAACCGTTTTGTTTATAGCTTAGTTTCTTTTTACTTATTAATCAGCTACATTGAGGGCAATTTCAATATCCTGGGTTACCTTTTTGATCGAAGAATATTTTGCATCGCACACCATCGTAGTCAGTACATATTCACCTTTATCTATCAGAATAAAATTCTGTCCTTTTGCCGGAACCGTTAAATTATAATATTTCTTTCCGCTTATCTTTACGATCAGGTTACAGCTTGACCTGTTCTTGATGTTGATATAAGCCTCATTCTTATTCATATCATTATTAAAAATGTGGGTAAGCATTGCTGCCGTTTTTTTATGGGCTTCACTAGGTTCTGATTTGGCAACTCCGGCAGTTTTGGCGGAACTCATGGAACCAACGCTTGCCAGTCTCTCTTCTTTCAAAGCCTTTATAGCATCATTTACCTTATCCGTGTTCTTATTTTCAGCAGATGTTTTATTGGCCGCTATCACTTTACCGCTGTTAAGTTCATTATTCTGAACAATTTTTTCTATTTTCTCTTTGCTGATTGGTTTAATGGTAGGTTTGGCTTCAGGGGAATTATCAGCCATAATCATATCAATAAGTTTTCTTTTAAAATAATCTGTTTTGGCATGCCCAGGATTCTGTTTCAGAAAACCGGCGATTACCCGGGCCTCTTTTGAAGCTTCAGCATCCTGTTCTGTATAGATGATTACCGTTTCTTTTTCCACCACAGCTTTGGATTTCGATTTCTTCTTTTTTTGTGAGAAACCTAAGGTGAAAATGCATAGAAATATAAGTAGAAAGATTTTTTTCATTAATCAAGTCTTTAAAATAGTATTAAATATATCAATAACGTGAAAAGTCATTTTTTAGTTTATCATTAAAATCATTATCTTTGCACTGCTTTAAAATTAAGCTAAAAATTAATACTAATCTTAAATAAAAAAATAATAGATATTATGTCTTATACACCAGTTGCTGCAGACGTAGCGAAATTAAGAAACCAAACAGGTGCAGGTATGATGGACTGCAAGAAAGCTCTAGTTGAAGCAGAAGGAGACTTCGAAAAAGCAGTAGATATCCTTAGAAAAAAAGGACAGAAAGTAGCTGCAAACAGAGCTGACAGAGAATCTTCTGAAGGTGCGGTAATCGCTAGAGTAAACGAGGACAACACTTTAGGTGTGGTAATCTCTTTAAACTGCGAAACTGACTTCGTTGCAAAAAATGAAGCTTTCATCGAGCTGGCTTACGAATTTGCTGAAATGGCAATCTTCGCGGCTACTAAAGAAGAGCTTTTAGCTACAGACTTCCACGGAATGACTGTTGCTGAGAAATTAATTGAGCAAACAGGTGTTATCGGTGAGAAGATCGAGATCGGAGCTTTTGAAAGAATCGAAGGACCATTCTTAGGAGCTTACATCCACGCTGGAAACAAAATTGCTGCTATCACTTCTCTTTCTGCAAAGGTAGACGGAGCTGACGAGGTTGCTAAATCTGTTTCTATGCAGGTTGCTGCGATGAACCCTATCGCTTTGGATGAAACCAGAGTGTCTCAAGAGACAATCGATAAAGAATTAGAAATCGAAAGAGAACTTCTTGTAAAAGAAGGTAAGCCGGAGAACATCATCGACAATATCCTTAAAGGTAAAATGCAGAAATTCTACAAAGACAACACATTGGTACACCAGTCTTTCATTAAAGACGGAAGTATTTCTGTTGCTGACTATGTAAAATCTGTAAACGGAGATCTTAAAGTAACAGGATTTGTAAGAGTAAGCTTAACTTAATTATCTTTCAAATAAAATAAAAAATCCCGGTGAATTTCACCGGGATTTTTTATATATGTGCTCTGCCAGATCAAGCTGGTAAGAACTTCTTATCAGTAGATGATCACCTGGACAGAGCCTGATACAAGATTACCAGTTTCATATTCCTGATGGCTTTTAATTAAAAATCGTGATTAATTTTTAACTTTTGTTATATTTATTTAACACTATTTCAAATATTATTTTAAATTTGTAGAAATCCTAATTCCACACACATGAAAAGATTTCTACTCAGCTTAGTATTACTTCTTTTATCAATTAACACGCTCTTTGCACAAAGGGACACGGAACACTGGTTTGCTCCTATGGCAGCTAAATCTAATATTCTCAACAGTCCTAAACAGGCGTTATATTTTTCTACAGATTCTGTAACACCATTTCCTGTAGAAATATACAGCAATAATATACTGCTTGGAACAGTGACGATCATGAAGGGAGATCCTAAGACATTTGATATTTCCACAGCTACAATGATTACATTGAATACAGCTGACATGTTCACACCCATTGGTAAAGGAATTTATACTAAAGGAACAAAACCATATTATGTTAATTTCAGGTTTAGTGTTACCAGCCACGGGGAAATATTAACGTCCAAAGGTAAAGCAGGTATTGGGAAAAAATTCTATGCTGCAGCTTCTCCAATGACCGGCCAAAATATAACCCTTTTGAACTTTACAACTGGTGTTTTGGCGACAGAAGATAATACAACAGTTACGGTTTCCGGATATGACTCAGGAGTACAGTTCTCTAACGGCAGTACAGGAACTACTGCACCTACGCTTACATTTACCCTTAATAAAGGACAGGCGTATATCATAGAAGGTAGAGAAAATAACGGAACCAATGCCTTCGGCTTCATCGGCGCCAAAATAGAGTCTAATAAGCCTGTATCAGTTACTAACGGTAACTTTAACGGACAGTTTGCGCTCCCTCCAATTGCGGGATCCGGCGGTTCTGATATTGTTATGGATCAATCCGTTCCTACAGACAGACTAGGAAACGAATTCGTCCTTGTAAAAGGAAACGGCGATAACAATGACGGTGATGAAGACGCACTGATCATCGCAACTGAAAATGATACTCAAGTTTTTCTTAACGGATCTACCACTCCTATCCAAACCCTTAATGAAGGAGAATGGGTAAGAGTAGGCCAGGGACCAAATAATACCTATGTATTCCCATATATTGATCAGGGGAATTCTCATTTCAATATGCATATCAAAACCTCTAAAAATGCATATGTTTATCAGCTCCTGGCAGGTCTTCCAAACAGTACGGCAACAGAAGGATTCAATTATATTCCTCCTTTAAACTGTTTCCTACCGAGAAAAATCGATGAAATAGGATTGATCAATCAACTTCCTGAAGCTTTTTCAAGCGGCACAAAAAATGTAAAATTAAATATCCTCACTGAAACAGGAGCAACGGTTACCGTAAATGGAACTCCGCTTCCAACTACACAGGGTCCCTTTACTGTAACAGGAACTACAGCCTGGGTATCTTATTCTGTTCCTAATATTACAGGAAATGTTACTGTTATTTCTACAAAAGCAGTTACAGCAGGTATTTCTGCTGGAAGTGGAGCAGTAGGATACGGTGGTTATTTTGCAGGATTCTCATCAATTCCAGTGATTGCAAAACGTTCCGGAGAATGTGCTCCAGGTATTGTTCTTGAAGTGGATGATGGATATGAAGGCTACCAGTGGTTCCTGAACGGAACAGCTATCGCGGGAGCAACAGCCAATACGTTCTCACCTACAACTTCCGGAAACTATACGGTAAAAGTAACAATGGGTACATGTCCGCCTGTTACTACTCCAATCTATAAGGTTTTTACCTGTTTAAAACTTACTACACAAACACTGAATGCATGTTCTACAAAGGTAATTACACCGGCGTTCACATCTTCAACACAGACTCCTGTACCGGGTACACTGGTGATTATTACTCCACCAGCACACGGTACAGCTGTAATAAATTCAAACGGAACGATCACCTACACTCCTACTACCAACTATTATGGCCCGGATCAGATCGTCTATAAATTCTGCGGTAATGCTACTGAATTTATAGACTGTGAGCAGGTTACTTTAAACCTTACTGTAGTGCCATTTGTAGTAAGAGATGCAATAATCTCAGCATGCCAGTATGATGTAGATCCTTATGCTTATTTTGATCTTACTAAAGCCAGCGTTACCGACTATAATGCAGTAGTTAAAAAATATTATCCTACATTGGCCGATCTTACTGCAGGAACTAACGAAATCACAGTTCCCCAAAACTATCCGTCTACCGGAGGATTTGTGTATGTAAAAGTTACAACAAACGAAGGATGTACAGCGAATGCAAAAATTCAGCTGATTGCTCTTCCGATCAAAAAATCACCAATTCTTGTTGATCAGTTTATCTGTGCAGACGCCACAACAGATCTGGATGCAGGTCCCGGATATGACTCATATCTCTGGAATACCGGAGCTACAACATCTTCTATTCAAAATGTAGGTATTGGAGAATATTCTGTAATTCTGGGCAAAAACGGATGTTTGCTGCCACAAATTGTAAGAGTAAGAAAAGCTGAAGATCCGGTAATCACCAAGATCGAAATTTCTAACACAACAGCTACAGTAGTTGTAAACGGAGGAAAAGCTCCATACAAATATGCAGTAGATTCACCATCTAACTGGCAGGATTCTAACGTATTTACAGGGCTGACAAGGGGGCAACATACTTTCTATGTAAAAGACACTTATAATTGTGATCCTACATCAGTGGAAGTAACAATTCCTAATTTATTAAATGCCATTACTCCTAACGGTGATAATAAAAATGACTTTATTGACTACAGCGAATTAGCTTATAAAGAAAACCTTTCTTTTGTAATTTATGACAGATACGGAAATATGGTATTTACCGGGAACAAATTCAATAATTACAAGTGGGACGGAAAACATTATGACAAAAAATTGCTAACAGGAACTTACTGGTATCATATCAATTGGAATGAAACCAACAAAGAAAAAACTCCTATCCACTATACAGGATGGATTTTAGTTAAAAACATTGAATAACCGTTCTTGGCAACAAATAATTAACCGCGACTTAAAATCGCGGTTTTTTTCTGACGCAAAATGATTTTTTTTTAAACATTTTATAATTCCACGTTAAATATTCTCTTATTTTTGCGACAATCCTAAATTCCTATATACATGAAACATTTTTTACTCACTTTTCTTTTGCTGTTCACAACAGCCAGCTCACTTTTCGGGCAAAGAGATACGGAGCATTGGTTTGCTCCTATGGCAGCCCGAAGTACAAATATTATCAACCCACAACAGGCATTGTATTTCTCTACAGATTCAGTTACTCCTTTTCCTGTAGAAATTTACAGTAATAATACCCTGCTGGGAACAGTGACTGTCTCTAAAGGGGCTCCCCAGACATTTACCATTCCGTTAGGAAGCATTATTACCGGTAATACTTCTGAACTGTTCGTTCCGGTAAGCAAAGGAATATATACAAAAGGAACAAAACCTTATTTTGCAACCTTAAGATTTTCTGTAAGCAGTCATGGAGAAATTCTGACATCTAAAGGAAAAGCAGGGATCGGGAAAAAGTTTTATGCAGTAGTTTCCCCTATAGAAAATCCTATAGTTGCACTGAACTTTACCACTGGTGTGATGGCTACAGAAGACAATACTACAGTCACCGTTTCGGATTATTCCAGTGATGTCATATTTACCAACGGATGGACTGGTGTGACCAATCCATCTTTGACATTCACCCTTAATAAGGGTCAGTCCTACATTATTGAAGGAGTTGGTGATAAAGCAGGGAATAAAGAAGGCTTTATTGGTGCTAAAATAGAGGCCAACAAACCTATTTCCGTGACCAACGGGAACTTCAACGGCCAGTTTGCAATCATTCCAACTGGTTCTTTCTTTGACGGAGCTGATATTGTCATGGACCAATCTGTACCTACAGACAGGTTGGGGAATGAATTCGTTCTTGTAAAAGGAAACGGAGATATCAGTGAAAGAATGGAAGATGCCCTGATTGTAGCTACCGAAGGTGGTACACAAGTATTCATTAACAATGGGGCAACACCGGTGATCACCCTAAATGAAGGTGAAAGCTACAGAGTGAATAAGTTATCCAATACCAATTACATCAATCAGGGTAACAACCACTACAATATGTATATTAAAACAACAAAAAATGTTTATGTATACCAGTTATTGGCAGGTGTTGCAGCGAGTAACGCTACGATCGGATTCAATTATATTCCTCCTTTAAACTGCTACCTTCCAAGAAAAATTGATGAAATAGGAAACATTAATATTCTTCCTCCTACCACCAACAATGTTAAATTAAATATACTGACAGAAGCAGGAGCTGCAGTTACCGTCAACGGAGCTACCCCTCCTGCTGCTCAGGGCCCTTATCCAGTTTTAGGGACTTCATCATGGGTATCCTACTCCGTGCCGAACGTTACAGGAAATGTAACAATTACTTCTTCAAAAGCGGTAACAGCAGGAATCTCAGGAGGAAGTGGTGTAGTAGGCTATGGTGGATATTTTGCAGGATTTTCCTCCATTCCGGTTATTGCCAAACAGACCGGCGACTGTATTCCGGGAATTGTACTGGAAGTGGATGACAGCTTTGATTCTTATCAGTGGTACAGAGATGGTACTCCCATTACCGGAGCAGTAGCCAACTCTTATATTCCGACACAGTCGGGTAATTATACTGTAAAAATCACGGTAGGCTCATGTCCCCCGATAACTACCCCGGTCTATAAAGTATTCACTTGTCTTACCGAAACTACATTGAACGAAACAGTGTGCGACGGTGTTAAGCTGATTGTTCCAACATTTACAAATTCTACTCAGTCTGTAGTCCCGGGTAGTGTAATCATCGTTACACCACCAACTAATGGGAACGCAGTAGTTGATCCTGCCACAGGGGTCATTAGCTATGCTCCTGCCTATACGTATGTAGGACCAGACTCATTTGTTTACAAATTTTGTGGGAATAACCCTGATTTTACGGACTGCGAGGAAGTAACATTAAATTTAACAGTTTCTGAGAGTCCGGTTGTTAACAATGCTTCTTTAAGAACATGTTATTTAGAAGACAATCCGGCTACGGGATTATTTAACCTTACCAATGCTTCTGTAACCGTACAGCCAGGAGTTACCAAAAAATATTATCCTTCCCCTACAGATGCTGACAACAGTACGAATGAAATCCTGAATCCAGCAAATTATATTGCTCCCACCGGAGTTGCTTATGTAAAAGTAATCAATGCCAACGGATGTTACAGAATTGCAGAAGTTTCACTCACAGTTCTTCCTCCTGTAAAATCTACTGTTCTTGTTGATAAGATTATCTGTGTAGAAGACAAAACAACGCTTGATGCCGGACCAGGTTTCAACGGTTACGAATGGAGTACAGGAGCTAAAACACAGGCCATCCAAAATGTTGGCGTAGGAACCTATTGGGTGAAATTGAAAACCGGCGACTGTGTTACGCTTCAGACCGTGAAGGTATATGCTTCCGAGCAGCCGGTTGTTTCCAATATCGACATTTCAAATACTACAGTTACCGTATATGCAATAGGCGGAACCCCTCCATATCAATATTCATCGGATAATATCCAATGGCAGGATTCCAATATATTCACTGATGTGACGAGAGGAATATCTGCAGTATATGTAAAAGACAGTTATAACTGTGATCCAATAAAAGTAGAAATTACCATTCCTAATCTGATCAATGCTATTACCCCTAATGAAGACGGTGTAAACGATGTCCTTGATTATTCATTATTATCAGGCAAAAAAGATTTGGAATTCACTATTTTTGACAGATATGGAAGCAAAATATTCCAGGGAGATAAATCAAACGGTTATAAATGGAATGGTACGCTAGGCGGAAGCAAAAGAGTGCCTACCGGAAATTACTGGTTTGAGATCCATTGGAATGAACCTGCTGGTAAACAGACTGCTGTAAAATATACAGGCTGGATTCTCGTAAAAAGCAGAGAATAAGGACTGAAAAATATAACTTTTCAAACCGCGATTTTACCATCGCGGTTTTTTTATTACTTTTTCAAGTAATGAATCCATTTTATTATTAAATTTGTGTTAAACCCTCTCTACTGAATGAAAAAAATTTTATCTTTTTTATTTATACTTTCTTTTTTCACCTTTACCTTTGCCCAATTGGATAGGGAGCATTGGTTTGCACCAATGATGGATAGAAGCATAAGCCCTAATCCATATCAGAAATTATACTTATCTACCAACAGAACAACACCTTTCCCTGTCAACATATATAACAATAACGTTCTTATCGGAACGGTAAATATCAGCAAAAACAATCCTCAGAAATTTGATGTTCTAAGAAACTATATCATTACCACCAGCCAGACCGACCTCTTTACTCCAACTACAAAAGGATTATATCTAAAAGCTGAATTTCCTTTTTATGCTAACCTCAGGTTTTCCGTATTCAACCATGCTGAGATCATTACTTCAAAAGGAATACCTTCTACAGGAAAGAATTTCTATGCTGCAAATGCCCCCATTACGGTCAGTAATGCCATCTTAAACTTTATGACCAGTGTTCTTGCAACTGAGGACAATACAACAGTTACAGTCTCCGGGTATAAGCCAACGGTACAGTTTTCAAACGGAACCACCGGCGCTACAAACCCTGTCATGACCTTTACCCTCAATAAAGGGCAGTCATACATTATAGAAGGTACGGGTACAGCAAATACTGATGGTTTCATTGGTGCTAAGATAACCGCCAGTAAGCCGGTGAATATCACCAATGGAAATTTCAATGGCCAATATGCCGGAAACTATCCTTCGAGCTCTGATATTTTAATGGATCAGGCTGTCCCTGTTGAAAGACTTGGAACTGAGTTCGCATTAGTAAAGGGGAATGGCAGAATAGGGTCTAATATGGAAGGAGCCATTGTGATTGCTACTGAGAACAATACGCAGATTTTTGTTAACGATGAAATTCCTCCCCTTACCACTTTAAATGCAGGACAGTATTTTATTATTCCTGATTCAAAATATAAACTACAGGCGGGGGTCCACTATAATCTCTACCTTAAAACATCCAAAAATGCCTATGTCTATCAGATTCTTGCCGGGGATTCCGTTTCAGGGAGTGAAGTAGCAACCGGCGGGTTCAACTTTATTCCGGCACTGAACTGTTATCTTCCCAAACAGATCAATGAATTGGGCTTTATTGATGAGAACTTTGTTCATTCCACTGCAAATCCTTCGGGAATTCTTAATATTCCCACCAAACTGAACCTTATTACAGAAAAAGGTGCCAATGTCACGGTAAACGGCGCTGTTCCACCGGTAACAACAGGCCCATTCGATATGACAGGTACAGCCAACTGGGTTACATATGGTATTCCAAATGTTGCCGGAACAATCACTATAGTGTCTGACAAAGCAATTACCGCAGGAATCAATGCTGGAAGTAACGCTGTCGGATATGGGGGATTTTTCGCAGGTTTTCCTACACAACCCGTTATTTTAAGCTCAGGAGGAACCTGTGCTCCCGGTATTGTGCTTACGGTAGATCCCGTTATTTATGATACCTATCAGTGGTATGTAAACGGAACTCTTATTCCCGGAGCTACAGGAGCATCCATCAGCCCTACACAGTCCGGATTTTATACATGTTCTGTAACGATGGGGAAATGTGCACCCTTGGTGACGGAGCAGTTTAAAGTTCTGAATTGTACAAAGCTGACTACATCATCCTTCAATGTCTGCAGCACAAAAACTATAACCCCGACATTCACCAGCTCTGCACAGACACCTGTCCCTTCTACGGTCGCTATTGTCAATGCTCCTACACTGGGAACTGCTGTTATCGATCCTGTGACCGGTATCATTACTTATACCGTCAATACTCCCGGAACAGTCGGAACAGATACTTTTACCTATACTTTCTGCGGAGATGATCCTGTTTTCCCAGATTGTGAAACAGTAACCGTCACCGTCAATATCCTATCTCTTATCGTAACAAATGTTACGTTGTATGCCTGTAATATTAACGGACAGGGAACTTTTAATCTTACTACCGCCAATGTAACCAATAACTCACCGGTAACTATTACCTACTATCCTACTTTAGCAGATGCTCAGACAGAAAATCCTGGAGCACTTATCACCTCTACAAATTCCTATACCGCTCCGGACGGTACCATTGTATATGCTGTAGTAAAAAATAACCTGGGCTGTAAAAGTATTGCCCAGATCACCCTTACTTTATACAACCTGGCTATTGTAACGAACAATTATAATGGCACTTTCTGTGATGACAATATGGACGGAACAGTCACCGTCACACTATCCAGTATAACAGGCATTGTGCTGAATAATCCCGGTTACTTTACCAACGTAAGATATTATGCATCCCTTGCAGATGCTAATGCAGGAAACAACAATACTCTTCCTAATACCTGGAGCTATACAGCTGCAACAACCATTTACATCAGAGTTGAATCTCCGGATGGCTGTGCTGTCGTTGTAAAACCTTTACAGTTCAGCATAGGAAGCCGTATTCCTTTATTAACACCTGCCGCTGTAACAAGCATTTGTGATGATGATCTTGACGGAATAAAAGCGGTTGATCTTGCACAGTTTATTCCACAGTTTACAGCAGACCCAAATGTGACCTATACTTTCCATGGAAGCTTGGCAGATGCCCAGAATGATATTAATCCTATATCAGCAACCGTTAATGTTACAGCTGCACAGACCTTTTATATCAGATTTGAGAAAAATGGGGTCTGCCCTGAAGTTGCACCTATTAAAATCACCATTAAAGCCCCTAAGAAATCTGATCTCTTAAAAGACAAGATTATCTGTCCGAAAGCAACTACTACATTAGACGCAGGCCCAGGATTTGAAAAGTACCTTTGGAGTACAGGAGCGACTTCTCCTTCTATTTCCAATGTTCCTGTCGGAAGCTATTGGGTAGAGCTTACATTCAATGGCTGTGTTTACAAACAATATGTTAACGTTATAGAAGCACCTCTTCCGGTGATCACTTCCATTGAAATCAACGGATCTACAGTAACGGTTGGCGTAAGTGGCGGTGTGCCCCCCTATGAATATTCTCTGGACGGAGTAAGCTGGCAGAGTTCAAATGTTTTCAACAATGTACCAAGAGGAGCCCACAAGGTCTTTGTAAGAGACTCTAAGCTGTGTGGCGAAGTAGAAAAAGCATTTGCCATCATCAATCTTATCAATACCATTACCCCTAACGATGACGGGCACAATGATGAGATAAACTATTCCGCTTTAATGAGTAACACGAATCTGGAATTCAGAATATTCGACCGTTATGGAGCTGAAGTCTTCAGAGGAAGCCCAAGCAACCGGTATACCTGGGACGGAAGAATGGGCGGAAGACCTGTACCAACAGCTACTTACTGGTATTTCATCACCTGGACGGAATTTGGCACTTCTATTCCTATAAAATATACGAGCTGGCTACTGGTAAAACGTAAATAATGAAATATTTGGTTAAATTTCATTATATCGTTTTTATTGATCAACATTATAACATTCATTAACAGTTAAGTATTAAAGTTTAATATAACTTTAACCTGTAATCACTATCTTAATAGGTATAAATTGCTGTATTTCTACGTAATTTTGCTCTAATTATATGAAGAAGCTAATTACCCTTTTAATGCTGGTTTTTCTGGCAAAAATCAATGCACAGACATATTCCGGAGAGGTATTTTTAAGAGACAACTCGATCCTGTATCTCAACCAGGTTTACGTAACCAATCTGAATACTCAGAAAACGGTACTTACCGATTACAACGGTACTTATAATATACCTGCAGCTCCCGGAGACGTGATCCGCTTTACCTCTATCGTTACAGAACGAAAAGATGTAAAGCTTACTCCACAGATGATGCAGCAGAAAAATATCATTGAATTAAAAATTGCATATTACGAAATTCAGGAAATTGTGTTAAGCAGGTTCAAACCTACCGGAAACCTTAGATATGATGTAAATTCTATCAGAAAAGAGGATAAGGGGCTGGCCATTAAAAAGGTAATCGGACTTCCTGAACCTAAAGGTGACGGGACATCTCCTGAACTACCGGTTGCCGGCTTAAGAGACGGTGGGCTCACCTTCAGCCTCGAAAGCATCTATGACATCCTTTCGGGTGACAGAAAGAAAAAACAGCGTTATATGGCTTATGAAAGGATGAATAATTCTGTATCCCAGATTAAGAATTATCTTGGTAAAGACTATTTTGCCAAGTTTAAAATTCCTGATAATCTTATTGATAATTTCCTTCAGTTTGTTTATACGTCAGAAAATATTGAAGCTTATGTCCTGTCCGGTAATTTTGAGGCAATAAAAATCCCTATCGAAAAGTATCTGCCAATCTATCAGAAGAGACTTAAGACTTCGAATCTTCAGGAAGTAATTAAATAAGCCTTTGATATTTTAAGAAATGTATACTATTTAATAATTTATAGTATACATTTCTTTTCTATTTAAAAATATGTTTAATTTTATCTCACAATTACGTATCTAAAATAAAAACAGCAGTATTCCGTTATTGTAATAAACTAATGGACCAAAACACAAATTGAGAAAGAACATCAGCTTTTAACTTAATATTTGTTAATGAAAAAACTACTTTTACTATTTGTTTCTGTTCTATTTTTTAATCTGTCTGCCCAGAAAAGGGGGAAAGACTACAGCAATATTTTAAAAAGTAAAAACATCTATGAGATTAATGCTTTTCTCAGGGATGCACATCCTGATGATCCCCGGAGATCTGTATTGAAACCCAGGGTAATGGAAATGATGACCCAATACATTAAAGACGCTCATCCTGCAGACCAGAAAGTGAAAGACATGCAGGAAATGCTTGCACTGCTGAAAAGAAGACCGTCTACAAAGATCAGTTTTGATGAAATGAACGCCATTATCAAACAGAAACAGATCGCCAAATATAAAGCAGAACTTGCCGCCAAACAATCTACGGTGGTGTATACACCAAGTACTACCCAAAACGCTTTTGTTGTCAATACATCCGCCAATGTCGCTGTTCCGAATGCTGAAGCTGAAGAGTTTAATATGCTGATGGCTGTAAATCCTGTGGAGCACAAAAATAAAACGGTAAAAATATTAAATTCCCTATTCGATAACGACCCGAACAGCAAGGAAAGCATTGTTCTTATCAAAAATAACTCTGATTGTAATATCATTGTAAGAATGGAAGGAGTGGGAAACACCAAATACAGACTTGCCGTTCCCGCCCATGATGAAAGTACAATTGTTATAACCAAAGGACAGTATCTCTTCACAAGTCTTGTATGTGGCGCGCAGTATGCTTCCCAAAAAACAATCGAAAAAGCTATTATGGTAGCATTGGGAACCTCCCCAACACAGTAAGCCCTCTATAAATACGCACAGATCTAGTCTTTTATGCTTAAAAGGCAAGGTAATCTATGTAAAAATTGCTATTTTTGCAGGATTTTATAAATGACTCGATGGGCAAAAATAAATTAGCAAGATTTGCTGAAAACAAGATTTTACCAAATGTTATCCAACCCACAAGAGAGGATGCATTAAACGGTTTTCCACTTAAAGGAAACTGGAGAAAGGATTTCTTTAAGAATGACCACCCAATCGTGCTCGAATTGGGTTGTGGAAAAGGAGAATATTCTGTAGGGCTTGCGAAAACCTTCCCTGAAAAAAACTTCATCGGAATAGACATTAAAGGAGCCAGATTCTGGTTTGGCGCTAAGGAAGCCGTGGATAGCGGAATGAATAATGTGGCATTTCTCAGAACACAGATCGAGCTTGTAGATCATTTTTTTGCAAAAAGTGAAGTTGACGAAATTTGGATCACATTCCCAGATCCTCAGATCAAATACAAACGTACAAAACACAGACTTACCCATCCTGACTTTTTAGAACGGTACAAAAAATTTCTTAAACCTGGTGGAATCATCCATCTGAAAACGGATTCTGAATTCTTGCATGGCTATACGTTGGGCTATTTGCAAGGTGCCGGTTATGAAATCATTACAGCCCATCATGATATTTATGGTGCTCCGGAATATGATCCGAATACGGAACATCTCAGAGACATAAAAACCTATTATGAAGAGCTTTTCTCAGCTAAAGGAAAAACAATAACATATATAAAATTCCGGATAAGCTAATGGAATAACACAACAAATTGATGAAAAAAATTTTAACGCCCCTCCTCTTCTTTTTCCTGGTTTCGGGTTCTGCTTCAGCACAGAAAAAACACAAGGATATCTTAAAAAGCACAAATACAAAAGAAATTGAAGAATACCTAAGGAATGCGCACCCTGATGATCCTAAAAGAGCTGTTCTAAAACCCAAGCTCATTGCTTTAAAGAATTCTGGCTGGACAAAAGGTGCTAAAACCGCGAAACCAATGGAAGCCAGACCGGTAATGACTGATATCCCAAACAGGTTTTTGAGAAATTCAAACTCTAATGATGCGGAAGAGTTTAAAAAGCTCATCGCCGAAACTTCTGATCAGCATAAAGACAAAACGGTCAAGCTTCTGAATGCTATGTTTGATGAAGATATTACCAGTAAAGAGGCAGTGCTTCTGTTTAGAAATAATTCGGACTGTAATATCATCCTTAGAATTGAAGGAAAAAATTTCTATAACCTGGCCGTTCCTGCACATGGTGAGAATTTTATCATCCTCAATAAAGGCTCATATAGCCTGAACAGCAATGTTTGTGATGTAAAATACTCCTCTCAAAAAGATATAAAAAAAGGTATATTTGTAGTGATTGAAAATCCGGGTACGTCGCCTAAGTCTGATGCAAATAAAGATGCTGCAAAAGACCAAAAGGAAGCAATACCGGTTAAAACTTTAAAAAAGAAAAGATCCAAAAAATAACTGTATGAAAAAGCTATTCGCTTTCTTCGGAATTTCACTTACCCTTATGAGTTGTAGTGTGAACTACGGCAACTACCCTATAAGAACATCTCATCCATCATCTTCAGGAAATAGTTCCGGGGGGAATACTGTAATGAGCACGGAACGGGAATATGCAGAGCTTATTAAAACCTATAAGCCTGAAACAGCAGATGTTTTAACCGATCTTTTGAATGACGACTCTCCTACGAATCCCAGAACTTCTATTTCAGTGGAAAATAAATCTCCTTGCAATATGGTGCTTACTGTGAGCAGTACCGGCTTCTTTAAAAAGATTCCGATAGGTTCCGGTAAAGTTGGATATACAATGGTTCCTAAAAACCGGAATTACAGACTCTCCGGAATGCTCTGTAACTCATCTTACGATTCTACAAAGTTCATCACCACATCTTATGCTATAAAGATTAGCAATTAAAATAACCCCCACTCAGTTGAGTGGGGGTTTTTCTTATACCAAGACATATAACTACATAATAAAAAAACGCTGGACAAAAATCCAGCGTTTTTCCTATATTAAAGAAAATCTTTAATTATTCAGCATCGAAATCAGTATCTGTTTCAGCAGATACCTTTTCTCCCTCTTCTTTAGATTTTTCTTTATCAGCTTTTCTTTGAGACTGACCTTCTTTGATAGAATCAGAAACGATGTTTAAGATCATATCGATAGATTTAGAAGCATCATCGTTTCCTGGGATAACGAAGTCTACTTTTCTAGGATCAGAGTTCGTATCAACAATACCGAAAACTGGAATACCTAATTTCTTAGCTTCAGTTACAGCGATATGTTCTCTCATGATATCTACAACGAAGATTGCAGAAGGAAGACGAACCATGTCAGAGATAGAACCTAAGTTCTTCTCCAGGTTAGCTCTTTGTCTGTCTACCTGTAATCTTTCTTTTTTAGATAAAGTTTCGAACGTACCGTCTTTTTTCATTTTGTCGATATGGTTCATTTTCTTTACAGCCTTTCTGATCGTAACGAAGTTCGTTAACATACCACCAGGCCATCTTTCTGTAATATAAGGCATATTAAGTTCAGAAGCGTGTTTTGCAACAACTTCTTTCGCTTGCTTCTTAGTAGCTACGAAAAGAACTTTTTTACCTGCAGAAGTTAATTTTTCCAAAGCGCTACAAGCTTCGTCCAATTTAACTGCTGTTTTATGTAAGTCTACAATGTGAATACCGTTTTTCTCCATAAAAATGTATGGAGCCATATTTGGATTCCACTTTCTGGTCATGTGACCGAAGTGTACGCCAGCCTCTAAAAGGTCTTTTACATTTGCTTTTGCCATGTTTTCTGTTTTTGTTAGTTTACTTTCCGTCTTTTAAACAATCAACAACTTCTTTAGATGGGAGAAGTGTTTGGATGCTAAACGTAACGGGCAATTTGCTTTAGGCTTTAGGCACTAAGCTGTAAGCTTCAAGCGAGTTAAAAAGTTTAATAAGTTTTTCAAATAGCTTATTGCATATTGCTTTAAGCTTACCGCAATTCTTAACGTTTTGAGAACTGGAATCTCTTTCTTGCTTTTTTCTGACCTGGCTTCTTTCTTTCCACCATTCTTGCGTCTCTTGTAAGTAAACCAGCTGGCTTCAAAGCTAATCTGAATTCAGCATTGATTTCACATAAAGCTCTTGAAATACCTAATCTGATAGCTTCTGCCTGACCTGTATTACCACCACCGAAAACATTTACGGTGACGTCATACTGACCAACAGTTTCAGAAAGGATAAACGGCTGGTTCAACTTGTAAACCATCACGTCTGTAGAGAAATAAGTTGCAGCATCTTTACCGTTTACTGTAATAACACCAGAACCTGGTCTTACATAAACTCTTGCTACAGAAGTTTTTCTTCTTCCGATTTTGTGAACTATAGACATAATTAATTATTTAAATTCGTTAACATTAATTGTTTTAGGCTGTTGAGCTTCATGTTTGTGCTCAGTTCCTTCATATAAATAAAGGTTCTTCAATAAAGCAGATCCTAATCTGTTTTTTGGCAACATACCTTTTACAGATTTCTCTAATACTTTTAAAGAATCTTTCTTCTGAAGTTCAGCCGCAGTCATAGACTTCTGTCCACCAGGGTAACCTGTATGCCAGATGTAAGTCTTATCAGCCCACTTATTTCCGGAAAGCGTAATTTTCCCAGCATTCAAAACGATCACGTTATCACCACAATCTACGTGAGGTGTAAAGTTCGTTTTGTGCTTACCTCTCAAAATCTTTGCAACCGTAGAAGCTAGTCTTCCTAACGGCTGTCCTTCAGCGTCTACCACAACCCATTCTTTATTAGCAGTAGCTTTGTTCGCTGAAACAGTTTTGTAACTTAATGTATTCACACGTTTTAGTTAAAGATTAAACATAATTTTCCCCTAAAAGGGTGTGCAAAGGTACAAATTATTTTTGTAACCCAAAAACATATTTTATTTAATCTATCCTACTCCCCGGGTTTCACTTCCTTTTAATTGATTTTATCAACAATTGGTTTTTTAAAGGACTTGCCCAAAAATACAAATGACAAAGTAAGGAATTTAAACACTAATCTCTTTCTTTATTAAATTTACCTTAAAGATTTCCTTTAAATCTTATTAATATGAGTATTTATTTCACGAAATATTTATATTTGTGCCCAAATCATAGTTCTAACTATCCATGAGCCACGGAAAAATAAGAGAAGATAAAACCTGCCTGAACTGCGGGCACCAGGTTGAAGAAAGATTCTGCCCGCACTGCGGACAGCAAAACATAGAAAGCCGTCATCCTTTTTACTATTTATTCACTCATTTTTTTGAAGATTTCACTCATTATGACGGTCAGTTCTGGGGGACTATGAAAAATCTGCTTTTTAAGCCGGGAAGGCTTACAAAGATTTATCTGGAAGGGAAAAGACAGCAATTCGTGCCTCCCGTAAAACTTTACATTTTTATAAGTTTTGTCACTTTTCTGTTTATTTCATTCCAAATAACAGATTTAAATTTTGGCAAGGAAGGAGCCCGCCAGGCAAAAGACATCAATAAAGAGATTCAAAAAGAAGCAGCTAAAAATAAAGATGTAAATAAGGCTTTACAATCTCCGGAAGTACTAAAGGCAGATTCCCTTACCGGTGGAATGTTGGCTCGTGCATTAGATTCATCCCAAGTTAAAAATACAGCTCAAGATAGTGTAGATGTTGAAAACATATTTAAAGAGAATAAGAGCATTACAAAATCCTTCGGACTGCAGTCTATGGAGGATTTTGACAAGAAAGATCAAAAGAACGGGCACCAATATCAGGTTTTCCGTCCTTTCGTGGCTAAGATCTTTGAGCTGGAAGAAAAAGGCCATTCTCCTAGTGAGATTACCAATATGTTTATTAAGAGCTCTGTTCACAATTTACCAAAAGCTCTTTTCATATACCTTCCTTTGTTTGCTTTTCTGCTATGGATATTTCACAGTAAAAAAAAGTGGTGGTATTTTGATCATGGCGTTTTTACCCTCCACTACTTTTCTTTTTTATTACTGCTCACTCTTCTTCTTTTTGTACTGAATAAGGTGTTTAGCTATTTTGAAACAAACAGCTTTGTCATTATTCTGAAAGGGTTGCTGACCACAGGGGCTACTGTTTATGCAGGATGTTATTTTTTTGTAGCTCATTATAAAACCTACCGTACGCACCCTGCCCTGACTATTTTAGTAGGTGCTATTATATTTTTTATCAACACCGTTTTATTTACATTTTTATTAATGGGCTTGGGAATTGTTAGCTTCTTATTAATGCATTAACTGCGCAGGGACTTGTTTGCTCTGAAACTAGCAATTAGGTAATAGGCTACAAAAACTGTAGAAAACTTCAGGATAGACGGAATGGCAAGCTCAAGATTGAATATAAACGTTCCTGTTAGCACCAAAATACCCATTGCGACAAAGGAAATACCCAGTTTTTGCGGCAATGTAAAATTGGGTGTATCTAAATAATAGGCAATTCCCCATGCTATCCCAAAAGACAGTGCATAATATACATCAAGCCCGATATTATCCGAACTGTAAAAAAAATAATTGATAAGGAAGCTAAGAACTGTTCCTAAAGTAAAATACATCCAAGCCTTTTTCATACTATATATATTATGGCGCAAAAATAGAGAATTTACTTGTCATTATTAAACGAATGATTGTTAAGTTGGGGAAATAACAACCTGCCAATTACAAACAACATTCTAAAAATCAAACCATTAAACAAAACCAAACGGTTCTTATTTTATTATTATATTTGAAAATTCAGAAATTTTCTAGATTTTTTATGGAAACCCAAAAATATACTCCAACCAACAAAGTAAGAATCGTAACAGCGGCGTCATTATTTGACGGACACGATGCTGCGATCAACATCATGCGCCGCGTGATCCAGGGAACAGGATGTGAAGTGATCCACCTTGGCCACGACAAATCAGCCGAGGAAGTTGTAAACACAGCAATCCAGGAAGATGCCAATGCCATTGCACTAACCTCATATCAAGGCGGACACAATGAATATTTTAAATACATCTACGACCTTTTAAGAGAAAAGAATTCCCCTCAGATCAAGATTTTTGGTGGCGGTGGCGGTGTAATCCTGCCGGAAGAAATTGAAGATATCATGTCTTACGGAATCGACAGGATCTATTCTCCGGATGACGGCCGTGAACTTGGCTTACAGGGAATGATCGATGATTTGGTTCAACGATCAGATTTTGCAACAGGAAAGGATATAACTGCTGATGATCTGGATTCAATTAGTTTTGAAAATTCCACAAGCATTGCTAAAGTCATTTCTGCCGTTGAAAATTTCTCTGAGGAAAAGCCTGAGTTGGTACAAGCTATTGACGAAAAATCAAAAGATCTAAATATCCCGATTATCGGTATCACAGGAACCGGTGGAGCGGGAAAATCTTCATTAACAGATGAATTGGTAAGACGTTTTATCCGTTCAAATCCTGATAAGAAGATTGCCATCATCTCAATTGACCCTTCTAAAAAGAAAACAGGAGGTGCATTGTTGGGAGACAGAATCCGTATGAACGCGATCAATGATCCGAGAGTTTATATGCGTTCGATGGCTACGAGAGAAAATAACGTTTCCGTTTCACCATTCATTCATTCTGCATTGAATGTTCTGAAGCTGGCTCATCCTGATGTAATTATTCTGGAGACTTCAGGTATCGGACAGTCCGGTTCAGAAGTATCTGATTTTGCAGATGTTTCAATGTATGTAATGACCCCTGAATATGGGGCATCCACTCAGCTGGAGAAAATTGACATGTTAGATTATGCCGATTTAGTAGCTTTAAATAAGTCTGACAAACGTGGAGCCTTAGACGCGCTTCAGGCTGTTAGAAAACAGTTCCAGAGAAACCATTTATTGTGGGAACAGCAGCTGGACGAAATGCCGGTATATGCTACAAAAGCATCTCAGTTCAATGACCATGGAACGACAGAACTATACAACAGATTAATTTCAAAAGTAAACGATAAGTTTTCAGGCTTAGATTTAAAAACTTTTGCTGAACAGGAAATTACAGATGAAGTAACGATCATTCCTCCCAAAAGAGTCCGTTATCTTTCCGAAATTGTTGAAAACAACAGACAATATGATGCAAACGTTGAAAAACAAGCTGAATTAGCCAGAAAAATGTATCATATCGAAGGGGTAAGAAATTTCCTTTCCAATGAAGCTTTAGACACTGAATATCAAAAAGCGGAAAAAGATCTTCAGCAGGAAAATATCGACTTCTTAAGAACTTGGGATGATACAAAAAAAGCTTTTCATGAAGAGTTTTATTCGTATTTCGTAAGAGGAAAGGAAATTAAAGTGGAAACCTCAACGGAATCATTATCCCACTTAAGAATTCCAAAGATTGCTTTACCAAAATATACTGACTGGGGTGATCTGATCAAGTGGAAAGGCCAGGAAAATCTTCCGGGAGGGTTCCCGTACACAGCAGGAATTTATCCTTTTAAAAGAACAGGAGAAGATCCTACAAGGATGTTTGCAGGAGAAGGAGGTCCGGAAAGAACCAACAGAAGATTCCACTACGTTTCTGCGGAAATGGATGCAAAACGTTTATCCACAGCGTTTGACTCTGTAACTTTGTACGGCCAAGATCCAGCTTTACCACCGGATATTTATGGTAAAATCGGAAATGCGGGCGTTTCTATTGCAACGTTAGATGATGCTAAAAAGCTATATTCAGGATTTGATTTGGTGAATGCAATGACTTCCGTTTCAATGACGATTAACGGACCGGCTCCGATGTTGCTGGCTTTCTTTATGAACGCAGCCATCGATCAGAATGTTGAAAAATATATTGCAGAACATAAGCTTGAAGCAAATGTTGAAAAAGCTTTAAAAGCAAAATTTGACGATAAAGGTTTAGAAAGACCAAAATATAACGGAGAATTACCTCCTTCCAATAACGGTTTAGGTTTAAAATTATTAGGAATAACGGGAGATGAAGTAATTCCTGCGGAAGCTTACGCTGAAATTAAAGCTAAAACGATCGCAACCGTTCGTGGTACAGTTCAGGCAGATATTTTAAAAGAAGACCAGGCTCAGAATACCTGTATTTTCTCTACTGAATTTGCTTTAAGATTAATGGGTGATGTTCAGGAATATTTTATCACAGAAAAAGTAAGAAACTTCTACTCGGTTTCTATTTCAGGATATCATATTGCAGAAGCAGGTGCCAATCCGGTTTCCCAGCTGGCATTTACTTTGGCAAACGGTTTCACGTATGTGGAATATTATTTGTCAAGAGGAATGGATATCAATGATTTTGCGCCGAACTTATCTTTCTTCTTCTCTAACGGTATTGACCCTGAATATTCAGTGATCGGCCGTGTAGCAAGAAGAATCTGGGCAAAAGCAATGAAGCTGAAATACGGGGCAGATGAAAGAAGCCAGATGCTGAAGTATCATATTCAGACTTCAGGCCGTTCGCTTCACGCTCAGGAAATTGATTTCAATGATATCAGAACAACACTTCAGGCGCTTTATGCAATCTATGATAACTGTAATTCTCTTCACACCAATGCTTACGACGAGGCTATTACGACACCGACTGAGCAGTCTGTAAGAAGAGCAATGGCGATTCAGCTGATCATTAATAAAGAATTAGGATTAGCTAAAAATGAGAATCCGCTTCAAGGCTCATTTATTATTGAAGAACTGACGGATCTTGTGGAAGAAGCCGTTTATGCGGAATTCGACAGAATTACGGAAAGAGGTGGTGTTCTTGGCGCCATGGAAACCATGTACCAACGTTCGAAAATTCAGGAAGAATCTATGCATTACGAATGGTTAAAACACACAGGAGAGTACCCGATCATCGGAGTAAATACATTCCTTGGAAAAGACGGTTCGCCAACGGTTCGCCCGGGAGAAGTGATCCGTTCTACTGAAGAGGAAAAGCAGGTTCAGATCGAAACTTTACATAATTTCCAGAAATCCAATGAAGACAGATCTGCAGAAGCTTTAAAACAACTGCAGTATGCAGCCATCAACCAGCAAAACTTGTTTGCCGTAATGATGGATGCTGTAAAATACTGCTCCCTTGGACAGATTACCAATGCTCTTTTTGAAGTGGGTGGTAAATACAGAAGAAATATGTAGCAGCGAGGCCTAGCAATTATTGACTATCTAACTATAGAAATAAACCTCAAGGAAAATTCTTTGAGGTTTATTATTGCGTAAAAAAACCGCAGAAATAATCTACGGTTTTTAATTTAGTTTTAATTAGCCTGAATTCGGGATTAAAATTATTTCTTATTAAAATCTCCGGCAAAAACTGAAGTCAGTTTGTCTTCGCTGATGTATTTTCTAAGAACTTCATTTACCTGGTTTACTTTCAGACCGGAAACTTTACTTTCTAAAGCATCATAATCTTCCAATGGAATACCAAATTGTAGCTGGCCATTCACAAGTCCCATCAAAGTAGCCTCATTTCCTAAATCCGTTTTTCTTGAAGTTAACCATGAATTTAGGTTTGATTTCAATTCTTCTTCTGTAAATCCTTCCTTAACCGCTTTATTTACTTCTTCTTTCAACGCTTTATTTACAGCCTCTTTTTTAGTTGGATTAAAGAATGCATACCAGCCCCAAGAAGCAACCGTATTATCAGAAGGAACGCTGATATAAGAACCTGCTCCATAACTGATCCCTTCTTTTTCCCTAAGTCTGGTCGGAATTCTTGAGGTAAGGAAACCACCGCTTCCCAACATTTCGTTGGCAATAACAAAAGCAGGATAATCAGGACTGTTTCTATCCATCGAGAAGCTGATCTTTCCTACCGCTGCTCCATTTTCTTTATCTGGAGTTAAGTATTCTTTGTCCTGTTTTTTAGTTGTAAAAAGTTCAGGCTTAATTTTCTCATAGACAGATTTCGAATTCCATTTTGCAAAAGTATTTTCCATCAAAGAAGATGTTGTTTTAGAATCCAAATCACCGATCATAGTTCCTATCCCATTATTACTTCCTAAAATTTTGTTATAAAAATCTACAAGTTCCTGTCTTTTTATGGCTTTATTGGCATCAATCTGCTCTTTGAAAGAAGGTGTATAGAAAATACTTTCTTTGGGATAATTTTCTGTAATTTTTTCAATTTCAGTAAATGCCAAAGCTTGCGGGTCATTTAAAGAACCTTCTAAATATGTATTGTATTCATTGACAATTTTCACCAATTCAGATTCCGGAAAATTAGATTCGGTTAATATTTCTTTCATCAAATCCATTACTTTCGGTAAGTGTTCTTTATAGGTGCTTACATTTGCATATAAAGTCTGTCCACTGAATGAAAAACTGATATTAGATTTCCACAGATCAAGCATGTCCTGAATTTGTTCTTTTGTATGGGACTTTGTTCCTGCTTTCATGACCTGAGCCATCAGAGAACCAATTTGAGCTTTTCCACTTAAATCTTTAGCATTGCTTACCGGAAAACGGAAGCTCCCCAATACTTTTCCTCCTTTAATCTCCTTTTTGACAATACCATACTTCATTCCATTACTTAACTTTCCTTCCGAAAGATTGGCTTTCAGATTTTTAATGCTTGCCTCGAAAGGAGCAACTTCTTTTTCTAAGGCCTTACCTTTGTAATCTTTCGTTAAAGTAGCGATTTGTTCATCAGAGAATTCATTATTCTTAACTCTTATCTCATCTTTAGTAGGAATAAATACTCCAACCGTTCTGTTATTTGTTTTGAAGTATTTATCAGCAACCCTCTGAATATCTGCCAAGGTTAATTTTTCAATGTTATCACGGTATAACATTCCCAGTTTATAGCTTCCTGCTCCTACAATTTCTGTTAAGTTAACAGCAAAACCGATTGTATTATTTTTTGTATTTTCTATCTGCTTAAGAATTTTCGCCTTTGCTCTCTGTACATCCTGCTCTGTAAATTTTATTGCAGAAACTTTATCCAGTTCAGCTCTGAAATCATTTTCTACTGCTTTTACATCTTTATCCGCAGGAACCTCAAGCCCAAAATACATAAATGCAGCATCTCTTACTGTTGGCTGATAAGAATATACAGAAGCAGCTTTATGAGAATCAATCATTGCTTTATATAAATAACCTGAGGGATCGGATGTCAGAATCTCAGATAAAGCATCTAAGGCAGCATAATCTTTATCTGCATAAGGAGCCGTATGATACAAGGCTCCAACGATCTTGCTGTCTCCCGAACGTTTCAGCTCAACAAAACGCTCTCCGTCCTGGGCTGGTTCCACAGTATAGGTCTGATCTAATACTCTTGACGGCCTTGGAATAACAGAAAAATATTGGGAAATATAATTTAAAGCCTGTTTCTCATCAAATTTTCCGGCTACGACCAGCGTTGCATTATCCGGCTGGTAATGTTTTTCGTAAAATTTTCTCAGGGTTGGCGCTTTTACTCTTTCAATATCTTCTTTACTTCCGATAGTACTATTTCCGTAGTTGTGCCATAAATAGGCTGTTGATACAATACGCTCCATCAAGACATCTCCCGGTCTGTTTTCTCCGATTTCAAATTCATTCCGTACGACAGAAAATTCTTTATCAAGATCTGACTGAAGAATGGTAGCATTGATCATTCTATCTGCCTCCATTTCTAAAGACCATCTTAAGTTTTCGTCACTGGAAGGAAATATTTCATAATAATTCGTTCTGTCATACCAAGTCGTTCCATTGGCATTCCCTCCCTTGTCGGACAGTTGCTTTTTAATATCACCTAATTTTTTAGTGCTTTTAAACAGCATGTGTTCAAGCAAGTGCGCCATCCCTTTTTCTCCATAACCTTCGTGCTTTGAACCTACATTATAAATGATATTCACGACCATATTACTTTGAGAAGCATCAGGAATCAGAAGAACTTTCATGCCATTATTCAAAGTATATTCTTTTACTCCTTCAGTATTGCTCACAAATTTGGGAGCATCTGCTTTCTGAGAAAAAACAGGGTTTAGAGCTCCAGTAAAAAAAAGGACCGCAGTCCCGATAAGAAGGTTTTTCATCTCTTTTATTTAATTTTGTTAAAAGTTTTAATAAATTTCTCACTTTATATCTCTATTAGACGAATTAAGTGATCGAAAAGTTACAATTTTTGTCGTAACTATCAATTTAAATAGCATTCAATGAAGCCAAAAGCCGTATTCAACTGGAGCAGTGGAAAAGATTCCGCTCTTGCATTTTATAAAATCCAGCAGAAAAATCAGACTGAAATTACAACTTTGCTTACCAGTATCAATAAAGAATTTCAGAGGATCTCAATGCATGGTGTCCCTACTTCACTTTTGGAAAAGCAGGCCGAAAGTATAGGATTGCCTTTAATTAAAATGGAACTTCCCAAAGAACCGTCTATGGAGGAATACCGAGATCTCATGAGCAAAACGATGTCAGATATTCAGGCTACGGGCATTACGCAGTCTGTTTTTGGCGATATTTTTCTTGAAGACCTCCGAAAATACCGTGAAGACCAGCTGAACTCAATAGGAATGGAAGCTATATTTCCACTTTGGAAGCAAAACACAACCGACCTTATCCACGAATTTCTGGATCTTGGCTTCAAAACTATTGTAACGTGCGTGAATGAAACTTATCTGGATAAAAGTTTTGCAGGAAGAATTATTGACCAGAATTTCATTAAAGATCTTCCTGGAAATGTTGATCCATGTGGAGAAAACGGGGAATTCCACACATTTACTTTTGATGGACCTATCTTTAAAAACCCTATTCAGTTTGAAATAGGGGAAACCGTAAAGAAAACCTATCCTAAACCGAAAGTAAATCCTGAAGATGAGGACGGTGAGTATGTTTTCTGGTTCTGTGACCTGGTTCTGAAATAAGATTCTACTTGCACAGGCTATTTTTAATTTACTGTAGCTTTGCTATTATCTTTTCGTCACATTAAATATCAGTTCGACATTCATTCCTGGCAATGAACACAACCTTAGGTTAGCACAAATTTTGCTTCTCTTTGAGACTTCAAAGGATTTTCTTACATTTAAATATGTATCAGCTCCGATATCAGTAACTTTTAATATAAACACCTTGATAAAAAATTTTACCCTCTTTGTGCTTTTCTGTTTTTTGTTTTCATGCAAAACTGAAACGCCCAAAAATCCGGTTGACAAAAATCTAATTATTGATTCCACAATCGTGGCCTTTCAAAAAACGTTTTTGGAGCAGCAGATTGATTCTGTATTTAAAAAATATAATTTCAACGGAAGCATTGCCGTATTTAAAGATTCGCTGCAACTGTACAGGAAGGAAAACGGCTATTCTGATTTCAAGAATAAGGTAAAGATCGACAGCAATACGGTTTTTGCCATTGGATCTGTAAGCAAACAGTTTACTGCTGCCATTGTCCTTCTTCAGATGGAACAGGGAAAGCTGAATGTCGGTGACAAAGCATCCAAATACCTGAAAAAATTCCAGACTAAAGAGTATGAAAATATCACTATTAATCAACTTTTAAATCATACTTCCGGATTAAATACTTTTGGAGGTAAGTTGCTGTTCAAAAGCGGTTCGGACTTTTTCTATTCCAATGACGGTTTTAATGCTCTGGGGCAAATTATAGAAACCGTTTCCGGAAAAACATATGATGAGAATGTTATGGAACTGTTCAAAAAAGCAGGAATGAAAAATTCTTCCACAGGAAATATCTTTGAAGGTAAAGATTTTGCAAGCGCCTATTTGGGAAACGCTACAAAGTTTGCAGCCGTTCCGAATATGCCGAAAAGACTAGCAGGAAAAGATATAGGAACTCCGGCAGGCGGCATTCTTTCGACCATAGAGGACCTCCACATCTGGAATAATGCCATTTATGGCGGAAAGATCCTTAAAGCGGAAACTTTAAAACAGTTTGTTTCTAAAAGCTCAGAAAGACATCATGCAATTTTAGGAAAGATGGGCTACGGCTATGGCATCATGATCAATATCGGAAGCCCTGAAAGTTATTTTCACAGCGGCTATGTAAAGGGTTCTCCATCTCTGAATATTTATTATCCACAAACCAAAACATCAGTTATTATTCTATCCAATATTGCAGATGAAGAAAAGGGGAAAAGCTGGACTTTCAGGCCTCATGTAGAAGTTAAAAAGATGACAGACAATCTGGAAAATATTCTGTTACAGCTTAAAGCAAAACATTAATTTCTTTACATTCCAATATAAAAGCTCGAGCTGAATTGCTATCCGCAAATATTAATTGTCAGCGGACTGAAGAAAATTCTGCATCTTTTTCAGAGTCTTTTTATGTTCAAAAAAATTGAACAAGGTAAAAATCACCGAGCTATGGAGGATAAAGGGAACCAGTAATGTGATGATTGTTCCCACAATTTCAGATGTATTTTGTGTTCTGAAAAACTGGTAAGCGTAATGTCCGTTTTTTCCGAGCAGCTGCAACATGGAAATCGTAATTATTACCATCAACCCTACATTGTGTTGGTATAAGGTATAAAAACATTTTCCTTTGTATTTAAAATCGGTTCTCATGTATTTCCATATTTTAATATTGAAAAGCCATACCGTGCCCATTGTCAGTAAAAACATTCCATTCAGCAGTCTGAAAAATATTCTGTATTCTTCCTGGCTTTTTGAAAAATAAATCAGCAATAGGTTAATGCCAAGAAAAGCAAGACCTATCATAAAAGACTTTTTCAGGAGTACATTGAATTTTTCCTTTATTATTTTTTTTACAATTAATGGAATTTTTACAGGAGAAAATAAAAAGTAATTTACCATTTTAAATTCTCCGTCCCATGATTTTTTAACCTTCAGAAATGCATCTTCAAAACTTAAATTTCCATGAATTTGAGCATCTGTGATCTGGGAGATCATATGGTCCTTTATTTCCACTAAAATATCAAGAGGAAGTTCTTGAAAAATAAGATAGTCTGTAACCTCTTTTTCCTGTGTTTGAGTCATCATATGCTAAAAATGGTATTTAGGTTTAACAAATAACTTTTCATTTCGTTTTCCTGAACAGCCTGATGTTTCTTTCCTTTTTCTGTCAGAAGATAATATTTTCTGTCCCTTCCATTGATCTTCTGAACTTCTGACGTTATCATTCCGTCATTCTCCAATTTATGCAACAGTGGATACAGCGCACCTTCCGTCATCTCAAGCTCGCCTTCTGTAAGTTCTTTTGCACGCTGGGTGATCTGATAACCATACATTTTCACTTCTTTAGAAAGCAGCTTCAAAATAATGTTCTGGAGTGTCCCTTTGTAAAGGCTATTTTTTTTCAACTGTTCTTATTTTTATACCTTTCAAATATATGCATAATTTTCTTATGTATAAAAAATTCTTGAAAAATATTTACTTTGCTGTATGAAAAAAATGTATTTCATTGCTATTTACCCTCCTAAAGACATTATTGATAAAGTAAGGGTATTTAAACAAGATTTTGCTCTGAATTACGACAATTCAAAAGCATTAACAAATGACGCGCATATTACTTTACTCTCACCTTTTGACAGAGATCCGGAACTGGAAAGTGATATTCATAATGCTTTTCAGAAGATAAATACGGATATTCCTCCTTTTGAAATCATCCTGAATGGCTTCGGCAGCTTCCCTAACCCAAAAAATCCGGTCATCTTTATCCGACCTGAAACCAACGAAAATTTAAATTTACTTCATCAGAGGACCAGACACTATTTCAGCTTTGGTAAGAAATCTTTCACCCCTCACATGACTGTTGGTTACAGAAATCTTAGTTTTGATAACTACCTGAATGCATGGGAAATTTACAAGGACAAAGAATATAAAACTAAATTCTTAGTCGATAAGATTCTACTTCTCCGTCATGACGGAAGATGGATTCCTATTGCTGAAAAACATTTAAAATAAGGCTCAATCAAACTTTACCACAATTCAACAAAAAAGATTTATAAACCCTATCTTTGAACCATGATTTCAGAGAAGATAATTTTAGGGATTGATCCCGGAACAACGATTATGGGTTTCGGCATTATTTCCGTGACCAAAAGTAAAATGGAAATGATTTCCATCCACGAACTGATCCTGAAAAAATATCCGAATCACGAAACGAAACTGAAATACATCTTTGATAAAACATTAGCGCTGATCGATGAATACCATCCGGATGAAGTTGCCCTTGAAGCTCCATTTTATGGTAAAAATGTACAGAGTATGCTTAAATTGGGCCGCGCACAAGGAGTTGCAATGGCCGCTAGCCTATACAGAAATATCCCTATTACAGAATACTCTCCTAAAAAGATTAAAATGGCCATCACCGGAAACGGAAATGCCAGCAAAGAACAGGTAGCCGGAATGCTTCAGAATCTTTTAAAACTGAAAGAATTTCCTACCAAATATTTAGATGCTTCGGATGGCTTGGCTGTGGCAGTCTGCCATCATTTCAACTCCGGGACTATTGCAGATACAAAGTCTTATAGCGGATGGGATAGTTTTTTGAAGCAGAATCCGGGGAGGGTGAAGTAGATAAGATAACCCAAAGTATATCAAGCAATTAAATTAAAACCTTCAATTACTTGGCAAAACATAATACTATCTTTTACATTGGTATGATTTTTAGTGCTACATTTGTATAAATTTTCACTAATGAAAACAAACCAACAAACTATAAATCAAGCGAATCATAAAATAAACTGGTTCCAGAAGTTTCTGATGGTATGCTCCGGAGGAAATATTCATATTTTAAGAAAGACTCCAAGTGAATGGAATAAATTTTCAGGAATTGGAGGAATTGTATTATTCACCGCGGTTTTTGCCACTCTATCTGCAGGCTATGCCATGTATACTGTATTTGATAATGTATGGACTTCAGTGGGTTTCGGAATCTTGTGGGGGTTGATGATCTTCAACCTGGACCGTTATATTGTTTCCTCCATCAAAAAAACAGGGACATGGGGAAATCAGATTTTAATGGCTATTCCCCGTCTTATTTTAGCAACATTTTTAGGAATTATTATTTCTAAGCCGCTGGAACTTAAAATTTTTGAAAAAGAAGTCAACAAGCAGCTTAATACCATTATTCAGCGAAATAAAAAACAGCTTGAAGGTGAAATGAGCGGCAGAATCCTGAAACAAAGCGGCCCTTTTGAAACTGAAAAAAAGCAGATCGCTGAAAAAACCGTACAATATCAGAAAGCTTATGATTCAGCAGCCGTAGAACTTGAAAAAGAAATTCTTGGGAAGCAATCCGGACTTACAAGTGGAAAAGAGGGTTATGGTCCCAATGCAAAACGTAAAGAGGAACTGAAGGAACAACGCCGTCTGGATCTTGAAAATTTTCAGAAACAGAACGCACCCAGAGTGGAATATTTAGATAAAGAGATCTCCAAAGTTTATACGAATCTGGAAACAGAAAGAAAATCCTCAGAAACTTTTGAAGATAAATTCAACGGTTTTGCAGCAAGACTGCAGGCTTTGGATGAACTGGGCAAAAATTCAGCAATTATTGGGCTTGCAGCAGCTTTTATCATGGGGTTATTTATCTGTCTTGAAATCTCTCCGGTGCTTGTAAAATTGATTTCCCAGGTCGGACCTTATGATTATCTGTTAGAAAAAACAGAGAATGATTTCAGGCTTTACTCTAAAGAAAAAATTGAAAAAGGAAATGCTCTGACTGATTTCAGAATTGATGATTTTAAGGATAATTTAAAAAAATAGCGAATTTTTCACGCATGGTTATTGATATGCCTTCGGAAACTCTAAGAGTCATTTGGGAATATTTTTTGCAGGTTATATGCCATGCCTTCAAGTGTCGTCAACAGTTATATTTATTTTCCTGAGACTGAGATATTAAGAATTGTGTATCAGTCAGGGGCTGTTTATGATTATCTTAAGGTTCCTATATCTATATCTGAAAAATTCAGGGAAGCCAAATCGAAAGGAAGGTTTCTGAACAGTGTCATCAAGCCCAAATTTAAATATATTAAGATCAACTGAACAGATCATACAAATATAAATGCCCCCATTACTGGAGGCATTTATATTTGTATGTATGATCAAACTTTATTTAATGATCAGTTTAGAGGTCTTACTATCTTTCCCGTTGGAAATCTGAACCATATAAACTCCTTTTTCAAGCTGTTGGTTTATTTTGTAAACTCCATTTCCTTCATCAGCTACAGATGGGTTTGCGATCAATCTTCCTGACATATCAGAAATAGAAACTTTTAAATTCTTACCATTTTTAGCTTTGATAAACACTTTATCACCTGTTGCAACCGGGTTAGGATAAATCACAAGGTCATTATTATCAGCCTTCACTTCACTTGTAGCAAGATTAGTTACCAACATTACAGAATAATCTTCTGCCTGACCATATCCAAGTTGGCCACATGGTGTAAATGTACTTTCAGCGTCTGCCATAACTCTCATTCTTAATGGAGTGTTTAATGTTGCAGTAGCCGGAGGTGTAAATGCACCTGTAAATGTTCCATTACCATCTGCACCAATTGCCACATCAGTTCCAGAAGCAACCAGTTCATTTGCTTCAAAAGTACCATTATTATTATAGTCTATCCAAACACGTACAGATTGAGGATTTCCAAAAATTCCAACACTAACAGTCTGCTGTTGATTAACAAGCAATGGTGTGTATATATTCATGGAGCATGCCTTTGTAGTATAATCTACGTAATATAATGCGTGTGCCTGCCAATATCCAGGAGATGCATTATCTATTTGTCCTAACTTCACAGAAACAGGACCTGCTAAATAATCTCCTGGATTTGCCAAACCTGCTGGTGTACAAGCTGCAACCGGAACAACCGACGGCGCCGGAGTAGAAGGCAGAGCTGTGCCCGCCTTTGAAGTTGTCAAGCTGCTTCTGAATAGCATAAAGGAAGTATTAATTCTATCTCCTTGCCCAGCAGTAAATTTCTGAGCAACAGAATTCGAATAATTCATCATATTATACTGTACCCCTTGATAATTTACACCAGTACAAGAGTTAACTGTAGAGTTAGAAGGAACTGGCCAGTCTAAGTAACCGCTTCCAGATCTTTCAGTATCACAAACCTGATCATCATCATCGGCACAAACTCCGGTCGTAGGCGGACAATAATCTGCATCTCCGGGAACAGCATCAAATCTACCATCCTGGAAAGTATGATACAATCCCATAGCATGTCCAAATTCGTGAGCAAATGTCGTGTCATGAGGATTGGTTACAACCCCTGTTTTCATAAAGGATTCGTAATTAGAATCAAGGTTATTTGGGAATGCAGCAAATCCCATCAGCCCTGCATTGGGAGTTGTGCTTCCATCAAATGTAGTTATTACGTAAATATTAAAATAAGAAGCTTCCGGCCAGTGTGGGGCCAAACCTTTAATAGCCGCTCTAGAAGCACCACTAGCTGTTTGATAAGCCATTCCGGAAGTATTATATCCACTTAATGTACCACCATTATACCTTACAATACCAGTGGTTGCATTACAGTTCGGATCTCTTTTGGCCAAAACCAGTCTAATAGGGAATACTGCTGATGTTCCAAAATCTGCAGGTACTCCATTAGCAGGCCAGGCATAAGTTCCGGCATACATCTGGTTAGCTTTATCCAGCCATTGCTGAATCTGAGTATCTGTTCTAGTGAATGTAGGATTATTGCCTTCAATGACATGAACTACAACAGGAATTTCATAGGCACCATTCACCATTCCTTTAGCAGCTGATAAAGGATTTGCCTTTCTTTCAGCTTCTATATTCTTGATAACTTTATCAAAAATCTGTCTTACTCCAGGAATTGTTCTATCCTGTAATTGCAACTCTTGATCAAACCCGCAGATTTTCTGCTGTTGCTGCAGATGTTGTGCAGTTAATGAAAGCGAACATAGCATTGTTCCATAAAGGAAAATTTTCTTCATAACTTCAAAATATTTATTTTTTTAATATTAAACAATTTAAATTCATAAATTCATTTAAAATACTTTCCTATTAGTAGCAAAAATTGGGTTTTGTTACTAATATTTTATATTTTTTTTGACTTTTTTAAAAAACACCTTTTTTTAAAGTTTAAAATTCATAATTTTTATATGGAAAAATTTAACTAAATATAACAACCCATAGAATAAAGCTTTAACATTAAATAAAATAGCATTATTTTTTTACTATTTAAACACTTGAAAATATCTTTTTTTGAGATTGGTTACACTTTAAATAAAATTGGCTGCACATAATTTGTACAGCCAATAATTCTATAATATCTTCTTTAAATATTTTAGAAAGAATAGTTTGGAGCTTCCTGAGTGATAATTACATCATGCGGATGAGATTCTTTTAAACCGCTTCCTGTAATCATGACCATTTTGGTATCTTTCTGTAAAGCTTCGATATTTTTAGCTCCGCAGTATCCCATACCGGCTCTTAAACCTCCGGTCAGCTGGAAGATCACATCCTCGAGCTTCCCTTTGTGTGGCACTCTTCCTTCAATTCCTTCCGGAACGAATTTTTTAGCTTCACTCTGGAAATACCTTTCTTTTCCTCCTCTCTTCATGGCAGAAAGACTTCCCATCCCTTGATAAGATTTGAATTTTCTTCCCTGAAAAATAATTTCTTCTCCCGGAGCTTCATCTGTTCCGGCCAAAAGAGATCCCAGCATTACAGCTCCTGCCCCGCTTGCAATCGCCTTTACAATATCCCCGGAAAGCTTGATTCCTCCGTCAGCAATTACTGTTACGTTTTTGGATGCTGCATATTCGTAAACATTATAAATTGCAGACAGCTGAGGAACCCCAACGCCGGCAACGACTCTTGTTGTACAGATGGAACCGGGTCCTACTCCAACTTTAAGAACGTTAGCGCCTGCTTCAATAAGGTCTTTTGCTGCTTCAGCAGTTACAATATTTCCTCCTACGATATCTAAATCCGGATATGCTTTTCTGATTTCTGAAATTTTATCCAAAACCCCTTTTGAGTGCCCGTGAGCAGAATCAATAGCTACGATATCAACACCAGCGGCGACCAATGCTGCAATTCTGTCCATCGTATCTTCTCCTACACCAACACCTGCTCCTACGATAAGACGTCCTTTGTGATCCTTATTAGAATTCGGGTACTCCAGCTGATTGTCAATATCCTTAATTGTAATTAATCCTACGAGCTTATTATCTTTATCTACGATCGGAAGCTTCTCTACTCTGCTTTTAAGAAGGATTTCTTTCGCTTTCTCCAGGTTGGTATTTTTATCGGAAGTGATCAGATTTTCTTTAGTCATGATCTCCTCTACTTTCATTTCAAGATTTTCCTGGTATTTTACGTCTCTGTTGGTAATGATTCCGATCAGTACATTATCTGCATCTACTACAGGAAGGCCGGAAATTTTATATTTGGCCATAGTTTCCTTAGCTTCAGCCAGGGTATGATCTTTTGAAAGGGTAACAGGATCAGAAATCATTCCGTTTTCTGAACGTTTCACACGGTTTACCTGGGCAGCCTGCTCAGCGATCGTCATGTTTTTGTGGATAAAACCCAAGCCCCCGACTCTTGCCAAAGCAATAGCCAGATCTCCTTCCGTAACTGTGTCCATCGCAGCAGAAACTATCGGAACATTCAGCGTAATTTTGTCGGTAAGTCTTGATTTTAATGCTACCTGGTTAGGTAAAACTTCTGAATAAGAAGGGACTAGAAGAACGTCATCGAAAGTGATGGCTGTCTCTACAATTTTGTTATGAATAGACATCTTTACTTTCTTTGCAAAATTAGGTTATTTTAACGAGATATGAAAATCCTTTTCAATAGTTTAAATAAAATTTAATAATCAATAACTTAAATGAAAAACCGTTCTTAAATAAGAACGGTCTTCTGTACAAAATAATTGATATAGTATGAAACTACTTGTTTTTCTTTTATGAGTGCTATAATAAATAAAAAATTACTTATCTGTAGCAGCATTAATTACTTTTGAAACATCATCTGCTGTAAAGCTTCCTTTCACATCCACAAAAACCAGTTCTTTATCTGAATTAACAGTGAACATCATATTTTTAATGGTTTCACCATTCTGCTTTACCCTTATATTGATATTTTCACCCTTATGTTTTATGCTAGCCCATTCTTCAAAATTATTGTCATTTAAGTATCTGGAGTATTCGTTCAGCATATCTTTGCTCCCGTTATCTACAGTCATGACCTTTATCTTTGAGACTTTTTTTACCAGTGCAATAACTTCTTCACTTTCACCATCTTCCCTTAAAGCTTTTTTAATAAAAGGCCTTGCCATAAACACAGGGACATTGAAGCTCGCAAATGTTGCCCCTTTAAAATCATATCCTGACTGCTTAAAGAAATCCATATTGGGCCTTCCTGAAACAAGACATGACTGAAGTATAAGCAATGTAAAGATTCCTAAAAAAATGTTTTTTAAAGTTTTCATGGTGATCAGTTTTTTTAATCGATAGGTTTCAGAGTTCCTCCGGATGTTTTGCTGATATTGGATTCTATTTCAGGTCTTCCTTTATATTTCACCAGCCCTCCTGAGGACGCTTTTACTTTCAGTTTGGTAGAAACGTTCACGGAAAGGTTACCTCCGGATGTGGCCTCTGCCTCAAGATTCTCCAGTTTCAGCCCGTCTGCTTTAAAAAGTGCTCCACTGCTTATATCAATTATTCCGGAATCTGCTTTTCCTTCAATAGCTGAATTAGATCCGCTTGAAGCCTTTACCATAATAGTTCCCGCTGTAATTCCGGCCCTGATATTCGCTCCTGATGAAGTTCCAATATCTACTTTATTAGAGACCTTAAAATCTCCTTTCACATTAGCTCCGGATGACACATCAATAACCAGATCATTTTCCCTTATAGAATTCACCACATTAAAGTTAGCTCCTGAAGAAGCCTTTATATTATCCATTCTCGGAGAAGATATGTTAACGCTTAGATTTCTAAACTTTAAATTCTTTGTTCCTTTATTATCTATATAGATTTTCAATATATCGTTTTCCACTTTTGTGATGATGTACTGAAGCTTGTCAGAGTCAGCGATTACTTTTACGCTGGTAGGACTTTCCTGTTTAAAAACTACATTCACACCGGTACTTACGTGGATTCCTGAGAACTCGCCTACATTTCTTGCTTCCCCGTTTAGGTAAGAGGAATTATTTTCAGAAGTAAGGCTGTTTCTTGTATTAGTTACAGAATTGGTTTTCGTTTCGCTGGAATTAATGATCTTGTTCACATCATCCATAGAAAGTCTTCCGTCCAGCATAACCAGGATATTTTCCCCTTTTCCTCCATCAATGCTCAGCAGGAGATCATCCAGCATTCCGTCTTTTGCATCGGAAGAAAGAAATTTTATCTTTGCCCCGGAATTATTAACAGACATAATCTCGTTGTAATTAAGGTTTTTTAAATACATGGAGACATCTTTGCTGAGCCTGGATAGGTTGTCCTGAACCTTACGGCCTTCTGTTGTATTAACATTTTCCGGATTTTCTGTAATGAGAATTTTCAATCCGTTAATTTTCGAAAGCAGAGGTTTAATCTGATCCAACTGGGAGTCATCAATATTAAGGCTGCTCAGCATGCTGAACATAGGCTTTGCAATTTTAATAGAGGTTACTCCTTCCACCTCCTGGTATCTGTCAAAAAGCATGTCGAATTTATCCCGTTGCCCATACACGGTAAAGAAGTGGGAAAAAGCGAGTGCGAATATTATGAATATTTTTTTCATGAGTCAATTTTTATTTTCTTAAGCTGATTATTTTTGCCTGATCAGGAGCATAATCTATTTTTTGTTGTTAATAATCATCGTCTACTACTGTAGGCTGTCCCAACTTTTCACTAACGTTATTTGCAAATATCTGGAATGAATATTTGGTTACATTGATCGCTTCATCTACATTATCAATCCTTTTACCGTTTACGATGACATAGGAGTCCTTATATCCGGTAGAATCTTTTAAAGCGTTATTATTTTTGAATGAAGAGTTATTGACAAACTTTGGTTTCGATTCCTTTTTCAGTCTTCCTCTTTTTGGCAATATCTCATCCAGCACATCTTTTTCCGCCACCGAATTCTCTTGAAAAACAGAATCTTTTTTGACCCCGGAAATGGAATCGGTATGATTAACCGCTACCTGCTGCTGATGGTCATTATTCTCTTCAATAAATTTTGATTTTTGTTTCAGAACCTCATCTTTCACCAGTTTTTCTTTTTCAATACCATCTGTACGATAATCATTAAAGAAAAAACCGGCACTGAAGAGAAGCACAAATCCGGCTGCCATCCAGAACCATTTCGGTAAAGAAGGCTTATTTTTTTGGAGCGGGATGATGGATGCCCCGTTGTTTTCAGAGCCATCCGCTCCACCTTCTGCTTTCTGAAGAAAATCTTCAAAGCTCCAGTCCATCTTTTCTTCCTTTATCTCATGGAAGATCTCATCGTATTTATTCTGAAATTGATCTTTGTTCATAGCTCATCAGTTGTGATATTTGTTCTTTTACTTTCTGTCTCGCCCGCATCAGGTTTACCCTTACTGCGTTTTCTTCCATTTCCAGCATTTCGGAAATTTCCGAGACCTCATATTCTTCTACATCTTTCAGATGGATCACCATTTTCTGTTTTTCCGGGAGCTGGTTGATAAACCCTATAATATGCTCCTTCAGGTTATTGATGTCCATGCTGTACAATTCTGAGCGGTGAAGCTGCAAATCTGCAAATCCCAGCTTCACATCATGGTGCTTCAGCCTGTTAAGGCACTCGTTCCGGACAGATTTCAAAGCATAGGATTTTAAATTTCCAAACTTCTCCAGTTCCTCTTTCTTTTGCCAGAATTTAATCATCAGATCCTGCACCACATCTTCTGCCTCATCACTGCTCATAACGAATCTTTTCGCAAAACGATACATCTCGTCTTTGAGAATAAACACCGTATTCTTGAAAGTTTCTTGGGTCATGAGTTTTGTTTCTATTAGTAAGACAATTAAAATCTTAATTCTATTACATCATAAAATAAAAAAACTTCAAAAATCTTGAAGTTTAATTTTTATCGATCAGTTTTCGGAGATAAGCAATTTCTGTTTCTTTATCTTTTAGTCTTTGTTCATACTGCTCTATTAGCTTTTCTGGAAGCTGGTTTTGATAAATAAAACTGCTGTTGATCCTCGCTTTTTTCAGCTTTCCACCTAAAGTCATAGCACAAAGTATTTTCATCAAAATTACATATTTTTTTCATTTAGAAAAATAGTACGGATATCAGTAATTTTTGACTGTCTTTTCTCCAATTGTTTTTCACACATTTGTTGAGTTATAAAAAGAATTATATTTAACTCATTAAAAACAAAAATGCATGAAGAAGAATTTTATTTTCCGGCTTCTGTCGTTAATAGCAGTGGCTATTGGTCTACAATCCTGTAGAACAAGTGAAGATTATCTTTCCGGTAATGAAGAGCCTTCTTACTCCAAAAAGTTTCAGGTATTTTCGTCAGCCAACAAAGAACCTGTAAACTACGCCCAAGGGTTTAAAACATTGTTAGAACACTATGACCAGATCAATGGAACCAGCTACACCAGAGCCTCTTTACTGAAAAAAGGAAACTTCAATAAAGATAATTCTGAGTATGTAGAATTTAGTCTCTATTCTCAGGAAATGCTCCTGGATGATGGTGAACGCTGGGTGGTATATCCCATCATAAAAAACAGTCAGGTTGACGGTCTTATGGTCGGTATACTGAGAAATGAAGAAACAGAAGTGGAATTCAGAAAGCTCGATTCCGGAAGCTCTTATTATGCTGAAGTGATAGAGATATTCCGCACAGCCTTTATGAAAAGTAATCTAAAAAAGGGAGTACTAAGTAAGGGAAGCGGTTGTGGATTTGAGGGGCAAGAACCCTGCGATGTAGGTGAAATCGTTATTCCTCCCCCTCCCAAACCAAGACCTACAGGAGGTGGAACACAGGGAGGATGTACAGGATACAATAACTGTTTTGACCCAAGTGTAGGAAGCGGAGGCGGAGGAAGTGCCGGACAGGGAAGCGAAGACCCCACTCCGTGTTGGAGGATGCAACTAAAAACAAATAATGAAACTTTTAAAAACAATATCACAAATCTTGAAGGAAAAACGGGTGAGAGTTTTGAAAGTGGTTTCAGAATAGGAAGCGGAGGTGAGAACCAAATACTGCAAAATAATCTAGGAAGCCAAACTGTAAATATGACGCGTTTCCCAAATACAGTTGCGATAATGCATTCTCACTACGATGGTTTGTATCCTATATTTTCTCCGGGAGATATAATTTATTTTAATGAATGGATCGTATGGGCACAGAACTATAACAGCAATCCGGCAAACTCACCTAAAATCCCTCTTAACCAAATTGTTTTTACAGTAGTGAGCAGTTGGGGGAATTATTCTTTTATGTTTGATGGCACATCTTCTACACCTTTTCCTAATTTTACAGAACAACAATTATTAGACTTTAATGATTACTATATAAAAGTACTAGATGAAGCAAAGAGCGTAGGAAATGTAAGTGGCAACATAAGCTACAATATGGAACAGCTTGAAAAGGGATTTCTTAAATTTATGACTGAAAAAATGAATATGTCTGGTGCAAGCCTTTTCAGAAATACTTCCAGTGGAAATACTCAGCTAAGCCTCGTCAACGGAAAACTAACAGAAACTAACTGCCCTTAATAATAAAGCATAACAATTATGAAAAATCTATTTTTAATTATAGTGACATTACTAACATTTTCTTGTAAAGCACAAGAGTATCCTCTTAATACAAGTCTAGATAATCTACCTAATAATGCTTATTTAAAAGATACAAACAATGAATTGGATAAGTATGTAGGGTTGTGGAAAGGTACCTGGAATGGAAAGAGCCTTTATCTTGAACTAAAAAAAGTAAAATATTATTATAGTGGAAATCCTTCATATTATGAAGATAAGATTTTAGGCGAAAGAAAAATTATCACTGATAATGGAACTGTAGAGATTGATCGGATTACTAATTTTGATAACCAAGTTTCTGAATTTAGAGGGATGTTTTCAAGCTTAAGAAACGGAAACTGGAAAAGGTTATATTTTTATCCTAAAAATATGTGTGGAAAATCAGCAGCTTTAGATATTACAAGCTTTACAGGGAATCAAATGACACTTCATTTAGAATATATGCCTAGTATTTATAAGGAAGACTGTATACATAATGCATATGTTCAGCAGCATAATGATTTCCCTATTAATTTTCCTAAAGATATTGTATTAACAAAGCAATAAGAATGAGGCAGTCCGAACTTTTTCGGACTGCCTCATTTCAATTACAGATGATGAAAAATCTATTTTTAATTATAGTGACATTACTATCATTTTCTTGTAAGGCACAGGAGTATCCTCTTAATACAAGTCTAGATAATCTACCTAACAATGCCTATTTAAAAGATACTAATAATGAATTGGATAAATATGTAGGTTTATGGAAAGGAACATGGGATGGAAAAACGCTATATATTCAGTTAAAAAAACTAAAACACTATTCTTCTATACCAGGAGATACTCATCCATATTACATAGATGTAATTTTTGGTGAAAGAAAAGTTGTGGCAGCTGATGGAACTATAGAAATTGACAGAATTACTAATTTCGATGAACAAGGTAATGAAATAAGAGGGATATTTTCAAGCTTGAGAAACGGAAACTGGAAAAGATTGTATTTCTCTCCTAAAAATATGTGTGGAAAAAGAGCCTCGCTAGATATTACAAGCTTTACAGGGAATCAAATGACACTTCATCTTGAATATATGCCTAGTATTTATAAGGAAGACTGTATACATAATGCATATGTTCAGCAGCATAATGACTTCCCTATTAATTTTCCTAAAGATATTGTATTAACAAAACAATAAAGATGAGGCAGTCCGAATCTTTCGGACTGCCTCATTTCAATTACAGATGATGAAAAATATATTTTTAATATTAATAACGATTATTTCCATTTCTTGTAAAGCACAAGAGTATCCCTTAAATACTAATCCTACAGATATACCAGCTAATGCTTATCTAAAGGATATGAATAATGAATTGAATAAGTATATCGGTCTATGGAAAGGCACTTGGGATAGTAAGATTATCTATATTCAGTTTAAAAAGGTAAAATACTATTTATCAGTTCCTGGGGGAACTCATCCTTATTATACTGATTTAATATTGGGAGAAAGAAAAGTGATTTCAAATAACGGAACTGTAGAGATTGATCGGATTACTAATTTTGATGAACAAGGGGCTGAAATTAGTGGGATGTTTTCAAGCTTAAGAAACGGAAATTGGAAAAGACTGTATTTCTCTCCTAAAAATATGTGTGGAAAATCAGCAGCTTTAGATATTACTAGTTTTACAGGAAATCAAATGACACTTCATTTAGAATATATGCCTAGTATTTATAAGGAAGATTGTACACATAATGCATATGTTCAGCAGCATAATGATTTCCCTATTAATTTTCCTAAAGATATTGTTTTAACAAAACAGTAGTCCTCATGAAATATAAACTCTTAATTGCGCTAATTGTATTTATAAATTCATCCTTTTATGCTCAGGAAATTTCTAAAATAGAGTTCCATCATTCAAATTCATTGATCACATTCAGTTCGATAGACATAACCTTTGAACCTATAAAAAACAATACAAAGGAGAAGATAAAAATAAGAGTAAAAAAAGGTAGAGAAAATGAATATTATTCTGAAATTTCTAAAACAAAGTTTTTCAAGATTTATAATGCCTGCATGAAAATAAAAAATGATACTGTTGCAGTGAAAAATAATTTAGTAGATGGTTCAGCAACAAATATTACCTTATATGATAAATCAGGTACTAAGACAAATTATTATGCAGAAGGTTTAACAAAAGAGTCTCGAGATAACAGATTTCAAAAAGACTTTTGGTATGTTACTAAATTAATCATAAAGGTGGCGGGATTAAAAATGGAAGACTTAACAGGTTATAAATACTAATGCTGATAAAATTATTCTGACAAAACATTAATTACAAATCCCTCCGAATATTTTTCGGAGGGATTTGTATTAATACGTATCAAAAATATATTTCAAAATAGCTTTATCTTCATCCGTTAAAGCAACTTTTCTTCTAGCCATTGCCCTTTCTGCCACTTCATAGGCTTTATCTAATTTAAATCTTTCATCATCTTTACTTCCGCCCCATGAGAAATTCTCTACAAGGTTTGGCGGAAAACCTGGCTTGAATATATTAGAAGCCACCCCTATCACTGTTCCGGTATTCAATTGGGTATTGATCGCTGTTTTAGAGTGGTCTCCCATAATAAGACCGGCAAACTGAAGCCCGGTATCTTCAAAGGCTTTTGTTCTGTAGCTCCACAATTTGACCTGACTGTAATTGTTTTTAAGGTTGGAAGAATTCGTATCTGCGCCGAAATTACACCATTCGCCGATTACAGAATTTCCAACAAAGCCTTCATGCCCTTTACTTGAATAGCCAAATATGATAATATTATTCACTTCACCGCCCACTTTACAATGCGGGCCGACCGTGGTAGCTCCATAAATTTTTGATCCTAAATTAAATTTGGAATCTTCTCCCAGCGAGATAGGTCCACGAAGGTTACAGCCTTCCATCACCTCAGCATTTTTCCCGATATAAATTTTTCCTGTTTTTGTATTGATCGTAGAAAATTCGATCTGGGCTCCTTCTTCAATGAAAAGATCTTTCTTATCCCCTAAAAATCCGTTGGTAGAGGAAAGCTCCTGTGAAGTTCTTCCTTCTGTCAGCAAATTGAAATCAAAATCGATTGCCAGATGATTATAGGTAAATAAATCTGCAGGTTTTTTAAAGAAGGTTAATTTCTCTTTTATATCTGTCATCTTTTCGATCTGGTTCAGGGAAAAACCTTTCATATTAATTCTGGCCGCAACCAGTTCATCTTCATAAACAAGAGCTTCACCCTGTTTAAGATCCTTGATTTGCTGAATTACCGTTTCGGTCGGCAGAAAATTAGTAACCAGGAAAAGACTTTCTTTTTCTTCAGGGCTTTTGAATTTATTCTGAAGATAATTTTCGGTAAAATAAGAAACCTCATTATTTCCTAAGATCTTTTGCCACCGCTCGGAAAAGGTAAGGATTCCGCATCGCATGGCGGCAACAGGACGGGTAAAAGTTAACGGAAGAAAATCTTCCCAGTACTGGGCATCTGAAAATACTAATTGCATTGTAATATAGAAGTTAGAGATTAGAAGTTAGAAGTTAGAACCCAACATTGAGATTATGATTTGCTGCAAATTCAGGGTATCTAATTTCTATTCAGAACAAAAATACAAAAATAGCTGGAAATAGAGATTCGATATTGGAAGCTAGAAGTTATACTATCTACGGCCGATTTCTAACTTCTAATCTCTACATAAAAAAAGTCTCCCAATAAATTGGAAGACTTCAGTATGTTTGGTAACAAAAAATTACTTAGCGAATTTTTTGTATTTGTTCATAAACTTATCAACTCTACCTGCAGTGTCAACTAATTTCACTTTACCAGTGTAGAAAGGGTGAGAAGTTGAAGAGATTTCCATTTTGATCAATGGATATTCTTGTCCTTCATATTCAATACTGTCTTTTGTTTCTGCAGTTGATTTGCAAAGAAACACCTCGTCGTTACTCATATCTTTGAAAACAACAAGTCTATAATTTTCTGGGTGGATTCCTTTTTTCATAATACAATTTTTAAAAAATTAAAGTTTGCTTCCGAAATAGTAATGGTATTTCTCTGCTAATTTTAGGTTGCAAAAGTACAACATTTTTTCAAATATACAAATACCCAATTCAATATTTTTTATTGATAAGAAATTCAAAGTATTTTCGTTAAATTTGGAATCTTAAACTTTAATTTCGATGAAATTCAAACTATTACTGGCTTTTTCTTTTTGGATACTTCTTGTAGCAGTATCTTGTAATAAGGATGATATTACTTTTGATGCTCCATCACAGCAGTTAAGTTTTTCAAAGGACACGGTATTCTGTGATACGGTCTATCACCAGGTACGTTCTGAAACTTATTTTGTAAAAGTATATAATAATGAAGACAAGGATATTTTAATTCCGAGGATCAATCTTGAAAGGGGAAGTGCATCATTATACAGGATTAATGTAGACGGGAAACCGGGCTATGATTTCAAGGATGTACCGTTGAGAAGGAAAGACAGTATGTATATTTTTGTAGAAATAGCTCCTGAAGCTACAGGCCCTGAAGCTATTGCTGAAGATAAAATTGTTTTCAACAGCGGTGCGGGACAACAGCATGTAACTTTGTTTTCAGTGGTTCAGGATGCAGAATTTTTCATCGAAACACCGGGCAATCCTAATGTAATTTCTACCCATACAACATGGAATAACAATAAAGCTAAGATCATCTATGGGGATTTAACCATCAATCCTAATATCACACTGGATATACAGCAGGGAACTAAAGTTTACTTTCATAAAAACAGCGGCATGAAGGTATCATCCGGAGCAACCTTAAATATCAACGGAGTTTTTGACAACGAGGTAATCCTTCGTGGGGACAGAAATGACCCTTATTATGATACGATTCCTAAGAACTGGAACTCTATCCGAATGGAGCCTAGTTCTATCCTCAATATGAATTTTGCAAGACTTTTCGGAGGAACAAGAGGACTGGACATGAAACAGAATACAGCCAATATCAGAAACTCATTCATCCATACTTTCTTTGAATACGGTATTTATGCCGTGGGTTCAACGGTTACTGCCAATAATTTAGTAATGAACAATTGTGGTGAATCATGTATCGGGATCTTCAGAGGTGGAAATCACAGCTATACCCATGCTACAATTGCAAACTATTCTAAAACAATGGGATCTTTCAACAGAAACGGAATTACAGCAGCCAATGAATGGAAAAATGCAGCAGGAACTACAGAACAGGGAGCGCTTCAGCGTCTTGATATAAAAAACAGTATTATCTTTTCAGACAGAGACAATTCTGTGAATTTCGAACAGACCCCGGGACAACAGTTTGAATTTCTGATTCAGAACTCACTGATAAAGTATTCCGGTACATCAGAAGCCGGATTCAATTTCGATAACAATGTAAATGTAATACAGAGCATTAAGAATGAAGATCCACAATTCCTTAATTATTTTGCAGCAAAGATGAACTTAAGGGTAAAAACCACATCTCCGGCAAGAGGGAAAGGAAATCTAACGGTAGCTGGAACCGTACCTTTCGATATTGTGAATGTATCAAGAACAACTAACCCTACTCTCGGAGCTTATCAATAATGGAAATCACAAAGCTGCAGGAACAGGTTGATGAATGGATCAAAACCATAGGCGTCCGTTATTTTAATGAACTGACGAATATGGCCATGCTGACCGAAGAAGTAGGCGAAGTAGCCCGCATCATTGCCAGAAGATATGGTGAACAGAGCGAAAAAGAAAGCGATAAAAGCAAAGACCTTGGAGAAGAGCTGGCGGACGTGCTGTTTGTTACCTTATGTTTGGCCAATCAGACCGGAGTGAATTTACAGGAAGCTTTCGACAAGAAAATGAAGATCAAAACTGACCGGGATAAAGACCGGCATCAAAACAACGAGAAGTTGAAATAATAAATAGATATCAGATATGAGATGTCAGATATCAGGCTTAAAACAATCTGATATTTGACATTTGTTATCTAAGTATCTTTCAAATTGCAGAAATAATGAAGTTAGAAAAATCAAAGTTAGCATCAGATAAAACAGTTCAGATCAGCGGTTCGAAAAGCATTTCGAATCGTTTGTTGATTTTGGAAAGTTTATTTAAAAATATACAGATCGGGAACCTGTCCAATTCCCAGGACACCCAGCTGCTGAAAAAAGCACTGTCTGAAAACACAGAAACTGTAGACATTCACCACGCAGGAACAGCTATGCGTTTCCTTACTTCCTACTATTCCATCTTCGAAGGGAAAACCACTGTTCTTACAGGATCCAAAAGGATGAAGGAAAGACCCATCAAAAACCTTGTCAATGCATTAAAAGACCTGGGTGTTGAAATTGAATATCTGGAAAATGAAGGCTTTCCGCCCTTAAAGATCACAGGGAAAAAGATCACCCAAAAGCAGGTCAATGTCCCAGCCAATATATCCAGCCAGTTCATCACTTCCCTGCTTCTGATTGCCGGAAAACTTGAAAACGGACTGGAGATTAACCTGGTTGGTGAAGTTACTTCAAGATCATACATAGAGATGACACTGGATATTCTTACAAGATTCGGAATCAAAAACAGCTTTGAAGGAAATACGGTTAAAGTGGAACCGTTTGATGTGAATGGTAAATTGTCCGCTACAAGCTATGAAGTGGAAAGCGACTGGAGCTCGGCTTCGTACTTCTACTCGATCTGTGCACTGGGAAGAGAAACCATCCATCTGAAAAGTTTTTACAAAGAATCTACCCAGGGAGATTCTGCCATTGCCAAGATCTATAAAGAATTTTTCGGCATTAATACAATCTTTACTGAAGACGAACACAAGATTACCCTTCAGCCGGAGCCGGATTTTTCTTTTCCGGAAAGAATTATCCTGGATATGAATAACTGTCCGGATATTGCCCAGACACTTTGTGTAACAGCAGCAGCCTTAAAAATTCCTTTTGAAATTTCCGGACTGGGTACTTTAAGAGTAAAAGAAACCGACAGGCTTCAGGCTTTATACAATGAATTGAAAAAACTGGGCACAGAAACAGAAATTACAGACCTTACCATTAAGTCTGCGAGCTTCGGGGAACCGGAAGAAAATATTTCTATTGCAACTTACCAGGATCACAGAATGGCGATGAGTTTTGCTCCGTTCTGCCTTATTAAAGAACTTACCATTGAAGAGGAAGATGTTGTGGAAAAATCTTACCCAATGTTCTGGAAGGATTTGAGTGACATAATGATTAAAGGATAGAAGGCTTTGAAAAATTCTAATATGACAAAAAAGTACATATTCTTTTTTTCTCTGTTGATTATGTTTTCCTGGACACAGTATCTGTTGCCCAATGAAGAAAATGTTTTCTCATTCCAGAAAGAAGATACTGGTTCAGTGTTTTAATAGCATCTTAAATGAAAAATCTCTTTTGCCTTTCTGCTTTATTGATATGCGCATGGTATCATGCACAAAACCTGAAAGATTTTGAGGCTCCTAACAGATATCAAAAAATTGCAGAAGCTAAAGGAGATCTGGACAAAGACGGCAAAGATGAAACGGTAATCATTTTCAATACGGATAAAAAAATCAACCTGGATGATCGTGATGATTTCCTGAGAACATTCTTTATCTTAAAAAATATAGACGGAAAACTCAAAATCTGGAAGGAAAACAATACCGTTCTTTTTTCCAGCGGAATGGGATTCTATTCAGAAGATAATGCACCTCCTGAAATAACGATCAAAAACAGCAGCCTTTCTATTACCCAAATATTCAATACCAATTCGAGACATACACAGACCTATAAACATACCTTCAGATTTCAGAACGGTGACTTTTACCTTATCGGTTCCCATGACAGATTTGAAGATACCTGTGATTTCAATAATCTGAACGAGATCAATTTCTCAACAGGGAAAGTAATTATAGATGAAGAATATTCGTCCTGTGATGAAGAGCAAAATGGTATCCCAAAAAATGTTCACAAAGAATTTATCTACCCGTTTAAGACTCTGATCAAAATGAACAATTTCAGGATTGGGGAAAACAAACTTAAAGTACCCGGCTTAAAAAAAGCATTGAATTACTGAAAATCAACCAGATAAATGAGCAGATTTATTATTCTGCTCATTTCTTTTTTACATTGTCCACGTACTTATCCACAGAGTTATCCACAACTTATAAATACCTTTTCACTTACCTATTCAAAAAATAAGATTATAGCTGATGATTTTGCTTCTGAACAATTTTATCCTGTAATAAATAATAGAGTTCCTATTTCTTTTTTTACATTTGCTGAAAATACGGTTTGTGCTGAGACACAGCAGCCGGAAGAAAAAACAAAAGTCTAAAATTATAAACAATCCAATGACTATTATCATCACTGGAACCTCATCAGGAATAGGTTTTGTACTGGCTGAGTATTTCGGAAAAAAAGGCCATAAAGTATACGGTTTAAGCCGGAAACATACGGAAAGTCAGTATTTCAGGTCTATTCCGACAGATGTTACCGATAATACAGCTGTTCAGAATGCCGTCGCTGAAGTTTTAAAAACAGAATCAAAGATCGATGTGCTGATCAATAATGCAGGAATGGGAATGGTGGGTGCTGTGGAAGATTCTACTAAGGAAGATATTTTAAAACTGTTTAACCTGAACCTTGTAGGCGCCGTCCAGATGATGAGCGCTGTTCTTCCTAAAATGCGTGAAAACAAGTCCGGAAAGATCATCAATATTTCAAGTATAGGAAGTGAAATGGGGCTTCCGTTCCGGGGATTTTATTCTGCCTCCAAATCTGCTTTGGATAAAGTCACCGAAGCCATGAGGTATGAAGTATATCCATGGAACATCGATGTGTGCTCACTGCATCTTGGTGATATCAAAACAAATATTGCGGAAAACAGGGTAAAAACACAGGTTTCCGAACCTTACAAAAATATATTTGACAAAGTTTACAGTTTGATGAACTCGCATGTGGGAGACGGAACCGAACCTCTTGAAGTGGCCGCTTACGTTGACAGGCTTTTGGACAAGAATAAATGGAAAGCGCATTATTATTTCGGTAAATTCGGGCAAAAGATCGGGGTTCCACTGAAATGGATACTTCCTCAGGGAACCTATGAAAATCTGATGAAAAAATATAATAAACTGGATTGATTTCAGTTATTAAAAAAAATTATTTAAACCTGCTTTTAAACCATTAAGATACATTGAGTTGTTAAGAGCAATTAAGCAAGCCCTATCAATGGTTTATATAAATTGAACATTGAAGTTATTTCTAAAAATATTTTTTATCCTGTTCTGCGTTTTTGTACAAGCGCAGAAGAAGCAGTATTGGCTTATTGATACAGAAACCAATGTCAGGAAAAAAGTAAAAGATTCTCTTTCTGCAGCAAAATTTCTGGATTCCTTATCCCAGAGCAATTACTTCTTCACCAGGTTGAAAGAGGTAAAAGTGAAAGGAGACAGCACTGAAATTTTCTATGATAAAGGAAAAAACTTCAATGAGACTTATGTCGATCTTTCTGATTCTGTTGCTGTGAAATTAAAAATACAAAAAGAATTTTTCACTAAAAATTTAGATTCAACAAAAAAAAGCATCAACAAAAGATATATTGATGACGGGTATTCTTTCAGCCGTCTTAAATCTAAATATAAAGGTCAGAAAAACGGCTATCCCGTCATAGAACTGGATATCAACAAAAATGATAAGCGAACCATTAATGGTTTTGTGGTAAAAGGCTACGAAAGGGTTCCTAAAAGGTTTATGAAAAACCTGGAAAAAGAATTCAAAGGAAAGACCTATGATGACAAAAATCTTCTGGCCATCAGCAAAAATTTTCAAAGCCACGCCTTTGTTACTCTGGAACGGCCTCCACAAACTCTATTCACCAAAGATTCCACAAGCATTTACCTGTTTATGGAAAAGAAAAAGACCAATACGTTTGATGGGGTAATCGGTTTTGGGAACGATAAAACTGAAAAATTCACACTGAACGGAACCCTGAATGTGAACTTCAGGAATATGTTCAACGGTTTTGAGACCGTCAATCTGTACTGGCAGAGAAACCCGGATAAAGGACAGACTTTTGACCTTCAGACCGACATTCCGTATCTTCTTAAATCCAATGTGGGGATGAACCTGAAAGTCAATATTTTCAGACAGGATTCTACTTTCGCGAATGTAAAGTTTCTTCCCGCTTTCTATTACCACATCAATAACCGAAACAAGATCGGGCTTAGAGGAACTCTGGAATCCTCCAGTATCATAGACACGTTGTATGTTCAGGGTAAAGATTATAATAAAAAAGGACTTGGGATCTGGTTTGAAATGACGGAACCTACGGATATTGATCTTTTTCTTTACAAAACAAGGATCAATGCCGGCTATGATTACCTGACAACGACTTATACCAAAGATAATATTAAGGCTAATCAGAACCAGTTTTATTTTTTCGGTGAACATAATTATCAAATTTCCGGAAATCATTTTCTTAATATAAAAGCGGAAGGTGCCATGATGGATTCTAAAGTAGAATTCTCCGCTAATGAATTGTACCGTTTTGGAGGCTGGAATTCCATGCGGGGATTCAATGAGAAATCACTTGCCGCCGATTTCTATTATTATGCAGGCCTGGAATACCGTTATCTCATTGGAAGTCAGGCATTCTTTGATTTCTTTGGACAATACGGACAGCTCAATAACAAGTCTTTAAATGTTAAACCTAAACTTTACAGTGTGGGACTTGGATTCAATTTCTTTATCCCGATCGGGCTGATGAGCTTCCAGCTATCGAATGGTAATGAGTTTGGGAACCCATTTAAGTTTAATGATATCAAAATCCATTGGGGAATCCTGAGTAGATTTTAAAATTAGAGGGTTTATCAAATTCCTGTTTTACATTCTAAAAATAAAAAAGCACAAAATTCAAACTTTGCATTAAAATGTGGTTCTAAGTGAGCAAAAATTGGGACTGCGTCACTGAATAAGCATGCATTTAATGAGTGTAATATATAGTATAATAAAAGTAAATATTAAGATATAGCATCCTTCCCCGTTTTATTATTATGTTAAATGTTTCTGTTAAAAAATATTAAATAGTATTTTTATTTTAATACCACATTAAAATTCAGGTAACAGTACACAGCTAAATTTGTCCTCAAAAAAAATGAAGAAGACTCTAGCTACTTTTGCTGTTTTTTTACTCCCTCTTTATCTTACTGCCCAAGAAATTAACATTTCCGGAAATGTAAAATCCGAAAACGGCGCCAGTGTTTCCGGAGTAAGCATTACCGACAAAAACACCGGAAAAACGACGGTGACAGACGAAAGCGGTAATTTTACAATTTCAGCCAACCCGAAAGACATTCTTGAATTCTATGCGCCTGATTTTTCAATGTATACGGTGGAGGTTTCTTCCAAAAGACAGTATGCTGTTGTTTTGAAAAAAGCGGATGAGAAACAGATTGAAGGGATCGTTATTACCGCTTTAGGAATTGCCAAAAAGAAAGAAAAGATAGGCTATGCCACCCAGGAAGTTGGCACCAAACAGTTTGAAACCATTACAACTCCGAGTATAGGCAATTTATTTTCAGGGCAGGTGGCCGGCCTTAATGTTTCCAATCCTACAGGAATGCAGCAAGCTCCGCAATTTACCTTGAGAGGAAACTCCAATCTGGTTTTCGTCATCGATGGGGTAATTGTAGAGAAAGAGGTTTTCCAGAATCTGGACCCCAATAATATTGAAAACATCAATGTCCTGAAAGGAGCAACGGCTTCTGCACTATACGGCTCAAGAGGAAGGTACGGAGCTGTTTTAATTACTACTAAAAATGCCAGGAAAAATGGTTTTTCCGTAGAGTTTTCACAGAATACGATGGTAACAGCTGGATTTACCAATCTTCCGAAAACCCAGAACGAATACGGAAACGGATCACATGGGAAATATGAATTTTGGGACGGAGCTGATGGCGGTGTGAATGACGGAGATATGATCTGGGGTCCAAAATTTACTCCCGGTCTGAAAATTGCCCAGTGGAACAGCCCTATCAGGGATAAGATGACCGGACAGGTAATTCCTTGGTACGGTGCAGTTTCCGGAACCCAGTACAATGACAAATCAAGATATGAAAGAGTTCCTATCGACTGGAAGTATCATGATAACTTGGATACCTTCTTAAAGCCTGCCGTGATTAACAATAACAGCTTCGCAGTAAGCTATAAAAACAATAAAGATATCTACAGGCTCTCCGGAAATTTCATGAATTATGATGACAGAATTCCCGGTTCTTACCTGCAACGTTATGGCATCAACTTCTCTTCTGAAAATCATTTGGGAGAAAAATTAACTTTTGATACGAAATTCAATTTCAATCAAACCTTTACGCCCAATATTCCCAACTACGACTACAACCCAAGTGGACATATGTACACTATCCTGATATGGATGGGAGCAGATGTAGACGGAAGAGACCTTAAAAACCACATGTGGATTCCGGGAAAAGAAGGCAGAGCTCAGGCTAACTGGAACTATGCCTGGTACAATAATCCATGGTTCGGTGCTGAATATTATAAGAATAAAAACAGGACCAACGTGATCAATGCTCAAACCGGTCTGGAATATAAAGCAACTGAAGATTTCTCAGTAAAAGGAAAAATATCCATCGTTGAGAATCACAATAAACAGGAAATACTAAGTCCTTACTCTTACTTCAACTACAGTGCTCCGAGAAGTGGAGGTTATCTCCTGAATGATTCCAAAACCTGGAATATGAACTCCGACATCTTAGCCACCTACAAGAAAAAGATATCCGATAACTTCGATTTTACGGTCAATGCCGGAGGATCAACATTCTATTATAAGAACGATATCGACAATGCTTCAACAGACGGGCTGAAAATCCCTGAACTGTACACCCTGGAAAACTCAACCGGAGCTGTAAAGTATTATGATTATCTTAAGGAAAAGCTGATTTACAGTGCCTATTCAACGATTGACTTCGGACTGTACAACGCTTTTTTCATCAATGTTTCAGGACGTAATGACTGGTCTTCTACCCTTCCAAAGGCCAACAGATCTTATTTTTATCCTTCTGCATCGGTAAGTGCCGTTATTTCGAATCTTGTTAAAATGCCGGAAACTGTTAATCTTTTAAAACTTTCAGCTTCGTGGGCCAAGGTAGCTTATGATTTCCAACCGTATTCGATAAGAAATTATTATCTGAATAATAAAGGAGCCACTTTTAACGGCAACCCGATATTCAACTATCCTACCATACTTAATGTTGAAAATTCTTTAAAGCCGGAGCAAACCAAATCTTATGAACTGGGATTAAGTGCTGGCTTATTCAAGAACAGGGTTACTTTAGATGTTACGTATTTCAGAACATTGGATTATAACAATATCCTGGAATTCCCGGCTGCTCCATCATCAGGTTTTACTTCGCAATATGTAAACGGAAATGAATATACAACTAAAGGTTTGGAGATCTCTTTAGGCCTCGTTCCCATAAAAACAGCCAATTTCACCTGGAGGTCTTTAATCAACTGGAGTACGTATGAACAGAAGCTTACTTCTATTTATGACGATATGCCGAACTACAACAATATCAAGCTCGGCGAAAGAATGGACAGTTACTATGATTATACATGGAAGAAGTCCCCGGACGGAAAAGTAGTGCTGAATGCCGCTACAGGAATGCCCACACGAGCAGATGCTCCAAGCAATCTGGGGCATTTTAACCCGGATTGGACCTTTGGTTTCAATAATACCTTTAAGTATAAAAAATTCTCACTGAATATCGGAATTGACGGAAGCATAGGAGGAGTTATGAGATCACAGGTCGTAGAAAAAATGTGGTGGGGCGGAAAACACCCGAACTCAACGGCTTACAGAGACCTTGAATATGCCAATCCGGGAACGTATTATTTTGTACCGGACGGTGTCAATTACAATGCGGCTAATGGAACATACACTCCACATACAAAACCCATCAGCTTTCAAGACTGGGCACAGAACTATCCTTATCAGGCAAGGGTAACAGAGGATGAAAGTGAGTTATTTGCAAATGTTTTCGACAGAACTTTTATCAAATTAAGATCTGTGGTCCTGGAATATGATTTTTCTTATCTCCTTAATCCAAAAGGAATGATAAAAAATTTCACAGCCAATATTTCAGCTTACAATCTGGCGATGTGGAAAAAGTCTAAGAATCTTTATTCCGATCCGGATTACCAGCTCAAGAAAGACAGCAATGACATCCAGGATCCTTCCAGCAGATGGATAGGGATCGGATTTAATCTTAAATTTTAATTAACAAGTATCCTGAACAATGAAAAAGACTATCAATTTTATAGCGAAACCGCAAAATAACAAAATGACCAAATGGCTAAAATCGGCAGCTTTTGCAGGACTGCTAATTCTCACTTCATGCGAAACCGATCTTGACAAGATCAACGAAAACCCTAATGACCAAGCCAGCGTAGATCCTAAAGTTCTTCTGACCTATGTTTCAAAAGATGCTTTCCAGGTAAATGGTGACAATATGTATGCTTCGAGAATGATGATCGGTACAGACGGAGAAAATACCTATCAATACATGAAGTGGAACGATGCTTCTTTCGAGGTATACACGAAAGGCATTCTGAATACGGTGAAGATGATGCAGGAAGCTGAAAAGATCAACAATAAGAACTACAGCGCCATTGGTAAATTCTACAGAGCTTATTATTTCTTTAATTTAAGTTTGAAATTCGGAAGCATCCCTTATACGGAAGCTGCCAAAGGTGAATCTGGAATTACCCAGCCAAAATATGACAGCCAGGAAACGGTAATGGCTGGAATTTTATCTGAACTGAAAGAAGCCAATGACCTGATCAATTCCAGTGATAAAATTGAAGGCGATATTATCTATAACGGTGATGCCTCAAAATGGAAAAAACTGATCAATTCTTTCCGGTTGAAGATTTTAATAACCATGTCTAAAAAATCTACCTTGGGAAGTTACAATGTAGCCACTGAATTTGCTTTTATTGCAGGAAGCCAGCCTTTAATGACTTCTATTTCAGATAATGGTGAGCTTAAATTTGCTGATGCTGCGGACAGTAGATATACGATGTTCAACAACAGCGGTTATGGGTCAAGTTTATATATGGCTGATTATTTTATAAACCTGTTTAAGACAAGACAAGATCCGCGTCTTTTCACTTTTGCAGCACAGACTACGGCAGCTAAAGAAGCAGGAAAGCCAATCAAAGACTTTACCGGGTATAACGGAGGAAACCCTACTTCTTCTTATTCTGACAATGCAGCCCTCATTACTGCAAAAAATATTTCTAAAGTAAATGACCGTTTTTATAAGGATCCTACCAATGAACCTTCTTCCATATTAAGTTATTCAGAACTGGAATTCATTCTGGCCGAAGCTTCTGCAAGAGGATGGGTTTCCGGATCAGCAAAAACACATTATGACAATGCAATAAAAGCAAGTTTCAGTTTTTATCAGACTTATGTACAAAATCCGGGACAATATTTTTCCGGCTTCGATGTGAATCAGTATCTCGCAACTCCATTAGTGGTTTACAGCGATGCTGCTCCGCTTGAAACCCGTTTGGAAAAGATCATGACTCAGAAATACATGACGATGTTCCACCAGAGCCAATGGACCTCTTATTATGATTATTTAAGAACAGGATATCCCAACTATCCTTTGCAGACAGGAGTTTCTGCACCATTCAGATTCAGATATCCACAAGCTGAGTATAGCTATAACAGCACTAATCTGAAAGCTGCTCTGGCCGCACAGTACGGAGGAAACGACAATATCAATTCCAAGCCATGGTGGCTTCAGTAGGAACCTAATATTTATATAAAAACAAATAAACCGCAGGAAAATCCAATAACTTGCGGTTTATTTCCTATTTTGATTGAACATGAACAGAAGAGAATTTTTAGAAAAATCAAGCCTTTTACTGGCCGGACTGGGAACTTCAAGCGTTCTTCACCCCGCTATTTTAAAAGCATTGGCCATTGAGCCGGCAGCACAGTCCACTTTTTATGATGCGGAACATGTAGTGATCCTTATGCAGGAAAACCGTTCTTTTGATCATGCTTTCGGAGCATTAAAAGGGGTAAGGGGGTTTCTCGACAAAAGAGCTTTCATTAAAGAGGACGGCCATTCCGTTTTTTTTCAAAAAGATGATGCCGGAAAATATGCTTCGCCCGCAAGATTGGATCTCAGAAATACAAAATCCACATGGATGAGTTCTCTGCCTCATTCCTGGTCGGATCAGCAGAAAGCGCTGAACAAAAGGAAATATGACAAATGGCTGCAGTTTAAGGCCTCTGGAAACAAAGACTATAAAAATATTCCGCTTACCTTAGGTTATTACAACAGGGAAGATCTTCCTTTTTATTACCAGCTAGCAGATGCATTCACCATATTTGACCAATATTTCTGCTCTTCACTTACGGGCACAACTCCAAACAGACTTTTCCACTGGTCAGGAACACTCAGGGAACAGCAGAACGGAAAAGTGAAAGCGAATGTCTACAATGAAAACATTGATTACGATAAAGCCAGGCAGGCACACTGGAAAAGCTTTCCTGAACTATTAGAGGAACAGAATGTTTCGTGGAAAATCTACCAGAACGAAATCAGTCTTCCGAAAGGAATGTCCGGTGAACAGGAGGCATGGCTGAGCAATTTCACAGATAATCCGATTGAATGGTTTTCAAAATTCAATGTTAAGTTTTCAAAAGGCTACCATCAGAATATTCCTAAAATCATTGCTTACCTGAAAGAAGAGATCGGAAAGAAGCCGGATCAGAAGAAAAGACTTGAAGCAATGATTGCTGAGCTTGAAGAAGACCAGATCCGGTACACCCCTGAAAATTACTCCAGACTGTCACAGCAGGAAAAAAATCTGCACGAAAAAGCCTTTACAACAAATATTAATGACCCCGACTACTGGAACCTGGAGATCGGAAATGACGAACATGGAGAAAGGCTCGTCGTCCCGAAAGGAGATGTATTATTCCAGTTCCGCAAAGATGTGGAAGAAAAAAAGCTTCCGCTGGTTTCATGGCTGGTAGCTCCTGAACATTTTTCCGACCATCCAGGATCACCGTGGTATGGTGCCTGGTATATTTCGGAAGTTTTAAATATTCTGACCAAGGACCCTGAAACCTGGAAAAAAACAATTTTCATTATCAATTATGATGAAAATGACGGATATTTTGACCACGTTCTTCCTTTTGCTCCGCCCATCAATCCAAGCCAGCCTGTTGATATGAATGGTAAGGAAGGAGTGGAATATGTAGATAAATCACAGGAATACATGTCAGTTCTCCCATTGAAAGACCATGAAAGAATAGAAGGAACTGTTGGTTTAGGATATAGAGTTCCAATGATTATTGCATCACCCTGGACGAAGGGAGGCTTTGTGAATTCTGAGGTTTCGGACCATACTTCTGTTCTGCAGTTTCTGGAGAAATTCATTCAGAAAAAATACAGCAAAGATGTTAAAGTGGATAATATCAGTGATTGGAGAAGAGCAATTTGCGGCGATCTGACTTCCGCTTTTAATTCTTCCAACACGAAGGTTCCTGAAATGGATTACCTTAATCAAAAAGAGTATGCAAAGGCCATCAATGCTGCCAAAAATAAACCTGTTCCGGATCTTAAATGGTATGCAGAAAATGAAATCAGCGACAGTCTTCTTGAAATTCAGGAAAGAGGGATCAAACCTTCCCATCCGCTTCCTTACCGTTACCATGTCAATCTGGAAAACGGCAAGATCAAAATGACCAATTTAAATGATGCCGGAGTTCCTTTGCTGATTTATGACAGAACACAATTCAGCAGCAATAATTATCACTTCTCTTATGCACTGTATTCAAAACAGGAACTGTCACATGCACTGGATCCCGGAAAATATGATTATGAAGTTTTCGGTCCTAATGGTTTCTTCCGGAAATTCAGCGGAAACACTACGCCCGAAACAGAGGTACAGCTAATCAGTAACAGTTCAAAAAATCAGGCAGAATTGGTATTCAAAAAGAAAAAAGGAAATATCTCTGTTGTTGTGGAAGATCTGTATGAGAAAAATAAAAAGTCCCTCTTTTTACATCAAATGGAAGAAAAAATAATGATTGATCTCAACAAAAATAAAGGCTGGTATGATCTGAAGGTAATAATTGACAATCATATCTGGCATTTTGCCGGAAGAACTGAAACCGGAAAAGTTTCCATTTCGGATCCGCACTGGGCATAATCAAAAAAATGAAAAAATAAAAGCCTTGCACGATTTTGTGCAAGGCTTTTGCTATGATTACAATCATAGTTTAAATATAGTAATTTATATAATTTACATGTAAATATTTTAATCAATAATGCAATATTATAACGAAATAATTAATAATATTTAAAAAAGAAAATTTTATCGTTATATCTTGTCGATTTTCATTAAATTCACTTAACCAAATCAACAAACATCATGAAAAAATCAAATCTAAGCCTTGCAGCATGCCTAATTACAGCAGCATTTTCCGGCAGCTTACAGGCACAAGACAGCAATACTGACAATCATACCATCACGATTTCTATTCCCGAAGTTGCACTGGTAGATATTGAGCCAGCTGCAACGAAGAACATTACACTGGGATTTACAGCACCAACAGAAGCGGGTAATCCTATTACGCCAACGACCTCCAATAACACCCTTTGGCTCAATTATTCATCTATAAAATCTGTAGCAGACCCTACACGTAATGTATCTGTAAAAGTAAATGCCCTTATCCCGGGAATCGATATCAATGTAACTGCAGCTGCGGCCACAGGCAGTGGAGGAGGCACATTAGGCACACCGGCAGCCCAGCTTACACTGAGTGCAGCAGACCAAACCATTATTTCAGGGATCGGAAGTGCCTATACAGGAAACGGAGCCAATAATGGACATAATCTCACGTATGCCCTAGCAGCAGGAAGCGGACCTGGAGGAGTAGCCGCATATGCAGATCTTGAGGCAACAGCCAATACTGTGGCTACAGTTACCTATACGATCTCGGACAACTAAGCTAGTATATCAATTTCAATTTAAGATAAAACAGGAAGAAGCCACCTATCAGCTTCTTCTCAATTTTATATTGTCAATAATTTAATTCCAACTTTACATGATTATGATAAAGCGTACTTTCCTTTTAATGTTTCTAATATTGCAGCTTAGTTTTCTTCATGCAGGTATTGTGGTCCTGAACGGTCTTACTCATATTTACAAAGTGGAAAACGGAAAGGTTTATAAAGGAAAAATAGGGATTGAAAACACAGACAGCACCCCACAGAGTGTAAAATTGTTTTTACAAGATTTCACCTATAAGGCCGACGGATCTATAAATTATTCCGAAATACGGACCAATAGCAGAACCAATGGTGACTGGATAAAGCTAAATACGAACCTGATCACTCTGAAGGGTAGGGAAAAAACTGAAGTATTTTATGAAATTACAATTCCCAACCACCCAACCGATCCTGGAAGCTACTGGAGCGTAATTATTGTAGAGCCTGTAGAAGAAATTAAACCCAGCAATGATAAAATGGGAGTCAACATCACTTCTGTGATACGCTATGCAATCCAGGTTATTACTGATCATGAAGCCGAAAAAGTAAAACCGGATCTTAAATTTGAAAGCATAAAAGTAGAGAAAGAAGACGGAAAACAAATTGCAAAAATTGCCATAGCCAACAACGGCGACCTCTATTGCAAACCAAGTGTAGCTATTGAAATTTACAACAGAAAAACCGGAGAACGGCTCGGAAGCTACTCGGGCATTGCAATGGGATTGTTACCACATACCTCCAAATCATTTTACATTGATATCAGCAAAGTTCCAGCAGATCAATACAAGGCTGTCCTGATAGCCACCGATGAAGAAGAAAATGCATTTGCGCTCAATGTGGAATTAGAAATTAAGAATGATTAGAATCTGGATTTTATATATCGTCCTACTATCACTATTCCCGGCACATATTTTTTCCCAGCAGCAGACCAATACATCGGTAAGTAAAAAAGATAGCCTAATGCCGGGCATCTCTACTTCTATTTCCTTTGCATTAGAAAATACTTTAGCAGAAAACAGGATATATGATATTACCGTTACTGCTTCAAGCCCTTTCCTCACTCCTATTTTAGAAAAAGCAGAACTCAAAATAGCAGCTCACGAAAAAACAATTTACATTGTTCCTATCCGCATTGCAGCGGAAGCAGCACAAGGCACGTATTCTGTTATTCTACACGGAAGAGACCAATATGACGGAACAGCTTTTACCAAAACCTTACAGGTGAATATTTCCGGAAACAGAAGGCTTAGCCTGACTTTATTAAGCTCCCCTGAGTTCATCCGAGCAGGTGAAACAATCCGGGCATCCTTTCTTTTAAAAAACAATGGAAATATATCTGAAAGACTGATCCTGGAAAGTAAGAATGCCGTGGTGGACAATGATGCCACTATACTATTGGCTCCGAACGAATCAAAAATAATTAACATCTATAAGATCACAAACAGGGAGCTTGGGCAGAATGAATTTCAAAATCTCAACCTTTCCGTTTATTCTCCCGGCAACTCAAAAGAAAATCAAACGGCATATGTAAGCATAAAAGTGATATCAATAAAACCGGTGGAAGATGATATTTACCACAGACTTCCTGTTTCGGCCTCCTTGTCATTTATCGGGATGAAAAATATGGGTATTTACAATGATGGTTTCCAGGGAGAAATATATGGGAAGGGAAGTCTGGACAAAGAAAACAAAAACCAGATTGAATTTCGTGCTGTATCTCATAATCCGGTTGAATTCAATTCTTTTACCCAATATGAAGAATATTTTGTTAATTACAAAAGAAATAACTTTTTTGTTCATCTAGGCGATAAAATGTATTCTGCTTCTTTTTTAACTGAATTTGCAAGATATGGACGTGGGGCAGAAATTCGTTACGATTTAAAAAAATTCAGCTTTGGAGGTTTTTACAATCATCCCAGGTTTTTCCGGGATATTAAAGATGAGTTCAATATTTATTCAACCTTTAAAATCCGCAAGGAATCTGAGATCACCGCAGGGTATCTCTATAAAATTCCCAGAAAGGGAGAAATCAATTTCGGAAATATCAGGCTGTACTCTGAAACTCATCTTCCTTATACAGCAGGGAAATTCAAGATTTCAAAAAATATAAGTCTATCGGGAGAAGCTGCATACAGTAAAAACGAACAGATAGAGGGAACGGCATATATGGCCCAGGCCCAGGCTTCTTTTGAAAGGCTTAACGGTAATGTAATGTATATGCGGGCAAGCCCGGAATTTGCAGGATACTTTACCAATACCAGCACGTTTAACGGAAATCTTCAGTATAATGTTTCTAAAAAAATTAATGTATTTGCCAATTACGTACAGGATGCCAAAAATTTTCAAAGAGATACTTTATTCCTTGCAGCACCGTACAGAAGCTTTCTTCAGTATGGGGTACAGTACAAATATCTTCCAACCGGTCTGGTAACGTTTTATAACGGCTTTCAAAAGTATCAGGACCGTCTGGAACCTAAACAGTTTGATTATTATGAACAATATTTTAAAGTAAGTATTGATCAAAAGATAGGGCTGTTTCAGGTAAACCTCCAGGGACAGCTTGGAAAGACCAATAATTACCTGAGTGGCTTTAACGGAAATTCCAGTTTCTATACTACCAATATATCCTTTGAAAAGTTTAGAACTTCTTTCAACCTTTATGCAAGCTATGCCATCACTTCAAGATATCAGATGCAGAATGAGAGGCAAATCTATTACGGAGCCAGAATCTTCAGCAGGTTTTCTGACAACACCAGCTTAAGTGTTTTTTATCAGAATAATTATATGCCGGAAGAATATTTCAGAGACAGGAATCTTTTTGAAGTATTATTTCATCAACAGCTTTTTTCAGGCAGCTACATTGATCTGTCAGGAAGGTATTCATTGCAGCGCGGTGAACTGGGTAATAAGGATTTTGTATTTTCATTACGTTATACTTTGCGGCTTAATGTACCGGTAGAAAAGACTGCGGAGTATACTTCTTTGTCCGGGAACATCAGTAACCTGGGTGTAAAAAAAACGGAAGGAATCAAACTAATGCTTGGCAGCCATTTATCCATTACAGACAAAAATGGGAATTATCTTTTTAAAAATGTTGTTCCGGGAGATTATTTCCTTGAAATAGACCGTTCTACAACAGAGATTAATGATATCTCAGATATTCCTTTACCTGCATCATTGCATCTCATTAACAAGGAGAATGTTTTCAATTTTGGATTAACTACTGCATCTACAATTAAAGGCATGATCGTGCTTTCTGAAGATGACGAAAAAGATCAATACAGCTTTGGCCATTTTCAGCCTAAAACGGAAAAAAAGAAGAGGCAAAGCATTATTATTGAAATATCGAATGATGAACAGACTTACCGGAAAGTTGCATTTATCGGAGAGACATTTGATTTCACCTACCTTCGTCCGGGAGAATGGAAAGTGAAACTCTACAGAAACGGTTTAGACAAACGGTATAAAATAGCTGCTGATTCTTTTCAATACAGCCTTAAACCCTCCCAGACACAAAACATAGCCATTCATATTGTGAAACAACAAAGTGAAATTAAATACCAACAGGAAACAATTAAAGTGGGATACAACGAAATAAAAAAGAAAAAATGAGATTAAAAGAGCCTATAATGTATCTGATTTTTTGCACGATACCCTGCATAATATTCTCTCAGAGCACTATTGCAGTAACACTTCCTATAGTCACCTTGCTGGATATAGAACCTAGTGGAACATTTACCCTGAATTTTACAGCACCCACGGAAGCAGGACAGGCTTTAACCACTCCTGCAGCGAATACAACAAAGTGGATTAATTACACTTCGGCTATTGCATCAGGAGGGCTTACAAGAAGAATTACAGCCTCTATCAATCAGATAATTCCCGGAGTCAACATAAGAGCACAGGCAGCTGCAGCTTCCGGTGCTGGTGGTGGAGTATTAGGTACATCATCAGGACTGGTTACTCTTTCTACAACAGCTACGAATATTATTACGGGAATAGGCGGAGCTTTTACAGGGACCGGTGCTAATAATGGGCACAGACTGACTATCAGCCTTGATGTGAACACTTATTCTGATCTTTCAGCCCGAACCAATACACCTATTGTTATCACCTATACTATCACAGAATAAAATGAAAAAAGAAATGAAACCCATTCACTTCATGACACTTAAAATATTTTCTATAAAGCATTATATCTGCTTTGTATTTTTTCTCATTTTTAGTCATCTTAGTAAAGCACAATCTGTAACAGTTCCGGTTACCAACTGGAATGCAACCATTCCTGCAATTACAGAAGCGGGAAGTAACTATAGCGGGACTTATAGTAGCCCAACGAACCAGGCTAGTATTAATGTTGGCCTGCCGGCATTGCTTGGAAGCGTAAAAGTCTATGTACAATATCAAGGTAACCCTACATGGAACAGTTCTTTGGTCATATCAGCAAAAAGAACAAATAACGGATCCACCCTGTGCTTAGGATGCAGTATATCAGGTGGAACTAATTATATCACTGTTCCTCTCACTCCTGTTGAATTATTCAGGATATCAACTATTTTATCAGTTACATCTTATACCGGGATTAATATACAGTACCAGGTAAGCGGCGTATCTGTAACACTTCCTGCAGCCACCTACAACAGCAGGATTGTTTTTACAGTAAGCAATTAAAATAGGCTGTAATTATGCATGCTCATTGATTAATGATCCCTTATAAATCATCAATGATTTTTTTGGTATGGAGGTATATATATGGGATATAAGTATAAGTATATGTATATGTATGAGATGGGGTATATAACAAAAAAAGTCTCATACAATAACTGTATGAGACTTTTAATAAAAACTGGCGGCGGCCTACTCTCCCGCTTTCGCAGTACCA
>NZ_JAUSSF010000004.1 GCF_030812195.1 Chryseobacterium lathyri
GACTAGATTATCATAAACCCACCCACACAAAAAAAAAAAAAAAACAAAAACCAAAACAAAACCTGCCCCGGCCCCAACGTCGGGGGGGGGGGGGGGGGGGGGGCCCCCCCCCCCCCCCCCCCCCCGAAACCTACACCTAAACTTTTGAAAAATCTTATTTCCTACTAATATGAACTTGTTATCTTCAAGTCAATAAACTTTTTTAAATTATCTGTCCTAAAAATTTAAGAACCACAAAATATTTTGTGACTTTTGTGGTTAAAATTTAAATCAGGAATGCTAAAATCTTCTTCCATGCTTCCAGTTTCTTTTCAAAAGATACGGTATGAAGAGGGCTTGTGGAAGGAAGCTGAAAAATGGGTAATTTAAAGCTTTTTCCTAAAAGCTTCTGCAGGTTCTTGTATGATTTTCCTCCGTTACAAAAGATAGCTTTAATATTGGGATATTCCTCTAAAAGTTCAGCAATTCGGTTAGCTTCTTCATTTTTGATCTCCGAATCCAGACTTCCTTTTCTCTCACAGGAGTCGATAACGTCCCAGACTGCTATATGATGTTTCTTTAAAATATTCAGCCGTTCAGAATAATCTTCAGTAAATTTTTCATTGAACAGCTCAAAAATAATGGTCCAGAATTTATTCTGCGGATGCGCATAGTACTGTTGTTTTTCCAAAGATTTCACTCCGGGAACTGAACCTAAAATTAAAATTTCGGACTTATCGTCAATTATTGGTGGAAACGAGGAAATTCTGTTTTGCATATTCAAATATATAAAATTTGGCTAAAGCCTCTCAGATCTGAAAACAAAAAGCGGGCTAAAGCCCGCTCCTATTGAATTTTGAACATTTGAAATTGATATTTTCATCTATTCATTTACATTTTTAATTACAAAGTTTCCTTCAACCAGTCGAAGAATTCTCTCTGCCATACCAGTCCGTTTTGCGGATGAAGTACCCAGTGATTTTCGTTCGGGAAATAAACTAATTTAGATTTCAGTCCTCTTAACTTGGCTGCCTGAAAAGCTTCCTGTCCTTGCTCGTAAGGTACACGGAAATCGATTCCTCCCTGAACAATCATGATAGGTTTATTCCATTTTTCAACAAAATTGCTTGGATTGAATTCTGTATAGGCTTTGGGAAGCGGTTTTTCCCATGGGGAACCAAGATCCCAGTTCGCAAACCAAAGCTCTTCAGTAGTAAGGTACCACGATTTCATGTCGAACAATCCATCATGTGCAATGAATGTTTTAAATCTGTTTTCATGGATTCCGGCTAGCATAAATACACTGTATCCTCCGTAGCTCGCTCCTACTGCCGCGACTCTTTCACCATCTACATACGGTAAGGTCTTTGCAAAGTCTGTCGCTGCCAGATAATCTCTCATTGGCTGTCCGCCCCAGTCTTTAGAAATTTCTTCATTCCATTTTGTTCCCCATCCCGGCATTCCTCGTCTGTTTGGAGCAACGATGATATATCCGTTGGCTGCCATTAAAGAGAAGTTCCATCTTGTACTGAAATACTGTGTGAGTGCAGATTGCGGGCCTCCCTGGCAATATACCAGTGTAGGATATTTTTTATTCGGGTCAAAGTTCGGCGGATAGTGGAACCATACACCCATTTCTTTACCGTCTGATGTTTTCACCATCTTCAGTTCAGATTTACCCTGAGCCAGCTTTGCATAAGCATCTTTGTTGACTTCGGTCACCTGCTTCATTTCACCGTTTTTCAGATTGACAGAGAATAATTCCGTTGCATGGTTTATATCTGTTCTTCCTACTAAAAGTGAAGATTTATTGTCGGTAAAGATTTCGTTAACGTCAAAATCACCTTTTGTGATCTGCTGTACTTTTCCGGCCTTAGGATCTAAGGAGAAAAGCTGCTTTGTTCCTCTGAACGCTGCTGTAAAATAAATGGTTTTTGAATCACCACTCCAGAATACATCTCCGGAAACACTTTCATCCCAGCCAGCAGTAAGATTCGCTATCTTCCCAGACTTCCAGTCCATGATTTTCACATCATTCTTATCCGCTTCATAACCATCTCTGGCCATGCTTTGCCAAACCAGTGATTTCCCGTCCGGACTTAATTTTGGATTAACATCATATCCTTGGTTCGATTCTGTTAAATTCTTTGTTGTTCCTGAAGCCAGGTCGTAGGTAAAAATGTCTGTGTTGGTGCTTGTAGAATATTCTTTCCCGCTTTTAGGTTTTGTAACATATAAAAGTTGAGAAGAATCCGGGCTCCAGATAAAATCTTCTGCTCCTCCGAAGGGTCTTTGAGGAGAATCCCAGGTTTTACCTTCCAATAAATCTTTTGCAGATTCTGCCTTGTCTGTAGCGTTAACGACAAACACATGGTTGTATTTTCCTTCATTGAAGTAATCCCAGTGTCTGTGATTAAGATCTGTATATACCTGAGCTGTTGTTTTAGGGGTATCACTGTATTTATCTTTCCCCATTAACTTTTCTACCAGAACCTGTTTGCTGAACGCAATTTTTTTACCGTCCGGGGAGATTACAATATTGTCAACTTCTCCAATGGTGTAAAATTCTGACCAGGTTTTCCCATTGTCTTTTGAAAGGAAAATTTTATCTCCTTCCTGAGCATAAATTCCGTTCTTATCCCACTGAATTAAAGCTTTTTTACCGAAATCTATTTTGGAAGACTGGGTATTAAGAACATTGAGAAAATAGTTCTCATTTTTTGTTTTTTCTGTTTTCAGATCTACCTGTCCCACTTTATAGATCAATGAAGACTGATCCGGTGAGACGGCCTGTACTCCTACTTTTTTCAAAGTCCAAAGAATTTCAGGCGTCATTAACTGTTGTGCATTCATTAAGAGTGGAGCTGCCAGAGCCAGCAGACTGTACTTAAGTTTCATATATTGATATTCATTTTTAACGGAATTATAAATCGCGCTGATCTTATCATTCCTTTAGTTTATTTCAAAGATGGCCAAAGTTAATATTTAAAATAAAAAGGAGCGAAAGAATTAACATTAAAGTTTTGATTTTTCCTGTTCAAAAGCAATAAAAAAGTCTGCCGTAAAAAACAGCAGACTTATGATTGTATCTTAATATTGGATCAATTAATCTCCATCTGAAAACATAGAATTGGCCAGAGAGGTGACAAAGGATAGCAATATACTGAAGATCAGTGCCCACCAGAAGCCGTCTACCACCATACTGTCTATAAAATAATCTGCGATCAAAATGATCACGGCATTGATCACTAAAGCAAACAACCCTAATGTAATGATCGTAAGCGGCAGACCAAAAAGTCCCAAAATAGGTTTTACAAAAATATTTAATACTCCTAATACAAGGGCAAAAATAATTGCCGAAGAAAATCCTTCGAAATGTACACCAGGAAGTACCTTGGTCAAAAGGTATGCAATGATTGCTGTAATGAACAGCCTGATAATTAAGTTCATATTATTATTTTTTAATGTTTATGGTGTTTACTGAGCAAAACCTGTTCCATTTACATTGAAAAAAGCCTGTCTGGCTCCTTGTTTACAGAATATTTTAATCTATACAGCGGTTATTTTATCCTCATCATCGTTACCAGAGAAGTTGCTACATGACTTTCCGAACCCGTATTTTCATCAAGAACATATATTTCTGTCCTTACCACAATGATTTTTGCACCTCCTTTGATAACATAAGACCGTGATATCAGGGCATCTCCCATTGCAGGGCGAAGATAATTGACCTTCAGTTCCACAGTCACCACATAACAGTCGTCTTTATAATGGCTTACCGATGCATATCCGGAAGAAACATCCACGAGGGAAGCAATCATAGCTCCATTGAACATTCCGGCTTTCCGGGTCATCATTTCCATTTTAGGAATTTTGATGGAGACGAAATCGGTGTCTATTTCCAGCAGTTCGGCCTTATAAAATTTCAATGTTTCTGAGCGACCGAAGCTGTCTGTCATGAGTTTCTTTTTTTCCGGAGTCATGAATATTTATTTAATTTGAATGCAAATACAAAGTACACAAATGTTTTTCAGAAATGCCAGAAAATTTGGAATAAGTTTACTTCTTAATTCTTAATTTCAATGTTTTTACCGTTGTGAAAACAAGAGCAGATAGCAAAAAAGATTTCATGGAAACTTAAATATATTTTTATACTCAATGTATTTAACTTAAAATATTTAAGTGTCCAGTAAATTTTTGCGACTTTTGTGGTTGAATAACAGGATTCATAAAACACTTACAAAATAGTAAATTTGCAGTAAACAGTATTCATATGACCATAACAAAGATCTTCACATTTTTAAGCCTCCTGGTTTGCTGTATTTTTCAGGCTCAGACCTTGCATCTGTACGGCGGTTCCAACCAGGATCAATATCTTGGCTGTCTAAACTGTGATACTTTTGACAAAAATTCGATCTGGAATCCTTACAGTGACTATGGAAATATGCTCAGCTCAAAATCTATATGGAACGGTAATGGAAACTACGGAAGTTCATACAGTACGTATTCTCCGTGGAGCAGTTATGCATCCTATCCACCTGCAATTGTTGATCAGGATGGTCATTTTTTCGGTTATCTTACTTTAAACAGCTACAAATCCGAAAGATCAGAGCTGGAACTGGCGCAGATCTTATGTAAATACCATGATACCATCAAAAAAGACATCAGTGGGTGGTACGATAAATTGTTTCGTTAATTTTTAAGCAAGCTGTACCTGAAAATCTTCTCCAAGCGCTAAAACTCCCTCTGTTAAAGCTTTAGAGTGTGCAGTGAATCCTTTCAATTTTGAAGTTTTCCCTTTTAAAACAAGATCTAAAAGCTGCTTATCTGATAATTTCTTACCGAAAATATCAAAAGTAATTTTAAAACCGCAGTTCTTGAAATCAGAGCATCCTACAGCTGCTTTTCCTTTGATCAGGTGATGTTCTTTACATTTCGGGCATTTTGTTTCTTCCCAGGACTGAAGCTCTTTTTTTACAGCAGGCTCCCGCTTTTTCTTTTCTATAACTTCTTCTTTTTCTTCGTATAATGTAATTACTTTTCCTTTTCCGTACACTACTTTTTCAGTCAGTTCCGTTACCATCTGGATCAGTTCTTCTTTAAACTGATTGGCTTCATATTCACCGCTTTCAATTTTACGAAGCTTTGATTCCCATTCTCCAGTTAATTCAGGGCTTTTCAGAAGTTCGTCCTCAATGGTATCAATTAACTGAATTCCGGTTTGGGTGGCGATCAGATTTTTTCTTTTCTTCTCAATGTATTTCCTTTTAAAAAGGGTTTCAATGATATTGGCACGGGTAGATGGTCTTCCTATTCCGTTGTTCTTCAGAAGTTCACGCAATTCTTCGTCCTCTACTTGTTTTCCGGCAGTTTCCATTGCCCTCAGCAAAGTTGCTTCTGTATATGGTTTTGGTGGTGTGGTTTTACCCTGGTGGATCATCGGATCGTGAGGTCCGCTTTCTCCAACGGTAAACTCAGGAATGGTCTGTTCTTCTTCTTTCTCTTTTTCTTTATCTGTAGATTCTTCTTTGGGCTCTTTGGCATAAACAGCTCTCCATCCCGGTTCCAGGACCTGTCTGCCGCTTGTTTTGAAGGGAATGGTTCCGACTTTTCCTTCTACCAGAGTATTTGAAATTTTACATTCCGGATAAAAAACAGAAATAAAACGTTTTGCAACCAGATCATAGATCAGCTTTTCTTCCCTGCTAAGATTTTGAGAGGGCGGAACTTCAGTAGGAATAATCGCATGGTGATCAGTGACTTTCGTATCATCGAAAACAGCTTTTGACTTAGGAATAGGTGCTTCCAGCAATGGGGAAACCAGCTCCTGGTAAAAATGCATTTTCCGAAGAATTCCTTCTATTTTCGGATACAGACTTTCGGATAGATAAGTGGTATCCACACGCGGATAAGTGACATGTTTCTTTTCGTACAGACTTTGAATATAATTTAGGGTATTTTCTGCAGAGTAGCCATATTTTTTGTTGGCTTCCACCTGAAGTCCTGTTAAATCAAAAAGTCTCAGATTTTTTTCTTTTCCTTCTTTAATTTCAAAAGAGACAATCTCAAAAGGATTTAATTTAAGATACTCAAGTCCTTTTTCGGCGCGGTCTAGAGTTTTTAAACGGTCAATCGCTGCATTGAAAATAACGTCACGGTATTTGGTTTTAAGTTCCCAATATTCTTCGGTATTGAATGCATCGATTTCCTTCTGACGCTGAACGAGCATTGCCAACGTAGGTGTCTGCACTCTTCCAATGGAAAGAACCGCTTTATTACCACCAAACTTTTTGGTAAATAACCTCGTTGCATTGATTCCTAAAAGCCAGTCGCCTATAGCCCTGGCATTTCCTGCCAGATAGAGATTTTTATAATCTTCAGCTGGTTTCAGATTGTCAAAACCTTCTTTAATGGCTTCTTCAGTAAGGGACGAGATCCATAAACGCTGAACAGGTTTGTTACATTTTGCTTTCTGTAAAACCCATCGCTGAATCAGCTCTCCTTCCTGTCCGGCATCACCACAATTAATGACCTCATCACATTCTTCTACTAATCTTTCAATGACTTTAAACTGGTTCTCAACACCTTTATTGGGAATTAATTTGATCCCAAAACTGGCTGGAATTATGGGTAATAAAAACAAATTCCAGGATTTGTACTGAGGACCATAGTCGTGAGGCTCCTTTAAGGTACACAGGTGCCCGAATGTCCATGTCACACAGTATCCGTTACCTTCCATATAGCCCTGTTTAGGCGTGGTAGCACCTAATACTTTGGCGATATCTCTGGCAACACTGGGCTTTTCGGCAATACAAAGTTTCATGAATTTCGGGATTATTGAAGGGGGACAAAAGTCGGAATTTTTTTTGGATTAAGCTAATTTAGTAAGGAGTTGTTAAAGACTGACTAAGGTTATAGAAAAATAATGGTTAAACGTCTTTCTTAATAATTTAAATAAAGTTAAGCATTAAAAAAGTTTGTTATCTATGAATATTAACAAAATTTAAAACAAAATAACCCACTGAAAAACAATTGATTAAAAATCAGGGAAAACAAAAAATATAAAAAGTCTATTATTTAAGTAGACTAATGAAAATATATGTCCTATATTTGCAACCGTATTCAGGAAAATAAAATGATACAAGGATTTAAACATCAGTCAGTGCAGAAACAGACCATCAAAACTATGATGATGTGCAACTGTATGCCTATGCATCAGAAATTCCGTGGCTGACCTTAATTAAATATACCATATTCTAAAGGCCTTACCACGTTGTAGGGCCTTTTTATTTTAATATACATCAGACAAGAACATTCAAAATGATAGAAATCAAGAACATTTCAAAAACATTTCACCAGAAAAAACAGTCCTTCAAAGCTCTGGATCAGGTAAGCCTGAGTATAGAAAAAGGAGATATTGTGGGAATCATCGGGTTTTCCGGAGCCGGAAAAAGCACCCTGATCCGGACTGTAAATCTCCTGGAAAGACCTGATGAAGGGCAGATCATTATCAACGGAAAAGATTTCACCAAATTAAACTCAAAACAGCTTGCAGGTGAACGGAAAAAAATCGGAATGATTTTCCAGCATTTTAACCTGCTTTCATCAAGAACTGTTTTTGATAATGTAGCCCTTTCATTAGAACTGGATTACGTCAGTAAGAATGAGATCAGCAGAAAAGTAAACGAACTGCTGAAAATTGTAGGACTGGAAGACAAAGCCAATGATTATCCAAGAAGCCTTTCGGGCGGGCAGAAACAGAGAGTAGCCATTGCAAGGGCATTAGCGAATGATCCGTATCTCCTTCTCTGCGACGAGGCTACCAGCGCGCTGGATCCGGCCACTACACAATCCATCCTGCAGCTTTTAAGAGATATCAATCAAAGGCTTGGCATCACCATTCTTTTAATCACCCACGAAATGGAGGTTATCAAGGCGGTCTGCAATCATGTAGCTGTCATAGACAAAGGAAAATTATTAGCAAAAGGAACATTAAGCGAGATCATCTCGGATAAAGAAAATCCGGTGATCCGACAATTTATAAATTCAGATATCATGACTATTCCTCAGGAACTAAATAAAAAACTGCAGAAAGAACCACGGGACGGTTTATTTCCGCTGGTTGAAATAGAACTCAATGAACATATCAGTGTTGAAAAACTTCTTTCGACACTTTATGACCAATATAAAATACCTTACCGACTTCTGAAAGCCGATGTAGAATATCTCGGCAACTCAAACTTCGGAAAACTTCTGTTGCAGCTGCAGGGAGAAACCGAGGAAAACCAGAAGGCAATCTATTATTTTAACCAGAATAAAATTCAAAATACAGTAAAAGGATATGCTTAGTGATGCAGTAATTTCTCTTTTGGGAAAGGGACTTTGGGAAACAGTTTATATGACGTTTGTCTCAGGATTTTTTGGATTTGTTTTAGGTCTTCCGGTTGGGATTCTCTTATTTTTAACAAGGAAAGGACAATTGCTGGAAAATGCAGTTTATTATAGAGCAATCTCTATTCTGGTGAATATTTTCCGGTCTATTCCTTTTATTATTCTGATTGTCTGGATGATCCCTTTCACCAGAGTGATCATAGGAACGTCTATTGGAATGAATGCTGCCTTAGTTCCACTAAGTGTAGGAGCAGCTCCGTTTATCGCCAGACTGGTAGAAAACAGCCTTCTTGAGGTTCCATATGGTTTAATAGAAACAGCCAGAGCTTTGGGTGCATCCCCTTTACAAATTATTCAGAAAGTCCTGCTTCCTGAAGCGCTTCCTTCCCTGATCAACAATGCAGCGATCACCCTGATTACTTTGGTGGGTTATTCTGCTATGGGTGGAGCACTGGGAGCTGGCGGACTGGGCCAAATTGGCTATCAGTACGGTTATATCGGTTACGATGCGGTGATTATGAATGTGGTACTCGTACTGTTGGTAGCATTGGTATTTATCATACAGTTTGCAGGAGACAGATTGGCGAAGAAATTTGATCACAGGTAAGCGAAAGTACATGCAAATTAATATTAAATCAAAATAACACAGGTGGATTCGATAGCCTCAATCACCTTTAATAATAAAAAATTCTAATGAAAAAGATAAAAATAATAGGCATTTTAGCTGCCGGGCTTTTCATATTCAATGCATGTTCCGGAAAGAAAGACGATCCGAATCATATTGTGGTAGGAATTACCTACGGTCCGGAACTCGAAATTGCCGAAGCAGCTAAAAAAGTAGCCAGGGAAAAGTATAATCTTGATGTAGAACTAATTCCTTTCAATGATTATGTAGTTCCGAATGAAGCATTGAACAACGGAGACATTGAAGCGAATGCTTTCCAGCATGTTCCTTATTTGAATGAGCAGTCCAAGCAGAGAGGCTATAAACTGGCTGTGGTAGGAAATACTTTCGTCTATCCTATTGTAGCATATTCTAAGAAGATCAAAACGATCAACCAACTTCAAAACGGAAGCACCATCGTTATCCCAAATGATCCAACCAATGGTGGACGTTCCCTCCTGCTACTTCAGAAAAACGGACTTTTAAAATTAAAAGACGGCATCGGACTCCTTCCAAAGGTCACAGATATTACCGAAAATCCGAAACATTTTAGAATCCTAGAGATTGAAGCTCCACAGCTTCCAAGAGTGCTGGATGATAAAGAAGTAGTGATAGCCATTATCAATAACAATTTTGCTTCACAGGCTGGACTAGATGCTGCCAAACAGGGGGTCTTTAGTGAGGATAAAGATTCTCCATACGTCAATGTAATTGTTGCTACCCATGACAATAAAAATTCCACCAAGGTTAAAAACTTTGTAAAGGCCTATCAGTCTGATGAAGTGGCTAAAAAAGCTGAGGAGATCTTTAAAGGAGGTGCAGTGAAGGGATGGGAGAATCATTAAGTGAGATGTGATGAGTTTGTTGCCGGTTGCAGGGTACGAGTTTTGAGTTACGGGAACAGGATTCGGGTAGGATATGTTGTAGCAGAATGCTCAAAATCAAGTAAGGTTTTATATTTCTGATAAAAGATAGGAAACTGCTCCGATAACGGCCACCCAATATTTCTATATCCGCAACCTCAAACGCTTAAACCCTGAAATACCAAACTCTCAACCCCGGAACACGAAACTTATCCGCCTAACCTTAAGATTAAAAAATTTATTGGTTAAAATTATTTTCTCAATTTGAGATAATAAAAATTTTACTTACTTTTGTTGTTAATCAATAAAAAGGCATTTTATGTTCAAGAAAACCGCCATTGTAAGTTTATTCACCCTTATTGCCGCTTCATATATGGCTCAGAATCATACTCAACCCGTTTATTTAGATGAATCAAAACCTGTAGAGCAGCGTATTCAGGACGCTCTTTCGAGAATGACCGTGGAAGAAAAAGTGGCTATGCTGCATGCACAGTCCAAGTTCAGTTCGCCCGGAGTTCCCAGACTGGGAATTCCTGAATTCTGGACAACAGACGGGCCTCACGGTGTACGTCCGGAAGTGATGTGGGATGAATGGGACCAGGCCGGATGGACCAATGACTCGATCATTGCCTATCCTGCCCTTACGGCACTTTCAGCAACATGGAACAAAAAAATGTCCTGGAATTACGGGAAAGCTTTGGGCGAAGAAGCCCGATACAGAAAAAAAGATATTCTTCTCGGACCTGGTGTCAATATCTACAGAACACCACTGAACGGAAGAAACTTCGAATATATGGGTGAAGACCCTTACTTAACTTCAACAATGGTTGTTCCGTACATCAAAGGAGTACAATCCAATGGTGTGGCGACTTCTGTGAAGCATTTTGCCTTAAACAATCAGGAGATGTTCCGTCATACAAGCAATGTCAATATTGATGACAGAACACTTTATGAGATTTACCTTCCACCTTTCAAAGCAGCGGTAACCGAAGGTGATTCGTGGACGATAATGGGCGCTTATGATATGTACAAAAACCAGTATGCCAGCCAAAACCAGTATCTTTTAAATGACATTCTGAAAAAGGAATGGGGCTACAAAGGTGTTGTGGTATCAGACTGGGGAGCGGTAAACAATACGGAACAGGCGATCCACAACGGATTAGACCTTGAATTCGGAAGCTGGACGAACGGACTTTCTGCAGGAACAAAAAATGCGTACGACAATTATTATTTAGCAAAACCCTATTTAGATTTAATCAAAGCTGGAAAAGTAGGAACACAGGAGCTTGACGACAAGGTAACCAGATTACTTCGTCTGGCCTATAAAACTACAATGAACAGGAATAAACCTTTCGGGAATATTGCTTCTGAAGAGCATAAAGCAGTAGCAAAAGAGATCGGAGAAGAAGGAATTGTATTGCTGAAAAATCAAAGTAATGTACTTCCAATTGATATCAATAAGGCTAAAAAAATTGCCGTTATTGGTGAAAATGCCATCAAAATCATGACCGTTGGTGGTGGCTCTTCCTCTTTAAAAGTAAAATATGAAACACTTCCATTGGATGGAATTAGAACCAGATTTGGAAAGCAAGCCGACGTGCAATATGCAAGAGGTTATGTAGGAGACATCGGTGGAGAATATAACGGGGTAAAATCTGGGCAGAACCTGAAAGACGACCGCTCTGCAGCTGAATTACTGAACGAAGCTGTGGAGCTGGCCAAAAAATCCGACTATGTGATTTTCGTTGGAGGATTGAATAAATCTGATTTCCAGGACAGTGAAGGTAATGACAGAAAAAGTTACGGACTTCCCTACAATCAAGACAATTTAATTTCTGCATTAGCGAAAGCCAATAAAAATCTAGCAGTGGTTCTGGTTTCCGGAAACGCGGTAGCTATGCCTTGGATTAAAGAAGTTCCTTCTGTTGTACAGTCGTGGTATCTTGGTTCCGAAGCCGGAAATTCTATCGCTTCCGTTTTGGCCGGTGATGCCAACCCATCGGGAAAACTTCCGTTTACTTTCCCTGTGAAACTGGAAGATAATTCGGCACATCAGTTGGGTGAATATCCGGGACAAAAAGACGAATTGGCTGCCGGAAAAGGAAAAGACCAGAAAAACCCGATCAATATTACCTATAACGAAGGTGTTTTTGTAGGATACCGTTGGCACGACACAAAAAAGATCAAACCTTTGTTCAGTTTCGGACATGGATTGAGCTACACGACATTTGAGTTTGGAAAGGCTTCTGCTGATAAAAAAATGATGTCTCAAGACGATAAGATCACATTCACCGTGACTGTAAAAAATACAGGAAAGAAAGCGGGTGCTGAAGTTGCCCAACTATACATAAGTGACATCAAAGCTTCCGTACCCCGCCCTGCAAAGGAACTTAAAGGTTTTGAAAAAGTATATTTAAATCCAGGTGAACAGAAGGAAGTGACTTTCACGATTGATAAAACAGCTTTGAGTTATTTTGATGCAGATAAGCATGAATGGACGGCTGAGCCCGGGGATTTTGAGGCACAGATCGGGAATTCTTCAGATGCAATTAAGACGAAAGTGAAGTTTACGTTGAAATAGTTTATTATTGATATATTTTAAACATCAAAGCAGGTTCTGAGGAATCTGCTTTTTTCTGTAAAAACATTCTGCATTATTTAATATATTCTTTTGTCTTGAAGTAAAAGACCAAAAGTTCAAGATTTAGAACCTTCCGCTAAAAATGAAATCTGTTCTCTAAAAACTCTAAACTCGTGTGGTAGCACTCTATATTAAGAATCATAATTTTATCCCGCACTCAGACAGAAGAGTTTTTTTAACATTCACAGAATTCATTTTCTTAACGCTCCAGTTTCTTGGGTCAATGATTGGTCGGTATTACAGGTTGAAGAAGCTACTTATAAAATTTACTTTTTTTAGTTTCTTTTTTGCACTCAATTCCTTCGTCAGTATTGATTTCAATTATAATTTCTTTACCTCAATCCACAAAAAATGCCCAGAGATATCCGGGCACCGCATAGCAAATTCACAAGGATTAAAAAATAGATATGCTAGTTGACATTCTCAAAATAATGGATCATCCCACCTTCCGGAAGATGATATTTCTGTATATCAATTTCTGATTCGCTGTTTCCACTGTTTTCCAGAAAAGAATTACTGAACAGGGCATAAGACGGCTGCTCGGCAAATTCATTCTTCAGCATCTGATGGGCCTCCACTATCGTTTTTCCATAAAGCTTTTTAAAACTTCCGATCCTATACTGCGAAAACTTCCCATAGTGTACTATAAATTTCAACGACATGTCGATGGCTGTACTGAGTTCCTTGCTTAGCTCTTTAATCTTTTGGTTAAAGGCATTCCGCATATTCCAGAGTATTTTTGAAATATGCTCATAAGACGGATGATTATCGTATCTGTAAAATAAAATGGCATCACCCTCGATCTCTGAAATTTCAAAATACTGATCATTCATATCGATTAGCGTAGATAGTAGTTGTCTTACAATATATTCTCCTGTATAAAGTTTTGTATTGAACACAAATTCAGTAAACCCGCTGAAATCAGGAATAAGAATAATACCTTCATGTATATTTGTATTCTTCATAATGATTTAGTTTAAAAACCTGCTGCATCATCATAGACGAAGCAGGTTTCATTTTACTTTATTGCCAGCCGCCGCCTACTGCCCTGTACAGAGAAGTAATGGCATTCAATCGTTGTGCTTTCACGGAAGCCAGATCCAGTTCTGCCTGAAGCTTATTGCTTTGTGCGATAATCACCTCCACATAGGTCACTGAATTGTATTTAAATAAAATATCAGCTTTTTTCACGGCCTCACCGGATTTCACAGCCAGCCCTTCTGCAATTTTCTGCTGTTCTTCCAGTTTCTGAATCTGGACCAGCGCATCAGAAACTTCTCCAACCGCTTTTAAGACAGATTGTTTAAAATTAATTTCAGCCTGATCTGCCAGCACTTTAGACTGCTCATACTGCGTTTTTAATTGTTTTCCGTTTAAAATAGGCTGTGCAATCATTCCTGCCGCCATTCCGAAAAGCGAACCCGGAACACTGAACCAGTGACTTGCCTGGAACGCATTTAGTCCGCCCTGAGCAGTAATATTCAGGGAAGGATACATACTCATTTTTGCCACATGGATCGCAGCAGCATTTTTTCTGACTTCAAGTTCTGCGGTTTTAATATCCGGTCTGTAGCTTAACAGTTCCGATGGAATTCCTGCTGCAATTCTGTCCGGTGGCTGTACATTATTCAGACTTGTACTTCTTTCAATCCTATCAGGCATTGAACCTGTCAGAAGGCTTAATGCATTTTCCTGAACCGTTATAGAACTTTCAATAGCAGGAACGGTTTTTAAAATCTTATCTTTTACAATTTCCTGTTGCTGTACAGCTAAAGCGGTCGTTAAACCTAATTCCTGCTGCTTGGTTAAAAACTTCAAGGTTGTATCAGAATACTCCAGATTGGATTTTGTGATCTGCAATTGGGTATCCAGCAGAAGTAAGTTGTAATATCCCTGCACTACTGAAGCTACCAGCTGGGTTTTCACTGCCTTTGCAGCTTCCTGAGTTTTAAGATATTCCGTCAGAGCCTGTTCTTTTCTTCCTCTGATCTTTCCCCAAATGTCAGCTTCCCATGAAATGTTGACCGATGTGGTATAATCTTCCGTATATTTTCTTCCCATGAACTGTCCGGCCATCATTCCGTTCATACTGTTGTCTGAAGGCCTGCTGATGCTCGCGTTCGCAACGGTAGCGCTGATTGTGGGAACATTCCCCCACTTGCTCTGATTATAAGCAAGGGAGGCATATTCTATCTGTTTTAGTGCCACCAGAAAATTATTATTCTGTGCAATGGCTTTATCAATAAGATTGACCAGAACCGGATCTTTGAAGAAATCTCTGTAGCTGATTTTTGCTATATTTTCCTGAGCGTCTGCAACGATGCTGTCGCTTCTGAAAACTTCAGGCATTTTCACTTCAGGCTGTTCATATTTCTGAACTTTGCACGAAACGGCAGCTCCTGAGATCAATGCGATATATGCTATATTTTTAATTGAATTCATTTTAATAATCATTTGGATTAATATTCCCAGTCGGCTTCCGTTATTACTTTTCCGCTCATTCTTTCATGTAAAGCCTGGAAGACCACAAACAGTACCGGTACTACGAAGATTCCTAAAACAGTTCCGAAGATCATCCCTGAAACGGCAGCATATCCAATAGAATGGTTTCCTAATGCTGATGGTCCTATAACAAACAGTAATGGAAGAAGTCCCGCAATAAATGCCAATGATGTCATCAGAATCGGACGTAAACGGGCTTTGGATCCTTCTACCGCAGAAGCGATAAGGCTTTTCCCTGCTCTTCGACGCTGAATGGCAAATTCTACAATCAGGATTCCGTTTTTCGCCAAAAGACCGATCAGCATGACCAAAGCAATCTGAACATAAATATTGTTGGAAAGATCCGCCATTGTAATTCCTACAAATACCCCTGATAAACCTACAGGAATCGCGATCAGTACAGCAAACGGAAGTACATAACTTTCATACTGCGCCGATAAAAGGAAGAATACAAACACAATACATAATCCGAAGATCATCACCGATTGTGACCCTGCACTTACTTCTTCACGGCTCATTCCTTTGTAATCGTACGTATATCCCGGAGGGAGTACCTGTTTGCTTACCTCATCAATCGCTGCCATCGCTTGTCCCGTACTGAATCCCGGAGCCGGCATTACCGTTAGATTTGAAGAGTTGAACAGGTTGAAACGATCTACTACTTCTGCTCCTGTTACCTGTTTTAAGCTTACCAGTGTATTGATAGGAACCATTTCGCCCGAATTATTTTTAACGAAAATACCGTTCAGTGATTCTTTATCTTCTCTCATTTCCGGAGTAGACTGAACCAGTACTTTGTAATATTTCCCGAATCTGTTGAAATCCGAAGACTGAATACTTCCGTAATAGCCCTGCATTACACCCAATACATCAGAAACATTAACGCCAAGCTGCGCTGCTTTCACTTCGTCTACCAGCACTTCAAACTGCGGATAGGTTACATCAAACGTTGTAAATGCTACCGCTACTTCCGGTCTCTGCATCAACGCGCCCATCATTCCGTAAGAGATATTTCCAAGATTCTGAAGCTCCCCGTTCGTACGGTCCTGAAGAACAAGCTCCATACCGCTGGTATTTCCGAAACCATCTACCGTAGGTGTATTAATGACTAGGAAATTCGCTCTTTTATCCTGTGAAAGTGTTCCCTGTACCTGACCGATTATATCATTGATATTACTTACATTTCCTCTTTCTTCTGTTTTTTTCAGTTTAACGAAAATAGAAGCCGCGGAAGATGACATGGATCCACTGAATAAGTTCAGCCCGTCCACCGAAATTACTTTTTCCACTGCCGGATTTTTCATTAACAGGTCTTCGGTATCAGAAACTACTTTGGATGTTCTGTCTTTGGATGCTCCTGGAGCAAGATTGGCTGTTACGATGATAAAACTTTGATCTTCATCTGGAATAAATCCTTTAGGCGTCGTCATAGACATCCACACAAACAGCCCTCCGAATGCAACAATAATGATCCCTGCTACCCATCTTTTCTTTAACAGGAACAGAATTGCTTTTCCGTAACGGAAGGTCAGTTTATTAAAGCTTGCATTAAAACCGGCAAAGAAACGGTCTTTGAAATTCATTTTCTCCTGGGTCCCCGGATGATGCTGTTTTAAGAATATAGCACACAAAGCAGGGCTCAAAGTCAAGGCATTAATAGCTGAAATCACAATGGCAATCGCCAATGTCAGGGCAAACTGCTGGTAAAACAATCCTGTAGAACCACTCATAAAAGCTACCGGAACGAATACCGCAGACATAATCAGGGTAATTGAAACAATAGCTCCTGTGATCTCACTCATCGCCGACATGGTCGCAGCCCTTGGATTAAGCTTTTTATGTTCCATTTTAGCATGGACTGCTTCCACGACGACAATGGCATCGTCCACCACAATACCAATGGCCAGTACCAGGGCAAACAACGTCAGGATATTAATAGAAAAACCAAACAAATTCATAAAGAAGAACGTTCCCACAATAGATACTGGAACTGCAATAGCCGGGATCAACGTAGAACGGAAATCTTGCAGGAAGATATACACCACGATGAATACCAGAATAAATGCTTCAATAAGGGTATGAATCACCTGATCTATGGACTGGTCCAAAGCTTCTTTTGTAGCATAAGGAATTTCATAGGCCATTCCTTCCGGAAAGGATTTCTCAAGCTCTTTCATTCTTTCCTGAAGAGCAATCTGTACCTCGTTGGCATTAGATCCGGCCATCTGGAAAATAGCCATCGTGACTGAAGGTTTCTTATTGAAATTAGAAGAAACGGTATAACTGTACGCCCCGAATTCTACTTTGGAAACATCTTTTAGCTTTAAAACAGAACCATCGTTCAATGCTTTAATTGTAATATTCTCATACTGTTCAGGCTCAGTGAATTTTCCTTTGTAACGGAGGACATATTCCATCGCTTCCTTACTTCTTTCCCCGAATCTTCCGGGCGCCGCCTCAAGGTTCTGCGTCTGAATCGCCCGTGAAACATCTGCCGGCGTAAGATTGTAAGAGGTCAGTTTATTGGGATCAAGCCATACTCTCATGGAGTAATCCTTGTTTCCGTATACCATGGCATCTCCTACTCCTTTTACTCTTTTCAGGTCTGGAACAATGTTGATTTTAGCATAATTTTCAAGAAAAAGGTCATCCATCTTACCATCTTTGCTGGTTAATGAAACCATTGCAATCATACTGTTCTGCCTCTTCACCGTTGTAATTCCGGCCTGAATAACTTCTGCGGGAAGCTGATTCGTCACCTGCGCGACTCTGTTCTGCACGTTAATTGCAGCCTGGTCCGGGTCCGTACCCAGTTTAAAAATTACGGTAATACTTAAAGTACCGTCATTACTGGCTGTGGACGTAATATAGTCCATATTTTCAACTCCATTGATGGCGTTTTCCAAAGGCGGTGCCACGGATCTCGCAATCGTTTCTGCGTTGGCTCCCGGATACGCTGCAGTTACCATCACAGTGGGTGGTGCGATATCGGGAAATTTTGTGATCGGCAGACTGATCATACCGACGATACCCAGAATAACAAGCAATACGGAGATAACCGTTGCCAGTACGGGCCTTTTTATAATTGTCTTTAACATGATTTTTTCTTACGATTTTTTCGATTGAGCATTCTTTTTCTGCGCCACTACCGGAGTTCCCGGCTGCAGTCTGTCGAAACCTGTTACGATGTACTCATCACCGGCTTTTAACCCTTTTGATACGATGAAATTATCACCTGCTTTTCCTGTTATTTCAACCGGAAGCATGACTGCTTTTCCACCTTTGATAGTGAACACGAAGATCTTATCCTGAATGGTTCTTGTAGAAGCTATCGGAAGAAGAACGACATTGCTGTAAAACTGTTCCATGACGATCTTTCCGGTATTTCCGCTTCTCAAAAGATTGTCCGGATTGTTGAATTTTGCTCTTAAAGTGATAGAACCGGTGGTTTTGTTGAACTGTCCTTCCACTGCATCTATTTTTCCGGTCTGCGCATATTTTTCGCCTCCCGAAAGCAGAAGGGAAACTGCCGGTGTATTTTTGATGATCTCATTGATATTGCTTCCTGCCTGTTGTTTCTGGAAATTATTGAAATCATTTTCACTCATGCTGAAATAGGTATAAACCTCATGAATGTCTGATAAAAGTGTAATCGGCTCCTGATTAGAAGGGGTCATCAAACTTCCCAGACGGTAATTGAATCTTCCGATAAATCCACTTACCGGTGCTTTGATCGTAGAGAAATTAAGATTGATCTTTGCAGATTCAATCGCAGACACCGACTGGCTTACGGCACCTCTTGCTGCGTTGTAAACTGCTTCCGCTTCTTTCACCTGGATATCGGAAACCATTTTGTTCCTTAATAATTCCTTTTTTCTGTCGAGATCAATTTTGGAAGTGGAAAGATTAGCCTGAGCTGTGATCAAAGCTGCCTGGGCACTTTTCATCTGCTCTCGGAAGATCTGGTCTTCTATTTTAAACAGAGGCTGTCCCGCTCTTACATAATCCCCTTCATCTACGAAGATTTTGCTTAAATATCCTGTAACCTGTGGTCTGATCTCTACATTGGAGATGCCTTCTACGGATGCTGCATATTCTCTGGAAACAGAAGCATCTCCCTGCTTCACTTTTTCTATTGGAAGTTCAGGGGCCTGCTGTTGAAAAGCCTGGTTTTGATTGTTTTTCCTGCACCCCGCCAAGACGATTAGCGAGAGGAAAAGTATAGTTGATTTTTGAATAAAAAATCTCTGCATAACAATATTCCTTTTAAATTTACTGGGCAAAATTCGCCCTAAAAAAATTCAATAGAAATATTCAAAAAACTCCTTGTTTTGTCAAAAAGACTCCCAATTATTTAAAACATGAGAAATGTCATTTATTACCTTAAATAGAATACATAAATAATATAATTCCATTTTTTGCATCAAAAAACAGCGATAATTTAGCAAAAAGACATCAATTCTATAATTTCAAAAACACAAAACACTGATTATCAATACAAATCATCTTTCTTATACTCTATTGGTGACTTGCCTGTATGTTTTTTAAAGAATTTGCTGAAAGAGGCCTGGTCAGAAAACTTCAGCTGTACGGCTACGTTATTGACATTGAGATTGGGATTCCTTAAAAGCAGTCGTGCTTCTACAGCCAATACCTGATGAATAATATCTCTCGGCGGCTTGAACATGGTTTTATTGATGACTTTGGTCAGATACTTCCGGCTGATACACAGCTTGTCGGCATAGAACTGCACATTATGCTCTTCTTTGAAATGTTCCCGAACCAGCGTAAAGAAACTGGTCGTCAGCTCATCCTCACGGTGGGTGACCTGGTGGGTTTTTTCAATTTTTTTGAAATAATTGTCTATTTCATAAATCACCAGAGAAAAGTGGTGCCAGATCATTTCATTGAAATAATAATCTTCTTTCTCCGTATTGTTCAGGGCCTTCAGCTCATCAAGGTGGAAATTCATTCTTCGGTACAGATCAGGCTCATTTCTGATGATATGGGTAGGATCCGATGAAAGGCTTTTCAGTACATCATTTGATTTATAATTAAATCCTGCATCAGAAATAAAGTCCAGGGAAAAGAAGATATATTTTGCTTTGTAATCCTCTGAGATCATATCTACCCAGAATATTTCTGAAAAAGGACAGAAAATAACATCGCCTTCAGATACGTCATAGCTTTTGTCATCCAACCTGAACTGGATACTCCCCTGCTGGACCATAAAAATGCAGAAATAATCTGAGCGGTATGGGGTATTGAGCTTTATGAGATAATTAGCCTTATCGATTTCCATGACCACAAATTCTTTTACCCTGAGATCAAACTCTACGTCCCGAAGAAGTTCTTCAAAAGTAAACAGGGATACAAATTCTGAGGAGGTTGCTGTGGACTTTTTAGCCATGAAGGATGAATTAGAGTACGAAATTAGGGTATTTGAGTGAAAGGGGCAAAATCAAAAAGATCAAGCGGATAGAGAAAACTTTTTGATTTTACAATTCAATGATCAGCTCTTTTTCATACCCATTATATTTTTCATCGATATAGCCATGCGGGTTACAGATCACCCCGGTTTTCCCAATAGTATATCTGCATGGTGTATGGATGTGCCCATGAATCCAGTACAGCGGCTGATGTTCTGTGATGAAATCTTCCAGATTGGAGGCATAAGCAGAAGTCACAGGATCTTCTTTGTACTGTTCCGGAACAGACTGAATGCTTGGTGCATGATGGGTAATGACAATATTCTGCAATCCCGCAGAACTTTCCAGGCTTTCTTTTAACCAAAGCTTTGAAAACTGATGAATTTTAAAGGTATCAATGGTCCTCATTTTTGAATAGGAAGGATCCCGTCTGATCTTTTTATAATCATTCATTATCGGCTGACAGATCATTCCGTAATGTATAGGATTTCCAAAGATAGAAAAATCCGTCCACAGCGTGGCTCCATGAAAACGAACGCCGTCAATATCCACAGATTCATTTTCAAGAACAAATACATTTGAATCTACAACAGCCTGTTTGATTTTATGCAATGTTTTTGGATAAGAACCTTTATAATATTCATGGTTTCCCAGAACATAAATGACAGGCTTATTTCCTATTTTTAATTTGATCCATTCAATTCCTTTGGTCCCAAGATTAACATCTCCGGCCAATACGACAACGTCTGCATGATCAAAAAATAAATCAGTCGATCCGAATTCCTGATGAAGGTCGCTGATGATCTGTATTTTCATACTGCTAAAATAAAAAGAAACGACATGATAATGCCGATCCTTTTTCATATAGTTGGTATATTTTTAATCCGTTTATGAAACAGCTATTTCCGTCTGCCGGATTTTTAAACTTTTGAAGATAAAATACAGGAGCATTCCAAGAGCCAACAGCGCATATCCAACCAGAATAATCAGGCTTAAATCTCCAACCGCATATTTTGAAGGAAAGATCTGACTCATCAAAGTCATAAACGAAAGTCCGATACCTGCTCCCAGAAAGTAGCTGGTAGAGCTCAAACTGGACGCCACTCCGTAATGAGAAGGCGCTACATCCTGGATCCCCATCACCGAAAGTGCTGTAAAGCAAAATGTCATTCCTATTCCTGAAATACAGGCCGCTCCCAGTAAAACAACAGCCAACGGATGTCCTGTATACACAGCAATCAGTAAAGACAAAGCTCCCGCCAGCATAAAACTCCAGCCGAATACACCCATCTGGGAAGAAGTTAATCTTCTGGAAATACGGGGCAAAACAAATTTAGCTGCCAATGCAGACATAATACTGAACGGCACAAGCATTAACCCAGCTGAAGCCGCACTGTTCCCCATATCTTTCTGAAGCATTAGTGAAATAAGGAACAAAAATCCTATAAAAAACGCTCCCAATGTAAAGAAAACCGCATTCGAAATCATTAAAGACCTATGCTTAAATAACTGCAGATCGATTAGTGGCTGAGCCACAGATTTCAACCGGATAAATACAGCTACCAAAAGCAAAACAGCAAGTACCAGAGAACCGATGATCATTATTGGATTTTCTTTGATATGAACCAATTCATGGGTTCCGTAGGTAAGACTTAGCAGGCCTAAAACAAGCAGTACTCCTGATATAAGATCTGTTTTCTGACTGTTTTCACTTTTTTCATCTGAAGGCAGATATTGATAGGCAAAAATTAAAGTCAGTAAAAGAACAGGAACATTGATCAGGAAAACCCAGTGCCAGCTCAGATAAGTACTGATAATTCCTCCTATGGAAAGACCGCTTCCGGAACCGATCGCCGCAAAGGAGCTGAAAATTCCAATTGCACGGTTACGTTCCTGCTCTCCTCTGAACGTATTGGTCACAATGGACAAAGCGGAAGGCATGATAAAAGCTGCTCCCAATCCCTGAAGGGCACGAAATATAGCCAATGCCTCAAAGCTCTGCGAAAGTCCCGCTCCCAAAGATGTCAACATAAAAATAAGAGCTCCGATGAGGAATATTTTCTTACGCCCGATCTGATCGGAAAGCTTCCCGCCAATGATCAGGAAACCTCCAAAGAAAAGTACATAAAGAGTCTGTAACCACTGCACGGTTTCAGCTCCAATATTGAACTGTTCCTGAATAGAAGGAATGGTTAAATTAATAATGGCAATATCCAAAGCCTCCACAAAAGTTCCTACTGATGCTAATATTAATATTAAATTTTTCCTTGTACTCATTGTATTCAAATTTCCTGCAAAATTAATTTTAAAAGAACATATTTGAAAATTTTATATTAAATTTGGAACAAATTTGTTTATTAATTAATTTTAAAAGAACAAAATTACTACCACCATCAATAGCAAGCTTAAAAACAGAACAAATGACTGCAGAACATTATACTCCCGATGAAAAAGACCTTTCCATCCTTCGTTTGTTGCAGAAGGATGCCAAAATGAGTGTGCGTGATATTTCAGCAAGAATCAATCTAAGCCCTACTCCTACTCATGAGCGCATCAAACGAATGGAAAAACTTGGAATTATCAAGGAATACACAGCTGTATTGGACCGCAAAAAAGTAAATAAAGGCATGATGGTTATCTGTATGATCGCCCTTAATGTCCACAATAAAAAAACGGCAGGAAAGTTCATTGAAGAAGTTGGTAAGCTGAAGGAGGTTGTAGAGTTTTACAATATCAGCGGGGATTTTGATTTTATGCTTAAGATCCTTGCCCCGAACATGGATGAGTTCCATGAGTTTTTTGTGAATAAACTTTCTGAAATTGAAGGCATCGGGCAGACGAAAAGTATCTTTGTAATGAACAGCATTAAGGAAAGCGTACAGATTTTATAAGGTTTGTAAGACTAAATCTTTAACGTGAGCTTTTTTGTCCCTCGCAGATTTAGCGGGTACACAGATGTTTTAAATATTAATAAAATCTTTATTTTCTATTATTTATTAATTTTAGATAACTATATATTTAATTCCTTTGTACAATTAAATATATAGTTATCTAAAAAAATAAACACATTTAAGATTCTTTTAATAGTTAAATTTCTTCCTTTTATTACAGATTGAGTAAATTGTATCCACATTTTAAAATTACAGAATATGCCCTGGAACCCTGACGTTTATAATCAGTTTAAAAACATCCGTTTCAAACCTTTTTATGACCTTGCAGAGCTAATCATCGATGAAAATAACATGAAAGCAGTAGATATCGGTTGTGGAACAGGTGAACAAACTGCTATTCTTACAGAAAAATTTCCCAATGCTGTATTTACAGGGATCGACTCTTCTCCCGAAATGCTTGAAAAGTCCAGTACCCTGGAAAATGAACGTCTTCATTTTAAAATATCAACGACTGAAACAATGCTTGCTGCCGATGAAAACTGGGATCTTATTTTCAGTAATGCTGCCCTGCAATGGTCCGACAACCATCAGGATCTGTTTCCAAAGTTGATCTCCAAACTTAATACGAATGGCCAGTTGGCAGTACAAATGCCATATCAGCCAGGAAATATCCTGAATAAAATTCTATTTGAGCTGGCAGATGAAGAACCTTTCCGTAAACAGCTTAATGAATGGAACCGCCCTTCCGCGGTACTTACCATTGATGAATACGCCCAGATCCTTTTCAATAACGGCATTCAGGATCTGAATCTCTCACAAAAGGTATACCCTATTATTGCCGAAGATCATGAAACTTTATTCAGCTTTATCTCAGGATCAGCCTTGATCCCTTATTTGGAAAAGCTTGATGAGGAACAGCAAAAAACCTTTACGGAGGAGTTTAAACAGCGTATCAGGAAGAATTTCCCAAAACTTCCGGCTATTTATGCTTTCAAAAGAATTCTGTTATATGGAAGGAAAAAATAAAAAGAGCCCTGTTTATTATTTAATACAGGGCTAATCTTTAATATTACTATTTCCAATAATTCCAGACCGTTCCATCAAACACAGCAAAGGTTTTACTGACTGTATCGTAACATATCATTCCCGGGTACGGATTTTTCACATTAAGATGTGGCGAAGATATCTTGGGAAGAATCATGGCTTTATCAGACGATTCCAGAACGAGTACCCCCTCCGCACTTCCTTCTTGGGTGCCGATCACCACTCCATTTCCTGTTTCATCCGAACCGTTAGTTATTGTTGCTGCAGAATTTCCCACATCACTAAGAGCTTTCCATGTATTATTTTCGTACATCTTCACTTTGTTATCTAATCTATCAAATACGAATGTTCCATTTGCCGGAATGCCCACAGGAAGCCCCTGAGTAGCAGGAAGAATAAGACCTTTTGCATTGGTGGAGGTATTATTAAAATCCAGTATGGTGCTCCTGCCGTCAATGGTTTCTTTCCCTATAGCCACCTGAGCATAAAAAGAATTAAAAATTAATAACGTCACAACAGCACTTATGCTTTTTATATGTTTCATAATATATACAAATTAGATTAATCATTACAGCTTCTTTCGATACATTTCCATTGGGTGCCGTTGTACAGTTTAACACAGCTATCCTGAATATCATAAACAATCATTCCTTCTTTAGGCTCTGCAACAGCATCTCCTGGCTGAGGAGTCTGGCTTACATGCTGTACTCTGGTGATAACTAGACCTTTATTTTTTGATTCCAATGCGAGAAAACCATTAGGAATATTCTCAGGCCAGTTATTGGTTTTCTGCTGTGTAGTGATTCCCATTTTGGTATAACTGTCAGGAGTTCCCGAGGCTCCGGGCTTGGTACAGTAATCATCTAATTCATGAACGATCTCATCTGCAAAACCGCAGGCAAATTTATCATTGGGAAGCCCGTCAGGCCACAGATCCGGGCATGAAGCCTGAGTAGCATTAGGTCCGCAGAAGCTGGCATTTCCAGGAGTAAGCCCTGTCACCGTATCCATTGCAATGGCTATAATCTGACTATCATTACTGAGTATGGAGCTTCCTCCTCCATTTACCTGGGCTTTGGCAATACAATAGGCTTTTCCCAAAGGAGCACCAACATAGTTTATAAAAGGATAGGTAATAGACTGCTGGCTGAAAGTTCCGCATATTTCTACAACGCTGTATGTTCCCATATCAATGGTTGAAGTAGCTCCAGGAAATGTTCCCATGAATGAAGGGTCCCCTTGGGAAACCGAACCGGTAAGAGAAAGGTATGCTTTTGTTCCCAGCTTCACTTTTGAGTTCTTCTGGCTTCCGAAAACGCCTATTATTATTGACCCCTCAGATTTTACACTGGCAGCGCTCCTGATCTCAAGGTTACCGTTTACCGCAATACCTTTTACAATAAGTGCACCTCCGGGCTCAATAATAAGAAGTGCATCCTGCGGGATGGTAATATCGCTAGCCAGAGTAAGATTTCCTGTAAGGCAGTAAGTTTGCCCGGGATTCATTACCTGACCTGTGTAAGCTGTGCATTGTGCGTTCACAACACTGTAAAAAAGAACCATTAACAAGAAAATGAATTTCCTATTAATGGCCTCAAAATTTGAATTATCCATATGATTTTATAATAAATTAATATTTTTCAAATAATTTAATAGATCAAAAATAAAATTTTAGTTAGCCCTCTATTCAACAATTTATATACCAAAATTTTATTCAGAGCTCCATCTTAGCTTGAATTATTTCGGTTAAATACACTTAATCGACGCAATGATAGGAAATTAAACAAATGTTTAAAAAATTAAAATTATTTTTAAAAGTAAGATCAGTATTTGCAAATTCAGGCTTGATTTATTTTTAACAGTATTCATAAAAAACAGCCTCGTTATATTGTATTTTTGAATTATGATTTAGAATTATTCACTTCCAGTTTCATTTAAGGCTGAAAAACAATCCTATCTCCATATGATCTGTATTGAAGAGGTTTTCAAACTAATTAGATGATACAAATAAAATATATAGAAATTAATTATAATACACAGATTCCTCTTTATCATTGAACTTTAAACAATAATCAAACCTTTAATATCACATCGAAGTGATAAAAATTTAATTTCATTGATAATATTTCATACTTTAGTGACAACTAAAACCATCAAAATTCAAATTTATGAAAACATCATTATTCTCCATGAAAAGTGGCCTGGCATTAGCTATGCTTCTTTTGACAGGAATTGCCAATGCCCAGCAATGGCAAATCACCGGAAATGCAGGAATTACCGCAGCAAACTACGCAGGCACAGTAGATCCAAGGCCTTTTTTCCTACGAACGAACGGAGCCTCTTCCAATCCGGGACAGGCTATTTTGAATGAAACAGGCTCGTTTATTGTAGACGCCGTAAACAACTCCAATATCGCCAAAGTAAAAGGAAGCATCGTTACCGGAAGCTCCAATATTCTTGGAGGACTGGCCAGCAGTTCCATAGTAAGCGGCTGGGGAAACGACCTCACCAACGGCGGAGGTGCTAATCTCGTGAGCGGACAGGACAACATTGTTCTGAATAATGCCGGTAAATCTGTAGCTCTTGGCTGGAAAAACATCATCAGAAACCAGAATCAGTTTGCATTAGGGGTAGGAATCGATCTTAAGGATGTATATTCCGGCGGATTCGGCATTGATTTGGCGGCTACCGGAAACCGTTCTTTCGTGATCGGATCAGGAACGGGAGGAGTGAAACTGACCAACAATATTCCGCTGTCTATTATGTTTGGATTATCTCCTACATCAACAATGCTGATCAAGGATAAAAGTGTCGGTATTCTTACGCTTGTCCCTACTGCCAATTTCCATACGGTGGGGACGGTAAGACATGAAAATCTACCCACAGGAAGCGGCCGTGCCTTGGTTGTAGATACAAGTGGAAATGTAATGGTTTCCAATACACCACTCAATAGAAGTGCTTCTTCCGATGAAACGATCCAGCAGCTGGAAGACCGTATTCACAATCTTGAAAATACTGTGGAAGAACTGAAACAACTGCTCTTAAACAAAGGTATTTCATCAACTGAGACCTCTTCGGACGTGGCGAAATTAGCTCAGAATGTTCCTAACCCCACAAAACATGAGACAAGCATCGGCTACTATCTTCCAAAAAGTGCAAAAACAGCTTCTATTGAAGTATACAATATCTCCGGTCAGCTGGTGAAATCCCTTCCACTCCGTGAGAAAGGCAACGGGACGATCATCTTATCAGGTTCAGAACTGCAATCCGGCACCTATGTGTATACCATGACTACAGACGGAAAAGTGACAGGTTCTAAAAAGATGGTTATCCGGGATTAAATTCTTGATATAATATTTTCAAAAAGCAGCTGGAGGAGAGACCCTCAGCTGTTTTTTTATTACAAAAAAATCTTATGTTCCAGTGTTAATTGCTCTTAAAGAAAAATCAGTTGTTTCTTTACCATTCCTTTATTACCTATGAACCCTACATTTAACAATCATTGTTTAATTCAATACCAAACACTCCAAATTCGCAATGAATTGATCCAGTATTTTACCATAACTTTTATTTGCTTTTTTATTTCAGATTGGAATGGATGAACCAGCTCAGCCAAAGACAGAAGAGAATTAGTTTCTTTATAGCCCCTTGCTTATCAAAAATAGGGTTAAAGATTTCAGAGGCAAATAAGTATTATAAAATAGCTATCACAGCCCCTTCTTCCCCTCCATCCAATACGCCTGCGACCTTATACACTTCCCATTCACCCCCTTCGCTTTAAGAAACTTCCGGATCATAGACATCGCATTTCCGTTTCCTGTAAGATAAAAAACCACTTCATTATTGTAAACAGCCTGTTTTTCCTCTTTCAAAAAGTCGTTTAAAGCTTCCATAATGCTCTGAATATCATTTTTGGGAGCGTGATAACCGTAAAGTGCTAATTCCTTCAAAACCGATGAATCTTCCAGTTCGTGAAGACAGACAAACGAACCACCTATCTCTTCCGCAGCTTCTTTAATGGAAAGAGAGCTTCCCAGCGAAGTTTCATCACCTATGGAAAAATGGATTTCTGCATTGGGTTCAAAGAAACGTTTTCCTCGCGGCAATAATATCTTTATAGTTTCGCCTGCCGAAAGGCTGCCTGCAAAACTACTTCCTACAGAATTGATATCATGGAGATGGAAAATTACATCGAAGGTTCCGGTGTATTTATTAAAATTGAATGGTGAATAATTGCGGTAATCCCTTTCATTGACCCTTATTCCTATAGCATAAGCAGGTTCAAAGTGAACGTCTTCCAGGCCGGCAGCAAAACGGATAAGGCGAAGATCTTTTGAAACAGATTCTGTATAGATAACGGTGCATTCTTTAAATTTTGAGGACATGACATTTTCTAACGTGTCATTGATCCATTTCGGTAAGCTTGGCATAAATAATTTTTAATGCAAAGGAAGCTTCAAAATGAATGCAGACCGATAGCCTGATCAGGGTATTAGTTGGACAATTCGTGGTTTACTGCCTGCTTCGGTATTTATCACGGAATTCTGTCGGCGGACAGCCTTCAACCTTAGAAAATAAGCGGGAAAAGTAGGCATGATCACCATAGCCTAGCTCATACGCAATTTCTTTTACACTAAGCTGAGTGAAGAACAAAAGCCTTTTGGCTTCTATCAAAACTTCCTGATGGATCCAGTGCTGTGCAGATTTACCTGTTACCTCACGAATAACCTCGGTCAGATATCCAGGTGAAATATTCAAAATCCGGGCATAAGCTGATGGACTTTTCAGGGTTTTAAATTCTTTTCTTATCAAAATCCTGAATTTTCTGGTCAATTGAACAGCACGGCTTTCACTGGATGTTCCTGTATGGCTTCCGCCTAAAAAGATAAGGGCATACAGGCCTGTAAAAGCACTCATTAATGACTGAACAACAAGAAATCCTTCTTTGGTAGCCAACATTTCTTCTGTACAGGACATCTGAAGCATTCCGGCGCAGGTATTGAGCTTTTCAATCCAGCTATGATCAACAGTTACCGGCTGTATATCTACTAAAGATTCTTCAAAAACCGATCTTACAGCATCAGGCAACAGGTCTGCTTTAACTGCAATAAACCATCCGGTAACTTGTTCCATTAAAATCCCCTGATGAACCTGCCCCGGCAGCAGAAAGAAAATAGCAGAATCCCAGGCCTCTATCACTTTAAAATCAACCATCATCTTGGCTCTGCCACTTTCCAGAAACGTAAAAATATAATGACTGTCCCGATGAATTCCTTTATCAAAAAGATTATCTGCGGAACTCATCGTCCGCTTTTCAATTCTTTCGATCAGAATGCCATGCTGGGTAATACTGTTTAAATCGTAGGTAGGGATGCTCTGTTTCATACTTTGGAATCAGTTATTGATACAAAATCATACAGCAACAAGCCGTATGCCCGGCTTATTTAGCTCTTGACAAAGCCATTTTTACAGCTAAATAAGTAAGTACACCCGCCATAAACCATTTCTGAGCCTTCACCCAAAACGGATTATCGGCAAAAAATGCCGCCACTTTTGCTGCAGTGAGCACAATTATAAAATTAACGCTGAAACTTACAAAAACCTGAACAATTCCCAGTTCAAAGCTTTGCATTAAAACAGAACCATATTCAGGTTTAATGAATTGCGGGAAAAAGGACAGGTAAAACACAGCCACTTTCGGATTAAGCGCACTTGTAAGAAAGCCAACAGTAAAAAGCTTTTTGACACCATCAGGCGGACTGTTTTTATCTACCTCAAATATATTTTTACTCTTTGGTTTTACTGCCTGGTAAGCTAAATACAAAAGATAAACGGTTCCGAGCGTTTTCAGGACAGTATAAGCGACCGGAACTGCCAGTAATACAGCTGTAAGTCCAAAAGATACCATGATAATATGGAACATAAAACCACAAACCACGCCTGCCAGAGAAATCATTCCGGATTTTTTTCCCTGCGTAATTGACTTTGAAATAAGATAGATCATATTGGGGCCGGGACTTATCACCAAAACAAGGGCAGCCAGGACAAAGAATAAAAGCTCGTGAAGTGGAATCATCTTTTATGCAGTTATTTATTTAAATATTCTGTACTAGAGAGGTACCTCAGATACGGAGAATAATGGAACAAATATATTGATTTCATTCAAAGCTGTACTCATTTTTTATCCTGCAGTGATCATTTAACATTAAGATGGCCATAAAATATAAGGCTGATAGTCGTATTTTATTATTTTTGTATTCCCGAAAGAGGGATTTTTTCTACTTTTTCTCAGATAACCACACCAAAAACTATGAACCGAAATCAATTGCTGCCTGCTGGCTATTCAAATATTCAGGAAACAATCTGCTGTAAAAGATTGAGAATGCTTCTTCCTATTTTATTATTTGACAGAATATTTTTCAATGTCAGTAATATCATTTAAGTTTTTACGTTTGACAGTAAACTGAGAACCATTTACCTAACATTAAAAGTTTCATTCATCTAATTTACTTTTCTGTAATTGGCTTAGCATCAATCAACCAAAATATACTATTTGATAGGATTTTTACTACATTAAAATTTAAACTCAATGCAAAAATTGTTTTTTAAAACTGCCGTCACCGCTGCTGTACTCTGTTTCAGCTCTGTGGTGCTGGCGCAGCAGAAATATTCAGTAAGTGGTACTGTGAAGGATCACAAGAATGGAGAGCTGCTGATTGGAGTTACTGTAAAAGTAAGTGAAGATCCTTCTATTTCTGTGGTTGCCAATGAATATGGTTTTTACTCACTGTCCCTTCCCGAAGGAAGCTATACACTGATCGTTTCCTATCCGGGTTACCGTGATTTTGAGCTGCCTGTAAAGGTTGAGCAGAATACAAAGCTGGATCTGCCGCTCGACCAGGAAGAAAAAGGGGATGAAAAGGTGGGGAAAATTGACGAGGTCGTTATTTCAGGGATCAAAAAGGATAAAAATCTTACTTCGGCCCAGATGGGAACTGAAACTTTAAGCATTAAAAATATAGAAAAGCTGCCGGTTTTATTCGGGGAAAAAGATGTTATGAAAACGATACAGCTTTTACCGGGAATCAAAAGCAATGGTGAAGGAAGCAGCGGATTCAGCGTAAGGGGCGGAGCTACGGACCAGAACCTGATCTTACTGGATGAAGCACCTGTTTATAATGCTTCGCACTTGTTAGGTTTTTTCAGCACCTTCAACAGTGATGCATTGAAAGACGCCAGCATTATCAAAGGAAATAGCCCGGCTCAGTACGGAGGCCGTCTTTCTTCGGTAATGGACGTTAAGATGAAAGACGGGAACAATAAGGATTACAATGTGAATGGAGGAATTGGACTGATCAGCAGCAGATTGAGTGTGGAAGGGCCTATTCAGAAGGAAAAATCTTCATTCATTGTTTCCGGAAGAAGAACATATGCCGATCTTTTTCTTAAGACGAGTGATGATTATAAGGACAGCAAACTTTATTTCTATGACCTGAATCTGAAAGCCAATTATCAGATCAATGAAAGCAACCGTCTTTATCTGTCAGGCTATTTCGGAAGAGATGTCCTGGGATTGGGTGATACATTCTCAACAGACTGGGGAAATACAACGGCTACGCTCCGCTGGAACAGTATCATCAGCAGTAAACTGTTTTCCAATACTTCATTAATTTACAGCAATTATAATTACAAGATCAGCCTGAAAAACAATGATAATACGTTTGGTTTGGATTCTCAGATCGAGGACTGGAACCTTAAGCAGGATTTTACGTGGTTTGCCGGAAATAAGCATTCGGTGCGTTTCGGACTTCAATCTATTTACCATACGATCACTCCAAGCAGTGCTTCCGGTACAAGTGTGAGCAGTTTTCCGAGAAACCCGAGAAAATCATGGGAAAATGCAGTGTATATTAATGATGATTTTAAAGCCTCTGACAAACTGACCGTGAATTATGGTTTAAGGCTTTCTACTTTCAGCATTTTGGGAGGTGACACATATAATACCTATGACAATGGAGTGATTACAGACAGCCGGTTTCTGGAAAAAGGTAAATTCGGAAAGACCTACTTTAATCTTGAACCGAGAATTACCGCCAATTACCGTATCAATGAGGTAAGCAGCATCAAGGCAGGATATTCCCGCAACACACAGAATCTCCATCTTCTGAGCAACAGCAGCAGCGGAAATCCTACGGACCAGTGGATTGGGAGCAGCTACAGCGTAAAGCCGGAAATAGCCGATCAGATCAGCGCAGGATACAGCAGAAATTTCAATAACAACAATTATGAACTGAATGCTGAGATTTATTACAAATCCATGCAAAACCAGATCGACTTTAAAAACGGCGCGCAGATTACCTTTGATACGGCAGCAGATATAGAAAGCGAATTGCTGTATGGCAAAGGAAGGGCCTACGGACTGGAACTGATCGCCAAGAAGAAAAGCGGAAGACTTACAGGATGGATTTCCTACACATTGTCTAAAACAGAAAGAAAAATAAACGGAATCAATGATAATAAATGGTATAACGCCAGAATGGACAAAACCCATGACCTGTCTATTGTAGCCACTTATGAGCTGAATAAAAAATGGTCATTATCCGGATTATTCCTTTACAGTACAGGAAATGCCGTTACTTTTCCTACCGCAAAGTATGAGCTGAACGGGCAGACTATATTTCAGTACAGCAGCAGGAATGCAGACCGTATGCCCGCCTACCACAGAATGGATCTGAGCGCTACCTATGAACCGGAGTCTACCAAGCGCTTCAAAGGCTCATGGTCATTCGGTATTTACAATCTCTACGGCCGGGAAAATGCCTATACGATTACGTTTGAAGACAACCCGAACAACCCGGGAACAACACGCGCTATGCAGACCTCACTTTTCCGTTGGGTACCCAACATCACTTATAATTTCAAATTTTAGATCATGAAGAATATCATTTTTATCATATTATCCCTGTTTTTACTATCTTCCTGTGAAAAGGAGATCGATCTTGATCTGGATGACAAGAGTGGAAACATCGTCATAGAAGGCAATATAACGAATCAGCCGGGACCGTATATTGTAAGAATCACAAAATCTGTAGCTTTTACACAAAACAATCAATATCCTGCAATCACTGATGCACAGGTTGTTGTAAGTGACAATACAGGTCAGACGGAAACTTTACAGTATGTAGGCGACGGAAAATATATAACCACAGCTTTTACCGGGGTAACCGGCAGGACCTATACCCTGAAAATACAGGCTGAAGGAAAGCAGTATACAGCTCAAAGTACCATGCCTGATGTTGTCAGTTTTGATGGCCTGACACAGGATTCTTTTACCTTCGGAAGCGATACTACCTATACCCTTTTACCTGTTTTCACTGATCCTGCAGTACTGGGAAACCGTTATCTTTTCAATTTTACCATCAATAACATGACGAAAAAGACGTTTGAGGTATTTTCGGATAATGTAAATAACGGAATGGTTAACCAAAGACCTTTGTTTCTCCCGAATGAAGATAATGATGATGACCCTACGGACCATAAGGTAGTGCCCGGAGATACTGTTTATGTAGAAATGCAATCCATCGATCATACTATATTCACCTATTATTCCGCCCTTCTGCAGATTTCAGAGGACGGCGGACCTGGCGGAGGCGTTACACCTTCCAATCCTCCAAGTAATATTGACAATGGAGCTTTGGGCTATTTCTCAGCGCATACGGTGCAGAAAAGAAGTATTGTCATTCAGTAAATTATAATCACCAAGCTATAAAGAAGGCTACTCCTAATGATTGGAGTAGCCTTTTTTTAATCACTGCCAAAAATTATTTTCCTAAAATTTTATCAGAATTGTTTTATCAGAATTCATATTTACAGAATAGATTAAAAAATTCACAAAACCCTAATAAACAACCGATTATCATTATTAAGTATTTCTACTGAAGTTCATATTTGGTTATTTACACGCTAAAATCCGGACCTTTTTCTTCGTTCCTTTGAGTTGTTCAATAACTAATTACAAACACCAACTAAAAAACAAAACAATGGAAACTATTCAAATTACACAGACCGAAGTGGGTTTCAAAGATCCGTTCGAACGCGTTATTTCAACCTCAAAAGCAGGAGGAGAATCCAAAGAGTCTTATTCTATCGAAGTAGCGGGGGAAGGACAGCTTACAGGGCTTTCCTATACTGTACCGCCATTCACTCAGGGAAGGATCACAGCTTCTCTTCAGGTATCTGCCATGTCCAGCCAGGATGTGAAAAATCTGAATGACCTGGCGATGAGCATGCTGAGTGCCAGCTACAAAGAAGAAGTTAAAGAGTATGAAAAAACATCGGCAAGTGCCAACTTATCCGTTTGGACGTGGTTCTTCGGCGGCGGCGGAGCTTCTGCTTCTTATGAAAAAACAAAACAATCTATGAAGTCCAAAGGGCTTACGGAAGCTCAGATCACCACATTAATGGATGCTTTTCTTGAAAAGGCAAAGCAGATGTCTACTGTAAATATTGACTTTTACGTGAATAATTCGGCCAATGACTTTGCCGTTTCGGGTGATCTGTATCTGTATACGGTTTCAGGAACGATCAAGACTGAAAAAGGAACTGCGCAATACCGCATGCTGGCTGATCAGGCTTCTGCAGGTGGACCTCCCCCTTCTGGTGGCGGAGCACCTTCTGCGGGAACCATTAAACTGAACTAACAGTCAGTTTATTGAGATGATTAGAGTTCGGAACGGTAATGCCGTTCCGAATTTTAATACAATAATTATTACCTATCCTATTTATCAATCCAATAAAACCACCAGATCATGAAACTAAGTAAAGAAGAACTGGCTCTGCACGATGAAATGGCCAGAAAACTCCCTGAACTCGTTGAAGAATATTTTAAAAGACCCGAGATCACTTCTTTAGGTGTCTCTTTAAAAACAGTGAATGATAAACTGATCCCAAGTCTTAGCTATACTTTTGGGGTAAAAAAGAAACTGCCTTTAGCCAAAGTGAGCAATCCAATTCCGGCTGTCCTTTTGGGCTGTCCTACAGATGTTGTGGAGTTTGAAATCCAAGACAATAACCTGGCTGCACCGGATGCTGTGGCAGATGCGACCAGAAACGAAAAAACAGATCCACTGATCGGAGGAATCAGTATTTCCGCAAACGGTGAGCTGATGCAGGGAGGAAAAGAAATTGCAGGCAACGGTACACTGGGAGTGATGATTAATAAAAAAGGGGATAAAAATCCTTATATGATCACCTGTGCCCATGTGCTGGCGGGCACTACTACAAAACTTGACTCTGATGTATGCCAGCAATCTAAGTGGCAAACAACTTTAAACTATTGCCATGACTGCGCTTCACTAAAAGATTATTACCGTGAAAATGTCTTTTTTGAAAGAGATTCAGACACTATAGATGCATGGCTGGACTGTGCTATTGCAAGGAAAGGATATTTCAGAAATGCTGATATTGGAAAAGTATATGGAGTAGGAAATATCATTTCAGGATTTGCAGAGATCAGTGCTGCTCTAATCGGTGAAGAGGTTATGAAAAGCGGGATCACTACTGAAATTACAACAGGTGAAGTCAAAAGCATTACTGAGTCTTTAAAAGTTAAAAAATTTGACGGAACAGAAACCGTTGCCCATAATGTAATCACCATCAGGGGCGATGGTGGTTATTTTTCAAGGCCGGGCGATTCGGGAGCCGCCGTTTTTAAGACGGATGACTCTACAATGATTGGTGTACTCTTTGGATCTGCCGCTTCAAGTGGACTGGGTTTAGTATCTCCAATCGATGCTGTTTCAAGTAAATGGCCTGATTTACAGTTCTGATTTAACAGGAAAATCAGGAGGCAACTCCTATTAAAATTATATTGTGAACAAAGAAAAAACAGAATGGTATCCTAACTTTATAGGTAACCATTCTGTCTGATTTTTAAGCTTAAGGAAGTTATATTCCTAAGCAGTAGGCCATTCTGCTTTGTAAGAAGAATTCCCTAAGTCAATCTGCTCTGCACTTACGATGAAGCTGATGTACATACTGTTTTCATCTACTGCATTGAAATCTACTTCGTGCTGGATTACATATCCGTTCTCCCATTTCAAGGTAGTCAATGTTCCTTCTTCGTGAGATTTGTTGAATGTTACTTCACCGCTTGTAGGCTTGTATTTTCCGTTCAGAAGACTTTCCAGAATATCTGATTTTTCTGTAGCTTCCACTGTGATTTTGATGAGAGCATTAGAAGGATCTGATGCCACTCTTCCTGATACGTCCGTAGAACGTGATACACTGTAGTGAAGTTTTAGCAGTTTCTGCCCTTCTCCACCATTAAATTTTAAGATTCCTCTTGAATTTCTTTCTGCCATGATTTGTAAATTAATGGTTAATATTTTGTGATCTGATGTTATTCTATTTCACCAAATATAGAAGTAGTTGCGCTATAAAAAGGACATTTTATGATTTATCTGAGAAAGTGTAGTAGTAGTACGACTAACAAGTGTTAGGTTTTTTTTATTAATTATAAATCAAATATTTATAATTTTAAAGGAAAGATCAGATTTCATTTTATCTGTCTTTGAAATATTTTTTAAGATCTGATATATTCTTTATTTGAAGGTCCTGAGACTGCTTTCTGCGCATCATCAAGGCATAGGAATTATTAAATCCAAGAGGTTTAAGCCATTGAATACCGTACTGTTTTTGAAACTCCGAACTGACATAGCTGTATGTTTTATCAGGACTCTGAGTGACATTCTTAAGGGTTTGATCTGAAGGCTTTAAAAGCACCAACAGTCCGGTCCCCGTATATTCAGGATAAAAATCAATCCCATCATTCATTAAGGCATCAAAACAGATCTTGGTGCCACCCAGCCCTGTTTTCGTTTCCACTTTATAGTCCGTATAGCCTTCAATAAGCATTTTATACATTTCTGTGAGGATATACTGCTCGCCAAAAATCTTTGACCCAATCCGTACCGTCCCCGCATTTCCTTTTCTGGAATTTTTATATAAATTATTTTTAATTAAAAAATCCTTTGCTATTTTTTCCGGAGTCTGGTTAAGGTAATCAGATTTATAATTCAGATCGGTCATTATTGAATCATTGAATTTACCGGCCAGAAGATCAAGGGTTTCTTCCAGCTCAGGAAATTTCTTCAGTGTTTTTGTTTTAATAATTGGTGCTGCAAAATAGGGTGGAAATATTTTTTTATCATCATTCAGAACATACAGATCAAAAGCTTTGATCCTTCCATCGGTAGAATATCCGCTAATGAGATCCAGCTCCTTTTCGTACGCTGCCTTGTACATAATGGCATCGTTTACGACAGCAGGATTCACATCAAGGCCGTACACCGAACGTAAACCAAGATCACCATCCTGTCTTCCCATAAATTCAGGGGTAAAACCTGCCTTGATTTTATTCTTTGACACGGAGGTAAACAGATAAGCTGCCCCAACAACAATAAGGACAGCAGGAATTATATATTTCAACTTCTGAAACAGGCGATAACCGGACTTCTGTACAATAGCAATGGTTTGATCGAGCAAAACAGCCAACAAAGCCGAGGGAATAGCACCTGCCAGGATCATATTGGTATTATTCAGTGAGATTCCTCCAAAAATAAATTCACCCAAACCACCCGCTGCCACAAACGATGCCAATGTAGCTACTCCGACATTGATCACCGCCGCCGTTCGGATTCCGGCAATAATAATAGGCATGGCCAGAGGAAGTTCCACTTTAAAAAGGAGCTGTCTCCTGTTCATCCCCATTGCTTTTGCCGTCTCTACAACAGTAGGGTTTACTTCTGTAATTCCTGTATAAGTGTTGCGAATGATGGGTAAAAGAGCATAAATTAGCAATGCAACGATCGCCGGCCTGACCCCGATTCCAAAAACTGGAATCATAAAGCCCAACAGGGCAATACTCGGAATAGTCTGCAAAATACCGGCAAAACCAAGCACAGGACTGGAAAATCTTCTTTTTCGGGCAATCAATATTCCTAAAGGTACCCCAACAACAATAGCCAAAATTAATGACAGAAATGTAAGCCCCAGATGTTGCACAACCTGGGTCAGTAGTTTTTCCTGCTGTTCTATGATAAACTGCCAAAGACCTTGCTGCGTCATATGATCTGTAATTTCCTATATTCATTGAATGCTCTGATCAGGCCTTCATAATACTCCATATTTCTGTGATCCGAGCTTAATTTTTGCAAAGCATTCCAGACATTGGTATTTTCAGTAAAGCCAAATTCACTGTACAGGCTTTCTGAATTAGTAAGATCCTTCAAAACTGTAATTTTATATTCAAGCAAAAGCCTGTTTTCGGCAAAAAACTCATTAACAAAATTGTTTTGAGGATGATAAAGCATTTCTTTAGGGGTTCCTGTCTGGATAATTTTTCCTTTATCCATCAGGCATATGCGTTGTCCCAGTTCAAAAGCTTCCTGGACATCGTGGGTAACCAGTATGATGGTTTTGTTTTTAAGCTCTTCCAGGGATTTAAATTCTGAATGAATATCAGCCTTAGTAATATTGTCCAGTGCTCCGAAAGGCTCATCCATCAGTAAAACGGGTGTATTCGCGATCAGGGCTCTTGCAATTCCTACTCTCTGCTGCTGTCCCCCGCTCAGTTCATTGGGAAACCGAGAAAGTACATCTTCTGAAAGATGAAGTTTGCTGAGCAGTTCATGGGTCCGGTTTTCTGTTTTTTTCCTGTCCCATTTCAGCAATTCCGGAACTACAGCAATATTCTGTTTGATGGTGTAATGAGGAAACAGCCCGGAATGCTGCATCACAAAACCGATTCCCATCCGCAATTCTTCAGGTTTCTGATCACGGATATTTTTACCGTTGACCAAAATATTTCCTGAATCCGCTTCTACAAGCCGGTTGATCATTTTAAGAGTGGTCGTTTTTCCACAACCGCTCGTTCCCAAAAGGACTAAGATTTCCTGATCATGAGCCTGAAAAGAAATATGGTCCACTGCAAGTCTTCCGTTAAAATTCTTTGAAACTGATTCAACTGTAATCATCGGCAAAAATTATTGAGCAAGTCTGATTCCTGTAAACTGCCATTTCAGGTTGGTCTGAAAGAAATTGCGATAGGTATTCCTGCTGTGTCCGGCAGGTGTAGCCTCAGAAGCACCACGCAAAACCATTTGATTGACCATGAATTTCCCGTTATATTCTCCTACAGCTCCTGCTTCTTTTTTGAAGCCGGGATAAGGCAAATAGGCAGAATTGGTCCATTCCCAGCGGTTTCCCCAATTAAATTTGCCAGATGCCACTTCCCACTCTGCTTCTGTAGGCAGACGCATTCCTTTCCAGGATGCAAAAGCAGAGGCTTCATAAAAATTGATGTGGCAGACTGCCTCATTAAGATCAACTTCCTGCAAACCATTTAGAGTATAATTCATCCATTTTCCATCAATAAAATGCCAGTACAGTGGAGATTTCGTATTGCTCTGCTTTACCCAATCCCATCCCTCAGCATGCCAGTGTCTGAAATCGGCATATCCCCCAGCTTCCATAAACTGCAGATATTCTTTGTTGGTAACCAACTGATCTGCAATTTCAAAGTCATTAAGATAGACTTTATGCCTGCCCAGTTCATTATCAAAACAGAAACCTTCTCCTTCGAACCCAATTTCATAAATTCCTTCGGAAAACTTTAGCATTTCAGTGTGTCCATAGCTTTCTTTTTTTGAAATCATTTCTTTTTTATAGGCTGGAAAAAGCGGATTGTGCCCTAAGATGTATTTAATATCGGTAATTAATAATTCCTGGTGCTGCTGCTCATGATTAAGCCCCAATTCTAAAAGCGGTTCAACGGTTTCAGTCATAAACCTACTCTGAAGAAATATTTTCATATGCTCATCCACATATTGCCGGTATTTAAAGATATCCGAAACGGAAGGGCGGCTGAGATTTCCACGGTCGGTACGGATTACTCTTGCCCCGATAGTTTCGTAATAGCTGTTAAAGACAAAGTTATACTGCGCATCGAAAACTTTATAATCAGGAAAATTGGGAATCAGAATAAAAGTCTCAAAAAACCAGGTAGTATGGCCAAGGTGCCATTTCGGAGGGCTTGCATCTATGATGGGCTGCACTACATAATCCTCGATTTCCAAAGGAGCACAGATTTCTTCGGAGTGCTTTCGGATATCTGTATACTTTTTCACTAAATCCGGTGTCGCTATATTCAGTGTCATGTTCTTTAGTTTTAGTAGGTTATATAACTTAGTGTTAAATAAATATACTTCTTATTTTTACTCTTGCAGATTAAAAGAATATATGCTTCTGTAGATATTCATGTTTTATTTTTCTTTATTTTACTTGCCAAACGGTATCTACAAACCATTTTTTCGAGTCCTTGGTCTCTCCTACCCGTTTAAAATCGGATTTCACTCTTAATTCCTCAATTCTTTCTTCGGAAAATTTTTGAGAGATTTCCATGTCAATGAGTTCATTTTCTTCAAATGAAATGCTGTCAATTCCTATTTTTACGGTCTGCTTTTGAAGGCTTACGAGATAGCTTTTGCAGGATCCGCTTATGGGATCGTAGGTTTGATAATGTTGGAATTGTTTCAAGTCAAAATCAGCATCAAGTTCCCTGTTGATACGGGTCAGCAGATTAAGATTAAATGCAGCTGTAATACCTTTCCGGTCATTGTAAGCATTTAAAATGGTATGAGGGTTTTTCTTGAGATCAAAACCAACCAATACTCTATCACCGGAATTCAGGTTCTGGTTTAAACTTTGGCAAAAATTTTCAGCTTCTTCAGGATTCATATTGCCTATATTGCTTCCTAAAAACAAGATAACCTTCTTTCTTGTGGACAGTGAGGCTGTTTTCTGAAGCATTTCAAAATATTCTCCTTCTAAAGCCAGTATCTCCAGGTCCGGAAGCTCCCGGCTCAGCTTTTCTTTCAATATGGAAAGGATATTGCCTGAAATGTCGATAGGCATATAGGTGAATTTAATTCCTTTTTGTACGAGATGCTTCAGCAAAAATGTAGATTTCATGGCATCACCTGCCCCCAGTTCGATCAAATCGAATGGTTCGTTTTCAGGAATGATAAGATGTGCGAGATCGGTTGTTTTATTTTTGAAGATGTCGAGCTCACACTGAGTGAGGTAATATTCAGGCATTGCCATGATTTCCTGGAAAATGCGGTCTCCGGTTTTATCGTAAAAGTATTTTGAAGATAATCTTTTGGGAGTGGTTTTTAAGCCTTCCAGGACATCCGTTCGAAAGCTGTCAACATGATGATTTTCAACCTTTTGGCATTGGTTTAACTGTAAATTCATATGTTTTAATTTGTGTGGTTGTTAATTCACTACAACTATCTTGCCGCCTCAACACTGAATTTACAAAAAATATTTTTTACTCTTGTTTCATTAACTTAAATATCTGCTTAATTGGTATAACTGATTGATCGTTCTAAGCCTCTATTTCTGCAGCTCATATTCAATTTCACCGTCATTTAGATCTGCTGTTTTTACAAAGCTAAGCCGTTCCAGCAGTTTAATTGCAGGGCTGTTTTGTTGACTTGTTGCTGCCCAGATACGTTTAAGACCTAATGTATGCAGTCCGAAATCAATGGCCAGCGACATTCCTTCAGTCATATATCCTTGGCCGTAATATTGCGACAATAAAACACAGCCCAGTTCACCTTCTCCTTTATCCAGCCCCCGGTAATACCCACAGGTACCAACAATATTGTGGTTTGCATTGTCTACGATGCCCCAATGAATAGAGTTTCCGTCCAGGTAATCCTGATTAATCTTTGACTGCATTTCCGCTGCCTGCTGAACAGTTTCTGCCCGGATAGCATCATAAAACGAAATCTCAATAAGATCTTTAATATCTGTTTCCAGAATCTGTCGTAATGACACTCTGCTGCCTGTCACTTGTGGGAAATTGTCGTATTGAAATAGTTTCATGATGATAGAGTTATTAATTTTGGCGGTTCGCATCACAATGAATACATCTATAATGTATGGCAGCTGATATTATGATTGCATAAAAATACTATTAATTTTACTATAGAAACTAAAAATGCATCTAATCTTTTGACTGAAACCGGAAGTATGGATATTTAATACTAATGCAAAGGATTACAAATAATGCCTGTATATTAAAAATAACAGAGAAATAGCCGGCTTCACTGATCTTATTAAGGCTGGTTTTATAACGTTATTATAGAAATTATTCTGAAAGTTTCTGTTCAGACTTGATTTTATTCACCAAAGGGTTCGCATACATGGCCAGGAAATAGTCTTTGGAAATGGCATCAGAAGGATCTATACGCATTTCAAGTCTCCGTACAAACAGCTGTTTTTCCTGTTCTGTATATTGATCAGCATAGGTATCGGTGTTGTGAAGCAGGTCGTAAGCTATAAATTTAGTAGGCCAAAGCTTATAATTCTGAATGATTGAATCATCAATGATCTGAGCAATAGCCTGAAGCTGCTTGTTTTTATTTTCAAAATTGGCCGAAATATCATCCAGTTCAGTATCAAGGACATCGCCGGCATGCAGGTGAATCCGTTTTTTCTGACCTAAAACTCCGCTGAGCATGGTCATAAAATCCTCATCTTTACCTTTAATATACTCCTCATCTCTGTGCTTTGCCAGAAGCTGCGGCATTTTTAAGGAATCTGTAGGATCGTATTCGTAGGAAATGGATACGGGAACAATTCTCAGTGTTTTAAAATAATCTGCCAAAGGTATATCTTCTGCCGCCATGGCAAGCATTTTTAGGACTCCTTGCTGGGTGACATCGTTTCCGTCTTTTGTACGTCCTTCGCGCTGGGCAATCCAGACGGAACGGTTTTCTTTATGTAAAAGTTCCTTAATATATTCAGACATAATCTGGGAGCTCTTCAGCTGTTCACGAAGCGGCAATCCTCTCTGAACTAAAAAATTACGGTTCAGTTTGGCCAGGTCATGTAAAAAAGTTTTCTGAACAAGATTGTCGCCGATCGCTGAAGCTGTCATGATAAGGCCTTTCTCTAAAAGCACCAGATTGATCAGTGAGGTATCTAAAACGATATCCCTGTGGTTCGAAATGAAAAGGTATGGTGTCTGTTTATCCAGCTTATCAAATCCAGAAGTTGTAAGCCCTTCAGAACTTTTCACAAGGATCTGGCGAATGGTATAAGCAATAAAATTGTGCTGAAAATCACTTACAGAGTGGATATTCTTAAACTGTTCCCTCCAGATTTTCTTATCTGTATCAGGAAAAGTAAAACTCATCAGTGCATTCATCATCGGATCACGGGCTATTCCAAGTAAGGCTTCATTCACTTCACTGTCATCAAAAAACCGGATCTCATCGAACTTCGACATGCAATTATGTTAAAATTAAACTTTTTGCAAAAGAACAAAAATTTATTGAGGGTACATTACAATGTTTGTTAAAGTATCGCATTTGCCATCAAAGCAACTATGCTCTACATATCATTGTGTACATAATTAAAGGTTATTATTGTATTGACATAGTCGGATAGGCTGCCATATAGGTTTTCAGCAACTTTCCTTTAGCGGAGTATTCTGAAATCTGATATCCTTTATTGGTATCTATCATGATTTCGTAACTGTTGTCTTTTTTGATTATTTTCTTTTTGCCTTCTCCATATTTTATTTCCTTATTGATAAGTGTGCCTTTTTCATCAAATTTCTCTTCCATCCATGTGGCATCTTTTTCAAGGTTTTTAGTGCTGGTACGGCTTTCTATTTTATTGGTCTTGCCATAGTAAAATGTACGTGTACCTTTTATATCATCCTGAACATCCCAGCCGGAAAGGTTCATGCTTTTTGAATAAATAAGCGTTCCATCCTTGGCTCTGGATTCACTTTTAAAATCACCATTCGTTTCAAACTGCTTTTCATAGAAGATATCCTGATCAAAGTAACTGGTTTCTATAAGGGTTCCGTTCAGTTTTTTGTCGATTCTGATTAGAACACCGTCTTTGTATAGAGCCTTTACTACAAAATTCTTATCAGGAATTTCAAAGTTCATTTCACCGTCAATATTGCCTGAAACATTCACTTCAAATAATGATTTAACCGTTTTATCATTTTCCCCTTCTTCATCCATGAGCATGATGTATTTGCCGGGAGCCAGTTTCTTTCCGTCCTTATACAGGATGTGCTGCGGCTCATGCTTTTCCATTTCCTTCCCGATACTGAAATCCTGCAGATCACTTTGTTTAATACTGATTTGTGCCTTTGCACAGAAAGCAATCATCAAAAGGGAAAGGATATATATTTTAAGCTTCATCGTATTATTGTATTCGTTTTGTCCGGGGTTAAGATAGGGATAATATTCTACAACATTTCCCAACAGAACTGTAATAAGCTACAGCTTCCTTCTTCATAAGATGATAAGAGCATACAAGAGGAAAATACAACAGATGGGAATGCCTAATTGGGTATAGTAATCGATACTATCCTAAAAAGTATTGAATTAAAAAAGCCAGGTCCCGGATTTATACTCTGAACCTCTATTTTACTTTTTCCAGGAGATATAATTTAGTCCCTGAAAAAGCAAGTTTAGGCATCAGGTTTCCTTCCAATACCATTGTCTTATTATTGACATCAATCACAGAAATGTAATTATTGGAATTATACTCTATATAATTTTCTTTTTCTTTGGTCAGAGGATTTTTCCCGAATTCCATAGAATATTTCACCCAGTCTTCTTCATCAGAACTGCAGTGTACCGGTTTGAATTTAGATTTTTTAGCCTTGAAAATGATCTGATCATAACTATCCGTACAATCTGAAGTAAATGTGCTCTCCGGATTCTGGTCTTTTGAAAAGTCTTCAAAGGAACCTTTATAAACGCCTACTATTTTCCAGGTTCCGTCCAGACGGTCTCCATCTATTTTTCCTTTAGCTTTGCTTACCGCCCAGCTGATGCCATTTACGGTTCCTTTTACAGCTTTGTAGCCTATGGTTGCAGCTCCTGTCACTACCTTTGCAGCAGTTCTTACAACGCAAGAGTTTAGCACAAACGCGGCTGAGATTAGGAATATTATTTTTTTCATATGATCAAGTATATTAAATACGAAGATAAGATTTTAAAAATATTATGATCACTCCTGCAGTTGGGTTTTCCATTTTAATGGTCAGTCATCTTGAAAAAGCATATTTTTCAAAAAAATATAAAAACAGCAAAAACTTACATCTTTGCTGTTTTTTATACTGCTCCAAAAGTATTGCATTGCAGCTATTTTTGTACAAAGATTCTGTGTGGGATAAGAATGTCATCTCCTATTGATGCCATGTTTTATTGTTCTCTTTTGTTAAGGAGAATCTTTTTCCTATCCGTTTGATTGGCATTATAATATAATTCTGACAACCGCTAAATGGTTTTCATAGCATTACTAATTTCCGGCCAGGCAAAACCCACGCCTCCATGCCGGTATCTTTCAGTTTCCAGATAAAAAGAATTCACTCCCTGAAGTCCAACTCCTGCATAATAAACGAACTTGTCTACATGTTCCTGATACTCACCGAACTCGCGATACTCAGCGTGTAAGGCAAGTACTTTTGCCAGTTCTTCATTATGGATACGAAATGCCTCTGAACAAGCATCCTCCAGTGAAAGGTTATATTCCTGCTGCAATACAAAAACCAGGTTAAAAACCTCTGTACCCTTCGCCATTTCTTTTGGCAGAGAGTGAATGTCATTTTGCCATGCAACAACCAGGGTCATATGAGATATCATTTTTTGAACGACAATATGCTCAAAAATATGTTCAGGAAGAACAAGACCAGATTCAATCTCACCCAAGATCAGATAGGGGCGCATAAGAACAGAATATTCACGAATTGTTTTGAAAAGTGTGAGTGACGGCGGACGCTGTGCTATTTTATAAGGATATTCCAGCTCAATCCCATATCTGAAGGACTGATAAAAATAGTAAATAAAGCGTTCAACCCATATATCCGGCATCAAAGCACGAAACTCATCCCCAATTAATGCCATATGATGATACAGGGCATTTTCTTCCGGCCTTGGCTGAGCCCCTTTAAGAATATCTACACAACGAATCCTTAACTGTTGGATTTCCTCCAGGGACGAATGTTCCACCTGATCATCAAGAGCAACGTATTGGAGCATAAACCTGTTGCATGGGATAGTCTGTTCATAGGTTAAGTCCGGCCACATACGGGCTGTGCACATGTGCAGCCTCATTTTTTTGTATGTTGTACGTTGTTTTTCTGTCAGGAAAGTGTAGTCATTGTCAATCCATCCATCCATATCTTTCCCCATCTGCTCTGCATGTGGATTGATCAGATCAGGCCAGGGATAATGGCCGCGTGGTAAATAATCTTTTGAATTATATTCTTCCGGTTTCATTTTGTTTACGGTTTAAGTTTGTAGATTGAGAATATTTATAAGTTTATTTCTCTTTAATCTCATATTTGGTTCAGCTTTTCTTTCAGCTCTTTGGCCCCCGGAAATTCCATAGCATTATAACGGCCAAGTTTTGTAGATATATTCTTCCACCCGCTCAAGACCATACTCATATAATGAACCCAATTGACAACGGCATCCTGCCAGATACCGAAGTCAGGCAAAGAAGACTGTAAGGCCACAAACTCTTTAAGATCTTCATTATGAAGGCGCAGATCTTCCAGACAAGCCTCTTCCAGAGAGATTTGACGTTCGTGCTGGATCACTTTAACAATATTATAATAAACACTGTCGGTGGCTTCATCTTTCACTACGGACTGCACTTCATTGAAATAAGTTACCAGATGGCAGGCCAGGGTCTGCAGGCGGCGGATGACCGGATGCTCGTGTATTTCCTGTGGCAGAATGATTCCTGTTTCTACCTCTGTAAGCTGCAGAAAAGGATAGAGACAGATAGAATCTTCCCGTAAAGCAATACATTCTTCTATAGTTGGAAACATTTTTTTCTCCTTATATTGAAGTTCAGTTTCCAGTCCGGTAAAATACCTGCTGATCATCTTTGTAAACCGGATAATTGATTCCTGAGGGATAAACTGCAACAGCTCCTGCCTTAATGAAGCCAGCATAGATCCTAGTGGTATTGTTGATTCTTCAGCACTTATTTCACCATTGAGAACTGCAACGGATTGGATATGTATTTTTTTAATATCTCCGGATACACTTTCCTCGTACAGGTCATCATTGTACAGTGTCCACAACATCAGCCTGCAGATGGGTTTGAAACGTTCAAGCGATGCTGTGGGAAACCATTGTGCAGCGATATGTGCAGTTTTAGTTTTCTTATACTTTTTTCGGAGGTCGGGATTCTGCTCATAAAGCCACAGATATTCCCCGTCTATCCATTGATTTTCAGTAATCTCTTGCAGCTGGTCTGCGTGTGGATTCTTTAATGTCGGGAACGGATAATTAAATTGTGTGTTAAGTAGTTCAAGTGTGTTCATGGTTTTATTATTTTGCTTTTTTCACATAAGGGTAATATTTCCAGGTACAGTTAGTCCAAATTGGTCACTGATAAACAGGACAAATGAGGCAACTAAAAAGATAATGTTAAAGAATCTGAATATACATTTCACCAAAATGCAACCCAATCAATAAGCTCATCCTTTTTTGACATATCGAAAAATAATTTAATATAAACTAATCCCAACCTAGTCAAAAATATCTGTAATTCTAGTAAAATAAGAAGCTGATATCGGTAACCACATCCACATTGAGATTATTAGTTATATTTTCTGTAATAGGATAGTGTAGGTTTAAAATTCGGAATAAGACCACTTCCTGAGCTCTATGGTAAGAAAAATTTTCATAAGTTTTAATTTGGTTATTAATATTTTTATGGCATTAGTTTGTAGCAATGAAAATAATAAAAAATACAATAAGATTCAAATTTATTTCACACCGAATTGATAAAAATATAACAACATACTGAAATTACAGTATTAATAGCCTTTTAAGAGTAAAAAAAATTTAATTAATTGATAATCTGCACAACATCTTAAAAAATATCCACTTCAATATCAATGTCTATATCCTCTATTTCTATACGATTGATGCTGTCCAGCTGAAATGTCCCTTTTGCTGAAAAAGATTTATTGTAAATGATATTATCCTCCTCATTACTTGATTGCAATGTTAAGTTACACAAAAAAAAGCCTTCTTTAACTGAAAATGTTTTTGAAGAATCGTCAACAAAAATATCCTCTTGATTGATCTCCACCTGCCAATTTTTACAGGCATAATTTTCCGGCTGTGTATTGTTTAATACATCATTCCAAATTCCGTAATCATTGCTAAATTTTTCTGCAATGTGATCTTTAATCTTGTTAATTTCCATGGTTAATAGTTTTTTGATGTTAAAAATTAAAGTAATTTAGTATTTGGCCATCCCAGGCTTATACATCCATCTTTTCAACCTCCAGATAGGCACGTATACAAAAATTACAGACAATACCCCTGCCAGCAGTCCAACAAGTACAGCCATCGCTGTAGCATCCAGCTTATAGTATTTTGAAAAACCGTACTGCGCAAAAAGCAATACAGACAATACCAGTAATCCGGTAATAAGTCCGTGCAAAATACTCAGTTTTGCCATCAGTTTCTTTTTGTTAAGCTGCTCATCTACAGTAAACTCAATGGCGCCCTGCTCAGAAGCAATGACCACTCTGTTGATAATGTCAATCGTTAGGATTACTGGTAAAAAGATGGCCATGGGCAACGTCAGTCGAGCCAGATTTTGGGTTCCGGAAAAAAAGTGCGTGTATCCCAATTCCTGAAAGCTTGCGTAGGCAATAATGAAATTGAAGAATACATTGGGAAGGACATAAAAGATCGCCCGCCTGATTAAAAAGCGTTTCAAGGTGGTTTTCCTGAGTTTTTTAGGCGGTGATGGCTTCAGTTTAAATTTCATAGCAACGAGGTCAGAAGTTCAATGGCTTTATCTTTAATCTTAACAGCTTCTTCTTTGGGAAGGAAATGCTCATTGGACATGAACGTAAAATCCATTTGCTGATTGTACGTAGTTGCAACCAAAGTGTTCGAATTCAGCCACGGAAAAGCAACAGTCGGGCTGAAAATCGTTTCCACTTCAAAATTACTATAATTGCTTGGAATATTGATTCTTCCCATATTGGAAAGCGTTACATCATGTCCGCCTTTACTGGATTTCAACAGGGAAACCATACGTTCAGCGACCGGATGCATCTGCTCACCCATCCATAGTAGCTCTCTAGCCTCCATCTTTTCTATTTTTTCTACAAGATCTTTTTTGATCTGCCTGGCATTATTCAGTATATCCGTACTTCCTTTTTTTAATGACAATTCAACGGTTGGCGCGAAAGCAAATACATGATCCTGCCTGATCTCCGGAATAAAACGGCGAACATCTATAGGACTGATCACCTTGCCTTTTGCCTGTTTTCCCTGAATCTCCTGAAAAGCCTGTATAAATGAAGAACAAAGCAAAGCATGTACAGAAACACCATGAGCTTTGGACTTTTCTGTTATTTGTGCGGTTGTGGCTGAATCCAATTTCCAATGAACAACGTAATTGCTACCAAGGTTTCTTATCTTACTTTTTCGCTGCATAAGAAAAAAGAGTCTGCCTATCATCAGATAAAAACGGGCTTTGCGCTTCTTTTTTTCCATATTGAAATCCAGAGGAAGAAAATCATCTACAGATCCGAAGATTTCATAGGGATTCAATTTCAAAGAAGGATCATCCAGCAGAGAAAGAAGCTCTTTCATCAGGTTGACAATCGTGGTTCCATCACAGATGCAGTGCGGCAGCACCCAAAGGATCTCAGAAATATTCTGTCCTTTAATCCAGACCAACCGGGCCAATGGTTCCTTCATACTTTCAAACAGACGGAACCACTCAGTTTCAGATTCCTGCAGCCAGTCTCCATCCGTTTGCCGTTCCACAATACGGAGCGGAATAGGTTCAATTTCTTTTTCTTCTATAAAAAACGGATACTTTTCACTGCTGCTATCAATCCTTGTTCTCAGCAAAGGATGCTTCTGCTGGATCTTTTCTAAAGCAGCCTTAAAGTTTTCTTCAGGGATATTCCCTTTGATTTTTGCCGTAAATATGCAATTGACGGGTGTTTTGGGATCAACGTACATGATCCGTTCTACCATCATTAAATTTCGCCTGATCATAATACTGCTATGTGGTCTAATTGTAATTTTACCGTTTGAATTACCTCATCACGAATGGCTAAGGCTTCGGCATACGGTAAATATCCTTCGCTTCCTACAAATGAAAAATCCATTTCCCCTCTGAATGTTGACGTTACCATCGTTGTGGTATTGCCCAGAGGCCCTATCACAGAAGGACTGAAAATGGTATCCAGTGTAAATTCTTTGTATTGATGGGGAATCTGAATGCGACCCAGGTTGGAAAACATACAGTCGTTGGAAGACTTGCCATGCTTCAACAGCTTCGTGAAATTTTTCAAAGCATCATGCGCAGATTCCATCACCATCATGGTAATATAAGGATTCAGTTTGGAGGTCTTGCGTTCTACAGATTCCTGCATCAGTCTTAAATTTTCTGAAAAACTTATTTTTTGATTCGCTGAAACCACGATCATCAAACCGAAAGCAAAAATATGATCTTCTTTGATCTGCTTCGCAAAACGTCTGATATCTACCGGACAAGAAACCTTATTGAAAGCTGACTCACCTCTCACTTTTTTAAATGCCTGAAGCAATACTGCACTCAGAAAAGTATTAACGGTAATTTCCTGTAATTTGCAGTAGGCAATCAGTTCCTGGCTCATTTCTCTGTCAAATTTCCAGTGAATCAGGTAATCTTTCTGCCGGTCAACTGCTTTTTTACTGACAGGAATACATTTAATAGCTGTCGCTGCCAGTCTTCCGATCACTTTCGCTTTCAGTTTTTGTTTGCGGTTCGTTAAAATCTCAGAGGGAACCACATCCTGAATTCCGAGTATGGGATTTTCCACCCCAATTTCCGCAGAAGGACGATCCAGCAGCTGTAAAAATTCATACAGGAAAGCCATCGCAGAACCTCCGTCGCATAAACAATGATGAAAAGAAAAAAGCATATCCGAAACCTCTTCCCCTTTGATCCATACAAAGCGGATCAGCGGCAACTCTTCATAATTAAATAAAGTTTGCCACTCTCTTCGGGATTCTTCTTTCCAGTCATCTTCGCCTTTTCGGGGCACAATCCGTATCGGGATCGGCAGATGATTTTCCGGAACCTCAAACCATGGGATATTATTTACGTCATAGCTGATGAGTGCTCTCAACCACGGATGCTTGCCCTGAATCAAGTTCAAGGCATGTTGGATATTTTCCTCTTGAAATGTCCCACGCAGCCGGAACGGAATAACCGCATTAAAGGGTTCTGTACCGTCACCCAGCAGCATGCGCTCGCCAAATAACAATTTTCTTTTCATCTGTAGATATCTATCTTTTTTAAAGGTCTTATGGAATCACGTTGTCTTTATCAGTGGCTGTATTTACCAATAATGGCAATTTTAGGCTTATACCGTTACTAATGTTGAACGATGTTGCTTTACAAAATCTTCCAGAAGTTCTACCGCACGGTCATTGCCGCCGGCATTCAGTAAGTTCGTCTGAACCTCTTTCGCTGCGTTTCTGTATGCAGGATTTTTCAGCAATTCAAACACAGTTTCACGAAGAGCTTCAATACGTAAACGTTTGTATCGGATGCTGATTCCACAGCCTGCTTTTTCAATTAACTTTGCAATATGAAAATGGTCGTAGGCAATAGGCGTAATGAGCATCGGTAATCCATTGGTGAATGTATCATTAACGGTATTAAAACCTCCGTGGCAGATCACTGCATCCATGTGAGGCATCAATGCAGATTGCGGGACAAAACCATTCACAATAAAATTAGAAGGCCATTCATCAAATATTTCCGGTGGAGTTGCCGCGATAACCGTTACAGGCTGATCTGCAAATGCGGCAATCACCTTTTCAAAAAAGGCTTTCCGGATGTCTACCAACAAAGTCCCCAGTGATACAAAAATCTTTGGTGTCGTAGATGCTTCCAGCCTTTCCCAGTCAAAGGGAGCCGGGTTCGGACGTCCTTTTACCGGACCTACAAATCTCATGTGGGACGGAACGGTTTCAAAATCCGCAAAAGCCTGTGATGTGAAAACCAGATTCAATTGATTGGAATGGATAAAAATACCCTCATCATTGATTCCTACTTCTTTCTGAAGATCTTTGATCAGGTTTTGCTGCCATTCGAATATTTTGGGAGCATGAGTCGCGGTATCGCCCATTACATCAGGGGGGACAGGCGTAGTCGTTACACACGGAATATGGTGTTTGTGGGCAAAAAGCGCTCCTCCGAAAGTGATACAGTCATTCACCAGAACATCCGGTTTCCAGCTTTCCATCAAATGTTCCAGCCCCGGCATCATCATTTTGGCAAACGGAACATAGGTTTCTTCCAGCGCCAGCTTCATCACCTCGGGTCCTGAGCAGACTGGCCCGTCATCCTGTCTCTTTAAAATACGCTGAATATCTTCCTGAAACGGAATAAGAGCTTCTTCAGGATAAAAATAGCTTCCTCCTTCCGGAATATGTTTGTTATCCAATGGGGTAATTCCAAACCACTTTACTTCGTGTCCACGGGCGATAAGGCTGGCTCCCACACTTAATGTGGGGCTGATATGTCCAAAAAACGGCGGGATCACAAATAAAAATTTAGACCCTGGTTTTACAGTTTCAGCAGCATGGATCAATGCTTTTTCAAGCAAATTGGCTGCTGTGGCTGTACCTCCGGCTTCGGTGAAAGATTCGCTAACTGTTTGGGCTGCTTCTTTATATTCCGGATTCTTTAAAATCTTTTGAACAGCTTCATTCAAGTGATGGGATTTAAATCTGTTAAAATTAAGACGCTCTCCTGCTCCGGTACGTACCACACGACCTGCTACATGAGACTGATCATATGCAATCGGGATTACCACCAACGGAAGACCATTGGAAAGAGCTTCGGAAACGGTATTATGACCACCGTGGCAAACGACTCCATCCAGATGAGGCAGCAGATCCAGTTGCGGGACCTGATTATAGACCATAAAGTTCTCCGGCCAGCTGTCAAAAAGCTGCGGATCAGAAACCAATACAACAGTCAGATTTTCATCTTTAAATGCATCAACCACCTTTTGGAAGAAAGCTTTTTTATGATCATGATCGAAAGTTGTTCCGATGCTTACTAAGATTTTTTTGTTGGTATTACTTTTGAATCTGTCCCAATCAAATTCACAGGAGATCCGGCGTTCCGTAAGAACAGGACCCGTGAACTGATAGCTTTCCGGCAGTTCCATTTCTCCAAAGAAATATTTTGAGGTTAACACAAGAGTCAACAGATCAGAAGAAGCCAACGAACGGTTTTCCGTTACGCCAAGTTCTTTCTGCAGCTCAATGATCTTATTCACTTCCCATTCGTGTACTTTAGGCAGCTCGTCCATCATTTTAATGGCGGCCGGAGCGGTAACGGTGGTGCTGTAGGGAAGATTCAGTTTTTTAGCAGCAATAGCGGCGGCAAATAACTGATGATCCCCAATCACCATATCGGGCTGATATTGTTTCAGCAAGGAAACAATCCCATTGTAGCAATGTCTGTTTAAAGGAATCAGTACCTCATCGTACAGAAACTTGATACTGTCGATACCATACACTACTTTTTTAGAAATAATATCGAGATAGCTCTCGCTTTCTCTTTTTTCCTCGTCGGTCTGGTCATATTGAATGAGTAAAAGTTCTCCCCCGACAGGAAGTTTTGCACTTAGATTTTTATCAAGACTGATCCAGGCCACTTCATGCCCTCTGTGCAGTAATTCTGCACCGATGCTTAAGGTTGGATTGACATGGCCTGTCAATGGTGGAACAACAAATACAAATTTAGCCATGATTTTGTGTTACTATTTTAGATAATGATTGAGATAAAAAATGAACAATCGATTCTGCGATCTGAACAGGCTCCTGTATCGGGACATTGTGATCACCGGGGATCAGTTTCAGTTCAGAGGAAAAGATCTGCGTTTTCAGCCATTCTCCTGTAGGTTTACAGTTCGATTCAGATCCGTAAAGCAAAAGTGTAGGAGCATTCAGTTCTGAGAAACTGGCTTCACCCAGAAAATGTTTTTCCCTGATCATATCTGCTTTGATGCTGGTCTGTTCAAACAGGAATTCATACATCCGGTGGTTTTTCTCCATCTGCCTTTTGCCCATCTGAACTTTAGTGGTGTCCGTAAAATTGGCTACGTAATGTTCGAGGAATTCTTTGCTGTATTCATCGATGATATTACGGGCTTTTTCATCCTGAGGGTCCGGTGCTTCTATGATTACCAGCTGACTGACACAGCCCGGCGTTTTCAATGCCGTTTTCAAAGCGATAAGGCCTCCGAAGCTGTACCCGGCCAGATGTACTTTTTTAAGGTTTAAAACATCCATCAAAGCCAGCAAATCGGATGACATACTTTCCAGATCATAGCCGTCTGTAAAACGCTCGCTCATGCCGTGGCTTTTCAGATCATACATCACCACGTGGAAATGTTTCGCCAGAATCGGGGCAATATTAAAATAATAAATGGAGAGGTTGCTGAACATCCCATGAATCAGCACCACCGTCTGTTCAGCCCCTTTATTGAGCTCCTGAATATGAACCTGTTTATGGTTTACATTGATTATTGGCATTCGTAGATATAATTGATGATCATACGGAGGTCAAGGTTGATCAGTTCGTCTAAGTCCATAGAAGACAGCCATCCCGTGAAGTCAATCTGATCCCCGAAATGCGCTTTGATCTTCTCGGAAAAAGAAACGATTTCTATACTGTCCATTTCCAGGTCTTTGGTGAATGAGCTATCCGGAGTGATATCCATTTCCTCTACAAATTCGGCGCCTATCACTTCCGTAATAAAACCTTTTAAAAGTGTGAACAATTCCTCGTGATTCAATTGTAATGTGTTGTTTATAGTGTCCATCCGATAATATATTTTTTATGTTTAATAGTTTTTATTTCAGTTTGGTTGATCCATAAATGATCTCCCTCAATATGGGTGATTTCAAAGGCTTTTGGATTTCCTTTCAATCCGGTTCCGAGAAACTTTCCGTACGCTTCTTTAGCTACCCAGAATTTGGTAGTCCATTCCGCCTGATCCCTGTCTTTTAATAAGGTTAATTCATGACCGGTAAATACCAGATCATAAAATCCGGAGCTGCGTTCTTCCATGATCTCCATATCGATTCCCACAGGGCCGCCCTGACGTGCAATACCAACGGCATCCTTTTCTTTATGAGCAAGAGAGATGTGAATATCTTCCGTGGCATTACCGATCAGATAAGGTTTTCCGACTTCATTCTTTCCGATTTCAAAAGTGATGGGAAAACAAGGGTGATTCTTCTTTTCACGGAGAAGATTCCGAACGGCATCCTTCACGGCTACACGGCTCACCATCCATTCTTTCCGCTTGTTGGGAAGCAACTGCTGATGATATTGTTTTTCAGTCCGGTTGAAGTATCTTTTGAGAATAAAATCCCACGAAGCCACTCTGGTATACGCCTGATGAAAGAAAAATACCTCAGGGACTATTTCCTCCGAAAGACGGTTATGCAAAGGCGACATGGAAACGTTCCACAGCGGTTCATCGATTTCCAGCCGGCGGTTTTGCCAGCCTGTAATCGCGCACCATACTTTTCCGTCTCTTTTAAGAATGATATCTGCAATGGCAAATTCTTCATTGAGCTCAGTAAGGATGCAGGTACATTCAAAAAGGCCGTTCTGATCCTCCATATCCCCAAAGAACTCGATATCTCTGATTTTCACAGGGAAAGCAATACGGTCTTTTGTCAGGGTAAGCTGCAGCCACAATCCGAATAGTTGTCCGGCATTATCCAGTAAGGATCCTTTTCCTCCGTTTCCTTTGATTTTTCCTACAATCCCTTTCGTTCCCACTGCTGAAATCTCTGTAATTCCCTGGTACGATTCCCCATGGAACATATGTTTGTCATAGATCTCTTCTGGCGTTCTTTCAATGGGTAGAAGATCCCCGATCGATAGGTTAAAGGCTGGTGCAGCAGGTGTAGATGAAGCCAGCAGGATTTCTGCATTCGCAAAGTTCTCGATATCAAGATAAGCATGGTTATTTGAACGCCATTCTCCTTTGACTGTTTTTTCAAAAGGTTTGGCAACATTCATCCATTGAAACACGCTCACATTCATAATTTTATGAACGCGGGTTCCAGGTATTTCGGCCTGTGCTATTTCTGCCAACTGCTCAAAAATCATGGTCATCGGGATTACCGGCTCCATATCCGAAACATGGGCCCAACCTTTCGGCTGTCTCAGTAAACTGTGATCGATAAGGTAAGGATGAGTGTCTAAAGTTACATGTAGCAGTTTCGAGAAATTCTTACTGACAGGCGCTTTAGGAACTACAGGTTTTGGGATTGTAATTTCCGGGCGGTTTTGAAACAGCGTCAGTACTTCTTCCTGCATCCGGATCATATCAGTGATATTTTCCTGGAAAGCCTGAACAAGAGGATGACCGGTCTTAGCTATCGTCGCAGAAACCGTATTTTGTTTTGGCATCCCAAAAGGCTGAGCCAGATTTTGAATTTCTTTAAAATCACGGATGATCGGCGAACCTAACTGTAATTTGATTCCCTTTCCTGATGATTTTTTAGATAGGTTTTGTATTTCTAAAAAGTCCAATGCTACGGTTTTACCTTCCACGAATAATGCGGCTACCACACGTTGCAGCTGAGCCAGTGCGGATCTTGTGGCCACGCTGGAAGCAATCGTACTGAATGCTTTTCCTTTTAAAGTATCATCAATAAACCCGATCAGTCCTCCGGTACCTATCTGGATAAAGAATCGAGCTCCTTCTTCGTACAGTTTATCCGTCAGTTCGCGGAAACGGACCGGCTGAACCAGATGCTCAGCGCTTAGTTTTCTGATTGCATCCTGATCGTCCGGATACGGTTCCAAAGTCGTTGCAGACCACAACGGGATTTTCGTCTGTTGAAACTGTGCTTTTTCCATTCCCGCTAAGATCACATCCAGTTTATCAGCAATAAACGGTGAGTGAAAACCGGACTGGAATGGCAGAACCTGATGAAAGACCTGTTTTGATTTTAACAATGGAACGAGTTCATCCAAGGCTGCATTACTGCCACAAAGGATCACCTGATTGGGACAATTGTCATTGGAAATATAAAGATTGGGAATGGTATCAATAAGAGGTTTTATCATATCAATCCCCGCCCCGATGGCAATAAATCTTGAATCTTTTAATTCAAAGGTTTCCGGATTAAGAACATTGATCAAAGCTTTAACAGAATTTACTTCTGCCAGCTCAGAGGAATATCCTGCCAGCCATTCTCCCAGGCTGTGTCCGGCATTCATATCCGGAACAATTCCCAATTTTTTCAGTGCATGATCTAAAATGCTGCATTTGTTGAAAACCCCCAATGCATCGCTTAGTAAACCGTCCCCTTCTGTTTTGATAGGTTCGGTTAATCCAAAATAACGGCTCACACTGTCTACTTCACCCTTAGCAAGGCCATCCAGCCCTGGAAATACAAAAGCGATTTTGCCTCCAGCTTTCAGTAAAGGCGTATTGGTGTACCAGATGTCCTGTTTATTGCGCCATGGATTATTTTTAGCTACAATTTTAATAGCTTTTTCTCTTCTTTCAGGTGTCGGGTCGAATAAAGCAATCCGGTAATCCCCTTCTCCTACTCTGTTGTCATTATTTTTTAAGGCGGAAAGCAATTCTTCCTGGGTAGGTCTTGCCAATACTAAAACACGGTCTTTTTTCGGCATATCATAGCCTTCCAGAACGACGTGCGCATTGATCCCTCCAAATCCGAAGGCATTGACTGCCGCTACTTTCGGCAAGCCTGTTTTTGACCAGCTTTTCGGTTCCTGTACCGGAGCAAAACGGGTCTGCTCCATATCTGCAATTGGATTTTCACAATATAATGTAGGCGGTAAAGTATCATGATGAAGCGCCAGACAGGTCTTGATCAAACCTGCGATCCCGGCAGCCGGCATAGCATGTCCGATATTGGATTTTACAGATCCGATCCCCGCAGCCTGGGTTGTTTCTTCTTTAGTAAAAAACTGAGCCAGGGTCTGAAGTTCTGTTTTGTCTCCAAGCGGTGTTCCTGTGCCGTGTGCTTCAAGATAACCGATCTGTTTTTCATCCAGATCCGCATTGATCCAGGCCTGTTGTAAAGCTTTAAGCTGACCTTTAACGGACGGGCTCATCACGCTGGTTCCATTACCATCGCTGCTTACCCCAACGCCTTTGATCACTGCATAGATTTTATCCTGGTCACGGACTGCATCTTCCAATCGTTTTAACACGACAAAACCACAGCCTTCACCAATTAATAATCCGTCTGCATCCGTACTGAACGGTTTGATCTGCTGCTGATGAGACAGGGCTCCCAGCTGGGCAAAAATACTCCAGAAAGCAGCATTCTGTCCGGTATGTACACCTCCCGCAATGACCATATTACAACGGCCACGGTTAAGTTCCTGAACGGCATGATCTACTGCAATCAGAGCACTTGCACAGGCAGCATCTACTGTAAAAGCTGCACCTCCCAGATTGAACCTGTTGGCAACTAATGAGGCAACGAGATTAGGAATCAATCCCATGGCTGTATCTGCTGCAAACCGTCCTTTTCGCTCCTGGAAAGCATGTTTTACCTTTTCAATATCTGCTGAAGATACCTGAGGAAGCAATTCCTTCAGTAGCGAAGAAATCTGTTCTCCGGTACGCACGATTTCAATGGCACGGGTTGCTCCGGGACCTGTATAATTTCCTTTACCGATAATGATTCCTGTTTTTTCAAGAGATATCTGCTTTTGAAATACCCCTGCATCTTCCAGGGCTTTCTGTACCAGATCAAGCGTTAATAAATGATCTGGCTCGGTGCCTTCGACTGCTAACGGGAGAATACCAAAAGCCGTCGGATCAAATTCATAATCTGAAATAAATCCACCGCGTTGGCAGTAAAATCTGTCAACAGGATTGGTAGCATCACTGAAGTGTACAGGATCAATCCTGTCAGCAGGAGCCAATTGAGTAGAATCTACCTTATTGACAATATTCTGCCAAAAAGTATGGGCATCCTGTGCCCCGGGAAAGACACAGGATAAGCCAATAACAGCAACATCTGTTTTTTTCATAGTTATCGTATACAGAGGTTTACCAGTTGTTTCCTGACATGATCAATACCTGACTTTCGGTTCCGTATTTAATCTCATTAAGAAAAATTTCTTTCCCCTGGTCCAATGGAATTAAAGAAATACCACGACGTTCATATTCTGTTTCCAGAGACGATGAAACCATTCCGGCTCCTTTCCAAGGGCCCCAGTTGATGGAAATTACTTTTCCTTTCAGTTTTTTGTTTAAAGCTTTCGCATAATCATCCAGTACGGAATTGGCCGCAGCATAATCGGTCTGCCCTTTGTTTCCGTATACTGAAGCAATGCTTGAGAAGAGCACTACAAACTGACAGTCGGCACGCAGCTGTTCTGCCAATACACGAAGTGGTTTCACTTTGGTATCAAAGACCCGCTCAAATGAGCTGGATGTTTTCTGTCTGAACAGTTTGTCTTCCAGAAGACCGGCTCCATGTATCACCCCGTCTAAACGGGCGTATTTCTCGTAAATATTTTTGATCAGAACTGATAATCCTTCTTCATCACAAAGGTCTAAGGACTGATACACCACCTTATTTCCCAGTTGTTCCATATCTCGGATCGTACGCAGGATCTGATTGTTTTTGAAAATTCTTACAGTCTCTTTTTCTATTTCGGCAGGAGAAGTGAATGTTCCGGTTTTAATAAGATAGCTTCTTATTTCCTCCTTTGTCTTCATATCTTCCACTTCTTTTAATCCTGCAATTGCATCTCTCGGATCTGCTGATCTTCCTACAAGAATATAGGTGCACGGATACACTCCGGACATATGCTTCACCAATTCAGAAGTGATTCCCTGCCCGCCTCCGAGTACTAAGACTACAGATTCCTGATCCAGTTGGATATGCGCTTCTTCAAGGCTTGTTGACAATGGAGAGGGTATGATATCTATTTTATGCCTTTGGTCATGTTTATAAACGACTTCGGAAGGTTTATCTGTGGATAATATTTCCTTTAAAGTAATCTCGGTAATCTGATCTGCTTCCTGTGGCGTACTCAGACTGATCAGCCTGCAAGAGGTTTGTTCAAATTCTCTCGCTAAACTTTTGAAAAGTCCCGGATAACCTTTGTAATGGCGTAAAAGACGGGTATCAGTCAGCTCCTGAATATGGGCAGGAATGTCTGAAATCAGATACACCCATTTGGCTTTATCAAGATCCAGTTTCTTAATCTGATCCACATGATCAATGATGCTGTGTTTTACCGTTGAGGAGAACAGATCCAAAATGATCAGCCCATCGAAATCTTTAAGATCTTTTTCTGTATCGACCAATTCTGCGATGGCGCCATATTTCTCAAGAGCATTTTTGATTGCCATCGTCTGCGGGCTGTTGTCCTGAGTGATCGCAAAACGCTTTCCCTTTATGATTTCTGTATTCTGTTCTGTAGAAACATCGGTGGGAGTCAAATCAAAACGAAGACGTGACAATGAGTTCTGTACCGGCTCAGCATCGGTGTTCCCACTCATTTCGCTGATCCATGAGGCCAATCCTTTTAATGTTTTAATAGCAGCCAGTTTTTCCATCAGATCATCCGCCTGGTCCATATCTTCGCCGAAACCGATTTTGGTTTTAAGGTCTCCGATAATTTCCATACGCTTAATAGAGTCGATGCTCAGGTCTGCCTCCATATCGAGATCCAATCCAAGCATTTCTTTCGGATAACCTGTTTTCTCACTGACGATATCAAGAATTACATTTTGAAGTTCTTCAAGGGAAAACGCAGATTTGCTTTGTACTTCTGATGTCGGTGTTACTGTAGTTCCACTTTTTCCAGGAGCAGCTGTTGGAGTTTCGGTATATTCTGTCAACCATGACACCAAGCCATTTAAAGTTTTGATCGATGCTAATTTTTCCATGATCGTATCTTCATTGGCGTGATCTGATGTAAGTGCACCCAGCTCACTGCGAAGTGTTCCAATGATTTCTACCCTTTTGATAGAGTCAATACTCAAATCAGCTTCCAGGTCCATTTCCATGCCCAGCATTTCATGAGGATACCCGGTTTTATCACTGACCACCTGTAATAACAAGGTTTTAATGTCTTTTACCGGAGCCTGTTTTACTACAACAGCAGCAGGCTTTTCTACATTGACCGGCTGTGCTGGAATCGTCACCAAACGGTCATTAACAGGTGAATGTACCGGCGCAGGATAAACAGGTGCAGGATTGATCTGTGGATTCTGTCCCAGGAAGGAAAGCATCACATCACGCTGTGCCTGGATCAGCTGTTTCATGGTATCCAGATATTCGTGAAGCATACGTTCAGCGGCTGGCTGAGATTCTGCTACAGGGGCTGGCTGATTATTAGTAAAATTGTTCATTGGAATAGGATTTAATATCGGTAATGCACCATTAGCCGGCAGATTACCTGTGGTTGGCTGTGCCGTCTGTCCGTTCACACGCCAGATGGCTGGGCTTTTCTTATACAATTCGGGCTGATCAATCTGAATGAATCTGGCAGTACGGCCATCGAAAAGTTTTTCAATATTGAAGCTTCGGCCTGTTCCCAGATATTGCGCCAGCATGGAAAGAAGATGGCTTATTTTATTTCGGTTGCTGTCTTCTACATATAGGATCAGCTGATCTTTTTCCAGGCAGGATTTGGTCAGTCCGGAAAGTACTTTTCCTGGGCCTACTTCAATGAATATTCTGGCTCCGTCTTCATACATCGCCTGAATTTCTTCTACAAACCTCACAGGTTGTACCAGATGATCCGTTAATCTTTCTTTGATTTCAGATGGACTTGCCGGATAAATTTCTGCAGTGGTATTCGACCAAACAGGAATCTGCATTTCGTGGAAAGGAACGTCTTTTAAGACCTCATCGTATAGGCCTTTGGATTTGGCCAGTAACGGACTGTGGAATGCACAGGCAACTTCTAATTTTTTAGCAGAGATACGTTCCTGTTTAAGGATCTCCATTAATTTATTGATGGCCAGCGTACTTCCTGCCACCACACATTGGGTTGGAGCATTATAATTAACCGGATAACAGCCTTCTGCCTTGTCTAATACCGGCTGTAACTGTTCTCTTGTTGCACTTACCGCAATCATGGTACCCGGATCTCCGCCTTCTACTGAATTCAAAATGGCGTGAGCCCTTTGAATACTTAGATCAACCAGTTTTTCTTCTTCAAAAGCTCCAGCAAAACATAAAGCAGGTAGTTCACCATAGCTGTGGCCTGCTACCATATCCGGAACGATATCCAGTGATTTCAGGAATTTAGCTAAAGCCAGGTCAACAATTCCTAATATAGGCTGGGCCAGGCGGGTATCTTTAATGGTTTCTTTCTGTTGTTTTAAAGCAGCTTCATTAAACGTCGCTGAAGGGAAAACTACTTTCTCCAGCTCGGGATATCCTTCAATCAGGTTACGCATGGCCGGAAAAGCGACGAACAGATCGCGGGCCATATTGATTCTCTGACTGCCCTGTCCAGGGAATAGGAAGGCTACTTTACCTTCGCGTTTATTTACTGTAAAAGTGTCTTTACTTTCGATGCCGGATAATGCCAGTTCGATGTTCATCATCAAATGTTCAGCGGTATCAGCAACAATGGTTAACTGAATCGGTTTGTCTGAGCCTGCCGCTAAGCTGTAAGCCATATCTTTTAATGGGATATCACCGTTAATCTCTAATAAGGACTTAATTTGTCCCAATTGAATTTTAGCCTCTTCATAAGTATCTCCTCGGAATACAAATAATTCTGACGGCCACGATTGCAATACTGCAGAATCGTCTTCTTTAGGATGGTTCGCAATGACTGTATGGAAATTGGTTCCGCCGAATCCAAAAGCACTGATTCCTGCATAACGATTTTTCTCACCCCACAATCCACTTTCTGCATAAAAAGCAAAAGGGCTGGTTTGGGCATTGTAATATGCATTAGGCTGCTGCAAATGAAGCGTTGGTGGTTTTACACCATGGTATACCGCCAGCGATGCTTTGATAAGCCCGGCTAATCCTGCCGCACATTTGGTATGCCCGATCTGTGTTTTTACAGAACCTAAATGAGTCTGTCCCGGTATGGCTCCTGAACGGCTGAATAAATTCGTAAGCGCGTTCAGCTCGGTTTTATCGCCTACTACAGTGCCGGTTCCATGAGCTTCCACTAAACCGACTGATGCAGGACTGATCCCTGCCTGAGAATAGGCACGTTCCAATGCGCGTACCTGTCCTATTTTTCTGGGTGCCGTAAGACCCAGCGCCTTTCCGTCACTGGATCCTCCTACTCCTTTGATGACGGAATAAATACGGTCGCCATCTCGAACGGCATCTTCATATCTTTTTAAGACAAGAATTGCAACTCCTTCTCCAAGGGCAATTCCGTCGGCATCACCATCAAATGTTGCACATCTTCCTTTTCTGGAAAGTGCGTGTGTACTGGAAAACATCAGATAATCATTGATTCCGTTGTGTAAATCCGCTCCGCCGGCAAGAACCATATCAGATTTCCCCAATACAAGTTCCTGGCAGGCCAGATCAATAGCTGCCAAAGAAGAAGCACACGCTGCATCTACCGTGAAATTTCTTCCCCCAAGATCCAGACGATTCGTAATCCTACCTGCGATCACATTCGCCAAAATACCTGGAAATGAATCTTCCGTCGTATGTGGAAATGCCTGTTTCACTTCTTCATGAAGCTCTCCGAAAACCTGTTTATAGTATCCTCTGAAACTATAGCTGTTGGCCAGATCATTACCGCCTTCAGCGCCTATAATGACAGAAATATTTTCTCTGTTGATCTGTTTTTCTCCATAGCCTGCATCTTCCATGGCACGCTTGGCCACCAATAAAGTTAACAGCTGTGTTGGTTCAATGGCAGCAAGGGATTGTGGAGGAATTCCGAATTCTAAAGGATCGAAATCAATTTTTGGAATGAATCCGCCCCATTTGGAGTGAGATACATCCGGCCCGTCTGAATCCGGATGGTAATAAAGTTCTTTGTTCCAACGTTCATCAGGAACTTCTGTGACGCTGTCTCTTCCCAAGATGATATTTCGCCAGTATTCTTCAAGATTTTTAGCTCCCGGGAAAATACATTCCATCCCGACAATCGCCACATCCAGAGGTTTTTCTTTGGATACCGGCTGTTCCGGCAAAGCAGCCTCTTCAATATATTTATAATTATCAATACTTACATTCTGATGAAGGGATGCAAGGGAAATCACACGGTTCTGCATCGTGGCCACCTGCCCGATCATGTACATCCCAAGATTCAGCTGCTCATTTTTAGGAATACTAACCAACTTGTCACCTTGACGGTCGATTCCTTTTGCAGCAATCCTAAGCCGGCCCACATTTAGTTTTTCAAGCTGTTCCCAAACTTCTTTTTTATCCATTCCAGCTGCCAGAAGTTTGATCTTCTCGGTACTGAAATGTTTAGCAAAAGCTGTATTTAAACAACGGGTTTCGTGTCCTGGTGCTGTTTCCAATAAAACGGTGTCTTTTGCCTGCATGGCCTGCATCTGGAATTCTTCCTGAATAGCTCCGGTACGTACAGCTTCTTCTGTATACAGATAGGCTGTTCCAATCAATACTCCAACCTTTACGCCTCTGGCTGCTAACGGAGCCGCCATAACAGAAACAAATGCTGTTGAAAATGCATTATGAATTCCGCCGGCAAAAAATACACTGATCTTTTCCGGATGTTCTTCTTTTAAGATACGTTCAATCTGTTTCTCCCAAAGAACCATGCTTGAAAGCGGACCTACGTGTCCACCGCACTCACGGCCTTCGAAGATGAAATTCGTAGCGCCTTCTTTTAAGAACATATCCAGTAATGCAGGGGAAGGAACATGAAGGAAGGTTGTTATTCCTGCCTTTTCAAATACCTTAGCCTGTGCAGGTCTCCCTCCGGCAATAAGAACAACGGAAGGCTTAGCTTCCAGAATATAAGAAGTCTGTTCTTCTCTCAATTCCTGAGGGGCAAACCCAAGAATACCTACGCCCCATGTTTTTTCACCAGCCAGTTTTTTAGTTTCCGTCACTAAATCTTTTGCCTGTTCACCTTTAAGTAAAGATAAAGCCACAAAAGGCAAAGCACCGGCGTCTGCCACCGCATTGGCAAATAAAGGAACATCACTGACCCGTGTCATTGGTCCCTGAGCAATAGGATAACGCAAGCCAAGCTGTTTAGCCATTATATTATTCTCGCTTATCACTTTAAGGGCTTTTGCCTGTTTCAGATGACCATACATTGATTCTCTGAACCCAAAAATCATTCTTTTCAGGTTTTTGAAATCTTCATACAGATCTGTTGCTAACGAGATATCCTGGCCCATAGGAATGTAATTTTGACTCAAATCAAGGCCGGTAAAATATTCTCTAAGCTCTTCAGCAGTAACATTTTCTTGTAACGAAGGTGAATTTGGCCTCATCAGTACCCGATGATTGGCTATTATTTTAGTTTCAGTACCATTCAGTTTTGAACAAAGGTCTTTGATCTCCCGGGGAACTGAACTCTCCGGGAACAGGGCAAGCTGACTATCCAGCACAACCCCGGTTGCTCCTAATGCTTTCGCAGCAGCAGCTGTATGAATCCCTACTCCTCCCTGTATCCAAACAGGAATAGAATTAATTTCTTTGATGATACGCTGAAATAGCACAAATGTGGACTCATACCCCACCAAGCCACCTGCTTCATTTCCTTTTATAATGATCCCTTCAGCACCTGACTGTTCGGCCAGTCTGGCTTCATCTAAACTGGTTACCTGATAAATAACGGGAAGATCTGGTATAATATTCATTAAAACACCGGACGGAAGAATGGCCAGCTTGGCTTTTTCGGGGATCTGAAGAGATATAAATTTGTCGTTCGGCAGATAGATCCCATAAGAAGGTATATCTGTCTGGTTCATTTGATTCAGTGCTTCCTGAGCAGATTTTGAATCATGTCCTAGGCTTAAGACTGGAAACGCACCCGCCTCATGCAATTTCAGCATAAGATTAACATCCGGCTTTTCAAAAGGCGTTACACCAATAATGGTTAAGTTTTTCATTGCATTCATGGTATTGAGATAATAACTGGGAAATTATATAACACAACTCGCAACCTTTCGGTATAAAGAGCATTTATCAATTATTAGGGAATAAAAATAATAAATTTATATTACATTTCTAATCATAAATAAAATTTAATAATTAATTATTAACAATTAATTATTATTAATTTAAATACCATTAAAAAATGTAGATTATATTTTTATTATCGAAAATGACACGGTACAGCCTATAAGCTTCAATTATAAATGTTTATAATTGATAATTTAAAGCAAATATAGAAATAAAAAATAAAATAAATCAATAATAAGAGAATTATTTACCCTATATTACAAAAATATAACACACCTGTAAAAGCGTATGAAATCTACAAAATATGAGTTTACTGATCCGGTAAAAAGAATCTGAAAATTCAGAATTTCGAAAAAAAATAATAGCAAAATTCTATGAAAATTTCACAAAAAAAATAACGTTACCCGAAAGCAACGTTATGAAAATAAGATGATTATAGAATTATTTTTTATTCATTGGGATCAATCATGCAACAGATGATTTAAGATCAATCCCTGTTCCCGCTTTTAGCCTGTCGTACCGTCTGATTATCTTTTTGGTTGAACCTGTAAACCAGCGTTAACCGGTAGCGGGCAGCATTAGGAATATTGGTCTGGCTTATTTCATAATCTGCCCCTGCAGTTCTGCTGTTTAATTTTCTTAATCCAAACAAGTTGCTTATATCAAACATAAGTGTTGCTTTGTCTTTTAAAAAAGTCTTGCTGAGCCCAAAATCAATGCTATGAAGAGCATCTGTATGGGTTTGGGCAGTAGCATTGGCTCCTCTGAAATTATAAAGCGTTTGAAAAGCAAGTTTGTTCTTTAATTTCAACTGGGCACTTACACGAGCGGTTAAGGTATTCCCGGAATAATCAAAGCTTTGATCCATATAACTGCCCTGTTGGGCATAATGAAACAGATTAAGCTCTGTATTAACCTGTAACCATTTGAAAGGATTATAAAGCATGGACAGCTCAAAACCATAACGGGTTTCCGCTTTTATATTAACCGGCATTGTAATAAACAGCCCTTTCGGATTGCGAAACGTATAATCTTCCATTATCCCGGTATTTCGCTGATAATAGAGGGATGGATTAAAAGTAAGCATCTTCCAGTTTTTAAGGAAAGCAAATTCAAAGACGTTGGCGTATGATGGGTTAAGATCCGGATTTCCCACATAACGGCTGGTCAGATCAGTCAGTTCATTAAAAGGATAAATCATATTCAGCCTTGGCCTGTTGATTCTTTTGCTGTAGCTTCCTTGCAAAGTTGTTCGTTCATTGAAACGATAGCTTGCATTTAATGTTGGAAACAGACGGTTATAATTTTTCTCATTGGCATAACTGCCCGCACGGTCTTCGATACTGATATGGGTAAGCTCGCCGCGTACACCGGCTTGGTAACTTAAAGCTCCGGTTTTTCCGGAAAACTGTACGTAAGCACTTCCAATCAATTCTTTGTATAACAGATGATTATCAATCTGATCAATGATCTCCCAGCCGGCTGAGTTCTGCTGTTCCGCGATAAAGTCGCTGTTTACTCTCCGGTCTTCCAATTTCAAACCGAATTCCAGAGTAGAGATACTATCCAGTGGCTGCACCATATCTGTTTTAATCATAAAATCTTTACTTGCACCCATTGAGCTTGTTTTGATCACGGGTAAATCTGCAGCAGATGGAAATACTTTGCTGGTTGATAAGTTCCAGTCTTTGTCACTGTCCCAAAAATCATACTGCATATCTACCGTCAGCTTCTTTCCTGCTCTAGCAAAGTTTTTGGTATAATTGAATTCGAACTGGTTATAGCTGCGCTTTTCCCATGATTCACCTTTTCTGGTGAGACTACTATCAATAACATTGTTTTTATTTGAATATAAATAATTAAGCTGGGTCTTGTCGTGATCATGGGTTGAATTTCTCATGAAAGCTGCCGTAATGGTATTCTGATCATTAAACTTAAAATCTGCTCCAAAATAAAGCAATTTGGCATCATCATGCCGGTTCTCATCCTGCCTCTGGTCCAGATCAACCGGTGTTCCTGAAAGTCCGGTGGACTGTTTCATCGTGTACAGACCTACATAATCTGACAACCGAATACCATAGGTAGCAAACAGATTGAGTTTATTTGATTTATAATTCAGGCTGGGACTGATACGGGTTTCGTTAGGTATCCCGCCTACCAGACGCAGCTGACCACTGAACCCTGCCTTTTTATTTTTTTTAAGTATGATATTGATAATCCCCGCAGAACCACCTGCATCGAATCTGGAAGAAGGGTTGGTGATCACCTCCACACGCTCTACCTGATCTGCCGGTACCTGTTCCAAGGCATTGCTCTGAGTCAGTCCGGTCCGGCGACCGTCAATTAAGACCAATACATTAGAGTTCCCCCGTAAACTGATTTCTCCACCCGGACTCACACTAACAGAAGGAACAATGTTGAGAAGATCCGTTACCGCACCCGACTGCGAAAGAATATCCTTACCGACTTCAAAGACTTTTTTGTCGAGTTTTAAACTGACTGATGAACGCTGTCCCGTTACAGATACTTCCTGCAATAGTTTTGTATCAGATTCTAAAATGACCGTTCCCACATTGACTACCTCATCAGGCTTAACCGCTACAGGCCTGTTGATCGTTTGAAAACCCGCAAGAGCATAACTAACGGTATAATTTCCAGCCGTAACGTCTTCCAGCCTGAATATTCCTTTAGCATCCGAAATGCCGGCGGCAATCACCCGATCTGCGTTATCCTTTAATGTTACCGTTACATAAGATACGGGGACATCCTGTTTTTCCTGAATGATTCCAGTAATCTGACCTTTCTGTGCAAATGAATACTGAACAGAAAAGATGATAAAAAAAATAATGGCTACTTGTTTCATGATGTAAATTTAAATCGCAGAAAAAGCCATTCACAGAAAAAACATCTGAACAGCTCCACAGGCTTTCAAATGACATCCGCTTTTTCAAATTAGCTTGTATATTTACATTATGTATTATTTAATATTTTTATTAACGTTGCTTGACCTGCTGGCCATACCTGTTATCCGGAATGAAGATCCGGTACCGGTTTATAAAACCGGAGACAATATAGCTTGGGCAAGTAAAAATTACAATGATAAAGACTGGTCTGAAACCAGGGGTAATACTTCGGATAAGATATTCTGGTCACGTACACATGTTGATCTACGTCCGGTGGAAAACAAACTGATACCTCTTGGTCTTCAGATCAATTCTTTCGGGACTTTTGAAGTGTACTGGGATGGTGTACTGATCGGCAAAAACGGACAGCTTCCGAAAAATGGAAACCCGGAAATACCGGGAACTGAATGCAGTTATTACAGAATTCCGAATCATCTGATTTCGCCTGGTCTTCATACTATTGCCATGCGCAGCTCCCAATCACTTTATCCGGATGTTCAGCGGAACATTGGATTCACAATAAATAATTACGAAACATTATTAACAAACCCACTGATCATAATGGCCTATATGAATCTGATGGCCGGAGCTTTTCTGATTGCAGCCGTTTATTACTTCTTCCTTTATCTGAACAGCAAAAGAAGGCAGAAGGACATCCTTATATTTGCCACCATATGTCTTCTTTTTTTTACTTTACTGATCATGGAATATCTGAAATTCCATGTGATGATCCCTTATTCTGAGTTCTTCGTACGTCTTGAAATCATCGGATGGCTGACGTTTACCAATGCGCTGCTGGTTCCATGGTATTTTATTATTCAGTTTAACTTCAGGCATGGGAAATGGCTGATGCTCGCCCTACTGCTGACCCTGCTTGGACTCTATTGGTTCAATTACGGGCACTATGATCTGACTGCCCGGCTCTACAGCCTGGCCATGCTGATAACTGCCTTCATTGTAGTTCTGAATGGAATTCTTCAAAAGGAAAAAGGTGGTTTTATTGCTCTGGCTGCTCTTTTGGCGAGTGCATTGGTCAACAGACTTGTGGTTTATGATTTTGGGCTGTTCATCAGTTTTACCATTATTGTACTCTCAATGCTTTATCTGCACTCTATCCGTACCAGTGTCATTGAGGCGGAACATCAAAATGCTGTTTTACTTTCATCAAGGCTGCAACTGGAATTGCTTAAAAAGAATATTCAGCCTCATTTTTTAAGGAATACGCTGACCTCGATGATGGATTGGGTAGAAGAATCCCCCAGGGACGGAGCCCGCTTTATACAGGCATTGGCTACAGAATTTGACATTATGAACGAGATCTCTGAACAGACCCTGATCCCTGTTACCAAAGAGCTGGAGCTTTGCCGGCAACACTTATCAGTTATGGGTTTCAGAAAGGAAATGAACTATATCTGGGAACAAAAGGGAATCGATGAAACCCAGCTGATACCTCCGGCGGTTATTCATACTTTACTGGAGAATGGTATTACGCACAGTGAGCCATTGTCTGGAAATACAATTCAATTTGTACTCCATTATTCTTTATCAAAAGAGGCTCACCAATATACTTTTGAAACTATCGCGAAGAACCGGCAAATCATGACGGACCGCGCGGGTGGAAATGGCTTTAAGTATATCAAAGCGAGACTGACTGAAAGTTATGGACAAAACTGGACATTCGAATCGGGTTCTACAGAAAACGGCTGGATGTCTACTATTCAAATTTTAAAGTAATGAATATAGTAATTATAGAGGACGAGGCCAGAATTGCCCGCCGTTTGCAGCGTATGACATCCGAATTCTTTACAGACAGACCCAGTGAGATCATTATCTGTGACTCCCTACAAAAGGGACTTGACCAGGTTTCGGGCCGGATTCCTGACCTTGTATTACTAGACCTTAACCTCAATGGAGATAATGGTTTTGAGCTACTGGAGCAGATGGTAGCTGCTTCTTTTCATACGATCATCGTTTCTGCCAATATTGATAAAGCAATTACCGCTTTTGCGTACGGAGTTCTTGATTTTGTCCCCAAACCTTTTGATCAGGAAAGGTTTTTTAAGGCTTTGACAAGATTCGTCAGCCCTACCCTAAAACCACATGAAGACATTAAATATCTTGCTGTAAAAAGGGCCGGACAGGTTCGTCTGATCAGTATTTCTGAGGTGATCTACATCAAAGGAGCCGGCATTTATACGGAGCTGCATCTGAATAACGGGCAAAATGAACTCCATGATAAGTCCCTTGAATATTTGCAGCAACTTCTTCCTGAGAGGTTTGAGCGTATTCATAAGTCTTATCTTGTCAATTTTCAGCAGATCGAAAAAATTATTATCACTCCCGGCACACGATATGGAGTGTTGCTTAAAACAGGTGAAGTACTGCCTGTAGGGCGCTCCAAGTATAAAGATTTGAAAAATAAAATGGTCTGATGTCTGAATTCAGCATGTAAAGACTTATTTTTAAAACAGACTCAGATCGTACTGTTTCACCAGGTCTAAAATCATGTGATAACCGGCTGAAGAGTTTCCATGCCGATCTAAAGCAGGACTGAAAACACCGATTCCCATTTTCCCGGGAACACTTACCGTAATTCCGCCTCCAACACCGGATTTGCTCGGCAAACCTACTGTCCTGGCATATTCTCCACTGAATTCGTACATACCGGCAATGAGCATTTGTGACTGTATCAATCTGGCAAGATCCTCATTTTTATAGGCAGAATCTCCATCGAACCGCACACATTGATTAGCAAAGAAGTAACCGATTTTAGCCAAATCTTTGGCTGTCAGCTCAATAGAACACTGCTTGAAATAATTGTCCAGCTGATCCTCATTTCCTGAGATCAGTCCGTTGTTTTTCATCAGATAAAACATGCCACGGTTACGGTGTCCTGTCGATTTTTCGGATTCGTAAACAGATGTATTGTAGTCAATTGTATTATTTTTGGTTATATACCTCACCAGATCCAAAATTTTAAGAAAAGGTTTTTCACCTTCTCCTGAAATTAATGAAGTTGTAAGAATCGCTCCTGCATTCATCATCGGATTGAGCGGCTTACCAGTAGTTTCAAGGTTGGAGAAGTGGTTGAAAGGCCTATCGGTTCCGAAATAGCCCATTTTATTAAACACATCTGCTTCGCCTTTTTCATTGACAGCAATCATCAGTGCAATGATTTTGGAAATACTCTGCATGGTAAATTTTTTGTGAACATCACCGGCATTAAAGATTTTTCCACTTTTACCAACCACTGAAAAAGCGATTGCTCCGGCGTCCATTTTTCCCAGCTCAGGAATGTAATCAGCCACTTTCCCCTGTGTATAATAGGTTCTGTTTTTTTCCAGAATACTGTTCAAGGTTTTTTCCGAAATTGTGGAAACATCTGCTGTTCTCTGGGCATACATTACCGTATTGAAGGAAAGAAAGGCTGCAATACAGATCCTTTTTGCAGAAAGTAAGAAACTATTATTGTTCATAAAGGCATTTCCGGCCGATAACTTATCATCAGCCCTGAAAAACAAAGATAAAGCATTTCCTCCTCTGCCAACAAGTTTCACGGAAAATATCAGTTTTACAGCTTGGTTCTCCTAAGCTAAGTATTTCTACCCAAAGCCGTAATTGGTCATTTGTACTCTAAAACAACCGTATTCTTCTTTGTTACTTTGGAATACGGAACAATTAATAAAAAATAACCAACAAAATAAATTCAATATGGGAACTACAAATGTCAATGCCAACTCTTCCGGTAAGCTTGAGTTGGGCGGAGGGGCACAATTCTGGGTTTATCTTTCACCTCAGAACAATACCGCTAAAATGATTTCTACATGGCGTGTCACATTTTTCCAGGGTAACTGGAGCGATTCGATTTCCAGCGATGACCCGACGAAACAAATCCAGACTCCCAATCTTTCGGGTATTTTTGAGATTAAAGTGGAATTATTAAGCGGTTCCACGGGTACATGGCGTCAAATTCCGCCTCAGGCAGGAAGTTACAATGAAATAGGCTGCAATTCGAACTGCGCTTCCATGGTAGGTCTTGTTGCTGACAGCACCAACCCGCCGCCCGGAGCTATAAATGCCCATTTCTGGACAACATGGGATGCTATGTGTAAGGCAAGATAAAAAGTCATCTTATGGCATTAAGCTGTCATCTCTTGATTTAAAGAATATAATGTACAACAGATAAAGCCGTCTCATTACTGAGATGGCTTTATATTTTTATCACAGAAATCGTCTGAACATTATCTAACAAAAGTCAAGTGCATTGGCAAACGGTTGTAGGAACTTTGTGTTATTAAAATAAGCAATTATGACACAGAAAAACCTGGCTTTAGTTTCCGGGGCCAACGGACATTTAGGAAATAACCTGGTGAGATTCCTGATCAAAAAAGGGGTTCCTGTAAGGGCCAGTGTACGGAATATTACAAATAAAGCACCATTTACAGGTTTGGACTGCGAGGTGGTTCAGGCAGATATCACCGATAAATCATCTTTTATAAAAGCTTTACAGGGTGTGGAGACATTTTATGCAGTGGGAGCATCCTTCAAGCTATGGGCACAGGATCCTGAAACAGAAATTTATGATGTGAATATTCAGGGAACAAAAAACACCATTGAAGCTGCAGCAGAAGCGGGTGTAAAACGTATTGTTTATGTAAGTTCCATAGCAGCATTAGATTATACAAAACTCCCTACCAAAGAAAGTTACGGCTACAATCCTGACCGCAGGGACATGTATTACAATTCTAAAAATGACGGTGAAAAGCTGGCATTTGAACTGGCCAAAAAACTGGGAATAGAAATAGTATCCGTTATGCCTTCAGCAATGATCGGAAGTGAAGCTTTTTTACCTCTGAATGTTTCTTATGGAGTTTTAAAGCTCATTCTCAACAAAGAAATTCCGGTAGATACTAAAATCACCCTGAACTGGATTGATGTAAAGGATGTAGCAGAAGGCTGCTATCTGGCTGCACTGAACGGCCGGCCCGGGGAGCGCTATATCCTTGCCAATGAAAAATGCATGACCATCACAGATACTACTATTTTGGCCAATACATTATTTCCTGAGCTGAAGATCAAAATACCCGGATCTGTTCCTAAATCTATTTTATTTATCATTGCCGGAATCATGGAGCTTACTGCTAAAATACAGAAAAGACCGCCTGTTTTGACCCGTAAGGATATTGCCATGTTTTCCGGTTTACAGCAAGATTTTGACATTACAAAAGCAAAGAAAGAATTGGGATTCAATCCCAAAAGTCCGGAACAGGCAGTCAAAGAAGCATTACTTTATTTAATGGAACATAAAGATCTATTGAAATAGTTATTGTAAATTCGAATATATAATCACTGTAAGGTATGATGCAACAGAAATTAATTGATTTTATCCAATCCGGACACCCTCTTTCCCCAATAGATAAGGATTTGATTTTCCAATATTTTGAGCCGGTACTTTTTCCTAAAAACCGTATTATTGAAGAAGCGGGAAAAGTACCGGAATACCTTTATTATATTATATCAGGCTATTTGCGCCTATTCCATTATAATGAAAATGGAGACGAGGTGACCACCCATATCAATTGTCCTCCAGGATTTTTCACCTCTTATTTTAATTTCGTAAATACGACAAAATCCAATGAAAATGTTGAGTGCATCACTGAATGTGAGCTTCTACGAATCACCAAGACAGATCTCGATGCTCTCACTTCAAGAAGTGAGGCTATGAAAAATTTCAGCATAGAAGTTTTTCAAAAATCTATTGTCTATAATGAGACCCGATCCAATGAGCTTGCCACTCTTTCCGGAGAAAAACGCTACAGGAAACTTATTGAAAACTATCCGGGAATCCTGCATAATGTTCCTATTACCTATATTGCTTCTTTCCTGGGGATGAAGCCTGAAAGCCTGAGCCGTATCCGCCGGAAACTGATATAAAAACATAAAAATCCAAATAATATCTGATAGTAAACCTCATTATCTTCCAGCCCTAATTCTTATTTTTGCAGAGCATTAAACAACTTAATTGTTTATTCTAAATTATGAACCGAACATTTTCCGACAACAATCAAATTGGAGTAGTTTCTACTTTTTCTGAACTTGTAAATACCAATTTTCAGGGAGCAATGAATGCAGTTTGCTGGAACAGAAATTTAGACGGTGATTTTAAAGAAATTGTGTCTCAACTTCAATTAAAGGAAAATATTACAGAAGTTTCCATTGAAGACCTTTTAGCCCTACAACTATCAGAAGAAGGTAATACTGCCAGGAAAATTATCTTAAGTGATTTAGAACTATTAACTGATTTCGGAGCATCTCCTTCACTTAATTTACTCAAAAGTTACGAGCGAGATGAGGAGTTCGATTTCATTTCAACCGATGTGTATTCGTATCATGTAGACCGTTCGCCTGTGGGTACACAAACTTTTTTATGTACCTACCATGGTGCTGCAAGTGATATCTTACCCAATGATCAAGCTACACAAAAAATCCTGATTCCTGAAGTCCGGAAAAAGCTTAAAGAATTATATGATGGTCCGGAATCCGAATTTGAAACGTTCCTGAAAGGCTGTTTCTTCGATCTGCATTATCAGCCTAAACCCAATGCCCAACCTATCAATTTAGAATTAGGGCATCTTTGGAAATTGTCGGTAGACCATCCGGGACAGCAAGTTTTGCCTTGTGTTCATAGGGCTCCAGCTGAAAATGAGGGTGAATATAGACTGCTTTTGATTTGTTAATAGATGATAATATGCTAGAGTTATTTATTTCCCGATATAAAACTTCGGAAATCCTTACTGTCAGCTGTTTATTGTTCTATTGGCAAGCCAAAATTTAATCACGTTGAAAAACCTGAGCAATTTTGTTTTACCAATTTAGCTGTCATTTCTGTCATTGTAAAAATCTGTGATAAATTGATCAACCAGCTTGTCAGGTTCCATTAAGGACTGGTCACGCCCTGCTGTTATTGATGTATTTATCGATGAGGGAATGATTTCAAAAACTTTGACCTGTGTATCTTCCAACTGATACTTGAGCGATTTGGTAAAACTGCGAATTCCAGCTTTTACAGCACAATAAATAGCTGCAGATTTCTGTGATCCTATAAACTGATCAATACTGGCATTTACAACTGCACTGTTTTTATTCTTTAGCAATATCGGCAACATTAATGTGGTAAGATTTAATGGTGCAATAAGATTTAAATAAATTTCATGGTTGGCCTTACGAAGAAAGTCCGGATCATCCATTATATCATAGTTGTACTGAATAGCAGCACTGTTAACCAATATATTTGTTTCCGGATATTCCTGTTCAATAAAAAGGACCAGATCATTTATTGAATTTTGTTCGGTCAGGTCTCCTGCAAGTACAATCAATTCAGGAAAATCTTTTTTTATCCCTTCAAGTTTTTCAAATTCTCCTCCTGTAATGATCACCTTATTATTCAACAAGAGGAAACGTTTTGCCAGAGCCAGACCGATCCCAACAGAACCGCCAGTAATCAATATGGTGTTGTTTGTAATTCTCATTTTATTTCTTCTTTACCTGTCTTCAAATCTTAAAAGAGATTGCCCGTTATGTCACCCCTGGCTCCCATAGCATTTCCATGGGAATTTTAAAATTCCGCAGATTTTGTACGGTAACCATCATGAAATCTGAAAGAGAGGAGTTTTTCATTGTCAAATAATCCTGCATCAACAGTTTGACCTAGCTGCATGCAAATTAGGTATGAGCTACTCTTTTGTGCCTTTTAAACAAGGCCATTTGAGCGTGGCATTCTTTAAGTCTGGAACAGTGCAGGACTTTTAGCTTGACTTGGGAGTTCCCCCAAATTGAGTATGACTTTAGGAATAATACTGTCAATAGGGAAAAACAACTCCTTCATTTTGCAATGTTATTATTTACTGTGCAAATATGGAAAAGGAATTGATGAATTCCATTTACATAGGTAAAGAAATCACCTGCTGAGAATTTTTCTTCTGATACGGCTAAGCTGGGTAGGACTTACACCGAGATAGGAAGCAATATGATATTGTGGAATTTGCTGTTCTAATAATGGAAAGTCCTTTTGGAAAATAAGGTACCGTTTTTCTGCATCCAATAAGACGATCTCTATTTCCCGCTTTTCTTTTTGTATAAAAAGCTGTTCTGCTACTACACTTGCCATTCGCTCAATGTCGGGAAATGTGTGATAGAGATCTTGCACATCTTTAAAGTTAGCCACTAATAGACTGCAGTCGGTAAGTGCCTGTTGATTGATCAGACTTGATTTTTTAGAGATCAATGAGGCATATCCACCAATAAAACAATAGGGTAGAAAAAAATGTTTATTATATTCCACACCTTCATTATTTCTATAAAATGCTCTAAGGATACCTGTTTGGAGGAAGCCAATCTCATTTGCTATCTGACCTTCCTCGATATAATAATCACCCTTTTTTAAAATTTTTGGAGTGAACAATGTGGAAAACCTATTCCAGCTTTCAGTGGAAACAGGAGAAAGTCCATTTAAAAAAGATTTAAAGTTATCTATTAATCCGTCTGGGGAAGCATCTATTTTTTGCATACTCTTATAAAAACACAAAATCAAAGAGAAAAGCGACTGTAAAATACAATAACTTATATTTTACAGATACTTACAACTATTCGTTTATTGTAGTTTATTGATATTTACCGGTCCTATTTGCCGATACAGAAAGTGAATAATATTAACAGTCAGGACTTTAATTCACCATAAGGGGTAAATAGAAATTGAATACTTTCCAACTATTAATAACTAAAACAAAGGTACAAATATTTTGAAAATAAACCAATTCTAACGGAAATAGTAAATAATCCACTTTCTCAACTGTACCTAAAATTTTATTTTTCCGCTGGATAATTAATATTCTACTCATGCTGTCTTATTTTTTTTAAAAACTCTTTTGTTTTTTTGAAGTTTTATGCTTTGCAGACCTATAAGTCTTCAATTGTGATTAATATTCGTAGAATCTCCTAATTAGTCCAGTTCAATTCGGTACGCATCACATAACAAATTAGAATCTCATTTTAAAAGCCCTCATATGACTGAGATTTCCATCATTGAAACCCTTTCCAAGCTCCATTGATAGCTGAGTAGCGAGATTTTTCAAAATTGATTTACTTTTTATAAATTTTGACTTTTGCATCAATCAAGCTCTCTAAATATACTAGTTTTCCGGTATTTTTTTTGTTAATGGAAAATGTTATTTTTGAAGGAAAGTTAATACTAAACATGATGAAAAGTGTAAAATGGTTACTTCTAATTTCGTATATGTTTTGTTGCAAAGCTTTTGTAAATGCCCAGGAGGGACCCATTCCTGTTTTTCCCGCCTCATCATTTAACAAGGACCAGGCTGACAACATGCTTAATAATGGCACAGCAATATTACAGGGAGTAGTAGCAAAGAAGAAAAAGAACCCGGACAATACCTATCTGGGTATTGTAGTAACACTTTTTCCCTGCACATCCTATTTTGATGAATGGTATGAATTAAACAAAAAGAATAAAAAGGGGAAAACGCTGGCAATGATGTCGCCTGAAGCCTACTCTTACCGTATAGTTACAAAGGCTTCGGATAAGGATGGCACATTCCGGTTTCGAAATTTAAGACCCGGAAGGTACTATCTCCAAACAATGGTACGCCAAGGTAAAATGCAAGAAATGTGGAACCAGGTAGGCACTTCAATGTCTGTCGGTTACAATATATATGGTCAGGCTGTCACCTCTTACTCACGGCCGATATATGAGGACTTTAAGTTGTTTTACGAAACACAGGACCTGGTGAAAACCTTGGTCGAAATTACATCCGAGGGACAGACTGTAAACGTTAAGCTATAAAAAACTAACTATGAAATGTTGTCAAATACTATTTAGCTTCATTTTATTGACGCTATGTCTATGTTCTGCTAACGCGCAGGTCATCAATTTCCCTGATCAAAGTTTCAAACAGGCACTCATTAAGAAGAAAGTAGATGCTAACAATGATGGGGAGATACAGGTATCAGAAGCGCAGAAGGTAACCAAATTGTATCTGGAAGAGACCACCTTTTCATCTATGGAAGGCATAAAAAGCTTTAAGAATCTGGAGGAGTTCGGTACTTACAAAAACAAAATCAGGCAGGTAGACTTGCAAGGGATGACCAGCCTTAAACGCTTGTACCTTGTGGGCAGCGAAATAGAAATATTGGATATAACAGGTTGTGTCAATCTTGAGCACCTGTCACTAATTGGCAATAAGCTCAAGGACATAGATATAACAGCGTTTAAAAAACTGACGGAGCTTAGCCTGAATTACAACCAGCTTACCAGAATAGAGATAAACAATTATCCTGAGCTAAAGACAGTAAATCTTTCGAATAATAGTATTGTCCATTTCAAGATCAATGCTTGCCCCAAACTGCAATCCCTCATGATTCAGAAAAACAGAATAGCAGGGGATTTAGATCTTGCCAGATTTCCGGATATGCGTAGTTTTTCTGCCGACAATAATTTGCTGTCAGGCGTAAACATCCGTGGCTTAAAAAAACTGGAATCTTTTTCCTGTTTGTATTGCAATGTTACCACACTGAATTTAAGCGGTACAGAAAGCTTGGTCGATCTGATATGGTAAAGTTATCAAGCCTAATTAATATGAATGCTAAAGAATGGATTTTGTCTCCAACGCACTGTTCGACGGCAAGAAAATTCGTTGCTTCACTTTAGTGGATAATTATAGCTGCAAGTGCCTTTGGGACAAGGGCTGAAAGGCCCGAAGAATCCAGTTTTTTTTTTATCATAAGAACGATGTTTTTGATTTAAGCTATCATTTATTTTTAGTGGCAATCCAAATATTCCGCCCGCTATTGCCCAACCCTCGTTGGTGGCAGTTTTTCTTGATTGCTTAATTTTAATCGTCCAATTTATAACAGATAAAATATACAAAATATCATTCCTAAATTAAATGCCGAATGACAAATTATAGCTCCCAAAATTGAGTCTGATTTTTTTCTGAAAGTTAAGAATAACAAACTCACTAAAAACATACTTGTTACCCAAATTATAGTCGGAATAGTAAAAAAGTCCCATTTGTCATTAATGAAAATCAAGCCGAAATGTGAAATGTGAGTTAATGCAAATGCTGAATTGTCAACTATCGATGCTCTTTTCTCTCCGATTGATTTTGCAAAACTTGAATGTACAATGCCTCTGAAAAACAACTCTTCTCCGATTGGGCTAAAAGTCATTCCTGTTATTGCCATAATAGCAAACATTATATTTTTGTCAGATTGAGTTATAGTCGCAGGAATTTTATATGATTTCCCAATGTACTGATACCAATTCTGATATGAATTACCATATAAAATCTGTCCGAAAAAATAAAGCAATATACTTGCAATTAGTCCACAAACAAAAGCAATAAATAGCCATTTAAAATTTCGAGGTTTTGTAATTCCTATTTCTTTACGTCCATATTTGGTCAAAAAGACAAATGGTACAATTGCCGAAATCATCATAATCAGTCCAATAAAACCATAATTTCCCGAAGAGTTTGCATTTAGCACCAAAATAAATCGAGGAATACACAAGATGAGAATTAGGAAAAGTCCAAATTTCCAATTAAAGTCAAAAAGTCTGCTCCAAAACGATTTTAATTCTCTGTCCATACTTAATATTTGTCAAACGCTACTTGCCTGTTAAATGTTCATTATAATTAAGTTTTCTTTGGATTGACGAATATTTTCTGTTCATTTAAATAGTTTTTTTACAATTTTTTGTGGCTTAAAGATAATTATTCTATCTATAACAAAATGAGAAATACTGTAAATCGCAAAATAAAATAAAATTTACAAGGTAATTCCAAACGTTATGCTGCGATCCAATCTCCAACAACTTTTTCATAAGAAATTAAGATGGAGTTATTCATTTTTTAATTGCCATATTCTTTATTTCCTCATTTGAATGGTTGTCCAGCATTTTTAGTATAACAAGAATAATAAAGACCCGTAAAAAACTCATTTTCTTTTATATTTCAATTGTATTAAAAATGTTCTGTTCAAGAGTTTATACTTCTGAATAGTTGTCATATTTTTTGGTTATAAAAACGGTCAATTTTCTTTTCATTCTTTCCACTCAGTTGGTCTGCTGTCCCCAATATTTTATAGGATAATTTTCATCAAAAAAACGAAAAAAACAAGCTCTTAAATTATAATACGACATGTTTTGACGCTGTGCGCCAGTACCTTTGTATCAGAGCTAAGATAAAGAATCCCGGGAAATTAATTGTCTTACTAAATTTTAACCTTAAAATAATTCTTTAAATTATGTGTAAAAAACAACTAATAATCATTTTTCTTTTTTTATTTTTCATTTCCTACGCGCAGAATGAATTTGTTACTCTCTGGAAACCAAATGCAAATGGTATTATTGACCATTCAATAACTTTCGGCGGCACAGGAACCGATTACACTATTTATTGGGAAGAAGTAGGATATCCTCAGCATAACGGAGTCATGAATTCTGTAACCTCTAACAGCAACAACCCTATGACCATAACTTTCGGGCCATCATTACACACAGATCCCCTGCAGGCAACCTACCAATTGAAAGTATCCAGCGGTAACGGTTTATTTTATGGGTTCAGGGCCAATACCGGCATTATGCCTCCCAGTGGAAATCAGGAGCTCATAGAAGTCAGCCAGTGGGGAAATACTACATGGCTTCAGCAATTCGATAGCGCATTTGCCAACTGTCCCAGTCTTGACGTAACGGCTGCAGATACTCCTGATCTTACACAGATAAGCAGTTTATCACAAATGTTCCTCAACTGTTCATCTTTGACAGGCCATACTTCATTTTCTTACTGGAATCCTTACAATATTACGGACATGAGCGGTATGTTCAGCGGAGCGACTCTGTTTAATCAGAATATTGGAAACTGGGATACAGCAAAAGTAACAAATTTTAGCAGTATGTTTTCTTTTGCCTCTGCTTTCAATCAAGATATTTCTGCCTGGAATACAATATCCGGCACCGATTTCTCTTCCATGTTTTCGGATGCATCAGCTTTCAACCAGCCATTAAATTCATGGAATACAGAAAATGCTACTAATTTCCGCTATACATTCTATAATGCAGCAGCATTTAATCAGCCTCTTAATAACTGGAATACAGGTAAAGTAACAGATTTTGAGCATATGTTTGAAAATGCAGTATCATTCAATCAGCCTATCGGAAACTGGGATGTAAGTAAGGTTGATTATATTGCCGGATTTAATATGTTTGCGGGTGCTTCACATTTTGACCAGGATATTTCTACATGGAATATCAAGCTTCAAAACTTCGAATGGAATTCAATCTATTTCGGATTTAAAAATGCGGGCTTATCATGTACGAATTACAGCAATTTTCTCATTGCTCTGAATAATAATCCTACATGGACGAACTCAACAATAACATCCGGAACTATAGATGCAACAGGACTTGTTTATTCTACACCACAAGCCATGCTGGCCAGAGCCCAACTGATCAACAAAGGGTTTAATATTATTGGGGATTCCTATATTTCCGGTTGTTTTCTGTCAACAACAGAAGTTTCAGCAAAAACAAAAACTTCGGCTTATCCTAATCCAACGACAGGAGTGATTAATGTGGAATCCGCAGCGGATGAAAATGTTCATTTATATGACATCAACGGTAAACCCATTAAAAATGTGATGTTTAGAAAAGGGAAAAACACGATCGATCTTACTGAATATCCATCAGGGAGCTATTTCTTAAAAGGTGATACTATTTTGACTAAAATAATTAAGGAATAGTGGTCAACTGAAAGGTTACCTATTTAAATTCAGCTCCAAAGTCATTGTACTTTGGAGCATTTTTAAGTGTTATATTTGTGTAAGCGAAGAAGATTTTAGAAGACGATACAATATGACAAAACTTTTAACAATTACTATATTATCCTTATTCTCATTTTATTTAGAGGTAAAATCACATGATTTTATCCAATTTTTGAATTAACTCTTCTTTTTCTCCACTTCCGGTTGTTGAGAAACGTATAAAAAGGGATATTGTATTTTTCCAAGATTTATTTTTTATTAAGTCCCGGTTACTTCGCCGGGTTTCTTTTTTGTGGAATTCAAAACCATCAACTTCTATGGCTAAAACAGGATGCTTACTGAGTTTATTGAAGATAAGAAAATCTAAATGTGTTGAATGGTGTTTTGCGTAGTTTTCTTCTTCATTCGTTAACTTTCAAAAGTTCGAAATCCAGATGTTGGAATGGAAAGTGTAGAATAACATCATACTAAATGCAGCTATGAACAACTTTGTGGTATGTTTTGTTTTATGCAAAAATAAGTAAGTGATATTTTAAATTCCGATCCGTTCTCCCCTCTTAATAGTATATAATTATTCTTTCAATCTTCAACCGTTCTAATATGCAATATGCTAGAAGTATGCACTCCAGGCTGATCAATAAGAGATGCTCAATAAACATTTGGAATCATATAAATTTTTTAGCAGCTCTTGGGAATTCTGCTTTTGACAATTTACTATAAATTGCAAAAACTACAATTAAAACACTGATAAACAAGCAATTAATTATATTTTAGATCTTGTCATTTTCCTGAAAACAACAAGATATTACCTTTCGGATAATGAGCCAAACATTTACTTTTACTTCACTTTAAGTTGTCTTAAGGTATTTACTTTAATGGTAATCGATAAATATTATTTCAGATTCAGTCATATTTTAACTATATAAAAAACAATGAAAAAAACAAGTTTACTGTTGTGCTTCTTGTGTACTCAGCTGTTCCTTTCCCAAATTGGGATCAATACTAATAATCCGAAATCAACACTAGATGTAACTGCAAAAACAACGGATGGAACAAAACCTGAAGGGCTTATTGCACCAAGACTTTCGGGAGATCAGATCCAGGCCGGAGATGCTCAATATACAATGGATCAAAAAGGAAGTATTATATATGCCACCTCTCCTGTAGCAGCAGCTTCTCCAAAAACCATTAATATTACAGAAGAAGGATATTATTTTTTCGATGGAAATATATGGCAGAAAATAAGTCAGGATACCAACCTCTATAAAAACAATGGAACGCTTGAATCGAACAGAGTGGTAACAATGGCTGATAAAACCCTTTCTTTCAACTCTTCTGCTACCACAGGAACCAGCCATTTTCAGGTAGACAACACTACATTGAATATAGATGCCGTAAATAACAGAGTTGGATTGGGAACGACAGCTCCTGTCACAAGATTAGATATTGATAACGGAAATGTTGCGGGAGCCATTAAAATTACAGACGGAACACAGGCGGAAGGAAGAGTTTTGGTTTCTGATGCTAATGGTGTTGGTACTTGGCGTGATACTACAGGTTCAGCAATTATAGTTAACTCAACAACAGGTATTAGTGTTAATATTTTAGGAACACTCACCTACGTAGGAGCAAGTGCAGTTGTTACTGTTTCGGGATATTATATTGTTTCTCCACGTCTTATTACGAACAAAACACCATCGGGTTGTGGGTCTTTTATTGCTTATAATTTAAGTAAGAGCGCAACAGCATCTGTAGATCCTGCTTTTCCTTCCCAAGATGTCCATCTGGCTTCTGGAGCGGGAAGCTTTGACTTTATTTATACCTCAAATATCGCCTACCTGACACCCGGAACGTACTATATGAAGGTAAGATATTTTAACGGCTGTACCACTAATATATCGAGAAGTACTTTTGCTGAAAATAGCTTTACATTGACATTACTTAAATAATATCGCATACTGAGAATTATTATTCTTAATTCTTAGCAAACTATAAATCTATCCGTAAAAAACTCCTCAAAACGAGCATCCATGCCAATCAACTATAAAAATATACATATTGGTACCCTTATTGAAAAAAGAGTATCGGAATGTAATATAAAAGTATCCCGCATATGCAATTTTTTTGATTGCATTGAGAAAGATGTCGAGGAAATGTATAAACAAGAGGATATGGGTACCAAGATTCTTCTGAAATGGTGCAAATTGCTGAAATATGATTTTTTCCGCATCTATACCCAGCATCTGGTACTGTTTTCACCTCCTGCTTCACATGATAATAAAGATCCGGATCGAAAATCTGAACTCCCTCAATTCCGCAAAAACATTTATACCAAAGTAATGATTGATTTTATTCTGGAACTTATCAGTACAGAACAAAAAACAACACGGCAGGTCATTGACGAATATAAAATCCCAAAAACCACGCTCTACAAATGGATCAGCAAATACAAAATTGATAAAACTTAAAATTATTTTTTGGAAAAACAAGGTAAACCAGATTATATAAAAATATATACAGACCTTATTGAACTAAAATATCCTGAAAAGAGATATAAATGCCAAGCAATACTGTCTAAAAGCAGTCTCTCACCATTGGATGTCATTGACCTTGAAAGAATTCTTTTTAAAAGTATAGACAAAGAATTTGATGACTTTAATCAGGCACACAGATCATACAATGAAAAAGCAATTCTGGAGATATTAGAATATCAAGATAAAAACAAACTTAACAACAGTGAGATAGCCCGACACTTTAAGCTCAGCAGGAATACCATAGCCAAATGGAAAAAAATTTATATGCCCTGATATCACAGGTGAGACAGCCTGTACAAAAACACTTGAAAACGCAGGAGTTAAAGCGGAAGCAAGAATTAATAGTGTTAAGCTCAAGCCACAATATTTCAACTTAATAAATAAGAATATAAATTAATTAGTTTTAAAATTATTATGAAAAACAACATCCTCCTTTTAATGTTTCTGATTGCAGGAAATATGTTTGTAACAGGTCAGGTCGGTATTCTGACATCAAACCCACAAGGCTCGTTTCATATTGATGGGGCTAAAGATAATTCAGCAGCTGGTATCCCGCCTGTTGCACAGCAAGCTAACGATGTGGTTGTAACATCACAAGGAAGTGTTGGCATAGGAACAATAGCACCGAATACTTCTTCGGCATTAGAAGTAAATTCTGCAAATCGTGGCTTTCTGCCGCCAAGAGTTACCCTTACATCAGCTACGGATGCAACAACAATTCCGACACCGGCTACGGGATTAACGGTTTATAATCTGGGAAATGCAGCGTTAGAAGCGGGGCTTTACAGTAATGTAGGAACTCCTGCTGCCCCAAGATGGAACAAAGGAGCCATTATTGACACGAATAGTGGTGGGGTTGTTAAAAAGCTCATTTACAGGGGTAATGCAGACTTAACGAAAACTGTACAAGCCGGATTATTTGAGTGGAGACTGGCAATAAGGGATGCTACATATATTGCCTTACAAGCACGTTTAATTGCTCAGCCCACAACATCCGTTACGATACAGGGTCCCAGAATAGGCTGGAAACCGCCAAATGTAGTACCGATTGCAACTATTCAAACATGGACAACTACAGACTGGAATTCATGGAAAGAAATTGATTTTCAAGCCAATGAAGCATCTCATTTACTTTACTTAGACGTTTCAACAACAGATGACTTTTACAGGGTTTCGTTCTATACAAGAAGGAATATATATGAATCTTTACTCGTTGAAGTTTATTAGCCTTACAAATTACATGAATAAGTTTAATATTTTAATGCAATCGATTAACTCTTTAACAACAAACCATAACTAATGAAAAAAATTATTACGCCAATTTTGCTTCTGGCAATAAGCAGCAGCTATCTAAATGCTCAAGTCGGTATTCAAACTTCAAATCCACAAGGTCCTCTTCACATTGACGGAGCAAAAGACAATCCTGCTACAGGAAATTTAACGGCCGCACAACAAGCTAATGATGTGATCATCAATTCTATAGGAAATGTAGGAATCGGAACTTCAATACCTACTAATAAACTTGAGGTAAACAGCGGAACTTCAGGCACTTCAGGAGTAACAATAACCCAGCTTCCTTCAGCTTCCATACTTTCTACAGATGCCAATGGAAACATCATCTCAGGAAACTCAGAATCTGCGGGAGTAAATGTTACCAAACAGTATCTGATAGCACCTAATACTGCTGTTGTACTAAACAGTGGCTCAGGAAAGTATTCCTTCAGGTATTCCGGCTACAATGCGAGTACGCTGCTGGGTGGAAGATGGCAAATGAGAATCAATGACGGTGTTGCAAGACAGTTTAATGTATGGGATACGGAATATACGGGAGCCGGCGGAGGCTCAACTGTATATCAGGCGAGAAATGTGGTCAACTTTACACCGGGAGTGTGGGCTCCCCTGAATAGTGCAAATGGAGCAGGCGGTGCAGATGAATATAATGTATACCATGTTTATGACAGTTCCACGGGAGTTGTATTAAGATTTACCTGCACACTCTCCAATATGGGAACAACTACAGCGGGTATCAGGGAATCTATGATCCTGGAAGAATTTTAGTAAAGCACAATATATACATAGAAACTAATTAACATGAATTCACTCGTTTAACGATTCTAAAAACACAACATCACAGATTGTATCCATACTGTCTCTCATTTATGGATAATTTAAATTGATCAAATTCTAATTCTAGTTTTTATGAAATCCGGAAGTTATTTTCCGGATTTATAGTTTTTATTCCTTTATCAACTGAAAGGTAAAGTTCACAGCATCGGTAACTATACAGCATAATTTCGATTATGCTGCTTAGTATTTTATATTTATTTGGGGCTGATTTTAGAGATATTTGTTGCTTCTTACAACAATAACATTAAGATTGTGGTCTAAGAAAATATTCTGCTTTTACTTGAAGGAATAAGTCATACAATTCCAATTTTGTTTTAACTTACTCTTCACCAGTTTCTTCCTGCAGGTACTTTAGAAACAGTGAGGGAGATAACGATGTTACTTTTTTAAAAACTGTAGTAAATTTGCTGTGGGAAGAAAACCCAACTTCGTCAGCTAAAGAAGCTATTTTATAGTTCCGGTACTGAGGTTCATTTTTGAGTTTTTCAATGATATAATTTATCCTTAATTCATTGATATAATTATTGAAATCTTTTTCTTTATGTTTGTTGATAACATAGGAAAGGTATTTCGTATTGGTTTCAAAGTGTCCTGCTAAAAAAGGAAGGGAAATATTTTTATTATTGAAGAGATTCGATTTTTCAAATTTATTCAATTTTGAAAGCAGCTTTTCTTCAGTTTCTAAAGTCATCAATACAGGTGTTACATGACGTTCTGCCTGAAGTTCCTCAATCTTGATTTCTTTTATGTCGATAGGATCAGCCAACCTGGAATTTTCACCGGATCTTCTCAATATTTCTTTAAATTTTACAAGATTTTTCTGTTGCTGCACCTTAGATCTTATATATAATAGCAGGAAAAGAATAACAAAAAATCCAGTAACTAATATAATGTAGCTTTTGTAGATACTTTTTTTCTCTGCCTTTACTATCTTTTTGTCAAGGTTAGTATAAGCCTGGTCAATAAACTGGCGGGTTTCTGTCGTTATTTTTTCCTCTATCGTATCTTGTTTTAGCTCAACATCTTTTAATTTTTCAATATTTCTGGTTTTTAAATAATATTTCTCGATCGTATTATATACATCATTTTTTAAACCAAAAGATTCTCCTTTATCAGCTAACTTTTGGGCAAGATCAAGATAATTTTTTGCTTTAACTAAATCGTTTTTTTCTAAATAAATATTGGCCAGGCCATCATAAATTTTCCCCATAACCTTGCTTTGCGGAATATTTCTGGCGAACTCCAATGCTTTTTTATAGTGAAGCAATGAAGCTTCCATATTCTTAAGATGATAGAAATTAGAGCCAAGAATTTGTTCGTTATCAGCAGCAAAAAAGTCTTTATCTTTTATGATATTATTAAAATGAAATTGAGATCGATAGACGTATTGAATAGACTTTCTATATCTTTTTCTATCCTGCTCAAAGCCAGCCATCTCCTGAAAAATTAAACCTTGAATATTATGGCCAATTAAAGTATCTTTAATCATCTGGCCTGTTTCCAGCGTTTTTTCAGCATATTTTTTAGCCTGGCCATACAGTTTCAATGCCCGATACTGGCTGGTTAAAAAAAGGGAAGTTCGGGCTTTCCAGTTTAAATTATCTGTATTTTCAATAATTGCCTCTGCTTTTTCGGCGTACCATAGAGCTGTTTTGAAATCTTTTGCATCTCGGTATAAAGTTGCGGAAAGCATGAGACTTCTCGTCTGCAAAGTAGGTGTTTCTGAAGTTTTATATAAAGAGTCGGCAATGTGCAGAGCTTTTTTAAAGTTAACTGGAGCTGTTTCTAAATAGGTTTTAACATATAATTTGTTATACGCAGCTAAATCCTGTGCATTAGCGGATATGCATACTATAAGAAGCAGAAGGAAAATTTTTATTTTCATGTACTACATATATTCTTTTAAAATAATGCTGGTATTTAGAGAGGAGTTAAATTTTAGTTCTGATTTGAGGAGAACATTTACTACAATAGTTAGTCTGAATATCGATATTAACTATTAAATTGATACATCATTAAAGGAATTTGGAATTAGCATGTTTTTTATGGTATGTATCTTAAAATTGTGCTATTTTACAGCAGTTTTTACATGTATACAAATTTATATTTTCCGATTTTAATATAAAAATTATTATTGATATAAATTCAGATAAATTGATATCAATATGGTTAAATGGACTATAAAAAACATAGGGTAACCAGATCGTCAGTGTAACAGAGAATATCACCTTTGATTATGAATTGTTAATCAATTTATAGAGAAATTAGGTTCGTTAAGAAACAGTTAGAAGAACGACCAGCAAGTATTGTTTTCACCCAACTAAAGTCTGGCATCAAGATTTGCGATGCAGAAATTAAAAAAATAGTTTTTCATCATCTTGTTGAGATGTTTGCCGTTTTAGAACTGTCAAATCAGAATCAGACAACATGCTCAAATTTTGGGTCTTTTTCCATTGCCTTATTAAGCACCAATCGGTTTTCTTCGCCCCATTGTTCAATAGTTAAGATCAATGGTAACAGTTTTTCGCCAAGTTCTGTGAGTTCATATTCAACTTTAGGAACTTTGGTGTGGAAAGTTTTTTTATTGATAAATCCGTGCAATACTAATTCCTGCAACTGTTTATCCATCACTCTTCTGTCGGCATTTGGAATTTTGCGCTGTAATTCACTTGGACGTTTGAGGTTTTGGGAAATATAATAAACAAGCATCAGTTTCCATTTGCCATTCAGAAGTTCTTTGAAAAACTGCAATCCGCAATCAAGCTGAACGGGTGTTTTCTTTTGATACATAAATAATGATTTTGCCACTGTAAAATTACAAGTTTTTCAACTGGATGGCAACCGATTAAGATACGCATAAATTTATGCGTAATTGCCCAATAAAGGGAAGCATTCTACTTTTACACAAAATAAAATTATAAACAGACAATGATTAAATTCACGTTTTTAGTACAGAAGCTACCAAGCCTGAGCCTTGAAGAATTTATAGATTATCATAAAAATCAACACGCTCCATTATTCTGTTCCATCCCCGAAACAGAACTATACGTTAGAAAGTATGTAGTTAACCACCCTATAGTAGCAGAAGGTTTCCCTAAGCCTTTATACGATGCTGTAGTGGAAATCTCGTTTGACTCGTTTGAGGATTTCAACACCTTCTTTAACTCAGAAAATTATTTAACAAAGGTTCGTCCCGATGAGCCCAAATTTTTTGATAATGAAAATTATATTGCAATGGCAACTAATGAGACAATAATTAAAGCTGGCGCATAATTAATACCCTATCAATGCCGCATATTTAAACCATTATTGGTTAGATGTGCGCTATTTAAATGAAAAGAAGATGAAAGATAATATAGTCCTGTCATGTTCACACAAAGCCAAATGGCGCCACTTTTCTCAAAGTGGCGCCATTTTAAGCTGACATCTATAATCGAACATCGCAGAAGTAATTATAGATTCTTCTATTAATCCAACGCTAAGCGAATGGCCTGCTCAACAGGTGAATAGTCATTAGCATTTGAAATGTTTAATTCACCTTTTAAAAACAATGGCGGTTGTGCCATAAATCTGGGCACTGTTCCTTTGTGAGATTGGGCAGAATGTATCAGAAAAGGATGGCATAGATACACCGTTCCTGCTTTACCCGTCGCAAATACTTTTTTTCGTTCGGGCAGGTTATCCGATTCATTGGCAATTTGTAAAAACGAAAGACCTTCTTCCCCTTTATCAGCCAAAAGTCGCGCAATATCCATATGAGAGCCCTCATAAATGACCGTAGGTGCATCATTTTCACTTACATCTGAATACAATGCCAACATCAGCAAAGCTCTTCCTTTTGATTTAATATTTACACGCCATTCAAAATAATTATTCGGATCGTTACCCGGAAAACCTGCATCTACATGCTTTCCTGTATCATTCGACTGCCTGGTTGTTGGAAATCTCACAGGAAATGCCCCAACACTCTGACAGGGAATCCACCTATCCTTTCCCACCAACTGGTTATAAATTGAGTGTAATTTTGCTGTGTTCAGCGATTTGACAAAAGGGGGCTGAGAATACATTCCCAACCAGACAACCGGTTCTGTCCAAGTTGTTGGGTTTGACCTTTCAAAAGGGATTTCCTTCCATAAAATATCTAATACCTCATCTGCAATTTCCTGTGAAAATGCATGATCAATACGAATAAAACCATTTTGTATAAAATGTTCTATTTCAGTTATATTTAAAATATCTGACATAAAATTTGAGTTTAAAACTAATAAGGCATACCAATCTCATTAGTTATGTTTATAAAAAAGTATGTAAAGAAACACGCTAATAAACGGTATTAGCGGAAAGCTTAAGAATTAAGCTGAAAAAGGATATTATAACATTACTGTCATTGTCATATTGCAAAAATAAAAAAATGATAATCATATACACTATTGGTGACTATCATTTTTCTGTTGTAGGCATCGCGAATGTCAATTAAATGACTGTCTAAATACCAATGGTGTCTGGTTCGTTTTATTTTTAAACACTTTGCTGAATGATTGCGGATATTCAAAACCTAATCGATATGCGATTTCACTTACGGATAATTTTGTTGTCGATAAGAGTTCTTTGGCCTTTTCTAAAAGCTGGTTTTGAATATGTTGTTGTGTGGTTTGTCCTGTCAGGTTTTTCAGCATATCGTTTAGATAATGAGGGGATACAAACAACTTTTCGGCAAAGTATTGAACGGTCGGTAATCCTGCTACACTCAAGTCATCATTCTGATAGTATGTACTCAGCAAATCTTCAAATTTTAAAAACAGATCATTTGACACTTTTTTTCGTGTGATGAATTGACGATTGTAAAAACGGTTGCAATAATTCAGTAACAAATCAATATGAGAAACAACAACATCTTGCGTGTAATTGTCTATCATTGCTTCAATTTCTTGTTGTAGATTCTGCATTAATCCTGCGATAATGGTTTCTTCTTTGTCTGAAAGGTGTAATGCTTCATTATTAGCATAAGAGAAAAACCCATATTCTTTAATGCGTTTTGCCAAAGAGTAACTTTGAATAAAATCGGGATGAAAAACAAGCATCCAGCCTTCTGCTTTTGCTGTACTGTTTTCTTCTATCGAAAACATTTGTTTTGGTGCAAAAAATGTCATTATCCCATCGTCAAAATCATAATATTGTTGCCCATATTTTATTCTTCCGTCAAAATTCTTTTTCAAATAAATGGAATAGTAATTAAAGACAATCGTGCTCACTTCTTCTGTACCGATACAGCCAAGATCATCAAGATTTACAACACTGACCAAAGGGTGCGTCGGTTTTTTGATATTCAGAAAATGATGCAGTTCTGAAACCGAGTTAAGAAAATAAGTCTTATTGTTTTTCATACTATAAATTTAATAAAAACAGCGGATAAGCAATTCAGTTATCCGCTGTTTTGTATCTTACAAATTAACGCCTTTCATTGATGCTGCGTCATATCTTGCACCATTATCTGTTCCTAATGGAATAATTTTCTCCAATCGGTCCAAATCTTCTTGCGTTAACGACATGCCTGCTGCTGCTATATTTTCTTCCACATATTTCACGCGTTTTGTGCCGGGAATAGGTGCATGTCCCTTGGCAATAACCCAGGCAATAGCCAATTGTGCAGAAGTAATATTTTTTTCGGCTGCCACTTTTTTAATTTCATTCACCAACTCCACATTCTTGTAAAATTGCTCGCCTTGATATTTGGGAATAAATTTTCTAAAATCATTTTCGTTAAAATCTTCAGGCTTTTGTATTTCGCCGTTTAGAAAACCCCTTCCTACTGGTGAATAAGCAATTAGACTGATGCCTAATTCTTGCAGCGTATCCAGAATGCCCAATTCTTCAATTTGTCTTTCAAACAAGGAGTATTCCGACTGTACTGCCGTAAGCGGGTGAATTTTGTGTGCTTTTCTGATGGTTTCAGAACCTACTTCAGAAAGACCAATATATTTTACTTTGCCTTCTTTTACTAATTCGCCCATTGCTTCAACAGTCTCTTCAATTGGTGTATTGGTATCCAGTCGATGTAGATAATACAGATCAATGTAATCAGTACCAAGGTTTTTTAGTGAACGCTCTACGGCTTTTTTTACATAATTTTTACTGCCATTGAATGCTCCTGTTGCTTGTCCGTTATCGTCAATTTCAAAGCCGAATTTTGTGGCTATTATGTATTTCTCCCTGTTTCCCTGAATAGCTTTTGAAATCAGCCTTTCGTTAAGAAAAGGACCATATATATCTGCCGTGTCCAAAAAATTACCGCCCAACTCTAATGAACGATGAATGGTAGCAATCGCTTCTTTTTCATCTGCTTTTCCATAAATATCTCCACCAAACCCGGTTGTCATACCCATACAGCCAAGACCGATAGCTGGAATCACCAATCCTTCACTTCCTAATTTTACTTTTTTGATTGTACTCATAAAATTACATTTTAAATATTCAATGCAAATGTCAAACTATTGTTTTAAAAAAAAGTATCTAAATGGGATGTAGTTGTATCCAAATGAGAGAGGTTAATAATTTCCTTCACTCAATAATCTGAGGAAATTTAAAAATCAAGAATAGAAAATAATTTTTGGTGTCTTAATAAAACAACTGCCTGAACTCCAAAGGCGAAACATTGGTCTTCGTTTTGAACAATTTGTGGGAATGTTATGCAGGGGCAGGCAAGAATACAAGGAAAGTTATATTGACAAGATAATACAGAATTTACCAAATGGTAAATACCAGCAAATAACAATTGCTAACTTTGCAAAGATGAATGAATTAATAAACTATATTTTACATTTTGGCGATCTGAACCAACAACAAGTTGAATTTATCAAAAGTAAAACTATTGAATTGGAACTGAAAAAAGATGATTATTTTTCCGAAGCAGGAAAAATTCCAAAATACATTGGTTTTGTTTTGGAAGGCGTTTTTCGTTTTTGCTATTACAATAATAAGGGCGAAGAAATAACCTATTACTTTATTAGCGAAAACAGTTTTGTTTCAGACCAGCAAAAATTTGATGCACAAGCAGCAGCAACTGATTACATCCAAGCTGTTACCGATTGTAAAATGCTGGTGTTCTCTAAAAAAGATTGGGACGAAATTTTAAATACAATTCTGGATTGGGATAAGATTTCTGCTAAAATAACACACAAATGTTTAACCGAAGCGATGGACAGAAGAAGTCCGTTGGTTTCTGAAGATGGGACTACTCGTTACCTGTCATTCCTCGAAAAATATCCAATGCTTATCAATCGTGTTCCGCTTTCCTTGGTTGCTTCGTACTTGGGCATTACACAACAATCGTTGAGTAGAATTAGAAAAAACATTCGCTAAAAATCTCTTTTTACCAAATGGTAAATGTTTTTATTTTTAAAGTTTGGAGCTTTGTATCATTAGTTTAAAACAAAATATAATGAGCAAAAAAATCGTATTAATTACAGGAACAAATAGCGGATTTGGATGGCTTACCGCAAAAAGTGTTGCAGCTTTGGGACATCAAGTTTACGCAACAATGAGAGATACAAACGGTAAAAATTCAGATAAAGCAAAAGCCCTTTCAGAGATAGAAAACATCACAGTTTTGGATGTTGCACTTACGGACGAAAATAGTGTCCAGAATGCCATAGATACAATCATTGCAAAAGAAGGAACAATAAATGTTCTGGTAAACAATGCGGGTTTTAGCAGAAACGGTGTGGCCGAAAGTTTTACCACCGCTGATGTGCAAGAAATATTCGATATCAATGTCATCGCACCTTGGCGACTGATGAAATTGGTGTTGCCATTTATGCGTAAACAATCCGAAGGTCTGATCATCAACATCACCAGTGGATTTGGTACCGTTTCGTTTCCTTTTGCAACGATGTACAGTGCTTCAAAATTTGGATTGGAAGGTATCAGCGAAGGTTTGCATTACGAAGTAAGGCCGTTGGGTGTGGATGTTGCCATCCTACAACCAGGTGCTTTCCCGACAGAGATGTCACAAAAATTCAACCCTGGTTCCGACGCTTCGGTTAACGATGCTTACCAAGCCATAGCAGATTATCCTAATAAAATGGGTGCTGCTATTGGCAAGGCATTCGAAACCTTAAATCCTAATCCGCAAGATGTAGCAGATGCCGTGGTAGACTTAATCAGCTTACCCAAAGGTCAGCGACCGATAAGAACCAATGTTGACCCTTTCACAGGACAATACATCAAAGCTGCAAATGATGCCGTACAAGTTGAATATGATAAAGCGTTAACGGCCTTTGGATTGCAAGATCTGTTGAAGTAAGAAATCCCCTTAAAATACAACTCAAAACCCTCATTGATTGAGGGTTTTATTATAATATCTGGTATAGAAGATAACAAGAATTAGTAATATCACTATCGTTCCTGTGGCCAGAGTTGGATGTTTTGTTCTGCCAATTGATGTTTGTAGTAGAAATTGTGCCTATTATCCTTTGCTCCATATTATAAAGAATAATAGCACCTGCACCTTTTTTACGTGCAGATTGCACTATTTTTTGTTGAATCCAGAACCAAAAATGCCCGAAATACCATCTATTTTGCCGATAACTTCATAGCTTTTTTTAACATTAATTTTTAGTGTAAATAATTTTGTATTATAAATAGAATATCAAAGACAAGCAAAATGAAGAAAATTCCAATCTGTACTTTTTCATTTGATGATTTAATCCCGACGATACAAAGGGCGATATGCAGTAGATTTCTTGCCGGATATGTCCAATGCAGCGATTGGAAATAATCTTTGCCCTTCAAAAGAGAATCTCCAAAATCTATCACAAAAACAAGGATTTGAAAAAAGAAAAACCAGTTTTTTCTGGAAAAAAAGTAATCTTTGTAACCGCCATATTCATTAATATCATCCGGGAAAATCAAAACACACAGTATGTAATACAATGTGGTATAGATGATTAAAAATAAGTAGGTGAAAAAATTCCAGTCCTGAACCATTTCTAGACGATGTTCCCACCACCAAAAAAGTATAATTAAAATAAAAACATAAAACACCCAGCATAAATGCAGCCAGTATATGGATTTTCTTTTTGTTGGATGGTCTATTAATTTAACTGTATTTTTTAGCAATTGAGCTACTCCAAAGCCCAAAATCATACTTATTATAACCCTGATATGAGAAAATGCGTCCATTATTTTTTATGATTTGGTGATTTTTTTAGATTAATGAGCTTGCCCTATATCTAATCTGTCAAATTTGCCATCAGGATTTTCGTGGAAATGTAAAAATACAGGAAAAGTACCCCATTGTCCGGCTTTGAAGTTTCCTTTGAGGTCCTTCCCCGTTCGTTACAGTATCGATGGTTAGAAATACTTCTTTACCACAGGCTTCTTTTACAAAACTTTGAAAGTTTCGTGGGTTGCCATCGTCGGTCATTGTGGCGTCTGCAGTAAAATAACTGCCGTTCTCCAAATCCACATTTACATAGGTATAGCCTGGTGTAAGGGTTAAATATTTATTTATCTTAAAATTAGGCAATATCGGTAGGGCTAAAACCACCATAAATAAGCAATTTATTGTTTTTAGGAATATCCATACTTGCACCGGCAACCAAAAAGGAACTCACACCATCAATATCTTGAGCCTTTAAAAATTGTGTCGAAAAAGTAAAAAATACAGTTAGCGCAACTGTTTTTAAGAGTTTTGGATATTTAGTTTTTAATTTCATTTGTGTTTCCAAATACAGGCAGGATAAAAGAAAACGAAAAACAGATCATATTCTATTTCCCGTTTTCATTGAAAAAAACAGATTATTCCGATAAAGCTTCAATAACTAATTGTGATGCCAAAAAGCTACTGTGTTGTTGTTGTGCGGTAATCAATCTTCCATCTCTGATTGCAAAGGGTTCTAGTGGGCCAGCTACTTCAAAGTTGGTGTTTGGATTTTTACGGGCTTCTGTTTCGATGGTGTAATCGTTCACGGTCATTCCAAACATTTCATTAATCATATTTTCTTCGCTATCAGCAAATCCGGTCCAGGTTTTTCCATCCGCTAAAAGTGTCCCGTCACTTAATTTTGTCCATAATAGCAAAGATGTTCCGTGGCAAATAAGGCATACTATTTTCCCAGCTTCATAGAAATCTGCAATAAACTTATGTAGCTTTTCATCATCTTTAAAATTAATTAAAGGGGCACCACCACCAGCTACACAAATGGCATCATAATCGTTTACATTGAATTCATCAATTGATGGTGTATCTTTCATCAATTTGCCATAGTCTTTATGATGAACAAATCCGATACTTATCAAATCATTTTGATAAGCACCATTTGGATTTTCCGGGTCACTATGTCCATCAAAAATTACTTCTCCACCCCAAGGCGAGCAAAATTCCACATCAAATCCTGCATTGATAAAATCAAAAAAAGGACGTGTCATTTCTTCCGCAAAAAAGCCAACTTTCATACCGTGAAGGATTGCCGGATTTGAAACCAAACACAACACTTTTTTCTTAGGAAAGGTATGTTTGGGTTGTTTTCTGATTACATTATTTTGTTCGTTCATTATTTTAAAAAGATTGTATGTTGAAAATAAAAAAAACAGCTGTCATTTTTATAACAGCAGGTTTTCAATTAATTATCTGGTTGTATAGCCACCATTTGCAAAAATAGTTTGCCCGGTAATCCACCAGCCGTCAGTTACCAAAAATTCAACCAGTGGAGCGATGTCGTTAATGTTCGTCAATCCGCCCAAAGCCGATGCCGATTTGTGGTACGCAACTGCATCAGCACTTTCCTGTCCATAGAAGAAAGGCGTGTCCATTGGCCCCGGGGCAACTGCAGTTACAGAAATGCCACGGGCTCCAAATTCTTTTGAAGCTGCTCTTGTAAAATGCTCAACCGGTGCTTTTGCACCCGCATACGTAGAATACAAACCCGTATAAGCTGCTAATAATGACGTTACAATGGTACAGATTTTACCATTATCATTCAGTTTTTTGCCAGCTTCCTGCAAGAAGAAATACGCTGATTTGGAATTGATGCCAAACATTTTGTCATATTCTTCTTCAGTGGTCTCAGTGAATGGTTTTTTAAGCACCATCCCTACTGTATTGATGGCCACATCAATGCCGCCAAATTTTGCAATAGCTTCGTCAAAAAACTTAGTTATATTTTCTACTTTGGTCAGGTCGCCTTGAAATAGAAACGCTTCTGCACCTAAAGCCTGAACTTCAGCCAGCGTTTTCTCGCTTTCTTCCTTAGAGCTTTCACTATTATAATGTATTGCTAATTTTGCTCCTTTTGCTGCAAAATCTTTGCTTAATAATCCACCAAGGTTTTTTCCTCCTCCTGCGATTAGCACTACTTTTCCATTAACATCGTGTGTTGACATAACTTGTTTGTTTTTTGTTATATATAAGAATTATAACAAAAATATGTATTAGGAAGATGTGCGGTATGGTGAACTTTTCAGGGGTTGTGAGAATTTCGGAATTTCACACGTGCTCTTTTCTATTCTGTATTGAACTACCAAATTGTCTCTAACTGCCGGAAGATCTTCCAATTTTTCATACAGTTCTGCAATTTTATTTTCAGTAATTTTGGTTTGATATTCAATTTGAGTAATGTCCGAAATATCCAAAACATCAGCGCCCTTTTTCATTGCCTCTAAATACCTTCCCTGTTTGGATTGCAGTTTTTGAAGCATAAAGACATCAATACTGTCATTGGTAAGCATAAAATTAACCCTGCACATTTTCGTTCTTTCTAACTTATCTTCAAGCCATTTCCAAATTTCGCTCTTTAATCAAATTTTTGTAATATTCCGAGGGTGTTTTCCCATTAATTTCTTTAAAATAGCGGTTAAAAGACGATTTTGATTTGAAACCCGCTTCATAAGAAAGAAACAAAAAGTTAATATTTTCGTTCTTTTCTATCGCTTTCTCAATACCTTTCTTGAAATATTCTATCCTATATTCATTGATATATTGGTAAAATGATTTGTTTTTGTATCCATTCAGCATTTCGCTGATTTGGTATTTGTTGATATTGGTTTTGGTCGCCAATTGATCCAATGTCAAATCGCAATCTCTGAAAAGTTGCTGCCTTTTTACAGATTCATCCAATTTTTGCCAAAGATCTTTGAATTTGAATTCAAAATCAATGGTGTTGAGATGAACTACTTCTTTACTTATATCTGTTTTTTCTATTTCAATTTTTGGTTTTAAAATAGGTTCTAGAGAATTTTCATTTTGAATTTTAAAGCTCTTTCTGATAATTAAAAGACAAATGATAAGCAACGTGAAATATGTTAAACTTCTAATAATAATATTGATCGTATTGCTATCCTGCGGAAAAATCAGTTGCAATATTTTAGAAATAGGAATGAAAGATTCTATAAAAAGGATACAACACGAAATCTTTATAATAACACCGTACTCAATCTGATGAAGTAGTGTCTTTTTGTTTTTATTGGCGATCAAAATACTCTTTACAGGATAGTAAAGATTAATTATAAATATTAAACTCAGGCTTAAATCATTATATAAGTCTAACAGTTTTTTATCAACTCTATTTAGAATCAAAAAAACACAAGAAACTGTAAAATATGCAATCATTAAAACAAAAAACGGAAGAAAAACGTACCATTTCTTGGCTACAAGAAAGTCTTTTTTTGTTTTTCTTAAAGCGTACAAATAAATGATTGGACCATAACATACAGAAATAAACGTATTCATCTGCTGCCTGATACTCTGATCGGGTACATAATTGAAAATAATAAACTTAATGATTAAATGTACTGCAATGGCAGAAAGTAGAAAAATAAACAGATAATTAGAAGATACTTTTCTGTCTCTGACCAGCAAAAGCCAAAGTGCAACAAGTGCTTGAGACGCCCCTATGATGATAATATACTGCATCATTTATTTTATACAAATCAATAACAATTAGATCACTTTATCGCCTTTAGATTATTATTTATTTATTAAAAATTTTCCAGCAAATTAATATTGGGTTCATGAATAAATAACAAACAGTTAAAGAACAATAAAACACTGTTAATCAAATAATTAAATGCACTTTTCCAACGAGTGACACGTGGCGTTAGTTGGTTTTTTTTGTAGGACGAAAAGAAAAGAAAATCTTTACACTTTTGCCTTGAAATAAATCTAAGTCATTATGAACAATCCAAATTTCACTAATTTCTCAAAACAAAAAAAGAAGGTCATCCAAATATCTGCTTTTTTCTTTTTGGCTTCTTTTGGAACCATCCAGGCGCAGACCATTAAAGGAACAGTTATCGGGAAAACAAGTGGTGCGCTTCCTGGCGCAAACATCTCGATTGTGGATGCTGATACCAGATCAGTTTCCTCCCTAGATGGAGATTTTAATTTATTTTCCCCAAGACTTGGAGAGGTAAAACTGAAAGTACAATACATCGGGTACGAAACTAAAGTTTTTCCTATCACCATAAAAGAAGGCACCAACGACATTGGATACATTACCATAGAGCCTGAAAATAAAGTAAAGAATGATAGGGTTAGCGACATTGAAGGAGTTGTGATAAAGCGATCAAATGCTTTGACCCAAGCTAAAGCTTACGAAATTAAAAAGAATAACAACGCGATCATGGAAGTCATTGCCGCTGATGCCATAGGGAAACTACCAGACAGAAATGCAGCAGAAGCGGTACAAAGAGTACAAGGTGTCGCCGTTGCAAGATATCACGGAGAGGCCGATCAGGCAACCGTACGAGGAACTCCTTTTGCGTGGACTTCGGCATTACTGAACGGAAACCGACTTCCTAGTGCGAATGTTTTAGGAAACCGTTCTTTCGTATTAGATGTGATTCCCTCGGAATTAATCCAGTATGTGCAGGTTTCTAAAGCCATTACGCCAGATATGGACGCAGATGCAATTGGGGGAAGCATCAACTTCATCACAAGAACTGCCCCGGCAAAGAAAACATTGAGTGTAAGCGGTGCCGGAGGTTACAATACGTTCTCTCATAACGGAACCTATAATGGTTCTATCGTATATGGAGACCGTTTTTTCAAAAACAAATTGGGCGTTCTTTTGTCTGGTGCCATTTGGGACAGGCAATGGGGAGCAGATTCATTTGATGCCACTTATAACACAAGTGCTGCAAATGTTGGTCAAAGAAAATCCATAAATACAGTTCTAATGAAAAGATATATGGGAACAAGAAGAACTATTGGTTTGAATGGTGGATTAGAATATAAATTCAATGCCAATAATAAAGTCTATTTCCGTGGAATGTTCAATAAGTTTGACGATATCCGTCCTGTTTATGAATCTTATGTAGATTATACAAACAGCAGATATCAGTACAATTTCAGATATTCTCATTACCAAACAGAATTATACGGAATGGAATTGGGTGGAGAGCATAGCATCACCTCAAAACTGAATATAGACTGGGCGGTAGGCGATTACACCGCAAAATATTTCCTTGACACACCTCCCACCAATGATACCAAAGGTCTTCCTATCGCCACATTTCGTCAAAAAATCCTTGGAGGATTCAATAATATGTCGAGCGATGGCAAAAGATACTGGGGATTTGATTCGCCAAATGGTGTTGGTGGAGAATATGAGGATTACAGCTCTGATGTAAAAGACCCGAATGAAGTAATGAGCCCTAATAAATTGCTATTATCCCAATTGGTCATTTCAAAATTGGACAATAACGAAAGAGATAAAATCGCGAGAGTGAATTTGAAATATGATGTAAATTCAAATTTTTCATTTAAAATCGGAGCCAAATACCGTAACAAAGAACGGGTAAGCGATTATGGTTACAATACAGTTTATGCTCCAGCAACAGCAAATTTGTTGAGCCTTTCTCAGCTTTCCACAACAAATCCTCCGAAAGGAACTGATTTTCTAGGTGGGATGAACGGCAATTATAATGCTTACATTATGAGCCCTCCTACGAAAGATCAGCTTTTCCAAATGTTTTCGCCAGAATTTTTGCAACAAAATGGCTTCAAAGATTTTTCCAATGCAGCATCTAATGCGACAAGCGTTTATACCGGAGAGGAATCTGTTTTTGCAGCATACGCAATGGCAGAAATAAAAGCAAGTGAAAAGTTTAAAATTGTGGGAGGTTTCCGAAATGAATCTACAAGATTAACATTAAATGGGTCAAAATCTACAGTGTCAGGAACACCAGCAACCACGGTAGTGAGTACATCTGTTGTAGAAAGCAACTACAATGCTTTTCTACCTATGCTACATCTGCGTTACAACTTCACACCACAGGCGAATGTAAGATTTGCTTATACGAGATCTTTTATCCGGCCTAATTTTGGAGATATGTCTCCGGGATCGAGCATCGACAATACGAGTAGCCCAAACAGAATCACACGAGGAAACCCGGACTTGAAACCTACTTTTAGTCAAAATCTTGATCTGATGGGAGAATATTACTTCAGTAATATCGGTATTATCTCCGGAGGAGCATTTTATAAGAAAATATCAGACATTGTATTTTCGGATACCTCTATGCTGAATGTTGGAGGAACAGATTATATGGTCACCCAGTCGAAAAACCTTCAGGATTCTAATTTATATGGATTTGAAGCCGGCATCAACAAGCGTTTCGATTTCTTAAAGGGATTTTGGAATGGTTTCGGGGTAGAGTTTAATTACACTTACATCGATTCTAAAGTAGAAGTTCCAAGAATGGTAGCAGGCGTACAACAATATGATAAAACATCGCTTCCCAACCAAGCCAAAAACTTGTTCAACGCCATTTTGTACTACGAAAACAGCAAAGTAATGATTCGTCTGGCAGGTAACTTCAGAGGAAAATCCGTGGAATCTATCAACCAAAATCTAGGTCCGGATTATTACATCTGGTCAGACAAAAACTTTACCATTGATTTCTCCGCTAGCTATGACATCAGCAAAAAAGTCAAATTATTTGTTGAGCTGAACAACTTAAATGGCGAAAGTTTAAGACAATATATGGGAGACAACAAGAAAAGAATCACTTCTCAAGAATGGTACGGAAGCAGAGGGCAAATGGGTGTTCGTTGGCAAATATTTTAATTTAAATTAATTGATAAATAATAATAAATCTATGAAAAAAATAGTATTAATAGCAGCGGTATTGGCATTGGGAACAACAATCAATGCACAGCTCAGCGACAGCCTCCGCCGTATTGTAAAAATGGAAGGTGCTTACAATTTCCGAGATACCGGCGGCTATAAAACAGAGGACGGAAAAGAAGTCGTTTTAGGAAAAGTTTACAGAAGCGATGCCATTAACAAATTATCCGAAAAAGATCTCATTACTTTCAAAAATAAAAAAATAAAAAAAGTTGTAGATTTCAGAGGAACAGAAGAAGCCAAAAAAGCGATGGACAGGCTTCCTGAAAATACAGGCTACCTGTTATGCCCTGCCGGAAGCGAGAACCTTCCGGATGCACAAAATATGGTAAAACTTTTGAAAGAGAAAAATTTCTTGCTTGGTATGTATGGAACAGAAGGATTGCCTTACTTCGGAGAAAGATACAGACCCTTGTTTGTGCAATTGCTTACTTTGAAACCAGACGAAGCACTATTATACCATTGCACCGGCGGACGAGACAGAACTGGGATGGCTTCTGCATTATTCTTAAAAATACTAGGAGTTTCGCAAGCAACTATAGAAAGTGATTTTGTTGCATCTAATTTTTATTTGGCGAAAAACCCAACAATGCAACAAATGTATTCTGGACTTTCAAAAATGGCGGGTTTAAGCGAAAGTGAAGTAAAAGCTGAAATGGAATTAAGACCAGAGCTCATCAGAACTTTTTTTGCCGCTATCACCAAAAAATACGGAAGTATCGAAAACTTTTTCCAAGTAGAGATGGGGATTGGTCCAAATGAAGTGGCTATTTTAAAACAAAAATACACAAAATAACCTCCTTTTTTCAGATTTACTTTTTGAATAAAACCGTCTCCAATTGAGGCGGTTTATTTTTTGTTAAATTATGCATCCTACATTTAAATATATTAACACTTAATTTCATTATGTATGAAAAAAAAATTTAGTTTCTCAACTTGGGGAGTGAGGGATTTGAACCCTCGGTCCCTTTTGTGATGCAATCGATTAAATGATAAAAAATGCGAGTTATACCCTTTGGATGCAACTAATATGGACAAATTTTATACGTAGGGTTTAATATAAAATACATGCATTATCATCTTCCTCTTTAAGTTCATCGTCTATAAAAACTGCTTTCCAGTTTTCTTCATTATAAATTCCAATTCACGATATTCTTCACAGCAAGCATTCAAATCAAATATTTTGGTCATTGTAATAACAGCTATAGGATAATCTTAAGTTATTCAAAATATAATTATGTCATATCAAATAATAACCTACTTTAGTATTTCAAAACTAAACCAAAAAACATCACAATATGAACAGTGAAAATTTTAGCAAACTTGAGCTGCTTTACAAACAATTTAGGTATCCTTTCCCAGCATTCCCCTTACGCCGAACAATTAAAGGAGATTACTGAGAATCAATGGATCAATGGGGAATATCTGTGGCTTTATAAGCAGAATTCTCACCTCCGTAAAAGTAAAAAAAACTTATCCTAGTGTGACAGAATGTATTGCATTACGTGAGAATTCTATATGTCTTTATCTCTTCCTACAACTTACAGAAGTAGAAACCGGAATAATTTTGCCTCCAGAGATACACGAGCATCCTGTGATCCGCCATTTACAAACACTGGCTTGTCATCTTGTTACTTTTTTCAATGAGGTACAACCGGTAATCAAAGACGAAGCCACCGAAAGTATTTATTATAATATTGTAAAAAAGTAATTCAGCATGAGCACCAGATGTCCTTGAAAGAAGCCTGCCTTGAAGATCTGCGCCTACACAATGAAGACCTGAAAGAATTTGTAGAGCTGCAGGCTTCTCTTCCCGATTTTGGGATATGGCATGATGCGGTAGTCAATTGGGTACACTATATGAGCATGGTTCTAAGCGGTTGGAAGAATATATCCACAAAATTAGACCGTTATAATGCTATGGAATTTCCAAATGCAGCAGAACTCAAGAAAAAGCTGAATCAGATATAATATCACCAATTAATCATTTATAAATAAAAACAATATGAAACCAGAAAACTTTAATCCAAGGGACTATCTCCCATTAAACTATTACCCTTGGCCCAATTTGATTAACCCACATGTAGACAAAATAGGAAAAGAAATGGATGACTGGATTGATAATGACTATACCTTTTTATCAGAAAAACTGAGGGGAAAATACAAACGGCAAAAACAACATTATTGTATGGCGCGAATGATACCAACCGCAAGTTACGAACGTGCTGTGCCTTGTCACAGGTTTATACACTTTTATGATACGCTTGACGATCAAATGGAATTTCATACGGTTGAAGAATCGGAGCCAATACTGGAACGGTTGATTACAATATTAAAAGGAGCGCAGCCTCTTACTGACGAAAATGCGTTTTTTCAACATGCAGCCCTTTTCAGAGATGAATTTCTAGCATTTATGCCTGAAATATGGTTAGAGCGTTTTACGGGAGCTTTACACCGTTGTTTTAAGTATGGTATTCAAGCAGAAGCTCCCTATAAAGGAACCTCAACTATACCAAGGCTTGCTCAATATATGGTGATACGCGAATATTCCGTTAATATGCTGCCATTTTTTTATCTGGTAGATGTTGAGGTAAATTTTGTTTTGCCAAAATTCATTGAAGAGCATCCCATTATACAAAAATTAAGAACATTGGCCGTTAGAATAATAGCATGGCAAAACGATATACATTCTTTGCCAAAAGAACTGCTTTTGGATACGGAAGTGTTTAACCTTGTTATTGTATTACAGCATGAGTACAACTTATCACTTGAAGCAGCCCTCACCGAAACCATGCGCATTCACGATGCGGACGTAGCCGAATTTATTATACTGCAAGAAAATTTACCTGACTTTGGCATATACCAGGAACAAGTGCAGGATTATATAAAAGCCATAGGAATTATGATACAGGGAATAAACACTTTCTATATTGTAGACACCTCGCGCTATGTACCTGACGGCTTTGCATGGCCGGAAAGAAATAGTAATGAATGACATGGAAAACTTAAAAATATCATAGCCACACAAGAGGTAATCAGCAATTATTCAAATTTTAATTAATCCAAACCCTAGACAGTTAGGCTATTTAAACAATTCTACTCATTTTTTTGTTGTGAATACACTTAATTATTCACCATATATATCAAAAGAAATTACAGAATTGGGAAGAGCATATTATCAGCAGTCTTCTGTACTTATTTTTTTCTTTACAGTAAAAGAATATTACAAAGGGCTCATTCTCGGATTGTTCTGTTTATTCGTTGGATTTTTATTGATAGAGACTTTTTTACATAGCCGATTAACACATTGTTTTGAAAATGTTTCACGGCTTGATAAGGTGAATTGAGAACTCTTTATATGAGCAGTCATTCTCTGACACGAGATACAAAAAAAGGCCGTTTCACTGATTGTGAAGCGATCTTTTTTATTAAATATCATTCAGATAAACTATCTCCCTATTAATACCACTATTTAAGGAATATTACTGTTAAATTTCAATTTTTTGTGAAATAAAATGCAATTATAATACAATACGGTTGTAAATTAGCGTGAAAACCAAACCAATAAGAGATCAAATTTATGAAAGAAGAACTTAAAATCCCGATTCCTAAATATCCTTGGCCATATATTCCAAGTCCTCTAACGCTTACTTTTGATGAGATAGAAAAGCAATGGATAAAAGAAGATTATGCTTATATGGGATCTGAGAGCGTGAAAAGATATATCAATCAAAATATAATAAAGGTGGCACCTTACATGTCAGCCACAACTACCAATGCAGATCTTCTGATACCAATCTGCCGATTTCTATTGTATGAAACCTACTTTGATGATTATGTGGAAATTATGCCATTGGAAGAAGTTGCAGCTCTTAGGGACCGTGCTTTTGAAGTAATGACGGGTGATAGTGCCCGTCCGGACGAAATCGGGATGTTCAGGCAGATGGAAATTGCCAGAAAGGAATGGATTGCTAATGGTATGCCTCAATTCTGGATTGAAAGAATGGCAAAAGGTTTCTGGGAGTTTATTACTTATGGCATCATGGAAGAAACACATTTTAAACTTACCCAAACCTACCCCACATTAGCCCGTTATCTATTAATTAGAAGTCATTCAATAGGTCAGTTAGCTTATGGTAATATGATTGATCCGGCACTTGGGTCCGCACTTCCCGAACATATTCACAAGCATCCGGCAATTCAAAGGGTATTGTTTCTCCATTCCATTATCATAGGTATACAAAACGATTTTGCCTCAATAAGAAAAGAAATGGCGACCGAAAATGAAAACTTTAACATTATACTTTTACTTCATCATACTCATCACCTTTCTCTTGAAGATGCACTTATAAAGGCAATGGCAATTCACGATGATTTTGTAGCTGAACTGGAAGATATTTCCCAATGCCTGCCCGACTTCGGTCCTTATCAAAAAGAAGCAGAGAATTATGTATATCATGCAAAGCTGATGATTACCGGCCTTAACGAATGGTATTACAGCTCTGGAACAAAACGTTATGCACCTGAGGGTTTTGCAACTCCAAAATACGGTGTACAAGGTGAAAAACCATTGGATTTTGAGGTAAAGCACATTCGCCAGGATTAAATGGGTAATGGAAGGACAGCGCGCATACTAGCAAACCTAATGGTTCGGAAAGCAGGCTATGATCTGTTAGAATTTGATAAAATAGAAGGAGCGATATTTGAACAATATATGCTAGCAGTTCAAAAAGCATCACTAAAAAACTACCAGCCTATGGCGGAAATTATCAGGATGATTTTCTCATCTTCGCCTCAACTTTTTTGAACGAATCACTAGCAGTGAGAGCTGAAATTTTTATTTGACATAAGCTTTTATAACACGATCAGTGGTGTTTAATGAAAATAAATTACATTCGGAGGTATTGGAAACTCGGTATTGGGAACTATCACGGTGAGTGCGGCTTTCTTACATTCTCCCATCAGAAATCAGTTATCGAAAAAAACAACCTGGGGAAAGCCGGACTGGAAATATCCCCCTTATACAGATAAAAAAATGCACTGGCTGAAAAAGGTGATGTAACAGAGATTATGTTACAACTTTCGTTAATTCAGATACTTTGCTTTTTAGGCTGATTACTGAACTTTGTATAATAATTTAAACAGCAAAAGATATGCAAACGATATTAGGGGCTAACGGTCAGATTGGCGAAGAGCTCGCAAGAGAACTTAAAAGAAATTTTACTTCATCAATACGAATTGTCAGCAGGGATGCGAAAAAAGTAAATGACACTGACGAAGTTTTTTCTGCAGATCTATCGATTCGTGAGAAAGCGATAGAGGCAGTAAAAGGCAGTGAAATTGCCTATTTTACATTAGGCCTTCCGATCAGTTCAGATCTTTGGGAAAAACAGTTTCCGCTTATCCTTCGTAATGTGATTGATGCCTGTAAGATTAACAATACAAAACTGGTATTCTTTGACAACACGTATATGTATCCCCAGGATGATCGCGTATTGACAGAAGAAACAGCTTTTGCTCCTGTGGGAAGAAAAGGAAGAGTCAGAAGAGAGATGGCCGAAATGCTGTTGAAGGAAATGGAGTCAGGTGAACTTGAAGCCGTGATCTGTCGTGCCCCGGAATTTTATGGTCCCGGCAAAACACAGAGTATTACCAATACCCTAATTTTTAATAATATTAAAGAAGGCAAAAAGCTGAAGGTTCCATTGAGCGTAAACAAAAAAAGAAGCCTGATATGGACTCCTGATGCGAGCCGAGCCACTGCTTTGATCGGGAATACTCCTGACGCGTTCGGCCAGACCTGGCATCTCCCGGTAGATAAAAGCCATCCCACCTACAAAGAGTTTATCCGAATGGCTTCCGGAATTTACAGCAGAGACCTGAAATACTCTACTGTCCCAAAATTGATGTTTAAAATAAGCTCATTTTTCAACAAAAGTGTAAAGGAATTACTGGAGCTTCTTCCGAGGTATGAGCACGATAACATATTTGATGATTCAAAATTCAGAAAGAAATTTCCGGATTTTCAGGTCACATCATATAAACAAGGTATCCTTATCATAAAAGAACAGCTTTCAGGGAACAAAATAAATAAGTAAATTAGTCATGTACAAATCTGAAAATCAGCATATGAAAACTCCGGAAAAAGTATCATCAATAAGTACACTTCATCAATTTTTGGGGTTAAAGGAACCCGCTAACCCGCTGATCAGTGTGTTTAATTTTGACGATGTCAAACTGGAACCGGAAACTATTCTAGGAGCTATTACAACCGACTTTTATGTCATTGCTTTAAAGAAAGACTGTGCCGGAGGAAAATGTAGATATGGCCAGCAATATTATGATTTTGATAAAGGTATTATGTCTTTTATTGCCCCGCATCAGGTCCTACAGTTTGATGATATACTGCTTAATAAAGTAAGAGGGTTCGTTTTGGTGTTACATCCGGATTTCCTGCATGGATATAAATTGGCCTCCGACATTAAAGAATATGGTTATTTTTCCTATACAGCCTATGAAGCTCTGCATCTTTCTGAAAAGGAAGAGAAAACTATTTTTGATATCATAAGGAATGTTGAACAGGAAATTGATATCAACATGGATTCCTTTACACAAGATCTACTTGTCTCTAACCTTGATCTTCTGTTAAAATACTGTGACCGTTATTACAACCGCCAGTTTTTGACCAGAAAAAAAGTGAATAGTGATCTTCTTTCAAAGCTGGAAATGTTATTGGATAATTATTTTAAAAATGATAAATTAACCATCAGCGGGATACCCACAGTTCATTCCGTTGCTGAGCAACTGCACCTGAGTGCAAATTATTTGAGCGACATGCTAAGAGTTCAAACAGGGCAAACCACGCAACAGCATATCCAGAACCGGTTGATCGAAAAAGCAAAAGAATTACTCTCTACTACCTCAATGTCAGTCTCCGAAATTGCCTATCAGCTCGGATTTGAACATCCGCAATCATTTCATCGTCTTTTTAAAAGCCGAACATCATTTTCTCCACTGGAATTCAGATCATCATTAAATTAATGAGGATGATTTAAAAATGAAAATTGAAATACAGAGATTCGGTTACTAATTCCCGTAATTAAGTTACTGTTAAATCGTCCAATAGTGCGAATTTTGTTGTAATCAAATAAGTGATTCATGAAAAATCTTTTATTAATAGTTACCAATGTCGATAAGTATGCAAGTGGTCTTCCAACCGGACTATGGCTCAGTGAGCTGACCCATCTTTATCATAAGGCCAAAGAGAAAAAATGGAATATGACAATAGCAAGTCCAAAGGGGGGGCATGTACCTATTGACCCTGAAAGTCTGAAACCGCTTGTTCTTGATAAAATATCAAAAGATTATTATGAAGATCCAATATTTATGGAGGAGCTGAATAACTCCAAAAACTTAAATGAAGTAATTCATGAATCTTTCGATTGTGTATATCTTGCCGGAGGACATGCTACCATGTATGACTTTCCAGATGATGAAAGTATTAACAAAATCATCAGCCAACAATACGAAAACGGGAAAATGGTCGCTGCAATCTGTCATGGAGTTGGTGGATTGTTAAATGTAAGGCTTAACAACGGTGAATATCTGATCAAGGGAAAATCAATGACCGGCTTTGACTGGTTTGAGGAAACTATTGCCAGAAGAAAACGGGAGGTACCATTCAATCTTGAAGCTGCCATTAAAGAGCGGGGTGCAGATCTTAAAAAAGCTTTTATTCCCATGACCTCCAATGTTGTTGTTGATGGTAATTTGATAACAGGCCAAAATCCGTTCAGCTCAAAGGAAATGGCAAAAGTGGTTATTGAGCAACTTGAAAAAATATAAACTTTAATGATCTATCAGGTTATTACATACTGCTGATTTAAAAATCAATTTGAAACAATTGACCTGTGGAATCTTGAAGTTTTTACTTTGGAATTGAGGGACAAAACTAGGGGCAAATTCAAGTGATTTATAACATTAATTTCTTTATTTAAAATACGTAAAACGCTGTAAAATAGCGCGTTATATTGTGTTTTCTAAATTTTTGTCCTTTTTATATAAGTGTTTGATTTTCAGTGTTTTGATCGGATTACTTTCCGATACAAAAATAGTTAATATTAATTATCAACAAGTTACATAAAATAGTAACAATATAGAATCAAATGATTTGAATTTTTAAATTTTCATCGAAATTTCGTCAACTTTCAAGTTACGAAAATATTCATATGGATATTATATAGTAGTACAATTGTCATTGCAAAATTTTGAGCATTTTATCTCCATTACACACACTGCTAAAAATTGTGGAAAATTATTATTTTGAAAAAAAATACATAGAATTACTTAATACCATTTTAGACATATAGAATAATAAAAGCAATCGCTATCTCTAAGTCTAAGAAATCCACATTTCTAATACAATACTTTGCATCATAGTATTTGTTGCATTCTTATGTTTAGGTGGGTAATCCTTATCTAGTTTCAAATTCAAGCAGGAAAAAAATTCCACAAAAAAATGTTGAAGTTTTTAAACCTCCAAAAAAAAGTTTGCCATACTTTTTAAAGGTGGGGGGTACGGCAAAAACTCGTCTTACACCCTACCTCTAAATCTAATATGGGTAATCAAGTGAGACATATAAAAGATTCTTAGTAATAGTTTTTATTATTTTATTACATGAAATGTAAGTATAAATCAAAAACAATCAAGTTTTACGGAAAACCGTATACAGTAAATATTTTTTTTTACTATAATTACTCTTTCTAATAAACAGTTAGGATAAAAACTAAAATAATTAAACCATGAAAGAAAGAACGGCTATTGATACAATAAAAGGTTATTTCTATCAATTCGATTTTGCCATTGTAAAATTATTAGAATTAAAAAAAGATTCAGAAACAATTGTTATTGAAGGAATTGAAGACATAGATATAGATACTGCAACAGAAGAAACAGCAATTCAATGTAAGTATCATGCAAAAAAGGAATACAATCATTCAGTTATTGCAAAGCCTATTCGGTTAATGCTTGACCACTATAAAGAAGTTACAAAAGGAACTAAAAAACGAATAAATTATAAACTTTATGGATATTTTGAATCGGGACAAGCAAAATTAAAGCTACCAATAGATTCAAATTTCCTTAAAAAGCATTTCCTAACTTACACAGAAAAAAAAGTTGAATATTATCACCACTTAAAGCATAATTTTACCAACACTGAACTAGATGATTTTATTTCTTTACTTGAAATAAATATTAATGCATTGGAGTATCAATCTCAGGTAACAAAAATCTCATCATTATTAGTCAATCAATTTAGTTGCAAAACTTTTGAAGCAGAACATTTTTTTTATAATAATGCTCTCAAAGTCATAAAAGAACTTTCAATTGAAAATGACATAAAAAAGAGAAAAATCAGTAAGTCAGAATTTTTAAAAAAAATTGATTTTAAAAGAGTTTTATTTAACGAATGGTTTGTTACATATAAAGGTGAAGCAAAATTATTTGCAGAACTAAGAGCTCAATATTTTACAACTTTCAACATTTCTTCCTTTGAACGTTTTTTTTTAATTGAAATACCAGCAAAAAATTATGTGAGAACAGAATTAAAAGATGTAATATTCACTATTTCAAAAAAATGGTCCAAACTTTCAAAAAGAGAGCAAAATCCATTCTGCCCATACATTTACTTACATAATATTCCTCACCAAGAATTACTTGACCTAAAAAAAGAACTTTATTCGGAAGGTTTCATATTTACAGATGGGTTTGATTTTGATGGAGCAGAATTTAGCGCAAAATCAATATGTAAAACAGCTAATAATAACAATTCCATAAAATTCAAATTACTCAACAAATTGGAACATATTAATCTAACATTGAATGAGATAAATAAAACCAAGGAGATTTATCAATTCTATAGTACAAATCCTTTTTTTAATGTTTCATACACTAATATGAAGCAAGCAGAAATTCAATTTTCACAACTCACTGATATTAAAAAAATTGTATAATATGGCACAAGAGACAGTAAAAATAAACGCAGAAGTAATTGCGGTTTATCCAGACAAAATAAAGATTGTTGTTGATAATCTTGAAGATTTTCGAGTGGCAGGAGAATCATTGCAAGTTGGTTCTTATTTAAAAGTTTCAGACAACGAAAATGCTGTATTAATGGCAATCATTGAAAATTTTTCAATAATTGTAAATGAAGCGGGAAAGAGAGATTATGCGATAGAAGCACTTCCTTTGGGAATGATAAGAGATGGTAAATTTATCAGAGGTGGGGACTCTTTGGCAATTCCCCCCAAAAAAGTTGAACCAGCTACTGAAGAAGAAATAAAAAAGATATATGACCAATACATCGACCAAAAAGAAAAGTTTACTTTTGCTTCTTTATCTTCCAATCCGAACATCCGAATATCAGTAAATGGGAATAAATTTTTCAACAAACATGTTGCAATAGTAGGCTCAACAGGCTCGGGAAAATCTCATACATTATCTACAATAATACAGAAAGCTATTGCTGAGAAAAGTGGAGATTTTTCCATAAACAATTCTCATATTATAGTATTTGATATTCACTCTGAATATAAACCTGCATTTCCCACAGCAAATTTTATTGATATTAAAAACTTAGTATTGCCTTACTGGCTTTTAAACAGTGAAGAACTTGAAGAATTTTTCTTAGATACAGAAGCAAACGACCACAATCAAAAATTCATTTTTAAAGAAGCCATCGTTAATGATAGAAAAAAACATTTTATTGGGTCTGAAGTGAATAAGAATAAAATTCATTATGACTCGCCTTTGTATTTTGATATTGATTACGTTTTGGAATATGCTAACTTTAAAAATACTGAATTAGTTGATTCTGGTGAGGTCTACGCAGCAAGTAATAAAGAAAAAGCAGGACAACCCAAACTCACAAATGGTAGTCTCAATGGTAAACTTACTAATTTTGTAAATAGATTAGAAAATAAGATAAACGATAACAGGCTTGACTTTTTACTCGGACAAAAATCAAAAGATATAACTTTTGAAGAAACATTAAATCAGTTAGTAGGTTATCAAACAGAAAAGCAATCTAATGTTACTGTTATTGACTTAAGTGGCGTTCCGTTTGAGGTTTTGAGTATTACAGTTTCTCTAATTTCAAGAATGATATTTGAATATGGCTATTTCTACAAAAGACTAAGAAGTTTAAAAGACCCAAGTGAGAAAATAAATAATGATATTCCTATTTTACTTGTTTATGAAGAAGCTCATAAATATGTTCCTAACAGTGATTTGGTAAAGTATCGTTCATCTAAAAAATCGATAGAAAGAATTGCAAAAGAAGGCAGAAAATATGGTGTTACTTTACTTCTTGCAAGTCAAAGACCATCTGAAATTTCTGAAACAATATTTTCCCAATGTAATAACTTTATTGCTATGCGCTTAACAAATCCTATTGACCAAGGATATGTAAAAAAACTTCTTCCTGACACATTGGGAACTTTAATTGACAAAATGCCATCATTAAAGCAAGGTGAAGCTTTACTTGTTGGAGAATCTATTATTTTACCTTCTATTGTTCAAATTGATAGATGTACAAACGAACCATCATCTAATGATATACCATATTGGGAATTATGGAAAGAAGAATGGAAAAATATGAATATTGAGGAAATCAAAAATGAGTGGTATAGCTAAAAATACAATAATAAAAATTGAAAATCATTCAAAGGATAAGGATTTTTTTAGCATTTTTGCAAAATATAAATATTTAAAACGGTTTAATTATTGATATAGAAAAATTTATCTAAAAAGCTATTGAGCTATTTTTAGAAGACATTAACGATAAATAAGTGTTGACTTATTTGCTTTGGCAGAATAAAATTTGGCGATTTTAAAAATACAAACAAAGGCAAATAGTGGATACCCACCCTTATGGTGTGGGGATTCTACTTTTGTTTGTAGGGTTACGCCAAATACCTTTTCTGACGAAGTGTGAATTCCTCACACTTTTTTATTGCTCAAAATCAAGCATAAAAATTTAATAGAAATGGGTATTTTATTTTCCACAGACACCGTAAGAAGCCTTAACAAAAGGCAAAAATTGGCAATGCTAACAAGCGTAAAAGCAATTTCCGACAATGCGACAGACTTCACAAAAAAAATCAATCAACAGAAAATCCTTACTAAGTATCTTGCGATATTTGAGTTGACCGATGTTGCAATGTCAAATTACGAGCAACATTTACTAAGAATTGATTTAAGAAGTCTAAATCCGAATCAACGAGACTATTTTATTATAATGGGTCATGAGTTGCTTGGTGCAATTCAAGACAGACGATTGGAGGATTACAATATTTTGTTTGAAGTGTTTCAAAGCTACGCTAATATCAGTAGTTCAGAATTTTCAGGCACAATTAAACGCTTACGAGGAAATAGCTATTAATATGAGCCGATTATTTACATTCTTTTTTTTGGCATTCTTCGTAATATCATGTTCAAGCAATAACAGGGGTGAACTGGAAATCAATTGGGGAATTGTTGGTTTACTCTCGTTTATTGCACTCGGGTATTTTTTGAGCAAAAAGGAAAGAAAAGCCGAAGATGAAACACGAAATCTTAACGAGCAAGTCAGAAATCAAAGGGGAAATCCATTGACACAAAAACTTGTTTTCAATTATAGTAAAATTAAATTTACCAATGAAATAACTTTTAAACCTATTCAAATAGCAACAGCAGAGGTTTACAAAGACAGATTTGAAATTACAATTTACCCCTACTCCGCATATTCGGGAACTTACGTTATTGTCAAATCTCACAAGCAGGGCAACGGAATCCTAAACACTGTTGTCAAAGTTGACGGCGGGAATTTTTCTCAATACAATTCCCAAAAGCCTTGTTTCGTTCACATATCCGAACGAGCAAACATTCTTAAAATATATGATGAAAATCAAATTGGAATAATCTTAAAATTTTAAATACATGAAAAAATTAATTTTTACTTTAATGTTCGCATTACCAACATTTTATTTTGCACAAGAAGAAAAACCGAAAGAATCACAAACCGCTAAAGAGTGTGATTTACCAAAGGACTTTAAAGAGCCAATCAAAAACAATCGTCTGAAAAAGTTCGTAGCCATAGACAATGGAGTTAGCGAAAAAGAGGTAATCATTATCCGAGCGCAAAACGGTTTTGGAAGTGGGATTTATACGGTTTGTGCAAAAGGGCAACCTGTTCAGTATCAAAAAATGGGAACTGTGTTTATGCGCGAAGGAAAAAATCCTTTAATAACGCAAAATGATATTGCAATTTCAGAGAGGTTGTATACCCCCATTCACTTACAAACAGTACAGCACTTGGGATAGTATAGAGATTTATCTAACACTATTATCAATTGCCATTTTGTACGTTGGCTGTATCTATTACTTTCTGTATGCTTTAAAGCTTATTACAAAAAAGTTGAAAAAATGCTTTAACAACGAAAATAATTGACAACTCAAAACCTGTTTATAACACGACAGGTTTTTATGTTTTGAAAAGTTAGATATAAATTACTAAAATTCACATATTAACAAGATATTAATAAGTAATAAAGCTCATGTTAAATCTCATTAATGTAATTTTAATCATCGTTAAAAATTGTTAAACTTGCAAAGTTGAAAAATAAAAAACAAATGAGAAAACTCTATATGTGTGCATTGATTATTTGTGCAATCATAGACATATCGGCTCAGGAAGTAGTTTGGCAAAAGGATATTAAATCCAGTACCCAGGATTTACTAAGTCAAGTAACCACAACTATTGATCAGCAATATCTGGTTACAGGAAGCTCAATTCAGAGCAACAAATTACAGCAAAGTAATAAAAAGAACAATGGATACGATTTCCATTTAGTGAAACTGAACCAGCAAGGTCAGGAAGTATGGGAAAAATTCTTTGCAGGAAATAATCATGACTATCTATCAGCTTCAGTATCTACTCAAGACGGAGGCTTTTTATTAACAGGTACTTCATATTCGGCGAAAGGATTGGATAAAAAAGAAGAATCCAAAGGCGGATCTGACATATGGGTTATCAGAATTAACGAATTTGGGGACGAACTTTGGCAGAAAACATTAGGATCAATATCCGATGAAGAAGCAAAATCTGTAATTCAAAGTACAGATTTGGGATTCTTTGTAGCTGGAAATGTTCAGAATTCAGCGAAAGGTTACGGTTCAAAGGATGTTTTAATTGTAAAACTGGATAAGAACGGAAAAGAATTGTCACAATCTATACTTGGTGGAAAAGGATTGGATGAAGTTGAAAAAATAATCCCTACTCGTGACGGAGGTGTCTTGTTAGGGATTTATTCCAGAAGCAACTTAGGTGGTTCAAAGAAAACGGAAAACTTTGGAGAAGGAGACTTTTGGATCATCAAACTGAACAAGGACGGAAAGATCGAATGGGAAAAGGATTTTGGAGGTAAACAAGATGATCATTTGAGAATACTTGCACTAACATCAGAAGGATATATCATTGGTGGGGAATCCAGATCAGAAAGGTCAGGTAATAAAACTGTCGGAATTGAAGAAGGAACCGATCTGTGGCTTATCTCACTTAATGAAAAAGATGAAGAGTTATGGCAGAAGTCTTACAATTTCGGGAATAGGGATATTCTGATGGGAGCAAGTGTGCTTCATTCAGCAGACGATAAAACCTCAAAAGGAATTTTACTTGGAGGTCATACTCAGGCTGAAGGAAAAATACAACCAGATGATGAAACCTTCTGGATGATTTATTTGGATACTAACGGAAATGAGCAATGGAAAAAGCATGTAAAAGGTGAATCCAGAAAAAGAGAAGAAAGGCTGTCTGATATTAAACTGAATAGAGACGGTTCAATTATTCTGGCAGGAACAAGCGCAGAAGAACTTGGAAAAGAAAACTGGAAGATCGTAAAGCTTGGAGACAAACAACTTGACCAGCTAATCGAGAAACAGGACATCAAGATTTATCCGAATCCCGTTTCAGATTATGCTTATGTTGAAATAGGTTTTGAATTTAAAGAAGCTGATATTATTCTGTATGATGTGGGTGGAAGACAGCTTCAGAATCTGAAGACGAAGAATAAAATTACTAAGATCAATACCCAAAATTTAATTCAGGGAGCTTATCTGGTCACGATAAAAACAGATACAAATAAAATAGCAAACGCAAAATTGATAAAAAAATAATTATGAAGACATATTTTTCTTTCTTGCTTATAGTGACTTTAACATCTTCACTATTTGGACAAGAAAATGAAGTAAAGAAAATATCAGATACTCTCCAGCAAAAAAATATAATAGCTAAGAATTCCCAGGACAATTCCACCAATAAAGATGATTATGGGACAAAAGCATTTAATGTGACAACTCCTGAAGTGTCACAATTAATTAAATCGGAAATAATCCCTATAAACTACGTGACGGGGAAAGCCGAATACACAATTCCTCTTTATGAAGTCAAAGAGGGAGATATTAGTATTCCTATACAGCTTAAATATTCTTCAAACGGAGTAAAGGTGGCTCAAGAAAGCACCAATGTTGGGCTTGATTGGGTACTTGTTGCAGGAGGAAATGTTACAAAATTTGTAAATGATATTGATGACCAAAAATATAGGGTCAATCAAAATGAAAGCATCTATACACATCAAGAGTGGAGCGATGTCTATGGTTGGTATAATGTTCATGAAATTTCTGATGATTGGGGACAATACATCAGTAAAAGAGGTAGACTTGTAAATGACAGCAGTATAGAATATGTAAGTGATACAAGAATAACTCCAAACAGTTCTAATTATGAACAGATTTTAGATTTAGCCCCAGACTCTTTTATAGCAATCGCACCTAACCTTACTTCAAAATTTTTTCTTCAAAAAAAGACAAGCCTGGAAAATAATTGGGATAGCAGATATCAGACTTTTAGCTATAAAGGGCATGAAATACAAGGATATGCAAATCAGATCTACGTCAATAAATATGATAAATTTGATATAACTGGTACGTCAAACAATGGATGGATGGGCTGGAATACAGTATTCCCACCTGAATGCAGCTCTAAAATTGGGAATTTGGATAGTTATGTGCAAAACAATTTTTCGCTTTTGAACAATAAAGCAAAAGATTACGATCAATTTGAGATTATTAATGCTTCTGGAAATATTTACTCTTTTAAAACAAATGATGTAAATATTCAATCTTCGACAGAATCTCCTTTTTTCTTTACTGATTACTCACCTAAAAGCGATCAAAGCGGTAGAGCGGTTTGTAAACATATATTAAATAATAATTATAATATTAGTATTAACACTTGGCATCTTGACTCTGTATTGGATATTACTTCAAATAAAAAAGTAACTTTTAAATACAAAGAATTTAAGGAAAGTCGAAATAAATTAATTGATTATGATAAGGGCTATGTAGTAGACAAATATTTTTCTGTTAATGGTTACATTCGCTATCCATCTGTCCCTTATCAAAATTATGAAAATAAAAAATATAGTCAAAATAGTATTTACCATTATGTAGAAGAAATTAATTGGAGCGAAGGGAAAGTTAAATTTTTCTATGATATTTCAAGAACTGATGCATTTGATGACAATAATAAGCTAATTCCAAAACGAGCTCTTTCTCAGGTTATTATCTACGACATTAGTGGAAATGTTATAAAAAAGATAAAATTAAGCTACTCTTATTTTACAAATTCCCAAGGTAATACTGATTTGGATTTAAGGCTAAAATTAAATACTGTTGGGGTTTATGACAAAAATGATGTTAAATCATACAATTATATTTTAGAATATAATGAAAGTCCTATGCCTTCAAAAGGAACCTCCGTAGCAACAAAAAACTATAGAGATATTTTTGGTTATTTTAAAGCGTTTTCTCCAGGTAGCTTTCCTAAATCTTTTTATAAACTTAATCAGCGTTTTTCATTTGTTAATCTACCACTAAATAATTTTACCTTTTTATATGGAGATATTGACATGTCTCCTGATAGTAATGTTTCCATTGGGATGTTGAAAAAAGTAATTACACCAACAGGTGGATCTCATCAGTTTTTTTATGAACCTAATAAGTTTATATTTAATAACCAAGAGATTATAGGTGGAGGAGCTAGATTGATGGAACAAAGAATTAGCAATGGAAACACCGAGAGAAAGATAACATATAAATATTCAAATCAAAATGGAGAATCATCAGGACGTATATCAAATCTTCCCTCTAATATAAGTTATAAGACTGGTGATGTTGTTGATGACAATAGTAATCATAGTTCATCTTTATTTCCAGCAATATATTTATCACAGCAGAATTCATCTGAGCTGGATAATGGAAGTTATGTATTATACGAAAAGGTTACGGAAGAGGAAGCAGGAAATGGAAAACAGGTATTTTCTTTTACAGGATATAGTGACTATCCTAATACCTATCCTAATATTGAAGATCACTCTGGCGGTATGTATTCCAGTCCATTTATACCACTATTTAATTACTACAATGACAGAAGCCATTTAAGAAGTCAATTGCTGAAAAAAGAAGTCTATTCTGAAGGGAGGACTTTTCCTTCTCGAATGGAAACTTATCAATACAAGCTTGCTACAGATAATAGCTCCAACTTTAATGTTTTATTTTTAAGCTCTTATCTTATGAAACCATCATGGGATTTGATTATCAATAATGCCCCTGAAAATTTGTTATTGTATAAGAAGTTAGTTAGAAAAAACTATTTAAGTGCAACTAATTTCACTCAGGAAGAAGAATTAAATAAAGACTATTACGGAGCTATACCATTTTATCAAAATAATAGTGAAGAACCAGCTGGTTACACCTATACAGATGTAAAATTTTTCCCTAAAAGCAAAAAAATAACTAATTCAGATGGTTCTATTTTAGAGACGTTTAATGATTATGCTCTGGATAAAAACAATATATACTTAACAAGTTTGAATATTATTGGAATTCCTTTGGACACAAAAGTGATAAAGAAAAAAGATAATAGTGATACAGGAAAAACAATTTCTCATATTAATACAATTTATCCATCAAGCAATTTGGAAGCTATTAATAAAACATCTGGGTTACCATTACCATCTTCTATACAATCAACGGATTTACAATCAGTAACAAAAGAAGAAATTAATTATAATAAATATGATGAAAAGGGAAATTTGCAACAATACACAACAAAAAATGGAACTCCTGTAGCAATCATTTGGGGGTACAGAAAAACTCTCCCAATTGCTAAAATAGAAGGTAAAGATGCAGCTCTATTTCTTGGAATTTTTGACAGTGATATTACTATATTAAGTAATTCTTCTGATAGCGATATTAATCTAGCGACGGAGGACGAATTTAGACTAAAACTAGATGCTTTCCAAAAAAGGCAGTTTAATTTGGATGTATCCATAACTACCTATACGCATAATCCGCTGGTAGGTGTCACAAGTATCACTCCGCCATCAGGTATCCGAGAAGTATATATATATGATACAACGAACAGACTGAAAGAGATCAGGGAGAATAATACAACAGGTAAATTACTGAAGGAATTCAAGTACAACTACAAAAACTAACAATAGCATGAAAAAAATAATCATCCCAATAGGCATGCTGCTCATCACTCATTCAGCACAAGCCCAGCTTACCCAAGGAGAAAATTATATCCAATCTAAAACATATTTGGATTATAATGGGACAATAGCTACTAAGGCTTCAGAAACCGTTCAGTATTTCGATGAATTAGGAAGACCTAAGCAAGTTATAAATGTAAAAGCTTCCCCACAAGGAAAAGACGTTGTTACTCACATAGAATATGATCAATTCGGAAGACAGGTAAAAGACTATTTACCTGTTCCACAATCTCAAACTTTAAATGGTGCGATTGTTCCTACACCATTAGCTAACGCTACTAATACTCCTTATGGTTCAGAAAAAATCTATGCAGAAAAAATACTGGAAAACTCTCCGTTAGAAATAGTCCAACAACAGATTCAGGTGGGAAATGACTGGAGCACTAAACCTGTAAAATTTGATTATAATACTAATACAGTAGCGGATAGAGTTAAAAAGTTTACAACTAAAACGATTTGGGAAAACGGAGCTACTAAGTCCATTTTGGAAGAAAACTGGTTGTATACAGATGGACAGCTTTATAAAAATTCAGTAAAAAACGAAGATAATGATGAGATTATTGAATTTAAAAACGGGCAGGGACAGCTTATTCTAGCAAGAAAAGTAATCGCTGCCGATGAGTATGCTGATACGTATTATGTTTACAATGAATTTGATCAGTTGGCTTATGTAATTCCACCACTGGCTAGCATCCGTGGTGATATTGTGACTAATCTGTTAAAACATGATGAATTTTGTTATCAGTACCGTTATGATAGCAGAGGACGTTTGGTTGAGAAAAAACTTCCTGGAAAAGGCTGGGAATATATGGTGTATGACAAAGCTGACAGGCTGATTCTTACTCAGGATGCGGTTATGAAGCCTACGGGGAAATGGCTCATAACCAAGTATGATCAATTTGGGAGAGTAATCTATACAGGAATTGTCGCAGGAGGCGAAAGACCCGTTATGCAAAACCTTATTAAAGATCTCGTCATTACTGAATCCCGAAATACAACTGGATTTACAAAAAATGGAATGACTATTTATTATACCAATGATTATTTTCCAGCTGATACACAGTCAATTCTAGGTATTAATTATTACGACACCTATCCCTCAGGATCTTCAGCAGTCACTAATGTATTTGCACAAGAACTTTTAACTGATAATCCAGCGAATTCACGAACTACCAAAGGAATGCTTACCGCTTCCTACGTCAAAAACATAGAAGATGACAAGTGGACTAAGAACTTTATGTGGTATGATACCAAAGGAAGAAACATAGGTTCAAGAAGCAATAACCATCTGGGAGGCTATACTGTGGTTAACAGTAAGCTTGATTTTGCAGGAGTTGTACTTCAGACCAATACCTATCACAGAAGACTTATCACCGATCCTGAAAAGGGCATTGTGGAAAAATTCACTTATGATTCCCAGAACAGGCTTCTGACCCATACCCATCAGATAGGTAGCAACCCTGTCGAATATTTGGCTCAAAATAAGTACAACGAACTTTCCCAACTGGAATCTAAAAAAGTGGGAGGAACAACTATAGCATCACCGCTTCAAACCATAGATTATCAATATAATATTCGTGGATGGATGACCAATATCAATAATCCACAGAGCTTAGGTAATGATTTGTTTGGATATAAGTTGAAATATCAGATTCCTGAAAGTCTTTCTTCAACAGCAAAGTTTAATGGAAATATATCTGAAACAGATTGGAAAACTGCAAATGATGGTATTCTCAGACGGTACAGTTATCAATATGATAAATTAAATAGATTAGTGGCTGCAAAATATCAGAAACCTAATTCAGATGTCATAGAAACAAATGCTTACAATGAAAGTGCAACATATGATCTTAACGGAAATATTCAAACGCTTCTAAGGTTTGGAGGATCTGACAGTAATTTAGCTACAAAAATTGATGATGTAAAATACACTTATGAAGGTAATCAGCTTGCTGATATTTGGGATTCCAGCGGTAATTATTTAGGACTTGATGGTGGGGATGTAATGTATTATGATGCAAATGGCAACATGATCTCAGATGATGCACATTTCATAAATGAAATCAACTACAATCACTTAAATTTACCTAATAAAATAGTGAAAAAGTATGAATATTATGAGTATCTTTATTCAGCTGATGGAACAAAATTAAGTTCATTTCATAATATGACTGAGATTAACAAAATTATATATATAGAATACCTTAATGGATGGCAGTATCAAGACGGAATTATACAATTTGTGCCAACAAGTGAAGGTTATTACAGTTTTATTGAAAATAAGTATGTATATAATTATACCGATCATTTGGGAAATGTTAGATTAAGTTATATCCAAAATGGGACTGAGCCAAAGATTTTGGAAGAAAATAATTATTATCCATTTGGTTTAAAACATACTGGTTACAACTCACCACCAAACACATCATCATATAACTATAAATATAATGGAAAAGAACTATTGGCAATGGGGTTTTATGATTATGGCGCAAGAATGTATATGCCAGATATAGCGAGATGGAGTGTTGTGGATCCTTTAGCTGAAAAGATGACAAGACATAGCCCCTACAATTATGCTTTTAATAATCCAATTAGATTTATTGATCCTGATGGTAGAGAAAATCAAGATTGGGGAAGAAAAGGAACGCAATGGGAATGGAGAGAAGATGTAACAAAAGATAATTATAAAGTGCTTGGTTATGAAGAATATTCTGACGGGTATACAAATAATGAATATACAAGTGCTAGTGGTTCGAAAGTTACTTTAGGACCTGGTGGACCTTCAGATTGGGTTGAAAGTAAAGTTTATAACCCAGGAAAAAATCATTCGTATGGTATGTACTATGGTCAATGGTTTTCCCAGCTTAATGGAAATGTATCATCATTTACATCTTCATCATTTGACTTCACAGCAGTTGATTATAATGCAGGTTTGAAAAATTTGAATTTTGAAGGCTTAGATACTAATCTTAATATAAAACTAATGAATGTAAAAGGTGGACTTTCTACCCCCTATTTAATTGGTAGTAATTCAAATCTTCAGGGTTATTTAGAGGGGACTGTCGCAGAGGCAAAATTGAGTTTCACAACTAGTACTTTATCTACATATATTGCAGCAAGAGGTCTAACTGGATTTTTTGGAGCCAACTTTCAGTCTAACAAATATGGAGGATCAGTTGACGTTGGTGCATTTGCAGCATTAGCTGAAGTTGAAGGAAATTGGACAACTACTTCTCCTGGGGGTAGATGGGGACTGAACGTAACAGGTACTATTCCAATTGGAGCATCAGGAGCAAAAGGAGGTGGCTCTTATTTTTACAATCCCAAAAATGATAGTTTTTCTGTAGGTGTTTCGGGAACTGCAGCAGATGGCTTAGGTCTGGGTGCAGATGTAAAGATTAATTTTCCAAATCCATTTACTTATTAATTTTTCAATATTATGAATACAATCTTACAAATAATACTTCTCATAATCTTATTCTCAAATGCAGTGTTTTTAATGTTGGAGAAAAATATCTTGGCTTTTAAAATATTTAAATTAAGTTGGATTATTGCATTAATAGATATTTTAATAATCTTATTCTTTTTTGAACTAAGGCACTCTATTATTCTTTACATCATATTTATATCAATTATTGTAATATTTTCTCTAGGACTAAAGGGGTTGGTAAATAATTATAACTCTAATACATTAGAAAATAATGATAGTAGAAAACGATTTGCAAATTTTTTCGTTTATTTTCTACTCTTCTTCTCCATTATGCTTACAATTGGTGTTATGAAGAACCTTTTATTTGATTCTCCTTTAGAATAAGCTACAATACAAATTATTAAATTTTAAATATGTCTGGAATTAGCAAGGAGTTGTAAGAACAAGAAATAAACTCACAATTATAGGATGCTCATTCTTAATAGATAAAATAAATAAAAATCACTGCAATTGCGGTGATTTTTATTTGTAATCATTTTCGATAACAAAGTTTTGGCAGTTAATTAAAGTTACTTTAAATGAATTCATCTTATTTCCAAACCATTTTTTTCAAATTTGGAGTACGGCAATCTCTATAATAAATATAATATATCACTTCATAAACTTTCAGAGGTATTGCAATTAGTAGAGGATGGAGCAAAACAGAAAACTGGTTCAAAACAAATCTGTTTTTATTGTATTGCTTTAAACACACTAAAAAAACTTCTTAAAGGCTGTTATAAGCGTACCATTCTGGTTGTAATTCCACTTTCTTTTTATAATCAGTTTGCCGTTCATACTTTTTCCATTTCTCTTCTTCTATTTTAGGTACTAAGCCCGTATATTCAAAGATGTATTTAGGTATTAAATCTGCCAAAATATGAGCATATTTTTCCGTAGTAGATAATGAGTCATGAATCGAAAATAACGGCATTTCTGGGTACTCTTCTACGATTTTCTTTGATACAAAATCAATTATACATTCTGATTCAATATTCTGCAATAGTTTAGAAAAATCAGCATTATTTTTCATCTTGAAAACCTCAATCAATCCAATTAAATTCGGAAAAGCTTTTTTAAAAGTTTTGTAATCTGAGTTTCTTGTATTTATACCACTAAAAAATAAAGTGAAAATGACTCCTTTCATTAAAGCTCTAACATTATCCATTTTTTTCTTTTCTGTTACCTTTTTCCTAGTGACATACTTATTTGCAAAATAAGAGCCTAAATGCTTCTTAGGATTCATTATACTCTCCATATTTTCATAAATTTCACCGTTAAGAACCCATGTTTTAAAAATTTCATACTCTTTCTGGAAACCCTCTGTAGAAAGGACTTCACGGAGTTTCTGCAACATAAAGGAATTATAAATCCTTTTAGTATATATTCTATCTATTATATTATCTATTCTACTATTATTATTTATAATAGAATCTAATAAAAATATCAAGAAAAACGGTTGCGAATTTTTTAGATCATATCCCATGAGTTCCTGCCTTTCATATGTTACAAAAGGTTTAAATATTTTCTTCAGGTTTGTTAAAACTGTATGTAAACGAAAATCACTTTCCTCATTTCGGGTAGCATAAAAAGCTTTGTAATGTAAAGCTGATATTTGATGCATCCAATGAACTTTTTTATGTGATAAATCAAAAATCTCACCTTCATAATATGATAAATCTTCTATATAGGTAACAGCCCTTTCAAAATCTATCTCTAAATCATCATTAAACCACTTCAAAAGATGTTTATTCTCCTCATATACTTCAGATTCCTGAATAGATCTAACCACTGTTATTGTGCTAGATTCTAAGGCTTTTAATTCAACTATTTCAGAGACTGAATCTTCTTTTAAGGATGGCAAAATAAAATCAGCAAAGCAATATTTATTTGAAGAATGTCCAGGCTCGTAATTTTCAGCCTTGAAAATAACTTCTTGCTCAATAAGCCAACTTATATACTCATTATAATCTGATTTTATACCTCTTAAAATCGTTGCATTAAGTGCAACGGGAATATTTTCAAGCGCTTTATTTTCATAGGTATTTTGGCGCTTTATTATCGTTGTAATGATATAATAGAAAAATTCAACTTTTAGCTTGTAGGTAAAAGTCGGGCGGTAAACCTTAACGAGCGTATCTATATAATTTTTAATTACGGAAGGAATTAATGCTAGATTAGCGATTGTAATCCTTTGTTTTTCTTTTCTAGTTAGCTTTCTTGCTGTTTTATTTTTAGATAATAGTTTTTTTGACATGATCTTAGTTTTTAAAATTATACGAATTGTTGGGTCTCAAAATTTTCATTTACCTCAGCCTTCATCATTGAAAGAGTCTTGTATTGCTGTCCAGACATAATCTCTTTCATTAAATCCCTTCTCAAAACAAGAAATTTATTTGCAAATTCAGGTTTATATGCAGGAATCAATCCTGAATTAATTTTCTCTCTTACCACCCTTTCATTCATTCCAAGAAGTTCAGCAACCTCTTTTGTTGTTAAAACCTCCTTTGTATTCGCAATACGACTGACAATATCTAATCTTGTTACATAAACAGAAAATAGTTTGGTTACTATTTTTTGTACCAATTTTTCGATTATAGAACCGAAATTTTCGTTATAGCTGGATTTTGCTGTCATGATTTGATTTACCATGAAGCGGTTGCATCAAGAATCTAGCGAGTGTGCCAAAAACGAAAAAACTCCTACCTTACAGTAAGAGTTTTAAACATTTGATTTTTAATAATTTATACATTAAAATAAAATATCATATTATAAATCAGTCCAAATTTTATCGAAAAAAATGAAAAAAAATGAAAAAATTTTCAAAGGTGGAGTGAAGATTATGCGATAATTTTTTTCAGTAAGTCAAATCCACTTTCAAGGTCTGCTAAAATTTTAAAATTGGTTGACTTCTTTTTGCTTTTAAGTTCTTCTCTTGAAATTTCAGAATCATTTTTAAGAATAAAATAATCAGCCAAAATTTTCCAATGTTCACCTTCTGCATCTTGAATAATTTTATCATCTTCCATTATTTTATAAAATGTAGCCAAAGATGTAATGTCTTTCAGCCAAATGATTTTTGGTAATTCTCTTCTTTTGTTGTCGAAGAGGTCATAAACCTGTTCAAAAGTGGTTATCTCAGAAATAAATCCTTTATCTATCAAATTTTGTTTAATGGATTCAACAATTTTTGTTCTTGCCTCCATATCTTTTAAATTCCGATAGGTTTTTCTCGGTGCAAATCTAAAGGATTGAACCTCTTTTTTTGAAGGGTATACCAGTTTTTTTAAACCTTCAAAATTTTCTGTTGTAAGATAATCTACAAAATTTGAATAAAAGTCCCTAAAAATCTCCAAATAAACCTCCTTAACAGCCATTCCATATTTTGCAAAGACATTTTTCTCTTTCCTAATTGCATCATCTAAATCATAATAATCATTGAAAAGTATTTCAGTGAGCTTATTTATGTATAAATATTTATTTTTAGATACAATATATTCATGTCGGAGTAGTCTCTGAGATTTAATTTTTTCCTCTATTAAAGCATTATACAGTGGTTCAAAGAAAGAAACCATCTTTAATCCTCCATTTTTATCTTCAATGCGCATTTTACCCTCAACTTTATATTCAAATTCATACTCTTTAACATTAATAAAATAGTGATAGGCAATAAGATAAAAATAATCTCCTCTCATAAAGATGTTTTTAAACATATCAAATCTCTCTATTTTTTCTTCATCAATTTTTAATGTTCTTGTTGGCAATCTATCTCTATCCAAAAAGAAATATCTAAGTCTGAAAAATGGATACATGCCGAAATCAGTTGCATCTGTATGACCTTCTTCATAATTTTGAAATAATGATGAAAATATAAAATCATCATCTTGAATTGGTAAAAAGTCTATCATAGTCCTAAAATAATATTATTAATAGTACTTATTTTTCGTTTATCAACAATTTTTGCGTAAATCTCCGTAGTACTAACGTTTTTATGTCCCAACATTTTTGAAATTAGATAAATATCTGCTCCTGCTTCTAATTGTGCTACAGCATAGGAAGTTCTGAAATTATGAAATGTTACTTTCTTCTCAATTTCTGCTTTTAAAAGCCATTTTCTTAAATTGTCATTTAGTGAATGATAAGCAATTCTTTCGAAAACAAAGTCAGTTCTGTTTTTTTTATCTCCCATAAGATTTATCGCTTCTGGTGAGATAGGATGATATTGGAATGCTGAGGTTTTCTTCATTCTGAAATCTATAAAATCTGTATCATGTCTTTTAACAACATCACCCCATTTTAGATTTGATATATCAGAGTATCTCAAACCTGTTAAAACAGCAAAAACACAATATTTTTTTAAAACTTCATCGGGAAATTTAGTTGCAAATAGAATTTTACACTCGTCAATTGTTAGAAAATTCTTCATTACCTCTTCCTCTTCAATCCACTCGATTCTTCCTTTGAAGTTTTCAGAAAGATAATTTTCTTCATAAGCCATTTCCAAAACTTGAATAAATCTGATAAAATAGCTTGCCGCCGAATTTCTTTTCAATTTGTATTTTTCACTTCTTAATTGGAAAGAATTAAGTAGCTTATTTTTAAAATCTTCAATCAATGCCTTATCAATATCACTAAAAAGCTTATTACCATAGTATTTAGAAAAATACCCATTACTAGCACTCCATGCCCCCGTAGATTTTGTTGCATTTTCCGCTTTTTCCTTAAAATATTCTGTAAATATTTTCTTTTTATTTTCAGTTAGTTTTAAGCCTTTTAACTCCGCTTCTGTATAAATATCTGGACTAATCACTTCCTTAAACCTCTTTGCTCTGTACAATTCAATCATCTCATTAGTCTGCTTATTATGATGTTTTTGAGCAGGGGTCAATGTTAACTTCTTGGGATTACCATTTTTATCCGTTAAAACTTCAATTTTTGACTGTTTTTTCCCATTTACATCTGTATAGTACACAGTCTCACTTTGAAATTCATTATAAATAAAATAGCTCGTTTTTTCATAGCGAGTCTTTTTTCCAGTTTTTCGATTGAAAACAGGAGGATAAAAATTTAGTGAAAGGTTGCTCTTATTTCCTTTTACAAGTTTTTTTAGCACTGTTACTTTTTTACTCATTATTGAAAATTGTATTTACTAAGTTTTTGGGAACATACACATTTTTACCTTTTGGAATTTTCGGAATATTATGTTTTTTGCATAAATGATAAAATGAACCTGAACTCACTTTAAATGCATCTAAAACTTCATTAATAGTATAATAATTATCATCACAGAAATATGGTAAATTATATTGTTTTTCTTCGTTATTTTCGGCTTTTTGCCTAAAGAGTGTATCTAAGTCAACCTTTCTAATTCTAACCGATTTAAAGCCTTCTAATTTGCTTAATCTGCCATCTTTTAACATTCGATAAATTGATGTTCTACTAATATTGAGTAAAAGCATAACTTCTTTGATTGATAAGTAGTCTTTCTTTTGGATTTCTTCAATATCATAACCCTTAATCTGTACATCTAACTCCTTATCACTTGCTTGAATTTTTTCATCACGCTTTCTCTTTTTGTAGAATTTCTTAGCACAGTCATCGGAACAGCATTTTGTTGTAGTTTTTTTAGCTACAAATCTATTTCCGCAGAATTGACAAATTTTATTGACTTCCATAACGTCTAAATTCTCCCCAAAAATGTTTCATATTGTTTCCCCATGTTTCCCATTGTTTCAAAATGTAACATTTCTCAACGATGAAATTACAAAATTTATTCCAAATTAAATTCATAGAAACGAAATAGAAACAAATAGAATGTATATATTCTGCAATATTAAATTTTGAGACATAATAGAATACAAATAAAAAACCCCTTAAAATACACATTTAAAGGGTTTTTCGTATTATTGTAATTACAATCTATATACAATCTAAAACATAGCCTACTTTCCGATACAAAAAATTGACATGCCCTATTAAAAGGATATTATTTCTTTTGGGGGACAGGACGTTACCAATCTCTCACAAACTAATAATTAACAAAACTAAGGTACAATTATTTAAAAAAAAAACCAATTCTAACGGATTCGCAAATAATTCACTTTTTCAACTGTTCCTAAAATTTCTACATCATATTTCGGGGGACAAAAGTCTCCAAAATGACAAGATATTTGTTAAAATGTATTGAACATTTCCCCTAGGAAAATCGTGTGTTATTTTTTTTTAATATCTTCAAAGATATAAGTATTGTTGGCATTGAAAATGGCACAGCTTCTACCGCACTTTACAGAAGGATGCAATTTATTCAATAAACAGGAGGTGAAAAATGGTGATAAAATCTGATAAAAATAGAAATTTCAAACTTACGCTAAAATAAAAGATGTCATTCCTTTTAATCTCCCATAAATACAGTGATATTGCAATACTTATATACTAAATAACAATTTTTCATGAGATTAATTAGGGGGTGTTAAATAAATTTTTAACTTAGTAGTACAAAACTAATATAAAACTTCAATCTTCAAGTTATTACTTATTACAATTTATGGAAATTTTGTTCTTTTCAGGAAACGGAAAGTGATACCGCTTTAATTCCAAAAACCATCATCATGCATAATAGAAATAACTGTTATTCTATTGAAGAGGCAGCTGACAAAATCAATCACAATTTTGCAAAGGTGATCTAGAACGAACAGGAAATTCCTCTCGAAGAGGATTTACGACTTCATAATGAAGACCTTAAGGAGTTTATACAATTGCAAGCCTCTCTTCCTGATTTTGGTATTTGGCAGGAAGGTATGGTTAATTGGATATATTATATGAGTATGGTGCTAAGTTGTTGGAAAAATAGTTCCACCAAATTTGATCGTTATAATAGTACCGAATTTCCCAACGTTTCAGCATTAAAAGAAATGTTGGGGCAGAATCAACTTTGATAACCAAGGAAATACGATTATTAATAACAGAATAACTAAAAATAAAACTAATTAAAATGGAATCTGAAGTTAAACATTTCGAACAACCTTACGCGTTAATTTTTGAATATCCATGGCCAGATTTAGTAAATCCTCATTTTGATCAAATGAAGGAAGATTTAGAAAGCTGGTTGGATACTGACTTTACCTTTTTATCTGCGAAAACCCGTGAAAGCTATAAACGCATGGGCCTACACGGGGCCACGGCCAGGATGCTTGCTATAGCTCCAACTTATGAGCATGCAAGTGCCTGTAATCGTTTTATGATCTGGATTACCACTTTTGATGATTATTGCGGATTATGTACTGTTGAAGAGGTAGATGATATACATAAAAGAATAATTGGTATCCTCAAAGGTAATCAGCCACTGCCTGATGCGCATCCTCATGATAAAATAATGGCACAGATCAGGGATGAATATCTTGCAGTTACATCTCCTGCATGGCTGGAAACATTCACCTTTTTTATGGATCGTTATATAAAATATGGAATGCGTGCTGAAGCCCCTTATAAGACAGCAGGAACATTTCCTCCGCGGAATTATTTTATGATATTCCGGGAATATAGCATTGCCATGTATGCCTATGAACCCTGGGCTGAACTTGGGCTTGGATTTGTTTTGCCTGAAGAGATTTCTGCTCATCCTGTAATCCAGCGAATTCAGGCATTAACATGTAGAATAATGAGCTGGCAAAATGATGTGTATTCATTAAAAAAAGAAATTGCTAGAAAAGGAGAGGTAATTAATTTGGTACTTATTATACAGCATGAAGAAAATATCTCATTGGAGGAGGCGACACAAAAAGTAGTATCCATTCACAATGAAGATGTAGCTGAATTTGTTGCTCTGCATGAAAACCTGCCAGATTTTGGTGATTGGAACGACCGGGTATATCAATATGTACTTTATCAGGGAATGATGATTCAAGGATTGAATACCTGGTACATAAAGGATACTTTGCGTTATCATTCCAGTGATCAATATGCTGAAAAGGAATATACTCGGCTGAACAAATAGTCTTAAGGAAGTACTGAAAAGCTTAAAAATATCATAGCCACACAAGAGGTAATCAGCAATTATTCAAATTTTAATTAATCCAAACCCTAGACAGTTAGGCTATTTACCTCTCTAAGGTTTGGGTGATTTTCTATTTATTTATAATTTTTTTCATCCCTAAAAATGCAGCAAGGCTGTCGGATTGAGATTTTCATTTTTTGGGAATGTCTTTTTTAACTTCATCCTTTAAAAGCCATTTGCCCCCTTGGCATTGAGGATGGTATCCTCGATAGTGCTTTACAGCTTTTTATACCAAACTTCCCAATGGATGATAGATTGATCTGCAAACAAAGGCATGGAATCTCCATAAGCCATAAAACCTGAATTTTCCATTCTTCGGAAAAGGTAAATGTATTTTTTGCAGGCTTTCAATATATTCAGAATCGCTAAATCCTTACAGATACCATAGAAACTTTTTGAGGAACGATTTTCAATGTAATTGTCTCCTTGCGGATCAAATGCAACAACAGAATTTTATCACCAGAAAGGTTAACCATCTCTTTTAATATGAGTTGCAATAAAAAAATAAATACCTTTGATTATTCATAAATTTTTATATATTTGTTCATGAATGAATATTCAGTTCACTAAATTATGCCAGTGGAAAAAGTAGATAAAAAAACTCAAATTGTAAAGACAGCGTTACGGTTATTTTCAGAACAGGGTCTGCAACAGACATCAATGGCCCAACTTTCAAAAGAGTCTGGAGTTGCCGTGGGAACAATGTATTTACAT
>NZ_JAUSSF010000005.1 GCF_030812195.1 Chryseobacterium lathyri
GATTGTTCTGTTTATTCGTTGGATTTTTATTGATAGAGACATTTTTACACAGCCGATTAACCCATTGTTTTGAAAATGTTTCAAGACTTGATAAGCTATCCATTTTTTGATAAATCCTGGCGCCAGTGCCAGCCCACCAAAGACATTTATATCAAACATGGGGCGGATTAAATATAATGTTTGTTCAGTTATAGGGATCAACTGTAATGTGAATGGCTTTCGAACTTCCCACGGTATAATTTCTGAGAATGTTATTGAAATTTATATTAAAAACTATTGAAAGAAGGACGAAACAAATTTTAAGTATCTAAAACAGAAGCTTAAAATAATAACACGAAGGTAAATTGCTTTTTAAGAAAAATTTTATACTTTATCTTAATACAGTTGTTTAAAAGTCTTTAATCTCAATTAAAATTGTGATTTTTGATCAGAAAACCTGTTGTTTTCGGAAATTATTACAACTAGTAATATAGCGTAAGTTGTTGGTATTTATTGTGTTGTGGTTGTGTCCTTGTTAGTTTGAACTACACTAAGTAATTGAGTGATATTTCGGTGAATAATTATCTTATTTTTAGATTTTTATAAATTATTATGTTAAATTATATAAAAGAGAAAAGACAATTGGCCACTGATGAGATTGAATATGAGAAAAGTCTTTATTTTGATATTTATACTCTTGTCCTTGTATTTATTCTTTCCTGCAATGTCATTCTGAATTTTTTCTTTTTAGATCAGCCAGTGTATAGTGGTATATTCTTCGGAATGGCTCTTTTTATGTTGTGCACATTGTTGTGGCCAGATAAGATAAGGTTTAACCGGTATCTTTTAATGCTTCTTTTCTCGTTTTTGGGATTGATTATTTTTTATTGCGATATAATAAGCGGAAACGGAGCTATGAATTATTTGTCATATATCTCTCTTACCATAGCAGTTGCATTTTTTTTTGATTATGATAAGGATAAGTATATTATTTTTATATTGGTAGCCACCTATATCATATTTTTTTTAACCAATATCATTACAGACTATTCTATATTTTCACCTCTTCATCAAAATCTATCTCCTGTAAAGCTTTGGTATATAAGGGTTTATAAGGCCATGGAGATTTCCTTTTGTACTTTTGTTGGGATGTACATCATACATAGGAAAGAAAAAATGATCATAAAATATTATATAGAAAAGGAAAAGCTTAATGATTTTATAAAGAAAACAGACAAGATAAGCTCTTCCAATGAATTATATGAATTAGCGATGAGTAAAAACTCACTTTTTATTACCTATTTTAAATCTGAATTTCCCGAGTTTTTTGAAAAGATTTTAGAAGTCTGCCCAAATCTCATTTCATCAGAACTGGAAATATGTGCTTTGTTAAAACTGAACCTGACCGCAAAGGAAATTGCCATTGCAACGAATGCGACTATCCGTGCCGTAGAAAGCAAAAAACATAGAATCCGTAAAAAAATTGGTCTTCCTTCAGAAGCTGATCTGAATTTATATATCATAAACTATTTTTAATACTTGTTGATATTTAGTGTTTTATGAATTTTGAGTATAAGTGAGTAGGTTTGAACGTAGATATGAAAAGAACCTTATTAGCATTGAATGATCTTTTTATTTAATATTGCACTCATCTAGAAAATCAGAGATAATTGTATTTTCTGAAACAAAACACAAATGTCTTAATATATAGCTGGGAATATTATTTTCCCAGCCCTCTCACGAGGGATTATGACACATTTTTCAAAGAAATCGTATACAAATTAAAATTTATGCACTAATGAAAAGAAACTATTATGCTTTAGGGGTAACTTTTTTTTCCCTTTGTAATTATGCCCAAGTCGGTATTAATACAGCATCACCGGATCCTACAGTAATGTTGGAAATAATGGGGCCCGGTAAAACAGATGCATCTTATATTATGAAACTGAATGATCTTGAAGAAGTTTCCTTTGCAGAAGGAGAATCTTATAATGTTCTTGGAGTGAATCAAGATTCTAAAGTTATTGCAACCAAGCTTTCTCTAGGATACAGAACTTATGGTAATCATTTATATGATGATCCCAAAACTTCAATTACCAATGGAAATGTTACAGGCACGAATAAACTTAATCCGCATTTTGGATGGTGGTACGCAGATGGGGTAGGTTATAGTGGTTATGGTTCGCAGGGAATAAACACAGGATTGGAAACCAATAGTGGGAGATGGATTTTACCTTATCAGAATACTTCAGGAGCTACCATTTCCAGTGTTTCAGAAAACTTTAATATAACAATCAATAATCTAAATTCATTTTCAGACAGCAGGGGAGCTCCTGTACAGAGTTGGCAGGGACAATGGTCGGAAATATTCATAATAGAGGGTGATTCTCCTGTGGATGTATTTGTAACCAGTACACTTTCAGATGAGGCTATCAGAGAGTCTCCGGCAGCATCACGAACTGGTTTACAGACTTGTCGTGCAAAATCATTAGGTCTGGTGAAGCTTAGCAGTCCCAGCTATAATGCAAGTACGGGTACTCTCGTAAATACAGCATCATCTAATGAACCTTATATCTCACTTAAAACATATAATACTACTATGCCCAGAGTGCATTCTGGGAATTATTTCATATCTGGTGTTATCAGAAATGTAGATCCTGGCTATTATACTATTGTTCAAATGGAAAGGATGGATTGTTCAGATGAGAATTGGTTGGGGACTGGAGCTCCCAATGTAGAGATGGGATGGGATGGGATGCGTGCTGACACCCATGCATGGTCTTATAGCTTAGGAATATATCATGAATAAAATACAATGAAAAAATAAATTATGAAAAAAAATATTTCAATAGTACTGCTTTCTTTTGGTTCTGCTGCTTTTGCTCAGATAGGAATAGGAGTTACAAATCCTCAGGAAATACTGGAGGTAAAAAAAAATACACCTGATACAAACATTTTGAAGCTGGACGATGTTCCCCGTACTGCGGGTTCCTCTGTTGCTCAGCTTTATATAGATCCTGAAGGTCATGTTTATGCCTCTCAGGGATTTAAAACTGCTAACCAGCAGGTGTCTACAATTTCTTGGTTTTCAAATGGTATTAATGGGATAGATTATGGCACATCTGGTGTGCAGAGGCCTGCCAAGCTACTTAACTCTCCCACTTCAGTTTATCAGGACTTTCCTTCGGTTAGTTATAAAGAAAATATCAATGGAACTCTTCAGGATATAAATATAGATAACGTAAGTAAGATTGTATTTACAACTGCTACCCCCAATAAAAACGTTCCTTTTGTTTATTCCCTTTCTGCTCTGGATATCCCTTTAGGAGTAGATCCCAATACCAATGAACAGGAAAGAGATGGGAGATTAACAGCAAGCGATTTTGTTTTAATACGAAATTTTCAGTTTGTAACAGCGGAAGTTTTTCTGGATGGTATTGCAACGGGGATTGTTGTTACAGATAAGGTATTCAAATCCCTGGATTGGCAAACTTATCTGTCGGGAGCTGTTATGGTCTCTGCACCAGGAGAACATGTCCTTACTCTAAAATATAAACTGATGAATAATGCTCCCAGAGATCTTAATACTTATTCTTATAGTAATTTTAATTCAGGAAACCATTCCTGGACGCCTAGATTAATGTTGATGTCTTTATCAGGATGGGCAAAACCTTAATTAATTTTTAAAAAACACTGAAATGAAACTATTAAAAAAAATCAATATACCTATGGCTGTGTTAATATCAGCTGTGTGTTCAACATTAGGAGCTCAGGTGTTAATGTCAAACGATCCGAGTAGGATGAATAGCAATCCGTCAACAAATTTCGGGTTAGAAATTGACCCTAAAACTGGAGCTCTTCCTTTAAAGATCACAAACTTCCCCTTTAAGAATGAGCCTACTCCAGGAAGTCGGCCTTTAATAATTGATGCAGAAGGAAAGGTAAAGAAGCTTAATATTGCAAAAGCTACGATATCAGATGTACTTTACAAAAAGTGGAACGTAACGGATTATAATGATTTGCAGGCTGGAGTTTATACTATTTTACCGCCTTTCGGAGGTAAGCCCAATGCTGCATATAATGCCACTACAACCAGTCTTACAGGATGTATGCACAGCGGCAGCAAAACAATTCCTTTGGTAGCCTCAGGTAGTGCAGCAACCAACTGTAGTGAACTACCCAATGGAAACACCAAAATGTCCGGATATGCAGCTATTCCCAACACAGATTTTAATCTAAGGGTTAACTTTAATCAGAAAGTATTCATTCATGCTTTTATTTTTGGACATGTTATCCCTACTTATCTTAATGGAACTTTATCAGTTGCTACTCCCAATTATGGATATACTACTGCTGCTGCATTGAATTCAAATTATAACAGAGAATGGCTAAATTCGGGTTCATTAACTGCGGACTGGGAGAATCATGGTGGTGCATTATCTTATTCCGGAAAAAAAGATCGTCTCTATCAAAACGGTAGTGATGTGGATGGTTATGACCAGGGTGGTCCCATGGTGTTCTATGAAGTAATTTATTCTACAGATAGCGGAGCTACGTGGTCACACTCAGGAATCACGTGCAATAATCGATATATTAAAGGGGTTCCTTTAAGAATAACATTGGCTGGCGGGGTAGATATACCAGCCAATACGGATGTTCAATTTAAAATTGTTTCCCATTACCGGTTTCCGTTTTATGCACAGCAAACAACTAACGCAGCGGCCAGTGGAGAGCTTAATGATAGCTTTAAATTCCTCATTAATTCAATTAATATCCTTGCGGAAAGCAAAAGACAAATTGATTTGTAAGCGTATTCTAAAAGCTGAAAATAGCAAAGAATATTTATTCAGCAAATTATATTGATTTGATATGACCACGGTTCTGAAAAAATCAAATGCTGTGGTCATTTTTCCAGATGTAGGAATGCTATTTATAACAATACTTAAAAAACACTTGATTTGAATTTAAAAAACATAAATATTGGGGCATTGATTAAAGAAATAGTTGCGCAGAGTGGAATAGATATGTCTCGCATCTGTAGTTTTCTCAAATATTCTGAAGAAGAGGTTATCAGCATGTATAATGAGGAAAACTTGGATACCAATACATTATTGCGTTGGAGTAAGTTATTAGAGTATGATTTCTTCAGAATTTATTCCCAGCATTTAATACTTTATTGTCCGTTTAAAAAAGAACAAAATAAAAATGTAAACACTCAATTACCTCAATTCCGGAAGAACATTTATACTAAGGAGATGAGAGATTTTATCCTTGAAAAGATCAATAAAGGAGAAAAAACCTGTAGTGAAGCTATAAATGATTATGGAATACCTAAAACAACACTATACAAATGGGTAAAAAAATACAACAATTAAAACCTGATTATAAAAGGATATATCACGATATCCTTTCTGATGAATATCCGGAAAGAATAGATGAATTTAAAAATATACTTGAAAAACCAATTTTATCATTCTTAGATATGCTGCAGCTGAATCAGAAAATTTTTGGAAAAGTAGATAAATCAATAGAAACCTTTAATCAAAGACACAGATCCTATAGTGCCAATGACATCTTTGAAATATTGGATTATCAGAAAAATAATAACCTGAATAACGTGCAACTTGCCAATCATTTTAAACTGAGTAGAAATACGATCACAAAATGGAAAAAAATGTTCCGGTCATAGATAATATAGATTGATATTCAAAAAATATTGTTAAATAAATAACCTTTTTATACATGAAAGGAGACCTTTTGAGTCTCCTTTCTAGTACAAAATTATTATTTAAAAATTACTTTGTAAATTTGCCATTTTCACCTCCGGAACAGTCTCTTTTTACTTCAGTTCTTTTTTCGCAAACAACAAAGCAAAGGAAATAAGTTTTAGTTACTTTATAAGTAACGTCACATTTTCCTTCTTTTACTGTAATTAAAGTGCATACTTGTCTATAGCATTGTGCTGTTTCAGTATCTTTAGCACTGTGTGTTTTTGCACTGATGTTTGCAGTTCCTAATGTTGCAAGTAATAATCCTGCGAATAATGTTTTTTTCATCGTAAATGATTTTTAAAATGTTAATAATGAATGTTATAGTGTGTTTTGTTTTCTATAGAAATATAATTTTCGATTAGCCAGGATAAATTATTGAACAGGTATTGCAATAATATCAAACTGATCTGTAGAAGTAGCTCCAAAGGTTGCCCTTATTCCATTAGAGTCCTCAGTGTGGGAAAATAGGTAACCAACCAGATTAACAGTATAGGTACCTTCGTTTAATATAATGCTTCTGTTTCCGTTCAGGTAAAAAAGACCAAAGGCATATTTCTGCCCACTGTTGGTAAAAGGAATTCCGGAATCGATAATATCCTTTGAGTTTAAAATCAGTTTAGCACCCACTTTTTTTGAAATCCCATCAAAAAGATCGTCTCCATTGGCTTTTACTATATCGGAAACAGAAATATTATAAGAAAATGTAACCATTGATTTTTTTAACAGCGTAAAGGTTTTTGTTGCTAAAACTGGAGTTGTAGCTAGCACTCCATTTACAGCAGATATTGTTCTGGTGGTTGTTACGGCATCCAGACCGTCGGCTCCGCTAATAACTTGGGAAGGCTGTGCAGGCATCCAGTTTACGGAACCTAGTACACCATTAGCATCAGCTACAAGAGTTTTAAGAGCTTTGAAAGACTGGTCTTTATTAATAGACCTTGTTCCATCCGGTTTAGTATAGATCACATTTGAAGTTCCGTCTACCGGAAGCTCTCTTATTCTTTCTGTACCGTTAATGTCTAAAGTTTCGGTGGGAGTGGGAGTGCTGACACCTACACTATTGGATTGAGCGTAAAGTGAAATGCATGATGAGACAGCAAAAGCAGTCAATAATTTTTTGTTCATTTTATGTTGTTTTTTAGTTCGGTGTTCAACCTGCCTGCGATTAACAGATTTGCAAACCTACGTGTTTACCTCTGTTATAGAAAATTTAACACAAGATGATTTATGAATATGTCCTCTTTTTTTTGGAAAATATTCTTAAGAAAAATAAAGCAATCCATTAGAAATAATATTGTATTTAATTATTTGAATACTAAAGATTTAACCTTCATTGAATACGAGTTGAATTATGAAAAACTCACATTGTTCTTTTGTGTAGATCAATAGGTTATGATTTAATTTGTTAACACAAACACGACTAATGATAGAAAAAAAACATTTGATTTTTTTGTTTTGTATACTCTCTTTTACAAGCTTAAAATCATTAAATGAATCCCAAATTGAAGAAGAAATTAAAAAGATTCAAAACCTTCCTGATAATAATCCCCATAAAATAATTGCTATCTCTACGGATATATATCGGATCGCGAGGAATAGAGGGTACAAAAAAGGAATACTTACAATTAACAGCTTGCTTATTAATAAATATTGCGAGATTGGAAACTTTAAAAAAGCAATTGAAATATGTGATGAGATTGAAAAATTGGCTGGTAAAAATGATACAATACTTGTTAATTCTCATAGACTTAAAGCATCTGTTTATCTTGAGCTGAATGCTAATTATGAAAGCTTTCAAGAATTAAAAAGGGCCCTTAAGACTGCAGATAAGCTAGAATCTCAAAATGATAAAAATTACATGAAAGCTCTTGTATACAAAGGATTTGTAACCTATTTCTCTCATGTGAATGCATCCATTGATTCGGTAATGTATTATCAGAATGAATGCCTAGAAAGCGCTATGAGTATTGATGACAATAAAGATTTTCAGGATAAAAAATACCATACTTTGGCTGTTGCTTATATGAATTTGGGAATGATGAATATAGCTTTAGGAAATACTAAAGAAGCTATCAATAAATTGTCAAAAGCGTTGGGGATTTGTCAGGATGAAAAGTATCATATTCATAAAGACCTTGAAGTAAGTATACTCAATGAATTAGCATGGACTTATTATGACCAGAAAAACTATGATAAAGCTGCACACTATGCAGATCAGGCAGAAAGAGAAGAAAAAAAAGCAGGTATGCCTTATGTTCGCAGAGACGTTTTTGAAATTGCCTTTAAAACATATTCATCATTAAAAAAGAAAGCACTCGCAAGAAAATACACCAATCTTTACATTCAGCTCAATGACAGTCTTGTAAATGTAGAGAAGAATGTAGCGGGTATCAATAGGGGGAAATCTATAATCGGAAAGCAAGAGGGGAGTACGGGAAGGAAACAGGATAATATTGTAATCTGGATTACTCTTGCTATTATTCTTATAATCTGTATCGTTGTATGGAAAAAGTTATATAAACCGTCTGATATTGTAAACACAGGAAATAGTGTAGCAGGGCAAAATGAACCTTTGGAAGTTCCCAATGAAAAAAACATAAATATACCTGACTATACAACCAGATTGATATTGGATAAGCTTGCTAAATTCGAAAAATCTCAAAAATTTATAAAAAAAGACATAAGTCTCAGCTCTCTGGCCAGCGATCTTGATACCAATACGCGATATCTCTCGGCTATTATAAAGCAGCATAAAAAGAAGAGTTACAGTAGCTATATTAATGGTTTAAGAATAGCCTATATTAAAACGAAACTTATTGAAGATCGTATTTATAGAGAGTATAAAATAAGCTATCTGGCTGATGAATGTGGATTTTCATCAAGAGAAGTTTTTGCTGTTACTTTCAAAAAAGACACAGGAATTACTCCTTCATACTTTATCAGCAGTTTAAATGATAAGTCTGTACAGGATGGTATTTCATTGGATTGAATTCTAATGTTTTGATAAATAATAATATATGTTATTATGATTAATTGATGGAGTCTGAAAAAAAGACTTTAATCACTTATCGTGATGTATTCAGAATTTATCACCAGGTTCTTTTTTCTGTATTAATCTAAAGTCATATTGTTGTACTTTAGATTAATACAATGATATACATTTTAGATATAAAATAATAAAATGTTTAACCAATCGAATCAATGGACAAATGATAAAAATAAATGAACTTATGATGGATTTAAAACAAATTAAAATTGGGCAATTACTTGAGAACAGTGTAAAAGAAAATCATATAGAAAGAGAGCGTTTGTGCAGCTTTTTTAATTGTAAGGCTAAGGATATTGAGGAAATGTATGGTTCAGATACTGTAGCTACGGATATTTTAATCAAATGGTCTCAGCTATTACAGTATGATTTTTTCAGATTGTATTCCCAACATTTGGTTTTATATGCTCCTCCGGCTGCTAATGGATATAGCCAGACAGGAACCAAAAGAAAGGATGAGATTCAAGAACTTCAGTTTCGTAAAAATATTTATACAAAAGAAATTATAGAATTTATTATCAATAAAATCAATAAAGGTGAAATGACCCGGGAAGAGGTAATCAGTAAATACCGGATACCCAAAACAACCCTTTACAAATGGCTGAATAAGTATAACGGATACAGAGAAGAATACAAATGATAGACTAAATGTTGAACAATAGCATTCTTTTTGCTGAAATATTGAATGTTTTAAATAACACATATAGTTTAATTTCTATATGGTTTTAGAAGTTATAGTTTTAGGATTGAGTAGTTTGCCAATAATAAAATAAGCAAGGTATCCCATATTTAACAATTAAAAAACAAACCTAAGCACAATAAGCTTCTATTGAATTTTAATTGAGATTTTGATTAACATAGCGTGAAATAAATAAAGTATAAAGGAAATTAGGAATTATTATAATTTCAAAGACCTTCATCAATATGAGAAATGATTTTTTCCAGTGTTATGATACTTGGGCCAAAAGTGTTGATTTTGAGATGAGAATCTCCCAATGCAGCAATTGTATTACCAACATCTATGGTTCTTTTTTTACATTAGATTATAACAAAAATAATCTCGGTATTCGATTTATTTCTATTCAGAAATTGTATGAATCAAAATGAAGTTTTGGGATTTTATCTCTTTGCAATATGGAATGTCAATTGTATTTTGTTGTGTGATAACTTCCGAAAATGTAACAAAAAATTTAAACTAATATTTTTAAATTAATGTTTATCTTGTATGTTATGAAATTAGTAACTATGAAAAAATTTATCTTCTTCATATTGTGTTTCTTTTTTATAGGTATCTATTCGCAATCTTTATCTGAAAAGGATGTGGACAAAAAAATTAATGCGCTAAAGGAACTAAGTCATACAAATCCTAAAAAAACGATCGAGCTTTCAATAGAATGCTATAATTCAGCTAAAAAAATTGATTATAAAAAAGGGATGCTTAGTAGTATTATGATTCAACTGACAAAGTATTTTGATGTGGGAAATTTCAAGAAAGTAATTGAACTTAGCAAAGAAGCAGAACTCCTATCAAACAGCATAGAAGATATGGAAAATTTATCAAATACCTTTAGACTCAGAGCCTCTGCATATACTGAATTGGGTTTCAATGAAGAAAGCTTTAAAAATTTTAATAAAGCTTTAGAAATATCTGAAAAAATTAAATCTTCTGATTCCAGGTTTTATTTTAGATCTCTTATTTATACTGGGATAGGGACCTATATGGCCCATATTAACACACCTATAGACTCTGTAGTTTTTTATCAACAAAGAAGTTTAAATGAAGCATTAAAAATAACCTCTGATAAAAAAAATCTAAACAGAAAGTATTACTTAATTTCAAGAGCTTACATGAATCTTGGGATGACCAGTGTCGCAAAAGGAAACCCTAAACAAGCGGAAGAGTATTTTACCAAAGCTTTAGAAATTTGCAGAAATAAGAATTACTTAATAAATATACAAACAGAGGTATTGGTTTTAAATGAATTTTCATGGCTGTATTTTGATCAGAAAAACTACGACAAAGCGATACAGTATGCTAAGGAAGCTGCTGTCATGGAACAACAGTTCAGTTTCCCATATATACGGAGAGATATATATGAAGTTATGTTCAAATCCCATGTAGAGAAAGGAAATAAAGGAAAGTCTTCCGAATACATGGAGAAATTTACAAAATTGAATGATAGTATTATAAATGCAGAAAAGAAAACGATCAATATTCCTGTGAAGCATATTTTGTCTGAAAAAGAGAATGATAACCGTAGCTTGATGAATAGAATGATGATAACGGGTGCTGGTTTACTTGTGCTTTCAATGTCCGGAGGGTGGATCTATTTGAAAAAAAGAAACCATACCTTACATCTAAAGTATGAGAAGATCATTGAAAACTTAAAAAAATCAGAATCTGCTCAAGAAAAGAAGATATCAGCTGAAGTTCTGGTCATAGAAAAGGACGGAGGCACTTATCCCAATGAAAAAACATCAGGACTTATTATTAAAAATGATACTCTAAATAATATTCTGTTAAAACTGAATAAAATTGAAAATTCACAGAAATTTATAAGAAAAGACTTTACCCTTACATTTCTTGCTAGTGAGCTGAATACAAACCCCAGATATTTATCTGAAATTATAAAACAACATAAAGGAAAAAGCTACAATAATTATATTAATGGTTTAAGAATTGGCTATATCACTAATAAACTTTATAAAAACCCTACATATAGAGAGTATAAGATCAGTTATTTAGCAGAAAAATGTGGATTCACATCCAGAGAAATTTTTACGGTTATTTTTAAAAAAGAAACCGGAATGACTCCTTCTTATTTTATAGGGCAATTAAAAAAAGAAGATACAATGTAATTGCAATAGTTCTTTTACTATTTTAATTTCTATTAGTCCCTTATTGTAAAGAGCTTTTTAGTTTATTTATGAATTTTTATTCATTAAATACTGGTTTTCTAAGTTGTTATTTAGGTGTTTTGTTCAGAAAGCCCCACATGAATTCTGTCCAGTGGATAGATAACAAAAGTATCTGTAAAATCAGGATTTGCTTTAGGGATTTCAATGCCTTCACAGTTATAAGCCGTTAAAAGCCTGTTGATCTCTCCGATACTTTTTGATTTTTGGCCAGGCAGATATAATACAGTTCATCCTGAACCCGTATTTCCACTCCGACGATCGGTTTGATATTGTGATTCTGGCAAAGCTTGTAGAAATCATAGATCCCGGTAATGGTATTGATATCCGTAAGAGCCAGGGTTTTAATATTAAAATGTCCGGCCTGCTCAACCAGTTCTTTAATAGAAATAGTTCCATACCGAAGGCTGTGATAAGAATGACAGTTCAGAAACATCTTGTAATTATTTTAATAAACCTGAGGCTCTTCCTACACTGGAGGCTCCAAACCTGTTCTTGATTGTATCCATTGTCTGATATAGGGAAATCAACTCTTCAGTATCTTCAAAGAGATCCATTTGATGGCATCCGTGAACCAGTCTGGTAAACTTTACGCCGACCAGTCTTATCCTCATACATCTGGTATACACTTTTTTGAATAACTCCAAAACATACCTGAGCAAGGTGTGATCGGCTGAGGTATAAGGAATCCTGTATTGTTTGGTTTCCGTGTCAAAATTGGAGTATCTGAATTTGACGACTACTACAGAAACCAGCCATTTCTCTGCCCTGAGCTGATAACAGAGCTTTTCAACCATTCCGGAAAGAATACTTCTGATTCCCTGAATATCGATGCTGTCCTGGGCAAAAGTATCTTCGGTAGAGATGGATTTTCTTTCCGAATAGGGAACCACAGGAGTATCATCAATTCCGTGTCCTTTTTTCCACAGTTCATTTCCATTTTTACCAATCAGCTGCTGAAGTACATCAGGCGGCATTTCAGAAAGCGTTTGTATTGATCGAATTTTAAATGTCTTAATAGATAATTTTGAAGTTTAAAAAAACAATAATGCTTTTGTAAGCTGGATGATAGGATGGATTATATTTTATATAACCAAAATCTTGAAGTTCCTTAAAATACTTATGATAGGTAGGAGTTGTTTTGATATGTGATTGAAACATCAGTTTGCTTCTACTAACGAATATAATTTCTTTATCATTTTGAATATAAGCAATTTTGATGATTGCAAGCAATAATGCAATATGCCATACAGTGAGTCTTTCATCTGCTGTAATTTGAATTAAATAATTGAGCCAATTAATTGTATTATCCTTTTTCATTTTCAAACAATTTTTTTAGATCATCTAAATTGTAATAATACGATCCTAAGACTTTTTTAAATTTGACCTTTCCTGTTACCCTAAGATTTTGGAGTGTAGCTGGAGAAATATTCATAAAAGCTCGTACAGACTTACTTCTTATCCATTCTGGATCTATATCCTTAGGCGTAGATCTAGTAGGTTGTAGTTTTTCATCAAATATTCTTTCTATATCAAGTAATAGTTGGATTTTAAATTCCTGTAAATCTTCTTTTGTTAATAATGATATTTCCATTGTTAATATTTGGATACAAATATAAATTGACTTTTTTTAATTTATTGATTAATAGTTGTTTATATTGTTTTTAAATATGAATGTAATTTAATTTAGTGCATTTACATAGGGGGTATAAATACTATAATACAAGTTGTTGTTGTTAATTAGGATATTTAAAGAAAAACAAGGAAACACGTTACCTGATGGAAATAACTGAAAGATAAACGGAATAAGTTAGTTCAAATTTAAGAAGATATAAATTTTAAATTCTCTCTTATTTAACTGTGTGTAATTATTTGTTTAACATTTACTGGTGATTGATTATGGTTGTTACGTATAATTTAAATTTGGATAGTGATGAAAATTTTTACTGTCAGATTAGTGATGAAAATCTTGAAGTAAGCTTTGATATGAAATATAAGGTTGATCCCAAGATTTGGAATTATAATGGTAAAAAAGTAAGTAATTCAGACCCTTATTTTTTTACTTTAAAAAATTTTAAAGAATATCTTTTCAGTAGGTATCATGATTTGCGAAAATTAGGTAAAGAGGAAATTTTGAGTATTTTAAAAGAAGAAAGTTTACAATTACTAAAAAACTCAGGAGTTGAAGGTGTCTCCAAGAATATCTTTAATATTTATGCTAATGAATTTGGATTAAATGAATATGATAAGTATATATATGCATTTGAAAGGTATACAGGTCTGCAGCAGAAAGACTATAGAGTTGAAATTATTGATTATTTACTGCATTTTCATACTAATGAAGGAATTTATGAAATGAATACTTATGTAGGATTGGTTACTTTTCTTAAAAAGATTATTAGAGATAAAAGATATTTTGATATAGAAGTTCTAACGGAGGTAGATATATGGAGTGAAATCTATGATGAAAATATCAGTAAACATGAATTTTTTTCTAAGATGTCTAATGAATTAGAACTGTGTATAAAGAATAATTTTGAAAAAGCAGGAAGAGCATATATTGTACCAAATAAGAATTATGAAGAAATAAAGAAGCAGATGCGTATTCAGTTCCAAAAGTTTAGAGATCGATCCAAAAAAAATGTTAATTGGATTGATTTAGCTTGGGAAATAAATGAAGGGATTTTATTTCCTTTAACAGTTATTACCATGACAGATATATTTGATTTAGAAGTCTGTTGCCAAGAATATTGCGAATTGAATTTCTATAATGAAAATGGTGATTGGCAAGCTATTTGTCTGGATGATAATCTTTCGGAGGATGATGATAATGAATCAATATTTTTTATTAGAATTTACAAATAATTTGTTGAAATACTCTTAGATAAAGGTTTAAATAAGATGTTATAAGAGAGGAAGGGATTCGAACCCTCGAACCCTTTTTTAAAATCAAATGAGGCATAGAAAACCAGTTTCGAATTTATTGTTATAAATTGCAGTAAATTTTATAAATATCTGAAAAACAATACTAAATGGGTTGGGGTGAAGGGGGTGAATCCCACTTTATCTGCTGAAGAAAGGAAGAAGCGTACTTCTGAATTGTATAAGGGCCAGAATAGATGTATTATAATAGTCAAAAGGTCACTGCGACAGTATAGAAATGTTATGACTTACATAAATACCGATTACAATTGCGCACATCTTTTCTTATTTCGTTAAGCCATTTAAGCCCTTTTCTAAACTTCCGAATATCAAAAGTCAAAACAAGATAATCTTTTTCCTAGGTCCATTTCCGAATCAATGAAGAAGACATTCAAAATAATATCGACTAACATAGGTCCGTTGTGTGCTGAAATTCAAGACGTGACCTAGACCAAATTATAATTTTCTGCAATCTCTTATGGTTTCCCTTATTATAAAATGCTGCATTTTTAAGATATTGCCGGAATGAAATGCCAATTACAAAATTTTATAATTCTGCTTATTATCGATGCATTGAAAAATAATTCATCATGAATAGGAATAAGAATAACCCATCATATAATCATTTTACGTGGGAGTGAGAATAGGTGGATCGAATTTCGGCGAAAAGACGGCAAGCCTGTGAATGCTTTCGATTTTTTCAGTTAGGTCTTCATATTGATTGGTATAACTTAAGATAAATCATAACCAACAATTGTTTTGTATACTAAAATAAACTGCGTTAATAGATTGCGTACCCAAATCTGATATTTGCCTTACAAATAAATAAAAATTTAAACCATATTATGATTTCAGAAAATCTAAGAGATAAAATTCGTAAGGTTGACAATGACTTGAACAGTACTTACAAACCGATCGCTGGCAAGCCATTACTTGAAATTGCGAGCTTAACCTTTATTGCAACCTTACTCGGACTATTTTACATTTGGGAATACCTGAATAGATTTAAATTCGATTATTTTGAATATTTCGAAGTAAAAGACTCCTTTACGATTCTATATCAGAACGCAATGCCGATTATCTATGTCGGGTCCTTACTGTCACTATTCCTGTGGATTTTAGTTCCCGACATCCTCAAAAAGAAAACTGTTCAGCTTGATGATCAGCAAGGAGAGGAGCAGACTAATACAAAAACAATCAAGGGTATAACAAATGCTGCTGTTATAATCACTGTCATCTTAGGGCTATGTGGATTTTGGGTGCTGCTGTCTGCTTACAAATTTGAATTATTGCCGGCTATCATATTCCTTGTTTTTGCGGCTGCAGCCTGTTATCTATATTTCAAGGGACCAAAAAATCTTGGCGTTGTCGCGGCAATTATAATTGCGTTTCTTTATGCGGAAGTACGTGCAAGGAAGGATGCCGAGCAGACCATGAAGCTTAAGCCTAGAAAAGACATTACGCTCAGTGGTCAGCAGCAACCAATATTAAAGAAAGAGGATACCACGAGGTATGAAATTTTTAGGACCAGTGGATACTATTTCATTAAGGATGATCGTCAGAAAATGATTTTTGTGTATTCCCGTACCAATGGTGAAATGAATTCTTTCTATGTAGAGTAAAATGATGAACAAGAACAAATCAAAATTATAAAAATGGCAGAATTTAGAATTTCCGGAATCTGGTTAGATTTCGAAGGCGTCCCAAGTGTACCCAGACGGGCAGGGTCTACACCTGCATAACCGGAAATATAATCTGCCATCCCATGGATATCCTCCGTTCTGAACTGTGGTTTGTCGGTATGTCTGGGTTCGCCGCCACTGGCACCCTGATATGAAGCATCTGCTGCGATCGTAATGTAGCCAGCCTCTGCTAATCTTTGTGCGTATAGTCCTGCAGTTTACTCCTTGATCCCACCATTTGGGTGTGCTACAACAACTGCCGGATATTTTTTTGCAGGGTCATAATTTGCTGGCGTATACACATTTGCGGCTATGTCTATACCGTTTAGTTTATATTTTACAGGATGTATGTTTACTTTTCCTTTGATATTTTGAGTAATTGCATCTCCGTAGACCAGACCAAACGGATTTTTTGATTTGTCTTGTGCCTCGGAGATAATGCCGGTAGCCATAAATCGGTTGTGAGCTGGTTAAGGGAATATCTTAAAAATAAACCGAAGTAGATTCAATCAATGCGCTACCTAATTTCATTATTTGTTGTAATATTGTGAGGACAGTATTAAAGTTATGAAATCACCAAATAGGTCAGTTGGTAGAAAATGAATCGCGTACCTGAATATCAGCCAGATAATTTCAAGGCAATTATCAATGTGGAGCGTCCAAATACAAGAAAGATCTTCAGTGATTTTTTCATTGAACCGCTTTCTGTGTTAGATGAAAAAACAATTATGCTATCCCTACCACATCGCAAGACAGTAAATGATTTTGTTTTCATAAGTCAAGGTAAATTAGGTAAAATGGTATGTTCGGATATTTTTACACTTACATCTGGTACCTGCATGCTTTTGCCGGCATATAAAATCAGAACCCTCCTATATAGCTCGAAGGATATAGAGGGGTATTATTGTCACTTTTCGGATGATTTTATTACTGAAGGAAGTGGATTGAAAAGAGTTCAGGAAATTTATCACTTATCGGAATTATTGAATATCCATTCATTCGAATTGGACGATGAACATTCTAAGAGAATCGAAATACTTTTAAAACATACAATGAATTTATATGGGTCGGATGACAATCAATATTTGTTAAAATTGTATTTAAATACCTTCATAGGGGAGCTTGTCCATTTTATAAAAACATTACCAATTCCTATCTTTTCACCAAGAGAAACCATTACACAGCGGTTCCGAAAGCTAATTACGTCAAATATTCAAGAGACCCACGTCGTACAAGTATATGCGGAGCTACTGCATGTGTCTCCCAATCACCTAAATAAGTGCGTAAAAATTACAACCGGTAAAACGGCTTCTGAACTAATAAATGAAGCACTGTTAATGGAAGCAAAGGCATTATTATCAGTGCCCCAATATGCAATCTCTGAAGTAGCCTACTCACTGGGATTTGAAGATATTTCATATTTTTCCCGCTTTTTTAGAAAGCATGCACATTATACTCCTTCAGAATATCGTAATATGATTGGTTTGTCCTGATTAATGATTTATCTGTTCTAATATTTCATTGTTCCAATACAGAACTTTGTATTGTCAATATTTAAGAACAGATAAAATCATGAAAAGTCCTCTTTTAATAGCATGTGTATTACTTCTTTCAAACTACCTCAAGGCCCAAGAACCTCCCAGTCCGGAATTTAAAAATCCACCAGTTGTTGTTGAAGTTTTGGCAGGGAATAATGGCTATGCATCCCAAATGACCGTTAATAAGTCCTTTCGGTCTTTCCCAAAATTAGGTATATTCAGTGTAACCAATTTTTCTTCGCGCTGGAGCGAAACTAATTCCAAAGATATGATGAATCAAATCCATCTCACATATCATTTTGCAAAAGGCTTCAGTGTGCTGGCTGGCACCCATTACACCCCCAGTTCGGGCCTACGTCCCAATACCGCACTAATGTACTCATATTCTTCTAAGGAGTTTTTAATTACATTGATGCCAAGGATTGATTTAGCTAATAATAGCAATTGGGAAGGTTTTGCTTTGGTAGAATACAAGCCAAAACTAAATGAGTTTTGGAATTTATACACCCGGGCTCAGGGATTATATTGTGCCACCATCAACAGTGGAGATCATGCCCGGAGCTATCTCATGCTGCGCGTGGGGATTAGCTCTAAAGAATTTCGATTTGGCTTAGGTGCCAACTGGGATGCATATGGTCCTGCGAGAAATACTAAAGCAAATTATGGTGTATTTGTAGCAGCCAATGTCATTAATTAGTTATTCTTCTCTCTATTTCAATCAAACTAATTGAGAAGTCAATGAAAATAATCATTCCAATAGAAAAACAGCAATAATAAATATATCGTTAAAATTATGAACAATTTATTTTTTAGAACACAGAATACATTAACAGGACTTATTTTAAGATTGACCTTAGGTATTATATTTTTTCCGCACGGCATGCAAAAAACAGTAGGGTGGTTTGGTGGAGCAGGCTTCAGCCAGATGATGAAAATCTTTACAGAACAGATGCATCTTCCGGCAATAGTAGCATTCTTGGTCATTATGACCGAATTTATTGGAGCTATATGTTTGATCTTTGGTTTTGCGACTAGGTTTTGGGCTATAGCCTATATCGGTCTGATGCTTGGAATTATGTTTACGACCCATTTACAATATGGATTTTTTATGAATTGGATGGGAACACAGCAGGGGGAGGGTTGTCAGTTTGATTTAATGGCTATAGGAATTGCATTAGCTTTGGTAGTTGAAGGCGGGGGCAAATATGCAATTGACGGATATATGATTCGGATTAATCGTTAAAATAATTCTATGACGTGAGCGTAGGAATTATGTTGGGGCGCTTAAAATCACGTCATCTTTTATATAAACATGTCTGAGTAAACCTTTTTCCCAAGATGGAATTTTCCATAGTCTATTGAACAGTTCGAATTTCGGCGTTTAAATATTTAAATAATAACTACAATTGAACTGTTTTTTGATAAACATTTCAGGTGTTAAATCTCCATAGCTATAGGGTCTGAAGGTGTTTTATCCCTCCGTTCAGACTTTGAGCATCTTAAAGAATTATAGTACCCCGGAAATCCCCAAGTGCCTAAAGTTTTCTGGGTGTTGATCTCTACATATAGCCGAACCGTACTTTTCACAACGGTATAAAACCTCTGTTTTAAGTATATTAAACTTACTGCTATAATTCTTTCAGTGAAAATAATCCTGCTATTGCAGATGCTGCCCTTTGAATTGCCGGATGCTTGTGAATATGTTCCGGGAGTGCGGACCCAAGTGCCGGATAATCATATTACCATAAGCTAACTGACCTATTGAATGACTTCTAATTAATAGATAACGGGCTAATGTGGGGTAGGTTTGGGTAAGTTTAAAATGTGTTTCTTCCATGATGCCATAAGTAATAAACTCCCAGAAACCTTTTGCCATTCTTTCAATCCAGAATTGAGGCATACCATTAGCAATCCATTCCTTTCTGGCAATTTCCATCTGCCTGAACATCCCGATTTCGTCTGGGCGGGCACTATCACCCGTCATTACCTCAAAAGCACGGTCCCTAAGAGTTGCAACTTCTTCCAATGGCATAATTTCCACATAATCAGCAAAGTAGGTTTCATACAATAGAAATCGGCAGATTGGTATCAGAAGATCTGCATTGGTAGTTGTGGCTGACATGTAAGGTGCCACCTTTATTATATTTTGATTGATATATCTTTTCACGCTCTCAGATCCCATATAAGCATAGTCTTCTTTTATCCATTGCTTTTCTATCTCATCAAAAGTAAACGTTAGAGGACTTGGAATATATGGCCAAGGATATTTAGGAATCGGGATTTTAAGTTCTTCTATCTCTTATTTGGTATTGAAAATTAATTAATGATATTATATTTGGTTTAGTTTTTCTTTTAATTCTGCTGTATTTGGAAATTCCATATGTAATTTAGATATAGTATATGGTTTGTTATAATTATTTGTTCCAAGAAATTTAATAGCATTTCTATTCCCTGGAGATATGTTTTACCTCAAAATTCAAAGGTATTGGGTCTTGCCCGTCAGGGGTTACTGCAAAACCATTCGGACTGTATCTCTGTGTTCCTCCTTCATAGTACCAGGAATTGCAGCCAGTTACCATCAGTTTCATATGATAGACATAATTCTCTACTTCTTTCTGATAAGGGTAGAAATCGGGTAGACATACAGATAAAGACTCCATTTCCTTTACAAATTCATCGTGTATTCTAAGCCCTTCTATACAAGCTTCTTCAAATGATATGTTATGCTCATTTTGTAAGATAAATATGATATTGAATCTTTCCGATTCTATAGTCATTTCCTTTCTTATTGAGGCATAATCATTCTGAATGGCAATAATATTGGAAAGGAGCATTACCAGACGCTGAATAACAGGATGGTTATAGATGTCTACGGGTAACGCAAAGCCTGTAGCTGGTTCTATCAGGTCGCCATACGTTACCATACCTATGGAATAGGCGCGGATCATAAGGTAGCGGGCAAGTGATGGATAAGTTTTGTTGAACTTAAAAGGGGTTTCCTCCATAATACCATACGTAATGAAACGGTGAAAATTGGTAGAAATCCGGTCGATCCAGAACTGAGGCATTCCGTTGGCCAGCCATTCTTTTCTTGCTGCTGCCATCTGGCGGAGTATACCCTTTTCTTCTGGGCGGGGATCTTCCCCGGTCATGACTTCAAAAATCCGGTCTCTGAAAACTTTCAATTCTTCCAGTGGCATGAGCTCAACATAATCATCAAAAGTAGTTACATAAACTGCAAATCTGCCAATGGGGCGGAAAATATCCCGGTCGGTTGTGGTAGGGGACATAAAAGCTCCTACCTGAACAATTCTTTGCTTTTTATATCTTTTTATAGATTCCGGGCTCATGAAATCATAATCAGTATCATACCAGCTGCTTTCTTCTTCATAAAAAGTCTCACTGATCAGGCTCTGAACTGTTGGCCAGGGATAAGTAGGCTTTGGAATGTGAATGATGTTTTTCATACAAGTTTTTCGGGTTTAAATTTTGTATGTAATTCTTGTTGTTTTGGACATAAAACAATTAGTCTTTATCGATCCAATCGTTCTGTTCTTCATATAATGATTCTGCAAACGGTGCAACTTTATAAGATCAGGAATATTGTAAAACGGGGATATCTAATTGTTTCATTATTATATATTTTAGATTAAAAATATTCTTGCTTAGAGCACTATCGCATCTGGTTCAACTTTTCTTTTAGCTCGCTCGCTTCCGGAAATTCCATGGCATTGTAGCGATCCAGTTTTGTAGATACATTTTTCCATCCACTAAGTACCATGCTCATATAATGAACCCAGTTGACCACTGCATCCTGCCATATTCCAAAATCAGGAAGAGAAGCCTGTAATTCTACAAATTCTTTCAAGTCTTCATTGTGAAGACGCAAATCCTCAAGACAGGCCTCCTTCAGGGACATCTGCCGTTCATGCTGAATCACCTTTACAATATTGTAATAAATACTGTCGGTTGCTTCATCTTTCAATACAGATTGTACTTCATTGAAAAAAGTAACCAGGTGGCATGCCAGTGTTTGTAAACGAATGATCACGGGATGGTCGTGAATCTCTTGTGGGAGTACGATTCCTGTTTCCAACTCTGTAAGCTGTAGAAAAGGATAAAGGCAGATGGAATTTTCACGCAAAGCAATACATTCGCTCACACTGGGATAAACTTTATTTTTCTTGTATCTTAATTCAGTTTCTAATCCTATAAAATACCTGCTGATCATTTGGGTGAAACGGGTCACTGATTCCTGCGGAATAAATTCCAATAACTCTGCTCTTAATGAAGCCAGCATAGGGCCTAAGGGTATTGCCGAATCCTCAGCATTTATCTCGCCCCTCAGTATTGCAATTGATTGAGCATGTATAAATCCGATATCTTCAGGTTCACTTTCTTCATACAGATCATCATTGTACAGGGTCCATAGCATTAGTCTGCAGATTGGTTTAAACCGTTCGGGTGATGCTGTTGGAAACCATTGGGCAGCAATATGGGCTGTTTTGGTCCTTTTGTACTTTTTCCGAAGATCAGGGTTTTGCTTATACAGCCATAGATATTCTCCATCGATCCATTGATTTTCAGTAATCTGCTGTAATTGTTCGGCATTGGGATTTTTTAATGTAGGGAACGGATACCTGAACTGCTTGCGAAGGAGTTCAAGGGTACTAAAATTTTCAGTATTCATATTGTGATGATTATTGGTTTGGTTTTCACGCTAATTTACAACCGTATTGTATTATAATTGCATTTTATTTCACAAAAAATTGAAATTTAACAGTAATATTCCTTA
>NZ_JAUSSF010000006.1 GCF_030812195.1 Chryseobacterium lathyri
GATGGGGTATATAACAAAAAAAGTCTCATACAATAACTGTATGAGACTTTTAATAAAAACTGGCGGCGGCCTACTCTCCCGCTTTCGCAGTACCATCGGCGCTGGTGGGCTTAACTTCTGTGTTCGGAATGGGAACAGGTGAGCCCCACCGCTAAAACCACCCTAAAGAAGGTATATAAGATATCAGAAGATAGATTGCAGATCTCAGACTTTAAGTCTGGGATCTGATCTCTGGGATCTGACATCTGTTTTAAGCGATAAAAACGTTCACAAAGACAAAACCTTTACTGCGCATAAAAGAACTTGTTGTATGAATATTGAATCATTAAATATTTTAATCTTTAAATATTCTATTATAGCAACCATAGGCTATAAATCTACGGGTAATTAGTACTACTCGGCTATGACATTACTGCCTTTACACCTGTAGCCTATCAACGTCGTCATCTCCAACGACCCTTAAAAGATGTCTCATCTTGAGGCGAGTTTCGCACTTATATGCTTTCAGTGCTTATCTCTTCCAAACGTAGCTACTCAGCGGTGCACCTGGCGGTACAACTGATACACCAGAGGTTTGTTCAATTCGGTCCTCTCGTACTAGAATCAAGCCCTCTCAAACATCTAACGCCCGCAATAGATAGAGACCGAACTGTCTCACGACGTTCTGAACCCAGCTCGCGTGCCACTTTAATGGGCGAACAGCCCAACCCTTGGGACCTTCTCCAGCCCCAGGATGTGACGAGCCGACATCGAGGTGCCGAACCTCCCCGTCGATGTGAGCTCTTGGGGGAGACTAGCCTGTTATCCCCGGAGTACCTTTTATCCTATGAGCGATGGCCCTTCCATACGGAACCACCGGATCACTATGTCCTGCTTTCGCACCTGATCGACTTGTTGGTCTCACAGTCAAGCACCCTTATGCCATTACACTCTACGCACGGTTACCAAGCGTGCTGAGGGTACCTTTGAAAGCCTCCGTTACTCTTTTGGAGGCGACCACCCCAGTCAAACTACCCACCACGCAATGTCCTTCTAAAAGAAGTTAGGCTCCAAGTAAGTAAAGGGTGGTATTTCAACGTTGGCTCCACCAACACTAGCGTGCCGGCTTCAAAGCCTCCCACCTATCCTACACATTACTTACTCAAAGTCAATACGAAGTTATAGTAAAGGTTCACAGGGTCTTTTCGTCCCATTGCGGGTAATCGGCATCTTCACCGATACTACAATTTCACCGAGCTCGTGGCTGAGACAGTGCCCAGATCGTTACACCATTCGTGCAGGTCGGAACTTACCCGACAAGGAATTTCGCTACCTTAGGACCGTTATAGTTACGGCCGCCGTTTACTGGGGCTTCAGTCAAACGCTTCGCTTACGCTAACGCCCTTCCTTAACCTTCCAGCACCGGGCAGGTGTCAGACCCTATACAGCATCTTTCGATTTAGCAGAGTCCTGTGTTTTTGATAAACAGTCGCCTGGGCCTCTTCACTGCGGCCAACATTGCTGCTGGCGTCTCTTCTTCCGAAGTTACGAGACTATTTTGCCTAGTTCCTTAGCCACGACTCACTCGAGCACCTTAGGATTCTCTCCTCGACTACCTGTGTCGGTTTTGGTACGGGTTGCTTCACTTCGGCTTTTCTTGGAAGCACTTTCCCTGCAGCAGCTTCGCCCGAAGGCTAGGCCTTGACTATTCCGTCAGTCTCCAGCAGGTACGGCACTCCGTCCCCTTTTTAGTGTGAGCAAGTATGGGAATATTAACCCATTGTCCATCCACTACCCCTTTCGGGTTCGCGTTAGGTCCCGACTAACCCTCAGCTGATTAGCATGGCTGAGGAAACCTTAGTCTTTCGGTGAGGGGGTTTCTCGCCCCCTTTATCGTTACTTATGCCTACATTTTCTTTTCTGTCCGCTCCACAATACCTCACGATACTGCTTCGGCGCAAACAGAATGCTCTCCTACCAGATATACCCAGAAGGTATAAATCCATAGCTTCGGTAATATGTTTATGCCCGATTATTATCCATGCCGGACCGCTCGACTAGTGAGCTGTTACGCACTCTTTAAATGAATGGCTGCTTCCAAGCCAACATCCTAGCTGTCAATGCAGTCCAACCGCGTTGTTTCAACTTAACATATATTTGGGGACCTTAGCTGTTGGTCTGGGTTCTTTCCCTCTCGGACATGGACCTTAGCACCCATGCCCTCACTGCCGCAGAACATTTATTAGCATTCGGAGTTTGTCAGGAATTGGTAGGCGATGAAACCCCCGCATCCAATCAGTAGCTCTACCTCTAATAAACTCATTTGCGACGCTGCACCTAAATGCATTTCGGAGAGTACGAGCTATCTCCCAGTTTGATTGGCCTTTCACCCCTACCCACAGGTCATCCGAAGACTTTTCAACGTCAACCGGTTCGGTCCTCCACTCTGTGTTACCAGAGCTTCAACCTGCCCATGGGTAGATCACAAGGTTTCGCGTCTAATCCTACTAACTAAGCGCCCTATTCAGACTCGCTTTCGCTCCGGCTCCGGACCTGAAGTCCTTAACCTCGCTAGTAAAATTAACTCGTAGGCTCATTATGCAAAAGGCACGCCGTCACCCAACTTGTGGGCTCCGACCGCTTGTAGGCGTACGGTTTCAGGTTCTATTTCACCCTTCTATTCGAAGTGCTTTTCACCTTTCCTTCACAGTACTTGTTCACTATCGGTCTTTCAGGAGTATTTAGCCTTGGAGGATGGTCCCCCCATATTCAGACAGGATTTCACGTGTCCCGCCCTACTCATTTATCACTCAAATATGCCTTTCATATACGGGGCTATCACCCTCTATGGCTGTTCTTTCCAGAACATTCTATTAAACATATAAAAGCTTTTGGGCTAATCCGCTTTCGCTCGCCGCTACTTACGGAATCTCTTCGATTTCTTTTCCTCCGGGTACTTAGATGTTTCAGTTCTCCGGGTTTGCTCTCTAAATAAATTTAGAGTAATACATCTTCAATGTATTGGGTTGCCCCATTCGGACATCTGCGGATCAAGTCGTGTGTGCCGATCCCCGCAGCTTTTCGCAGCTTACCGCGTCCTTCTTCGCCTCTGAAAGCCTAGGCATCCGCCATACGCCCTTAACGATTTCTTTCCTATTTTTGGTTACTCAAGCGCTTTTATGCGCTCGGTTTTCTCTTTGTGATGTCTTTACCGTTAATGTCAATGATCTTAATGTCTTTCTTTTCAACTGATGAACAGATGTTGTTTTTGGCTCCATCCGTAACTTTTAAATCAGTCGTCCAAAACTGTGGAGAATAAGGGAGTCGAACCCTTGACCTCCTGCGTGCAAGGCAGGCGCTCTAGCCAGCTGAGCTAATTCCCCCTCTAGTAGACTTCGAGATAGATTTTTTGACCTGAGAACCGAGACTATCAATTCGTCTCATACCTCTTGTCTTTTTATCTCCCGTCTTTTTAATTAGTAGTCTCGGGCAGGCTCGAACTGCCGACCTCTACATTATCAGTGTAGCGCTCTAACCAGCTGAGCTACGAGACTTTGTTTTAGATGTTAGATTTTAGACACCAGAGGTTAGATCAACTCTAACTCCTAATTTCTAACTCCTTTTTCTAAATCTCTCCCTCTGATACTAATTTCTAGTGGGTTTTGTTTTATAGTTGATAAATGATGCTTGATAATTGATTATTTATAGATTGCTCTATTCATATCATTTATACTTTATCATCTATCGTTTATATTATATAGCAACCAAATAAAAAACTAAAGCTTTACTTTAAGCAGAATCAATAGTACCGAAGTACCTAATTTTGTTTATCGTCTTTTAGACGCTCTAAAATGAGATGTTCCAGCCGCACCTTCCGGTACGGCTACCTTGTTACGACTTAGCCCTAGTTACCTGTTTTACCCTAGGCAGCTCCTGTTACGGTCACCGACTTCAGGTACCCCAGACTTCCATGGCTTGACGGGCGGTGTGTACAAGGCCCGGGAACGTATTCACCGCGCCATGGCTGATGCGCGATTACTAGCGATTCCAGCTTCATAGAGTCGAGTTGCAGACTCCAATCCGAACTGAGACCGGCTTTCGAGATTTGCATCACATCGCTGTGTAGCTGCCCTCTGTACCGGCCATTGTATTACGTGTGTGGCCCAAGGCGTAAGGGCCGTGATGATTTGACGTCATCCCCACCTTCCTCTCTACTTGCGTAGGCAGTCTCACTAGAGTCCCCAACTGAATGATGGCAACTAGTGACAGGGGTTGCGCTCGTTGCAGGACTTAACCTAACACCTCACGGCACGAGCTGACGACAACCATGCAGCACCTTGAAAATTGCCCGAAGGACGGTCTATTTCTAAACCAGTCAATTCCCATTTAAGCCTTGGTAAGGTTCCTCGCGTATCATCGAATTAAACCACATAATCCACCGCTTGTGCGGGCCCCCGTCAATTCCTTTGAGTTTCATTCTTGCGAACGTACTCCCCAGGTGGCTAACTTATCACTTTCGCTTAGTCTCTGATTCCGAAAAACCAAAAACGAGTTAGCATCGTTTACGGCGTGGACTACCAGGGTATCTAATCCTGTTCGCTCCCCACGCTTTCGTCCATCAGCGTCAGTTGTTGCTTAGTAACCTGCCTTCGCAATTGGTGTTCTAAGTAATATCTATGCATTTCACCGCTACACTACTTATTCCAGCTACTTCAACAACACTCAAGACCCGCAGTATCAATGGCAGTTTCACAGTTAAGCTGTGAGATTTCACCACTGACTTACGAGTCCGCCTACGGACCCTTTAAACCCAATAAATCCGGATAACGCTTGCACCCTCCGTATTACCGCGGCTGCTGGCACGGAGTTAGCCGGTGCTTATTCGTACAGTACCTTCAGCTAGATACACGTATCTAGGTTTATCCCTGTACAAAAGAAGTTTACAACCCATAGGGCCGTCGTCCTTCACGCGGGATGGCTGGATCAGGCTCTCACCCATTGTCCAATATTCCTCACTGCTGCCTCCCGTAGGAGTCTGGTCCGTGTCTCAGTACCAGTGTGGGGGATCACCCTCTCAGGCCCCCTAAGGATCGCTGACTTGGTAGGCCGTTACCCTACCAACTATCTAATCCTGCGCGTGCCCATCTTTATCCACCGGAGTTTTCAATATCTTCTGATGCCAGAAAATATATTATGGGGCATTAATCTTCCTTTCGAAAGGCTATTCCCCTGATAAAGGCAGGTTGCACACGTGTTCCGCACCCGTGCGCCGCTCTCAAGATTCCGAAGAATCTCTACCGCTCGGCTTGCATGTGTTAGGCCTCCCGCTAGCGTTCATCCTGAGCCAGGATCAAACTCTCCATTGTATGTTTTTCCTGACCCACTCAAAGTTTTTTTTACGCTTTAGTTTTTTCCTTACTTGGTTGTTATATTGTATGTCAATGATCTTTTTTCTTTCCGCATTTTATAAAGAAGCTTCTCTGTCGTTCTGTTCTCTATTTGCGGTTGCAAAAGTAATTATTTATTTCTATCTGACCAAATCTTTTAAAGGAAAATTTTAAAGTTTTTTTAGTAACCTTAACTCCCTATACCAACTCAATCTTTACTTACTCCTGCGCTCCGTTTAACCGGACTGCAAAGATACAAAAAAAATCAAACCCCGCAACTTTTATTTCTAAAATATTGTTA
>NZ_JAUSSF010000007.1 GCF_030812195.1 Chryseobacterium lathyri
GCCACTACAATTGGCTCCGAATTCTGGCTTCCTGCCTGCTGCATTCCCTTCATTACCTTTTCCAGGAACGGAGCATATTCAGTCTGTGTAGGATCCACATTCATATTCTGCATTACAGTTTCCTCAAAATTCGTATTGATCATTCCCGGTTCAATCATTTTTACCTGGATGCCAATGGCTTCCAATTCAAATGAAAGCGCTTCACTCAGCCCTTCCACTGCAAATTTAGAACCGTGGTACAACGTTCCTAATGGGAAGGAAATTTTACCTCCCATTGAAGAAATATTGATAATGGTCCCTTCACCTTGCTTTCTCATGATGGGAATGATATTTTTAGCTACCAGCAGGGTGCCGATTACATTGACATCAAACTGCATTCTGATAGCCTGTTCAGGGGTTGCCTCCAGGATACCATAGGAACCATATCCTGCATTGTTGAGGAGCACATCAATTTTTCCGAACCGCTCAACGGCTTGTTGTACAGCAGATTGAATAGTATTTTCTTTGGTAACATCCAGTGCCATGACCTGTACATTATCCAGGCTGTTAAGCTCTGTATCCTGTTCCGGATTAGAGCGGACAGTGGCTGCCACATTCCATCCTTTCTGCTGAAAATATTTGGCAGTCATACGTCCGATACCGCTGCCGCATCCTGTAATTAAAATTGTTTTTCTCATTGTATGTATTGAGGTGCTAAATTAAAAATCTTTCTTTCTTAAGCTGTCTATCATTGCTGTTCCTGCCATTTTTGTTAAGTTTCTCCAGGTAGGTTCCATAGAATAGGTTGCCATGTTTTTTGCCAGATGGTCAAATGCCTTCTGGTTGGTACGAAGCATATGTCCCGGGGATACAAATTTGTCGTAAACAATTGATTTTTCAATGTTTTCAAATCCCAACAGATTTCCGAAATTACCGGAACCGGATACCATTTCTTTACCTTGCTCATTTCCTCCCCAAGTCAGATATGGGCTTAAAAATACAAATACAGGAATAGTGTTTACGGCTATTCCTCCATATTTCAAATCGTTAACGGCTGTGTCTAATTCATATTGGTGGGCCTTTTTGGTGTCTTCATCTATCAGAAGCATACATCCCAATGAGCCCAATAATTTATCATTGCAAAATGCAGTAGCTTTTGGTAAAAAATCTTTGGCATTGGCTGGTACGTCTAATGCAACTTCATCCATAATTTGGCAAAATGCTTCATTTTGTGTGGCATAGCTGTCTTCTTCACAGTCTGTAATAAACATAAAATTGGCATGTTTGAATCTGCCGTTTTCAGGTTTTAAAACTTCTGCATTCGGATAGGCTTTTTTGAAACCTTCCTCTGCTTTGTCTGTTCCTGGATAATAGGCTCCGGCAGCCGGAGTATCTTCAGATAGAGCTTTTCTCAGAGCATTTAAAAATTCATTTCGCTGCTCCCAATGTCTGGAAGTCACCAAAGTTTGCGGGCGGCCGCATACAGCACCGCCATTGAGCTTGGCAACGGTAGCAATCTGATTGGCCTGATGTTCCATTTCTTTTTTCGTCCAGGGTCTGTCGCCAGGAACTATAATGCAAGGGTTATTGCCACCACACTCTGCTACCATATGGGTATTGGTATTGCTCATAATTGCTTTGGCCGTTTCTGTTCCCCCTGTGAAATAGATGGCCGTTAAACCATCATTTGTTGTAAGTTCTCGTCCCTGATCTGCGGAAACAAAGCGTAAGGCTCCAAAATCGATAATAGGCTGGAAAATCTTTTCCCAGATAGCATCGGTTTCTTCATTTAGATGATGCGGCTTGTGGATGACAGCTTTGTTATCGTAAAAAAGTGCTTTTACCATTTCGAGTGATGAACTGTAATTTCCGGCACCCAAAATGGCTGTTACTCCGGCTGGCTTTTCTAAAGGATTTACCTGCTTCGGAGTTCCTTTTACACGTAAATGTCCGCTTTGTGTTCCGCTGAGCACTTTATCCTTGGCATCCATTGGGAATACGTGTACATCATAGGTGTCGTCATTTACTTTGGTAATATTCAAAGGTTTTGGCATTTCACCCTTCGCGATGGATTCGTAAAGCTGTATGCAGGCCGAAACGTTTCCTGCCAAGGGAACTGCCGTTGCAAATACTGATTCGGCATGTGTGTAAATGTCTTCACCCATGAGGGTGTTTTTCATTTTCTGATCAGAGGCACCCAAATCGTCTGCATACTTTTTCAGGTTATTCTGTACTTCTTCCAGTAAATGTAGTTTTTCCACTACTGAAGTTTCTGCCCATTTCTTAGGGTCTAATTGATTAAAAGCTTCTTGTGCTGTCATTTTAAGTAATTTTTTTTTAAATCATT
>NZ_JAUSSF010000008.1 GCF_030812195.1 Chryseobacterium lathyri
AATCCGTTTACAGTGGGGATAAATATCAATATACTGTTTTGATTGTTAATACATTATGCCTATGACATAGTTATCCACAATGGTCAATTTATAAGCTATGGTATGAAAGGCAGGGGGAACATAAGGCGGAGCATAAGATTTAGCAAAGTGATAAGCTTCGGGAGAAGTGCCTCAAAATCTAAGACCTGAATATCAGTTGGAGAGAGAAGATGGGTGGCTGGGAATGGGTATTGTCCTGTCATTATCCTGGGAGATCAGCTTTAGCTTAGCTGGTAAACTTTTAGATGGAACGGAAAAGGGTACGGCAAAGACAATGGTTGAAAGTAGTAGGATGGGTTCTCCCACAGATTTTTCTGATCTCGCAGGCTTATGTTTTATTGGTTAAACCTTGATAAAGGTTATAGTATTTGCCAGGAGTTTGAGATGATTATAAATAAGTTGTAGATTTTTATCTGTATAAAAATATAGTTTGTAAAACCCTGGATAGATTTTTAAACTGAACGGAAGATCTCTCGCGGATCAGGCAGATTGAGCAGATTTTTTAATTCTACATTATTGGTTTAATTAAGCATAAATCTTAATCTGGTTTAAAATATAAATGGTATCAGATATCAGGTTTACATCTTATAAGTTTTGGCTAAAGCCTTTTCTAGGGGCATACATTGTAAGCGGGCTTTAGCCCGCTCCTATTGAATAAGAGTATTTTTATCGGGGAATCAGAAAATGGGAGTGGAAGCTGGTTAGATTGTTATCTCCAGATAATGCAAATCGCACAGAGGTTTAAAACTTATCTTCAGGCTGAAGCCATATGTTTTACTAATCGTAACATAATACCCGATGTATAGATTTTGATATATACTCCGATATTATATAGTTTCAGATAAACGGATCTCTGTAATGGATCCTGCAACAGTTAAGTTTAATAATAAAAGTAGTATTTTAATAATATATTTAACAATCATATGAGAGGTTAAATCACACATGATGAGTAATGCTTAACATCTCTATTATATTTTTTATTCTTGCTTACTGATATTGTGATCCATGAGGAACGTTGAGTGATGATGCATTAGCAGCGCCAAAAGCAGTGAAGTAAAGAGTTTATCTGTGGAGTAAAAACAAAAAAAGTCCTGCACATAAATGTACAGACTTGTATTTTTTATTCTGCTTATTGCAAATCATAAATGTTTTGAGCTATAAATTATGCATGCTCATTGATTAATGATCCCTTATAAATCATCAATGATTTTTTTGGTATGGAGGTATATATATGGGATATAAGTATAAGTATATG